>NZ_JBMVQY010000001.1:0-2115169 GCF_049537125.1 Limisphaera sp. VF-2
CCGATCGCTCGTCCCGTAGCTCATCACCCGCACCAGCCGGTTCTCCGCGTCCCAACTGTACACCCACCGCCCGTCCCCCACAAGCTTGCTATCCGCATCGTAGCAGAAGCCGTGCGGCAACTGGCACATCATCAGCTGAACCCTCATTTCCCACAACACATATTGGCCCGAGCATACTGGCAGCATGGCCATGTTCGTGACGCCCAGGCCGATGCACCCGTGGAGTTCTCCACCACCAGTTCCGGCCGGAAATACTTCTCCTAGCGCCAGCCCAGGTGGCTGTTCTCAAAGACGCTGGCCGTGTTGGTCGCCTCGCGCAGAATGTTCTCATATTCCAGCAATCCTGACGCTGCCCCATTCCGCGACAAATCCCAGCATGCGATTCAAACAACTCGTATCACATGCTGATTCACTCAATCTCATCCATACCCCGCAGTGGGAGGAGGAAGGCCCCCTGCTGCAGCCACCAGGTGCGTTTGGTCTGCCATCAGAAATGAGCGTCCGTAATCAAGCGCAGCCTGCTGGATGGCTGACCTCCTATCGAGATGGCCTGAGGCGAACTAGAGACCTTACACTGTTTGGGCTGGACCCCATTCCGTCACCCGCGCCTGCGTCGGGCCTTCAGGATGAAGATCAACCCTGCCGTCACAAGGCAGGGCAAGAATAGGAGCAGCAACCAGGGCCAGAAAAAGTAGAACGCAGCAGTCATGAGATAGTTTGCTGAGAAAGACGCTGGCGCGCCGGCGAGAATCAGATTCACAACACCACCAATGGCTAAGCTGGCAACGCCACAGCAAACAGAAAGCTTTCTGAAGCCGCCCTTGGTGAACCACGCGAGTAGCCCGCCAGTCAGAATGCCTACTATGCTCAGGAAGATGAGAAAGTCCATACGCTCTCAGTTACCAGCTAAACGTCTTATCAACGGTTACCTCTCCGTCTCCCAAAAGTCCGGAAAGTGACTGCTGCTGGAAGTCGTGAATGGTCTTGCCTTTAACTCGCACGACGTATGAAGGATAACTGTCGTGCTTGCCAGTCAGGCGTCCCTGCCGCGAACAAAAGTTCAGTGCTATGTCGAAATTGTAATCAATGTCCATGAACGGCGGAAGCACCGCTGAGTGCGCATCGCCGATCATCGTGACGGTGAAGTTCGGATGGGTTCCGACTGCCCACTGCCAGAACGTCGAAGTTCCTGGGACGGGATAGCCGAGCACGCTTGTAAAACCGGTGAACGTCGATGAAGTCGAGATCTTGCCGTATTCGTCAATAACAACTCTGTGTATGGTTTTGACACCGGCCTGAGCGTCGGGTGGTCGGATTACCGTCATTACAACAATCTGGACGTTCTCAAGGCCGAGGATGTCGATCTGGTCGATAGGTTTGGTCCCAGCAAAAGTGTCCGCGGCAAGCAAGGCCCTCTTTACGAGTTCAACAACGTGCCGCGAAGTCTTTCCGCGCACGCGGTCGTGGAGGAACGCAAAGTCTGCGATGGGATCGCGACTTGGCCAGCGGCCCGTGCTTGGGCTGTAGGCCCGGTATTCGTAGAGCACCAGCCCCGTTGCCGGGTCCGTCCGCTTCGTGCTGAAACGGAAGGGGTTGGAGGGAGCGGCGGGGCCGGTGGTGCGGAGGGGCTCGCCGAAGGGACCGTACTCGTAGCGGGCGGTCGCGGTGCCGGTGGAAGCAGAGACCAACTGCCAGACATTGCCGTTGCCGTCGTAGGTGACGAAATGCGTCCCGGACGCCGGACCGCTCGTCACGCGCACCCAGAGCAGACCACCCACGCCACCGGCACCGTCCAGCGTCTCGCTCAAGTCCAGGGCCCACACATAGCTGCGCACCAGCGCGTGGTTCGTAGCGTTCAACTCTGCAAGGTGCCGGCCGAAGCAGACCGGATCGCTCACGAATTTCAGGTCCTCCGTCACCACCCAAACCCCGTTGCTCAGCACGTAGCTGGTCTGCCGGATCCGCCGGCACAGCGCATCGTACGCCCAGTCCACCCGACGCCAACCGGCCCGATCCGCCGCCCCGTAGCTCATCACCCGCACCAGCCGGTTCTCCGCGTCCCAACTGTACACCCACCGCCCGTCCCGCACAAGGTTCCCGTCCCCGTCGTACATGAGCGTCTCCGGACTCTGCGCCACAAAGTCCGACCGCACCTCCCACTGCACCCGGTCCGGATTGCCCCGCACCACCCCCAGGTTCGTCACCACCACGCACACCCACCGGTCCGGTTGTTCACTACCGCCTCCCCGTACCAGTACCTCCCCTGCCGCACCACCGGCGCCCATTCGTTCGTGCCCCACCACAGCGTCACCGTCGCATTCGTAGGCGCCTCCTCCTGACCACCTCCTTCACAATCGTTCTGTGGGGGCGCGCTTCGCGTTCGTAGCTAACTAACCAACCCTCATCTATTCCACATCGGAACGGTTTTTGCTGATAAAGATCATCCGGATCAAAAAACAGAATAGACAAAAGCCAGCTGCCACCGCTACCATGCCAGAGTCAAGCCAGTAAGCCAGGCAGGAAAGCAGGTAGCTCAGAGCAAAAAGGCTGACTGCCTGCTTGTCAACGGGTGGATCTCGATGAATGATTGCAGACATCTTCAGCTTCCCTGTTAAGGAGCCTTTCCACTGCATCTGGTAAACTCAGGCCCGGGAGGGCAGAGACACAACAGAACAGTGAGTTGCCAACGCGGCGACAGTGGGATCTTCCGCTCTATTGACAATGTCTTTGGACATTTACCGCCACATACGTCCACAGCTAGTGTGGCAGTCCAGACGCACCATGGGCCATCTATACGGAACATCAGCTTCCCAAAACCGCGCCAATACACACAAAATGCAGGAGGTCTCGGCGACTGAGCGCAGTTGGCACACCAAGGCCCGGTCTTATATTGCCCGCACTTCGGACAGATCCCGCCGATTTCACGTCCGTCCAAATCGTAGAATCCGACGGTGTTGTTCTGAACCCAGCCGTACAAGTTGCAGCCACCTGCTTCCTGTGCTGGATCTCTATTTAGCCACCGTCCCTCAGACGGGCTACAAGCTCGAAACTCATAGAGCACCAGCCTCGTAGCGGCGTCGGTTCGTTTCGTGCTGAAGCGGAAGGGGTTGAAGGGAGCAGCGGGGCCGGTGGCGCGGAGGGGTTCGCCGAAGGGGCCGTATTCGTACCGGGCGGCCTCCGTGCCAGTGCTGGCGGAAAGCAATTGCCACACGTTCCCGTTGCCGTCGTAGGTCACAAAATGCGTTTCCGAGGCCGGACCACCGGCCACCCGAACCCACAGCAATCCGCCCGCGCCACCGGCGCCGTCCAGCGTCTCGCTCAAGTTCAGGGCCCACACATAGCTGCGCACCACGGCATGGTTCGTGGCATTCAGTTCTGCAATGTGCCGGCCGAACCACACCGGATCGCTCACGAATTTCAGGTCCTCCGTCACCACCCAAACCCCGTTGCTCAGCACGTAGCTCGTCTGCCGGATCCGCCGGCCCAGCGCATCGTACGGCCCGTCCACCTGACGCCAACCGGCCCGATCGCTCGCCCCATAGCTCATCACCCGCACCAGCCGGTTCTCCGCGTCCCAACTGTACACCCACCGCCCGTCCCGTACAAGGTTCCCATCCCCGTCATAGATCAGCGTCTCCGGACTCTGCGCCACAAAGTCCGACCGCACCTCCGATTGCACCCGGTCCGGATTGCCCCGCACCACCCCCAGGTTCGTCACCACCACCCACACCCCGCCGCTCCGATTGTTCACCTGCGCCTCCCCGTACCAGTACCTCCCCTGCCGCACCACCGGCGCCCATTCGTTCGTGCCCCACCACAGCGTCACCGTCGCATTCGTGGCCGCCTCGCCCGCGACCGCCAGGTACGGCGGCACCGTCCGACTGGTGTACTGGTTGAGCCGATTGACCGTGTTGGTGCTCCAGTGCAGGCTCTGGCCCCGTTCGTCCCCGCCCCAGGCCCCGGTCGTCCGGTTCCCAATCGCATCGTGCCGATACTCGAACTGTTGCCCCGCCACCAGCGTGCCATCGGCCCAGTACCGACGCCCCGACTGCAACTGCCCGTAGGCATCGTAGCGGTAGGCCCATCAACTCCCATCGGCCCAATCGGCCCGCACCCGTTGGCCCCGTTCGTCGTAGGTCCAGCGCAGCCGGCTGACCAGCCCCGTGGCGGCCACCGATTGGATGTTGGTCAACCGGTTCCAGGCATCGAAGCCCCGCGTGGTCGTCAGCCGCACCGTTCCCGACTGTCGGAAGCTCACCTGCCGCACCATTGGCGCCAGCGGTTCCCACTCGTAGTCGGCCCGATGGCCGGCGTGCTCCGACACTGTGACCAGTCGGTGGGTCACGCCACAGGGCGTGGGCGCCTGCAAGCGGCGCCCCGTGGGCCGTCGCCCCAAGCTTGACTCAGGGGCACGAATAGAAAGCGGCTTTTCGGAACGGTCGAGCGTGGTGCGCACTTGGGCTCCCAAAGGCCAAACGCCCCGACGGAGTTTCCGTCCTGCTTGGGGCAAGCTTTCCGTGATCGCGGGCATCCCTTTGGTGGGGGTTCTACTATCGGTCTCATCGCGGCAGCATCAGGGCGGCTCAGGTAGTGGATTTTCTAAGCTCTCTGCACCGCCAGCGGCCTGGCAACCGCTTGATCCTCTGGCATGTCTTTGGCCCCGTACCGCAGCCGTCGGGTACGCGGCGATGTGCAATGGACCGAAGAACAGATCGTGCTGCCTCGGCTGCCGGCCTATGCGCCGGAACTCAAGTCGGCCGGATACACCTGGGGACACCTCAAGTACCCTGCGCCGGCCAACTTCTGCCCTCGGCGCTTCTACCACTTGAGCCGGAAGGCGTGGCGTTCGCTCCGGCACAGCCAGCGCCCCCGACCTTGATGCGCGCCTTCTTGCAGCGACCAGAGCTTTCCTTGTCTCCGATCGTTACCCATTCAGCCGAGCCTCAATAAGCCAGGATATTTGTATTTCGCGAACAGTTTATTCTCCCGATCAAGCATTGCTTGCGTTTCTGCGGCCTCAAACGCATCGCTTTCCAGTTCGAGCGATGCACCATGCTTGAAGTACTCCGCGCGTTCCTCATGCGAACGAGGATCAAAAAGAAGGTGTGGCATTCCAACGATCCTATAATCCGACGTTCTCTGAAATACCTCAAGGCGACTGAGGAACTTAGCCAGGTGCCCAGTTGTGACAACATCCCGAACTGCTGAATCGACCTCTAGAAGCTTAAGAAGATGAATCCCCAAAGCCCCCGCCTTCATTCTGCCCGACACACCCGCAAATAGCGCCATTGCCAGATCGGCATGGTCGCTAAAAACTGTCGCCACGCGATCGCAAACGGCCTCCAGATCGAGCTCCTCCTCCGGATCCCGGTCGGAACCGACGATCTTCTTCAGTGTTGCAGAGAGTGGGGGCATGGACTAATCGTCTGGCACAACTCGATAGATTCTATCCTTGTTGCACTCGTCGTCCCTACGCTCCAATATCTCTTCCGGGTACTCGCACCGAAATCTGCAGTGCCTGGTTCCGGTTGGATCAACCCAATCTCGGGTTTTGACGCACTTTTCAATTTTATAGCTCTTCTCCCTGACAGGACAAAGCCGTCGAGCCAGCCAGTCGCGCAAGCCGGTTTTCTCGCAGACGAAAGCTGTCCCCACGTAGAAGCAGCAGAATGTCACCGTGCAAACAACAACAGGCGGCGGGCTGGGTTTGGGAATAAAGACCGCTGGCGAAGGCAACGTCGGTGGCGGTACGGGCAGTGGAGCGCTGGACGTCAGACTGTAGCCCCGGTGTTCGGCGAGCACCATGGCTGTTGCATAGACTGTCCGCTTGGTCGAGAAGCGGAACGGGTTCGCCTTGGCCATCGACCCTGTGGCGCGAATCGGTTCGCCGAAGGGACCGTATTCGTAATGCGCGGTCTCCGTGCCGGTGCTGGCCGAAACCAATTGCCACACGTTCCCGTTGCCGTCGTAGGTGACAAAATGCGCACCCGAGGCCGGACCACCGGCCAGCCGCACCCAGAGCAAGCCGCCCACGCCACCGGCACCGTCCAGCGTCTCGCTCAGGTCCAGACTCCACACGTAGCTTTGCACCAGCGTGTGGTTCGTCGCATTCAGCTCCACGATGTGCCGGCCGAACCACACCGGATCGCTCACGAATTTGAGATCTTCCGTCACCACCCAGACCCCGTTGCTCAGCACGTAGCCCGTCTGCCGGATGCGCCGGCCCAATGCATCGTACGCCCCGTCCACCCGACGCCAACCGGCCCGGTCTGTGGCCCCATAGCTCATCACGCGCACCAACCGGTTCTCCGCGTCCCAACTGTACACCCACCGCCCGTCCCGTACAAGGTTCCCATCCCCGTCATAGATCAGCGTCTCCGGACTCTGCGCCACAAAGTCCGACCGCACCTCCGATTGCACCCGGTCCGGATTGCCCCGCAGCACCCCCAGGTTCGTCACGCCCGCCAATTGAGCTGTGCGCTTGGGCGGCCGCCAGTTGTTGCGAGACATTTCCGCCGACTTCCGTCGGCGGCTACCGATTTGTCCCCGGTTGTTCACCTGCGCCTCCCCATACCAGTACCGCCCCTGCCGCACTACCGGCGCACACTCGTTGGTGCCCCACCAGAGCGTCACCGTCGCATTCGTCGCTGCCTCGCCCGAGACCGCCACATACGGCGGCACCGTCCGACTGGTGTACTGATTGAGTCGGTTGACCGTGTTGGTGCTCCAGTGCAGGCTCTGGCCCCGTTCGTCCCCGCCCCAAGCCCCGGCCGTCCGGTTCCCAATCGCATCATGCCGATACTCGAACTGTTGCCCCGCCACCAGTGTGCCATCGGCCCAGTACCGGCGCCCCGACTGCAACTGCCCGTAGGCGTCGTAGCTGTACACCCACCGGCTCCCGTCGGCCCAGTCGGCCCGCACCCGCTGGCCCCGTTCGTCGTAGGTCCAGCGCAGCCGGCTGACCAGCCCCGTGGCGGCCACCGATTGGATGTTGGTCAACCGGTTCCAGGCATCGAAGCCCCGCGTGGTCGTCAGCCGCACCGTGCCCGACTGCCGGAAGCTCACCTGCCGCCCATCGGCGCCAGCGGTTCCCAGTCGTAGTCCGCCCGATGGCCCAGCTCGTCCGACACGCTCAACAGTCGGTCGCCGCCGCCCCAGGTGTAATCCACCCGGCTGAGCGGTTGCGTGCCCCGCCAGACCTCCTGGGCGATCCGACGCCCCAAGCTGTCCACCAGGTTCGTCACCCGCACCCCGTCCAGTTCCCCGCCGGTCCAGCTCTCGCTGATCAGTTCCCCGGCTGCACTGTACCACCGCCGCAGCGTGACCGGGCCCTGCACCACCTCGATCAGCCGACCCCGCCGATCGTACCGGTTGGTGTAGCCCACCGCCCCGCCGCTGTATTGAACCGATTCCAGATCGCCGGCCGCGTTGTAGCCGTAGGTCGTCACCAGCCCGCGCGTTCACTGCCGGCTGCGCAACCGACGGCCGGCCCTCCAGCTGTAGCGCACCGCCCGGCTCTCCGTCGGCACCCCGGTGGTCGGGTCGGCGTACCACTTGGCCACCAGCCAGCCCCGTTGCGGGTCGTACCGCCAGGCCGTCCGGGCCTGACCGCCCGTGCCCTGCCCGCTGCCCAGGTCGAACTGTTGCCAGGTCACCAAGTTGGTCAGTCGCCCGGCATGATCGTAGCCGCACTCCACCGGCCAGGCGCTGGTGCCCCAACTGCGCCCCACCTGCCCCTGCGGCGTATAGAGCGTCCGTTGCCAGCGCCCGCCCGGGAACAGCACGTTGGTCGCCCGCAACGCAAGGTCGTACTGCCAGATAGTGGTCCGCTCGGTCAGCGGCCCGGCCCCGTCCGGGTCCGGTTGCACCTGCGTGGCCACCAGATCCGCCGCGTTGTAGGTGAAGGTGGTTGCCCCGTTGCGGCCGTCGATAACCTGCGCCTGCCGCCCGTGCGCCTCGTAGGCGTAGTCGGTGCGGCTCAACAGCGTGGTGCGGGCGCTGTCGGCCCAGCGCATCACCCGGGCCAACAGCCCGTTGGTGTAGAGTTGCTCGGTGACCGAGCCGTCCGGATGGGTCACGGTGACCAGCCGCTGCTGTTGGGCCGGCACTCGTTGGATGACCGTGGTGGTGGTCCGGTCGAACCGGAGGCTCACGTGGGTTTCCGGCGCGCTGAGGCTGACGCGTTCTTCCGACACCAGCACTTCCTGATTGTCGTCGGTGGTCTCCCAGAGGCGGGTGCGTTGCCAGACGCGTCCGCCCAGCGTCACAGCGTCCTGTTGCTGGCGCCGGATGCGGTCGGGCCCCTGCAGGTCCAGCTCCCCGTTGCGGTTCAGGTCCGCCACCGTCCGTTCCAACGACCCGTCCTGGCCGTAGGTGTAGAGGGTCTGCACTCCGTCCGGGTCCCGACTCCGCATCAAGCGGCCCGCCGCGTCGTAGAACTGCAGGGTCTCGGCGCCGTCGGGATACTCCGTGCGCACCGGCCGACCCAACATGTCGCTCCGAGCGCGTCGTCCCAAATCGCTCCCTCCCGTTCACCGGCCCACGAACCAGGGCCAGTTTGTCATGCCGCGAAGACAGACTACCTCCACATAATCGCCCTTGTCCATGAGATGCAACCCCACCCCTATGTCCACGGCTCGGAACAGGCACCCACGCGCTCCTCCCTGCGACCCGTAGGTTTGACCCTGATGGCCAAAAGCAGCTTGGACGGCCCGTTCGACTTCGTCATACGCCACACCGTAGATCAGCCATCGAAATCCTTTCGAATCGGTCTGCACTCGCCACGTCGCCCGCACTTGAGGTAACCCATTCGTCCTGGTCACTCGCGCCCCATACGCCTGCAACTGAACCACAAGGGGCCCCACACATTCCCCAGGCGACCATCGCGTCCCTTCACAGCCGCATAATAAGGCCCCTGCCACGACCAGTGCAGTCACAGGTAGATGTTTCATCCCGTTGCTCTCTAAACACCTTCAAGAAATCGGCACACCTGTGCACAATCCACACAAGGACGGCCCCTCTTGGCCGCCCGCTTATTGCCCAGTTGCCGAAGACACAAACACCATGAATGGGGACTGACTCTCCGGCCCCTCATGCCCCTCGCCAAGACGTCAGCGCACCGTTTACAATCACCCTCACAATCTTTTGCAACATCAGGGGTTGTGATGGGCGCGCACACGCAGTCGCAGAAACCAGAACTTCCAAGCTCGTGCATCGCTGCGCAGCTACGATAATACACGCTCACGAAGTCGTACCAAAGCCCCAGCGGATCATAGCACCCTGTGCCATTATTGCCCGCGAATACATAGCAAAGGTCGCGCCGCACCTCGTTCCAAGGCTTGAGGAATCTTTCCCGTAACCGCGCGAACGCCATCTCATTGAGTGGATCTCGGCTCACCCACCGGCCAAGACTTGGCTCGTAAGCACGATATTCGTACAGCGCCAATTCCGTTGCATTACATGTCCTCTTGGTGCTGAAGCGGAAGGGGTTGAAGGGAGCAGCGGGGCCGGTGGCGCGGAGGGGTTCGCCGAAAGGACCGTATTCGTACCGCGCCGTCTCGGTGCCGGTGCTGGAGGAAACCAACTGCCACACGTTCCCGTTGCCGTCGTAGGTGACGAAATGAGTGCCCGAGGCCGGGCCGCTGGCGATTCGAACCCAGAGCAAACCGCCCACGCCACCGGCACCGTCCAGCGTCTCGCTCAAGTCCAGGCCCCAGACGTAGCTGCGCACCACGGCATGGTTCGTGGCGTTCAGTTCCGCAATATGACGGCCGAACCACACCGGATCGCTCACCAATTTCAGGTCCTCCGTCACCACCCAAACCCCGTTGCTCAGTACGTGGCTCGTCTGTTGGATGCGCCGGCCCAGCGCATCGTACGCCCAGTCCACTCGACGCCAGCCGGCCCGATCGCTGGCCCCGTAGCTCATCACCCGCACCAGCCGGTTCTCCGCGTCCCAACTGTACAGCCACCGCCCGTCCCGGACCAGGTTGACGTCCCGCGTAGAAGCGCCTCTTTCCATATAGCACGGCACGCCTGCGGAAACAGCCCTGCCGGACGCCGATCCCCAAAATGCCTCGGAGCCCAGCGTCCGCGTCTAGAGACACCTACGCTGCAACCACCCTCACCCAAGCGCGAGTCGTGCCATTGGACATTATACGCTCTCGTCATTATGCGCGATCGGCGCTCACAGCGGCCGACTGCAAACGCTGGACGAGGCAGAATCCTTCCGGCTCACCATAACGGCGACATTTTCGCCAACAATCATTCAAGCACCACGCTAATATGCTGGCTACAACTCCGGCTACGTCTACTTCCGCTAGATTAAGCGCATTGGTTCGAAAAGCACCACGTTGTCCGCAATTCCTACCAGACGTTCCTCGCGCCCGACCTCTTTTTGTCTTCCCCCTCAGCTTTTTCTATCCCCTGACCCCAGAGGTGCACTCTCACCAACACGAAGGCCCCTGCAACCTGCACGCGACTTGCTCTCGGCCCTCGAGACCGGATCCAGCTCCCTTGTGCCAGATTCCGTTTGCAGCGCTCCTGCCGGGGCCGCGACTCCACCCTTGCCACCCTTATGTCTGCGTAATCCACACTTTAACAACCACGCCGTTCCTACACTCGATGACCAAAGCCCACGACGAAATATTCGGGCACACCCAGGGGTACAGCCAGCATACGGCAGGATACTGGCTCTGGCCCGCAAGCTCATACACATACAATACTGAGCCGTGCTGACCTTGGCCCACGGTTCGGTAATGCGGCTCACCAAGCATTTCCATGAGCCGCCCTTCCGACAATCCCAATAATGCTTTACTGCGGATCAGCTCGTTTGCCATGGGAAAGCGAACGCCCGACTCAAAGGTCGCGGCTTTCCAGCGGTCTGAACAAAATGAGGACGCCACTCTGGGGCGGCAGGCAGTCGCAAGCCGCGGGAAAGTAATGCCTAAAGGCAATAGCACGTATAGAATACAACAGCCGACTACGATCCAAAGAAGGCTTTTACTGAACCTACGAGCCATTCCTCACGCCCAACTCATCAGGGTTTGCATGGAGTAAGGTTACCACTCACATCTAGACAGACCAGTTGGCCAGCCCGCAGGGCATCTTGGCAAGCTTGAAAGCAGTCGGCGAGCTTTCCTTTGCCTAGTCGATTACCCGCAAAATTGTTAAGAACGTCCATGCGTGACGCGGCCGTTTGCTCATCCTCATGCAGGTTCGTCACCCACAAGGCCACGTTTGCCAGAAGGCACCACGAGGGGGCCTTTGCGAGGTTGCAGGATGCAACGCAGTGCCCGAGGGCGTCCGCCGCAGTACCAGATAATTCCGGATCTTGCCCTGTGCGAGCCCGCACCTGCTTGCGTGCCTTGTGAAGCTGGTCGTAAACGTGGCCAACGCATAGGGCGAAGTCAGTAGCGCAAACTGCTAAGAGACCAGCTGCAATTTTTAAACCAGCTGCAATTAGAGATCTTGCATCTTCATCGGCGAGATTGACGCAGTCGTTACGGATAAAGCCGTAGAGGTTCAACCCACCTTTCTCTTCGATAGGGTCTGGAGTTAACCACCGGCCTCCAGTCGGCCAATACGCTCGATACTCGTAAAGGACCAGTCCTGTGGCCGGGTCCGTGCGCTTCGTACTGAAGCGGAAGGGGTTCAAGGAAACAGCGGCGCCGGTGGTGCGGAGGGGTTCGCCGAAGGGACCGTATTCGTAGCGCGCGGTCTCCGTGCCGGTGCAGGCGGAAACCAATTGCCACACGTTCCCGTTGCCGTCGTACGTGACGAAATGCGTCCCGGACGCTAGACCGCTGGCCAGCCGCACCCAGAGCAGACCGCCCACGCCACCCGCACTATCCAGCGTCTCGCTCAGGTCCAGGCCCCACACGTAGCTGCGCACCAGCGCGTGGTTCGTAGCGTTCAACTCTGCAAGGTGCCGGCCGAACCACACCGGATCGCTCACGAATTTCAGGTCCTCCGTCACCACCCAAACCCCGTTGCTCAGCACGTAGCTCGTCTGCCGGATGCGTCGGCCCAGCGCATCGTACGCCCAGTCCACCCGACGCCAACCGGCCCGGTCTGTGGCACCGTAGCTCATCCCCCGCACCAACCGGTTCTCCGCGTCCCAACGGTACATCCACCGCCCGTCCCGAGCAAGCTTCCCTTCGCCACCATGAAGGAAAGGCGACGCATTTCAGGTTTTCGGAACCTCCGGAAAGCGCGGCGGAATGCCGGGCGTCATCGGCGCGGGAGGCTGAGGGACAGCGGCATTTCCTTCGATATACGAATTTCGGGTTCAATTTGAAACGCGGCCGGACGAAGAGTTCAGGACCTCTGCGGGACAAAGTCCTGGCGCACCTCCGACTGTACCCGATCTGGATTGCGCCGCACCACCCCCAGGTTCGGCACCACTGCCCGCACGGCACGGGCGAGTTCCCAAGCATTGCCGCTTGCCGGTCAGTCGTGCCCCAGCGACGCGCCGATTTTTGGGTCTCAACCAGCCCCGGACCAGAGAACGCGCAAATCCCGGTTTCAGCAGAGTCGGCAGATTTTCAGGCCCACAGAGAACGCAGAAGACACAGAAGGATTCTTGGAACTCCCAGAAGGGGATCACGCCTGGAAACGCGGGCCGGTACAGGAAATACCATGGACAACAACAGTGCCGGGCCGGCGGTCGCACAATTGCTGCCAGAATCCGTCCTTTGCGTTTTCTGTGTGCTTTGCGGGGTTTCCCTGAAACGCCGCCTCTGGGCTCGAACTCCGGAGATGTTATGGCCGCCTGCCGCGTAACGCGGGCTTTCAGCCTCATTGCTCGAGGGTCGGGAGTTCACCTCGGAGGGGTGGTGGGATTCCTGATGCGGTGGAAGCTGCGCCCATGAGCCGCTGGGCGAGCTTCCGCAAGCCTTCTTCGAAATAATCTGCCACGTGCGGACCGAAGAAGGACATGGTTCTCGGTTCGTAGCCGTCCATGGCGTAGTAGCGAGCGGGGAGAACGTAGCCCACGTAATCGCCGTTGAAACTCGTGATCACTCCGTAATAGCCGCGCGCGGCCAGGGCCTCTTTGATGCGCACGGAAAGCTCGCCGCTGAAATCGCAGGGGGTCGAAAGCCAAAGGGTGCGCCCCACCCGCACGGCTTGCAGTGTAACCGTGCTCCGGGGGCGCAAAAGGCGTTCCGCGAGCCAGGGACGAAGTCGCCACCGGTTGCTGACGCGCCAATTCAGTGGCGGCATCTGCACCTCGGCTGCGGTCCAGCCCAGAACCGTCCTGTTTTCCAGAGAGACACCTCGGACCGCTTCCAATGTTCGCCGGCCCAGTCCGCGTCCCATACGCTCGACACCGGCAAGGCCACGTTCGCCCGGCACTGGCGACTGGCTTCCCACCGCGCCGGCCAGGAACAGTGCGATCCCATCCGTAGCGGCCTCCACATGGCGTTGCCATGCGCCGGGATAATCACCGCTGAACCGCATCATCTCTGCTCCCAGCACGGTAGCGTGCGCCCCGTAGCACCCGATCAGGCCGGTTCGGCCCTGCTCCTGTCGCAACACCAGCACGGCGAACCCGGGGTCCACGGTGCCCAACCTGCCGACGAGCCGGTTGCGCACCCACTCGGGGGCGTCGAACTGGACGAAACCGACGCGGGCAGGTTGCAGATCGGCTACTGCGTCTCGAGCCGCGCGCACCATGCAGGCGCCGAGCCACGCGATCAGGCCCGGCTGAAATGGTCCGGTAAAAGCTTCGGCCACAGGGCCCTCCCCCCATCCGCCCGGGCCGCAGTGGGTATGGGTGGCGCCCAAGTAAATCTGACCGCGTTGCACTCCCGGCGAGGCTGCCAGAGCGGCCGAAACGGCGTCCTTGACCGCTGGCGGCACGAGTAACAGGTCCGCCGCCAACCAGATCACCAGGACCTTTCCTACGCGCACAGCGGCCGCCTTCACGAACAAATCATCGTGCGTCCCCTCGGCCGGCCGCCCTCTGCGACTGCCATAACCGGCCAGAGGAATTGCGCGAAACCTCCCTTCCTCAGGACGGTCTTCGGCCGCCCCCGGCTCGGGGGTCAACTTGACGGCGGCAAATCCCGCTTCCACGCCGCCCTCTTGTATGGTGGCAGGGAATCCTCGCATCACGTCCTCGCCCAAGCTCTGGCGGTAGTAGGGCTGAAGGAAGTAGGGCCGGTCGTCCACAGGCGCGAACGTCATGGACGCCAGCAAGCCCACTATCACCAGGACGATCCCGGAGTAGCGGGCAGCTTTCTGCAAACCTGTCATCGCGCTGCAGGTTGCAGCATTGCCGGTGTCGACTCAACGGGGGATCCAACCGCCCTTTTCAGGTCCGGTCCCGTCCTGCAAATCGAAGCCGGGGCAAAGCCGCTGACTCTGCAAGACAATCCGGCATCCGGTCTCCTTGGTTCACATGCGCCTTTACGCGCAGCGCTGCGTGTCGAGCTCGAATCGTTTTGCGGCAGCTCACCGACCGCGTCCTTCGATGAACTTGTCCGAATAAGAACCGCGTTCGCGTACGGTTTCCGACGGAAAAACGAAGCCGGGACACTGAAGAAAGCACAACTCCACGCCGCGCAGGCCGCGCCGGGGAGCGTTTCACGTATCGACTGTTGAAGCCGGTTGGTTTGGCAGGGCAGGACTGTCATATCGGCGGTCTTCGATCCGTCCCACGGTACTGCCCGCAGGGCATGGCAGCCGGGCACGCGTGTGTGCGGGTCGTCGGGTTCGCGGACCGGGCCCCCTGTGCCGGAGACCTGCACGGCTTCATCTCAGCGAAGTCGCCTGCGGTGTTCGTCAGCAGTGGCGTGCTGTTCCCTCCGGCTGTCGGCCGCCTCCGGAGAGCCAAAGCCGGAGTCCCGTTCGCCCCGCGCAGGCGTTTAAGCGGGATCCGGGAGGTTGCGAACCGATCTAGTGGCCACGCGCACCATGGTGACGGGTTCGGAAAACCGCAGGGCCATGCCGGTTGGCATGGCCCCGGGTCTCCCTCATTGAGAAGCCGGTTTAGCGCTCAGGCTGTTTCCTCCGACAGCCAGTCCGCCAGGTGCAGGTAGGCTTTGATTTTCCTGCGCTCGTAGCGGTGACGCTGGGCTTTTTTGGGTTGATGCTGAAGTTTGCGGAACGGGGGTTTTGTGTCGCGCACCACCTCAGCAATAGGCTCACCTGTCTTTCTCATGGGAGGACTCCTTCGAGGTTGGGTTCGGATGAAGCAACGGCTGCCCGTCAGGACACCACCGCTCCCTCTTTCCCCCTGTGTCCCCGTGGGCAACCGCCATCGTTCCATACACCAGTTTGGACCGGCGGGAGGCCCGCGCATTCAAATTTCCCCCGCGCGAGTCGGGCTCGCCCCGGGCGGGAACCGCTGCGCGAACCGCGTCGGTTCCATCCACTGCGGTCATCGGTCCGACCGCTGCTGTACTTTAGCGCAAATTGGGAATCTGTCGACTGGCTTTGGCCCGCAGCCCGGCTGGGGGTCCCGGCGAACCCCGGTGCGGGAGCCCCTGCAGGGGTTCGTCCCTGCAGAGCCCGGCGGGTCTCGATCGGTCCCACTGCGAGCGCCCCAGCGGAACGGGCGGGTGCGTGGATCAGCCCGTGGCTTCTGAAAGGCATACGCACCGAGCCCTCGCTTGAAGGCTGCTGCGCCCGTAGCTCGATTTCCGGGCTTGGCGCAGAGGGGGTTCCATGGAATCTTGCTTGCGCCAGGTGGGTCCTCGGCCCTCGTAGCGCACCATGAGACAGAAAGTGAGCCCGACACGGGACGTAAACCGATGGAGCATCTCAGGCAAACAGGGAGTCTGGGGGAGATGCTTCCCTTTGCTGTTCCGGGGCGGACTCCACGGGTGGTTGGGACTGTGGCTGATGGGCTCGATGGGCGGGTGGGCCGGGCCGATGAAACCCATCGCCGTGACGGGGTTCAACCGCGATCTGGTCGTGGAGCGCACCGCAGTCGGCCCGTCTTACCACGCGGCGGCAGTCGAGTTCAACCCGGGCGAAAACCTCGCCTTTTACCAGGCGGGTCTGCCTGGCAAGAGCTACGGACTGCCCACCGAGGGACGTTTTGTCAGTGCGCAAGACGGTGAAACCGAGTTCGCGTTCGCGCCGTACGACGGGCCCAACGCCCTGGTGTTGAGCAGCGCCACCGGCCTGCAGGTCGGGACCGTGACCCTTGTGCAGCCCGCCCTTTACCGTCGGATTGCGGTGATTGCGCACTCCGCCAGCGGCGGCGGCTCGCCGTCGATGACCCTCCGCTTCGCCGACGGCCGAGCGTGGACGACTCCTTACGCTGCCCCGGACTGGTTCAACAACACGGGGTATGCGCTCCGCGGCGTGGAACGGATCAACCTTACCACCGGCGCAACGCAGGGCGCGCCCACCAATCCGCGCTTTTACCAAACGACGGTGGACTTGGAAGCGGCTCTGGGGCCGGACGTGGCGCCGCTGGTGGCCATTGATTTCGAAAAGGCTGCAGGGGCGGGTTCCACGGGCATCTATGCCGTCAGTGGCGAACCATGGCCGGAGACACCGCCGCGAATCCTGCAGCAGCCTGCATCCCAGACTGTTGTCGAGCCCGCGCCTGCGCGCTTCGAGGTGTCCGTGAGTGGCCAACCTTATCCGGCGCTGCAATGGTTCCGCGACGACCAGCCCGTGGCGGGAGCCACCAATCGCTGGTTCGAATTGCCGCGCACCTCGCCCACAGATGACGGGGCGCGTTTTTTTCTCCGGGCCGTCAACGTGATCACCGGCAATGTATTCGCGGTCACCAGTGCCGTCGCGGTGTTGCGCGTAATCCCGGACACGAATCCTCCTGCGCTGCTGCGGGCATGGTCGGCCGGGCTCACTTCGGTGGTGGTCCGGTTTTCCGAGCCGGTCGCACTTCCCGGCGCACTGCACCCCGGGAACTACGAACTGCTGGGCCCTGACGGACCCGTCGCGGTGCGGGAGGCGGCTGCTTCGGCTGCCGGCGAGGAAATTGTGCTGGTGACCGCACCGCTTGTCGAAGGTCTTGCGTATACCTTGAGTGTCTCGAACGTGACGGACCGCGCGACAGCGGCGAATTCGGTTCCTCCGGGGACCCGGACGACCTTCATCGCCAACCGGTACCGAACGGTCGAACTGGGCGGGTCGAATCTGCTTGAGAACCTCGAGATCGTGCCCAGGGGGATGGGTCTTTCCGTGCGCGGCAGCGGTTGGAACGGCACGCGTGACGAAGGCGTGTTCCTGTTCGAGCCCCGGACGGGCGATTTCGATCTGCGCATCCGCGTCGAGTCCCTTGCCCAAGTGGATCCGACCTCCACAGCCGGCTTGATGGTGCGCGAGAGTCTCGATCCCGGCGCCGCGTGCGTGGCCGTGCTGGCCACGCCCACGGTTTATGGGTGTTGTTTTCTGGTTCGGACGCAGGCCCAGGTCTGGTCGGACCGCTTCGGTTCGTTCCCGGCCAACCACCCGCACACATGGCTGCGGCTCCGCCGGATGGGAAACCTCCTGGAGGGGTATGCAGGGGTTGACGGTTTGCACTGGACCCGGCTGGGATCGGTTACGCTTGCGTGGCCGGCTACCGTGCCGGTGGGTGTGGCAGCAGCCAGCGGCAGCGGCTCCATGGCGGTCCATGCGCGTTTGCGCGACTTTTCTCCCGTCACGGAGGCTGCAGGGCCAGCAGGGTTGCCGTTCGAACCCCCGGGCCCGTGCACGCGGCTGACCAGTCTGATCATTTCCGAAATCATGTACCATCCGACCAATGCCGCGCTGGAATTCATCGAGTTGCTGAACACGCGAGCCGAACCCGAAGACATCAGCGGCTACCACCTCGACGGCAGTGTTCAGTACACCTTCCCGCCCGGCACCATCCTGCCCGCCGGCGGGTTGCTGGTGGTGGCGCGGGATCCGGCGACCCTGGCTGGGGTCTATGGCCTGACGCAAGTGTTCGGCCCCTGGACCAACAGCCTGCCCAACGACAACGGTCGTGTTCAACTTCGCCATCGAACCGGTGCCGTGTTCCTGGACATCGCATATCGGGACCAGCCACCCTGGCCCGTGGCCGCGGACGGGGCAGGTCCCAGCCTTGTGCTCGCACGGCCGTCCCTAGGGGAAAACGATCCACATGCCTGGCGTGCCAGTCAGTGGCCCGGCGGATCTCCCGGCCGTCTGGAAAGTTTCGTTCCGGATGTTCGATACGCAGTGCGCATCAACGAATTCCTCGCGCACACGGACTGGCCCGTTTTGGATTATGTGGAATTGTTCAACGGCAGCACCCAAACGGTGGACCTCGGTGGTTGCATATTGAGTGACGATCCCGCGATCGATCGCTTCCGTTTTCCCGGCCCCACGCTTCTGGGACCGGGCGCCTTCCTCGTGCTTACGGAGGCCGAGCTGGGCTTCGCCCTCGACGCCGCGGGGGAAACCATCTTTCTCCGCGCGCCCGACCGGCGAGTATTGGACGCCGTCCGATTCGGAGGCCAGGCCAACGGGGTGGCCTCCGGTCGATGGCCGGACGGCCAGGAGGAGATTTTCCCCCTGCGCACGCCGACTCCCGCCGCGCCCAACGACGCCATCCGCATCGGGGAGGTTATCCTCAACGAGATCTACTACCACCCCATCAGCGAAGATGACGATGACCAGTTTGTCGAATTGCACAACCGCACGGACCGGCCGATTCCGTTGGCGGGTTGGCAACTGGACGACGGCATCCGGTTCACCTTCCCGGATCATGCGGTGCTCCCGGCGCATGGGTACATCGTGGTCGCGCGCGACGCGGCCCGGTTGCAGAGCCGATATCCCCAGCTGAATCCCACCAACCTGTTCGGGAACTTCAGCGGCCGGCTCGCGCGGAGCGGCGAACGCGTCGCACTGACGCGGCCCGATTGGATCGTCCGCACCAACGATGCCGGGCAGGTCGTCACCAACCTTATCCACATCGTGGTCGACGAGGTCACGTATCGCGACGGCGGGCGCTGGCCGCGGTGGGCCGACGGCGGCGGCAGCAGCCTGGAGCGCATTCACCCCGACACTCATGGACGACGGGCTGGTCACTGGGCAGACAGCGACGAAACTCGCAAAGCGCCCTGGACGGTCATCGCAGCCACGGGCACCATCGACCACGGCAGCACCCCTGCCGATCAGCTCCAGGTCCTACCCATGGGTGCCGGCGAATGTCTCATCGACGATGTCCAGGTGCTCACGCCCACCGGTAGCAACCTGATCGCCAACGGCACGTTCGAAGCCGGAGCTTCCGGCTGGACGGCGGAGGGCACGCTCTCGCGGTCCGGGTGGGAATCTTCCGAGGGCTACAACAGTGGGCGCTCCTACCGGATTCGAGCCGCCGATCGAGGGGACAACCAGATCAACCGGGTCCGCACTCCCCTTACCGCCACGCTGGCAGCCGGGACCACCAATGTCACCCTTCGGGCCGCGGTTCGTTGGCTCAAAGGCCATCCCCAAATCCTGCTGCGGCTGCGCGGCAACTGGCTTGAATGCGCCGGGGACATGACCGTGCCGTCCAATCCCGGCACCCCGGGCCTGCCGAACAGCCGTCTCGTGGCCAACGCACCGCCGGCCATCCACGAGGTGCGGCATCACCCCGTGCTGCCCGCCCCTGATGAACCCGTGCGCATCACCGCGCGCGTGGACGACTTCCACGGCGTGGACCGCGTGCGGCTCTGGTACCGGTTGGATCCGGCCACCAACTACGTGACCCTGGACATGCGGGACGACGGACGGAACGGGGATGCCCTGGCCAACGACGGCCTTTACACGGTCCTGCTGCCCGGCCAGCCCACCAGCACCCTCATCGCATTCTTCGTCGAGGCCACCGACGCAGCCGCCAATCCCGCCTCGAGTCGGTTCCCCGAGGATGCTCCCGCGCGCGAATGCCTTGTTCGTGTGGGCGAAGTGCAACCCGCTGGCAGCCTGCCGGTCTATCGCATTTGGATGACCCGTGCCACGCTCAATGCATGGACGGGACGGCACAAACTCGACAACACGCCCCTGGACGTAACCTTCGTCTCCGGCGACCACCGCGTCATTTACAACGCCGGTGCCCTCTACGCTGGCAGTCCTTACATCGCCCCCGGCTTCACCAGTCCGTTGGCCGGCCGCTGCGGCTACACCCTCGAGTTTCCCAAGGACGATCGATTCCTGGGCGACACCGAGCTGGTCCTGGACTGGCCCGGCGGTCACGGCGGCGAAACCACTGCGATCCAGGAACAAATGGCCTGGTGGATTGCGGATCAACTGAACCTTCCTTACAGCCACCGGTATCATATTCGTCTGCACGTAAACGGTGTTACAGACGAGCATCGTCAAGCCATCTTTGAAGCGGTTCATCAACCCGGGCGGCGCTTTGTTGAAGCGTGGAGTCCCGACCAACCCGACGGTCAGTTCTTCAAAATCGACCGTGCCTTCGAATTCAACGACAGCGGGAGTTTGATCGCCGACCCCATGCCGCGCCTCCAGAATTACACGACCACCGGGGGTGCCAAGAAACGGGAGCGCTATCGTTGGACCTGGATGTATCGTGCCACCCCACGAGTGCACGATTACACGAATCTGTTTGCCCTGGTGGATGCCCTCAACGCGCCGGCCCCCGAACCCTACACCACCGCCACGATGGGACTTGTCGACCTCGAACAATGGATGCGCATGTTCGCGTTCGAACACATCATCGTGAACTTCGACTCCTGGGGCCACGAAATCGGCAAGAACATGTACACCTTCCTCCCGAAAGGCGGTCGCTGGGTGTTGTATGCCTTCGACCTGGACTGGCTCATGCTCGTGTCCCCCCGTCTGTCTTCGCGCTTCGCGCCGGATCAGGCCGCCTTGTTCACCTCGGACGATCCCACCGTCAGCCGCATGTATGCGCATCCCCCCTTCCAGCGCGCCTACTGGAGGGCGGTGCGCGACGCCGTGGAGGGTCCATTGAATCCCGCCCGGGCCCATCCCGTGATGGACGGCAAATACCAGGCGTTGCGGGCCAACAACGTGCGCTGGTGCGACGGCCAGGCCCTGACCGATCCCTCCGCGCTCAAGAGCTGGTTCGCTCAACGTCGGGCCTTCCTGCAAGCCCAGTTGGCTGCTGTGGCCTCGGCGTTTACCGTGAATCCGAACCCCGGCGTGAGCAACGGCATGGGCGTGCTCACGGGTACCGCCCCCGTCGAGGCCGTCCGGATCGCCCTCAATGGCGTACCCTGGAGCGTGCGCTGGATCACCCTGACCCAATGGGTCGCCGTCGTACCGCTTCAAACCGGCACCAACACCTGGATCGTGACCGCCCTGGATGCGCACGGACAAACCATGCCGGGCTCTGCGCAGCAGGTCACCTTCTTCCACCAGGGACCGCAACCGCCGCCGGAAGAGTCCGTCGTCATTCATGAAATCCTCTACCGCCCGTCACTGCCCGGGGCCGCCTTCGTGGAGCTCTACAATCGGTCGCCCACGCACGGGTTCGACCTCTCCGGCTGGCGATTCAACGGGCTCGACTACGACTTCCCCGCCGGCACCTTTTTGCCTCCCCAGGGGTGGCTCGTACTCGCCGCCGACCGCGCCGCGTTCATGACGGTGTACGGCCCAAACGTACCGCTCTTCGACGTGTTCGCCGGTCAACTTCAAGCCGATGGCGAAACGCTGAGCCTCCTGCGGCCGGCCCCCGACGGCACATGGATCGTCGTGGACCGCGTTCGCTATGAAGCCACACCTCCCTGGCCCCTGCCCAAGCCGGGGCAATCGCTGCAACTGCGCGACCCCGCGCGGCACAACAGCCGGGTCGCCAACTGGGCAGTGGCCTCGTCGCCGGCGCCCGGCCCCGACTTTATACGTCTTCTCGCGCTCGACAGCGTTTGGCGATTTCAGCAGGTTTCCAACCTGGACGTGTTCGCGTGGGCGACGCCTGCGTTCTCGGACGCAACCTGGCCCGCGGGAGCAGCACTGCTGGCGTTCGAAAACAACAGCGCGATCACGCCGCTGGTTCGCACCACCCTGAAGGACCCGCGCGTGGTGACCAACAACCTCTCCCCGGGCCACGCGTATTACTTCCGTACCCACCTCGTGCTGACCCAATCGCTGACGGGCTACACCGTGACAGCCAGCGCGTACGTGGATGACGGCGCAGTGTTCTACGTCAACGGCCGGGAGATTTACCGCCTCCGCATGCCGGCCGCCGGTGCAGTGGCCCACAACACCGTGGCCACGGCTCAACCCTCGGGTGGCGATGCCACCAGCCCGGATGTCTTTACCCTGGACCCGACATGGTTTGTGCCCGGGACGAACGTCGTTGCGGTGTCCGTCCATCAAAACAGCATCACCAGCTCGGACATTGTCTTCGGACTGGAACTGACCGCCCAACGCGCACCCGCGAGCGCCTATGAGGCCACTCCGGCCCGCCCCAACTCTGTCGCCACGGCCCTGCCGGAGTTTCCCACGCTCTGGCTCAACGAGGTGCAGCCCGACAACCTCACCGGGCCCATTGACGGTGCCGGCCAGCGCGAGCCCTGGGTTGAAATCTACAACCCCGGCCCCGCGCCCGTTGCGCTTGACGGCTTTTACCTCAGCGACCGTTACGACGACCCGGCCCGATGGGCGTTCCCTTCCAACGCGGTGCTGCCTCCCGGTGGCTTTGCCCTTGTTTGGTGCGACGGTCAGCCGGATCAGACCACCGAGACCGAATGGCATGCCTCCTTCCGGCTGGCACCCATCACCGGCACGGTCGCCCTGGCGCGCCGTTTGGAAGGGGCCGTGCAGTTGGTCGACTATCTCAATTACACCAACCTGCCCGGCAACCGAAGTTACGGAAGTTACCCCGACGCGCAGCCCTTCTACCGGCGTCCCTTTCATCGGCCCACACCCGCCGGCACCAACGACCCGGTCGCACCGCCCGTTGCCGTCTTTATCAACGAGTGGATGGCCGACAACACCCGAACCCTGGCCGATCCGGCCGACGGTCAGTTCGAAGACTGGTTTGAACTTTACAACGCTGGAGACGAACCCGTGGACCTGGGCGGGTATTATCTCAGCGACAATCTCGCCAACCCCACCCAATACCGAATTCCGGCCACCGGCCGGTACGTCGTTCCCGCTCGGGGGTTCCTGCTGGTATGGGCCGACACCGAGCCCGGTCAAAACCGCGCCGATCGGCCCGAGCTCCACGTGAGCTTCGCCCTGGCCAGGGGCGGGGAGGCCATCGGCCTGTTTGCTCCCGACGGGACGCTCGTAGACGCAGTTACGTTTGGTCCGCAGGCTGCCGATGTCAGCCGGGGCCGCTTCCCGGATGGCCAGCCGTTCCTTCGCGATTTTGTGCTGCCCACGCCGAACGCTCCCAACCGGGTGCCCAACACCCCGCCGCGGCTCGTTCCCATTGCCGAGCAAAGGCTCTACCTGGGGCAGACGCTGCGCCTGCAACTCATCGCTTCGGACGAGGACTTCCCGCCGCAAACCCTCCTGTTCCAATTTGGATCCAATCCACCTGCTGGGGCCTCGCTCCATCCCGTCACCGGCTGGCTCGAATGGACTCCGGTCCATGCACCCGAGGAATCCTGGTTTGAAGTCCGGGTGACCGACGACGGCCAACCGCCGCTCAGCGCCTCGCTGCGGTTCCGCGTGCAGGTCCGACCCCGGCCGACACTGGCAATTCAACGGGTTGAACAAGGTTGGGAACTGTCTTGGACGGAGGGCACCTTGCAGGAGGCCGACGAGGTCACCGGACCCTACCGCGACCTTTCGGTGTCGCCGCCATTTTCCCTCTCCAACCAAGCCACGCAGAAGTTCTATCGAATCCGGATTGCGCCCTGAACTCTGGACAAGCCATGACGCGTCTCTTCTCACCCCGGTTGGCGGGCGCGGCCCTGTGGGTCGCGGCCTTGTCGGTTCCAGCCGAAATCCAGGTCATTTCCGAACATCGCTCCGAGACAGACGGGCCCCCGTTCCGTTTCAGCCGGGTACCACCGGCCAGTGACCGGGACACCGCGTCGCGCGCGGCCTTTCGCCTCCTGCTCGGAGAACCGGATGACAACAGCGGGCCCCTAACTGTCCTCCATGACGGTAGGCTGCCCGCCGAACCGGATGAACCCGCGGCCAACTTCTTTTTCGCCGCGGGAACCCGCGGCGGTCGCATTCTTGTCGATTTCGGCTCCCCTACCCCGCTTCGCTACATCGCCACGTTTTCGCGGCATCCCAGCACTCGCGGCCCTCAACGGTACGAGCTCTACGGCGCCACGGGCGACGAGTCCGGGTTCCGGCTCGCTCCCGACGAAACCCGTGCCCTCGCAGAGCTGGGTTGGAAACATTTGGCTTCCGTGAATAGCCGCCCCTCCAACGGCCCGGGCGGCGGCCAGCACGGCGTCCTGATCACCAATCCGGTCGGCCCCCTCGGCCCGTTTCGCTACCTGTTGTTCGAAATCCACACGACCGATCCCGCGATTCCCTTCGGAAACACGTTCTACAGTGAAATCGATGCGGTCAGCGCCGACCCCGATTTCGTGCCGAACCCACCTGCGGCCCCTGCCGGACCCGCACCGTTCACCGTGCGCACCCCGGACGGTCGGTACAGCTTCACGCTGGACCTTTCACGGGCGCCGGAACTGGAAAGCTGGGCGCGCGGGACGCTGGTGCCGGTTCTTCTTGAATGGTATCCCCGACTGGCCGATCTGCTGCCCGGCCAGAATTTTGAGCCGCCCCGGGAGGTTCGCATCGTAATTCGACCGGGCCGTGGGGTGGCGGCCACCAGTGGCACCCGAATCACCGCCAACGCCCGTTGGATCCAACGGGAGCTCGAAGGTGAAGCCGTGGGCGCCCTCGTGCACGAGCTGGTTCATGTGCTCCAACAGTACGGCCGCCGTCCGGCCGGTTCCGCCCCCCCGCCCGGTTGGTTGGTCGAAGGAATCGCAGACTACTTGCGCTGGTTCGTGTTCGAACCCGAAAGGCATGGCGCCGACCTGGTCTGGCTGCGTCAACAGCGCAACGTGCAACTTCGACACGACGCAGGTTACCGCATCAGCGCCAATTTCTTGGACTGGGTGAGCCGCCGGTACAACCGCGACCTGATTCGTCATCTCAACGCCGCCCTGCGCGAAGGCCGTTACGAGGAATCCCTGTGGAGCCAGTGGACCGGGCACACCCTCCAAGAACTCGCCGAGCAATGGCGAAGCGAGACCGAAAAAGCGCTGGCGGCGCCTGAACCGCCCCCCGGGCCCGCGCTGGAACCACGGTGACGCCAGAAAGCCCATCCGCAAAGCAAAACCCCGGTTCTGACGATCCCGTGCGCGCCCGGGCCGCATCAGGCAACCGGCAGCGTGGGGTCAATTTCCCGGGCCCAGGCCTGCAATCCCCCGTGCACACTTTTCACGGACCGAAATCCGAGCTGCTTTAAAAACGCCACCGCCTGCATCGAGCGTCCTCCCGCCTTGCAGTGCAGGTAAATCGTCCGATTCGGATCCAATTCCTTCCACCGTTGTGGAAGCTCGCTCAACGGCAGCAAGCGCACGCCGGGCAGGTGCGCCACCGCATACTCGTGGGGTTCCCGGACGTCCACCACCTCAATCCCCAGCTCCGGGTGCAACAGGGCTTCTTGCATCTCCCACACCGTCACTTCGTCTTCCGTCAGCGGCCCCGGGCCGGCCCCGATCCCGCCGCAAAGCTGGTCGTAATCCATCAGCTCCCGAATTGTCGGGTGCTCTCCACACACCGGGCAGCCCGGATCCCGGCGCACCTTGATCTCGCGAAAGCGCATCTCCAGGGCGTCGTACAACAACAGTCGCCCCAGCAACGGCACACCGATCCCCATCACGAGTTTCAAGGTCTCGGTCGCTTGAATACATCCGATCACGCCCGGCAACACCCCCAATACGCCCGCCTCTACACACGAGGGCACGGTGCCCGGCGGCGGCGGCTCCGGATACAGACATCGGTAACAGGGCCCGCCCAGGTGCGGCGCAAACAGGCTCGCCTGTCCCTCGAACCGGTAGATCGAACCGTAAACATTCGGCTTGCCCAAGAGCACGCAGGCATCGTTGACCAGATACCGCGTGGGGAAATTGTCCGACCCATCCACCACCACGTCGTAGTTCCGGAGGATTTCCAGAACATTCTCGCGGTTCAACCGCACCGGATGCTCCACAATTTCCACGTCCGGGTTCAACGCCTCCAGGCGTTCGCGAGCCGAGGCGGTTTTCGGCCGGCCGGTGTCCCGCGTTGTGTGCACCACCTGCCGTTGCAGATTCGAGACATCCACACGGTCATGGTCGACCACGCCCAGGCGGCCCACTCCGGCGGCGGCCAAATACAACAGCACCGGCGAGCCGAGCCCGCCGGCCCCGATGCACAAAACTTTCGCCGCGCGAATTTTCCTTTGGCCCGCCGGACCCACTTCCGGCAAACTCAAGTGTCGCGCGTAGCGTTGCATGGCCTCGGGCGTCCAGTCCATAAGCCGTCCATCCTGAACGCCGGCAAACTAGACGCCCACGGCCCTGCCGGCAAGCTGCGTGCCGTCCCATGCGAAGCCGCATGCCAAGTCGGACATCCCTTGCGGCGGCCGCGGGTCTGCCCGAGCCCGGGGCCGCTGCCGCGCGTTTGCGCCGCCGCACCTCTGTCCAGCCTCGCCTGGCGTTGGTTCTGGGTAGTGGGTTCGGCGGCGTGGCGGCTCTCCTTCGGGATCCCGAACGCATCTCATACGCCGATCTACCCGGCTTCCCCACACCCACCGTTCCGGGGCATGCCGGTGAACTTCTGGTGGGGCTGCATCACGGCGTGCCCCTGGCCATTCTCAACGGTCGTGTCCACTTTTACGAAGGCCGGTCCCTGGCTGAAGTCACTTATCCCGTTCGCGTGCTGGCCGCATGGGGCGTTCGTGACCTGGTCCTGACCAACGCCGCCGGGGGGATTCATCCCCGGTTCCGCCCGGGCGACTTCATGCTGCTGCGCGATCATATCAATTTGATGGGCGACAACCCGCTGCGGGGCCCTGACTGGCCGGGCCACAGCCGTTTTGTGGACCTGACCCGGGCGTACGATCCGGAGCTGGGCCGGGGATTGACCCTGGCCGCCCGCGCTGCGGGAATCCGACTTCATCGGGGTGTCTACGTTGCGGTGAGTGGACCCAGCTATGAAACCCCGGCGGAGATTCGTGCATTTGCCCGACTCGGGGCGGATGCCGTCGGTATGAGCACGGTCCCCGAGGTCATCGTGGCACGCCAATGCGGCCTGCGCGTGGCCGCGGTCTCTTGCATTACCAACCTGGCCGCCGGCCGCAGCCGCAGGCCCCTGTCTCATCAGGAAGTGCTCGAACAGTCCCGTCGAATCACCCGGCAGGCTGCTGCCTGGATCGACGCCTTCCTTCAATGGTATGCCCGCCAAACCGGATCGTCCCAAGCCCCGGGCCCTGAAAACGAACGGTCCTCGTAAGGGGAATCGGGCTGAACCTGACCCGGCCGCACAGGCCCGGGTCCTCACGCTTGCGGCCCGCCGCGCCCGTGTCCATGCGTGCGCCCCTTGGTCGAACTTTCGGGTGGGTGCCGCGCTCCTCACGCAGGAGGGTCGGATCTTCACCGGCTGCAACATCGAAAGTGCAAGCTTCGGCCTGACCTGCTGCGCCGAACGCGTTGCCCTCTTCAAAGCCCTCAGCGAGGG
This sequence comes from Limisphaera sp. VF-2, assembly GCF_049537125.1. NCBI lineage: Bacteria > Pseudomonadati > Verrucomicrobiota > Verrucomicrobiia > Limisphaerales > Limisphaeraceae > Limisphaera > Limisphaera sp. VF-2. The sequence goes on from NZ_JBMVQY010000001.1 coordinate 27,598, forward strand.
CGCCCGGCGGTTCGTCGCCATCGCCATCGCTGCCCCCGTTCCCGGCGGCCCCACACCGTGCGGGGCCTGCCGACAATTGCTGGCCGAATACGCACCCGAAGCCGTGGTGTGGAGCTGTGACAGCCGCCGCCCGGGACGCATTCGCCAGTGGACGATTCGCGAGCTTCTTCCGGCAGCCTTTCTTCGCTTTTAAGTTCGGCCGCTCCTCGGCCGATGAGAGAGACAGTGGGGAAACTCTCGGTCGCATGCGACACGAATTCTTTGCGTCATTCGACAACGCCGCCTGGCCGGTGCTCTGGGTGGACGCAGCCGGCACCATTTTGCGCGCCAACAACGCCGCCATTCAGTTGTTCGGTCAGGGCCTTGCCAGTGGCACGGCGCGACTGTCCGCGCTCTGGCTGCCCTCCAACCCCGTTCCAGCCGAGCAATTCCTCCTGCAATGGACCCGGAGTCCTTCGCCCACCGTGTCCCTCCACCTGCGGGCGCGCGCCGGGCAGGAACTCCGCACCACCGCGTGGATCACCACGTGGAGCCGCGACCAGCAGCGCTACTACCTGTTGCAATTCCCGCCCGGTCAGCCTTCCGAGGAAACCGACGCGCAATCTCTGAAACAAAAACTCGACTGCATCTTGCAGTTCGGCCGCACGGTGGCCCTCGACTTCAACAACGCCCTGACCACCGTGCTGGGCCGGGCGTCCCTGCTGCTGACGCAGTTGCCTCCCGATCATCCCTGGCGGCCGGCTCTGCTGGAAATCGAGCAAGCCGCCGCGCGCGGGGCCGAGGTGGCCCACGAGCTGGGCTCGTTCAGTCGCGACGCGCACGAATCCCATCGGTTGCCCACCGGCAACCTCAACGAACTCGTTCTGCGGGCAGTGGCGGTGGTACGAAGCAAACCGTCACCCCCCATCGTGGACTGGCAGATCGAGCTCGAGCGGCGCTTGTTCACCACGCGGTTCCACGAGGGCAAACTGCACCAGGCCATTCTGCGCATTCTCGAGAATGCCCGGGAAGCCCTGGGGCCCGAAGGACGCATCACCGTCCGGACCCGCAATGTGGAACTCACCACACCCACCCGGGATCGCAACGTCGAGCTGGCCGCCGGTTACCACGTCTGTCTGGAAATCACTGACACCGGATGCGGGATCAGCCCCGAGATCCTGCCGCGCATTTTTGAACCATTCTTCACCACCAAGGCGGCGGCCGGCCACCGGGGCCTCGGTCTGGCCTGGGTGTATGGCGTCGTCACCAGCCACGGCGGCGGCGTCGCCGTCTCCAGCCAACCCGGTCAGGGAACCACCGTACGCCTGTACCTGCCGGCTGAACCCGTGGTGGCCCGCGAGCCGGCCCCGCCCGGTCACCTCCTCCAGGGCAACGCAACGGTGCTGGTGGTGGACGACGACGAACGGGTCCTGCGGACGGTGGAAACCGTGCTGAGACAGTTCGGCTACCGCGTACTGACGGCTCCGGGCGGTGCCGAGGCGCTGGCCCTCTTGGGCCAGCCGGGCCTGCAGGTCGATGTGGCTCTGGTGGACCTGGTCATGCCGCGTATGAGCGGCCGCGAGCTCATCGAACGGCTCCGCCGCCTCCATCCCCGGCTGCCCATTGTAACCACCAGTGGCTATGTCTGGCCCGCCGACGCCACCAGCCAGCCCGCGGACTATCTGCGCAAGCCTTTCACCGCCCAGGAACTCCTTTGGCGGCTCCGCGAAGCCCTCAAAGACGCGGAACAGGCGCCCACTGGCACGGCCGTTGCCTGACCGGGCGCATTCCCCCAACCCGCGCCGCCGCTCGGCGCCTGATTGGTCCAAGGTTTGCCGCCGGCAAGGGCCCATGAGCGAAGCGCCTCACGCTGCCGCAAGCCGCGTCGGGACCGGACTATTGTTCGAACAGGCCCGTGGGTTTTGACCACGAAACCCCGGGGCTTTCGCACAACAAAGTGGTTCGGCCGCCCTTGCCCCACCGTTGACCCATGCAAACGAAACCACGCGCTCCTTGGACCCGAGTAAGACGGCCAGTTTCCACACCAACGTAGCCGCCACCGATCTGGTCAGGTTTCCATGGCCTGGCTGCGCGGAGCCTCAGGCCCCGGGTGGACGGTGGTTCGGGCCTCCTCCCGGACCCGCCGGTCTGCCGAGTGAAATCAAGCCCCGCCGCTTTCAGGGCGCACTGCGAACCGGTCGTGTCGCCCGCTCTTGAAGCCAGGCCACGTCGGGGTTGTGCGGCGAAGCGAATGTGTCGTAAATCAGGCCGCCTTTGACCAACGGCGGCGTCGTGCGGGGATCCCGCCACCGCCGGATTTCGGAGTGCCCATCGGCAAAGGAAAACCCGCAGGCCTGATGATGATAGTATCCGGGCAGGTCGTAGAAGCCGTAGAGCTCCGGTCGATCCGGCCAGCCGGCCATCCGCACCGCAAAATTGCCCATGTCGATGCTGTCCTCGCGCATGTCGAGAAAGACAAACACCTTCGACGGACCCGGGTCCAGGAGCTCCGACATTTTCAGATAAATTCGGTACGCAGCGATCGGCGCACCCCAGCCACCGTCGGTGCCGCCCCACCCGCCCAGGTACACGTTCATGGACATGCTCCGCACGCGGGGACGGGGCACCCCGTTGACCAGCACGAACGACTGGTCGGCCGGACATTTCCAAATGGTCAACTGATTGCCGCAATAGGGCCAAAGGGGACTGCGCTGGATGGTCAGCGACGGATCTCAGTTGGCCGGATTGTTGGGATTGAAATCCAGCGATCCCGAGATCCAGGCCGCCGCCGCCGTCTCTGGTCGGCGAGGATCTTCACTGGCGTATGGGAGTCGGTCCTGGTTGTCGTCCACGTACATCCGCCAGGCCAGGGCCAGTTGGCGATGGTTGTTCAGGCACTGAATGCCCTGGGTTTTTGACTTGGCCTTGCCCAGCACCGGCAGAAGCATTGCCGCCAGCAGCCCCACAATGACAATGACCACCAGCAATTCGACCAGTGTAAAAGCGGGGTGCAGATCCTCCGCCTGCACCGACCGCGGCTGCGTGGTGTGGTTCATGCCCGACCTCATGTCACCTGCAACAAGCTAGTCTGGTGCAAAGGCGATTCCAAGCCCGCCCCGGCTGCTGCCGGCTCGACCTCACTCCCACGTTCGGGTTCCCCGCAAACCGAACTCCGGGCCGATCCCACCCACGCCCCAGAGTTTTGCGACCATGACTGCCGCGCCAGGGGAAGCTCAGGCCAGGTGCCACGGACGGCGCCGAGGACGCAGTTCCAGTCGGCGGTTCGCCTCCGGATCCTCCAGAAAGCGCTCCTGCCGGGGGTCGAATCGCAGCCGCCGCGGGACGCGCGTGGCAATATCGCTGAGCTGACAAAGCAGGTCGGCTCGGAAGGCTTCTTCAATGGGGCAAACCGTGGGCCGCCGGGTCCTGACTGCATCGACAAAGTCCCGGACGTGGTTGAGGCTCAGCCGGGGCAGACGCTCCACCAGTCGGTCCGACGATTCGGCCAGGGACTCCGGATGGGTACGTAGCAACCCCCGGTGGACCAACGCCCAACCCTCGTCCCCCTCGAACACGGTGCCGTGATCGGCGATGGGTCCGTACTGCGCCTCCCAGGGACGCAGATCGTTCAGTTCGTTGACCTCGGCGTACCCGTTCCGCGTACCGCGGAACTCCAACCGCACGCCGTCATGAAACCGAAACGCCACGTGCCACGCCACGGCCGTATTGCATGCACCCTCGGTCGGAAAAACAGCCCGGCCCTCCACTTCCAGTGGTCCGCCCAGCATGTTGGGATGGCCCCACAACGCAATGTCCAACGGATGCACCCCCCAACCCGCGATCCAACCCAACGCGTAATCGTAAATGAACCACCATGTCTTGTTATCGGCGGCACACTTGTCCTCCGTGTACGGACTGAATGGAGCCGGTCCCAACCAGAAATCGTAATCCAGCGTCGGAGGCACCGGAGCCGGTGTGGTGGAACCCCCGGGCCGGCTGGCCAAACACCACACGCGAATTTGCTGCAGGCGACCGATGCGGCCCTCGCGGACCAGAGCACATGCACGCTGAAACTCCCGGCTGGATCGCTGCTGCGTGCCGAACTGGAACACCCGTCGATGCGTTTGCACCTCTCGGCGCAGAATCTGATCCTCGGCCAGCGACAAGCCCATCGGTTTTTCAAGGTATATGTCCTTGCCGGCCCGGACGGCTGCCACGGCCACGTGCACGTGCCAGTGGTCCGGGGTGGCAATCAGGACCGCATCGACATCGGACCGCGCCAGCAACCCCCGAAAATCCCCGTAGGTCCGGCAATCAGCGTTTTGGTAGTGCTGATTCACGGCCCGGCGGGCCAGCTCCAGTTGGTCCTGCTTGACATCGCACACCGCCACCACTTGGACATCCGGCAGGGCGAGGAAGCCCCCCATCACCGCCCGCCCTTGCGGGCCCACACCAATTGCCCCGACGACCACACGGTTCGAAGGCGCTGCCCGCCCGTTCGCCCCCAGCGCCGTGCCCGGGATACACGCCGGGGCGACACCCGCCGCCAACATCACCTGCAGTTGCGATCGCAAGAACCGCCGCCGGGACCAGAGTCGTTTCATGGCTGGGGAATGCTGGTCAAGGTTTCTCGAGCGGCATCATGCCCCTGTCGGCTGCAAATGGCAATCCGGCTCAGGCACCCTCCCTGTTCGCCTCGGGGTGCGGTCGCCGCCTCGGCATGGGGAAGCCTCGGACCCGACTCTCCACGGCCCTTTTCCGGAGCCGTTTGGATGGGGGGCAGCGGAAACGGCCTTCCCGCCCGCTGGCGACAAGGCAGCGGCGCCAACGAGTTCGTCACAGCCTGGCACAGGGGCCGTCCCCGTGCGATGGCAGCACGAACTTTCGGCACCCCTGTCCGGAACTTGAACCGTGGCAAGAAGCCGCTGTGGCCCAGCTTGCAGGCTCGAGAAGCGGTTGGAAGGCCGGGAATTCCCTGTGCCCGGGGCTGGACACTGGCAGGGGAATCTGCAGCTTCCCTGGACCGGTCATCCCCACGCCTGTTCAATGCCGCGGTTGCCCGTGGCCGGTCACACCCAACCGCCAAAGCCGAGGGCCTTGGTGGGGTCCACTTAGGGCGCGACCTTCGCCGCCATGCGATGCCGCCCCATGAACCGGGTCGGGTGCACGACCGCTAGACTGTCCCCGGACGTATTCCCCGTGAAGACACCAAGTTCTTAACCCCGGGGCCGCCTCGACGAAACAATTGCCTCCGGCCTGCGCAGCCGTGGATTAAACCCGAGTCTCGCCTGCTCCGACCTTGTTCACTGATGCCGTCGGGCCCTTGACGATCCAAGGGGCAGAGGCGTGCATTGCGGCCCGCTTTCAGAACCACCAGCGCACGTCCCGGTCCTGAGGATTGTAGCGCTCCCGAATCAACTTGAACGTGCGCCACGCCCCGTGGCCGTCGAGATAGAATGCATTGCCCCCACCCGGGAAGGCCCCCTTGCGATGCGGATTCTTGTGTCTGCCATCGCTGGTCAGCCCGCTGGGGACGCCGACGAAGTCGTTGGGTCCCCGGGACAACAGCGCGTCCACAATGAGCTCCGCCATGGCGGGATTGGTGTTGCCGGTGGTCCGCAGATGGAACTGCTTGCCCGGGTACATGTAACCGGCCATGCGTGCGTCCGGCTTGCCACTGGAGTCGAGGCGTGCCCCCAACCACCCGAATCCCACGATCCGCCGGTTCGGGTTGATTTCCCACCAGTTCACCTCCACGTCGTACTCCTTGACCGAAGCCCGAACACTCGGGCAGTAGAACACCGACCGGGTGGCGCCATAGTTTGTAATCGCGTCTGCGGTCTGCCGCGGCATATCCCACAGCCAGTAGCCATTGACCGTGTGGGCGGGAATGTAATCGCGGTTCTCGTTGGCGTACATCATGACGGCCATGCCGAACTGCCGGGTGTTGCTCAGGCAGCGCGCGCGCACGGCCTTCTCCTTCGCCTCTGCAAGGGCCGGCAACAACATGCCCGCCAGGATCGCAATGATGGCAATCACCACCAGCAACTCGATCAGAGTGAAGGCAGTGCGGCGCAGCTCCGATTGACTGTGCTTTTTCATGGCATTCTCGGCTCTTCGACAATCACAGACGTCCGGGCACAGCCCATGCTGGCCCGTCTCTTTCCAACGTCAACGCCGTTGACGTCAACGCTGTTGTGCTTCAGAACCAAGCTACCAGCAGCCCCCCGGTTTTGCACCCTGCAAACTTGCACAGTCCCTTGAAAAATGTGCACTGCTTGTCGTTCGATCCGGCCGGGGCTGGCCGGTGAGCAGGTTGCGGGCGCAAGCTTCCGTTCCGTTTGTGAACCCGGGGCTTCCATCGCCAACGCAAGCAGGCAGGGCGAGCATTTTCCATGGTTCGGCTCTCCCGGTCGAGCAACTGGACGACAGGCCCCCTCGGCGTGCGCAGAGTCTGCCATCCCTCACCGGCCCGAGTTCCCGCGCATTCGAAACCGCCGGGGCGTTTCGCGCCACATTCCGGTGCCAATCTCGCCCGCGAGCCGCATTCGACGCGCATCGTCCGCGTGCACGCCGGGGGATCTCCGACTGGGTGTCCGCGCAAGCTCAAACGTTATCGGCAGCTGTGCCCACCACGGGTGGCTCCCAGCGACCCAATTGGGCCAGTCAGGGATCCGGCGAAATCGGGCAATACCAGACTCACCCCAAACCGCAGACCGTAGGGCACCCAAGAATCAGCGAGGTGGCGGATCCGAAAAGCTGGCCGCGGCAGGTGCCGGCCGCGGACACTGTAGGCCCGGCCCGTTCTGGCAAGCTCCAGAGATAGGCAGACGCAGATCAAACCAGAGCCGCGCGTCGGTATAGGCCGGAGGGCCCCCTCGAGCGGACAGGACCCCGCGGCTACGATTTTCATTTTTCCTCAACGTTTTCATAAATTGCCATTGACAGGGCAAAAAATGCTGTTAGTCTCCGCCTTGTCTAATGCCCTCCCATGGCATCAGATCAGGCCGCAGGATTGGGCCTTTTCTCTGGGCCGCAGGGGGCTTTGTCGTCTCTCTCTGGGCACAAACTTCGCCGCTTCTGCCCCACCAGGGTCGAATCGCTGTCGGCGGCGCTTACTTTAACGGGCAGGGGCAGTTCAAGTTCGCCCTCGTCAGTGGCACGGGCCGTGAGGTGTTCTGGCGCAACGCGCCCGACCACAACGGGGATGGAGAACCGGACGCGGCCGTTTCGATCCCCGTCCAACGAGGGTTGTATGTTGTACAGCTTGGCGATCCGACCCTGCCCGGCATGGCTCCTTTGGACGGCGTTCCGTTCGGGAGCGCGGACCTCTATCTCCGGATCTGGTTCGACGATGGGGTGCACGGATTCGAACGACTGGAACCGGACCTGCGCATTCCTGCCGCGCCCTTTGCCAGCATGGCCGGCAACGTCCCCGATGGAAGCATCAGCCCCGCCAAGTTGGCACCCGCGGTATTGGAGCCTGTCCAACAGCAACTCGTCGCCCTTGTCGCAGAGTTGCATGCCCTCTCCAATCGTCACGAATCGCTGGCGGCGAGTTTCCAAGAGGGTCTCCCACCGGGCGTGCCGGTACTGTCCGCGCAAGCGAACGATCCCACCTTGCTGGCCAGGGGATTCGCGCCGGCGGGCGAGCTTCCCGCACCGGGATGGATCGCCGGATCGACAATCGACGAACCCCTGCCCCGCTTCGGCCATACAGCCGTTTGGACGGGCACGGAGATGTGGGTATGGGGAGGAACCCTGCCGGACCCGAGTCTGACCACCGCCAGCGGGGCCATCTATCGACCGGATGCCGACACCTGGAGCGCATTGCCAAGCGTCGGCGCGCCCTCGGCTCGCACAGGCCACAGCGCGGTCTGGACCGGCCAATCCATGATCGTTTGGGGCGGCACGGGCCAGGGCCAGTATTGGAATACCGGCGGGCGACTCGCTGCCGGCACCGCCGTCTGGCAAACACTCAGTACCAACAACGCGCCTTCGGGGCGTGAAGGCCACGTCTGCATCTGGACCGGCCGGCAGATGCTGGTCTGGGGCGGCCGCAATTTCGATGGCCTGCTCCGCGACGGCGCTTTGTACGATCCGAGCCTCGACCAATGGAGTGCCCTGCCAACCCACGGGGCCCCCACGGAGCGATTTGGCGCCACCGGGGTGTGGACCGGGGATAGTTTGATCGTCTGGGGCGGTCAGGGCCCGGGCGGTCGGTTGAACGACGGTGCCCGCTTGCGGTTCGACGCTCAGGGCCAGCCCGTGGCGTGGGAACCCTTGGCCCAGAGTAATGCCCCAAGCGCCCGCACGGGGCATTCCGCGGTTTGGACCGGCCAACTCCTGCTCATCTGGGGGGGCATGGGCCCCTCCGGCCCGTTGAACGACGGGGCCCGTTATGATCCCGGCACCGGCCTTTGGCAGCCCCTGTCCACCAACCAGGCCCCTCCTGCCCGGCATCTGCACAACGCGGTTTGGACGGGCCGAGACATGCTGATTTTGGGCGGCGTGGCGGCCGATGGCACCTCACCGCCGCCTTACGCTTACACGCTTGGGGCGAGCGCCTGGCGGCCATTGTCCACGGCGGGCAATCCCCCGGGGCGCAGTCAGGCCACCGCCGTCTGGACGGGCAGCGAAGTCCTCCATTTCGGTGGACGCCTCGGGACCACCACGCTTGCGGCCTTGTATCGACTCAACCCGCGGACGGGTTGGTACCTTTACGTCAAAAACTGATCCCACCCCTTCCCATGGACCCCCACTGGAATCCTCGGAACGCCCTCAGGGCAGGGCCGCCCCAACGGGTCTGCACTTCACCGTCAACGCAGCGGCCACGGCGCTGTTCCCGCGCGTCTCGTTTGGCGACCGGTCTTTCTCTCGGTTTGCTGATCCTGTGGCCTTGGCAGGCTTCCGCCCAATGGGTAACTCAGTCCTTTGACCTCGTCGCAGGCTGGAACGCTGTCTTCCTTCACGTGGACGCTTCCCATCAGATCTTGGACGACCTGATGGCCGATCCGGCCTACCAACCCATCGAGGAGATTTGGCAATGGCAACCCGAGGTGCCGGTCTCGCGTTTTACCCAAACCCCCGCCCTTCCGGCAGATACCGGGTCCCCCTGGAGCAGCTGGGTGCGGGGCCAGGGACCCGATGCGGTGCTGAAACGACTCGAAGGGAATCGGGCTTATCTGGTCCGGGTGCGCTCCGACACTCCCACCTTTCGCTGGGGGATCAAAGGCAAACCGGTCGTGCCCAGGTACACATGGACGACCACCGGGTTGAATTTCCTGGGCTTCGCGACTCCTGCGGACAGTCCGCCCACATTTGAAGCCTTTCTGCGCCCGGCGCCGGAACTGCTCAATCAACTCGAGTTGTTTCGGTATGTGGGCGGGCCTCTGGGACCGGCCAATCCCGCGCCCGTGTTCGCGCTGAATACGACGCGCGTGCGGCGCGGCGAGGCCTTCTGGATGCGCGCCGGGGAGCTGTACAACCGCTACTTCGGGCCCTTCGCAGTCCAGTTGCCCCCGTCCACCTCGTTGGAATTCGGGACCGACCGTAGTGCAGCCAGCCTGCGGGTGAGAAACCTCACCCCTGAAGATCTCCAGGTCACGCTGAGCCTTCAGCCGTCCGAACCCGCACCGGCCGGGCAGCCCTCGATCGCGGCCGTCCCCCCGCTCCTCTTGCGCGGAACCCGGAACCCGGTGGATCTGACGTTCGCCCACACCAATCTCGCATCGCCCCGATCGTGGACCTTGAGACCAGCCGGGCAGCCGGGCTCGGAAGTCGAAATCGTTCTGGGAGTCAATCGAACCGCCATGACCGGGACCCCGGGGACGCTCTACGCCGCGGTCCTGGTGCTCACCGATCACCGTTCGCTGGCCCGGTGGGAGCTGCCGGTGAGTGCCAGCGTGGGCTCGCGGGCCGGACTCTGGGTGGGTGCGGCCGCGGTAACTCATGTGAGGCACTATCTCACCCAGTACCGCCGCGGACCCGATGGCAAGCCCCTTATGCAACAAGACGGTCGCTATGTCATCGAAGGCATCAACGAGGACCTTGGAACCGTGGGTCGGCCTTATCCGTTGCGCCTCATCGTCCACATGGGGGCCGACGGCGGCAATGCGAAGCTCCTGCAGCGCGTGTTTGTCGGACCGAAACCCGACGGGCAGGTGGGCCTGACCACTCGGGAGGAGTTGCTGGACCCGGCCCAACTCGCCCACGCGCGCCGGATCAGCGCGGTCCATCTTCCGTGGTCGGCCAGCAACGTGCCCTGGCCGGGCGTCGGTGCACTCCGTGCCGGGACGAACGTACAGGTCGTCGTGACCGTGACTCATGAAGACAGTGCCAATCCATTTCTTCACCTCTATCACCCCGACCATGACAACCTCAACGCCACCTTCGATCAGCGCGTTCCGCGGGGGGAAGAGTCCTACGATATTCGCCGCGAAATCACGCTGACGCCCCGGGCTCCTGCTGACGACTTCGACAGCCTGACGCGGGGCCACGACACGATTGTCGGTGAATACCTCGAACGCATCACGCTGACCGGCCGCACCAAACCGGGTCGGCCCCAACCGGAAAGCCGCACCTTCGAGGTCCGCGGCCGGTTTGAACTGACCCGGATCAGTGACCTGGAAACCCTCACCCAGTGAATTTCCGCTTTTAATCCAAATCCCTCTCTCAAACTCCCAACCCCAAAGCCCATGAACATGAACATGAACATCCGATCCGTCGCACCGGCCCGCCCCTTTGACGGGCGACCGTCCTGGTCCTTTCTTCGGTTGGCGGCGCTGGTCGCCAGCGCCTCCTTCTTCGTAAGCTTGGTGCCGTCCGCCCGAGCGGCGGATGCCCGGCCGCCCGATCTGATGACCTACCAGGGCTTCTTGGTGGACGCCAACGGCGTGCCGCTGGCGTCCAACAACCCGGCCAACTACCCGGTGATCTTCCGTATTTATGACCAGGCCACCGGCGGTAACCGGCTCTGGTCCGAGCAGCAGATCGTGACCATTGACAAGGGCAACTTCAGCGTGCTGCTGGGCGAAGGCACCGAGGTCCCCGGTGAGAGCCGGCCGCCGCTGTCCCAGGTCTTTGGCGGGGTGGATGCTTCGGACCGCTACCTGGGCATTACCGTGACCATCAGCGGGGCGCCCACCGAGATTCTGCCCCGGCTGCGGCTCCTGCCGGCGCCCTACGCCTATTTGGCGCGGCACGCCAACGCGCTGGTCAACAACAACGGCCAGCCGCTGGTGGCCGCCGGCACCGGCGACAACCTGGTGGTGGCCGGCAGCCTCACCGCGAACCAGTTCTCCGGCAACGGGGCCGGGCTGACGGATTTGGATGCCTCGAAGATCACCAGCGGCACTCTGAACGTGGCGCGCATTCCAGGGCTGGATACCTCCAAGATCACCACCGGCACCTTGCATCCCGACCGGATTCCGGGGCTGGACGCCGCCAAGATCACCAGCGGCACCCTCGCGGATGCGCGGCTGGGGGCGAATCTCGCCCGCCGCGACCAAGCGAACATTTTCATCTTCGACAACCAGATCTACGGAAACCTGTGGATGGGCAGCCTCGGCAACGCTCCCACGACCGGCGCCGGCTACGGCAGGGCTGTAGTATTCTCAGGTGGACCAGACGTTTCCCCCACTTGGAACAACGACAACTCGGACCCACTGTGGATCGCCCGGTACAACGTTGCTGAGAATCAATCCCAACTCCGTATTAACATCGGCGACGACCCGGGCGGTGGGGATGCACTGGTCATCGGCACCACGTCGGGTGGGGGGGCCGATTTCAACCAGACGGGGACTTGGACAACACGGGCCAGCATTGATTCGGCCGGCAATCTATCGTTGGCGGGCGGCATTTGGGTGAGCAGCATGCCCTTCGGCGATTATCGAAACGTACAGTGGAACGACGCCACTGGCCGCCTCGGCTACGATAATTCTTCCCGGCGGTTCAAGGAGAACATCACGCCCCTCCGGGACGACTTTGCCCTGCTGCTCAAGGCCCAACCCATGACCTACACGCGGCCCGGCGATCCTGACCGATGGGAAATCGGCTATATCGCTGAAGACTTCCATGCACTGGGGCTGACGCGGCTGGTGGACTATGACCGCGAAGGCCGTCCGGACGGCATCAACTACGAAAAAATCTGTCTCTACCTGAACGAGAACGCCAAGGCTCAAGCCCACGAGTTGGCCGAGCTGAAGGCCGAGTACCAGACCCAAGTAGCGGTCATCGCCGCCCAGCGCGCCGAGCTCGAGGCCTTGAAAACCCGTCTCGCCTCCCTCGAGCAACTGCTCCGGCAAATGGCCCAGAATTCGGGAGCCGCACAGCCGCAAACCGCGGCCCAAACCGCTGCATCCGAAACCGCCGGGAACTGAAACGCCGGCCGCCACCGAGCGCCGCGCGGGGTCCTGAAACCGGTCAACCACCCTCCCTCGGTCCCATGAAATCCTTCGCCCGGTTCCTCTGGTTGGGGGGCCTTGGCCTGGCGAGCCTGCTGGGGAGCGGGCCGCTCCTGGCCCAGGTCCGCAACCCCGTTCCGGTCCCGCCCTTCGAGGTGCGGCAAGACCGAACGGATTACAACCTCCAGTCCGTGGGCGGCGTGCCCATTTCCAGCACCCCCGGCGACCCGCCCGGCTCCAACGGCCGCGCCCCCACCGCCGAGCAGCAGCGGGCCGACGGCCTGACCGAGCTGCCCGCCACACCGCGGCAGTTTCAAGGCCGCATCACCTTCGGTGCCCTGGCCGCGCCGCGGAACACCCAACTCAACCCCGGTCTCAGCTACGCCGCCAACGCCGGCAGCGCCAACCTGGACCTGCCCCGCGGTGAAAACGGCGGGCAGATTGTCGTGGTTATGACCCGGGCCCTGGTCGGGGCGCCGTGGCTGAGCCGCAATATCAGCTTCCTGTTCGGCGCCCCCATCCCGCCGCCGTTGGTGGACGTGGAGGGCAATCCGTTGCCCCCCGGCACACTGCCCCAGGAGTATTGGGTGCCGGAACCACACCGGCCCAGCCGCCTTGAACCCCATGAAATCCTGGACCTGGCCGGACTGGCGAATCGGCTGAACGCGGCGGCCGACCCCTTGGCCGCCTTCGTCAAGGACCAGCTTGCCGCTGAGACCCGCAGCTTGTTGAGCAGTCCCGGGGATCCCAACCTTCCCGGCAAGCTCCTGACCGACCTCAACACGCTCATTGCCGGCCCCTCGATTTACGCCCTCGAGCGCTTCTCCAACGTGACCCTCTCGCTCGAGACCCAGATTCTCGACCCCGCCGGCACCTCCGATGCCCGGCCGGCCCGGCTCAATCGCCTGCTGCTCGAGGACGCCTTCGCCGGCCTGCTGGCCCGCACCACGGTCAGCTACTACTGGAGCCCCCACGCCCGCACGGCTTACGCCATCCAGCCCGGGCCGGTGGACGTGGTCTGGCGCAAGGCCCAGCCCCAAAGCAGCAAACCGGCTGACTACGACGCCAATCCTTCGCGGTACTGGGTGGACGCGGGCAACTATTACACCCTGTACCGCGCCCGCTACGTGGTCTCAGGCAGCCCGTTCAAGCCACCGCGCAAGATTTACTGGACCGAAGGCGTCTTCCGGCCCACTGGCAAACCGGTGGCCGTACCCGCCGGCCGGGTGTCCGTGCTGAACGTCGTTTACAACAACAACTTCCCCCGCCGGGTGGACACCCCCTACCGTGCCCTTGGGCAGACCCCCATTGTGGAGAATCCCAACGCCCAACTCGAGGAGTCCCGCACCCTCTGGTACGAAAGCTCCCGCCGCGAGATCCTCGCCTACAACGTGGAGGGCCGCGTCTTTGTCGAGCTACTGGGCGAGGCCGAGCCGGGCGGCCGCACCCGCCGTCCCTTGGGCTACGAAATCGTGGACGTGATCCGCGAACCCCAGCCGGCCGACGTGACCACAGAACTGGGCGAAGTCCTGACCGCCTATCCGTTGGAGGAACAGCAGGACGATTCGGCCCTCTACCCGGACCTGGTCGCCGGCAGTCAGGACTTCGTGTACCAACATTTCCTCTCGGATGCCCCGCGGCCCTTGGTCTTCGCCACCCGGGAAACCCTCAACCGCAACGACGTGCAGGTCCACTGGCTGGAGACCGGGATCGAGGGTTTGCGCTGGCCGTTCCGCTTTGTCCGGTACCGGCAGGTCTGGCCCGTAGACATCCTCAAGTACAGCCATTACCTCCGCCCGCGCGTGAATTCCGAGGCCGAGGCGCGGGCCACGGCCGTACCGCTGCCGGCGGAAAATGCGCCGATCATTGACTACCAGGACCCGCTGGACCAGCCGCGCGCCAAACTCACCGAGACCTTCGCCTTCTACACCTGGCTCACTGATGCGTACCCCGTTCACCGCACTCTGCTGCGCTTCCGCTCGGGGGAACAGGTCCGCTTCGAGCGGGTGCTCTCGTGGCTGGAGACCGTGGTGAAACAACCGAACCTGCTGGCCGGCTCTTTCGCGACGGGTCTCACCGTCACCGACCCCGCCACAGGCAAGCCCAGCTCGATCTGGGGGACCAACACTTGGCGGTTCCCGGATGCCCTGCCCCTGGCCCAAACTGCGCCGCGCGTGATCGAACAAAGCGTCGCCGTCGGCCAGCGCATCCTCGCCCCGGCCGGGGAACGGGGCGCCGAGGGGGATTACTGGGCCGGTTACATCCAGCAAAGCCACGGCAACGCTTTCCACCCCGGCGCCTACCGCGACCCCTTCGTGGCCGGCTTCGAAAGTGCCAACCTCGGCGCCATCATTCCGGTCAACGCCGCCCCGGGCAACGATCGGCTGGAGGTCTGGTGGTTCCGCGTCAACGCCCTCTCCCAGCCGCAAATGGCCCAAGGCTTCAAGGCCGTTTACTGGCCATCGGTCCTCGGGCGCTACACAATCGGCTGGCCGCTGAACGCCCCGGAAATTGTGCTGGCCAGCAACGACGGCAGCGGGCCGCTAAGCAGCCTGGAAGCCAGGGCGCAAATCTACGTCCAGAACGACCGCCGCCTGCCGGGCTTCAACCCCAACGAAGAACACGCCCTGATGCAGGGCGGCCAGGCCTGGGCCCTGCGCGACGACCTGAACATCACCTCCGGGCCCGACTACACCTCCGAACCCTACGTGCTGCTCGATTATGTGGCCGCTGACGGCCGGCCCGCCATGACCGTCTTCAAGGTCCGCCGCGAACGGCCCGAAACGGGCGACGTGTTCGATTACGTGGTCGAGGCGGGCACCGTCCTCCAACCCCCCATGCCGTTGCCGCTGCTGGGCCTGCCCCTGGCGCCCAAGATCATCGGTCAGCCCCCGCGCAGCCTGAACCGCGAAATCCGCTCTTGGCAGGTCACCAGCACGGCAGTGGACGAGTCGGCCGGCTATGACCGGGTGACCCTGACCACCGAGACCCCTCACGGCATCGGCAAGACCCGCACCTTGTACCTGCAAGACCCGGCCAATCTCGGCCTCCCCGCCCACCGCTTCCTAGTCACCGGCGTGGACTACACCACTCGGAAGTTGGAAGGAGTGGTGCTGGCACAGAACCCGATCGCCTTGAGCGAGTGGACCGGCACGCCGGCCACCGAGTTTGCCCGGCGTCGGTTTGGCGTCGCAACGGACTCCGGACTGACGAATGGTACCATCGCGCTAGCCGTGGATCCCGTGTCCCGGCAGAGCTGGAAGGTCGAGCTCATGGGCACCGGCACCGAATCCGGCGCGACCTACTTGGAACTGGAATTTGCCGGTTTGGAAGACTACGAGGCTGGTGAAGCGGCGCGGATACTGGCCGTACCGGACAATTTGATCACTGACGGTCGGTTCGACGGCCGGAGGCTGGGCTTCGAGCCGTTGCCGAGGCGCGTCAGCAATCCCAGCCTGCGCGCGCAGTACGCCTCCTTCACGCTCCAGGACCGTAAGGGCAACATCTGGGTGTACCGCGGCCCGCACGACACGGGCGACCGTCCCACCATGGCCATGCAGTTTTACTACAAGACCCTGCCCGGCTTCTTCTTCCCCACCTTGCCGCTGGAAAACCAGCCGCCCGTGGGCACCATCACGCCTTACCTGCGCCCGCGTAACGACGACGGTACTTATGCCGGCGACCCTGTGTACGGGAACCGGTTGAACCCTCAAACCGGCGACGACAACGCGTTGCTCGTCCATTATTCCCCCGTCTGGCCGGCCAACACGCCCGTGCTACAAATGGCCGAGAGCCTCACGTTACCCAAGCGTGGGCTGCCGGCCATTCGTGGCCAGACCAGCCTCGAAGTGGTCTATCAGCAATCCCAGGTCGTGCGGAGCGACTCCGCCGAATCGGTGGTCCTGCATGATCCGACGCGGGAAAAGGTGTTCGATCTGGGGCCGCCGGAGGGCGTCGGGCGACTGGGCAAAATCCCGGACTCGGTCCACACCACCACCTACCGCGGCCGCATCTACTTCCCCAACCTGCCGCCGCACCTGAGTGAGCGGTTCTTCCTGGACCCCAACCGCGGGGAGTTTGGTGCGTTGGTCTTCGCCGGCGAATTTCGGGACGAACCCGCCGGCGACGATTACCTGCTGTTGAACGTGCTCGGCGCCAATGACCGCGACCGGCTCAAGGCGCTTTGCCTCCCGGATGACCCGGCCCGGCAGGCTTGGGAGGCCGCCGTTGACGGCCTGGCCACCGACCTCTCGCTGTACGTGGAAAACCCCGCCCGCCCGGGTACCTATTACCCGCGCGACGCCACGCGGTTTGGCCCGGCGGACCTGACCCGCATCACGGACGACGACCAGGCGGTGGACTCGTATGCCCTCACCGCCGTGGGTCCGGGCACGGGCTACGTCACCCTCATCGCCGGCAACGGCCTGGCCTTCACCCCCGAGGCCGAACCGGTTAGCGTGCACATCCTACGCGTGGTGGACACGCTCTACCGGGGCGAGCTCAAAGTGGTAGCCTCCTCGAACCCCCTGAGCGAAATCCTCACTCTCCAACAGGTGGTGGACCTGGCCGGCCGCGCCGAGGATTACAACTTCGAGTGGAAGATCGCCGCCCCCGTGGACGGCCTGCCTCCGGCGGTTTTCCAGAACACCTATGCCCTCCTGTTGGGCGACGGCGCGTGGCAACATCTGCCCTTCACGTTGGCCTCCGATCGGGCTGCTACCGTCAGCGCGGCGCCCGCCAATCGCGTCGTCGCCGACGTGGGCACCACCGTGGTGCCGCGCCAGCGCGTGCCGTTCGCCGCGGCCTCGCGCTCGCCCTTGGGCGGGCTGTTCGTATTGGACTCCCCGCCAGCCTCCCCCGGTCTGGTGCCCGGCAACCGCCTGGTCCTGCGTGATGCCAACGGCCAGGAGCTCAACGTCACCGTCCACGGCCTGAGCACGCAGGCTCAACTGGTGCTCGAGCCGGAGGCCGAGCAACCGCCCGTGCCGGCGGACTTTCTCCCCATCGAGGCCTACGAGCAGGTGGTCAACGGCCAGCCCCAGAGCATCGTGTTCCGCCAGTTTGAGGTCCCGGCCGACGCCAACTACGGCGAGCTGTGGCTGAGCCTGGACCTCGACGACGCCCTCGGGGCGCGGGTGTATCTGGACGGCCAGCGCTTGGTGGAAGCCAACCTCGGCGACGCCGACACGCCGCGCTCCTCGCCTCCCGAGATGTTCCAGCCGCTGAGCCGCGCCTACCGGCTCGACAGCGGCGTCCTGGCCGGCGGCACGCCGCAGCCGGGCGGCCTGGTCCGGCACACCCTCGCGGTCGAACTGTTCTCCAGCGCCTCACCGGATGCCCGCCTCATCTTCAATGTGCGCCTCGAGGCCAGCGAAGTCGTGGATGTCACGGACGCCGGTTGGTTGCCGTTGGACGCCTCCCGCTTTCCGGACGGCACACGGGCCCTGCTCGGCGGTCAGGCCGATGTGCGCGCCCTGAGCGACAATTACCTGATCATGCGGTATCAGGCCAAAAACCCGGACCACGCCTCGTTCCGGCCCGATCCGGGCAACCCCGACCGCAATCTGGCCTGGTCCACTTGGACCCGCCCGATGCTGGCCGAGGGCTGGATCAAGCGTGTCCTGGCCGGAATCAATCCCTTCAACCAGCGCGTGGCCGACCTCTTCAGCAGCCGGGTCAGCACCGACGTCAGCATCATCCAGCAGGCCGGCCCGCGCTGGGAAGGCGACGTGGCCCTCAACCTCGACTCGCTCAATCAATTCGGCCTGATCGAAATCTACGAAACCGTGCTCCGGCGCGGCAAAATGCTGAGCATCGACGCCGGCATCAACTACGGCCCGGCCAACGACGCCCTGCTCCTGGCCGCCGGCTACCTGAACGACCTGTACATGATGCTGGGCAACGAAGCCTGGGCCGATGCCGCCAATCCCACCATCGGCATCGGCACCAAGGACCGCACCTACGGGGAGATCGCCACCGCCCTGTTCGCCTTCCGGGGACAGGTGCCGTCCCTGCTCGAAGAGGAACTGGCGCTGCTGCGGGGGCGCGACGATTTCCTGATGCCCGGGGTCGAGATCCGTCCGGTGTACAACCGGCTCTACTGGAATTACACCCGCGGCATCGACGCCGGCGAGGTCATCTACGCCCTCAACTACAACATCCTGGACCTCGACGAAAACGGCCGGGTGGACGCCGATGATGCCCGCCGGCTCTATCCTCAGGGCCATGGCGACGCCTATGGCCACTACCTCACCGCCCTAAAGGGCTACTACGGCCTGCTGATGAACACCGACTTCGATTGGGTGCCGCGCATCGAGGCGGTGCTGGTCCTCGGCCAGCCCGTGTCGGTGGATTACCAGGACGAGCGCAAATTCGCTGCCGCCGCGGCTGCCGTGGCCCGCACCGGCAAGCAGATCACCGACCTGACCTGGCGCCGGGATTACAGGCACGGCCGCGGCATCGGCTGGAGTCACCTGAGCGAATCCAAAGTTAATAACCGCCGCACACTACCCACCCAGCGCGATTGGGGTGTGGACCACTGGGCCACCCGCACCGGCCAGGGCGCCTACCTGCATTGGGTGGTGGGCAACGCCATCCTGCCGGATCGCGATCCCGATCCCACCCACGAAGGCGGGATTCAGCAGGTGGATCGCACCACGGTGGTCGAGTTACTTGAACTGCCGGCCATCGCGGGCAGTCTCCAAACCACCCTCGACAATGCGGAGGCAGGCCTGAACCCGCTGGGGTTGCCGGAAACCGCCGTACCCTTCGACATCAACCCCACCCTCGTGGTGGGGGCGGAACCCCAGACCCATTTCGAACAGATCTATGCCCGTGCGCTGGCCGCGCTGCAAAACGCCCTGGCCGCGTTCGATGACGCCAAGGATGTTACCCGACTCATGCGTTCTGAGGAGGATTCCCTGGCCGAGTTCCGCACCCTGGTTAACCGGCAGGAACTCGCCTACACTCATCAATTGATCGAGCTCTACGGCACGCCCTATCCGGATGACATTGGTCCGGGGAAGACGTACCCCAGTGGCTACAACGGCCCGGATTTGATGCATTACATGTACGTTGACTTGGTGGAGCTGAGCACACCGTTGCTCGACCCGGCCGCTGACGCCTCCTGGCGCATTGACATCCAAACGTTCACCCCGAACTGGTTGGAGACCAACGGCATCTCCGACTTCACCTTCATCACCAAGGCCCGGGTCGACGGCATTGATCGGGGACTGGATCCCAACCCATGGGCATCTGGTTACAACACCAATCACTATGTCGAGTTCAACCTCCCGGCGCATGGATTCTTCGGCAAACCGGCCCATTGGACAGGCCGACGCGCCTCGCCCGGCCGTATCCAGCAGGCCATTTCCGACATCATCAAGGCCCGCAACGCCGCCTATCTGGCCCTCTACAAGGTGGACGCCGCCAAGGGGGACCTGGACTGGGCGCTCGCCGCTTTCGAGCGCAAGAAAGAGTCGCATGAAAAAATTCGCGACTGGCAGGCGTTCTTGCTCGGAGCCGAGCAAACGCTGGAGGCGGTCAAAACCGCCGTCGAGATCGTGGATAAGATCCTCGACGTAACTTCGGATCAGATCAGTTTTATTTCCCAGACCGCTGCCAAATCGCTCCCCACCGTCTTCATTGCCGGCCTGGCCGCCGGGGGCGACTTGACCGCCCCGGCCCGGGCCGCGATCGAAGCATCCGGAGTGACGTTCAAATCGGTCACCGAATGGAAGAAAGTGGGCACGTTTGCGGCCATCAAGGTCCTCGAGGTTGCCAACCAGACCACCAAACGCTGGACCGAGTTCGACCAAATCCAGCGAGAGGAGTGGAACCAGGCATTGCGCGACGCCACCAGCGAGCTGCGCGACAAGGTCTACGGCGTGCAGAACCTCCTGCCCGAACTCAACCCGCTTGCAGGAGCTGGACGATGCCCAGCGGAAATACCGCGCCCTGCTGGCCGAGGGCGACCGCATCCAGGAGGAGCGCCGTATCTTCCGCCAGCGGGCCGCGGCCGTCATTCAGGGCTTCCGCACCCGCGACGCCGCCTTCCGCATCTTCCGCAACGAAAAACTCGAGCGTTACAAGGCGCTCTACGACCTGGCCGCTCAATACACCTTCATGGCCGCCCAGGCCTTCGACTATGAAACCGGCCTGCTCCACACCGACCAGGGCCGCCGCTTCCTGGCCCGTGCCGTGCAATCCCGCGCCCTCGGGGTGGTCCGGGAGGGTCAACCGCAGTTCGCCGGCAGCAACACCGGCGATCCCGGCCTCTCGAGCATCCTGGCCGAGATGTTCGCCGATTGGCAGGTGCTCAAGGGCCGGCTCGGCTTCAACAACCCGGACGCCTATGGCACGACGGTCTCGGTTCGTCGGGAACTGCTCCGTATCCTGCCCGGAGTCGAGGGCGACGAAGTCTGGCGCGATTACCTCTCCAGCCGGCGCATGGCACACCTGCTCGAGGATCCCGACGTGCGCCGTTACTGTCTGCAGATCGATCCCGGCAACGGCCTTACGGCACCCGGCATTGTGATCGAGTTCGGCACCACCATCGCCGACGGACTCAACCTGTTCGGGCTGCCCCTGGCCGGCGGCGATCATGCGTACAGTCCCAGCTCCTTTGCCACCAAGATCCACGCCGTGGGCGTCGCCCTGGAGGGTTACGTCGGCATGGACGCCCCGGCCGTCAACCAGGGCGCGGTTACCTACTCCGGCGGCACCCCGCCCGGCGACCCGAACCTCACGTTCCTCGATCCGAACGCCCTCGCCGCCACGCCCTATGTGTATCTCATCCCCGTGGGCGTGGATTCGATGCGCAGCCCGCCCTTGGGCGACCAGAGCGTCGTGCGTACCTGGACCGTGGACGACGTGGCGGTGCCGCTGCCCTTCAACATCGGCGGGTCGGACTTTTCCAGCTTCCCCTTCTGGCAGTCTGCCGACTCGCTGACCGAGCCGCTGTTTGCGGTCCGCAAGCACCAGGCCTTCCGACCGGTGCCCTCGGCGAGCCTGTTCCCGCCCGATCTCTACGGCACCGACGGTCGTCTGCTCCAATCCCAGTACACCAACCGCCGCCTCATCGGCCGCTCGGTGTGGAACAGCCGATGGAAGCTGGTCATCCCGGGACGTACATTGTTGCATGATCCCGAGGAGGGTCTCGATCGCTTCATCCGCACCGTGCGCGATGTGAAGCTCCACTTCGTCACCTATTCCTATGCCGGCAACTAAAAGCCCATCCCGACCATGAACACGCCCAACGTTCCAAGCCGCGCCCGAACGTTTCTGTGGGTCGCCGGTCTTGCCCTGGCCGGTGTGTCGCACGCATATCCACCGGCTCCGCACCACATCATCGAGGGCGTGATTCGCGACCCTTACGGAGTTCCTCTCAACGCGCCGTCCGCCCGCATTCTGTTCGAAACCGCCACCGGCCGCGTCGTCGAGACCCGGTTGCGCCCGGAAATGGGCCGCGGCCTGAATTACACACTGACTCTGCCGCTGGACGCCGGGGTCACCCCGGACCTTTATCGTCCGAGCGCCCTTCAACCCCTGGTCCCCTTCCGCATCCGCGTTCGCATCGGTTCGACGACTTACCTGCCGATCGAAATGCGTGCCAACCTGGCCACCCTGGGACAGCCGGCTCAGCGCACCCGGTTGGACCTGACGCTCGGTGAAGACCGCGACGGCGACGGGTTGTCGGATATGTGGGAGTACGCACTGATCCAGCAGCTCGGCGGCGGCCAAACCCTCCAAGACATTCGCCCGGGCGACGACCTGGACAGGGACGGGTTATCGAACCTCCAGGAATACTTGGCGGGCACTTATGCCTTCGATCCCGGCCACGCGCTCCTCCTGGACCTGCGCGAAGTCCAAGCGGGTCAGGCCATCTTGGAATTCACCGCCGTCACAGGTCGTACCTATCAAATCCTCGTCGGTCACGACCTGCAAACCTGGTCGGTGGTACCCTTCAAGGTCGCCGGCTCAACCGAAGCTCCCGCCACGGAGTACCGTGCCAACGACATTCGTCTCTTGCGCGTCCAGGTCAGTCTCCCTGACGCGGGTTCGAATGCACCTCCGCGTTTCTTCCGTTTGAAGGTGTTGTGAACGCGATTCCCATGCCGCCGAGCGCACAGCGCCCCGACGACGCCCGACGGATTCGTCGTCGGCTCGCTGCGGTCTGCCTGTCGGGACTGGCCCTTCTGGGGTTTTTCCTCTTTCCACGGCTGTCCATGCAACCCGCGGAACTGTCCCGCCACGACCTGGAGCTGCGCCAGGGCCGTCTTTATCGAACGGGAGATACGCGTCCGTTCAATGGCTTCCTGGTGGAGCGCTATCCTGACGGAGCCCTGTGGTCGCGCTCCGCCATAGTGGATGGCCAATTGAACGGCCTCTCCGAAGGTTGGTACACCAATGGTCAGTTGCAAATCCGAGAAACCTATCGGCGGGGTCTCGCCCACGGTCTGCGCATCAAATGGTATCCGGACGGGGCCACGCAATCGGTGGCTCAGCTGGTGGAGGGAGAATACCACGGCCTCTATCAACGTTGGCACGAGAACGGTCAACTGGCCGAGGAAGTCGTCTTCGAACATGGCCGGCCGCATGGAGTCGCGCGTGCCTACTATGCGAGCGGTCACTTGAAGGCAGAGGTCCACCTGGAGCATGGGCGAATTCTGGATCGCCGGGATTTTCCCGACCCTGCTGCACCTGACACGACGGTTCTGCCCGCACAATTCCAGCCCGTCCCCACAAACGGTGCTGGCCCATGAGTCGCTCCCGGGGAGGCCCCATGCCCACATGCAGACGGTGCTGCTCGTTGTGGTTCCCGGCCTGGTTCTGGGCGGGCCTTCTGTTTTCTTGTGGGCCGAAGGCGGATGGCGAGCCCCCGGTCGCCCGGTCGGCCCATTACTCGCTCTACTTTTCAGGCTCCCTGGCCGGGGGTGGCTGGAGCCGGTCGGACCACTACGAAGCGTTCGTTGGGGTTGGCGCCCCGGCAAGCTGGAGCACCTCCGCCACGGTCCCGTATCGCCTGGCGGCCGGGTTTGTACCCGCGCTGAACGACCCGCCGGCTGCTCTGCCCGACACGATCGGCCGCGCGCGGGGACAAACGACCAAGGTCATCGCGCTCCGGCTCCTGAGCAACGACACGGACCCCGAGGGCGATCCGCTGGAATTCGTCAGCCACGCCGTCCGAAGCGCGTCCGGAGGCCGTCTGACATTCGACAACGGTTGGATCCTTTACGAGCCCCCGGTCGGTCAGCCGGAGTTCGATACGTTTACATATGCCCTGCAGGACACCGCCGGCCACCAAAGCACGCAGACCGTATTTGTGGTGGTCTCGGAGCCGGACCCGGGCCCCTCTCTGAACCTTGTTCGCATTACGGTCCTACCCACCGGGCATCGGCAGCTGGTGTTCGCCGGTGTTCCCGGTCGGTCCTACACATTGGAGTGGTCGGACATACTGCCGGCCACCCGCTGGCAGCCGCTCGCCGAAGTTGAAGCCGATGCCCGGGGCCTGATCCAGTGGGTGGACGCCACCGAGCCACCTCCGCCCACACGGTTTTATCGCACGGTCGCACGATGAATGCCGGGAATCCCAACCGATCCTGTCGCCGGCTCTGCTTGGTTGGAGGTGCCGCATTGCTGCTGCTGGGCGGTGCGTGGCACGACATCGAGGCCGCAGAGGGTTTCCCGCCGCAAACGTTCACCTTTCCCGTGCAGGCGTGGATCCCCGATGGCGACGACTCCGGCCTGGCCGACGCCCGAAGCCTGCCGGCCGGACCCGCCCCCATTCTTTCGCTTGTGGTGACGTTGCAGCTCAGCCCGCATCCGGAAGGGGCCTTTCTGGGAGATCTATTTGTAAGCCTGGCCGGGCCCACAGCCGGATACAGTGTGCTGTTGAATCGGCCGGGGCGAGCCCCAGGGCGGCCCTTCGGCTACAGCGATGGCATGAACGTCCATATCACGCTGAGCGACGCGGCCAGCGCCGACGTGCACAACTATCGCCTGACGCTAACAGGCGATGAGAATATCCCCTTGAACATTCCCTTGACGGGTCTCTGGCAACCGGATGCTCGCGCCACCGATCCCGCCGACGTGGTCACGGACGATCCTCGTACCGCAGGGCTCGGTTCCTTTGCGGGCCTCGAGCCGGGCGGCACCTGGGTGTTGTTTGCTGCGGATGTCAGTGGCGGGGGCCAATATCGCCTGGACGCTTGGTCCCTCGAGGTCCATTACATTCCAGAACCCTCCACGGCGGGCCTGCTGATCATGGCCCTCCTCGTGGGCAGCGCTCGCATGGTGAGGGGCCGGTTCCTTCATCCCGGTGCCAACGCGTTGTCTGCCATGCCTTCCCCGGGTCCATTCCGGTAACGAGGAGTCGCTCCGCACAGGCTTTGCGGGTTTGCCGATCGATTTGCGTTCCCGCCACCGCCCGGGGAGCGGTACCGTCGCGATCGGGCAATGCCTGCCGCGGCAGGTTGCGGTCTCGGTGCAGAGCGACACGCGCCCCGGGGCGGCTCGGGTTGCCCGGGACCGGGCTCTCGTCCTCGCGGAAGCGATCAGCAACACGCAGTCCGGCATTCAATCCGCGGCCCCGCGCCCATGGTGTACCGGGCTGGAGCAGGGGCCATGGCGGGGTCTGCGGACCCGGAGCAAACTCGCGAGCCGAGGCCGGCCGCAGGGATTCCCGAGCGTCCGAGGGAGTTGGCTCGTTTGCCAACAGCGCGGCGGATGCGAGTCAACCGCCCCGGTCACAAGACCTCGGTGCTGCCCGGCATCGCGATCGGGTACCGGCCCTGGGGATCGGCTTTCACAGGTGGATCGTCTTCGTCCCGGAGTTGATCCAGGCCGGGTGCCAGCTCACGGGTCGAGGCCATCGCTTCCTCCCAGGTGATTCGTTGCCCGGATTCGCAGGCCATTCGGCCCATGATGGCAGTCAGATTGGATTTGGCGCTGCGTTCGACTTCGTTGTAGGGCCGGTCCTGGCGGATGGCTTCGAAGAAGAGATCCATCTCGCGCTGGTAGGGATCACAGGGTTCACCCCGGTATCGCCACAGCACGCGATCGGCCGTCGGCTGATGACCGCGAAACAACATGGGGTTGGGTTGCCCTTCTCCCAGGACCGCACAACCCGAAGTGCCGTGGAGGACAACACCGAAGAAATCCCAGCACCGGGACATGTGCCGCCCTTGCACCACCATGCGCGTGCCGTCGGCGAAAGTGTATTCCGCCATGTAATGGTCATAGAGCTGGTCGGGCTCGCGTCGCACCTGGCGACCGCCCATTCCCTGCACGGAAACCGGCCAGCTGCGTTTGGCCCAGCAGCAGACGTCGATGTTGTGGATCAGCCAGTCCACAAAAAAGCTTCCGTTCAACCAGGTGAACCCACTGTAGTTGGCGATCTGCCAGGCCAGTTCGCTCATGTTCGCCGGGCGCGGACCCAGACCCACGGGCCCGTGCATTCGGTACGCATAGAGCGTCACCAACTCGCCCAGCGCACCCTCGTGCACCCGTGCCATTGCCTCCTCCAGCGGGAGATAGTGACGGCTCATCAGCCCGGTCGCCACTTTTAAACCCTTGCGCGCCGCCTCCTCACCCGCACGCAAGACACGGCGAATGCCCGGCGCATCCACGGCGAACGACTTCTCGAGGAAGACATGGAGACCCCGCTGGACCGCGTATTCGAAGTGGATGGGCCGGAAGGCCGGCGGCGTGGCCAGGATCACCACGTTTCCCGGTTCCAAGCTGTCCATGGCACCGCGGTAGCCCCGCAGGCCGCCAAAAACGCGCTCCGGGGTGACGCGGATCCGATCGCCGAACCGCGGACGCAACTGCTCCACCAGCGCGCGGGCACGCTCGGGGAAAAAATCGGCCACCGCCCACAACTCGGTCGGGCCG
Source organism: Limisphaera sp. VF-2 (assembly GCF_049537125.1). NCBI lineage: Bacteria > Pseudomonadati > Verrucomicrobiota > Verrucomicrobiia > Limisphaerales > Limisphaeraceae > Limisphaera > Limisphaera sp. VF-2. The sequence continues at coordinate 53,874 of NZ_JBMVQY010000001.1, forward strand.
GCCGTGGACAACGCCTGGGCCACCGCGCCACTGCCGCGGCCTCCGCAGCCGATCAGGGCGATGCGGAGCGTGTTCGATTCGGCGGCACGAGACCCGATTTCCACCGCCCGCACCAGAGCTGCGGCAGAAAGGAGACCGGCCGATTGACGCAGGAACTCTCTTCGGCTTGGCAGAGGACCCGCCCCATACGTACTCATGCGCGATACCCTGTTTGGGCGAGCCCGTCCTGTCAATGCAAGCCCGCCCGATTCAACCCCGCCCGAAGCCCGGGGAACCTGCGGGTCGTGGCCCTTGTCCGGGATCCAACCTCAGTCGGGTCGGCCCGCCGGCCCCCGACCACGCTGGGGACCTCCGGGGCCGCGCCAACGCGGCAGGTCCTTGTCCCAGGCCAACAGCGCGACCAGATGACTGGCGACCGGAATCGTGGCCACTTGAAAGAATATGGCCAGCAGGATTTTCAAGCCTGCGGCTTCGACGCCCAGGATCAGCCACAAGCCCAGCAACACCAAAAAGATTCCAAGCGTGCTGGCCTTGGCCACCGCATGCGAGCGGCAAAGCACGTCCGGCAACCGCAACAAACCCAACCCGGCGATCAAAATGAACGCCGTCCCTGTGAGCATCAACGCGCCTGCCAACCAAGGGATCATGGCACGAATTCTTCCGGCGACGCACGGTTCCCGGTCGGGGCTGCCGACCGACGCCGCGGCAAGGTCCGATGCAGGTAAAGGGTGAAACTCACGGTCCCGACGAATCCCAACAACGAGTACAACAGGACCAGCTCGAGGAACAGCGCCGTTTTCCACTCGACGCTCAGCAGCCCGATCATCCCCACGACCCCGGTGGCAATCAAGTCGAATGCCAAAATGCGGTCCAGGATCGTGGGCCCCCGGATGACGCGCACGAGGGCCAGGAGCACCGCCACGCCCAGTCCCAGGAAACAAACCGATGTCAGTGCACTGTTCATCGCGTGAATTGCAACAAGGGCGTCTTCAGGTTCCGATCCAGATTCTGCCGCAGCTCGTCCGGGTTCTCCACGTCCAGCGCGTGGATCACGAGCGTGCGCATGTCCTCGCTGATCTGGACCGTGGTCGTGCCCGGCGTCAGCGTAATGCAGTAGCTCATCACCAGGATCTCACCCGGAGTCAGTCCGGCAACGTCGTAGTTCACAAAATCCGGCCGCAGGGACGAGGCGGAGCGAAAGAGAACCCGCACGGCCACGTTCAGATTCGCCTTCACGAACTCGCACAAGAATCCCCACAGAAACCGCGCCAACGCGACCACCTTGCGTGGATATGCCTGGACTCCGAGAACGGAGTGAAACAAAGCGATGACGCAGAAACCCAGCAGGAGCCCGACGTAAAAATCGCCCAGGCTGCGCCCCGGACTGAGGAACAACCAGAGCGTGGCCAGAATCAGATGCAACGCCAACCCTTTCATCGCGCGTCCACCCCTTTGGCGCGTACTGCAAACACCGCGGCAGCGTACCCGTCCCGGTCCCGCACCTGCTGGGCCGCGCGTGTCGCCACCTGAAAGACTCCCTCGGCGCCCAGACCGATTCCCAGCGAGACCGCCACCATCGCCAGGTTTACACGGTTCATCCGCACCCATCGCCAGTCCCACAGGCACACTTCGCGATCCTCCGCCGCATTCCAGAAGGCGCCATTCCAAATCTTCAGCATGCTCAACAGCGTCAAGATGCTGCCAACCAGCGAGATCCCGACCAGGACGTATTCTCCCAGACGAAGGCCCTCCATCGCGATCGCGAACTTTCCCCAGAACCCACTGAGCGGCGGCAAACCCGCCAGGGACAACGCCTGGAACAAGAAAGCCACACCCAACCCGGGCGCATGCCGCCACAGATTCCCCATCCGATCCAGATTATCCGTGCGATTCAACAGCGCAGCCGTCCCTCCGATAAGGAACAGGGAGGACTTCACCACAATGTGGTGGATAATGTAAAAAATGCTGGCGGCGAATGCGAACTCGGTAAAGAAGCCGATCGCCAACATCATGAACCCCACCTGACTCAGGATGTGATAGCTCAGAATGCCCCGGACAAAATTCCGAGACAGGGCCCCCACCACGCCAAGGAGCATGGTGGCTCCGGCCAGCCATGCCAGCAGGGCGTGCACCCCGGACAACTCGTGCGGCAAGACGGTGCCAAAGATGCGCAGCAGGACATACACCCCCACCTTCGTCAGCATCCCCGCGTACAGCGCCGCCACGGGGGCCGGCAGAATCGGGTAGCTGTTGGGCAGCCAGTAATAGAGCGGAAACAGGCCGGCCTTCAGCCCAAACACCGCCAGGAACAGCAGGGCCAGGCTCACCACACGCGGATCGTCGGCCATCCCCGCCACCCGTTGCGCCATGTCGGCAAAATTCAGCGTGCCGAAGAGCCGGTACGCCAACCCTGCCCCGCACAAGAACAGGGTGCTCCCCGCCAGATTCACCGCCACATAGGGAAAGCCCTGTTTGATGTCCCAGTCGTCCGCTTCCAGGGTGAGCAGGGCGTAGGAGGCAATCAACATGACCTCGAACGCGACAAACAAGTTGAACAAATCCCCCGTGAGAAAGGAAAGGTTGATCCCGGCCACGAGAAACTGCATCAGCGGGAGTCGCAGGGGATGTTCCACCCGAACGCTCAACTCGGCCGACCCGTACACAATGGCCATCAGGGCGGTCCACGAACCCAGGACAATCATGACGGCGCTCAGCAGATCCGCCACCAGCACGATGCCGAACGGCGCCGCCCAGTTCCCGACCGGCAGAACCCAGGGCCCCTCGTCATAGGTCCGGATTCCGAGGCCCAGGGCCACCATCAGCTGCCCAACCGCCGAGGCCGTCGCCATGGCCCGCCGCCCTCTCGAGGGTCGGCCCCAAAACAGAAGGAGCAGCGCCGTGCACAGGGGTACGACCAGGGGAAGCGTGACCAGATGCATGTCTTGCCTTCCAGAATCTAGGTCCGTTCCGTGGTGTCCTGTTCCGCGTACAATTCCGCCGCATTCGTGGTTTTCTGATCCAGGAACAAGCGGTAGAGCAGGATCACCAGGTAGGCCGTCACCCCAAAGCCGATCACGATGGCCGTGAGAATCAGGGCCTGCGGCAGCGGGTCCACCATGGGCCCCGATCCCGCGCCTGCAATGGGCGGCACGCGATCCTCCGGTGAGCCGGACATCGCCAACAACAGCAGGTTGGCGGCATTCGACAGAATCAGGAACCCGAACAACATTCGCACGAAGCTCGTTTGCAGCACCAGGTAGGTGCCACAAGCAAACAACAACCCGATCAACAATGCAGTCTCAAGGGGCATGGCGATCATCCTCCCGATTGGCCGCCCGGGCCGACTCCTCCAGCGGCTGCTCCAGCGGCGAACTGTATCGTCGTTCTTCCTCCTCCACCAGGGCCCGGAGGCCCCGCGTGGACTGCATGAACACGAACAACATCTTGCTCACCACCCCGACCACAATGAGATACACACCCACATCGAACAGGAACGGGGTTCCCAGGTGCACCTCCCCAAACCAGGGCAGGCCGTGCACGTGCAGGTGAAAATGCTCCAGAAACGGCCTTCCGGCCACCATCGCCCCCAAACCGGTCCCCGTCGCCAGCCCCAGGCCGGCGGCGGCCAGCCGCATGGGGTCCATGCGCAGGATGCGTGGCATGGCCTCCACGCCGAGCGCCAGGCTCAGCAGGATCAGGGAGATGGCAGACGCCAACCCGGCGATGAATCCCCCGCCGGGCAGGTTGTGTCCCCGCCACAGCAGATAGAACGCCACCAGGTTCAACAGGTAAAACACCCCGCGCACCAGCCGATCGAAGATGTAGGAACGCACGTCCGTCATCGTTGTGCCTCCGGATGATGAACGCCCATGCCGGGAGCTCCCAGCGGGCCCTGACGATACTCTTCGGGGGTGCGCTTGTATCTCATCAACAGGCCCAGCGCCCCCAAGGCTGCAATCACCAACACGGTGATTTCTCCCAGGGTGTCAAAACCACGAAAGTCGACCAGAATCGTGTTCACTGCATTGTTTCCCTGTGCCAACTCGACCGTATGGTCTCCATACCACTCTCCCAGGCGCGGTCTGGGCCGGTTGCTGACCCATACCGCCAGCACGGTCATCATGGCGCCCACGCCCAATGACAGAGCGCCGTGGAACACCCGTTGTCCCAGCCCGCCCCGGTGGATCCATTCGCCCTGCTCTGCCGAACGCGGGAATCGACCGAGCAGGACAAGGACCAGGATCAGGGTCACCGCCTCTACGAGAATCTGGGTCAGCGCCAGGTCGGGCGCGCGGTACAGTACAAAGTAAAAGGTGATCAAAAAGCCCGCCACCGAGAGACAGACCACCTGCGTCGTCCAGCGTTTCAACACCAGTACCAGGACCGCGGAAAGACCGATCAACCCAGCGGCAAAGCTACGCAACCAGCCGCCGGAATCCTCCATTCCGGCCACCAACTGCGCCGGCAGATTGGCCCGGCCCGTGATCCACACCCAACCCAGCCAGGTCCATTGAAGGCCGACGACCAACCCCAATACGATCGGGAGGTAGCGCGTGGGACGGTCCGCCTGCAGGGCCCGGGTTACCGTCTTCGTCACCCGGCCGAACAGCGTCAGGAACCTTTCAAAGGAATCGTCCAGCCGCATCGCCCTGGGCAGCCCCTCCCACGGCCAGCCGCGTCGGCGGGCCCACACGTACACCACGACCCCTGCGGCCATCAGTGCCAGGCTCAAGAGCCACTCGGGTGTAACTCCGTGCCACAGCGCCAATGGGGGACCGGCGGTGTGCAGGCCCGGGACGGCAAATCGTTCGCGCAAGGCAACCACTCCCCCGGGCGCCAACCCCAACCCCAGGGCAGCCGCGGCCAGCAGCAGCGGAGGGATTTGCATGGCCAGCGGCGGTCGGTGAAAACGAGCAGCCAAACCGGCCGGCTCCGGTCCCAGGAATACCTCCACAAAAATGCGCAAAGCAAAGGCGATTTTGATCAGCGACGTCGCCACCACGCATGTCAGGGCATACCCGCCCAGGGAGGCATGGGTTGCCCGCGCCTCAAGAACTTCCTGAAGCATCACCTCTTTGCTGAGAAAGCCCGTCGTACCCATCCATCCGCCCATGGTCGCGGCCGCCACCGCACAAGCCACACCCACGACCGGCAACCGACGCCAAAGACCGCCAAGCTGCCGAACGTCCTGCACCCCCGTGCTGTGAAGGATGACTCCTGCAATCATGAACAGACTGCCCTTGTAAAACACGTGATTCAAGATGTGCAAATAATCATGGGCCACCCCTCCCGCAGGGCCCAGGCCGTAATAACCGATTAGATAACCCAGTTGACTGACGGTGGACCAGGCCAGGATGGCCTTCAAGTCGTGCGACCGGAAGGCGGCAATCGCCCCGAACAACATGGTTCCAAAGCCCACCCACGACAGCAGCGGCGCCCAGAGTTCCTGTCCGGCAAACAAGGGAAACAGACGCGCACACAGGAACACGCCCAACTTCACCATGGTCGCCGAGTGCAGATAGGCGCTCACCGGGGTTGGTGCCACCATGGCGTTGGGCAACCAGAAGTGGAAGGGAATCTGCGCCGACTTGCCCAACGCTCCCAGGACCAGCAAGAGCAGCGAGACCTGCAGCCATTCCCCATGCCTCGCCCACGGCAATCCCTCGGCGCGCAGGCGATCCCACTGAAAGGTGCCGGTCGCCTGCCCCAACATCACGACACCGGCCAGCAGGCACAAACCCGTCACGCCTGTTACCAGAAGTGCCTGCCTGGCTCCCACGCGGGCCCGCTCTTCCTCATGCAAGAAGCCGATCAACAGAAAGGACGCCAGTCCGGTCAGCTCCCAAAACACAAACAGCAACACCAAGTTGTTGGCCAGGACGGTCCCGAGCATGGCCCCCATGAACAGGGTCAGGTATGCGTAGAAACGCCCGGGATGCTCGCAATGGTCGTCGAGGTAAAAGTTGGCATACCAGAAGATCAGGATGCCCACCCCGCACACCACCAGGCCGAAGAACAGTGAAAGTCCGTCCACGAGGAACGACAGTGACACCCCAAGGGACGGAACCCAGGGCCAGGTCACCACCGTCCCCGCCGGCAACTCGGTCCGGGCCAGCATGCTCAACAGGCAGAGCGTCGAGATCACCGGCAGAATCGACGCGATCCAACCCACGCGCCGACCCAGCCAGCGCTCCAGCAGAGCCAGCCCGGGCGCCGCCATCAAGGGCAGCCCGAGCGCAAGGCCGAGTAGAACCTCCGTCTTCATCGCGAACCGTTCCAGGTCTTCCCCCCGCAATCGGCTTCCCCGGATTCCCCCACTGTCCGCCGCGGGACGTGCGCGTTTCGATCCTTCCGGGGAGCCGTGGCTTCCCGGGCCCGACAACGGGGCCGCGTCTGACCTCCTCCTGCTATAGACAAGAAACCGGCTCCTCGGATTGCGCCCCTTGAGTGTGCCGAGAGCCCATGCACTTCGTCAAACGGAACCGGCTTGACGGGCTTGGTCAGGGCCCCGGGCCTCTCCGCCGGCCCCCACCTCCCTTACTCTCGATCGCGCTCTTTCTGGCTCTCCCTCGCAGCCCCGCCGACGCCCCTCCCACACCGCCTGCCAGTACACCTCGCAGATCAAGAGGCATTCGGTCCCGTGCGGGGTCTCCCCCCGGGGGGTCAGGAGCGGAAAAACAGCCACCAAACCACGGTCAGCACCGGTAACAAATAGGGAAACACAAACCGCCCGATGTAACCCAAAAAGGAGGGCACATGAGCCTTTTGCTGCTCGGCGATGCTTTTGACCATGAAGTTCGGTCCGTTGCCGATGTACGTGCAGGCACCGAAGAACACTGCGCCCACAGCGATCGCGACCACGTAACGGTTGTACTCGGCCACGCCCAGTAATACGCCCACCTGAATGTGTTCGACGGGCACCTGTCCCGTGGCCAGCTCCCCTGCGAAATGCTCCCGCAGTGCTTGCAACGCCGCCTGCGCGGGGGGTGGGACGCCGCCGCCGAGGGAGGCCGCATTCGTCATCCCCTGACCCAGCGCGGTCTGCACACCCGCCACAACGTCTCCGGGCGCGAACATGCCCATCTCCGCACTCAAAAACGTAAGGAACGTGGGTGCGTTGTCCAAACAACTGCTCAACACGCCGGCCGCCCAATAAAACAGGCCGGGGCTGGCCAGCCCGAGCTGTCCTGCGTGGCCCTGTAACCAGTCCAGCGCGGGCATCATCGTCGCAAAAATTCCGGCAAACAGAATCCCCACCTCCCGAACCGGCTCGAAATTGAAATCATTCGCCTCGTGCACCGGTCGCGGCGTGGTCAGATACGAGGCCACCGCGGCCGCGAGCATGAGGACCTCCCGCAAAAATGGCGGGTGCTGCAGGAAGACCGCTCCCAGGATCACCGCAAGGAACCCCACGTTGTGCAGCCCCCGGAATTGCCATTGCTCTCCGGCCCCCGTCTCGCGAACGCGCACCTCCAGCGGCGCACGCAGATAGTTCCGCCGGTCCAACACGTAAAAGATGGCCAGTAATGAGCCCACCCCGACCAGCCACATCGGCCAGCAGTGCTCCGCCACCCACCAGAAGGGAATGCCCTTCAAGTAACCCAGGAACAAAGGCGGGTCGCCGATGGGGGTCAGGCACCCGCCCACGTTGGCCACGATGAAGATGAAAAACACCACGTGATGCGCCGTCAGGCGGTATTTGTTCATGCGCAGCCAGGGACGGATCAGCAGCATGGAGGCCCCCGTGGTCCCCAACAGATTGGCAACCACCGCGCCCACCAGCAGAAAGATCACGTTGGCCAGGGGCGTGGCCTCGCCCTTCACCGTGATGTGAATCCCGCCGGAGACGACAAACAGCGAGCCGATCAGCGCGATGAAACTGACGTATTCGTGGGCGGTGTGGAGGATGCGCTGCACGGCGGACAATCCCAGCCAGTAATAGAGAAGCGTGATGGCCCCCAACGTGAGAGCCACTTTCGGGTAATGTCGGTGCCATCCGTGCGGCCAGGCCAGCGGCCCCATCGCAATGGCCGCCAGCAGCAGCACGAATGGCGCGATCATCCAGGGATTGGGCTCGACAAGTCCCCCGTGCATGCGCGGGACATTAGAAGGCTCACCGCGGAGGTCAAGCCGGAGCTCATCGACGCGCCGGAGCCGGTCCGGTTTGACCGGTCAACCGGGCCTCGGCGCTGCGGGCCATGGCTTCCGTCAACAATCCCAGCACTTCGGCCCGCACCAGGGCACCCACCAGCTTGCGTTCCGAAGGGCTGTTCACCACCGGGATGTGCTGCTGTTCGCTGCGCAACACCACCGGCAACGCCTCGAACAGGGTCTGATTGGGCGTCAACCACGCCGGCGGCGGCCGCATCACGTCGTATGCAATCACAGCGCGCAATTCCTCCCCGGCGTTCAGGAAGGGCTTCAGATCATGCAGCGCGACCACACCGAGGAGACGGTTCTCGCCATCCACCACCGGCAAAAAGTTGTTGGTCCGCGTCAGAAACCGCTGCGCCATCTCCTGCAGGGTCGCCGTCTCCCGCACCGGCGGCACCGGATCGCGCATCAGATCGCCCACGCGGCAGTCCAGCGTGACCTCGGTCGTGGTATCGAGGCCGCGCACGCGCAGGGTCTCGGTGTACACGGAGTCCGGATGGAGTCGTCCGGCCACCAGGGCCGCCACCACGCAGCCCAGCATCAGCGGCGGCATCAACGAATAGTTCAAGGAAATTTCGAAGACCAAAATCATGGCCAACAACGGAGAGCGGGTCGTGGCGGAGAACACGCAGCCCATGCCCACCAGCGCGAACGTACTGACCGGAAGATGCAAGGCCGCGCCCAGCAGGTGCAGACTCAGGCCGAACGCCGCTCCGACCGCCGCACCCAGAAACAATGTCGGAGTAAACACGCCACCGACGGCCCCCGAGCCGACAGTTACCACCGTGGCCAGCAGTTTGGCCGACAACAATCCCGCCAGAAAGACCAGGCCCCAACGCTCGCCGGTGAGCCCGGCGCTGACCCAGTCCGCGGTCAGCCGCTCGAATTCGCCATGGAGAATCCGGTTGGCCACCACATAGCCATTGCCCCATACCCCCGGGTAGGCCAGGGCAATCAAGCCCACGATGAGCCCGCCCAGCGCCATGCGCCCGTACACCGGCCAGGGGATCCGTCGAAACCTCTCCTCGGTAAACCGCAACATCTTCAAAAACAGCACGCCGGTCACACCCCCGACGATTCCCAGCAACAAAAACCACGGCAACTGTCCCAGCCGCGTGAACTCGACCACCGGGACCTCGTACCATGAGCGGATCCCGAAGAAACTCCGGGACAACACACTGGCCACCACGGCGGACACCACCAGGGGGGCGAACAGCAACATGGAAAAGTTGCCCAGCACGATCCACGCCGCGAACACGGCGCCGGAGATCGGGGCGTTGTACGCAGCAGCAATCCCGGCCGCTGCCCCACATCCCACCAACAACCGCAACCGGTACGGCGGCCACCTCCGCCACTGGCCCCACTTCGACGCCAGGGTGGCCGACAGCTGCGTGATGCCGCCCTCTCGCCCAACCGACGCCCCCGTCCCAATGCTGATCAAGGACGACAGGGCCCGTACCAGGTTCGGACGGAAGGGCAGTCGACCGTCCCCGGCCGCCACGGCCTCCAGCAGATTGGTGGTGCCCGGACGCTTCACCCATTGCAGTCCCCAATGCAACACGAGCCCGGCCAACAATCCTCCCAGCGCGGGGGTGAACAACCGCTCCCAAGGGCCGAGGAGCTCGGCCACTTCCACCGGATCGCCCGGTTGATGCAGAAACAACAACGTGACCGCCTCGATGGCGTAATAAAACACGAGATTCACCAGGCCGCCCACCACGCCAACCCCGGCCGCCAGCAGCAGATGCAACGCCTCCTCGCTGATCCAGAGACGTTCCCGCCAGCGCAGGGCCCGCCGCCAATACCGGTGCCAAAGCACCTCCAGAGTGCGTTGCCACCGGCGGATTCGCATGCGATGGGACTCCGGCCCGTTCACAAGTTCCATGGTAACAAGGCCCCCGGAAGGGCCGCCAGTAACCACTCTGAGGCGGGCAAGCTCTCGGAAAAACTCTTCCGAAGCCAGCGACGTGCCAAGGGGCGCGTTTTCGGGCTCCCCTGCCCGGCCGCCTCCGGCCATGGGGAACATCCCGAAAAGCGATCTTCCAAGGCGCCGGTCGGCCTCATGCCTCGTTTGGTCTCATGCGGCCGCAGGCGCCGCACGACAGATCGTACGACCGTCTCCGCGTGCGTTCCGAATCGGCCGGCCCGGATCCCTCGGTGCCGACCTCGCCAACCCCTGGAAGTCGAAAGGGTTCCTGCGTTGGGTCGCGGAACTCCACTTCCCGGAGAGCCGCACCAGACCTTGTCTGTCCTTGCGGGCCGCCCCTTGCCCGGTGGCAGGGTGGGCGCCGAACGGGCCTCAAAAAAACGGATTGTGCGCGATTTCTTCCGCCACGGTGGTCAACGGTCCGTGGCCCGGGCAAAGCAGGGTTTCCGGCGGCAAACTGAGGATCTGATCTTTCACCGCCTGCCGGGCCAGCTCCCACGATTGATTGCCGCGGCCGATGGAACCTGCGAAAATGGCATCGCCCACAATCGCCACCGGCGGGGCTTCGCCCGGCCATCCGCGAATCACATAGGTCACGCCATCGGCCGCATGACCGGGCGTGGGCCGAAACCAGATCCGGAGTCGGCCCAGGGGGAGGCCCTCCACCTCTGGCAAATCCCTGGGTGCGGGTTTTGGGTGTGCGCGCACTTCGACACCGCGCACGGCATCTTGCACGGCCTCCACGCCGCTGACGTGGTCCAAATGGCCATGGGTGAGAAAAAGATACTTGAGCTTCAACCCCGACTGTTCGAGTGCCGCCAGTACTTCGGAGGGATCCCACCCCGTATCGAACAGGGCCGCCTCGAGCGTCTGTTCATCCCACACCAGATATGCGTTCACCGTGTTGGCGCCTTGTTGGGTGGTGAACATCCGCAGTCGGCGCCAACGATCCAGCGGTGGCACGCGGGGAAGCCATCCACGGGCCAGATGCTCGAGCTTCTGGGGATGCAACCCCACCCGGCACGCCAATCGTCCCCAGTCCACAGTGCGAGGGATTTGCCCCGACTCTTCCAACAGCCGGAATTCCGACTCGGTCAACCCGGCGGCGCGAGCGGCCTCGCCCAACTGCACGCCAGACATGGCCCGGGCTTTGCGGATGACATCGCCCAGGTGGTCTTCCAAGTTCATGGCCTTTACACTACGACCCAGGTCCGGGGGTTCAAGCCGGAAGCGGGCCGGCCGGACGCCGCCGCGGCTGCGCGATCAATGTGCCCGTTTGGGAACCAATGGCGTGAAAGGTTGCGCTGCGAAGCGCAAATGCATTCCCTGAAAGGGGCTCCGCTGTGATCGCACGGACGTACAAGCAACGTTGCGCCCCGCGACCGGGCCGGGCCGGCTCCGGAAGTCGGCAGTCGACAGCGAACGCGCGCCGTGTCAAAGGGTTGGCCGCGAGGCGTGGACCCCGCCGCGTCGTCGAACCCATGGGCGTATCCGCCGAAAGCCGATCCCGGACGGCCCGCGCGCCTCTCGGGAACCTCTGGTCAATGCCATGAAACTGCCACCCCCGTTTCATCCCTGGCCGCGCACGCCGGCTGCGGCGCGCAAGCTCCAGGCCGAGCTGGCCCCGAGAGTGCGGATTGCCCCCTTGGAGCGCTGGCCACGCTGGATTGCCGGTCTGGACGCCGCCTTCAGCACCGATGGCAGCCAAATCTTCGGCGGTGTGGTTCTTTGGGATCTGCAAACGCGCACCGTGGTGGAAGCGCACTCCGTGAAGCGGCAGGTGCGCTTCCCCTACGTGCCGGGTTTGCTCTCGTTCCGCGAGGTTCCGGTATTGCTGGCTGCGTTGCGACGGCTTCGTCGAACGCCCGACCTCCTGCTCTGTGACGGCCAGGGTCTGGCACATCCACGCCGCTTCGGCTTGGCCTGCCATCTGGGGGTGCTTTGCGACCTGCCGTCCATCGGATGCGCCAAAAGCCGTCTCTGCGGTCAGGCCGAGCCTCCACCGCCGCAGCGGGGCGCCTTCACGGAGTTGAAAGAAGACGGGCAAACCATCGGCGCCGTGCTTCGCACGCAAACCGGAATCAAACCGGTTTACGTCAGCGTGGGCCACCGGTGCGATCTCAACGACGCAATTGCGGTGGTGCTGGCGTGTGCTTTTCGGTATCGACTTCCCGAACCCACCCGTTTGGCGGATCAGGAGGTCGCACAAGCGCGTCGGCGGGACCCGAACTGCGTCAGAGCATCCTGAAGAGGCCCCGGCTGCGCGTGCAATGCTTTCGGTCCGGCCGCTGGCAGTCGTACGCGGGAGCTCGAAGCCTTGCCGCTCCGCCGGGTTCTCACCCGAGGGGCCGGTGCCAAGCCCCGGATCAACTCTGAGTGCGAGTCGGCGGGACGGGCGATTTTCCGCGTGCGCCTTCGAGCCGGCTTTCCATAATTTGCGGGTATGACGATCTGGATCTTGGTGTTGTTGTTGCTGGCGAGCGTCACAGCGCTGGGATATCGCCAGGGTGCCGTCCGGGTGGCCTTCTCGCTGGTCGGTATTCTGTTGGGTATGGTTCTCGCACTGCCGTTGAGCCCCTGGTTGAGGCCCGTGCTGGCGTTTTTGGGCGTGAAACATCCCGTCCTGGCCTGGCTGCTGCCGCCGGTGGTCGCGTTCTGGATCGTCAACGGCCTGTTCAAGGCCGCGGCCGTGCCCGTGCACAAAAAGGTGGATGTGTTTTTCAAGTATCACGCCAGCGACCTGCACCGCGCGTTGTTCGAGCGACTCAACGCACGGCTGGGCGCCTGCCTGGGTCTGGTGAACGGGACGTTGTACACGTTGTTGGTCTGCATGGGCATCTACATCTTCGGCTACTGGACCGCGCAGTTGGCCAATTCCGAACAAGACCCCTGGACGCTGCGGTTCTTCAATCGCGTGGCACGGGACCTGGAGGAAACGAAACTCCATCGCGTGGCCCGCGCGCTGGATCCCCTGCCAGAGCGTTACTATGACGCGGCCGACCTGGCGGGCATCCTGTTTCACAATCCCCTCCTTGAAGGGCGGCTGGCGCGTTATCCGGCCCTGTTGGAGATTGCGGAGCGCCCCGAGCTGCAGGGCTTCGCCCAGGACCTTACGTATGCGCAGCTCCGTCAGAGCCGGGCCCCCTTGCGCGAGGTGTTGGCCCACCCGCAAGTGGCCGCCCTGTTCCAAAACACCGACCTTTTGCGAGAAATCTGGACCACGATCGAGCCGGACCTGGAGGACCTGATGGCGTACCTGGAGAGCGGAAAATCCGCCAAATACGATCGCGAGCCAATCCTCGGTGTCTGGGCATTTGATTTTCCCACCGCGTTTACCCTTTATCGCAAGGCCAACCCGCGGATGACCGCTCTGCAGCTGCGGGACGCTCGGAAACATCTCTCCGGCATCTTCCTCAACACCTCCCTGGTGGTTGCGCCTTCCGGGTTCGTCGCGCTCAAGAACTATCCCGTGACGCGCCCGCCCAAGCCGGGCGAGGCCGGTCCTGCCGTGGAGCATCGGACCCTGACCGGCCGCTGGCAGAATGAAGGGGGGCAATACCTGCTGCGGTTCCAACTCGACGGGCAGAACCTGGAGTGGCCGGTGGAGGTAACTCCGGAGCGGTTGCAGATTCCCTCGGCCAACCCGCCCCTGGCGTTCGAACGCGACGCGGTCTGAGGGCGCCGGCACCGCGTGCGGCCCCCTGATCGATCACTCGGCCCATCGATACACCCGGGGCCCCAACTGGCGCGCCGCGGCCAGGCCGCGCGCCAACCCCACATAGGCCAACAGCCACAAGCCGCCGCAAACCAGCCACCGCAGCGCCGTACCCGGCACGTAGCGCCACAGCACTGCGCTCCCCAGGTTCACCAACGCCAGCGGGAGCATGAACTTCCAGGCCAGGCTCATGAGCTGGTCCACCCTCAGCCGCGGCCATGAGCCGCGCACCCAAATCGCCACCGCCACCAATGCCAACAGCTTCCCGAAAAACCACATCCACGACGGCACCCACGCCAATTCCGCCCAGGGCGCATGCCATCCTCCCAGGAACAACGTGACCGCCAGACCCAGGGCCGCGAACAATCCCAGGTACTCTCCCAGAAAGAACAGCGCGAATTTGAAGCCGGAGTACTCGATGAAATAGCCTGCGACGATTTCCGACTCGCCTTCCGGCAGATCGAACGGCGATCGATTCGCCTCCGCCAGCGCGGCGGCCAGAAACAACAAGAAACCCGCCAACCCCCACGGTGTTGCCACATGCCAGGCCATCCACCCCAGGGCAGGATTCCCTTGTGACTCCACGATCCGGACCAGCGACAACGAGCCGGCCGCCATCACCACGGGCACCACGGCCAGGACCAGAGGCACCTCGTAGCTGAGCATCTGGGCGATGCCACGCATCGCCCCCAGCAGGGAGTACTTGTTCCGGCTCGACCATCCGGCCATGAACACGGCCAGCTCCGTGGATGCTCCGACGGCAAAGAAAAACAACAGGCCGGCCTCGAAATCCATCGCCACCAGGTGGCGCCCCATGGGCACGACGGCCAACGCCAGCACCGCCGGCACCACCATCACCACCGGCGCCAGGGCGTGCACGATCCGATCCGCCGCCCGCGGCACAACGTCCTCTTTGGTCAACGCCTTGATTCCGTCGGCCAGAAACTGCCCGAAACCCGCCAGCCGGATCGAAGTCAACGGCACACCCACCCGATTCGGCCCGTAACGATTCTGCATCCGTGCCAGGCCCTTCCGCTCCAGAACGGTCACCACCCCGAACATGAGGCCAAACACGGCCAGAATGGCGGCGGCGGAAAGAAAGGCGGACACCCACGGTTCGGCCCCGGCCGGCAGCACACGCATCAGGCCGTGCACCAGGGCCGCCTTCAGCTGCACGGGAAGTGTTTCCATCATGGCTCAACCCTCGGACTTTGCGGCGGCTGCGGCCCCGGCGGGTCGGGCGATCGCGGTCGCGGCCCGTCCCGCCGGTGCCGCCTCCGCACTGCGCCCCTGGGCCCGTGCCCGCTGTTCGGCCAGTCTGGCGTCCGTCTCCGCAGCCTCCGTGGGATGGATTTTGTGGAAGTAGCTGTTGGGCTTGCTCAGCTGTTCCTTGTGCCAGAGCAATCCCTCGAACCGGTCGTGCGTGCTCAACTCGTACACCACGTCCATTTTGATGGCGTCGAACGGACAGACTTCCACACAGATCTGACAACTCATACAAACCGAGAGGTCGATGTCGAAAATGAGCGGCTGGTTTTGCAGTTTGCCCGTGTGATCCGGCTTCTTGGTCTTGTCCTTGACGATGTAGATGCACTGGGGCGGGCATTCGGCCTCGCAAATCTTGCAGGCCACGCAACGGAGCCCCGCCACCGGATCGTCTCCGTCATACACCAGGAAGGGAAAGGAACGCGCCGCCTCCGGCAACGGCCGGCGCTCTTCCGGATATTGCACGGTGACCAGCCGCTCTTCGGAAACATAGCTTCCGACGAAATTCCGCGCGGTGGTCAACAAGCCCTGAACCAACCCTTCACCCAGCATACGGGCGCACCATAGCAGAGGGCCGGCACAAATCCAGTCCGGGCCTCACGGTCGGGTGGGAAGGATGACCGGGGCCGGTTGCGCCACGCCGCGGGTCGCGCGCCCGAACAGACGTCCCTCTCCGTCGAACCACAGCCGGTCCATGGCAATGAACCGGTCCCAGGCAATTCGGTCCGTGCGTTTTTGATGGTAAATGTGTCACCACTGTCCCGCGTGATCCTGCAGGGCACAGCCGTGGCCCGGCCCGTACACGCCCTCGCCGCGGCGCACGATCGGGTTGTGCGGCGCACGCCGGAACGGACCGGTGGGCCGCTCCGCCACTGCGTATCCCACGGCGTAATCCGGCGTGTTGGCCCCCGAGCCGCTGTAGAGCAGGTAGTATCTGCCCTGATGTTTCAGCATCCACGGACCCTCCGTCACACGGCCGGCGCGAGTTTCCCAGTCGGATTCGGGCCGCAGCAGCTCCACCGGGGGTCCCTCCGGCTCGGTGGGCGAGGCCATCCGCTGCACCATGATGCGGAAGTCGGGCAGTTGAACAAAATACAGGTACAGCCGGCCGTCGTCGTCCCGGAACAAATGCGCATCGATGGCCCGTGGAAACCAGGAGGCCACCTCGCGAAACGGTCCCACCGGCGCATCCGAGACCGCGACGCCCACTGTCTCGCTCACCGTCCAGTAGAGATAAAACCGCCCCGAGCGCGGGTCCCGCCACACGTCGGGTGCCCATACATGGGGCCGGCCGGGACGGAACACCACCGGCCCCCTCGTCCAATCCACCAGGTTCGTCGAGGTGTACACGCGCGTGCCCCGGTCTCCGTCGACCTCCCCGGTGGCGTAGAGATAAAAAGTCCCCTGGTACGCCAGCACCATGGGGTCGGCCAGCGTTCCTTCCAGCAGAGGGTTCTGAAACGTTCGCCCCTCTCCGCAGGGAACGGCCGGCGGCGGTTGCGCCCGGGCTGCGGGCTCCGCCGGAGTGCAAAGCAGCAGTGCAGCCATCCCCAGGCCATGCACCGCTCGAGTCAGGGATGCTCCCCGCCCCTTGCAGGGTCGAAGGATCCACACCAATCCTCGCCTTACAGGGTCCATCCCTCCCGATACGGCGTGTGCAAGAGCTGGTTGGCCTCCGACGAATTGGTGAACCGCATCCGCTCCGCGTCCCATTCGAGTTTCACCCCCGGCATCTTGATGGCAATGATGCCCAACATGGCCAGCTCGGTCAGTGGCCCGCCATAGGAAAAATCCGACCCCGCTTTGCGCCCCTCCCGAATGGCCTCGATCCAATCCCGATGATGCTCCAGGCCACGCGGCAACCGTTTGGGCGGCCGTTGAAACTCCGCCATCAACTTGTCCGGCACCAGGTGAACGTGCGAAGCGCCGTGCGATCCGTAGACCATCATGCCGCGGTCGCCGACGACGATGGCACCGGTCCGCACGTTCGGCTCCTGGGGATCGAAGCCTTCCGGCCGCGGAATCTTTTCCGTGCCGCTGTACCAGTGCAGCGTGATGGGGCCGCGCGTCCCTTTGGCGGGGAATTCGAAAGTGACGATGTCGCCCTTGGGATAGGCTTCGCCCTGCGTGCGAGGATCCCAATCCTTCACTTGCGCGACGATGGTGCGGGGCGCGCCCAAATCCAGTGCCCAGAACACCGGGTCGACCACGTGACACACCCAGTCTCCGATCGTACCGCTGCCAAAGGCCGTCCACCCGCGCCAAGATCCCGGCAAGTAAGCGGAGTGATAAGGTCGGTACGGGACCGGCCCCAGCCACAAATCCCAGTCCAACGTCGGCGGGACCGGCTGACCCTGCCGCACCTCCGCCAGCCGGTCCAGGCCGGAATTGACCGCCTCGCAGCCGCAATAGATCGTGTGCACCCGGCCGATCGCCCCGGCCTGGAGCCACTCCACGCAATCCCGGATCGAGTCGAAGGAATGCCCCTGGTTGCCCAATTGCGTGACCACCCCGTACTGCCGGGCCGCCTGCATCAGCGCCCGTACCTCGACCACGGAATGGGCCAGGGGCTTTTCGCAGTACACATGTTTCCGGTGCTTGATGGCCATCATGCTGGCAACGGCGTGCGTGTGGTCCGGCGTGGCGACCAGCACCGCTTCGAACCGATCGGCCATTTCCTCGAACATCCTTCGGAAGTCCCTGTATCGTTTGGCCGAGGGATACTTTGCAAAGGTCGCGGCGGCATGGCGTTCGTCCACGTCGCAAAGCGCCACGATGTCGCAGTAAGGCGCCAGTGCTTCGATGTTGGCGGCGCCCATGCCCCCCACCCCAATGGCCGCCAGACGGATCTTTTCGTTGGGAGGCGTCCGGCCCGCACCCCCCAGCACGGAAGCCGGAATAAACCACGGCACGGCCAGGCCGGCCGCGCCCGCCGCCACTCGACGCAAGAAACGCCGACGATGCATCGGACGGGACTCGGCTGCAGAACACGTACGATCGCCACGCGAAGAAGCCAATTTCGATTCCATGGCCAAGGTGTGATGGTTGAGGTCCATTGGTGCGATGGAGTGTCGAAGGAGCCACCCGCTCGGTGCTACGGCTCCGGGGCGGGTCGCGCGGCCACTCGTCCACTCGTACCCTTGCCCGTGCAGCCACAACCCCGGGGGCTCCCACCGACAACCCGGGCCCAGTATGCGGACCTGCCCGATGTTGTCCAAGCCCCATTTCGGCGGTCCGGCTGGTGCTCGATTCCCCTGCTTTTTGGGAGCGCGGACCGACACCCATCCGGCAGCATCCCAGGCCCGCGCCAGCGCCACAGGAAAAAGCTTGCCTTCCCCCGCGGATTTGGTGTCGCTGGTGCGGGCCCTTCCGGAGGGTGCATTTCACAGGGTTCATGGACACGACGCTCAAACTCCGCACCTTGCGCAGCGCGCTGCGCGTGGCGACGGACACCGCTCGCGCAGCAGGCGCACTCCTGCGCCGTCACTTGCACAGTACCAAGGCTGTTCAACTGGCCACCCACCACGACATCAAGCTCGAGCTCGATGTGCGTACCCAGCGGCTCATCGAGCACCAGTTGCAGCGCGCGTTCCCCTCGATTCCCATCGTGGGTGAGGAGGGACTGGTGGGCGATCCGAACAGCCCGCTGCGGTGGGTTGTGGATCCCATCGACGGCACCGTCAACTTCGCCCACAATGTTCCGCACGCGTGCGTCTGCATTGCCCTGCAGGCGGAAGCGCATCTGATGCCGCGTGAACTGCCCCGGTCTTGTGGAGAAGCTCCCTGGCAAACCGTTGTGGGCGTGGTGTACGACCCGTTCTGTGACGAACTCTGGACGGCCATTCGGGGCGAGCCGGCCCGACTCAACGGCCGCGTGATCCGGGTGAGCCGTACCACGCGGCTGGAGGAGGCCATGGTCACCTTCGGGTTCGCCAAAACCTCGGCGAACCTGCGAAAGTCGCTCCCCTACTTCAACTGGCTCTGCCGCCGCGCCCGCAAGGTTCGCATCATGGGCTCGGCCGGCCTGGGCCTGGCCTACGTCGCATGCGGCCGCTTCGACGCCTACGTGGAACGCCAGGTGCGACTCTGGGACATCGCCGCCGGTGGTCTGCTGATCGAATGCGCCGGGGGACGATTCTGGACGCGTCCGTGGTCCGATGGACGCGACGGGCGCGAAGCCTACTGCATGGTGGCCAGCAACGGGTTGTTGGATCCGCTGCTGCCGCGGCCGAAGTAGAGCCTCCGGGTTCGGCCCGCGGTCCCTCCCTGCCCTGCGTCAGCCCGGCCATCAAAAAACCCAGCGGGCATGAGGCAACACACGGGATACCCCATGCCCGCCCCTTCCGCGCGGAAGGAAAGTCGCTCGGCCGCCACGGCCCAGCACGCAGCGCGCAGCCGGCCTCCCGACTCGCCGCGCAGCCTACGCAGGGCCGCACGGCGGCTCAAGTACGGCATCGCGCGACGCACCGGGGGAACCGCTCTCCAGTGCCATCACCACGCGCATCCGCTCGGTCCGCGAACGACTCCTTCCGCCGCAGGTCGTGCGGCGTCCCAAGCCATCTCGACACGACGACTCCGCACAGGGCCTTGACCTTCCCGCAACCTCGTCGCATGCATCGTGCGGTCAGGTTTCTCCGAAACCCTCTCTAATCCGGGCGGTGCGGGGCCATCTCGATGATCCTGTGCCGAACTGCCGGCGCCAGCGAAGATCTCCCCCATGAAGGCTCTCGCGAGGGTCCGTGGACCGAACGGGGTTGCGCTGCTCCCCGGCCTGCTGCCCGGATCGCACAAGGATGCCCCGAGGCGACGCGCGCAAGTTATGGTTCCTGCAGCGCCAGCCGGTAATACGCCGCCTTCTCGGCAGAAGGCAACGACAGTTCCAGCCAGCGTGCCTGAGCAGGGAAACTCACCCAGTCCACCGGCGTCGTCACGGGGCTCCACTGCACCGGCGGGGTCAAATCTGCCGTGGCCTCGACGGCAACCGCGCGGTTCGCAGGTTGCCAAACCACCAATCGCAGCGTCCCCGGACCCTCCGAGTGGAGCCAGAAAACCCACCGACTTCGGCTATCCCACGGAGCCGACCCCGCCAGATACTCGACGTAGTTCGGGTCACCGTCCCGATCCGGATCGGCCTGGGGCGCAGCCGCTGGATCGGCTGGATCCGGGAACTGGCTTCGCTGCCAATCTTCGAAGCTCTGCCAGGAACCGAGTTCATCCCGGATCCATCGCTCGATCAGCGCCACGGCCTCGACATCGACGACGGTGGTGGCGATCGGCGGCATCTGCCCGGGCCCGCGCACGGCAATTCGGCGCAGCAGTTCGGATCGTTCCGGATCGCCCGGAACAATCAGGCGCGCGTCCTCGGGCCCGTGCACGAGCCGGCCGTTGATCAAGCCGGTCAGGGCTGTGGGCCTGGACAGTCGTGCATCCCACTGGGCCATCTGCACCCCGCCGGGCAAATGGCATTGCGCACAATTGACCGCCAGCCAGGAGCGCACGCGGGATTCCAAACTCGCGGTGGGATCGTCCGGTCTGGCCAATACGCGCCAACCGGCCGTGTTGGATGGCGGATTCCGGAAGTAACCGGCCCGTGCCAGGTCCAGAATCTGATTGGTCGGCCCGTGCCCGAGATCGTGCACCCGGTTCAACTGGGGCGTGTTGAACCCGAGGGCGAACCCGGCGGCCAGCGTGTGACACTGGAGGCATTCCACGCGGCTGGGATAGTGCCAGACCTGGGTACGCAACACGGAACCATCGGTGCTGAACACCACGAATGACTCGTCCAGGCCTTCCTCGGGCACCAACCACGCATTGGTGAGGGAGTCGCCCCACCGATAGGTCACGCCATAGCCAGCCCGGCCGTCATAAACAAGGAGCCGTGTCTCCAGACGCCGCGCCGACTCCGGGACACCATTCGTCAGCTCCAGATCGAAATGTTTCACCCACACCGTGCCTGCTGGAAAGCGCCACGGATCCGTCGGATGAAACTCCATGGTCTGCGTGGGATCCGGAATGGAAAACCACCGCCGCTTTCGTGCGCCGTCGGACCAGAACGGCAGGTTCAGTTCGTACGGCAGGATTCCCTCGGCGGCCTGCAGGGTCACCAGGTCCGCGAACGCACCCGTGCCCGCCAGGTCTGCCGGCAGCGGCGCACCGACAAAGTTGGTGCTGTACACAATCCGGCGAATCACCGCGTTGGTCCCAAAGCGCAGGTCCACGTAAAGCACGTCCCCGTTCCGCGGGTCCGTGCCGAAAGCGGAAATCCCCCCGGCATTGAACGGCCCGCCCAGTGGATTGCTGAACAGGAAGCGGTTCTCCAGCACGTTGGTTCCGTCGGTCTTCAGCGCCCAGATGCGGCCACTGCCGTAGTCCCCGTAGAGGTACGCGCCGTGCAGATCGGTGAAGCGGTGCCCCCGATACACCACGCCGCCGGTGACGGAATATCCCAGGCTGCGGCCGTAATCCAACAGCGGCCGCGCGTGTTGGAAGCCGGCCGGGATCAGCGCCGTGTTGGTGCGCTGAAAGTTCCCTTCCCAGTAACTCCATCCATAGTTGCCGCCCCGTTCGATGCGGTTGACCTCTTCGCGGGCATTCTGTCCGACGTCCGCGCAAAACAGCCACCCGGTGACGGGGTCGAACGCCATGCGCCACGGATTTCGCAGGCCCACCGCCCAGAATTCCGTCCGGACCCTCGCCGGATCCACCGGACGGCCGTTGAACTGGGTCGCCCCGACGAACGGATTGTCAGGCGGCACGGCATAGTTGGTGGTCGCGGCCGGATGCGGGTTGGGCGGCAAACTGCCCGGTCGCCGGTCCACATCGATCCGAAGGATCCCGGCGAAAAAGTCCTTATCGATTCGCTGACTGTTCTGATACTGGTCGTGCGCGCCCCCTTCGTCTCCCAACGAGACATAGAGGTAGCCGTCCGGTCCGAAGTGGAGATCGCCGCCATTGTGATTGTTGGCTTGATCGTACTGGACGATCAACCGCACCTCGGAGGCGGGATCGGCCCGACTCGGATCGTCGGCCCGGGTCTGGAATCGCGCCAGAATGTTGTGCAGGGCATTCGTGCCGCCCGGCACGGGCGTGGTCGCCGGGCCCGTGTAAAAAACAAAAAACAAGCGGTTCGTCGCGTAGCCGGGGTGAAACGCCAGCCCGAGCAAACCGCGTTCATCGCTGACGCTGAGGCTGGTGCTCACACGCGCACTGATGTCGAGGAACACGGTCCGTGTGGGAGCCGCCAGATTCGTAATGACCACGATTCGCCCCTGCTTTTCGACCACGAACAGCCGGTTGGTCTCGCCCGGCGGGCTGGCCAGCGCCACCGCGTTCGTGAAGGTCAGGCCGGGAAAAGCTTCCTCGTGCGTGTAGCCGAACCGGCCCGGCACCAGCGGCATCGCCAGGGTGGTGTTGGCCTTTCGTTCCCACGCCCACAGGCCTTCCGGCGTACTCAAACCCAGGACAATCCACAGGGCCCGGGCCCAGACAGTGCATGGGGAAAAAGCTCCGACTCGCATGGCAGCTGCACGTTGGCCCAGAAACGCACCCCTGTCAAAGGGCCCCCGGAGCCTGCACAGACCCCATCGGGCACTGCAGCAACCCTCGGGCGACCGACGCCGAAACGCCAAGAGTCGCATCACGCAACCGATCCGCAGACGATTGGAAAGCCTCGTTCCCCGAAGATTGCCCCCGCAAAGTCCACCTCTTGTGCAGGCGGTTTTGGAGAACGGGGCCTTCCTTCAACCACTCGGAAAGTCGCACTGCGCACTCCGGATTCGGCCAATTGCCGCGTTCACCGCGGAGCCCGGTACGAGAGCCGGTGCGGGCTGGGCACCTTCCGTATCGGCGCAATAGCCACGCAACTGCTCACACCGGTCGCCGCGTGCGGCCAGAAGGCGGGATCGAACTTGAAAAACCACCTCCCGAAGGAACTCTGCTGGCACGGGATCCAGCGACCAGACTCCCCACTTCCCCGATGGGGACCAGACGGCGTCGGATCATCCCTCGATCCACCTGTGGACACGGTCGCCACCTACCAGGGCGAAGGCTCGGACTCGAATCAGGATTCTGCCGCCTTACGGCGGCGCCTACTGAGCCCGGAGGTCGTAGCTGCCGACGGAAGTCGGCGGACCATTCCATGCAAGCCACCCTTTGTGCCATCGGGGGGTCCGCGGGCATCCGACGTCGAACCCGGCAGTTCGACGAAGGAGCTGCATCGTGCCATGCCGCAGCATTCCTGGTCGTCCACCCCAGATGGCCTAGTGCGGCTCATCATTCTAACAGGCCGCTGAAGAACCTGTTTCTCCGGAGAGCGGCCTGTTCAATGAAGTCCTTGGATGGACGCCTTGGGAAAAAAGTGGCCTTTTCGCCAATCTGGCAGGGCAAAACCAGCGGCAGCCCCGTCCTCCGCTGAGTCGGCCGCCGCTTACTCTTCGCCGACCGGGCTCGCACCCGATTCCGCCTGCGCAATGGCTCGCTCCAACAGCGACCGCAGCGAATCCGGATACGAGATCTGCAGCGCGGCCTCGCGTCCCCGAGGCGACATCTTCCTCCAGGACCGCGCCAATGCATTGATCAGTTTCTCTTCACTGGTTTTGGCGGCCAACTCGGCCAATTGCCGTTCCAGAAACACCAGGCACAGCGCGTCCTCCAACACCTGCATCTCCGGATCGTGGGGCAGGCCCTTCTTCAGGTTCAGCTCCTGTACCCGCCGCACCATCTCCTCCGGATACCCCACTTCCCGCAGAATCCGACCCGATTCCTGCGCATGGAACCGCTGCAGCGCCGTACGCCACCGCAGATAACCGGCGCGGTCCATGGGATATGACTCCCGCGGAATCTCCCAGCGCCGCAAGTGCTGGCATCGGGCCGCCAATCGCAGGGCTTCGCCCGCCTCCGGACACAATCGCAGCACCCACTCCGTCAGCCACTGCGCATAAACCAACTCACGCGGTTCCCACCGGTCCCCAATCCGGGTCCGGTTGGGATCCTGTGCATTGGCTTCGTCAAAGCGACGCAGAGCTTCTGCGAACCGCACCGGGTCTGCAGGGCGAAATCCAGTCTGCGTCACCTCCGCCGAGGCGCCGTGGAATTGGTTTCCCGCGTCCATTCGTCCTCTGACTTGCTGTTAACGATGCCCCGCGACACCCGGGGCGGCGGCACCGGAGCGAGGGCTCGATGCCTCGTTCGTCAGGCCCGGCGTAGCCGCCGAACCGGGCCCATGAGGAGACGGACCGCCCGACGGCTCGGGCTCGACCCGGTCCGCCGGCAACGCCCGGGACCGGTACCATCGCATCGCCAAGCAGTCCAGAATCCCCCGCCAGAGCCGGTTCCCGATCCCGTACTTCGACTGTCCGCGGATCCGGGGCCGATGACGCACCGGCACTTCCACGACTTCATATCCCTGGGAGCGCAGCACCGTGGGCAGGAACCGATGGAGCCCATTGAACGGGACCAGCTCCGCCAGCGCCGCCCGTCGCATCACCCGCAGCGCACAGCCGGCGTCGGCCACCCGATCCCCTGTGACCCAGTTCCGAAACGCATTGGCCACCCGAGAGGACACCCGCCGCACCCAGTTGTCCTGACGATGCAGGCGCACCCCGCAGACGGCGGCCACCCGGCCCTGCAACCTGCCCAGCAGGAGGGGCAGATCCCGCGGATCGTTCTGACCGTCGGCGTCCAGTGTCATCACCACCTCGCCGCGGGCGTGCGCAAATCCCGTGAGAAACGCGGCACTCTGGCCGGCATTGCACCGGTGTCGGATCACGCGCAACCACGGCCATTGCTTTTGCAGGCGCTGCAATTCCTCGCGACTGCCGTCCGTGCTGCCGTCGTCCACGGCGATCACCTCGAACGCACCGCTCAACCCCGGCAACACGGCGGCGAGCTCGGCCAGCAGCGGCTCCAGATTCTCCCGCTCATTGAACACCGGCAGGATCACGGAATACCGTGGCGCGGAGGACGCTGACTCCCCCGAAACGGCGGCCCCAGCCGCTGCCGGCGCGATACGATCGGCACCTGGATTCTCCTGCTCCATGAAACTCCCCGTCAGCATAGAAAGCGCCTGCACACCGAACAATCGCGAACTCCCGCCCCATCTTTGCAGCGCCGCTCCGCGAGCCAGGCGCCGGTTTTCACAAGGTCGCACCCGGCGGCCGCGGAACTTCCATGCCTGCGTTGCCCGGCCCCGGACACCGTTGTGGCAGGTGCGCATGCCGGGTCGTCTCGAATCAACGCATACCGGCACGCTCCACCCCGCATTTTTGCATGGCCCCGTGGCTCCAACCAGACCAACCACGCGCAGCGTTGCAGGGCCCTCTGAATGCCCCCGAACTTTCCGACTGGCGCCCCCGCCGTCCCACGGTTCAAATTCTCCGACATGGGACTGCTTTTCCTGCACAAGCTCGCCGTCACATGCCCCGGCCTTGCCCGGCTTTCCGATGCCATCCCCTGGCAAGCCCACCCGGCCAGCAGGAGAGTCGTGGCCCACTGCACGGCCCGGCTCCGTGATGCACTCGCGCGGGTGGTCGCAAAAGGGGGACGGGTCCCGTGCGGTTGCCAGGTCTTATGCATCCTCGGCACAAGCGCCCTGTGCACATCCTTGACCCTTGCGGAAGAGCCGCCGTTGGCTCGCACCCTGAACACGCCCCGAACGTTCCGTCCCCCTGCATCCGTGCAGGAGTGGCACGACCGAGCCCGCGAGATCCGGGAACAAATCCTCGTCAGCGCCGGTCTTTGGCCCTCCCCGAAGCCACCTCCAGTCCGCGCCGTTATCTTCGACCGCTCGGACCAGGACGGTTACAGCGTGGAAAAGGTTCTGGTCGAGACCTGGCCCGGTTTTTATCTGGCCGGCAACCTCTACCGCCCCAGGGATCGAGGGCCCGGTCCATTCCCTGCCGTCCTGAATCCCCACGGCCACTGGGCCCGGGGCCGGGTCACTGAAAGTCCCGACGGCAGCATTCCGGCGCGGTGCATTCACTTCGCGCGGCAGGGCATGGTTGCCTTCGCCTATGACATGGTGGGTTATTGCGACACGTTTTTTGTATCGCCCTCCTCCGAGTCGGCCGCACCGGCCAACTTCTATCAACGGCACCGCGCGTTTCCCACGAACGAACTGGCCTGGCTCTGGAACGTCAACTTGTTGGGTTTCCAACTGTGGAACGGCCTGAGGGCCCTCGACTTTCTGGAAAGCTTGCCGGACGTGGACACCAACCGCATCGGAGTCACGGGTGCCTCCGGTGGCGCCACTCAAACCTTCCTGCTGGCCGCAGTGGACGACCGGCCCAGGGTCCTCGGGCCCGTCTGCATGGTCTCCCATACGATGCAGGGCGGCTGCGCCTGCGAAAACGCCCCCGGCCTGCGGGTGCGGTTTTCCAACATGGATTTTGCCGCCGCAGCCGCGCCCCGACCGCAGATTCTGGTGGCGGCAACCGGCGACTGGACCCGCAGCACGCTCGAAGTCGAAGGCCCGGCCATCGAAAGCGTCTACCAGCTCCTGGGTGTGCCGGAGCGACTTCGCTATCTGCGACTCGATGCCGGGCACAATTACAATCGCGCCAGCCGCGAAGCGGTGTATGCGTGGTTCGAGCGCTGGTTGCTGGGTCGGCCGGATCGACCCCGAAGCGTCGAAGCCGACTACAATCCCCTGCCGGAACAACTCCTGCTCATCGGCTCTAATCCGTCCGTCCCCCGAACCACATTGTCAGCCGACGGCTTCCTCGAGTCGTGGATCCGGGCCCGGGAGGAGGCCTGGCGATCGCTCTGGCCGCGCCGCAGAGACGATCTGCCTGCATTTCAACGCATGGCACGTCCTCTTTGGCACCACACGCTCCAACTCGCCGCGCCCGAGGCACCCCCCAGAATCTCCTTCTCCCGTCTGCATGAGACGCCCGACGGCAATGTCGTGCGCTTCGAAATCCGATACCCGGACGAGTCCGGTTTCCTGGAGGGACGCTATTACGTGGCCCCTCGAGCCCCCCGGTCCGGCACGCGCCCGGGCTTGTTGATCCTCTGGATTTCCGATCCGGCACCAAAGGCCGACGCTGGTGGCGCTCCACCAGAGGCTGTGCAACGGCTGCTTCGCCGGGGCCACCACGTCATCACCGTCAACCGCTTTACCCCGACGCCCACGACCAACTATCTGGCCAACCTCTATCCCACGTACAACCGCACCCCCTTGCAGGCCCGGGTCCGTGACCTTGTCACGGTGTGTACCAGCGTGGCCACGCTCGCACCCGTGCCCTCCCGTCCAAGCCGACGTGTTCTCTGGGGCGAAGGTGCTGGAGGGCTTTGGGCCCTGCTGGCCGCGCCCGCCGCCGACGCCGTGGTGGCAGATCTCGAACACCGCGATTTCACCGACCCGGAACGGCTGATGCAGCCCGACCTTTTTTGTCCCGGCTTTCTCGCCATGGGGGGCGTCGCCACGCCCGCTCTGCTGGCAGCCCCGCAACCCCTGCTCATCGCACGTCCTTCCGCCACGTTCCCCACGGAGGATATGCGTCGGATCTATCGAGAGCTGGGGTATCGCCGGCGGTTTCAAGTCCTGGATGGTCCCCTCGACGTGACGCGGGTGTTGGACCGGATCGGCCAGTTGTAGTCGAGATCCACGAAGGGGGGATTCCGACGCGAAGCCGATGGCATCTTCCGCAGGCCATTGCCGTGAGGTGGCGGGTCGGGGCGCCGGCTGGCAGGCTTGCCCGTGGGCTAATGTGCCGCGGGCAGGCGCTGTCGCAACGTGGCCAGGCGCTGTTCGATGGCCTCGGGATGAGGCGACAACTCCCGAACGCGGGTCCAGTAACGGATCGCCTCATCCACGTTTCCCGTCTCCTCCTCCAATTGCGCCCGGTGGGCTAGGATCCTTCGCAAAGACACTCGATTGGTCTCGTCCACCGCGCCAAAACGTGCGTGCCAAGCGTGTTCTGCTGCGCTCCAAAGGTTGCGGGCGCGCGCAGCGTCCTTCCGATTCTCCCAAGCCAGTCGGCCCAGCTCGAACAGAATCTCCTCGCTATTGGGGTTCACTCGCAGCCCCCGTCGCAGGAAGGCCTCGGCTTGGTCCACCTTGCCCAATCGACTCCGCAACCAGTAAGCGGCCACCGTGTAGAACTCGACCTGGTGCGGGTCGAACTCGGCCGCCAGTCGCAGCCAGGGCAGAATCTCGGCCTCGGTCTGCGCCCCGGCCAGATGGGTGTGTTCCGTGACGCGGAAGTGGCGGCTCAGCCGGTCGATCCAGTCGCGGGGGGGGCCCGGAAAGTTGTGATCGTCGTGGTGTTCGTGCGCCTCCGCGGCGTGGTTTTCATGCCCCTCGTGCACACGATGATCATGGGCCTGCTGACCACCCTCGGCCCGAGGGTCAGGCTCCTGCTCTTGTCCCAGGCCGTGCTCGCAGGCCGAGCGCGCCTGATCGAAAATGGATGGGTAAAATCCACTGTGCAGATAGACGTCCGCCTTGACAAAAAAGTGGTTGGCGAACAATCGCCGGCCGTCGCCCAGCAAGGTCAGCAAAAAGCTGTCGGCTTGTGCCCGTCGGCCCCGCCAGGCTTCCGAGCGCGGTTCCAACCACGCGGCCAGGCCCACGGCAGCTGTCAACAGGGCCGCACAGCCCAACGCTGTTGTCCGACCCGTCATGTCGAAAGGGGTTTGCGCCGGAACACCCACCAGGCCGCCACGAGCAACAGGGCAGCATAGACCGCGGCGTACAGTGTCGCGATCACGAGGGGCCCCAGCGGCACCGGCGGATGCTCGTGAATCATCAGATCCCGCACGTCGAACAACTCCAAATGCGGCAGCGCGAAATACAATCCGTACATCAAAGCGCCCCCGGGCCCGGGTTGAGCGGCCGCCAGGGTGTTCAAATGACCGGCCAGTAGAAGAATCCCCGTGACCACCACGAAACAGATGGTGCTGTTGACCGAGGGCGCGCTGAAGAGCAGCGAACCCAGGATCGCCAGGGCCACCACCACCGCCAGCATCATCCAGTGAAGCCAAAAGGCCTGCAGTCCCAGGGCCAGCGACCCAGAGGCTGCCTTCCAGGCGCCCACCACCAGGTAGAACCCGTAAAACAACGCCAGGGCCAGCCCCGAGGCCAGCCAGACCCCGAGGAATTTCCCCAGCACCACCTGCCCTCGCGTCACGGGTTTCGCCAGCAGCGGGAAAATGGTCCGACTCTCTCGTTCGGCCGGAATCTGCCGGGCCGCCGTCACCACGGCAATCACCAGCGCCGACACCCAGATCAACAGCAGGGTCACCTCCCGCAAATAACGCACCATCCGCGTGTCCTCGAAGAAGTTCACCGAGCCCAACACCAACGTGATCAGCGCGGTCAGCACGAACAGGACGTAAAAGTCCTTGCGCCGGTAAAGCTCCTTGATCACCACCCACGCCAATGCCAGCAACGTTCTCATGCCGCCAAACAGGTCGGATACCCGATGATCTTCAAGAACACCTGCTCCAGATTTGCCTGGTGAGTCCGCACCAGTTCGTCCACGCGACCCACCACTTTCAATTCGCCCTGATGAACGATCGCCACCCGATCGCACACCGTCTCCACCTCGCCCAGCTCGTGCGAGGAGAAGAAGACCGTCTTGCCCTCCTGCTTCAGGCGCTGGATGATTTCCCGGACTTTCATTCGACCCAGCGGATCCAGTCCACTGGTCGGCTCATCCAGAATCAGCAAATCCGGATCGTTGATCAGGGCCTGCGCCAGCCCGACCCGTTGCTGCATCCCCTTGGAATAATGCTTGAGCTGCCGGTTGCGCGCGTGCTCCAGCTCCACCAGCTTCAACAGCCGATCGATGCGGCGCTCCGCCTCGACGCCGTTCAAACCAAAGAGTCGGGCGTAAAACCTCAGGATCTCCTCGGCCGTCAGAAATCGGTAGTAATACGTCAGCTCCGGCAGGTACCCGATCCGTTGGCGGGCGATGGGATTGCGGACATTGACCCCGAACAGATAGGCCTCCCCTGCCGTGGGCGCGAGAAAGCCCAGCAACACATTCATCGTGGTGGTCTTGCCCGCGCCGTTCGGCCCCAGGAATCCGAACACTTCTCCCTGACGAACCTCGAGGCTCAGATCCTTCACCGCCACCTTCGGCGGATCGCCCCGGCGCGACGGCGGATACTCCACCCGCAAACGATCAGTCCTCAGGATCGGTTCCACACCGGTACCAGAAGCAAATTCCGTGCCCTGCCGAGGAAGATCCGAGGCACCAGAGAATACACACGCACCTAATTGCGCACCAACGGGTTACGAGCCAAGCAGCTGAGGGTTCCTGTACAGCAGCGGCAAAATCTGCCCAAGCAGACGCACGCAGCCGTCTTGATCCTGGGCAACCCATGCCCAGCAGAACCGCCCTTTCCGCTCTTCGACGGTTCCCGCCTTGGCCCTGGAATGGTTGGCTCCCGGCCTGACAGCGGCACCCGTGGAATCTCCTCAGCAAGCATGAAAAAAAACCGACCGAGCTTGCGGCCCGCCGGGGGGCCATGGCTGGGAAGCTGACGCTGCCCAACACGGCTCCTCTATGAGGACGGTGCGCCGACGCTCCCCGCCCCGCCACGCAGGAGGGAAGGCCGGGATCGTCGCGCCGGGCGGGCCCAACCCCGCTGGCCGGCCGGAATGCCCTCCGGGAGCTTGCTTCGAGAGCGAATCCACGCGCGCAGCCGCAAACGGGCGCTCCACGACCAAGTGCCTCTCCGACAATCATCCAAACCCACACCATTCGCCACGCCGGCCTTGGCGACCCGATCCTCTTGCTCGTTCAGCAGCGCACTCAGTACCTTGGCCGGCATGCAAAACGGTAGAGCGTGGAGCATAACAGCTGGCAAAGGTGGGTGGATGGTCCTGGGTCTCTTGCTGTTGTGGACCGGGCTGGTGCTAACAGCGCCGGGGGCGGAAGCAACTTCCACAAACGACCTCACCTCGCAGGCGCGCCCTCTGGCCGGGCTGGTGGAGACCCGTTCCCTGGCCACCAACAGCTATCTGACCTTTGGGCTGGATCGCATCGAACCGCTTCGACGCCACACCCTGCTGGGCCAGCCACTTTGGAAATACGTCGCCTCCTGCATCTACCTGTTCCTCGCCTTCTACGGGTCGCGGTTCCTCGACTACCTCGTGGGGGTCCGGCTGCGGCGCTGGGCGGAGAAAACCCAAACCCGGTTCGACGACCTGGTGGTCGAGACCGTTCGAGGCCCCGTGCGGGTGGTCGCCTTCGTGATCTTCCTGCACATCGGCCTCACCCTGTTCGACTGGCCTGAACGGGCCCGGTTTTGGATTTCCAAGGGGCTCCTCTGCCTGGTGGCGTATTCCGTCACCTACATGGTCATCAAGCTCACGGATCTGGGATTGAATCTGTGGCGACTGCGCGTGGCCGCCACCGAGGACAAGGTTTTTGGCGAAACCCTGTTGCCGGCACTCCGCAAAACGCTGCGAATTCTCATCATTCTGGGGGCGATCCTGCTCACGGCCGACAACCTGGGCATCGAGATCAAAACCGTGCTGGCGGGCCTCTCCGTGGGCGGTCTGGCCCTGGGCCTGGCCGGCCAGGAAACCGTGGCGAATCTGATCGGGGCCATCGTGATCCTTTTGGACAAACCCTTCCGAATCGGCGACCGCATCCAGCTTGAAAACGTGGACGGTGTCGTCGAGTCGATCGGGCTGCGCAGCACCCGCATCCGCAACCTGGACGGTCACCTGGTCACCGTGCCCAACAAGACCCTCACCAATGCCACCATCACCAACATCACGCTGCGGCCCAACATCCGCACCCTCATGAACATCACCATCACCTACGACACCCCCGCCGAGAAAATCCAACGCGCCGTGGACATTCTCTACGAGATTTACCGGGCCCACCCCATGACCCACGATGTCTGGATCAGCTTCAACAAGTTCAACGACGCCTCGCTGAACATCTTCGTGGTGCACTGGTGGAACGGAACGGACTTCAAAGTCTACCTGCAGGGCATGCAGGAGCTGAACCTCCAGATCAAGCGGCGCTTCGATCAAGAAGGCATCGAATTTGCGTTCCCGACCCAGACGCTCTACGTCAAGCAAGGATCCGACTGGCGCCTGCACGGGCCGTCCGACCCCGTGCCCAACTTCACCGGAACAGGATCAGCCGCAGCCCCACGAGGATGAGGAACCCGCCGAAGAGGCGCTTGAGATCTTCGGCAGGCAACCGTGTGGTCAGCCAGGCGCCGAAGTATCCGCCCACCAGCGCCAGGGGGAACAGGGCCAGCGCCGTGCGCCACTCCACGTTGCCCTGTGACCAGTGCTTCGCCGCGCCCACCATCGCCGTCGGGATGATCACCAGCAAGGAGGTGCCCACCGCCTGTTTGATGTCGCGGATCGGCGGGCTCAGCAGGTACATCATCGCCGGCACCATCACGATACCGCCCCCCACGCCGAACATGCCGCTGGCAATGCCGCTCACCAGCCCGATCACCGCAGCCCATGCATACTGCATGCCCCATGCATGCCGGCAACACCGCTCCTCCGGCAATCCGAATCTGGCCTGAGGTGACCGCAGAACTGCGCTCCCCGCATTGGGCCTTCGAAGCCGGCCAAGGCTGCCATCCCGGAGCACCGGCGCCGGCGTACCCCCTTGGGGAGGGAATTCACCTCCAACGCCGCCGTCCGGGTCTTCTCGCAGGTCCCCGAATCATGGCGATCGGACCCTTGAACCGGCCGGACTTGGCCAAGAGAACTTCCGAGACGCCGGGGGCCTGCGGAGCAGCGGTTGTCCTCATGTTGGCCGTGGAGGCCGGACTGTCGATTTCGGCCTCGCGATCGGTGCAGACTTGCATAACGGCCGCCAAGTCCTCGGCGCTGCGAGGGTTGCCCGAGCTGCAGGTGGGGTGCCTCAATGGCTCTGGCAATCTTTCTGCCTGTCGTGACTTCTGGCGGCTGGAAGCCCGTGGTCTGGCAGGTTGGAAACTTGCGCTGCGCCACGTGGAAGTTCGCTGCCTTCCGTCCCCTACCGGGTCCGAATTCGTACCCACTGACGGGAGTCGGTGGAAAGCGGTCGGGCATTTCAATCCCCCGCCTTCCGGCGGCAGCTACCACACTCGAGGGACGTAGCCGCCGATGGGAATCGGCGAACTTGCTGGGCATTCACCACGATGTGGCAGGGCTGCCATCCAACGACCGGGTCTGAATGCGGGCTTTCGGTCCGCCGCCTCACGACGGCGGCGACCGAATGGCGTGCTCTGGGAGGCGTTCGGGAGCGCACCGTTCCAAGCTGCTTGGCAGCCGAGAGGTCGGGAAAGTTTCGCTTTTCGCCTCCCCTGCCGGTGGGGGCGCGGTGGCCCTCCCACGTCCCAGAGCCATTGCTGCGAATCCAGACTCTGGCAGGTTAACGCCGACCCGCCCGCAACCCCAGGGATCATTTGCTGCCGGGTTTGATGGGCGGGATGGCGGCCAGGTCGGGCGGGAGCTGATCCGGGGGAAAAGCCTCCACCTTCAACTGCAGCAAGCTGAAAAAGGGGACGCCGAACTGCACCGTGCCGCCAGATCGGTCCACCAGTACGGCCACTGCGACCACCTCCCCGCCGTGGCTGCGGACGATGTCGATGGTTTCCTGCACCCGACCGCCCTGGGTCACCACGTCCTCCACCACGGCAATGCGTTCGCCGGGTCGGATGCGGAACCCGCGCCGCAGCGCCAGGCGTCCTTCCTCCTTTTCTGTGAACAGGAACCGGCACCGCAGCTGTCGGGCCACCTCCTGGCCGATGACCAGCCCGCCCATGGCGGGAGCGACCACCGTGGCGGGGGTCAGGGACCGCAGCTTATCGGCCAACGCAGCTCCAAATCGCTCCACCACCGGCATTTCCTGCAGGGCCAGGGCACATTGAAAGTACTGCCGGCTGTGCAGTCCGCTACGCAGGATGAAATGCCCCTCGAGCAGCGCGCCGGTTTCACGGAACACCTGCAACACTTCCTCAGCCGTCATGGCCGCGCAGTGTTCCCCGTATCGCCAACGCGAATCAAGTCAGTTCGCGCAATGGGGCTTTCAGATTCTCTCGACGTCCCCGAAACGCCCGGGGGAATCTGAGCCGGCCGCGGCACGGAGAAGCCGAAGGGAATGGCAGATCTCCTTGGAATTCCTGGCTTCGGGGCTCGAAAAAACCAGAATCCGCTCTTCCCGTAAAAGGTCAAACGGCCCGCCCCCGATGCATCCCGGGCAGGCAGGTACGAGGCAATTCGGTTCTCGGTTTCTCCGACAAGGTCTCCCGCCAAAAAGAGCCCGGACTAGCGATGCGGCGGTGGGAGACGCTCCAGTACGAAGGGCAGAAGTAGCGCGCACTCCATCGACGGGGTTTTGCCCGCTGGGTCCGACTCGGCCCGGCGCGCGAGATGCTTTGGGGCATGTCCGCGCGACAAAAAAGGCCGCCTGCTTCCACAGGCGGACTTCGGCAAAACTCAACCGATCCGGCTTATGGGAACAGCAGTGTGTTCGGTGCGGGGTTGGCGGAAGTGTCGCCCGTTTGGCGAGCGGCTTCGCGCAGTTTGGCCGTGCTCCACTGCTGGACGCTGCCATCGGCCAGGCAGACATTCCCCTGCCGTTGGTGCATCTTGTCGGTCCAGCCCACGTTGTTCAGCGTGGCGGCGTTCGTGGTCAGCGCCACTTTTGCACCCGCCACAGTGGTGGGCGAATTGCCGTAGCCACCGTTGGCAGTCGCAGTTGTCTGGGGACCATAAATGTTTCGGTCACCGGACAAGAACATGGAGGGCATGGTCTCGTCGGCGTCCTGGCCGAGGAAGTAGGAGACGGCCTGGTTGTTGAGAAAATCAGCGCCGGCCCCGGTGGTGATGAAATTGGTCCGGGCGTTTCGTTCGTCGGCCGGGCACACGACCACCTTGGGCGTGCTCAATTCGTTGGAGAGCACCGCGTAGTGTGTGTAAATGAGAGCGTTGTTGTTCAGGTTCCCAGCGGTACCGCCTTCGGTGTTCGGCACGCGCATGGGATACCGGTCTCCGTTGTCACTGGCCCATATGCGGAAGGCCAGGCCCACCTGTTTGAGGTTGTTGACGCAGTTGATCCGCTGGGCTTTGGCTTTGGCCTTGGCCAGGGCTGGCAGCAGCATGCCGGCCAGAATCGCAATGATGGCGATCACGACCAGCAGCTCGATGAGCGTGAAGGCTGTGAGTTTGAAGCGACGTGTCTGTTTCATGGTTCGTTCGGTTTGTTCTGTTCGTCTGAACTTGCGGGCAAGAACGGTGCCAACTGCCGCGCGCGCTGTAAAGCCCCAATTTTCAAACGCCGCATCGGGGGAAACTCGCGCCGAAGGGCGTGCCCGACACGCAGCTTGCGTGAAAATCGCGCACATGGAAGCACGCATGGCGCCATCCCTCTCCTTCCATGACGAAACGCAGGCGGACTCCGGGTCGACCTCCTCACCCGTGGTGTTCGGTCCCCAACGGCAGCTCCGGTTGGACCGCCCCACCCGGCGGGCTCGGCACCCGAAACGCCGCCGCGGACAGCTCCGGGAAAGGCGCCATCAAACCCGCCCGCCGACACGCCACGTCGAACATCCGGGCCAGCCGTTCGGCCTCCGGCCCCGTGCCCGTTAAACGGGTACCGAACCTTCCATCAGTGAGCCGGCCCTCCCGAATCTGACGCAAGCGGTTGAGAATCTTCTCCTTCCGCAACGGCACGGTTCGGTCCAGCCAGTCCAGGAACAATTGCTCCACCGCGTGGGGCAACCGCAAAACGGAATAGCAGGCGAAACGGGCTCCCGCGCGGGCCGCCGCCTCGAGAATCCGGAACATCTCATGGTCGGTGAGCCCGGGAATCACTGGAGCCACCAGCACGCCCACCGGAACGCCGGCCGCCGCCAGGAAGCGGATCGCCGCCAAGCGGTGGTCCGGCAGAGACGCCCGGGGCTCCAATCGCCGTGCCAGCTCAGCATCCAGGGTCGTAATCGAAAGGCACACGGTCGCGGCCCCATCCCGGGCCAACTCGACCAGCAGGTCGGCGTCCCGGGTGACGAGGTAATTCTTCGTGACCACGCACACCGGATTGCGGAACTCCGCCAGGACCGCCAGGCACCGCCGGGTCAACTGCAGGCGACGCTCGATGGGCTGGTAACAGTCCGTGACCCCGCTCAGGGCAATGGGCTGCGGCTCCCACCGGGGCGAGCTGAGCTCCTCCCGAAGCCTCTCCGGTGCGTCGAGCTTGACCAGAATGATGCTTTCAAAGTCCAGTCCGCTGGAAAACCCCAGGTACTCGTGCGTGGGCCGGGCGTAGCAATAGGCGCATCCGTGCTCGCAGCCCCGATAGGGATTCAAGCTGACCGAAAAACCGAGGTCGGGACTGTCGTTGAAACTGAGCACCCGTACCGACGCCGCATGGAGAAACCGCGTTCGTGGCAGAGGTTGGTCCTCCGGCGGCAAATCCGGATCCGGCTCGTAATGCCAGGGCTCGAACCGGTTGGGTGGGTTGAAAGCTGTCCCACGTCCCCGCGGCCCCCCGGACGCATTGGGCGGCAAAACGCTCATCGGTGGGCCAAATCTACTCCGGAGCCGCATACTTGCCAGTCTACCACGCACCTGCCGTGGCGCAGCGGAGGGTTCATCCAGCCTCCGGTCCCGCAGGCCCCCGAGCGATCCCCGGGGACGCGCATGCTCCACGGGCCCGGGCACGACAGCGAAAAAAGGACGTGACACTGCGACGATGCTGCCACCTGCCCCCCCGATTTGCGGCTGAGGCCGGAGGCCAATCGAGATCCGGTGGTAACGTGTGAACTCGAGCACAGATGCCGGGAACAAGTGGGATGGAATTGATGGGAGCGTCGCGGATCTGCCCTTGGCAAAGCACCTCGGGCCCGTCTTGCATCACACGCCCTCGCCGAGTCGGTTACCACCTGGGTTGGCGATCGTTTCCGGCTACCATGCCACCGGCCGTTCGCGATTCGCCGATCCCCGGTCCGGACGGGAGTGCCGCGGCGATGCAGCGAACGAGGAGTTGAGCCGCCGGCTCACGTCGGTGGCTACCGATTCGCAGTAGCCGCCGCCGGAAGGCGGCGGATCATGAGAGGGGGGCCGCCGATTCCTGTCACAGGCTATGGTTGGGAGCCCGCCGAGGAACCAGAGGAAAGGTCCCCAAATCGCCCTGAGCACGCAGGGGAAAGGATGGTCCACCGACTGCCGTCGGTGGCTACCTGTTTGAAATCCGCCGACTGCCGTCGGCGGCTACCGATCCGCAGTAGACGCCGCCGGAAGGCAGCGGACCAACCACCATGCTCACAATGGCCCGTTTCTCAAGAGGGTCCTGCGCAAGCCTCTGATTGGGACGGCCGTTTTTTCGAAAAGGGAAGACAGCCTGTCGAACTCACCACGGCGGCATCAGGCGCCCGGCGCGCGCGGTCCCTGGGAGGAGAAAACGCAGAACGGCTCCCGCTGCTCGGGTCTTGTTGGTCACCACTGCCGCCGTCCGCAACTGGTGCTGCGGTGCCCCTCGCCCGTCCGGCGGCCCGCGCGTCGTACCCGTCTGGCGGGCGGGTTCCAACGTGCCCTCGGGAGCGTGCTTACGGGAGGCGGTCTCGGATCCACGTGGACGGCCGGGTCGTTTAAACAAACCAGTTGCGTGGGGCAGCCGACCCGCGGCTGCACGCCGAGATCTTCCTTTTCGTGAACAAGCGTTCCAGTACCTGCAGGTCGGCACGCGGATGCCGGCGACAGCACCCCGGGCCTCAAGCCGTAGCGCCCCCCGGCGCAGCCCCCTGCTTCGTCCCGCCCCTTCGCCCCGGGGCCGGGCCCGGTGGGCGGTTTTGCACCTGGCCTCAGGTCTCGGACAACTCGTTGTCTGCGTGCACCGCCTCGCGCAGCTCTTCCAGAAAGCTGGGCAGCGCGCTTTCGACCCGGTTCCAGTTCGGAATCAGCGGCGAGGAAAGCGGGTCTTCCTGGTAGGCCCGACACGCCACGCGGATGCTGCGGACGAACGTGGTCACGGCGCTCTCCTCCTCATGCCGCGGATACACCAGGCCGTTGATGGCAGCATCGGCTGCGTAAAACCGAAGGGTGTCCTCTGCCTGACGGCTGTAGGCACTGAGCATGGTGTCGAATAAACCGCTGTCGAGCTTGATCCCTTCGGCCGCCATGCGGTGCAGCAACGATTTCACAATGTCCACCGCCATGCGATTGAGCCCCTTGTCGGGGTCCCGTGGCGACAACTCCCGGTGTTTGTGGTCGTAATTCTCGCACAACTCGGACTGGCAGATGGCCCGGGGCGAGCAGTTTCGGTACACCTCGGCCAGCATGCCGATCTCCAGGGCCCAGTCGTGCGGGATTCGGACCCGCCGCACGAGGTCCACGTCCAGGGACACCTCGCCGGCCAGGGGATACCGGAACGTGTCCATGTACACCAGGTACGGGTGCGGGCCCAGGATGCTCTTGAGGGCGCGCAACAGCGGCGTCACCAGCAGGCGCATTACCCGGCCGTTGAGTCGATCCGTCACGCGGGCGTAGTAGCCCTTGCAGAAGTCAAAGCCCAGGCTGGGATGGGCCACGGGATAACACAGCCGGGCCAGTAGTTCGCGGTTGTAGGTGAGAATGTCACAGTCGTGCAGGGCCACCATGCGTACCTGCTCGCTGGCCAGAACGTAGCCAAAGCACATCCAGACATTTCGGCCCTTGCCCGAAGGGCCGGGATAAAGATCGTTTTCTTCCAGCTTTCGGTAGAGGGCGCTGAGCCGGGGGCCGTCGTTCCAAACGATCACCGGTTTCTGCGGAAGTTGGGCGAAAAACCGGCGTGCGCGCTGGAAATCCCGGTTTCGGGTGGCCCCGTCCAACCCCACGATGATCTGCCGCAGGTAAGGGACCTCCTTCAGCTCTCGAACGATCAGCCGGAGTGCCCTGGTCCCCAACTCGCGGACGTGACAGGGCAGGACCAGTCCGATGGGAGTCTCCTGCACGTACACCATGAGCTCCCGTTCCAGGCGCCGGATGTCCGGCACACCCAGCCGGTGCAACGTGGCAATCGCTCCGGTTTGGAAAAAGTCGGCCATTCGATCGCCAATCTTGCGCTTTCGCGACGTGCCCCCGAATCCCACCCCAGCAGGGCTCTGCCCCGACGCACTCCCCCCCTTGCACGCCCGGGTTGGCCCAACCCTGGCCGCCGCGCCCACGAAACGGTTGCGGTGCCCCCGCCCGGATTCCGATCCCGGGCACGCAACTCATCCCCACGACCACGCGGCAGACTGCGTCATGCTGCCCTCCGGAGAACGACCCGGTCAAGCCAACATGCCGGAAAAGGCGAATTTTGGAGCCGGACTTTGCGAGGGGCCTCGCTGTCTTCGGCGAACAACAGAGGGGGTGGCACCGCAGCCCCGCAAGTCGAGCCTCCCCCGATGCCTCGACAAGCACGGCACAACCCCGCGCGCGAAATGTTGCCGGAGCCCGAAGTGAATTCGCATTGAATCCGTCCCAGCCGGCCGACCGCGTGTCTTTCCGGACCGGCTCCCTCTGCTCCGGCAAACCGGGTCTTGGCGAATCGACCGACGTTGAGTAGAACGCCCGCCGCATGTTCGAGCTGCTCAAAACCGACAACCGCACCGCGGCGCGGCTGGGCCGACTCACCACCGCGCACGGAGTCGTGGAAACGCCGGTGTTCATGCCGGTCGGAACGCAGGCCACGGTCAAAGCCCTCGACCCTCGCGAACTGGAGGAAATGGGCACGCAAATCATCCTGGGCAACACGTACCACCTCTACATCCGACCCGGTCTGGACATTCTGGAAGCGGCCGGCGGACTCCACCGGTTCATGAACTGGTCCAAGCCGATCCTCACTGACAGCGGGGGCTATCAGGTCTTCAGCCTGGCCAAAATTCGCAAGGTCCATGCCCACGGAGTGGAGTTCCGGTCCCACGTGGACGGGGCCCGGCTGTTTCTGGGGCCGAAAGAGGCGATGGCCATCCAGCGGGTTTTGGGCTCGGACATTGCCATGGTCTTC
Organism: Limisphaera sp. VF-2; assembly: GCF_049537125.1. Lineage (NCBI taxonomy): Bacteria > Pseudomonadati > Verrucomicrobiota > Verrucomicrobiia > Limisphaerales > Limisphaeraceae > Limisphaera > Limisphaera sp. VF-2. The sequence goes on from NZ_JBMVQY010000001.1 coordinate 93,877, forward strand.
GATGAATGCCCGGCCTACGACGCCCCGCCCCGGGAACAGCGGTTGGCCGTGGAGCGGACCCTTCGCTGGGCCCGGGAGTGCCGCGAGCAACCCCGCGCCGAGGGTCAACAGGTCTTCGGAATCGTCCAAGGGGGCACTTCGGCCGAACTGCGGGAACATTGCGCCCGCGAACTGGTGGCCATGGACTTCGACGGCTACGCCATCGGTGGCGTCAGCGTGGGCGAGCCGGAGCCGGAAATGTTCCGCGCCGTGGAGATGACCGTGCCGTTCCTGCCGCCCGAGAAGCCCCGCTACGCGATGGGACTCGGCACGCCCGCGCAAATCGTGGAATTGGTCGCCCGCGGGGTGGACATGTTCGATTGTGTCCTGCCCACCCGGGTGGCCCGCAATGGAACCGCCTTCACCCGTCGGGGCGCCTTCCCGTTAAAAGGGGGCGCCTACAAGGCCGATTTTCGCCCCATCGAGGAGGGCTGCGAGTGTTTTGCGTGCCGCCATTTCACCCGCGCCTACCTGCGGCATTTGTTGAACGTCAACGAAATCCTCGGCCTGCGCATGGTCAGTGTGCACAACACTCACCTTTACTTGAAACTGATGGCCGACATCCGGGCGGCCATCCGTGCCGGGGCCTTCGAGGACTTCCGCCGCGAGTTCGTGGCCGGATACGTGCCCAGCCGACGGGTGCTTTCCGCGCGAGCGGCAGCAGCGTTGGAACGTTGAGCAGGCGCTCGAGGCCGCCCCCGACGACAAGTTGGGCCGTCCCGCCTCCGGAGTCGGGCGCTCGCCTACAGGGGCAGAGACCGAGCCGCTTCGTGCAGGATCTCGGCGCTGCGCCGCAGAGCCGCCTTCTCGGAGCGATTGAGCGGAGGCAACAAGGTCGCCCGAATGCCCTCGGCTCCCACCACCCGCGGCAGGGAGAAGCAAACCGGCGCAAACCCGCTCAAATGTCCGTCAAAGGCGCTCAGGGTCAGAACCACCCGCTCGTCATCCCGGATTGCCTTCACGATGCGGGACAATCCCGCCCCGATGCCATAGTACGTGGCCCGTTTGCCGGCGATGATTCGGTAGGCGGCCCGTCGCACCCCGTCGTCAATCCGCGCTTTCACCTCGGGCGTCAGGTCCCGCCCCGTTTGCCGGGCAAAGGTCTCCAGGGGCACGCCCCCTGCCCGGGCACTCGACCACACCAGCACTTCCGAATCCCCATGCTCCCCCAACACGTACGCATGCACCGACTGGGGAGCGATCCCGAGGTGTTCCCCCAGCAACGCCCGGAACCGCGCCGTGTCCAAAATCGTTCCCGAGCCGACCACGCGGTCCGGCGGCAGCCCGGACAATCGCAGCACGATCTGGGTCATCAAATCCACCGGGTTGGTGGCCACCACGAGAATCGCCCCGGCGGCGTGGGGCCGCAGGCGCGACATCACCTGTTGGAACACCGCGGTGTTGCGCTCCAGAAGCTGCAAACGCGTCTCGCCGGGCTGCTGATTGACGCCGCAGGCCAGCACTACGACCCGTGCCCCCACCAGATCCGCATAGTCCCCGGCCATCACGCGCACCGGCGAGCCAAAAGGGACGGCGTGCAGGATGTCCTCGGCCTGCGCCCGCGCCAGCTCCGCATTGGCATCCACCAGCACGAGTTCGCTGGCAACCCCGCGCAGGACCATGGCGTACGCGGCACTGCTGCCGACAAATCCCGTGCCGATGATGCCGACTTTCATGGAGCGCGAGGGATTGCGCAAACAGGGGAGGAACCTGCGCGGTCAGGCCCCGATTTGGGCCCGGATGGCGGCCGCGATTCGGCCAGCCCAGTGTTCCAAAAGGGCGGCATCCGGGCCCTCCAACAACAGACGCGCCTTCGGCTCGGTCCCCGAATAGCGCAGCAACAGCCGGCCGCCCTGCGCCTGCAGGGCCTTCTCCGCCTCCGCCTTCAGCCGCGGCACCTCCGCCAGTTCTTCGAACGGGCGTTTCTCGCGCACTTTGATGTTCATCTGCACCTGGGGGAATCGCTCCCAACAACGGGTCAACTCACTGAGCGGCTTCCCCGTGGTGCGCATGATCCGGAGAATTTGCAGTGCGGCGACCAGGCCGTCGCCGGTCGTGCCGTGGTCCCGGAAAATGAGATGGCCACTTTGCTCGCCGCCCAGGTTGTAACCGTTGCGCATCATCTCCTCGATGACGTATTTGTCGCCCACCTGGGTGCGCACCACGCGGCCTCCGGCGGCCTCCACGGCGCGATCCAGACCGGCGTTGCTCATGACCGTGGCCACCAGCGTGCGATCGGCCAGCGTTCCCTGGGCCAGCATCTCGAGCGCGGCGATCGCCATGATGTCGTCCCCGTCCACCAACCGCCCCTTCTCATCGCACATCAGAACCCGGTCCGCGTCGCCGTCGTGCGCGATGCCCACGTCGGCCCGGTACTCCAGGACCAGCTTGCAGAAGTGCTGCGGGTGCATGGACCCGCAGTCCTTGTTGATGTTCATGCCGTCGGGCTGATTGCCGAACACAATGACCTCGGCGCCCAGTTCCCGCAGCACACAGGGGGTGGACTTGTAGGCGGCTCCATGCGCGCAATCGACCACGATCCGCAGTCCCTCCAGGGTCAGGTTGCGCGGGAAACTGGCCTTGGCGAACTCGATGTAACGGCCCAGCGCATCGTCGATGCGCACCGCCTTGCCGATATGCTCGGCACTGGGGCGGATGTTCTCGATTTCCCCGCTGAACACCAGCCGTTCGATCTCCGCCTCGATGGCGTCGTCCAGCTTGTACCCGTCGGCCTGAAAGAATTTGATCCCGTTGTCGGTGTACGGGTTGTGCGACGCAGTGATCACGATGCCGGCATCCGCCCGCAGACTCCGCGTCACATACGCCACTCCCGGCGTGGGCAAAGGCCCGATGAACAGAACGTCCACCCCCATGGAGAGAATGCCCGCGGACAAGGCGTTCTCCAGCATGTAGCCCGAGAGCCGGGTGTCCTTGCCGATGACGATCTTGTGGCGGCCGCGGCCCCGCGGTTGGGCCTCCAAATGCTTGAACACGTGGGCGGCCGCCCGGCCCAGTTTCAGGGCCGTCTCCGCCGTGACGGGCTCCAAATTGGCGGTGCCACGCACACCGTCCGTTCCGAAAATGCGATTTCCGTTTCCCATGAGAAACCACCTCGTTTCACCGACCCCACTGCTTTCCCTGCTCAATCGGGCGGGCTCAGCACCCGAATCCGCTGGGGTTGTACGCGCACCACGTTCACTCCCGGCGGAGCCTGAACCTCGACCGGCTCCAAATGCTCCAAACCGCTCTGGCCGGGTTCAACCCGCACCACCACACGAATCTCCTCGGGCTGGAGCCCCTCGACCAGCTCCCGCGGACCGCGGACGGTCACTTCCACCGTGGCCGGCTCGACCCGGCAACCCTGGCCTTCTCGGGCGGGGATCAGCACCCAGACGGGTACGTCCGCCAGTGTCCGCGTCCGCCCAAAGCCGATCGCGCTCCCGCCACCGGACCGATGAATCATGTCGCGCACGGTGGTCCAAATCAACACCGCCAGCGCCAGGGCGAACAGCTTCAAGCCCCAGTCCCGCCGCGCCCGTTGCCACCACGTCGCCCCCATCACGCACCGTTCGAAGAGGTCGGAAACGAGCCCTCCCGGCTCAACACCGCCGGGGCGGGCCGGGGTCGCTCCAGCCGCTGCCGCAGCCACCCGATCCACCCCCGCGCCCGCACCGGCTGGATCAATGTCTCGGTCAGGAACGCCCGCAGTTGCTCCAGCGACACCCCGCGCACCAATTGACCACCGTAGGCATACGATACGGCCCCGGTTTCCTCCGAGACCACCACCACCACCGCATCCGTTTCCTCGCTCAAGCCCAGAGCGGCCCGATGCCGGGTTCCCAGCGTGGGATCCAAATCGTCCCGACGCGAGAGCGGAAAAATACAGGCTGCATGCATGATGCGGTCCCCCTTGATCAACACCCCACCATCATGAATGGCATTGTTGGGAAAGAAAATGCACTCCAGCATTTCCGGGGTGGCCGCGCAGTCCACCAGGATGCCGGACTCCACCACGTCGATCAACCGAATGGACTGCTCGATGGCCATCAGCGCGCCGATGCGAAGTTCCGACAACCGTTCGCACGCCTTGACGATGACCTCGATGCTCTCGCGCTGCTCCTGCGGCGTGGCGAACAGCGGCAGCCGGCCCACTTGCGCCAACATGTGCCGGAGTTCCGGCTGAAAGATCACCAGAGCCGCCACCACCACAAAGGCCGAGAAGGTCCCCAGCAACCACCGCAAGACCTGCAGATCCAGCAGGTACACCACCACGCCCAGGCTCAACAGGCTCAGGATAAACCCCAACACCACCGGCCAGCCGCGCGTACCCCGCACAAACCGCAGGGCCTGGTAGATCACCACCGTCAGAATGATGATCTCCAGCAACGGCCGGCCCCAGGCAGCCAGCGATGTCCAGGTCCAGTCCATCCCGTCAACGGCTCAAGATGGCTTCCATCACACGAATCGCCTGCACCGTCTCGGCCACATCGTGCACCCGCAGCACGGCCACCCCCTGGCAGACCGCCCACGCCGCACAAGCCAGCGACCCCGGCAGCCGCGCCTCCACCGGGGCCCCGGTAATCGCGCCCAAAAAGGATTTTCGCGATACGCCCAGCAGCAGAGGTCGCCCCAGCCTTCTAAAACTCGCCAACGCCCGCAGCAATTGCAAATTATGCGCCACCGTCTTGCCGAAGCCGATGCCCACGTCCAACACCACTTGCACCGGTCTCACGCCCGCCTCGGCCAGCCGTTGGAGGCGCTCCTCGAAAAACGCCCCCACCTCGGCCACGACGTCCCGGTACACCGGTCGCTCCTGCATGGTCTGGGGCGTCCCCTGCATGTGCATGCAGACGTAGCCCGCCCCGGCCTCGGCCACCCGGCGCCACATCGTCGGATCCGAACGGTTGGCCCCGACGTCATTGACGATGCACGCCCCGGCGGCCAACGCCTCCGCGGCCACTTCCGGCTTCATGGTGTCCACCGACACCGGTACGCGACACTGCCGGACCAACCCCGCAATCACGGGCACCACACGCCGACGCTCTTCCTCCGCACTAACCGGCGTCGCCCCCGGTCGCGTGGACTCGCCGCCCACGTCCAGAATGTCCGCCCCCTGCGCGGCCAGTTCCAACCCGTGCTCGATTGCCCGGACCGGGTCCGCGTACCGGCCCCCGTCGGCAAACGAGTCCGGCGTCACGTTCACAATCCCCATCACCAGGGTCCGCGACGGGAACGTCCAACGATGCGGCCCCGCCTGCCAGACCATCGACGCTGCCGTGAGAGCCTCCCCGCTGGGTGTCCCGCAGGTTTCTTTCATTTCCCCTCGCGCCGCAAAGATCCGGGCCGGGGCAACGACACCACGGTTCCCGGTGAGGGATCGCTAATAACCGGAACCTCCGCGCCCCCGCTGGATGAGTTCGATTTCGTAGCCCTCCGGCGCATCGATGAAGGCAAAGCCGCTCCCATCCTCCCGCAGGTGCGGCGGCTCGGAAAAATCCAGGCCGAACTTCCGCAGGTGTTCCCGAAACGCCTCCAGGCTGTCCACCTCGAAGGCCAGATGGGTCAGATCCGGCTGCACCTGCACCGGCCCGCTGGCCGGGTAACAACAGATCTCGATGAGCTCCTCGCTTTCCGGTGCCTTCAAAAACACCAGTTCCGAACCGCGTGGCGACTTGTGCCGGCGCACCTCTTCCAGCCCCAGCACCTCCCGATAAAACCGAACGGTCCGCTCCAGGTCGTTGACCCGATACCGCGTATGCAACAGCTTTCGTACGATTGCCATGCCCGCAGCATAGGGCGCCCCTCGTGAGGATCCAAACATCTTTCGCCAGCAGCAGTGCTCCCGGGAAAAACCTGCTCTCGTCGACCTCCCCCTGCCCACGGCCGGGCAGCATCGCAAGACGCCGCAAGGCGACCGCGACAATAACGTTTACACCGGGCCGACCGCGACTAGCATGAGGCCCTGACTTTTCGGCATATGAAGAAAATCGAGGCCATCATCAAGCCGTTCAAGCTGGAGGACGTAAAGGACGCCCTTTCTGCCCTGGGCGTCCAGGGCATGACGGTCACCGAAGTCAAAGGCTTCGGCCGCCAAAAAGGGCACACGGAGATTTACCGCGGCAGCGAATACACCGTGGATTTCCTGCCCAAAATCAAAATCGAAGTCGTCCTGCCCGACAATCTCGTCAACTCTGCGGTCGAAGCCATCGTCAAGGCCGCCCGCACCGGGAAAATTGGCGACGGCAAGGTCTTTGTGACCCCGGTGGAAACCGCCGTGCGCATTCGCACGGAGGAAACCGGGGATGCGGCGGTGTGAGCCGGGACTTCCGCAATCCGCGAAGCCAATTCCCACGCAACGCCCCCGGCGGGCCCGCGGCCGGCTTGCCGCCGTGGCACCCGGATGGCACCGCTCACGGAGCTCGTCCCGGACCTGCGGGAGCCTCTGCGCGTCCGACCGGCCGCCATGCCCTTCCGTCGGTCCATCCGGCATGAACCCGCCGCTCACCTTCCGGCACTCGTTACGAGTCCGTTACGGGGAAACGGACCAGATGGGCACCTTTTACCACGCGCGCGCCCTGGACTGGTTCGAGTGCGCCCGTTCGGAATTCATCCGGCATCATTTGGGGATGTCCTATGCAGAGCTCGAGGGGGCAGGGCTGTTTCTGCCGGTCATCGAGGCGCACTTGCAACTGCTCGGTCGGGCCCGCTACGACGACCTGTTAACCATTGACGCCACTCTGGAAATGCCCGGCCGTGCCCGGTTGCGCTTCGACATGCACGTGTCCCTCCATCCGCGGGGCACCCCGGTCGTGCGGGGTTACACCGTGCATGCCTTTGTCGATGGCCAGGGCCGTCCCATCCGACCCCCGGCGTGGTTTCTCGACAGGCTTCACCAAGCAGCCGCGAGGCTCCAGGCCCCCTCCCCCGAGAACCCACTCCCCTGACTTCCGGGTCGCCGTGACCTCCCCGAACGCCACACCGCAAGTCGCACAGCCGGGAAAGGCCCCGGCAGATCGAAAAGTGCGTCCCTGCCTCGACAAAGCAGGCATTAGCGGTTGCACCGGCCCGGATCGGTGAGCAAATTGTCGTGGAAACCGAGCCCGTCAGCGTCGGCTCGACAGGGCTCGCAAACGCAACACAGAACGCCCGAACGAACACGGAGGATCGAGCCCATGGAAACCCACTTCGCCAATTTGGAAGGCGCCCGCACGACCCTGGCCAAGGAAAGGGTTCTGGAGGACCTGCGTCAGCTGGCCCGCGATGCGGAGTCCCTGTTGCAGGCCACGGCCAGTGACGTCTCAGAGAAAGCTCGCGAGGCCCGGGAACGACTGGCAGCCGCCCTGGAGCGGGCCAGGGCGACGTGTGCCGAATTCGAAGAAGGCGTGGTAACGCGCGCGAAGGAGGCCGCACGCAAGGCTGACACCGTCATCCGCCAGCATCCGTACGAGTCCATCGCGCTGGCCTTCGGTATTGGCCTGTTGATCGGCGCACTGATCGCGCGCAAGTAACCCCGCGCATGGATCCCGAAGCGGACGCCACACCCGGCTGGCGGGCCGGCCTGCGCCGCGCAGCCGAAGCGCTGTGGGGACTGGCGCGCTGTCGGCTCGAGCTGTTTGCCATCGAGCTGCAGGAAGAAAAGGAACGCTTCCTGTGGCTGCTCGTGCGCCTGGCGGTGATTGCGGTCCTCGGCGCGGCCGGCGGCCTGGTAATGCTCGGGTTGCTCACCTGGCTGGTCTATCAGCTCGCCGGCCTTTGGGGCGTCGCCGGCGTCGGGCTCCTTTGCCTGGCCGGGGCAGCGTGGGGCCTCCGGAGTTTGCTCCGCACTCTGCGGGAGGGCCCGATCCCCTTTCACCAAACCGTGGCCGAGTTCAGGAAGGACCGCGCATGGCTCACCGGCAACGACTGACGGAACGAGAGCAACTCAAGCGCCTTCTGGCCGCCGAGTCGGAGCTGCACCGGGCCGTGCTGCGCAGCGAATGGCAGCGCCTGGCTTCGTGGGGCGACCTGGCCCGTGGCTGGAAGGACGCGGTGCCCAAGTGGGCACCGGGGACGGCGTGGTGGACGCTGGGCAGCGCCGCAGCGGGATTGCTGTTGGCCCGGCGCTGGAAACCACTGCTGCGGTGGGCTCCCGCGGCCTGGACCCTGTGGCGCTGGTGGCGCCGGTTCGGTGCCAAATAGTCGCTTGCCTCGGGCCTCGGAGCCGTTCCGGGCTTCGAGTCGGCCATCCGGAACAGGACAGCCCGGGCTCCCACAGGCCTCCCGGATCTCAGGGTGCGAAAGAGTGATTGGGCCACTGAACCCGTGCGAATCCCTGGATAAAGCAGAAGGCTAAACGCGGCAACGACCCCTCTTTTCCTGCTGCCCCTCGCTCGCCTCCGCTCTTGGTCAGGAAACTCGACCAACAGATGGGTTCCTCCCGGTCCTTTGCCCCGAGCCGTCCCGCAACCCTTATCTGTGCGTATTGGATTCTGGGAACCTCCTGGCGGGACACGTTTCCCGACCGCCCTGCGACAACTCAGAAGCCGACAAACGCTTCGGCGCGGCTGCCCGATCGCGGGCCCCGTAGGTCACGGTTCCGACTTCGGCCGGGCACATACACTTTATTTGACCCGGCGGCGTGTCCGCACGTGGATCCTTTCCTCCCGCACCGGCGGACTCTCCGACACACGGCGTTGCGCTCGGGCTCCGGCGCACCTACAGGGCCCGCGCATTCGAGCGGCGTGCGTCAAGCAGTTGAACCCGATGGGCCCGGCTCCAGTGCGCGATGAAGTGCCCAAAGCAAGTCGCGAGTCAGGAAAGGCTTGGTCATCAAGGTCTCCAATTCCAGATTCTCCAGGTTCCGGATGGTCACGCGCTCAGCCACACCCGTCATCCCCAGGATGGGCAGGCGGACCCCCCGCGCCCGCAGGGCCTGGACCAACCCCGGACCGTCCAGCCCGGGCATCAGCATGTCGGTCAGCACGAGGCGGACCTCACTGGCATAGCGCTCGACCAACGCAAGCGCTTCATTGCCCTCGGCCGCCAGCAACACGCGGTAGCCATGTTTCTCCAACGTGCGCTTCAGCATGTCGCGCACGCTGGCCTCGTCGTCCACGACCAGCACCATCTCGCCCCGGGCCGGAGGTGGCAGCGGTGGCTCGGCCGGTTCTTCAGCCGCCGATTCGCTGATGGTGGCCGGAAAATACAACTCGAAGGTCGTCCCCTGCCCGGGCAGGCTCTTGAACCGCAGGAATCCGTTGTGCCCCTGCACGATGCCCAGGACCGTCGGCAGTCCCAGACCCGTGCCCTTGCCCACCTCCTTGGTGGTAAAGAAAGGATCGAAGATCCGGTCCTGAATCTCCGGCGCGATGCCCGTGCCCGTGTCACTCACCGTGAGGCACACGTAGGGCCCGGGTTTGGCGCGCGGATCCAGGGAGGCAAAGCTTTCGTCCACGTGGACGTTTTCCGCGGCCAGCCGCAGGATGCCGCCCTGCGGCATGGCGTCCCGGGCGTTCACGCACAGATTCATCAGCGCCTGATGCAACTGGGTGGGATCTCCCATCACCGACCACAACTCCCGCGGGGCATGCAGCTCGGTCTGGATGTTTCGCGGGAACGTCTCCCGGATGATTTTTTCCATGTCCCGTAGCAAGTGCCGCACCGGCACGGGGACCCGGGTTCCCGGCGTTCCGCGGGCGAAGGTTAGCAGCTGCCGAATGATGTCGGCCCCGCGTTGTGCGCATTGCTCCATCGTCTCGAGCATCGCCCGGCTTTCCGGATCCTCCACGGTCTCTTTCAGGAGCGGTGCCGCCATCAGGATCGGCGCCAGCAGGTTGTTCAGGTCGTGCGCAATGCCGCCGGCAAGGGCGCCAATGCCCTGCATGCGCTGGGCGTGCAGCAGTTGGGCCTGCATTTGCTTGCGCTCGGTGATGTCGGTGAGGATCGCCAACACCCGGGGCGGAGTGTCGGGAGGCTCTCGGAGCAGAGTCCACCGCGCCAGAACGATCCGCTCACCGCCGGTGGCCTGGGGGATGGAGAACTCGCCGGTCCACTGGGCTTCCCGCTGCAGGGCGGCCTCGGCCTCCGAAAAGCCGGGAAACAGCAGCTCGGGCACTTGTTCCAAACCCAGACCCACGAGGGCCTCCCGATCCCGCCCCAGCAGCCGCGCCGCCGACGCATTGCAGTAGCGGATCCGCCGATCCAGCGTCCAGACCAGGATGGCGTCGTTGGCCGCATCGAGCAGGGTCGCCTGCTCCTGCAGGCGCGCTTCGGCCCGTTTGCGCTCGGTGATGTCGAGGCCGCAGCCGCACAAACCGATGATCCGGCCCTGGGGATCGCGCAGGGGCACTTTGGAGGCGATTTTCCACGCAATGCTGCCGTCCCGCAGCACCACGCGTTCCTCGTAATTCAGAATCGGCTGGCCCGTCTCCAGAACGCGCCGATCTTCCTCGGCAAATACCGCAGCCTGTTCCGGGGGATAAAAGTCGAAGTCCGTCTTGCCGAGCACTTCCTCCTCCGACCGGGCGCCCATGTAGCGCAGGTCTTCCGGATTGGTCAGCGTTTTACGCCCCTGCAGGTCCTTCGCGTACACGACCATGGGCACCGTGTTGACTATGGCGCGCAGGAGCGTCCGTTCGCGGATCAGCGCTTCCTCCGCGCGTTTGCGGTCGGTAATGTCCAAGCCACAGCCGGCCAGGCCGATCACACGCCCCTGCGCATCCCGCAGCGGCACCTTGTAGGTCAACAGCCAGGCCTCCCGACCGTCGCGCAGGACAATGCGATCTTCTCGACCCAGAATCGGCTCGCCAGACTCCAGTACCTGCCGGTCCTCCGCCGCGAAAACCTCTGCCTGTTCGGGCGGATAAAAGTCAAAGTCGCTCTTGCCCAGCACTTCCTCCTCGGACCGCGCACCCATGAATTGCAAATCGACGGGATTGGTGAGCGTTTTGCGGCCGGTGATGTCCTTGGCATAGACGGCCAGCGGCAGCGTCTGGAGGAGCGTGCGCAACAGCGTGCGTTCGGCCGCCAACTGATCCCGCGCCCGTTTCAATTCCGTGATGTCCAGGCCGATCCCGGCCAGGCCAATGATCCTGCCTTGCGCATCGCGGAGCGGAACCTTGGAAGTCAACAGCCAGACCTCGGAGCCATCCGGCCGGGTTAGGCGCTCCTCCCGATTCAGCACCGGTTCCCCACTGCGCAACACCTTCTGATCGTCCTCCCAAAACGCCGCGGCTTGATCGGGCGGAAAGAAATCGAAATCGGTTTTTCCGAGCGCTTCCGCCTCCGTGGTCACCCCGAGGTTCAAACGATCCACCGGGTTGACCAGCGTTTTCCGTCCCTCGGTGTCCTTCAGGTAGAGCGCCACCGGCAGGTGATCCACCAGGGTTCGCAACAGCGCGCGTTCGTTCGCCAGCTTTTCCTCCCATTGTTGCCGTTCGGTAACGTCCTGCAGAGTGCCGAGAATCGCCGGTCTGCCCATGTACTCCACGCGCGCCCCATGTGCTTCCAGATGGATTGTGGAGCCATCCTTTCTCTGACCGCGGAACCGGTAATAGACCTGTTCCACCTCCCCTTTCAGCCGGCGCCGGATGTTTTCCTGCACCCGGGCTCGGTCTTCGGGATACGTAAGGTCCAGCGGGCTCAGCTTGCCGACCAGTTCCTCGGGTGCGTACCCGAAGATCCGGGCCAGAGCCGGGTTCACGTAGAGGAAACGTTCCTCGTCGAATAGATAGATGCCCACCAGGGCGTGCTCGCTGAGCATTCGAAAACGCTGTTCGCTTGCACTCAGCTCCGCCTCGGCCCGCTTGCGATCGGTGACGTCGGTCGTGAGGGTCGCAAAGCCGTCCGGACCAAAGGGCGCCACCGAGACTTCGAAGTGCCGATCCACGGGGGGCCAGTACACTCCCATGCGGGTGGGCCGCCCGTGCAGGGCCACGGCCGAAAACTCCTCCAGGAAGGGCGGCGGGGTGGTGCCATAAACCTCCGAGGCCAGGCGGCCTCGCACTTCCTCGCGCCGCAACCCCATGATCCGTTCGAACGCCGGATTACAATCGAGGATGCGATAATCCACCGGCCGACCGTCCGCATCTCGAACCAACTGGTGCAGTACGATCATTTCTCCGGCACCTTGAAACAGGGATCGGAAGCGCGCTTCACTTTCCTCGATGGCCCGGCGCGCCTGGCGCTCGGCAGTTTGATCCCGGAACACCAACACCACGCCGGCCAGGCGCCCCTGCGCATCCCGGATCGGCGCCGCGCTGTCCGCAATCGGAATCTCCCGTCCGTCCCGACTCAGCAACAACGTGTGATTTGCCAGGCCGACCACGCGGCCTTCGCGCAGGACACGTTCCACCGGGTTCTCCACGGGCTGCCGGCTGAACTCGTTGATGATGCGGAAGACGGAACCCAGTCGTTTCCCCTCGGCCTCCTCTCGTTTCCACCCGGTCAATTGCTCGGCCACCGGGTTCAAATACTCCACGCGCCCTTCGGCGTCGGTGGTCAAGACCGCGTCACCAATGCTCTCGAGCGTAATGCGGAGTCGTTCCCGGCTCCGGAAAAGGGCCTCCTCGGCCTCTTTTCTGGGAGTAATATCCGCCACAAACCCCTCCAAGAACTTGAGTGCCCCCGAGTCGTCGTACACGCCCCGGCCGCGTTCCCAGACCCAACGCACCTGTCCGTCCGCACGTTGGATCCGGTACGTCAGTTCGAAGGGTTCCTGTTGTGCGAGCGCCGCCTGCACCACGTCCCACACGGCCTGCCGGTCCTCCGGCAGGATCAATTCTCCATAGCGAGGCCGGCCTTGCAACAAAGCCTCTGCCGGATAACCGGTGAGATCCGCACACCCGTCACTCACCAGGACCATGGGCCAGTCCGGAGCGTTGACGCATCGGTAGGCCATGCCCTGCAGATTCGCCAACAGGGTGCGCATTTGGCGGTGGCTCTCCGCCAGAGCCTCGCGAGCCTGAACCGCCTCCGTGACGTCCTCCAGGGCCAGCAAAATCATTTGGGAGGCACGGGCCTCGCCGTACAGGCGCCGGGCATTCAATCGAAGGATTCGCGGGCCGAGTTCCGGCAGCGAGACCTTCAATTCGAAATCGTCCAGCCGCGTGTCTTCCGGCAGGATCTGCTCGAGCAACTGGCGCAGTTGCGGCTGCTCCAATGCACCGCCCCAGAGCGCATACAGGGATTGCCCCACCACGGTTTCCGGCCGGGAGCGGAACGACTGGTAAAACGCCCGGTTGGCCGAGACGATCCGCAGGCCCTGGTCCAGCACCAACAGGGGATGCCGCAGCGTGGCCACAATCGCCTCGTTGAGGGCCAGCGCTTCGGCCAAAAGCCGCTGTGCCTTTCGCTCCTCGGTCTGATCCCGGAACACAAGGACCACCCCGGTGATGCGGCCCTCCTCGTCGCGGATCGGCGCGCCGCTGTCGGCAATCGGGTACTCGCGCCCATCCCGGGCAATCAACAAGGTATGATTCGCCAGACCCACCACCCGACCCTCGCGCAACACGCGGGACACGGGGCTTTCCACCACCTGACGGGTTTCTTCATTGACGATGTGAAAAACCTTGCTGAGCGGTTTCCCGCGCGCCTCGGCCAGCGGCCATCCGGTCAGACCTTCGGCCACCGGGTTGAGGAACTCCACGCGACCCTCCGCATCGGCGACAATCACCGCGTCGCCGATGCTGGCCAGGGTCACTTGATGGCGCTCCTCCAAACGCCGGCGTTCTCGCTCGGCTTCGAGCAGTTGGCGCAGTTGTTGGGCATGGACTCTCTGCCAGAGATTCCATGCCACCAGCCCCAGCAGTCCGAGCAGCGCACCTGTACCCAACCAGATCGCCACGGCCCGACGCCGGGCGGCGCCGTACGCCTCTCGAGCGTCCATTTTGGCCACCAGCACCCATGAAGAGCCCGGTACTTGGGCCGCGGCGGCCACCACCGCTTCCCCTCGATAATCCCGGCCCTCGATTAATCCACGGGCACCCTGGACTGCCTGGACCTCCACCAACTCTCCTTCGCTCACGGGAAGCCACCGTTGCAGCGCCGAACCCGGCCAATCCCTGGGGTCGTTGAGAAACAGAACATCTTCGCCCCGCCGGCGCACCAGCAACGTCTCGGCGGTTTGCGAGGGCAGCGGCCAGGCCAGGAGCAGCGGATAAACATAATCCGACGCGCGCGTCACCAACACCACCGCGCCGACCACGGCTGCGTCGGCCACCTCTCCCGTCACCAGCGGCGCCACCACCGCCAGATTCGGCAACGGATCGGCCCCCCAACGGAAAAGCTCCGTCAACGCCGTTTCACCCGTGCGCAGGACATTCGTGAGGGTAAGCAGCAGCTCCAACGGCAGCGACGGCAGGTTGGGCCCCACTGTCAATCGCACCTGGGCGTGAACATCGGTGAAAAACGCCTGCGCGTAACCTTCGACCCGACGACGACGCTCCAGCCGATTCTGCAATACCGCCGCCCGCTCCGCACGGGGCTCGGCCAGCCACTGCGTGAACGCCACCGCAAGGGAGGGGGTTTCCCGGTACAAGTCTCCATCCGCCAAGCGTTCCGCGCGCCACGCGGACAATTGCCGCACCTTGAGGTCCGCGATGCTCAAGAGGGTCTGCTCGGCCCGGTGCCGCAGCATCGCGGTTTGCTCCCGCTGAAGCCAGACGGCACCCGCCACCAGGACCAGGGCCGCCAATCCAAACAACCCCCGTAGGACCAATGCGTGCGGTTTCATAGGCAGCGAACTGCGCTTCGCCGCAGCCTGCCATCGACGGATTCCTGCTGACAAGCGGGAACCCGGCGACTTCGGGGAAGGCCGAGTACCTCCTGCCCCGGGTCCGGAACCTCGAGGTCCTCAGCAGCTACCTGTCAGAATCGCTGGAATGGCTGGATGCGGAGGGGGCAGGATCAGGTCGAACCCGCCGCGGGAACCGACTCTTTGCCACCGCGCAGCCACAGCTCGAACTGGTAGAGGGCTGCCACGACGATGCAGTGACGGATCCTGCCCCGGGCCACCAGCCCGGGCAGGTCCTCCACGGGAACCAGCCGCGTGACAAGGTCCTCCCCCTGGTCGAATTGCACCGGGTGGGTCGGACGGCATTCTTCCACCAATACCGTGTAGGTGCGATTGCTCAGGATGGCGGGATTCGGCAAGACCATGCCGATGACGCGGGGGCGCACACCCGTGTAGCCGGTTTCCTCGCGCAATTCGCGCACTGCCGTGTCGATCGGGGACGCGTCGGAAGGATCCATGATGCCACCCGGGATCTCCAGCTCGACCGTGCCGCTGCCGTGTCGGTACTGCTCCACCAGGACGACCTGACGATCCGGCGTCATCGCCACGACATTCACCCAGTCCACCGAGTCCAGAATGTAGAACTCGTGGGTTCGGCCCGTCCGGGGCGAGCGTTTCAGGTCTTTCCGGAGGCGAAAGACCTTGAAATCGCCCAATGGCACGGTCTCGAGGGTCGCCCAGGGTTGGATCATTGGCGCATCTGCCGATTGAAGGTTGGTCCGAAGATCGGGCGCGCTGTTACGATGGTGATTGCCGCGCGGACGCAGCCTGCTGAAACAGGCGCAGCAGGTGAGCCATCGCGTCCGGTTTTGACCGGCCCGTCTGCCGGGCGAGCTGGTCGGCGCGGCGATCCAGTTGTCGCGCCATTTCGAGCGAACGCTGCGGCGGGCAGCCCCACCCTTCCAACAGGCGGGCCAGGAATTGCAGCTCAACCTCCGTGGGGCCCGTGTTCATGCACGCATCCCCTCTGGACCGGAGGAGGGCACGATGCGAATGCTCTCCACATGGATCCGGCGCAGGGGACAGTCGCGGGCGTCGGTGGGCGTGTTGGCGATCCGGTCCAACACATCCTCACCCTGGATCAACCTGCCGAACGCGGTGTATTGCCGGTCCAGAAAACGCGCATCGGCATGACAGATAAAAAACTGGCTTCCGGCGGAGTGGGGATCCCGGGCCCGAGCCATGGAAAGCACCCCCCGCAGGTGAGGACGGTCATTGAATTCTGCCGGGACGCGGTGGGCGGGCCCGCCCGTACCCCAGCGTGCCTTTTGAGATTCGTCTTTCGTGAGGGGATCTCCGCCCTGGATCATGAAGCCCGCGATCACACGATGGAAACAAGTGCCATCGTAAAACCCCTGACGGGCCAACTGCTTGAAGTTCTCGACGTGGCGCGGGGCCACCTCCGGCCACAATTCCAGCACCATGGTGCCTTCGCTGGTTTGAATCACTGCCACTTCGTCGCTCATGGTAGGAGCCCTGTTTGGACGGTGTTAACCTGGTGTTCGTTGGGGAGCATCGATTCGGAACCCGTGCCCCGGAGGGCAGGATCGCTCACGGCGCCTGGTCCGCCGGCACGATCCGAATGCTTTCCACATGGACTCGCTTCAAGGGCCGGTTGCGCGCATCCGTCGGAGTGTTGGCAATCCGGTCCAGAACCTCTTCGCCCCGAATGAGCCTGCCAAAGGCTGTGTACTGGCCGTCCAGATGAGGCGCATCCGCATGGCAAATGAAGAACTGACTGCCGGCTGAGTTTGGGTCACTGGTGCGGGCCATCGAAAGGACCCCGCGAACGTGTTTGCGCGAATTGAATTCCGCCTTGATGGTGTACCCGGGGCCGCCCGTACCCCATCGTGCCTTTTGAGATTCGTCCCTGGTCAGTGGATCTCCTCCCTGGATCATGAAGCCTTTGATGACGCGGTGGAAGCAGGTGCCGTCGTAAAAACCCTGGCGCGCCAGTTTCTTGAAGTTCTCCACGTGACCGGGGGCGACGTCCGGCCAGAATTCGAGGACCATGGTGCCCTCGGAGGTCTGGATCACCGCCACCTCGTTGGTTGCGGCGCCGGGTCGAGGGGCAGTGCCGGGAACCGCGTTGGTCCCGGGGTTCGCGGGCCCGTTCGAGCCGCCCGGGCTGGGCTGGGCACTGACGTGCAACCAAACGCCGGCAAACAGACAGGTCAAGCCAGTCCAAAACAGACCTCGATGCTTCATAGGATGAACAATCTTCGCCTTGCCGACGGATTCTGTCACGCCCGGATTTGTGGGTGCTGGCTCCGGAGCTCCTGCGAGCTCTCGCCGCCCGGAGCCGCGGCTGCCTCCACTCCGAGCAAAGCAGTCCGGCGCCGTGGCCGTGGTGGCGCGCAAGCGAGCTGTCACGCTCCCGCTCATACTTCGCACAGGGCGGCCAGCTCCTGTTCCAGGGCCCCAGCCGAGGCCGGCCGCTGGCGGGGATCGAAGCTGCACGAGCGCTGAATGATCTGATAAAACCGGCGCTCAACGTCGTTCTTCAGGCGGGGCGTCAGATCGGGCAGATTGTCGGCCAGTTCTTGCACGGCCACGCCGCTGAACATCTCGTAGAGGATCCGGCCCATGCTGAAAATGTCACCCGCCGGCCGGCCGCTGCCCTCCGGAGGATGGTATCCCACGCTGCCCACCGAGGTGCCCCCGTGTTGCTGCGTGGCCACCGTCCCGATGTCGGCCAGCTTCGGCACGCCGTCCACGTAAATGATGTTCGCGGGCTTCATGTCTCGATGAACCAGGCCGCGGTGATGCAAGACCTGCAGAGCCAGCAGCAGCGTCCTGGCCACAAGGACACATTCCAGCACGGGCAACCGTCTTCTGCGATCCAACTCCGCGCGCAGCGTCCGGGGTACGTACTCTGAACAGTCCTCCACGGGCATTCGGCGCAGGTCGTCGGCCAGCTCCATCACATAGTAAAACCAGGTGTCATCGGGACAGCGCCCGACCTGAAGGATGTGTACAAAGCCGGGATGGGTTCGCGAAATCGGCTCGAAGTGGCGAACCCCGGTCCATTCCCGCTCGTACTGTCTGGAGGAGGCAAACGCGCGGCGTTCCACAACCTTGGCGGCCCGGCACCGACCCAGCACGCTCTGCACCAGCCAGACGCTGCCGTACGTGCCGCGCGCCAGATGCCGCAGAACCTCATGATCGGCAATCCGGGGCCGGCCGGAACCGGGAACCTGACCGCTCATAAGAAGGAAGCCCGTTGCACCCGAGTCGGAGCGGCACGGGTTGGCCGGGCACTGGTGCGCCCGCCCGCGGTACATCCGGCCCGAAGCATAGTGTTTTCGTTCGACACAGTCTGACCCGCAAAGGAGCCATGAAACGGATCCTTTGGAGCACACGCAATCTAGCAGCGGACTCATCCCCCGCAAGCCGTTCATGCAGACCGAGCCCTTCTGCCCGCAGTCCCGCCCCTGCACTGGTAGAGATCGCTACGGCCCCGGGCGTTGACCCCGTGGCCTCGCGTCCAATGCACCGGCGCGTTCCGAGGAATTCCGGCACGTTCCCCACCTGATGCGCGGCGCCGACCTGCGGGCGGACCATGACGAATTCGCCAGGCCTGCCGGGCCGGAGAAGGCTGTTCCCCGTCGAGGGCCGGGCGTGCCGACTCGCACCCGGATGCACGCGAACTTCAAATCAGGAGGCCTGTTCAGGCGAGATGCACAGCAGCGAATGGGAGTAATTGGACTTGCCCGGATCGGCCGTTTCGCCGATCGGTGCTTGCGGCGCATGGACCATTGGATTCGAAAGAAAGCGCTCGAGCCCCCGATCGTGGGGTCCGGCTGCCAGGCCTGGAAAAGCTTCGATGAACCGGAGGCGACGATCCGGCTCCGCCCCGACGCGCGCACCGGCTCCATGGGCGGTTTGCCCGCAGGGCCGTTCGCCGCCCCGGGCACCTACGAGGCGACTCTCCCGTTTACGACGGCAACCGGATCAAAGCGCCGATGCGCCGGGCCTGCATTTTTGCGGTGAAATGAACCTGCTCTCGTGCCTGCTGAGGGGCAAAAACCCGTTTCAAAGCCGCCTGCCAATTCCCATGCGACGGCGTCTCTTTTCGATTCCACGGAACGAGGAACCTGCGGCATCCCATACCGATCGCCCGGCCGAACAGCGTGACGCAGCGCCCGAGCCCACTTCTGCGCTGTCCCGTCCTCGCGGGCTGCACGGACGCAGCAGCCGACGTTGCTGGCGATGGGCCAGCCTCCTGTACGTCGGCGGACTGCTGGAATGCAGTGCGGCTCCGGTGGCGGGAGTCGATCCTGCGACGCCTCCGGGGGCCGAAGCGGCCGCGTTTCTGAGCTCTTTGGGGGTCAATTCGGCCGTGTCCCGCCGCGGGGAACGCCTGGATCGAACCGCGGAGGCGGTCCGCTTTTTGGGCATCCGGTGGATTCGCTCGGGCTACGAGAGCGACGTGCCCCTGGAGGACCTGCTCGAACTGCACCGCCGAACGGGAGTGAAATTCAGCTACGGTTTGCTCAGCGGGGGAACGGATCTGGAACGTCTACTGCGCGGGGCCCGCCGCCTGGCCGCGGCCGGCGCCCTCCTGGCGATCGAAGGCAACAACGAACCGAACAACTGGCCGATCACCTACCGCGGGCAGACCGGAGGCGGCACAAATTCCTGGTTGCCGGTGGCATGGTTGCAACGCGACCTGTTCCAGGCCGTCAAGGCCGATCCGGTGCTGCGGGCGTACCCCGTCTGGACGGTTTCGGAGCCCGGTGCGCAAACGGACAACGCGGGCCTGCAATTCCTGACCATCCCGCCCGGAGCCGGGACGTTGATGCCACCCGGCACGCGGTATGCGGACTGCGCCAACGTCCACAACTACATTTATCACCCGGCCGCGCCCCGCCTGGAGGACAACAAGACCTGGAACGCCGCCGATCCGACCTCCGCCTGCAAGGTGGACGGCTTGTACAAGAACTTCGGCCGCACCTGGCGGAAGGGGTTCGCCGGCTACCCAGAGGCGGAGCTGCAGACCCTCCCGCGCGTGACCACCGAGACCGGCGTCGCCGTTAGCGGCGAGGTCAGCGAAGAGATCCACGGATGGCATCTGCTGACGATGTACCTGGCCCAGTTCAAGCGCGGCTGGACGCACACCGCCGTGTATTTGCTGCGGGACCGAACCGACGAAGCCGGCAATCAACAGTTTGGTTTTTACCGACCCGACCATCGTCCACGACCCGCTGCCGTCTACCTGCATCGGTTGACGAGGCTGCTGGCCGACAAGCCCGGTGCCCCCATCCGGGGTCATGTCGCTCCTCTGGCGTATGTTCTCGAACCCCAACCCGACACCCTGCACGACCTGTTGCTGCGAAGGCGGGACGGCACATGGATCCTCATTCTGTGGAACGAACGGGTTCACGGGTCGGACGAAATCCAGGTTCGCTTCGGCCGCGCGTGGCCCGGGGTCACCGTCTATGACCCCATGCGCAGCGATCTGCCCGCGGCCCGGTATCGAAATGTCCAGCGACTCGGCCTCGAGTTGGACCGCCACGTGCGCGTTCTGTGCATTGGGCCGGGACCGGTGGAATCCACGAACGGTGGCGGCAATACGCCGTCCTCCTGAAGCACCGCCCCCGGCATCCGGGCAGCTGAACAGCGCCCCGCACCCATGTCCCGCGGATGGTCGGCGGACGTAGAAAGTATGGACGCGTGGGCAGCCTTTGGCCCCCGGGACTCAAGAATCCCCGGCAAATGCCGGTTCCGCGGGGCTGTCCCATGCCGAGGACGTCCGAAACGCCCCCGTGCTTTCCGGGGCGTCCAAAACCTTGAAATCCGTCGCGATGGGATCAGGGCAAACCGCTTGCGGCGACTCCGACGGGCTGACATGTTTTCCGTGACCCGGCGCATGCGACATGAAGCGCCGGGCCGGGAGGATCTCTCCACATGCCGGAACAACCGTTGCGCATTCTGGTGATCGAGCACGACCCGACCACGGTCGGGAGGCTGCGTCCCCTGCTCGAACAGGGCTGGGAGACGCCACCGGAGGTGGTGCTGGTTTCTTCGTTGGCCGAGGGCGTGCGGCGGTTGGGCACCGATCGCTTCGACGTGGTGCTGTTGGAGTTCTTCCTGCCGGAGGGCGCGGGACTGGCCAACCTCCCGTTCCTCAGGCAGGCGGCACCGCGCGTGCCCGTGGTGGTGATGGGCCACGTGGACGACGAAGCCCTGGCGGTCGAGGTGGTCCACGCCGGGGCCCAGGACTACCTCGTCCACGGCCAGCTCGACGCGCGGTGGTTGCGACGCGCTCTCCGTTATGCCATGGAGCGGCACGCCGCCGAGATGGCCTTGCTGGATGCCGAGGCGCGGTATCGCGAGATGTTCGATCATCTCACGGAGGGCGTTTTTCGGACCACGCCGGAGGGCCGCTATCTCATGGCGAATCGGGCCCTCGCGCGTCTCTACGGCTATTCCAGTCCCGAGGAGTTGATCCGCAGCATCACCAATATCGGCGACACGCTCTACGTGCAGCCCGGGCGCCGGGAGGAGTTCATGCGCCTGATGGAGGAGCACGAGGTGCTCACCAACTTCGAATCCGCGGTGTTTCGCCGCGACGGTCGCATCATCTGGATCAGCGAGAACTGCCGCGCGGTTCGCGACGCATCCGGCAAGCTCCTCTATTACGAGGGCACGGTGCGGGACATCACCGAGCGTCGCAGCGCCGAGGAACGCCTCCGCAATTCCGAGGCCCTCTACCATTCCCTGGTCGAGACCATTCCGCAGAACATTTTCCGGAAGGACGTGCAGGGCCGGTTCACCTTCGCCAACCAACAGTTCTGCCGCACGGTGGGCCGTCCCCTGGAAGCCATTGTCGGCAAGACGGACTACGACCTGTTCCCGCCCGAGCTGGCCAGCAAATACCAGCGCGATGACGCCCGCGTCCTCGCCACGGGCCAGACCCTGAAACTGGTGGAGGAACATCAAACCCCCGCCGGGGAGAAAATGATCGTGCAGGTCATCAAGACGCCGCTCCGCGGCGCCCATAATCAGATCATCGGCCTGCAGGGTATTTTCTGGGACATCACCCAGGAACGACTGGCCGAACAACGCATCCGCCAGGCCAATGAAGAGTTGGCGCGGAGCCAGGCCGAACTGCAGCGGAAGAACCTGCAGATGGCCGAGGAACTTCGCATGGCCAGTGAGGTGCAGCTGGCGCTGCTGCCCCAGCATCACCCGGTCTTCCCCTCCGGCGCGTCGCCGGCCGACAGTGCGTTTCACTTCACGCAACGGTATCGGCCGGCGGGGGAGGTGGGAGGCGACTTCTTCCACATTGCGGCCCTTTCCGAGGTCGAAGCGGCGGTGTTTCTCTGCGACGTGGCGGGCCACGGCGTGCGTTCGGCGCTGGTAACCGCGGTCATCCGTGCCCTGTTGGAGGAGCTCAAACCCCTGGCGGGCGACCCGGGAATGCTGCTCACCCGCCTGAATCAGGAGCTGCTTACGATCCTGCGTCACGACGACACGGGCTTGATGACCACGGCGTGTTGCCTGACGGCCAACGCCGAGACGGGCCTCTTGCGCTACGCAAATGCCGGACATCCGCGCCCCTTCCACATTCGGCGGACCGCCGGCGAGGTGCGCCTGCTCCCCTGGCCGGCCGCGGCGCCCCAGCCTGCATTGGGTCTTCTGAAGTCGGTGACCTACCAGAGTGCGGAAGTTGCCCTGGAACCGCACGACCTGGTGATGCTTTACACGGACGGTTTGTACGAGCTGCACAACGCAGCCCAGCAGCTCTACTCCACCGAGCTGCTCGAGACGGCCATCCAGGCCCGCCTGCATCAGCCGACGGCCCAGCTGTTCGATGCCCTGCTGGCCGAGGCACAGAACTTCAGTGAAACCGGCAGTTTCGAGGATGACGTTTGCCTGCTCGGGCTGGAGTTCCGGCATCCGATTCCCCATTCGCGTGGGCATCCGTGACAACCCGGCCGGCCGGCGCGCCGCTGTGTCTGTGTCGCCCTGGAGATGGCCGATGCGCCTCCCTTGCCTTCTGCCCGGGCCACGCGCTCCCGGCGGTATGGCTCACCCGAAAACACGTCTCGATTGCCTCCGAAGGGCGCCCGCCGCCGGCTCCGCCCCGGCGCGACAATCCCGGTCGTCGCAGCCCCGGCGCGTATGGCAGACCCGTGCAGGGCCGATCCCCCACCCGGCGGCCCCCAGCAACTGGGTGGCGGAGGGATCCTTCGCCCCGGGGAATGGGGAACGGGCCTGCTGAGGTCATCTGCCCCCGGGTCCATCGGCCGGTCGGGTCCCTCGACAAACCTTCCCGCCGGTCCTATGGTTACAAGCGATGACACACGCGGCGGATACCACGTCCAAACCGGATCTGGAGCCGGATGTCTCCGACCGCCCGAAGTCGGAGCTCGATCCCGGCTGGCTGGTCGTCTGCTGGAACGACCCGGTCAACTACATGGATTATGTCACCCACGTGTTTCAGGTGGTGTTCGGGTGGCCACGGCACAAGGCCGAGTTCCACATGCTGCAGGTTCATCACCAGGGCCGCAGCGTGTTGACGCGGGAAACGCTCGAAAAGGCCGAACATTACGTTCATCAACTTCAACACTACAATCTCCACGCCACGCTGGAGCGCGCCGAATGAAATTGATCCGCACTGACGGGGACCGGATGACGTTCCGGTTGTCGGCCACCGAGCGAGTCGTGCTGCTGGATCTGGTGAAGGCCTATCCCTGTGTTCCCCCCGCGCACGTGCGTCACCGGGCGGTCGCCTCGGAAGATCCCGAGTCCGCCGAGATCCAAACCCTGCTGGCCGAGGCACTGGCTGAGCAACGAGCCGCCACGCGCCGGCAAATCCTGCAGCTGTTGGAAAACCCGGAGGTCTTGCAACGCCAGCCCCAGGGCTGGGTCCTTCACCTCCGACCCGGTGACCTGGAAACCCTGTTGCAGGTACTGAACGACGTGCGCGTGGGCAGCTGGATTGCCCTGGGCTGTCCCGATCCCCTGCCGGACAAGCTCCCCTCCGACCCGGAGAAGGCACACCACGCGGCCACGATGGAGCTGGCGGGCTGGTTTGAAATCAGCCTGTTACAGGAGGTGCAACAGGGCCCGGCTCCCTGATTTGGTCTCGCGAAGGACTCGTCCATGCGCACCTGGCGTCCACTGCCCACGTTGCTCGGGGAGCGGCTCTGGTTTCCCGACCCCCGTACGGCCCCGCCCGAGGGCCTGGTGGCCATTGGCGGCGATTTTTCGCCCCAGCGCCTGTTGCTGGCCTATCGCAGCGGAATCTTTCCATGGACCGACAACCCCATCACGTGGTGGTCACCGGACCCGCGCGGGATTTTCGAGTTCGATCGAGTGCACGTGCCGCGCAGCCTCCGCAAGGTCATGCGTCAGGTCCCCTTCCAGCTCACCCACGATCGCGCCTTTCGCCAGGTCATGGAAGGTTGCGCCGCACCGGCGCCGGGGCGGGAAGAAAGCTGGGTCACACCCGCGTTCATCCAGGCGTACACCACCTTGCACCGACTGGGGTATGCGCACAGCGTGGAAGTGTGGTTGGACGGCCAGCTCGTCGGCGGAATCTACGGCGTGGCCCTGGGAGGGTTCTTTGCCGGCGAGTCGATGTTCCATCGCGTCAGCAATGCGTCGAAAGTGGCGCTGGTGCATCTGCTGGAGCATCTGCGGCAACAGGGCTATGTACTGTTCGACACCCAGATGCTCACGCCGGTCACTCGTCTCCTGGGGGCCACCGAGATTCCGCGCGATGAGTATCTCCGGCGGCTTGCGGCAGCGCTTGAAAAGGACTGCCGCTTCTGAGCCCGCAGCACCGGCGCATTCCTGACCACCCCGCCCCTGCTTGTCGCCGCTGCCGGCTGATGCCATCGAACGAGAGCGCAGACCCCGCCGCTGGCGTTTCCAGTGAGGGCTCCGGCTACACCGGTCATCCCCCTTTGCATAAAGCAAGGGCCGCTCCGGAGACCCGGAGCGGCCCGACCCTTGAGAATCAGGCGACCCTCTCAGCGACCTCGGCGGAGCAGGAGCATGCCGACGCCCAACCCAAAAAGCGCCAGCATGCCCGGCTCCGGGACAACATAAATCCGGACGTTGTCCAGATAGAAGTTCACCGGAAAGGCCGAGTCCGAATTGGCCCCGGTCCAGAGCTGGAACCACGTGTCGCCCGGCTCCCAGCCGAGCCACGAAACCTCCTGGTCAACGTGCAGCGTGATCAAAGTATTGTCGTTGGCATTGTGCCAGCCAGTGGGGGTGAACTGATTTTCCCGCTGCGTCCACCCCGCGGATCCGTCGCTGTTGCCCACAATCGTGAGCTGAAACCAACCCGAGGCATCCGGGGGAAAGCTCTTGCCATCCACCATGACATCGAAGCTGATCCGTGCCAGCGAGCCGTAATTGACGATGGCCTGCATCGTCAGTTGCTGATTGTCCGAACCCCCGCCCGGCCCCCAACTGAACTCCTTGGTGAGTAGATTCTGCCAACCGCCGGCAGTGTGGTTCTGCTGGATGGTCGCGCCGCCGGCCCAACCGGCCGGGTCGCTGGGACGCCACACCACGTTTTGGAACCCCTCCACCCCGGAATCGAAAGTGTAGAGAAGTTGGGGTTGCGCCTGCAGAACGACACTTGTCGCGAGCAAACCGGCGAGCGTTGTGATGCGGGTTCTCATAATCGTACCATTGGGTTGCGATTTGGCAGACCCCAGTTTAGGTCACGCCGTGGCGCTGTCATGTCATCAGAAATCACGACACCCCGTGAGGCTGCGTCAGCCTCCGGACCGCCTCCAGGCAGGCCCGTGCGGAGTGGTACGGTCCCTTCCACTCGCTGACTTTCGGTTGGGATCGGTCCGGACGTCCCGCGGGGTCCAGCCGCCAATGCCAATCCCCGTACTCGGCGTCGGCCACCCTGTCGCGAATGAAGCCCCACACCCGCCGCGCCGCCTGGAAGTAGCGATCGTGTCCCGAAAGGCGCCAGGCATGGAGGAAACCGACCAGTGCCTCTGCCTGGACCCACCAGTCCCGGTGCGCGTGGATCACGCGGCCCTCCCGCCCCTCGTAGGCCACGCCTCCGTCCCGCCCCAGCGCCTCGGACTCAACCGCCGCGGCCATTTGAACCGCAGCCGCCCCGGCCCGCTTCCGCAACTCCGCATCGCCCAGGGCCTCAGCCGCCTCGCACAAGAGCCAACTGGCTTCAATGTCGTGACCGTAGGTGTAGCTGTCCGACAGCACGCGCCAGTCCTCCGCGAAATAGTGTTCCAGATGGCCGGTGCGTCGATTGAGAATCTTTTCCAAAAAGAGCACCAGCAACTCCCGCAGGCGCGACGCCAGCTCCGGCTCCGGCCAGGCCTGGTAAAGCGTCGTCCACGCCTCGAGCACGTGCAGATTCGTGTTCATCGACTTGGCCGCGCCGAGTTCCTGTCCGCCCACCAGGGACACGGCCCGCGCGGACCAGTCGCGCGTGAAAGCCTCATAATACCCTCCGTGGCGCCCATCCCGGGCGTGGCGATCCACGAGCCGGTAGAGCGTGCGGGCCTGCTCGAGCACCTCCGGCGCATAAAAGGCAAGATGATACTGCGTCATCGCGTACACGGCGAAGGCCTGGCCGTAGATCTGTTTGGTGTCGTTCCGCACCCGCCCCGCGGCATCCAGATGCCAGAACGCGCCCCCGTGCTCGGCGTCCCAAAATCGGTCCCGAACCCACCTCAACGCAACCTCCGCCCGGTCATGGAAAAGCGCTTCGGGTCGACGGTCATGTACGGCCGCAAAGGTCCAAAGGATGCGTGTGTTGAGGACCAGGCCCCGCGGCCGGGACGGATCCGGTTTCAAATCATGAGTCAGCCAGCTGTGCCAACCCCTGCCCTCTGGCTCCATGGCCGGGCCGGCCCAAAAGGGGAGGATGTGTTCAAAGAGATGCCGCTCGATTTCTGTGGCCCAAGCAGCCTGTTCCGTCGGAATCATGATGTTCCCTCGATGCGCTGGAACGACGCCCTGGTGGGATCGCTCCTGCCGAGCACCACGCCACCCGGTTCGGCCCCGGCCGTCAAGTCTTCCATGCGCCGACACAAAGCCCGTTCGTTGGATCCGGAGCCGACCACCGATCCCTGTGTGGGCCGCGGCACCACCTGCCTGTCGCTTCGAGGCGCCGGGTGGTGCCCGGTGGTGCCGGGATCCGGTCGGTTGAAAACCGCGCAATCCTTTCCCGGGGTGGGCCCGGGGAAAGCGGTCGCCCGGGCCGGAGGTTCGCCATGCGGCCTCGTTGCGCCCCCCTCACATGCATGCTGCTCGCCTTTGCCGTTGCCAACGGTGCGGGGCGTGCGGCAACTTGGCAGGCGATTGCAAGCTATGCCCGTCTACGAAGAGCAGCAATTGCAGGAGATCTCGCGGCAGTTCCAGATTTACGGAGAAATCCTTCATGCCGAAACCTGCAAGATCGGCCACATCAACGAAACCTACTCCGCCACCTACGATCAGGGCGGCACCCGGGTCCGGTACGTGCACCAGAAGATCAATCGGCACGTGTTCAAGGATCCGCCGGCGGTCATGGAGAACCTGGAACGGGTCTGCCGCCATCTGCGCCAGAAGCTGGAGGCCCGCGGAGTGTCGCAGATCACCCGCCGGTGTTTGACCATCGTTCCGGCCCGGGACGGTCGGCCCTATTACGTGGATCGGAACGGCGATTACTGGCGGACCTTCCTGTTCATCGAGGGAGTTCAGACGTTCGAGGCCGTGCAATCTCCCGGGCAAGCCTTCGAGGCGGGTCGCGCATTCGGAGAGTTTCAGCAACTGTTGGTGGATCTGCCCGGGCCCCGGCTGCACGAGACGATTCCCGATTTCCACAACACGCGGAAGCGGTTCGCGGCCTTCTTGGAGGCCGTGGAGAAAGACCCGGCCAATCGCGCCCGGGAGGCCCGCGCTGAGATCGAGTTTGCCCTGCGCCGCGAGTCCATCACCGGGGTCATTCTGGACGCCATGGCGCGCGGCCGCATTCCCGAGCGCATCACCCACAACGACACCAAGTTCAACAACGTGCTCATGGATGTGGCCACCGGGGAAGCGATGTGCGTGGTGGATCTGGACACGGTGATGCCGGGATGTGCGCTGTACGACTTCGGCGACATGGTCCGAACCACGACGAGTCCGACCCTGGAAGACGAGCGGGATCTGAGCAAAGTGCGCATGCAGCTTCCGGTCTTCGAGAAGCTCGTCGCAGGTTATTTGAGCGCCGCAGGCGCGTTTCTCACCCCGGCCGAGCGCCGGCTTTTGCCGTTTGCCGGAAAACTGATCACGTTCGAAACGGGACTCCGGTTCCTGACCGATTTCCTCACCGGCGACATGTACTTCCGCATCCACCGGCCCGGTCACAACCTCGATCGGTGTCGGACCCAGTTCAAACTGGTGGAATCCATCGAGCAACAGGAAGAGGCCATGCAGCGCATCGTGGATCGCTGGGACGGCGGTCCCACCCGCAGGCGGCCCCGGCAATTGCGGGTCGGGCGGCGTTCCGTGGCCGGCCACTCGACGGCAGAAAGCTGACCCGCCACGCGGCAACGCGCCGGTTTCGAAGGTGCCCGGCTGGCGGGAGGGGAACTCATTTTACCGGCAAAAGGCACACAATCTCCCCGGAAGATGCGAGGGCCAATCTGCGAAAGCCCGAGTCCTCCGGCAGACTGTCCGAGTCCCCGGGGCCGCCTTGCCTTTCCGGCGCCCGCCCGGGTATGTGCCGGCGAGGATCGGGAGGGAACCCCCGTGCTCGTTCTCCGCGGCGACGCATCGCCTGTCGTTGGGCGGGGCGGCAGTCACCCGATCCGGCCATGGGGAAGCGGGGCCCTCGGCAGTCGGGCGTCGGTCAGAGCGGTTGCGAGTGCGTTGCGGCTTCCGACGTCGGCCATTGTACGCTCACCGTGGTTCCGACGCCGGGCTCGCTCTCCACGGTGAGGGCGCCGCCGTGGACCTCGGCCAACCGCCGGCAGATGGTCAAGCCCAGCCCCAGCCCCTGCTGCTCGCGCACCTTGCGGTTGAACTGCACGTAGGCGCCAATACGGGACAACTGTTCCGCCGTCATCCCGCAGCCCTGATCCTTCACGCGCAACCAGCAGCCCTGGGCAGTGCTCTCCAGGCGCACGGTGACTTCCGTGCCCTTCTTCGAAAACTTGAACGCGTTGCCCACCAGCTCCTCCACCATGCGTGCCACATATTCCTCCGCCATCGGCACCACCCCGGGTTGGAGTTCCAACCGTAAATCCTCCAACCGTCCGAACTGGTTGGCCACTTCGCGCGCCCGCGTTTCCACGATCAGGTGCGCCTGTTCCGTCCGCTTCTGCCGCAGGGCCGCCGCTCGTTCCGTATCCGTGCCGAGCAATTCCAGCTGGGCGTAAATGAGGAAGTTCTCCACCAACCGCATGAGACGTCGGCCCGACTCGGCGATGACCTGGCCCATTTCGGCCACTTCTTCCGGTTGCAGCGAGGCCGCTTCGCTGCTGAGCAACTCGCCGTAGGCCAGGATGCCGTTGAGCGGCGTGCGCAATTCATGCGGCAGGGCAAGGCTGATGCTGTCCCGTAAATCGGCCAGCTTGCGCTCGGCCGCTTCCCGGATTTGTTGGGCCTTACGGAGGCGGGCCTCCACCGCCGCGTGAAGTTGTTCCGGAGTGAAGGGCTTCGGCAGATAATCATCCGCGCCAAGCTCCATGCCGTACCGCATGCCGGCGGGATCCGCATACCCCGTCATGAGAATGAACGGGATGGCGGCGGTGGCCGGATCTTCCCGCAACGCCGCCAGCGTGAGGTACCCGTTCATGTGTTGCATGTTGATGTCGCAGAGAATGAGATCCGGTTGCTGCTGCCGGGCCAACGCCACCCCTTCCCTGCCATCGGGTGCCTCGATGACAGCAAACCCGCGTCGGGTCAGGACCGCATGGACCATTTCCCGGAGTCCGGGTTCGTCATCAATCACCAGGATCTTCTTCATCCCGCCCATGGGCGCCACGGGTCAGAACAGAGCAAACGCAGGGCCA
This sequence comes from Limisphaera sp. VF-2, assembly GCF_049537125.1. Lineage (NCBI taxonomy): Bacteria > Pseudomonadati > Verrucomicrobiota > Verrucomicrobiia > Limisphaerales > Limisphaeraceae > Limisphaera > Limisphaera sp. VF-2. Next base: position 123,676 of record NZ_JBMVQY010000001.1, read on the forward strand.
GTCTCGATCCGCTCCGGGCACTACCTCGGCCGGTTGGGCGTCGAAGCCCGGCATGCCTCCGTCCATCCTTTGCCTCACCCGCCCAACGTAAGCAGGAACACGGCGGGCGGCAACAGGAACCCTGGGAGGCGGGCAAAAGCCGGCCCAGCGCCGCTTCGGCAGAACTCGGGGGCGGTGCCGCTGGCACAGGATAACGTGCCCAGCGGCGGCTCTCCCAAATCTCCCACCGACCCGACACCTTCCGGACCACTCGGGCGGCCGCTCCGGACGTGTCCTCCACCAACGCGATTCCGTCTGACGGGCCCAGCACGCTCAGCGCAGTCGCCAGCGCATCGGCGGTCATACCCCGACGCGCAATCACGGAAACCAGGCTGTGATCCGTCAGCCCCAACCCGGTCCGCGGGTCGACGATGTGCGAGTATCGGACTCCATCGATCTCCACATATTGGAACAGATCGCCCGAGGTGGCCAGGGCGCAACGCCGCAGCAGCAGGGATTGGGCCGGTGGGGCGCCCGGTCCGCTCGCGGAACTCGTCTCCACCCGCCAGGCGGGTCGCCCCGGCGGGGGATCGCCCACGACCAGATCACCGCCGGCCTGCAGCAGGACCCGTCGCAGCCCGTGCCGCTCCAGCACCCGGACCGCCTCATCCAGCACGTACCCTTTTGCAATCCCGCCCAGATCCAGCCGCATCCCCGGTCGAGTCAAGCGGACGGCGCGCCTTGGCGGGTCCAGCTCCAGGTATGCGTATCCCACGGCCGCGCGAGCCCGTTCCAATCGGTCGGGAGGAGGCAGCTCGTGCTGACGCCGCGCTCTCCGCCAGAGCTGGACCACGGGTCCGACCGTAATGTCGAAGGCACCGCGCGTGCGCTGCGCCCATTGTTGTCCCTCCTCCAGGACCCGCCACAGATCCGGACTCACAAGCACCGCACGACCCGAGCCCGCGGTCCGATTGAGTTGGGTCAGCTCGCTGTCCTCCTCGTAGTCGCTCAGAATCAGGTTCAGCTCCGTTACTCGACGGTACATCGCGTTGACGGCATGACGCGCAGTGCCGGCGTCGGGTGCGTACAACACCACGCGGAATTCCATGCCCATCTGTGGCTCGGAAAACTCGAATCGCGTCCACCCCGCGGATTGCCGCCGGCCGGCGCATGCGGTGCACCCCGCGAGCAAAAGGCCCAAACCCAGTGCCAGGGGACCGAAGCAACCGACGCGGCGCAACCAATGCACGAACTCCAGCCTCACTTGCACAGCGAGAAGTTTCCGCAACCGGACGCGCCGGGACAAGTCGCTCTTCCCGGACCCCATCAAGGGCTCCGGGGCCAATTCACGTCGGCTCCGGCCACCGGAGGTTCGGGCAGTCCACGGAAGCAGAGTAAAACGGCCGGCCCCGAACATTCCGAGGCCGGCTCGTTCAACTCGGAGAAGTGTGGGGTGACAGACTGGCCCGGTCGTCTGTCACCCCGTCCTGCATCCTCGTCGAATCCCTCAGAGTTCACATGCCCGTCCCGGGGGCCGGTCCCCATGATTCACCGGCCCGCTTTGCCGGGTCGGGTTGGCAACATGGTTGCCGAGAGAGGGATTCGACATGGTTGGTTGAGGACAAAACCGCAAAAAAGTCGTTGCAGATGGCGACAATTACCCTCTCGCGCAGCGCGGGTCTGGCTCTGCTTCCGACAATCGTATTCTTCGGGCAACTGCACGGCGCGGAAGTCGATCCGCATGGTTCGCTGCACGGTTCGCGTTTTGCGCGTTACAGCCATGCTTCCACGGCTCCTGAACTCTCACTCCCTGACTAAGCGAAGCGCATCCGTTCGTCATGTGGCATGAATTGGGGACAAAACCCGAGCCCGCCTGACGACTGCCTGGCCGGGGCCGTACAGTTGCGACGCATGCCCGGGCCGGGTGGGGAACGCCGCGCCTGAAAGTCCGGGAAGGACCGCACCTGCATGCACCCCAAAGCGCTTCAACCCATCGGTCGCGCGGCCGAGTCCGGGATCCGAACCGGGCGCGGGCTCGTGTCTTCTCCATCCCGATACGAAGGCGGCATGTGCTGCGAACCAAAGAAAGCGCAGCGGAGGCAGGGACGCTGTCGCTTGGGAAAAGAGATTCGCGGGCCGGCCGCGGCCCCGAATTCTTCCGCATGACAGGCCCGGCCGCCCCCATGCCAATTCTGCCGTTGCCCCGCTCCTTGCCCTTGACCAAACTGCGGCCCCTGTATGGGTAACGTGCGTAAACTGTATCCGTTCCATCTCATCGAGCCCAAATGGCAACGGATTTGGGAGCAGACCGGCACCTTCCGCGCCTTCAATCCGGGCGAGGAGATCCCTGCCGACCATCCCTTCGCGCGCCGACACGGCCTGGCCGGCCGGGTCAATGGCCATCAGCTCCCGCGCAAGTATTACATCCTGGACATGTTCCCCTACCCGTCCGGGGCCGGCTTGCACGTGGGCCATCCGGAAGGCTACACCGCCACCGACATCCTGGCGCGGTACCGTCGCGCCCAGGGCCTGCACGTATTGCATCCCATGGGCTGGGACGCCTTCGGTCTGCCTGCGGAACAATACGCCCTGAAAACCGGGCAGCACCCGCGCATCACCACCGAGCGCAACATCGCCACCTTCCGTCGCCAGATCAAGAGCCTCGGGTTCAGCTATGACTGGACCCGCGAGGTGGACACGACCGATCCGGCGTACTTTCGCTGGACGCAGTGGATTTTCCTTCAGATTTACAACTCCTGGTTCAATCCGGAGACACGGCGGGCCGAGCCCATCCACACCTTGCGCTATCCACCGGAACTGGAGCTGCCTCCCGGGCAGCGGGCTGACCCGGAACTGGAAGCACGACGTCGCGCCTACCGCGACGCGCGTCGGCTGGCCTACGTGGCCGAAGCTCCGGTCTGGTGGTGCCCCGCCCTGGGAACCGTGTTGGCCAACGAGGAGGTGGTCAACGGCCGCAGCGAAGTGGGGGGCCACCCCGTCGTTCGCCGGCCCATGCGCCAGTGGATGCTCCGCATCACCGCCTATGCCGATCGCCTGCTCGAGGACCTGGACCTGATCGACTGGAGCCCCTCGCTCAAGGAAATGCAGCGCAACTGGATCGGCCGCAGCGAAGGCGCAGAGGTCGTGTTTACGATCGACGATCCGGACCTGCCGCCCCACGAACGTCAGTTGCGCGTGTTCACCACCCGACCCGACACGCTGTTCGGGGCCACGTACATGGTCCTGGCGCCGGAACATCCATTGGTGCCCCGGATCACCCGCCCCGAACAACGGGCCGCCGTGGAAGCCTACCAGGCGGAAGTCCAGCGCAAATCGGATCTGGAACGCACGGACCTGGCTCGCGAAAAAACCGGCGTCTTCACCGGCGCCCACGCCATCAACCCGGTCAACGGCCGTCGAATTCCGATCTGGATCGCCGATTACGTGCTGCTCAGTTACGGCACCGGAGCCATCATGGCCGTGCCCGCCCACGATACGCGCGACCTGGAGTTCGCACAAAAATTCGGCCTGCCCATTGTGCAGGTGGTTCGACCGCCGGATGACAGCACCGACTGGCGCGGGTTCGTCGGCGACGGCGTGGCTGTCAACTCCCGGGGTCCCGACATCTGCCTGGACGGCCTGCCCACACCGGAAGCCAAACGACGCATCGTCGAATGGCTGGAAAGCAAGGGCCTGGGCCGCCGGACCGTCCAGTACAAGCTGCGGGACTGGCTCTTCAGCCGCCAGCGCTACTGGGGCGAACCGTTCCCCATCGTCTGGCGTCAGGACCCCCGCGGAGAATGGTATCACGAGGCCGTCCCGGAATCGGAGCTCCCGGTCCTGCCCCCGCAACTGGACGATTACAAACCCACCCCGGACGGCCAGCCGCCGCTGGCCCGCGCGCGGGACTGGGTGGAGCTGCCCGACGGCGGCCGTCGTGAGACGAACACCATGCCCCAGTGGGCCGGCAGTTGCTGGTACTACCTGCGCTACCTGGACCCTCGGAACAGCCAGCGTTTTGTGGATCCGACGGCCGAGCGCTACTGGATGGGCAGCGATCCCGCCGAAGGCCGGACCCCCGGAGTGGACCTTTACGTGGGTGGCACCGAGCACGCCGTGCTCCACCTGCTCTACGCCCGCTTCTGGCACAAGGTCCTCTACGACCTGGGCCACGTGTCCACACCCGAGCCGTTTTACAAACTGGTCAACCAGGGACTCATCCTCGGGGAGGACGGCCAGAAAATGTCCAAATCACGCGGCAACGTGGTCAATCCCGACGACATCCTGGCCCAGTACGGCGCCGACGCCTTTCGATTGTACGAGATGTTCATGGGCCCGCTCCAGGACACCAAGCCCTGGAGCACCAAGGGCGTCGAAGGCGTCTACCGGTTTCTGGGCCGCGTCTGGCGACTCTTCGTGGACGAGGCCAGTGAAACCGAACTGGAGCAGGCCCTCACCGTGACTCCGGCGGAGCAGCAGGAGGGCCTGTTGACGCAATTGCGAATGCACCCTTCCATCCGCGACGTGGAAGCCGACGCCGCCCAGGCCAGGGCCCTCCACGCCTGCATCAAGAAGGTCACCGAGGATCTCGAGGCGCTCCGCTTCAACACGGCCATCTCCGCCATGATGATCTTCACCAACACCGCTTCCACCTGGGAGGTGCGTCCGGCCCGCACCCTGCGGACGTTCCTCCAACTGCTGGCCCCGTTTGCGCCACATCTGGCCGAGGAACTGTGGGCGTTGTGGCACCGCACCTTTGCGCCCGCCGCGCCCGTACCCTGCCTGACCTACGAACCGTGGCCGGCCTACGACCCCGCCCTGTTGATCGAAGAGACCATCGAAATGGCCGTGCAGGTCAACGGGCGTGTCCGCGACGTAATTCGCGTGCCCCGCGATGCGGATGCCGCCACCGTTGAAAAAGCCGCATTGGCCGCCGAAAAGGCGCAGCCCTACCTGGCCGGGAAAACCGTTCGCAAGGTCATCGTCGTGCCCGGTCGCCTCGTCAACATTGCGGTGAGCTGATCCCTTCGCTATGGTTAAGCGGTATGTGGCGCTTGACCCGCCGGGAACAACAGGTCCTGTGCGTCATCCTGGGCCTGCTGCTGGTGGGATGGGCCGTCCGCACCCTGCGGCAAACCCGACCTCCACCCGAACCGGCGTGGGTTGAGCCGACCCGACCCTGACACTATGCACGAAGTGGCATTGGAACAGGCACTGGATCGGATCGTGGCTCAAGACCCGCGGTATCCGCGGGATGCCTACCATTTCGTTCGCGAAGCCCTGGAGTATACCCAGAAAATGGTCAGCCGCGGTCAGCGCGGCCGACTGCGCCACGTCACCGGGCAGGAACTCCTGGCCGGCATTCGGGCTTACGCCATCGAGCAGTTCGGTCCCATGGCACTGACCGTGTTCGAAGAATGGAACATCCGTTCCTGTCGCGACTTCGGCGAAATCGTTTTCAACATGGTGGACGCGGGCATTCTGGCCAAAACCGAACAGGACAGCCGGGCCGACTTCGAGAACGGCTACGACTTCGAAGAGGCCTTCCGTAAGCCCTTCCTGCCGCCCAGCAAACAGGCGGCCTGGGAAAAGGAACGCAGAACCGCCTCCGCCGGCCACTGACTGTGCACAAACCCCACTCGTCGTCCAGCCCCGGCGCAATCCGGGCCGCCCCCTGCCGGCGGGCATCCCTCTTAAAAGCAGGGGCGGCCGGATCCACCGATCCGAAACGGCCGAAGGAGCTTCCGTGAGAAAATCTCCCCCTCTCCGATCCACCCGTCTGGTGGCCAGCCCGCCCCGGCCCCTCCGCGATTTGCCGGCGGTCCCGCCCGACATTCGACTCGTTTCTCTCCAAAACGGCCTGACCATCATCGTGCGCGAGGACCACAGCGCCCCGGTCGTGTCCGCGCAAGCCTGGTGCATGTCCGGCAGCGTCCACGAAGGTCGATGGCTCGGCGCCGGCCTGTCCCATCTGCTGGAGCACATGCTCTTCAAGGGCACCAAGACCCGCCCGGCCTCCCGCATCGATCAAGAGGTCCAGGCCGCCGGAGGCTATATCAACGCCTATACGTCCTTCGACCGTACGGTCTTTTACATCGATGTGCCCTCCTCGGGCACCCGCGTGGCCCTCGACGTCCTCTGCGACATCATGCAGCACGCGACGCTGCCGGCGGCCGAACTGGCCAAGGAACAGGACGTCATCCGGCGCGAGATGGACATGTGCCAGGACGATCCCCATCGCCGGTCCAGTCAACGGTTGTTCGAGGTGGCCTACACCCGCAGCCCCCTGCGTTTCACCATCATCGGGTATCCCGACCTCTTTAACGCCGTGCGGCGTGCGGATCTGCTGGCCTATTATCGCGAAAAATACGCCCCCAATAACGTCTTCTACGTGGTCGTTGGCGACGTGGACGCCGCCGCCGTGCTCGAGCAAATCCAGCAGGCATACGCCCAATCCCGGGCCAAACCGCTGCCGCCGGAGGTCCTCCCCGAGGAACCCCGCCAAACCGCGCCGCGGGAAATCCTGGAAGAGGCCCCCATCGAACTGGGCCACCTCCACGTCGCATGGCATATCCCGGATGCGCGTCATCCCGATCTGCCCGTGCTGGAAGTCCTGGCGACCGTGTTGGGCCAGGGTCGCAGCTCCCGGCTGTATCAACAGATCCGCGAAAAGCAGAAGCTGGTCACCAGCATCGATGCCTGGACCTACACCACCAGCCTCCCGGGGCTCTTTGGCCTCAGCGCCACCATGGAGCCCGACAAACTCGACTCGGCCCGACGCGCAATCTTCGCCGAGATCCAGCGGCTCCAGGACCGTCCGGTCACCGAGAGCGAGCTGCAGAAAGCCGTCAAACAATGCACCACGGCTTTGCTGGCCACGCGCAAAACCATGGCCGGGCAGGCACAGGACCTCGGCGGTTGCTGGCTGCTGGCCAACGATCTGGGCTTTTCCCAGCGCTACCTGGAAGCCATTCAGCGCCTGCGGCCCGCCGATCTGCTCCGCGTGGCCCGCACCTATTTGGTGCCCGAAAACCGCACCCTGTACGGCCTCTGGCCCAAGGGTCGCGTTCCCCGGGCCACCGTCACACTCCCCAGCACCCGGAGTGAACCCATTCAAAAGGTGGAGTTGGCCAACGGATTGCGTCTCCTTCTGAAACCGGACCAGCGCCTGCCTTTCGTGGAATTGCGGGCGGTCTTCCAGGGAGGCGTCCTGGCGGAGACCCCCGAGACCAACGGGTTGACCGCCCTCATGGCCCGACTTCTCCTGAAGGGCACCCGGAGACGTTCCGCAGAGCAGATCGCGCGCACCATCGAGTCCGTGGGCGGTCCCCTCGACACCTACAGCGGCAACAACAGTTTCGGTGTGAGCGCAGAGGTGCTCCACGACGATCTCCCCCTGGCCCTGGAACTCATGGCCGAGGTCCTCTTGCAACCCACGTTTCCCGAAGCGGCCTTCGCGCACGAGCGCGAGGTTCAACTGGCCAAACTCCGCGCTCGCAAGGACGACCTGCTCACCCGGGCTCTGCTGGCCCTGCGCCGCGGTCTGTTCGGCTCGGCCGGCTACGGCCTCGATACCCTCGGCACCGAGACCAGCCTCGCCCGGCTCAACCGCGACCTCGTCCGCGATTTCCATCGCCAATGGACCCTGCCGCAAAACTGTGTGCTCGCCGTCTTCGGCCACATCGATCCGGACACTACGCACAAAGCCGTGGAAAAGGTTCTGGGCCGGTGGCCCAATGCGTCCTCCCTTCCAAGCCTGCACCTTTCTCCGCCCCGCTCACCCCAACAGGCGGAGCGCATCCGCGAAACCCATGAGAAACGACAGGCGGTCCTGGTCATGGGCTGGCCGGGCGTGCGCCTGGACAGCGAGGACCGTTTCGCCCTCGAACTGATCCAGGAACTCTGCAGCGACCTCGGTTCCCGGCTCTTCTTACGCGTCCGGGAAAAACTCGGCCTGGCCTACTACGTCGGCGCCCAGAACTTCATGGGACTGTCCCCGGGCTACTTCGCCTTTTACGCCGGGACCGACCCGGCCAGGGCGGCCCGCGTCGAGCGCGAGCTGGCAGCCGAGGCCCGCCTGCTGCGCGACCGCGGGGTTACTGCGGAGGAATTGGAGCGCGCCAAAGCCAAGCTCCTCGGCCAAAAGAAAATCGCCCGCCAGGAACTCGGAAACCTGGCACAACTCACTGCCCTGGACGAGCTCTACGGCCTCGGCTACCAGAACTTCGACGCCGAAGACGCGCGCATCGAAGCCGTTACCTTGGAGGAAGTTCGCTCTGTGGCCGCCCGGTATCTCGACCCCGACCGCTACGTGTTGGCCATTCTCGAACCCGAGTCCAAGCGGAAACAGCAACCGGAAGGTTGAACAGCCTTCAGCGGCCGAACAGCACCGCCGCAACGCCCGCCCATGACCTCGTCGGCCCTGCCGGTTTTTGTGGCCGTGCTGGCCCTGGCCGTCGTCGCCTTCCTCCTGCGACGACACCTGTTACCGCCCTCACGGTCCCTGGATGCGCCCTACGTTCGAGTCCCCGTGCTGCTCAGCCCTGCCGAGCGATCCTTCTACGGAGCTCTCCAACAAGTCCTGGGCGGAAGGTGCGTCGTCTTCGCCAAAGTCCGGCTGGCCGACTTGATCCGCCCCAGACCCGGCCTCTCGCGCCCGGCAAATCGACGCGCTTTCAATCGGACCCTCGGCAAGCATGTGGACTTCGTTCTTTGCGACCCGGACTGGCTTCGCGTTGTGGCTGTGATCGAGTTGGACGATCGCTCGCACCGTTGGAAACACCGCGCCGCGCGCGATCAGTTCGTGGCATCCGCGCTGGCCGCTGCGGGGATTCCGTTGCTGCGCATTCCCGCAGCCGCAGCCTACGCGCCCTCGGAATTGCGCGCCCGGCTCGACCCGTGGCTTCGATCGTCCGGGGATCACCCACCCTGAAACGGCGCTGCTGCAATCGCGGGCGGCACTCCTCCCTGTCGCGGACCTGATGCTGCGGCGACAACCGTGCTTCACGGCCGTGCGGATCGGTTTCCAGACATTGCGAGTGCTTCACAGGGCCGGGGCAGCCGTCGATTCGGTCCGGTCAACTCCAGGTTTCGATCTGGCGCTTACCTCCGCCGCTGCCCCGATTCGCTCAATTCGCCCCCTGCCGATGCCGATACCCCTTGGGGGCTCGGGAAGCAGGCACGGCCGGTCCGTAGACCGGAGGAACAGGTCTTCACCCGGCCATGAGGGATCCTGCCCAACGGAGGCAACGACCGTTGGGCTTCAATGGCCATGTCTGTGCCGGTCACGACCCCCGCCAACTCAAGCGCCCGAATCGAACGCCAACGTCCAGCTCGCTGGCTCGTATGAAGCACAACGTCACCGAAGCAGACCTTGCCCGCCTGACTGCGGCCCTCGAAAATCTGAGGCCCCAAATCAAGCCCTCTCAGGACCCGGTCTGGTCCATGGCCATCCCGTTCCGCGTGGTTGACTGCGTTCTCTCACTCGGACTCCGTTATGACTCGGTCGTGGCGCCGCGGGTTCAAACGTTCCAACGCGCTCACCCCGACCTCACCACGCTGGCCCAACTTCAGGCGTTGATTCAGCGCCATCCCACACCCGCCCTCTTTCTCGCCGCTGAACTTCGCCCGCGTAACGCCGGCCGTGCCGAGACGCTGGCGCGTGTGGTCGAGTTCCTGCTCAGCATCGCAAAGGGAACCGCGGAAGACGAACAGGCGGCCAGCCTGCGACGCTGGGCTGAACAGGCCGGGCCCCACGAGCACCGGGCACTCGGCATCCGTGGATTTGCCCTGGTTGGTTTCCAATACCTGCGCATGCTCCTCGGCGCCTCGACGATCAAGCCCGATCGCCATCTTCAAGGCTTCGTGGCCGGGGCAGTGGGCCAAAGCGTCACGGCAGAAGACGCGCTGCACCTGATGGAGAAAGCCTGCGCGGCTCTGGGCCTTTCCCCAAAAGACCTCGATACATCCATCTGGGAAATGAAAGCCAGATCGCAGAAGCCGCAGGCCCGCCGGACCTGTCCACACGGCCACTACGGACCGGGTCGGGCTCGATAAAACTGCCGCGGCTGCTCCGCCGACACAGGAAACTCGCGCCGCGGGCTGGAGCCCAGATTCACCGTGGTGACCGGACTCCATTGGCGCAGATCGGCGGATCCCTCCACGACATAGCTGGTGTTGGTGCGGCCGCGAAGGGCCAGCCATAACTGGCCGGCTTCATAACGCAGGGCTTCCAACACGGGTCGGAGCGACGGCTCCGTCACCTCCACCGTCTGGATCGAGAGGGTGCTGGACGCATTGCCGCCAGGGGGAGAGTACACGCGCCAGACCGATTCGCTCAGCGAGGCCACGTAAAGGTTCCCCACTGCGTCCCAGGCAACGGCCGAGTAGGCCTGGTCGGTCCGGGGCAAAGTCGCCACCGGCTCCCCCGTCACGGCATCGAAGATCATGACGCGGCCCCCGCGATGGATTCCACCGGAAAACACCCCGCGAAACGCCACGGCCAGATACCGCCCCATCGGATCCACAGCCACGGCCGTTGCGCCACGCAAATTGTCGTCCCCGGCTCCCACGGTCCAGGTCGCCTCTCGCAACCCCACCGGCTCGTTGGTCCAGTAAAAAAACGCCAGCACGCGCGGCGCCGGATCCCCACTGGCCGTTCTGGGCTGCACCGCAAACAGCCAACCCCCAGCCCCCTCCGCCACATCCGCAGGCGCCACGGTCAGGTCCGAACCTGCACCAGCCACCACGGCCAACACCCCCGGATCGTTCGCCTCTGCCACGCCCTCGGCGTCCAAGAACCACCCGTACACCCCTGGACCGGCACTGGTCACCGCTTGCGCCATCCACAGGCGGACCATTTGGCTCCTAGGACTCAGTCCAAAGCCGGTCATCGAGGCGTCTGCCTGGGGCGAATTCCCCGGCCCCCAGGCCACCCGCCGGCTCGCAGACGACACCTCCGGGCCAAAGCGCAGCAACAGCTGTTGCGCCCCATCCCAGACGTAGAGCCAACCGTTGGCACCCACCTCCAAGTCGCCCGGACTGGTCCCGTCCGCAGCCCAGGGCCAGCCCCCGTCGGTCCACGCACCCTCCTCCACGGGCGATCCATCCGCGTGAAACCTCAAAATGCCGGGCCGATCGCCCTCCATGAACTCGGCATTCGGACCCGCCCTGCCATTGGCCACAAACACGCGACCGTAAAAAGGACTCGTCGGATCCCGGTGCACCGCAATGCCCGTGGGGGCGTAGACGTAATTGCCCAGGTTGAAATCGTCGCTGGTCTGGGTCCAGGTCTCGAATCCATGCGCGGCCGCGGTCACGCGCACGCGATAACTCCCGCAACAAACCGGTTGACCGAACATGTCCCTCCCATCCCACACGACGGTGTTTTCCCCGCGGACCGTGCCCGGTCCGCCGCCGGCCAGGGACATCACGCGGACCGGTACGTTTCCCTGGAGAATCTCGAGGGTTACCCCTGCCGTGGCCGGCTCGTTGAGCACGTAACGGATCTCCACCGTGCCCCCGGAGTCCGGCTGCAGGCTGCCGAAAAGCCGAATGTGCGTGGCATAAACATTGGCGTGTGCCGTCCCGAGCCAGGGCCACGCCCCGGACAATCCCAACCACACGATGAGCCCCGGGAGACGGAATCGAAGCACAATTTTACCAACCCCTCGACATCCTCGAATCAGATTCATGGCTCGGACACTTGTCTCGATGGCCAGCCCCCTCACGCACCGGTCCCTTTGACTTCGCCCGTTCCGATGTCACCGCTTCCTCTCTGGCTCCCCAACTGCGGGTGAGACCCTAAGCTCGAGCAGCCCTGCGACGCAAGGCCGGAGTCCGTCGACACCGCCAGAGGCCAGCGTTCCGCAACTGTGAGTTGCGGGGGGACTGAGGCAGCTCGGGTTGGAGGTGGCATTGGGCTTTGGGATTCCACTGGTCCGGCTCGTGCTGGAGCTGTGCCGGCTTGTCGGACCTGCGAGAGGCGACCGGTCCGGATCGAATGGCAACTGCGGCCCCGGCGTTGGAATCGGCGGTTGGTTTCCCCTTCAAGGTCCATGCCCCTGCGCGCGAACCACTCGCAATCGCGAGCGCCCGGCGTACAGCTCGCACGCGGGGAAGCGAGAAGTTGCCGCCAGGGGTCAATGCCTTCGCGATGACGCAGCAGATCGTTCATACGTGCCTGAGATTCCCTGCGCCGTTGAGGAGGCAGGCGACCGGCGCGCAGCGCCTCCAAGACCGCGTGGCTGGCGGCGTTCCAGATCGGGCGGGCCAGCCAGTGGAACTACTTCTGCCAAGGTCCGCCAAAAGCCAGCAGTTACAGCTTGCCGGCCTGCAGCGCGGGTGACCCCCAGGATGGCGGTTTCCCGATCATGGACGTTTTTGCAAGCCGACCGTTCCCGGGGTGGTGACAAAAACGAAGACTGGGGAACGCACCGTTCCTGAAACGGGCTCGGCCGTGTGTGGCACGTCCGCTTCGCCTCCGTCTTTTCCGTCCCGGCCGCCAGTCAAAGAACACCAGGAGGCCGCGGCAAGAGTCGTTTCTGGACCAAAGCACGGAGATCTCCTCGAAAAAACCGTGGCTCGTAGTTTCCAACAAGGCCTCTCGCAACAGCCTGCTGGGGTTGTCCTCCTCTCTGCCCGGCCGCAGGCGAGGCGTCGGGGTTTCTTCCTCACGGACCAGAAGAGCATTCTGCGAGTCCCACACCCACCAGGATTCGGCCCCTCCCCGAACCGGAATCCGGAGCCGTGGTTCCCTGAGGTCCGGTTGCAGGGCAGCCGGGTTTCGCCCAAACTGGTGGTCATGAAACGAGCGTTGTCAGCTCCGGCTTTCCGTCGGTTCGCAATCTGGGTGGATCGTGGCACTCGATCGACCGGCGCCTGCTGCCGGCCGGGCCACGCGGCGTCGAGAAGGCCGTTGCGGGGCGTTCCTGCATGAGCACGCATCCTGGTTTTGGCGCTCACACGGATCCCAGTTTTCGCTCGGCACCGCGTCCGGCGGGCGAGGTGATTCGCCGGGTTTCCGTGTACCTGCGTCCCTACTGGCCGATGGCGCTGGGCACGGTGCTGTGCGCCGTGCTTTCGCTGGCCGCGGGTCTTGCCTATCCCAAGCTGACGCGGCTGCTCATTGACGAGGTCATCAGCGCCGGCCGACGGGAATGGCTCACGCCGGCGGCGCTCGGGCTGTTGGCCGCCTTTTTCCTGCGCGAAGCCTTCAACAGCCTGCGCATCCGGATCAACAACCGGCTCGAACAGAACGTGATTTTCGACATGCGCTGCCAGGTGTATGCGCGTCTGCAGCGGCTGCCGGTGGTCTGGTTCGATCAACGGGCCACGGGCGACATCATGACCCGGGTGATCGAGGACGTGAACCAGGTCGAGCGCCTGTTGATCGACGGCACCGAGCAGGGAACCGTGGCGCTGCTGAGCATCGCTGGCGCCCTGGTGTTCATGTGGCTTTACAGTCCTACGCTGACCCTGGTGGCACTGGCACCGGCCCCTTTGCTGGTGGCCGGCGCGCTCTGGTACACGCTAACAGCACATCGGCGATACCGCAGGCAGCGGGAGGCCGCCAGCGCGATGAATGCCCTGTTGATGGACAACCTCCAGGGCATCCGGGAGGTGAAGGCCTTCGGCCGCGAAGCGCACGAGGACCAGCGGTTCGCCGCGCGGGCCGATGCCCTCCGCCAGGGTACCCTGGTGGTCATGCTGGCCTGGGCCTGGTACGGGCCCGGCATGCAGTTCCTGGGCGCCCTCGGCATCGGATTGATTCTGTGGGTGGGCGGCGGACTGGTCCTGCAGGGTCGGATGGAAGTCGGTCAGCTCGTGGCCTTCATGCTTTATGCCGGCATGTTCTTCTACGAACCGATCGGACGCCTGCACGGTCTGAATCAGATGCTGCAGGCCGCCCGAGCGGCGGCAGCGCGCGTGTTCGATATCCTCGATGCCGAACCGGAACGCGCGGACCGACGCGCCACGCTACGGCGTCCCGTCCGCGGTCAGGTCATCTACGAGGATGTCTGCTTCTCCTATCCGGCCGTGGACGAGAACGGTCAGGTGACCCGGGGCCGCCCGGTTCTGCGCCACATTCATTTGCGAGCGGAGCCGGGCCAAATGATCGCCCTAGTCGGGCCCACGGGGGCCGGCAAATCCACGCTGGTGCATCTGCTGCCGGCCTTTTATGAGCCCACCGCGGGGCGGATTCTCATCGACGGGCAGGACATCCGGGACATCCGACTCGACTCGTTGCGCGCCCATATCAGCATCGTGAGCCAGGAGCCTTTTCTCTTCAACGGCACCGTGCGCGAAAACATCCTCTACGGCCGTCTGGATGCCTCGGAAGAGGAACTGATCGCGGCCGCCCGGGCGGCCAACTGCCACGAGTTCATCCTCCGGCTCCCCGAAGGATACGACTCCCGCGTGGGCGAACGCGGCGTCAAGTTGAGCGTGGGGGAAAAACAACGGATCAGCATCGCCCGCGCCCTTCTGAAGAATGCGCCCATTCTGATTCTGGACGAGGCGACCGCCAGTGTGGACACCGCCACGGAACGCCTCATCCAGGAGGCATTGGACCGTCTGCTGGCCGGGCGCACCAGCTTTGTGATCGCTCACCGGCTCAGCACCGTGCGCCGCGCGCACCAGATCCTGGTCCTGCGCCAAGGGGAAATCGTCGAGCGGGGCACGCACGAAGAACTGCTGGCGGCCGACGGGCTGTACGCACGGCTGGCACGCATTCAAGATACCCGGTCGATCGAGGAGAGCTTCGTCCGCCTCGGCCTCGGCTAAAGTTCTACAGGCCGCGCCCGTCCGCACCACCGGTGAGTGGCGCGGTCCCGGCGACAAATCTCATCCCTGCCGCGCGATGTCCCCCTCCCCTGCCCCGCGCCATTCTCATCCTCTTGCAACCGCAGGAGGGTCGGGCCAGGGTGCTCGGATGCACGACCCGGTGTCGTCCGTGTGAACCTCGTTCTTGCCGCAGGTGTTCCGAGACAAAAAAGCCGGTCAGCCGGCTCCCGTTCGGCCCCGGGACGTTCGGAACAGGACCGCAGCCGAGCTGGCCGGCTCCGGGGCGCAGGGCGGCAAGCCGCGGTTCCCCCTGGCGAGCCTCGACCGACACTCCTCCTGTCCTGGCAATTCGCAGCTGCAGCGCCCGGAGTCGGGTGATACGCTGCGGATTGTGCATGCGCTGGTGGAGGATTTTCTGGTGCACCTGCGGCACGAACGCGGCCAGAGCGAGGCCACGCAAAAAACCTATGCCCACGCCCTGGGACGTTTTATCGCCTGGGCTGCTGCCCATCAGCTGCAGGACTGGCGGCAGGTCACGCTCCAGCACTTGTTGCAGTTCCTGCACCACGAACGCCAGCGTCCCGCGCACGGCCCGGGCAAGAGCCCGCGTCAACGTCCGCTCAGCAGCGAAACCCTCTACCTGACCCTTGCCGCTCTGCGGGCTTTCTACCGGTACGCCGTCCGGGAGGGACACCTGCCCTGCAACTTCGCCGAACATATTGCCCTCCCCCGACGCTGGATGCGGCTGCCCAAGGCACTCTCCCTGGACGAAATCGAGCGTCTGCTTCAACCTCCTCCGGACCCTGAGACGCCCGAAAGTCTCTGCGATCAAGCCATACTGGAGCTGGCCTACGCATCGGGTCTGCGCTTGAGCGAGTTGCGATCCCTCCGACTCGAGCAACTACACCTTGAAAGCGGCTTTTTGAGCGTGGTTGGCAAGGGCAACAAGGAGCGCGTCGTCCCGGTTGGCCGGAAGGCCGTCGCCGCCCTGCAACGCTACCTGGAGCTGGGTCGCCCGAAGCTGGTTCGGCCCCGATCCCCGGGCACCGTCTTTCTCACCAGCCGCGGCACGGCCTTTCATGCGACCACCCTCTGGCGCCGCATCAAAAAACGCGCCCGCCAGGCCGGTATTCAGCGTCCCCTGACGCCTCACATGCTCCGGCACAGTTTCGCCACCCATCTGCTCGAGCATGGGGCCGATCTTCGCGTCATCCAAGAGCTGCTCGGGCATGCCAGCATCCAGACCACGGAGATCTACACGCACGTCGGCGCCTCGCGGCTTCGCGACATCCACCGGAGGTTTCATCCTCGAGCCGTCAAACCGGCCGAGCCCGAAGCGCCGCAGCCGCGTTCACCGGGCTAGCCCAGCTGCCGGAGGGTCCGATCCAGCAGTTGCAGGCCTTCACGGGCCTCGTCCTCGCCCAGGTTCAACGCCGGCAACAACCGGATGACGTGCGTCCCTGCGGGGATCACCAAAAGTCCGCTTTCCAGCAACATGGTGGTCAGACGGGCGGCCGGGCTTTTTCCGGGCTCGCCGCTCAGCGACGGCACTTCGGGCTGCAATTGCAGACCCAGCATGAGCCCCAGCCCCCGTGCCGACGCCAGAACGCGCGGATACCGCGCCACCAGATCCTGCAGGCCGGCCAGCAACAGCTCCCCCACTCGCCGCGCGTGCGCGGCCAGCCCTTCACCTTCCACCACGCGCAACACTTCCAACGCGACTGCACACGCCAGGGGGGTTCCGCCAAACGTCGTGCCGTGACTGCCCGGCCCCAACAAGTCCGCGTAAGCGTCGCGAACCCAAAAGGCCCCGATGGGAAACCCGCCTCCCAGGGCCTTCGCCATGGCCACGCCGTCGGGCAAAAAGCCGTCGGCTCCGGGAACACCCTCCAGGATGCGCTGCCAGCTCAGGAACCGACCGGTGCGGAAGTACCCGCACTGCACCTCATCCATGAGAAGCAGCAACTTGTGTTCGTCGCACAGGCGGCGGAGACCCAGGAGGTAGTCCGGCGACGCGACATTCACGCCCCCCTCGCCCTGAACGCCTTCGATCAACACGGCCACCGTGGCCGGAGACAGGGCCCTCTCCACTGCGGCAAGGTCGTTGTAAGGCACATGGCGAAATCCCGGGACCATGGGTTCGAACCCCTGTTTGACCTTGTCCTGGCCGGTGGCGGAGATGCCTGCCAGAGTGCGACCGTGGAACGATTGATACGTGGTCAGAATCTCGAACCGACCCTCGGCGTGTCCGAACTTTCGGGCCAGCTTGAACAGTCCTTCGTTCGCTTCCGCGCCACTGTTACAGAAAAACACCTTCCCGGGCCCCGTGCGCACAACGAGTTCCCGCGCCAGTTGCCCCTGGGGTTCGGTGTAGTAGTAGTTCGAACAATGGATCAGCTGCCGCGCCTGCCGTTCCAGGGCCTGCACCATGGCGGGGTGCGCGTGCCCCAGGGCGTTGACTGCGATACCGCCGCCCAGGTCGAGGTACCTCCGGCCCCGCTCGTCGAACAGATAGCTGCCCTGACCGCGCGTGAAAACCACCCCCAGCCGCGCGTAGGTCGGCACCACGTAGTGGTCGTACAGGGCCCGAACGGTGGGGCCGGAGCCGGCCGAATCGCACCGCTGCCCGTTGGTCGCGTTTCCCTGAACCTCGAGTTTGGTCATTGGCCCGCCATCTTGGGATCCCCTTTGACCGACGCAAGGTCAAAGGCGTGTTTGATCCCACACGAGCGAACTCGGTTGAACAGCTCCGGGTCCGAACCTCCCGGGAAAATCGTGGTTTCCCGCACCTGCGCGCGCTGGGGACACAGGGCGTTGCTCCGCGCCCTCAACCTTGTCCAAAGGTTGAAAGACGACATCGAACCTGCCCTTGGGGCTTGTGGCTTGCGAAAGATCCCATCACAGCCCTTGATTCGATCTCCCGGACACCCCAATCCGACCCCCACGGGGAAAGTCACCCCGGGCCAAGGGAGAGGCCGAGCAAACGTCCCCAAGAGGGGAAACGGTGAGGTGTCCTGCTAGTTTCCCTGTCTCGTTCCTTGGGTGGTGCTTTCCTAGGATCCCCCGGGGTCATGAAGGCTCGGGATCGCTCGAGGCGCAAGGTAGTGGTCGGGGGCATGTGGGGGTCGGGTCCGACGGCCCACAGGGGGTGACGTCAAGAGCGGCGGTTGAACCAGGAACGGTACGGATTTCGAAGCCGATTTCTTCCTTGCGGGGGGCGCAGCCTTCCGTGGCCATTGAACCTGAACCTCCTCATTTGTAGAACCGGCTGCTGCCTCAACTCTTTTGGCTCCAGTGCGTTGACCCGTAAGCTTGGTCCCCTCTGCGCCACTGGTCAGCCCTATATCGTTACCGAATGTAAGATTCTCCAGAAACGAAGTCGGGATTCTTTACACTTCCGCGAGGCGGCGAGAAGATTTTTCTAATCGATTGCAATCCAGCATGTTGTGGCGGATCAAAGTCCCGAACAGGGCCGACGATGGAGCACAGCTCCACTCCAAACTGACGGAGAACTTTACAGTCCGGAGCGAACGGGATCCTGTCCGGTTGAGGCCCGACAGACGAGATGTCCGGCGTCCTCGCAGGATCCATTGCAACATGCTGTCGCCCAGTAGGTTGGCACGGACCACGGCTGAGGGGAGTAGCGGAACCGTCAAGAAGCACTTTCGCGGCACGCCACGTGCTTATGTCCGAGTACCAAACTCATCAAAAATGATGCGTATGAAAACATCCGTCATCCGCTCACTCCTCGCCACAGCGTTTGCGGGCGCTCTCACATTGAGCGCCGCTCCAATCACTCCCACCTTCACCACGTTTGGTCCCCTCCCAGGGGCTACCTTTGGCGGTTCGGGCATCCCGAACCACGCCGTCGCCATCACCACCTACGACGGCGTTACTCTCGGCCTGACCGCTCATCAGCGGTACTCCAACCCACCCGTGGGAAACAATGGGGCTGGGGATTTTTATGCGGTCAAAGACGGCGACACTTACAGCGGTACCAACTCAAATCCGGCTTTTGCGCGGTGGAACTTTGCGTTCTACGCCCTGAACACGAACTCAAGTCACATGTACTTGGATTTGCTTTATGACTTCGATCCTCGCGCCGGCACGGACGAATCTGCCCATGGGCGACTGAGCGTTCTGCTGCCGAGCGTATCAAAAGCCCAAGATGCCTGGCAGGACTCTTGGAACTTGGGTATGGCATTCTTGAGCGCGCAGGCCAGCGGCACGAACTTTGTGCTGACACCGCCCTCCGGTTCTTTCAATCCGAACATACCGGGCGAATACACATTTGCCTTGGTGTTGCGCGACAAGGATGATGTGGAGGTGGCAAGGACAGCCATCCGGGTGAACGTCCTCCCCGATTCCGGTGCCACGGCCATCCTGTTGGCCCTCTCCGTAGCCGGGCTGGCTGGGTTGCGTCGGAGGCATTGACCGCGCCTCGGGCTTTCCAGCCTCCATTCCCAAGGGCCGCCTCCGGAGAGGCGGCCTTTTCGTTTGGCCGCCAAACTCGAATGCCGCGCACCGGGTCCACCGCAGAATCTCCCCGCCCCGCCGAGATGCCGTTATCGCATCGCGGCAAGCACCGCTCGCTGATACCGCCCGAGGCTGTCGCCGCAAGTTGCCGACACGGGTGGGACAAATCTCGGACTCCGCCAGGGCGCAGCAAAGCATCTCGAAGCTTCTGGTTTCGGTTCCGATGCGTCGCTTGAAGTCCTGCCGGGCTTGCGCATGATCTCCGGTCGCGCCCGCTCCATTGTGAATCGGCGGTTTGGGCCCGCCCCGGTCGCCTTGTTTGCTACACGACCTCCTTCAGACGTTCTCCTTCGCAGGAGCGGCCCGCCTTGATCAGGGGGCTTGTCGGGCGCTGCTCCCGGACGAAGTGTTTGATTACGGCGCTTGGGATCCGATCGGCTAGACCCCCGCACTGGCATATTGACCTCGTTTGTCGCGCGCCGCCGGGGTCCGCTAAACCGGCTGCCCAACCGAGATCGGGGAACGGCTCAGGCGATTTTCAGCAAAATGCTGATGGCCGAGCGGCAGGGATGCGGGAAGTGTCCAAGAGGCGCGAGGTCACCATGAACAGCGGCGAAGACATCACCAGTGTTCCATCTGCCTGTCTAAAAGCGTTTTTGTTGTACGACGATTTCATCCTCGCACGGCGGGCCAAGGGGCGCCTCGAGGAAGCGGCGGCCCATTGTGGGGAATCGGACTGCAAGGTGCACCCGTGGCGTGCGGATTTGCTGGACGAACCCGCACTGGCAGACGCCGCGCTTGCGGACGCGTTGGACGCAGAGCTCATGTTGCTCGCCCTGGGCCACACGGTATTCCTTCCCTCGCCCGTCCAGCGATGGCTCGAAGTGTGGGCGGCCTGTCGCAGCGTGCCGGACGCCGCTCTGGCATTACTGACGCCGCCCAGGGCTTCCTCGGCCACGACGTTGCTCGCAAGTGAATTGGAGGCACTGGCGCGCCGCCACGGACTGACCTGGCTGGCAAGCTTCCACGGTGCCACCGGTGGGGATGCCGAGACGTCCTCAGCCGCCATGCTCGCAGACCTGCATCAAAGGGAGCACGTGGTGACCCCGGTCTTGAGGGATGTCCTTGCCGGCCCGGTGCCGTATCGCTTTTTCGGTCTGAACGAGTAGGGACGACCGCATCAGCCCTTTGCCGGAGCTTCCTTCCAGTTTCGCCGGATCGGATCGGCTCGGCCTTGGCGCCACTCGCTGTCGGAGCAAGGGGTCGGCGGACCAATGGGTCAGGTCTCCCCCCTTTGCCCAGCAAGCTCCGGTGCTGAATAGCCTGCGGACGCCAACCAGGATCTCGGCGCCGCTCAGGGCAGACAGGGCAAAGCCTTGGATTGGCCGGCGTCTCCGGGAGGGCTCCACGGGCGCGAGCGCGATCAACCACCCGCCGGCAGGCCAGCCGGCGCCACCGCTCGCATTTGAGAGGCATGGGGCCGAGGAATGGTCATGCCCAATTCCGCACGGGAACTCCGCGGGTCGGGAGGAT
The DNA here is from genome assembly GCF_049537125.1 of Limisphaera sp. VF-2. Taxonomy (NCBI): domain Bacteria; kingdom Pseudomonadati; phylum Verrucomicrobiota; class Verrucomicrobiia; order Limisphaerales; family Limisphaeraceae; genus Limisphaera; species Limisphaera sp. VF-2. Next base: position 144,448 of record NZ_JBMVQY010000001.1, read on the forward strand.
TCGCGAGAAGTCAACGCGATCAGCTCAAACCCGGCCAAGAAGCCGGTAAGGGCACGGGAGTTTTCCCACGTGCCCGGTGCTGTGCCGTGCGCTGCAGAGGCAATCGAGGCGGCATTCAGCGGCGGGATGGAACGCCGGTTCGCGGGGCTGACCGTGTTCGCAGGCCGTGACTCGGCTTCGGTGCCCGCACATGCGTTGGTGCCGCGGCATCGCCAGAGCCAGAAGCGCGACCTCTCCACAAGCGGGATTGCGTCAAAAAAATTGGTGCCCCGGCCAGGACTCGAACCTGGGACCTACTGATTAAGAGTCAGCTGCTCTACCAACTGAGCTACCGAGGCACCTAGAAGCGCCAATAATCTGCCCGCCGGCGGCGCGGGTTGTCAAGAGGCTGGCGCGCTCCTTTGTCCGTGACGGCGCATTTTGGAGGGATGGACAACGCCGGAAAACTCGGCGCAAGTTTCGGGCGTCCCCGGCACACCAGAGACCCGGGGAAACAGCCTCCTCCAGGGGTTTGGCATCCGGAGCTCGCCACGAACATGCGCCCTCCGCCCTCCACGGACTGCGCAGGCTCGTTCCCGCGCCGCAGGCGCTTCGCATTTCACCGGCCCGGTGGCAACGGCCTGGGAACGCCGTCCCTCGAGGCTTCGACGCGAGCGCCGGGCCTGCCCGCACCGAATTCTGCCTCATCTGAGCCGGCTGAATTCCTGGGATCCGGTTGCCCCGGCAGTTGCCCTGGACAGGTAAATGCTCGCCCCAAAAGGGCAGGCCATAGGGCGCGTTGCAGGCGCAATCGCCGACCCGGGTTTTAACGGCCATCCGGTTACCGAAGATGCTCGTTGGGGCGCAATCCACCGCGCCTGGTTGAAGAAGCTCACCTCGCACCGAGGCTGGGAGACCTTCGGGCCCCTCAGTTGGCCTGGTGGGGGACAGGGTTGAAGGGGCTGCCCTGGAGGCTTGTGGCTGGCGGCGTTCGGGCAACCAGGGCCCTTGGCACTGCAGATGCGCTGCCGCACGCATTGCAGGTTTTGGGCACTCTTGCAATCCCCGCGAAATCCCGGACGTCCGCAGTACGGGAAAGCCCGGGGGGCACACGGCATCCCCTTGGGATTCCCACTCCGGAGCTTGAAAACTTTCCTCGGGCGCGGACCCGACGGCGGCCGGGAGCGTCAAGCGCCGCGACCCTTTTGGGTTCCCGCTGTTTGCGGGAAGCCGGGGTTTCCGAAGTTCGGCTCCTGCAATCGATCCGCTGCCCCGGTGCTACCCGGAGCCGGTTCTCGTTTCGGTCCCGGCTAGAACTCGGCGTGTCCCGGCGTGCGCGGGAACGGGATGACGTCCCGGATGTTGCCCATGCCCGTGAGGAACATCAGGAGGCGTTCGAATCCCACGCCGAACCCCGCATGCGGCACGGTGCCGTACCGCCGCAGGTCGAGGTACCACTGGTATGCTTCTTCTGACAAACCGTGGAATCGGAGGTTGTCGCGCAGCACCTCGAGTCGCTCTTCCCGCTGGGCGCCGCCGATCACCTCGCCGATGCCCGGCACCAGGACGTCCATCGCCCGCACCGTGCGTCCGTCGTCGTTGAGTCGCATGTAAAAGGGTTTGATGGTCCGCGGATAGTTGAAAACGGTGGTCGGAGCCTTGAAATGTTCCTCGGTCAGGTAGCGTTCGTGTTCGGATTGCAGGTTTTGTCCGAACTCCGGAGGAAACTCGAAGGACCGACCGGACTGTTGGAGAATTCGAATGGCCTCCTCGTAGGAAATTCGGACGAAGGGTCGTTCCACGACGAATTCGAGTCGGGCCCGGAGGTCCTTGTCCACAAAGCGCTCAAACAGGCCGAGGTCCTCACCCCCGGTCTCCAGCATGTGCCGGGCCATGGCCTTGAGAAAGGCCTCCGCCAGGTCCATGTCCCCCTCCAGGTCGCAGAACGCCATTTCCGGCTCGATCATCCAGAATTCCGCGGCGTGTCGGGCGGTATTGGAATTCTCGGCACGAAAAGTCGGTCCGAACGTATAAACGCGGCCCAGGGCACAGGCCAGGGCTTCGGCTTCCAGCTGCCCGCTCACCGTCAGGTAGGTGGGCCGTCCGAAGAAATCGTCCTCGGGACGTTCGCCCGGGTGTCCCTTGAGCGTGGTGACGCGGAACAGCTCGCCGGCACCCTCGCAGTCGCTGGCGGTGATGATCGGCGTGTGCACCCAGATGAAGTCGCGGCTTTGGAAGAACTCATGGACGGCCTGTGCCAGCCGGCTTCGTGTACGGAACACGGCGCCGAACAGATTCGAGCGGGGCCGCAGATGGGCGATGGTGCGAAGGAACTCCAGCGAGTGGCCCTTCTTTTGCAACGGGTAGGTGGCATCGGCGGGCCCGATCAGTTCCAATCGAGTGGCCCGCAACTCCCACGGTTGCCCCCGGGCGGGCGAGGCGACCAGGTCGCCCCAAACGGAGACCGAGGCGCCGGTGGTGCAGCGCGGCAGAGCTTCCGCTCCCGGCGTGGCTGCGTCCACCACGGCTTGCAGATTCCGCAAACACGAGCCGTCATTGATCTCAAGGAAAGAAAACCCTTTCGCATCCCGCCGGGTGCGCACCCATCCCTGGACCAGCACTCCGGGTCGGGGTACGTTCGATCCCAACAGATCCTTGACCAGCGTTCGCATGGTTGTCCGTTTGATAGCGCCGGCACCGAACCGGCGCTGCAGGCTGCCCGCGGGCGCATCAGTCTGCAAGGGCAAAGGGAGTGTGTCCGTCAGGACCCCGCCCCGGATTCACCGGGGTCAGGCCCGATGGTGGTCATGGCTCCGTGTGTCCGATGCGAAAAAGGACCCCTGCGCCCCCATCCCGGCTCTGCCTTACGGCGGGTCGCTCCCCTGCCCCATCCGATCCGGAGCAGCCATCGGCATCCAAATCCGTGGACCTCTGCGCCCGGAACTCCGGGCCTGCTGGGGGCAGGTGCCCCATCCACTCCGAGCAGCGCCCTGTTTCTGCGCATGCCGTATGCCAGCCGATCGCCCGGAGATCAAGGGTTCGAGTTGGCCGAGCGCCCAGCGGTCCGATGCCGGTTCCACGCCCCTCACCGCGGCGGGCACTGGCGGATTTTGTCGGTCGGGCGACAGACACAATGGGACGCGTCTGCGGCACCAGCAGAGCTGCGGGTGAGCCGGAAGACGCGACCGTGCGGATTACGAAAGCCGGGCCGCCTCCAACCTTGCCAGTTCCCCCGGTTCCTCACTACGGTATAGGCATGCGGATTCTGTCCGGGATTCAGCCCTCGGGCGCATTGCACCTGGGGAACTATTTCGGGATGATGAAACCTGCGATCGAATTGCAGACGCAGGGGGAGGCGTATTATTTCATCGCGGATTATCACTCGATGACGTCGCTGTTCGACGCCGAGGCGCGGCGTCGGTACACGTTGGAGGTGGCCCTCGACTTCCTGGCCTGCGGCCTCGACCCGCAACGGGCGGTGTTTTTTCGTCAGTCGGATGTACCCGAGGTTTGTGAGCTGACGTGGCTGCTGGGGACGGTCACTCCCATGGGGCTGCTGGAGCGCTGTCACAGCTACAAGGACAAAATCGCCAAGGGCATCTCGCCCAACTTCGGCCTGTTTGCCTACCCGGTGCTGATGGCGGCCGACATTCTCATTTACGACTCGAATCTGGTGCCGGTGGGGCAGGACCAGAAACAGCATGTGGAAGTCACCCGGGACATCGCGGGCAAATTCAACGACCTGTACGGGCCGACATTCGTGATTCCGGAGCCCCTGATCCGGCCGGACACGGCCAAGGTTCCTGGTATCGACGGCGAAAAGATGAGCAAGAGCTACGGGAACACCATCGAGATCTTTGGCGACGAAAAGGTGCTCCGTAAAAAGATCATGAGCATCAAAATGGACAGCCGCACGCCGGAGGAACCCAAGCCGGATGCGGATCGGAACCTGGCGATTCAGCTCATGAAACTGGTGGCACCGCCCGAAGAAGCCCAGCGGTACGAGGATCGGCTGCGCGCCGGGGGCCTGGGCTATGGCGATCTCAAGAAAGCCCTGTTCGATTTTTATTGGGCCTACTTCGAACCAGCCCGCAAGAAACGGGCGGAGCTGGCTGCAAACCTGGATTACGTGGAACAGGTGCTCCGGGAAGGGGCCGCCAGGGCCCGTGCCAAAGCCCGGGAAGTTCTCGATCGAGCCCGTCGAGCCTGCGGGTTGGCTTGACCGGGCCGGTTTCCGGGCTGCTCATCCCTCTGCCATGCAAGACCTGATTGCCAAGGCCGCCACTCTGCTGGAGGCCCTCCCCTACATCCAGAAGTACAGCGGGGCAACGTTCGTCGTGAAATACGGCGGATCGTTCATGGACTCGCCCGATCCCGCAGTTCGCACCAGCGTGGCCCGGGATATCGTTTTTCTCGAAGCGGTGGAGATCAACCCGGTGGTGGTGCACGGCGGGGGCAAGGCCATCAACCGGGCCATGGAAAAAGCGGGGTTGACCCCGCAATTCATCCAGGGCCAGCGCGTGACGGATGAAGTCACAGTGCGCATCGTCGACGAGGTTCTGTCCCGCCAGATCAACCCCGAGATCGTGGCCACCATCAATGCCCTGGGCGGTCTGGCACGGGGGTTTGCCGGACCGGACATTTTTCGGTGCCGCAAACTCCTGGTGGAAGACCGTCAGCAGCCGGGCCGATGGTTGGACATCGGTTACGTCGGCGAGGTCACGCAGGTGGACACTCGACCGCTGTTGGAATGCCTGGAACAGGGCATCACCCCGGTCATCAGCCCCACGGCCCGCGGTGAGGACGGTCACATCTACAACTGCAATGCGGACGTGGCAGCCGCGCAGACCGCCATCGCCTTGAAGGCCCGCCGTCTGGTGTTCATGAGCGATGTGCCGGGCCTGTTGCGGGACCCCGGCGATCCCGACTCCGTGATCACCCACCTGCGCGTGTCGGAGGTCGAGGAACTCAAACGGGCCGGCGTCATCGACCGGGGAATGATCCCCAAGGTGGACAGCGCCGTGGCGGCCCTGCGTGCCGGTGTGGAGAAGGTCTCCTTCGTGGACGGCCGCGTTCCGCACGCGGTTCTGTTGGAGATCTTCACCGACGAAGGCGTGGGCACGATGTTGGTTCCCTGAGAACACGGGAGCGCCTCTGCCGGTGCGTCTCTGGCACGCGGTTTCCCGCCCCCCGCGGCGTTCGGCCGGAGCTCCCCGTAAGCCGGCCGCCCGGGGTGGCCCTGCAACGCCTCGGGAGGATTAGGAGCGGCCGTTTTACTCCAGTGCGGCGACGGGTATATTGATCTCCCATGGCTGAGAATGGTCGCATCCGCGTGGTGGTTGGCATGAGCGGAGGGGTGGACTCCTCCGCAACCGCTGCGTTGTTGCTGGAACAGGGGTACGAGGTGATTGGCATCACCTTGAAACTCTGGCCGCAGGACTGTGTGAATCGCGCCGAGGACAAATGCTGCGGTCCGCAGGCGGTCAGCGACGCCCGCGCGGTCTGTGACCGGCTCGGCATTCCGTACTACCTCATTGACGAATCCGCCGAGTTCCAGCAGCACGTGATCCGCTATTTCGCCGAGGAATACAAGGCGGGGCGGACGCCGAACCCGTGCGTGGTGTGCAACCAGCAGCTGAAGTTCGGTCGATTGCTGGAGCGGGCCACCCGGTTGGGGGCCCGCTATGTGGCCACCGGACATTACGCGCGACTGGAGCGGACGCCGGAGGGGCGAACCCTGTTGTTGCGGGGTCGGGATCCGCGCAAGGATCAGAGTTACTTTTTGTTCTCGCTGCGGCAGGATCAGCTGGCGCGGGCCATGTTCCCCCTGGGGGATCGGACCAAGTCGGACGCGCGCGAGGTGGCGCGGCATTGTCGGCTCAAGACGGCCGAGAAAGTGGAGAGCCAGGAGATTTGCTTCGTACCCGACAACGATTATGGGCGTTTCCTGCGGCAGGCCGGGTTGGTGGAGCCGCACCGGGGCGAGATCGTCGACCTGGAGGGCCGTGTCCTGGGCTACCACGAGGGCATCGAGTTCTTTACCATCGGTCAACGGCGTGGCCTCCGCGTGGCGACGGGTCGTCCGTTGTATGTGGTGGATCTGGATCCGGAGCGCAACCGGGTGATCGTGGGAGACGCCTCGGCGCTGGTCGCCGACACGTTCGTCATTGAGCGATGCAACTGGATCGCCTTCGACCGGCTCACCGAACCGATCGAGGTAACCGTGAAGATTCGGTACAACCACCCCGGCACGCCGGCGCGGGTCGAGCCGCTGGAAGACGGCCGCGCCCGGGTTCGCTTGCACACACCGCAGCGGGCCATCACCCCCGGTCAGGCCGCCGTCTGTTACCAAGGCGACCTGGTCGTGGGCGGCGGGTGGATCAGTCGGTGACCCCCGGGCTCACCCCGGGCCCCTCCGCTCCGCTGAGGCCCCGTCCCTCTCCCTACGCGGCCCCTGTCCGCTTGCCCAGCACTGCACGGACCCAGTCCTGGTGGTCCAGGTACCAGCGCACCGTCTCCCGCAAGCCTTCGTCGAAGGAGTGGGCCGGGGTCCAGCCCAGTTCCCGGCGGATCTTGCTGGCGTCGATGGCATAACGGCGGTCATGGCCGGGGCGGTCTTTGACGAAGGTAATGAGTCGGCGGGAGTTCCCACCCAGGTCGGGACGGAATTCATCGACGAGATCGCAGATCCTCTCCACAATGCGGAGGTTGGGCCATTCGTTGTTGCCGCCGATGTTGTAGGTTTCCCCGACGCGTCCGCGGGTGAGCACCTGCCACAAGGCTTCGGCGTGATCCAGCACGTAAAGCCAGTCGCGCACGTTCATGCCGTCGCCGTACACGGGGATGGGCCGCCGGTTCAGCGCATTGAGAATGACGACCGGGATGAGCTTTTCCGGGTACTGATAAGGGCCGTAGTTGTTCGAGCAGTTGGTGATGACGGTGGGCAGGCCGTATGTGTGATGATAGGCACGGACCAGCATGTCCGAGGCGGCCTTGCTGGCGGAGTACGGCGAGTTGGGTGCGTAGGGCGAACTCTCCGTGAAGTACCCGGTGGGCCCCAGGGACCCGTACACTTCGTCCGTGCTGACATGATGGAACCGGAACCCGCCCGGCGGCGGACTGACGCTGCCCTGTCCCTCGAGCCAGCAGAGCCGGCAGGCTTCCAGCAGGTGGAAGGTACCGACGATGTTGGTGTGGATGAAGTCGCCGGGGCCGGTGATGGAACGGTCCACGTGGGACTCGGCCGCCAGATGGAGCACGTGGGTGATGCCGTGGCGGCGGACCACGTCGAACACGGCGGCCTTGTCGCGGAGGTCGACCTTCTCGAAGACGTACTTCGGGTGGCCGGCCACGCGCTCGAGGTTTTCCAGGTGTCCGGCGTACGTCAGGCAGTCCAGGTTGACCAACCGGGTGATCTCCGGCCGATCAATGATGTGATGGATCAGATTGGAGCCGATGAATCCGGCCCCTCCAGTAACCAACAGGTTCATCATGGCTGTAGATGGTTCCGTGGTGCCAGTCAGCCGCGATCCAGGGCCTGGCGCAAGCCTGTTTCCCAGTCCGGCAGCGCCAGACGAAAGGTGCGCCAAAGCTTTTCGCAGGACATCACCGACCAGGCCGGTCGTCGAGCGGGCGTGGGGTATTCTTCGGTGCGGATGGGGATGACCTCCCGGCACTTCCGTTCGGCGGGGGGCATCCATTCGACGATGCGCGAGGCGAATTCGTGCCACGAGGTCTGGCCGTCGGCGCGCAGGTGGTAGATGCCGCTGAAACGCTGTGGATCCGGTTGGGACAACACCTGCTGCACCGACAGGGCCGTGGCCTCGGCGATCCAGCGAGACCAGGTGGGACTTCCGATCTGATCCGCCACCACGCGGAGCGTTTCGCGTTCCCGTGCCAGTCGCAAGATGGTCAGCAGGAAGTTCTGGCCCCGCGTGCCGTACACCCAGCAAAGCCGGAAGATGAGATGAGCGCAGCCGGAGGCCTGGATGGCCCGGTCTCCCTCGAGCTTGGTGCGGCCGTACACATTGAGCGGCGCGGGCGGATCGTCTTCCAGGTACGGCGTCGACTTGGTGCCGTCGTACACGTAGTCCGTGGAGTAATGAACGAGCCAGGCGCCCAGGCGTCGGGCCAGTTCGGCGAGACGGGCGGGGGCTTCGGCATTGATGCGGCGGGCGCGATCCGGCTCGCTCTCCGCCTTGTCCACGGCGGTATAAGCGGCGGCGTTGACAATGACCTGGGGGTGAATCTTCGTGACCAGCGGATCGAGATCCTCCGGCTTTGCCAGGTCGATGTCCGGGTAGTCCCACCCATGAACCTCGCCCAGGGGCGCCAGGGTGCGTTGGAGTTCCCACCCGACCTGGCCGCGGTTGCCCAAGAGCAGGATTCGCGGGCGTGAATCGGTGATCGGCTTCATGGGAAAAGCTTTTCCGGAGGCAAGTCCCGCAGACGCCGTCCGCGCTGGTCCTTGTCCGAGAGGACCGGCTGATCCACCGGCCAGGGAATGCCAAGATCCGGATCGTTCCACAGCAGGGTCACCTCATGTTCCGGGGCATAGAACTCGGTGCATTTGTATGCGAAAAGGGCGGTCTCGCTCAGCACGGCGAATCCGTGCGCGAACCCCACGGGGATGTACAGCTGACGCTTGTTCTCGGCGGAGAGGCGGACGCCAAACCAGCGTCCGAAGGTGGGGGACCGTCGGCGCAAATCGACCGCCACGTCGAACACTTCCCCTTCCAGCACGTACACCAGTTTGGCCTGGGCCGACGGGTTTTGGAAATGCAGGCCGCGGACAGCTCCGCGTCGCGAGAAGGAGAGATTGTCCTGCACAAACGGGCCGGGAATGCCCGCCTCGCGGTACCGTCGCTCGTTCCACGTTTCGAGGAAGTACCCGCGCGCATCGCCGTACACGCGGGGCTCGATCAACAACACGCCTTCCAGTTCGCAGGGGATGACGTTCATTTCAGCCGCCGTGCCTCGGCAATGACCTCTTGCTCGAGATAGTCGCGGTACTCGCAGCGGGGCATTCGCGCCACCAGGGCTTCGAGCTGTTCCAGGCTGATGAAGCCCTGGCGGAAGGCCGCCTCTTCGGGGCACCCGATTTTGATGCCCTGCCGTTTCTCGATGGTCTGGACGTAAGCGGAGGCGTCGTGCAGGCTGCTGCTGGTGCCCGCGTCCAACCAGGCAAAACCGCGGCTCAGCCGGTAAACGCGCAGCTGTCCCCGCCGGAGGTATTCCACGTTCACGTCGGTGATTTCCAGCTCGCCGCGAGCCGACGGTTTGAGGTTCCGGGCGATTTCGATCACCTGGTTGTCGTAGATGTACAGTCCGGGAACCGCGTAGTTGCTGCGCGGGTGTTTGGGTTTTTCCTCGATGGAGATGGCCCGGCCCGCGGCATCGAACTCCACGACGCCATATCGCTGGGGATCGTTCACGTGGTACCCGAAGATCACCGCACCGCCCTGAAACTCGTTGAACGCCCGCTGGAAACTGTCGCCACCATAGAAAATGTTGTCGCCCAGAATGAGGGCCACGGAGTCTTTCCCGATGAACGATTCGGCGATCAAAAACGCCTGGGCAATGCCTTCTGGCCGGGGTTGCTCGCGATATTCCATCTGCAGGCCCCATTGCCGCCCGTCCCCGAATAACTGCCGAAAGCGCGGCAGGTCCTGCGGTGTGGAGATCAGGCAGATCTCGCGAATACCCCCTTCGATCAGGGTGGTCAGGGGGTAATAAACCATCGGCTTGTCGTACACCGGCTGCAGCTGCTTGCTGGCCACCAGCGTCAACGGGTACAGGCGCGAGCCGGCTCCGCCAGCCAGGATAATGCCTTTCATGCGCTGGTAACATAGTGAGCGGTTTTCACACGGCAATCCGAATCTGTGGGAGAGGAAGAAGCCCGTGTACGGGTCTCCCGTCGGTGGTTGGAGATTTCGGGTTTCGAATCGTGTCGCAGCCCGGGCGAGGGTTGCGCCTGTCCGGACATGGCGAGGCATGGCGGAGTGTTCACCACGCTCCCACCTGGCGCGTGACCCTCGGGGCAGCCATCCGCCGGCACCAAGAGGAAACACTTTCGGGCTGCTCGATCGTCCTGCCGGACGGGCCCGACCGGGGCTGAGCAGGAACCGCACCCATTTTTCCTCAGGCGGCGGGGGACTCGTACCCTGCAGTCCGCCAACCTGGCCCGGCGCTCCCGCAGGGGCGGCCATGGGCCGAAACACTCACTTTTGACGAGACCACACGACCGGGACCCCGAGAGAGAGGCCCCTGCCTCGGTTGGTCGGGGAGGAGTCGTCCATCAAAACCTGATCAGATGCGGCGGCGGTGCCAGGGACACATCTTTCAGCGTGCACCCGGGAAATGCCCGGCCTGCTCTTGGGGTGTTACATGCACTTTCAGCGCCGCAGGTGCCCCGGCCGCTTTCGATGGCGCCGTGCCGGCGCCCGGAGACGCAGCCCGAGCGGGGGCCCGCTCAAAGGAGGATCTCATGCTCCCAGCCAATCTTGACCAGGTCGATCCGACCCAGGTCCGCCACGCCCAGTTTGTGTTTTTCGTCGGCGATGCGGACATGCCGCGCCAATTCCTGCAAGGACCGCTCCTCCCCGAAGAAGGCCCTGCGCTTTTGCTCCAGCAGTTTCACACCGACGGCGTCCACGGCAACCGGATCCGTCGAGAGCAACAGCCCCTTGTAGGCCCAGGTGTACTGGCGCTCGTAGTGATGCGGGCCGGCGGTGTAGAACTGCGGGGTCAGGACCACCAGCACATTCAGCTTGACCTTGCCCCGGACCTGCGGGAGCTGCCAGATGGTGGCCAGGTCGGCGCACATGTCGGGGTGGTACGCGGAGGGTTTCTCGACGAACATGATCAGGTTCTTGATGCACCCCCCCCACCCCCGACCAGGCGTGCGTCCGCAGGGGGCGGGCGTTGATCAACACGGTGCAATCCGCCAGGGTTTGCCGCGCACCGCGGTCGTCGACTCGGATCCGTTCGGATGCCACGCCTGCTTCTTGAATCCTTCGCTGGAGGGCTTCCTCCAGTTCCACCGGTGTGCGAAGCGGCCGCCAAACGTTGGATTTGATGCCGACCTGATCAGCCGGACGAACCAGTTGGCGCCATGCCTCCGCAGCGGTACGGGTCCCGAACAGAGCGCAGATCCCCTGGTCCAACATTTCCTGCAGGATCTGCGGCTGGATGCGGCCCTCGTCGTCCAGGACCTTTTCGTGACGGACCAGGACCACTCTGGCACGCCGGTCGTCCCGGGCCAGCAACCGGTTGGCTGCCCCGGCCCCGGCCGCCAGAGCCGAAAGACGCACGATGAATTCTCGTCGGGTCATCCCCGCATAGCTGATGTCGGCATCGTTTCTCATGGCGTGGTCTCCGTAGTTGCCGGAAGGTTTCGGGTTGCCTCGTCGAGCAAAAGCCGGGCCGCTGCGGCCGAAGGGGCTTGGAAAACCGCCACCAGGTAGCGCCCCACCTGCCGGCCTCCGGTCCACGGCTGCCGGTCATTGACCCACGAAAAACCCTCGGGATTGAATTGGAAATGCGCAGCCACGCTTTCCCAAGCTGCAGCAGCTCGGGCCACACTGGGATACGCGACCAGTAACAGCCGGCTGCGGGTACCGTCGCGCTCGTAGGTCGCCAACACGGCTTCGGTGTCAGCCGTGATCTGGAATACATTCTCCCCGCCCAGGGGAAAGTGGTAACTCAGGCAGAACGGATCGCGGAAGTAGCGGAGACTTGCAGAAAGGAGGCCGGCCGGGGGCAAGCACCGCACCAGTGCGGGCCGGGGCGACTCTTCACGAATTGCGTCAGCAATCCGGCGCCCGAATTCCCAAATGGCTGCCTTCCCTCCCGGCGTTTCATGGTCGGCGTAAATGACCACGAGGAACCTCCCCTTCCAGAACCGCAGCACACAAGGGACGTACTCCGAGTCCGTACCTATGCCCACCCCGGGGCCTTCGCGGGAAAAGGTGAACATCCCGTAGGCCGCCCACGGGTGGCTCATGTCGAAGACCTCGACTGTGATCGGTGGAAGCTCGGGGTGTTGGTATTCCTGCACTGCCACACGGCGGAAGGAAAACCGCAGGTACACCTCGGCGGCGCCGTCGATGTAGTCGTAGAGCGTATCGGCGTTGTACTCTCGCGGGGCTCCGGCAGGTTGCCACTCTGCCAGCGAACCGGGCAGGAGCCGGCTGACGTTCAGCAGCGGCGAAGGCGCAACACAACCGGCGACCAGAAAGCCCGCGATTGCGGCCAGGAGGACGAAACTCGAAGCGTTCATTTCCATGGAACCCCTGCAAACCCCACCCACGAACCGCACCGGCCTCCCGCCCGTGCGCCTGTTCATTTCTGACGCCGTCTCTTGAGCAATCTGCGCGGGCAGCAAATGACGGGTCAAGGCGAAAGCCGGTCCAGCAGGAAAAAGGGAATGCCCGGGGGCCTGGGAGCAGGCCATTCCAGTGGCCTCGCGACGCTCCGCCCCGGGCCCGTCAGCACGCACTTGCGCCTTTGAGATTGGCAGAGGGGAAATCTGCAGCCACCCTTACACGCCATGGTGGCGGTTGCGCTGCATTTCTCCGCTCTGGCCCGGGAGATCCGCCGCGGTCTTGCGATCGCGCCTTGCGCCCGGGAGCCGGGGACATGCCGCTCTTTGGATGGCCGGCGGCCTCGTGGAGGCAGCCCGGCTGTTCATCATGCCTTCCGGAATGCCCGGAGGGGGAACACCTTGGACATGCCCGAGCCTCTTCTGCGGGTGAAGCATCTCCGTTCATGAACGTGGAGTTGCTCCAAAACTCCGCCTCTTTGCGTCCCTTCCTGGAGGAAGCGTTTCGTGCATGGAACGAAGCGGGCATCCCGTTTGTCGTGCTTCGCAACTACGAGCGGTTGCCGGATTTCACCAGCAACGATGTGGACGTGCTGGTGGGGCCGGACCGTCTCTTGGAGGCCGAGAGGCTTTTGGTCCGAGCGGCCACTGCCGTGGGCTATCGGCTCCATCATCGCGCCGAGTTCGACCCGGTGTCCCTCTTTTTCCACCACGCAGAAACATGGCACCAGGTGCAGGTGGATTTGTTTGGGCGACTGGCCTGGCGCGGCGTTCCGCTGCTGGATGCAGAAGCCGTTTTGCGGCGCCGACAGTCGCGCGGCGAGTTCGCCATTCCGGATCCGTGGGACGAAGCGGTGCTGAACCTGTTGGTGCGCCTGCTCTATCAGGGCCGCATACGAGAGAAGTACCGCGAGGGCATTCATCGGGCCGCACAAACGGATGCGGCGACGTTCGTTCGCCGGCTGGCAGAGGTTTTGGGCGCATCGGCTGCGGCCCAGATGACCGGTTGGGTGTTGGCCCGCGACTGGCAGGCGATCGAATCCCGGACGTGGCTCTGGCGACTCGCATTACTGGCCCATTCCCTCCAAACGCGGCCCAGGCCGACGTTGGCCACGGTGGGGCACGACCTGCGGCGACTGTTGCGCCGCTGGCGCCGGCCGCCGGGACTGTGGGTGGTCTTGTTGGGCCCGGACGGCAGCGGGAAATCCGCGGCGGCGCGCGAGTTGTTTGCCTCGTTGCCACCGACCTTCCAGCCGGACAAAAGTCTGCTGGGCCATTGGAAACCGATGATCTTTCCCCTGCCCCATCGGGCCGGTCGCGGTCCGACAACCACCCCGCACGCCCGACCGCCTCGGAGTCGGTGGATGTCGCTGATCGTGCTGGCCCTGCACTGGTTGGAGTACGGACTGGGCTACTGGGTCCGGTTCCGTCCCGTGCTGTTCCGCAACGGCCTTGTGCTCATGGACCGCTACCACTACGACTTCGAGGTGGATCCGCGGCGGTACCGACTGGATGTGGATCCCGAGCGGGTTCAACGATGGTTCCGGTGTTTGCCCCAGCCGGATCTGGTATTCGTGTTGGACGCGCCCACAGAGGTCCTGCGACAGCGGAAGACGGAAGTGTCGGAAGAGGAAACTCGACGACAACAAGCCGCCTATCGTGCACTGGCGACGCGGCTGCCCCGGGCGCATCTGGTGGACGCAAGTCAGCCCCTCTCCACCGTGGTGGAAACGATGCGGCGCACCATTCTGGAACACCTGGTGCGTCGAGGGGAACCGACCGGAAACCGATGAATGCGGAGGGTACGCTGCCCTGGCAGAAGCTGTTGCCCGCACCGCAGCCGGGTACCCCTGCAGTGAACTTTCGCGGCTGGCTGCTGACCAAGCATGGAGAGCCGTTGTTATGGATTCCGGCAGAGGCCGCGCTGGCCCGGCAGACACTCCGATTGTACCCGGCCCAAACCCGGCGCGCACGGTGGGCGCGGCGTCTGGTTTCCTGGGCCGTGGGCTTGCCGGGCGCACCAGGCCTCCGGCGACTGACCCTCTCCGTGGCGGCGGACGCCGCGTTCCTCCCGTTGCTGGCGGGGTCCGGACAATCGCCTGATCAGGTCCGCTTCGGCATCTTTTGTGGCAACCCTCGGGCGGAAGGTCGGCGGATTGTTTTTCTGCGCTTCGGGTCCGATAACCTGCCTGATGCGATCATCAAGGCCGGAGATCACCCTGCAGCCCACGCCCGTTTGGAGGCAGAAACGGCCTTGCTCCGGGCGCACCCAGTGGAACGACTGCGCGCACCACCGTTGAAAGGAGTTTGGCAGAATGGGCCCTTGCGCGCCATGGTCCAGTCGTACGCGCCGGGGGACTGTCCCCGTCACCCGGCCGAGACACTGGTGGCCACGCTGCTTGCCGGGTGGTTGGATCCGAGCCGCCAGATGCCCGTGGCTGCTTTGCCGTTGTGGCGGCTACTGGAGGCACGGTTACCCCAAGACGTTCGGTTTCCAAACTCGCGATCGAGGCTCGCAGAGGTGCAAGTGGCTCCGGCTTTGGTGCATGGGGATTTTGCGCCTTGGAATCTGCGCGTGGAACGAGGGACGGGCCGGTGCTGGGTGCTGGACTGGGAACGCGGCCGGGAGGGCGGGCTGGCCGGTTGGGACTGGGCGTACTGGGTGGTCCAGGTGGGTTTGCTGGTCCGGCGCTGGTCACCGGAGCGAATGATGAAGGAACTCGAGGCCTGGTTGGAACGGCCCGCGGTTCGGGGTTACCTGACCCGGGCCGGCGTGCACGGAATTGCCCGAACCGTAGTGCTGAGCGGCCTGTGGTACCACTACCTGTTCTGGCCACCGACGGAGCGGGCAGACGCCTGGGCATCATTGCTGCGAGCCTTGCAGCAGCGCTGGAGCGCGCGTCCCGGCCCGGCCGATGCGCCACCCGGGCCCGGGTGAATTTCCGGACCCGGCACATTGCGGGAAAAGCGAAAAGGCGTCAAATTGCCGGACGCACATGGGGAAAGTGGCCAAACACCAGTGGGACTTCGGGGATCTCTTTGCCGCTGCGCAGACCCGGAGGGTCTGGACCGTCAGCGAGCTCACGGGACAAATCCGGCGACTGCTCGAGCAACAGATCGGTCAGGTGTGGGTGAGCGGGGAAATCAGCAACCTGCGCCTCCAGAGCTCCGGGCATATCTATTTCACGCTGAAGGACGCGGCGGCCCAGATCGCCTGTGCCCTGTTTCGGAGCGAGGCCGTGGCACGGCGGGACCTGCTGGCGGACGGTCAGAAGGTGCTGGTTTTGGGCGACCTGACCGTCTACGAGCCGCGGGGGCAGTACCAGCTCGTGGTTCGAGCCGTGGAGTTTCAAGGGCTGGGTGCCCTCCAACTGGCCTTCGAGCAGCTCAAACGCAAGCTGGCCGCCGAGGGGCTGTTCGCTCCAGAGCGGAAACGTCCCCTGCCCCCTTATCCCCGTCGCATTGGACTGGTCACATCTCCCACGGGCGCCGCGATCCGTGACGTGCTGCATGTGGCCGGTCGGCGGAACCCGATGTTGGAAATCGTGCTGGCTCCGTGCCGGGTGCAAGGCGAAGGGGCAGCCGTCGAGATTGCCGCCGCCATCCGACTGCTGAACGAGTTTGCGTTGGCGCCGGTCCCGGAACGACCCCGGGCCACGGGATTGCTCGCCGAGCCGCCGCCGCGCCTGGACGTGATCCTGGTGACGCGCGGCGGGGGCAGCCTGGAAGACCTTTGGGCGTTCAACGAAGAGATCGTCGCCCGGGCCATCGCGGCTTCGGCCATTCCCGTGGTCTCGGCCGTGGGGCATGAGATCGATTTCACGATCAGCGACTTCGTCGCCGACGTGCGGGCGGCCACGCCCAGTGCCGCCGCCGAGATCCTGACCGAGGACGTGTTTGCCAGCCGGGATTTTCTGGCGCTGGCTCCCCAACGGCTGACGGACCTTGTCCGGCGGCGCCTGCAGAACTGCCGCGAGGCATGGGAACGATGCTGGACCCGCCTGCATCGGGCGCATCCGCGCCGGCGCGTGGAAGAAGGCTGGCAACACTGGGACGAACTTCACACGCGGATGCAACGGGCCCTGCGCAACGGCTGGAAGGAGCGTCACACCCTTTGGCTGCATTTGACGCGCCGCCTGTACCAGGCCCGGCCGTGGCGGCAGCTGCAACAGCACCGGCAACGCCTGGAATCGCTCCTGGCCCGTCTGCGGGAACGAGTGCGGCACCAGGTGCACCTGCGGCGCCAGCGCTGGGAGACACAACGCGCCCGCCTGATCTTGCTCGGCCCCGAACAGGTGCTCGCCCGGGGATACTCGGTCACCTTCGAGGAACCGTCGGGACGGATCGTCCGCGACGTCGGGGAGATTCGGCCGGGTCAGCTTTTGCGCACCCGCGTGCACCGGGGCGCCTTTGTGAGCCGGGTGGAGGACGTCCAGCCTCCGTCTGCGGCTGCCGAACCGTAGTCGACCCAGGGACGGCGGCCGTTCGTGGCGATCTGGACCGCTGGAACACTCGACCGGGCCGAGCGTTGCCGCTGGACCGAAGGCGTCCTCGGGAACGGCAGGGCTCGACCTGTCTGCCGGCCCCGGCATAGCCTCTGCCCCATGCGAACCGAGTCGCTGGAATTCCTGAAACAACTGGTCAACACGCCCAGTCCCGTGGGGCACGAAACCCGTGGCTTGCGGGTGTGGTTGGAATACGTGCGCCCCTTCGCCGAGGAGACCTTCTGGGACGCCTACGGCAACTGCGTCGCGGTGCTGAACAAGGGAGGTTCGCCCCGCCTGATGCTGGCTGCGCACGCCGACGAAATCGCGCTGGTGGTCAATTACATTGACGAGCACGGATTTGTGTACGTGCGTCGAATGGGCGGGGTGGACGCGGCCATCACCCGGGCGCAACGCGTGGTGATCCATACCCGCAACGGTCCGGTGAAAGGGGTGGTCGGCAACGTGCCGCCCCATCTCACCAAACAAGAGGGCGAACCCAAGCCGCCCAAGATCCACGAGCTCTTCATCGACATCGGCGCATCGAGTCGGCGTGAGGCGGAACGACTGGTCCGCATCGGCGACCCGGTCACGCTGGCCGACGAATTCGAGTTGTTGCGCGGGGACCTGGCCATCGCCCGGGCGTTCGACAACCGAATCGGGACCTTCGCCGTGGCGGAGACGCTTCGTTTGTTGCGGGAGTCGAATGCGCGGCTCGAAGCGGAGGTTTGTGCCGTGGCAAACGTTCAAGAAGAAGTGGGATTGCTGGGGGCCCGGCAAATTGCCTACAGCCTCAAGCCCGACGTGGCGGTGGTGGTGGACGTGACCCACGCGACCGATTATCCCACGATCAACAAGGCCCAACACGGAGACGTGCGATTGGGCAAGGGCCCCACCCTGACGCATGGGGGGTGTAACCACCCCGAGGTGGTGGCGCGCCTGGAAGAAGTGGCGCGCAAGGTGCGCATCCCACTCCAGCACGAGGCCATGTCCAACACCAGCGGTACGGACACGGACGCGATTTTTTGGACGCGCGGCGGCATCCCCAGTGCCCTGGTGAGTTTGCCCAACCGCTACATGCATTCCCCGGTGGAGGTGATCCACCTGAAGGATCTGGAGGCGATTCCCCGGCTCCTGGCCGCATTCGCGAAATCGCTCAAGAAGGGCGAGACCTTCAAGGTAAAACTCGGCTGAGCCCGGGGGCGCGGTCCCGAAGCAGTCGGGCCGGGCGCTTTCGACCGGCTCGACTTGAGATGCGGCGCGGTGCCGCAGTGAAACAGGGCTTTTGGCCCCGGATTCAACGGGCCCGAGGCAAGGCCGTTTTCCGCGGGCTTTCCCGTGGCGAGGGCGCCGGACATCGCGCCGGGGCTTCAAGGGTGTCCAGGACCTGAATGGGACCGCACAGGGGGCCCGGCGTTCGCGCCGCACTTGCAGACCCGGTGCAGGCCGTCTAGCGTGAGCCGGAGCTTGCGATGAGCCAGTCTTACGAAGAAATCCTGGACGGCCTTCCGACGTTGCGGTCGCCCCCCGGGGAACGCCATGAGCGGATTTGCCGGCGATTACACGAGCGGTTGGCTCCGGCCCTGGCCGCCTGTCCGGCCGCGCAGCTTTTGGCGTGTCGCACCCGCATCCAAATCAATTCTGCCACGGCGATTTGTCCGGACGTTGCCGTGATCACCGCAGCCTCCGGCAAGCTGTGGCTGGCGGCGGAAGTCATCAGCCCCGCCGATCATCACACCGACACTGTCATCAAGAAGGCCATCTACGAAGATCTCCGCCTGGCGCGGCTGTGGATGATCGATCCGCGGTACGACAACGTCGAGGTCTACCATGCCACGCCGTTTGGACTGGCGTTGCAGTCCATCCTGGCCGGGTCCGAATTGCTCACGGAAGCGCTGTGGCCGGGGTTCCAGATTTCCATCCGCGAATTGTTTGCGCCCTGATCCGGACCGTTGGCTCGGCGTCGGTTCTCGCCCTGTTAACGGCGGCACTGCTGGTCCAGCCGCTTTCCGCGGGGTCGGCCGAGCGAATTCGCGTCGCTCCAGATTCCCGGTCCTTCGTCACTCCGGCCGGTCACCCCTTTCGGCCCTGGGGTTTCAACTACGACCGCGACCACCGCATGCGCTTGCTCGAGGAGTATTGGGAAACGGACTGGGCCACCGTGGTGGAGGATTTCGCGGAAATGAAACGGCTGGGCGCCAACGTGGTCCGGATCCACCTGCAGGTGGCGGCGTTCCTCGAGGACCCCGTGACTCCGCGCGCGAGGGCATTGCGGCAGTTGCGCCGTCTCTTGAGGCTGGCGGAACGCACGGGCCTGCGCGTGGATTTGACGGGACTGGGTTGTTACCGTCGTGCCCAATCGCCCCGGTGGTACGATCGCCTGAATGAATCCGACCGATGGCACGCCCAGGCCGTGTTTTGGCGCGCCGTGGCCCGGGTGACGGCCGACAGCCCGGCACTGTTCTGTTACAACCTCATGAACGAACCTTTCGTGCCGGGGACGGCACGAACGGCGGGCGACTGGTTGGCGGGAGAGTTGGGCGGGTTCAGTTACGTACAGGCCATCACGCTCGATCCGGCAGGTCGGCCCCGACCGGAGATCGCGCGTGCCTGGGTCCGCCACTTGAGCCGGGCCATCCGCCAGGAGGATCCCGCAGCCCTGATCACCGTGGGGCTCCTGCCGGAAACGCGTCCGACCGGTTCCTTTTCCGGGTTCGACCCGGCGGTGATGGCGGAGGAGCTGGACTTCTTGAGTGTGCACCTCTATCCCAAGCCGGGCCAATGGCAGGAGGCGCGTGCGGTCCTCCGGGCCTGCACAACCGGAAAGCCCCTGGTGGTGGAAGAGATTTTTCCGCTGCCGATGTCCCCGGCCGAGCTGGCCACGTTTGTGCAGGAACATCGCGATTGGGCCGCGGGCTGGATCACGTTTTACTGGGGACAATCAGCCGAGGAACTGGCCCGGGGAACGACCTTCCAGGAGCAGTGGACGCACGACTGGTTGGTGCGGTGGCAGCTACTGGGACTGGGGCATCGTCCCGGGCCTTGAGAAGCGCGAGCTGCCCGGTCCCGGGATGGCCGCACCGGCTCACCGAAGTTGAGGCGAGGCTTCCTTGCCGGATTGCGCCAGTCGACTGTGTCTGCGCCCGTAAAGGAAATACACGCACAGGCCCAGCCCCATCCAGACCAGCAAACGGGCCCAGGTGTCCGGCGGCAAACTTATCATCAGCCACCCGCAAAAGATCACGCCCAGCGGACAAACCAGCCAGAATGCGGGTACGCGGAACGGACGCGGAATGTGCGGATCGGTAAACCGCAGGGCGAACACCCCGCCACACACAATGACAAAGGCCAGGAGCGTCCCGATCGAAACCAGTTCACCCAGAAGACCGATCGGCAGCAGGCCGGCCAGCAGCATGGCGCAAAGCCCGGTCAGGATCGTGGCCCAGTAAGGGGTTCGGAACCGGGGATGTACGCGGGCGAAGATGGGGGGCAACAGCCCGTCCCGGGCCATGGCGTAAAAGATGCGCGGCTGGCCCATCATCATGACCAGGATCACCGACGAAAGGCCGGCGATCGCACCGACTTTTATGCACGTCTTGAGCCAGTCCCATCCGGGCCCGAGCGAGTCGATCGCCACGGCCACCGGCGCGCCCACGTCCAACCGATCGTATTTCACAATGCCGGTGAGCACTCCCGCCACGCCGATGTAAAGCAAGGTGCAGATGAACAAGGAGCCCAGGATTCCAATGGGCATGTCGCGCTGGGGACGCTTGGCTTCCTGGGCCGCGGTGGACACGGCATCGAAGCCGATGTACGCGAAGAAAATGACGCCGGCGGCACGGAAAACCCCTTCCCAGCCGAACTTGCCGGGCCCTTCCGAGGGCGGAATGAAGGGTGTCCAGTTTTCCGGGTTCAGGTGGGCCACCCCCACCGCAAGGAACATGAGGATGACGCCAACTTTGACCGCCACGATCAAATTGTTGAAGGCGGCCGACTCCTTGATGCCCAGCACCAGCAGGATGGTGATCACGCCCACGATCACCATCGCCGGCACGTTGAGAATGGCCCCGGTCCGGGTCCAGCCCTCGGTAAAGACCCGCCACAGATTCCAACCCGCATCCGCCGGTACGACGTGATTCCAGGGCGCCGCACACCATTGCGGCGGAATGTGGACGCCAAAGTCGGCAAGAAACGACACCATGTATTCCGACCAACCCGAAGCAACCGTGGAAGCCGCAAACAGGTACTCGAGGATCAGGTCCCAGCCGATGATCCAGGCCAGCAATTCCCCCATGGTGGCATAGCTGTAGGTGTACGCGGAGCCAGAGATGGGAATCATCGAGGCGAATTCCGCATAGCAGAGCCCGGCGAAGGCGCAGGCCAACCCCGCGAGCACAAAGGAAATCACGATGGCGGGGCCGGCGTAGTTGGCCGCTGCCTTGCCGGTCAAAACGAAAATCCCGGCTCCAATAATGGCGCCAATTCCCAGAAAAACCAGGTTCATCGGCCCCAGGGCCCGATGCAGACTTTGATCGGCCAGTGCCTCCGCCTGCAGGTCCTCCACTCGTTTCCGCCGCAATAAGCTCATGCGAAACTCGTTGGTCGTTGGCCCTGCTAAATGACCGGAACCAGGGTCGCAGTCAAGGAAATGCACTCCCCAGAACTCAATTTGCTCGCGTGCCCGAGGGCCCCGGGTTGGCGTCGGCCGAATCTGCCCTGCTCCGGTGAATGACCGGAGATCTGTTTTCCGAAACTGCCTGCGGGGTCGGCACCAGGCGTCCGCCCAACGCACGGAAAACGTGCAAACAGACCTCGCCTTCGATCGGTCTCTTCCGCGGCGCCCTCATCGGCGGAAGGGCCATCTGTCAAACGCCCATGGGTCGCCATTGCGGACCATCCGTGGCGTGGAGGGGCAACTTTGCCGGAGTCGAAAGCGGTGGCCGACGGGTTTGAGCGGCCGGCGTCCGACAGTTCAGAGGTCAACCGTTGTCGGCCTCGCGAACTTCGGAGAGCCCGGGGGGGTTCGCGGCGATCCGGAGCCCTCCGACCGACCGCCGCCCCGCTTCTGCCGCAGCAACCTTCGGTGCCGGCCCATCCGCGATCGGCGCAATCGTGCTTCGATCCTCCCGAACGTGTTCCCGGCCGGACACCTGCGCCGCACGGAGCCGGTGCATTGAACTCGCCCCGCCGGACCGCGCAAGCGCACACGCGGTCGCCAGGCGCGGGTCGCCGAAGTTCGGGCCCGGGGCTGGCACACGCTTCACCAACCGCTCAGGCTTCGAGTACCCCGGCGTTTCACTCCCGGCCCACCCCGGCATCGCCAAGGGCTGACGACGCGACACCTCCCCGGCGCCATGTGCGGGGGAGTTCGCGCCCCTGCACCGAGGGGCGCCGAGCCAACAGCCCGACGGACGAGAGGACCGTCCCCCACCGCGGCAGTCGGTGAAGGCGATCAAATGGCTTGCCAGGTAAAAACCCTGCAAACAGACACCGGTGACGCGGGCATGGGGACCGGTACGCGAACGCGAACCTTATCCATGCGGGCATCGGCAGGTGATGCGTCCCCGGTCCACGGAGCACCACGCCTCAGGGCCCTGGACCTGCCTGAGCACGACCGTTGGCGTGTGGCGGATCCGGCGGTGCGAGTCGAGCGCGAAAAGTCACCGTCCGGGGCACTACCCTCCGGACCCGGCTGCCTCCAAAACGAAAGGCCGGACGACTGCCGCAGTCGTCCGGCCCCGTTCAGATCATCCCCCGCCCCGTCACGGGACGCGGACTCGATAATACTTCGCCGGAGTGTTCGGGGATGGCACCAGGGTCACAGTTCCGGAGATGGGGCCTTCGTCCACCCACTGAACGGGCGGTGTCAGATCCGTCGTGGATTGCAAGGTCCCCGGCTGCGAGCTGGTGAGCACGAGCGTGCCGTTGGCGCCCACTTGGATTGTGAGGGAAGGCGGTTCTGCCGACGGCACCGCGCCCAACAGCTCGATTTCCGCAATCTGCACACTGTTGGCCCCCGCGTTATTCTTCACGTTGTAGAACTGGACCCGATAACTGGTGTAGGCCGTGGCGTTGGGGAAGATCACCTCCTGGTTGAAATGCCGCAGAGGATCGATCGTCTCCGTGGTCACAGTGTTCCGACCAGACGGAAGGGCCAGGGCATTCGAACTGATGAGGGTCCACGTCACTCCTCCGTCGTTGGAACCCTCCAGCACGATGTCGGCAGGATCCCGCGGTTCCTGGTCGTTCGCCGTGTAGATGCGGACCCCGCGCACGACCGTCGGTCCCACCGAAGGTTGCACCACGAAGCCCTGCGGCCCCACAAACGGCGCGGCCGTGTCGAATGCGTCAAAGTTCAGGTACTTTTGCACGAGGTTGTCAATGGCGTGGTCCACCGTCTCAGCCGCCGGCGAACTGCCGTCGAGGATGTAGATGAAGTCTCCGGGCTGCGTGACGTCCTGCATCCGCGAAACCACATTGACGGTGGCGACGTCGGTCAGGGCGAAGCCGGCGGCGTTGGTCGCCGTCAGTCGGTATTGACCCGACTGGGCACGCGTGATGGCAGTGATGACCAGGTTCGTGCTGTCGGCCCCGGAAACGTTTCCGCCATTGTCCACGTTGACCCACTGCGTGCTCCCGGGGGCCAGGTATTGCCAGCGCAGACTCACCGGCTCGGTCCCGCCGAGCAGCACACTGCCCAAGGTAAGATTGGAACCTTCATACAGGTTGATCGAGCCGGGCGAAAGCGGTGCCAGAATGGGCGAGAAGTCGCCCAGGGTCCCACTGACCGCCAGGACGACCATGCGTCCGGTCGTGGGATTCACCGCCCCCAGGAACCGCAGCACGATGTTGGTGACCGGACTAGTGGTGTTGTTGAGCGGGAACTGGGCCTCGTAGAGCCGCGGATTCGGCGTCGCAGTCCGGCCGGGGTCGTTGTTGATGGTCCGCGTGTTCAGGTTGACGCGTCCCAGGGTTGAGTAGGCGTAGGGCGCGTTGTTGAACCAGTCGCGCGAGGTGAAGGTGTTGGTCTCCGAGGTGCCGTCAGCGTACTGTACAACGACCTCGTTGGTGACGTTGTTGTTGGCCGTTGCGCTCAGGAACGAGAGGGCCGAGTAGGGTTGGGGATCGACCGGGATGAGATTCGCCTCGGGATGGGCGTAATCCACGAAGACCGCGTTGGGCCCGCTGTAGGTGGCCGGCATGCGGTAGTGATGATCCGGCTGGGCCAGGCTGGTGATCACCGAACCGGCCGGGGGCAAACCCGAGTTGGGGAACTGCGGGTAATAGCCCTGTTCGTACCAGGTGTTGCCGGTGTTGTTCGTGCCGCCGTCCATCGAGACGGTGGTGGCGTTGGTAAGGGCCATGGGAAACCGCGGTGCGCTGGCCTCGACCACCGCGTCGGCGTTGTACCCGGTCACGGCCACCGGCAGGAACATGTCCCCGCCCGGTCGCAAGCCTGCCAAAGCAAAGACGGCGGCACGTCCTCCGCCCATGTAGGTAAATTCCACCGCTGTGACCGGACTGGCCGTATTGGCCAGGACCAGGTCGTTCGTATAGAGCCGCGGGTTGCCGCTGTTGACGTTGTTCAATCCGAGCGTGCTGGGGTCGAAGCGGCCGTTCAACACATAGAAGGGATCCGGCTGGTTGAACCAATCCGGCGAACTGATCTGGAATTGCTCCGTGGTGTTGTCAGCGTGCCGCACCACCACGTCCAGCATGACGGGCCCGTTACCGGCACAATGGAGCAACGACAACGCCTGGAACGCCGTCGGCTCCACCAAGGTCATCGTGGCGGTGTCGTAGCCTTCATAAGGCCCCAGATAGAAGACATTGGCGTTGGTATAGCTGGCAGCAAAGGTAAAGGCGCGCCCGAGGTTGGTGACGGTGCTGCCCGCCGGGGGCAGGCCCGTGGTCGGGGCGTCCCGGTTGAAACCGATTTCATAGAAGGTGTTGCCCACGTTGTTGGTGCTTCCGCTGTCCATCACCACGGTGGTGTACCCAAACAGCGCACCGGTCAGCGGGGCACCGGCTTCGATGATCATGTCATGGGTAAATCCTTGCACGTCCAATGGCACGTAGGTCGCGCCGTCGGAGGAACCGCTCACGGCAAAGATGGCCGTCCGGCCGTTACCGCTGGAATATCGGAACTCGATCTCGCGCACGGGTGTCGTGGTATCCTGGAGGAAAATATCCGCGTAAAACAGCTTCGGGTTGTTTCCGTAAGTGGATCCCAATTGGCCGTTGTCCGTGTTGACGCGTCCGTTGGCCACCCAGGCAATTTCGGCCGGCGTATTGAACCAGTCGTAGACGTTCAGGGTCCCCGTTTGCTCTGCGCCGTTCTGATAACGAATCGTGTAGTCCAGTGTGGCCGTGCCCCCGCCGGCAGCGCTAATCACGCTCAACGAGCTGTAGGCAGCGGGGTTGGGGAAGGTTAACCGGCCACTGGGCAGCGCGGAATACACCAGCAACGCATTCGGAGCCGTATAATCTGCGGGCATGCGATAGGACCGGTTCGGGTCGCCGGGTGCCGTGAACACGGTCCCGGCCCTGGGCAAACCCGTCGTCGGCCGGGTCGGGTCGTAGCCCTGTTCATACCATGTCCAGGCGTTGTTGTTCGTGCCCCCGTCCATGGTGGCGGTCACGAAGGCGCCCACCGGCTTGGGTGCGGTCTTCTCCACCACCACATCCGCGTTGAAGCTTTCGGGCCGCAATTCGATGGGTTGAAAATCTGCCCTGACCAGGCAGGTCCCCAGCCATGTGCCCAGCAGGAAAACACGTGCTTTCATGGGTTCTTCGTTTGCGAGACGTTCCGGTTGAGGGTTCGACTGGTTTTGCGGTGTTTCATCCACACCTGCCCCGACAACGGCCCGAGCCGTTCCTGACCGCCGCTCTACCGGCGACCGGGAAAGAAACTGGTGTCGTTCCTTCGCTCCCCGCCAGCCGGGCGGTCTTGAACAACCCCGGGACCTTCCGCGTCGCTGGCCCCCCTGCTCGGGCGCCGTGTGGCACCCGGCCGAGGCAGTGCACAACAACGCATGGCCCTGTGGTAGCCGGATTGCTCCGTAGTGTCAACTATCGCCTTGGACACGCAGCACGTATTGGCCGATGGGTCTCTCCAGCGGACCCGCTCCGAACCGGAAGCGGCGAGCCGCGACCCTGTGTCAACGTGCATCCAGGATCCGCTCGGGAGCACCGCCGACCGGGTTACGCACCCCCGGTTCTCATGGATGCAACGAGGGAAAGTGACCCGGGGCCTCATGAGTGCCGCGAGAGGGGTTCACTTCCCGATGCCCTCTTCCTCCGTACTCCCCCTCGAAGCCCAATGCCTGATCGGAGAGACCTCAATCCCTTCTCGGGGCGCGCAAGGCAGACACGTGTTGGGTCATTGTCTTCACACCCGCCTTCGTCCTCCACCTGAACCTGGTTGTCCGGGTCCCGAACCAAGACGGGAACTGCAGAGGCATGGAGCCAGAGCTGATACCAGGAAGTCGCCACCGGCCTCAAGGCTCGGGATTATCGGGTGCGCGACCCCACCTCCGGCGCGATCGTCCGGGCGGCCTCGGGGGGCGACGTCCGCTCCGATGGACGCGGCATCACCAGTCCATTTCCCCACTTCGCCATGGCCTTTCCCCAAGCCTCCGCGGCCAGCTCGTTTTGCACATCGAAGACGCGTTCGGGCAGCGTTGCATCGGCCCAGAACTCCATCACCATCCCGCCGCAATGCGGGAGGTGAATGCGCCCCTGCTGCACGGGTGTGTCGGAAGGCGCCTCCGGAGGTTCCCAGGTCCGTACCGGTCCCGCCGGACCAAGCAATCGGACCCGGCAGTAGCCCAACTTCCTCAAGACAAAACCGAATTCCTCCCAGAGCGCTTCCGGAGACCGACAGCGCTCGGCCTCCAACTCGAACCAATTGCACAAGGCCAGGGCGTAGCGCGCGGCTTTGCGAACCTCCATGGTGCTGCCCAGGAGCCGCCCCACCGCAAACCATTCGCGTGCGAAGTTGAGCCGCGTGGCCGCCAGCAAAACCACCAACACCAGCACCCCCAGGAAGAGGGGTGTCGTTCGTTCCCCTGCCACGAAGACCCCGAAAGCCAGCATCAGGGCCACCAACGAGAATCCGTAAAGCACCAAGACCGTTTGCCGTTGGTTGAGCCCCTCCCCCAGGAGTTTGTGGTGGATGTGCTTGCGGTCGGGTCGGAACAGCGGCAGCCCTTTGAGGCCCCGGCGAAGGATGGCCAACGAGGTGTCAATGATCGGCAACGCCAGGGCAAAGAGCGGGGCCACCAGAGCCGCAGCCACCGTGCCCTTGTGGGACAGGCGCATGGCCAGCAAGCCGATTAAAAAGCCCAGAAAATACGCACCACCATCGCCGAGGTAGATCCGCGCCGGGGGAAAGTTGTAGCGCAAAAACGCGATCAATCCACCGGCCACGGCCGCGGCGACGGCTGTGGGGAACACCGCCTCGGTGAACAAGCCCACGTAGGCCAAGAGCGCCATCAGCATCAGAGAAAGACCTCCGGCCAACCCGTCCAACCCATCGATCAGGTTGATCAGGTTCGTGAACGCAACCAGCCACAACACCGTCAGCGGAATTCCCCAGAACCCGAGCGCCATGACCTCGCCGGTCACGGGGTGGCGCACCAGTTCGATCCGTCCGACCAGGTAACAGGCTGCCAGTGCAATCAGGATCTGGCCCACCAGCTTCTTGCGCGCCCCGAGGGGACGCAAATCGTCCCAGAATCCCAGGGCGAACATCGCCACGCTCAGCGCGAGAATCCCCCAGTTTTCGGCCACTCGATCCGGACGAACAGGCAGGAAAAGCTGGGCACCGATGCCGACAATCAGGAACACCGCGGCAAGCACCAGTCCCCCCGCACGGGGCACGGGCCGGACGTGGATCTGGTGGAACGAGGCGGCCCGCTGTTCCGCCAGCGGCTGGAACCATCGAATCACAAGGGGATACAAGGGCCACGCCAGCGCCACCCCCAGGCCGAGGCAGAGCAATGTCACCGTCGCGTTCAAGCTCTAGACTCCGATACCCATGGTCTGATCGGTCATCTCATCGAAGGGCTCCAACCTCCTTCGCTGTTGCGCGTACTTGCGATGACATCTAGCGGGCGCACCTGCCCGAGTCAATCGCTCAGGAGCCAGGGTCTTGCAGCGGGTGCATCCAGGCCTTTGGACGCTCCCGAGGACTTGACGGAATCTCGGGCGTCTTTGCAGCGGAATCCCATGGGAAAACGACATCTGCTCGGAATTCTTGAATCCGGGCCTCAAGAATCGAAAAGCGGGCCCTCTGTCCACGGGTTGCACGGGCCCATCTCCGTCCCGAAGGCGCACCCGGCCGTCAGCCCGGGGCAACGCCCCTTGGAACGCCGTCCCGCCGACCTGCCGCGCCATGAAACGGGGTGACCCAATGGCCCCATCGCGAGAGCCGGAAGTGTCCCACCGCATCCCGCCCCTTCCGGGCCGGTGCATCGCGCAAACCCCGGGGCTTGACACGGCCCGGTGAATTCACGCCCGACGAGGCGGCCATAAAGCGCCCCGGCGACACAACCATTCACGCGGCAGCGACGCAGTCCGGTTGTCCGCGGCGGCCCGGGGCTGGTCGCTCCGCGCCATGCTGGAAGAACCCCCACAGCGCGTTGAGCGCGCGCAGTGCTCCCGGCCCTTCATGGGTCTGATGGGAAGGATTTTGAGCGTCCCACCGGCCATCAATGGCGGCGAGCGCTTGATCCGGCGTTGCCGTGGATGGCCGGGCGCCTTGAAGCACCGCGCGACGCTCAAGGGGGACAGAACCGGGCATGGCCGCGGAAATGCATCAGCCGCCCCGGGCGGGGTTTTCCACGGCTGCCACGACGGGAAGACCCGGCTTCTTCCATACCACCTCGCCCGTGCGCAGACGGTGTGTGCAATCGCGCATGGAAGCGCGGACTCAAGGCCCGGTCCCGGGCTTCGGGCGGTTGGCTGTCGCAAGCCCTGCGGTACGAGTCGAACCGCTTCAATCGTCCACGCAAACTGGCTTCGAGCCTGTTCATGAGGCCACCCGGCGCTGGCAAAAGGTCACGGTGCCGTGTGGAAGGCCCACTTCCCGGAGAGGTTGCCGCGCGTTCGTCCCCGCACCGGTACGGCCCCCGGTGAACGCGGGCATGGGCAGAAACGTCGCACCTTTGGAACCGGGCGCTCTAGTAGTTGAACATCCGCCGTCCCGTCGCGTAAAGGGTGTAACCGGTTCGCTCCAGGTACCACGCAAAATCGAGGCGGCCGGCCGCATCGAAGGGAATGGCCACGTAACTGTACCGGACGGTGTAGCGGGAGGTGCGGCTCAGCCAACGTTTGATTTCGGAGTGTCCGTCCGCAAAGCCGAACCCACAGGCCCCGTTGTGATAACTGGCGGGTTGGTCCTGCCAGTTGGCGGCGGCCGGGTTGTTGATGAAGTAGCCGTCGTTGATCGAGTCGGCATGTTCATCGATGAACAGCCACGTCTTGGCCGGGACCGGAACTTCCGACATCTTGAGGTACTGCCGATAATTCTGGTCCCCCCAGTGTCGGCCCCCGATGGTCGGATCCGTGCTCGGACTGACGGCCGTGCTGAAGCGCCCGAACAGGGCGTTCATGGAATAGCTGCGCACCCGGTAAGGGAACCCCGCTGCACGCTGGATGGGACTGAGGTAATTGTCGCCCGGACAGCGGTACGCTCCCAACGCGGCGGCGGTGTATCGCCCCAATACCCCGCTGGCAATCCATTGCAGGTTGGTGTTGCTGCGGTCGGCGACACTGCCGCTGGCGCCCCAGGTCATGACGTTGTTGACCCAGTTGTCCAGACGACCGTTGTTGATGGCGTCGATGGTTTCCGCCACTCCGTAATTGTTCGGCACGCGATCGTTGTGGTCGCCGATGTAGAGGAGGGTCGAGGTCGTCAGGGTCTTGGTGTTGTTGAGACAGGCGATGCCAAGGGCCTTGCCCTTGGCTCGACTCAGCGCGGGAAGGAGCATGCCCGCCAGGATGGCGATGATCGCAATGACCACCAGCAGCTCGATGAGGGTGAAGGCTCCCGTGGCAG
The DNA here is from genome assembly GCF_049537125.1 of Limisphaera sp. VF-2. Taxonomy (NCBI): domain Bacteria; kingdom Pseudomonadati; phylum Verrucomicrobiota; class Verrucomicrobiia; order Limisphaerales; family Limisphaeraceae; genus Limisphaera; species Limisphaera sp. VF-2. The sequence goes on from NZ_JBMVQY010000001.1 coordinate 174,296, forward strand.
CGGGACGGACGCGCCCGGGCGTGTTCTGCAATGCGTTCATAGGCCGAGGACCATACCGGCTCGCCCAAAGTGGGGTCCCCGATGCGGGGCCTTCCGACTTTAGACAACCTTGCGAGCATCATTACGCCGCTTGCCGGCCCATGGCAACCTTGGGCTGACCGACAGCTTTCCAGTCCGGTTGCGCGCCACTCAAGACCCGCCCGGCAGCTCGAGCCCCTTCCAAACGCGGCCTGGACCTCGGTTCGTTCAGCCAGAAGCGCGCACTGTGCCATCTTCCGCAGCCGCATCCCGAGGGCAAACCTCAACCCAAGCCCAAGAGGTCCCGGCGGCGAACGAACCAAACCGGCAGGCGTCAGGGTCCACCCGTCCTGGTTCACCGAACCTGCCCCACCATCCGGAAGACCTGGTAGGATTCAAAAACCAACTTGCCGCGCCCATGGTCTGCGGGAAAGAAAAACGGACCAGGGCGGAGCCAAGCGACCGGAACAACCGACTCCCCACACCGGACAGCACGGGGTTGTGCGCACAACAGGCCAGCACCCCTGTCCTTCCTGCTTCTCCCAAGTTCGCAAACGTCTTTTCGATCAACGCCAGACTGGAGCAGGCGAACGCCGGAGACGCGACCAACCCTGAAGCCCCCTTGCGATTCCACCAGCAGTCCGGGGGACAGCGCGAAGGGCTGCAGTGCCCGGTCCCAAGGTCGTTTCCGCTGAGGGTGCAAACAGGACTGACCTCCTGCGGGTTCACAGGCATCCAGGTCTCTGCACAAAGCCAACGGCACAGCCAAAACTCGGTGAGCACGATCATGCCGGGTTGGCGATGAACCACCCCGTGCAGGGCAACTCCGCCCTGCACACATCGATCTTTTCCGCCGACCACGCCATGCCCTGGGCAAGCACAGAGGCAGGTGTCGTTTCCTCCTGGCTTCACTGGTTCGGGCCGGCCGACCGGCCGAATTCGAGGTCCGAAGCCTCGCCGAACCCGTCTCATCCAACCGGAAAACCTTGGCGCCCTGATCACCGCGTGTGGCGACAAGCCCAGTCTTCGTCACCAACCCGCCCCCCCACCGTAGAAGTCCACCTGGCTTTCAGCGACCCGCATCGCGAGGGTCTGGTTCGTGGGAGGAATCGCCCCTGCTGCGCGGCGGCATAAACCCGGCGCGGGGAAGGAACCGAGCCGTTGGCACAGGATAAAAAAATACCCCGCCTTTGCCGTGGGCAACTATTCCTTTGAACATGTCGTGCAACATGTGGGACGGGCCGGGCTGCTTTCGACTTCCTTCGCTCCGGAAGGCCTGTCGGCCACAGCCTGCGCGGCTTGTGTCCCAGGAACGTTTAGTACGGTTCAAGGACCTTGTTGCGGATCACGCGCAAGGCAGGGTAAATCCGTTTGCTTTTCCCTCCACTGCTGTGCCAAAGAGCAGGTGACATCGGCATCACCGCCAACCACCCCATAAATCGGCCGGCCGGGGTCAAAACTCAAGTGAAAAAAAAACTCGTGCGGAGCGCGGGAGCACTGCCACCCGTGAGGTGCCGTGGCACCTGGCAGCAGTTTTTAGACGACGGCAAGGGCCGCGTTCTCTCACGTCGGAGGCCTGGATCGTCCGGGAGGCTTGAAACGTTTGCAGCCTTCGCGCTCGAGGGGGCCCGGCTGTCCGCCAGTCAATTCGCGTACCCCTTGCCCCGCATGGCACGAAATACCCCACCAGACGTTGGCTGGCCGATGGAAGAGCCCGGAGCTGTTTTTCCGAGCCGGCACTTGTGCGGTCTTTCCGGGGAAAGTGAGCGGAGCGGGAAGCGATGCGCGGCCGGGCCGTTCGCCGTCTCGCCGGACCCCGCGAATAATCCGCGCCCAAGCGGCCTCCGACTCGGCATCCGTGCCGTCGCCGGAGACTGTCCTGCCCGGTCTGCGGGGCAGTGCCTGAAGGGGCTCGCTCGTCAACCGTCTTGTCCTTCGGGACGACCCGGATTCATGGAGCAAGGTCGGTCCGCCGCCAGAGTTTTGCGCTTCGGGTCGGAGTGAGGGAGCGGTGCGACCCCGGAGAAGAACCTCGCGGCGGCCCGGACCTGTCCCACGGCCGGGACCTGTCACGACCCGGCCCCGACGCAAACGGCTCACTCCCACTCGATGGTGCCGGGCGGCTTGCTCGTGATGTCGAAGACCACGCGGTTGACCCCCCGCACTTCGTTGGTGATGCGGGTGGAGATGCGTTCGAGTAATGCGTACGGCAGCTTGACCCAGTCGGCCGTCATGCCGTCCTGCGACTCGACCACGCGCACCGCGACGGTCCAGTCATATGTGCGTTCATCTCCCTGGACACCCACGCTGCGGACGGGAAGCAACACGGCAAAGGCCTGCCAGGTCTTGTAGTACCAGCCGCCTCGTTTCATTTCTTCGACCACAATCGCATCCGCCTGGCGCAGAATGGCCAGCTTCTCGGGCGTGACCTCGCCCAGGCATCGGACGGCCAGACCCGGACCCGGAAAGGGCTGGCGCCAGAGGATCTCGCGGGGCAGGCCCAGGGCCCGGCCCAACTTGCGGACCTCGTCCTTGAAGAGACAACGCAGCGGCTCGATCAGCTCGAACCGCATCCTCCGGGGCAGACCACCCACGTTGTGATGGCTTTTGATCAAAGAAGCGGGGTTGCCGCCAATGGGCACGGATTCGATCACGTCGGGGTACAGAGTGCCCTGGGCAAGGAAACGGGCCGGCCCGGCCCGCCGCGTCGCCGCCTCGAACACCTCGATGAACGTGCGTCCAATGATCTTGCGTTTCCGCTCCGGATCCGTCACCCCACGAAGCCGTCGCAAAAACAGCTCGGAAGCGTCCTCGTACTGGAGGCGAATCTGGAAATGACGGCCAAAGACCTCCTGGACGACCTCCGGCTCGCGGGCGCGCAACAGGCCGTTGTTGACGAAGATGCACGTGAGCTGGTCCCCCACGGCGCGATGCAACAGCGCCGCTGCCACGCTGGAATCCACTCCCCCGCTCAAACCCAGCAAAACCCGTTCCTGGCCGACGCGAGCCCGGATCTCCTCCACGGCCTGTTCGAGGTAATTGCGCATGGTCCATTGCCGGCCGCAGCCGCAAACCTTGTGGACAAAATTGGCCAGGAGCTCGCGTCCGCGCGGGGTGTGCACCACCTCGGGGTGAAATTGCAGGCCAAAAAACCGTTTGTGCGGATGTTCGATGGCGGCGTAGGGCGAGTTCTCGCTCGTCGCGACCACGACAAAGCCCCGCGGCAGACGGGTGAGTCGGTCCCCGTGCGAATTCCAAACCTGCAGGCGTCGGGGCAAACCGGCGAACAAGGCACATCCGGGCCGTTTGACGTGGAGCGTGCCCTTGCCGTATTCCCGCTGTTGGCCGGGCTCGACGCGTCCTCCGAGAAAATGCGCCAGCAGTTGGACACCGTAGCAGATCCCCAAAATCGGGATGCCCAACTCAAAGATGCCCGGGTCGGGCAACGGCGCGTCGGCGTCGTACACGCTGGCCGGACCACCCGAGAGAATGATCCCCTTGGGTCGGAGCTCCGCCAAACGGGTTGCAGGCGTGTCGAATCGCAGGATCTGCGAGTACACCTGACATTCGCGGACGCGGCGCGCGATCACCTGCGTGTACTGGGAGCCGAAGTCAAGGATGACAATCTGTTCCTGTCCGGGGGAGGAAGCCGCGGGGGCCACGGGAGAGGGCGCATTCTGAGACTTCACGGCCAGGGGGACGGATTGGCGGCGAACCGAACTGGACACCGTGGGACGCACAGGAACCGACCGACCGTCACGGCTGACCTACCGACATCACGGGCGGCGCACGTCGCGCCAGCTGGGTGTCACGCAACGCCACCTCGGCCTGACGCCGGAACCACTCGTTGAACAGATCATTCTGACGCAAACGCCGCAAATAGGCCATAAATCCGGGCAACTCCTGATTCATCTTGGCCTCGTCCAAGGGCAGTTGGGACTGTACATAGATCAGCATCGCGCCGTCCCGGGTCGGCACCACGGGGCTAACCCCGCCGACCGGAGTGGAAAGGGCCACCTGTTTGAACTGGGCCAGGGGCAGGTCCTGTTCGACCTGGGGCAGCGCCCGTGTGCTCCAGGAAACCGGCGGCAGCAGCACCGGGTGGAGGTTGGACGCCGTGCAAACCTCGGCAAAGCCCTTGCCCTGTGCGATGGCATTCGTCAGGGCGGTGCGAAACGCCTCGGCGGCCTGCCGGGCCAGTTGCACGGCCTGTTCATAACGGTAGTCGCCCAACACCCGCCCCAAAATGTCCTCCAGCGCGGGGATCTCGCTGGGCAACCGTCTCTCAAAGCCCAGCACATACACGGCGTCGGGCCCAATGACAGGAGCCGAGAAAGGATTGTCCGCCGAAAGCCGGAACGCCACCCGCGCAAACTCCGGACCCCCGTCGATGCCTGCAGGGCCCTCCTCCAATCCGAACGGCTCCAGGGTGCGAACCTCCAGCTTTCGTTCGGCGGCAAGCGTTTTGAGGTTCTCCGGCCGGACCGGTTCCAGATTGAAGAGGGCCGTGGCGAAATCGTTGGCAACGCGCCGCGCCTTGCGCAGGGCCTCGACGCGAATCAGCTCCTGTCGGATGTTCTTGCGCGCTTCGTCCTGGGTGGCGCCGAAGCGGACGTAATTGGTCCCCAGCCGATCCAGGTTCGCCTGGACCAGCTCGTCCAGGTTGGTCCGGACCAACTCCGCTTCGGCCTCCGCGAGGTAGTTCGAGACCGGAAAGGCCACGTAGCTGACCTGCACCCGTTCCGGGATGCGGTACCGGGCCATCTGATTGGAATAAAACTGGGCCACCGCCTGGGTGGTCACCATGACCTGCGGCAGGTAATTGACGGCAAGAAACGTCACAACCTGGGCGGACACCTCCTGGTGCTCGCGCCGATAGAGGTTTCGGGCCTCCTCCGGGGTGATCAATTGGCCCGGGAAGGTCACCAGATTGACCAGGGCCTGGAGGGCGGTTTCGTGACGGACAAAGCGTTCGAAATCCTCCACCGTGATGCCCCGAGGAGCAAGTCGCTGCTGAACGAGCGCCGACAACGGGATGGCCTGATTGCCACCGCCAAATGCCTCGAGGATCTCCCGGGCAAGCCGGGCGCTTACCGACGGACTCACCTCCAGTTTCAGGTCGCGCACGAACTGCAGCAGCAGCAGCCGCGCGTAGGTCTCCCGCTGCACGTCAAAGCCCGAGTCGCGCCCCCCCTCGTCGGGCCACTGCCCCGTGCGCACCAGGTAGTGGAGCAGCACCTCCTTTTGCGCCGCACGGAACTTGTCGAGCGTAATCTTTTCGCCGCGGATTCGCCCCAGATCACCCACCGTGGGCTGGTCGCCGAACTGCGTGGTGGGGTTGAAATAAATCACAAACGCCACCACGGTCACCGCGATGATGATGACCCACAGCCACGTCTGATGCTTCCGAATCGTGCCAAACATAAGGTTGCCAGGTCCCTTGACCGGAGCCCGAACCCTACCCGCCGGGGCCGGGAGGGGTCAAACCAAAACAAGCCCCGCAAGCGCAGGGGGCGCAGTACAAGTTATTGGACATCGATAAAGCGCGAGGGGTCTGGGGGCGCCGACATTGGACAACTGAGCGAAAACGGCATCTCCGGGGATCATTGAAACCGGAGCTCAAAAACGGTACGCCCTCGGCTGTCCGCGGACCGCACGGGCCCGTGCGCGCCAAAGGCGCATCAATTCCGTAGCCCGGGGCCAAGCCCCGGGAATCCGATCCCCCAAACCCAGCGCGCCCTGAAAGGGTGCAACCCGAGGTTCACCATCGCGACGGCCGGGTCTGTCCAGACCGAATTCCATCCCTTCAGGGCAGATTGCGCGGGGAAGACCCGGCGGCTCAGGGCGTTACCTATGGCTGGTGAGCTCTCGCGCCGAAGGCGTAGCCATCAGGTGCGCTGGAGGCGCAACCACTCACCTGCTCGGGAGGCAATCCGGTTGCCCAGGCGCCACCTTGGGCGGGTGACTCCGCGCCCCGCCAAGGGGAAATCCACGGCCCACGGAATGAGCGAAGAACTTCCAACCCTGGATGGGTTCGGGCGGGAGTGTTGTTACGGAGGTGCTCAGGAAGAGTCCCGGGTGCATGGTTCGCGTCGGCAGAGCCCCCGGTTTGGCAGATCCGCTGTACGGCGAGTTCTCAGTCCTGACCCCCCGAAGGTTCAGCGCGATTCCGCGTGTCCTCGGCAGGAGAAGGCCGAGAGAAACCACCGTCTCCTCGGGATTCACCATTCCGAGCCTTCAAAGCTGAAATGCGCCCGCGGCGACGCTTGAGTACAGCCTGAACCGCCGGTCTCGATTCGCAATCTCATGCCCGCCCAACGCAAAAACACTTCCTTCAATCCCTGCAGACCCGGTGCCGACGTCCCAAGGTCCTGACGGTCCTGGTGTGCACATGAGTTGGTCCGGGCTCGACCGTGCCAGCCGACCGCTCCGGGCTCCGCAAACACCTCGCGGCCTACCCCACTTCGGTTCTCGAAGCCGCTGCCGCCTCGGCTGCGTCGGGGAACACCGAGTAGAAAAACAGCCGATTGCCCCCAAACCGCAACGTTCCCTGCCCGACCAGGCACCTTCGCGAACGCGGAACCTTGTCCTCGCAATCGCCAACGCCCGCGGACCCAAGATCGTTCCCCCGCGGGCCGAATCTCCGCCCGAGTCGCCCACTTGGAAAACCATCCATCCTCCGAACAAAACCTCTCGGGAAAACGCCCTCTGTTCACCAGCACGCCACCATATGCCAGGGCAGCCCTGACGCTTGTTCCGCCCGGGCAACCGCCGGAGTCTCCCGACACGGTCAAACGCTTACAAGCCCCTCGAGCCCTGGTGGGTAGCCGGCACTCCAGCGGCTGACGTGCAATCGGGCCGGGCTCGCCGCCTTTCCAGCCAACTTCGGTGCCACAAGCCACCGCCGCAAACCGCGATCGTCACGGGAGTGAGCGCAGCCACCAGCCCGTCCCGCACAAAGGCCGGGATCGGCAGCAAATGCAGGCCATAACTGCATCCACAGGGCCCGTCGTACCGAACCCAGACCAGCAAAAACTGGTAAAAAAGCGACACACACGCGAACCACAGGAGCGCACCCGCCCGGATCCCCAGCGGTGGCCCCTTCAGGCACGCAAGCACGCCCACCCAGATCTCCGTCACGGCCGCCAGGAACAAGACCCCGCGGTTTGACCAAAAACCAAAGATGGGATTCGGCGCCGACAGCATCGTCCCGTACACCAGATCGACCCGCGACAGGGCCATCAACTTCAGGAAGCCCACGGTCAAAAAGCAAATCCCGAGGCTCCGCACCACGAGCCCGAACCATGCCTGAATCTTCATGTGCCGTTCCAGCTTCATGGACCTCTTTTGCCCTGGGCGTGCACGGCTTTTCCCGGGTTCCTAGGCGATGGGTCACCCTGGCCCACCTTTCCCGGTCCGGCGTGGCTGCCACTGCTGATACGCACACGCGCTTCGCATCGTTTCCTCACCGCGGCAGCCGCGCCCTGGCAAATCCAATCGCACCCATCCGGGATGTGCCACACACGGGAGCCGACCCTGTGATCCCGCCCGCAAACGCATCCATCAGTCGAGCCATCCCTGCTGCTTCCAACGCTGTCCATCACCGGTGCAAAGGATCCTGGCATTTCAAGCCCCGCCGGCCCGATCCTGCCCGCCAGGATCTTTCACACCCTCGAGCAGGGTCTCCACCAAGTCTTCCCGTCGCCGCATCGCGTCCAATTCGCTCGTTCGCGCATCGTTCGCCCTCCACGCCCCGCCCGATCCATGCAGAAAACCGGGCAAGACACCGTCCACCATCGCCCTTCACGTTCCCGGCTCCGGTCGCATCCACGACCGGACCAGCTCCCTCAGCCAGGTCCGCACCCCGCGAAACAACAACGGGCTCACCAGTGCCACCCCGAAGATCACCGCCGCAACCTCCCGCGGCAGCTTCCGCACCGCCGCATTCCGTTGCGCCCACGTCGCCTGACGCGCCTGCAACTCCAGCAAATACGGATCCCGCTCGTCCGTCCGCCAGGCCCAGTTCTTCATCTTGTATCCGACAAACGCCACCCGCCGCGCCGGATCGGCCAGGCGGTAATCACTGACTTGAACTTCCTTCGTGTACCCCGGCCAACGCGGCAAGTAGTCCATTTCCGCGATCGGCTCGGCCCACTCGATCTCGCCCCGGTAACTCATCGCCTCGAGCGGCTCGCCCGAAGGCCCGGACCGTAACAAGTCGAACGTCCGCAGTCGCCAGACCGCCGGCACTTCCCACGGACCACACCGCACCGTCCGCAGCACCTCGTACACCGCGTGCCCTTTCTCCCCATCGAGCCAATGCCGGGCCCGCCTGACCAGATGGTCCCGAAGCGCTGCGGAGCCTGCGGCCGTCGGGGCGCCCTCCACGGCTCCCCTCTCGACCATCCACCAGACCCGCTCCGGATCGGGAAGGAACGCCGTTCGCCGGGCATGGCCCTGGCCATCCTGCAATGACTCAGCTTGAGCTCGATACAGATGCGCAAAAGGGAGCGGAACCCACCACGGAGCCGGAATGGGAGGCCAGCTCCCCCCCAAAACCCACGTTCCTCCAACACCCTCCCTGAGCAATAAGCCAGCCAGATCACGGTTTCCGACCGAATGCCCGACTCGGGCCAGCATCCGTGACGGACCGACCCCGTGGCCAACCCCGTTCGAAGACGGGGCAAACCGCACCGGCCCGAGCCACAACGAGAACACATTCCAGCCATCGCCGCCATGAATGCTGATCCGCTGCTGTTTGGTGTAAAACGCCCTGAGGTTCCAGCAAGCCCCCTTTGACACCCCCTCGAATCCAACCACACTGTCGAACACACGGGCGGGGGGTGGTGGCAACGAGTTTCGCACCCGGCCCATGACTCGGATGCCGGGGTCGTCGTCCGCAATCGCACCCCACCCTGCTGTCACCGGCCACAACCAGAGCGACGCCACGGCACACATCACGGCCTGTCCACCGTTCCCCCGGGGGAAGAGGCTCGGCCTGAAGGCCGGCCACTTCCCCCGCCGAGGAATGCGGCGTGCGCCGATAAGGAGTGAGACCAACCGCCACGAATCCGCCGCAGGCCGGTCCACCCTCCGGTTCAGAACCCACGCGGGATTTGGCCGGCAGCAGGAAACAAATACAATGCGGGTGCCCAGCCGCACCGCCCTGGCGCACGGAAAGTGCACATCGCTCCCGACGATTCATGGCGATTCGCTCCAAGCTTTGCCACAGCCAAAATAAAGAATAAGAAAAGGTCAACTCAGAAATGCGGATGCCTTCACAGCCGGGACTTTTCCCGACGGCTTCGGAGTTTGCGCCGGTCTGCGTCACGAGCAGCGACGCATCGTGGCTGTCGTCCCTTCCCGGCCGAAGGAGGACCCAGCAGCACCGTTGGATCTTACCCGGGGCAAGCCGTCTGGAGGCCGGAGGGACTCGACCGGCGGCGTTGCAGGCGCGGGAGGCTGTTGACCAGCGTTGTTGGCATTCTCAGAAACACCGCGGCGCCGGATCTTTGGCTGAAATCGCAGGACTCCCAAGAGCAGGTTTGATGGCCACGGATCCCACGCCGGTGGCCACTCAGTTGGCGCGACGCGGGCCCGGACCGGAAACCCACCGCGGCCGGCAAAAGCGATTGGCAATGACCCCGGGGAATGATTTTTTTGACGCATGAACGTAACGATGGCAGGCAGGACCCGGTCGTTTCGAAGTGTGACGTTCGACGCCGCTGCGAATGCCGTCTGTTTGATCGATCAGCGCCAGTTGCCCCACCGGTTTCGCATCCTCCGCTGCAAGTCCCACGAGGAAACCGCGCAGGCCATCCGAGAAATGGTCGTGCGCGGGGCTCCGGCGATTGCCGCCACCGCCGCTTATGGTCTGGCGCAGGGGGTCCGGACGTTTGCCGGGGACGACCGTCGGCGGTTTGACCAACACGTGCGTCAGGTGCACCGCACCTTGTTGGAGGCGCGCCCCACCGCGGTGGATCCGGCCCATGCGATGGCGGAGGTCCTGGCCGCCATGCGCGCGGGACGCACGGTTTCGGAGAAGCAGGCTCTGGCGTTGGCGGCGGCAGAGGAATTCGCCCACCGGAGCGCCGGGGAATGTCGCGCGCTGGGCGAGCAAGGGGTGTCGCTGATCCGTGACGGGGCCCGGATCCTGACCCATTGCAATGCCGGGTGGCTGGCATGCGTGGATTATGGCACGGCCACGGCGCCGCTCTACCTGGCCCATGCGCGGGGCATTCGATTTCATGTGTACTGTGCGGAGACCCGTCCGAGGTCCCAGGGAGCAGCACTCACCGCGTGGGAGCTGGCGCAACAGGGCATCGCTCACACGGTGATCGCGGACACGGCGGTCGGGCTGCTCATGCGCTCCGGCCGTGTGGACATGGTACTGGTGGGGAGCGACCGCGTGGTGGCCCGTACCGGAGATGTCACGAACAAGATCGGAACATACAACCTTGCCGTGTTGGCCAAACATCACGGGATCCCGTTTTACGTGGCGGTGCCGTTGTCCACGCTCGACTGGTCGCTCGGGTCGGCCGAGCAGGTTCCGATCGAAGAGCGCGCTCCTGCGGAAGTGCTGGGCGCCTGGGGTGTTCCGGACTCCCCGGATCCGGGCCGGAGCTCTCGTCGGCCCGGCTCGCGGGCCTCGCGCATTTATGTACGCGTGGCCAACCCGGGCAGTCCGGCCTGGAATCCGGCCTTCGACGTGACACCCGCGGAGTTGGTAACGGGGATTCTTACTCCCCGGGGGCTCTTCAGGCCACAGGAGCTGTGGGCTCGGCGAGAGTGGCTGCGAACAGATCCGGCAGATCTCAGGCAAGCCGACACCGGCCGATGACGCCCCGGCGACGCAGGACGTTCCCTGGATTTTCGGGGGCCGGGCCCGGGTTTGCCAACGCACCGTTCCCGGTGAACCAACCAACTCATAAAAGTGTGAAGAGCCGCGAGGCAGGCCGCATCGCACGGACTGCGCGCAGCACCCTGCCGCATCGTGGCCCGCGGATCCGATCGACCGCCCGGGAAAAGCCGCGCCACGCGCGTGCGCCGGCGATCACAAGCGCCTGCCCTGTCCGTTCATTCCGCCCGCACATTTCTTGACCGCGCCGGATTCGCCGGCGCTCCCGGAGCCAACCCCTCCGTGAAACAGGCTACAGAATCGCGCTCGCGTCTCGGCGCGGCCCGCATGCAAGGGGGTCAGACAGGATTGCTCGCGGAGGCGCGCAGCCGGAGCGGCCGGACAACCCCGCCACAATTCAGGTTTTTGCCCGCGCAAAGTCGCGAAAAATGTCGGGTATCCTCGGCACGGGAAAGCCGAAGGAAAACGGTCGTGCCTCGGCCCCTTGAATCCGGGGCTCAATCCTGGAAAGACACCCGCCGGTACCCACGAATTGCACCATCCCATCCACGCGCCGAAAGCGCATTCGATCCGTCAGCCCGGCGCAGCGCCCGGGAACTCGGGCTCCCCCACCCACCGCGCCCTGAAGAGGCGCCACTCGAGGATGCCCATCGCAAGGGCCGAGCGTGCCCACACCGAGTTCCGCCCCTTCAGGGCGGTGTAAACTGCGGAATCCCGATTACCCAGGGCGTCACCCCGGGCTGAGGGATTCCGGCACCGATGGGGCGAACGTGCAACGCGCCGAAGGTGCAAAACATGATCCGGGTCTTGCTACGTTCAGGTGGAACCGGTTTGGATGACGTTGGATTCGAGAATACCCACTGCCAGGGCTGGGACAGGCAAGGCCCCCGCCGTCCGGCGGCTCTCGACCGTGGCCAACCTCGTGATGCCCCACTCCCTGATCACGCGAGCGAATCCACGCCCCGAAGGCGCACCCACTCCATAGCCCGGGGCGAGGCCCCGGGGACTGCGTCCCAAGACCTCGCCGCGCCCTGAAGAGGCGCCACTCGAGGATGCGCATCGCGAGGGCCGGGCCTGCCAAACCGCGCTCCGTCCCTTCAGGCCGAAAGGAATTCGTGCAAGCCCAGTTGCCGGGGCGTCGGCTTGGGCTGGCGAGCTCTCGCCCCTGTGCACAGCCACAAAACGCGTCGGAGGCGCAAATATTCACCCGCTAGCAGGGTAATCCGGTGGCCCAGGGCGCTCCGTTGAGCGGGTGCCTCCGCGCCCCGTTGGAGGAGAGCCACGACGCGCCGATTCGTCGGTCCAGGGCAGATCCCGGGCAAACCCCACGCGCCAAAAGCGCATACAGTGGGCATAGGAATTCCGCTTGGGCCGCGCACGCCCCGCCGGCATACTGGGTGTTCCCGGCTGTTTTGCACCAGCCGGGCGGTGGATGGGACTGTAGCAGCACAACATCCCTGCCCTTCATGCGCTTTTTGATGTTGAATTGGCGGGATCCGGAGAACCCCGAAGCCGGTGGGGCCGAGCGGGTGTCGCTGGCCTTTATGCGCGCCCTTCGGGAGCGGGGGCACGAAGTTTTCTGGTTTTCCAATGCCTTCCCCGGGGCCGCCCCCCGGTATGAGCGCGACGGGATTCAATTCCTGCGCGGCGGGGGCAAGGGAACCTCCATTTGGGCGGCCTGGCGCTGGTATCGGCGCCAACCCGGGTTCGATTTGGTGATCGACCAACATCACGGAATCCCCTGGTATGCGCCCTGGTGGAGCGGCACGCGGTGCATCGCCTACATCCACGAGGTGCTGGGCCCCATCTGGCAGGTCTTTTATCCGGGGCTGCTGGGTCGGATCGGTCAGTGGCAGGAACGCTGGACGCATTGGCTGTACCGGAACGTTCCCTTTTGGGTGCCCTCGGATTCGACGCGCCGGGCTCTGCTGGCTCACGGAGTGCGGCAGGTGGTCGTCTGGCCCAACGGGTGCGACACGGTGCCGCTGGCCACCCTCGATCCCAAACCCTTGACGCCGCCCATTCGCCTGGTGGTGGTCTCCCGGCTGGCCCCGAACAAACGCGTGGACCACGCGGTCCGCGCCTTGCAGCTGCTGGTGCAAGCCGGCGTGCCGGCCGAGCTCACGGTGGTGGGCGGAGGCGCCGAGGAAATGCGCTTGAAACAGCTGGTGCAGGACCTGGGGCTGTCCCCGCGGGTCCGCTTCACCGGTCCGTTGCCCGAATCCGCCAAGAACGAGGAACTGCGTCGCGCACATTTTTTGCTGCACGCCTCGGTGCGCGAAGGTTGGGGACTGAACGTGATCGAGGCCAATGCGATGGGCACCCCGGCGGTCGTGTATCCGGTGGCCGGCCTGGTGGATTCCACAGTGCACGGCCAGACCGGATGGATCGTCTCCCGCGAAACGCCGGAGGCGTTGGCTGAGATGGTGCGGTCGCTCCTGCACCAGCCGGATTGGTACGCGGCGTGCCGGGAGCGGGCGTGGCGTCGCGCGCACGAGTTCCAGTGGTCTGTGGTACTGCCGAAAGTCTGTGACTGGTTGGAAGCCCAGGCACGGCCGGCGGCAGCCGTCGTCAACCGAATCCACGAAACGAAGCAGCCTGCGGGCGGTTAGGTCCCGACAGCGATCCGGGCCAACCCCCTCGGCGGGCTTGGCATGACCCGTGCCTTTGCAGGACGCACGACGCCCCCGTTTGTCCATCGCCCGGTTCCAGGGAGAGGGGCCCGAGGATCCCGATGTTCGAACATTTGGTCTCGCAGCTGCGCCGCGGCACGCAATTTGCTCAAGCCGAGCCCGACTCCGCCGATACCTGACATGGAGTGACCGAAACACCGGACGGGGCAAGTTTCTCGCGTCTGCAAGCGCGGTTTTGTCCCCTTGGCCGCAATTCGTTGCACGGCGGACCATTCCGGAACATGACGTCGCCGACAGAGACAAGAGGCATGGTGGAAGGGCGAGGGAGCATTTTGGTGGTGGACGACGACCCCGGCCTCCGGACGGTGATCCGTCGGATCCTGACCCGGGCCGGCTGGCAGGTAAGCGACGCAGGAGACGCCGAGGCGGGATTGCGCCTGGCGGTCGAACAGTCGCCCGACCTGATCTTGTGCGATGTGCAGATGCCCGGGCAGGACGGCTTTGCTTTTCTGTCGGAATTGCGGCAGCACCCGACCGCGGCCCATGTCCCGGTGATTCTGATGACGGGCGATGAATCGCTGGCGGGACTGAACGGCCAGCGCCAGGCCATGGATCTGGGCGCGGACGATTTCCTGACCAAACCATTCAGCGCCGAGCGTTTGGTCCAGGCCGTGCGCACCCGCCTGGCCCGGCAACAGGGCCAACGCCGTTGCTTCGCCGCCCATGAACAGCGGTGGCGCGCCATTCTCGAGGCCGCCAATGATGTCATCGCCCTGGCCGAGGCGCCCACCCTCCGTCTGGCGTATTTGAATCCAGCCGGCCAGATCCTCTTCGGATGGCCCGGCGACAGTCACGCCCAGCATCGCCTGCCCGAGCTGTTCAGTGCCGAGTTATCGCAAAGTCTCTTCGCCGAGATCCTTACCGTGGTGGCCAGCCAGGGCCAATGGCGCGGGCGCCTTTCGCTGCGGGATGCCGAGGGCCGTCCCGTCCCGGCTGCCGCGACCCTGTTGGCCCATCACTCCGAAACGTGTCAGGCCACCTTTTACGCCTTCATCGGTCATGACCTGCGCGATCAGGTACGGGTGGAGCAGGCCCTCCGCGAGAGCGAAGCCCGTTTCCGCGCCATTGCCACGGCCGCCTCGGACGGCATCGTCCTGTTGGATGCCGACGGACGCGTGCTGTTCTGGAATCCGGCCGCGGAACGGATCCTCGGCTGCACGGCCGCCGACCTGCTCGGGCGGCGGCCCACACAGATCGTTCGCGCCGACAACGGTCAACCGGTTTTCGACGCTGTCGCAGCTTGCGCCCGGCACGGGCCGCAGGAACTCGTGGTGCAATGCCCCGATGCCCGGAAAGCAGAAATCGAGTTGCGGCTGAGCCGCGTCGAGTTGGAGGGGCGCAGCCACTGGGTGGGGATCATTCGCGACATCACCCGTCAGCAGGCCCTGACCCGGCAGTTGCAGCAGGAACGCATTCTTTTGCGCACCATCATTGATGCACTGCCGTACAACGTTTACGTGAAGGACCGCCTGGCGCGCAAAACCCTGGCGAACAAGGCCGACCTGAAAGCGCTGGGTGCCACCAGCGAAGCCGAGGTTCTGGGCAAAACCGACTACGACCTGCTGCCCCGCCGCATCGCCGCCGCCTGTTACGCCGATGACATGCGGGTCATTCTCCACGGCGAACCGGTGATCAACCGCCAGGAGCTCATCGTCAACAGCGCCGGCGGCCAGCAGTGGTTGGAAACCACCAAACTGCCCCTCCGCGACGAGCAGGGCAACATCATCGGGCTGGTGGGAATTGGGCGCGACATCACCGCCCGACGCGAAACGGAAGCCCGTCTGCGGATGCTTTCCCAGGCCATCGAACAGTCGCCTGCGAGCGTCGTCATCACCGATGCCGAGGCCCGCATCGAGTACGTCAACCCCCGATTCACCGAGTTGACCGGCTATACCCTGGACGAGGTCCGTGGCCAGAATCCGCGCATCCTGAAGTCGGGCAAGATGGATCCCGCGGTGTATCGAAACCTGTGGGAGACCCTGGCGCGCGGCGAGACCTGGCGGGGGGAACTGCTCAACCGTCGCAAGAACGGCGAACTGTACTGGGAACAGGCCGTCATCGCCCCGATCAAGGACGAACAGGGCCGCGTGACGCACTACCTGGCCATGAAGGAGGACATCACCGAACTGCGTCGCGCCCGTGAAGAACGTGACCGCATGGAGATCCAACTCCGCCAGGCCCAGAAACTGGAGGCCATCGGTCAACTCGCCGCCGGCATCGCCCACGAAATCAACACCCCCATGCAATACGTGGGCGACAACATGCGATTTCTTCAGGACAGCTTTCAGCAGTTGGCCGGCCTCCTCCGGCAGATCCATGCGCTGCCCGAAGACTCCGAATCCGGCCCTCCGTGTGAGGCGGTTCTGGCGCAGCTCCGGCAGGGGGCTCGCGAGGCGGACCTCGACTATCTGTTGGAGGAAATCCCGAAGGCAATCGAGCAAACCCTGCAGGGCGTGGCCCGGGTCACCAAGATCGTGCGGGCCATGAAGGAGTTCTCCCACCCGGGCACTGCCGAGAAGACGCCCACCGACCTCAACCACGCCATCGAAACCACGGTCACCGTCTCCCGCAACGAGTGGAAGTACGTGGCGGACCTCGAACTGGATCTGGATCCCAAACTCCCTCTGGTGCCGTGTTTGCCCGGAGAATTCAATCAGGCCATCCTGAATCTCATCGTGAACGCCGCCCAGGCCATCGCCGAACGCGTCGGCGCCCACCCGACCACCAAGGGTCGCATCACCATCCAGACCCGACGCGCCGATCCCTGGGTCGAGATCCGAATCTCCGACACCGGCTGCGGAATCCCCGAGGCCATTCGCCACCGCATTTTCGAACCCTTCTTTACGACGAAATCCGTCGGCAAGGGTTCGGGACAGGGACTGCCCATCGTCCGCAATGTGATTGTGGACAAGCACGGCGGCACCATCGATTTCGAAAGTCAGGTCGGCCAGGGGACGACGTTCACCCTGCGCCTGCCTCTGCAAGCCCCGTCGGTGCAGAAGCCATGAACCGGCCGCTGCGCATCCTGTTCGTGGACGACGAGCCCATGGTTCTGGACGGCCTGCGCCGGGCCCTGCGGTCCATGCGGACCCAATGGATCATGGAATTTGCCACCAGCGGCGCCGAGGCACTGGCCCGCCTCGAAAAAAGTCCTTTCGACGTGCTGGTCAGCGACATGCGCATGCCCGGCATGAACGGCGTCGAACTCCTCCGGGCAGTGATGCAACGGTGGCCGGAGGTGGTGCGGTTGATCCTTTCCGGCCAGGCCGATGAACAGCAGATCCTTCAGTGCGTCGGGCTGGCCCATCAGTACCTGGCCAAGCCGTGCGACCCCGAATCGCTGCGTTCCGCCATCCACCGCGCCACCCTGGCCGGCCATTCCCTGAACAACCCTCGACTCCGTCAACTGCTCGGCCGGCTCGACCACCTTCCCAGCGTCCCCAGGCTGTACGAAGAGCTGCTTCAGAAGCTGGAGGATCCCGAGACCACCCTCGAAGAGCTGGCTGCGGTGGTGGCACGGGACCCGGCCATGACCGCCCAGATCCTCAAGCTGGTCAACTCGGCCTTTTTCGGTCTGCCCCATACCGTCGCCGACATTCAGGAGGCCGTGGGCTTCCTCGGTCTGAACACCCTGAAGACGCTGGTCCTGGCCCTGCATGCCTTTCATCAGTACGAAAGCCGAAATCTGGGCTGGTTTCCCTACGAAACACTCTGGCGTCACAGTCTCGAAGTGGGCGCCCGGGCCCGTCAGTGGGCCCGAGAGATGCACGCGTCGACCGACGTGGCCGAACAGGCCGCCGTCGCCGGATTGCTCCACGACGTCGGGCAACTCGTGCTGGCCGTCAATCTGGGGGAGGAATACGCACAAATCTGGCGAGAGGCCCGCCAACAGACCCTGCCCCTGGACGAAGCCGAGCAGGCCGCTCTCGGCACCACGCACGCGGAAGTCGGCGGTTACCTCCTGGGGCTTTGGGGCCTGCCTGAACCCGTGGTCGAAGCCATCGCCCACCACCATCAACCCGGCAATCCGGCCTCCCCGGAGTTCTCCGCCCTGACCGCGGTTCATCTGGCGGAAACTCTTCGACCTCCAAATGCAACATTTCCGGAGGAGCATCCCCGGGGGCCGGACGTCGGCTATCTCCAGCGACTGGGTCTGCCCGATCGCCCGACGCTCGAGCAACACCTTGCAAACTTTTCGCTCTGCCCATGAGACCGGATCTGAAAATCCTGCTGGTGGACGACGAACCCAACGTGCTGGCCGCCTTCCAGCGCAATTTGCGCCAGCGTTTCCAGATCGACACCGCCACCAGCGGTCCCGAGGCGTTGCAGAAACTGGAACAACACGGGCCCTACGCGGTCGTGGTCGCGGACATGCAGATGCCCGAAATGAACGGGCTCGAGCTGCTGGTGCAGGTGGAAGCCCGCAGCCCGGACACCGTCCGCATCATGCTCACCGGCAACGCGGATCAAAAGACCGCCGTGGATGCGGTCAACCGGGGACATGTCTTCCGTTTTCTCAACAAACCCTGCCCGGTGGAATTAATGGCCCAAACCCTCCAGGCGGCCCTTCACCAATATCAACTCATCACTGCAGAACGAGAACTCCTGGAGCGCACTCTTAACGGCACGATTCGATTGCTGACCGAAGTCCTTTCCTCCGCCCATCCCGTGGCCTTTCAGATCAGCCAGCGCCTGCGTCAGGCGGTCCGGGAATACGCCTCCTTTTTCAAACTCAAACAGTCGTGGGACCTCGAGGCTGCTGCGCTGCTGTTTCCCCTCGGTCATCTCACTCTTCCGCCGGCGGTCCTCGACAAGCTGGTGCGCAGTCTGCCTCTGGACCCCAAAGAACAGGAGCTCGTGGAACGGACCCCGGAAATGGGTGCGAACCTCCTGGCGCACATCCCGCGGCTGGAAAGCGTGGCCGCCATCCTGCGCTATCAGCACAAGCACTACGATGGCTCCGGCCTGCCCGCCGATCGCATCGCCGGCGAGGACATCCCGGCGGCGGCGCGGGTGTTCAAGGTCTTGCGCGACATGGTGGAACTCGAAGTGCAGGGACAGGATCGCTCTCAGGCCCTCGCGATCCTGCAGGAACGGCAGGGATGGTACGATCCCCGCGTACTCCAGAGCGCGGCGGCCTGCTTCGATGTGTTCCTCCACAAGACACCTGCCGACCAACCCACCATCCGCTCCCGCACCCTGGACGAGCTGGCCGTGGGGCAGGTGCTGGCCAGTGACGTCGAAACCGAAGACGGGATCCTGGTGCTCAAATCCGGCACGGAACTGACGGCCGTCGTCCTGCAGCGGCTGCGCAACTTCGCCGCCCTCAACCCGGTGAAGGAACCCATCTACGTGATGGGCTAAATCCCGGGACCATTCCGCCCTGTCGCCAAGCCTCCTCTTTCCTCCGGGAAAAAGACACTTGCGCGTCTCCCAACGGGTCTCGATCCCCCTCCCCCAAAAAACAAAATGCCGGAGGGCAAAGCCCTCCGGCAGCAAATGGGTTCTTGCCGGACCCGGGAGTCCGCTTACGGCGTGGAATAGTCGCGGCCCTCGCCCGGCTTGGCAACCCGGGTGGTCGAACGCGTGATCTCCGTGACCTCACCCGGAGGCAACGGCGTGAAGGGAGGCCCGAACGTCGGGGGCGGAACCGGCGAACCCAGGCCACCCGAATTCCCTCCGGCCATCAGGATCTCCGGCTTGGTCCGGGCTGCCGTGGCTGTGGCGGTGAGCAACACGTTGGCCTGTTGGAGCACGGTGGCCAACGGGGCCTCCGCACCCAGTCGGCTGCGGGCCTGATCCACAAACGGCTGCAGGCCGGGCAACGCCCGGGTCACCGCGGCGAGAATCTGATCCTTTGCCTGCGGGGCCGCCGTCGCCGCGGCCAGCGCCACCACCGTGTAGTGTTGCGGGACCGCCTTGCACAGGGCCTCCACGATGGCCGCCGCCTGTTGAGGCGCCGCCGCCGCGGCGGCTGCTGCAACCTGGTCCACAAACTCTGCACTCGGCTTCCTTTGCAACGTCACCGCCCGGGCCGCTACGACCGGAGCCGCTACGGGGGCCTGCCGGGCCAGCGCGCCCACCACGGCCACAGTGGCCGCGGGACGAATCGCATGGGACGCGCTGAGGATGTTGGCCGCACTCACGGCCAGGTCTTCCCCGGAAGCCCGGCCCAACAAGGCAGCCGCCTGCGCCGGCAGTTCCGCCACGGGAACATTTCGGAGCGCCTTGCGAGCCGTAGAAACGTCCATCGGCGCGGCCATGCCAATGGAGACAGTGACAGAAAGAATCGCCAGAGCCAGCGGGATTCGGTCAGATGCGCGTTTCATGTTTACTCGACCTCTTTGGTGCATGTCTGCCGTTCTTCTAGTCCCGGTTTCCTTTTGCGTCAAGTGATTTTCGGAAAACTTTTTGCACAGGAGACGCCCCTACCGGAGCCCCGGGGCAAGCACCACCATGTCGCCGGGTCAAACTCCCACCCGGAGCGGAGCCCGAGCCCTTTGGGTCCGGGGCGGCAAGCCCCCGCAAGCTGGCCC
Source organism: Limisphaera sp. VF-2 (assembly GCF_049537125.1). Classification (NCBI taxonomy): domain Bacteria; kingdom Pseudomonadati; phylum Verrucomicrobiota; class Verrucomicrobiia; order Limisphaerales; family Limisphaeraceae; genus Limisphaera; species Limisphaera sp. VF-2. The sequence continues at coordinate 194,401 of NZ_JBMVQY010000001.1, forward strand.
CCACCCTGCAACGGTCCTGGCCGCCGGCATTCTCCACGCCGTCGTGTCCCGGAATTCGGCGCGATTGCCCGCTCCACACACCAACCTCGAGCTGGTGCCTATTGGGCCCGGACGCCTTTCAGCCCTGTTGCTTGCAGCCCGTGGGCCGCAAAAACCACCCTGCCGTGCCCCCGCAGCCCAGGGCTGCGACGGATCGACCCTCGCCGCAGCCGAATCACCAGTTGCCATCCCCTGTGTGGTCGAATGACCCCGCCGCGGCTGATGACACCGCGGGTCCCTCAAGGCAGCCCCCGACGCGCCCGCCCCCAACTGCCGTCCCCGGCACGTTCCAGTCCGCAAAGGCCTGAACGGATCAGCGCTCCGGCCGGACCGCACCGGCCGAGCGGCCCTCTGCCAGAGGGCTCAACCCCACCCCAGCAGCCGTCCGCCCTGCCACACCAGAAAGGAGGCCGTCCAGGCCAGCAGCCCCAGATAGCACCACTGAAACAAGGGCCAACGCCACGAATTCGTCTCGCGCCGTACGATGGCCACGGTGCTGGCACACTGCAGGGCAAACACGTAAAACACCATCAACGACATCCCCAGCAGGGGCGTGTACAGCGGGCCGCCATCCGGTCGCGTCTGCCGTTGCATGACCCGGGCCAGATTGCCGATTTCCCCATCCTCATTCTGATCCCCGCTCACGCTGTACACCACCGACATGGTGCTGACGAACACCTCTCGTGCAGCGAACGAGGTGATGATGCCGATGCCGATCTTCCAGTCGAATCCCAACGGCGTGATCAAGGGCTCGATCAGGTGACCCAACCGGCCGGCGAAACTGTAACGCAACCGCTCCGAGGCCTGCGCGGTCTCCAGTTCCTGCACCCGGGCCCGGAGCGTCGCCACCCGGTTTGAAATCGTCGCCAGTTCCCCGGGCTTGGCCCGCTCCAAATCCTCCTCGGCTTGGGCCAGCTCCTGAATCAGGGAGTTCCGCTCCGTCTGCAAACGCGCTTCGAGGTCCGCGCTGCGCGGGTAGGTGGCCAGAAACCACAGCAGAATGTTGATCCCGAGAATGACCGTGCCGGCCCGTTGCAGGAACACCTTGGATCGTTCCCACATGTGGTGCAAGACCACGCGCAGGACGGGGCGGCGGTAGGGCGGCAATTCCAGGATCAACAGCGGCGGCTCGCCCTTCAGCAGCGTCTTCTTGAAGACCCACGCCAATACCAGCGCCGCCACAATGCCGAGCAGATACAGTCCCAGCAACGTCAACCCCTGCAAATCGAACAGGCCCCATACCTTCTGCCGTGGAATACAGGCCGCGATCAGCAGCGTGTACACCGGCAGACGCGCCGAACAGCTCATCAACGGCGCAATCAGGATCGTCACCAGCCGATCCCGGTGATTCTCAATGGTCCGGGTGGCCATGATGCCCGGGATGGCGCAGGCAAACGAGCTCAGCAAGGGAATGAAACTCTTGCCGTGCAACCCCACCTTGCTCATCAACCGATCCATCAGGAACGCTGCCCGGGCCATGTAGCCCGTGTCCTCAAGAAAGCCGATGAACAGGAACAACAGAAGGATCTGCGGCAGGAACACCACCACCGCACCCACCCCGGCGATGACCCCGTCACTCAACAGGCTGGTCAAATCCCCCGGCGGCAGCGTTTCCCGCACCCACTGTCCCAGGGCGTCCACACCCGCCTGCATCGCCTCCATCGGGATGCGCGCGAATACGAAGATGCACTGAAACATCAGGGCCATCAGCCCGAAAAAGATCAGCGTACCCCAGACACGGTGCGTGACGATGCGGTCGGCCCGGTCACTCCAGGTCTCCTTCGGAGTCCACAGCCGGGTGACGGCCTGCGATTCGATCCGGGCCACGGCCTGGTACCGTGCGTCGATGACCACACTCCGCCAGTCCACACCCGCCGCCTCCAACCGTTGGCGGGCCGCGGCCACTGCCTGCTGGATGCCGGGCGAGTAATGGGATCGGCTGGAAGCCAGGGCTTGTTCGTTGCTCAGGAGCAACAGTGCCTCCGCATCGGCCTGCACCCGACGCTCCTGGAAATTCCACGTGAGCAGGGCCGCAAGTTTCTGCGCCTCCTGCACCAGGGGTTCGGGAAGGACGGGAAACCGGCGCCGCGCCGGCGGCGCGGGATTCTCCAACAAGGCCAGAATCCGGGCCCGCAACTCGGGAATGCCCCGGCCCGTGCTGGCCACCACCGGCACCACCGGCACACCCAGTGCCTCTTCCAATTTGCCCGCGTCCACGCGCATCCCGTGGGCCTCGGCCACGTCCACCATGTTGAGGGCCACCACCGTGGGATGCCCCAGCTCGATCACCTGCGTGGCAAAGTACAGGTTGCGCTGGAGGTTGAACGCGTCGACCACCACGACGATGACCGAGGGCGGCGGCAACTCGGGCAACCGCCCCAGCAGCACGTCGCGGGCGATCTGCTCGTCCAACGAGTGCGGGCTCAGGCTGTAGGTTCCGGGCAGATCCAGCACCCGGACCGGCCGATCCCTGGATGCCCCCAGCAGCGGGCCCTCCTTCCGCTCCACCGTGACGCCGGCGTAATTGCCGACCTTCGCGCGCAGGCCTGTCAGGGCGTTGAAGACGGTGGTCTTGCCGCAGTTGGGGTTTCCGGTGATGAAGATGTAACGCGCCTCCACGACGGAGGGCGCAGCGGAGGCCGTCTTGCCCGAAACCGGACTCGTCTGGGCCATGGCTCAAGTCCCGTCCGGCAGGCGCACCCGGATGGCCTCGGCTTCCTGACGGGGAAGGCTCAAACAAGAGCCGCGCACCTTGATCTCCACCGGATCTCGCAACAGGGCAAAGCGAACCAGTTCCACCGGGGTCCCCGGCACCAGCCCCAACTCCATCAGCCGCCGGGCCTCCGCCGGGGGCAACTGAATCTCCGCCACCACCGCCCGGGTCCCGGGCGACAGCGACGCCAGGGAAGGAAGCGTCTCAACCATGCGCTACACCGGAGGACGGCGGTTCGGAAACCGGTTCCACCAGGATGGCCTGGGCAATTTCCTCGCTGATCCCCAGCCGGGCATTGCACACTTGACAGATGAAGTTGGCCTGCCGGCTCAGCACCTTGATCCGCTGTTGCTCCCCGAGCCCCAGCTCCCGCAGCCGGGCCCGCACCTCCGGAGAAGCAAGCAATTGCCGGATGCAGACCTCCGTCCCTTCGGCCATCAGGCTCAGCGGACATACGCCCGGCTCGGCGCAATGGCCCTCCAGAATCTCGCACGGTTTCTGCGCGTCACTCACGGCCCCCAACACTAGCCGAGCCCACCGGCCCCTGCAAGGCGCACCCCCGGATCCTCCCCTCACGGGCCCGTCCCCACGCAGCGGCCCATGCCACTCCGCTCTCCCGCACCCCACTCCGGATGCTGCCGCATCGGGCAGTCCCAACCCGCCCGGGCAAACCGCCCGGCCCAACCGCCCGGCAGCTCCACGCTCGCCCCGCCCGGGCACGCTCCCTCAGCGCGCTCGCTCCCAAACGCACTCCTCCATGTGCACCTCGGCATGTTGCACGACGTCCTCCCGCGTGAGCCCGCGCGCCCGACACCGGACCAGCCGCACGTCCCGAATCTCGGCACCCTCGAACCCGCGCACGTCCAGCACGCGAGCCGCCTTTTGCACATCCACCTGCTCCATGCGCAACCGACGCAGCACCGGCCGATGCGGTCCCTGCGCGCCTTCCTCGTACAAAAAATCGATTTGCAGCAACGCGTCGGCCACCTGGCCCACGCGGAGATTGCGCACGAAGATGTTTTCCACGAGTCCGCCGCGAACCGCATTGGATTTGAAACGGATCACCCGGTCCAGGTTCGGACTGTCCATCTCGCAGTCCTCGACGAACACATTGCGACAGCCGCCGGAGATTTCACTGCCGATCACCACCCCGCCGTGGCCGTCGCGCATCCGGCATTTCCGCACCACGATGTTCTCCGAGGGCACGCCCAGCCGGCGACCGTCCTCGTTGCGGCCGGACTTGATGGCAATGCAGTCGTCCCCCGTGTCGAACACGCATTCCTCGATCACCACGTCCCGGCACGATTCCGGATTGCAGCCGTCGTTGTTGGGCCCATGTGAAACCACCTCGATCCCCCGGACCAGGACGTTCGTGGAAAGGACCGGGTGGACGACCCACATGGGGGAGCGCCGAATGCGAACGCCCTCGATCAAAACGTTGCGACACCGGTAAAACTGGATGAAGTTGGGGCGCAGATAATCGCCCTCGCCATAACGCCGTTGCTCCACCGGCACGCCGGCCGCCACCTGGGCCACCAGGCGATTGCGCGCCGCCGTCTGGTCCGGGCCCTGCGCCGGACGGCCCTTCCACCGCCCTTTCCATGCCCACCAGTTTTCAAAGCTCGCCTGCCCGTCCAGCAGGCCCCGGCCGGTCACCGCCACATGCTCGGCCCCATGGGCGTAGAGGAGCGGTGAGTAATTGTAGCATTCCATGCCCTCGAAGCGGGTCAGGACCTGCGGCAGATAGGCGCGCGGATCCGTCTTGAACTTCAGAACGGCCCCCTCGGCCACGTGCAGGTTGACCCGACTGCGCAGATGGATCGGCCCCGTAACATACTCTCCGGGTGGCACCACCACGCGCCCTCCCCCGGCGGCGACGCAGGCTGCGATCGCCCGGCGGATGGCCTCCGTGGCATCCGTCCGACCGTCCGGAACTGCACCAAAGTCGAGAATGGAAAAGCTGCGGTCCGGAAAGCGAGGGGGTTGAACGCGCGCCACGATGCGCGCCGCCTCGCGCCAAGCCGCTTCGGGGGTCGAGAACTCCTGGGGCGCCCGGGGGCCGGGTGCCGTGCATCCGCTCCAAACAAGAACGCCGGCCCACGCGCTCAGGAGTTTCAAGGCCCCGGTCCGACGCGCTCCCCGGTTCAGGATCTGCATAGGCTTCATTTCTGAGTCCAAATCCGGCCGCGGGAGGAGGCAGCGTTCTCAAGGCCGCTTGCCCACGCGTCCATGCCTGGGCTGTCCCCTCGCCGGGCGTCCTCGATCATTCTAGGCCAAGGACCCGAGACTGTCCTGCCGAGTTTTTGCAAGATGCCTTGAAATTTGGGCACGCGTCCGACCACGCCGGCCGCACCCTTGCAATTTTCTCAAGCCCCCATGCACAAATTCACAGCTTCCGCCCGATGCCCGTTTGGATAAGCTGTTTCACGGTGGCGCTTGTCAGCACATAAGCGCCCGATCGCGAGCATGGAAACGTCTCTGCAGTTGGCAAAATACTCGGTGGGCGTGGGCGACCGGTTCGGTCACCAGGCCCGCGCGCAGTTGGCCGCCTGTCAACAGGCCCTGGCCGCGGGCGTGGAGGTCATTCCCGTCTGGAACAAATCTCACCGCGAACACCAAATCATCGGATCGCGGCCCGAAAGCGTGCGGGCGGCCGCCGAGGCTGCCGTGCGAGCCGCCGGCTGGGATCGACCCTGGCATGTGGATGCCGACCACATTCGCCCGGACATTGTCGAGCCCTACCTTCCCCACTGCGATTACTTCACCCTCGACGTGGCCGAGGCCATCGGCCGGCCCGCCCCCACCGACCGCGTGACCAATTTCCTCCGACGCCACCCGGAATTGTCGGACCGGCTCGAGCTCCCCGGCTTGGACACGCCGTTGGAGGTCCGTACCCGAGAAGTGGAGCAGGCCGCCTGCCGCTACCTGCAGGCCGTCGAATCCGCCGCCACGGCCTACCGGATCATCGCCGGCGCCAAGCCCCCGGGCAGCTTCATCGTCGAGGTTTCGATGGACGAAACCGACCAGCCCCAGACGGCCCTCGAGTTGCTCGTCATCCTGGCCGCACTGGCCGATGCCGGCGTGCCCGTTCAAACCGTGGCGCCCCGGTTTGTGGGCCGCTTCAACAAGGGCGTGGATTACGTGGGCGACCTGCAGGCGTTCGAGCGGCAACTGCACGAGTTCCTGGCCGTCCTGCGATTTGCCCGGACCCACTACGGTCTGCCGCCGAACCTGAAGCTCAGTGTCCACTCCGGCAGCGACAAGTTTTCCCTGTACCCCATTCTGCACCGCGTGATGCGGAAACACGACGTCGGCCTCCACGTCAAGACCGCGGGCACCACCTGGCTGGAAGAGCTTCTGGGCCTGATCGAGTCCGGCGGCGCGGGCCTGGCCCTGGCCCGCACGCTGTACGCCGAGGCCCTGGCGCACATCGACGAACTTTGCGCCCCGTACGCCGCGGTCATCGACATCGATCGGCACCGGCTTCCGTCCGTGGAACAGGTGAACCGGTGGAGCCCCGAGGAATTCGCCGCCGCCCTGCGACACGACCCCCGGCATCCCGCGTTCAACCCTCACCTGCGCCAGCTCTTCCATGTCGGCTACAAACTGGCCGCCCGGAAGGGCCGTGCCTTTCTGGATTTGCTCGAGCAACACAGCGAGCACATTGCCTCACTCGTCACAGCCAACCTCTACGAACGTCATCTGCGCCCCATCTTTGTGGGCGAGCATCCCAAAGAACACCCAACATCCTTGAACCATGAACGACTACGGACTGAAGATCCCCAAGACCGGTTCGCTGGACTTCCTGGCGCTCGGTGCCCTGGTGCACCGGCTTGATCCGGGCGTGGTGCCGTTCCGGAAGGCCACCGAGTGCCGAATCCACGTCAGTGGCGGTGAATTCAACTGCGCCGCCAACCTCGCGGACTGCTTCCGTCTCCAAACCGGGATTGCCACCGCCCTGGTCGAATACCCCATCGGCGATCTCATTGCCGAACGCGTCCGGGCCATGGGCGTCAAACCCTTCTACAAACGCTTCAAACACGACGGCGTGCGGGGACCCAACCACGCCATCGTGTACAGCGACCGCGGCTTCGGCGTTCGGCCCCCGGTGGTGTTCTACAACCGCAGCAACGAGGCCGGTGCCCTGCTGAAACCGGGCGATTTCGACTGGAAGAGCATCTTCGCCCAGGGGGTCCGCTGGTTCCACAGCGGCGGCATTTTCGCCTCCCTGTCCGAAACCACCGGACCCTTGATCATCGAAGCGATGCAGGCGGCCAAGGCGGCTGGAGCCGTCACCTCCTTCGACCTGAACTATCGCCAGAAACTCTGGGATGTCTGGGGTGGTCAGGACCGCGCCGTGGCCGTCATGCGGGAGATCGTGCAGCACGTGGACGTGCTGGTGGGCAACGAGGAGGATCTGCAAAAGGGCCTCGGGCTGAAGGGGCCGGATGTGCACGCCACCTCCCAGCTTGATCCGGCGGTGTTCATCAGCATGATGGACACCGTGGTCAAGACCTATCCCCAAATCCGCGTCGTGGCCACCACCTTGCGCGAGGTGCTCTCCACCAACCGCCACCGCTGGAGCGCCGTGGCCTGGATCAACGGCAAGGTGTATCAGGCGCCCACGTGCGAACTGGACGTGTACGACCGCGTGGGCGGGGGCGACGGTTTCGCCTCCGGCCTTTTCTACGGCATGCTCACCGGCCGGTCCCCCGAAGACTGCGTCCGGCTGGGCTGGGCCCATGGGGCGCTGCTCACCACCACGCCCGGCGACACCACCATGGTCACCCTCGAACAGGTCGAGGCGTTTGCCCGCGGGGGCTCCGCCCGCATCCAACGCTGAGTCTTTGGCCCCGCCCACCTGCAACCACCAACCCGTGCTTGCGCAATTATGGAACCGAAAGCTGACATCGCCGTCATCGGGCTGGCCGTCATGGGCCAGAACCTGATCCTCAACATGAATGACCACGGCTTCACCGTCGTGGCCTACAACCGCACCACGTCCAAGGTGGACGAATTCCTCGCCAACGAGGCCAGGGGCACGCGCGTCCTCGGCGCCCATTCCCTGCAGGAAATGGCCGCCCTGCTCAAAAAGCCGCGCCGCGTCATGCTCATGGTCAAGGCCGGCCCGCCGGTCGACGAGTTCATCGAACAGCTCCTCACGGTCCTGGAGCCGGGCGACATCATCATCGACGGCGGCAATTCGAATTTCGAGGACACCATCCGCCGCACCCGGTACGTCGAAAGCAAGGGGCTCCTGTACATCGGCACCGGGGTCAGCGGCGGCGAGGAGGGCGCCCGCCACGGCCCCTCCATCATGCCCGGAGGCAGCCCCGCGGCCTGGCCGCACGTCAAACCCATCTTCCAGGCCATTGCCGCCAAGGTCACCGATCCCAAAACCGGGCAGGTCGAACCCTGCTGCGATTGGGTGGGCGAAAACGGCGCCGGCCACTACGTGAAAATGGTTCACAACGGCATCGAGTACGGCGACATGCAACTCATCGCCGAGGCCTATCACATCATGAAAGACGGCCTCGGAATGAGCGCCGACGAAATGAGCGCCGTCTTCGGTCAGTGGAACCAGGCCGAACTCCAATCGTACCTCATCGAAATCACCCGCGACATCCTGGCCTTCAAGGACGAGGATGGCCAACCCCTCGTGGATAAAATCCTCGACACCGCGGGCCAAAAGGGTACGGGCAAGTGGACCGTCATGTCCTCGGCCGAACTCGGCATCCCCGTCACCCTGATCGCCGAGGCGGTGTACGCTCGATGCGTCTCGTCCTTCAAGGAACATCGTATGCAGGCCGCCAAAGTGTTCCCGGGCCAACCCGCCCGCTTCGAGGGCGACCGGCAAACGTGGCTGGAGGATCTGCGACGCGCCCTCTACGCCTCCAAGATCGTCAGCTACGCCCAGGGCTTCATGCTGATGCGGGCCGCGGCCAAACAATACGGCTGGAACCTCAACTACGGCAGCATCGCGTTGCTCTGGCGCGGCGGCTGCATCATCCGCAGCGTCTTCCTCGGCGAAATCAAAAAGGCCTTCGACAAGAATCCCGATCTCGACAACCTCCTCCTGGATCCGTTCTTCGCCGAGGCCATCAAGAGCGGCCTGACCTCATGGCGGAAAGTGGTAAGCACCGCCGCCCTGAAAGGCATCCCCGTGCCGGCCTTCAGCACCGCCCTGGCCTTCTTTGACGGCATCCGCAGCGAGCGCCTCCCCGCCAACCTGCTCCAGGCCCAGCGGGACTACTTCGGCGCCCACACCTACGAGCGCATCGACCGGCCGCGCGGCCAGTTCTTCCACACCAACTGGACCGGCCACGGCGGCCGCGTCGCGAGCGGTTCTTACACCGTCTGACCCATCGAACATTTCACGCCCGCCCGGGAGAGCCACGCCCTCCGGGCGGGCGTTTTTTTTTCCGCGCTCCATCGCGCCGGGATGGGTTTTCCGCCGGCTCCCGTCAGCGGCTACGGATCTGGGAACTGCCGGCCCCCGCCGCCAGGCGGCGGACCCGAGCCCTCAAGACCCATCGTGGCCTCAAAAGGGAAACCCCGGAGACGCGTGGACAGCCCGCCGGCGGGTTGTCCGCCAACGCCCGTCGGCGGCTATGATATCCCCCGCCTTTCGAACGCATCTGGAGGCCGCATGATTGGCTCACGGCCCTCATCCCCCCACGCAATCCCCCACATGGCCCGGCCTCTTCCCGGAACTGTGCGGCCTGCACGCCACTCGTCGGCTGATTTGTCGAAAGCCGAACGGATCGCAGTCCGATGAGGCCCAGGAGATGCCGCCTTTGCCAAGAGCATCTTGCCCAGGTCGTTTGGAGCATGGGCGTTTTCCGCGGGAAAAGGGTTCCCCAGGCTGCCATGGATTGAGATCCGCAGCCGCCCCAAGGGCCCCCGAAGCGCCGCAGCCCCGCCTGCTCGCCCATCGCCAGAATCTTCATCCTCGCACCCCGGCGGGCAGCCAATGGGCGGCACACCCACGCGTTCGCAAGGGCCAGAGACCTCCCGTCCGGCAATTGTCATGGCCGATTACGGAAGCGGGTTGAAAAGGCACGACATCCCGCAAGAACCTCAACCAAGCTTGCCGCGAGCGCCTTGCCCGTAACGCAACCGCGTGACCGCTGCTTCGATTCCAAGTGCGATCCAACCCCATGCTCCGTAACACACCGTGGTCGACGCGCCCGTCTTCCTCAGTTTTTGCGCCCGCTTGTCCGGTCCTGACCCGATGCCTGATACGGTTTCTTACGGACGATTCCCCGGTTTCCCCCCGGCCAAGGACCGGAACTTTCCCGGGACAACATCAGGGTTCATTCCCGATTGTGAAGCCCGCTCGCGCTGTTAGTCTGGAGGGCGTTCTCGGCAATCCTGTCCGCAATGGCCGCAGAGATCGAAATCCGAAATCACGAGTCGGCATGCCCGACCGGGCAGGGCGACGTCACAGACCCGGACCCGCCGGCGCAACAGGACACGCTTCGAGAACGAGACCCGGGAGCGGAACATGGGAATTGGGGTACATTGCAACGAGGTGAACGGTGATGTATGCGAAACCCTCCAACATGACGTGGCGATCCGGTTCTTCCGCACGCTGGCCGATACTGCCACGGCCATGGAAGCTCGGAGCCCAACACCCATCCCGGTCATGACGTCTGGTCCCATCCGCATCTTGGTCGTGGACGACCATCCCGTCGTCCGTCGAGGCATCCGCTCCTGTTTGCAACGGCAGCCCGGCCTGGTCGTGGTCGGCGAGGCCGCCGACGGAAAGGAAGCCCTGGAGCTCATCCCCGCCGTGCAGCCGGACGTGGTCCTGACCGACCTGGACATGCCGCGCATGGACGGCCTGGCCCTCACGGAGGCTGTGCGGCGTCAATTCCCCGACGTAAAGGTCCTCATCCTCTCCATGCACGCGAACACGGAGTACATCCTGCGCATCCTCCAGAGCGGGGCCCGCGGATACGTCTCCAAGGAGGCCGACCCCCAGGAACTCCTCCAGGCCATCCAGGCCGTCTACCGTGGCGAATCCTTTTTCAGTGCCGATGTGGCGCGGCTGGCGCTGCAACAAATGGTGTTGTCCGAAGGCGCCGCCAGTGCCGTCCCCGAACTTACACCGCGAGAAAGGCAGGTGCTCATCGGGATCGCCGAAGGGCTCAGCAACAAACAAATCGCCGAACGCCTGGGCGTGGGCATCCGCACCGTCGAGACCCATCGTCAACACATCATGGAGAAACTGGGGATCCACACCGTCGCCGGCTTGACCCGCTACGCCGTGGCCAAGGGACTGGTGTCGGCCCAACACCTTCCACCCCAGAACCACACGGCCACCACCAGCTAGAGCTCCGGACCGCAATAGGCCGTCCTTTGCCTGGTCGTTTGCCCACTTGTCCACGGCACGTTTCAGGGGCGCTCCCTTTCAACCCGGCGCCAGACACCTTCGGTTCCTTCCCAGCTCCTTTCCGGACCGGCCACCTTTGCGCGCCGTGGTTCCGGCAACCTTCCGCAGCACGCCTCGACTCGGCCCCGTCGGCGGTCCCGAACCGGATCCTGTCAGAACCCGGACCCCGATAAACCCACGGGGCGTTTCCCCACACCCCGGAGCCAACCCACATGAGGTTCCCCGATTCTCGGGGCCGCCCTCTCACCCCGTCTCCCACCAGCGCCGCAGCACCTGCAGACTCTCCCGGACCGCCTGCTCCAGGCGTTCGCGAGTGCGCTGCCCCGACCCGACCCAGTCGAACTCGATGTGCAGGGAAAACGGCGCGGCATACCCCTGCTCGCGCAATCGAGGGAAAAGCCTCATCCGGCCGAACTCCCCTTCTCCGAAGGGCACGAAGCGGCGCTTCCGATCGGTGTCCTTGACGTACACCACGCCCACATGCGATCGCAGCCGCTCGAAGTGGTCCCGCCACTCGTCCCCGTGCACCAGCAACGCATGCCCCGGGTCGAACGCCACCGCTACGGTATCCGGAGGAAACCCTTCCACGAGCGCAAGCATTTCGCGCAGGTCGCCTCCGAGGTACTGGCTCGACCCGGCCGGAGAGTGATTCTGCAACAGGGCACACATGCCGAGCTCACGATTCCACGCGGCCAGCGCCCGTAGCCGCTCCCGCACCCATCGAAGCTGCGACTCGGTCGGTTGATCGGGATCCTTCCGAAGAAACCCAACCCGGTAGTACTTCACGCCCAAACCTCGGGCCGTCTCCAGCACCTCCCGGGCGTGCGGAGACTCCGGCGACAGAATCGCCGTCGTCAACAGCCACACCCGTTTTCCCCGGGCCCGAAGCAATTCCGCATACCGGGGTAGATCCTCGCGCACGCGCTCGGGCTCGATTCGATCGCGGGGCCGTACCGCACAATCCACTCCGTCCGCCCCGCTGGAAGCCACCAGGTCGGCCGTCTCCTCCAGGCTCAAGCCGGCCTGCACACAGACTTTGTCAAACAACGCCACCGGCGGCATGGGCCGAGACGCCGATTCGGCTGCCCGACTTCGGCAGGCCACCGCCCAGACTCCGACCCCGAGGCAGGTGCGCACGAACTCTCGCCGGGTCAAACGCTCGTGAACGCTCATGAGCACCAGAGTGGCCCGGCATCGATGTCTGTACAAGGACTCCTTGTCCACGCTCGCCTGCCCATTGCCCCCCGTCGCCACCCTTCCCGGCCTTGTTTCCATGAACCCGCACCTTCCTCGGCCATGAATCCTTGCGCAGGGAGCCTTTGGACACACTTTTCGTGTCGGCCGGGCTCTCCGCGTGGTTTGTCGTCGGAATCGCAAGGGGTGTGATCCCCGTCGGGGGCCCAATGGCGGAGGAGCCTCCTCGACGGCCGGCGGCAGAACGGTTTTGACGTCCCCGGGCCCCATGGGCCCAAAGACCGGGATCTTCGGGGCCGGCGTCAGCGGGAAGAGAACCTTCCGCCGGACTCGAGAATTGCCCCGAGCCTGCCCTTTGCTGATCTTCCCCGCGTGCGCTGCCACGTCTTGATCTGTCCGGACAAGTTCAAAGGCACCCTCACCGCCCTGCAAGCAGCCCGAGCCATCGCGCGCGGCTGGCACCGGGTTCGGCCCCGGGACACGCTCGATCTTCTGCCGATCAGCGACGGTGGCGATGGATTTGGGGAAGTGTGTGGGCACCTGCTCGGCGCCCAAACCCGGCATGCGAGCACGATCGATGCGGCAGGCCGACCCTGTCGGGTGCGTTGGTGGTGGGTTCCCTCCCGCAACCTCGCGCTCGTCGAGTCCGCCCGGGCCATCGGACTGGCCCGACTGCCACCGGGGCGGTTTCATCCGTTTGAACTCGACACGTCCGGCCTGGGTGCACTCCTGCGGCGCGTGGCCCGCAGTGGAGCCTCCCGCGTGCTCCTCGGGCTGGGAGGCAGTGCAACCAACGACGGAGGGTTCGGCCTGGGCCGCGCACTCGGTTGGCGGTTCTACGACCGACGCGGCCGCGAGCTGCTGCGCTGGACGGAACTGTCCCGGCTGGCACGCGTCGAACCCCCGCCGTGCCCCGCGCTGTTCCGAAGTCTCACCGCCGCAGTGGACGTCACCAATCCCCTGCTCGGTCCGCGCGGGGCCACGCGCATTTACGGCCCCCAAAAAGGCCTCCGTCCCGAGGATTTCCCGCTGGCGGAGCGTTGCCTGCGGCGGCTGGCCACGGTCATGGAGGAGTTTTGGCGACGTCCGTTGGCCAACCAGCCGGGAGCCGGCGCTGCCGGAGGACTGGGCTTCGGCGTGCTGGCCTTCGCCCGGGGCCGACTGGTTCCCGGGTTTGCCTGGGTGGCCCGCCACGCCCGCCTCTGGCAACGGCTCCGCGCCGCGGACCTCGTCATCACGGGTGAAGGCGGCCTCGATCGTTCCAGCCTCATGGGCAAAGGAGTCGGCCAAATCGCCCTTGCCTGCCGTCGCCGCCGCGTGCCGTGTCTCGCCCTGGTGGGCCGGCTCACCCCATGGCCGGACCTTTCCGAGTGGTTCCGGCGCACCTATGCCCTCACCTCGGCTTTCGACGAAGTTCGGGCCCAAACCCGGGCCGCCGAAGCCCTCGCAGAATTGGCCGAACGCGCAGCCCGCGACTGGTCGGTTGATCTCGTGAGCAACCCGCCGGCCGAAACGCGCAAGCGTGCCGACAGTTGAGTCCGGCCTGACTTCCTCCCTGCGCAGCCCCGGCTCCGAACACCCAAGCCCCTGTGTATCGGCACCCGGTTCGGCCGCGAGGTAATGCCGGAACAACCTCGCGGGCCCGACCTGACGCGCACCGGCAGTGGCTTCCGTGAGAAGCTAACTTCGCGTGACCTGCAAGCCGGTCGCGGAAATCGTGAAGTCCACAAAGCGGGCCCGCGGATTGGGCGGATTCCGCGTCAATCGCTCCCGAATCCGCTGCGCCGCGAACGGATCTCTTGCCAACATCAACAGGTAGCCACCCCCGCCCGCACCGGCCAATTTCGCTGCAGCCAGATCGGACGCCACCGCGTCCAGAATCGCCTGTACCCCCGGCGGATTGGTCCCGGGATCCAACTGCTGATTGAGGCGCCAGCTTTCCCGGATGCACTCGGCCAGCCCCGCTGCATCGCACCGCTGAATTGCCAGTGCAGCCCGCTCTGCATTCCGGCCAATCTCCTCCAGCACTGCCAACGATGGGGCGTCGTTCAAAAACATCGATCGCACCACTTCGCCGAGGATGTTGCGCGCCAGTCGCGTCAGCCCCGTGTAATACAACAAAAAGCACTGCGCCACGGGGGGCTGCTCCAACAAGTGCTGCGGCAGCCAGTGCAACTGCGGGGTCTGACGCAAGCCGGGCCGCGTTTCGATCAACTTCACTCCGCGCTCCATCGCCCCCACCTGGTCCTGCCATCCACCCCCCGTCCCCAGCAACTGCTCCAGCACGAGCGTCTTCTGGCAAAGCGTCTCCCGATCCCAATCCAGCCCGCACAAATCCGACAGGGCGGCCAGGAGCGTCATCCCCAAAATGCTGCTCGTCCCCAGCCCACTGCCCTTGGGCACCGCGGCCACCAGCGAAAGCTCGATCCCGCCCCCGAATTCCCGCAGTTGCTCCTCGAGGCTCGCGAATCCACCATGCACATGGAACCGCGGCAGAAACCCCGCCAGCGCCAAGGCAGCCCGCGCCAACCCGAAGGGGTTTCCCGGCTCCCCATACGCCTCCAGGTCCGCAAACGTCCGCAGCCTCGTCTCGGCACTCAGGTCGATCGACCGGATCACCAACACCGGCTCCGGAATGCATTTCGCAAAGACCTGAATGGGGGGTTGCCCGTTCAGATCCACCGCCACATTGACCACGCGTCCCCCGTGTTCCAGGCAATAGGGCGGTGTGTCGGTCCAACCCCCTGCCAAATCCAACCGGACGGGACTGCGTGCCCACACGATCTGATCCTCCAACACCACACGCCTCGGATTCGCCGGCGTCACTTGCGCCTCGCGCACCAGCATCTCCTGCAAGCGCTCAAAGGCCTGGCGCTCCAACCCCTCCCAGTCGGCTTCCCCCCGCACCCGTCTCACTGCCGCCTGAAACATCGCCTCCCGCACCGCCAACATCGGCGGGTCGTCGTCCCCGAACGCCAACGCCTCCCACCCGTCGGCCTCGGCCGCCACCAGCCGCGCCGTGGCCTCCAGATCCAACCGCGAAAACACACTCCAGCGGCAATGCCGCCGCAACGCCCGCGCCGCCTCACGTCGCAATCGTTCCCGCTGTGCGTACAACCGGTCGGGGTTCACCCGCAGCGCCAGTTGCGCTGCCGACAGCCGTTCCACCTGCTGCCAAAACCGCGCCCATCGATCCCCTTGCGTTCCCTCGCCCGAGACCAACCACTGCACGAACTCCGGATCCAGTTCGCGCTCCGTCACCACGGGGAACAACGGACAAAACTGTAAGTCCAGTCCCGGGGCCAGTCCGGCGGTGCTGCCATCCAGACCCCGCCGCACGAACCACTCGAACGCCGGCCGACCCAGCCATCGCGTGGTTGCCTCATTCCATGCGCCCCGAAAACCGTCCCGAAAGCCATACACCCGCACACACCAGGCCTCCTCGTCCACGGGCACCAGGTCCAGACAAACTCCGGAGGGCAATCGCAACGGCCAGTCGTTCTCCGGCACCCCGGTGATCACCTGCTCATGTCCCAGATGCCACGCCCCACTCACCACGCTGTTCTCGATCCACAACGTATGGTGCCGCTCCCGGTCCAGCACCGGCGCCACCCGACAATTCTGCAGCACCTGGTCCGGATGCCGCTGGTCCGTCCACTCCCCAGATACCCGGTTTTGCAGGGACACCACCGACTCGATCATCTGGGCCGTCGCCCCAAAATGGTAAAACTCCCCCTCCGGTAACTCGACCACGGCACACGAAAGCGCTCGAATCTCCGCATCGTCCCGGACCGGATCCGTCCCCAACGCCAACGCAAAGCCTCCGTAGAATTCGTAGGACACCGGCCGCCCCTCCGAAAACCCGCCGGATTCTTCCTCCCATCCGCATCTCCGCATCAACACCCGTGCCGCCCGCGCACTCAACAACCAAATCCCCGTGTCGACGCTCCAACGATACTCCAGGGACATCCGCCGGATCTCCGCTGCCGAAGGTTTCTGGCGCGCGAACGCCAGGCGCCCCGGCTGCCGCCGAGGGCAGAACAACACGCCGAAGTTCTGCGCCACCTCCGGTGGAACCCGCACCCCCACCGCCACCACGTCCACCGCCGGAAACTCGGGCAGCTGGCGACCCAACCGGACCAGTACATCCCCGCTTGTCAACAACACACAGGCCGGCTCGGGCGCATGACGCAGGAGCCGCTCATACTCGGGCAACTGTACATCCAACAAGGTCTGGTCCAGTCGCTGCCCCCGGCTCCAGCGCAGCACCGGCAACGGCAGCAACAGCTTGCCCACCGGAGCATACGCCGGTAAGCGCCGACTCTGTCCCCCCGCATGCAACACCAACTTGCGCCCCTCCCGCAACCAGGCTTCGAAACCCCGGTCTGCGCCGGTCAGTCGCCATGCGGTTGCCAGTAAATGGGCCGTCGCCGCGCCCGAGCCCATGCCGGGCCCCGGCGGATCCGCTGCCACCACCCACGCGGGCAACCCGCGCCCCTCCAGGCGCGGAAATGCCGCTGCCATGGCCGGAGGCAGAGAAATCAAATACTGCACGGATACATCCCGGCTCCCCATACGCCCGCGCAAATTGAAGCGCTCGGACCCACCTGTCGAGACCATTCCCCTCGCCCGATGGGTTTCGATCTCTTCTCGGCACAAATGCCCCACCAGTAACTCGCTCATCCGGGCCCGGCCTGTGCCGGAGCTTCCACACCTTCACCCGGCGCCGGTCCGGGCCGTGTCCGGTGCGTCTTCCGTCCCCCGATCAGTCCGCCCCCGCTCCCGGAGCCGCACTCTCACGCGGAGGAAACAACGGCGACCTCACCCATCCCCACCGCGCCAACCGATAAACCACCGCCGTTTGCAGACAACCCCACCCATAACGGACGCTGCGCCAAAAGTCGATCGAGGAAGCCTCCGGAAAGTACTTCGTGGGACAACTTACCTCCCCGATGACATACCCATGCCAGAGAATCTGTGCCAGGATCTGGTTGTCGAACACGAAATCGTCCGAGTTCACCCCATAGTTGATCCTGCGCAACACCTCCGCCGAAAAAGCCCGGTATCCGGTGTGATATTCCGACAATTTGGCCCCGAGCAGAAGGTTCTCGACCAGCGTCAGGATCCGGTTGGCCACATACTTCCACCACGGCATCCCGCCCCGCAGGGCCTGACCTCCCAGGATCCGACTCCCCAGGACACACGCGTACACCCCGTTGGCAATCATCGAGGCCATCGCGGGGATCAAGGCCGGCGTGTATTGGTAATCCGGATGAATCATGATCACTATGTCCGCTCCCGCCTCCAGGGCCAGGCGATAACACGTCTTCTGGTTTCCCCCGTAGCCGCGATTCTCCGGATGCACATGCACCCGCACCCCCTCCAGCGACCGTGCAATCGCCACCGTGTCGTCCCGGCTGTGGTCGTCCACCACGATGATCTCATCCACGATCTCCTGCGCACGCACCTCCTCCCACGTCCGACGCAGCGTCCGCGCCGCATTGTACGCGGGCATCACCACCACGATTTTCCTTCCCCGATACATCGTTTGTCCGACCTTGCCCGAGGCCGCGCCAAGCTGCCGAAACTCACCCCGAATTGAGAAGTCCAAAATCAGCCCGTCCCCTCCCGCAACCGCGCTCTTTCCTCCGGATGTTCAACCCCTCGAATGGCCGAAGCCGACACGGACCCGGTTTCACGCTGCGCCAGCAACCAGCGCGCTGACGCGCTGGCCCGCGTCTGAAGCCGGCCCGGGACCACCCACCGGGCACATTCCCCGTGCGCCCGGCCTTCCACGCCCGCCCACCTCGAATCCCATCCCGCCCAGAACGGCCATTCCCTCCCGCCCACGAGCTGCTCGCCGCCTCTTCAGCTCTTGCGTCTTTGCCGGTGTCCCCCTTCGACGATCTCCGACTCCGCAAATCTGCCCGTCCGACTTCCCCCATGGCATCCCACGTCCCTCGGCCATGGCGCGGCAGGTCGGACCCTCCACCCATCCGGGCGCGGCATGGGAGCCACTTGAACAGGCATCCGGTCGGCTCCTCACGCCGCGGCACTGACACCGCGCCCCCTCGGCGCCCGGGTCACCCAATCCTTCCGGTGGACCCGATCCAGCCCCGGCAGCCGGCCGCAACCCCACCGCCACACGCACCTGGGCGAGCCATTCGCCCGATTCCATTCACTTCCCCGCACTGCCCCGAGGACAACGTTTCATCACCGCACTCTCGCCGGTCCTCAGACCCTGCGCCCAAAAGCACTCCTGCCACATTCCTGTCTTTCGATGCTGTCGAAATGCGCCATCCATCCAGCTCCTGCCCGCCACCCATGTCGCCAATTGACCTCTGCGCCCTCCTGGCCTGACTCCCGAACGCAACACTTAAATGAAATGTCGCATGCCCCCGTTCGAAACCTCGGGAGGTGCGACCTCGGCAGCCTGCCCGCCCCGCGAAGTTCGGCGCGCTACAAGATCAGCCTTGAAGGTTTCCCTTACATTACGTCAGTCCCTCATGGCCACCAATCCTGAGGTCCGCCAAGCCGGGCAGCCGGGCACGAGACCCAGTTCTCTTCCAGTGCCTCCACCTCCTGCCCCCCTTCAGGAAGCCGTCCCAGGCCGTCCCTGGAGCCCCGACGCTGTCCGCGACCTATTTCCGGGCTTGACATGAGCGACGGAGGCCGCAAGGATCTCACGCATGAGTGACAACGTTAGTTCCGCTCCAGGTTCTTCCGAAGTCCCCAATCAGCCTCCCGCACCAACGTCGCCCCCGCGTTGGCGAAGGTATTTCCCCAAGGACGCCCCGGACCTGCTGCGCGAGGCCTTCGTGGCCGTCAGCTGCGAGGCACCGGACAACATCCGTCTCGGCAAGAAAGCCGTATTACTCGGATCTTTCCACTACAGTGCGGGACCGCCCTGGAGCTATGGAGGGGACTTGTACTTTCGCCTCCGCAAATCCTTCCGCGAATGGGAGCTGGTGATCGTGGACGAATCCGCGGGGTATGACCTCGGCGAGCCGGGCCGGACGCTGCGATGGGTCCTGAGCTCCCTTCCAGCCCGCCTGCCTCGCCACCAGGCCCTGGCCCTCTTCACGGCCAAGCTTTTGGCGGAGCCCCGGGTCAGCATCGATTATGAAGCCAAATATGCACATTACATCCCAATCGCCGAGGATTTCTTGCGGCACATGAAAGCCCAGGGATGGAACACGGAGACCTGGGAGCGCGGCGACGAGTCCGACGAAGAGGAATAAGCCGGGAAGAGCTGTTATTCAAACGGATCATCGCTGCGGGGTGTGCACACGTCCTTTGCCCCCATCGAAACGCTCATCTCGCCAACCCGGCCAACGAACCTTTTTCGTGACCTGATCCGGGGCACCGCGACAGTCGCACCGATCACCCGGTCCCCGCCCGAAAGCACCTCTGCAAACGAGCGCCATCCACGGGTGCAGTTCGACGCAACGTTTTTTGTTCGCGAGCCTCCCTAAGAGCCGATACGGCGGCTCTGCCCGGCCCGCGGATATCACTCGCATTGCGTGCTTTTCTGCAAACCGGCGCCGGCGAGCGCCGTCGTCAGCCATTCGGTGTCCGGTAGCGCACCTTTGCCTGGAAAGTCTTCGGTTTCCACCTCCCCGGCGGCCAGCTCCGCCTCCCATCGTCCTCCCAAGAACCGCCGCCGTCATGCAGTGGCGACTCCACAGGTGGACCTTCTGCTGCTTTCCGTCGGAGGCCACGTGATTGAACCTCGTCGCCGCCCGCGCAGGGGTGCGGGAGCCGGGCTCGGTTGGTTGCATACCTTGCGGCTCTCGGCAATCTGTCCAAGTCGCACCCGAGTCCGTCCGGAATGCCGGCATCAGCGAGGAACTCGCCTCCGAATTCTCGGACGGCGGAAAAAACCGAATTCCCTGGTTACCCGCAGGGCGACCCTTTCCGACGGCATCTGTGCGCAGGGATGAGCCGGGCCAGATGTGGTCCCGAGAAAGGGAATCGAGCAGCCGGCCGAAAGGGAACCCCGCGAAAGAGCGCCCGCGAAAGTGCTTTGGAGGTGCAGGAAGCCGGTTTTCGTGACAATTGGCATTTCCAGAGTTCGCGAAGGAAGTTTGCAACCGCGGCAGGCCCCGAGCCCGGGCTCGGCCGTTTCCCGGCAGGCGCTCATGCCCCGACGCTTGTTCTCATCGCGCAAAGAGCCGGCCGGGCGGTCCTCGACCCTCTGGTTCTTTTCCAAACGCCCCACTTAGACCACCGCCGGTTCCGGCGGTCCCCGAACCCGGCCTTCGAATCTTCATGGGTGCCCGGCGAACTTCATCCTGCTCGCCTCAGTCCAGCCGCTCGTCAGGAACCGCGGGCGGCGCCAAGGCCGGCAACCTCACCGAGGGGCGGACGCGTCAATTCCCGACGGGGACGCTCGCGGACGGGCCGGCCGCAGTTTCGCCTCCGCCCAAGAGTTCCACGCTCTTGCCCACGGAGAGAAAATGCAAACAAAGTCGGCGGACCGGACGCCGATAAATGCGGCTGAGCGCCAGGGCATACAGGCGCAACTGCGGCGCATAAGTCTCCACGCGCCGGTCCAACTCGGCCTCTTTCAGTTGGTCGGTCTTGAAGTCCACCACCCACACTTGATCCGGCAGGAGCGCGACCAGATCCGCCGCTCCCTGAACCACGACGCGTTCACCCTCCAAGGTCGGATCCACCGGCTGCCCCACCAGGCGCCGAATCTCGTTGGCCTCCAGGGCGACTGTAAACGCGTGTTCGCGGTGCACGGCGCCGGCCACGGCGCGCAAACGCCGCCCCAAATCGGACCCCCAAAACCGCACGAGGGCCTCGTAATCCAGGACCGCGACCTCCTCAGCGGTGAGTCGGCCCTGCTGGACCAACGTGTTCGCTGCAGCCCGAAAGGACGCGACCCCGGGCTCTGTATCCAGCGGAAACCACCGCAAAAACCGATGGTGCGCCGTGCCCCGTTCCACCGCCGTCAGGGGCGGCCGGGGAAACCGCCGCTGGGCGGAAGCCCGACCGACATACAACCGCCCCATGGGCTCCTCCTCAACCTGCCTCTGGGCCGCGGTCACAGAGGTTTTCGCCGGTACGCGGGTCGCCGACATCCACGCATACGGTTGGCCCAAGAGACGCTCCGCTTCGGCCCCCACCCAGGATTCGATTTCCGGAGTCACCTGGAAAGGAGTTTCCTCATTGTTTGGTCCGGCCGCGTGCGCATCCACAGTCTCCCTGGGGCCAGGGCCGGTTTCTTCATGCCATGTCCACTGAAACAGCCGCGTAGAGCCCGTGAGACGTTCCTCCGCCGATGGCAACCCCAGATCCCGGAGCCGCGGCAAAAGCCAGTCCAAAACACACCGTGCGCTCAGGAGGTCCATGACGTTGCTGCGCAAAGAGGCTTGTCTTTCCCTCCCCTGAGGGTTCGAGGTTTCCCCGCTGAGGATCAAACGATCTCGGGCACGCGTCAGCGCCACGTACAAAAGTCTCAACTCTTCGCCCAGCATCTCCCTCGTCTGTCGCTGCCTGGCCAGCCAGTAACTCAGGCTGGGATAGGTGCGGGTGCCGTCCCTCGAACGCAATCGAGCCGCCAGGCCGTACTGCTCGTCCAGGATGACATCGCCCTGGAGGTCCTGCTTGTTGAAGGACTTGCCCAGATCGGCCACGACCACGACGGGAAACTCGAGTCCCTTGCTCTGATGGATGCTCAGGAGCCGAACGGCGTCGACCCCCGGGGTTGACGGCACTTCCGGCTCGATGGCCTCTTCCTGGAAGTCCTCCATTCGAGCCAGGAAATGATGGAGTCCTTCGCCGCGGGAGCGGTCGTACTGCCGCGCCCATTCCAGACACCACTCCACGTGCTGTCGGGCCAGTCGGCCGCGGGGCTGGGTGGCGATCCACGCCAAATAACACGTCTCGTTCAGGATCTCCTCCAGACATCGACTTACGGACCCCTGACGGGCCAGCTGACGCCACCGCTCGTATCGGCGCAGGAAACGCGTCAGCACCAGCCGCGTCGCACGCAGATCCGGGCCCGCCGGATCTTCCTTCCCAGCTGCCGCGAGCCAGCGGTGAAGACGCAACCAGACCGGCAAGGATCGGTCCTGACGACAGATCCACGCCAGTTCGTCCAGGGACAGTCCCACCAGCGGCGACCGCAGGACCGCCAACAGGGGCAGGTCCTGCAGCGGATTATCCAGGATTTGGAGCAGGTGGATCAGGTCCGCCACCTCCCGGGTCTCGAAGAACCCGCGCCGCGCGACCTCCAGGGGCACATGCATCGCCTCGAAGGCCCGCACATACGCCTCGATCTTCGGCGATGGCGATCGCAACAACACCGCCATGTCCGAGTAACGGACCGGCCGGCGCTCACCGGTTTGCGGGTCGCGCACCCAGAGTGGTTCCTGGCGCAACTGGCGCAGCCGCCCGGCAAGAAACCTGGCCTCTCGTTCGGCCTTGCTGAACTCCTCGGCCGGCGCTTCCGCATCCTCCGTCGACACCGCCTCTCCGGCCCCGGTCGCGCCCTTGCGCGGCGGAGTCCACAAATGAATTTCCACAGGCGGATCATTTTGTTCGTCCGCATGGGGACTCTCCGGAGGCAACGGACTCCGCAACCAGGCTTCGCGCCCATAAGTCACCCCACCCACCTCCGGATGCATCAAAACGGAAAACACCTCGTTGACGAACTCCAGCAATCCCGCCCGGCTTCTGAAATTCTCCGTCAACTGCACCACATGACTGTCCTCCGCCCGGGCCCACGCTTCCGCATATTGCCGGAAAATGGCCGGGTCGGCTCGTCGGAACCGGTAGATACTCTGCTTGACGTCGCCCACCAGGAAGCGGTTGGGCGGGTCGGCAGTACGACTGACCGCGCGCAGGATCAGGTCCTGGGCGGGATTGATGTCCTGGTACTCGTCCACGAAGACCCAGCGGAACCGGTGTTGCAAACGCTCTCCCAGGGGGCGGGGACGCTGGTTGCGGCGGTCCCAGAGCAACGTCAGCGCCATCTGCTCCAGATCGGCGAAGTCCAGTTCGCCCCGTTGACGCTTGGCGGCGGTATAGGCCTCGTCAAAGCGCCGGACGAGGTCGAGCAGAGCCGCCATGGGTTTGCGCATTTGCTCCCAGTCCTGCCCCAGCGGATCCGTCCGGGAACCCTCCGGAGAACTTCCGGCAGCTGCAGGAAGCAGGGAACCCAGAAACTGCAGCTCCTCCAGGCAGCGTCTCAAATCCCCGCCACGGGCATTGGGCGTTGAACGACCTTTCGCAGGCTTCGCCAGAGCGGCTTGAAAACGGCGGTAGCGGACCGCCCAATCCTCCAGGAACCCGGCCGGTGGTTCCTGCGCCGCAGACCGGTCCAGGAGCTCCCGCCAACACGCGGCCCCTGAATCGTCCGGGGATAGCGCCAGAATGCACTCCTTCCAACGCGCCTGCCAGGCACGAAAAGCCTCTTGCAGCCACTCGCGCCAACGTGTGGGGTTGGAATCCTCCAGGTAGGCTTTCTGGGATTCGAACCAGGCATCCGGGTCTGCCAAACTTTGGCTGTAGGCATGCACGCGAAGCACCTGGTCGCGCAGCCGCGCTTCATTCGCGTCGAAATACTCCCGAAACACAAAGCGCAGCGCCTCCGCCCGGGGAGAGCTTTCGCTCAAAACCTCTTCCAGGAGCTCATGAAACACTTCATGGCTTCGTAACGCGGCCTCACCGGCATCCAACACGACCAGCTTCGGATCCAGGTGCAACTCGGCGTAATGCTCGGTGACGAGCCGGTAACAGAAGCTGTGCAGCGTCCCGATAAACGCGTTGTCGAGCAGGGCCAGCTGCTGGTGCCAGAAGAGGTCCGTTTCCTGCCCCGCCAGGGTCTCCAATCGCTGCCGAATTCGTTCGCGCAGTTCGGCCGCCGCCGCCTCGGTAAAGGTCACGACCAGCAAGTCGGTCACGCACACCCGCTCCACCCCGGCCGTGAGCCGATCCGAATCCTCTGGCGGGACCAGCACCCGCAGCACCCGCTCGACCAGGGTTCGGGTTTTGCCGGTGCCCGCCCCGGCCATCACCAGGACGTTGCCCGGAGCTTCGACTGCCCGCTTTTGTGCTTCGGTCAACATGGCAAGGGAGCCTGCCTGGGAAACCCGCGCGCAGCGGTTCGCCTAATCCACCCGTACCCGCCAAAAGCGGGGCGATGCGCCGGGACGAATCCGCAGAATCGTTTGGCTCGCGTTGGTAAGAGGCACGGTCAAGACCGGTTGCCAGAACGGGTTCTCGAGGTTGGTGGCCTCGAACACCTGACAAAGCCCCAGCCGCGCGCTTTCAACAGCAAGTTCCCATGCATCGCCCTGTTTCCGAATCCACAACCGCACCGGCCCGGGCAACGCCTCCGGATCCTCGCTCAGATCCGGGATGCCGTCGCCATCCGTATCATTCGGGTCGGCCACCGTCCAGATCCAGGTCAGATAATCCGGTTCGGGCGTGGCCGGTTCCCCGTCTTCGAAGTCGAA
Source organism: Limisphaera sp. VF-2 (assembly GCF_049537125.1). Classification (NCBI taxonomy): domain Bacteria; kingdom Pseudomonadati; phylum Verrucomicrobiota; class Verrucomicrobiia; order Limisphaerales; family Limisphaeraceae; genus Limisphaera; species Limisphaera sp. VF-2. Next base: position 219,215 of record NZ_JBMVQY010000001.1, read on the forward strand.
ATAGCCCGCGTAGTTGGTGGCCGTGCGAACGTCGCGAACGAGATGGTTCGTGGGATACGGGAGGGGTTGGTCCCATTCGTTCGTCCAGGCCCCCGGGAGAAGAATCAGTTCGACCGCGGGAGCCTCCGGAGTTCGATGCAACCGCACCGGCCCGGTCCACCGGGCGCCGGGCCGCCCCGCACCGTGGAGTTCGACATACCCCTCAATTTCGCGGGGACCGTTCGCATAGCTCAGCCTGCCCCGATACTCCAGCAGCTCGAACCTGTGAGTGAAAACCGCCAGAGACTGAAACGGGTTGATCTTGAGGTTCAGCACACAGGTTCCGGTGGCATCGCCGGCAGCTCGTGTCCATCGCGCTTCCACGGAACCGGAGCCGAACCCTTGCAACTGATAAATTCCACTGCCCTGCCACAGGACCGCGCGGCGGACCTCGAAAAAATCGGGAACACCGTTCCTGTCGTCGTCCTGCAGAGGAATTTCGAGCAACAGGTTGCCCCTTACCTCTTCGAACCAGGCCAGGTCGGTAAGCGTCAACAAAGCGCCGTGGGTGTACGGATCCGCGCCCCAGACCGGGAACAGCTCCCCGTTGATCCGATCGGGCAGCGACGAACAATCCAGAGCGAACAGATCGAAAGGTTCCGTACCACGATTGACACGGATCGACAGGCAGGTGATCTGCGTGTCGGCCGGGCTCGCGGCCTCGCCGGGTGTTCCCGGGGTCCCCATCCAGCATCCCAACACCACAATCAGGCGAAGCGCCGGGTTCATGAGTGGACCGGACCCTGATGCATGCATGCGCCCACGCAAACACCTTCCCCGGAGCGTGTCAAGCGACAGGCCCGGCCAGGGCCGTGGAACCGGCCACCCACCCGCAACTCGCGCAAACCTGGTCGTCCACCCCTGCCAGCCCCGGAAACAAACATTGCGGCCCCGGCAACAGAGCCCCTCCGCGAAACCCCGCGTGTTGTGCCGGCTCAGCCCCGTCCCCAGGCTGTCCCTGCACCAACCCCCGATCCAATTCTTGGCAGTGGCTCGACAAGTGCCGGACCCACCGGTGCGCAACCAGGCCTGCCCACTGGCTCGGATCAAGAGCACGGCGCAAGTGACCGTCGCGAGCGGGAGAATTCGCCGAGCAATGCAGGGCGGCTGATGCGATTCCGCGGGACAACACGCTTGCTGATTGTCTGAACCCGCCGAGCGCCGTGGTGCGGATCCCCCGGCCGGAAGCCGGACTCCAAAGGGTCCTGCTCCGGCCCCCACCTCTCGGCGTTGCGGTCGGTCTCCGGCAAACCACTCCGGGGCGGGCGGCACCTGGAAATGCAGAGGCGCGAGAACTTCCGATGCTTCACGCCCTCCCAGGATCCTCGCAAGCCCTCGTGTCTTCTTTGCGTCCCTGCGACAGGAGCATCCCTGAAGTTATGCCGCGGGAACCTCGGCCCTGGCGGGGCGGAACCCCGCTCGATGCAGCAAAGCAAATCAGAAGCACTCTACCACCGCAGGATCCCGCAGGGTGGTCCCTCCGCCCCTTCCCTCGCGCAGGGGTTGGGATCGACCCAGCAGCCGTACCTCGACGAGTCCGGCTTGCCCATCGCCCCTGGCTCCGTTTTCCGATTCCCACCCAACGGCTCCACAAAGGCCGCCACACTGCCTCCCTTTAGCGCCCCCGGGCCACGGGGCCGGCGTTATGGGCCCGGCAGGAATCGTGTCCCGCGGAGCTTCACCGCGACGTGTGACGCTTTTGAAACTTCTCCAGTTTGGGCCGAATCACAAGCTGGCAATACGCCTCCGTCGGATTCTTGCGAAAGTAATCCTGGTGATAGGCCTCCGCGGGGTAAAACCGATCAAGGGGGACAATCTCCGTGACGATGGGCCGCGAGAAGCGTTTCGCTGCCCGGGCCTTCGAACGTTCCGCGGCCTGGCGCTGGGACTCGTCCGCGTACAAGATAATCGAGCGATACTGGGGTCCCACGTCGTTCCCCTGCCGATTCAGGGTCGTGGGGTCATGCGCTTCCCAGAAGGCCTCCAACAAATCCTCGTAACGAATGCGAGCCGGGTCGTAAACCACCTGAATCACCTCGGCGTGACCCGTGGTGCCGCTGCAGACCTGTTTATACGTGGGATGGGGGACATGACCGCCGGCATATCCGCTGGTGACGGACAAGACCCCCGGAATCGTTTCAAACAGGGCCTCCATACACCAGAAGCATCCGCCACCGAAGACCGCCGTGGCCGTGCGCGATGGCGTATTGGTCTGCAGCGATTGTGTCTGGGAGTTCATGGTCCACCCCATCCATGCGACAAGAAACAGCCCGGCCGGGAACCATCGCCCGGCCATGCCATGGCTCCGTTGGGTCCGCATGACGGACACGAATCTAATTCAAAACGCTCGTCTCTGCCAGCAGCGGCTCGGAACTCAGCACGACGCGTCTGTTCCCTCGCGCCCGGAACAAATCGGTCAGAGGACGTGTCCCCGAGTCGAACACCGGACCTCATCAGGGATTCGGGCAGAAGGAACCCTGCAGCCGGAGGGCGCCGCTCCCGACTTCCCTCGCCCCCGCTGCGTCCGACCGGCGGTCAGCCCCCGCGCGCGCCACGCCCGAGGGCCCATGGGGCACGTTGAGTTGGACCTCGCCCGGCTTGTCTCGGTTCGGGCCGAAGTGGATGGGGCGCAAGTCCAAGTTGCCCCGCCGCACGTCTGCTCCGGAATCATCCTTCTTCGCCCCCTGACCGAACCAGCCGGGCCACGGGAACGGCTGTGTTTTTACGCCGAACCCGTCCGAAACGCAGCAGCAACGAGGCTGAACACATCAAGTCGGGGCGGATCCATGCCAACCCGGGCCGGCGCACGACTGATCTGGGAGGGCTGCTGGCGGGGTCGGTCCTCAAGCCAGGGTGCGGCCTCGCGCCCGCCGGAGTTGAGCCGCGAGCCCCGGCGGGGGCCGACGGGTTCGCCGGCGCAAGAGATTCCAAGGAAGCGCCTTTCTACCGGAACCGTGTTTCCAACCGGTGCAGGCCGCCGGTCCTTGGACGATCTGACCCGGTAACGGTCGCTGCCTGTGGGGTCTCGGAAAAGCCCCGGGGATCGGACTGCCGACGACCTCCCGCCTTGCCATGCCCGGGACAGATTGATGTAATGCCGGCCGTGGTTCCGCAGCAGACGATCAAGCGTTCCGTCAGCTACTCAGGCATCGGGCTCCACAGCGGCAATCGCGTCACCATGACGCTGTTGCCCGCACCTCCCGGGCACGGGATTCGTTTTCGTCGGGTGGATCTGGAAGCCCGGCCCGAAATCGAGGCCCGCGTGGAGAACGTCGTGGACACGCAGCGCTCCACCACGCTCGGCAAGGGGCCCGTCCGGATCCACACGGTGGAGCACGTGTTGGCAGCCCTGCGGGGATGCGGGGTGGACAACGCCATCGTGGAGCTGGATGCCAATGAACCGCCGATCGCCGACGGCAGCGCCCGAGAGTATTGCAAGTTGATTCACAGTGCGGGGTTGCAGCCGCAGGACGCACCGCGGCAACCCTACGCGGTAACCGAGCCCCTGGCCCTGCAACTGGACGATACCATCATGCACCTGGTGCCCGCCCCCGAGTTCAAAATCTCCTGCACCAGTGCGGATCGCTCCGGCCGATACACCCAGTTCTTTTCCCTGGTCGTCACTCCCGAAAGCTGGGAGCGTGAGTTGGCACACGCGCGGACGTTCTGCTTTTTCGAGGAAATCGAGTACCTGATCAAGAACGGGTTGATCAAGGGAGGCAGCCTGGAAAATGCGATCGTCATCCGTGACGATGCCGTGTTGACCACCGAGCCGCTCCGTTATCCGGAAGAATTCGTGCGGCACAAAATGCTGGACATCGTGGGAGATCTGGCCCTGTTCGGCCGGCCGATCCAGGGGCATCTGGTGGCCGTGCGGCCCAGTCATGCCGCCAACTGCGAGTTGGTCCGACAGCTGGAGATGCGGTGCCGCCGGGCGGGCGGTGCGCCGCCGTTTGTGCCCTCGGCACCCGCGCCCGCCCCCTCCACGGAGCCGACGCCGCCGCCACCGCCCGCGGCGCACGATCCGGCCCTGGATGGCTGCGTCATGGATGTGTCGCAGATCATGGCGCTGATCCCGCACCGGTACCCGTTCCTTCTGGTGGATCGCATCGCCCGGCTGGAACAGGACCGCATCGTGGGCATCAAAAATGTCACCATCAACGAGCCCTTCTTCCAGGGCCATTTCCCCGGGCACCCGATCTTCCCCGGTGTGCTGCAACTGGAAGCCATCGCCCAGGTGGCGGGCGTGCTGATGCGCAAGCGTTTTGCCGAAAAGCCGCAAATCGCGTACTTCATGTCGGCCGAAGAAGTGAAGTGGCGCAAGCCGGTGCTGCCGGGCGACACCCTGGTGATCGAGGTGGACCTTCTGAAAGCGCGGGGCAAGGTGGGCAAAGCGCGCGGGGTTTGCAAGGTGCGGGGCGAGGTGGTGAGCGAGGCGGTGGTGACGTTCATGCTCATGGACGCCTAGGCCGGAGCGGGTTCCTGCCACGCATATGCGCATTCATCCCACGGCGGTCATTCATCCCCGGGCGCAACTCGGGGCGGATTGCGAGATCGGACCCTATTGCGTGATCGGCGAGCACGTGGAGCTGGGGGACCGTTGCCGCCTGCATTCCCATGTGGTCATCGACGGCCACACGCGACTGGGCTGTGACAACGAAGTGTTCCCGTTCGCTGCCATCGGGCTGCGGACGCAGGACCTGAAGTGGCGCGGGGGCACGACGCGCGTGGTGATCGGGGATCGGAACACCTTTCGCGAGGGGGTCACCGTCCACAGCGCCACTCAAGACGGCGGCGCCACCGTGATCGGATCGGACAACCACATCCTGGCCTACTGCCACATCGCGCACGATTGCGTGCTCGGCAATCACATCGTCATGTCCAGTTACGCCGGCCTGGCCGGCCACGTACAGGTGGAGGACCAGGCCGTGCTGGCCGGTTACGCCGCGGTGCACCAGTTTTGCCGCATCGGCCGCCTGGCCATGGTGGGAGGCTGCTCGAAGGTGGTGCAGGATGTCCCGCCCTTCATGCTGGCGGACGGAAGTCCGGCAGAAACCATCACCATCAACAAGGTGGGACTGGAACGGGCCGGCATTCCCGAGGAAGTCCAGGCCGTTCTTCGCCAGGCGCATCGCCTGCTCTTTCGCAGCGGCCTGACCATCCCCAACGCACTGGCCCGGATCGAGTCGGAACTGCCCCCCCTGCCCGAGGTGCAGCATCTGGTGGCGTTCATCCGCGCCAGCGAACGGGGCATCAGCCGATGAAGTTCCGGGGAAAACCGACCTTGCATCTGGATGCCTTCAACGCCTGCCTTCCGAGGGCACGAGAGATTCCTTGCGCCCACGCGTCGTGAACATCCTGCAGCGCCATCTCCTCCGCGAAATGCTGGCCACGCTCGCCATGACCGTGGCGGTGTTCGTGTTCGTCCTCCTGCTGGGCAATGTGCTGCGGGAAATCCTGCTGCTGTTGGTGCATCGGCAGGTGAGCCTGGCGAGCGTGCTGGAGGCGGTGGGGCTCCTGTTGCCCTACGTGGCGCCCTTTGCCCTGCCGATGGGCCTGCTCACGGCGGCACTGCTCGTGTTCGGGCGGTTCGCCGCGGATCAGGAACTGACGGCCGCGCGCGCCAGCGGGCTCAGTCTGACCCATCTGGTGGCTCCCCTGCTTTTCCTGGCGCTGGTGCTCAGTGCGGTGACCGTCTTGTTGAACGCGGAGTGGGCCCCCCGCAGCCGCACGGCGTACAAGGCACTGCTCGTGCGCATCGGCCTGCAAATGGGCCAGGGCATTCTGCCGGAACGCCAGTACATCCATGACTTCAAAGGTCTCGTGCTGTACATCGGGCGCATCCGGGAAGCCCGGTTGGAGGAGGTCCTGGTGTGGCGCCTGGACGATCAGGGCCGCGCCGAGTACAAGCTCCGGGCCGAGGGAGGCCGCCTGGAATCTGCAGCCGACTCCGGAGGATTCCGACTGGAACTGACCGACGTGGTGGCGGCCCGACGCACACCCGAGGGCTGGGTCCCCGCCGGGTACGCCCGTACGCTCGTCTACACCTTGGAGCCCCCCGCCAGCCGGCCCGCCCGGGCCCCGAAGATCAGCGAAATGACCTGGCGGCAACTGCTGGAGGAACGCCGGTCGCGGGAACACCAGGGCATCGAGGCCACGCCGGTGGTGGTGCAACTGCATCAGCGGGTGGCCTTCGGTTTCGCCTGTTTTGCCTTCTGCCTGGTGGGCATCCCGCTGGGAGCCCGGCTGCATCGGCGAGAAACCAACGTCGGGGTGGCCGTCGCCCTGGTCCTGGTGGCGATTTACTTCGGATTCCTCCTCCTGGCCAACGCGTGGGACACCCGGCCCGAACGATACCCGCACCTCCTGGTCTGGCTGCCCAACTTCCTGTTCCAGGGAATCGGGGCCTACTTGTTGTGGCGCATGGATCACGCCCCCTGAACCGGGCCCAAACTGCGGCTATAGTTCCGTCCCTTCCTGCCGATAAGGGACTGGACAGGAAGAGTCGGGAAGATTCGCGGGAACACGACGGCATTGCCCGGGGCCGGTGTGGCCGGGGGAGAATCGGCCTCCGGCTGCCCGGTGTTTCCCAGAAAAGGCGTCAACCTCGGACTCCCCGGCAACGGGCCCGGGAATCGGGATTCCGGAGCCGATGCAACATACGCATGGCCGCAGCAAGCACGTTGAGTCAGGGCGAAATCGCGCAGTTGATGCAGACGATTGAGATGTTCGAGGTGATCACTCAATCGCAACCCCTCGACTATCAATCGTTGGAAATCCTCAAGGAGGCGTATGCCAAGCTGGGCCAGGAAGAGCAGGTCGTCAAAACCGCCAAGCGCATCGCGGAAGCCTACGTCCAGTTGGGGCAGTTTTCCTCCGCCATTCTCGAGTACGAAGGGATCCTGCAGCGTCACCCCGACGACCAGGAGGTCCGGGCTGCCCTGCGGGACATCGAAGCCCGCGCGGCCAACCTCACCAGTGCTTCGCCGGCCTCCACGGACACCGACGTCCTGCCCACCCGCCCGGGCACGCCCTCCTCACGAACGGCAGCCCCCGCAGCCGCACCCGTGCCGGCCAGCGTCGAAGACGGCCGGTCCGCCATGCGCAAGATCTTCGTGGAAGGGAAAGTCATCAGCGCCGCGGATTTCGACGCCTGCTGGCCCCAGCCCGATCTGACCGTCGTCCCGTCCGAACCCGTGCCCCCCTTCATCCACAACCTGGCCGAAAAAGGCCTTGTCCCCGTCGAACGATCCCTGACTCTCCTGATTGATCGAAGCCGGTTGCCCTTCCTGCCCCTGGAGCGCTACGACGCGGACCCGGACCTGGCCCGTCGTTTTCCCGCCGCGCTGTGTCGGCGTTGGTGCATCCTGCCCTTCGACACCATGGGGCGCGCCCTGCTGGTGGCCACGGCGAACCCGTTCAATCAACAGGCCGTGCGCGAACTGGGCGCCATATGGCCGCAGCGGTTGCAATGGTACCTGGCCGCACCCGCCGAGATCCTCAAGTACCTCCGCAAAGCGTTTCGCTGATCGCCCATGCCTCCTCCGAAAACATTTGGCGAACGTATCGCCGACGCACTGATCGAAGACGGCCTGCTGACGCCACAGCAGGTGGAAGAACTCCTGGAGCAACAGCGTCGGGACGGCACCCGCCTGCTCAAGCTCATCCAGGACAAGGGCTACGTCAGCGAGGTGGACCTGGCCGTTTCCATGGGCCGGGTGCTCAATGTGCCGCCCATCAACCTCGCCCGCATCGGCATCCCGTTGGAGGTGGCCGAACTGCTGCCGCGCGACCTGGCCCAGAACCACAAACTGGTTCCCGTCGCCCGCCTCGACAACAAGCTCTTCGTGGCGATGGCCGACCCCCTCAATGTCCTGGCGCTGGACGACATCAAACGAATTACGCGACTGGAGGTCCATCCCCTCATCGCCCCCGAACGGGCCATTCTCGAAAAACTGAGCCATCTCGACGCGGCCAAGAGCGGCAGCATCGAGCAGTTCATCCAGGACACCCAAAAGGCCGAGGCGGAGGCCGAAGCCGACCAGGTCGAGGTCACGCGCGAGTCCACCGAGGAGGTCAACCTCGACCAACTGGCCGCCTCCAGCGAAGAAGCCCCGGTCATCAAACTGGCCAACCTGATCCTGGTCCAGGCCATCAAGGACCGCGCCAGCGACATCCACTTGGAGCCCTTCGAAAAGACGGTCCGGCTCCGATACCGCATCGACGGCGTGCTCACCGACGTCACCCCCCCGCCCAAGAGCATGTACCTGCCGCTGGTCTCACGTTTCAAAATCATGTCCAACCTCGACATCGCCGAGCGGCGTCTGCCCCAGGACGGCCGCATGCGCGTGCGCGTGGGCGGCAAGGACTACGACCTGCGCGTGTCCATCCTGCCCACCGTCCACGGGGAAAAAGTGGTCCTGCGCGTGCTGGACAAGTCCAACCTCTCCGGCAGCCTGGACCAGCTTGGCCTGGACCCGCACACCTACCAGCGGGTCAAAGCGGCCATCGATGCCCCCCACGGCCTCATCCTGGTCACCGGCCCGACCGGCTCGGGCAAAACCACCACCCTCTACTCCGCCCTCAACGAGCTCAACAGTCCCATCTACAACATCATCACCGTCGAGGACCCGGTGGAATTCCAAATCCCCGGCATCAACCAGGTCCCCGTCCGCAAGGAAATCGGCCTGACCTTCGCCAACGCCCTGCGCTCCATCCTGCGCCAGGACCCGGACATCATCATGATCGGCGAAATCCGCGACACGGAAACGGCCGAAATCGCCATCGAGGCCGCCCTCACCGGACATCAGGTCCTCTCCACCATGCACTGCAACGACGCTGCCGGCGCCATCGCACGGCTCGACGACATGGGCATCGCCCCCTTCCTCATCTCCTCCTCGGTCATCCTGTCCTGCGCCCAACGCCTGATGCGCAAGATCTGTCCCTATTGCAAGGAGCCGGTAACCTACCCTGCCAAAATGTACCAGGACCTCGGAATCGACCCTGCCTTCTTCGAGGGCGTAACCCTCTACCGCGGCCGGGGCTGCGAACGCTGCAAAAACTCGGGTTACGCCGGCCGCATGGCCATCATCGAAGCGATGACCGTCACCGACGAAATCCGGCGCCTGATCATCGCCCGGGCCAACTCCCACGAAATCACGCACCTGGCCATCCAGCAGGGCATGAAAACCCTCCGCATGGTCGCGCTCGAGCGCGCCCGGGAGGGAATCTCCACCCTCGAACAGGTGTTGGTCTTGACCATGGCGTACTGACCGCGAGCCTCGCCGCCAATGCGCAATCTCAGGCCGGCGCCTGATGCGCCAGCCAGGTCAGCCGCAAACCCTCCAGCGTCAGGTCCGGCCAAACGTGCCGGATCTCCGGCACCCGTTCGGCCATCAGCCGCGCATACCCACCCGTGGCCACCACCGCGGCCCCCGTCCAACCCATCTGCCGCTGAATCTCCGTCAACACCGCTCGGACCAGCCCCGGATACCCGTAATACGCACCAGCCTGCATGGCCTGCACCGTGCTTCGTCCCACGACACTCCGGCAGCGGCGGACCCGGATGCGTGGCAGCAAGGCGGTGCGTTCATGCAAATAGTCGGTCATGGCCTCCAGTCCCGGGGCAATGACGCCCCCAATGTAACAGCCGCGCTCGTCCACAACGTCAAAGGTCACCGCCGTGCCAAAATCCACCACCACCACGGGCGCTCCCACCCGATGCCAGGCAGCCAGCGCATTGGCAAGACGGTCAGCGCCAATCGTGCGCGGCCTGGGATAATCAATGCGCAGCCCCCGCAGGGTGCCCGCGTTCAACTCCAAACATGGAACGCCCCAATGACGCCGTACCGCCCGCCGCACGGACGGTGTCACCCGCGGCACCACACTGGCCACCACCGCGCCGGCCACAAACGTCCGTCCCACCCAACGGCACAGGGCTGCCTCCGCACGGCCCGAGGCCCAGTCGGCGGTGCGAACCTGGCCCCGTCGGACCACCCTCCGTTCATTCCCCAGCCCCAGGTGAGTGTGCGTGTTCCCAATGTCCACCAACAACCACATGACATCCCCTTCGTGGCTTGCCGAGCCGCCAGCCGGCGCCCGACGCCGGAGCTCCGACGCGCCGCGAAAGTAGAAGGGCACAGCGCCCGGCACAAGCCGTACCCGTGCCGGCCGCCAACAGGGCGCGCCTGCCCGACCGAGTCCAAGAACCCCGGCTACAGCGCCCGGTCGCCAAAGCCGGGCCATCCGGCCCGATCACACCGCACGCAGGCCGGAACAACATCATGGTCTCCAAAAGCGGTTCGAAACGCCACGTTCCTCCGGGGTCAGAGCTTGCCTTTCCCCGCTCTCAGCAAGCTTCAGGCTCTCGCCCCAAGCGGAGGCCCGGGTGACCAGACGGCCGGTACGCTTTCAGGAATTCAGACCGAGACCGCGCCCGGTTGTTTGCGAACCGGAGAGGAGTTGGTCCTGATGCTCGAGGCCCGCCCGGCCAGAACCAGCGACGCAACGGGGGCGTCTGGTCCCCCGTCCCCTCGGCGGCCCCGCTCGGGATCCACCGTTGCACTGCAGCAGAGTCCGGCAACGCGCAGAAGCACGTGCGCAAGCCTGCTAGCAAGCACGATCGGCATGGCTGCGTGTCATAAAAATTTTCTCTTGCCAAGACCGGGCCCGGTGCTAAAAGTGGATCTGCAAACCAGTTGTAGTCCAAGTCAGAACCAACCCAACAATAGGCAACCATACGTCCTATGCGAACCCGATCCTCAACCCTTGCCTTGGGAGCGGCCCTGGTCGTGTCCCTTGCCTCCTTCCGTGTCGGCGCCGGAACCGCCACGTGGAACTTCGATGACTGGAATGACCCGTCATTGACCAATTTGGTGGTGACCGGAGACGCTACTACGATCTTCAACGAGGACTGGAAAAGGTACACGGACGGCAATCCGCCGACGGGGGGATTCCTGCAGCTCACTCCAGCCGTCGGGAGCCGGAACCTGGCCGTCGTGTTTCCGGACATCGACAACGGGGCACCCATCAAGGCCTTCCGGCTCACGATGGACGTCCGCGCCGGGAATGGCACGGCCGAGCGTCCGGCTGACGGGTTCAGCATCAGCTAGGTCCGAGAAAACGATCCGGCCCTGAGCAACATCGTGCAATACGTGGATCCTGTTACAGGGCGCGGCATCGTCTTTGGCTTTGCCGGCGGAGACGACCTTGCCACCGCGCAAAGCCCGGCCGGAAGCGGTCTGCCCGAAAACGGCTCGAAGACGGGCGTGGCCGTAATTTTCGATGCCTGGCAGGGAAATTGGTTGCCGGATACCCCGGACTTTCGAGACCGGGAAGGGCTCGCAGTTCGCGTGGACGATCGGACCCTGATTCAGGTTGAAATGCTCAACCGAAACGGCGGCGGCTGCGATGTCACCGACTCGCTGCAAACCGGCGCCTGGCTGAACGACGGCGGCCAGAGCTACACGCACCTGGAGTGGTGCCGGCTCGAAGTGGAAAAAACCGTCGACAACAAGGTTTATGTGACTTGGAAAGGCCGTCGAATCCTCGACGGATTCCAGCTCCAAGAGTACTCAGTTCACAAGGGTCGGCTGATCCTCGCAGGTCGTACCGGTGGCAACAACCAGTACGTCCATTTCGACAACATCACTCTGGAGACCACCCCCGCGATCGAACCCGTTGTCAAATCGCTCTCGGTCAATGCCGATCTTCGCGGCTGGACGCTGGTCCTCGAGGACACCCTTCCAAGCGTCTTGACCAATGTGACCGAGGTCATTTGGAACGACCAGAACGTCACCGCCAACGTCTCCGTCACCAAGGCTGGCAACGAAACCCGCGTGGTTTACACCCAGGCGAACCGCTTCCCACCCAACTCGCCCAACGTGGTTCGCGTCACCTTCCAGACCAGTCTCGGTCAGACGCTGGTCAGCACGGCAAATGCCACTACGCCCAACTACTTCGTGATGCCCCCGGCATATGCGCTACCGCTGTCCGCCGTGTCGGGACAGCCACGCGGCATCGCCTTCGGCGCCATCTACCAGACCATCGCCGAAAACCGTAACAGTCTGGGCGACAACCAGCTCAACTGGACAGAAGAACAGATCCTCGGTCTCTGGGGAACCAACCTGATCACGGGCACGCTGCCCACCTCCACCGATGTGCTGGACTACCAGAACAGCGGGCCGTTTGGCACGCCGAACGGGAATTTCCAGCAGGGTGGCAGCCTCATCAACCTGTGGGAAGGGGTTGACTACGATCTGCGTGACCTCGGCTTCGGATCCAATCCGGCCAAGACCAGCACGGACGACGGCACGATCGAATGGTTCGCCTACGTCTATTTCCCGACCGCCGGCGAATACATCATGGTGGTCAATAGTGACGACGGATTCCGTCTGACCACCGCACGAAACGCCCGCGACCGCATGGGCGATATCATCTCCTTCTTCAACGGCGGCCGTGGGAACGCCACGGGCGTCAACGCCGGCACGCAGCAACGGGTCATCGTGGATCAACCGGGGGTCTATCCGATCCGCGGCATCATCTACAACCGGGCCGGCGGGTTCAACGTGGAGTGGTATACCCGGGTTGGGGACAACCTTTACTTGATCAACAGCAACGCCACGCCGCAGGCCCTGCAGGCCTGGGTCTCGGCCACCGGCGTCGGCTGCTACGTGCAAAGCGCCATCCCGGTGCGAGACGCGGTAGATGTACGGCCGGACCGCAGCATCCGCATCGAGCTGGCCAACGGCTCGACCACCGTGAACGCGGGCTCCATCGTGCTGCGGGTCAATGGCAACACCGTAACGCCCACCGTGACTTCGGGTGCGACCACCGTGGTGACGCACCCGGCGATCGGCCCCGGCGGGTACTGGCCGAGTGGCTCAAGCAACACCATCGAGCTGTCCTTCACCGACAGCGCCGGTACCCAGTACAACTACACGTGGAGCTTCCGCGTCAGCGCGTACAAGACCCTCACCGGCGGGCTGCCGCTCGGAGCGCAGGACACGACCAAACCCGGGTTCCGCGTGCTGACCTGGAAGCCGATCTTCGGCTGGACCGCTCCGGGTGAATGGGACGGCGTCTATCCGCTGACCCGGATCTACGCCGCCGAGCAGCTGTTGGCCGGTTATCTCCGGCCCAACGGCGCGCGCGACCAGAACCAGATGGTCAACGGCTACTTCGAGTATACCGGCGTGGTGAACTGGAACGGTGAGCTGGACGGTGTACCGTGGAGCGGCGGCCCCAACCAGCAGGGCAACTTCCGCGAGCCGGACTATCCGGACAGCTTCCCACCCGGACTGCCCGGCCTGTCGGATCCGAACATCCCACAGAGTGACCTGCTCACGAAGGCCGGATATACCGTCGAAGTGCTGACCTATGTGGTCTTCCCGCAAGCGGGTGCTTACACCTTGGGCGTCAACAGCGACGACGGGTTCCTCGTCACGCAGGGCCATCAGCGGCCCGCCAAGAACGGTGCCCTGATCGTCAGCGCACCTGCCGCCGTGGCCGGAGGCTACTACGCCATCCACGCCCCGGCGGGCACGGCCCGTCCGCTGACCAATGCGGCCATCACGGCCAAATTGGTGCCCACGGATCCCATCCTGGCCAACACGCCGCTGAACAACGCGGCCGCAGTCTCCAACAACATCGCCATCTGCCGGCGCGGCGCAGTTTCGTTCAGCGCCAAGATCCGGAACTGCCTGCAAGCCGGCGCCGTGGCCGTGATCGTGGTGAACAACCGCGATGAAGTGGATCAGAGCGGTGGGAACAACGGGCCCATCCCGATTGAAATGGGTGTTGGTTCCGAAGGCTATCAGGACATCCCGGCTGCGATGATCATGCTCGAGCACGGCAACAAACTCATCGCCGCCGCGGCAACCAACGACGTCATCGCCACCCTGAACCCAATCCCGATCTCGTGGGATGCCGAAGGTGCTCTCGGGTTCTTCGACGGCGGCCGTGGGTCCTCGGATACCCTGTTCAACATCCTGGTTCCGCAGGCCGGCGTCTATCCGTTGCGCCTGATGTACTTCGAAGGTGGTGGTGGCGACAACTGCGAGTGGTTCAGTCTCGCCCCCGACGGCACCCGGGTCCTCATCAACGACCCGAACAATCCGAACTCCCTCAAGGCCTTCCGTGCTGTCACGGTCCAACCGCCGCCCACGCTGTCCATCGCCCGGGAAGGCAACCAGATCATCCTCACCTTCACCGGAACCTTGCAGCAGGCGGACAACGTCACCGGCCCGTACACCGACGTGGCCGGAGCCACCTCGCCCTATCGGGTGAACATCACTCCGGGTGCGAAGTTCTATCGTGCCCGCAACTAAACCCGGGCCGGGGCTTTGACCCGGCTTGAAGCACGGGCGGTCTGGCAACAGACCGCCCGTTTTGTTTTGGGCCAGAGCGCCTCCGGCCCCCCCAACCCGGGCGTGTGTCGCACCACCGGGAACCCTGGCCGCCGGGCAAGGCGGCTGCCCCAGAAGAAACCGCTTGCTTGACAAATCCAGCACCGGGCTTGGTCTGCTGCAAATCCCCGGCATGGCGATCCACGGCCCTTCACCCGTGGAGACCTCCGCAAGGCTCGAGATGGCGCCGAGGATCCGGGCAACTGCAAGGGTTGGCCACCACACGACGATCGAAAACCACGGTAAATGCCGACCAACCAGAGCTTCAGGTCCTGCAGGGCAGGGCGAACCCTCGGCATGGTTCCGCATCCGTTCCCTCGGCAAACCTCCTTCCCCGCACCTTTCTTGGCACTCTGCACCCGGGACTTGAGCAGCAAAAAAAACCGGGCCAAGCGGCCAGGGGGTGGCCGAGAGGCCCGGGGAGTAACGAACAGTACACAGAGGGATCAGGGAGAACTCGGTCAGGACCTGTACCGAGCCCTGACCGAAATCCGGTCCGGATCCAAGCACGGATCCCACTCAAAGAGCGCCCGCCTTTGTGTTGCGGTGACGGGCGTAGGTAACCATGAACGCCAGCAAATGTCAAATGGAGTTCGCAAAGTATAAGCAGACCTGCGATAACCGATTAGGTCCCAATACCGGTCGGCTCGCGTGGACGGCAGGTCCGATTCTCAAGTGCTTCACCGGCCGGGCCCTGGAAAAAAGAGCATGAAGGGCCCTCCCCATCTTTCCCCAAGCCGCGAAGCCCGGCCTGCGGAATCCATCAGAAGCCCCTTTCCTCGAGACGGGCCAGCGCCCAGCGGGCGTGTTCGGCCACCACCGGATCGGGGTCCCGAGCGGCCCGCTCCAACGGGGCGCGACACCGTTCGTCCCCCACGTTGCCCAGAGCCACGCAGACGTTTCGTCGCAATCCGCTATGCTTCGCACGCGCCAACGGCGTCCCCCCAAACCGCCTCTGGAACTCGTCCTTGCTGATGTGCAGCAGCTCGAGCAGATCCGGCACTTCCAGGTCCGGCCGATGGAACTCTCGCATCAGCCGACCGGCCCTGGCAAACCGGTTCCAGGGACACACCGCCAGGCAATCGTCACATCCAAAGATGCGATCTCCAATCGCGGACCGAAGCTCCACCGGGATGGAACCGCGCAACTCGATCGTCAGGTAGGAAATGCACAAACGCGCATCCAGCTCGAACGGCGCAACGATGGCCCCGGTCGGACAGGCCTGCAGACAACGGGTGCAGTGACCACACCGATTCACCTCCGGCCGATCCGGCGGCAATGCCCACGTGGTCAACACCTCGCCCAACAGCAACCAGTTACCCCAGCGACGACTCACCAGGTTCGTGTGTTTGCCCACAAAGCCCACACCCGCACGCTCGGCCAGTTCCCGCTCCAGCACCGGACCCGTGTCCACATACCACAGCGCCCGTGTCCCCGGCGGACCGGTCGCCTCCACAAACGCTGCCAGCAGTTTGAGGCGCGTGCCCATCCAGTCATGGTAGTCCAATGCACGCGCGTACCGGGCCACCACCCCCGTCACCGTCGTCGGATCCCGGGCCACGGCCGCCGGCTCCGCTGCGTAATTGACGGCCACCACAATGACCGTTCGCACCCCCGGCAGGACCCGGGCCGGGTCCTGCCGCTTCTCGCGATTCCGCGCCAACCAGTGCATTTGGCCATGCCGACCCGCTTCGAGCCAGCGATCCAGGTGGGCCGCACGCGCCGGAGGCGCCGCCGTGGTAAACCGGCATTCGTCGAAGCCCAGTGCCACCGCCCGGGCCCGGATGATTTCCCGGGCCTGCTCCAGCTGCTCCCATGCGGCAGCTCCCCCGTCCTCTTGGGCTTGATTCGCGGTGGCAGCCGTCGAGCCAGCCTCCTCCGCACCCGTCCCGGCCGCCGGTGTCTGGGAGGACTCACACGACACTCTGTTGATGGATTCGAAACGCATGCACCACCTGGGCCGCCACTTCGCGGATGGGGCGGTGTTCGGTCTGGATCAACACGTCCGCCTGTCGATAATACGGCTCGCGGCGAGCCAACAGCTCCCGGATCCGCGCCAGGGGATCCGGCGTTCGCAGCAACGGTCTGTGATCGTGATGGCGAACCCGCTCGTACAACACCTCCGGTGATGCCCACAAACAAACCACCAGCGAATGCTGCTTGAGCTGCTCCAAATGGTCTCCATACGTGGGCAATCCCCCGCCCGTGGCGATCACCGTACGCGACCGCTCGGCCAGGGTGCGCACAATCTTTCGTTCCCACTCGCGAAACCCGGGTTCGCCTTCCCGGGCAAAAATCTCCGGGATGCTCATGCCGGCCGCCGCTTCGATCAACGCATCGGTATCCACGAATTCAAATGCCAGTTGCGCGGCCGCCATCCGGCCCACGGCGGTCTTGCCGGAGCCCATGAACCCGATCAACGCCAAATTCCGAATCTCGCGCGGCATGCTTGCCATCCCACGGATAGCCCGATCCGGGCGCGCGCGCACGCAGAATCCGCCGGCCCGGTCCCGCGCCAGACGGACGCACACCCAGGGATCCCGCCCGCCCATCAAACGCAGTGGCGCCAGAGGGTCTCAAATGCCGCAAAAGCCAAACGCCCGCGACCTTTGGTACGGCGTGGTTCAACCGACCGGATTTGGCGCTACCTGCGGCCAACTGCTGCGGAGTTCGAAAAGGCCATCCTGCGCCAAAAAGGCGAATCCCCACCGCAGGGAAGCCCTCGGGGAGGACCAGACCGCGCACCGTCAGCCTGCAAGCCCGCCCAACGGAGCACCCCAACCGGCCCACGAGATCTGTAGACCGAGAGAAGACGCCTCTGCCCGAACCCCGCTGTCCCGCCATCCCGAACAAAGCGAAGTCCGACCTTCGCACTCTGCGGGCTGCCATTTCGCCAACTGCTGGCCTTGAACGGCGCGCGCCTTCAAGAATTCGCCGCCTCGCTTCCTCGCCGACGACGCGGCCTGCTCTGGGGTGCTTTCCAACTCGAACTTTCAACCCTATGTTGGAGCCAGCGGCGAGTTTTTCACGCCCTGCTCCATCACTCGGCCGATGGGCCCCAGAGGATCAGCGAGGAGGCAGGGTGAACCCTTGTCGCACACGAAGCAGAAATGATGGAAACGTTGGCAAAACCTCGGAGAAGACGATGGCCGCTTTGGATCGGGCTCGGTGCGGCAGTGTTGCTGTTGCTCCTGACGGTCGCCTGGTGGGTAATCACCAGCAATGCCTTTTTCCAGGCGGCGATTCTGCCGCGCGTCAGCCGCACTCTGAACGCCCGGGTGGAGGTTGGGCAGGCCGAAATCCGGCCCTTCCGTGGCATCACCCTGCGCCGCGTTCAGATCCGAACGGATGATCGCGAACCATTGTTGGAAGCCACGGAATTGCGTGTGCGTTACTCCCTGCGTGGCCTGTGGGACGGCCGGATCGAAATCGAGGAGTGCGTCCTCGAAGAACCCAGGCTGGCTGTGCGGTTCGAGCCAGACGGGCGCAGCAACCTCGACCCGGTGCTGGCGGCGTTTCAAAAGCCGGCACCCGCTGCACCACAGCCCGCCACCCGTGGTGCCGAATCGCGCGTCTTCCGAGTCGGGCAGCTGGTCCTGCATCGGGGGGTCGTGCAGGTCCGCCATTCGGTCTCCCCGGAGGAAAGTCTCCTGGCCGAAGTCGCGGACCTCGAGCTCCATTTGGAACACCTGGGCAACGCACAAACCGGCAGCGTCCGGGTCGCAGCCAGTATCGCCGCCGAGCGAAAGCATCCCAACGCCACCCTTGCCGGCCGGGTTGCCAGCCGCCTCGAGCTCAGCGGGACGATGGCCCTGGACACATCCCTCCAACCGCTTCTCATCACCGCAGACGGACAGCTGAGCGTCAGCCGGGCCGACGGCGCATGGGCCCCCTGGAAGGACGCACGGATTCAACTGAGCGGTCAGGTCGAACCCGATCAGGTCCGCCGCGTGGCCCTCGCATTTTCCCGCGGCCCCACGGCTCTGGGACAACTTACCCTGCAGGGGCCCCTGAGTCTGCTGCGACGCGAGGGAACCCTCGAGGTCGGTCTGGAAGGCGTCGACGCGCGATTGCTGAACCTCCTGGGCGCAGCTTTCGGGATCGACTTCGGGCGCACGGAGACCGGGTTACAGGCCACGCTTACCCTGGCCGACGGTGGACGCAAACTCTCCGCTGCGGGGCACTGGCACATTGCCCCGTTTCAGGTGCGTCGCGCCAACCTGGCAATGCCCGAGCTCCAGATCCAAAGCCGGTTTGCCGCGACATTGGATCTGGTGAAACAGGCTCTCACGCTGGAGCAGTTCCATCTCACCGGCCAGCGCCAGGCGCAAACCTGGCTGGACATCGCCTTGTCCGCCCCCATGCACTTGAACTGGTCCACCAACGCCGCGGCAGCGGTGGATGAGGCTGCGCTCCGCATCCAGATCCGGGACTTGGACCTGAAGGACTGGGCACCCCTTGTCGGGTCCAATCTCCCCACCGGCCGGGTACAATTGCAACTGGACCTCCTGGCCCGAAACGCCGGACGCAATCTCCGACTCCACAGTCGTGGCCAGCTTCAAGAAGTTTCGGTCCTCTGGACCACGAATCACTGGACCGGGTTGGGCTTGGAACTCCGGGCGACCGCGGAACTCGACGACTGGCAGCGATGGATTCTGACCAACGCGCAGATCCACCTGACCCACCAGGCCCGACCCGTTGCCACCGCCCACTTGCAGGCGCAAGGTTCCCTGCCCCTTGCCTCGGTCGAAGGACTCCTTCAGGCCACGCTCGCACTGCCCGCCTGCATGCAACTGTTGCCAAGCCAAACCAACGTCTTGATTCAAACGGGGACACTTCACCTGACCTCCAAAATCAGTCGCCACAACAATCAAATCCACGCCGACGGTGAGGCCCGGCTCGAGGGCACGAGCGGACGGTTCGGCGCCACCCATCTGCCCCCCACGGATCTGATCGCACAATTTTCGGGCGGCTGGGACGGCAAACTGGCACGGCTGTCCCGGTTGGAGCTGGAGTCTCGTGTCACCGGTCAGTCGGCAGGACGGTTCGCTCTGCAAGGTGAATATCGCCTCGACGGACCCGCTGGTACGTTCACCGGCCGCCTGGAACGTGTCCAACAGGCGCTCCTGCGACCCTGGTTGGACCCGTGGCTCGGACCAACCCGGCTCCTGGCCCTCGAATGCGACGGCAACTTTCAGGGCGCCTGGAACGCCCACGGCCCTTCCCGGCTCCAAGCCGCCCTGACCCTGACCAACCTGGTGGTGCAGCCGCCGAACGCACAAGCGCCCTGGGCACCCTTGGGCGCCCGGGCGGAAGTCGATCTCGTGGGCGCGCCAACGCAGCTCGAAATCCGGCAGCTGCTCGTGGCTCTGGACCCCACGCCCCGCGCCACCAATCGATGCATCCTCCGTGGCCATCTGCAGCGCACCGACGCGCAGCCATGGTCCGGACGCTTGGAACTGACGGCGGAATCTCTGGATCTGACCCGGTACTACGATCTCTGGGAAACGCTGCGCCCCACCGCCACCGCCCCCGCCACAACGCCCCGGTCCGTCCCGACGGAGCCGGCTCCGGTGGTTCTGCCCATCCACCACGTGCAGTCCGACGCGCGAATCAGCCGACTCCTCTTGCGGGAGCTGGACATCCGCGACGTGGAACTGTCCGCCGCGGTGCAAAGCAACCGTGTCCGCCTCCAGCCCCTTCGCGCCCGGATCAACGGGGCTCCTCTTCAGGTCACGGCAGACGTCAACCTGGGGGTTCCGGGATTCGGATACGACCTTGCCCTCCAGGCCGAAGCCGTGCCTCTGACACCGTGGGTTGCCTCATTCCTGCCCGAACGCCGCGATCACCTCCACGGCACCGCCTCGGTTCGGCTCCAGTTGCAGGGAGCCGGCCTGACGGGTCCGAGTCTCCAGAAAAACCTGCGGGGCGAGGTGAGTCTCCAGGCCACCAACCTGAACCTGGCCGTGGCCCAGGTCCGGAACCCGCTCCTGGCAAGCCTGCTCGACGTCGTCCTCGGTCTGCCGGAGTTGATCCGCAATCCCACCGCTGTCGTGGGTCGGCTGCTCGGTCAACTCACCGGAACGGCCGCACCCCGCGCCGGCTGGATGGAACAACTCGCTGCCGCACCCATCCAGGGTTTACGAGTCGAGGCCCGGGCGGGCGAAGGCCGGGTGCAAGTGGCCACCGCCGAAGTCCACAGCGCAGCCTTCCAGGCCCACGCGGCCGGCGATATCATGCTGGCCCCCGACCTCGCCCAATCCACCCTCCACATTCCCGTGCGCGTGGCGCTGGAACGCAGCCTCGCCGAGCGCATCGGCCTGGCATCCGTTCCCAACCAACCTTATACGCCCATGCCGGACTTTCTTACGCTCCGCGGCACACTGGTCGCTCCCAAAGCCGAGGTCAACCGACTGGCCCTGGCCGGGTTGGCCGCCGCCAGCGGCGCCTCCCTCCTCCGAAATCTCGGCAGCGCCACCACCGAACAGGCAGGCAATGTGTTGGGCACACTGGGGCAACTGCTCGGCGCGCCGGCGCCCCTGACCTCGACCAATGCGGCCGCGACCAACGCGCCCCCCCGAACCAACGCACCGCCCAGCCTTCTCGATCTGCTCCGGCCACCGCGCCCCTGAACCGCCGGCGCTCTTCCCGTCGCGCTGCTTTCTCCAGCTGCCAGATCGTCGGCTCGCAGACGGCGCACGCTACAAAAGGCATAAGGATTGTCTGAGCCCTGCAGAGACACCATCACGCAGCGCAGGCAACCTCCGAAGGGCTGCTGATCTTGCGGCCCTCGTGCAACTCCGCAACGCCCGCAGGCCAGAGGTCTGCGATACAGCAGGCTGGAAGCCCGCGCTACCTTAAGCCCTGGGCAGCCCGTCACCGCCAGCCAGCGAGGAAACGCGGCGTTTGGTCGTCCTCAAACTTTCCGCCGAGTCCCATCGGCGGCTACGAGGAAACCCACAGAACACACTGAAGATTCCCATAAAAAGCCCACAGACCACGCAGAACACGCAGAAGAGGAATCAAGGAGCATCCGCAAGTGGGGTTTCCCAAAAGACGACGTGGGTAAGTCCACCGACTCCCGTCGGTGGCTACGGGTTCGGAGTTGGTAGCCGCCGCGGTGACGCGGCGGACCATTGCTGCCGGGAGTCTCCGCCGACTCACGTTGGTGGCTACACTCACGCCCCGGTTCCGCAGCTTTCCTGGGGAATCTCCGGGTTCGAACGAGCTTTCTGCCTGTTCTGCGCACTCGGCGGGTCGTTCAAAAAAAGTCCTTCTGCGTGTTCTGCGTGCTCTTGAAAAAACCGTAGCCGCCGCCGTCAGGCGGCGGAGGGTCGCCAAGTGAGTCCTCCTTGCTCTCTGCGTGTTTCGCGTGCTTCGTGGGCCTTAAAGAAATCCTGTGTGATCCGCGTGTTCGGTGGGCTTTAAAAACCGTTCTGCCGTTTCTGCGTATTCTGCGGGCTTTTGGAAAAAGCGTAGCCGCCGCCGGAAGGCGGCGGACCTTCCTCTAGCAAACCTCCCCGGCCTGCCGGATCGCTGCCCTCCAGCCGGGTGAAGTGGCTGATCTCCACCTTGGTAGCCGCCGCGGTGACGCGGCGCACCATCCCAAGGCCGAGCCTCCGCCGACTCCCGTCGGCGGCTACGAGGAAGCCTCCAGAACGCACAGAAAACGCAGAAGATTCTCATAAAAAGCCCACAGACCACGCAGAATACGCAGAAGAGGAATCAAGGAGCATCCGCAAGTGGGGTTTCCCAAAAGACGACGTGGGTAAGTCCACCGACTCCCGTCGGTGGCTACGGGTTTGGAGTTGGTAGCCGCCGCGGTGACGCGGCGGACCATTCCTGCCGGGAGTCTCCGCCGACTCCCGTCGGCGGCTACATTCACGCCCCGGTTCCGCAGCTTTCCTGGGGAATCCCCGGGTTCGAACGAGCTTTCTGCCTGCTCTGCGCCCTCGGCGGGTCGTTCAAAAAAAAGTCCTTGTGCGTGTTCTGCGTGCTCTGTGGGCTCTTAAAAAAACCGTAGCCGTCGCCGGCAGGCGGCGGACCGAGATTCCGAATTCAGACCCGGTCGCTGCATGGCGGCCCTAGCCACACCGTGCCGCATCCCACGCCAAATCCGCCGATTCCCATCGGCGGCTACGGACTCGAGGGTTCGGCGCCAGGTGAGTCCCCCTCACTTTCTGCGTGTTCCGGGTGCTCCGTGGGCCCTTAGAGAAGTTCTGTGTGATCTGTGTGATCTGTGGGCTTTGAGAAAAGGATTCTGCCTGTTCCGCGTGCTCTGTAGGTTTTGAGTTCTGTGTATTCTGCGTGCTCTCTGGGCCTTAGAGAAAAACATTCTGTGGATTCCGTGCGATCTGCGGGCTCATGAAAAAACCGTAGCCGCCGCCGGAAGGCGGCGGACCGAAGATGCAGAGGCAATCTCGCACCGGAGTTTTGCATGCTCTCCAGGCCTTAAAGAATTCTGTGTGGTCTGCGTGTTCGGTGGGCTTTAAAAAGCGTTCTGTGAGTTCTGCGTGCTCTGCGGGCTCCTCAAAACCTCGCCCGGCAAAGACACTACCAGTCTTTCTTGCCGCGGGTCGTGGTGGGCCGTCCCTTGTCCTGCGGCGGAAGCTGCAGCAGCCGCTCGTCGCCCTTGAGACTCTCCAACAATTGCCGGGCCTCCGCTGGTGTCATCGGTCGCGACGGCGGACTACCGGAAGCGGACGGGTCTGTGCTCTCGGCTTGTCCTTCGGTTTCCGAGCCTGACGGTTTGGGCTGATCCGACCCCGTTGGCTGAGGGGGTTGGCCGGGGGTCTCTTGGGCCTGCGCCTCGTTCGGCTGCGTGGAGCTTCGATCCTGCTGCGAGTCCTGTCCCTGCTCCGAGCCCGACCGGTCTTGTTCTTGCGGCTGCTGCTCCCGGGAGTTGCCCCCGCCCTGTGGCTGGGGCGGAGGCGGCGGTAACTCCTCCAAACGCCGCTGGACGAACTCGTGATTGTACCGAGCATCGACGTTGTTCGTGTTCAGCTGGAGAGCGTGCAGGTACTGTTGGAGTGCCTCCTGCCACAACGCCCGTCGCCGCGCCGGATCCGACTCCGCCTCGCCCAGTCGGTACAGGCTGTTGCCACGGTTGTAGTAGGCCCACTCCTGCAGCCGCAAATCCTCGCTGCGAGTGGCCTGGTCGAAGTGGCGCGCCGCCTGGTCGTAGGCACCCTGCCGGTAGGCAGCCGCACCGGCGTTGAAATGCAACCGCTCGTCCCGGGGCCGCTTCTCCAGCAGCCGTTCGAATTCCTGTCGGGCCGCGTCATAACGGCCCGCCTCGTATTCCCGCAGGGCGTGCGCGGGCGACACGGCCACCGCAGATCCCGCAGACGCCAGTACGAGCCAAGCCGTTGCTGCGGCGGCCACCCCTGCGCCCCCACGGTCGCGAGAAGACCTGCGCCGTTGCGGCCAGACCCATTCCGTCGCCAACAGCACCAGCGCCAGGGCCAGCGGCCAGTGATAGCGTTCCCGGTATCGGCGAACGAACCGCTCCGTTCCTTCCCGCCTCGGCAACGGGGCCAATCCCCGTTCGTACAGGGTTTCCATCGCGCGCGGTCCCTGCAGGGGCAGGTAAAAACCTCCCTCACTGACGGCGGCGATCTGCTGCAGCAGCGCCTCGTTCAATCGCGATTTCACCACGTTGCCGGCGGCGTCCCGCACGTAATCCTCCCGACCATGACGATCGCGCACGCGCAGCAGTTCTCCTTCCGGGGTGCCCACTCCGACCGTGAAAATGCGCACGCCCCGGGCCGCCACGCGACGGGCCGCCTCCAACGCACCTCCCTCGTGGTCCTCGCCGTCGGTGAGCAGCACAATGGCCCGATAATTGTCGGTGTCCTCTTGGAATGCCCGGAGGGCGGTTTCCAACGCGGCGGCCAGATGAGTCCCGGTATCCGAAACCGTGCCCACTTCCAGCGCGTCCAGACTCTGCCGAAACACGGTGTCGTCCCAGGTCAACGGGCACAGCAGAATCGCCGATCCCGCAAAAGCCACCAGACCGAAGCGATCCGTGCGCCCGATCCGCAGAAGATCCTGCACGCCCATCTTGGCCCTCGCCAGGCGGTTCGGCGCAACGTCGGCCGTCAGCATGCTTCGCGAAACGTCCACGGCCACCACGATGTCCAGTCCCCGCTGCCGGACCTCTTCCCACGTGTACCCCCATTGGGGTCGCGCCAGCGCCACCAGCAACAGTGCACAGGCGGCCGTCAACACCAGGATCCGCGCCCGCTGTCGAGCAGGCGACCAGCCGGCCAGCAATTGCGGCAGCAGGCGCGGCGGGATGAACCGTTCCCGCAGTTTGCGACGCGTCCGTGCGCCCCACAGCAAAAACAACGCCACCGCCGGTGGGATCACCAGCAGCAGCCACAGGAATTGGGGTTGCGCAAACTGCATCGGTCTACGTTGCCTCCAAAACCCGCCCTCGGGGGCTTCGCCCGCTGCCCCGGGCCCCGGCAGCCCCCAACCACCTCGGCCTGATCAGGGAAGCCGTCGCCATACGGTTTCACCGAGCACCACTTCCGTCGCCAGCAACACCAGGACCGCCGCAATCCACCAGCCGCTCAATTCCCGATGCCGCGCATACTTCTTCACTTCCGCCTCCGTCTTTTCCAGGCGATCGATTTCCCGGTAAATCTCCTCGAATCGCTCCGCATTGTCGGCCCGGAAATACCGCCCGCCTGTGTGATCGGCGATGAACTGCAGCGTGGCCTCGTCAATGTCCACGTCCACCCACCGGTACAATTTGCGGCCGAACACGTCCTGAACGGGCGTCGGAGCGCGACCCCGTGTGCCCACACCGATGGTGTACACCTTGACGCCGAGAGCCTGGGCGGCTTCGGCGGCGGTGCGGGGATCGATCTTGCCGGCGTTGTTCTGGCCGTCGGTCATGAGAATGACGATGCGGCTCTTGCTGGGCAGATCCTGCAATCGATTCAACGCGCTGGCCAGACCCATCCCGATGGCGGTCCGATCCGCCGCAATGGTCCCCAGCTCCAGCCGGTCCAGCACTTGCAGCAAATACTCGTGATCCAGCGTGGGGGGAACCGCCGCGTAGGCATCCGTGGCAAACACCACCAGGCCAATCCGGTCATTGGGCCGACGCTGAATGAACTGTCGCAGCACCCGACGGGACATCTCCATGCGATTGATGCGCTGCCCCTGCACGACGAAATCTTCCGCCGCCATGCTGCCCGACATGTCAAAGGCCACCACGATGTCCACCCCGCTGGCCGTCACGCGGGTTTCGCTGTGAGTCAGGCGCGGCTGGGCCAGGGCCACCACGCCACAAACCAGCGCCAGGCCCCGCAACATGGCCAGCCACCGGCCGGGCTGCCGCCCCCCCAGCATCAACAACGGCCGCATCAGCCGCGCCGACGAATACAAAAACGCCGGAGGTGTTCCCAGCCGGCGGCGTGCCCACGCCAGCAGCGGCAACAAGAACACCAACAAGAGCAGCCAGGGCAGAGCGAAACTCATCCCGTCTCCCTCCGACTTTCGTTTCCGGCCGGGCTGAGCGCTGCGGTGCCCCGGGCCTCGGAAGGACCCGCCCCGCCCGCCGGCTCCCACGGCTCGGTCTCCTCCACCAGCCGCAGCGCCGCTCCATGCAGCTCCAGCAGTTCCGAGCGCGTCGGTTCATACCGGGCGAATTTGACCAGGTCGCACCTTTGCAAGAACTCCCCGAGCACCTGCTTTTGATCCGGCAACAGGGCATCCGAGCGCTGCAGTTCCACCAAAAACTCCTCCGTCGTCCGTTCAGGCGCCCGCAACTCGAACCGCTCCTCCAGGTAGAAGCGAAGGGCATCCGAAACCGCGATGCAGAATTCCTTGGGCCGATCCAACAGCGCCAGGGCCGCCTCCAGTCGCTGACGAGCACGACGATGCGGCGGCACCGGAGGGATCACGGGGACGCGTGCCTTCCGCCGCTGCCAAACGCGCCACAGCCACCACCCCAGCGCCGCGGCGACCACCGCCGCCAACATCCAACCCAGCCAGTCCCACACCGACGGAACCGGCACCGGCGGGACAATGTCCCGAATGTCCTGGCCGGTTCCCGCCGGCACCGCTGCCCGGGCCAGAGTTTGCGTTCCCTGTGTCATCCCCATCGGCGATCCATCCACGACCCGTGCCTCGAATCCATCGTTTCGACCGCACCCCGGCGGCGACCCCGATCAACCGCCCCGGTGCCGCCGCCGCTCCCGCATCTCGAAAAACCGGGCCAGTTCCCCCACATAGGGCCGATCCGTCCGCAACTGAATCGCATCCACCCCTGCAGCGCGCAACGCCCGCGCCAACTCGGCCTGGCGCGCCGCCTGATGCTCCGCAAATGCCGCGCGCCGCCGTGCATCGGCCGTGTTCACCTCCACCATCTCCCCGGTTTCCACATCCTCCAGCAGAAGACGTCCCAGCGCGGGCAGTTCACATTCATACCGGTCCAGCACCTGCACCGCGATCAGGTCGTGTCGGCGATTCACCTGCCGCAGCAGGCTCAGGGTGGAAGGCGAAAAGGGCTCCAACTGCAGCATGGCCCCGAAGGCGCCGCGCGACCTGCCCGCACCGGCGCCGGTCGCGGCCGCGGATCGCGGCGGCCCCTCCGGCGCCAGGAAATCCGAGATCAACACAACAATCGCCCTGCGTCGCGCCACCCGGAGAATGAACTCCAGCGCCCCGGGCAGGTTCGTGCCCCGCCCGCGCGGCTCGTAATACAGGATTTCCCGAATGACCCGCAGCACGTGCCGACGGCCCTTGCGCGCGGGGATGAACGTCTCCACCTCCTCCGAAAACAGCGCCAGGCCCACCTTGTCGTTGTTCCGCAGCGCCGAAAACGCCAGCACACTCGCCACCTCGGCCGCCAGCTCCCGCTTCGAGGGCTCCACCGATCCGAACCAGCCCGAACCACTCACGTCCACCACCAACAACACCGTCAGCTCCCGTTCCTCCACGAACTTCTTCACGAACGGATGGTTCATCCGGGCCGTGACATTCCAATCGATCGCCCGCACCTCGTCGCCCGGCTGATACTCGCGCACCTCCTCGAAGTTCATGCCCTGGCCCCGGAACACACTGTGGTACTGCCCCGCCAGCGTTTCCGTCACGAGACGATTGGTGCGAAGCTCGATCTGCCGAATCTTTTTGAGAATCTCGCGCGGGATCATGCTCTGCACTCTCTCCCGGGCCGTGCCGACCGGTCCGACTGCCGATGCGCCTCCGGCCTTTCGCCCATCCCCGGCCGCCGGCAGCGCACGGCCGCTCCCAACCGTTCCACGTGTCCGTCGTGTCCCACGGTGCGGGCACCCACCCGGCGACCGGGCCGGGCCGGAACCGCGGTGGCGAGGGCTTTCCGCCCGTTCCCTGCGGGCCCTGCTCCGGCACTCGCTGCCCCCGATCTCCACGGCTCCTTCATGGCACGGGCAACTCGTCGAATATCTTTTGCAGGACGGCCTCGGCCGTCTTCTCCTCTGCCTCGGCTTCGTAGGTGATCATGATGCGGTGACGCAACACATCGAGACCCACCGTTTTCACATCCTGGGGGATCACGTACCCACGGCCCCGCAGAAAGGCGTGTGCCTTGGCCGCCAGCGTCAGGTTGATCGTCGCCCGCGGAGAAGCGCCCAGCTGGATGTAATGCTTGACGTCAATCTTGTATTCCTCCGGATTCCGCGTGGCACATACCACGTCCACAATGTACTCCTTCACCTTGTCGTCCACGTAAATGTCGTTCAGCACCTCGCGCGCCCGCAGGATCTGCTCCGGTTCCACCACCGGGCGCACGGTGGGCAATCCGGAGGTGCGCGCCATCAGCTCCAGAATCTGTCGTTCCTCACCGCGCGAGGGATACCCGATCCGGAGCTTCATCATGAACCGGTCCACCTGCGCCTCGGGCAGCGGATAGGTCCCCTCCTGCTCGATGGGATTCTGCGTGGCCAGCACCAGGAACGGTTCCTCCAGGCGATACGTCTGGTCCCCGATGGTCACCTGTCGCTCCTGCATGGCCTCCAACAACGCACTCTGGACCTTGGCCGGCGCCCGGTTGATCTCGTCCGCCAGCACCAGATGCGCAAAGATCGGTCCCTTGCGCGTGCTGAACGTCCCGGTGTGAGGGTTGTAAATCTGGGTGCCGATGACGTCCGCCGGCAGCATGTCGGGCGTAAACTGCAGCCGCGAAAACTTCACCTGCAAACACTGCGCGAGGGTCTTCACCGCCAGGGTCTTCGCCAGCCCCGGCACCCCCTCCAGCAACACGTGTCCATTGGCCAGCAGACCCATGACCAACCGCTCGGTCAGGTACGTCTGGCCCACGATCACTTTGCTCATTTCCTGGAACAACGGTCGAAGGAAGGCCCCCGCTTCCTGCACCGCGGCATTGATGGCACTGATGGTCATGCTCATGATTTCTCGTTCCAACCCGGTTCCAAAGACAACGCTGGCATCTGCCCTGTTCAAAGCCGGCAAACGCCCGGCCAGCATGAAGCATCCGGTGCCCTCGAGCAAGGTCACGCTCCCCGAGAGCTCTCGGACCCGACGCCTTTTGCGCACCTGGGCGCGTCTGCGCCGTGTATCCCGCCGCCCCGTCGCTGCGGCGGCGGGTGCAAAACCCTCCCCGCCGTTGCCAGGGGAAATCGTTCCCTGCCCCGGGGTCACACCAACCGTCACAGAGACTCGCCGGAGCGGCGAATCCCTCCGCTGCGACCGGTGCCCCGAGGCTCAGCCCGGTCCCGAAGTCGCACCTTAACGATTCATAAAGACCCGGGGAATCAGATCGGCGAAGAATTTGTGATGTTCGATCGCAGCCCTTGGTCCCCCTGCAGCGGAAAGGCACAACTTTTCACATCGATCCACCCGGACGTCAGGCACCCTGAAAGCGCCGCTGGAGAACCGGAGCTCGTTGCCGGAGGCCGCTTCCCGGGATCCTGGGCCGCGTCTCCGGTGGGAAACCGTGCTCGGCATCCGGCCATAGCGAGCCCCTCCTGCGGAGGCCACCGCCCGCAACTGCGCTCCCGCAGCGGCTGCCGGCAGCTTTGCCCGGCAGCCAAAGGAAAGCCAAAAGGTCCGCTCGGCACGCGATCCGTACCAGTCCCTGACGAAGGCTGCGCCCGACTTTTTCCAGCGAGCCCTCGGCCCGGAAACGCTCCTCAGAATCGAAGATTCAGATCCGCTTGGAACAGCCGGTAGTCATCCAGGTAAGCCGTGCCGGCTGTACCCCCAAGATCCCCCACGGCCCCAGTGGGCAGGGCTTTCCGATTCCGCTCGCCATGGGCATACGTGAGGTTCATCTGAAGGAAATCGGTGAACAAATAGGTGCCCTCAACAATCACACCCCGCATGTTCACCCGCGAATCAAATGCGTCCGTGTCCACCAGGTTGGGATCCAGCGCGTACAGCCCGCTCCATTGGTAAGCCGCCCGAATGCGCCATTCGCCCTTGCGCCGCCCTGATCCCACCTCCACCCCGGCCAGCCAGCCGTACTTCTCGTCCTCGTACCGCGGCGTCCCCGCCGCACGCGCGCGCTCCTGCCCTTGAAGATTGACCGCGAAATCTCCATACACGCGAACCGGCCATGGGCCACCCGAGTAACGGAGCTCCCACGGCACTTCCAACACCATCAGGTCGTTGATCCCGACGCTGTTTGCAGGGGTGGTCCCCACGAACGGCCCGCGAAAACTGTCGCCACCCCCGCTGTACACATGCAACAGCGGCGAAACGGCGGCCGACCAGTTGGCGTGAAAACGATATCGCAAGCCGACCTGCTGCATGAACAGATACGCGTCTGCCTCTGCCGGCCCCCCACCGAACGGGTTGTCCCGTGGCGCTTCGTCATACAAGAACTGTCCCAACGTCACCGTCCACTCCCAACCGCCCCGGGCGTACCGAAACGTTTCGCTCAGCCCTTCCGGCTGCAAATCGGGATCCCAAACCAGACTGGTCACCTGGAACGGGTTCGGCTGCCGCCCGGCCGTCGCGCCGAACCACGAGACCGGTGTCCACCGGAGATAAAGCTGGTTCAAATAAACTCCGTCATCCCCGCGGCCCCAGGGCCCGCTGTCCCCGCCAAAGGTCACGTTGCCCGAGCGCCCGCTCGTGCCGGATTGGAACTGGACGCCCGCACGCAATTGCTCGGAGAACTCGATCTGCGCCCCTGCGCGCAAACGGTATCGCCAACGGTTCATCTCCAGGCGGTCACCGCCACCGGCCTGACCATTCTCGCCACTCCGATGTTCGAACCGCAGCCGCGCATCCCCGGAGAAATCCACCCGGTCCACCCACCGTGAGAACTGCACCTTCGACTGCCGCGCGAACTCCTCCAGGGACACCGTGCGGCGGCTGGCCAATTCGGTTCGCGCCTGTTCCGCCTCTTGACGGGTGAGAATCCCTTTCCGCTCCAGCAAATCCAGCAGGAGCATCGCCTCCGAGTCGCCCGGTCCGCCCGAGCCCGCGCGGGCCACACACCAACTGCAGGCCAGCACCAGCCCCGTCCACCTCGCAACCGCCGAGACAAAGCCGCTCCCCCGCACTCGGGTCGTCCCAATTCTCGCTGCAATCGACTTCTGCATCTCGAATGCTCCCCGTTTCCACCGGCCACTCGGGCGAATTTACGTCCGGAGTTCTGGATGGGCGTTCGCGGCTGCCCGCATGCCCCTGAGACAGCCCGGCGGCCTTCGCGCGGGTTCAGTGAAAGCATGTTACAACCATGTGACAAGCGAAACTTGTACCCTCGCCCCGGCAGAAAGAGTCGCTTCCCCCGAAATCAACCGTCCCCTTCCGATGCGCAGGGCCGGCGGCGCACTGCAGAGCCTCACCGCGCCAACATCACATAGACCTCCGCCAGGCCGGGAATCCCCCGATCCAAACCTCGAAACAAGATCCCGTGCTCGGCCACATGCGATACTCCCCAGACCCCGGCCACCAACACCAGGGGCGTGAGGTCCAACTGCCGAATCTGAAAACCCAGTCGTCGCCACGGGGCCACCAAACGACGCCCGCACCAGCCGACAAATTCCCAGAACGGATGGGATCCGAAATAGATGTACAGGTTCAGCCAGTACAACAGCAGCAGCCCGGTCAGCAACGGCTTCCATACCAGCCACGCATTCAACCCCACCACGAGCGCCTGAAGCATTCGAGCCGGCCAGGGGGCCGGCTCGGGCAGCAGGCGCAACGCCACCAACACGGGCTCCATTCCCAGCCACAGCGCAGCCACCACCAACGGCGTGCCCAACAGCCGGACCGGGACCGGCCAGCGGCGCCACGGCCCGACCACCGAGCGCGCCATTTGCACGAACGGGTTCACCGCCGGTCCGCCCTCTGCCAACCCATCCAGCAAGACCATCCACAACCAGAACCCCGTGCACAGCACCCCGAAACTTAAAACCGCGTGCACCATCGCCAGCCCCAGCCCGCTCCAGCCCGGCAACACCGGAAAGGCCACACTCACCACCCCCAAATCCAGGCGGGGAACCCACTCCGAAGCACGACCGCCGTGCCAGACCAGCAACGCCCGCAACCCCAGCAGCCCCACCGCGCCCAGAGCCCAAAACCATACCCGCGCGGTCGGCACGAGGACCGGCCGCAGCGTTCCGGCCAGGGTGGCAGGACGGCCCCGCTGCTTCAGTTCGCCCCGCAGGGACCACGCCGCCCATCCCAACAACAGGCAGGCCAGGTTCAGCAGGCTGTCCAACCACGCCATCACGACCCCTCTCCCGGCTCCGCGCCTGCCTGGCGGCCACAGGACACGGGCAAGCCCTACAACAGACGCAGCAACGTATCGGCGATCTCCGCCGGTGTTGGCGCCACCGCCACCCCCGCGTCCCGCAACGCCTCGATCTTCGCCGCGGCAGTGCCCTTCCCTCCACTGATGATGGCCCCGGCATGTCCCATGCGACGGCCCGGCGGAGCCGTGGCTCCTGCAATGAATGCCGCCACGGGCTTTCGACAATGCTGCTTGATCCAGGCCGCGGCCTCTTCCTCGGCACTCCCACCAATTTCACCAATGAGAATGATCGCGTGCGTGTCCGGGTCCTCCACAAACAATTTGATCACGTCCAAATGCGACATTCCCGGCACCGGATCCCCCCCAATGCCCACACACGTGCTCTGGCCCACCCCGCGACGCGTCAATTGCCAAACCGCTTCGTACGTCAGCGTTCCACTGCGGGACACCACCCCCACGTGCCCTTTCTTGTGGATGTAACCCGGTGCGATCCCCATGCGACACCCCCCGCGGGAGTCCGGCCCCTCGCCCGGAGTGACAATGCCGGGGCAATTCGGACCAATCAACCGGGTCCGCCGCCCCGCCAGGGCCCGTTTCACCCGCAGCATGTCCGCCACCGGAATCCCCTCCGTGATGCACACCACCACCTCGATGCCCGCGTCCGCCGCCTCCAGAATCGCGTCCGCCGCAAACGGAGCGGGAACGAAAATCGTCGACGCCGTGGCTCCGGTCGCCCGCACCGCCTCGGCCACGGTGTCGAAGATCGGCACCTCCTGACCGTTATGCTGAAACACCTGACCGCCCTTGCCCGGGGTGACGCCACCCACCACCTGCGTGCCGTACTCGATCGACAAACGGGCATGACGCGCACCAAAACTGCCCGTGATCCCTTGAATGAGAACCTTCGTGTCCGGTTGCACCAGGATGGCCATGAGAAGACCTCCGCGTTCGATGCCCTATGACCCGCGCATAACCCCGGCCGGCGCCGCACCCGACGCCTCCGCGGCACGGGCCGCCGCCACCACTTTCTCGGCTGCATCCGCCATCGAGTCCGCGCTGATCACCGACAACCCCGAGGCGGCCAGCGTCCGCTTGCCCGCCACCACGTTGTTGCCCTCCAATCGCACCACCAGGGGCAGGCGCAACCCGGTCTCCCGCACCGCCGCCACAATCCCCTGCGCGATCACGTCGCAATCCATGATCCCTCCAAAAATGTTCACCAAAATCGCCTTCACGTTCGGGTCCTGCATGATGATGCGAAACGCGGCCGTCACCTGCTCGACACTGGCGCCGCCCCCGACATCCAGGAAGTTGGCCGGCTCACCCCCGTAATGCTTGATGATGTCCATCGTGGCCATCGCCAGCCCCGCTCCATTGACCAGGCAGGCAATGTTGCCGTCCAGCTTGATGTAGTTGAGGTGATACTTGCTGGCTTCGACCTCCAGCGGCGATTCCTCGTTCGGATCGCGCAAGGCCGCCAGATCCGGATGCCGAAACAGCGCGTTGTCCTCCAACGACATCTTCACATCCACCACCAGCAGGGCATCGGCCCCGCCGGGGCCCGTCACCACGCACAGCGGATTCACCTCCACCAGCGACGCCTCGCATTCCCACCAGGTCCGGTACAAACCTTGAAAGAACTGCGCCGCAGGTCCGAGCAACGGCCCCCTCAGCCCCAGCGCCACCGCCAACTTCCGGCCCTGATACGCCTGCCAGCCCAGCACCGCATCCACCGGCTCCGTCAGAATCTTTTCCGGAGCCCGCGCCGCCACCTCTTCGATGTCCACGCCCCCCTCCGTGCTGGCCATCACCACGGGACACCCGCGCGCACGATCCAGCAAGACCGCCGCATACAACTCGCGTCGGATTTCCGGAGCCACCGCCACGAGCACCTTGCGAACCTTGCGCCCCGCCGGCCCTGTCTGACGCGTCACCAACACGTTGCCCAGCATGGCCCGGGCACAGACCTCCGCCTCCTCGGCGGTCCGCACCAGGCGCACCCCGCCCTTGTAGCCGTCCACAAAAGTCCCCTTGCCCCGGCCGCCTGCGTGGATCTGTGCCTTGACCGCCAATTGTTGCGCCCCCTCTGCCAACAATCGTTCCGCCACCGCGCGCGCCTGATCGGCCGTGTCACAGACCTCGCCCGGCGGCACCGGCAGGCCCCGTTCCGCCAGCAACCGTTTCGCCTGGTATTCGTGAATATTCATGACGCAAAGCCGATGTGCCCGCGATTGAAGGAAGCTGCCCGGTAAAAGGCAACCCAAAACCGGCAGGCAACGCCGGCGCCGGCGCCTCTCCGATCCGAACGCCCCCACAGCTCGGCCGGGACTTCGGCCTTCCTCGGCACGGGAAAGTCGGCGGACAAGGGCATTTGCATGGACTTATGGATTCGGAGCTGTAACACCGAAATCCCCACTGCCCGGTCCACGGAATCGCGCCGGGCAATCCACGGGGCAACGGCGCATCCTTTCGCCAGCCCGGGCCAACGCCCCGGGGTTCGACCCGTAAAACCCCATCGTGCCCTGGAAGGCCACAACTCCCTGCCCCCATCGCGACGGCCGGCCCCCACACCGGCTTCTGCCCCCTCAGGCCGCGATGCAGCAGTGGGCGTTCCGGTGCCCTGATCTCGCAAGTTCTTGCGCCGACACAGCACTCCTACAACGCGCTGAAGGTGCGAGGCTTCACCCGGCAGCGAGGGCGGACCGGCCCCGGAGGCGCCATCCTGAACCGGCGCACCTGCGCCCCGGTGGGGCGGAAGCCAGGGCGCGCCGAAGGCGCAACACCAGTCCAACCCTCCTCGTGCCTGGTCGCGATGCATTTGCATCACGCAGCTCCGGGAGATGGTTGGCTGCAGAGTGGGCGCACGCGGGGCCCCACGCGCGGCAGATCCGCTGCCGGGCCTGGTTCAGGTTTATGCACAGCCCCCGAAAGCACGGCCGAAAACCACGCTCCTCGAGGTGGGGAAGCCGCGGGGAAACGGCATTTCCAGGGATCCTTGCATCCGGGCTCAAAAACGGCAATGCGCCCTTCTGCGCCTCCCGGCTCGCTTGCTTATCCCAACCGGCGCGGGTCCCCACGGACAGAACCCGCCCGGCCGTCACGGACGCACCGCACCCCTGGGATCCCCACGGCCCGGCTCGCCCTGAACACCGGGGCCGCCTCCCTCCGTGGATCGGCCGGTCCCCGCCCCCATGCTCACGTGCGCTGATCGATCGGGACGTAATGTTGCAGCGTGGGTCCCACGTACACCTGCCGCGGTCGATAGATCCGACCCTGTGGGTCCTCGGCGACCTCCCGATAATGAGCAATCCAGCCCGGCATCCGCCCAATGGCAAAGATCACCGGGAACATGTTCACCGGGATGCCCAGCGCCCGCATGATGATACCGCTGTAGAAGTCCACGTTCGGATACAACTTCCGCTCGATGAAGTACTCGTCCTGCAACGCCGCTTCCTCCAACCGCTTGGCGATGTCCAGCAACGGATCGGTGCGGCCCAGCTTCGCCAGCAACTCGTCACACTGCCGCTTGATGATCCGCGCCCGGGGATCGTAGTTCTTGTACACGCGGTGGCCGAAACCCATCAGACGCCGTCCGCTGCTCTTGTTCTTGACCTGCTCGAGGAACTTCCGCCCGTCATCCCCCGAGCGGTGAATCTCTTCCAGCATCTCGATGACCGCCTGGTTGGCCCCGCCGTGCAACGGACCCCACAACGCACACACCCCGGCGGCCGCACAAGCGAACAAATTGGCCCCGCTGGAGGCCACCATGCGCACCGTCGAGGTCGAACAATTCTGCTCGTGATCCGCATGCAGCAAAAACAGCAGGTCCAGCGCCCGCACCGCTTCCGGTTTCAGTTCGCAGTCCTCCGAGGGATGCGAGAACATCATGTGCAGGAAATTCGCCGCATACTTGTACTGCGTCTTCGGATAAATGAACGGCAGGCCGCGCGACTTGCGATACGCAAAGGCCGCGATGGTGCGGACCTGCGACAACAGCCGGGCCGCCAGCGTTTCGAAGTGGTCCGAGATGTCCCGGCGCAGCAGCTCCGGATAATAACACCCTGCGGCGTTGATCATCGCCGACAGAATCGCCATCGGGTGCGCATTCGGAGGGAACCCCTCGAAATGGAATTTCATGTCCTCGTGGAGCATCTGGTTCTGCGTCAGCAGGTCCGAGAACCGCCGCAACTCGGCCCGGGTCGGCAGCCTGCCCATGATCAACAGATACGACACCTCGATGAACGACGATTGCTCCGCCAGCTCCTCGATCGGGATGCCCCGGTAACGCAGAATCCCCTTCTCCCCGTCGATGAACGTGATGGCGCTGCGGCACGAGCCCGTGTTGGCGTACCCGTCATCCAGCGTGATGTAACCCGTCTGGTTCCTCAGCTCCCGGATGTCGATCGCCTTTTCCTGCTCGGTGCCCACCACCACGGGGAACGTGTAAACCCGCCCTTCCAGTTTGATCTCCGCTACTTGGTTCATGACGCCCTCACCCATCTTCCTGACGAAGTGTCCTCACCATAAAAACCGCCCTCGCGCACGCCAAGAGAAAACCCGGCCCAACGCCCATGGACGCGGGTCCCGAGCCGATCCCCACCGACGCGAGCTGGCGAACCCCAACCCAGATGCCGCCGCCGTCAGGCGGCGGACCTGAATACGTAGCCGCCGGCGTGAGCCGGCGGACCCAAGATCCGAAATACAGACCCGGCCCGCGCAGGGTAGCCGCGGGCAGTCACGGGGCGCACGATCCGCAACGCGACTTTCCACTGGTATGCACCGGGGGCTCATCACCAAAAGTCCGCCGATTCTCATCGGCGGCTACGAGTCTCAAGTCAGCCAGCCGCCGCCGTCTGGCGGCGGATCGTGTGCAGCTCCGGGACTCACGTCGCCGACTACGATTCCCCTTCATCTGTGTGTTCTGCGTGCTCTGTGGGCTTCAAAAAGTGTAGCCGCCGCCGTCAGGCGGCGGACCGAGAATTCAGACCCGGTCGTTGGATGGCAGCTCTGACCACACCATGTTGCATCC
Organism: Limisphaera sp. VF-2; assembly: GCF_049537125.1. NCBI lineage: Bacteria > Pseudomonadati > Verrucomicrobiota > Verrucomicrobiia > Limisphaerales > Limisphaeraceae > Limisphaera > Limisphaera sp. VF-2. The sequence continues at coordinate 256,410 of NZ_JBMVQY010000001.1, forward strand.
CACGCCAAGTCCGCCGATTCCCATCGGCGGCTACGCAGTGGGGCCTTTGGTAGCCGCCGCGGTCACGCGGCGGCCCCTTCCCGCCGGGCGCCTCCGCCGACTCACGTCGGCGGCTGCATTCACGCCCCGGTGCCGCAGCTTTCCAAGATAATCCCGGGCTCCGGGTGAGCTTTCTGCGCTTTCTGCACGCTCGGCAGCTCGTTCAAAAAACTCCTTCTGCGTGTTCTGCGTATTCTGTGGGCTCCTGAAAAACCGTAGCCGCCGCCGTCAGGCGGCGGACCGAGAATTCACACCCGGTCGTTGGATGGCAGCTCTGACCACACCATGTTGCATCCCACGCCAAGTCCGCCGATTCCCATCGGCGGCTACGCAGTGGAGCCTTTGGTAGCCGCCGCCGGAAGGCGGCGGCCCCTTCCCGCCGGGCGCCTCCGCCGACTCCCGTCGGCGGCTACATTCACGCCCCGGTTCCGCAGCTTTCCGGGGGAAGCCCCGGGTTCGAGCGAGCCGTCTGCCTCTTCTGCGCGCTCGGCCGATCGTTCAAAAAACTCCTTCTGCGTGTTCTGCGTATTCTGTGGGCTCCTGAAAAACCGTAGAGCCGCCGCCGCCAGGCGGCGGACCTGAATACGTAGCCGCCGGCGTGAGCCGGCGGACCCAAGATCCGAAATACAGACCCGGTCCGCGCAGGGTAGCCGCGGGCAGTCACGGGGCGCGCGATCCGCAACGCGACTTTCCACTGGCATGCACCGGGGGCTCATCACCAAAAGTCCGCCGATTCTCATCGGCGGCTACGAGTCTCCGGCGGATCGTGTGCGGCTCCGGGACTCACGTCACCGACTACGATTCCCCTTCATCTGTGTGTTCTGCGTGCTCTGTGGGCTTCAAAAAAGTGTAGCCGCCGCCGTCAGGCGGCGGATGGTCTCCAAGTGACTGCTCCGCGCCTTCTGTGTGATCCGCGGGCACCGTGGGCTTTTGAAAAAATTCTGTGTGTTCTGCGTGATCTGTGGGCTTTAAAAATCGTTCTGCCTGCTCTGCGTATTCCGTGGGCTCACAAAGGATCCCCGACCGGCTCCGGGAACCTTGCGTCTCCGCAGAGTCCGGGACCGCCCCGGGCCGTTCAGCCCTCACGGCCGCAGCGCCACAAACGAAATACCGAGGGCGAGACCCCAAACACCCGTTTGAACACGCGCGAAAAATGAAACGGATCGCTGAACCCCGCCTCCCAGGCCACCGCTTTCACCAGCGCGCCCGGCTCACACAATCGGGCCGCCGCTCCCGCCAGTTTTTGCCGCATCAGATACCGGTACGGCGTCTCGCCAGAGAACCGCCGAAACAGCCGGCACAAATGCGCCCGATCCACGTGACAGGCACGCGCCACATCCGCCAGGTTCCGAAATTTCGCAGGGTCGGATTGGATCAACGCGCAACATCGTTGATAAGTGAGAAACGCCGGAGTGAGCATCTGTTCGGCCGGGGCGGCCGCCATTCGAAGCTTGATCCCCAGACATCCGAACAGGCCCGCACACAACGCGTCGCCCCCGGGGCCCGACCGCAACCCTGCATCGATCAACTCCTCGAACAGTCGCTGCAGGGCATCCGGGGGATGGACCCGTGCCAGCCGGGGCGGCCAAAGCCCCCACTGCTGCAGCCGCCTCCGCGCATGCCTCCCGGCAACGTCCACAAAGTACTTCACCAGGGGCGCGTCGCCCGAGGTCACGATCTCGTGAGGCACCCCGGGCCCATACGAAAAGACATCCCCGGGACCCAAATCCCGCCAGCGCCCCTCCAGGTGCACCCGACCCCGGCCCGCCACCACATACTCCAACGACCAGAACGGAAAACCCCGTCGCTGAATTCGGTAGGCCGGCGTGCATTCTTCGCGCCCGCCACAAACCACCACCAACTGCGCACGGGGATCCGGAGCCAGGTCCCGGTAGAATCGTCGGGCCCCTTTGACCTCGGTGGCAAAAAACGCGGGCGGGCCCGCGCTCATCGAACCCTGCTGCGCCCTCTTTCGCGCCATACCTTCGCCGATCAAGAATCGTCATGCCCGGATCAAAGATCAACATTCCCTCCCCGGCCTCCCTGCCATAAGCTTGCGCCGTCAAACGCGAGATCGGCTCCGGGGCTCCGCTTCGATCGAACCCTCCCCGGGCCGTCGGTTGAACAGGCGCAACGATGAGCATCGAAACCAAACGACTCGTGGAACCGGATCCGCCGCTGCAACCGGACGACCTCCTGGTCATCACGGGAGCCGGCGGATTCATCGGAGGCAACCTGGTCCGCTACTTCCGCCGCAAGGGCTTCCGTCGCATCCGGGCGGTGGACAAAAAACCCCTCCCGGAATGGTATGTCCGGGAACCCGGCGTCGAGAATCTCTGCCTGGACCTCAGTCAGGAAGAGAACTGCCGGCGCGCCGTCGAAGGCGCCGTCGAGGTGTACAACCTCGCTGCCGACATGGGCGGCATGGGATTCATCGAGCGCTACCGCGTCGAATGCCTCCGTTCCATCCTCATCAACACGCACCTCATCGAGGCCGCCTGGCGCGCCGGCGTTCGTCGCTACTTCTTCTCCAGCTCCGCCTGCGCCTACAACATCCAGCTCCAGCAGGACCCCAATGCCCGCGCCCTCAAAGAATCGGATGCCTACCCCGCCTGGCCCGAGCGAGGCTACGGATGGGAGAAGCTCATGAGCGAAATCTTCTGCCAGGAGTACTGGGCCGAGCGCGGGCTCAAGACCTTCATTGCCCGCTTCCACAACGTCTATGGACCGTACGGCACCTGGGACGGCGGCCGCGAAAAGGCACCCGCGGCCATCTGCCGCAAGGTCATCGAGGCCATCGACCGCAACGACCTCCGCATCACCATCTGGGGCGATGGCCGGCAGACCCGCAGCTTCATGTACATCGACGATTGCGTCTACGGCATCGACCGGATCATGCACTGCGACCAGCTCATCGCCACCCCCATCAACCTCGGATCCAGCGAGCTGGTCTCCATCAACGACCTGGTCAGCATCGTCGAACGCATCGCGGGCGTCACCTTGAAGCGCGAATACGACCTCAACGCGCCCCGCGGCGTCGCCGGCCGAAACTCCGACAACACGTTCATCAAACAGGTGCTCGGTTGGGAACCCAGTACCCCGCTGGAACAGGGCTTGCGCGTAACTTATCAGTGGATCAAAGAACAGTACGAGGCGCGCAAACAGGGTAAACGCGTCGTCGAATAACACCCCCTCGGAACACCATGCCCGATCCGTTGCAAACGTATCTGGGCCGGATTCCCTTGCGCATGGCCCTGGCCGGCGGCTGGATCGACCAACCGTTTGTCTCCCGTCACAACCCGGATCCGCCCGGATCCATGGTGGTCGTTTCCCTCGTTCCCAACTTCCGGCCCATGGACCGCGCCGGCTTCGCCACCGGCACCCGGGCCGTCGCCATGCGACTTTGGAACGGCCGACTGCCCCGACGCCCACCCGATCAACTCGTGCGGGAACTCTATGCCGCCGAGAACCAGGGGCGCACCGACCCCAGCGGCTCGCAGGACATGATCGGGCTGGTCTATCCCGGCATCAATCGGCTCGATTACGACTACCGGGTCGAAGGCGGCATCTTCCCCGCCCACATCGAAACCCTCACCGACCGGCGCGTGGTCCGCTGGCTCGAACGCGTCCTCCACGTCCTGCCGGTCGAGCCCCGGCCCGAAGGCTATTACCCGCTGGGCCACCGCAATCTCGACCCGGCCTGGATCGCCCGGCTGGGCCGTTCCGGTCGCGATTGCTTCGAGGCCATCCGCCATCGGGACCTCCACGCCCTCGGTCGCAGCTTCAACGAGTGCATGGCCTGTTGGGAGGCCATCCTCCCGGACACGGTCCGACACCCCACCTTGCGTGTGGATCTCAAGGCCCTGTTGCGGGCCTATCAGCGCCGTTACCCGGGAGCCATGTACTCCGGTTGCGGCGGCGGCTACCTCTTCGTCGTTTCCGAAGAGCCCGTCCCCGGCTCTTTCCACGTGCAAATCCGCGTCGAATGACCGCCCCCAGACCCTCCCCCCATTCGCCGACGGCTGCCCGAGCCCTGACCGCACGCCACCCCGTCGTCGTCAGTGGCTCCTTCGACGATCTCCGCTCCCGAGACGTGCGGTTTCTTCAAGAAGCCGCCCGCTGGGGGCCCGTGACCGTTCTGCTCTGGACCGACGAGGTGGTGCAGCACCACACGGGCCGCCCACCCAAATTCCCGTTCGCCGAACGGCACTATCTCCTTCAAGCGCTCCGCTTCGTCCATGCCATCCGCCCCTGGCCCCACCCGGATCCCATAACCCCGGCCCTGGAAGGTATACTCGCCCCGGGAACCCTCTGGATCGATCCACCCCACCAGGCCGGTTCGCACCACGAACGCCTCTGCCGCAACCTCGGCCTCGAGTATCACGCCATCCCTCCCGACCTGCTGCACGGGTTCCCCCTGCCCGAGCCGCAGCCTCCCGACCCCGGCCGCAAAAACGTCGTCGTCACCGGCTGCTATGACTGGCTGCATTCCGGACATGTCCGCTTCTTCGAAGAGGTCAGCTCCCTCGGAAACCTCTACGTCATCGTGGGTCACGACGCCAACATCCGCGCCCTCAAAGGCCCCGGTCATCCCTTGCAGCCCCAGGAGGAACGCCGCTACATGGTCGCGGCGATTCGACATGTCACCGAAACGCTCATCTCCAGCGGCCATGGCTGGCTCGACGCCGACCCCGAAATCCGCCGGCTCCGCCCTCACATCTACGCAGTCAACGAAGACGGAGACAAAGGAGGCAAACGCGAATACTGCCGGCAGATGGGCATCGAATACGTCGTGCTAAAACGCACTCCGGCCCCCGGACTGCCCGCCCGCTCCAGCACCCAGCTCCGGGGCTTCTAACTTCTCCCAACCGCACAATCCTCGAGTTGCCATGAAACCCTTGCTGCACCAGATGCTCCGAGCCCTGGCCCTCCTCCCGCTCTTGGGCCAAACTTGGCTCCACAGCGAGACCCTCCGCTTGCAAATCGCTTCCGGGCCGTTCCTGCCCACGGCCGAATCCCTGACGAACTATGTCTGCCCCGACTGGTTCCGCGACGCCAAATTCGGCATCTGGGCCCACTGGGGCCCGCAATCGGTCCCCATGGCCGGCGACTGGTACGCGCGCAACCTCTACCTTCAGGGGCACCGCCAATACCAGCATCACCTCGAACACTACGGCCACCCCTCGACCAACGGCTGGAAAGACATCATCCCCCTCTGGCGCGCCGAACGGTTCGACCCGGACCGGCTCATGGCCCTCTACAGACGGGCCGGCGCCCGTTACTTCGTCTCCATGGCCGTCCACCACGATAACTTCGATCTCTGGAATTCCAAACATCATCGCTGGAACGCCGTCCAAATGGGGCCCAAACGCGACATCGTCGGCGCCTGGCAACAGGCCGCCCGCAAATACGGATTGCGCTTCGGCGTGTCCGAGCACCTGGGCACCAGTTACACCTGGTTCCAAACCGCCAAAGGTGCCGATAAGACGGGTCCCCTGGCCGGCGTGCCCTACGACGGCAACGACGCGAAATCCTGGGACCTCTATCATCCACCCGCCGATCCCCACGACCGCGGATGGTACAGCACAAACCGCCAGTGGCACCTCACCTGGTTCCGTCGCATCAAAGACCTCGTGGACAGCTACCAGCCCGACCTGCTTTACACCGACGGTGGCATCCCCTTTGGCGGCGTCGGCCGCAGCCTGATCGCCCATTTCTACAATGCCAACCTCCGCCAACACGGGCGCCTCGAAGCCGTGTACACCTGCAAAAACTCCGGCTCCGGTGAGTTCATCCCCGGCGCTGCCGTGGAAGACGTGGAACGAGGCGTCCTGTCCGGCATCCAGCCCCGACCCTGGCAAACCGACACCTCCCTCGGCGACTGGTTCTACAACACCCAGTGGAACTACCGGCCCGCCCGCTGGATCATCCACTTGCTCGTCGACATCGTCAGCAAAAACGGCAATCTCCTCCTCAACGTCGTCCAGCGCCCCGACGGCACCCTCGACCCCGAAGTCGAGCAGGCCCTGGAGGAAATGGCCGACTGGGTCGCCGTCCATGGCGAGGCCATCTACGCCACCCGCCCGTGGTACGTCTTCGGCGAGGGCCCCGTCCGACCCCGCGGTGGCCATTTCCGTGAGGACTTCCCCTTCACCGCCCGCGACATCCGCTTCACCACCAGGGGTCGCACCCTCTACGCCATCGCCCTCGGTTGGCCCGAAGACCGCCAGATCGTCATCCGATCGCTCGCCTCCGTTCCGGGCACGTCCACCAACCGGATCCAGTCGGTCCAGCTCCTCGGCCACCCCGGTCGCGTCCACTGGTCCCAAACCACCAACGGACTGACCATCCGCCTGCCGGACAAACCCGTTTCTCCCCACACCGCCGCCTTCCGCATCACAGGTCGCAACCTGTTTCCCGTCCCCTTCGAAACCTCGCCGCCCCCGGTTCGGCCCGACGCCCAGGGACGCTACATTCTGGACGCGGCCGAGGCCGAACTCCACGGCGACCATCTACGGACCGAAGAACGCGGCGGCCGGACCAACATCGGGTACTGGGACCGCGCCGAAGAATGGGTCTCGTGGAAACTCCAAATCCCACAACCGGGACGATTCCAAATCGCCGCCCTTTGCGCCGCCGCCAACGGGGAATCCCGTTTGCGCATCGAAATCGCCGGCCAATCCCTCACCCGCAGGATCCCCGCCACCGGCTCGTGGGACGATTTCCAGCCCGTGGAGCTCGGTGTCGTCGAGGTGTCGGCGCCCGGGGTCCATACCTTGTCGGCCCGACCCGACGCGCCCAGTACCTGGCGCCCCATCAATCTCCGGGAGGTCAGAGTCTTGCCCGCCCCGTGAAAACACCCTGCGGCCCCACCTGCCCGCAGTCCCCGTCCTTCACCGGCCGCTCCCCCCGTTCCGTCGGCACCTTGACGTCACCCGCCATCGGGTGTAACCAAGCAGTTGAAATGGGGAGCTAACCAGTCCGGGCCCAAACGCGGGCCGGGACGAAGGCTGAGAGGGCACGGCGGGGGCCGTGCCGACCCGTTGAACCTGATCCGGGTAATGCCGGCGAAGGGATCCCGAGTTGACCTCTTCCCGCACCCACCCGGTCCGACGGCCCGGCCGTCGAACAACACCAACGGAACGAGGTCTTTTTATGATCGCTGACAAACAGTCGCTCGCCACGGACAGCCGCGCGCCTCTGCCCAAATCGCGGCGCGTGTACCTCTCGGGCCAGCTTTATCCCGACATCCGCGTCCCCATGCGGGAAATCGAACTGAGCCCCACCCGGCGCGCCGACGGCTCCCTCGAAGTCAACGAGCCCGTCCGCGTCTACGACACCAGCGGCCCGTGGGGTGATCCGGACTTTCACGGCGACGTCACCCGGGGCCTGCCGCCCATCCGTCGTCCCTGGATCCTCGCCCGCGGCGACGTCGAGGAATATGAGGGCCGCCCCGTCCGTCCCATCGACGACGGCTACCTCTCCGAGGAACATCGACGCCTGGCCCGCGCCAAACGCCAGGACGAAACCCCCTACCGCCTCGAAGGCCTCTCCGCCCCGCGGCGCAAACCCCTCCGCGCCTCCCGCGGCCACCCGGTCACCCAGCTCTGGTACGCGCGCCAGGGCATCATCACCCCGGAAATGGAGTTCGTCGCCATCCGCGAAAACATGCGACTCTACAACCTCAAAACCCAAATGGCCGACCTGGCCAAAGACCGCGTCCGCGACGACCTCCGCAAACAACACCTCGGCGCCGCTCAACTGCCCGACTCGCCCTTCACACCCTCCGTCTTCCGCCGCTTCCCCCAACGAATCCCGGACGAAATCACCCCCGAATTCGTCCGACAGGAAGTCGCCGCCGGCCGCGCCATCATCCCGGCCAACATCAATCACCCGGAACTCGAGCCGATGATCATCGGCCGCAACTTCCTCGTCAAAGTCAACGCCAACATCGGCAACAGCGCCCTCGCCTCCTCCATTGAAGAGGAAGTCGAAAAAATGCGCTGGGCCATCAAATGGGGCGCCGACACCGTCATGGACCTCTCCACCGGCAAGAACATCCATGCCACCCGGGAGTGGATCCTCCGCAATTCCCCCGTGCCCATCGGCACCGTCCCCATCTACCAGGCCCTCGAAAAAGTCGGCGGAAAACCCGAGGAACTCTCCTGGGAGATTTTCCGCGACACCCTCATCGAGCAGGCCGAACAGGGCGTGGATTACATCACCGTCCATGCCGGCGTGCTGCTGCGCTTCATCCCCCTGACCGCCCGCCGCATGACCGGCATCGTCTCCCGCGGCGGTTCCATCATGGCCAAATGGTGCCTCGCCCATCACCAGGAAAACTTCCTCTACACCCACTGGGACGAACTGTGCGAAATCTGTGCCGCCTACGACATCGCCTTCTCCATCGGCGACGGCCTGCGGCCGGGCTCGATTGCCGACGCCAACGATGAAGCCCAGTTCGCCGAGCTCCAGGTCCAGGGCGAACTGACCCGCCGCGCCTGGGAACACGGCGTCCAGGTCATGAACGAGGGCCCCGGCCACATCCCCATCCACCTCATCGAGGAAAACATGCACAACCAACTCGAGTGGTGCGGCGAAGCCCCCTTCTACACCCTCGGTCCGCTCACCACCGACATCGCCCCCGGCTACGACCACATCACCAGTGCCATCGGCGCCGCCCTCATCGCCTGGTACGGCACCGCCATGATCTGCTACGTCACCCCCAAGGAACACCTCGGCCTGCCCAACAAACAGGACGTCAAAGACGGCGTCATCGCCTACAAAATCGCCGCGCACGCCGCCGACCTGGCCAAGGGCCATCCCGGCGCCCAATACCGCGACAACGCCCTCAGCAAGGCCCGCTTCGAGTTCCGCTGGGAGGATCAATTCAACCTGAGCCTCGACCCGGACACCGCCCGCGCCTTCCACGACGAAACCCTGCCGGCCGAAGGGGCCAAGCTGGCCCACTTCTGCTCCATGTGCGGCCCGCAATTCTGCTCGATGAAAATCACCGAGGACGTCCGCAAATTCGCCGCCGAACACGGCCTCACCGAGGACGAGGCCCTGCAGAAGGGTCTCGAACAAAAAGCCCGCGAGTTCACCCAACAGGGTGCCGAGGTTTACACAAAAGCCTGACGCCAGCGCCGGGTGCTGCAGCCGCCGCCGTCAGGCGGCGGACTTTCCTCTGGCCCATCTTCCCGGCCTGCCGACTCGCCGCCTTCCCGCCGGCACAAGCGGCTGATCTCCACCTTGGTAGCCGCCGCAGTAACGCGGCGGACGATTCCGCAGCCCCCGCCGACCCGCGCGGCCGGCTACGAGTTCCCCTTATCTCTGCGTTCCGCGTGCTCCGTAGACGTTAGAGAGATTCTGCGTGCTCTGCGTGATCTGTGGGCTTCAAAAACCGTAGCCGCCGCCGCAAGGCGGCGGACCGAAGACGCGGAAGCAATCTCGCACCGGCGCTTTGCGTGCTCTCTCGGCCTTGAAGGAATTCTGTGTGATCTGCGTGTTCTGTGGGCTTTAAAAAGCGTTCTGCGTGCTCTGTGGGTTCTGTGGGCTCTAAGAGAATCCCTGGATTCTGCGTGCTCCGTGGACTCTTGGAAACAACTTGTAGCCGCCGCGTCCGCCGGGGTCCCGGCTCTTCCCTCACGGCCCGAACGGCCACTTGCCCGCGCCGGCGTAGTTCTGCACGTAAAAAGGCACTGCGGCCGCCTCGTGCATCACGTACGGATAAGGCGGCGGATTCAATTCCGGACCCAACTCGTCCTCACCCGGAATCAGCTGGACCCCTCGGGTCCAGGTGGCCGACCACGTGCAGTTGTTGAGGATGTTTCCCACGGCCCGGAGCTTTCCGGGCGTTCCGCCGGTCACGTACCGTTCCCAGGGATTCTGCACGTTCAGAAAATAGTTGTTTTCCACCAGCACCTCGGCGTCGATGCGCGTCCGAATGCAATAGTTGTTGTACCGGCAATCGTAAAAGTTGTTGAACACGTGCACCCGACCAAAACGCACCGAGGGCATCCGCTCCCGGCACCCCTCCCCATACCAGTTGTGGTGGAAGGTGACCCGGAAAGGATAATTGTCCGAGTCGCTCGACCCGATCAGATTCACAAACTCATGCGTGGTTTGACCGGGTGGCGCTGGAGCATAATGGAATTTGCACCAGGACACCGTCACATAATCCGCTCCCTTCGTGATGTCCAGCGCCCCGTCCGGCGCATTGTAAAATGTGCAGTGATCCACCCAAACAATCCGGCCGGTCCCGCCACTGCCACTGTCGATCGTCAGCGTATCATACCCGCTGCGGGGATTGGAAAAGTGCAGGTTCCGCACGATGAGGTTCGTCGCATGGATCCGGAGATTGCCCACGAAAGCGGCATTCGTTCCCAGGCCAAGGATGGTTTTGTTCGGACCGTACACGTAGGTGTAATTCTCCGTGCTCACGATCGTGCCGGAAACCAGGATGTGGAGAGGCTGGGGCAATCGGACCGCGGCTCGAAAGGCCGCATAATCCGTCACAATCACACTGTTCGTGTTCCCGCCGTGATTGCCACCGGTAACCCCGGCAAAGGCGGCCCAACCCATGACATTGGTCGGCGGCAGTCCGCCGGGCGTGGCCTCGACCTGCAACAGAGCCGCTCGGCTCCGCACGGATCCGAACGCATTTCGGACCAGCACCCAATAGGGTCCCGCCCGGTCCGCGCGCACCCCGCGCAAGCTGAGCACGCCATTCGTTTCCCCGGGAAGCAACTCCCCCTCACTGAAATACCACTGATATTCCAGCGGTTCCGTCCCGGCCGCCTCCACGACAAACACAACCGAGCCCCCTTCGAAGGTGGTCTGATCCACCGGCTCGGCCAGAATCCGCGGCGGCTCGTTCGCCACCGCCAGCGTGGCCGGTGCGCTGATCACGTAACCCCCGGGATTCGCCACCATCACCCGGTATTCTCCCGCATCTTCCTCCTGCACCGCAGGAATCTCCAGCACGGACCGGGTTGCTCCGCGTACCGGCTCCCCATTCCGGAACCACAGGTACTGCAACAACGGCCCCCGCGCCGAAACCGACAGCCGAACCGGATCCCCGGGACTGACCGTCACACGCTGCGGCGGCATCAAGATGGACGGCGGATCCAGTTTGGTGCTCGAATCGCCCACGCGCAGCCGATAGTACGCCCGTGGCAGCGCCGGACACACCGGATTGGTAAACACCACCCTTCCGCCCGCGTCGAATGTGCCGTAATTGACCAGCATCCAGTTCGCCAACGGAAGAAAAGGATCCGGCGATCCCAAAATCTGCACGAACCCGCCGGGGGTTCCTCGCGAGCCCACCACCACAACGCCGTCCGGAGTCATTCCAACCGCCTCCATCCCCGGCCCCTCGACCACACCGTCCCCTCCGCCTCCTCCCGGACCGTCTCCTTGCGGGACCACCTCCGCCCAGCGGGTGCCGATGCGAAATTCGTCCAGATACATCACACTGCCCGCCCCGGCCGACGTCACGATCTGGAAATACTCCAGCTGAGCCGGGTCCGATCCTCCCGTGGCTCCCCCAATCGGCGGGGGCGGCTCCATCAACCCGAACGTGCTCGCCGGTGGATCGACCCACAAGTCCACCGCATCGTTGCCGGACTGAAATGTATAGCGCGCCACGACCAGGTGGGTCCCCGGCCCCAGATTGCTCGACATCAGAAACCCGGGAGCCGAACTTTTCTTCCCGATCCCCAGCCGGGGGCCGGCCGCCACAAAGATCCCACATTGGGGAGCCCCTTGACTGGTATTGTTGTTGTCCAGATAACCGATCAACTCCGTCCCGGTCGGGGGTGTCACCACTTGCAATAAAAACGATACATAGACGGTGTTCCCCGGAACCGCCACAACCGGGGTGAACGCCAATACCGAGCGCCGTGCCGTTCCGCTGGGCGCACGCCGTACACCCCGGCCAGTGCTCGGGGCAAACCCGGCAGGCCCCGTCAATGCTGCCAGATTCGACACCGCGATCTCGAAGGTCGTGCTCCCGTTGCCCACCACCCATACCGGCGTTGCCACTGCATTCAGATTACCTTCGGGATAACCAAACCCGTCGTAAAACGGCAGGGGAACAGCCCGACTCGATGCGACTGTAAGCATGATACTTATGCCGACCGCGTAACCCAGCATCATCGCGCTGGTACCGGCCAATGCCGGCTCTCCGTAACGCCGGCGCGCGGCACCCACGCTGCGCCCCCACTCTCCCGCCGTCCGCCATTGCCGCACCCTGCCCTTTCCAGCTTGAGGAACCTTGCTCATGATCATCTCCTTCCTGGACCCGTGCCCGAAGCGCCGTCGCCGCATCCCCGCACTGCTGTGCCGTACCATTCCCGACCGGACTGCGTGAGCCAGTAGCATCGACGCGCTCCCGCCCTTCCCGCGGCGCGATTCTCCCACCTCACCTGCTGGACCACAGATACCCTGAAAGACACCTCCCGCGGTTGCACCTTCGAAGATTTGCATCGTTCCTTGAAAAAATGGCACATGCCATTCGCCCAAACAGAAGCCATCCACGCCGACCGGCCTGTTCAACTCCGCCCCCTTCGGCAGCCCTACTGAACCAGAGAATGGCTGCGCACCACGGCCATCACGCAGAAATGACCGAATCCGGTCTGTGCGCAGAGCGCCGCCGTTTGCTGCCGCGTTCTCACCCCGCCGGCCCCCTCCGGCGCCAACCCGGATCGAACAGCTTCCGCCCGCCGAATCGTCCTGCCCGGCCGGCGAACAGCGCGGGGCTCGTCCCTCGGCAGCCGCTCCGGCAACGCGGCGGCCCCCTCCTGCCGGGCGTCTCCGCCGCCTCACGTCAGCGCCTACGACGAAACCCACAGACCACGCAGAACACGCAGAAAAGAGAAACCACAGATCATGCAAAACCTTCAAGGGCCGGTCTCCGTAGCCGCCGCGGGAACGCGGCGGAGCATTTCAGGGTAGAGCCTCCGCCGACTCACGTCGGCGGCTACGAGTAAGCCCACAGACCACGCAGAACAGAAGCCCACAGAGCACGCAGAATACACAGAAAGAAAAAGCCCACAGATCACACAGAGCACGCAGAACAGAGACATTTACATTGAGGCGGTCCGCCCACTCACGTCGGCGGCTACATTCGTGCCCCGGTTCCACAGCTCTCCAGGATAACTCCCGGGCTCCGGGCGCGCTTTCTGCCTGTTCTGCATGTTAGGCGGGCCGCTCAGAAAAGTCCTTCTGCGTGTTCGGTGTGATCTGTGGGCTTTCGAAAAAACCGTAGCCGCCGCCGGAAGGCGGCGGACCTGAATACGTAGCCGCCGGCGTGAGCCGGCGGACCCAAGATCCGAAATACAGACCCGGCCCGCGCAGGGTAGCCGCGGGCAGTCACGGGGCGCGCGATCCGCAACGCGACTTTCCACTGGCATGCACCGGGGGCTCATCACCAAAAGTCCGCCGATTCTCATCGGCGGCTACGAGTCTCAAGTCAGCCAGCCGCCGCCGCCAGGCGGCGGATCGATCCAGAACAGATGGGGTGTTCCGTGTGTTCCGCGTGCCCCGTGGACTTTAGAGAAATTCTGCGTGTTCTGCGTGTTCTGTGGGCTTCAAAAAAACCGTAGCCGCCGCCGGAAGGCGGCGGACCGAAGACGCGGAGGCAATCACGCACCGGCGTTTTGCGTGCTCTCTCGGCCTTCAAGGAATTCTGTGTGATCTGCGTGTTCTGTGGGCTTCAAAAAGCGTTCTGCGTGATCTGTGGGCTTCAAAAACCGTAACCGCCGCGGGAACGCGGCGGACAATTCGAAAGTCTAGGTTCCGCCGACTCACGTCGGCGGCTACATTCATGCCCCGGTTCCCCGGCTCTCCAGGATAACTCCCGGGCTCCGAGCGAGCTTGCTGGCTGGTCTGCGCGCTCGGCAGGTCGTTCAAAAAAAAAAAAAAAAAAAGTCCTTCTGCGTGTTCTGTGTGTTCTGTGGGCTTTTGAAAAACAAGTGTAGCCGCCGCCGTCAGCCGGCGGCTTCCGTCCGGCTCCGGGACTCACGTCGCCTACTACGATTTCCGCGCATCTGCGTGTTCTCCATGCTCCGGGCACTTTAAAGACTTCGCGTGCTCTGCGTGCTCTGTGGGCTTTAAAAGAACGTTCTCCAGCTTCCGTGTGATCCGGGGGCTTCTCACGAACGCCTCACCCCCCTTCCCTCGGATCTCCAGCAGCACTCCCGGGGGCGACGCGGCGTCTTCTGCATCGCCGGGCGGCCCGACCCACAGGCTCGTGCCCACCCGGCGTTCCGAGCAGGTCAACCCCGCCTCTTCGGGTGCGCCCGCATGGTTTTTGTGCGGAGAAGGACCGGTTTCACCACCGGCTGACGACTTTCCCACGATACACAATCTGCGTTTTCGCCGCTGGATCTTATGCCATCCCTGTCATCATCGGGTCGATGTTACTATCTCCGGGAACCCGGTTGCCACGACCTTGCACTTTTCGCTTGCGCCCTTTTCTAAGTGCACCTATCGGTGTCTTAGAGTAACAGAGAGGGTGTATCTCCGCTGTTACTCTGGCAGACCGAGCCGCACCATTCCGAGTGGGACGGTGGCCCGGTTCGGATCGCTGCCGCGGGTCGGCACCCGTTTCGCCGGTCTCCCGAGGAGCCGGTCCTTCGGCCGAAGGTTGTCCGAAGGTTCCCCGAAGGAACTCCGAAGGAAGACCGAAGGACGGGCCACGGTCCGAACAACAACCTCGCCGGAGAATGCTCCGGTCGTAACCTGAAAACTCATATGGCAAAAACGAAATTGAACCCGGCCCTGGAGAGTATCCAGGGGGCAATCGGTGATCTGGTGTTCAAAAAGCAGGGCGATCAGAACGTGGTCGCCCGGAAACCGGACCTGGCCGGGCGTCCTCCCACGCCCAGCCAGGAAGCGCACCGGGAACGTTTCCGACGGGCGGCAGCATACGCCCGAAGCGTCGATGCGGACCCGGCGCTGAAGGAAACATACGAGGTCCTGGCCCGTGCGCGCAAGCTGCCGTGGACGGCCCTGTGCATCCAGGACTACATGCGGCCGCCGGAGATCCTTTCGGTGGATCTCAGCGGCTACACGGGCCAGATCGGCCAGACCATCCGCATCGTCGCCACCGACGCGGTGCGGGTGGAAACCGTGCGCGTCACGATCGCGACCGCCGACGACCGTCTCGTCGAGGAGGGTCACGCGACGCGCGAAGCGGGTGATGTCTGGCTCTACACCACGACGGCGTCCGCTCCGGCCGGACAGACCCTCAAGGTGACGGCCGCTGCGGCCGACCGTCCGGGTAATGTGACAACCGAGACCCGGCAGATCACCCCGTAAGGGGTGCATTCACGCGGCGGGGTGGCCGTCCGGCCACCCCGCCTGCCCTGTTTCAACATCCCCGGAACAACCGAAACATGAGGTAAGGTCTTCTTGAACGCCCCCAGAACACGCAGAATACGCAGAAGAAGAATCGAGGAGCATCCACAGGTGGGGGTTTCCAAAAAGACGACATGCCTAAGTCCGCCGACTCACGTCGGCGGCTACGACGAACCCCACAGACCACGCAGAAGATTCTCACAAAAAAGTCCACAGAGCACAGAGAATGCGGAAAATGGGCAGAACCGTTTATTAAAGCCCACAGAACGCGCAGAACAGAAGCCCACAGAGCACGCAGAATACACAGAAAGAAAAAGCCCACAGATCACACAGAGCACGCAGAACAGAGACATTTACATTGAGGCGGTTCGCCGACTCACGTCAGCGGCTACGAGGAAGCCCACAGAACACGCAGAAGAAGGACCAAGGAGCATCCACAGGTCGGGGTTTCCAAAATGACGACATGGCCAGGTCCACCGACTCCCGTCGGTGGCTACCTACGGTGCTTGGTAGCCGCCGCGGTAACGCGGCGGCCCATTCCCGCCGGGAGTCTCCGCCGACTCACGTCGGCGGCTACATGCATGCCCTCGTTCTACAGCTCCCCAGGATAATTCCCGGGCTCCGCACAAGCTTTCTGTCTCTTGTGCGTGTTAGCCGGATCATTCCAAAAAGCCCTTCTGCGTGTTCTGCGTGTTCTGTGGGCTTTTGAATAAAGGCGTAGCCGCCGCCGGAAGGCCGCGGATCGCGTCCAAGTGACTACTCCGCAGCTTCTGCGTGATCCGCGCGCTCCGTCGGCCTTAAGGAGATTCTGTGTGTTCTGCGTGATCTGTGGGTTCTTGCAAAAACAGGTAGCCGCCGGGGTAACGCGGCGGACAATTCCAGGGCCGAGCTTCCGCTGACTCACGTCGGCGGCTACATTCATGCCCCCGTTTCCGCAGCTTTCCAAGATACTCCCGCCCTCTAGGTGAGCTTTCTGCGCCTTCTGCGCGCTCGGCAGCTCGTTCAAAAAAAGTCCTTCCGCGTGTTCTGCGTATTCTGTGGGCTTTAAAAAGGCGTTCTGCAGGTTCTGTGCGATCTGCGGGCCCTCGAAAAAGAGGTAGCCACCGCGGGAACGCGGTGGACCCTGAACGCGGTGGGCCCTGTTTCGATCCACCGACTCCCGTCGGTGGCTACGGATTCAGAACTGGTAGCCGCCGCCGGAAGGCGGCGGACCGAAGACGCGGACGCAATTTCGCACCGGCGTTTTGCGTGCTCTCTGGGCCTTAAAGGAATTCTGTGTGATCTGCGTGTTCTGTGGGCTTTTGAAAAAAGGCGTAGCCGCCGCGGTCAGGCGGCGGATGGTCTCCAAGTGACTGCTCCGCGCCTTCCGCGTGATCCGTGGGCACCGTAGGCTTTTGAAAAAATTCTGTGTATTCTGCGTGATCTGTGGGCTTTAAGAATACATTCCGTGGGTTCTGCGTGATCCGTGTTCCCTGTGGGCTTCGAACTCTGCGTGTTCCGTGGGTCCCTCAGCGGCTCTGGAACAACAATCGCAGACTGTTCATCACCACCACGACAGTGCTTCCCTCGTGCCCGATCACCCCCACCGGCAACGGAATCTTGCCCAGCAGCGCAAACACCACCAGCACGGCCACCGTGCCCAGCGACACCGCCAGGTTCTGTCGAATGATCCGACGCGCACGTCGACTCAACTCGTACGCCCGCAGAAAGTTCTCGAGCCGATCGTGCATCAGCACCACATCGGCCTGTTCCAGCGCAGCGTCCGCGCCCCGGGCCCCCATCGCCACGCCCACATGCGCCGCCGCCAGGCTGGGCGCATCGTTCACCCCGTCGCCCACCATGGCCACCCGCTCTCCGGAGGCCGTCCAGGCCCGGATGGCTTCGACTTTCTGTTCCGGCCTGAGCTCGGCCCGAATCTCCTCCAGCCCCAGGGTCCGTCGCAGATGCTCCGCGGCCGCCTGCCGGTCCCCCGTCAGGACCACGGCCCGCAGCCCGGCCCCCCGCAACCGCGCCACCAGCTCTCCGGCCTCCGGACGGATCTCATCCCGCAGCCAGATCCGCCCCCACAGCCCGTTGCCATGCACCCAAACCACCACCTGCCCGGGCGTCTCCGGCATGGCCGTCCAGTCGACCGGCAACCCCGTCCCTCCGCCCTGTTCCGACTGGATCCATTCGCGGCGGCCCACCCACACCGGATGACCGTTGTACCATGCCTTGACGCCCTGACCCGTGACGGATTCGAACCGGCTCACCTCGCAGAGGGCGAGGTTCTGTTGTTTGGCGTAGCGCGACAGGGCGCGGGCCAATGGATGCTGCGACCATCGTTCCACCGAGCAGGCCAGGGCCGCAACCTCCGATTCCCGTCCGGGCGGGTGGCTTTCGACCCGATCCACCCGCAGTTCCCCCGTGGTCAGGGTGCCGGTCTTGTCCAACGCCACCAGGGTGATCTCCGCCAGCTTCTCGACGGCCGCACCGCCCCGGAAGAGAATCCCGTGTCGGGCCGCCCAGGCGATCGCCGCCAGGATCGCCGATGGGATGGACAACACCAGGGCGCACGGCGAGGACACCACCAACAGCGTCATGGTCCGATAAAACGCGCTCTGGCCCGGGTCGGCCCCCTCGGGCGCACGGAACGGCGCCAGCCCCAGACCCAACCACCACACGAAATACATGGTGACCGTGAGGCCGAGCACGCCGTAGGTGTAGAGGGCGCCGAACCGCTCGGTGAACCGTTGCGCCGGCGCCTTCTGCTGCTGCGCCTCGCGAATCAGGCGAATGATCTTCTGCAACGAGCTCTCCGCCGCCGGCCGCAACGCTGTCACCTCCAACGCGCCCCACAAATTCAACGTGCCCGCCAGCACCAGATCCCCCGGCCCCTTGGCCACCGGGACCGACTCGCCCGTCAGATTCGATTCGTCCGCTGCGCTCTGCCCCCGGACCACCTCGCCATCCACCGCAAACTGGGCCCCGGGCCGGACCAGCAACCGCATCCCCGGTCGAATCTCCTCCACGGCCACCTCACGTTCCCGGCCCTCGGGATCCACCACCGTCGCCGTCTTGGGCGCGCTGTGAAACAAGGAGCGGACCTCCCGGTGTGTCCGCTCCAGCGCGTAGTGCTCCAATGCCCCCGCCAGGGAAAACAGAAACAGCAGAATCGCCCCCTCGTTCCACTGTCCCACCGCTGCGCTCCCGACCGCCACCGCCAGCATCAAAAAGTGAACGTCCAATCCCCCCTGCCGACGCAGCCGTTCCCAGGCTTCCTCCACCGCGAACCAGCCCCCTGCCAGATACGCCAGCAGGTACAAACCATGGGTCCCGGGCCCCGACAGCCCCAGTTTCTCGCCGGCCACCGCGGCCGCCGTGAACAACCCGCACAAGACCGAGGCCAGCAACTGCCATCGCCATTCGCCCAGATGCTCCTCCAAATCGGAAACATCCGCGTCCCGCTGGATCAGCCGGGGCAGCGGCCACCGACGCCACCGCCAAAACGTCGGCGCCGTGGGACAGGTCACCCGACGAATCGTGATCGCTCGGCCGTTCTGGAGGATCTGGAACTGCTCCCGTTGTTCGGCCGGCAACGGCTGTCCACAGGTGCTGCAATTGCCGTTGCCGGCAAGGATCGCGCAGCCGGGGTCGGGTCTGAGATCCCGCGCCTCTTGCAAAGACGCCTCCACGCGCGCCCGCAAGCCCGCCAGGTCCGTCCGACCCAGCGTCGCCACTTCCACCAACCTGCGTTCCGGATCGACCGTCACCGCCTCCAGAGCGGGGTGACCGTCGAACGCACCGAGAATCGCGCGGGCCAGGCAACGGCGCGGTCGTTCCCCCTCGCCGGTCCCTGTGTTCCTCGCCCCTGCCGCCTGTTCCATGCCCTACCCTTAGCACAATCCCGCCCTCTCCCGCCATGCCAAAGCCGTCGATCTCCTCCGGCTGGCCTCTCGAAAGCCCGTCCCCTGGCGCAGGTTATCGATCCGCCGGATCTTTGGCTTCCAGCCGGCGGACGCGGCGAAGTTCTTGCCTCCGCAGCCCCCACCGTCAGGCAGCGGACCGATCCAGAACAGGGGTTGTTCTGCGTGTTCCGCGTATTCTGTGGGCCTCAAAAAAGCGTAGCCGCCGCCGTCAGGCGGCGGATTCTCGGAGCGCAGGTCTCGGACCTGCCGGATCGCCGGCTTCCAAGCGGTAAAAGTGGCCGGTCTCCACCCTTGGTAGCCGCCGCGGGAACGCGGCGGACAATTCCCGCCGGGGGCTCCGCCGACTCACGTCGGCGGCTACGGGTTCCCCCCGTCTGCGTGTTCTGCGTATTCTGTGGGCTTTTGAAAAAAGGCGTAGCCGCCGCCGGAAGGCGGCGGACCGATCCAAGACAGGCGGGTTCTTCCCCGTGATCCGCGTGCTCCGTGGTGGGCTTTAAGGAAATCCTGTGTGTTCTGCGTGCTCTGTGGGCTTCAAAAAAACCGTAGCCGCCGCCGGAAGGCGGCGGATTCCCGGAGCGCAGGTCTCCGACCTGCCGGATGGCCGGCTTCCAAGCGGTAAAAGTGGCTGGTCTCCGCCCTTGGTAGCCGCCGCGGGAACGCGGCGGACAATTCCCGCCGGGGGTCTCCGCCGACTCACGTCGGCGGCTACCAATTTCCGGCCATCTGCGATTCGTAGCCACCGCGGGAACGCGGTGGACCCTGTTTCGATCCACCGACCCCGTCGGTGGCTACGGATTCAGAACCGGTAGCCGCCGCCGGAAGGCGGCGGCCCGATCCGGAACAGAGGGTGTTCTGCGTGTTCCGTGTGATCTGTGGGCTCTTGGAAAAACAGGTAGCCGCCGCGGTGACGCGGCGGACCATTTCAAGGCCGAGCTTCCGCCGACTCATGTCGGCGGCTACGGGGTTCCCCCCGTCTGCGTGTTCTGCGTGCTCTGTGGGCTTCAAAAAAACCGTAGCCGCCGCCGTCAGGCGGCGGACCGATCCAAGATGCCGGGTTGTTCTGCGGGTTCGGCGTGTTCTGTGGGCTTCGAGAAAAGGATTCTGGCTCTTCCCCCTGCTCTGTAGTGTTTGAGTTCTGTGTATTCTGCGTGATCTGTGGGCCTTAAAAATACGTTCCGTGGGTTCCGCGTGCTCCGTCGGCCTTAAGGAAATCCTGTGTGTTGTGCGTGATCTGTGGGCTTAAAACCCGTTCTGCGTCCTCCGCGGGCTTTTGTTCATTTTGGCTTGAACAAACCACTGCGATGTTCTATGCGAGGAAACGTGCTGGTGACACGCCGCACAACGCCGCGCATGGCGCCCGGCCGGGACGATTCCCGGACCCCGGGCCTCAACGCGCTGGAACGGGAGGTGGTCGAATTCTTCGTCCGCCTTTCCCGCCTGCTGGGTCAGCCCGCGTCATTCGGGCAGATCTACGGTCTGCTGTTCATCTCCCCGCGCCCTCTCCCGATGGACGAACTGGTCGAGCGCCTGCAAATCAGCAAGGGCTCCGCCAGTCAGGGACTCCGCTTCCTCCATACCCTGGGCGCGGTCCGGAGGGTCCAGCGTCCCGACGACCGCCGCACACATTACGAGGCCGTCGCCGAACTGCGGCGCCTGGCCGGCCGATTCCTCCGGGAGCGGGTGGAACCCCGGCTCAGGGACGGGGAAACCCGACTGGACCGGATGACCGTGCTGGTCGAGACCCTGCCCGAAGACGCCCGCAGGCCCGCCCGCGATCGGATCCGCCTCCTGCGCAGCTGGAGTCGCAACAGCCGGCGGGTCCTGCCCCTGATCTTGCGGGTCCTGGGCAGTTGAGACGCGGCCGCAGCGCGTGCCCCCGGCACACGGTCGTGCCCCAGCCGCCGATCCGCGGCCGGCACGGATCAAGCGACGGTCGATCCGTCGCACCCGACCCATGACGTCGGGGACAACATGTCAGACGCCAAACGGCGTTTGCCGGAAAACCCCGGCAAACCGCCAAGGGCGGCAGCCTGTCTTCATCCGGTCCCACCCGATTTCACGCCGCCCCCCGCCAGCCTGTGCCCTTTGACAGGCGGGATCCCGGCAAGCATGATAGCCGAGGCCGATGACGACGCTGCAGGCATACGAGGACCTCAAGACCGTCCTGGGCCCGGAGGCGTCCCAAAAGGTGGCCGCGCTGGTCGAAACGGTCGTCACCGAACGGGCCCAGACAGAAGTGCTGCGCGGACTGGAATCCGTCCGCACCAGCGTGTCGCAGCTCACCGAGGCCCAACTCGACCTGGCCGGCCGCCTCAGCCGGGTCGAGTCCATTCTGGATCGGCTCGTCGAGAGCCACCGACAGGCCGAGCAACGGCTCAGCCGCGCCGAGGCGGCCATCCAGGAACTCGCCCGGCTCCAGAAGCAGACGGAGCAACACATCACCGAACTCGCGGAAGCCCAGCGCAAAACCGAGCAACGCCTCAACGAGCTGGCCGAGACCCAAAATGAACTGGCCGAGGCCCAAAAGAAGACCGAAGAACGGGTGAACGAGCTGGCCGAGGCGCAGAAACGAACCGAGCAGCGGCTCCATGAACTGACCGAGGCCCAGAAACAAACAGAACGTCAGCTCAAAGAGCTGGCCGAGGCCCAAAAGAAGACCGAACAACGGGTCAACGAGCTGGCCGAGGCGCAAAAGAAGACCGAAGAACGGCTCAACGAGCTGGCCGAGGCCCAGAAAAAGACTGAAGAACGCCTCGGTGAACTTGCCGAAGCTCAGAAGCGCACCGAACAGCGCGTGGACGAACTGGCGGTGTCTCTCAAAGAGACGCAACGGACCGTGCGGGAACTGGTCTCGGCCCTCGACCGAACCAACCAGCGCATCGACGAAACCAATCGCCAGCTGGGTGGCCTGGCCGCCACCGTGGGCTACAGCCTCGAGAACACTGCCTACAAAGCCCTGCCCCGACTCCTCCAGCGCGACCACGGACTTCAATTGCTCGAGCCGCTGCGTCGCGGCTACCTCGTGGACAGCACCGGCCGCGAGTTGGAAATCAACATCCTGGGCCGGGCGCGCCGCGACAACCGCGAACTCTGGATCCTGGGCGAAAGCAAAGTCCAGCTCTCGGCAAACGACATCGACCTGTTTTTGGCGAGTCGGGTGAAACCCCTGGAGGCCACCTTGGGCTCCATTTTCCCGGTGGTGGTCGCCCACATGACCACCAGCGGCAAGGTGACCGACTACGCCCGCAGTCTCGGCGTGGCCGTGTACTTGTCCTACGAATTCGACTGAGACCCCGAACGACGCAGACGGAACCCCACAAAACACGCAGGGCGGAAAGGCCACGGCGCACAGAGAAAGACCTTTCACCTGCCGCCCCCGGAAGGCGTCGGACCGAAGTCGAAGCGTCTTTCCACCGACTCCCGTCGGTGGCTACGAGGAAGCCCACAGAACACACAGAGCACACAGAAGATTTTCAGAAACAGCCCACCGAGCACGCAGAACACGCAGAAGAAGAATCGAGGAGCATCCACAGGTGGGGTTTTCCAAAAAGACGACATGGCCAGGTCCACCGACTCCCGTCGGTGGCTACGGATTCA
Source organism: Limisphaera sp. VF-2 (assembly GCF_049537125.1). NCBI lineage: Bacteria > Pseudomonadati > Verrucomicrobiota > Verrucomicrobiia > Limisphaerales > Limisphaeraceae > Limisphaera > Limisphaera sp. VF-2. Next base: position 279,317 of record NZ_JBMVQY010000001.1, read on the forward strand.
GAACTGGTAGCCGCCGCCGTCAGGCGGCGGATGGTCTCCAAGTGACTGCTCCGCGCCTTCTGCGTGATCCGCGTGCTCCGCGGGCCTTAAGGAAATTCTGTGTGTTCTGCGTATTCTGTGGGCTTCAAAAAAGCGTAGCCGCCGCCGGAAGGCGGCGGACCGATCCAGAACAGGGGGTGTTCTTCGTGTTCCGTGTGATCTGTGGGCCTTCGAGGAATTCTGCGTGCTCTGTGGGTTCTCGGAAAAACCGTAGCCGCCGCCGGAAGGCGGCGGATTCTCGGAGCGCAGGTCTCCGACCTGCCGGATCGCCGGCTTCCAAGCGGTAAAAGTGGCTGGTCTCCACCCTTGGTAGCCGCCGCGGTGACGCGGCGGACAATTCGAGAGTCAAGGTTCCGCCGACTCACGTCGGCGGCTACGAATTCCCCCTCTGTGATTCGTAGCCACCGCGGGAACGCGGTGGACCCTTGTTTCGATCCACAGACTCCCGTCGGTGACTACGGACTCAGAACCGGTAGCCGCCGCCGTCAGGCGGCGGACCGATCCAGAACAGGGGGTGTTCTTCGTGTTCCGTGTGATCTGTGGGCTTTTGAAAAAAGTGTAGCCGCCGCGGGAACGCGGCGGACAATTCCAAGGTCGAGTTTCCACCGACTCCCGTCGGTGGCTACCTACGGTGCTTGGTAGCCGCCGCGGTGACGCGGCGGACAATTCGAGAGTCAAGGTTCCGCCGACTCATGTCGGCGGCTACCTTGACGCTCCGGTTCCGCAGCTTTCCGAGAGAGTCCCTGGCTTCGAGCGAGCTTTCTGACTGATCTGCGCGTTCGGCAGGTAGCTCAAAAAAAGCCCTTCTGCGTGCTCTGCGTGATCTGTGGGCTTCAAAAAAGCGTAGCCGCCGCCGGAAGGCGGCGGACCATTTCAAGGCCGAGCTTCCGCCGACTCACGTCGGCGGCTACGGGTTCTCCCCCTCTGCGTGTTCCGCGTGCTCCGTGGGCGCATTTTGCATGCTCCGCGCGTGCCGGTGAGCAAGATTAAAACCGCATCTGCGGGATCCGGAGCCCACCCCCCGCTGCGCAATCTGCAGGCTTTCTCATGGAATTCATCGACCTGAAGTCTCAGTATCGGGCCTATCAAACGGAGATCGACCGTCGCATCCGAACCGTTCTCGAACACGGCCGGTTCATCTTGGGCCCGGAAATCGCCGAACTGGAGGCCGCCCTGGCCGACTACGTCGGCGTCCGCCACTGCATCACCGTGGCCAGCGGCACCGACGCCCTCGAGATCGCCCTGCGCGCCCTCGAGATCGGGCCCGGCGACGAGGTCATCACCGTGCCCTTCACCTGGATCAGCACCGCCGAGGCCATCGCCCTGGTCGGGGCCCGACCCGTCTTCGTCGACATCGAACCGGTCAGCTACAACATCGATCTCGACCGACTCGAAGCCGCCATCACGCCCCGCACCCGCGCCCTGCTGCCCGTCAGCCTCTTCGGCCAGATGCCCGACTACGACCGCATCAACGCCATCGCCGCGCGCCACGGCCTGCCGGTGATCGAGGACGCCGCCCAAAGCTTCGGTGCCACCCGCCACGGCCGCCGCAGTTGCGGGGTCACCACCATCGGCAGCACCAGCTTCTTTCCCGCCAAACCCCTCGGCTGTTACGGCGACGGCGGCGCGTTGTTTACCAACGACGATGCCCTGGCCGACAAAATGCGCGCCATCCGCACCCACGGCGGCCTGCAGCGCCATCATCATCCCCTGTTGGGCATGAACGGCCGATTCGACACCCTTCAGGCCGCCGTCCTGCTGGCCAAACTGCCGCATTTCGACGCCGAGCTGGAACGGCGACGCCAACTCGGCGCCCGGTACACCGAACGACTCCGTCCCCTGCTCCACCTGCCCCATGCCGTGCCCGAGGTTCTCGACGGCAACACCCACGTCTATGCCCAGTACACCATTCGGGTGCCGAATCGCGACACCGTCGCGCAGCGGCTGCAGGCCGAGGGAATCCCCACCGCGGTCTATTATCCCAAATGCCTGCATGAACAACCCGTGTTCGCCTCCCTGGGCTACCGCTGGGGCGATTTCCCCGTGGCCGAACGCGCCTCGCGCGAGGTATTGAGCCTGCCCATGCACCCGTTCCTGACCGAGGCCGATCAGGATCGCGTCATCGACGCCCTCGCCCGCGCCCTGACTGCAGAGAACTCATCGTAAAGCCCGCAATCCGCAGGACAAAAAGCCCACAGACCACGCAGAACACGCAGAACAGAGAAACCCCAGATCATTCAGAGCCTTCAAGGGCCTGTCTCCTTAGCCGCCGCGGGAACGCGGCGGACCATTTCAGGGTAGAGCCTCCGCCGACTCACGTCGGCGGCTACGAAGAAGCCCACAGAACACACAGAAAGAATAGCCCACAGACCACGCAGAACACGCAGAAAGAAAAAGCCCACAGAGCACACAGAAGATTCTCAGAAACGACCCCCACACGACGCAGAATACCCGGAACAAGAATCAAGGAGCATCCACAAGTGGGGTTTTCAAAAAGGACGAGATGGGTAAATCCACCGACTCCCGTCGGTGGCTACGGATTCAGAACCGGTAGCCGCCGCCGGAAGGCGGCGGATGTAGTCCAAGTGACTACTGCGCGCCTTCTGCGTGATCTGTGGGTTCTTGGAAAAACAGGTAGCCGCCGCGGGAACGCGGCGGACAATTCCAGGCCCGAGTTTCCGCCGACTCACGTCGGCGGCTACATTGACGCCCCGGTTCCGCGGCTTTCAGGGATAATCCCGGGCTCCGAGCCAGCTTGCTGGCTGGTCTGCGCGTTCGACAGGTGCTTGAAAAAAGGTCCTTCTGTGTACTCTGCGTGCTCTGTGGGCTATTGAAAAAAAGCGTAGCCGCCGCCGGAAGGCGGCGGACCGATCCAAGATGCTGGGTCGTTCTGCGTGTTCCGTGTGATCTGTGGGCCTAAAGGATTCTGTGGGTTCTGCGTGTTCGGCGTGTTCTGTGGGCTTTGAGAAAAGGACTCTGGCTATTCCCCCTGCTCTGTAGTTTTTGAGTTCTGTGTATTCTGCGTGATCTGTGGGCTTTAAAAATACATTCCGTGGGTTCTGCGTGATCCGTGGGCTCAAAAACCCATTCTGCGGGCTCGGCGGGTCCTTCCGGGAAAAGTCCTTCTGCGTGATCTGCGGTCTGACATGAGCGAGTTTCCCTGGAAGGACCAAACGCATGCCATTCTGGGGGCCTGTTTCGAGGTCTACCGCCAGAAAGGCTGTGGCTTTCTCGAAGCTGTGTATCAGGAATGCCTGGCCATTGAATTCGGGCTGCGCCAGATTCCATTCGCCGCCCAGCCCCTGTTGCGCCTGGAGTACAAAGGCCATCCGCTGCGCCAGACCTATCAGCCGGACTTCGTGTGTTTCGATGCCGTGCTGGTCGAGGTGAAGGCCGTCAGCGCGTTGGCCGACGAACATCGGGCCCAGCTCTTGAACTATCTTCACGCCACCGGGCTCCCCGTGGGCTTGCTGGTCAACTTCGGACACCACCCGGGCCTGGAGTATGAACGCTTTGTTCACGGTCCGCGCGCGCACAGCCCGCAGAACACACAGAAAGAATAGCCTACAGACCACGCAGAACACACAGAAAGAATAGCCCACAGAACACGCAGAATACGCAGAAAACAGAAACCACAGATCATGCAGAGCCTTCCGGAGGCTGTCTCCGTAGCCGCCGCGGGAACGCGGCGGACAGTTCCAGGCCCGAGTTTCCGCCGACTCACGTCGGCGGCTACGAGGAAGCCCACAGAACACACAGAAAGAATAGCCCACAGACCACGCAGAACACGCAGAAAGAAAAAGCCCACAGAGCACACAGAAGATTCTCAGAAACGACCCCACACAACGCAGAATACCCGGAACAAGAATCAAGGAGCATCCACAGGTGGGGTTTTCAAAAAGGACGAGATGGGTAAATCCACCGACTCCCGTCGGTGGCTACGGATTCAGAACTGGTAGCCGCCGCCGTCAGGCGGCGGATGGAGTCCAAGTGACTACTGCGCGCCCTCTGCCTGTCCCGTGTGATCTGTGGGCTCTTGGGAAACCAGGTAGCCGCCGCGGGAACGCGGCGGACCATTCCAGGCCCGAGTTTCCGCCGACTGACGTCGGCGGCTACATTGACGCCCCGGTTCCGCAGCATTCAGGGATAATCCCGGGCTCCGAGCCAGCTTGCTGGCTCGTCTGCGCGTTCGGCAGGTGCTTCAAAAAAAGTCCTTCTGCGTGATCTGCGTGTTCTGTGGGCTCTTGAAAAAAGCGTAGCCGCCGCCGGAAGGCGGCGGACCGATCCAAGACAAGCGGGTTGTTCTGCGTGTTCCGTGTGATCTGTGGGCTTGAAGGAATTCTGTGTGTTCTGCGTGTTCTGTGGGCTTAAAGACACTCTGTGTCTTCCGCGTGCTCTGTAGGCTTCTTGATCCACGGACTCTGCGGTTTGTAACCCACCGGATTCTGTGAGTTTGAAAATCGTCAGTATCGTCGGGGCCCGTCCCCAGTTCATCAAGGCCTGGCCGGTCAGCCGTGCCCTGCGTCAGGCGGGCCATACCGAGATCCTGGTGCACACCGGCCAGCACTACGACGACGCGATGTCGCGCGTTTTTTTCGAGGAACTCGGTCTGCCGGAGCCCGACGTAAATCTCGGCATCGGCTCCGGCTCGCACGGCGAGCAGACGGGCCGCATGCTCGTCGCCCTGGAACCCGTCCTTCTCCAGCACCGACCCGACTGGGTTCTGGTCTATGGCGACACCAACTCCACGCTGGCGGGTGCCCTGGCCGCGGCCAAGCTGCACCTGCCCCTGGCTCATGTGGAGGCCGGCCTGCGCAGTTTTAACAAGCGCATGCCGGAAGAAATCAATCGCGTATTGACGGATCACTGTTCGGACCTGCTGTTCTGTCCCACACAAACGGCGGTGGAGAACCTGGCCCGGGAAGGCATCACGCGGGGCGTGCATCTGGTGGGGGACGTCATGCACGAGGCCCTCCTGGAGGCCCGTCAGATTGCGGCGCAACGGTCGCGGATTCTCGACCAGCTCGGTCTGGAGCCCCGGTCCTATTTTCTGGTGACAGTTCACCGGGCGGAAAACACGGACGAACCGACCCGCCTGGCCGGGATATGGTCCGCACTAACGGAGCTGGCCCGGGAACGACCCGTGCTGTTTCCCGTGCATCCCCGCACCCGGAAGGTTCTGACCCGTCTGGGGCTGTCCGAGGAGTTGGCCCACCTGCGCGAGCCGGACTGTGCGGATGGTGACCTCCCGGTGGTACGGCCGGTGCCCGGGGCGGACCTGCGCCTCCTGCCGCCCCTGGGCTACCTGGACATGCTCCGCCTGACGGAGTCGGCGCGGGTGATCCTGACCGACTCCGGCGGCCTGCAAAAGGAGGCCTGGTGGCTCGGCGTCCCGTGCGTCACGCTGCGGGACGAAACGGAATGGGTGGAAACCCTCGCCCACGGCGCCAACGTCTTGGCCGGCACCGAACCGACTCACATTGAGCGAGCCATCTCCCGGCAGCTAGCTCGGCCTACTCGGCAGAACCCGCAGGTTCCCGCAAGGGCGAGCGGGCTCATCGCCACTCTGCTCGGGCGCAATCACCTCTCCTAGGACGCCCCTTGCGTGCCGGTCCTCTCCCTGTTTGCTGGACTTCGAAATCCAAGGCCCTATGGAATCCAGATCCTCGTCGCAGCGCACCCTCCGCGTTCTACACATCGCCGCGTGGTATCCAACCCCCGCACACCCCGTCGCCGGTGTCTTCATTCTGGAGCATGTGCGTGCGACCGCCCTCTACGCCAATGTGGCGGTTGTGTATGCAGAACGCAACCGTCGGATCGGCTTCAAGCCGCACATCTCCGACTCCCTAGAGCATGAAATCCGGACCTTGCGGATTTCCTACCCCCGCCTTCCCTTTCCAAAATCCGCCTTTCTGTCTTATGCATGGTCAATCCTTGCTGCTTATCGCTACCTCAGAAGCCGACGCTTTAAACCGGATATCATTCACGCACACGTGTGGTACGCCGGTGCCGCCGGCCTTCTTCTTGCACGGCTGCATCGCAGACCCCTACTGGTGACCGAACACGCAAGTGTCTTTCCGCGTCGGCTGTTAAAGCCGAGGCACCAGCGAATCGCCAGAAAAGTGTTTCACTCCTGCCACAGGGTCTGTCCGGTGAGCGAGTACCTTGCGAAGTATATCCGCGAAATTGCTCCACATTCACGAATCACAGTGGTACCCAACGTGATCGACACCACCTTGTTCACCCCGACTGAGGCTCCCCCGGCTCCGCCACAGACAACCAAGCGCATCCTTGTCGTCGCACTTCTGAGCCCCATCAAGGGCATCAACCATCTGCTTGACGCGCTTGCTCAACTGCGCACAAAGCGAACCGATTTCGTGCTGGACATCCTTGGCGACGGCCCGGCCCGTAGCGACCTCGAGCTCCAGACCGCACGCCTGGGCTTGGCGGACGTGGTGCGCTTTCACGGTCTCAAGAGCAAAGCCGAGGTCGCGGCCTTCATGCGCGAGTGTTCGTTTCTGGTCCATCCATCTCTATGCGAAACGTTCGGGATCGCCCCCATAGAGGCTCTCAGCATCGGCAAGCCCGTGCTCGCGACCACCGTGGGCATATTCCCAGAGATCGTTACGCCTGACTGCGGACTCCTGGTACCCCCGGGCGACACACAGGCTCTTGCGGCCGCGGTCGATCGGATGCTGGATCACCACGCAGAGTTCAACGTTCTTGGTGCTGCTGCAGCATTGCGGAACAAGTTTTCGCGCGAAACCGTCGGGCACCGCTATACGGAACTGTACCATGAGGCACTTACGGCACAGGAAAACGCTCCCTCTGGTCCTTTTCTTCGGGCGCTTTCCGCCATCCGCGCCGCTTTCAGAAACCTCAAGGGCGCGACTCGCACCTGGGCCAGAATCCTCGCACGCCTCCGCGGCGCAACAACCCGGGACGAACTCTCCTTGTGCCTGTCGGCATGCATTGATCTCTGCGACCGCCTCTTCCACCCTGCTGAAGTTCGGAACCCGCGCTGTGCTCTTCCGTGCACGGTGCGTGACACCTCCAAAAGCGTGGTTTTCCGCATCCGTCCCGGCAGCGACGACATCTATTCGGTCCTGCCCCGTCGCGAAGGACCGGTCGAGACTGCCATCTTTGACCTCCTAGGCCTGTCAGACACCTTTGTTGACGTCGGCGCAAACGTCGGATACTACACGGTTTTGGCCGCCAAGCGGGTTGGCCCCATGGGACACGTGATCGCTGTGGAGGCTTTTCCCGACACGGCCAACTCTCTCAAAACGAATCTTGCCCTCAACTGCCTGAACAACGTTCGAATTGTTCAGGCTGCTGCATGGAGCGAGTCCGGACGGAGGCGGACTTTCCATTTTCAGCCAGGCCATTGGGGCCAAGTCACTCTGTGCGCCAACGAGACCTCCGAGTCGTCCGTGCAAAGCCCCGCAACTGTCCCCACTGAACGTCTGGACGACATTTGCGCCGCAGTCCCCCACATCAGAGTGCTCAAGTTGGACATTGAGGGCGCTGAGTACGAAGCGCTAAAAGGGGCGGCCGCGACCCTTGCTAAAACTCAGCGCGTTGTCCTTGAGTGCTCGAACGACGAAGAAGCGATCATGGACCTCCTGCGTCGACACGGCTTTCGCATCCAGCGACTCCCATTCAGCACGTACATCCAAGCCGACAAGTAGTCGGGGATACCCCAAGGCTTCGCCGCCCGGACCACGTGCACCTCTGAATGGCCAGCTTCACGAGAGATTGGGCCTCGACACTGGGAGTAAGCCTGGTCGGCGCGCTGTCGGGCTTTGCGTCCAGCCTGCTCACCGCGCACTATCTGGGCCCTGAAGGCCGCGGACTGCTTACAGTTGCTCTACTCCTGCCCTCCATCCTCGTCGCTGTGGCCAACCTGGGCCTGCCGACAGCGACCATTTATTACGCTGCTCGTGCCGAGCTACCGCCCCCCGCCATCATCGGGAACAACATTCTTCTTGGGCTGCTGGCCGCGGCAGCCTCAGCGCTTGTTGGCGCCCTCGTACTACTTCTCTCCGCTGACTCCATGTTCAAAGGGCCGCAACCCACTCACTTCCTGCTGGCCTTCGCCGCTCTTGTTCCTCAAACGCTCTACACATTCATGAGGCCCATCCTTCTGGGTTACCGGGAGGTCAAGGGCTACAACGCCGCAGGGGTCGCCCAGTCCCTCCTCATCGTCACGGTCCTCGCAATCTCGTTCCTTGCCTTTTCTCCTTCAGTTGCTGTTTCCTTGTCAGCCATCTTGCTTGCCTGGTGGCTCGCAGCAGTGTTCGTCTTGGTGCTCCTCCTCCGCCGCTCCGGAACCGTCGACCTGCGTCTGCGTTGTTCCTATGTCCGCAAGGCGCTCGGCTATGGGCTCAAGGCCCACGTGGCAAACATACTTGCGATGCTCCTGTACCGCGTCGACCTCCTGCTTCTCAATTCGTTAAAAGGCCCGGACGCGGTGGGCCTCTACTCACTTGCCGTGGCTGCGGCCGAGTCTCTCAACATGATCTCCCAGGCAGGGGCGACCCTCCTTCTACCACGCGTAGCGGCAGCGGCAAGCCAGCAACCCACAGATCCGTTCGTGGGCCTTCTCATGCGCACCACCGTTCTTGCTACCGCCCTTGCCGCCTTGGTCCTCAGTTGCTGCGCGCCGCTGGTCTTCGTCCTGTGCTTCCCCCCGGCGTTTATGCCGGCCCTTTCTGGCTTTTACGCCATCTTGCCCGGCATCGTCGCCATGAGCGGCACCCGCGTGCTGTGCAACTTCCTGGCGGGGTACGGCAGACCGCACCTGAACATCGTCGTCGGGGCCGCGGCCCTGGCCCTCAACGTTGTGCTTAACCTTTTGTGGATTCCGAAGTGGGGCATGGTCGGCGCCGGCTTCGCCTCCTCCGTCTCGTACTTCCTCGCCCTCGCTGTCGCAGGAAGATTCTACGCCCGGATTACCCAGGTCAGTTGGAAAGAGACCTTCATCCCGCGGGCCGCCGACTGGGTCTTATACCGAAGCCGCCTCGAGCTTCTGTTGCGATTCCGGTAGGATTCGTCTCGGCGTAACCCGGACATCCTACGGATAGACCGCCGGCTGCGAATGCACAATGCGAGGTGCCATCGCCGCCGCGCGTCACGTGGGGGGATCGCCTGCCTCTCAACACATAAGCCGTGCGTCCTGGACCGAGCCCGAACTCTCGACAAGCCTTCGACCCATGCCGCAACCGCGCCCCCACCTCCTCTTCATTGCCTACCATTTTCCGCCGCACAGGACCGTGGCGTGCCACCGAAGCCGCAACCTGGCCAAGCACCTCGCGCTTCTGGGTTGGAAAGTCACCGTTCTCACGCTGGACGAATCCGTGTGGCAACGCGTCGACGACACCATTTCCGACTTTCGCGATATTGACAAGGATATCCTCCGTGTTCTGCGCGTCCGGCCTCGTCTTCGTTGGCTCAACACCGATCAATGGCGTCAATTCAGCCCCAAGCTCACTTGGTGGGCGGGCGCTCCATTTCGACGTCTCTGCCGCCCGCTGGGTATCGAGCTCTCCATCGGCTGGATTCCCTCGGCCTTGCGCGCAGCCCAGTCTCTCGACACCGATCCACCGCACATTGTTCTGGCAACGGGAGGCCCGTTTCTCTCCTCCTTCTATCTGGCCAATCGCCTGGCCCGACGCTGGAACGTCCCCTACGTACTCGACTATCGAGACCTGTGGACAACGGGCAACCCTCACAATTCGTCACGCCTCAGCGCCTGGCAGACATCTCTGGAACGCCGCTACGCCCGACACGCCTCTCTGGTAGTGGCCGTCTCCGACGGGCTCGCGGACAACTTGCAAGCTCATCTGCACTTGGCTCGACGTCCAGAAGTCATCACGAACGGCTACGACCCTGAAGTCGTGGCCCGCGTTGACCCCACCGTATTTCCCGAGCCGGCGGTCGTCTACGCTGGCACTCTTTATCCGCCCCTGCGCACCTTGGACCCCCTCCTTGCCGCGCTGCGTTTACTGGACCTCGACGACTTGCCGTGGCGCTTCCACTATTATGGCTTGCAAGCTCATCTGGTTCAAAGTAGTGCTCGGCTCTACTCGCTGGCCCACAGGGTGACATGCTACGGAGAAGCGCTGTTGGATTGGCGCCAACGCCGTCATCCTGCCGGGAGTCGAACTCGGCGACGACGTCATTGTCGGGGCCGGTGCCGTCGTCACTAGGAGCTTTCCATCAGGTAGCGTTTTGGTCGGAGTGCCGGCTCGACCGCTACGACGAGCTGAAGCACAAGGCCAGGGCAAGGATTCCAGCGCTCGACCCGCAAACGCGGAAGTCGGAAGATCCGATTCGGCAGGTCCTCGTGGATCAACCTAGCAGAGCGGACCGTGAAATCTGCGATCGCCAGCAACCTGCGCAACGCCACACCTTCCCGGCGAGGCTTGTGATGAATAGCTCTCTCCTTGTCCCTGCTCCCGATTTGGCACAGGCAAAAACCGGCGACGTCGGTTATGGATTCTAGACGTCGGTGGCTTTGACCGCTTTCACCGTCACCGCGAAACACTTCGACGTGACTTTCCAACCGCGGCGGCCCGTACAAAACGGTGACCGTTCGCATGGTCGGCATGCGGCTAACTACCGCTCCCGCCCCGACAAATCCAATGTCCGCGCCTTTACCGCATACATTCGCACATTTTTCTAAAAGGACGCAGCGCCCCATGAGGCGCCGCTAAGCATGCACCTGTGCGGAACCGTAGGCACCCACGCCTTCCAGGATCACCTCATCATGCGCTCGCAGCAGCCCAGCCTCAGCTATGGATCCCGACAACATTCCTGCCACGACAGTCGTGGCACGCGATCGCTCAAACCAGATCCCGGTCAGCCGACCACCACCACGAGGCTCATCCTTGCGGTTCTCCTCGCAAGCACCCTGGGCCCCTACATCCTCGGCCCGTTGCGCTTGGACCATCTTCTCATCTATCCCTTGGGGATTGTCTCGATCGTCCGCTTATTCCCAACCGCATACTACACAATACCCGTTCCTCTGCTATTTGTTGCAGGCTTACTTGGCGCGAACGTCGTTTGGTGCCTTGCAACCACAATCGCTTACACGTCGCTTTCCACCGACATGCTGTCCGCTTTGGACAATTTCCTGCAGCCACTTCTGACCCTCTGCATAGCCATGGCGTTGATCCAGAACACTACGCAGCTGCAACTGAATCGTTTGTTTACGTCCACATGCTACGGCACACTTGCGGTCTTTTCGTTCAACGCCCTGCTCGCCTTCGCCATGTCGCGGGGCTATCTTTTGGACCTTGCACCATATTTCGTCCGCAGCATCACTGAAACCGGTCAGTCGGTATGGGCCAACGCGCTTTCAACGGGCCGCTACACCGGCATCTTTGATCAGCCTCTGGAGACCGGACTCGGATATTCCGTTGCCTTGTTGGCGTGGGCATTTCTGGTTTTCGCCCAGGGACGGCGGACCGCACTACTGTTCGCAGCCCTACCACTGCTGCTCCTCGGCGGCGTCTTAGCGGCCTCCAAGACTTTTCTCCTCGGAGGCATCCCACTCTTTCTGACAACTGCTGTACTTTTGGGGCTCAAAAGAAGCCGGCGCGCGTTGACTGTCTGCGCTGCTCTTTTCCTCGCCCTGCTGAGCCTGTTGGCGGGAATCACGTTCAGTGAAACGACGATCGGCGGCAGTTATGCTCGAAAATTTCTCGATCAGCCTATCGACTCTCCAATGGGAGCAATCGCTCATTTTACCTCCCATCGTCTCGCAGGGGCTGCAGTAAATTTGCAGCTCATGCAGCGCGTTCTTTCCACAGCACCTTTTCGAGGCTTTGGCTATGCGCCACCGGATGTGCCGTTGGACAACGGTTATTTGGAGTTCCTATACAGGGGAGGCCTTATCTCCTTGGTTCTATACCTGCTTGTTCATCTTGTTTTTTGCGTTGCGGCCTGGGGTGGCCGCCTCCATCGCCGTCCATTGGCCCTCTGGTCTTTCCTTTTACTCGTGTTGCTCCTTGGCGCTGCCCTCGGGGGACCGACGCTGACCATGAACCGTGTGTCCGTCCCCGTGTGGTTTATGCTTGCATTCAGTTGCGCACTTCTTTCGAGGCCAACAGCACTCTCGGCGCCCCGTCCTACTGGCCACCAGAATCCTAAAGGGTTTGCGATGCCGGCTCCGACTGGACACTGCCGTCCCTGAGCCCGCCTGGCTACTTAGGCTCGCACATCAGAAGAAGCCTCCGCTGCACGGTCGTTTGCTTTGCAACCAACGGCCCTTGTGAGGTATGCGCATTCTTTTCACCAGGCCAGGCCTTCACTGGGGCACTGATTCCGTGTGTCGAGGGTCCTTGGCGCCTCATCGCGAGCCTAGCGCACTTGGACGCTTCATCGAGAACCACTGCCTTCGCGCGCACCAAGTCCTCAATACTGACCGCACTCCAACACGAGCCCGCTTTCTGCGGCTTTCAATGGAATCTCAATCCAGATGCCCACGGCACACAGCCAGTCGCGACCACGTCAACACCGCCCGCTGAATAGCGCACTCGACCGTCACCCACGCGCCGAGACGGGCACATCTTGAGTTCCAGCTTTTCTGGCGCGAGCCCTTTGGCTAGGAAAATGTCCCTTTGACAACTGATAGCGCTTCTAACCCTGAAACGCTTTTCCTATGCCCCAGACCATGCACGTGAATCACGCGAGTCCGGATCCACATCCCAAGCTCCACGTGCTCTACATAGCAGCAATATTTCCTCCTCTTAATGCTATAGCCACCGTCAGGACCTGGAACACAGCCTGCGCACTTGCAGCCCGCGGATGGAACGTCACAGTTCTTACTGTACCGCCAACCATGTGGCGCCATAGAAACGCTGATGACCATCCCTCGCCACACCGCCCCGGTACCGCTCTCCACTTCATCCACGCGTCCCCGCCCCTCGCCTATTTGAACCCTGACCTCTACACAGCAACGCCACCCCACCTCCTCAGCCCTCTGTATCTTTTGAGCGTACGGCCGTTCAACCCCTTCAAAACCTTGGTCGTCCACGCCTGGGGCTTCGCGGCTCACCGCGCAGCTCGTGCCTTGCTCTCCTGGAGGCCGAATCTAATTCTCGCCGACGGCGGCCCCCCACTCGGCTGCTACTTGGCGGCGTACTCCCTGGCGCGCTACTGGAAAATTCCCTATGTACTTGACTATCGGGACCTCTGGAGCGTAGGAAACCCGCACAAGCAGACCTTCCACAACTACTGGCAGCGGCCCATCGAGCGCAAGCTTGTCAAACATGCGGCAGGAATTGTCACAGTGTCCCATGGGCTGGCGCGCACGTTGATGAGCGCCTTCAGCCTGCCGCCTCGCAAGGTCCACGTCATAACCAACGGCTACAACGCGCACAGATTGCAGAATGTTCCCTCCGCGACGTTTGACGAACCTGCCATTGTATATGCAGGGACCTTGTATCCTCCGCTGAGGACTCTGAAGCCGGTTCTCATGGCCTTGAAGCGCCTTGATACGCCCACACTAAGGTGGCAGTTCCATTATTACGGGGCCCAGGGTGACCTGGTGCGAAAAGACGCTGCGGAGCTGGGCATGCTTTCGCGCGTGACGTGTCACGGCCGCGTTCCGTGGTCCGAGGCGGTGGCCGCACTGAAAGGAGCGCACTGTGCCGTTGTGGTTGTGTCAGTCAACAGTGAGGCGGCGACCGAGCTGGGCGTTCTTACCGGTAAACTTTTTGAGCTCCTCGGGCTTGGCGTACCCATCCTCATGGTTGCTCCACGGAACGCAGAAGCGCGGGAATATCTTTTTGGGCACGGTGAAGCCTACTGCGCTGACGAGGTTACGGACATGGCCGAATATCTAAGGTCCCTACTCGGGCGCGACCCGAAACGCTACACTCCCCCGAAGGAATGTAGTTGGGATACACTCGGCGATGTTTGGGACTCGGTGCTTCGTGGTGTGATTGAGGATGGTAATTACATCGCACAATAAGCCCGTTTGAACCGTCATACCGTTGACAACGAATGGTTTTCTCGTACGGAATGAGCCGTACGGTCGCCCAGGGATTGTGTCAGTCCGTTCACTGGCGTGTGTATGTAGCGTTGAAATTCTGAGGCGTGTTTTTTCATCGTCGCCTGATGCAGATCTTGGGGATCCTAGCCTCTTGCGGGCCGTTACTTGCAGCGGGGACAAGGTTGGCGCACGTCCGCCTTTATCAGCGGCCGTTCAGTCATGTTTTTCAGATTCCCGGATGAATGAATTTGGTTGCCATGCGGTGCACTTTTGTCCTTAACTGTGCGGCACTCCGGCACGGGGGTGGTCGAAGCGTTGGGCTGAACGTCGTCCGGCAGCTCGCTCTGAGGCAAGGTCCGGAGCGGTTCCTGGTCTTTGCTTCCCCTGGTGTCGGCTACGAAAACCTGGAGGTGCCCCATGTTAAAGTCCAGCTCGTCAGGTGGCCGGAGTTCGGGTTTGCGAGACGGCTTTATTTCATGAACGACACAGTCCCCGAGCTCTGCCGTGCCAACCAGGCTGCTGCGCTGTTTTCCATGGGCAACATGGCGACATCGTTTCCTCCCGTGCCCCAGCTCGTGCTTTTTCACAAAGCCCACTTCATTTCAAGCGAACCCCTGCGCCGGATTTTACCGACGCTGCGGGAGCAAGTCCAGCATCGGCTCGAGCGTCTGTACTTCCGTTACGCCATTCAGCACGCAACTGTCACCGTCCAGACCGGATGGGTACGCCAGCGCCTCCTGGCCATGTACCGACTCCGGCCCGAACAGGTCCATGTCGTCCCCAACGCCCCGGATCTGGCAGGTGCTCCTGACCCGGCGCCCGGTGCGCAAGCCCGCCAAATGGCTTCTCTGCAGCGGCCCCTGCGCCTTTTCTACCTGGCCCTGTATTATCCGCACAAAAACCATCGGATCCTCAAGGAGGTGGCCGACCGGCTCGAGGCGCTCCGACTCGAGGAGTTCGCCATCGTCACCACGATCGCGCCCGACCAGGACCGGGGCGCGCAGCGCCTCTTGCAGCAAATGCAGCGGCACACCCTCGGGCCGAGGCCGCGGTTTCTGAACGTCGGCCCGGTCCCACCGGGCCAGATCGACCACTGCTTCCGACAAAGCTGGGCCTGTCTCATTCCCACCTTGCTCGAAACATTCGGTCTGACCTACCTCGAGGCCATGAGGGCCGGCTGTCCCATTCTGACGAGTGACCGGGATTTCGCCCGTGAGGTGTGTGGTGACGCGGCACTTTACTTCGATCCGCTGAACGCCGACAGTATTGTGCAGGCCATCCTGCGCCTGCGTGACGAGCCCGGATTGCGCGAGCGGTTGATCGAGGCCGGTCGCCGACGCCTCCAGCAGGGTTTCCCCACCTGGGCGGAGGTCACCGAGCGTTACGTGGAGTTGCTGCGTAGAATCGCTCGGCCACAGGCCGTCTCCTGAGTCACACGTAGCGCCTCCTCATCCACCCCCGCGCTCCCAGAACCCATCGCCCCTTCCGTTCATGGCCCGCATCGCCATTGTGGTCCAGGTGTTTCCGCCCGATAACGTGGCCACGGCGCAGTTGTACGGAGACCTTGCGCTGGACCTCGTCGCTCACGGACACGAGGTGCGCGTGTTCACCTCCAAGGCCTATTATAGCGACGACCCCCTCGCCACCCGATGGCGCGCCGGTCTGCGCACCGGCTTTCCGTGGCGAACCTCCGTGCAACACGGACTCCGGATCTGTCGCTGCTGGATGCCCCGACGTCCCCGGTCGCTCCTGCCCAGGGCTCTGGCGTGGGCGTGGCTCCATGCCGGAACGCTGGCCGCTGCCCTTCCGTCACGGTGGCGACCCGATGTGATCCTCGCACCTTCGCCTCCACCGACAGTCGCACTCGTGGCCTGGGCTCTGGCCCAAAGGTTCCAGATCCCGTTCGTGTACAACGTTCAAGAGCTGTACCCGGATGTGGCGATCAACCTGGGGCTTGTCAGGAATCCCCTTCTCATCCGGTGGCTTCGCCGACTCGAGCGCTTTACCTACGACCGGGCAGCCCGCGTTACAGTCATTTCCCGTCGGATGTACGAGGCCTTGCTCGCGCGCGGTGTGCCCGCGGCAAAACTCGCGCTCATCCCGAACTTCGCCGACACCGCGCAAATCCAGCCCGTGCCCAGGGACAACGGGTTCAGTCGCGAATACGGGCTTGGGAACTGTTTCGTCATCAGCTACGCGGGCAACATGGGTAAACCTCAACACCTGGAAACGCTGGTCCGGGCGGCGGCGCGGCTGCAGTCCGTGCCCGACCTCCGTTTTCTGCTGATCGGCGATGGTACTGAGCGGCCAGTCCTCCAGCGCCTGGCAGCGGACCTCGCGCTGCCCAACGTTCAGTTCGTGCCCTACCAGCCTTATGCGCGGATGAACGAGATCTACGCCTGCAGTAACATCTGTTACGTACCACAAGCAGGGGGAACGAGCACAGACGGTGTGCCGTCCAAGGTGTACCGGATCCTCGCCGCGGGCCGACCGGTGATTGCAGCGACGGAACCCGACTCCGATCTGGGGCGGCTGGTCCTCGAATCCGGCGCCGGTCTGGTGGTGTCGCCCACGGACGCCGCTGCAGTGGCCCGGGCGGTCGAGGAAATCCGGAATCAGTCGGATTTCTGGGAGCAACGCGGCGCCGAGGCGCGGCGGTTCGTGGAACGGCATTACGGCCGGGCGGCGGTGACGCGGCAGTATCACGAGCTTCTGGTGAGCGTGGCGCAGGAGTCTCACCACCCGGCCCATGGGGGCTGAGTCCGTCACGGGCACCACGCGGCGGCCGTGCCATGCGGCTGCTCCCGCCGCTGTCGCGAGGCTCCGGTCATGAGAGTCCTGGTCACCGGTGTGGCGGGGACGATCGGTCGGGCCCTGGTGCGACAGTGCCTCGCCCACGGCGATTCGGTAAGGGGACTGGATCGCCGACCGGTGGAACTCGAGGGCGGTGAGACGCGGCAGGCGGACATCCTCGAGTTCCCCAGACTGCGAGAGGCGGCCCGGGGCGCGGCGGCAGTGGTTCACCTGGCAGCCGAGCATCGGGACGACGTGCGGCCGGTGCGGCTGTACCACGAGGTCAACGTGGAAGGAACGCGCAATGTCCTGCGCGCCGCCCGCGAGGTCGGATGCCGACGCGTCATCTTCACCAGCACGGTCGCGGTCTATCCCCTCGACGTCCCCTGCCCCGCCGAGGATCATCCCCCGGCCCCCTTCAACGCCTACGGCCGGAGCAAGGCCGAGGCCGAAGCGCTGGTCCGGGCCTGGGCGGAGGAAGACCCGACCCGCTGCGCGGTCATCGTGCGCCCCTCCGTGGTGTTCGGCGAGGGCAACCGCGGCAACGTGTACAATCTCCTGCGCCAAATCCACGAAGGCCGGTTCGTCATGGTGGGGTCGGGCCGGAATCGCAAGTCCATGGCCTACGTGGGCAACGTGGCGGCGTTCCTCCACTGGTGCCTGCGCCTGCCCCCGGGACTGCACGTGTTCAATTACGCCGACAAGCCGGACCTGACCACGGCGGAGTTGGTCGCCCTGGCACGACGGGTGATGGGTCGGGACGGGGATTGGCGGGCCCGGATCCGACTGCCCTACGCCGTGGCCCTGCCGCTGGGATGGATGGCCGACGCCGTGGCGGCCGTGACGGGACGGTCCCTGCCCGTCAGCAGCATTCGGATCCGAAAATTCTGTGCCGAGACCACGGTGAACACGGAACGGCTGGAACGGTCGGGGTTCGTGCGGCCGTACGGATTGATCGAGGCACTGGAACGGACGATTCGATACGAATTCGGCGGGGGCCGCGAATGAGACCACGGAGCACACGGAAAGCAAGGCCCACAGAGCACACAGAACAGAAGCCCACAGAGCACGCAGAATACGCAGAATAGGCAGAACGGCTTTTAAAGCCCACAGAATACGCAGAACACGCAGAAAAGAGATTTGTCTGTCGGATCGGTCCGCCGACTCACGTCGGCGGCTACGGACTTTGGGGTTGGTAGCCGCCGGAAGGCGGCGGATGGAGGATTGGTCCACCGACTGACGTCGGTGGCTACGAGAATTAGCCCACAGAACACGCAGAACACGCAGAACAGAAAGATTTACACTGGGGCGGTCCGCCGACTCACGTCGGCGGCTACCAGAATTAGCCCACAGAGCACACAGAACACTCAGAGGAAAACACCCGAATTGGATCGGTCCGCCGACTGACGTCGGCGGCTACGAAAATCAGCCCACAGAGCACGCAGAATACGCAGAATTCTGTACCGGACCAGTCCGCCGACTGACGTCGGCGGCTACGAGACTCGGCCCACCGATCAACCGGAGCGCATAGCCATCGAAGTCCGCGGACTGCACAGAGGGCAGCAGACAAGGGCCAGAGGCACAGGGGCCGAAAGACGACGGGAAAGGTTGGAGGGACGGCGGCGACGTCGTCCCTCCAGCGTTTTTGTCCACAGGATGTTTGTGCCTCCAGGGAGCCAGCGGGTCGGTCCATGCCAGCCCAACGCCAGTGCCCATCCGCTTGCTCGATGGGCCATTCCAAGAGCCCTTCTGTGTGATCTGCGTGATCCGTGGGCTGAGGAGAAGAATCCGGTCGGTAGCCGCCGCCGGAAGGCGGCGGATGGAGAATTGGTCCACCGACTGACGTCGGTGGCTACGAGAATTAGCCCACAGAACACGCAGAATACACAGAAAGAAAAGGCCCACAGAACACACAGATCACGCAGAAGAAAACACCTGAGTTGAATCGGTCCGCCGACTGACGTCGGCGGCTACGGGTTCAGAGTTCGATAGCCGCCGCCGGAAGCCGGCGGAGGGAGAATTGGTCCGCCGACTTACGTCGGCGGCTACGGATTTGGGACTTGGTAGCCGCCGCCGAAAGGCGGCGGACGAGACTCGAGGGACCTTTCCACCGACTGACGTCGGTGGCTACGACAATTAGCCCACAGAACACGCAGAATACACAGAAAGAAAAGGCCCACAGAACACACAGATCAGGCAGAAGAAAACACCTGAATTCGATCGGTCCGCCGACTGACGTCGGCGGCTACAAGGGTTCAAAGAAAAAGCCCTTCTGTGTGATCTGCGTGGTCTGTGGGCTTCAAAAAATCGTAGCCGCCGCCGTCAGGCGGCGGATCGTGTGCGGCTCCGGGACTCACGTCGCCGACTACGATTCCCCTTCATCTGTGTGTTCTGCGTGCTCCGTGGGCTTCTGAGGGAATTCTGTGTGATCTGCGTGTTCTGTGGGCCCAAAAATATTCTGCGTGTTCTGCGTGTTCTGTGGGCTTGAAAACAACAGTTCTGCTGGTTCTGTGGGCTCCGTCTTCCGCGTGCTCCGTGGTCTCAGACGTCGCAGATCTGGATGGCCTGCCGCAACGAGGCCAGTTTGTCGGGTCGGCGCGGCACGAATTCCTGGGCCACGTACCCCTTGAACCCGGTGGCCACGATGGCCTGCATGATCCGCGGATAATTCAACTCCTGGGTCTCATCGATCTCGTTGCGACCCGGCACGCCGCCCGTGTGGTAATGATCGATGTACTGGCGGTTCTCCCGGATGGTATCGCAAATGTCCCCCTCCATGATCTGCATGTGATAGATGTCGTAGAGGAGCTTGAAGCGCTCGGAGCTGAGCCGCTTCACCAGTTCCACCCCCCAGGCGGTGTGGTCGCACATGTAATCGCGGTGATTCCGTTTGCTGTTGAGCAGTTCCATGCAGAGGGTGACCTTGTACTTCTCCGCCACGGGCAGGATCCGCTTCAGGCCGATGACACAGTTCTCCAGGCCCTGCTCGTCGTCCAGACCGTCCCGGTTGCCGGAGAAACAGATCAGACGCTCGAACCCGGCCGCGGCGGTTTCCTTGATCCGCTGCTCGTAGGCCTGCACGAGTTTGTCGTGGTGCTCGACCCGGTTCCAGGCCCGGGTGATGCCGCCCAATCCGTCGATGGTGGGGTTGCTCACCATGGTGCAGACCAGGCCGTATTTCTTGACCGTGTCGAATTCGTTGGGATTGAGGAGGTCGATGCCCTCCAGGCCCATTTCCTTGCCGGCCCGACAGAGATCGTCCAGCGAGATGCCGCTGTAGCACCAGCGACAGGCGCTGTGCCGGATGCGACCTTTGAGTTTGACCGCAGGGGTTTC
This sequence comes from Limisphaera sp. VF-2, assembly GCF_049537125.1. NCBI lineage: Bacteria > Pseudomonadati > Verrucomicrobiota > Verrucomicrobiia > Limisphaerales > Limisphaeraceae > Limisphaera > Limisphaera sp. VF-2. The sequence goes on from NZ_JBMVQY010000001.1 coordinate 299,487, forward strand.
CTGGGCGGCCAAGGAGACGGGGAGGGACGAAGCGGCGGCGACGGCCGCGGCCGTGCCGGCCATGGTTTTCAAGGCAGACCGACGATTCATGCGCGCGCTCATGCGCGCAATGTGACACAACGGGGCCGCGCGGCCAACTCCTTTCGAATTCGGTCGCCCGGGCCACGCGTGCCCACCGGATGCCGCCCTTTCAGGGCGGGGTGAATTGTGCAAGCCCGGGTTACCCAGGGTGTTGGCCTGCCCAGGGCGTTGCCCTGGGCCAACGAATTCTCGCCCCGTTGGGGCGGGAGACGGTGCGCCGAAGGCGCATCGACTCACCGGCCCGGGGCAACCCCCCGGGAATCCGGCCCCCCCGAAACCCGCCGCGCCCTGAAAGGGCGCAACTCAACGAACCCATCGCGATGCGCGGCCTGCCCCCACCGAAGTCCGCCTTGATGGGGCGGACGACCGCAACGCGCAAACTATCCGGGCCTACTCGGGCAATCTCAGGACTTCAATGCGGGTCGGATCGCTCACGCCCAGTTCCAGCAGGGCGGCGTTTTCGTACAGGTCCCGACTCACCGGTGGATGGGCGATGTTCATCAGCCGGCGTTGGCGTTCCAGTTCTTGTAAGGACAGGACGTCCAGCGCCACGGGGTCGCGGCTGATACGCAGTTCGTTCAGCACGGTGGAGTAATGCAACAGGCCGCGGTTGCCGCCCAGGTACTGGCACAGGAGGGCGTCCACCACGCAGAGGACGAGCCGGTCCGCCAGCGGGGGCAAGGCGCAGATCTCCGGGACGGCCTGAGCCAGCCGGGCAGCCTCGACTTCGAAGCGCTGGAAGTTGTCCACGCTGCCCATGGCCAGCGTGTACAGCAGTCCGGTCACTCCTGCCTCGACGTGGGCGACCATGGGACTGACCACGATCAGGCGTGTGATGCGTTGGGTCAGCAGCCGCGTGACGTGCGATTTGCGGCCCGCGCCGGGCAGATGTTGCCCGAATTCCAGGTCACCCCAGACCAGATTGCCCAACAGGGGCGAGTCGTAGGCCACCTCGGGATCGAACCCGCTTTCCACGGCGCCCGCCAACTCGACTCCGTATCGGGTCGCCAGCTCCTCGAAGCCGGCGCGGCGCAGATCGGACAAGTACTTGTCCCAGACGATGATGTTGGTGGCGGGAATGCCTGCGGCCAGAAGGCCTTCGATCAGGGCCGCCACCACGGCGGGGCGTGTCCCGAAGGTGGGACCCAGGGCGGAGGCCACTTTGATGCCGACGACGTCGCCGGTGGAGACGAGGCTGCGCCAGGCCGCGGCTGCGTCGGGTTGTTCCGTCCACCGACGCAGGGCCCGATCCAGCATTTGTCGGATCCGGATCGGATTGGCCTGATAGGTTTCCATCGCACGGGGATCGTGGACCACGATCACCTGCGCGCGCGGCGGAGAAAGTTCGGCGGCGGCTGCCGATCGGCATCCAGCGGGGTTGCCGATGCCCGTGGCTGCGATGGTCAGCCCCAACCAAACGCGTAACCATGAACCTGGGTTTCTTGACACTTCGAAGTCCGGGATGCTACCACCGGCCTCGATGGTGGCCACGAAAAAACGGGCGATCGCATGCGGACTGCTGCTGGGTGCCGTGGCAGGGGTGTGGACCGGGTGCGCGCCCGCGGGCCACAAGGCCCTGCGCCAGGGCCAGCAGAGTCTGGTCGCCGGAGATCTCACCAATGCACTGCGTCAACTCCATCGGGCCGTCCAGCTTTTACCGACGAATGCGGTGGCGTGGAACGAGTATGGCGTTGCCTGCCACCGCGTCGGGTTGTTGTCGAACGCGGCTGCCGCGTATCAGCAGGCCCTGCGGTTGAATCCCGACCTCCTCGAAGCGCATTACAATCTGGGCTGTTTGTGGATGCAAAGCGCGCAATGGGACGCCGCCCGGTCGGCCTTCACAACCTACACGCTCCGTCATCCGAGTCGCCCCGAGGCTTGGTGGCGGCTGGGCTTGTGTGAACTGCGCCTGCGCCAGCCTGCTGCTGCCGAGCGCGCGTTCCAAGAGATGCTGCGGCTGCATCCGAGCGATCCGAGGGCATTGAACGGGTTGGGTCTGGCCGCGCTGCAACGCCAACGGGCCCAGGACGCGGTCCGATACTTCACCGCGGCGCTGCAAGCCAACCCGGCGTATCCGGCAGCGCGACTCAACCTGGCGGTCACCTACCATCAGTACCTGCGGAACGCGTCGGCGGCACTGGAGCAATATCGAGAGTACCTGGCGCTGGAACCTCGCCCGCCGAACTACGAGGCCGTGCTGGAGACGGCTCATTCGCTGGAGTTGGCGCTGGCCAGGGCCTTGCCCGTCACCAACCAGCTCGCCGCCGCCCAGGGCACAGGGCCCCCGGTTGGCCCGGGCGCCGCGCCCACGACTCCCACAACGACCACTGTAACCCCGGGCACAGCCGCGCAACCGCAGATCGCGAGCGAGCCCGCCCCGGCCCCGCGGCCGACTCCGTCCCAACCCCAGGAGAGCCGGCCCAATCTTGGTGCGACCGCGAGAACCGACCCTGGGCCGACCCGTCCGACGCCGTCGACGGCACCTCCGACACCCACGGCGGCGCCGCCGGCGTTGGTTTCGCCGCGGCCGACACCAACCGCTCCCACCGGAGCTTCGCCAGCCGTGCAGCCCGGGCAGGCGGCCATGGCCCGTCCAGAGCCCGCTGAAGCCGCAACTCCGGCTGTCAGCAAGGCCGCGCAGCCGACCGCCCCCGCGCCGGATGCCGCTCCCAACCAGGTCGAGGTCGTAGGCCCGACTCAGCCCCCGGGTCCTTCAGCTGGAACAGCCCGGCGGACGCGCTGGTGGGAACGGGTCAACCCGACAACGCTCTTCCGATCGGGTTCGGAAACCGAACGGCGTCCGACGCCTTTGCCGCCGGGGCCGAGCGCGCCGCCGGCCGAGGAGCGCGAGATTGCTGCAGCAGCGCCCACCCCGGCTCCAGGGGCCCAACCCGCAGCGAGACGGACCGAATCCGCGGCGCCCAGCTCGGAGCCGGAACGTACGGAGCCGGCGCCGCCGGAGTATCCGCGTTACCCGTATCGGCGTCCGACGCCTCCGGCGCCCGGGGACGCGAACACGGCCAATGCGTGGTTTGCCCGTGGCCTGGAGGCCCAGAAGGACGGCCGGCTCATGGACGCTTTGCAGGCCTACCAGGCGGCGATTCAGGCGAACCCGGCCTTTTTCGAGGCGTACTACAACTTTGCGCTGGCGGCCCTGCGGGCGGGACGGGTGCGCGATGCCCTGGAGGCGTCCGAATACGCCCTGGCGCTGAATCCCAACTCGCGCGATGCGCGATACAACTTTGCGCTGGCGCTGCGCCAGGGTGGCTACCACCACGACGCGGCCGAGGAGTTGGAACGGCTGCTGAGTCGATATCCCCTCGACACGCGGGCGCGGCTGGCCCTGGGCAATCTGTACGCGCAGCAGTTGCGTCAGCCCGACCGGGCCCGGGTGCATTACCTGCGCCTGCTGGAATTGGAGCCGCGGCATCCGGATGCGGAGGCGATTCGGTACTGGCTGGCCCAACACCCCGAATGAGCCGCCCGCGGAGCACGTGGAAACGGGCCCCCGGAGCACGCAGAAGAAAAGCCCACAGGGCACGCAGAAAGAAAAGGCCCACAGAACACACAGATCACGCAGAAGAAAACATCTGAGTTGAATCGGTCCGCCGACTCACGTCGGCGGCTACGGATTTGGGACTTGGTAGCCGCCGCCGGAAGGCGGCGGACGAGACTCGAGGGGAGCTTTCCACCGACTGACGTCGCTGGCTACGAGAATTAGCCCACAGAACACGCAGAAAAGAGCCCACAGGGCACGCAGAACACGCAGAAGAAAACATCTGAGTTGAATCGGTCCGCCGACTCACGTCGGCGGCTACGGGTTTAGGGTTCGGTAGCCGCCGTCGGAAGGCGGCGGACCCAAGCACTGACTACTGATCCACGACCTGAAAGGCTGCTCCCGACGGGATTGCCAGTGGATCCCAAATGAATCCGCCGATTCCCATCGGCGGCTACAGATCTCAGGGCCTGGTAGCCGCCGCCGGAAGGCGGCGGATTTCTGGCAGCGCAGGCCTCCGACCTGCCGGATCCCCCGCTTCCAGTCGGCATACACGGTGATTCCTCGATAGATTGCAACCGTCAGCAAGCCCCAGCCTCTGGAATCCATCGCTCAAAGTTTCCGCCGACTCACGTCGGCGGCTACGAGGGTTCAAAGAAAAGGCCCTTCTGTGTGATCTGCGTGGTCTGTGGGCTGAGGAAAAGAATCCGGTCGGTAGCCGCCGCCGGAAGGCGGCGGACGGAGAATTGGTCCGCCGACTCACGTCGGCGGCTACAAGGGTTCAAAGAAAAGGCCCTTCTGTGTGATCTGCGTGGTCTGTGGGCTTTTTCAAAGGCGTTCTGCGGGATCTGTGTGCTGCGTGGGCTTCAAGAAAAAGAATTCTGTGTGTTCTGCGTGTTCTGTGGGCTCAAAAATCAGAATTCTGCCTGTTCCACGCGCTCTGTGGGCCCTGAAAAACGGTCATCCGCGGGGTCTGCGGGATCTGTGGGCTCAAAATCTGCGGGATCCCCGGGTCCGATGCCGCGGGCTCCGCGGGCGCTCTTTCCGAGTTGCCAAGACGGGGGAACCGCGCTAACTGGTGGGCGCCATGAAAACACGTCGTCTTGTCCGGTTGGTCCAACTCCTCGCGGTTGCCCTTTGCCTGATCGCCCCGGCCTGCACGGGCGCGGAGACGAACGCGCCGTCCGCACCGGCCCGCGAGCCGGACGTGATCTTCGTGCCCACCCCGATGCCCGTGGTGGAAAAGATGCTGGAGCTGGCGGAAATCAAGCCGGGCGACGTGGTGTACGATCTGGGTTGCGGCGACGGCCGGATCGTGGTCACGGCCGCCAAGAAATACGGCGTCAAGGCCGTGGGCTTCGACATCGATCCGCAACGGGTTAAGGAGGCCCTCGAGAACGTCCGGTCCAACAAGGTGGAACATCTGGTGACGATCAAGCAGGCGGACATTTTCACGCTGGACCTGAGCGAGGCAACGGTGGTGACGCTGTACCTGCTGCCGGAGTTGAACGTGCGGCTGATGCCGCAGCTGGCCAAGATGAAACCGGGGTCCCGGATCGTATCGCATGACTTCGACATGCGCGGCGCCAAACCCGTGCTGGTGTACCGGATGAACATCGATCCGCCCACCGGACGGGAGGTGACCGATCGCGAAAGTCGTTTTGAGTACGGTTCCCACACCATCTACAAATGGGTGGTGCCGTGGGAACCCGAGACGCCGCGCAGCGGGAACGATTCGCGGTAGGAAACCGCGGGGGAGCCAACGTGGAACGACCCGCAGGCCGAGCGCCTGCGGGTCGTTTCCTTTTTTGCGATCGGCAGCCCACAGAACACGCAGAAAGAAAAAGCCCACAGAACACACAGAATACGCAGAATTCTATACCGGATCAGTCCGCCGACTCCCGTCGGCGGCTACGGGTTCAGGATTCGGTAGCCGCCGCCGCCGGAAGGCGGCGGACGAGACTCGAGGGGAGCTTTCCACCGACTACCGTCGGTGGCTACGGATCTGAGGGCTGGAAGCCAGCGCCGAAAAGGGGGCGGGTCCTGGATAAAATCCGCGGGCTGCCGGCAGCGGCGACGAGCAATCATGGTCCACCGACTCACGTCGGTGGCTACCAGACTCACCCCACAGAGCACACAGAACAGAAGTCCACAGATCACGCAGAACACGCAGAATTCTATACCGGATCAGTCCGCCGACTCACGTCGGCGGCTACGGGTTTAGGGTTCGGTAGCCGCCGCCGGAAGGCGGCGGAGGGAGAATTGGTCCGCCGACTCACGTCGGCGGCTACGAGAATTAGCCCACAGAACACACAGAATACGCAGAATCCTATACCGGACCAGTCCGCCGACTCACGTCGGCGGCTACGGATTTGGGACTTGGTAGCCGCCGCCGGAAGGCGGCGGACGAGACTCGAGAGGAGCCTTCCACCGACTCACGTCGGTGGCTACGAGACGCGAAGAAAAGCCCACAGAGCACGCAGAAGAAAACACCTGAGTTGAATCGGTCCGCCGACTGACGTCGGCGGCTACGGGTTCAGGATTCGGTAGCCGCCGCCGCCGGAAGGCGGCGGATGGAGAATTGGTCCACCGACTACCGTCGGTGGCTACGAAAATCAGCCCACAGAGCACGCAGAAAGAAAAAGCCCACAGATCACGCAGAACACGCAGAACGGAAACCATATACTGGATCCGTCCGCCGACTGACGTCGGCGGCTACGGATTTGGGGGGTGGTAGCCGCCGGAAGGCGGCGGATGAGACTCGAGAAGAGCTTTCCACCGACTGACGTCGGTGGCTACGAGACGCGAAGAAAAGCCCACAGAGCACGCAGAATACGCAGAATTCTATACCGGATCAGTCCGCCGACTCACGTCGGCGGCTACGAGAATTAGCCCACAGAACACGCAGAATACGCAGAATTCTATACCGGACCAGTCCGCCGACTGACGTCGGCGGCTACGGACATGGGGGTTGGTAGCCGCCGCCGGAAGGCGGCGGACGAGGCGCGAGCGAGCTTTCCACCGACTGACGTCGGTGGCTACCAGACTCACCCCACAGAGCACGCAGAAAGAAAAAGCCCACAGATCACGCAGAATACGCAGAACGGAAACCATATACTGGATCCGTCCGCCGACTGACGTCGGCGGCTACGAGGCGCAGAGCCCACAGAGCACGCAGAAAGGAAAAGCCCACAGAACACACAGAGCACGCAGACCGGAAACCCTATACTGGATCGGTCCGCCGACTGACGTCGGCGGCTACGGGTTTGGGACTTGGTAGCCGCCGCGGGGACGCGGCGGATGAGACCCGAGCGAGCTTTCCACCGACTCACGTCGGTGGCTACCATATCGAGATCGGCCGACTCGCGTCGGCGGCTGCGCGGCTTCGAAGAAAAAGCCCTTCTGTGTGATCTGTGGGCTTTCAGAAAAGGATTCTGTGTGTTCTGCGTATTCTGTGGGCTGAAAAATAAGAATTTTGCCTGTTCTGCGGGTTCTGTGGGCTCCGCGAAGAACGCCCCGGGGGTTCACCGGGCTGGGGAGGGCCGCCGGCAGGTTGCGGCATCTGTGGGAGAAACCGGGGCGGCGTCACCGGCGCGCTTGACCGGCGGGCGGTGGCGAGCCTACAGGGGAGTCATGCGTCCGGTTGATGGCTTGCATCTGCAATGGCGCTGGGTTCCGGCCCCAGGGTTCCTCCTCCTCTTTGTCATCCTCGGGTCGCTCGCAAGGGCCGAACTCGAGGCCGATACACCCGCCCCGGGTCCGAGTTGGAAGGCTTCCTGGATCTGGGCACGCGACAGCGACGTGCACGGTTACAATGAGGCCATGGTGGCACGGCGCGAGTTTCGCCTGGGCGCCTTCACGCGGGCGACCCTGCGCATCACGGCCGACAGCCGGTATCGCCTCTGGATCAACGATGCGTGGGTCAACGACGGCCCGTGCCGGAGCTGGCCGGAGCATTATCAGTACGATGTGCTGGACGTGACGCCCTGGCTGCGCGAAGGGCGCAACGAGATTCGGGTGTTGGCCCGTTATTTCGGCGTGGGCGATTTTCATCGGATCCCTCAACAGGCCGGGTTGCTGGCGCAGTTGGACGTGGAAGGGGCCGATGGTCGGATCGTGACTCTGGGCACCGACGGCTCGTGGGAGGCGGCCCGGTTGCCGGCCCTGTTGTCGCGCACGCCGAAGGTCAGCATTCAGATGGAGCCCTGCGAGTGGTACGACGCGCGCCTGGCCGAGCCGCTGAGGTTCCGTCGGGCGCGGGTGTTGTTCCCGGCCGGGGCGGGTCCGTGGCGGGACCTGCGGCCGCGCGACGTGGCGCTGTTGACGCGCCGGCCCTTCCCCTTCAAACGCGTGCTCCACACGCGCCTGGTGCGGGCCGAGGGATGGAACTTCTGCGTGCCGGCGGCGCGGTTGGTCAACCCGGGTGTCATCGAGGCGAACCACCACGCCAGTTGCGGTTTCGGCATGGCCACGGTTTTGGAAGTCGAAAAGCCCGGTCCGGTGCGGATTCAACAGGAGGGCATGAAGCTGGCCCTGAACGGCGAGCCAGTCCGCGGCGAGGTGCATCTTCCTGCCGGCCGGCATCTGTTGCTGGGGTTTTCGCGGAATCTGTTCGGGCACGACAAGGAGAAGGCGGTGCGGTTTCTGGAGCCGCAGGGGTTCCGGTTGGTCAACCCGTTGGATCCGCGTCAGCGCAATCCCTGGGTGTTCATCCGCCTGCCGGAGTATGCGGTCGCCACGAACGACCTGCTCTGGGTGCAGTTCCGGGACTCGGATCCCCGTCTGGGCGGGTTGGCGCGCGAATATCAGCAGGTGACCGACCGGTGGTTGCAGGAGGTGCGCGATGCGGATCGGCTGCGGGAGCTGCTGGGGGGGCGTTGCGAGCAGTTGCCGTCCGAGAGGATGTTCGTGGAGGACGCCTTCTGGCAGTTTACGCAACGGCGCGAGGTGGGGGAGGCCGCGGGTCTGGTGGAGCATGCGGAAGCGCTGTTGCACGACAACGCGGAGGTGACCACGGTGCGGCCGGGTCCGGCCGGCGACGTGGAGTTGTTGCTGGATTTGGGCGAGCAGAATTGCGGGTATTGGACGTTCGATTTGTGGGCGGAAGCGGGGGTGACGGTGGATCTGGCTGCGGTGGAGTACCTGGCGCCGGATGGCCGGATTCAGTTTCCCTGGGGGAATCGGAACGTGCTGCGGTATGTGACCCGCGAGGGGCGGAATCAGTACGTCTCGCTGAAACGGCGGTCGGGTCGGTATGTGTTCCTGACCCTGCGGAATCAGAAGGGCCCGGTGCGGATCCGGCATGTGGGCCTTGTCGAGTCCACGTATCCCGTGGCGTATCGCGGGTGGTTCCGGTGCAGCGACGCGCGGTTGAACGAGATTTGGGACATTTCGGCCCGGACGTTGAAGCTCTGCATGGAGGACACCTTTACGGATTGTCCGTTGTACGAGCAGACGCACTGGGTGGGCGATGCCCGGAACGAGGCCTTGCTGGCCTACGGGGTGTTCGGCGCGCACGATCTGGCGCGGCGGTGCATTCGGTTGACGGCCGAATCGCTGGAGCGCTTTCCGATCGCCGGCTGTCAAACGCCCTCCTCCTGGGACGTGTTGATTCCGGCGTGGAGTTTTCTCTGGGGCATTTCGACCTGGGATTATTACTGGGAGACGGGTGATCGCGACTGGCTGCGGCAGGTGTATCCGGCGGTGATCCGGAATCTGGAGGGAGCGGCCCGGTTCGTGGACGACCGGGATTTGTTTTCGGCGCCCTTCTGGAACTTTTTCGACTGGGTGAACCTGGACCAGGGCCATCGGACGGTGCTGCACAACACGCTGCTGCTCATCGGTGCCATCGACGCTGCCCGACGCGAGGCGGAAGTTCTGGAGGATACGGAGCGACAGGCATGGCTGCGGGCGTTGCGGGAGCGTTTGGTGCGCGGCGTGCGACGGCTCTGGAACGAGGAACGGGGAGCTTATGCGGACGCGATTCGGGACGACGGCTCGATCAGTCCCGTGCACAGTCAGCACACCAGTTTTCTGGCCCTGTTGTACGATGCGGTGCCGCCGGAGCATCGCGCGGCCGCGTTGCGCAACCTCACCAATCCCCCGCCCGACATGGTGCAGGTGGGGTCGCCCTTTGCCGCACTGTACCTGTACGAGGCGCTGGAGAAATACGGGCTGAGCGACCGGATTGTGGCGGAGATTTACCGGCATTACCTGCCCATGTTGGAGGCGGGGGCGACGACGGTGTGGGAAAGCTTTCCCAGCGGCACGACCGGGGGCGGTCGGTTTCCCACGCGCAGTCATTGTCACGCGTGGTCCTCGGCGCCGGTGTATTTCTTGAACCGGCTGGTGCTGGGGATTGCGTCCACGGCCCCGGGCGCCACCGCCGTGGAGATCAGTCCCCGGCTCTACGACCTGACGTGGGCGGAGGGTCGAACGGCCACTGTGCGCGGACCGGTGACGGTTTCCTGGCGGCGGGAGGGTCAGACGCTCCGGATCGATTACCGCGTGCCCGAAGGGGTCCGGGCCACGTTCAAGCCCAATGCCTGGCACGCGGGTCTGAAGCTCATCGTGAATGGGCAGGCGTGGGAGGGGCCCAACCCCTGAGGACGCGCGATCGGGGCGCAGGGAACGCCTCCGGCTTCTGCCGCCCGTGCCCCGGCGGGGACCGCAGTGCACAAAACCGCAGGTGCCGCGCAAAAAATCGTGATTTTGCGCGGCTCCGATCCGCGGTAGGTTGAGTCGCATCGTTCGAACGGGGATGCACAGATGTTGTACTTCGAGGCAGGATCGGCGGAAGCGCAACTGACCGAGGCGCAGTTGCGGGAGGGATTGTTTGCCGCGCTGGACCGTCTGGGGCCGCGGCGACGGGTGCTCGTCGTGCCGCCCGATTTTACGCGGTTTCATTCGCAGGCCGGTCTGCTGACACGGCTGGTGTACGAGTATTACGGGGACCGGTTGACGGACGTGTTACCGGCGCTGGGCACGCACACGCCCATGACACCGGAACAGATTGCCGAGATGTACGCCGGGGTGCCGCCGGAACGGTTTCGGGTGCACAACTGGCGCACGGGGGTGGTCACGGTGGGCGAGGTGCCGGCCGCGTTCGTGCGGGAGGTGTCGGAGGGCGCGGTGGATTTTGCGTGGCCGGCCCAGTTGGCGCGGTTGATCTGGGAGGGAGGTCACGACCTGATTCTGTCGATCGGCCAGGTGGTCCCCCACGAGGTCATCGGGATGGCCAGTTACAACAAGAACCTGTTCGTGGGGACCGGCGGGGCGGAAGGGATCAACAAGAGCCACTTCATCGGGGCCGCTTACGGGATGGAGCGGATGATGGGGCGCGCCGACACGCCGGTGCGCCGGATTTTGGATTATGCGTCCGAGCATTTCATTCGGCACCTCCCGGTGGTGTATGTGCACACCGTGGTCAGCCGGGACGAGGAGGGTGGGCTCCGGGTGCGCGGGTTGTATATCAGTGATGATCGTTCCGGGTTCGAGAAGGCGGCGGCGCTGTCCCTGCAGGTGAATTTTCAGATGCTGGACGAGCCGCTCTCGAAGGTGGTGGTGTACCTGGATCCGGCCGAGTTCAAGAGCACCTGGTTGGGCAACAAGAGCATTTACCGGACGCGAATGGCGATGGCCGACGGGGGCGAGTTGATCGTGCTGGCGCCCGGGCTGCGGGAGTTCGGCGAGGATCCGGAGATCGATCGGTTGATCCGCAAGTACGGGTACCGGGGCACGCCGGCCACGCTGCGCGCGGTGCGCGAACAACCGGAGCTGCAGGCCAATTTGAGCGCCGCCGCCCATCTGATCCATGGCAGCTCGGAGGGTCGGTTCCGCATCATCTACTGTCCGGGCCATCTGTCGCGCGAGGAGATCGAGGGCGTGGGGTTCGAGTACGCCGATTTGGCCGCGATGTTGCGACGGTACCCGCCCGATCGTCTGCGCGACGGGTGGAACACGTTGCCGGATGGCGAGCGGGTGTATTTCATCTCGAACCCGGCGCTGGGCTTGTGGGCCTGGCGCGGGCGTTTTGCGTGAACTCAACAACCATGGCAGCGATGCAATTACCGTTTCGAGTCAACCTGGAGGGACGCGTTGCGCTGGTCACCGGCGGCGGCGGCGTTTTGTGCAGTGTGATGGCGCGGGCGCTGGCCGCTTGCGGGGCCCGTGTGGCAGTGGCGGATTTGAAAAAGGAGGCGGCCGAAGCGGTCGTCTCCGTCATTCGCGGGGAGGGCGGCACGGCCATGGCCGTGGCTTGCGATGTCCTCCAGCGCGAGAGCCTGGCGGCGGCCAACGAGACGGTCAAACGCGAGCTGGGGCCGATCGACATCCTCATCAACGGAGCCGGCGGCAATCATCCGAAGGGCACCACCACCCACGAGTATTTGCGCCCCGAGGACCTGCAGGGCGCCGTCCAGGACGTGATCACGTTTTACGATCTGGATCCGAAGGGGATCGAGTTCGTCTTCAACCTGAATTTCCTCGGCACACTCCTGCCCACGCAGGCCTTTACGCGCGAGATGGCCGCCCGGGGTCGGGGCGTGGTGATCAACATCTCGTCGATGAACGCGTTTCGGCCGCTGACGAAGATTCCGGCCTACAGTGCGGCCAAGGCGGCCGTGAGCAATTTTACGCAGTGGCTGGCCGTGCATTTCTCCCGCGTCGGGGTTCGGGTCAATGCCATCGCCCCGGGCTTTTTTGTCACCGAGCAAAACCGCTCGTTGCTGACGCGGCCGGACGGCTCGTGGACGCCGCGGGCGCACACCATTTTGGCCCACACGCCCATGGGGCGGTTCGGCGAGCCGCAGGATCTGGTGGGGACCCTCCTGTGGTTGGTATCCGACGAGGCTGCCGGGTTCGTAACGGGCGTGGTGGTGCCGGTGGACGGCGGGTTTGCGGCCTTCAGCGGCGTGTGAGCCCGGGCCTGTCGCCGGTGGGACTTGCCGTGGGGCCTTTCAGGCGCGAGATTCTCTGGCCGAGACACGAGGAGTCCGGAGCTGCGGCTCCCTGGCCGGTCGGCTCCGGAGCATCCGGTCCTCTGTTGCCGGGGAGCGGCGCTGTCAGCATTCATGGCCCCATGAAACGGAAAGGCAAACAGGACCGGCGATCGCGGCGGGTGTTGGTCGCGCTGGGCTGGTACGATTACCGGCTCCACCGGGGCATCGAACGCTATGCCGAGGAACACGGCTGGTCGCTGTCGGCCAACCTGGCCCGGGAGAAGGTTCTTCCCTGGGGCTGGGAGGGCGACGGCATTCTGGCCTGGCTGGGAGCCTGGGATGAACTGGCCGAGTTCGTGGAGCGCCAGAACAAGCCCACGGTGGACTTCAGTTATCGGCGGCCGCACCTGCAGTTTCCGCGCGTACTGGAGGATCACGCGCACGCGGCGCGGTTGGTGGCGGAACATTTTTTGTCCCGCGGCTTCAAGAACTTCATCTTCTACAGCGATTCGCCGAACTGGTCGTACGAGGAACGCGGACAGGGGTTCCTCGCCGCGCTGGCCGAGGCCGGCTACTCGTGTGTGTGGCTGAAGTGGCACGAGTCCGCCTGGTTTCGGGAGGATCGGGAACAATGGTCGCGCAAGCGGCTCTGGCTGGCCACGCGGTTGCGACGGGCTCCGAAGCCGGTGGCGGTGTTCGCCGCCAATGACCAGCACGCCCTCGACGTGTTGGAGGCGTGCGAGGTGGCGGACCTGAAGGTGCCGGACGAGGTGGCCATCTGCGGGGCGGAGAATTATCTGTTGGCGCCGGACGCCATGCAGACGCCCATTTCCAGCGTGGACACCAACCTGGAGCTGTTGGGGTATCGCGGGGCGGAACTGCTGGATCAGCTGATGGACGGCCGCAAACCGCCCACCAAGCCCATCCGCATCCCGGCCGCGGGTGTGGTGGTGCGCAAAAGCAGCGATTTGCTGGCCGTGTCGCACCCCGGCGTGGCGCGCAGTCTGCGGTTCATTTGGGAACACAGTCACGAACCCATCTCGGTCAAGGATCTCGTGGGCGTGGCGGCGATGTCGCGCCGCGCCCTGCACAAGGCTTTTGTGGAGCATCTGGGCCGCACGCCGGGTCAGGAGCTGCATCGGGTCCGCATCGAACGGGCGCGGAAACTGCTGGCGGAGACCGACGACAAACTCGATGTGATCGCCCGTGCCTGCGGCTATCAGAGCACGAACAGTTTTTGTGTCGCGTTCAAACACGCCGTGGGCATGTCACCCAAACAATTCCGCGAAAGCCTGGCCAAATGAAATGCACGTCCTGGTTCCGCCGTTTCTGCCGCAGGGCATCCCATCTTGCAGGGTCGAGGCCTACGTCCGGGGTTCACGGCCGTGTCGGGGAATCGGCGCGGATTCGGAGGCTCCCCCTGGGCCCGGGGCTGGTCGCGTGCCTCGGGCTTGTCGCCTCCGTCGGAGCGCGGGAATTCAACGTACGTGAGTTCGGAGCCCGGGGGGACGGACAATCCCTCGACACGGAGGCCGTGCAACGGGCGCTGGACGCCTGCGGCAGGGCCGGGGGCGGCGTGGTACGGGTCCCGCCCGGCGTGTATGTCTGCCAGCCGCTGACGTTGCGCAGTCATACCACCTTGTTGTTGGAGTCCGGCGCAGTGCTGCAAGCCTCGCGCGAGCCGCGCGATTTCATGAAGGTGCCCGGCGACTGGCTCCGGGCCAAAAGCAGCGGCGATTTCGTGCCGTTGATCGGGGGCAGCAACCTGACCAATGTCGCGCTGGTGGGCCAGGGCATCATCGACGGCTCGGGCGAGGTCTGGTGGCCGGCCGCTGAAGAGGCGCGCCGTCGTCAGCCCGGATTTACCCTGCCCCGACCGCGGCTGATCGTGTTGACGCGGTGTCGGAACGTGCGCCTCAGCGGCCTGACCCTGCGCAACGCCCCCACGTTCCACTTCGTCCCCGTGGAATGCGAGGATGTGTGGATCGAGAACCTCACGGTGCAGGCGCCCGATCATGCAGCCAACACCGACGGCATCGACCCCAGCCTGAGTCGTCGGGTGGTGATCACCAATTGCGTGTTCGATGTGGGTGACGACAACATCGCCATCAAATCGGGGCGCCGGTTGCCCGATCGGGCCTTCGGCTGCGAAGACATCACCGTGGTCCATTGCCGTTTCTACCACGGGCACGGCCTGTCGATAGGCAGCGAGACCGTGGGCGGGGTGCGCGGGTTGCGCGTGCGCGGCTGCGTGTTCGAGGGGACGGAAAACGGGATTCGCATCAAGTCGTATCGCGGGCGCGGCGGAGCGGTGGAGGATCTGATCTACGAGGACATTCGCATGACCAACGTCGAGCGCGCCCTGACGTTTACGGCCTACTATCCGCGGATTCCGGCCGAGGACACGGCCCAGCCCGTGACGCCCGAAACACCGCGGTACGCTCGCATCGTGGTCCGGAATCTGACGGCCACCTGCTACGAGAATGCGGGCGTCATCATCGGGCTGCCCGAGGCGCCCATCGACACGGTGACGTTGGAGAACGTGGAGATCACGGCCGCCCGGACGGGCCTGGAGTTCCGGCATGTCCGCAATGCGCGGCTGCAAAACGTCACGATTCGCCCCGGGCGCGGGGCGGCCTTCCTGACGCGCGACGCCGAGGTGGTCGGGCTCCCCTGATCCCTTCGGACGTCTCCGGCCGGTTCCCTTTTTTCACGGTGTCGTGCAAATCTTGAAAAGTGACCGACGAGGGCTTGCGAGCGTATGATGGGAGCTGAAGGTTGCAACAAGCCCGAGTGTAAACCCCGAATCCCGATGAACCGAACGCCTATGAAGACGCGGCAAGGATGGATGAGCGGCGCGTTGGCCGCAGCAGTTGTGGCATGCCTCAACGGAGCGTACGCTGTGCCCCTGCCCTACGCCGACGGATTTAACTACGCAGAGGGCGAGCGGTTGGGCGGAACCACCAGTGGCGTCAACTGGACCGCGGGCAACAGCACCGGGACCGGGTCCGCCACGATTGCCTCCGGCGCCAGCCTCACGTATCCCGGCCTGCCGTCTCTCGGGGGCCTGGGTGTTTTGTCCACGGGCGTGCCCAGCAGCAACCGGGACCGCGGCGTGGTGATCGCGCCGGACATCAACAGCCTTGCCAACTGGTCGGATCTGGGCGCGCTGTATGTGTCCTATCTGCTCCGGGTGGATGAAGGTCCCACGGGGAACCCGCGCCTGTTGAGTGCTTATCGGGACAGCACGGGCGGGGGCGGTGGATTCACCCCGTCCGGCGGGCTGTTTGTCGGGACCGATTTGAAACTGGGCGTGGCCAAGGTCGCGAACAATGACATTGCGTGGACGGCCGACCCGCTGACGTCCGGGCAGGTGTACCTGGTGGTTTGGCGGTATCGCTATGTCGATGGTGCGGACAATGACGAGCTGGCCTTGTGGGTGAACCCGCCGGCCGGTTCGTTCGGTGCGGCAGAATCCTCCGTCCCGGCGCCCACGGTCGTGACCACCACGGGCGCGGACGATGTCGGGATCAACAGCTTCCACTTCACAGTGCGTTCCACGGGGCAGGCCCAATACAACGGAGGCGGTACCTACGCGTTGGACGAGCTCCGCGTCGGCACCACGTGGGCGTCGGTGGTCGTGCCGGAGCCGTCGGCGGCCGCGCTGCTCGGACTCGGAGGGTTGGCACTGTGGCGGTTGCGCCGGTTTCGTCAGGGTTGAGGTTGGTTGAGGCATGGTCGGTCCGACGCCCTTCTGCGGGCTTTCCCCGCGGAAGGGCGTTTGGTTTGGAGGGAGAGCCTGGGCGTCCGCGGATCGGGCGGAAGATTCGGAGTCGAGGGCCCACAGAGCACGCAGAAAAAAGAGCCCACAGAACACACAGAGCACGCAGAACGGAAACCATATACTGGATCAGTCCGCCGACTCACGTCGGCGGCTACGGGTTTAGGGTTCGGTAGCCGCCGCCGGAAGGCGGCGGACGAAACTCGAGGGTAGCTTTCCACCGACTCACGTCGGTGGCTACGAGACGTGAAGAAAAGCCCACAGAGCACGCAGAACACTCAGAGGAAAACACCTGAATTGAATCGGTCCGCCGACTGACGTCGGCGGCTACGAGAATTAGCCCACAGAACACGCAGAATACACGGAAAGAAAAAGCCCACAGAGCACACAGAACAGAAGCCCACAGAGCACGCGGAATACGCAGAAGAAAACACCCAAATTCGATCAGTCCGCCGACTCACGTCGGTGGCTACGGATTTGGGGGTTGGTAGCCGCCGCCGGAAGGCGGCGGATGGTTAGGGAATCCACCGACTCACGTCGGTGGCTACGTGATTAGCGTCCGCCGACTGACGTCGGCGGCTGCAAGGTTTCAAAGAAAAAACCCTTCTGTGTCATCTGCGTGATCTGTGGGCTCTGTCAATGGAGCGGGAATTTCCGCAAACTCACGTCGGCGGCTACGAATCACCGCGCCACGGTCTCCTTCGCCCTCGCGGCCATGGTGCGGCCACACAGGCGGAGCGCACGCAGCAGGTCGCACCCGCCGCCCTGCCCGCGCCCCACGATTGCAGTGAAGGGAATCAGGCCACAGAGCACGCCGCCCGGTTGCCGGCCCTGACCGAGCAAACCGGGCTACTGCGAGGGACTTCCTTCCTGAGGCGGAGTGAGTTTCAGGACCGCCTCGCGCAGTTCCTTACCCGGTTTGAATCGCACCACGGCCCGAGCAGGAATGGGGATGTCCTTTTCCGGCTGGTTCGGGTTCCGTCCCACCCGCGCCTTCCGCACCTTGACCTCGAAGACACCAAATCCGCGCAGCTCGATTTTGTCGCCGCGAATCAGGGCCGCCGCGATCTTGTCCAAAACCGACTGGACCACGGTCTGCACTGCCTGCTGGCTCAGCTTGGTCTCGTCGCTAATGGACAGGACCAGATCCCGTTTGGTGACCGTCATATTGAATTGGATGGTTGCCCGGCCGCTTGCGTTGGTGCATCGTCCTTTTACGCTCCGAACGGGCCCGGGTCAAGCGGTTTTTCCCGGGCAACGCCCTCCGGGGCGTTTCAGGTTTTGGACCCCTCCGATAGCCTGGTGGCATTTTGGGCGTTCTCAGCATGGGGAAACGGAGGGGAAAGGGCACTCCTTCGGGAGCCGTGAATCCGGGGCTCGCAGATGGAAATGCGCCGTCCGCCGTCCCCAAATCGCACGGGCGAATTCGCGCGGCGAAGGCGCATCCCGTTCACCAGCCCGGGGCAAGGGCCCCGGGTTTACGGCCCACAAATCGCCAGTACGCCCTGGAAGGGCGAAACACGAGGAGCCCATCGGGAACGTCGGGTGTGCGCGCGCCGATGGGGCGGACCGCCGCCCGGATCGGGACGACTGGATGTTCTTGCGCGGTTGGAAAGTTTCTCTAACGCCTGGAGGGCACCAGCCGCGGGAGGAGAGCGACGTGAAACGGGAACTGCGCTCGTCGGGTCTCGATTCTTTGACGCGCCGGGGACCGAGGTGGCGAGCCCGGAGGACCGGGTGGCCGCGAAGCCGGCCGGGCGGCGCGGCGTGCGCAACTCCTTTCGGGTGCTGGTGTTTTGGGCAGTGTGAGCGTAGAGTCCCTGCAGATGCACAAGATCCTTCGACGGCAGTGTCGGTTGCTGAATGTTCTGGCCGGTATCGGCGTGCTGGCCACGGCACAGGCCCTGGCTGCGCCGGCGACGCCCGGGGAGAATCCCTACCTGGTGGTCGCGGAGCGAAACATGTTCGACCTCAAGCCGATCCCCAAACCGGAGGATTTGGCCCCGCCGCCGCCCCCGGCGCCGCCCACCAAGATTACGCTGCAGGGCATCACGGTGTTGTTCGGTCGGAAGGAAGTCCTGTTGAAGATCCCGGAACCGCCGGCGCCCGGGCAACCGCCGAAGGAACGTTCCCTGATCCTCGGCGAGGGCGAACGTCACGGTCCCATCGAGGTTGTGCGGATCGATCCGGTGGCACGCGAGGTGGAGTTCCGTGACTCGGGGAATCCGGTGAAGCTGAAGCTGACGGATTTCATCGCCAAAACTCCGGCGCCGCCCGCCACTCCGGCCGCGCCCGGGGTGGCAAGGCCGACCACCCCGGTCCCTGCGGCCAACCTGCCGCGGCCCGGCCCCGCGGTCGCTTCGGCTTCCGGGAGCACGCCCACGGTGATCGTGGGGAATCCCTCGGCTCAAATCACGACCGGGACACCGTCCGCTGGCACTCCCGTTCAGTCCCCTGCAGCGAATCTGCCCGGCTTCCCTTCCCGACCGGTGCGAACGGCGCCGGCCAACCCGAACCCACAATCCCAGTTGTCGTTGGAGGAACAAATCGTTTTGATCGAGCTGCAACGTCAGGCGACCCAAGAGCAGGTGAACCGGGGCTTGATGCCTCCTTTGCCGCCCACCGAATTGACTCCACCCGGGGCGGTGCCTCCTCCGGTTCCACCCGCGCCGAATCCCGGTGCCCCTCCGGTTCCTCCCATGCCGGGCAACTGAAGGCGGCCGGCCGCGGCTGCTCGGATGGGAGGGGCGGTTGCCTTGTTCCCACCGGCCTGCTGTCCGGGTTCGACGAGCGCTACGGATCACTGCCGCTGCAATTCGAGCCCCGGCCGGGTCCGGGGTGGCACCGCACACGCACGCCCGGGTGCGTGGCCGCTTTGACAACTGCCGGGCCGGTTCCGCATGCTCCGAGCTGCCATGTCTGTTCCGGTGCCAACTGCCACCTCGATGCGAAACCGGACACGTCTTTTCCTGTTGTGCGCATGGCTGGCCGCACCTTCCCCAATGCTTCCCGCCCCGGGCGCCGAGGAGGCGGAACTGCATACCCGCAGGTTCCTCAGCCTGGATGGAGCCTGGGAGTTCCGCGCCGAGGGATCGCCGCAGGACGCCTGGAAGATCGTCGCGGTGCCGTCGAGTTTCGAGGAGCATGAAGGCCCGCGGTTCGATGGCGTGGGGTGGTATCGCCGGAAGGTCGAGTCGATCGAGGTACCGCGGGGATTCCGCGTGCTGCTCCATTTCCAGGCCTCCGCGACCGAAACGGAGGTATGGTGGAACGGGAAGCGCGTGGGGTCGCATCTGGGGGGATGGACTCCATTTCGGTTCGATGTCACCGAGGCGATCCGATCCGCCGGACCGGGTGAGTCGCACGAACTGGTCGTCCGGGTGGACGAAAAGGTGGGGCATTTTACGCAGGGGTTTTTGCCCGTGATTGCGCCGCACTTTGGGGGCCTGTGGCAGTCGGTCGGGCTGTGGGTCGTGCCGGAGACGTACATTGACGATCTTCGGCTGTGGGCCGAGGCATTGCCCCAGGAGCGCGCGGTGCGGCTGCATTTGCCCCTGGCCGGCAACCCGGTTTCCGACGCGGCGCCCCTGATCGTCCGCGCGCGCTGGCTGGGGGAATCCAACTGGTTCAAGCTCGACCCGGAGCGGGTTGCGTTTCAGGCGGGATTGCTCATGGCGCAGGCGGCCGTGCCGGAGGTTCGCTGGTGGTCGCCCGAACGCCCGAATCTCCTGGAAGTGGAAGTGACACTGGGCACGACCACTCCCGACCGGGTGCGCACCCGCACTGCGTTCCGCACGGTGGAAGCCCGGGGACCGGAGGTGCGTCTCAACGGCCGGCCGCTGGCCCTGCGCGGCCTGCTGAACTGGGGGTATTCACCTCCGCTGACGGCGCCCCGGGCCGGTGAAGCAGTCTGGAGGCAGGAACTGGAGTTTGCGCGGCGGTGCGGATTCAACCTGATGAAGTTCTGTCTCTGGGTGCCTCCGCGGCGATACCTCGAGCTGGCCGACGAGATGGGGATGCTTGCGTGGATGGAGTATCCCACGTGGCATGCACCGCTGAAGCGTGAGCATCTGTCGGTGCTGGAGCGGGAGTTTCTCGAGTTTTTTCAGTACGACCGCGTTCATCCCTCGGTGATTCTGCGCAGTCTCACCTGCGAAACCGGTCCGGGGGCGGATCTGGAGGTGTTGCAGCGACTGTACGATTTGGCTCATGGGACGGCCCCGGGCGGTTTGGTGGTGGACGATTCGAGCTGGATCGGTTGGCAGCGCGTCCACGACTTCTATGACGATCATCCCTACGGGAACAACCACACCTGGAAGGCCACCCTGCATCGTCTGCGCGACCACATTCGCGGTCACGGGCTCAAACCCCTGATCCTCGGCGAGGCGATGGCGGCCGATACCTGGCCGGATTTGCCTGCGCTGGCGCGGTCTCAACGCGGGGTGCGGAGCTGGTGGACGCCTGCGGCCTGGGAAGCGATGAACCGGTGGGTGGAGACTCTGGCCCGGTTCACCGGGCAGCCGGTGGATTCGCTGACCTGCGACTCGCTCCACTACGCCTGGCTGATGCGCAAGTTCCAGGTGGAGGTGTTCCGCCGAGAGCTGCCGTACAGCGGTTATGTCCTGAGCGTGCTTCGGGACATCCCCAAGGCTTCCATGGGACTGCTCGATTACACGGGACAGCCCAAGTGGGATGCGGACGGCTGGACGTTCCAGGGCGACACGGTGTGCTTGTTGGAAACTCCGGAGGATCGACGCTCGTTTTTCTCCGGCGAACGCTTCCGCGCACGGGTGTTCGTGAGCCATTTCGGATCCGAGCCGCTGGAAAGGGCCGTGCTCGTCTCCACCCTTGCAGACGAGCGAGGCGCGCTCCTGGGGCACGCAACCCGGGCGCATCCGCGCCAGAACATCGGGACCCTGGGCGTCGCGGCCGATCTGGACTGGCCCCTCCCCGCTTGCGACGAGCCGACGCCGATTTATTTGCAAGTGCAGTTGCAGCATCGCGGCGGGCTTGTCTCGAACACGTGGTCATTCTGGGTGGTGCCGCGGCCCCGGCCGCTGGCCCGGCCGCGCGTGGTGCAGCACCGTTCGATGGCCATGCATCCCGTTCGGTCCGAACTGGTCGGCGTCCCGCAATTCGGCCCGGAAACACCGCGCGACTCGCTCGTTCTGGCGAGCCGGTTGGACGCGGAGCTGGCGACCTGGCTGGAGCGTGGCGGGCGTGTGTTGCTGCTCCCCGACGGCGGGCTGCACAGTGTGCGATTGCAAGACCACTGGTTTTTGCGAGGTGCACCCGTGGTTTTTCACACGCCGTGGACCACGGAGATTCCCCGGCAGTTCTGGATCGAACTCCAACACTTCGACCTGGCCGGTCCGGTCGTGCCGGCGTTGGAACCCCTCGATGCATTCGATCCGGTGCTGTTGCTTTGGGACACACACGACCGTGACACGGTGGTGACGCACGGGCTCGTGTTCGGAACGCGCGTGGGCGAAGGTGCCCTTTGGGTCAGTGCCCTTCGCCATGACGGTGCGGGAAACGCGGCCGGGCGCTGGCTCCTCGATCTCTGGACGCGGGAACTGCTGTCGGGGCCGCAGCCCCGACAAGGTCTGCCGGACCGCATCTGGAAGGCCCTCCGGCGCGGGCTGGCCTCGGAGCAACGGCCTCTGGACGAGGCACCGTGGCGGTTCCGTCCGGAAACGCCGGAATCTCCTGCCGATGCCGCCCGGGCTTGTCCCACTGGGGAATCCCTGGAGCAGCTCCCCACCGTGACCATCGGGCAATGGTGGGAATCGCAAGGGTACCCTTCCCTTGACGGAGCCGCCTGGTACTACTGCACGCTGAAGCTCCCGCCCGAGTGGGCCGGCAAAAGTCTTTACGTGACCTTTACCGGCGTGGACGACGCCTATGAATTGTACGTGAACGGACAGTGGGCCGGCCGCGGGGGTGACCCTGTTCTACGGCGGGATGCCCTGAGCGAGGTTCGCAGTCACCGGATCGATCCCTTTGTGCTTCCGGAGGGGCCCGTTCTGCTCGCGGTGCGGGTGGTGGACTGGCAGGGAGCGGGCGGGATTTTCCGCCCGGTGTACCTGGGGACGGCTCCGTTGGCGGAGTTGCCTGCGCTTGTTCGGTGGACGCCGTGAACACGGGAACGCGACCTCCGCCGTCCACGAATCGCAGGAGCAAATCAGCGCGCCGAAGGCGCATACCCTCGCCAGCCGAGGCAAGGCCCCGGGTTCACGGCCCGCAAATCCCCAGCGCGCCCTGAAAGGGCCAAACACGACGACCCATCGCGAGGGTCGGGCATGCCCAGGCCGATTGCCGCCCCTTCAGGGCGGGATCAATCTTGGGGAATCCGGTGCCCTGCCCAGGGCGTTGCTCCCCAAGGCGCTGCCCTGGGCTGACGAATTGCTGCCCCGATGGGGCAGCCATATGCCGCGCTGGCGGGGGTTCCGCCCCTTGACGGCTTTTGGCGGGGACGCATTTGGCAGAGGCTGCTTTGGAGGAATGTCGCCTGCAGCGTCGGCGCAGGCAGGGACCCTCGGCCCCGCAGGTCCGCTGTGCGGCGTTTTTCCGTTGTTGAGCAGCCCTGAAAAACTCGGCAGCGTCTGGGGCGTCTGCAGGACGGAGAAGTCGAGCCACATCGGTGATTCTTTGGGGGTTCTCGAGTCCGGAGCCCAACATGGGTGCGCGCTCCTTCTCGTGTTGGCTGCTGCCTTGCTTTGGACGCCGCAGGGGTGTTCCCTGAAATGCGACATGTTCAGTGTTCCCCCGAGGAAAACTCGTCTGGTCACGGTCGGGCTGATCTTGGTGGTCGGGTTCGCCACCGCACCCGGGGCCGCGCAAGCTGCGGAGGATCCCTCCCCCGAAGCGCCGCGCCGGCCGTCCCTGCCGCGGATTCGAGTGGATTCTGACTCTCGCTGTTTCCGGGATGAGCACGGCCGACCGTTTTGTCCGATCGGCGTCAACTATTTTCGGCCGGGCACGGGATGGGCGCCTCAGTTGTGGAAACGGTTCGACCCGGAAGCCGCTCGGAGCGACCTGCGGCGGCTTCGGGAGCAGGGCTTCAACTGTGTGCGCGTCTTTCTGACGTTCGGCTCGTTTTTGCGCGAGCCGAATCGGCTGGATCCCGAGGGGCTCGCGAAGTTCGACCGGTTCCTTGAGATCGCCGAGGAGGCCGGCATTTACGTGCATCCGACCGGTCCGGATCACTGGGAAGGGCTGCCCGACTGGGCGCGCAGGGACCGTTACGGGGAGGAGACCGTTTTGAACGCATTGGAGTTTTTCTGGCGCGAATTTGCCGCGCGTTATCGCGACCGGTCCGTCCTTTTTGCCTATGATCTGCTGAATGAACCCGAGATCCCGTGGGACACGCCGGCGCTTCGGACGCGTTGGAATCGCTGGCTCGAAGGGCGATATGGAACCGTCGAACGCCTGGCAGAAGCCTGGGGGTTGCCCGCCGGTGAAGTGGCCTTTGGCCGCATCGGTGTGCCCCCTCGAGAAGAATGCCCGCGCTGCCCTCGGCTCCTGGATTTCCAACGCTTTCGGGAAGACCTCGCCGTCGAATGGACGCGCCGGCAGGCGGCTGCGATTCGGAAGGCCGATCCCCGGGCCCTTGTCACCGTGGGGTTGATACAGTGGTCGGTGCCGTTGGCGCTGGCCGGGCCCTGGCACTATTCCGGGTTTCGTCCCGAACGCGTGGCGCCCTGGTTGGATTTCCTCGAGATCCATTTCTATCCGCTGGCCGCCGGCTTTTATCGGTACGACCCGCAGGACGAGATCCTCAACCTGGCCTATCTGGAAGCGGTCGTCCGCGAAGTGGCCGCGCCCGGAAAGCCGGTGGTGCTGGCCGAATTCGGCTGGTACGGGGGCGGAGCTCTCAGTTTCGGCAATCACCCCCCGGCCTCGGAGACCGACCAGGCGCGCTGGTGTGGGCGTGTACTGGAGGTCAGCAGCCCTTGGGTTTGCGGCTGGCTCAACTGGGGGCTTTATGACCATCCGGAAGCCCGAGACGTCACGCAGTTGAGTGGCCTTTGGACAACGACCGGAAGGGTGAAAGAGTGGGGCCGTGTTTTTGCCCGATGGGCCGAGCGCACGGCGCCTCAACCCTGTCCCGCACCGCCCGAGCGGCAGGGTCCCCTCCTCGCTTGGGACGACTGCCTCACCAGCACCGCGGCTGCGCGGCGGTTCCTGCAAGAGTGGCACGAGATTCGCAAGGGGGCTCTGTCCCGCCCGACGCAACCTTCGCCGACGGACGCGACTCGGGGAGCGCCCCATACCGGGGCAGAACCTCATAGGTAACGGCTGGAGCCGCGACCGCCCTACCGATCAAGCCATTACATCCGCACCGGCACCGGGGGCACGGGTACGGGCGGCAGAGACGGGGTCGAGGCCGGCGCAGGCTCGACCCGGACCGGCTCCGGTTGCGGCTGCGCCACCGCCACGCCGCGATTCACTGCCACGCTGAAGGCGACCAGACCCGTGAAGTAATAAAATTCTGCGTAAAACGCGCCGAAGACCGCCAGAAAATGGACCACCCGCGCACAGTAGAGCGCGAGGAGGAACGTGTTGAGCGTCTTGAGCTCGGGCGGTCCGTATCGGTAATTCTGCACCAACACGCGCCATCCTGCATACCAGAACCAGACCACGCCGATTGCGCCCCATACGCCGAGGGGAATGATGATGGACAGCGGACCGCTGTGGTAATCGCCCGCCAGCTCGGCCACTTCGCCCGGTGTCAATTCACCCCGGCCGCGCAAGGGGTCGAAGCGTCGGAACTGGGCAAGCTCCAGCTCCCGCACGTTCAACGCATACCCTTTGCCCAGCCAGAAGTACTTCGGGACATCGACCGATACCCGGCGCCAGAGATCCAACCGCCACTGCGTGGACAATCGCGCGTCTTCGCGCACCTGCTCGATGCCCAGCCAGGGGATCCATGCCAGCGACCGTTGCACCTGGTAGGGCAACTTGTGGGAGATGGGCAGGAGCGAGACAAACAGTCCGAACAGGGCGACCCAAAGGGGGAGGTACCGCACCTTCAAGTACCCTTCGAGGTAGAATTGGAATGCCAGGATCAGCGCCGCCAGCACCACGAAGCTGCGGTACCCGCCAAAGGCCACGCCCAGACTGAAGAGAATCACGAGGGCCAGTCGCCAGGGTTTCCGCACATCGAAAATTCCCCGCAACCCGTACCGCGCCGTCATATACCAGAGACCGCACAACGAAGCGGTGGCCACGCCGTACAAGCGGCCCACCTGCATCCCGTGGGGCGTCGGCGCGTACAACACCGAGCGTTCCACCGGGAAGAAGTAGTAGATGTAGCGGAGCCACTCGGGGATCACCGTGACGGCGCTGCTAAGGGCCAGCGTCAGGCCCCCCAAAAAGAAGTACCCCGTGTACCGAATGGCCTTCTCCGGCGGGATGGGCCTGGCGCTGATGGCGAAGTACCCCAGGATCGCGCCGGCCAGCATCACGTAACGGCTGCCCCCGCCCAGTTCCGATCCCAAGAATCCGAATCCCGCGCCTCCGGTCAGGGCCATCGTCACCAGCAACACCCCGCTCAGGTAGACCAGGGGCCAGCTTACCGAACGCACCCAGATGGGCTTCTGTTGCCGGTCCAACGCATACATCAGCAGGATGATCACCAGGCTGACGGCGGTCAGAACCAGCCGCAGCGGAGGTCGTCCCGGCAGGAACGGCACCACTGCCAGCGTGTGCCAGGAGAGGATCAACAATGGCTGGTGCCACTGGAGCAGGACCGGGATCAGGAGCACCAAGAACACCGCCCCCAATACCAGGAACGAGGTGAAATCCAACGGGCTGGCCAAAAAATATCCCAGCACTGCCGCCAAGGGCAGGCAGATGGTGTACACCAGCGCCGACCGTACTACCGTTCGCGGGTCAGTCATGAAGTTCCCTACTCGACCAGTTTTCGGCCAAGCTTAAAGGGGGGATGAAAACCTTTCCAGTCTTCCGTTTACAATTTCACGGCCGGCGCCGGACCATCCTTCCAGATCCGTGCGCTTTTTGCGGCGCCGGACCTGCGTGCCGGGTTCCGGTGGCCCTGGGATCCCGGGTCTGCCACGGACCTTTGTCGGTGTCCCGGGGGCTGTGCGAACGTCGGGCGCCAGTTCCAACCCCCTCCGGTCCCACTCGACCAAGCGGGGTGCTCCCAAGAGCGCCAGTGCCTCGGCCGATGAGAATCAACGGGGCCCCTCAGGGTTCCGGTCCCGAAGCAACGACATCGCCCGACCTCCCAGGGCAGGTCATTGGAGCCGTCGGGCAGCACCGGGTCCGAACCTCCGCCGATCCGACCAAAGGTTCGCGTGTGGCGGGTGCCGGGGTGGAGCCCCACCGCCCGTCTCTCCATGTCGTCCGGACGTTGCCGATCCAATCTCGTGACAACATCAGCCATCCGGCGGCTGCCCTGTCCGGGCCAAAAGATGAGTAGGATTGACCAACCAAAGGCAAGAAACCGGGCCCGTTTCCGGCTCTATTACGCTCGGGTGTTGGAGTGGGTATGAACCGTCTCGAACTGGACCTGATCTATTTGGCGGCCTTTGGCCTGGGCGGCCTGCTGTTCGCCGCCGGGCCGTTTGTCCTGGTTCATTTGCTGGCCGCCCGTCACACCCGTTCCGTGGCCCGGAAAACCGAACAGCCGGTGGAATGCGGGGTGGATCCCATCGGCGATGCGTGGATTCGCTACAGCGCCGTGTATTACCTGTACGCCCTGGTGTTCGTGGCGTTTGCCGTGGACGTCCTGTTTCTGATCCCGGTGGCGGTGGTGTATGACCGCGTGTTTGCCTGGCGGGATCTGATCGAGTTGGCCCTGTTTGTGGGGATTCTGTCGCTGGTGATCGTGTACGCGTGGAAGAAAGGGTTTTTCGAATGGCGCAGGAAAAGCGAGGTACGATAACCATTGCGGAGCCGCCGCCGGATTGCTCGCCGCTGGTCCGGTTTGCCCGGCTGGAACAGTTGTTGGCGCTGGGGCGGGCCAATTCGCTCTGGCCGCTGACCTTCGGGCTGGCCTGTTGCGCCATCGAAATGATGGCTGCGGGGGCGTCGCGTTTCGATTTGGCTCGTTTTGGTGCGGAAGTGTTTCGTCCCTCCCCGCGCCAGGCCGATGTGATGATCGTGGCCGGGACCGTCAACAAAAAGATGGCCCAGGCGGTCAAGACGCTGTACGACCAGATGCCGGAACCCAAGTGGGTCATTGCGCTGGGCAATTGCGCCATTTCCGGAGGGCCGTTCGTCTATCCCGGGCAATACGCCGTGGTCGAGGGGGTGGACCAGCTCTTTCCGGTGGACGTGTACGTGCCGGGGTGTCCGCCTCGCCCCGAGGCTCTCATCGAGGGGATTCTCACGCTCGAGGAGAAGCTGACCGGCAAACGCCGTTGGCCGAGGGTGAAACCGGAATGAATTCCGATCTCTCCACGGTCAAAGCGGCCTATGAACAGTGGCTGGCCGGTGCCCCGGCCGGCCCTGCGGATACTCCGTCGGCCGGTCCGGAGCAGACGCCCGAGCCGCCGGTGGCGACCGTGCTCGTGCCCCGTGTTCGAGAAGCGGAGTTTACACGGGAGGGGTATCACCTGGACGTGGTCGTCCGACCCGACCAAGTGGTGGAGGCAGCGAAGATTGCAGACCGGCTGGGCTTTTCCATTGACGCGGTCACCGGCGTGGACTGGATCCGGGAAGATCAGATGGAGATCGTGTACGATTTCCATCACCGGCTTCAGGGCTGGCGGTTGGTGATTCGCACGCGGGTGCCCCGGCAACAACCCGAGCTGCCGTCGATTCACCAGGTGTTTCCGGGCGCCAACTGGCACGAGCGCGAAACTCATGAGTTCTTCGGCATTCGTTTCCTCGGCCATCCGAATTTGACGCCGTTTTTGCTGCCCGAAGACGCCACCTATCACCCCTTGCGAAAGGACTTTCAAGGTGCTGCTTGAGAAGGTGACAACGTCGGACGGATCCGCGACCCAGCCGGGTCGCGAAACGTTCGTGTTGAATCTGGGGCCGCAACATCCGGCCACGCACGGGGTGTTGCGGGTCAAGCTGACCATGGACGGGGAATACATTCTGGAGGCCGAGCCCGTCTGTGGGTACATCCACCGAATGCACGAAAAAATGGGCGAAAACCGCACCTACGCCCAGTTCCTCCCCAACACCAGCCGCATCGACTACCTCTCGGCCATGCACTACACCCACGCCTGGGTGGCGGTGGTGGAAAAGGCCGCCGGGATCGAAGTGCCGCCGCGGGCCGAGTACATCCGGGTGATCACTTCCGAGCTGAACCGCATTTCCAGTCACCTGGTCTGGTTCGGCGCCTTCTTGCTGGACCTGGGCGGGTTTACTCCGCTGCTTTACGCGTTCGACGACCGCGAGAAGATTCTGGATCTGCTGGAGGGGATCACCGGGGCCCGGCTGACCTACTGCTACTATCGTTTCGGGGGCCTGTACAACGACGTGGACGAGGCGTTTCTCAACGGCACCCGTGAGTTCGTCCCGTACATGCGCAAACGTCTGGAGATGTACCACAAGCTGGTCACCGACAACGTCATCCTGCGCAAACGCCTGGAGGGCATCGGACCGATCAGCGTCGAGTTGTGTCGCAAGTACGGCGCCACCGGACCGGTCCTGCGCGGTTCCGGGGTCCCGGCCGATGTCCGGCGTACCGAGCCCTACTCGGTGTATCCGGAACTGGAATTCGACATCCCCACCCATCCGGAGGGCGACTGCATGGCCCGATACCTGGTGCGCATGGAAGAAATGGCCCAGAGTTTGCGCATCATCGAGCAGGCCCTCCAACGATTGCCGGACGGTCCCTATCGTAATCCCAAGGTGCCCAAAACCATCAAACCCCCGCCCGGCGACTATTACTTTGCCGTGGAAGCCGCCCGGGGACGGTTTGCGGTGCGGCTGGTCAGTGACGGCTCCGAAATCCCCTATCGTGTGCGCCTGCGCACGCCGTCGTTTGGCAACCTGAGCCTGTTCGGCGAGGCGGTGCGCGGGATGTTGTTACCGGACGCCCTGGCGCTCCTGGGCAGTTTGGATCTGGTGATCCCTGACATCGACCGATGAACGCCGTCGCGCTCAACCCGGATATGGGATGGATGCCGCGCCCCGCCGACGTCGAGGCGCCGGGGCTGGCCCGTACGGCTGCCAGCGCCCGGGGGGACACCGTGACGGTTCCGGAAAGGAGGTGGCCATGACCCTGCCCGAACCCTGGCGGCTGTTGGCCTACCTGGTGGGGATCCTGGGCTTTGTGGGATTGAACGCGGCCTACCTGGTGTGGGTGGAACGGAAAGCGGCCGGCCGGTTCCAACGCCGGCCGGGCCCCACGGAGGTCGGTCCGGCCGGGCTGTTGCAACCCATCGCCGACGCTTTGAAGCTGCTGAGCAAGCAGGTGCTGGTGCCGCCCGAGGCCGACCGGCTGCTGTTTCGCCTGGCGCCGCTGCTGGTGATGGCGCCGGCGTTGATCTGCCTGGCCACCATTCCCTTCGGGGCACGTCTCGGCGCCCGCGATTTCCACCTGGGTTTGTTGCTTGTGTTTGCCTTCGGGGCCATCAATGTCCTGGCCCTGATGATCGGCGGCTGGTCCTCGCGGAACAAATACGCCATCATCTCCGCCGCGCGGGTGGTCTCCCAGAACGTGGCCTACGAGGTGCCCATGCTCCTGGTGGTCATCACCCTGCTGATGATCACGGGCACCACCAACTTGCGCGAGATTGTCGAGCAACAGACGGGCGGCTTCTGGCGATGGAACATCCTGCGCCTGCTGAGCAATCCGCTGATGCCCGTCACTTTTGTCATCTTCTTCATCTGTCTGCTGGCCGAGACCAACCGGGCGCCGTTCGACATGGCGGAGGCGGAGAGCGAACTGGTGGCGGGGGCCTTCACCGAGTACGCCGGCATGGGGTTCGGCGTCTTCTTCATGGCCGAGTATGCCAACATCGTCGTGGGCTGTGCCGTGGCCACCGTCCTGTTTTTCGGCGGTTGGGACAGTCCCATCGGCCTCGGTTCGGGTCTGTTTTGGTTTTTGCTGAAACTGTATCTGCTCGTATTCACGGTGATCTGGGTGCGCTGGACGTTTCCCCGCACGCAGTTCTACCGGTTGTTGAATCTGTCGTGGAAAACCCTCATTCCCATCTCCCTGGGCACGCTGATGCTCACGGCGGTGATGCTGAAACTCTTCTGACCATGGGGCGCGCCATCCGAGAACTGTGGACGGGATTCAAGAGCCTGCTGGTGGGCATGGGCATCACCCTGCGCCAGTTTTTCCGGCCCACGGTGAACGTCCCCTACCCTTACCGGACGCTGCCGATTTCTCCGCGGTATCGCGGGCACATTGTCCTGGTCCGCGACCCGCAGACGGGTCGTGCCCTTTGCATCGCCTGCAAGTCCTGCGAAAAGGCCTGTCCCAGCGATTGCATTGTGGTGGAAGGGATCAAACGGGAGGGGGAAAAGCGCAAGTCGGTCACCGAGTTCAAACTGGACTTCACGCGGTGCAGTCTGTGCGGTTCGTGCGTGGAGGTCTGCCCGGTGGACGCCATCACCTTCTCCAAACAATACAATCTGGCCAGCACCACCAAGACGGCCTTTTATCAAATTGACCTTTACCAGCAGGTCATGGAGGGGAGCGAGCAATGAGCGGGATGCCGGGAGCGGAACGGATCGTGCAGGCCATGTTCGGCCTGGCCCTTCTGACCACCGTGGCGGGGGCGATCCTGGCGGTGGCCACGCGACGGATCATTCGCAGCGTGTGCGGCCTGGCGCTCTGTTGCCTGGGGCTGGCCGGGCTGTATTACTTCCTGGAAAGTCCCTTTCTGACCCTGATGGAGATTCTCATCTACATCGGGGCCGTGTGCGTCACCATTGTCTTTGCCGTGATGCTGGCCGAGCCGGATGAATTGCCGCCGGCTGAAAGTCGCCGGGCGGCCCGCGCCTGGGGAGCCATCGCCGGCACTCTCGGGGTCCTGCTGTTTGCCGGCCTGAGCTGGTTGGTGCGGCATCATCCATGGCCGTCGCCCCCCCACCGCCTTCGGGACGGTACGCTGCACGACCTCGGCGTGGCGCTTTTGACGACCTACGGCTTCGCTTTCGAACTGATCTCGGTCGTGTTGGTGGTGGCCATTCTGGGCGCCTTGCTGGTGGCCCGATACGGGAGGACCCGACCATGACGCTCGACTATCGACAGCCCGATCCATATCTGCTCACGGCGGTGTTTTTGCTGGCGTGTGGTTTGTTCGGACTGATCCGGCGCCGCACCCTGATCGGCATGTTGATCGCCGGGGAACTCATCTTTTCGGCGGCGGCGCTGAATTTCGTGGCGGTCAACCGGTTCTATGTCGCGGATCCCACCGTGGGACAGGTGTTCGTCCTGTTCATCATGGGTCTGGCGGCGGCGGAGGTCTCCCTGGCCCTGAGCATCATCATCGGGGTCTACCGCAACTACCGATCCATCGGCGCCAGGGAACTTTCCGAACTGCAGGGCTGAAGCCATGGAGGTCATCCAAGAGCCGCGACTGTTCTGGGCGCTACTGGCGCCCCTGGTCGGCGCCGGCCTGGTGATGGCGACCGGACGGCGCCCGAATCTTCGGGAGGCCTGCTCCTTCCTGGCGGCGGCGGCGTTGTTCGGTCTGGTGGCCTCCCTCCTGCCGGCGGTGCTGCAGGGCCGTATCCTGCGCCTGACCCTGCTGCCGTTGTTGCCCGGCCTCAGCCTGGCGCTGCGGGCCGACGCGCTCTCGATGATCTTTGCGTTGAGCGCCTCCTTTCTCTGGATGGTGACCGTGTTTTATTCGGCCGGTTACATGCGCGGCCTGCAGGAGCATTGTCAGACGCGGTTCAATGTTTGTTTTGCCCTGGCCCTGTTCGGGGCCATTGGATGCGCGTTTGCCGACAATCTGCTGACCCTCTACCTCTTTTACGAGGTGGTCAGCATCACCACGTATCCCCTGGTGGCGCATCATCAGGACGACGAGGGGTACGAAGGGGGCCGGAAGTATCTCGTGTATTTGACGGGCACGGCCAAGGCGTTGCTGTTGCCGGCTCTGGTGGTTGTGTATGTCCTCTGTGGCACGCTCGACTTTGCCACCACGGCCGGCCCCGGCATCCTGCCCGCGGACGTTTCCCGCGTGCTCCAGACCGGCTTGTACCTTGCCTTCCTGCTCGGGTTCGCGAAGAACGGGGTGATGCCGTTGCACCACTGGCTGCCGGGAGCGATGGTGGCCCCCACCCCGGTCAGTGCCCTGCTGCATGCGGTGGCGGTGGTCAAGGTGGGCGTCTTTTCGACGGTGCGGGTGATGCTGCATGTGTTCGGTCTGGAGCGAATCGCCGATTTGGGCCTGGCCCTGCCCACGGCCTGGTTCGTGTCGGCGACCATCCTGCTGGCCTCCGTGATCGCCCTGACCCAGGACAATCTCAAGCTCCGGCTGGCCTACAGCACCGTCAGCCAGCTATCCTACATCATTCTGGGCGTTGCGCTGCTCACCCCGTCCGGGATCGAGGGCGGCCTGTTTCACATTGCCGCGCATGCGTTCGGAAAGATCACGCTGTTCTTCTGTGCCGGGGCCATTTACGTGGCCAGCCACCGCAAGAACATCTCCGAGATGCGCGGCCTGGGACGGGTCATGCCCTGGACGTTCGGCGCGTTTGCGCTGGCGGCTCTGAGCATGATCGGGGCGCCTCCCGTGGGGGGCTTCGTTTCGAAGTGGTCCCTGCTGTTGGGTGCCTGGGAGGCGGGATCGCTCGGGATCATGGCCGTGTTGTTGACCAGCACGCTGCTGAATGCCGCGTATTTCGCCCCGGTGGTGTATCAGGCGTTTTTCGGAGAGCCACCGGCCGCGCAGGAGCCGCATCCGCATGGGGAGGCGTCGCCCGCCATGGTGATCCCGCTGGTGCTCACCGCGCTGATCTCCGTGGCTCTGGGGTTCTATCCGGATTGGATCCTGAATCTGACCCAGCGTGTGTTGCCATGAACCTGGTTCTTTTCCTTGCCTGGTTGCGCCGTCACCTGCGCCGCGTGGTGCAGGGCAGTTGTCTGTTGTTGGCGCTGTTGGTGATTGTGGACGCGATCCCGGGCGTGGTGAACAAGGAGCACGCTCACACCGCGGTGGAACGGTGGCCGGGGTTCTGGGCGGTGTTCGGCTTTCTCGGGTGCGTCCTTCTGATCGTGGTTTCCAAGTGGCTGGGGCACGCCGGCATCATGCAGCGGGAGGACTACTACGATGAATGACTTCTGGCTGCATCCCTCGTGGATCCTGTTGGGAGGCGCGGCGCTGTTGTCGGTGTTTCCGCGGCGTTGGATACCCGCGTGGCTGATGGCGGTCCCGCTTCTCACCTTCGCCCGGGTATTGACGCTGACGCCGGGGGAGTTCGGGCAGGTGGACGCCCTGGGGTTCACGCTGGTCTTCGGGCGCGTGGACGCGCTGAGTCGGCTTTTTGCCTACATCATGGCGCTGATGACCGGCGTGGCGACCCTGTACGGGTTGCACGTGCGCGAACGCGGGCAACACGTGGCCGCGTGGACCTATGCGGCCGGGTCGCTGGGGGCGATCCTGGCCGGTGACCTGCTTACGCTGTTCCTGTTTTGGGAATTGATGGCCCTGGCCTCCGTGTTTTTGATCTGGTACCGGCGCACCCGGCATTCCCTGGAGGCGGGTTATCGCTATCTTCTGGTGCACCTGGCCGGCGGGGTGAGTTTGCTGGCGGGGATCATCTGGCACTTCGGCCGCACCGGAAGTCTGGCCTTCGAGGGGTTCGACGTGGCCTCGCCCGGCCCGGCCCAGTGGTTGATTCTGGTCGGTTTCCTGTTGAATGCGGCCGTACCGCCGCTGCATGCCTGGCTTCCGGATGCCTATGCCGAGGGCACGTTCAACGGGTCGGTGTTCCTCAGTGCCCTGACCACCAAGACCGCCGTGTACGCGTTGTGTCGGGGGTTTGCCGGGCTGGAGGTGCTGGTGCCCCTGGGAGTGATCATGGCGCTGTACGGCGTGGTCTATGCCGTCCTGGAGAACGACTGTCGTCGGTTGCTGGCCTATCACATCATCAGCCAGGTGGGATACATGGTGGCCGGCGTGGGCATCGGCACGGAACTGGCCATCAACGGAGCCTGTGCCCATGCGTTCGCCCACATCCTGTACAAGGGGCTTCTCTTCATGGGGTGCGGGGCCGTGCTCCACATGACGGGCCAGAGCAAGTTCACGGAGCTGGGCGGGCTGTGGGAAAAGATGCCCTGGGCATTCGTGTTCACGCTGGTGGGGGGTCTTTCGATTTCGGCCTTCCCGTTGTTCAGCGGGTTTGTCAGCAAGTCGATGGTGGTGGCCGCAGCGTTCGAGGATCACCGGGCGCTGGCGGCTTTTCTTCTCATGCTGGCGTCCGTGGGCACGTTTCTCCATACGGGACTGAAGGTGCCCTATTTCATCTGGTTCGGAAAGAACCGGTGCCGACCCGAGACCTGGGAACGCGCCCGGGAGGCACCCTGGAACATGAACCTGGCGATGGCCGTGGCTTCGTTCCTGTGCATCTTCATCGGCACCTACACGCCCTATCTCTATTCGATGCTGCCCCACCCGGTGCACTATGAACCGTACACCGCCTATCATGTTTCCGAGACGCTCCAGCTCCTCCTGTTCACCGCCGTGGGGTTCTTTCTGTTGCTCCGGAAACTGGAACCCGAGGCGACGATCAGTTTGGACATGGACTGGTTTTACCGGATGGGCGGGCGTGTGTTCCTTCGGTGGGCCCGACATCCGGTGCGCACCTGGGATGACCGGCTCTCGGAATGTTACCGGCGGTGCGGGCTGGCCGGTTTGAAGGTGGTGGCGGGCTGGGTGCGGGCCTTCGATCAGGTGGTGATCGACGGGCTGGTGGACGGGCTGGCGGTGCGCATCGGCTGGGTGGGGAGCCGGCTGCGGACGCTCCAGCGGGGTCCCGTGCAGGAGAGTCTGACGGTGGGCCTGGCCGTGCTGACGGCAGGGGTGTTGTTGGTGTGGTGGTTGTGGCGTTGAGGGATCCATGGAACTCCAGTTCTCCCAGGAAACCGTTCCCGTGCTGCGGGTGTTGATCTTCGGTCCGCTCGCGGCCGCCCTGCTTCTGGCGGTGCTGCGCCGGGAGTCGTGGATCCGTGCGGGTGCGCTGGCCGCCACGCTGGCGCTGGCCGTGTTTTCGCTGAAACTCTGGTGGGGGTTCGACCGCGCCACGGCGGCGTTTCAGTGGGTCGAGAGGGCGCGATGGATTCCGTGGCTTGGCGCCGAGTATTTCGTGGGGGTGGACGGCATCAGTGTTTGTCTGGTGCTGCTGACCACCTTGTTGATGCCGTTGTGTGTGTTGTGTTCGTGGCGATACATCACGAGCCGGGTCAAGGAGTTCTTTGTGTGTCTGCTGGTGATGGAAAGCGCCATGGTCGGGGTGTTTACCGCTCTCGATCTGGTGCTGTTTTTCGTGTTTTGGGAGGCGATGCTGATCCCGATGGCGCTGTTGATCGGGATCTGGGGCGGGCCGCGCCGGGTTTATGCGGCGCTGAAATTCTTCCTGTACACCATGGCGGGTTCGGTGTTCCTGCTGGTCGGCATCGTGGCCCTGTATGTTCGCACCGGGACCTTCTCGGTGCCCGATCTGATGCTGCACCGGTTCGATTCCGCGTTTCAGTCCTGGGTGTTCCTGGCCTTTGCCTTGTCCTTTGCCGTGAAGGTCCCGATGTTTCCGCTGCATACCTGGTTGCCGGCGGCGCATGTCGAGGCACCCACGGCGGGCAGTGTGGTTCTGGCCAGCATTCTGCTGAAGATGGGCACTTATGGGTTCCTGCGGTTTTGTCTGCCGCTGATGCCGGAGGCGACCCGGCAATGGGGCCCGTGGGTGCTGGGGTTGTCGGTGGTGGCCATGGTGTACGGGGCGCTGGCCGCGCTGGCCCAGAGTGACCTGAAACGCCTGGTGGCCTATTCGAGCGTGGCGCACATGGGATTTGCCACCTTTGGAATCTTTGCCCTGAACCCGGAGGGCATTCAGGGCTCGATGTTGGTGATGATCAATCACGGCGTGACCACGGGAGCGTTGTTCATGGCGGTCGGGCTGATCTATGAGCGGTTGCATACGCGCGAACTGGATCGGGCGGCCGGGCTGGGTCGCCAGATGCCGGTCTTCGCGGCGTTCCTCGGCATCTTTGCCCTGTCCTCCATGGCCTTTCCGGGCACCAACAGTTTCATCGGAGAATGGTTGGTGTTGACGGGTGCCGTTCGATGGGTTGGATCCGAGCCGGCCGGATGGATGCTGGGACTGCTGGTCGGGTTCATCCCCGCGGTGGTGCTGGCGGCCGCGTACAACCTGCGCATGCTGCAGCGCGTGGCTTACGGGAGCCCGCAAAATCCGGATCATCGCGGCATTCCGGACCTCGGTTTGCGCGAGATCGCAATGCTGCTGCCCCTGCTGGCGGCGGTAGTGTGGATCGGACTTCACCCGCAGCCGGTGCTGCGCATGACCGAGGCCAGCGTCGAACATCTGCTCCGGCGCGCGGAGGTCACGCGTGTCGGGGACGGTCCATCGGTGGCAAGCCGCGGCCCGGTCCCCGCACAGACGGCCTTCCGCCCCCAGTCCACCGGGCGCGGGACCGGCCTGGCACATGAGAAGATCCCCGGGTTATGAACTTTCTGCCTGAACTCGCATTGTCCGCAGGGCTGCTGGCCTTGTTTGTCCTGTGTTTGGGGGACGACCGGGCCCGATGGGCGCGGCGGGTGGCGGGTTTGACCGCGTTGGGTGTGGTCGTGGCCGCCGCGGCCACGCTGGGTCGCGAGGGCCTGCTGTTCGACGGGGCGTACCGGGTGGACCTGTTCTCCCAGCTCTTGAAGCTGGTGCTGGGCGCGGGGTATGGGGCCTGGGTTCTCCTGAGCGACGCACTGCCCGATGTGCGTCCGGATGTGCGTGCAGAGTTCTACCTCTTTGCGACCGTTTGTGTCGCCGGCCTGGTTACGCTGGTGAGCTGTGTGGATCTGGTGGCCCTGGTGGTGGCGTTGGAGCTTTCTTCCTTTCCGCTGTACGCGCTGGTGGCCATGCGACGAGAGGCCGAGGGCCGGCGCGCCCAGATGGAAGCCGCGATGAAGTACATGGTCTTTGGAATCACGGCCACGGGGATCCTGTTGTTCGGGATGAGTTACCTGTTCGGGTTCACGGGCACGACCTCCCTGTTGGAAATGCCCGGCCGATTGGAGCCGTGGCTGGATGAGCCGTTGGTCTGGGTGGCCCTGGTCCTGACCTGGGGCGGGTTGTTCTACAAGCTGGCGGTGTTTCCCTTCCATTTTTGGACGCCGGACGTGTATCAGGGAGCGGCGCACGAGGTGGCAGCCCTGGTGGCCACCCTGCCGAAACTGGGTGCCGCGGCCGTCCTGGTGCGGTTGACCGCGCTCACTTCGCCCGACTCGCACGCGCTGGTTGTGTTGCTGACAGTGCTGGCGGTGGCGTCGATGCTTTATGGAAACTTGATCGCTCTGTGGCAGACGGACGTGAAGCGGCTGCTGGGGTTTTCGGGGATCGCGCAGGCGGGATATGCCGTGGCGGCGCTGGTGGCCTGGAACGAAGCGGGCTATGCGGCGGCGCTCTATTATTTGACCGGCTATGTGTTCATGGTGCTGGCCTGCTTCGTGGTTGTGTGCCGTGTCTCCACGGATGGCGCCAACCTGGCCGTGCACGAGCTGGCCGGCCTGCACCGGAGAGCCCCGCTTCTCATGGTCACCCTGTTGGCGGGCGTGTTTGCCCTGGCCGGCGTGCCGCCCTTCGTCGGGTTCATGGGCAAACTGGCGATTTTGAAGGCGATTTGGGCGCAGGGGCATGTTTGGCTGGCGATCGCACTGGTGATCAACAGTGCCATCGCCGCCTACTATTATCTGGTCCTGGTGCGGGAAGCCTGTTTCCGCGACGCGGAAGCCCTCGTGCCGTTGCCGTTGAGTCCGGCGACCAAAGGGCTGTGCCTGGGGCTGATCGTGGTGACGGTGGGGCTGGGCGTGGCGCCGGGACGAGTCTTCCAGAGCCTGTCGGACGGTGTGGTGGCGACGCTCGGGGCGCGTCCGGCTGTCCCCTCTCTGGTCGGTCCCTCGGCGCCGGGCGCACCGAATCCCTGACCGGAGGCACGAGCCAAGCGGGCGACCGGGGCGCGCGTCAACCCGGGGCGCTGCGACGGCCGAACAATTCCAACTGCGGCGGCGCCAAGAAGCCGTAGCGCTTCAGAATCCGGAGGGTCTGCAGGAGATCGGACTTGAGATAATTCCGGTTGGGTTCGGCAGCTGCGACAAGGTCGGCGAGAATCGTGCGAAAGGGGAGGACTCCGTCCACGCCCTTGCTGCGCAGCAGCTCGATGGTCTGTTGTCGGGCGCGCTCTGCGCGGGGCAGGCCCGACAGCACCAGGATTTTCAAAGGCGGCGGTTCGGCCCCCAGGGCACGTAACGCGCGCCGCCAGGCCGGCGCTTCGACAAACCGGAGGATCTCCGGGGCGGTTTCCAGACGGGCCGGACTGATCACCTCGGTGTGCCAGCCTTTGACGCCGACGACGGCCCGGGCCACGCTCTGCAGAGAAGCGGAATCCAGGACAAATGGCCGACTCTCCGGGGCGGGCCGGGGCTGCGGATGAACGACCAGGAAATCCCCGTCCTCCTCGTCCCGGCGCGCGGGCGAAACATACTTGCGCTCCTGTCGCACCAAGAATCCCAGGTGCTCGAAATACTCCCGTACGATGGTTTCGGTCACGCTGGCCATATCACGATGCGGAGGTCGCGGGCCCGATGACCTGCTGGAGCGTTGCCTCTTCCACTGCGTGGCCCCAAGTGGCCCGGCCGATGGCCGGAATCAGGACAAACCGAATCCGGCCGTCCCGAACCTTTTTGTCCAGGCGCATCGCCGCCAGCAGGCGTTGCCAGCGCGACGGTGTCCAGCGGGTACGCGTCGGCAGGCCGGCCGCGCCGAAGAGCCGCTCAATTCGGTCCACACACGGGGACGGCAGCCCGAGCAGGTGAGCGGACAGGCGGGCCTCGGCGACCTGGCCAATGGCAATGGCCTCGCCGTGGAGAAGCCGGCCGTAGCCGGTGATGGCTTCCAACGCATGGCCCACCGTGTGGCCAAAGTTCAGGATGGCGCGTCGGCCCGACTCGGTTTCATCTTCCGCCACCACCTCGGCCTTGATCTGGCAGCACCGCGCCACGACGCTCTCCAAGATTTCGGGGTCACGCGCCAGCACCCGCGGCAGGTCGCGCTCCAAACGTGCAAACAACCGCGCATCCGCAATGAGGCCGTATTTGATGACCTCGGCCAGCCCGGAACGGTATTCGCGCTCCGGCAGGGTCCGCAGCGTGTCCAGATCCGCCAACACCAGCCGGGGCTGGTAGAAGGCTCCGACCAGGTTCTTGCCGGCCCGAAGGTTGATTCCGACCTTGCCGCCCACGGAACTGTCCACCTGCGCCAGCAGGCTGGTGGGCACCTGGACGAATGGAATGCCGCGCAGATACGTTGCCGCCACAAAACCGGCCAGGTCGCCCACAACCCCGCCCCCCAGGGCCACGATGAAAGAGTGGCGTTCCAGTCGCGCAGCGGCCAGCTGATCATAACAGCTTCCCACCACGGACAATCGCTTGGCCGGTTCGCCGGCGGGTACGGTCACGGCCAGCGGTTCGAATCCGGCTTCTCGCAACGAGTCCAGGGCGGCCGGCAAATGAAGGGCAGCCACGTTGGAATCCGTGATGACTGCGCAACGACGGCCCATGGCCAGCCGTTGGCACTCCCGGCCCAGCTCCCGCAGCAAGCCGGTGCCCACGCGGATGGTGTAGCTGCGCGCGCCCAGGGAAACACGGACATTACGCACCCGCTCAGCATAGGAAGGCCCACCCGGACCTGTAAAGCAGGCGGGGCCGGTTCGACGGGTCCGTTTGAGGCCGCTGAAGGACTGGCGCACGGCTTCCGATCTTCAAGGCGAAGCACCATGCGCTTCGTTGGTTCTGCCAGGGGCCGTTCCCGCTCCTGGAGCCGGACGCAATCCCGGCTTGGCTACATCGAATTGGACCGTGGACTCACTGGGATCCGATGCAGCTCCTTGCCGCCCGGGGAATCGTTTCTGGGGAAAGGTGGCGAGCCCCAACCCGTTTTTCCGAGAGCGCGAAGCCGAAACGCCGCGGGGCAGCCCATCGGAGTCACGTCGTAGCCAGTACCATCCTCCCGGGGTTGAAAACCGATGTCTTTGTGGCCCAACCGCCGTCAGCCCAAGCGTCAGCGCAGTCCCGGGCAGACAACCGGGGCAATTTGCCCCCACGACCGTGCCGGTACGAGGGCAATGCCGCCAGGTTCTACACAGAACCAGCGGATTCCCTCCGGTAGATCCGCTTGCGGCCGGTGTTTGAGGGAGACCAGCACCACACCGTCCGGATGCGCGGCGATCCACTCTTCCACTTCTTCGGTCCCCAGTACGGGCAGCGGTCGCTCGAGACGTCCCAGGAAATGGAGTTGTCCCTGATAATGCCCCATCCACGCGACGGGCCGGTCTTGCTGTTCCAGCAGGCGCACCTCCTGTGCCAGCGCATCGAGCTGAACATGCGCCTTCAAGGACGGCCCGGCCCCGAGGGTCCATATCCACATCGCCACCCCTGCTGTGCATGCCCAGGTCTCGATCCGAAAACTTCGATGCCGCCGTGAAATCATGGTCATCACTGTCCCCAGAGCCGCAGGTAGCACCACAGACCAGGCCGGGAGTCCGGACACCCATTGGAGCCAGATCGTCGGAACCGGTCCCCACCGCCCCACCAGCCACGCAACCAGGGGAAAGGTGAACAGACCGGCCCACGCCCATCGCCAGATCCGGGACCACCCCGACTCACAGGCGTGTGCGTGACGCGCCAGGGCGAGCGCCAGGGCGGGAAACAGAGGGAGCAGGTAGTGCACCTGTTTGCCGCTGATGG
This sequence comes from Limisphaera sp. VF-2, assembly GCF_049537125.1. Classification (NCBI taxonomy): domain Bacteria; kingdom Pseudomonadati; phylum Verrucomicrobiota; class Verrucomicrobiia; order Limisphaerales; family Limisphaeraceae; genus Limisphaera; species Limisphaera sp. VF-2. The sequence continues at coordinate 340,704 of NZ_JBMVQY010000001.1, forward strand.
CACTCAGCATCACAAATGCCGGCAAGGTTGCCGCGGCCAGGAAGCGCAAGCCCGGATCGGAAGCAGCTGTGCGGAGCCATGGAGCATTGCAAAACAACAGCAGACGGAGACCCCAGGGCATCGTGATCAGCGGTAGCAAGGGCAAGTACCACCAAAAGGGTCGGCGGTGGGCGTAACTGTGGACCACCCGGTGGGCCGTTTGATGGAAGCCGACGGCCAGGCCGTAGTGCCATCCGGCCCGCCGCACCGCCAGCATGAGCCAGATCAACACCGGCAGCAGGCCGACCCCGGTGGCAGTGAGCCATCGACGATGCCAGTCGGCGTGAGACGCGCGAGGATGCCACAGTCGGACCAAGGCCGCCGGCGGCAGGAGAAACAGCAGGACCACCGGTCCCTTGGTCAGCACTCCCCCTGCGACTGCAAGCGCCCACCACCACCACCGCGCCTGTCCCCGGGGCGGATGGACCAACGCGTTCCAGCCCAAGAGCACAAAGACCGTCAAGACCAGATCGAACATGACCAGTCCGCTCCAGAGAAACCACAACCCGCTGGTGACCAGAATCCAGACCGCAGCGTGGACCGGTGCCTCTCGGGGCCAGAGCACGCGTGCCAGGCGCGCCGTCAACAGCACGGCGCCGGTCGCGGCCAAAACGGGAAGCATCCGGGGCCATAGGTCGCCCACACCCCCCACGGCCCAGCCCAAGTGGATCAGCCAGAACAAGAGCGGGGGCTTGTCCGTGTAGATCGCTCCGTTGAGGTGCGGGACCCACACCTCTCCCCGCAACCACATCTCCCAGGCCACGGAAAGGTACCGGGTTTCGTCCACGGGCAGCAAAGGCCAGCCGAGGGCGCGGGCCCATCCGGAGAGCCACGTGAGAGCGAGTGCCCCTGTCAGCCAAAGCACGGGCTTCATTCCGCTTGCGCTGGGGCGTCCTGTTGCGTCGGGGGCCGGGCCCGTTTCGATGCTGCTGGAGATGGGCTGCTTCATTGGAATCGGGTTCGCCGCGACACCAGGTCCGCGGCGCGGGTGGGCAAACGTAAAGCGCCTGCGGGAGGGTGTCCAGCAGGCGCTTCGAATCCGGAACCGTTGTTGTGCCGGGGCGGAGGGGTGCGCCCCCAACGGGGTGTCCCAACGACGCGGGCTCAGGCACCCTTGGGCAGGGCACTGGTCCCGGCGTACACTGCGTTCGGTCCCAGCAGTTCCTCGATGCGCAGGAGCTGATTGTACTTCGCCAGCCGATCGGAGCGGCTCAACGAGCCGGTCTTGATCTGGCCGCAGTTGGTGGCCACGGCGATGTCGGCGATGGTGGCATCCTCGGTCTCTCCGGACCGGTGACTCATCACGGCGGTGTAGCCGTGGGTCTTGGCCAGCTCCACGCAGTCCAGCGTCTCGGTCAGCGACCCGATCTGGTTGACCTTGACCAGGATCGAGTTGGCCACCCCGGTTTCAATGCCCTTGCGAAGGAACTTCACGTTGGTGACAAACACATCGTCGCCGACCAGCTGCACCCGGCTGCCGAGGCGCGCCGTCAGTTTCTTCCAAGTGTCCCAATCGCTCTCGCTGCAACCGTCCTCGATGCTGACGATGGGATATTTTGCGACCAGCTTCTCGTAGAGGTCGACCAGGTCGTCGCCGGTCACGGTTTCCTTCGTGCTCTTTTTGAAGGTGTACTTGCCCTTCCCGTCGTAGAACTCCGAGGCCGCCACATCCAGCGCCAGGTAAATGTCCTTGCCCGGTTTGTAACCGGCCAGCTTGATGGCCTGGATCATGGCCTCGAGCGCGTCCTCCACGCTGTCGAGTTTGGGAGCGAAGCCCCCCTCGTCCCCCACGGCCGTGCTCAGGCCCCGTTGTTTGAGGACTCCTTTGAGCGCATGGAAGGTTTCGGTAATGGCCCGGAGCCCCTCGCTAAAGGTCGGCCGTCCGAGCGGCATGATCATGAACTCCTGGAAATCGATCGGGGCATCGGAGTGGGCACCGCCGTTGATGACGTTGGCCATGGGCACGGGCAGGATTTTGGCGTTGGGACCTCCCAGATAGCGGAACAGCGGCTGATCCAGGGCCGCGGCGGCGGCCTTGGCCGTGGCCAACGAAACGGCCAGGATGGCGTTGGCGCCCAGCTTGGACTTGGTTTCCGTGCCGTCCAGTTCCAGCATGATCCGGTCCACCGTCAACTGGTCCAGTGCATCGACCCCGAGGAGTTCGGGCGCGATTTTTTTGTTTACGTTCTCGACCGCCTTGCGCACGCCCCGGCCCAAGTACCGCTTTTTGTCGCCGTCGCGCAGTTCGAGGGCCTCGTGTTCGCCGGTGCTGGCGCCCGAGGGCACCGCGGCCCGGCCCACAACGCCGCACGTCAGGGTCACGTCCACTTCCACCGTGGGATTGCCACGCGAGTCCAGAATCTCCCGCGCCCGTATGTTCTCGATGTTGGTCATAATCATCCTTTGGTTTTCGAACGAAATTGCAAAACGTGGCGCATGATAAGCAGGCCGGACATCCGGTCAAGGAAAGGCCGGAGTCCCCGACGATTGCCGGCGCGTTGCCCCGGCGCCAACGGGTGGTGCCGCCCGGTGCATGCCGATTCCACTCGCAGGATGGACGGGGGCGGGCCGGGCTGCAGGTGCGCCCGGGCGCAACGAATCGGGTGTCGATCCCCAAGAAACCGCGCGTCCGAAGCATCCGGCTGCCGGGCCAGGCTCCGGTCCGGCAGGGGGTTGACGTGGTTGGTTGGAAATTGTCGCCGGGGAGCGACGGGAGGGCTGCCGCGCAAGCCGATTGCCGTACATGCAGGAACCGCTGGCCGGACCTCAGCCGCACTGGGCGCGGTGCCGCAGGGCATGGTCCGCCAACACCAGCGCCGTCATGGCCTCGACAATCGGCACGGCCCGCGGCAACACGCACGGATCGTGTCGACCCCGACCGTGCAGAGTGGTCTCCTGCAGGTCCACGTCCACCGTGTCCTGTTCCTGCATGATGGTGGCCACCGGTTTGAAGGCCACGCGGAATCGAATGGGCATCCCGTTGGAAATGCCGCCCTGGACCCCGCCCGAGTGATTCGTGGTGGTCACCACGCGGCCGTTGCGGACGCGGAAGGGATCATTGTGCTCGCGGCCGGTCATCTCCGCGCAGGCGAAGCCCGAGCCGATTTCAAATCCCTTGGAGGCCGGCAGACTGAGCATGGCCTTGGCCAGGTCCGCTTCGAGTCGGTCGAAAACGGGTTCGCCCCACCCGGGAGGCACACCGCGCACATAGCACTCGACGATGCCCCCGACCGTATCGCCGGCGCGGCGCGCTTCTTCGATCAACTGAATCATGTGCCGCGCGGCCTCGGGATCGGGGCAACGCACCGGCGTGGCGTCCACTGCCTCGCGCGTGACATGCTCCGGGTCCACGCGACTGGTAATCCGGTGGACCCGGGCGACCCAGGCCACGATTTCCACCCCGTAGGTCCAGCGCAGCCATTTTCGTGCGATGGCCCCGGCCGCCACCCGGCCCACCGTTTCCCGGGCACTGCTGCGGCCGCCGCCCTGCCAGTTCCGAATGCCGTATTTGGCCTGGTACGTGAAATCGGCGTGGGAGGGGCGGAACTTGCGCGCCATCTCCGCGTAGGCTTCGGGTCGGGCATCTTCGTTGCGCACCCACAGGCAAATGGGCGTGCCCAGTGTCAGTCCCTCGAACGTGCCGCTCAGGATCTCCACGCGGTCCAACTCCTTGCGTGGCGACACGAGATTCGACTGGCCCGGACGGCGCCGGTCCAGCTCCGGCTGGATGTCCGCCTCGGTCAACGGCAACCGCGGCGGGCATCCGTCCACGACGGCGCCCACGCCGCCTCCGTGGGATTCGCCCCAGGTGGTGACGCGGAACAGGTGGCCAAACGTGTTGCCCATGTCAAACCCAGCATGCGCAAACCTTCCTGCACGGTCAAACCCGCCAACGGCGGGATCCGTACTGGGCCGGATGGGTCCGGCCAGGGGCCACGTCCCCCGCCGCGGCGACCGTGTTGGAGCGTTGTGCCCGGGCAGGCTCCGTGCCGCGGTGCCGTTCCCATGCGCACGGCGAGGCAGGAGGCGGCCCGACGATTCGGGATAATTCGGAGCCCGTTACGGTTCACCTACGACCATAAGAACGACTGAAGACCTGTGGGCACCACGGGGCGGAGGCCGCCTGGTCGGCCCTCCAGGGGGGCAAGCATGCCCACGGGCCGCAGCCGAACCCGGGTGCAGCCCTCGGCAGGTGTGACGGGAAGAGGGTCGCATGGGGGGCGCGCAAAAAACTGCACCGAAGTCGAAGAAAAGACTTGAGAAAATCTGTTGCCTGCTCCAGCTTCGCAGCCGCTTTGCCGCTTGGCGCGTCCACATCGGGTTCGCCGGCGGATTGTCCATTCGGTTGTTACACCGGGGATTGACACGGAATGTTGCGGAAAGGGTTCACACCAGCGTTGGCTCTTTGCGTCTGGCTGTTGCCTTGGTGGGCGACAGCGGCCGGAGCCGGAAGTCACCACGGCACGGGGGCTGCGCCGCCGGTGAGTCCGGACGCACCGGTTTTGTTCCACGTCGGCCCGCTGCCGGTAACCAATTCGATGGTGTACACCTGGATCATCGCCCTGGTGATTTTTTTGGTGGTGCGCCTGGGCACCCGCCGGATGCAGGAAGTACCCTCGGGCATTCAGAACGTCATCGAGACCGCGGTCGAGAGTCTGGAAGAACTGACCAAGGGGCTTCTGGAACCGAAAGTGGCTCGCTGGACCTTCCCCTTGGTGGCGACGTTTTTCCTCTTCATCGTGGTCTCGAACCTGATGGGCCTGTTGCCGGGCGTGGGTAGTATTGGTTGGGGACCTGCCGGCGGGGGGCCATTGGGGGTGGAGCACGTGGATCGTCCCCTGCTGCGGCCGCCGACGGCGGATGCGAACATGACGGTGGCCATGGCGGCGGTGTTCTTCATCATGAGCACCTGGTGGGCCATCCGCTACAACGGCCCGGTTGGTCTGCTGAAACACATCTTCGGCGTCAAGGGCGGGATGACCGGGTGGATTGTCATTCCTTTGTCGTTGATCTTTCTGTTCATTGGACTGATCGAGGTCATTTCGATCTGCATTCGTCCCGTGGCGCTGGCCATGCGGTTGTACGGGAACATCTACGGCGGGGAAAGCGTGCTGACGATCATGCTCACCCATTCGCCCCTGGGCCTGGGGGCGCTGCCGTTCTATTTCCTGGAACTGCTGGTCGCCGTGGTTCAGGCCCTCGTGTTTACCCTCTTGTCCATCGCATTCATCGGGACGCTGTGTTCGCACGTGGAAGAGGAGGGACACGCGCACGGGGCGGAACATTGAGGGAACGGCTTTGGGCAGACGGGACCGTGCAACGCGCGGACGGCTGCCGGGAAACACAGGACCATCAACCACGAAACAGGAGAACGAGAACACCTATGATGCTCGCAGAATTGTCCGGAAATCTGCCCATCGGCCTGGTGGGCATGGGAGCGGCCCTGGGCGTTGGCATCGCCGCCGCCAAGGCGTCGGAAGCCATCGGTCGGAACCCGGGGGCCTTTGGCAAGGTCTTTACCACGGCGTTGATCGGCATGGCGCTGGCGGAAGGTCTGGCGATTCTGATCTATTTCGTCGTGCCCCGGTAATGGCTGAGTTATGGGCGAAACGCTTCAGACGCTGGGCATTCAGTGGCCCAAGTTGATCGCGCAGACGATCAACTTTGCCATCGTCCTGTTCGTCCTCTGGAAATGGGCCTACCAGCCCGTCCTGCGGATGCTGGAACTGCGCCGGGAGAAGATCGCGGAGAGCATGGCCCAGGCGGAGCGAATCCGCGCCGAACTGGAGGCCACGGAGCGACAGCGTCAGGAGATCCTGCAGCGGGCCCATGCCCAGGCGCAGCAGCTCATCGAGGAGGCCCGGCAGGCGGCGGCCCGGCTCCACGCCCAGGAAACCCAGCGGGCGGTGGCCACGGCGGAGCAGATTTTGGCCAAGGCGCGCGAAGCGGCGGCGCTGGACCGCGCCCGGATGTTGGCCGAGCTCAAGCGAGAGGTGGGGCGGCTGGTGGTGCAAACCACCGCCGCCGTCACGGGCAAGGTCCTGACGCCGGAAGACCAGCGGCGCATTCTGGAGGAGGCGACCCGGCAGGTGGCGGCCTGAGCAGCCGGGCAGCCACCGCGCGTTTTCGATCCCATGGTGAGCACCCGTCAAATTCGACGCGACGCCAAACGACTCTACCGAGCCTGCCTGGTGCAGGGGCGGCTGGACGAGCAGAGGGTTCGACAGGTGCTGGACCTGGTGCTGGCGGAGCGCCCGCGGGGCTACCTGCGCCTGCTGGCGTATTTTCACCGTTTGGTCAAACTGGAGCTCCAGCGTCGCACGGCGCGCGTCGAGAGCGCCGTGCCGCTGGATCCGGAGCTGCAATCCCGTTTGCAGGAGCGGGTTCACCAACGGTACGGCCCGGGCCTGCTGTGGGAGTACCAGGTTGCCCCCGAACTGATCGCCGGCCTGCGGCTGCGCGTGGGCAGCGACGTCTATGACGCCAGTGTTCAGGGCCGGCTCCGGGAGCTGGCTGAGAGTTTCGACTGAATGGGCCTTGGATGAGTCCCGGGACCCGGCCCGGGAACCGGCCCCTTGACCCGGGGGCCATGGAAACGACAGAAACAACCGTATGAGCCAATTGTTACAAGAGATCGAAGCCCGCATTGCCGGCGCCAAAACCACGGCCCGGCGCCAGAACGTCGGCATCGTTCGCGAAGTCGGCGACGGCGTCGTCCGCATCGAGGGACTCGACGACGCCATGCTCAACGAGATGCTGGACTTCGGCAACGGCATCATGGGCATTGCCCTGAACCTCGAGGAAACCGAGGTGGGCGCGATCCTGCTGGGCGATTTCACCAGCGTGCGGGAAGGACACGAGGTTCGCACCACCGGCAAGGTCCTGCAGGTGCCGGTGGGCAAGGGACTTTTGGGCCGCGTGGTGGACGTTCTGGGTCGTCCCCTGGACGGCAAAGGTCCCATTCAGCCGACCACGTATTATCCGGTGGAGAAAATCGCGCCCGGCATCATCAAACGCCGCTCGGTGAACCAGCCGGTGCAGACTGGCATCATGGCGATCGACGCCATGATCCCCATCGGCCGGGGGCAACGCGAGCTCATCATCGGCGACCGGTCCACCGGCAAAACCACCATTGCCATCGATACCATCATCAACAATGCCCGGCTCAACCGCGCCGCGGAACAGGCCGGGGACACCTCCTACCGCCCCCTCTACAGCATTTACGTCGCCATCGGGCAAAAACAGTCCAACATTGCCCGGATCATCAGCGTGCTGGAGGAGCACGGGGCCATGCCCTACACCATCGTCGTGGTGGCCTCCGCTTCCGATGCCGCCACCAATCAATACCTGGCTCCCTTCGCCGGGTGTGCCATGGGCGAGTGGTTCATGGACAACGGCATGGACGCCCTGATTGTGTACGATGACCTCTCCAAGCACGCCGTCGCCTACCGCCAGGTCTCCCTGGTCCTGAAACGGCCGTCGGGTCGAGAGGCGTATCCCGGCGACATTTTCTACCTGCACAGCCGCCTCTTGGAGCGCGCCGCCCGCCTGAACGAAAACTACGGCAACGGGTCGCTGACCGCCCTGCCGATCATTGAAACCCAGCTGGGCGACGTGTCCGCCTACATTCCCACCAACGTCATTTCGATCACGGACGGCCAGATCTATCTGGAGACCGACCTCTTCTACCAGGGCGTTCGCCCCGCCATCTCGGTCGGTCTGTCGGTGTCGCGCGTCGGTTCCTCGGCGCAGATCAAGGCCATGAAACAGGTGGCCGCCCGGATCAAGGGCGAGCTGGCGCAGTTCCGTGAACTGGCCGCCTTCGCGCAGTTCGGGTCCGACCTCGATGCGGCCACGCAGGCCAAGATCGAGCGGGGCAAGCGGATCGTCGAGGTCTTCAAGCAGGAGCAGTACAATCCCATCCCGGTCGAGATCCAGGTGGCCGTTCTGTGGACGGTCCAGAACGGCTTCATGGACGACGTGCCCGTGGAGCGCATCAAGGAATTCCAGGCCAGGCTGGTGGACTACCTGACCACTCGGAAGGCCGAACTATTGGGCCGGATTCTCCGCGAGAAGGCTCTCAGTGACGCCTCGGTGGCCGACCTCAAGGCCGCCGTCACCGAGTTCAAACAAACGTGGCATTGATCCCCTGCTCGATTTGCCGCCATGGCTGGTCTCCGTGACATCCGCCGCCGCATCCGCTCCATCAAGAGCACGGCCCAAATTACCAAGGCCATGCAGATGGTGGCCGCGGCCAAAATGCGCAAGGCCCAACAGGCCGCACTGGCGGGGCGCCCCTACGCCCGGGCCATGAACCGCATGTTGGCCGAGCTCCTGCCCACGGTCACCGATTTCACCCACCCATTGATGGAGGAACGCCCCGGGGGCCGGCGATGCGTGCTGTTGGTCAGCACGGACAAGGGGCTCTGCGGCGCGCTCAACAGCACGCTCTTCCGCGAGGCCATCAAGTTCGATCCCCGGGAAACCGTGTTTGTCGCGGCCGGCCGCAAGGCGGCCCAATTCCTGGCCCGCGCCCGCCGCACGCTGCTGGCGGAGTTCTCCTACAAGGACCACCCCCAGTTCGCCGAGGCGCGCGCCATCTCCCGCTTCCTCCAGGAAGGTTTCCTCAAAGGCGAGTTCCACCGCGTGGACGTCCTGTTCATGAACTTTGTCTCCACGCTGATCCAGCGGCCGGAGGTGCTGCCGCTGCTGCCCCTGCGGGAGATTCGCGGGGTCAGCTCCGAGCCCGAGGGAGCCGAACTGGGAACAGAGCTGCTCAAGGGAGCCACGGAATTCCTCTTCGAGCCCGGTCCGGAACGGGTCCTCGGCGCCCTGTTACCGCACTACATCAACTTTCGCATTTACCAGGTGCTGCTCGAGGCGAAAGCCAGCGAGCACAGCGCACGCATGGTGGCCATGAAGAACGCCACCGAAAACGCCAACCAACTGGTCAAAGACCTCACCCTGCAGTACAACAAGTTGCGCCAGGCGGGCATTACCAAGGAGCTCCTGGAAATCGCCACCGCCCAAATGGCCATGTCTTGATCCCACTTCCCCATGAACAAAGGCAGAATCGTCCAAGTCATCGGTCCGGTCGTGGACGTCGAATTCCCGGGGCAGGTCCCGGCCATATACAATGCCCTGACCGTCGAATACGACGTGCCGGGCGAGGGCCGCGTCAAACGCGTGCTCGAAGTGCAGCAACACCTCGGGGACAACTGGGTTCGCACCGTCTGCATGGGTTCCACCGACGGGATGAAGCGGGGCTATGAAGTCATCGACACCGGCGGGCCCATCACCGTGCCGGTGGGGGAGGCCGTCCTGGGACGCGTCCTCAACGTCACCGGGGACCCGGTGGACGAACGCGGCCCCATCCAGGCCGAAAAGCGCTATCCCATTCACCGTCCTCCGCCCAGCCTGACGGAGCAGTCCACTTCGCCCCAGGTCCTCGTAACCGGCATCAAGGTCATCGACCTGATCTGTCCCTTCCTCAAGGGCGGCAAGGTCGGGGCCTTCGGCGGCGCCGGAGTGGGCAAGACCGTGGTGATCATGGAGCTCATCAACAACATCGCCAAACTCCACGGCGGTGTGTCGGTCTTCGCGGGCGTCGGCGAGCGCACGCGCGAAGGCAACGACCTCTACAACGAAATGATCGAGGCCGGCGTCATCAACCTCAAGGACCTGAGCAAGTCCAAGATCGCCCTGGTCTATGGACAAATGAACGAGCCGCCCGGCGCCCGTCTCCGCGTCGCTCTGTCCGGCCTGGCCATCACGGAGTATTTCCGCGACGAACGCAACCAGGACGTGCTGCTCTTCATCGACAACATCTTCCGGTTTTCGCAGGCCGGTTCCGAGGTGTCCGCGCTCCTGGGCCGCACCCCCAGCGCCGTCGGCTACCAACCCACCCTCGCCGCCGAAATGGGGAACCTCCAGGAGCGGATTACCTCCACCAAGAAGGGTTCCATCACCTCCTTCCAGGCCATTTACGTCCCCGCCGACGACATCACCGATCCGGCTCCGGCCACCACCTTTACCCACCTGGACGCCACCATCGTGCTGGACCGCGGTCTCACCGAGCTGGGGATCTACCCGGCGGTGGACCCGCTGGCCTCCACGTCCCGTGCGCTCACCCCGGAAATCGTCGGACGCGAACACTACGAAGTGGCCCGCGGGGTCCAACGTGTCCTCCAACGCTACAAGGACCTCCAGGACATCATCGCCATTCTCGGGATGGACGAGCTGTCGCCCGAAGACAAGTTGACCGTCTTCCGCGCGCGAAAAATCCAGCGCTTCCTCAGCCAGCCGTTCTCGGTGGCCGAAGTCTTCACCGGACGTCCCGGCAAACAGGTGCCCGTGGAGGAAACCGTGCGCGGGTTCAAGGAGATCCTCGAGGGCAAATACGACGACGTCCCCGAGGCCAACTTCTACATGAAGGGCGGCATCGACGAAGTGCTGCAGGAGTCCTAAGCTCACCGCCGTGCCATGGCCAACACCCTGCGTCTCACCATCGTCACTCCTGAAGCCGAGGTTTTCTCCGGCGAGGTGGACATGGTCACTCTCCCGGGCGTGGACGGAGAATTGGGGGTGTTTCCCATGCACACCCCGCTCATGACTCAGATCGAGCCCGGCGAACTGGTCCTGCGCCGTGGCACCGAGGAAACCCACATGGCCGTGGGCGAGGGCTTCGCCGAAATCACCGGCGATCACGTGACCATCATCACGGACATGGCCATCGAGGCCGACAGCATCGACGAGGCGGCCGTGGAGGAGGCCCGACGCCGCGCAGAAGCGCGCCTGGCCGAGAAACTCAGTGCCGAGGATGCCGCCCTGGTCCAGGCCACCCTCGCCCGTGCCACCGCGCAGCTCAAGGTCAAGCGAGCGCGCAAGCGATAGAACCCACGCCGGGCCCTGCGCTCGGGTGTTGTCCCATTCGGCGGGTCAGGTGCTCAGCCCCGCCCCTCGACGCTCATGGTGATCCGGTCTCGTGTCCATCCCGTACGACCCGCTCAGGGCAGCCGCCCGACGTGGCCCTGCCCGGCCTGCCTGGCTTGAACAGGTGCTCGGACCATTCCACGGCTCGAAAGAGCTCGGCCTGCCAGGCTCGCCAGGCGGTTTTTGCCACTGCTCTCGTGCCTCGTCACCCGGGTCCCGCAAAGTTCGAAGCAGGCCCGTCAAGGCCATGCGGATCCTGAGAAGTTTTGGAAGGATCCTTTCGCCCAAACCACAGGTGTGCACAACAGCTGCCTGTGCACTCGCGTGTTGCGAGTTCGCCCCTTTTCAATTTCCCGTGACGCCCGCCCTGCAGGTAAGGGGTGCCCTGCCCTCGACAGCCGGTGCATCTCAGGTTGTTGGACGCCCCCGAAACCTCGCCGGCATCTCGGCCGCCGTCGCCGCGGGCAAGCCGGAGTAACCCGGTATTTCATCGAGACTCTCCAATCCGGCACGCAAAAACGGAAACACCTCCCTCGACGGCGTCCCGCGGCTCGCTCCGTCGACACACCGCCCGAGGGATTATTGCGTGGGAAATCGCCGATCTACGCGCCGCACCGGCGGGTCCACATAAGCACGCCCTTGCCGGTAAAGCGCGGCCAGTCGCCGATTCAACTCTGCAAACATGCCGTCCCCGCGCCGTTGCGCCAGTTCGGCTGCACGCTCTGCTTCCGCCGCGGCCTGGTCGAACCGGCCCGCCGCCGCCAGGGCTGCCGCCAGTGTGCCGTGCATTCGGGGATTGTCCGGATCCAGCTCACAAGCCCGCGTGGCCAGCTCCACTGCGCGGGCCGGATCTCTGAGCCGCGCGTCGTGAGCCGTCGCCAGCAACCAGGCCAGGTTGTTCATCACGTCGGCATCCCCGGGATGCGTTGCGAGGGCAGCAGACAACTCCGCGACGGCGCCTGCCAGGTCGTCGGCCCTGCGCAAGACGGCAGCCAAATCCAGCCGAATGGCCACATCGTCCTGCATCCCGAGGGCTTCACGAAGCACCCGAGCGGCTTCCTCAAGTCGCCCGAGTTGCTCGAGCGCTTCCGCCCATCCCCGCCGCGCAGCCACGTTGCGTGGCTGCAGCGCGACCGCCCTGCCGTAGTGCTCCGCTGCCTCGCCCCATTGCCCCAAAGCCGCCAGCGCCCGACCCAGGTTTTGCTGGGCGGCCGCGTTGTGCGGATAAATCTCCAGGGCACGCCGAAAATGTTCCGCGGCTCGTCCCAGATCTCCCCGTTCCGCGAAAAAGGTCCCCAAGTTGTTGTGGGCCACCCAGGCCCGCGGGTTGCAACGCAACGTGGCCTGCCACAACGTAAAGTCGTCCACGAACAACTGAACCCGCCGGTGACTCAGCCCGGCCAGCAACACCAGTCCCAGGCCCAGCCCCACCATCCCGACCCGCCGGATCCGTTTGCCCGAGAACTCCGAGGCCCAGCGCGCGCCCGAGGACAACACACCGGACACCCCAGCAGCCACGACCGCCAGGCTGAAGTACGCGAAGTGGTCGGACACCGGCGCCATGGCAAAAAAATAAATCGGGAAAAAGCCAAGGAAGGGGAACACGCTCGCCGTATAAGCCCCGAGCCATGCCAGCAATCCCCGCCACCCGCGCCATGCCGCCGCCAGCGCCCCCGCCGCCAGCGCGACAAGCCCGGCCAACTGCCACGCCACGATCCCGCCCGAGACCCCCCTCTCCCATTGGGGATAAATCAGGCAGAGCTCGGCCGGCCACAGCGCTTGCACTGCGTAAAACCACCAGGTCCGGGCTACCCGAAGCCCCAGCGGCATTCCGTCGGCTTCCGGCAACACGGCCCCGGCCAAAACCTGGTGGGTGTGGAGCCACACGGTCCGCAATCCCATGGCCAATGCCAGGGCAAACAGCGGCAACAATCCCGCCATGGCCCACTTCGGACACCGCCCCGTTCTCCAGTACACCCAGGCCAGGAGCGCCACGGGCAAGCCCACGACCGACGTCTTGGCCAGAAGCGCCAGGGCAAAAGCCGTCCAGGCCGTGGCCAGGCTGGATGCCTGTTTGAACCTGCTCTGCCTTTCCGGCACCGTGGCCCCCTCTGGGAGCCATCGCCGGCTGAATGCGATCCACCCAAGCGCGCTTCCCAGGGCCAGGGTGAGCGACAGGGTGTTTTTCACTTCCGAGATCCACGCCGCCGAGGCCACCGCCACCGGATGCCACGCAAACCAGATCGCCGCTGCCGTGGCCGCCGGGAGGCCCATCCTCGAAAGGACGTGGCGCACCAGCACCGCGGCCAGGGCATGCAGCAGGACGTTGAACCAGTGAAAGGCCAACGCAGATTTCCCCCACAATGCGTGGAGCCCGGCCAGCACCGCCAGGCTCAGCGGAAAATCCTCCCGCGTCCAAACCGTGCGCAGGGTGGCCTCCCCTGTGACCAGAGAGTTGCGATCGAGCAACACCGTGTCGTCCCAGACAAAGTCGCCCCGGGCCAGCACGGGTGCGTAGAGGAGCAAGGTCGTGCCGATCAGGCACAGGTCGATCCTTGAGTCACGGGAGCCCCGAGCCCGCAGCCACGCCCGGCATCGAGCGAAAACATCGGCCAACGGTCGCAGTGCTGCAGGTTCTGCAGATCCCGTCTGCCCGCTCATGGGCCCAGAGTGGTGTGGATCCGGCGGCCTTGACAAGGGACTCCTGACCGGGACTGCTGCCGTGGCGCGCCTTTTCTCCGCATCGACCTGCGACCCATGGACGCGCGCGGCTCCTCCCTCCCGGTCGCGAAAGGATGGCAGGGCGGCGGTTCCCATGCAGCTGCCCTTGATGGGTACGGGAAGGTCCGGCCGGCGCGCGGACCAGGGAAGGACGCGTCCATGCTGGGGACGGAGATTGCTCGCCGGGGTCGGCAAGGAGGCCGGTCTCCCTGGCAGCCCAGAGCGACCGAAAATTCGAGGTTTCTTCAGCGGCTCAAGGCCATGAATGGTTGATCAGTGCGGGCAACATCGGGGCTCCCAAAGGCCCGGACATCGAACCGCGCCCGACCGTCCTCTGTTCTCTTCCGAGGTGCGAAACGCCGCTGCGGATGCGCTTGTCACGAATGTTCAACGGCGATTCGACTTGCCATCTGCGCCGTTTCCTCTAAACGGGGAGCAGCCGTGTGGAAGGGCGGGGTTTGGGTCTCATGGAGCCACACCGTCTTTTGATCGTTGAGGACGAAGCGCCGGTGGCGCAAATGATCGTGGCGGCCGTCCGACGCCTCGGTTACCACGTGGTCGGGGTGACCGACTCCGCACAGCAGGGGTTTGCCCTGGCCGCCTCGGCCCGCCCCCACCTGGCCGTGCTCGATATCGAATTGCACGGGCGCACCGAAGGTTTTGAACTGGCCCAACGGCTCCGGCAGGAACTCGACATCCCGAGCATTTTCCTGACGGGGCGCAGTGACGAGGCCACGTTGCAGCAGGTCCGCCAATCCGGCTCGTTCGGTTACCTCCTGAAGCCGTTTCGCCCCCAGGAATTGAAAGCGTGCCTCGAGCTGGCTCTCCAACGGCACGCCCGGGAATCGCACCTGGCCCGGTTGGAACGGGCGTTTTCCGCCGCCATTCGCTGCGCTGCCGACGGGGTCATCCTGACCGACCCCGAACAGCGGATCACGTACTTGAATCCTGCCGCCGAGCGCCTTACCGGCTGGTCCTGGGAAGAGGCCATTGGTCAGCCCCTGGCCAGGGTGTTTCAACAAAAAGACGCCGCACCCGAATCCGACACCGCCTTCCTCCGTGCCCGGGAGATGACCTCGGACCGGCCCGCGGTCCCTCCGCCCACGGAAGCGCTCCTCCTGACGGCCCGGAATGAAACCATTCCTGTCGAGGTCACCCGGGCTCCGCTCCGCGACGAGGTGCACGGATTGCTGGGAACGGTCCTCGTCTTCCGCGACGTCACCGAACGCAAACGCTATCAAGCCGCGCTGCAAGAGTCCCGACAGCAACTTCGCGCCCTGGCGCGAAATCTGGAGACCACCCGGGAGGACGAACGCGGACGAATTGCCCGCGAGATTCACGACGAGCTGGGACAGATGCTCACCAAGCTCAAGATGGATCTTGCCTGGCTCGAGCGCCGGCTGGCCCCGACTGCCGACGCCGGTCTGGAGGGCCGGCTGCGCGGCATGACGCAGTTGCTCGATGAAACCGTTCAGACGGTGCGCCGCATCGCCAATGAATTGCGTCCCGGCATGCTCGACACGCTCGGCCTGGCGGCGGCGCTCGAATGGGAAGCGCAACAGTTCCACAGCCGCACAGGGATCGCCTGTCGGTTCGAAGCCGCCCCCGGTGTGACCGCGCCCCCCGATCGCCTCGCCGCAATCGCGCTTTACCGGATCGTGCAGGAGGCCCTCACCAACGTGGCCCGACACGCGCATGCCACCCAGGTCCACATCCGGCTCGAGTCCTCCGGAACCACCTTGCAGCTCACAATCCAGGACAACGGACAGGGCGCTACGCCCGCTCAGTTGCGTCGCCCCGGCTGTCTCGGCCTGCTCGGCATGCACGAACGGGCCCACAGCCTCGGCGGCGAATGCCGCATCGAAAGCCAGCCCGGTCGCGGCACCCGCATTCGGGTCACGATTCCCCTGGCTCCCTGCACGCCGCCACCCCGCCCATGATCGAGGTTTTCATCGCTGATGATCATGCCCTGGTCCGCCGCGGTCTCCGAGAGATCCTGGCCGAAACCCCCGACATTGTCGTAACGGGCGAGGCGGCCACCAGCGAGGAAACGCTCGCTCAAATCCGTCAGCGGCCCTGGGATGTACTGATCCTCGACCTGAGTCTGCCGGGGCGCAGTGGCCTGGACGTCCTCAAAGAAGTCCGCCAGCTCTGGCCGCGCATGCCGGTGCTCATCTTGAGCATGCACGCCGAGGAGCAGTTTGCGTTGCGTCTCCTCCGGGCCGGGGCCAATGGTTACCTCAACAAAGAAAGTGCCCCGGCCGAACTGGTCCGGGCCATCCACACGGTGCACGCCGGGGACACGTACCTGAGCCCGACCCTCCTGCAACAACTGCGCGATCACGCCGCCGGACAACGCACCGCCGCGCCCCATGAGTCGCTTTCCGATCGTGAATTCGAAGTCCTCTGCCGGACTGCAGCCGGGGAAACGGTGGCCGACATGGCCCGGCACATGGGGGTCCAACCCAAAACCATCCTTACCTATCGCACCCGCCTCCTCCGCAAACTGGGCCTCAAAACCGCCCGCGATCTGGCCGCCTACGCCCGCCAGGCAAGGCTCTGGCCCTGATGCCACCCCGCGGGGCGCACCCTTCGGCCCTGGACGGCTTCGAAGTCAACGTCCATGGCAGTGTTTGTATTTGCGGCCGCTGCCGCAGGGACAGGGGTCGTTCCGGCCCACCTTCGGCCCCACGCGGACGGGCTGGGCCTTCTCTGCCGCCGCCACTTTCTCGGCCACTGCCGCCGCCTCTCGCACCACTTCGCTGGCCTTGGAACTGGTGGCCGGCGCCGCGGCCGGGGCGGGTTGCCCGAACGCGCTGGTGCTCTGATGCAACAGTTGCTTGGGAATGCTCTGGAGGAAATTCTCGAAGGCCAACAGACTGGTGGCGCTGCGGAAGATGTTGTGGCAGATCTCCGACTTGATGTTGGTCATGAGATCCTGGAACAGCTTGTACGCCTCGGCCTTGTACTCGATCAGGGGATCCCGCTGACCGTAGCCCCGCAGCCCGATGCTGTACCGCAGGCTGTCCATCTCGTAGAGATGTTCCTGCCACAACCGGTCCACCGCACTCAGGATGGTGTAGCGCTCCAGCACCTTCAGCTGTTCGGGATCCTCGAAGCTGGTTTTCAGCTCGTAGGCCCGCCGCACCCCCTGCACGATGAACCGGGCCACCGCGTACTGCGCCGGGCTCAGACCATCATAGATCGAATCCGAAGGAGGCCGCTCGTGGGCCTGCTGGGCCACGTTCAAGATCTCCTGCTCCGGCAGGCCCAGCGGGAAGGTGAGGTTGACCCAGTCGGCCAGCCCGCGCACGTTCCAGCCGCTGAAGTCCGCCTCGTCGTTGGTAAACTGCTGGACCTTTTGAACGACGACCTCCTCCATGATCTCCAGCAACCGGTCCCGGACGCTGTCGGCATGCAGCACTTCGTTGCGGAAGCCGTAGATGACCTCCCGCTGTTTGTTCATCACGTCGTCGTACTCGAGGGTCCGCTTGCGGATCTGGAAGTTGTGCTGTTCCACCCTCTTTTGCGCCTGCTCGATCGACCGGTTCAACAGCGGGTGCTGCAACTCCTGGCCCTCTTCCAGGCCCATGCGTTCCATGTACTTGACGATGCGGTCCGATCCGAACAGCCGCATCAGATCGTCCTCCAGCGAGATGAAGAAATGCGAGCTGCCGGGGTCGCCCTGCCGGGCGCAACGTCCGCGCAGCTGCCGGTCGATGCGCCGGGCCTCGTGCCGCTCGGTGCCGATCACATGGAGTCCGCCCAGCTCGGCCACGCCGGGGCCCAGTTTGATGTCGGTGCCGCGGCCGGCCATGTTGGTGGCAATGGTGATGGCACCCCGCTGACCGGCCCGCGCGATGATTTCCGCCTCCTGCTGATGATACTTGGCGTTCAGCACCGAGTGCACCAGGCGCTCCTTTTGCAGCATGCGACTGAGCATCTCGCTCACTTCGACGGAGATCGTACCCACGAGAATCGGTCGGCCCTGCGCGTGGATCTCCTTGATCTCCCGCAGGACCGCGGCGAATTTCTCGCGCTTGGTCTTGTACACCGAATCGTTGTAATCGATCCGGCGCACCGGCTTGTTCGTCGGCACCACCAGCACGCCCAGCTTGTAAATGTCCCAGAACTCCTGCGCCTCCGTCTCCGCCGTGCCCGTCATGCCCGCCAGCTTCTGGTACATGCGGAAGTAGTTCTGGATCGTGATGGTGGCCAGGGTCTGGGTTTCCCGCTCGATGGTCACCCCCTCCTTGGCTTCCACCGCCTGGTGCAGGCCATCGCTCCACCGCCGGCCCGGCATCAACCGGCCGGTGTGCTCATCGACGATGATCACCTTGTTGTCCTGCACCACGTATTCCACGTCCCGCTCATACAGACAGTAGGCCTTCAGCAACTGGGAGATGGCGTGAATCGTTTGGGCCTTGGTCTCGAACTGCTGCTGCAGGCGGGTCTTGGCTTCCAGCCGGCCCCGGGCATCCAGTTTCGGATCGCTGTCGATCTCGTGCAGGGCCACCGTGATGTCCGGCAACACAAACGCGTCCGGATCGTGCGGGCTGAGGAACTGCCGCCCCTTCTCCGTCAGGTCCGCCTCGTGGGTCTTTTCGTCGATGGCGAAGTAGAGTTCCTCCTTTTGCCGGAACAGTTCCACCTTGCGCTGATCCTTGTGCAGCTCCAGTTCCGCCCGGTGCATCAGCTTCAGGTTCTCCGGATCCTCCAACAACCGGAGCAGGCCCTCGGACTTGGGCTGACCCATCTTGACCCGGTAGAGCAACAGCCCGATCTCCATCTCCAGTTCCTCGGCATTTTCCGGGCGTCGGCCGTCCGGGGGATGCAACTGCCGGATCAACGCGCGCGCCTGCTCCAGGAACTGGTCGCACAACCGCTGCTGCGCCCGCACCAGGGCCTCGACCGCGGGCTTCCACCGGGGATACTGATCGTCGAAGGTTCGGACCGCCGGTCCGCTGATGATCAACGGCGTGCGCGCCTCGTCGATGAGGATCGAGTCCACCTCGTCGATGATCGCATAGTAGTGACCGCGCTGAACCTGATCCTCCTTGCGCAGGGCCATGCCGTTGTCCCGGAGGTAATCGAAGCCGAACTCGGCATTGGTCCCGTAGGTGATGTCACAGTTGTACTGCTCCCGTCGCACGGACGGCGGCTGGTCGTGGACAATGCAGCCCACCGTCAACCCCAGGAACCGGTAGATGGCCCCCATCCACTCGCTGTCTCGCTGGGCCAGGTAGTCGTTGACGGTCACGATGTGGACGCCGCGGCCGGTGAGGGCATTCAGATAGGCCGGCATGGTGGCCACCAGGGTCTTGCCCTCGCCCGTGGCCATCTCCGCGATCTTGCCCTGATGCAACGCAATCGCCCCGATCAACTGCACGTCAAACGGGATCATGTCCCAGACGATGGTGTGACCCCGCACCACCACCTCGGCCCGCCGTTCCGTCAGGCGGCGGCACACGTTCTTGACCACGGCGTAGGCCTCCGGCAGCAGGGCGTCCAGCGCGGCCGCAAGCTCGGCGTTGTCCCGGATCGCCGACAGCCGCGCCTTCCATTCCGCCGTCTTGCGGCGGAGGTCATCGTCCGACAACGCGCTCAGCCCCGCCTCGATCTCGTTGATCTTCGCCACCAGCGGGCGGAGTCGCCGGATCTCCCGGTCGTTCTTGGACCCAATGAGTTTTTTGACTATAAAGCCGATCATGCTTGTTCCCGCGAATAAATCAGGCAGTGCCAACGCTACGAGAAGCCCGGCACACCGTCAAATGCGAAGCCACCCCGGCAATCCTGCGCCCTTCGGGTCGGCCGGCCTCCCTCCTGCACTCTCGCCGGTCCGCCGGGCGTCGGTCGTCGGGAATCCGCGGCGGTCCCCTGAATGGCCCCGGCCTCTTCCACGCCCGGTCCTCCACCCCTCGCACCTCCATGACCTCTCCCAAAGCTGACTTCCAGAAACAGGTCGGCGATCATCTCGCCTTCCTCTACGGTCCTTCCCGGGGCCCCCGGCTCATTCCCGCGCTCCTCGAGCTCCTGGAATCCTACCGCGCCACCGTGCCGCCCCGGCCATACCGGCCCCTCACCCAGCATGACAGCCTGTTGATCACCTATGCGGACCAGGTCCTCGACGACGGGCTTTCCCCACTGAGTGCCCTCGGAGCATTCCTCGACCAACACATCCGGGGGCTCGTCAGCGCGGTTCACCTTCTGCCCTTCTATCCCTGGACCTCGGACGACGGGTTTGCCGTGGTGGACTATCTGGCGGTCGACCCGCGATACGGGCGCTGGAGCGACGTGGAACGTCTGGGCGACCGGTTCGACCTCATGTTCGACCTGGTGTGCAACCACACCTCCACCCGGTGTGAGTGGTTCCAGCGGTTCCTGGAAGGCGATCCGGCCTATCAGGATTTCTACGTCACCGTGGAGGGCGAGCCCGACCTCACCGCCGTCATCCGGCCCCGTACCACCCCGCTGTTGACCCCGTTCTCCACGCCGACCGGCCTGCGCCGTGTCTGGACCACGTTCAGCGCCGACCAGGTGGATCTCAACTACCGGCAACCCGCCGTGCTTCTGCAGATGCTTCGCGTGCTCCTCGAATACGTCCGTCACGGCGCCCGGTTTTTGCGCCTGGACGCGGTCGCCTTCCTCTGGAAAGAACCCGGCACGTCCTGTCTCCACCTGCCCCAAACCCACCGGATCGTTCAACTCTTCCGCACGCTTTTGGCAGACCTGGCCCCGGATGTCCGTCTCGTCACCGAGACCAACGTTCCCCATGCCGAGAACGTTGCCTATTTTGGCAACGGCACCAATGAGGCCCATCTCGTTTACAATTTCGCGCTGCCCCCGTTGGTGCTCCACAGCTTTCGTACGGGCCAGGCCCGCGAGCTGACCGAGTGGGCTCGCCAACTCGTCACGCCGTCCCCGGAAACCGCCTTTCTCAACTACCTCGCCTCGCACGACGGCATCGGACTCAACCCCGCTCGGGGCATTCTGGCCCCCGCCGCGATCGACTCGCTGGTACGGTTGACCCGCGAGGCAGGGGGCTTTGTCTCGGAACGAGCCACGCCCGATGGATCCCGGGTCCCCTACGAGCTCAACATCAACTACCTGGATGCACTGAGTCCGCCGCCGGCCCGTGAACCCGACCCGGTCGCCGTCCGCAAGTTTGCCACGGCTCATGCCATTGTGTTGAGCCTGCCCGGGATGCCCGCACTGTACTTCCACTCGCTCTTCGGATCCCGGGGCGATCGTGAGGGAGCGCTGGCGTCCGGCATCCCGCGCCGCATCAACCGGCAAAAGCTGCAGCGCCGCACCCTCGAGCGGGAACTGGATCGCCCTGACTATCTGCCCGCGCGCGTGTACCAAACCCTGGCCCGGTGGCTCCGCCTGCGGAAAGCCTCGCCCGCATTCGCCCCGGCCGCGCCCTTCAAAATCCACGATCTGGACCCGCGCCTGTTTGTGATCGAACGGCTCGACCCCGACTCGGGCCACGCGGTACTTTGTCTCCACAACGTTTCTCCCCGGCCCGTGAGGTGTTCCCTGCCCACCTCCTGGCACCGGCTGCCAGTGACATGCTTCGATGGAACCGACGGACGCAGCCTCGGCCACCCCGCGGGTGCGACCGAACTGGCATTGGAGCCGTGGCAAAGCTGGTGGGGATTTCAAGAACCCGTCTGACTTTCGGCCTCTGCCGGGTCGGTGCCGGAAGTTCGCTGCGCGGTTCTTCGGCTCCACCACCACACCGGCAGCCCCGTGAGGATCAGGAGAACCGACGCCCCGGCCAGCAGCGGCTTGTATGTCACCGCACTGTAGATCAATGCCCCACAGACCACCGCAAACAGCCAGGGCGTCCAAGGATAACCCCAGGTTCGATAGGGTCGCTCGACCGTCGGTTCCTTCCTCCGCAACACCCACACGGCCAGCGTGGACCCCAGGTAGAACGTGTACACCGCCGCGGCCGTATACAACACGGTCTGCACAAAATCGCCCAGTACCAGAATCAGTCCCAACGCAAGCGCGCCCTGCACCAGGAGCGCCGCGGCGGGGGTGCCCCAGCGGGGATGCCACCGGCCGAGCCAACGAAAGACCCGGTAGTCGGACCCCAAGGCGTAGGAAATCCGCGCCCCCGTCAGCACCAGTCCGTTGACCGCGCCCAATGCCGAGATGCAAATCAACAAACTAACCAGCGCCGCCGCCTGCTCGGGCCAAACCGCCCGCACCACATCCACCGCCACCGCCTGCGAACCGGCCAGGCCCGAAAACCCCAGCGTGTACAAAAAAGCCGCATTCACGACGAGATACAGGCCGGTCACCGCCGCCATGCCCAGCACCATCGCGCGCACGATGTTACGCCGCGCATCTTTGACCTCGGCCGCCACGTAGGCCATTTCGTTCCAGCCCCCGTAGGTGAACAGGACGAAAATCAGCGCCAGCGTCCACGGAATGGGATCCACCGAAGCCGCCTGCTCCGCCGGGGACCCGGCCGGCCCGGCGGCCACCGCCGCTGCCGCCATTGCCAGCAATCCCAGGGCCTTCGCCAACGTCAACAGGTTCTGCGTCCATTTTCCGGCCCGGACCCCCAGCACATTGATCCATGTCAACGCCCCCACGGCCGCACAGGCATACACCTTCAGAGTCGTTTCCGCGCTCCATCCCCAGCCGGCGGTCCAGGCCCCGAAAAGCTCCCGTGCATACAGGGCAAACGCAAAGGCCATGACGGCGATGTCGCCCGGCCGGATCACCGTCAACTGTGCCCATCCGAACAGAAAGCCCGCCCACGATCCGTAGGCGCGGCTCAAATACACATAGTCACCCCCCTCCCGTGGGTAGGCCGCGGCCAGCTCCGCATAACACAGCGCCCCGCACAATGACAGCAGCCCGCCCAACAGCCACAGTCCCATCAGTCCCCACGGCCCACCCGCGCCCCGGGCAATTTCGGGCGCCATCTGGTAAATCCCCGCGCCGATGATGATCCCCACGATCAAACAGGTGGAATCCAGCAGGTTCAACACCGGTTTGGGCTGCGCAGGCGTGGACATGATCCCTCCAGGGCTCAATTACAAATGACCTCCGGTCCGGACGCAAACCGCGCGGGCCTTCCTCTCCGGAGCTCCGCGCCAGGCCAGGGGCGGGAAAGCTTGCCGACCAGGCTGCCCGAACCGGGACAGACGGGCGACTGCATCGCCGCCGGCCCGATCTCTTCCGGTCGTGGGGGTGCAGTGGAATTCTGCCCGGCCCGGAACCCCTGCGACCGCTCGAGGGTATCTTGCCTGTCGGTTGGGCAGCGCGTACCCCGCTCCGGTGGGTTCATCGCTTTTTCAGGCTCACGCTGATCCCGGAGGCATGCAGGTTGAGGAAGATCGTCTCCAGATTGGGATCCGACGTGATCGCCTGAATATAGCGGGGATCCGCCATGCCCGGCGTGATATTGTGCGCCACCACCAGACCGCCCGGCCGTACCAGCGGCAGGAGTTTCTTCAGGTAATCCACATAGCCCTCCTTGTCGGCGTCCAAAAACAAGAGGTCAATCGGTTCCTTGAGCTGCAGAACCGTCTGATGGGCGTCCCCCATGACGATGGTCACGCGGTTGGTCACCCCGGCGCGCCGGAAGTTTTCCCGCGCCCGGGCCGCGCGGCCCTCGTCGATTTCGAACGTCGTCAGTCGCCCATCGGTCCGCTCCAAAGCCAAACAAAACCAGAGGCCGGAGTAACCCACCGAGGTCCCGATTTCCACCACGTGCTTCGCACCGATGGACTCCGCCAGGACCCGCAGAATCCGACCGTCCTGCTCGGGCACAATCATTGTCCCCTGACGCTGGTTGCGCCCCACGTCCTCGATCACGGACAAGATCCGCTCCTCCGACTCGTCCTTCGGCAGGGTCTGCGCCACGAACGGTTCGCGCTCTGCCCGCCCCGGTCCCCGTCCCGGCTGGCCCACCACCGGAGTCGTGCTCCACACTGCCACCAGCATCGATGCCCACCAGCAAATGCAACTCGTTTTCATAGGACCGGGGCCATCATCCCCATCCCGCGGCCGCACGTCAAACGCAGATCCTGCAATCGACGTTTCCCCACACCATCTCCCTTCCCCCCTCCCGCACCTCGATCTTGCGGCCCCGGGGGCCAAGCCCGCCTTGACCGCACCGATGGACTCCCGCTTCGCTTGCCATCGCAGCCAGTGGTGCGGGGTGTCGCGCACCGATCTTGGCATTCCCCCGGGCGTTCCTATGCTGGGGCCCGCCATGCGCACCAAGTCGAACGGATCGGTCGCGAGGGACACAACTGCGCCCTCGGAACTCGGATATGCCATGCCGGCCGAATGGGAACGGCACGAGGCCACCTGGTTGGCCTGGCCTCACCTGGCTTCCGACTGGCCCGGCAAGCTCGACACCATCCGGTGGGTGTACACCGAAATCATCCGCAAACTGGTGCCGGGCGAGCGCGTCTATTTGCTGGTGCGTCATGCCGACGAGGAAGCACTCGCCCGCCGGTATCTCCAACAGGCCGGTTGCCCGCTCCAACGCGTGCGCTTCGTGCACCACCCCACCAACCGGAGCTGGACGCGCGATTCCGGTCCCATCTTCGTCCGCCGCCCCGAACCCCGCCCCCGGCACGCGATCCTGCAGTTCCATTTCAACGGCTGGGCAAAGTACCCGAACTGGCGCCATGACCGTCAGGTCCCGGTGGTGGCTGCGCGCCTCTTGCGCAAACCGCTCTTCCCCGTCATCCACAAAGGACGTCCCGTGGTACTCGAAGGCGGTGCCATCGAAGTCAACGGCCGGGGCACCCTGCTTACCACCGAGGAATGCCTGCTCGATCCCGAAGTCCAGGTCCGCAACCCCGGAATGACGAGGGCGGATTACGAGGCCGTGTTCCAATCCTACCTGGGCGTGCAACAAGTGCTCTGGCTCAAACGGGGGATCCAGGGCGACGACACTCACGGCCATGTGGATGACCTGGCCCGTTTCGTCAACCCGCACACCCTTGTCATGGTCCGCGAGCCGAATCCCCGCGATCCGAATCACCGGATCCTCGAAGAAAACTGGGACATCGCCAGGGGCTTTCGGCTCCCCGACGGCTCCCGCCCCGAGCTCATTGCCCTGCCCATGCCTGCGCCCCTGTTCTTCGAGGGACAGCGTCTCCCGGCCAGCTACGCCAACTTTTACATCGCCAACGCAGCCGTCCTGGTTCCCACCTTCAACGATCCCCAGGACCGCGTCGCCCTGGGCATTTTGAGCGAACTTTTTCCGGACCGTCCCGTCATCGGGATCCACGCGGCAGACCTGGTCCTCGGGCTCGGCACCTTGCACTGCCTCACTCAGCAACAGCCCGCTTGAGACCGGGACCGCGTCCCGCGACTGCCAAACTTACAAGGCCACCCGAGGCCGGGGCCCGACATGCGGCGGGCGATCCATCCCGTGACCCGACAGCCGGCCGGGGGGCCGGGCAACAGTCTCGAAAAAGCTGCGGCGCCGAACCGGGCCCCGGCCCTGGCACGCTCACGGGGCATCCGGTCTTGCGCAGCAAGGGGTCACGGGCGGGGGAACCGCGATGGCATCTTCGGGTTCCGCGGCCCGCACTTACTCCTGCCGCACGCGGTAGAATCGCTGGCTCGGCAGCGGACCCGGGTCTTCCAAACCCACCAGGCCCGGCTGCCCGCGCACCGCCGGCAGCGCCGTCCAGCTCGGCGCGTTCAAACGTTCCGCGTATTCCAATCCATAACGCCAGCGCGGCGAGCCTTGCACCCACAGCCGGAAACCCGTGTCCCCACGCCCATAGCGCACCAGCCGCGGCACCTGCACCGACTCCAACACATACACCGTGTGATATCCCCCCGCGGCCACCCAGGCCATCCGCTGGCCCGCGGGCAAATCACACTGGCTCCAGCGATTGTCCCCCCACGCCAGAACCTTTCCATCCGCGAGCAGTGCCACGCTGTGCTCCGCCCCCGCTGAAACCGCAACCGCGTTGGTTAAACCGGCGGGAAGCCCGAGCTGCCCCCGGCTGTTGTCCCCCCATGCCACCACCCGACCGTTCGCCAACACGGCCACACTGTGATAGTGGCCGGCAGCTATGCTGACGGCATTTGTCACGTGAATCGGCACGATCGCCTGCCCCACCCATTCGGCCCGCGCGTTGCGGTTGTTGCCCCAGGCGACCACCCTCCCGTTGCGCATCAGGGCCACACTGTGGGTGCCGCCGGCTGCGATGGACACGACACTGCTCAACCCCGGCGGAACGGCACACTGTCCAACGCCGTTATCGCCCCAGGCCACCACCCGCCCATCCTCCGTCAGCGCCAGGCTGTGCCACAAACCGGCAGCAACAGCCACCACATTGCTCAGACCGCCCGGAGGACGTGACTGGCCCACGTCGTTCGCGCCCCATCCAACCACGGTCCCGTCCCTGCGCAGTGCCAGAGAGTGGTAACCCCCCGCGGCGATCGCCACGACGTTGCTCAGCCCGGCCGGGACATCGCACTGGCCTTGCTGGTTGTATCCCCACGCAACCACCCTCCCGTCGGCCCGTAGCGCCAAACTGTGCCACAGTCCTGCTGCGATCGACCGCACCTCCACCGCCTCGGCCGGAAGGTTGGTTTGTCCCAGAGACCCGTCCCCCACAGCCCCGACGAGGATCAACCACAAATGCGCCGGAGCGCTGCGAGCCACGCCGTACGGGTTCAGGACCAAAGCCTCATAAACGCCGACGTCCGCGTCCGACACCGAAGTCACCACGTGCCTCGCCGCAGTGGCTCCGGCAATGGGACTTCCATTCCGCAACCATTGATACCACAAGGGTGGCGTACCCTCTGCAAGGACTTCCATGGTCACCGACCCGCCCCGCATAACCCCCTGGCTCCGCGGTCCGGCAAGGATCACCGGCGCCATGGGCCGCGCCACGAAGACCACGCGGTCCAGCCATCCCCGATCCTGTCCCCCGTTTACCGAACCGTCCTTCCTGTATTCCCATTGCAGCGTCTGATGGCCCGGCCCCAGTTCAAAAGACCGAGCTGTCCAGTCGATCTCGCCCGAGATGACCGCCCACTCTTGCCCGTTCACCAGAAACCGCAGCAGGTCAAAACCCGGTTCAGACGACACTTTCCACCAGAAACTCACGGTCCCCGGTCCCGCCACGGTCGTGAACACGCGCGAGAACTGGTTGGGGCCGATGACGCCACTGACTGCGGCGTCCACACCATCCTTGGTCACCCACAGCTGGCCGTACCACGCAGCGTTCCCATCCGTTTGCCACGTCAACCCGGTTGTATCCAACGCGTTCTCCAACGTCGTGGCCGCAACCACCGTGACGACAGCCTCTCGTGACCATGCGACCCCAAACCGGTTGGACACCATCACGCTGTACCGCCCCGAGTGGGAGAAGCTCGCCGGTTGCAACCGGTACTCACTGGTCGTCGCCCCCGCCAGCGCCGCGCCGTTCCGATGCCACTGATAGGACAAGGGAGCCAAACCCGTAGCCGTGACCTTCAAGGTCACATTCGTGCCTTCATAGAGCACCATGTCCGACGGCGCCGAGAGAATCCTCGGGGCCAGGTCCACATTCCCCACCACGAATTCCATGCGCAGGCCCGGCGCACTGAATTGATGCAAATAGAGTCCGGAGGCCGTCCCGTCCCACCACCGGGCGGCCGGTGCCGAGGTATCGGAAAACACATTCGCATAGCCCCACGAGGAATTCCCCAGGTACCAGAGGTCATAGCGGTCGCCGGAGTTCACATCGTAGTGCAGGTCCCATCGGTTGTCCGCCTGCACCAAAGTAACCTCGAAGTTTTCATGCCTTGTGTTGGGCACCCGACTCTGGTTGTCTCGATCTCCCAGCTCGTCAATGTGCCAAATCGCAATGCCCGATCCGGGAAGCCCTGCATCTCGATTCGTTTGATAACGGCACTCCATCAGAAAATACTCCGTGCTCACTCCCGGTTTCCGGTAGCGGTAGAAATGGTTGAAACCGCTGCCCGGCACGGCGGTCAACGTGCCGAGCATGGCAGAACTCTGCGTCAAATCCGTCACCGTCGCCCAGCCTGCCGCCACCTTCAAATAGGCGCTCACCTGAACCGGATTCTTTCCCCCCTGCGCGTGGCTTCCATAGCCCATCAGGCAGAACATGCCTGCGCCGCCTCGCGAGTCCTGGTCATAGTCATACAGGTCGGGGAATCCGCAGAGCAGGTGGCCCGTTTCGTGCACGAATGTCCCCAATTCAAGTTCCCACCCCATGTCCGTGATCTGGTATCGGTAAATCTTTTTGCCGCCGGGGGAGAGCTCCTGGGCACCCACCCTGTACAGGGCCCAGGCATGCGGCCAGAGCCCCTGGCTCCACACGCCACTGTTTCCGCCGGCATAAAAGACGTTACAGGCGACCACTCGGTTTTGGCTGTCCACTGTCAGTCCCTGGAACCGCGGCAAAATCTGCGTGTAATAATTCGGCAACGCTTTCAACGCGGCGATGGCGTCCCGAATCAGCTCGTTCGCCTGTTCCCCGTCGTCCTTGGTTGGATCGTCATAGTAGCTCTTGGGTCGTGGGACACGGACATACACCGTCACCACGTTGGAATACGTCAGCCTTCCATTGGACACATCGCGGAAGTACTGCTTGACGGATCCGTTGTTGCCGTAACGCGTGTACTGATCTGCGTTCAGGAAAGCTTCAATCTCGGACGGGGGAATCGTTCCCGGTTCATCGGGGAAATCGACCAGCAAGCAAAGCCCCACGAAGGTGCCCACCGTGGGTGAAGTCGGGGGCTCATACTCGCCTTGCGCGGTCTCTCGAGCACGGTGCAGGGATCTCAACTGCTCCCAGCGGGTTTGGATCTCCATCCCTTCTTCCCAAAGACGCCGCCGCTCCCGAATCTGGGCGCGAACCGACTCCATGGCGGGCCTCAGGCCGGGTACCAAACCCAGGCTCTCCGGCGCCACGAGATGCACCGGGGCTCCCGTCGAGTCGAGGGTCCCCTGTGGCGACAATCTGGCGTAGCAGTATGCCCGCAAGCGGGGATCGAACACCACGGTGTATCCGTCCGGCGTTTCGAAATGGGCATAAAACTCGTCACCCTCGCCCAACAGTCGGATCAGAGTGCCATCCGGCTGGCGGAACTGAAACTCACCCGCAAAGGGCGCACCGACCACCCGCATCAAACCCGCCACGACAAAAGCCAGCCCAGCCACGTGGGTTCGCCCGAGGAATCGAGGTAATCCAGCCATGGGAGAGTCCGTGAAGGTTCCTTTCGACAGCACCACCTAAAGCCGTGCCCCGCTTGTAGGGAGTCTGCAACCCCAAGTCAAGAGGAAATCGGACCCCCGAACTTCTATGGTTTGGGCGTGAGTCTTGCCCGCCACCGCGCTCCGCTAGTTGAGGCGCAGCAACCCGGGTTGGACATTCCCCAAAGACCCTACGGAATTTTTCCGGTGATTCTTGCCTCGATGCAGCGCCCGAACAGCCCACTCTGCCCTTCGCCGCACCGCACCCGACGTATGAACCTCAGGCTTACTCCTGCCGCACGCGGTAGAATCGCTGGCTCGGCAGCGGACCCGGGTCCTCCAAACCCACCAGGCCCGGCTGCCCGCGCACCGCCGGCAGCGCCGTCCAGCTCGGCGCGTTCAAACGTTCCGCGTATTCCAATCCATAACGCCAGCGCGGCGAGCCTTGCACCCACAGCCGGAAACCCGTGTCCGCACGCCCATAGCGCACCAGCCGCGGCACCTGCACCGACTCCAACACATACACCGTGTGATATCCCCCCGCGGCCACCCAGGCCATCCGCTGGCCCGCGGGCAAATCACACTGGCCGCGCCAATTGTTTCCCAATGCAATCGCCGACCCGTCCCGCAGCAGAATCACACTATGTTCCACTCCCGCCGAAGCCGCGGCGGCACCTCTCAAATCGGAGGGAAAGGCGAGCTGGCCCTGCGAATTGTCCCCCCAGCCCACGACGCGGCCATCTGCGCGAACCGCCAGACTGTGATACGCACCGGCCGCCACCGTGACGACATCAGACAGGCCCGCAGGCACGGTGGCCTGTCCCACCCACTGACCGAATGCGTTGCGATTGTCGCCCCAGGCCACCACCCGTCCCTGGCGCGTCAGGGCCAGGCTGTGTCGCGCTCCCGCCGCTATCGCCACCACGTCCCGGAGCCCCGTCGGGATGTGCAGCTGTCCCCCACTTCCATCGCCCCATGCGACCACCCGCCCTTCCTCGGTCAACGCCAAACTGTGCCAGTGCCCGGCCGCCACGGCGACCACCCCGCGCAAGCCCGATGGGGGGCTGGCCTGACCGGACCCGTTGGCGCCCCAACCCACCACCGTTCCATCCGCAAGCACGGCCAGACTGTGATACCCCCCTGCGGCGACCGCGACCGCGTTCGTTATTCCGGAGGGCACCTCACACTGTCCGTGATGGTTGTAACCCCACGCGACCACCCGACCGTCGGCACGCAACGCCACCGAGTGCCACAAGCCGGCCGCCACGGCGACCACCTCCGTCGCGCCCGCCGGAAGACTCCGTTGTCCCAGGGAATGATCCCCCGTGGTCCCTGTCAGGGTTACCGTCACGGCTGCAGGTGTCGTGAGGGCCGTTCCATACCGGTTGCTGACCACCACGGTGTATCTGCCGGCCTCGCGCTCGCTCATCTCCGCAAACGCCAGAACAGAGGCGGTTGCGCCGGCAATGGGGCCGCCTTCACGGAACCACTGATAGTGCAGCGGCGGCGTTCCCTCTGCGACCACGGTGAGCGTCACCGGAAAACCACGTACAACTCCCTGATCCGCGGGTTGGGACCGAATCACCGGGGGCATCGGCCGCTCCACAAAGGTGACCCTGTCCACCCACCCCCGATCCTCACCTGCTCGCCCGGTCCCGTCCTTGCGGTAGATCCACTCCACCGTTTGCCAGCCCGGCGGAAGTTCCAGGGACACCCGGCTCCAGTCCACCTCCCCGGAAAGCACCCCTTGCGGCGTGCCATTCCACAGGAATTGCAACTGATCCCGTCCCGGTTCCGAGGACACTCGCCACCAAAACGTCAGCGTCCCCGGACCCGCCAACACCGTCCAGAGGCGGGAGACCTCGCCGTCTCTCAGAAACCCGCTGGCTGCCGCGTCGTCGCCGTCACTTGTGGTCCAATGCTGTCCGTACCAGCCAAACGCACCGTCCGTTTGCCAGTCCAGCTCCTCCGCATCGAGCGCCGCCGCCAGACTCATCGCGGGTAACACCACCAGTTCCGCGTCCGGACTGGTCACGCCGCCAAACCGATTGCTGATCGCGACACTGTACAAGCCCGCGTCTTCCATGCGCACCGGATCGAGCACCAACCGGCTGGTGGTCGCACCGGCAACAGGCTGGCCGTCTTTGCGCCAAAGATAACTCAGAGGCTCGATGCCCTCCGCTTGAACACGAAACGCCACGTTGGTCCCCTCCCGAACCACTTGCGGTTGCGGGGCAACAACCACTCGCGGTGCCAGCTGGGGATTCCCCACCACAAATTCCATGGTCGGTGCCGGCTGACCAAAGTGCTGCAGGAGCAACCCGCTGGACGTCCCGTCCCACCACCGCGCCGCGGGAGCGGAGCCGTCCGAAAAAACGTTTCGATACCCGGAGGCGGGATTGCCGGCATAATACAAGTCTTCGCGGTCTCCCGCGTTCACGTTGCGATGGAGATCCCAGCGGTTGTCGGCCTGGATCAATGTTACCTCGAAATTCTGATGGCGGGTGTTGGGATCGCGGCGCTGGTCGTCCCGGTTCCCCAGTTCGTCGATGTGCCAGATGGCCACCCCGGATGCCGGCAACCGGGCATCTCGATTCGTCTGGAACCGTGCTTCGATCAAAAAGTATTCCGTCGACGAACCCGGCTTGCGGTACCGGTAAAAGTGATTGAATCCCGGCCCGGGGGTGGCCGTCACCGTGGCCAACAGGGCCGAAGTCCGCGTCAAGTCGGTGACCGTGGCCCAACCCGCCGCACGCTTCAGATAGGCGCATACCTGAACGGGATTCGGCCCAAAGGACCCGTAGCCCATCAAACAGAAAACTCCGGCGCCGCCTTTCGAGTCGTAGTCGTAGTCATAGAGATCCGGAAAACCGCACAGCAGGTGCCCGTTCTCATGGACAAACGTTCCCAACTCGAGCTGCTGACCGATGTTGCTGATCTGGTATCGCCAAATCTTTTTGCCGCCCGGCCAAAGTTCCTGGGCTCCCACCCTCACCAGCGTCCACGCATGGGGCCACAAGCCCATGGACCAAACCCCGCCGTTGTCGCCGGCATAAAACACGTTGCACGCCACCACCCGATTCTGATTGTCCACCGTCAAGCCCTGCAACATGGGCAGGACCTCCGTTTGAAAATTGGGAAGGCTCCTCAACGCCGCCACTGCGTCACGAATCAACTCGTTCGCCTGTTCGCCGCTGTCCTTCGTGACGTCATTGTAATAACTCTTGGGCTGCGGCACCCGAACGTACACCGTCACCACGTTCGAATAAATGAGGAGACCGTTGGATACCTCCTGGAAATATTTCTTGACCGAACCGTTGTTCCCGTAGCCGGAGTACTGGTCGGCATTGCAGAACGCCTCGATCTCGGAACGCGGCACGGTGGCGGGCTCGTCCGGAAAATCGATCAACAGGCAGAGACCCACTTTCACACCCAGCGTGGGCGCGGTGGGCGGCGCATCCTCGGGCCCGCCTGCCTCAGCTGCCCGTTGCAGGGCTTTGAGAGTTTCCCAGCGCACGTCGATCTCCATGGCTTCCTCCCAGCGCCGCCGCCGTTCCTGCGCTTCGGTACGAATGACGGCGGCGTCGGGCCGCAAGCCGGGTTCCAATCCCAATTCGGCGGGCCGCGCCAGGTGCACCGGAATTCCCGTGGACACCAGGCGGCCCTCGGGGGACACGCGGGCGTAACAGTAGGCCCGCAGGGCGGGATCGAAAGTCACGGTGTAGCCGTCCGGCGTCTCGAAGTGCGCATAAAACTCGTCGCCTTCCCCCCGCACGACAATGAGAGTGCCGTCCGGCTGCCGGAATTCAAAGGTGCCCTTGAACGGTGCAGCGCCCAAAGAACAGGCCAGCAGCAGACACCACGGCCACCGTCCCCCCTGGCCGAGCAACCACCTCCCTGGCAAAGGCAGGCCGGGAAACCACCGGCACCGAGTCTTGCGGCGTTCAACGCTGTGCATGGAGCATCACGGTCAATTAATCCCGCCTTTCTGGCGGCATCAAGTCCTTTCCCAGCATCGCAAGCCGAGGGCCGCGCGTCCGGTTGTGAGCCCCGACTCCAGAAGTCCCAACGAAATGCCGCCCTGCCTCGGCTTACCCATGCCGAAGACGCCCGAAGCACCACCGAGCCTCCGGCTGGTCCCAGACCTGTGAATGACCCGCGAGCCACTCGGGCGGATCCGGGCGCTTCGGTACGGCGCGCCTGCGCCGCGCCCGGCAATACCTTTTCAAAGCCGTGCCGCAATCGACACCGGTTCTCACCTCGACCGCGTCTGCGCAGCCTGTAACCGCGCACACGATCCCGGGGCCGGTCCAATCGCAAGCGGCCGCGACCCGCTTTGGCTCCTCCATCTCCAGCTGACTGCGGAAATCCCGCGACGAGTCCAAGCTGAACTTTCCCCAAAGCGACCTGATGCACCCGGCACCATGGGCACCCCTCCCGGAAGGCGGCGGACATCCGCGGGAGCCGCGGATGACACTCCACCCCGACGAAGAACCACCCGGTCGGCTCACCCGCAGGGCACCGCCGCACGCCTGCCGCCGACGATCAAGGCCTTTCTACCTCGAGGGTGATGGAAAAGGGCCCGGCTCCTGACCCCGCCACGGCATGAACGGGGAGAGGCACTTTGCCAATGGGTT
Organism: Limisphaera sp. VF-2; assembly: GCF_049537125.1. Lineage (NCBI taxonomy): Bacteria > Pseudomonadati > Verrucomicrobiota > Verrucomicrobiia > Limisphaerales > Limisphaeraceae > Limisphaera > Limisphaera sp. VF-2. The sequence goes on from NZ_JBMVQY010000001.1 coordinate 374,244, forward strand.
CGAACGACTCGCCGGGTCGCCGGGAGCCGGCGTGGCCGTGAGGCGACCGGGCCGAGTGGACGCAGGGGCGCGCCTGAGGCATGCTCGCGCCATGCATCCGGAAGACATCCAAGTGATTGGGACAGAACTCGCCATCCGCTGGTCAGATGGCACCGAGACTTTCATTTCGTTGGAAAAACTGCGGAGGGCCTGTCCCTGTGCCGGCTGTCAGGGGGAACGCGATGTCCTGGGCCGGCTGCATCGCGCCCCGGCGGCCCCGCTGGGACCGGCCTCTTTTCAGCTCATTCGGATCCAACCCGTGGGCGCGTACGGACTCCAGCCCCTCTGGGCCGATGGCCATCATACGGGCATTTACAGCTTCGAATACCTGCGTCGGCTCGGCGACATATGAGCCGGGGCCCCGGCAAAACGCGCCAGAGCACAATATGATCCCCCCTCGAACTGGGGCTCCATCCGAGCCTCACCCGTTCGGGTTCAGGGGTTGAAACGAACCCGATAGAACTTCCGGGGCCCCTCCTGCGCTGACGGTTGGTAACTCATCTTCCATCCTGTGGCCCGCTGCGTGAAAACGGGCGTCCACGGGCCCCCTAGATTCACGGCCTCCTCGAGGATGTATTCCAGTCCCGGGATGCTGGGCCAGAGTAGCAGCAGCGCATCGCCACGCCCTCGTGGGAGCACAGTCATTCGCGTATGACTTGTGGGATCTGTGGGATCCGTGCCGGTCTCATATTCTGACCGGTTGAGAACTCCGTCCCCGTCGGCATCGGCATCCGCAGCCCCCAGGATCCCCGCAATCGATCCAAAATACCGAAGACGCCACCAGTCAGGGATACCGTCTCCCCAAGACGAGCCGCTGCGATCTCGGAGAGCAACCACGCCGTTGCGCGCCCGGGTGGAGAATGGCGCCAACCCGTTGGGCGACCCCGAGCTGTGCAACATCTGGATGACATAAGCGGCGTTGCCACTGGCCGATGCCGGGATTCGCAAGCGCAACCAGCCCACGATCGCGTTCGTGCCCACGATTCCCGTCCCGTCGTTGCGCAACCACGCTGCAGCATAGGTGTCCCCTCGAGAGGAATCCACCAAAGTCGGCGCTCCCAATAACACGGAAGGCTCGAACCGTACCGGTTCCTCCAGCCACGGAGAGCCATCCGCCGGCACGACGCGCAAGGTGATGGCCAGGACACGCAGCGGATGCGGCCCAAAAACACTGGCGACCACGGGGACCTCCACCAACGCTCCTGCCTGACCGATCACTTCCCGACCTTCGATCACCACCGCCGGTGGCTCCCCGCTCAGGCTGCTGTCCTCGAGTCCCAAATCCCATGGGCCCAACCACGGGTCCAAGCGTCCCCGGAAGTTGTTTGTCGCCACGACCGCCACCTGCCCGTTCGTGGTCCAGAGTCGCTTGAACCACGCCAAGGACGGGTCCAGAGAGCGTCGGAACGTCACAAAGAGGTCACAGACGTCGAGCTGCCCGTCGCCAAAAGCGATCCGATTGATATCCGTATCGTTCCCGTCAAACAGCGATTCCCGCACGATGGGCTGCGATCCATCCCCCACCTTGACCAACAGATTCGTGTCCCATGACGCGTTGGTGAAAACTCCGCAACACGAATCCATCGCATCAAACAGATCACTCCCCGCGGGCGGTGCGTTGAATCCATAGGCAATCACCTGGAATACCTGCATGACATCAGCATTTGCCAACCATCCCTTGCCGAAGTCGCCCGCGTTGAACCACCGGAAAGGATACACGTCACCCACGATGTAGCCCGGCTGACCCACGGTCAACACCTTGACCCCGTTCAACGGGCCCTTCCCCAAAACGCCGTAGGCGGGCGCTTCGATGTAAACATCAGACCCGGGCGCTCCAATACCGTCAGATGTTGCCGTGGGCCGATCCACCTGAATCACATAGGTCTGCCCTGGCTTTGCGTTGCTCGGAACCCGAATGCCGTAGGCACCGACCAGAACCCTTCCGTCCGACTTCACCAGCAGCGTATCATGCGCCATGGAATAGCTGATCAGATCCTGCGCGGTGGTATTGTACAGGTTCGTGCCGAATTGCCACCGCCTCTCGAGCCATCCAACGCCCAAAAGGTTCATCGCGGAGTTCGTAAACACAAGCTCCATGAACCAGCCGTTGTTATACGCGACGACGCGATTTGTGATCACGTCCGGCACTCCATTTGTATTCCTGGCCACGTACATGAGCGGCGGGATCCGCTCGAAGGCGCCCGCAACTCCCTCTCGCGGCTTCACCAAAAGGGATTCGAACGTAAAGCCGTTCCGCGGAATGGGCGGTCCGGGAAGTGGACCGGCATTGGTCGCCATCAGGGAAAACTGCAAACTATAGATGCTCGTATCCGGCAACACGGTCATGGTCACTGGCGCATAGAACAGCTGCCCCGGAGCCGCAATAAACTCCGTGGCACCCACACCTCGCTCGAATCCAAAGCCAATTCGATTGACGACGAGATTCGTTGGGCTGAGAAGCTTGCTCACCACGGCGCTGGGCTGATAATTCGTTTTGTACGCCCGCAGCCTCAGCATCGTGTTGCTGCTGATGAACAGCCGCAGGGACCATCCCTCGCGAGGATCACCCACCAGCCCTGCATCCACGGCCCGCAGATTTTCTGGCCCGGGATCCGATCCGTCGAGCGTGTAGAACAATCTTGCCCACGCCGTTGCCACGCGTACCCGCAAATCCGCGGGATTGTCCCCCTCCACGACCGGGTTCGCAGTCACGAACTGCAGGACGGCGCCCACAATTTGACTGTCCGGACTTCCATCTGTTTTCTTGCTGACAGCTTTCACTGCAACGACCGGCTGCACCGGCACTACCGCGAATCGGGCCACATCGACCGGGTCCAAGCCATCTCGATATCCCGCGGGGGCTGTTGCGGATTCGTCGGTGGGGTTGGCCACCTGAGCCAGGTCCAACGTGTTTGAATAGGTGTAGAACGTTTGCGCGCCGGCCTCGCCTACAATCACAATCGGCACGTCATTGTTGAAGACAAACGACTGGCCCGCGCGAAATACCGACGTGTATGGAGGGCTCGCCGTCGATGGAAATTCCACATAGCCGATACGAGGATCCTGTACCGGAGGTCTCGGTATGCTCACCCTCACCTCGGCCGATGGGAGACTTTCGCCTCCGTCGTTGAGGGCAGTGACGACGTAGTAATAGGTCGTGCCCGGCAGCACGCCAGCATCCCGGAATGGCGGCGACACAACTTCTGAAAGCACGCTGTAAGGGCCTCCCGCAGTAGTGGATCGCTTCACCCGATAGCGCACTGCGCCTCGTACGGGCCTCCAGTCGACCGTTACTCCGTCAACAGTGGCTTCTGCCACAACCTCCTGCGGCGCGGCTGGCGGCCACGGGGGTGGAGGGGGTAGACCTGCACTGCTGACCTGCCGCAAAATATGATAATACGTTTCGGTTACAAACAGCGTTCCGTCACGCGCAAACGTAATCCCGTGGGGATCACGCGCCTCCGCATAATTGGCACACATGTCACAAGCATGGATCGTCACGCAGCCAACGCCATCATACCACCCTGGGAAGACGCCCGCCGTCGGATTATAAGGCCCCACCCAGAGATTCGAGCACACCCCGTACAGGTTGTACACCGCGCCAGCCGGATCTACGACCTTCACCCGATGATTTCCACGGTCGGTAACCACCACGGCATTGTTCCCTGCTGCCACAATGCCCTCAGGGCACCGAAACTGGGCGTAAGCGGCCGCCCCGAAGCGATCGCCAGGGCCGTTGAAGCCGGTCAACGGCATCACACTGCCGTTCGTCGGATTGACCAGCCAGATGCCATGCAGACCCGCATCGCAAACCGCCAGCATCCCATCCGGTCGCATTGTCAAACCTCGAAGCTGGGCGCCCGGCGCGCTCACGGTTGCCACCAGCCTCGAACCTTCATTCCGCAGACCGATCCACAGGATTTGCCTGTCTCCGACCACAACGTAAGCTCCTCCCCTGCGATCCAATGCCAGACTTTGCGGATGCATCAGATTTGTGGCCACGATCCACGAAGCGCCGGCGGGGTGTCCGTGGGCGTCCACCCGCAGAAGCCAGCCCCTGCCCGACTCACCGCGATTCAGAACGTAAACGACGCCCTCCCCGTCAACCGCGACTCCAATCGGGCCTCGAATCCATGTCGGTCCCACCACATCGTTCGGCAGGAAGGTGTAAACCCAGCCTTCCTCCAGCACCCGCACTGCATGGTTTCCTTCGTCCGCCACGTAAAGCCGACCCCCTGCCGCTCCACTTTCGGCCCAGGCCAGGGCCACCGGTCGATGGAACTGCGCGTCCGTGGTGGCGCGTCCGTCGGCATATCCATGGGGTGTCCAGGTGCCCTGCTTTGGCCCGCCGCTTACGGTGTGCACTTCCGGCAAGGCCCATCCCCGCATACACATCGCCCCAAACAGCCCGCAAACGGTCATTGTAGCCCAGAACGAGCTCGCAGGCTGGGGACGCCTCTGCACAGTTCCGGATCGCATGCGCTTCATACACGAAATCCTTTGGTCCTTCGTTGAGTGCTGCACAGCTGCGCCTTGTGTTGCGCAACCGGGCCTAGGGAGTAACCCTGCCTCCGCTTCGCTCCGGACGCTTGCTCCACCGCAGTGGCTCGCCGCTGTCCCAAGCCGACCAATCATCCTCCAGGGCCTCGCCCGCCGGTGGACGCGTCGACAGAAAATCTGTGGGCGTTTCCTGGTAATCCTTGTCCTCGACAATCGTAGGCGTGATGAAGATCAGGAGATTCATTTTGTCGCGATCCTTCGAGCGGCTGCGAAACGCCGCGCCCAACAGCGGCAGATCCCCCAGGACCGGCACCTTCGTGCTTCCAGAAGAGATCTGATCCTGCAGCAGCCCCCCCAGGACGAGAGTATGTCCGCTGGGAATCAGCACCCGCGTCTCCATTTCCCGCTTGAAGAACGAGTCCACCTCATTTTCCACCCCACCCACTTTTGTGGTGTACCTGGGGCCGAGTCGAAGAATGCTCGGCCGAACCTTGAGGTTGACGACGTTGTTGGCAGAAATGCTCGGCGTGACTTCCAGGCGGAGGGTGAGGTTACTGTACGTCACCTGGGAGCCCCCGGCTGTCTGCACCGTCCCCGGAGTCACATTCACAATGGGATACATCTGACCGACTTCAATGAACGTCGGTTCGTTGTCCAGGGTGACCGTTCTGGGAGCCGAAAGCACCCGGGACTCTGCATGCGAGTTCAGAAAGGAAAGAACAGCGCTGACTCCGTCCGCGCTCAGAAAACCAATGTTGGGAGTCAGACCCCGGAAGGTGTTGAGCGACAGGCCGCCGCCTGCCAGGGGATCGAAAACGGTCTGCATTTCGGTTTGCTCACTGTAACGCGACTGGGAGGTGATCGTCCGTCCACCCGGCAGGGTCGTGGTGGTGGTTTGTCCAGGTATGGTTGTCGTGGATCGTGCAATCGTGGTACCGTTCCCAAAAACAACCCGCTGGCCTCCCAAGGTGCCCGACCAGTCGATGCCCTTAATGGACTTCGGTGACACTGACACCTCCAGTAATCTCCCCTCAATCAGCACCTGCTTGCTCTGTGCATCGAGTCGGGCCACGATGTCTTCGATCGCACGGTGCTCCTGTTCCGTGGCTGCTACAATGAGTTGTCGCGTGCGAACGTCGGGGATCACCTTGCTGCGGCGATCCATAAGTACGCCCTGGATGGCAAGCGCCACGTTGGTGGGACTTGCATATTTCAGCTGGATGATCTGAGTCACCAACGGTTCAGGGGCCGAAGGATCTTTCACCGTAATGCGGCCAATCCCGGTCTTGGGATCCTGAACCAGTTGGAGGTCATAATTGTTCAACAATGCCTCGAGGGCCTGCTGGGCGGTGACGTTCTCCCACCGAATGGAAACCGTCGGCATGGGGACCACTTTGCCATCCGGGCCCGGCGCGCCATAGGCCACTTTGGGGTCGATCAGGTAATTGATCCCCGCCTGACGTGCCAGGTTCCGAATCGCGTCGGTCAACGGGAGGTCGTCCATCACGATCAGTGGAATGACTTCCGCCGCCCGGCCGGATTTGGTTGCGGACGCCGCCGCCGGCGTGGCCGTCTCCCCGGCCGGAGCGGCATTCGCTGAAGTCGTGGCCCCGGAGGCCGCTGTCTCGGCTTGTTCGTTGGTGTCTTGTGCACGGACAGAGGCGACGCCCAGGGTGAAGGCCAGCGCCAGCGCCCATGTCGTGCGGCGATTCCACGATTTCGTTTTCATACGTTGGCTTGCTCTGCGATCTCTCCCGCCCCCTTCCGGAGGCGCGGGCATCCTGTCAGGTCGATTGCAACTCCGTTCACTTGACTGCGTATGAAACCTGCCTCTTGCATCGGTTCTAAAGGCGTGTCCCATTCCATGGGATTCCTGTCTCACGCCTCCTGCGGCCGTTGGCAGCAATTTGCAGGCCACATGAAAGCGACACGGGCTTCCACCTTCCCCTTTGCCCCTTCCGTGAGGGTGCGAACAGCCGCCGACCGTCCTGCGGGAGCCTTTGCATCCTCAGAAACCCTCTCTGAGACGCAGTTCTTGTTGCACACCATTGACCTCGATGACGACCGTGTCGTCCCGAATTTGGACGCAACGGACGCGCACCTCCCCGCCGGCCGCAGGCAGACTGGTCTCCTCCCCTTCGGCCAGGATGAGGGTACGAGGGCGATCCCCGCTGGTACGGAGCGTGGCCAGGCGCTGCTGGGGCGTGCCGGCCAGGCCTCGCAGTGTCCACTGGATCCGGGCCACGGGAGTTACATTCGTGCTGCCGGTCCGACCGGCGAACAGCCGCTGGGACCGTGGAAAGAACGGGTCCCGGCCCTGGGACGGATCACCGGGAATCTCGAAGACAGACCTGGGAATGATCGGTGCCGGGACCGCCGGGGTGGGACTGCCACTCGAGGCTTCGGCCGCCCTTCCAGCCGCACCGCAGCTCAGCACCGCAAGGAGCATCACCAGTCCCTGCCAACGGCGTTGTTTCGACGCACGCACCATGGCCATCCTCCATCAAGATCCGGGTCGAACCAGGGTCACGAGGGTCATGCGAAACGAGAGCCGCTCTCCCGTCGGATCCGACGACCCCCCACCCGGCGTTTCCAACTCCACATTGCGAATCTGGCAGTAGGGAAACCGGTTCTCGAAATCCGCGATGAAACGGCCGATCTCATGGTAAAAACCACTCCCCGCAATGGTGAGACTCACCTGCTGATAGGGAAATCGCGGCAGTAAATCCACCGGGGCCGGGCCGATGATGGTGCCGAACTGCGGGATGTCCACATCGTAGTCGAGCCGAAACTGCCGGATGCGGTTGATGACGAAGGCATAGTAATCGCCCGCGGCCATTTGCTCTTCTCGTTGCTCCAGCACTGTTGAGGCGCTGTCCAACTCCTCCAGGATTTGAGGCGCGCGCGCCAACAGTTTCCGTGCCTCGTCCAACTGACGCTGTGCCTGCAGAATCTCCCGGGCCACGCGCTCCAATCCGACGCGCTGGGGGCGCACGAGGCCAAACCAAACGCCGGTCAGTGCCGCCAGGGTGGCCAGCGCCACCAACAATAACTGCTGTTTTTTCTCACGCGTGAGACGTTTCATCGGCTTTTCTCCGGAAAGCGCACCTCCAGGCTGAACGTGACGTACGATTGTCCGGATCGGGTGTCCTGGAGGGGTGCCGACAAATTGCGGAGCACCACCTCCCCGTTGGTTCCGAGGAGTTCCCGGAAGAGCGGGACGGAGGCGATGCGGTCTTTGTAGTCGGTGACCATGTCGCCCGGCCGCTGGCTCTCATCCCGGGCGTCCAGGGTGACCAGGATGCGCTCGGTGGCCGTGGCCGGTTTCGCCGGTTGCGTAACCCGGCCGGCGGCGTTGGTTCGGGCCGGCGTGGGTTCTGTCAGGGTATAAAACTGCTCCACTTTGAACCGGGTCAATGCCACCTCCGGGATGGCCGCCTTTTGCAATGCGTTGAGCAGGTTCCCGTGGAGAAAACGGTTGGTGGCGAGCCGCTCCAGCGCGGCAAGGCGCTGCCGCACGTCCGCCAGTTTCTTCTCGTTTTCCCGGGTTTGCTCGTACTCTTTGCGCAGCAGTTCCCACTCGGTTTGCAGGCGGGCCAATTCGCTGTTTTTGACCAGCAGCTGCGAGTAATACAGCAGGCTTCCGAGGAGGCTTGCGATCACGATCCCCACCGCCCCCAACAAGGCGCGCTTTACCGGGTCTTTGCGCCGTTCCTCTTCCCGCTCCAGCGCTTCCGCCAGTAAATTCAATCGAATCGGCATATGCTCAAAGAGTGGCGAGGGCCGTACCGATGGCCACCGTGAGATGGGGGGCCAGCTGTTCCAACTCGGCCAGTTGTTGCGGAGGCAACGACCTCTGAAGTCCGGCCGTTGGATCCCATGGACGGCAGTCCGTGACCAGTTCGGCCTGGAGAAGTTGCAGGACACAGTCCGAAAGGGCGCTGCCGCCCGACACGAGCACCTGGCTGACCGGCCGGTCGTTCTGGTGTTCGTAGAAGTCGATCGAGGCCTTCAGTTCGCGAGCCAGGGGAGCCAGCAGAGATTGAAGCTGTTCGCGCACCTCGCCCGGCATTCCGAGCTTGATGCCCTCGGCCTCCGCGTAGCTGATGCCCATCATATTGGCGAGTCCCTGGGTGACATGATCCCCGCCCATGCCCAGCACCCGACTCAGCACCAGTTCGCCCTGTTGCAAGATACATATGCTGGAGTGCCGGAACCCCAGATTCACCAGGGCCACCACTTCCTGCCGAAACAACTCCGGCTGGGCACTTTCGAGTGCATTGATGGGAGCCACCAAACCGGGAAGAACATTCCCGGCGGTGCAACCCGTCTGTTTCAAGGCCTCATAGAGCGTGTCGACCCAGCTTTGCCGAGCTCCCGCCACCAGGACCTTCTGCTTGGGCACTGTGGAGGTTTTGGTCTTCTCCGCAGGGGCCCGCTCGGCGCCGTTGACGGGCCAACAATCGAACACGTAACCGGGCAGCTCCTGCTGCAAATACAGCTTGCTGCTGGTTTTGAGGACCTGCCGCATGTCGGCGAGGGGCATCTGAGGCAGCTCGGCGTACCGAACGATGGCGTCGTTTACCCCCAGGGCCAAGGAGACCAGACGGCAGCGGGTCTCCAGGGCTTGCAGGAGGCTGCGGAGATGCTCGGCTAGCGCCGCTGTCGAAGGCTCCTTCTCTGCCACCGGCGCATCGAGGATGGCATACCGCAGCAGAGCCAACCCGTCCGGACGGGTTTGTACCCAGACGGCCTTGGAGCAGCGGGCCCCCAGGTCGACTGCCACCACCTCATCCCGTCGCTGCGAACGGGGTCGGAAAAACGCCAGTGCCATGCCGTGTCCTCAGGTCAGCTTCGTCCACGATCGATGTACTCGACCGAATCGGCTTCCAGCAGAGCAAGTGGCGGGCCAAGTCCGGGGGCCCGGCGTTCCAACCCGCAGTGGGCACAACGCCCACGGGTCTCCGGACAACCTGGCTCCGTTCGGAGATCAGCTTCCCAAGGCAGGTCTGCCGCGAATCCTGGAGGATCGGGCCTCGGGCGGACGCGACTCGACGCCACTGTTGCCTCCGGAGCCGGTGCCAGATTGATCTCCTTGGCCGGGCGCAGCCGAGTCACGCCAGCAGCGAAGCCACAACACCCGAGTGGGTCAGAGGCCTCAGCCCAACCTCCATCCCAAATCTGGACACTTTAGCTCCCTTCGTGTCGCACGGCGGAAGTCGGGATTCCTCAAACAGTGGGCCCGAGACTTTTCAACCCTCTCTGCACATTCTTGATGGCCGCCCCTGTAAAGATGATGAGCCAGTCCTCTGAGGGTCCGACACTCACACACAGATCCAAAGCCCTCCTCTCCAGCCTCGATGCTCGGGCAATTTTTGCCCCTTCAGAACCTTCGAGTCCCTTTAGGAGGCAAAAGCTGCCTTGGAGGCAGCCCTTAAAGTGCAAAGTATTCCCGGCACGGCCGGTTTGACCTTCCTGACGTCGCGTCGCGTCGCAAGAAGAGTGCTCCATCGCTGCTGGCCAGTGGGCTGCGGGCCCGGTCTCGACTCGGCATGAAGCTTCGTCGCTTGCCGGACCGTGTTGGCAAACCGGCCGGTAGGGCTCGTGAATGAGGTTCTTCGCCTGCTGGAATCTGCATCCTCCGGATGGCCAAAAGTCCACAGTCCTCTGAGGAGGTTCGTGCCCGGGCATTCTCAGTTCGGAGCAGGGCCACACCCCCGAGGGTCCCAAGGCCCGAATCAGAAGTCGCAAACCGCGCCTTCGGTCGAGCAACCCGGGGGAAAGCTAAACACAACTTTCCAGTCACGGCTCGAGGCGAGTCACGGCCATCCTCGTTGCCCTTGCGTGCGAGGATCGGGAGGCTGTTTGCGAACCCCCAGAGACACGGAGACACAAACCCTCTGCGACTTCGACGAATGCGGGCCTGAGTTCCTTGCCTTCCATGGCAAGGGCTTCGAAAGCCCGGGCGCAGGTGCACCCTCGTGGGCCGGCCCTCGTCCCGACCATCCAAACGAAAAAGCGCGACTTTCGTTCGCTGCGCGCGAGTTCCCTGGCGCCCGCGCATACATCTGAACGCCTGTGTGTCCGTCCGAAAGCGGGACAGGGTTGTCACTCGTCCGAGGAACACACTCCTGCCGGGCGCGCTCCAGCGGAAAGGCTGGAAGAACGCGAATCCGGTCCGGAGTCTCGCAGCCATGCAACGGATTGAGTCCAACCCCCGGTGGGGTTTAGGGGTTTTTGCGTGAGAATCGGTTTCCGCGCCCAGGGCCAAAGGGCGCCCGCGTGCGCTGGCGCGTGGTGCCAATCACAACTCAGGAGCCTGTGCCCCGGCCGCTCAACGCCGTGAAAGTTGCGGTCGGCAGCTCGAGCGCCGCCACCGCACGGCCGTCGCCCAGCCCGGGGTGATCGATGAGCTGGAGGAACCAAACCGGTCATCGGACGGCTGCCTTCCCGGAGACCTCTTGGTGCGCTTTTGCGGTTTCACCGGTCTCCTCGTCGCCAAGAGGCAGTGACCGCTCGCCACAGATCGGTGTGCCGATCTTTGACCTGGGAATGGCTGTCGCTTCCCATGCGCTGTTTACGCCGAACCGGAAGCCGACGATCCGGGGTCCTCCGCGGGAGTCTTGCGCCGGGGGGCGGACCCCCGGGGTAGTGGGTATCATGGCGGGCAGTGCGGATCGTGGTGGCCTGGACATTGACGCGGGCTTCGCTCGGCGCGGCACCGGTCAGAGCCAGCGAACGTGCATGTTTCTCGACCGGCCGGTGTCTGCCGCGGCCTTCGCGAGGGCACCAAATCGCCGGGCCCGACGAAGTTTGCCTCGGATTGCCGAAAGTGCTTAATTCTGACGTCGATGCAGTGGGTCTGGCGACAAAGTGAATGGCGCGAGATCATCCAGAAGGTGGAATCCGGTCGGCGCCTGGATGAGACCGAAGCCTTGAGGCTCTGGCAAAGCGGAGATCTCCACATGTTGGGGGCGCTGGCCGACGGCGTCCGGGCGCGCAAGGTGGGCAATCGTGCCACCTACATTGTCAATCGGTACATCAACTACTCCAACTACTGCATCCTCTCCTGCCGCTTTTGCTCGTTTGCTCGAAAGAAACGGGATGCGGACGGCTTCGAGTTGACCGTGGAGCAGATCGTGGCCAAGGCGCGGGAGGCGCTTGCCCTCGGCATCACCGAGCTGCACATCGTCGGAGGTCTGCATCCCTCTCTGCCCTTCTCGTATTATCTCGACATGCTGCGCGCCCTGAAGGCCCTCGATCCGCGCATCCAGCTCAAATGTTTCACGGCCATCGAGGTGCTGCATCTGGCCTGGCTGGCACGGAAGTCCGTGGAAGACACGCTGATGGCGCTTCGCGAGGCCGGTCTGGATTGCCTGACCGGTGGCGGGGCCGAGATTTTCGCGCCCGGCGTCCGGCAGACGATCGCCCGGGGCAAGGAATCGGCCGAAGAATGGTTGGAAGTGCACCGAACCTGGCATCGGATGGGCGGACGCAGCACCTGCACGATGTTGTATGGGCACGTGGAGACGCTGGCCGATCGGGTGGATCACCTGCGGCGCCTGCGGGAGCTGCAGGACGAGACCGGTGGCTTTGTCGCGTTCATTCCCCTGCCCTACCAGCCCGAGAACAACCAGTTGGAGGTCCGTCACCCGCCCACCGGCCATGACAGCTTGCGGACGCTGGCGGTCAGCCGATTGTACCTGGACAACTTCGACCACCTCACCGCCTACTGGGTGGGACTGGGCACCAAGCTGGCCCAGGTGGCGCTCAGCTACGGTGCCGACGACCTCCACGGTACCATTGTGGAGGAACACATCTTTCACATGGCCGGGGCACGGTCGCCGCAGCATCTGCCGGAGGCAGAGCTGGTCCGCGTCATTCGCGAGGCCGGACGGATTCCCGTGCGAAGGAACACCTTTTACGAACCCTTGGAGGATGCCCCTCGGCATCTGGAGCATCCCGCAACGGTCCCTGCGCTCGCGGCTGCCTCTCTGAACCGGCAGTGACAGGTTTTGGAAAACGCGCGGCTTTTCGGACCCATCTCGAGTGCGCACTTTTCCGGGTTACTTCTTCGCCTTTTGCAATGACACATTTCCCCACCGCCGGTCCTCGGCAGCCATTCAGCACCTCCCGCAGGAACACGGCAGATACCCCCAGGGGGACTTTCCGCCGCCTTTCGTCGGCGGCTACCGAGTGGGGGTTCGCAGCCGCCGCAGAGCTGTGCGGGCATGGCTCGGAACCCGGCTTCCGCCACGGTTGCGACAGGAACCCGGGGTCTTTAAGATGCCGCCGCGTCGCTGTCCACGACGCGCACGGTTGGGGCGGGGAGAGGCGGCGCGGCAAGGGAGTTACACGGCGCCGGATGTGGGGGCTGGTGCAGCACCCACAAAAGTTCACACGAAGGACCATGACGTATGCGCGAGAGGAGCAACCCTGATCCGAAGAGGGACCGCGCCTTCCATCGCCGGAGAGAACCCGGGATTGGTTCCTGCAGGGCGGGCCGAGAGCAGTCAGGTCTGGGAACCCTGAACGCACCGGCGCGGCGCCCGAGAGGCACGGGTTCCCGAAAAGCGGCGCTTCAGCGAGTTCGGGCTCTGGCCGGGTTGGTGATGGCTCTTACTGCTGGTCCGGGTGTGCTCCCGGCCGGGGAACCCCGTGCCACGGGCATCATGGACAACTCCTTTTTTGTCGAAGAAGCCTACAACCAGGAACCCGGCGTGGTCCAACACATCACCACGGGCAATTACCAAGTGGATCGCGCAGCAGGGCCGGATGTTCAGCTCTGGCACCTCGCTTTCACCCAGGAATGGCCGATCCACGGCCAGGATCATCAATTGAGTTACACGCTTCCCTACCTGTTTCGCCGCGAACAGGGTCGGTGGATCGATGGTTGGGGAGACATCATGATTCATTATCGCCGTCAAGTCTGGCTGAGCCCCGACCGGTACACCGCCCTGGCTCCCCGGGCGAGTGTCATCCTGCCGACGGGCGACGCAGACCGGGATCTGGGCGAGGAGACCGTGGGGGCCGAGTTCAACCTCCCGTTCAGCACGCTCCTTGGGGAGAACGCCTTTTTGCATGCCAACGCCGGATTGACCGCCCTGCCGGACGCGGCCTCCGCCCGGGACCGCGACCTGGTGCATTACACTCTGGCTGCGGCGCTCAATTACGCTCTGCATCGCGACCTGCACGTGCTCCTCGAATGGGTGGGCCTTTGGGAGCATGGACTCAATGCGGCAGGGCAGCGCCGTCATGAGTGGATTTCCTGGATCTCGCCGGGGATTCGGTGTGCCCTGAACCCGTCAGAAAACATGCAGGTCGTCTTCGGATTGGCGGCGCCGGTCGGTCTGACGGGATCTGCTCCGGACTACGGCGTGTTCTTGTATCTTTCCGTGGAACACCTGCTGTGGCGGCCCCGCTGAAGCAGGGGCCGCCGTGCCGCATCCTTCCACGCCATGCCCGGGATGCGGCGCGCGTCGCATTCCATCGGTGCCCAACCGGCCTGCAGCAGTTCGCAATGGGAGGTCCGACGTCGTAGAAAGGACGCCGACCGGCGAACCGTCTCAGGCAAGAGCTCGCCACGGGGGTCGTCCGCTGAGGCCACGCAGGCGTGCGTCGCGTCCACACCCGCGTCTGCAAACGCTGGGGGGCCTCAAGCCGTAACTCGCCCTCGTGGGACTACAGGTTCCACCCGGGTCGGTATTCGCGCCGCAGAAAGGCGTTGGCCTCTTCGAGATTGGTGAACTTGAAGGCCACCGGGTCCCACCGGAGGGTAAACCGGGTAAGATCCTCGCGCAGTTGCACGCGCAGCGGGATGTTGCCGAGCAAGACCGTCTCGGTGAGCGGTCCGGCCCAATCGAAGTTCGATCCCGGCGGGGGCCCGCCTTTGCAGGCCTGGATCCATTCCATGTAATGGCCCGGCGAGCGCGGGATGGTCTTGGGAATGGGACCGACTTCTTTCGCCCGGGATTCCGGGTAGATGGTGTTGCCGAGAATGAATCCCTCGTCGCCGATCAGCAGTCGCCCATTGTCGCCCATCAGCCGGCCGTCCGGCAAACCTTCGGGTCGGGGCGGACGGAGGCCGCCGTCGTACCAGACCAGTTTACACGGCGGCATGGGAATCCCACCGGCGCCCGGCCCGCTCAGACCCCGGATGTGGGGGTTGTTGGCCTGCACGGAAGCATCCCGTGCGGGGAAGTGGTAGGTGACCATGGAGCCCAGGGGGAATGTTTCCGCGTTCACGCGGGTGGAGGAGCCCTGCACGGTGAGGGGTGCACCCAGTTTCAGCGCGCGAAACACCGGGTCGAACGCGTGGCAGCCGATGTCGCCCAGGGCGCCGGTTCCGAAATCCCACCAGCCCCGCCACCGGAAGGGGGCGTAGACGGGATGGTAGGGCCGTGCCGGCGCGGGACCCAACCAAAGGTCCCAATCCAGCGTCTCAGGCACGGGTGGCGACTCTTTGGGCCGATCCACGCCCTGGGGCCAGTATTCGTCGAACAGTCCGCGCGAAGGGCGGTCCGTCCAAATGTGAACCTCGCGGACCCGCCCGATGGCGCCGGCCCAGACCGCCTCGCAGAGCAGCCGGGTTTCCTCCGACGCCTGGCCCTGGTTGCCCATCTGCGTGACGACCTTGGCCTCGCGCGCCGCCTCCGCCAGACGCCGCGCCTCCCACACCGAATGCGTGAGGGGTTTCTCGCAGTACACGTGCTTGCCGCGGCGGATGGCCTCCATGGCGGCAAACGCATGATGATGATCCGGTGTCGCCACCACCACCGCGTCGATCTCCTTCACCTCGTCCAGCATTCTTCGGTAGTCCTTGAAGCGGCGGGCATTCGGATACCGCTTGAACGTACCGGCCGCGTGGCTCCAGTCCACGTCGCACAAGGCCACGATGTTCTCGGACTCCATTTGACGCAGATCCGCGGCGCCCTGGCCTCCCACGCCGATGCCGGCGATGTTGAGTCGGTTGTTCGCCGAGGGGCCGCCGTCCCGCCCCAACACCCGGGCCGGAAGGATCATCAAGCCGGTGGCCACGACACTCTGCTGGAGGAAACGACGACGACTGAGTTTGCGTGCGTTCGGGTCTTTCATGGTTGGGACATGGTTCCTGGTTGCTGGCGACGCGGCCCGGGCGACTGGTTGGGCCGCCTCGTGCAACCAAGCTAGCGCCGCGCGCGAGAGACGCAATGGAGAATTCCCGGGCCGCGCGGAGGGGATCGCATTTCAGGTTTCGGGCTCGCGCGAAAGCCCGGCGGAATGCCGGGTGTCCCCGGCGCGGCAGGGCCGGCGAAAAGGGCATTGTCGCTTGCATCCGGGCTCAAAAACGGAACTGTTCCCTCTGCTGTCCCCGGCTCCCACGAGGCCACGTCCGCTGCGAAGGCGCATCCTATCCACCAGTCCGGGGCAACGCCTCCGGAGCCGGCCATCAGAACCCGCCGCGCCCTGAAAGGGCGAAACCCGAGGACACGAATCGCGCGGGCCGGGCCTGTCCTGTCGAAAGGCGCCCTTCGGGCGGGAGGAAATGCGCAAACCCGATTGCCCAGGGCGTTGGCCAGCGTTGTTGAACTCGGGCCCCGATGGGGCAGCGATACACCGCGCTGGAGGCGCAAACATTCACCCGGGGTCGAGGCAACCCGGTCGCCGCGGGCCTTGCCTTGGGCTGGTTCATTCGCACCCCGTGGTGGCAAACCCACGGCGTGCCCGGAGCGAAACCCTTCCGATGCTTGATGGGTTGCGCAAGAATCAAGACGCAACAGCTTCTTCGGAGGATCCTCCCTCGCAGCGTTGGCGCAGGCAGGGCCACCAACGCCGCGGATTCGCGCTCCGGCGCATTTCAAGTTTTGGAGACCTCCGAAGGACCGGCGCAAACCCCGGTCGTCCGGAGTACGGGAAAGCCGAAGGGCGGTGGCATTTCCTTTGGATTCCCGACTTCGGAGCTCAACTGACGAAATGCGCCATTGGCCCAACACCGGAAGCATTTGCTTTTGACGCGCCGGCGGGGTTTGGCGCAAGCTGGGCGTCCGATGAAAACGAGGTGGATCATCGCCGGGGTGTTCTCAACGTTTCTGATGGTGACGGGCCAGGAAGCCCGGGTGGAGTTGCGCCGCTGGTCGTTGACCGACTGCATTCAGCAGTGTCTGGAGTACAACCTCGAGCTGCGCATCGAACACTACAACCCCGAGCTGGCCCTCTTCAACCTGCGGTCGGGCTACGGTGCCTACGACCCGGTCTTCCGGTCCTCGGTCCAGCATGATTACAACAAGGCCGGCGAAACGCTCTTGGAAGGCACATTCACCCTTCCCGGCCGCGAGCTTGAGGTCAACAGCATCAGCAGCGGATTGAGCGGTCAGTTGCCCTGGGGAACCCTCTACAATATCAGTCTCAGCGCACGCGATACGGATGGAATTCGCTATGGGCTGGGTCCGGGCAACAGCATTGTGGAATTCCCCTTTTCAGACAGCAGCGGGTCGGTGGACATCAGCGTGACCCAGCCCCTGCTGCGGGACTTCTGGTACAACCCGACCCGGCTCCGAATCCAAATTCTCAAGAACCGCCTCAAGTGGAGCGAGCAGGGTCTGCGGGCCCGCATGATCGACCTGGCCACGCGCGTCGAACTGGCCTACTACGATCTGAAAGCCGCGTACGAAAACGTTCGCGTTCAACAGGCAGCCCTCCAACTGGCCGAACAACTCCTGGCCGAAAACCGCAAACGCGTCGAAGTCGGCGCCCTGGCTCCACTCGACGAAAAACAGGCCGAAGCCGACGTGGCGGCGCGCCGGGCCGACCTGATTGCGGCGCAGCGCAATCTGGCGGTTCTGGAAAACAATCTGAAGCAACTTCTCACGGACGATTTTGCCACTTGGGCGCACGTCCGGCTGGAGCCCTCGGCCGAACTGGACGCACCTCCGCCCGTTTTGGACGTGCAGGATAGCTGGGCCAAAGGGTTGAGTCTGCGACCGGATTTCCTGCAGGCCCAGTTGGATCTGGAACAACAGGGCTACCAGGTCAAAATCAACCGCAATCAGCTCTACCCCCAGGTCGATTTGCGCGTGGGGGGTGGTTATGCCGGGTCCACAGCCGAGTTCAGTGGCGTGTTCGGCGACATCGCCGAGCGCGATCAACCCCGTTGGTTTGTCGGCGGCCAGATCAGTTATCCGCTGGGAAATCGCTCGGCGCTGAACGCCTACCGCGCCAGCAAGGCCCAGTACGAACAGCGACTTCTGGCCCTCAAAAAGCTGGAGCAGGACATCATGATCGAGATCGACAACGCGGTGAAGCTGGCCCAGGCCAATTATGAACGGGTGGCGGCCACCCGCGAAGCCCGGGCATATGCCGAAGCCGCGCTGGCCGCAGAGCAGAAAAAGCTGGAAAGCGGCAAGAGCACCAGTTTCGTCGTGCTGCGACTCCAGCGGGATTTGACGGCCGCCCGCGCCGACGAGATCAGCGCCCTGGTGCAGTACCGTCGTTCGTTGGCGCTGCTGGCCCAGGCCGAAGGGAGCACGCTCGAACGGCACGGGATTACATTGGAATTCAAGTAGTCCCGGGCTGGTGAATTGCTGCCCCAACAGGGCGGACACCCGACGCACCGAAGGCGCAACCGTTTGCGCCGCTTAACATGCTTTACAGCCGCGCAAGCAAAGCCGCGGGCCGGTGAATTCCCCACCCTGACGGGATGGATCCAGGGCGCGTCGAAGGCACATCTGTTCGTCAGTGCCGGGCAACGCCCTGGCAGTCGGACCCCAAAACCCGCCGTCCCCTGAAAGGACGCAACTCGATGACCCCATCGTCAAGGCCGGGCCTGTCACACTCGAGTTCGACCCCTTCAGGGCGGGATGAATTGCGCGGACCCGGTCACCCAGGGCGTTGCCCTGGGCTGGCGAATGCCCGCCCCGTTGGGGCGGATCCAGCGCGTCTACGATAGAGCCGTGGGTTCGGGATTGCGCAATGGGGTTTCGGGCTGGGCCCGTGTCTTGAGCCGGCGCCTCCGCACCTCGCTGGGGCAAACCTCCAGCGCGCCGAAAACGCGAGACCTTTTCGATCCTCCATGGGTTTGGGGGGCAATGGACTGCCGGGGCTGCCTTGGCGAATTGCCGCTTGTAGCGTGTCGCTGGGCTGGGGCCCTTACGTCGGAGTCCCGCTGTCCGCTGTACTTTGGGCTCCGGACAACCTCGAAAGCCGGGCGGAATTCCGGGCGTCCTTCGGCCCGGGAAGGCCGGGGGAAAGGTCACCCCCTTGGGATCCTTGCAAGTCCCGGGCTGAGAAAGCATGGGCAACTGCGTTGCGAAGCCTCCAAAAACAAGGCTTGCCACCGGGAGGCGCTCACGCTATGGTGCCCGGCCCTTAAACCCAAAGGATGAGGGATCCGGGCCGAGGGCCTGGATTCGGACGTTGTGGGGAAGGCTTTTGGTTATGGTAAGAATCCGGTTAAAGCGCATTGGGGCCAAGAACAAACCCGCCTATCGGATTGTGGTGGCGGGCAGCCGCAGCCGTCGGGACGGCAAGTGCCTGGAAGAGATTGGCACCTACAACCCTCTTCAGAAGGGGGACAACGTGAAGCTGGACCTGGCACGGGTGGACTACTGGTTGAGCCGCGGGGCTCAACCCACGGACACGGTGGCCAGCTTCATCCGCCGTCTGCGGCACAAGGCGGCGCAGGTTGCGCAGGGCTGATGGAGGCCCATGCAGGAATTCCTTGAATATGTGATCAAGGGGTTGGTCTCGCGGCCGGAGGCCGTGACCATTCACCCGGTCAAGCGGGCCGGTACCACGGTGTACGAAGTGACCGTGGACCCGGTCGACATGGGGAAGGTCATTGGCAAAAACGGCGTAACCATCAACGCGATCCGTTCGCTGCTGCAGGCCGGCAGCGGCAAGCGCGGCCTGCGGTGTGCGGTGGAAATCAGCGAGGCCCCTCCCACCGGAGGGTGAGCCTCCCGGGCCGCGGGGAGCCGGGACACAACCATGCGCATCGATGTGCTGACGTTGTTCCCGGGCATGTTCACCGGCCCGATGGACGAGAGCATTTTGAAGCGGGCCCGGGCCACGGGGAAGCTGGACCTGCGGATTCACAATCTGCGGGACTTCACCCATGACCGGCACCGCACAGTGGATGACCGCCCTTTTGGCGGCGGGCCAGGCATGGTCCTGAAGCCCGAACCGATCTTTGAAGCCGTGGAGACCTTGAAGGCCGAGGGAGAGCCGCCCTGGGTGATCCTGCTGTCCCCGGCCGGCCGCGTGTTCCATCAGGGCATCGCGCGGGAACTGGCGCAGCGGCCGCGACTGTTGCTGATCTGCGGCAGCTACGAAGGCGTGGACGAACGCATTCGGCAGGCGCTGGTGGACGACGAACTGTCCATCGGCGATTACGTACTGACCAATGGCGCCCTACCCGCGATGGTCATCATCGATGCCGTCACGCGCCTGCTGCCCGGGGTTCTCGGGGATGAAGCCAGTGCCCTGGACGAATCCTTCAGCCAGGGCCTGCTCGAGTACCCTCAATATACGCGACCGGCCGAGTTTCGTGGCATGAAGGTGCCCGAGGTGCTGTTGTCCGGGAATCACGCGGCCATCGCGCAGTGGCGAGCGGAACAGGCCCGGCGCCGTACCGCGGAACGAAGGCCCGATCTCTGGGCACGATGGCTGGCAGAACACGCAGCCGGTGACAGCTCCCGAACCCGTACGGGTTCTCAAGGGGCAGCCGAAAATCCCGGCTGAGCAGGCCCATCGAGTGCGGTCCGTGGGCGCCGTCCCCGGTTGACCGGTCTCCGCGCCTGAGAAGTCTAATGCACGAGTGAGCTACCATGAACCAGGCACTGCTTGACAAAATCGAAGCGGAGCATTTCCGCAAGGACAAACCGGACTTCGCCGTGGGCGACACGGTGCGGGTGCACACCCGCGTCGTCGAGGGCGACAAGGAACGAATTCAGGTCTTCACCGGCGTGGTCATCGCCCGCCGGGGCCGAGGGATCAACGAGACCTTTACCGTCCGGCGCATCAGCTATGGCGAGGGCGTCGAACGGGTCTTCCCGCTGCATTCGCCGCGCATCGAGAAGATCGAGGTCGAACGCCGCGGAAAAGTTCGACGCGCCAAGCTGACCTATCTCCGCAAACGCGTGGGCAAGAGCGCCCTGTTGGTGCGGGAAAAGGAAAGCGCCAAGGAAACGGCCGCAAAAGCCGGTTCGACTTCCCCGGGCGAGGCCGAGTCTTCCAAGAGCGCGTCGGCTTGAAATCCTCTGGTTTGCGGGGTTGAGGAGCAGCCGAAGGGCACCCGCCCCTTCCGGGCCGGGAGTTCCCGGAGGTGACCTCTCCTTGTCCACCGGCTCCCTCTCGGGAAAAGAGGTGGGAAGCGGCGCGTTTCCGTTTTTGGACATCGCTCGAAAGCTGGGCGAAATCTGGGACGTGCCTGACACGGCAAGGCCGAGCGCGAAGGGCCTTGTATTGGATTCTCGCATCCGGAGCTCCAAAACGGAGATGCGCCGCTGTGCTGTCCCCGGTTCCGCACGGGCGCATCCATTCCTCAGCCCGGGGCATCGCCCCGGGCTTTGGGCCCGCAAGAAGCTGCTGCGCCCTGAAAGGGCGCAACTCGATGACCGCCATCGTCAAGGCCGGGCCTGTCACACTCGAGTTCCGCCCCTTCAGGGCGGGGTGAATTGCGGAACCCGGGTGACCCAGGGGTTGCCCTGGGCTGATGAATCCCGCCCCGTTGGGGCGGATCCAGCGCGTCGGCGGTAGAGCCATGGATTCCGTATTGCGCAATGGGGTTTCGGGCTGGGCCCGTGTCCTGAGCCGGCGCCTCCGCACCTCGCTGGAGCAAACCTTCGACGCCCCGAGGGCGCGAAACCCTTTCGATCTTCGATGCGTTTGGAGGAACTGGATTTGCCCGGGGCTGCTTTGAAGTATTGTCCCCTGCGGCGCGCGGGCAGTCCGGGCTTGCCAGTGCCCAAATAGGTTATTGACGGACCACACGGGGCAAGCCCCGCGCCAGAGGCGCATCCCAGCCACCGGCTCGCGGGGGGCCTCGGAAAGACGGGGCGACAAAGGCACATTCAATTCGTCAGCCGGGGGCAACGCCCCGCGGATTCGGCTCGCAAGAAACCACTGCGTCCTGAAATGGCACAACCCGTGGACCTCCATCGCGAGGGCCGGACGCCATACCCGAATCCCGCCCCTTCAGGGCGGAATGATTCACGTGGACCCGATTACCCGGGGCGTTGCCCTGGGCTGGCGAATGCTCGCCCCGTTGGGGCAAGCCCACGGCACCCCCTGGGCGTGAACACCTCTCCGACCCTCGGCAGGATGGCCGGGAAAGATTGTGCAGGGGGCCGTGTTGGAAGCGGGTCGCTTGCAGCGTGCCGCAAGCAGGGCCTCAGACCCCTCGATCCGCTGTCCGGCCCACTTTCGAGGCTTTGCGACGCTTGTCCAAGACCCAGCGGGGTTTTGAACATGCGCGCCACCGGGTAACTGAGGGATCACGGCGTTCCCTTCGGACCCTCAAATCTGAGGCTCAAAAGGGGAAATGCGCCCGGTGGGGAACGGTCGGAGGGTGTCTCGCGCCCCGAGAAGCGGTGGTCGCATTCACCTGCTCCCGATGAGGCCGGTCCGAGGCTGCAACCCATGCGCCTCCGCGCCGCGGAGGCTTTACTTGCCCGGATTGGCGCCGGGGAAGCGCGTGCGGATGGAGTAGAGTCCCGTGCTGGCGGTGATGAAAAGCGTGCGGCGGTCCGGGCCACCGAACGCCACGTTGGCGGTCCAGTTCTCGGGCACTTCGATGGTCCCGAGGCGCTTGCCGGTTCGGTCGAAGACGAGCACCCCCCGACCGGTCAGATAAAGGTTTCCGGCTGCATCGATTGTCATTCCATCCGAGCCGGCCTCGCAGAAGAGACGCTTGTTGGTCAGCGAGCCGTCGGGCTGGATGTCGTACGCGTAGGTACGTCCGGCCCGGATGTCGGCCACGTAAAGGGTTTTGCCGTCGGGGGAGCCGGTGATGCCGTTGGGCTGTTGGAGGTCGTCGGCCACCCGGGTCAACCTTTGGCCGTCGGCGCTCAGGCGGTACACATGCTGGCCACGTTGAGGGGGTTCCTTGTGTTTCCACCACGGTCTCTGGTAGTACGGGTCGGTGAAGTAGAGATCGCCGTTGGGCGCCACCCAGACGTCATTGGGACCATTGAGGGGCCGACCTTCGTACTGCCAGGCCAGGACGGTCACCGTCCGACGGTCAACGTCGATGCGCCAGAGGGCGTTGGTTTCATCCGCGCAGGCGATCAACCGGCCCTGCCGGTCGAAACACATTCCATTGGCACGACCCGCCGGCTGCAGGAAGGTGGTCAGTTGCCCGTCCACACTCCATTTCATGATCCTGTCGTTGGGCTGGTCGGTGAAATAGACGTTGCCGGATGCGTCGGAAGTGGGGCCCTCGGTGAATTTGAAGCCGCCGGCGAGCTTTTGGACCGTGGCTTCGGGCGCCAGAACCCGAGCAAGGGAATCGTTGGTTTCTGCCCGGGTGATCGCCGCCAGACTCAGAGAGAGCAGGACAAGGAGGTCGAGGGAGGTCTTCATAAACTCAGCCGCCCAGACTGGAGGGGTCGTTCACGTTGCCCTTGTTAAACTCTACGTAGGTTTCGGTCAAGTCCGCGGCATAAAGCACGGCCCCGGCCCGCCCCAGGTTGAGTCGGATGTGGAGCTCGAACTCCGCGGGTGCCACCGCCTCGCAAAGACGGGCAAACGGCACGCCCGTCGGCCGACCACGGCGCACGCTCCAGACGGTGACCTTGCCACCGGGCGGGGCGTATCCGATATCCACTTTGTCCTCTTGCACGCGTGCGGCGCTGTAGCCCAGGGCGTCCATGACCCGACCCCAGTTCGGGTCGCCGCCATGCCAACTGGTCTTGACCAGGGCACTGTTGGCCACGGCCCGGGCCGCGGCATCGGCCTCGGCGGGGGTCCGCGCCCCGAACACACGCACGGTGACGACGCGGTGGACGCCCTCGCCATCCCGGACGATCATCCTGGCCAATTGCAGACACGCTTCGGCCAACACGGCCTCGAACCGGGCAAACGCCCGGTCCCCTCGCCGCAAAGGTTCGTGGCCGGCACAGCCATTGGCCAGCAACAGGACCGTGTCATTGGTGCTCATGTCTCCGTCCACGGTGATGCGGTTGAAACTGGCCGCCACGGCCTCGGTTAACGCCGACTGAAGTGCGGTCCGTTCCACTGCGGCATCGGTGGTGAGAAACGCCAACATGGTGGCGTGCCGGGGGCGCGAGGCCGGGCGACGTCCCGTGGGACTCATTCCCGGATGAATCATTCCGGCCCCTTTGGCGATGCCGCCCAATCGCACCACGCGCCTTCCCACTTCGAACTCAAACGCCACCTGCTTGGGCCGGGTGTCACTCGTCATGATGGCTTCCGCCGCCGCCGCCGCGGCAGCCAACTCGCTGCTCAACATCCCGGCCGCCTGCCGGATGCCGGAGCGAACGTTGGCCATAGGCAGCGGCACACCAATGCGCCCGGTGCTGGCCACCAACACGTGTTCGGGTTGCAGCCCGAGGGCTCGACCCGCCTCCCGGGCCATCGCCCGGGCGTCGCGAAGGCCCTGCGGCCCCGTACAGGCGTTGGCATTACCGGAGTTGGCCACGATGGCCTGCGCGCGTCCGCGTCGGACCACTTCCCGGCACCACTTCACCGGTGCTGCGCAAACCTGGTTGGTGGTGAACATGCCCGCCACCACGGCCAACCTGTCCGAAACGATGAGTGCCAGGTCGCGCTTCGGCCCGCGATCCGAGCCCTTGCCCGTGCCCAGTCGTTTGATGTCGCAAAACACTCCCGCCGCCCGATAACCCTGCGGCGCAACGA
Source organism: Limisphaera sp. VF-2 (assembly GCF_049537125.1). Lineage (NCBI taxonomy): Bacteria > Pseudomonadati > Verrucomicrobiota > Verrucomicrobiia > Limisphaerales > Limisphaeraceae > Limisphaera > Limisphaera sp. VF-2. The sequence goes on from NZ_JBMVQY010000001.1 coordinate 398,637, forward strand.
TGGACCCTTCAATCTGACGCATGATCGCCAAGCAGCCTGGAAACGGCACGCACGGACATTGCCGGGACGGGATCCGTTTCCCGTTTTTGTCCCGCGCGTTCCATGGGCCGGAGCTCGAGAATCTCCGGGGTGCGCGAAACCGGGGGCCGCCCCTCTGCGCCGTGCGGCAGCGGCAGTAAACGGCAATGATGGTCATCCCTGCAAGCGCCGTCTTGGTCGGCAGCCTCGCTGCAGGAAGCTGCCTTAAACTTCTGCCGGGGGGACTGGAACCATGGCCCCGCACGCAGCAGCGGCCGCGTTTGCCGATTGCATTTTGCCGGTGCCTCGGATAGTTGAGCCCCATGCGTTTCATCGCCAGCCTGATCGAAAAGCTGCAGCGACATCCCAAGCGCATTGTCTTTCCGGAAGGCACCGAGCCGTCGGTGCTTCAGGCGGCTCGCCAGTTCTATGCGTTGCGGCTGGGTGCTCCCATCGTGTTGGGGAATCGCGCCCGGATCCAGCAGGTGGCTCTGGAGCATCAACTTTCGCTGGACGGCATCCGCGTACTGGACCCGGCCGAAAGCGACGACCTGGAAAACTTCGTCGTTCGCTACAATCGCCTGCGCCGTGCCCAGGGCCTCCAGGACGCCGAGGCGCGCGAGGCGATGCTGCAACCCAACTACTTCGCGGCGATGATGCTGGCCATGCATCATGCCGACGGCCTGGTCAGTGGCGCGGCTCATACCATTGCCAGCGTGCTGCGGCCCCTGTTCCAGATCGTGGGCCATGCCCCGGGCACAAAAACCGTGGCGGGCTGTGCGGTCCTGGAGCTGGAGAATCCGCGTTTCGGCGAGGAGGGCGTGCTCTTTCTGGCCGATTGCGCAGTCATCCCCGAACCGACCGTGGAGGAGCTGGCCGAGATCGCCGTCTCCACGGCCCGGCTGGCGCGCCATCTGCTCGGCACCAGACCTCGCGTGGCCCTGCTGTCGTTTTCCACCAAGGGCAGCGCCCAGCACGAGTCGGTCGGACGCGTCCAGGCCGCGACGGCGCTGGCACGGCAGAAGGCGCGCGAGCAACAACTGGAGGCAGCCATTGACGGGGAATTGCAGGTCGATGCCGCTCTGATGCCCGAGCTGGGCCGACGCAAGTGTCCGGACCTGGCCCTGCCCGGCCCGGCCAATGTCCTGATCTTTCCGGAGTTGAACTCCGGCCACATTGCCGCGCGGTTGCTGCATCACGTGGCCCGCGCCGAGCTGTACGGGCCGGTCCTGCTGGGACTGGACCGGCCTGCGGCCAACGTGCCCCGGGGTTCAACCGCCTGGGACATTTTGGGCGCTGCCGCCATTGTCGGCGTGCAGGCCATTCATTACCAAGTGCTCTATCCCGGTGCCGGGGCCTCTCTTCCCGGCGAGACCCGCTCATGAATTCGCTGTCCCTGCTCCTGCTGGCTCACCTGAAGGATCTGCCCGTGTATCAGCCGGGCCGCCCGATCGAGGAGGTCGCCCGGCAATACGGGTTGGACCCGGATCGGATTGTCAAGCTGGCGTCCAACGAAAACCCACTGGGTCCCTCGCCCCGCGCGCGGGAGGCACTGCAAAAGGCCCTGGAGACCGTCCACCTGTACCCGGACGGACACGCCTTTGCGCTGCGCCAACGACTCGCCGCAAAGCTCGGCGTGACCCCCGAGCACCTGATTTTTGGCAATGGCTCCAACGAATTACTCGAATTCATCGGACACGTTCTCCTCGAACCCGGGGTCGATGTGGTCGTGTCCCAGTACTGCTTTGCTGTTTATCCGCTGGTGACCCGGATGTTCGGAGCCAACCTTGTCACGGTCCCCGCGCGAAACCACGCCCACGACCTGGCCGCCATGCGCGCAGCGATCACCCCGCGGACGCGGGTGGTCTTTCTGGCCAACCCGAACAATCCGACCGGCACATGGGCGCCGGCCGCAGAGTTGCGGGCCTTCGTGGAATCCATTCCGCCCACCGTCTTGGTGGTTTTGGACGAGGCATACATCGAGTTCCTCGAGGATCCCCCGGACTTTCTGCCGGACCTGCGCACGGGTGCACGGCCCAACCTGCTTTTGCTGCGCACGTTTTCCAAGATCTACGGTCTGGCCGGACTCCGCGTGGGCTACGGAATCGGCGTGCCCGCATTGATCGCGGCATTGGAAAAAGTCCGGCAACCCTTCAATTTGAACCGGCTCGCTCAAGTGGCCGCCCTGGCGGCCCTTGACGACGAGGAGCATGTGCAGCGGACCCGTCGCAACAACCGCCAAGGACTGGAGCAGCTGCAGGCCGGCTGCCGCGAGCTGGGTCTCCCTTACATTCCCTCGGCCGCGAACTTTTTGCTGGTACGCGTCGGGGACGGCGCCACGGTCTTCGAGGCCCTGCAACGCCAAGGTGTCATCGTTCGCCCCATGGGCGCGTACGATCTGCCCGAATGGATTCGCATTTCGGTGGGCACGCCGGAAGAAAACGCTCGATGCCTGGAGGCTCTTCGTAAAGTGCTGCGCAACGGGTCCGCCGCCACCACTAGGGACTGAGCCGGCCCATTCGTCCGGACACCATCGTCCTTCTTCGGAAGCCTCCTTGGACGCAAGGGGGACTTTCGGGCGTGGCCATTGCTCTGTCGCCGCCGCGGCGAGAGAAGCACGGAATCCATCGCAGGCAGCCAGCGGCGAAGCCGGGTCTGGAGTTAAAGAGTTCGAACAGCATGTGACCAGCAGTTTCCCGGCACAGCCTTGGACTCTGACCCGGGTTGGCCCCCGGATCCATGCGCACGCGCACAGGCCCGTCCAGCAGTCAAGGGGCCACCAAGCAGCTTGAGTACCTCCCCTGCCCCATGTGCGCAGGGTGGCAGTCTGTTGGAAAAGTGGCTGCGTTGCGAGGAGGAGCCTGGATTCTCATGGAACATGGCATCGCGGGCAAAACGACCTTTTCAACCTTCGGGTCGAGAAAACAAATCCGCGGGTCCCATCGAGGCCCTTGTGCCGCCCCGGACATGCGACAGCTTCGGCTCCTGCCGACGCCGGCACAGTCGCGCTCCACTGGATTGCCCTCACCGGATCCAGCGCTCTGCCGGGGCATTGCGGAGCGGCGCGGACCAATTGACCACGCGGTCTTCGCAAGCTGCGCCCGTGCGGTGTTCTCCCAAAGTCCCCGGCCGCACCGCGGGCTCGAACCGCGACAAAGAGTGAGCAGACCTCTGAAAGGAAGCTCGCGTGGCGGACCGCGGGCATCGCCTTCGCTAGAAGCAACCCATGGATGCGACAATCCCATGCGTGGACACCGGGCAAAACGCCCTCCAAGGGCTCCCCGGACTCATGGCTCGTCCACAAGCTGGTGATGCTGAACGTCATACGGGCTACCAGGGCAAAGCAGGCTTCGGCTGTCGCGGCCGCAACCACAGGGCTCGCCCTGACCAGAATTGGCCATGGCCAGCCGGAGATCCAATGGGGCACACTTCCCAATGAAATGGGACCTGAATGGGTCCTCGACCTTTGGAACATCAGAGCTGGCGTAGTTTCGAACCCGACACACGACGATGCAAAAGACCATGACACGACCTGTGCGGAGCCCGAGGATTGCCTGGGCGGTGCTGCTGGCTGTTTGGGGCCTTTGCCGTACTCAGGCCGCCACCACCAATGCCTTTCTTCCCAGTGCCGACACCTTTGTCCGGTTCGGGATCAACCAAGAGGTCAACTACGGGGCGTTAGAATTCCTGGATCTCTACGGAAACGGTACGGCGCGCGATTATTTTGCGTACGTGCGGTTCGACTTGTCCTCGCTGCCGCAGGACGCGCAACTGCTCGATGCAACGTTGCGATTCACCAAGGTGGCCGGAGGCACGCGCAACGACACGCTCACCACGGGGCGATTCCGCGTCCTGGGTCTAAACGACGTGGCCGGAAACACACCTCAGACCTGGGACGAGTTGACCTTGACCTTCAACACGATCGGCTCCGAGTGGGTTTCCGCCAACACCTATGACACCACGCGCGTGACCGATCTGGACGGAGCCAATGAGGTCGCGGACAACACCACGGGCATCGCCTCCATCGGCGGGCCGAACCTGGTGAGTTTTCTCAGCAGCCGGCTGGCCGCCGGCGGGCTGGTCACGTTCATCGTGGACTTTGCCACCACCGAGGGCGGACGCGGATTCGCGTTTGGCTCGCGCGAGAACAGCAATCCGGATGCGCGCCCGCAACTGACCGTGGCCTGGATTCCCGAACCCAGCATGCCTGCTTTGTTGACCCTGGGCGGGCTGCTGCTCCTGGCATGGCATCGACGGCTCCGATAGCCCGCACCGCTTCACATTGAAACGTTGGGCAAGGACCCGCTGGACCGCCCGGCTGACCCGGTCCCTCGCAACAGGGATCGCGGCGGCCGGGTGGTTCATTTTTTCATTTTCCGGCTCGGGGGAGTCCGCGCCCGTGACCCTGACGGTGACGGACCGGTGGTTTGTGCTGGAGAACGGATTGGTGACGGCGCGGATCGAATCCACCTCGGGCGTGCTGGTCTCTCTTCAGTACAAGGGGCGCGAACTGTTGGCGCAGCAGAGTCGCGGAGGCGCTTTGGGCGGTTACTGGTCCTGGGTGGGACAAATCACCGTGGGCCCGCGGCGAGAGCCCCGGGTGCGGATCGACCCCACCCACAACGGCGGGGAGTTGGCAGAGGTTGCCACCGAGTTCCTGCAGGATCCGGCGCGTCCGCCCGCGGCGGTCGAAATGAGTCACCGCTATGCCCTGCGCCGGGGCGAGCCCTGCCTCTATGTCAGTTCGGTCTGGCGACACCGTCCCGGGGACCCGGGTTTTCGGGTCGGTGAAGCCCGTTACGCCCTGAAACTGCATCCCGAGGTGTTCGATTTCCTTTCGGTGGACGCGCGCCGCCAGCGCCAGATGCCGCGCCCGGAGGATTGGGACCGGGGCCAGCCCACCAATCTCAAGGAGGCGCGGCGCCTGGTCACCGGCGCGCACGCCGGCACGGTCGAGCACAAGTACGACTACGCCGCGCGACTGTATGAAATCCCCGCCTATGGCTGGTGCAGCACCCGGCACGCGGTGGGACTGTGGATCGTCCAGCCCGGCTTCGAGTTCATCGCGGGGGGGCCGACCAAGGTGGAATTGACCGGGCACCTGGACGTGAATCCGGGCGGCACGCCCACGCTTTTGCACATGTGGCTCGGCAGCCATTACGGCGGCAGTTCGCTGGTGGTGGGAACCAACGAGGCGTGGAGCAAGATGATCGGTCCCCTGGTGCTCTACTGCAATGAGGGCAAAGACCCCGAGGGGCTTTGGAAGGATGCTTTGGACCGGGCCCGCGACGAGGCTGAACGCTGGCCCTACGACTGGGTGCAGGACCCCGAGTATCCGCCGGCAGCGCAGCGGGCCACGGTTCGGGGGCAGATCCGGCTGCAGGATCCTCTGTTGCGGCTCGATTCCATCAGCAATCTCTGGGTGGGCTTGACCGCGCCGGACTATGCACCACCGCCCGTGACCTTTGGACGGCGGGGTCCACGCACCGTCGGAGCCGGATTGCGCCCGCCTGTTCATAGAGCCGCAGGCGGGACGAATGCCCCGGGGCTGCCTCCCTTCGGCGGTTTCCCCCCTTTGGTGGATTGGCAGAGAGACGCCAAACACTACCAGTTCTGGACGCGCGCAGGTCCGGACGGGAGCTTCGAACTGCGCCATGTGCGGCCCGGCCGTTACACCCTGCATGCGATCGCCGACGGCGTGCTCGGAGAGTTCGTGCTTGAAAACGTGGCCGTGGCGTCCGGCTCCAGGCTCGAGTTGGGGACCTTGATCTGGCGGCCAACCCGGCTGGGACGGACCCTGTGGGAAATCGGGGTGCCGGACCGCACCGCGCGGGAGTTTCGACACGGCGACCATTACTGGCAATGGGGCCTGTACCTGCGATACCCGGAAGAGTTCCCGAACGACGTGGATTTCGAAATCGGCCGCAGCGACTGGCGCGTGGATTGGAACTACGTTCAACCGCCGCGCATTCTGGAATCGCCCGAGGTGGCTCTCGGCGAAGAGGATGAACATTCCGAAACAGCATCCCCGGGGAATGGTTCTTCCAACGCGGTCGGCGTCAAGGTCCTCCCGACCACCTGGACCATTCGGTTTCAACTGTCGGAAACCCCGCGGGGTCGGGCGTTTTTGCGCATGGCGTTTTGCGGGGCCGGCCCCGGCTGCCGGATCGAGGTGGCCGTCAATGGAGAGCCCGTGGGAGACACTGGTTGGCTTCCCCCCACCAGCACCATGCACCGCGACGGGATCGAGGGATACTGGACGGAGCGCCGGATTGCATTCGACGCCGGCCTGCTCCGGGTCGGAGAGAACCGGATCACTCTGCATCTGCCGGCCCGGTCATGGACCCAGGGGGTGCTGTATGACTATCTGCGACTGGAGCTGGACGAACCGGGCGACACAAGGGCGGGGTCTCCCGCAGAAGGAACAAGGCCCCTTCGCTGAGCCTGCAAACCACGGCGTGCGGGTCGGCCGGCGTGGCCCGATGGCCCAGCCGCCTACAGGCTGTTGAGCACGTCGATCATTTGGCGCAGCCGGCCGTAGTCCCTTCGGTTGAAGCCAAAGGCGATGCGGTGCAGCTCCAGGTGGTCCTGGTCCTCCTGTTCTTCCGGGGTGGGCGGGATCCGCTGGATGGGCGGCCCGGTGATGATGTCGGCAAAGTCCTCGTTCAACGCGGCCAGCGCGGTATCCGTGGGCGGGTGTTTGAGGCGGATGACAAAGAGATCCTTCACGAACCGCGTGGAATGGAAGTTGCGATAAAACCGTGTGATGATCCGCACCGCCTCGTCCACGTTGTCCGTGATCCGGTAAAGATTCAGATCCTCCGGCGAAATGAGTTCATCACGCAGGAGATGTTCCCGCACATGTCGGTCCCACGTTTTCCAGTACGTGCCGCCGGGGCGATCGATCAACACCAGCGGCATCAACTGGCTTTTGCCGGTCTGCATGAGGGTGAGTGCCTCATACCCCTCGTCCAACGTTCCGAACCCGCCCGGAAACAACACCACCGCATCGGCATGCCGAATAAAGATCAACTTTCGGGTGAAAAAGTATTTGAACGTCACCAGCTTTTTGTCTTCGCGGATCACCGGGTTGGGATTCTGTTCCCAGGGCAACTGGATGTTGGCGCCGAAGCTCATCTCCGGGCCGGCGCCTTCGTGAGCCGCCTGCATGATGCCGGGGCCGGCCCCGGTGATTACCATGTAACCCGCCGCCGCGATCTTGCGGCCGAATTCCACGGCCTGCTGGTATTCGGGCTTGTGCGGCGCCGTCCGGGCCGAGCCGAACACGGCGACCTTGCGCACGTGGGCGTAGGGCGCGAACAGCCGGAACGCGTAGCGCAGCTCCCGGTTGGCGATCTGAATGACGCGCACGTCGCCGCTGTGGGCAACGTCCGTGAGCAGCTTCAGCGCGTTCTCGATGATGTCCGCCACCGCGGCCTCGTTGTACCCCCCGCCCTTGTAGCGGATCAGCTCCTGGATCCGGCGCTGCAGTTCGGGATCCGGCGGCGGTTTCTCTCGTTTTTCCGTCACAGGCATCGCCCAAGGATAAGCAGATTCGGGCCGACCGCAACGGCCGAGCAGGTTCCCCCCCGGTGGCACCCGCCTGCGCGGGTGTTCGATCGTTCTGCCCGCTTGACCCACCGCTCCCCTCGGCCTTTACTGACGGGCGTTCGGCCCCTCGGGCCCAACGGCAATGTATGATCAAACCCGTACCCATCCCCGCAGAGCTGTTTCAGCAGAATCGAGAGCGGTTGCGCCAGTTGCTGCCGCCACGATCCCTCGCCGTGCTCAACGCCAACGACGTGATGCCGGGCAACGCCGATGCCACGCTCGGCTTTGTGCAGAACGCCGATCTCTTTTACCTGAGCGGCATTTTGCAGGAAGAAACCATCCTGGTGCTGGCGCCGGATGCCAGCAACCCGCGTCATCGCGAAATCCTTTTCCTGCGCCGACCGGACGATCACACCCGGATCTGGGAAGGTGAAAAGCTGAGTCGCGAGGAGGCGCGGCGCATCTCCGGGATCCAGGAGGTGCGGTGGCTTGACGAGTTCCCCGTCGTGTTCCGGCAGCTCATGTGCGAGATGGAATTCGTTTACCTCAACAGCAACGAGCACTATCGCGCCATGCCCCAGGTCGAGACCCGGGACGAGCGCTTCATCCGCCAGTGCCAGCGCCAGTACCCGCTGCACCAGTACCGCCGCCTGGCCCCTTTGATGCACCGGCTGCGCACCGTCAAGTCGCCGCTGGAGGTGGATCTGATCCGCAGGGCCTGCCGGATCACGGGCGAGGCGTTCCGCCAGGTGCTTCCCTGTGTGCGACCGGGGGTGAACGAAGCCGAAGTGGAGGCCGAGTTCGCCCGCGCCTTCCTCCGGCAACGGGCCACCTTCGCGTATCCCCCGATCATCGCCTCGGGACCGAACAACTGCGTCCTGCATTACACCCGCAACGACCGCGAATGCCGTGCGGGTGAACTCCTGTTGTTGGATGTGGCAGCCAATTACGGAGGCTACAATTCGGATTTGACGCGCACGGTGCCCGTCAGCGGCACGTTCACTCGGCGCCAACGCGAGGTATACGAGGCCGTGCTCCGGGTGTTTCGACAGATGCTGCCCCGCATGGTCCCCGGGAAAACCCTCGACCAGCTCCGCGAGGAAGCCGAACAGCTCATCGCCGAGGAGTGCAAGAAGCTGGGCTTACTGGGCCGGAGCACACGGCGCCGGACCGACTCGGACGAGTCCCCCGTGCGCGCGTTCTTCATGCACGGGGTGGCCCACCCCATTGGGCTCGACGTCCACGACGTGCTCCAGCCGGGCCAGAAGATTGCCGCGGGCTGGGTGATGACTTGTGAACCGGCCATCTACATTCGCGGGGAGGGCTTCGGCATCCGACTCGAGAACACCGTCCTGATCACCGAGCACGGGGCCGAGGATCTCATGGAAGACATTCCGATCGAGCCCGAGGCCATCGAGGCCCTCATGCGGCCCCGGCAACCCGGCAAACGCTCCCGCAGAGTTCTCTCGACAGGTTGATGCCCGGCAGCGATCGCTTCCCGTCCTTCGTCTGACCCAACCCCACGGACCGGGCAGAGCCCATGTGGTCCGCGGGCATCCCGGCCGGCGCGTTCGGCATGCCGGGAAGCCGGGCACCGTGTGAAATCCACCGGGCGGCCCCCACCCGGGGGATGTCCTCCACGGAGCAGACGTCCGGCTCAACGGGTCCGGCTCACTTCCGGGGCGCGATGCCGGCCAGACTGAAGGTCAGCTCGATTTCGTCGGCCACTTTGTCCTGGGGCGCCGCCGGGTTGATGCCGAAATCGGAGCGCCGAATCGTGAATTGGGATCGGATCACCAGCAGGTCACCCTGCATCTGACCGTTGGAGCGGGCGCCCAGTTTATCCTTCAGGTAGGTCAGCCGCACCGGCACAACCAATTCCCGGGTCACATCGCGGATGGTCAGCCGGCCCCGCACCCGGGCCGTTACTTCATCCCCCCGGGCCTGCACGTCCTCCAGCGCGGTCGATTCAAACACAATCTCCGGGTACCTGGCCACATCCATCCACTGTCCACTGTGCAGGTGCTGCTTCATCATCGGGTTCGGTACATGGAGGGACTCGGCGGAGACCACCAAACGGCCTCGTGTCGCCGCCGGGTTCTCCGGATCGAACACGACCTTGCCCGAAATGCCCGTGGCGCTGCCACTGATGGACTCCAGGGGCGCGTCCAACCGGAACACCACGTTGTTGACCCCCTTGGGATCCTTGAAATCGAACTCGATCGGTGCCGCACAGGCGCTCGCGGCCACAACCCATGCTCCAAATACCCACCGCATGCTCGGGAACCTGCCCATCATGGTGAATCCACCTCCGATTTGGCACCAACATTGGCGTCGCGGCGGATGACAAAGGACGCACCGGCCACCAGGCCGGCGGCCACCAGACTGGCCGCCAGAAAATCCACGCCCGGCACGAACTTCGGCCGGTAGGTAATGGCTTCCAGTCCGGTGACCTCGTCCAACGTGCGGACCGGCACGCTGGTTTGCGTCCATCCCCAATGAGCACCCCCGGCCCACCACATGCCCACACCGACCATCGCCATCCCCAGGGCCACGGTGCGCAACAGGCTCCGCCAGCTCGGCCGACGCTTCATAAGGCGGCCAAACATAGCGCGGGCAGAGGCACTTGCAAACGGCTCGGGCGTTCGGGCCTTTGCAGGTCTCGGAGTTCCGATCGGCGCAGCCGCCCCGAACCCACGCGGAATTCGCGGGTTGCAATCCGGGCCTTCTGCATCGGGCCCGGCCGGAGTCCCAAACAGTAGCCGGTGAAAAGTCCAAATGGTGCATGCCTCTCGGCCGGGGCACGGGCGTTGCCATGAGGTTTCCTGCGGAAGCATTGCCAAAGTCCGGGGGGAAAACCCAAACGCTCGAGTCGAATTCCGCGGCGTCCCGTCGAGGTCCGCAACCGGGCTGCGTCCCACGGGTACGGACTTACTCGATGTCCTCTGGCGGGGTTTGCCCCGGCTTTACAGCCTTTCTGCAAGGTCTCGTGGACGTCTTCCGGCCGGAACCAACGAGAAACTCCCCTTCGCAAATCGAGTCATTCTGCGCATGGAAGCGCCAAAAGAGAGCCTCCTCCATGGGCTCACCAAAAACGAACAATCAGGAAGGCTGGACCAACACCGAAAGTGGACGCCCAACTGAGCAGGCCCCTGGAAAACGAGCCCGCGCAGATCCGGATGGACACTGTGTGGAAATGCGAATGAGACCGTCCGAGAGACTCTGGCGCGTCCGGGTATTATCCACGGTGGATGCATGGTCGATTCTTTCCGTTGTCCGTCTGCAGGTCCGACCCAGATCCGGGCGGGGCGCTCTTCCGTCCCGGCGCTGCGATGGCAAGTCCGGAACCGACGATCTCAGGACCCGGTTGAAACCCGGCTTCGGCCCATCGGACCGGACGCAACCCGGTCCGGCTGGATCGTGGACAAGCTGCGGCTCAGGCCTGGGCCGGAGTGCGGCGGGGCCGTATCAGCACCGCCTTCAAATCGGAGCCTTCCACTTCGACGCTGGACGTTTCGACGGAGGGATCGTCTTTGAGGGCCTGATGTACGACCCAGCGCTCGTAGGCGTTCATGGGTTCCAGCTCGACAATGTCCCCCCAGCGGCGCACCTTTTCGGCCGCCTCGCGCGCTTTTCGCACCAGTGCCTCGCGTGCCTGGGCACGGTAGCCTCCCACGTCCACGGTCACCTTGGGCGCCTGCGGGTCCTGCTGATACAACAGGCGGTTGGTCAAATATTGGAGATCCGAGAGCACCTGGCCCTGTCGCCCGATCAGGCGCCCCGCGTCGGGCGTATGCACCTCCAGCATCAGACCTTCGGGCAACTGCCGTTCCTCCACGGTGGCTTCGAACCCGAGCAGGGTCAGCAGTCGTTCCAGGGTGGCTTTAGGATTGGCAGGCATAAATCTCATCGGCCGCGCCGCGTCCACCGGGGCCGGGCATCTTCCCGGTAGCGGGCCGGCGGCGTGCCCGGGGCTTTGACCGATGCAGGCGCATCTTCCGGCTATTTCCGTTTCTTCGGCGGCAAACCCGTCGGGGTGGACGGGGCCGGGGCTGGAGCGGGTTCCATGGCCCGTGTCAGCTTGATCTGGAGGATGCTTAACAGGTTTTGCACCGTCCAGTAAAGCGTCAAACCGGCGGAAAAATGGTAGAGGAACACCAAAAAGAGCAAGGGCATCCAGCGCATGAGCTTTTGCTGAACCGGATCCATCCCGGGCGACGGCGGCGTCAAATGCGACTGCCACAGCATCGTGGCCCCCATCAACAACGGCAGCGGATTGATGGGAAAGCCAAAGACATAGAACAGCGTGTCCGGCTTCGAGAGATCGGCGACCCACAAAAACCGCGCTCCGCGCAGTTCGATGGCACTCTGGATCATGTAAAAGAACCCGATGAACACCGGCATTTGCAAAAGCAGCGGCAGGCACCCGCTCATGGGGTTGATTTTGTGCTCCCTCCAGAACTCCATCATTTTCTTGTTCAACTTGGCCGGGTCGTCCTTGTACTTCTCCTGGAGTGCCCGCATTTGCGGCTGGAGGGCGGCCATGCGTTTCATGGAGCGCATGCTGGCCTGGGTCAGCGGCCAAAAGAGGATCTTGATGATCACTGTGATGGCAATGATGGCCCAGCCGTAGGACAACCCGAGCGCATGGTGCAGCCAGTTCATGGACAGCAGCAGCATTTTCGAGAAGAACCCGAAGAAGCCGCCATACCCCATGATCAGGTCCACTTCGTTCTGGAACCGATTGGCGATGCGGGCCAGGGTGCGATACTCCTTCGGCCCGGCGTAGAGGTGCCATTGACGTTCGCGCACGGCACCCGCAGCCAGGGTTTCCTCCGGATACACCACCGCAGTCTGGCAACCATGCGGGGGAGGCCGTGCCCGCACCGGGCCGTCCACGGCTTCGAACACGGGCAGCTGCACATGTCGGCCCACGACCCGCACGGCCGGCTGGTCCTGCATCAGCACCATGGCGAAAAACTGGTTTTGCGCTGCCACCCAGACCACGTTGCTTTCGCCGCCCCGATACTCCGATCGCGGCTGGGGTCGGGTCAGCCCCAGGCACGACCAGAAACCGCGGTTTTGGAACCACGGCTCCAGGACTTCGTGGGTGTCGGATCCATCAAACCACATCAACCCCACGCGGCTGCCATCGTCGTCCGCTCCCATGGGCGCACTCGTGCCCACGACCCACTCCTGGGGGGGCAAGGTCACCGGTTCCGACCGGAGATTCTCCAGCCGCAAACGGACCTTGAGGAGGTAGTTGCTGCCCGGTTCGAATTCCTTGACCACCCGGACACCGTTCGCGAGCGTTTTCTCGGCGCGCACCACCGAGCCGGTTTGTGCGAGCCGGAATTGCCCATCCTCGATCCAGCCGGGATGGCCCAGCAGAGCCAGCATGGGGATGCTGGCAGTGCCGTTGAGCTCGGCGACCTCGTTGGTTCGGCCGTTGACGCGGCTGCGGCGCCCCGGGGTCTCGGGGTATTTCAGCAGTTCCACCCGCTTCAGGCCGCCTCCCCGGGAGGTGAAGGTGTATCGCACTTCCGGCAGTTCCACCACCAGAGTCTCCTCTTCCCCCGGCGGGAGGGCGCTGACAGGGGCGGAGGTCAGGGCGTTCAGGATCGGAGGGGCCGAGGTCAAAGCCGCCTGAAGTTCTGCCACGGGCGCCGAGGTGGACGGGGCCGTCAGGTGGGAGGCCGGGCCGGAAGTGCCGGGATCAGAGTGTGGCGCAGGGGGGACCGGTGGATACAGTCGCGCGACGATGGTCGGCCACAACAACAGCAGCCCCAAACAAATCGCCAAAATGACTATCGACTTTCGATCCATGAAACGTTCTCGTGTTGGATGCCCGTCTCGAAAACCCTCAGGCCGACTCTACTTGCAAACCAGGACTCCCATGCTTGTTCAACCGATTTGCGGCTTGTCGAGTGTCCATTCCGCACGGACCGCGCGTCCGGTTGCGGAGAGAGAAGCGTTCGGGCACGGGATCTTCCCCGAAGCCGCCCCAGGGGTGGCAGCGCATCAGCCGTTTGGCGGCCAGCCATCCACCCCGACACACACCAAACCGCTGAACCGCCTCCAATGCGTAGGCGGAACAGGTGGGATGAAACCGACAACCCAGGCCAGGTCCGGCCAAAGCCGCCAGGACCGGCGAGACCACCCACCGATACAGTCGCAGGCCACACACTACGATGGATCGAACCGGATTCACGCCACAGGTTGTTCCGGCGGGTCTGAGGAGGAACCCGGGGTGTTCGCTTGTGCGCGAGCCCCATCAAGCTGCCCCGGGCGTTCGTTCTGTGCATGTGCGGTCGGCCTCTCCTGCGGGCGCAGCAACCCCGCCTGCTGCAAGGCCCGTAGAAAGTCGGCTTCGACTTCCCGATACCCTTTGCCTGCGATCGAAGGCCGCGCCACCAGCACCAGGTCCACCGGCCGGGCCAAATCCCACTGATGGAGTCGAAACACCTCGCGCAGGAGTCGGCGCGCCCGGTTGCGGACGGTCGCTTTGCCCAGCTTGCGGCCCACCACCACGCCCAAGCGCGAGCCCCGGGCGGGACCTTCGGTCGGCGCCCAGTTTACAATCAGGCACCCTGCAACGATCCGTCTGCCGGCGGTCCGGATCCGGGCAAATTCCCGGCTCCATCGCAAGCGCTGGGCTGCCCCCAGCCGAAATCGCCTCGAGACCTCGGCAGACATGAATGCCTCAGACCGGAGTGAGCCGTTTCCGACCCTTCCGACGTCGTCGGCGCAGAATGGCGCGCCCTCCCTTGGTCGAGTTCCGTGCCCGGAACCCGTACTGGCGTTTCCGACAAATCCTCGATGGTTGGTAGGTTCGCTTCATACACGCTTGCCTCCTCCGACCAGTCCGGCAGGGAAAGCGGGCAAAGCCGACCGGCCGCACCGCCCGCCTCGTGGTCCGGAGCTCTTCAGGCTACCCATCACCCTCCACCTGTCAAGCAACCCCGGCTCATCCTTCCACGAAGCCGGCGCACCTCAGCTACTGGCTTCCCGGCAGCCGGGCGGAATCTCAAGCGCCCTCGGACCGCGAAACCCGAGGCAAACGGCATTTCCCCGGGATCGGCAATTCGGGACGCGCAAGCCGAAATGCGCGCTTCTCCGCGAAGCCCGGTCCGCCCTCAAGGTGCCCCTGGAAAAGAGCCGGCAAAAGAATACGACCTTCGAACCGGAACAAGAAGATCCATTGGGCCGAACCCGGCCAGGGGCCGCAGCAGGACGGTTTTTTCCGAAGCAGCAGCCGCCTCCGCTCCCCGATCCCGCCAATCTTTCATGCGCTGGGCGCCCTGACGGACGCGGGATTGGCCGGCCCGGAGCAGCGCTTGGTACGTCGCCCGCCCGTCGGTCCGTCCTCGCCTGGCCCGCGATTGACGGCCCGAGGGTGTTGCCGGAATCGGCGCCGCCAGGTGCGTCGCCACCGCAACAGAGAATCTCTCGATGCTCTCAATGTTCCTCGATCTGGAACAGGGTTCACGCTCTGGGGCGTCCATTCCGGTTTGCCACGGGCATGGCCGGGCCGGTCCCGCCGCGCTCACCAGCCGGGCGGGGCAAGCCCTCCCGTCCACCGCAAAAAACTGAAACTTTCGAACCGTCCCGCGGGTTTCATGGGCATGAGCGCAATTGCAAATGATTGGACGCAGGCGGCAGGCAAAACCGCGCCCGGCATTCCCCAGCCGTGGAACCGGCCCACAAAACACGCATCCAGCCGGCCGGGATCCGCGAATCTCCGGCCCTCTCCGGCGCGGCGGGCCCGCACGGCTCCTTTCCCGGCGGACCGCGCGCCGACGGCTGCCGGCTCGCTGCGGGAAGCGTGGCAACGCGCCGCGGCCCAATGTTTTACGGAACGGATGATGCTGGCCGTCCTCACCTTGTGCGGGATGGGCGCCGTGGTGTGGGCCTTTCTGGAGGTGTGGCTGCGGCTGCAAAACTGGCCCGTGTTCGAGGCCTGGGTGGGGCGTTTGTGGGGAGCATGAGATCATGTCATGGAACATCCATCAAAGCGAAGAGAGATTTGGACTTTGCCGGCGGTGCAGCCGTCGTCCTAGGCTCATGACCCGGAGCGTCGGTGGCCGAGATGAGCGAGGCCCATCCATTCGAGGGGTTCGTGCGGCAGTACCAGGACCTGGTGTACAGCACGGCGCTGCGTTTGTTGGCCCAGCCCGCCGAAGCCGAGGACGTCGCCCAGGAGGTGTTCCTGCGTGCGTATCAGCATTTCGATCAGCTCCGGGCCAGTCCGTCAGCCGGCGCGTGGTTGCGCACGGTGGCAACCCGGCTGGCACTCAACCACCTGACGCGGTATCGACGCCGCTGGATGTTCTTTTCCGAGTTTACCGAAACCGAAGACGACGACGGCGCTTCCGGGCCGCCGCAGTTTGCGGATGCACGGGACGCCGGCGCGGCCTCCGAGCAGGCGGATCGACACGAAATCGTGCACCGCGCGCTTCTGACCCTTCCCGACCATCAACGTGTGCCCCTGGTGCTTTATCATTTGGAAGGCTGCAGCTACGAGGAGATTGCCCGTCACCTGGGCGTGTCCCTGGGCAAGGTCAAGACCGACATCCATCGCGCCCGCGAGGCGTTGCGGCGCAAGCTGCGCCTTCATTTCGGCAATGAACTGGAGGAATCCAACCCATGACGCCCGAACCTGATGCCCGCTTGGAAGCGGCCGTGCGCCGAGCGCTGGAAGGGCTGCGTCCGGTGCCCGCGCCGCCCACGTTGGTGGGCCGCGTGATGGCGGCCCTGCCCGAAACGCGGCCGGTCGCAGCGGTTCGAGGTTGGCCTGCGTGGCCTGTGTGGATTCGGTGGCCCGCCCTGGCAGGGCTGGCCGGGGCTGCGACGACCGCGGGTTGGGCACTGACCCTGTATGTGCTGCAGCCGGCGGCCGCCCAGTTGGGGGCGACCCTGAAGCCGCTGTGGGCCGCGGGCCGCGCGGTGGTCGTGATGGCAGAGGCGATGCTGACACAGGCACAATCGCTGCCGCCCCTGTGGTGGTACTCCGCGGTTGCCCTCGCCGGTTTGGCCGTGGCCCTGACCGCGTTGCTCGGCTCCTGTTACGTTCGACTGCTGCAATTCACCACACCAATGGAGAAAGGAATCTCTGTATGAAAACTCCAGCGCTGAGTGCGAGAGCTCGCCGCACCCGCCCCGGCCTGTACACGGGGCAAGCGGGTGCCATCTCACCGCGAACCGGTTCTTGCTCCACGGGCCGGAGACGGCCGCGTGCCATCCGGCACCCCGGAACCGCGGCGCAAGGGAATCGCAAAGAAAAGTTTCGCTGGCTGGCAGGGGCGTTGTTCCTGGGGCTGGCGTTCCTTTTGACGGCGCAGGAGCCTGTGCCCCCGCCGTCGTCTGACACGTCGGGCCCCGCATCCACCCAAGCCGTTGCGGAGGTGGCAGCTCCGGCTGAATCTGCCATGCGTGGAATCCGTCGGGACACCGTGGTCGCCTTCGGCAGCGACGCGGAACTGCCGGCGGATCAGACCGCGGAAGTGGTGGTCGCCATTCTGGGCAATGCCCGCGTGGAGGGCCGCGTGCTGGACACCGTGGTGGCCGTGGGGGGCGACGCCGAGGTCTCGGGTAACGTGCGGGGCGATGTGGTGGCCGTTTGGGGCTCCGTACGTCTTCGGCCGGGAGCCACGGTGCAGGGGGACGTGGTCAGCGTGGGCCGCGAGGTGGTGTTGGAACCCGGAGCTCAAGTCCGTGGCCAGATGCACGAAGTGGCGCTGGGCCCGTTGAAATGGACGGGGCTGTCCACATGGTTGCACGAGTGCGTCTTCAAGCTGCGACCGTTGTCGTTCCGGGTCGGCTGGGTCTGGCCGGCGCTCGGTGTCGTTTACCTGTTTTATGTGCTGCTGTTGCTGATCTTCCCGCGCGGGGTGGACGCCTGCGCCCGGGCCGTCGATGCCCGGCCGGTCACGACCCTGTTGGTGGGTTTGCTGACGAAGATGCTCGTGCCCGTCGTGGGGTTCGTTTTGCTCCTGACCGGGCTCGGCCTGCTGATTCTGCCCTTGATCCTGGTGGTGGTGATGGCCGCGGGCATCTTTGGCAAGGTCGGGCTGCTGGTGTTCCTGGGACGCCGACTGCTGGGCCTGCTGGGCTGGAAAACCGCCCCCTTGTTCGCAGCGTTCGTGGCGGGAGGGGCGTTCGTCACGGGGCTGTATCTGGTTCCGGTGATCGGTTTCCTTACGCTGGCCTTGACCGGGCTGTGGGCCCTGGGCGCAGCGGCGACGGCGCTGTGGGCCGGGGTCCGGCAGGAAGTCCGTTCGAGCCAGGGGCTGCCCGGGTCTCTGCCGCCGGCAAGCCGCACCGACAGTTCTTCCGAAGCGGGCTACACCGCCCCGGCACCGCCTGCCGGAAGCGTCGGGTCCACAAGTGGTGCCGCGTCGGCGTCGCCACTGACAGTGTCCCCGGGCAACCCCGGCCTCCCTCCCGGGGAGAACGTCGTCTCTTCGCTGTCCATGCCCCCGCCTGTGACGACCGCGCCGCCGGTTCCGGAGGCGTGGGCGTTTCCGCGCGCCGGGTTTTGGGAGCGCATGGCCGCGGGGCTGCTCGATCTTGTGGTGGTCTCCCTGTTGATGGCGCTGGTGGGAGGGCCGCCGTGGGGTTGGCTGGTCGCGCTGGCCTATTTTGTGGGATTGTGGACATGGCGGGGCACCACGCTGGGGGGCGTGATTCTCAAGCTCAAAGTCGTCCGGCTGGATGGGCAGCCGTTGCAGTTCCAAGTGGCCCTCGTGCGCGCACTGGGCGCCATTGTGTCGATGCTGGTGGTGTTTCTGGGCTTCCTCTGGATTGCATGGGACAAAGATCGACAGGCGTGGCACGACAAGCTGGCGGGCACGGTGGTGGTGCGGCTTCCCCAAAACCCACCCCTGGTCTGCTTCTGAGGTCGTGGGGGACGGCGCTCGAGGCATCCGGTGTTCTCCTGCGGGGATCCGGGCCAGCGACGTGGCCAGGGTGACGGGGGGACGGATTCCCGGGAATGCTTTTAGAAGCCGCTCGCGAAAAGTGGGCAAGGGCCGGTCCGCGCGGCGTGCGCTCTCGCATCTCTCCCAGCCGTTGATTGCGCCCTTGCACGCTGCGTTGCCGTCCTACCGATCCGCCCGCACCCGGGCCACGTCGGCTTCGATCTGCTGGCGAAGGGCTTCCAGGGACGGGAACCGCTGCTCCTCGCGCAGTTTGTCGAGCACCACCACCTCGATTTCGCGATCGTACAGTTCTCCGGTGAAATCGAGCAGGTGAACTTCCACGCGCCAGGTCTGTGCATGAGGTGTGATGGTGGGGCGCGTCCCAATGTTCAGCACGGCCCGATACGCTTGCTGATCCACTTCGCAACGCGCGGCATACACACCCCGCGGGGGCAACACCAGGCCCGTGGTGTCCAGGTTGGCCGTGGGGAACCCGAGTTGACGACCCAACCCGTCGCCCCGGACAACCCGGCCCGCCAGCGCGTAGGGTCGGCCCAGCATTTGCGCCGCGGCCTCCAGCCGGCCTGTGGCGATGGCCTGGCGAATCCGGGTGCTGCTGATGACGCTGCCGTCCAGGGCCAGCACGGACAAACCATGCACGGCAAATCCGAATCGTTGCCCCAGCGCCTGCAAGAGCGCGACATCGCCGGCCCGCCGGTGGCCGAATCGAAAGTTGGCTCCCACATACACGCTGCGCAGTCGAGGCAGACCCTCCCGGAGCTGCTGCACGAACTGTTCCGGGCTCAGCCGGCTCAGGGCCCGATCGAAGCGCATCAGCCAGATGGCGTCCGGCCCCAGGGCGCCGAGCGAGCGAAGCTTCTGAGAAAGCGTCTGGAGCAACGGGGGAACCCGTTGCGGGGCCACGACGGTGTTGGGATGTTGGTCGAAGGTGATCACCACGCCGAGCGAATCGTGCTGGCGTGCCTCGGCCAGCATCTGCCGGATGACCTGTTGATGGCCCAGATGGACGCCATCGAAAAATCCCAGCGCCACGCAGACCGGTTGTTCGTCACGCCGCGGCAATGCCCCGGGGCTGGAAATCACGAGAGGCTCGGCCATGGAGATCGCGCCGCGCCGGCCAGAGTTCGTCTCAGGGCCGCACCTGCGCCGGGTTGGGCGGAAACAGCCCCGCCGCCTGCGCCAATTGAAGCAGCGGGATCACGTGACGCTCCAGTTCCTCCTTCGACCACTGCAGGACCCGGTCCAGCGGCGTGGCGTCGCGCACGTGAAAGTTGCCGGACTGGACCCGCCGCAGGGTGGCCAGATGCGCGCCGCAGCCGGCTTTTTGGCCGATTTCATGCGCGATGCTGCGCACATACGTGCCCTTGGTGCAGGCCAGCTCGAAACGCCCGATGGGTTCGCGGTATTCCAGGAAGCGAAACCGGTAGATGTGGACCAGCCGCGGTTCTCGCTCCACTTCCAGCCCTTTGCGCGCCAGCTTGTAAAGCGGCACGCCGCCCTTCTTGACGGCCGAAACCATGGGCGGCACCTGCATCAGGTCCCCCACGAACTCCGCCGCCCATCGGTTCAGCTGTTCCAGCGTCAACGGCGGCACCGGAGCGGTCGCCGTGACCGTGCCGTCGGCGTCATAACTGTCCGTGGTCACTCCGAACTTGATTTCGCCCTCGTACACCTTGTCGTCGGACATCAGTTTTTCCGCCAGCTTGGTGCCCCGGCCCAACACCAGCACCAACAGACCCGTGGCATTCGGGTCCAGCGTGCCGCAGTGCCCCACCTTCTTGAGGTCAAAACGCCGGCGCACCGCCGCCACCACGTCATGCGACGTGGGCCCCACCGGCTTGTCCACCAACAAGGCGCCGTCCAGAGGCGTCAATGTCTGCATCATCGGAAGCTTTAAAGTTGCCGCCCGTCCGGAGTTTGGGAAGCAAAAACTGGTTCGCGGCCGTGCCCGCCTGCCGTATCTTGAAGCCGTGCAGTCCTTGGCAGAACAGGGATGGCCGGCTGCGAGCGCGGGTTGGAATGCCATGGTCGTGCCGGACCTGTGGCAACAACAGGCCGTGGCAGCATTGCGGGCGGGCCACGATGTGGTCGTTCAGGCCCCGACCGGCGCCGGCAAAACACTGATCTTCGAGCTCTGGGCCAACCACGGCCGATGCCGCGGACAGGCCATCTACACGGTGCCCACGCGCGCCCTGGCCAACGACAAACTCGCCGAATGGCGGGCCCGCGGCTGGAATGTGGGCATCACCACTGGTGACCTGTCCGACAATCTCACCGCCCCGGTGCTGGTCGCCACCCTGGAAACCCAAAAAGCCCGGCTGCTCCGGGGCGAAGGCCCCGACCTGCTGGTGGTGGACGAATACCAAATGCTGGCCGATCCGGACCGCGGACTGAACTACGAGCTGGCCATTGCGATGGCGCCGCCGCATACGCGACTCCTGTTGCTCAGCGGCAGTGTGGCCAACCCCCATCACGTCGTCCGCTGGCTTGAGCGGCTGGGACGGCGGGCCGTGCTCATCCGCCACGACGAACGGCCCGTCCCGCTCGAGGAGGTCGATCCCCACCAGCTCAGCTATCACGTTCCGTCGGAAATCTCGGGTTACTGGCCGCGTCTGGTGGCCAAAGCCCTGGCCGAAGATTTGGGACCGATCCTGATCTTTGCCCCGCGCCGCCAGGCCGCCGAGGCCCTCGCCGTGGAGCTGGCCCGGCAACTCCCGAATCCCCACCCGCTCACCCTCAGCCCGACGCAAAAGCAGCTCGTCGGCGAACACCTCGCGCGATTGCTGAAATGCCGGATCGCCTACCATCACAGCGGCCTCAGTTACGCCGCCCGGGCCGGAGTGGTGGAACCCCTGGCCAAGGCCGGACAACTGCGCGTGGTGGTGGCCACCATGGGTCTGGCCGCCGGCATCAATTTTTCCCTGCGCAGCGTGGCCCTGGCCGCCGACTCCTATCGGCGTGACCAGGTCGAGACCCCTCTGCGCCCGGACGAAATCCTGCAGATGTTCGGTCGCGCCGGCCGCCGCGGGCTGGACACCACCGGGTTCATCCTGGTGACCAGCAACCAATTGCGCCTGCGCGACGCCGCCCCGGTCCATCTTCACCGGTGCGGGCTGGTGGACTGGGCGGCATTGCTCAGCGTCATGAGCGCCGCAGCCGACGCCGGTCGCGATCCCCTTCCCGAGGCAGTCCGCCTGCAGGAGCGCCTGTTCACCACTCAACCCATCACCCTGGGCGTGGAGTTTGCGCTGCGGCATCCCGACGCCCCCTGCGGACTCAAAACCGACACCGAGCGAGCCCGGCACGTGCGGCGGCGCATCCGGGAAATGCTCAATAGTGCCGGCGAATGGGAACCCGTGCCGCCGCCCCGGGAAGTGCCCGTCCGCCAGGTGCAGGTGCCCGCGTTGCCCGGGCTGCCCGCGGGAGTGCCACCCCCGAACGCCACCGCAGCCGCAACCATCAACGGCCCCCTTTCCCTCGTCCCCGCACTCACCGTGCCTGCCGCGTTGGAAAAACTCGGCACCGGAACGCTCATCCCCATCGAGGAAACCCCGCACGGCCGGATCTACGGTCGCGCGCTGACCGTGGCGGAGCAACTGGCCAACGACCGGGTCGTGCTCCAGAAATGGGTCCGCCGTCTGGTCGGCTGGAATGCCCGCCAGGTGGCCCGCGCGGTTTGGGAGCAACAGATTCTCCCCCGACTGGAGGGCCGGCTGGCCGAACGGCGGACCCCGCTCCTCCGCATCGCGCAGCAGGAACATCGACTCCTCGCAATCGTCAGCCTCGCCGAACTGACGCTGCGCGTTCCGGTGGATCGACACGGCGTGCCCCTCTGGCGTCCCCTGGTCCGCGAAGTGCAACCCTACGACTGTGCCCGCTGCGCCTGGGTCCAAACCTGCAAGAGTCTCTCCCCCGCCACGGCCACCGTCTGGATCTGGCGCCGACTGGGACTGATCGATGAGCACGGCCGACCCACCCTGCGCGGGCGTCTGGTCAGCTTCTTTTCTCAAGGCCACGGACTGGCCCTCGCGGCCGCCCTCGAAGACGAGTCCTATCCGCTGGAGGAACTGGTGTACGATCTGGCCAACCTGGATGCGGGCTACCGCTTCGCCGGGGAGGACAATCGTTGGGGCGGCCGACTCGCCGCCGTCTGCCGCGACCGCTACGGTCTCCAAACCATCCCCGGCTACCTCGAGCACGGCGTGCCCCCAAAGTACGGCGCCGGCGCGGCCGAAATCGCCGCCTCGGTCCACCGCGACCCCCAGAGCAAACACGGCTGGGTCAACGAATCCGTGGGCATCGGTGACATCGACCGCATGATCATCGAATGGCGCAGCCTGCTGCGCCAGATCTCCCATGCCCCGGCCTTGCCCTGGCCACGATGGGAAGCCCTCCAGGCCCTGGCCCGCAGCATCCTCCAAGAGACCAACTCTCCCACGCTGACCGACCTGCCACCGCTGGAGCCGCACCAGACACGGCGTGTGGATCACCGGCTCATCTTGCGCAGGCACTGATTCCGGTCGCCGCGGAACCCGCCGACGCTCGCTCCGCACCAAATCGAACCGCAACCGGTCACCGGGCCACACAGGCCGAGCCGTCCGGAAGCCCCGACGCACGTTGTCACTTCGGAAGGAATCTTTGAGCCGCCCGCCGTGACCCGTACCTGCCGCCGCCCTCCCCGGCCTCCTTGAGCATCCGAAACAGCCCAGGGGTCCAGCAAAACACCCGGCCGGCGCGGCACCTTGCGTCCGCAGCACCGTGGTGGCCTGCCGACTTTCGCTCGGGTAGAACTGCCGTTACTTTCCCGCCCATGACAATCGAGGAAATCCTCCAAAACGAGGAGCTGCGCCAACACGAGTTTCCGGTGACGGCCAAGTGCGTGTTCCTGGCCCACGCGGGGGATTGTCCCCTGCCCCGTCGCGTGTCCGAGGCCCTCGCGCAATATGCCCGCGCCGCGGCCGAGTATGATCAGGAGCGCATCGTCTATCCGGAAATCCTCAGCGAAACCCGGCACCTGGCCGCACGGTTATTGGGGTGCTCGGCCGACGAGGTGGCCTTCGTGGGGCCCACCTCCCTCGCCCTGAGCCTGGTGGCCGCCGGTTGGCCCTGGCGCCGACAGGACAACATCGTCGTTTACTTCGACGATTACCCCTCCAACGTGTACCCGTGGATGGCCCTGGCTGAACGCGGTGTCAAAGTCCGGCTGCTGAACACCCGTTCGCTGGGCGGGATCCGACCGGTGGACGTGCTGGGCCAGGTGGACGAACAGACGCGGCTGGTGGCCCTGGCCACCTGCCACTTCGTCAGCGGCTACCGCATCGATCACGAAACCATCGGCCGCCAATTGCGGCAGCGCGGGATTCTGCTTTGCCTGGACGCCATCCAGACGCTGGGCGCGTTTCCCACACCCGCCAGCGCCGCAGATTTCCTGGCCGCGGACGCGCACAAATGGTTGTTGGGCCCGTGCGGCGCCGGTCTGCTCTATGTCCGGCGGGACTTGCAAGAACGTCTCCGCCCCAACTGGTACGGCTGGAACAACGTGCGCTGCCCGAATTTCATCGCCCAGGAGGAGATCCAGTTCCGGTCCGGCCCGGCCCGTTACGAGCCGGGCACGTACAATCTCCTGGGTCTGGTCGGCCTGAAAGCCGCCCTGGAACTGCTGCTCGAAGTGGGGGTGGAAAACATCGCGCGGGAATTGTTGCGCAAGCGGGCCTGGCTGGTGCCGGCCCTGCAGGCCAGGGGCTATGTGGTGTTGCACGCAGACGCACCACCGGAACGCGCCAGCGCCATCGTCAGCTTCCACAAACCGGGCGCGGAGATGGCAGACCTTCACCAAAAGCTCTTGGATCGCAAGATCGTCACTTCGTTGCGCACGGACCGCTCCGGACAGCGCTACATCCGCGTCTCCCCCCATTTCTACAACACGGACGCCGAACTGCATCGGCTCCTCGAATTGCTGTGACCCCGGGGGTCGCCGGAAGGCCTGCGCGCCCGACCCGGCGCGTTTCTGGCGGGCATTGAGCGCCCAAGCAAATCTCTCGAGCCTGACCCGTTGGTCCAACATCTGCAGCCCTAAGCCGTGACGCATACACCTGCCGACCCCGGCACCGAGAGCTGGTCAGAATTGCCGGCCGCTTCCGCGGCGCAGGCCATGGACTGGAGCCTGGTGCTGCTCAGCCAGGGCATCGAATGCGTGATCGTCCACGCACCGGAAGGCTGGCGGTTGCGCGTGCCGGCCGCATCGCTGTCCACCGCACAAACCGTGCTGGCCAGGTACGAGGCGGAAAACCGGCCCCGACCCTGGCAACGGGAACTTTACGGGACCGGACTGATCTTCGATTGGGCATCCGTGGCATGGGCGCTCGTGGCGATCGCCTTTTTCCTGCTGGCCGATCGGTTCCCCTTGCTTCGAGAACGAGGTTTCCTGGACGGCGCCGCGGTATGGGAGGGGCAGTGGTGGCGCTTGCTCACCGCCATCTGGTTGCACGCCGACGCCGCGCACCTGGCCATGAACCTGAGCTTCGGCATTCCCCTGTTGGCCCTGGCCATGGGAGGTTACGGCTCGGGTTGCGGATTCCTGGCAGCCCTGCTCGCGGGTATCCTCGGGAACGCCGCCGCACTCGCGGTGGCCGGACCGGCACATCGGAGCCTCGGAGCCTCCGGGATGGTGTTGGGTGCACTGGGACTGCTCACCGCCCTGGGGGTGTGGTGGTCCCGCCGCGTCCACGTGCGACCCCGCTGGGCGGTTGCGGCACTGGCCGCCGGACTGATGTTGTTCGTGTTGCTGGGCGCGGCGCCCGAGAGCGACCTGCTGGCCCACGGCGGCGGCTTCGGTGCCGGACTGCTCCTGGGCGGTGTCCTGGTGCCCCACCTCACCCGCACACGAAGCGGCGCGCTCAATCTGCTGGCCGGCTGGATCGCCGCCACACTCACCATCCTGGCGTGGTATCTGGCGCTTCGCTGACTCGCGTCTCGCCGGAGTCAGCGTCGCCTTTGGAGCCCCGGGGGTGGATGCCCCGTGGCACCGCACCCCCGCACCGCGGTCCCTGCCACTCGGGCCCTGCCTCCGGCGGCGGTCGAGGCGCCTACTTGTTGAAGCGGAAGTGCATGACGTCGTAGTCCTGCACCACGTAATCCCGGCCTTCCAACCGCTGTTTCCCGGCGCGCTTGGCCCCGGTCTCGCCGCCGTACGCAATCAGGTCGTCGTAGCTGATCACCTCGGCCCGGATGAAGCCCCGCTGGATGTCGGAATGGATGACCCCTGCCGCTTCCCAAGCCGTGGCCCCTTTACGGATCATCCAGGCGCGATTCTCTTTGCCGCCCACGGTCAAAAAGCTGATGTAACCGGCGGCCGCGTAGGCCCGCAAGACCAGCAGCTCGGGTCGTTCCAATTCCTCGGGGGTCGCCACCACCAAGGGCCGCGCCGTCAAAAGTCCCGCATGCACGGCCATGGCCTGGCGTTCGTCCGGGGACAAAGCCGCCTCGGCCGCCGACCGATCCTGTTCCAAGGCGGCCTTCAGCTTCAGCAGGGCGCTGCGCTCCACTTCGGAAGGCGTTCGGCCCAGCCGCGTCTCGACGAACTCCAGGTCCTGCAGCAATAGATCGGGGCGGCGCTCCGGCGCCACCACGAACACGTCGGCCGTCGACAACGCGTCCTCTCCCACCACATCCACCTGGACGTAGGTCTTCTTCTTGGCTTCGACCAGTCGGTCGGCCGCGTCCAGACGCGGGTCCTTCACGTTGTGCCGTCCGACGACCAGTTGCGGGATGCCCAGTGCACAAATCTTCATACGAGGGGGCGCATTACGCGGCAACCGGAGCATTCAAGTCAAGGCCGACCTTGCCATGCTTTGATCGGTAAGGTCTGGCGGCTTTGGTGCACTGGAGCTTGCGGGAGCAACCGCCCCTCTTGTGCTGTGATTGGCAGGGACTGGCCGCTCTGATACACTCATCACGGCCCGCCTCCGACGCCGGCACTCGCTGTGATTGGCAGGGACTGGCCGCTCTGATACACTTCGATGTCGAAGATGTTTTCCTGGCTCTCGCTGTGATTGGCAGGGACTGGCCGCTCTGATACACTGCCGCGACCAACACGCTGCGTGCATGCTCGGCTGTGATTGGCAGGGACTGGCCGCTCTGATACACTAGTGGGCCCGTAACCTCTTGGGGTTACGGGCCTTACGCCTGTTTTACTTTCAAAAAAGCTCCAGCTGGACCGGCTTTTCCTCTGCCGGCACACGCTTTTTTCCCCAGTACACCTCCATCCCCCCAAACTGCCGCTCCGTGACCCGCAACAACCGAACTTCCCCATCCGGCGGTACCGCCTCCTGAACCTTGCGGGCATGTATGCGACAGAAATCCTCGTTTGGACAATAGCGCGCGTACACCGAGTACTGCAGCATCATGAAACCGTCCTGGACCAACGCCTTCCGAAAGCGGGCGTACTGCCGCCGCCGGTCGGGCGTGTCGACCGGCAAATCGAAAAACGCCATCAGCCACATGCCCTTGTAGGCGGAAAAACTCATCATTCCGATCGCCACACCCCATCCCACGAGGTGGGCAGCGGCCAATCCTTATTGGCCCGACCCTCAAAGACGTCCACTAGGCGCGCCGCCAAACAATGCAGAATCGTGGCAAGCTTGCGCCAGGCCCCCTCATAAAAATATCGCCCCACCATGGGCTCCAAAAGGCGCCGCTTGATCTCCTGGTCCAGGCCGACCTCACGCCCCGTCCCTCGTAGAATTCGCGCGACCTGCTCATCGACGATCGGCCGAAAAGGCTCCATCAGATCATCCGCAAGAGCGAAGGCGTTTTCCCTGTGCCGATGATGCAACCCCAACGCGGGAGTCAAGCCGGCCGCCACCAGTGCCCGCGCCACCATACCCCGCAAAACCGCATACCCGTAATTGAGCAGGTTGTTGGGCGCCTCGGCCGAATCCGGGTCCCGCCGAAACTCGGGTAGGGCAAACACGCGGGGCCAATACCGACGCGCAGCCTCCGCTTCCACGTTCTCCGGATCCCCGGACCGCACCTTCTCCACCAGGGTCTCCAACCCGCCGTCCTCGCCATGCAAGCGTCGCAACACACCCGCCTGCGCCCGAATCTTGGCCCGCACCAACGCCTTCCACGCCCGTTTCTGGCACGGTCGCCCGGCGGCGATTTGCAAGCGCAGCCGCTGCGGGAACAGCGTGTGCCCACGCAAGGGCAGAGTTGTGGCCACAGGGAGCCCGCGCCGGTCACACGCGATCAGGACGCCGCCATGCGCCGCCAGAGCAGTAAGGACGGGTGCACTCAATCGCACCCATTCCGTACTCAAGACGACCACTGCGATTTCCTCCACTGGCGCACTCCAACAACGGTTCTCCGGCCCTTCCAACACCAGCAGGCGATTCTCCAGTCGCAACCGGGCCGGTCCTTCGGAAACATCCATGATCCTTTCAATCTCGGCTGACATGGCAACGCCCCAAAACATCCACAACCAGTTTGCAACCCAGGCACTTTTTCAACGCCTTGCTGCTGCGTATTCGGATTCTCTCGCTGGCGGGAATGTCCGCTGCCCGCCGTCCGTCGGTGTGCAAGCGAAAGTTGTAATCGTCCTGGGAAAGCTTTTGCACCACC
The DNA here is from genome assembly GCF_049537125.1 of Limisphaera sp. VF-2. NCBI lineage: Bacteria > Pseudomonadati > Verrucomicrobiota > Verrucomicrobiia > Limisphaerales > Limisphaeraceae > Limisphaera > Limisphaera sp. VF-2. Next base: position 426,764 of record NZ_JBMVQY010000001.1, read on the forward strand.
GCAATGACGGGCCCGCCGGGCAGGTTCAGCCTCACCGTCTCCCCCCGGGCCAGGGAGCAGACCAGAGGACAACCGTGCTCATCGAACCGGCGCACCACCGGCTTGCCGGCTCGCAACCGCCGCATGGCCTCCCAACGACTCACCACAACACAGCGCCAACCCGGCCGCGGGCCCTCGCGACAATCGAAGATCTCGAGATGGTGATTCGACCCGGGCAGGACGAGTCTCGGGTCCCCATCCTTCAGCGAGATTGGGTTCTCGCTCACCCAGATGCGAACGTGGCGGATCCGGACCTTGCGCGATCCGAAGGGCACCTCGGGAATCAGGCTGGGGTCGCGGAAAACCTCTTTCGGCGCGCGGCCGTTGCAAACCTGCGCAACCAGCTCACGAACCCGCGGATCAACGATGCGCTGGGCCTCGGTCGCCGAAAGAGCATCGATGCGCTTTCGCACCACGGTTCGGGACTCGCCAGTGGGGGGCGTCTGAATGCGACCGTAAAATGTTTCCTCATGCAGGGGGCCCTGAACCCGGCGATCGACCCGATGCGACACAATGACGGTCTCCAGCTGCTGCCTGAGGCTGTCCACAAGCCCCGGAGGCACGGGCATGTCGACAAAGCGCCGGGGTCGAGCAGAGCGACGAGCAGCTTCCGTCAGGGCCTTCACCGTCGCGGCGGTCGTGAGGGCGATCACGGTGGCATCCACGAGGTGATGCCGATGATCCGAGCGATTCTTCTCGTCGGCCACTCCGAGCAGTTGATTCAGACCCCAGGCCACGCGAAGCCAGCTGGTGACTGCCCCGTTCGTGATCTGGATCCTCGAAAGCCGTTCTTCCGCTGGATACCAACGCCCGAGGAGCCGTCCGGCCAACCGCGCGGCATGCGCAGTCGCCTGCAATTGATCGCCCCGCAAAAGCCACCCTGTTTCCGTGGTCAGATCGGCCTCCGTCATTTGGAAGCGCCGCAGCTTTTCAAATCTGTAAGGGCCTTGGAAGGCTCGAACGCGTCGGAGGATCTGGCTCAGCTCATCCTGGCTGTACACCTCGGTAGGCATCCGGTTGCGCTTCCGATTTCGATTGTGATCCACCTCGCACAAAGTCTTGTTCGCAAACGAGTCATCCAGACAGCGGCTCCAGGGAATAATGTGTTCCACGTCGAACCGCGGGAGCGGGCCAAACAGGTCGACGTCGGAAATGGACTGGCCGGTATACGGACAGATCTGCTTGCATTCCACCCAAAGCAGGAACTTCTCGATCTGATCGGGGCGGGGATCCTGGATACCCTTCTCTATCAGGTACTTTATCGCATGTTTCCGTTGCCGCTGGCGTTCTTCATTTCTTCGAAGGAGCTCCCGCAGCCGCCTCAGGGGTTTGCGCAATTCACGCGCGAGCTCGATGTGAATCCGACCCGGCAGGCCCCATGTCCGGACAATCGCGTTGACCACTCTGCGTGTCTCGGCCAGGGCACGGCGAACCAGTGGGTTGGTCACCGGTGTCTCCGGCGGGGGATCGGCCTCGGTGCGGAAGCGGGCTTCATGCTCGGGAAACTCCCGTGCAATCGCCTCGGTCAGAGCACAACCCGCCTCCAAATGCGGAACCAACCGCCGCAAAGCAGCAGAGGAGAACCGACAACGGCCCGGCTCCAAATTGACCTGGGCCAGACGCTCGGCTTCCAAATCACTCAAAGCCCACTCTTTTCGCCGTAAAGCCAGGCGCGCCCGGAGCTTCCGGTCCTTCACTCCGAGCAGCAGCTCCACCATGGCACGACGCACGTCTTCGGAAGCCTGGTCCCACTTTTGACCGATGGCGCTCCGGATTCGTGCTGCGGTCGTGTTCCCGGGGAGGCAATCTTGCCCGCCACACTCCAGGTTGAACGCAAGCCCCGCCTTCTGGCGCGAAAAGTCCGAGGTCGAGCGAGCCCCCGGATCTTCATCGCAATTCCCCGCCTTCCCGGTTGACGGTTCGCCCAACGCCTCGGACGGGTCGCAAGATGACAACAGCCTGCGCAGCCGGTCGAAGGTCAACCGTTCGGATCGTTCCAACTCTCCACGAACAAGCTCCCGTTCCTGAGGGGTCAGAGGCCGAACCTGGCCGTCGGGCAATAAGACCCTCAGGTCGTTGAGCTTTTGCAGGTACCGAAAACGTTGGGCCTCCAGAAGGCCCCATGCAGCCCGCAACCGGCCCGGTACGAGACCGCAACGCCCGACGGCCCGGGGCGAGGTCCGCAAGGGGCGCTGAAAGAAGATCGCGCGACGAAGCCGCTTGACCCAGTCGGGATCCAAGTTCAGACCCATTCGTTGCTGGGCTTGCACAATGGCCTCAAATTCGGTTCGGTACCATTCTCGAGCCGTGTGCCATCCCCGACGGCGACGTTCACGTGGATCGAGCTGAGCGAGAAACTCCCCGAGGGTCCGGGCGTTGACCTTTTGCATCTCCCGTGCGGTCTTTTCGATCTGTTCCTGGATGACTCCGGTCTCCGAATCGTCAGCGCCCCGACCAGAACCAGCGAAGCCTCGCCGGTGGGCCAGGTGATACATGACCCGGCCGAACTCCCAGGGCTCGAGGCGCGTCTCCAACGCCCGGCCGCGCAGCTCGTATGGATCCATCGCCAGGACCGCCTTCCACGAGGGATCGCGATGATCGGGCGGGCCCGGGGGCAGGAACCCCTGGCGTTGCAGCAAGCTGGCCACCAACCGACGGCGGCGAGCCCGCCGCTCGAGCTGCCGCCGACGCTGTCGCGCCCTCCGCCGCTCCACGCTACGGGACATCAGGGTTTGCTCATCTACCGTCCAAGGAAACACGCGGACTCCACTCGCAACGATCTCCACGGCCTCACCGCGATTTTGAATCAAACTCCACCCAACGGACGAGGACCCAATGTCCAACCCGAGCACCAGGGAATCATTCGGGATGAGCATATGGTGGTTGCATTCTTTTGTTGACAAGTTGCACAGACTGCGTAGAAAACTTACCAGAGTGTATCAGAGCGGCCAAGTGTCCTGCATTCACAGCAAGGGACCTTGGTCCCGGAACTGTGGTCCTCTGATGGGACCAGGTAGCGGCTTCGCGTCCGGGGCATGATCCCCGGGCCGGAGCCGCGTGTTCTTTGAAGTTCGTTTTCTGACGAGGCAAAGCTTACTGGAATTCTTCAACCGAGCCGAAAGCTCGAAGTCTCATTGACAGCCAGCGCTACCGTTCATCCCCTGGCGCAAATAGTGAGAGCAGCCCCACCCCCACAGAAAGAGTGGACCCAATGGACGGAATTCCCACCCCACCCCGTTTCGTCCTACCCACCTGGTCCAGAGACTCGTTCAGGTGAAGGTGGGCCTCCATGACCGTAAGGCCCGAACACACAGCGCCTCCCAGCACGTACCCCGAAGCAGAAGACAATCGGCGTGGGGTTGCCCAGCCCGCCCGTGGCCAGCATGCTCTCCAGAGTGATGAGCGTACACACTAGGTCGGCGGCATCCATGACTGTCTCCCGTCACCGGCCCCGAGACCGCTCGGGTCGGCAACTCCAGCCGTGTCTGCAAGAAGTCCAGAGCGGGGCTTTGTGCCCCCTGACCGTGTTCTGCGTCGCCTCCCGGGGTCATCGAATCCCCTGAACCACCATCCCGCCGAACCCGTGTTCCCTCCCATCAAATTGTCTTCTCCGCACACCCGGGAGTTCTGGGAAATTCCCGTGCTCTACGAGGATGACCACCTGCTGGCGGTGGACAAGCCGGCCGGGCTGTTGAGCTCGCCCGACCGATACGATCCGCAGCGCCCGAATCTGATGCGACTGCTCCATGAGGGCATTGCCCAGGGCAAAGCCTGGGCGACGGCTCGCGGGCTGACCTACCTGGCCAACGTGCACCGGCTGGATTTCGAAACCAGCGGAGTGCTGCTACTGGCCAAGACCCGCGAGACCCTGGTCCAACTGGCCCGACAGTTCGAGCTCGGCAACCCGGAAAAACAATATGTAGCCCTCATCCACGGCGAAGTGAACGAGGAGACGTTCCGCGTGGAAGTCCGGTTGGCTCCCGACCCCAGAGAGCCTCAACGGATTCTGGTGGTCCGGAAACGGGGGAAGTTGTCCGTCACCGAGTTCCGGGTGCGGGAGCGCTATCGTGGCTACACGCTGCTGGAATGTCGGCCCCTGACCGGCCGGACGCACCAGATTCGCGTTCATCTGGCCCATCGGCAATGGCCCGTGGTGGGCGACAAACTCTACGGGGGTCAGCCCTTGTACCTGTCGCGGATCAAGCCCGGATACCGGTTCAAACGTGGGGAGCCCGAACGCCCCTTGCTGTCGCGTCTGGCGCTGCACGCGGAGCGTTTGCAGTTCCTTCACCCGGTCTCGGGTCAACCGGTGAGCATCGAGGCGCCCTGGCCCCGCGACCTCGAAGCGGCCGTGAAGCAGTTGCGAAGATACGCGGCCCTCTCCCCGGTCCGCCACGAGGGGCCAGGTGGTTAGCGAAGGCCGGCCCGGTGCCCGGGTATTCTGATGGGCCGTCGGTGCGACCAATCCAAGCCTTGCTACGCCCCGAGGCATGGCCGCGCCCCCATAGAGTCTACGCCCCCTGGTCGATGAAGCCCAAGGGCCAGGATCGGAACGCCGGGCGCCGTGTCGCTCGACGGGACGACCTATTCAGCGCTTGTTGGATTCCGGAATCAGCGCCTCCAAAATCGGCCGGACCCAGTCGTCTTTCTGCATGTCCCAAAGAATGAAATCGCTGTCGAATTGCCAATAGGCCCAGCTCCAACCGCGCGCTTCGGCCTCGCGGGCCACGGTTCGCAGGTAGCGCACGCGGGCCTCCATGGGGGCCTTGTCGTAAGCGCCGAACTCGCCCAGGAAAACGGGCCGTCGGTGTTCCCGTGCCCACGCCGCGACCGCGTCGAAGTCGCGTCGAATGGCGGCCACTTCCTCTTCCGTACCCTTCCAATCGATGCCGACCTGATTCTGTTGGCCCGTCCAGGCAGCGCCCTGATGGGTGAAGGCCATCGGCTTGTAATAATGCACCGTGACGATGATCTGGCGATCGGAGGCCGGCAAATCGAGCTCGTGCAGATGATCCACCGAATTCCAAAACGCCGGTCCGATGATGACCGTCCGATGCGGATGCTGCGGTCGAACGATGGCCAGGGCGTCCCGCAGCCACTGATTCCAAAGCGCAGGGGTCAGCTTCTTGCAGGGCTCATTGAGGAATTCGAACATCACGGAATCCGGCCAGGCCGTTCCCCGGGCGGCAATCTGCCGCCAAAAGGCCAAGAACCGTTCCCTCGTGCCCTCCGGGTCCTCACCCACGGCGTTGAACTCGTGAAGATCGAGAATCACCTGAAGCCCCTGCCCGGTCGCATGGCGGATGGCCCACTCGAGGGTGTCCCACCAGGCGGGCCGGAGGGCCCAGGAAGCACCCGCATCCATGTGGCGGAAGGGATGAAGGTTGATGCGCACGGACTGGAATCCGGCCTCCCGGATGAGGCGAAAATGCTTCTCCTGAAAGCGCCCCTGTTGTCGATCCCGCCAGATGGGGTCGTAACCCAGGATATTCACGCCCCGTCCGAGACGCTGGTTTTGCGCGAATGCATCCGCAGGCTGCGCCGGACCCGGGATGACTGTCGCGAGTGCTGACAAAAGGCAGGCCACGAGGACTGGTCTCATGCCGGGCCAGACGCGCGCACGGGCCGGTTTATTCAACGGAGGCAGCCGACTCGCCCGGCCCAGCCCTGACAGGGGCCCGGACACCGCCCATGGGCCCGAATCACCGGCGGCCTCGGGCATCGCAGCCCGCCATGCCGAAATCGAATCGGCACCCCAAACCTGTCCCCGGCCGAGCGGATTTCACTGGGAGTTGCTGCCACCTCGAATGCCCGGAGGTTGCCCGGAACCGCACGAACAGCCATGCTGGACCCCGTGGAAACTGCGATCGAGCAGGCGGTGTTTTATGACACGCATTGTCACCTGGCCGATCCGGCCTTTGCCGGAGATTTGGAGGCGGTGTTGGACCGGGCCCGGGCTGCTGGCGTTCGCGGCATGGTGGTCATTGCCACGGACCTGACGGAAAGCCGCCGCTGCATCGAACTGGCCGAGCGTCATCCCGATTTGTATGCCGTGGTGGGATGGCACCCCAATCATGCCGCAGAGGCGCCGGAGGACCTGCGCCCCGCCCTGCGCGAACTGGCAACACACCCCAAGGTGGTCGCGCTCGGAGAAACCGGCATGGATGCCTTCCGGCTGCCGGCGGATCCGACCAAACGCGAACCGGTGTTGCACATTCAGGAGCGGCTTTTCCGACAGCATCTGGAGGTGGCGGCCGAGACCGGGCTGGGCTGCGTGGTGCACCAACGAGCCATTTTCGATCGGACCGTGGCCGTCTATGCCGAGTATGCGCCGCAGGTGCGGGCCGTGTTTCACTGCTTCGCCGAACCGGTCGCCGCGTTGGAGCGGCTGCTGGCGCTCGGCGCCCGCGTGAGTTACACGGGCATGACCACCTTCCGGAAAAACGACGGCTTGCGGGCCACGGTGGCCGCCACTCCGCTGGACGCGCTCATGCTGGAAACGGACGCCCCGTACCTGGCACCGGAGCCCTTTCGAGGACAACGTTGTGAACCGGCCTTCGTGGTGGAAACCGCTCGCACCGTGGCCGCGGTGAAGGGAATCACCCTGAACGAACTGAGCCGCTGCACCTGCGCCACTGCCGAACGTTTCTTTCCGCGCATGCGACAGAAAAACTGAGCAGGCGCCTCAGCCGGACAGGGCCGGCGGACGCATGCAAGAGCCGGTCGGCCGCCGGCATGCCACTTGGCGGTACATCCAACGGGCGAGGCTTCGAATGCCGGGAAGGCTCATGAGCCATCCGCACGCCCACAGCCACCAGACGGCGCGACACAGGTGGGCGAGAGCATCCGCGCCTCCGTAAATGCGTCCGTCGGACGTCCGGACTTTCAGTTCATCCGCGGCGGCTGCGCTTCCGGCCAGGGCGGCCCGTGCTCGCGCGCTCTGCAGCGGCTCGAATTGAAAACCGCGCCGGATCCACACGGGACCCATGCGGCGGACCCATCGCGTGCACCATCGACACTGGGCATCGTAGTAAATCCAGCCCTGCGGTGTGGATCGGGGGTCGAGATTCATGCCTGTGCAGGTCCCAGAGACGCCGCGCCCGCCTCCGGCGTAACCGGGTCGAGACGGGACCCGGCAAGCACCCGTGTGAAGCCGGCGCGCACTTGATTCTCTCCGCGTCTGAGGGGCCCGGGAACGCAAGAGCCCCTCGGCCGGTGCGACCGACCGGCACGGGGTCCACGGCGGTCGAGGCGGCCATGCAGGCAAAGGGGGCCGGGCTTTTCCGGGGTCAGAACGAACGTCGCGACCTGGGAAGCGCACCTCCCAGCTCTCGGAGTCGCGCTGGATTTCCGCATCCCCGCCCGGGATCGAAACCACGCATCTCTCGAGGGACCTGCATGGCCACCGAAGATCCGGCGGCAAATCACGCAGGGAGGCTCCTCGCAGGTTTCAAGGTCGGCAAGTGCCCGCGTCGGGCCGGTACGGGTCGGGATCCACATGGATGGGCGGTGGATGGTAGGGCATTTGATGCGCTTCGGCGACGGCCGGATGAGTGACCCGGCCGGCCATGATGTTGATGCCCCTGAGGAGGCCGGGATGACGCTGACAGGCCTCCGGCAGTCCGAAATCCGCGATGGCTTCGACGTAACGGTACGTGACGTGTGTGAGCGCCTGGGTGGCCGTGCGGGCGTAGGCGGCCGGCATGTTGGTGACACAGTAATGAATCACGCCCTCCTCCACGAACACGGGGTCGTCGTGCGTCGTGGGACGGGACGTCTCGGCACAGCCGCCCTGGTCGATGGCAATATCCACCAGAACACTCCCCGGTCGCATGCGACGAAGCATGTCGCGTCGGATCAACCGCGGGGCCCGGGCGCCCGGCACCAGCACGGCCCCGATGAGGAGATCCACTGAAGGCAACAGGTCCATCAAATGCGCTTCGTTGGAGTAAAGCGTGTGCGCCGTATGCAGCGTGATGTCCAGGAAACGCATCCGCTCCAAATCGACCTCGAGGATGGTCACGTCGGCCCCCAACCCTTGCGCCATGCGCGCCGCGTTGACGCCGGCCGTCCCGCCCCCGAGCACCACCACGCGACCCGGCAGCACGCCGGGCACACCGCCGAGCAGGACGCCGCTGCCCCCGTGATGGCGGGCCAGGTAGTACCCGCCCACCAACACGGACATCCGTCCGGCGATCTCGCTCATCGGCTCCAACAGCGGCAATCGTCCGTGGAGCTCCACCGTCTCGTAGGCGATCGCGGTCACCCCGGAGCGCAGGAGAACCTCGGTGAGGGTGCGATCGGCCGCCAGATGCAGATAACAAAACAGGATCAGGTCCGGACGCAACAGGGGGTATTCCTCGGGCTGGGGCTCCTTGACTTTGACGAGCAGCCGGGCTTCGGCGTACACGGCCGAGGCTTCGGAGACCAGCACGGCGCCGGCTTGCTCGTATTCGGCGTTGGAGTACCCGGCGCCCACGCCGGCGTCCCGCTCCACCACCACGCGATGTCCGCGCCGACACAACTGATAAGCCGCCGACGGGGACAGGGCCACCCGGTGTTCCTGCCGCTTGATTTCCTTGGGCACGCCAATGGTCATAAGGGAAAGCCGCGGTCGTCCTCCGGGATCGCCGCCGCGGAGCCCTGGGAGCCCGGCGGAACCCGGGCCGGACCGGGGTCTGGGGAATCGGCGGGCTGGGCCGTTTCGGCGCCGGTCGCCCCGCCGGGGACACCAGACCCCGAAAGCGGCGGCTGTTCGCCCCCTCCGGCCTGTGTCGGTGCGCCCGACCCGGCCTCTTGAGCCAGCTTCAGCGGAGGGACGATCCCCTGCGCAAGCACGGGCCGCGCGCCCAGGCGATGGACCAGTTCCCGCAGCGTAATGGCTGCGGCGGTTTGTTCCTCGGCGGCCTGAATCCGCTGATACTCGCCCCAGATCTCCCCGCCGGCCGGCTCCAAAGCGGGCGCCATGGGACTGCCGTTCTCCGTTCTCATGGCCAGCAGCACATCGTGCAGACTGATGGTTTCCAAGGGACGAGCCGGCACGTACGCGGGCTCGGGACCGGCCAGTTCCCACAACAATCCGGCCCTCTGCAGTTGTCCCAGGATCTCCCGGCAAAGGCGCGGCGGAACTCCGAGGCTTGCCGCCAGGCCGCTCACCGACGGAGGCGGCTCGCCGTTTTGAAAGGCCTGCCCCAAACAAGCCATCATGCGGAAGGCCAGAAACTCGCGGCCCCGCTGGTCGATCCGGCGGGAAAGTTGCTGCTGCAAATAGGCCTGACGATTCTGCCACGTGTAGGCCACCTGCGCGCCCAACAGCAGGATCACCCACGCCACATAAAGTCCCACCATGAACACGGGTACCAACCCCAGACTGCCGTAGATTTTGAAATTGGTGACCACGCGCGAAACGTACAACACGTTGAGCAGGTTGTTCAGGTGCCAACAGACCGCCGCCAGCAGTCCTCCGAGAAGGGCCGCGGACCACTCCACGCGCGTGTTGGGGACCAGTTTGTACAATCCGGCAAACACCAACCAAAGAAGCAAGACCGGCAGCGCCTGAAACACCAGTCCCCCGACCAGGGGCATGCGGGCCAACCACGCACTCGTCGCCTCCCAATAGGGCCCCGAGCCCAGAGCAATGGCTCCAATCACCAGGAGCGGGCCCAGGGTCATGAACGACCAGTACAGAACCACCCGGAGAAACCAGGGCCGCCCCTGCGGAACGCCCCAGATGTCATTCATCGTGTTCTCCACCCGGGCCAGCAGCAGGATGGCCATGAGAACCAGCGCAATGCTCCCGGTCACACCCAGCTCGGCACTGCGGGTTTGATGGATGAACGCGCGGATGCGCTGGGCCACCGCACGGCGCAGATCCCGCATTTCCGACGTGGATGCCACGGGCACGGCCGTCCGGGCCGCCCCCGCATCGGCAACCGAAGAACCACCGACGGCCACCGGGTCACCGACGGCGGTCGCTCCCGCGGCGGGGGAGGTCGCATCCGAGGGCTCCACACTCCCCACCAGTCCCGGCGCCCACAAGCCGGCATGCAACTGAGAAAACCACAGGCTGTACTGGGCGCTGGGGGGGAGATTCGTGGTCGGGGCCGGCGGAATCACGGCATGCACGAGCCGATCGACGAAGGCTTCAATGCTGGCCTCGCTTCGGCCCTTGAGCAGGCTGCTGGTTACGCCCAGCACCACCGCCAAAAAAGGGACCAGCGACAACAGCGTGGCATACGACAAGGCCGCCGCCCGCACCGGCCCGCGATTCTCCAAAAACCCCCGCACCACCAGCACACAGAACTGCGCCGTCCGCTCCCACCAGGCGCGCGTGTGAAATCCCGCGTCGGCTTCCCCGATCCATGTCTGACGCAGTCGGCCGGTCCAGGATTCGGTCGCGCTCCCTTCCTTTCCTCGGGCGTGCACGAGTTGACCCTAACAAACCCGAAAGCCCTGTCAACGAAGCCGGCCGAGCGCTGCGGACTCGGTGACAAGTCCTGTTGGCGATTTCCACGCGCAACGTCCCCCGAGCCTATAACCGCTGCCGAAGAGCTTCGCCCAACCCGGCAGCGCGGACCCAAGTCCACCCAGCGGGAGCCGGCCAGTGACCCCCGAGGCGGCAGAACAGGCTCACCCAAGGGGTCGGCTGCTTCATTCCCGGCCACACGCCGGCCAGGACGGTGCGCGCCCCGCGCTTCGAGCCGTCGAAGGGCTGATTCGACAGCCGGCCGCGGACCGGCCGGAAAGCCTCCGCCAGTCCACCCTCAAAACCAACGAATCCGCGCGGGCAGGTAAGAAACCACCGGAGCGAATGCAGCATCGCGCCCATTCATCGCAACGATCCTCGGCCGCAACCGATCCCCAGGTTTTCCGTTCTTCGAAACCCGCGTCGAGAAGTGGCCGACCGGGCACCCGTGGATCCCACTTGCCTTGCCGGGGATGCCCGGTACAGTGCGCGCCGAAACTCTGGATAACCGTCGCCGGGCGTTCCAACCGTTGCCGGGCGTTCCCGCTTCGCAAGGCCGATGTGGAGCCAGAAACCAGGGGCGACATGGAGAAGGTGGCAGCGGTATTGGGAAGCCCTGCTGGGTCTGGTGTATCCGCCCGTTTGCCAGGTCTGTCGGCAGGAGCCAGCCGGGCCCGGCCGGGGTTACGTGGGCCGACGCTGCTGTCAGCAGGTGCGGTGGCTCCGGCCGCCCTGGTGTGCAAAGTGTGGGCTGCCCATCCCGGGAGAGGCCACCGTTCCCTTTGAATGTGCCAACTGTCGGGAGCTGGCTCTCCACTTTCGCTATGCGCGGGCGGCCGTCGCCGCCGACGGCGTGGTCCTGGAAGTGATCCATCGATACAAGTATCAGGAAGCCCTGTGGTTCGAGCCATTCCTGGCCCGACTGCTGGTGCGGGCCGCAGCCGGTCCGGTGCAAAGAGAGGGTTGGAACGCCATTGTGCCGGTTCCGTTGCACCCGGTGCGGCAGCGGGAACGCGGGTTCAACCAGGCGCATCGGCTGGCGCAGTGGCTGGGTCGGGCCACAGGGTTGCCCGTCGAATCCGGCTGGCTGGAACGCAGCAAACCCACCTCGACCCAAACCGTGTTGAGTCGGGACGAACGGCAACGGAACGTCCGGGAGGCCTTTCGCGTGCGACGCGGCGCCGTCGTGTCGGGTCGCCGCATCATCCTGGTGGATGATGTGTTGACCACCGGAGCCACGACCAGCGCCTGCGCCCTGGCGCTCCGGAGGGCCGGGGCGGCAGAGGTCTGTGTTTGGACGGTTGCACGCGGGCTGTAATCCGCTAGAATGGTCCCGATTGCAGCGGCGCAACGTTGTGTCAACATCCAAACGAAAATCGCCCATGGCGACGACCAGTTTCACGCGCAAGCCCGTGGGGCCGGAACCCAAGGATGCGGTTCCCCAGGCGTCTTCCCCCAATGGGGACCCCGGGACCACCTTCGTGCGGAAGCCCAAGTTGGCCAGCAAGGGACGCAAACGCGACATCCCGGAAGGGTTGTGGACCAAGTGTCCCAAGTGCCAGGCCATGGTCTTCGACAAGGAACTCGATGAGAACCTGAAGGTGTGTCCCAAATGCGGGCATCATTTCCAGATGAGCGCGCGGGAACGCATCCATTCGCTGGTGGAGACCTGCACATTCGAGGAGATGGACGCCGATTTGGCCAGCGTGGACGTCCTCGGATTCACGGGAACCGCCAGCTACACCGCCAAGCTGGAGGAATACCAGCGCGCCACGGGACTGAAAGATGCGGTGGTCACGGGTCTCTGCCGGATTGGCCCGCATTTTTGCGGGCTGGGCGTGATGGACTTTGGATTCCTGGGCGGGTCGATGGGTTCCGTGGTGGGCGAAAAACTCACCCGTTTGATCGAAGTTTGCACGGATCGTGAGCTGCCCCTGATCATCGTCTCCAGCAGCGGCGGGGCCCGGATGTACGAGGGACTCTTCAGCCTGATGCAAATGGCCAAGACCTGCGGGGCGCTGGCCTACCATGCCCGCGCCGGCCTGCCGTTCATCAGCGTTCTGACCCACCCCACCACCGCCGGCGTGATGGCCAGCTTCGCCACTGTGGGCGATCTGATCCTGGCCGAACCCGGCGCGATGATCGGGTTTGCCGGGCCGCGCGTGATCAAGGACACCACGCAAAGCGAATTGCCCCCGGGCTTCCAGACGGCAGAGTTCCTCCTGGAACACGGACTGATCGACGCCATCGTGCCCCGTCCCCAACTGCGCTCGCGCCTCATCACCTATTTGAACTACCTGACCGCCTCGCGCCGTTCCGCCCCGGCCGCGGCCTGAGCCGGCCGTCCGGCGCCGCCACCCCATTGCATGTACTACCGCCGCTTTGGTCGTACGGGCCTGCAGATGCCGGTGTTCTCCTGCGGCGGGATGCGCTTCCAGCACGCCTGGAAGGATGTCGATCCGCTGCAGATTCCCCGTGACAACCAGGAGAACCTGGAGGCGTGTGTGTGGCGGGCGTACGAGCTGGGCATCTACCATTTCGAAACCGCCCGCGGCTACGGCACTTCGGAACTGCAGTTGGGCCGCGTGTTGCCGCAACTGCCCCGCGACCGGATCCTGGTGCAAACCAAGGTGGCCCCCCAACCCTCGGCGCGGGCCTTCCTGCGGGAGTTCGAGACTTCGCTCCGGAATCTGCGCTTGGAATACGTGGATCTGCTGGCCATTCACGGGATCAACAACCGGGAGTTGCTCGACCAAACCCTCCGGCCGGGCGGTTGTCTGGCCGCTGCCCGTCAGTTGCAGCGAGAGGGCCGCGTGCGGTTTGTGGGCTTCTCCACCCACGCCCCCACGGGCCTGATCGTGGAGGCCATTCAGACCGGGGAGTTCGACTACGTCAACCTGCACTGGTACTTCGTCAATCCGTTGACCTGGCCGGCGGTGCGCGCGGCGGCCGAACGAGACCTGGGGGTTTTCATCATCAGTCCCAACGACAAAGGCGGCAGGCTGTACGAGGCTTCCGATCGCATGCGCGCCCTCTGCGCGCCGTTGACCCCCATGCAGTTCAACGACCTTTACTGTCTGGCGCGGCCCGAGGTGCACACCCTCAGTTGTGGCGTGGCGCGGCCGGGCGATTTCGACGAACACGTCCAGGCCCTGCAACACTACGAACGAATCCGGGAAGTGGTGGCCCCGATCGAAGCTCGGATCCGCGCCGCCATGAAGGCGGAGTTGGGCGCCGACTGGTGCGCGCGCTGGTTCGAGGGCCTGCCCGAATACACGGAAGTACCCGGCCAGATCAATGTGCTCGAAATCCTGCGGCTCTGGACCTATGCCAGGCCGCTCGGATTGCTCGCCTGGGCACGCATGCGTTACAACCTGCTGGGACAGGCCGATCACTGGTTTCCCGGAAACAATGCCGCGCAGCTGGACGAGGTCGCACTGCGCGAATGCCTGCGGGACAGCCCGTTCGCCGACCGCATCCCCGGGATTTTGCGCGAAGCCCACGCCCTGTTCTACGAGAAGCCCGCCCGGCGCCTCAGCCGCGCCTGAGCGGATCGGCCGACTCCCTCCGTCGCCGATGCGACGCCGGATTGAATTCCTGCCACGGCTTTCTATAGTGCGTGCCGTTCGGAACAAACAACATGAGCCAACCGACCGATGAGAGGCAGCCCTGGGACATCGCCCGGGCCCGGGAGCTGTACCACATAGACCGTTGGGGGGCGAAGTACTTCGACATCAACGAGGAGGGGCACGTCATCGTGCGTCCCTTGCAGGAGGCAGGGGCCGCCGTGGACCTCACCGACGTGGTGGAAGAGGCGCGCGGACGCGGCCTGAAGTTTCCCCTGCTCATCCGCTTTCAGGACATCCTGCGCCACCGCGTCGAGGCCATCAACAAGGCCTTCCAACAGTCCATTCAGGAGTTCAATTACCAGGGCCGCTACCGGGGGGTCTTCCCGGTGAAGGTCAACCAGCTCCGGGAGGTCGTGGAGGAAATCCTGGATGCCGGGCGGCCGTACGACTTCGGCCTGGAAGTGGGCAGCAAACCCGAGCTGTATGCGGGCCTGGCGCTCCAGCCGGCCGTTGGCAGCCTGATCGTCTGCAACGGCTACAAGGACGCCGGGTTCATCCGCATGGCCCTGCTGGGTACCAAGCTCGGCAAAACCGTCATCCTGGTCGTGGAAAAACTGGAGGAACTCCGTCACATCATCGCCCAGTCCCGCCAGACCGGCGTCGAACCCATCATCGGCCTGCGGGTGCGCCTGGTGACCAAGGGCTCCGGACGCTGGGCCGGCAGCGGCGGCGAAGACGCCAAGTTCGGCCTCAGCACGGCCGAGATTCTCGCCGCCTGCGAAATCCTGCGCTCGGAGAACCTGGCGCATTGCTTCCGGCTGCTGCACTTCCACATCGGCTCGCAAGTCACGGACATCCTGACCATCAAGCGAGCCGTGCAGGAGGCGGCCCGGTTCTACGCCAAACTCCGCAAAATGGGGTTCCCGCTGCAATACCTGGATGTCGGCGGCGGCCTCGGGGTCGATTACGACGGCAGCCGCTCCACCTTCGAAAGTTCCACCAACTACACGCTCCAGGAGTATACGAACGACGTCGTCTACTACATCGCCGATGTCTGCGACGCCGAGGGCGTGCCGCATCCGGACATCATCAGCGAAAGCGGCCGCGCCATCGTGGCCCATCACAGTGTGCTGGTGGTGGAGGTTTTCGGAGCCATCGAAAAATGCCCGCCCGAGGCGCGGTTCGAATACGGCGAGCAGGAACATCCCCTGGTGCGCGAGCTGCTCGACATCCGACGCAACCTCGACCGGCTCAACAAACTCGAAGCCTACCACGACGCCCAGGAGCGCCGCGAGGACGCGCACCACATGTTCATCCTCGGATTGATGGACCTGCCGGACAAGGCCAAGATCGAAACGCTCTACTGGGAGATCAGCCGCGCCGTCGTGGCCCACTACAAGGGCCGCCCTCACGTGCCCGAGGAAATCCGCCGACTGGAAGACAGCCTCAGCGACCAGTACCTGTGCAACTTCTCCGTGTTCCAGTCACTCCTGGATCATTGGGCCCTGGGCCATCTTTTCCCCATCATGCCCATCAGCCGCCTCAACGAACGGCCCACGCGCGAAGCCACCCTGGTGGACATCACCTGCGATTCCGACGGCCAGGTCAAACAGTTCATCGATCTGGAGGACGTGCGCGACACGCTGCCCTTGCACGCCCTGCAGCGACGCAACGGACCCAACGGCAGCCCGGGCGCGGTCGAGCCCTATTACCTGGGCTTCTTCCTCATGGGAGCCTACCAGGACATCATGGGCGACCTGCACAACCTCTTCGGTCGGGTCAACGAAGTGCATGTCTTCCTGGATCCGGATGAACCCGCCGGCTACTACATCGAGGAAATCATCGAAGGAACCACCATCGTCCAGTCCCTGGCCTCCGTCCAGTACGACGAAAACGAGCTGAAGCGGCAGATGAAGGCGCAAGTGGACGAGGCCATCCGCTCCGACCGCATGAAACCCTCCGAGGCGATGCGGTTGTTGGACGAATACGAGCGCGGCCTGCGCGAGTACACGTACCTCTCCTTCTGAGGAGCTCACGCGCCGCTTCGGCGGATGCCGGACCATGACTTCGGGCCCCCCTTCCACCCTGCCGCCGGCCGCACTGGGCCCACTGATCCAGGGGTTGTCCCTTCTCTGCTGGGCTCTGCCGCTGGCCGTGGTGATCTGTGTCCAGACCGCGCGCACGGACTGGCTCCGGGCCTGGGGGCTTTGGCCCGCGGTCCTGACCACCGGTCTGGTGTGGGGTGCGGTTCACCGGCTCGCCCAAATCGAGTCGTGCCACGCCGGGCTTCCGACCCTGGAGAAGATCCGGCTGCTGGCTTTGATAGCCTGGGGTTCGAGTCCCTTCCTCTACTGGCACGGTCGCCTACCGCAGCAGCCCTGGTTCGAAACCATGGTGCTGGTGGCCGCGGTGGTGGGGGTCCTCCTCCTTCTGCAGTTCAACCGCTGGTTGCGCGAACTGGCCCCCCTTTTGGCCGACCCCGGCCTGCACAAGGAAATGGCTGTCCTGGTGCCGTGGAACCGGGCCTGGCTACGGGCGGGCCTGGGCCTGCTGCTCCTGGCCGAAGCGATCTCTCATTTCCAGACCGCTCACCCCGCAGCCCTTCGGATTGCCACCGTCCTGGATCGGCACAGCTTCCTTTTCTGGGTGGTGTTTCTCCTGGCCCCGCTGGCCATGACCCTGGCCCTGCTGTGGAAAACGAAGGCTGCCGCCTGGAACGCTCTGCTCCGCCGGGCCGGCACGAATTGACGCCCCCGCCCCGCTTTCCCCCATCGGCTCCGAACCGCCCTACTGGCGTTCGTATTCGCCCTTGCCGATCCGTTTGAACACCGTAAATCCGGCCTTTTTGGCATCCACAATCGACAAGGGCTTGAGTTTTTGCGGGGTGTTGAACGTGCTGATGACCTTGCGCACCGGCCGCTTGCAGGCCGGACAACGCGTCAGTTCCGGGGCGTTCACCGGTCGCATCAGGGTGAAACGCCCGCCGCACACGGCGCAGTCACCTTCGCACAGCTCGTACTCGTACAGTGGCATAGACCCCTAGGATCTCTTCCCCGGCACATATCATCGGCCGGGGCCGCCGGAAATGCAACCGGAGAAGGCGCAGCGGGGCGACCGTGAGGGACCCTCTTTCCGGCCCGTCATGAGCCTCCTGGTCCCCGGGAAGCGTCTGATCGCCGACCGCCGCGGTCCAGCTCCGACGGGTTTCCCTGCACTGCCGACCCGGCGCGGGCCGGAACAGACTGGACTTCCATCGAACCATCCTGCCCTGCCGGGCACCGGCGAAGGTTGCAATCGCGCCAGGGCTCGGCGCAGCGGCCCGGTCCGACCCGCCTGCCTTTAGGAGCCCGAGCCCTGCCTGCGATTCGTGAACGTGGAGAACAGTTCCAGGGGCAGCGGGATGAAGGTGGTCGTGCTGTGTTCGCTGGCAATTTCTCGCATGGTCTGAAGATACCGCAGCTGCAGAGCGATGGGTTCCTTGGCGATCATCTGGGCGGCCTGCACCATCTTCTCGGCTGCCTGGAATTCGCCCTCGGCATTGACGATCTTGGCACGCCGCTCCCGTTCGGCCTCGGCCTGCTTGGCCATGGCCCGCTTCATCCCGTCCGGCAGGGCCACGTCTTTGACTTCGACCGCGGTCACCTTCACGCCCCACGGATCGGTCTGGCGATCGATGATCTCCTGCAACTTCTGGTTGATCTTCTCCCGGTGCGCCAGCAACTCGTCCAACTCGGCCTGGCCCAGAACACTGCGCAACGTGGTCTGCCCCAGCAACGCGGTGGCCTTCCAGAAGTTCTCCACCTTCACCACGGCGGCCACCGGGTCCACCACCCGGAAATACAGCACCGCGTCCACGGTCACCGGCACGTTGTCGCGCGTCATGATCTCCTGCTTGGCCACATCGATGGTGAC
Organism: Limisphaera sp. VF-2; assembly: GCF_049537125.1. Classification (NCBI taxonomy): domain Bacteria; kingdom Pseudomonadati; phylum Verrucomicrobiota; class Verrucomicrobiia; order Limisphaerales; family Limisphaeraceae; genus Limisphaera; species Limisphaera sp. VF-2. The sequence goes on from NZ_JBMVQY010000001.1 coordinate 444,749, forward strand.
AACGCGCAGGTCGATCTTCACCATCCGGTCCACCAGCGGAATCAGGATCACCAGGCCCGGTCCCTTGGCCCCGATGAGCTTGCCCAACCGAAAGATCACCCCGCGCTCGTACTCGCGGAGGACCCGGAACATTTGCGGGAGTGCCAGGGCCCCCAGGAGAATCACCGGCACCACCCACGACCCCAGGTTGAGTAGACGAACGATCAGCTCTTCCATAAGCGTGTCTCCTGCGTTTGGACCGGGCTTCCGGATCCCCGGTTCGGCCGGAGCCTCTCGCTCCGCACCGGCCGCGGAACCGTCAACCGGTCACGGGTTTGACCTTCAGTGTGAGTCCCTCCACCCCCACGATTTCCACTCGAGTCCCCTCCTCCACGGGCGAGTCGCTCACGGCCGTCCAGTACTCCCCCTCCACAAACACCTTGCCCCCCGAGGCGTCGATCCGCGTCAGCGCCGTCGTACGAAGACCAATCATGCTCTCCCGACCCACCTTCACCGGCAGGAACTGGGCCTTCAGCCCGGCCGCCACCACCCAGACAAAGAACGCCGTGGTGAGAATGACGCCCGGAACGATGTAGCTCAAGGAAAGCCGAAAACCCGGCTCCGCCCGGTTGAACAACATCAACGCCCCCAGCAAAAACGCCACGACCCCGCCCACCGTCAACACGCCATGACTCGGGGCAAACACATCCGCAATGAACAACAAAATCGCCAGGGCAATCAACGCCAGGCCGGCGAGGTTCACGGGCAAAATGGCGGCCATGTACAGCACCAGGATCAGCGCAATCGCTCCCACCACCCCGGGGAAGATCGCACCCGGATTGCTCAACTCCCCGATGATGCCGTAAATGGCAATCAGCATCAGGATGAACATCACCTCCGGCCGCCACAACCGCTGAAACAAGCGCTCTCGCGCCAGCATGGGGATCTCCACCACCTCGGCTCCGGCGGTCCGTAGAGTGCGCTCTTCCACGCTGCGCCCGTCCAGTTGACGCAGCAAATCCGGCACATCGCGTGCGATGATCTCGATCACGTTGAGTTCCAGCGCCTTTTCCGCGGTGATGGAAGCACTTTCCCGGACCGACGCCTTCGCCCATTCCACATTCCGCCCGCGTTTCTGGGCGATGGCCTCGATGTAGCTGGTCGCGAAGTTCTCCAGCTTCTGTTTCATGACCTCGTCCGTGCCCTGACTGCCACCCACCGGGCTCAGCGCCACGGGATGCGCCGCCCCGATGCTGGTGTTCGGAGCCATGGCCGCCACGTGCGCCGCCAGCGTGATGAAACAGCCGGCACTGCCCGCGTTGGCCCCCTCGGGCGCCACATACACCACCACCGGCACGCGCGAGGCGTAAAACGCCTGAACGATCTCCTTGGTGGAGTCCAGCAGCCCGCCGGGCGTGTCCAGCTGGAGAATCAAAGCCTCGTAGCCCCGCTCGGTCGCCACTTCGATCGCGCGGGCAATGTATCCCGACGTGGCCGGACCGATGGCGCCCTGGACACGGATCAACCCCACGGTGGAGGAGGCGGCCGGGACGCTCCCCGCCCACCCCGCAACCATCAGCAGGGTCAACCAGACCGCTTCGACTGTCCGCCGGATTCTCATGGATCTTTCTGAGGCCAACATAAGCCCTTGGCCCTTCGGAGCAAGGGGAATCGGTCGGCCCACAAACCCGTCCCCGGAAAGTCCCCTCGCAAGGACGTTCCCACGTCCCGGGCATCCTCCGCGCAGGAATCCGTTCCTCTGGCGAGGGCGCGGCTCAATCATAAAGCAGGGAAAACTGGCGGCGCTGCCGAAACCGTTCCAGCTCCGGCTGCCACAGCAACCGAATCTCCTCCGGGGATGCACCGCGCCTCACCGCCGCAAGCGTCGGCGGGTGCAACAGCAGCGATTCCAGTCTGGCCACCGGGAATTGCTCCGGATACCACCGCGCCAGCAACGACGCCACGGTCAGCCCCACCAACACCGGCCGCACCGCTTCACGGTCGGTCACCACACAAGCCACGCCGCGACAGCGCTCCCCGGCGTGCACGCTGGCGGTGGGGGTGAACTCCACGGGCACAAATCGAATGCCCGGCAGCCCCGCAGCGTTCAGCTCCTCGGCCAACCGGACGTCCTCGATGTACGGCGCCCCGATCCATTCGAAGGGGCGGTCCGTCCCCCGTCCCACTGACACGGCCTGCTCCAGCAATCCCAGGCCGGGATACAACAGCGCCGCCGTCAAGCTGCGCATGTTGGGCGAGGGATTCGTCCACGGCAGACCCGTCTCGTCGAACCACTGGCTGCGCCGCCAGTTCCGACACCGGACCACCGTCAGGGGTACCGGCAACCCTTGCTCATGGCGATACAGCTCTGCCAATTCCCCCACCGTCAGCCCGTGACGGATCGGCACATCATAAAACCCCACAAAGGTGGGAGCCGCCCCAAGCAAGGGCCCTTCTTCATGCCGGCCCGTGATCGGGTTCACGCGGTCCAGAACCACCACCTCCTTGCCGAGCTCGGCCGCAGCCTCCATCGCCAGGCCCAACGTGGCGGCATACGTGTAAAACCGGCTCCCGATGTCCTGGACATCGAAAACCAGCGCGTCCAGATCGATCAGGTGCTCCCGACGCGGCCTTCGATTCGGTCCGTAAAGACTGACCACCGGCAGTCCGGTCACGGGATCGATCTCGTCCGGCACAGGTCCGTCACGACCGCCCTGCAAGCCATGTTCGGGGCTGAACAGGCGAACCAGCTGCACCTCCGGGGCAGCCTTCAACAACACCGCCGTCAGCACCCGGTTCCGATCATGCCCGGAATGATTCGTGATCAGGCCCACCCGTTTGCCGCGCAAAGGAGCGAATCCCTCCCGGGCCAACACGTCGATCCCGTTGAGCACCGGCTCTGTGCCGGCCCGCGAGGCGCGCGTCCGCATCGGAACCCCGGCCTCGCGCCGGGGCAACGCGCCGGGTACATGGGCGAAGTTGAATCCCACCACGGCCTCCGCCGCCAAGGTCCCCAACTCGTAACGCAAATCCCGCACGCTGCCCTGCTCGGTGGGGTGATTCCGGTTGCACAGGAAAAGCACGAACGTCCCGGAAAACGGGTCGATCCACAAACTCGGGCCCGTCCAACCGGTGTGTCCGTAACTCCCAAGCGGAAACCAACGACCCCGGGGCACGCTGTACGGCGAGTCGATGTCCCAGCCCAGCCCCCTCCGCACAGGCACGGTGCCCGGCGTCTGGACCGTGGTCATGAGACGCACCGTCTCCACCCGAAAAATGCGGCGGCCGTCCAGCTGCCCCTGGTCCAACAACATCCGTGCGAAGCGGGCCAAATCCGCCGCGGTGGAAAACAATCCCGCGTGCCCCGCCACTCCGCCCATGCGTCGAGCCGTCGGGTCGTGGACCGTCCCCCGCAACACCTGGCCCGAGGGCAAACGCTCCGTGGGGGCAACGCGCGACCAAACTTCGGCCGGGGGACAGAATCCCGTGTCCACCATGCCCAGGGGCCGAAACAATCGTTCCCGACAAAAAACGTCCAGGCCCTGCCCGCTGATCCGCCGCACCAATTCGCCCAGGATCATGAAGTTCAGGTCGCTGTAAACGAACGCGGTCCCCGGCGGGGCCAGCGGCTTTTCCCGGGTGATCATCGCCAGCGCCGTTGGCGCGCCGGACCATTCGGGCTGCAGCGGCAGGCCCGGTCGCAATCCGGATGTGTGCGTGAGCAAATGCCGAATCGTAATCTCCTCGCGTCCCCCGCCCGCAAATTCGGGCCAATACCGCGCCACCGGTTCATCCAGGGCCAGCCGGCCATCCTCGATCAGCAACATCACCGCCGGAGTCGTGGCCACCACCTTGGTCAACGAAGCCACGTCGAAAATCGTATCCACGGTCATCGCCTCCCGCGCGGGCTCCAGCGCCCGTTGACCGTAGGCGCGAACGTACTGCCGGCCTGCGCGTTCCAACCACAGCACACCACCGGGAATCCGGCCCTCGCGAATCGCGGTCTCGATCGCCTCGTCGATCTGCCGCAGTTTCTCCGAAAAGAAAACCGCCTCTGCGCCGTCCTGCGCCATGGCCGGGTCCCCCGCCCAAGCTACGGCCCAAATGACAAACCCGACACAGCAAGAAGCCCACCCGCACCTCCGGCGGCCCAAACGCGGGCCGAAACCCTCGACCCTCGGCAGTTGGGGATCAGGGGTCTCCGTTTCTCAAGGTCGGCGACCCCGGGGAATGCTTCCCCTGTCTCACCATCGAAACGGCTCCGGTCCCGCACCGAGACCGCACCCCTGGCCGAGGGCGGCCATCGCTGTCAGCCCGGGCCGGGCCGCGCCCCCGAACCCGGTTCCAGCGCCCGGGCGTTTCTCCTCCGTTATCGTGCGATCTCCCGCGGGGTCGCATCGGGTTGACTCCGGGCCCCGCGCTGGCCCGAGCCCGTCCTAAAGCCGGCGCGGGTGCGGCCCATACCGCCCCGTTCACCTGCCCACCACGTGCCCATCCGCGGCCTTGCTGCAAGTCGGGTAGGTCCCGACCGGATTGATCGTATACGTCCCGCCCGCCGGGCACTTGGGGAACACCTCGTTCTCGATGAAAGGCAACAGCTCCTGCTCCGTGGGCGTGTCACTGTCGCTCTTGCCGTTCTCCAGGGCCCACTGCTGCTTGGCGCTTTGGATCATGCGCAGATTTGCCACGCACACCTTGGTCTGCGTGGTTCGACGTGCGCGCCCCAGGTTCGGGATGGCCACCGCCATCAACAGACCGATGATGGCCACCACGATCATGATCTCGATCAATGTGAAGCCCGCTTGGCGGCGATTCAGCATTTTCATGGCTCGCTTCCTACCGGCAATGTTTCCCACCCACAGCGGCCCCGGGACCTTTCCCCCGCCGGAACCGCTGCGATCAGCGCGTTTGGCGGCACCGACTTTAACGGAGCGCCACGTTCCTCAAAAGAAAAACCCTCCTCCCGCCAAAAGTCGCGCCGGTCCTGGGTGGTGCAACGGTTCCCGTTCGCCGGCCTGCCGGATCCGCCCTCGAATCCGCACCCCCGGCACAGCCGTCCTTGTCGGGCGGGTTGTCGCGTCTCCGACGGTTTCCAAGCGTCAGCGGTGCACCGTAACAGGCGTCGCATGCGGCCTCGACGCAGACCCTACCCCTCCCCGATCGCCCGGCCAGTTTTGAATGGACAAGACCGGGGCAGGTCCATTGTAGTGATGCATCGTTCTTGGGCATCGAGCCAACGATCGGCTTACGGCATGGAAAAGACCAAACAAACCGGCACCAAACCCGGGGGCAGTGCACCCGTGTCGACCTCAACGGCCCCCGCCACGGCAGATGTCCGGCCGACTCTGCCGCCCCTGTTCCGTGCGGTCGACTGGGCCACGTTCGCGGTCACCACGGTGACAGTCCTCGTGGGTTACCTCTGGACCCTGGCTCCGGATCTGACCCTGGAAGACTGCGGGGAACTGGCGGTCGCCAGCTATTACGCGGGCATTCCCCACCCGCCCGGCTATCCGGTCTGGACCTTGTACACGTGGCTTTGGACGCACCTGCCGTGGTCGAACATCGCCTGGCGCGTGGCGTTGGCCAGCGCGTTTGCCGGGGCGTTGGCCTGCGGCTTCCTGGCCCTGCTGGTCTCGCGGGGCAGCAGCATGCTCATGGAGGGGTTGGAAGAGCTCAAGGCCATGGCCGGCCGATGGGAAAGCGCCATCTGCATGGTTTCAGGGTTCGTGGCCGGGGGGCTGTTGGGCTTCAACGGATTCATGTGGAGCCAGTCGGTGATCGTCGAGGTGTACTCCCTGAGCGTGCTGTCGCTGGTTCTGGTTCTGCTGTTCCTGCTGCGTTGGATCTACGCCCCGGAACAGCGCCGCTATCTTTATTGGGCCTTTTTCCTCTTCGGCATCTGCTTCACCAACCACCAGTCGTTGCTCGTGGCGGCCATGGGCATCGAGGTGGCCATCATCGCCGCCAGGCCTGCCCTGGGCCGGGACTTCCTGCTGGCCAACACACTGGTGTACCTGCTGGGATTGCTGGCCTACGCCATGGGCAAACTGCCCACGTTCGCCAGCCCGCCGGGCCAGCTGAACATGATGTTCGTGATCTTCAACATGGTGGGGCTGGCCTCGCTGGGCGGACTGGCCTGGCTCTTTGTGCGCACGCAGAAGCTCGGTACCGAATGGAAGCCCGTACTGATCTGTGGGCTGCTGTTTTTCCTGGGCGTCTCGTTCTATCTTTACATGCCCATCGCCGGCATGACCAACCCTCCGATGCAGTGGGGGTATCCCCGGACCGAGGAGGGTTTTTGGCACGCACTGACCCGCGGCCAGTACGAAAAGGCCAATCCGACCAATTTCCTGAACGACCCGCTGCGGTTCCTGACCCAGCTCGGCATGTTGGTCGAGGGCGTCGCGGAGGAATTCAGCTGGGTCTTCATGTTCATCGCACTGGTGCCGTTTTTCTTCCTGCGCCGCATGCAGCCGCGCGAACGTGCCTGGATCATCGGCATCACGGCCATCTACCTCTGCCTGGGCGTGCTGCTGATGATCCTGCTGAATCCGCCCCCGGATCGCGCCGCGCGTGAACTGGTGCGGGTGTTTTTCACGGCTTCGCACGTTTGCGTGGCGCTGTTGGTGGGCTATGGCCTGACCCTGATTGCCGCCTACATGGCCACCCACTTCGCCCAGTTCCGTCGCTGGGGCCTGCTGGGCGGTGGCGTGGCGTTTGCCCTGGCGGTCTTTTCCCTGGCCCAAAAGACCGACCAGCTCTTCGGCGGCGATCCGAAGAAGAGCCCCCTGCAGGTGTTTCTCGGCGGCCTTGTTCAGGCTTTCGAGCCCGAGCAATACGGCCTGCCCATTTATGCCGGACTCATGCTGGCCGGCATGACCCTGGCCTTCATCGGAGGCTGCGCCCTGTACCGACATCGCGCGCCCCTGGCCATCACCCTGGCCATGTTCGCCCTGATGCCCGGCTATTCGTTCATGAACAACTGGTTCGAGAACGAGCAGCGCGGTCACCTCTTCGGATACTGGTTCGGCCACGACATGTTCAGCCCGCCCTTCGTGGGACCCGATGGCAGGCTGACCTACGATCCGGAACTGCGGGCCCAATACCTGCAGGATCCGGAGAAGCGCAAATTCGTTTACCCCGAGATGGCCCGCCACGCGGTCTTGTATGGAGGAACCGATCCGGGACGGTTTTGCCCCACCTACACGATCTTCTGCGAAAGCTTCATTCCCCCGGAATGTAAACCGCGGGATCCGAACTTCGACCGACGCGACGTGTACATCATTACGCAGAACGCCCTCGCAGACGGCACATACCTCATGTACATCCGGGCCCACTACAACAAGAGCGAGCAAATCAAGTACGACACGCCCTTCTTCCAGGAACTCTTCCGCAGCGAAGAGGAATCCCGGCTCAATTACCGAACCAACCTGTTGGCACGTCTGGCCTGTCGGTTGATCGACCGGCCGCTGAGCGCCCTGGGCGATGCGGTGGAGAAGCGGCGTCGTGCGGGCTCCTCGTACTTTACCCCCGCCGACTTCCTCCCCGGTTTCGTCGAGCGACTTCGTTCCCGGGCCGATCCCCTTTCGGCCTTTCTTTACACCAACCTGACCGAGCGCACCCGGCAGAGCCTCGAGACCCAACCCGACCTCAAGGCGCTGGCGCGGGATTTGAACTCGGTGATTGAACGCGACTGGAGGGTCTTCCGCGAACTTGAAAAACTCCGCGCCCAGCGGGCCGCCCTGGAGGACCGCCTCCTGGGCCTTACGCCCACGCCGCGGCAGCAGCGGCAACGCGAAGCGCTGCAGCAGCGGATCGAAACCCTGGAACGGACCGAACCCCTCTACACGCCGGCCCGCTTCGCTCACGTCCAGCTGTCGCCGTATGTGCAGCGGTTCCTCCGCCAGAATCCCCGGCTCCACAGCCGGATCCGACTGAACCGACTGCTCCTCGAGGAGGCCTATCCCGGCTTGCTGGCCCGCAGCAAGGGCGGTGTATACCCCGACCTCGAAATCCACATCGCCACGCCGGAGGAATCCCAACAGTGTTTCAACCAATACATCGAGGACGCCGCCCGCCGCTTGCGACTCAACCAGCTCCGGCCGGGAGAAAACGTCCAGCTGGTGGGCAGCGGGGCGGAGCAAAAGGTCCAGGTCTCCGGTCAGGTCTCCGTCATGGCCATCAATGCCCTCATCGCCAAGGTCATGTTCGACAAGAATCCGGAGCACGAGTTCTACGTGGAGGAAAGCTTTCCCCTGGAATGGATGTATCCCTATCTGACGCCGTTCGGGATCATCATGAAGGTCAATCGCCAGCCGCTGCCGGAGCTCACCGAGGAAATCGTGGCGCGGGATCATCACTTCTGGTCGCATTACTCCGAACGTCTCATCGGCAACTGGATCACATACGACACCCCGGTTCGGGAAATCGTCGAGTTTGCCGAACGTGTCTATCTGCGCCGCAATTTCAAGGGCTTCAAGGGTGACCCCAAATTCGTGCGCGACGACCAGGCGCAAAAATCGTTCTCCAAACTCCGCAGTTCCATCGGGGGGGTGTACGCCTGGCGCGTGGCCGAGGCCAATGCCAAACTGGCCGAACTGCACGCACGGCCCCTGCCCGATCCGGTCGCTCAACAACAGCAGCTGGCCCACTGGACCGCCGTGCGCGACCGGATGATCCGCGAGGCCGACTTCGCCTTCCGCCAGGCCTTTGCCTTCTGCCCGTACAGCCCCGAGGCCGTGTTCCGTTACTGCCAGTTACTCATCTCCTTGCAGCGTTACGAGGATGCCTACCTGATCGCCGAAACCTGCCGCAAACTCGACCCCTACAACGCGCAGGTGGACGATCTGGCGCGCCGGCTTCGAACCGTTCGGGACGCCACGCCCGCCGCTGCTCTGCCCGCTGCCCCCGACATCGCCGGCTTGGAACGCGCCCTGGCCGCACATCCCACCAATTTCCAGACGGCTCTGGACCTGGCCGCCACCTACCTGTCCCTGGGCCAGAGCAATCGCGCCTTCGAAATCCTCGACGGGATCGTGAAGCATCCCCAGGCCGATGCCGGCGCCGTGCTGGCCGTGGCCCAGGCCTACGTCACCCTCGGCAATTACCCGCGCCTGGAAACCACCCTCGAACGCCTCGTCCAGCTCAGCCCCACCCAGCCCGAAGCCTGGTACGACCTGGCCGCCATGAAAGCCATCCTCCAGAAAACTGCCGAGGCCATCCCCGCTCTCCGCCGCGCCCTCGAACTCAGCGACGCCCGACTCAAAACGGATCCCAAGCAACGCAACCTGCGAGATGAACTCCGAAAAGATCCGCGCTTCCAGCACCTCCGCCAGAACCCTGCGTTCCAAAGCCTCTTGGAAACGCCGCCCCCGTGAAGCCCTCGCCCCCCGGGCGGGGCCCCGAAAGCTCGGTTCCCCTGATGGAACGGCCCGACGCACATTGAGCCGGGCCGATTGGCACCGACCGCCCCACACGACCCACGGTCCGGGGGAACGGACCGCTGGGGAGAACCCGAGCGAGAGGCGGGCCCGGGACGACCTGCCGGGTTTCGGGGAGATACGAGCCAGCACGGCGCGGTCCAGAACCTGTCACCGACGCACGCGCCGTTGGCGCTCATGCACCCGTTCCGAAGCCCTCCCCCGACGACGCACGCACTCGCGCGGCGGAACCGTGGGCGGCAGCGCCTCGGAGCTTGCCGGCGCAACCGTGGTTCTTCCACCGGACCCGCGCCATGCCCGGTGGCCTTCCGGTCCTCCGCCGGGGCACCCTCCCCCTCGCCCGGAAAAACCCGCAGGGCTCCGGGCCTCCTCGGCCGAAGATCGTTGATTCGACGCGCCGTGGCGCCCGCGTGACCAGCGACGCGGGCTGCGCCGCACGTACCCAAGATTGCCGCACCAACGCGCGCTTTGCTACAGTGCGCGGGCCATGAGTGAGATTCCAAAAGCCTACGAACCCGGGCTGGTCGAACAAAAATGGTACGACACCTGGGAGCGCAGCGGCTTTTTCACCGCCGACCCTGCCTCGCCCAAGCCGGCGTACTCCATCGTCATTCCGCCCCCGAACGTCACCGGGGTGCTGCACATGGGCCACGTGCTCAACAACACCATTCAGGACATCCTGGCCCGCAAAGCCCGCATGGAGGGCTACGAAGTGCTCTGGCTGCCGGGCACGGATCACGCCGGCATCGCCACCCAAGCCGTGGTGGAGAAAGCGCTGCGCAAACAGGGCCTGATGAAGCATCGCAACGATCTGGGCCGCGAAAGGTTCCTCGAACACGTGTGGGCCTGGAAGGAAAAGCACGGCGACATCATCATCCAGCAACTCAAACGACTGGGCTGCTCCTGCGATTGGACCCGGCTCCGGTTCACGATGGATCCGGAGTATTCCCGCTGTGTGCAGAAGGTCTTCGTGGCGCTGTTCCGGGACGGGCTCATCTACCGGGGGCTGCGCATGGTGAACTGGGACCCGGCCGCGCAAACCGCCTTGTCCGACGAGGAAGTGGAGTGGGTCGAGGAAAAAAGTCACCTCTGGCACCTGAAGTACCCGCTTCTGGACGCAGACGGCCGGCCCTCGTCCGGGGAGTATGTCGTGGTGGCCACCACCCGCCCGGAAACCATGCTCGGGGATGAGGCAGTGGCCGTTCACCCGGGCGATCCACGTTACCAGAACCTCATCGGTCGCCGGGTCCTTCTGCCGCTGCGCAACAAGCCCATTCCGGTCATCGCAGACGAGGCGGTGGACCCCGAATTCGGCACCGGCTGCGTCAAGGTCACCCCCGCGCATGACCCTGCCGACTACGAAATGGCCGTCCGACATCACCTGCCGTTGACCGTCGTCATCGGGCCCGATGGACGCATGACGGCCGAGGCGGGCGATGGTTTCGCCGGCCTGGATCGCATGGAGGCGCGCAAGGCCGTGGTCGCGCATCTCGAAAAGCTCGGACTGCTGGCCCGGGTCGAGGATTACACCCACCGCGTGGGTTACAGCCAGCGCAGCCATGTCCCCATCGAACCGCGCCTCAGTGAACAATGGTTTCTGCGCTATCCGGAGGTCGAACGTGCGCTGCGCGCCGTGGAACAGGGAGAGATCCGGTTCCATCCGGACCGCTGGGTCAAGACCTACGCCCACTGGATGACTCACCTGAAGGACTGGTGCATCAGCCGGCAGCTCTGGTGGGGTCATCGAATCCCCGTCTGGACCCGCAGCTTTCCCGATGTCGCCAGTCTCGAAGCCGCCGAGCGCGAGCTCGCCACCTGGGGACCCGCCGTGGCCATCCGACGCGACCAACTGACCCTGTACGCGGCCACCGCCGAGGAATCCCTCCAACACCAGCTCACCCAACAGGGCTGGACGCAGGATCCGGACGTGCTCGATACCTGGTTCAGTTCCTGGCTGTGGCCGTTCGCCACCATGGGCTGGACCGGCGACCCCGCCCGCGACCGCCAAAACCCCACGCTCCAGCGCTTCTATCCCACCACCGACCTGGTCACGGGACCCGACATCATTTTCTTCTGGGTGGCCCGCATGATCATGGCCGGATTGCGCTTCATGGACGCGGTGCCCTTCCGCAACGTCTATTTCACCGGCATCATCCGGGACAAACTGGGCCGCAAGATGAGCAAGAGCCTGGGCAACTCGCCCGACCCGCTCGACCTGATTGGCCGGTACGGGGCCGACGCACTCCGGTTCGGCACCATGCGCAGCGCACCTCTGGGACAGGACGTTCTGTTCGATGAGAAGGACGTCGAGCTCGGTCGCAACTTCTGCAACAAACTCTGGAACGCGTGCCGATTCCGCCAGCTTCAGGGCCCGCCCACGGACGCTTCCCTCGAGCCCCGCGGCCTCACCGTGGACGATCGCTGGATCCTCCTCAAACTCGACACCGCCATCCGCGAAATCCATGCCGCCTTCGCCGAGTACCGGTTCAGCGAGGTCACCCAAACCCTCTACCGCTTTTTCTGGAGCGAGTACTGCGACTGGTACGTGGAAGCCTCCAAGGCGGTGTTGTACGGAAGCTCCCCCGAGCGCAAACAGCAGACCCTGGCCGTGCTGGACTTCGTCCTCCATCACACGCTGCGACTGTTCCATCCCTTTCTCCCCCACATTACCGAGGAACTCTGGCACGGACTGGGCTTCGCGCGGAAGCACCCCGAAGACCGCGGCGGCCGCACCATCCTCTTCGCCCCCTGGCCCCAGCCCTTCAGCGAGGAATTCCGCCTCCGCCACGGACTCGACGAGGCTGTCGCCGCCTTCGTCGATGCCCGCTACGCGCTGGTAACCGAGGGCCGCAACCTCCGCCGGTTGGCCAACATCCCCGCCAATCGCAAGGTCCGCTTCATTCTCAAACCGACGCGCGAACTCGACGACCACGACCGCGCCGTGCTGCAATTGTTGTTGCAGGCGGAGTCCCTGGAACTCGATCCCCGGGCGCAACCCCGGCGGGGCACCCCCACCTGCCGCACCGCCCTCGGGGATCTGTTCCTGCCCTTGGAGGGCGTGGTGGACGTCGCCGCCGAAACCGCCCGTCTCACACGTGAACTGGAGAAAATCCAGGCGGAAATCGCCCGGATCGAGCAGCGTTTGGGAGACCCGCACTTCACCGCCAAGGCGCCGTCCCACGTCCTGGACGAACATCGGCGGCGACTGGCCGAGTGGCGCGATCGGGCCGATCACGCCCGCGCCGCACTCGCGCTCTTGCAATCCTAGACCCGGCCGATCCTGTCGCCCCGGCGCAGCGATCCGCACCGGCTCCCGACCTCGAGGGACATGGCGCACAGACGCTGCTGCCGGGTTCGCCCCTCCAATCCTGCGCCGGCAGCAGAGCGCGCCCCGGCCACCCTCAGGGAACCCCGCAACGGCCGTTTCGGGCCTTCCGGGAACTCATTCCCCGATGCAATGGGCCAACACGCTTCGCCGGTGCGGCTCGTGTCGGTGTTCCCACAGGTAAATCCCCTGCCACGTCCCCAGGGCCAGAGCCCCGTCCCGCACCGGGATGCTGAGGTTCACGGCCGTCAGAGCACTCCGCACATGCGCCGGCATGTCGTCAGGCCCCTCCACCGTGTGCCGAAACAGGGGATCTCCATCGGGCACCAGCCGCGCAAAGAATCTCTCCAGATCCCGGCGCACCTCGGGATCGGCGTTCTCTTGGATCAACAACGACGCGGAAGTGTGCTGGATGTGCAGAGTCAACAGGCCCTGCCGAACTCCGATGTCCCCGACCCAGGCGGCCACGTCGCGCGTCAGCTCATAGAACCCGCGTCCGCGGGTGGCCACGATGAATTCGTGCATCCATTGGCGCATGCGTCCTCGAAAGGTTCCGTGCCCGACCGCCCTGGGGCCGCCGAGCGCCCGCCTGCACGGCGTCGGCCCACCCCAACGTTGCCCGGCCGAACCGGGTCTGGCAAGCTGCGCGCCGTGGGTCATCTTGCTCACGCTCGGAAAGTCTTTGACGTCGAGATTGCCGGCCTGCGAGCCGTCCGGCGTCGGTTGGACGAAGCCTTCGACCGCGCCGTGGAGCTCATCGTGGAAACGCTCCGGCGCCGCGGCAAAATCATCGTGGTCGGCATCGGCAAGTCCGGCAACATCGGCCATAAGATCGCCGCCACCCTCACCAGTACGGGGGCGCCCAGCGTGGTCCTCAACAGCGTGGACGCGCTGCACGGCGATCTGGGCATCGTCACGGACGGGGACGTGGTGCTGGCCCTGAGCTATTCCGGAGAGTCCGACGAGCTGATCAACCTGCTGCCGGCGCTGCGCCGGTTTTCCATCCGGCTCATCAGCTTCACCGGCAGCGCACGGTCCACATTGGCCCGATACAGCGACGTGGTCCTGAACGTGCACGTGCCGCGCGAGGCCTGTCCCTTCAACCTCGCTCCCACCACCAGCACCACCGCCATGCTGGTCCTGGGCGATGCGCTCGCCATGGCCGTGCTCCATGCCCGCGGGTTCAAAAAGAGCGACTACGCCCGACTTCACCCCGCCGGGGCCATCGGCCGGGCCATGCTGCTGCGCGTCGCCGACATCATGCGGACCGGCAACCGCCACGCCGTCGCCCCCGAGACCCTCTCCGTGCGCGACGGGCTCCTGCTCATGACCCGCGCCAAATCCGGCTGCCTCAGCATCGTCAACCAGCGCGGCAAACTGGTCGGTGTGTTCACCGACGGCGACTTTCGACGACGCATCCCCGAAGACGATCATCTCCTCACCCGGCCCCTGCGCGAGGTCATGACCCGCAACCCCGTCTGCATCCGCATGGACGCCCTGGCCGCAGAAGCCCTGAAGGTGTTCAACGAACGCAACATCGACGATCTGATCGTCGTGAATGCCAAACGCGAACCGGTCGGCCTGGTCGATTCCCAGGACCTGCCCAGGCTCAAGCTCATGTAGCCCGCCACGGGCCCGAGACGAATCGCTCGCCCTCATGAACGCGCACGTCTGCTCCCGGCTCCGTCCAACTCCATCCCGGTGGCTTCTGTGCCTGGCTTTGGCTTGGCTGCCCGCTTTCGCGGCCCCTGCTTCGACAACTTCCATGTTTCAAGAGAATCTCTTCGAAACCCGCATCACACGCGACATTCGGTACCGTTACCTGCTCAGCCTTCCCCGCGACGCCTCGGCCGGGACCGAAACCGCGTCGCCTGCGCGGCGCTGGCCCCTGGTACTCTTTCTCCACGGCGCCGGCGAACGGGGTCAGGATCTGCGCCGGGTAACCGTTCACGGTCCTCCGGCCCTGGTCCAGCGCGGGACCAACTTCCCCTTCATTCTGGTGGCGCCCCAGTGTCCCGAGGACCAACGGTGGGACGCGCCCGGCCTGATGGCGTTGCTGGAGCACCTCGTGCATCGGCTGCCCGTGGACCCCACCCGCGTGTACGTCACCGGCCTGAGCATGGGCGGCTATGGCACCTGGAAACTGGGCCTCACCTACCCGGATCGCTTTGCGGCCATTGTCCCCATCTGCGGCGGCGGAGAGTGGATCGATGTCCGCCTGGCGGCTCGCAGCCGGGTCGAAGCACTCCGCAGCCTTGCCGTGTGGGCCTTCCACGGTGCCAGGGACCCCGTGGTCCCCTTGAGCGAATCCGAGCGCATGGTCCAAGCTCTGAAGGACGCCGGTGCCCGCGAGGTTCGGCTCACCGTCTATCCCGAGGCCGAACACGACTCTTGGACCGTCACTTACGAGAACCCCGAAGTCTATCGCTGGATGTTGGAGCACCGCCGACCCGATGCCGACTGGCCGGGGACTCCTTAACAAGGCCCTTCACAAGGCAGCGAGGCACGTTTTCTTCGGGAAAGGCGGCTTTTCGAATCCGGGACCGGCACCGGAGGGTTCCGAAAAGCGCGGTTTTTTCAACACCCTGCCCACGATTCCCGAGCTTCCCCGGCCGCCGGCGAGCTTCCCGCCCCGGCTGCGCAACTCTCGCCGCCTCTTCCGGGTCACCTTACCACGGCTTGCGTTCGTTCATGGACCGAACGATCAGCCGCCGCAACGCCAGAAAATCCACGCTGCCCGTCTCCCGCCAGATCACCTGTCCCTCGGGATTGATCAGCACGGTATACGGCACCACCCCCTGCCAGGTCGGATCGAACGCGTCGATGAGCACCTCGCGATTCTCGCTGGCGAAAATCAGATTGCGACACGAAGCCTGCTGACGCTGCAAAAAGTCCAACACCCGCGGTCGTTCTTCCGGCCGGTTGAGCGACACCGTGACCAGCTCGAAGTCCCGGTGGCGGTACATCCGCCAGGTGGTGATGAAATCTCCGAATTCCGCCACGCACGGGGCACACCACGTTGCCCAAAACGACACCAACCGGAACTTGCCCGTCCCCTCGTTCCTCCGAAGCGCGCGCAAACCCGCCTCGTCCACCGGCTCCAGACTCACCGGCTCCCGGGCCAGTTTCTCCAGGAAAGCCCGGTTCTGCGGGATCTTGTCCGGCCACTTCACCGAACAACCCACCACCTTGGTTTGCTTGACCGGTGGGTCCTGCCCCGCCAGCAGCGCGTCCAGCGCCTCCCGCAGATAATGACGTTTCACGTTCTGGACCCGTTCCGAATCGTCCACCGCGCCCACGTACCGGAGCCGTCGCTGCTCATCGAACACGAAAACATGCGGCGTGGCCACCGGGCCGTACGCACGCGCCGTCTCCTCCGCATCCCCGGCATAGAGATAGGGAAAGTTGAACTGGCGCTCCCGGGCCCGGAGCTTCATTTCCTCGAAGGAATCGCCCATGTCCGACCAACCCAGCTCGTCCAATCGAACCGCGTCGGGCGCATTGGGACTGATCGCCACCAGCGCAACGCCCTTCGGTCGGTAATCCTCGACGATTTGCTTCAATCGCGGCTCGTAATACTGGGCCGTGGGACAGTGGTTGCAGGTGAACACCACCACCAGGATCCGCGCGTGTGCAAAGTCCTTCAGCGCCCAGCGTCGACCGTCCACGCCGGGCAAATCGAAATCCGGCGCTGTCGCCCCCAGCGGCAACGTTGAAGGAGGATTCTCCGCCGCCCACGCCATCCAGCCGAGACACCACGCCAGTCCCACTGCACAGATCCGTTTCATGCCCCGACCTTACGGTGTCGCCGACGCCCCGCGCAAGTCTCCCACCCCGCCAGTCCATGAAACCAGCTGCCTGCCGCGCTGCTCCCGGCTCGAACCGCGCCGCCCGTCGACTGCAGAATCCACCTTCTCTCTCCACCCGCCACGACATTGGGCGGTTTGATGCTGGACCGCCACCGACGCCCCGAGATCAGCCCGGTCCCGGCCTCGAGCGTGCCGCCGCCCGCCCAGTCTCACCTCCCTCTGCCCCCACGCCTCTTCAGGCCCGGATCGCCGATGCACGTCCGCTGCCTCCCGTTTTCCGCCGCGTTCCCTGCCGAGCCGTCGATGACCGACATTCCGCAGAAGACACCGATTGTGGTTTTCCAATGCTGTACGCGACAACGCCCACACCGTTCGGCAGCGGCCCGCCGCATTCTCGCCGCCGACCGACTCAGGGATCTGCGCTACAAAGTCCGACCGCACATCCGACTGCACAAACGGTAAACCACGCTCGGGAAACTGACCTCAACAGTCCCTACGCGGGCATGCCGGGTCGGACGTTTGCTTCGTCCCGTTCGATCAACAGTGGCCTGAGCCTTCCAAGGGGTGCTGTGCCCTCGCCGGCCGATGCGCCGCAAATGCGAATTGGAGCTTGCGTCGCCACAGCCGTTCAAGGCCCGCCGCAACGTGGCCTGGGGCTCGGGTGTAGCCTACCAGTCCCACAGAGCCATCCCACACCACACCATTCTGCACTTCGCGGAAAGCCATTCGGACTTCTCGTCACCGTCCTCCTTGGCGTTCCACAGCGGCGTTCCCTGTAGACAAGCTGTTTGGCTCCTCAGAATCAGGACTACCCTGGCCCAAGGGAGCTTCACGCATGGTCTCTGCACCAGGAGCCCTCCGGGGAGACTCTTCCGTCCCGCCCTCATGACCGGGAGAGATTGTTCCGCTGCCCTTCGAGGACTGCCCTCTGAGGCTCGAGTCCGTGGATACCACGATAAGTTTGATTGCCTCCGCTTCGGCATCACGGAACATGCAGATCGCTAGTTTGTTGCCTTCGTCCCGCCATGCCCAAAAGGTGCCGCCAGTCGCCTTTCGTTGCATCCCGGGCCTCCTCTCCATCGTTTCTCGAAGCTGGCTCCATACACCCTCCTCCCAGCGATACTCGCACGCAAAGCCGTAAAATGTCCCGCTCTCATTCACATCCAAAACGATTTGTCTGGGAAAAAGAGGGTTTGGCAGCGTCTCCGACCACAGTTTGCCCCCGCTGTGCCCGCTGCGGCCCACAAGGGCGAACTCGGGTGTGACCGGCTGACACCAGCCCGTCTGACCTACGGTCAGGAACACCACGCTTACCACCCCATGCCAGCACCTTGACCTCGTTAGACAGCTGGCAAGGGCCCCAAAGATAACTCTAGTCCTTTGTGCCCATGTGCTCATTGCAGTTCCTCCACTTAGCAGATTCACAAACACGTAGGAAACCTCCTCAGGCAAGCTTTTTGGCACTTCTCTTTCTTCTTCCCCTGATTCGCCTCCGGAAACATCACGCTGCATGCGCACTTGCAAATGTCCTCCCACTTGCGCTCCTCAATTTTACCGGTTTTCGGATTCGGAGCCCTCCCGATCGCATCGATGCACGCGCCATACTTCTGGTCGCATTCCTCCGAATCCGCAGCAAGGACAGATGCGCAAAACGATGGCGGATTGCCAGCCCTGACGCATCCAAGGAAACGCAACGTGATACTGTGAGGGAGACCCAATCGATTTACAACCAGGATCGGATCATTCCACACAATATGGATCCCAGACACCTGTCCGGCATTCCGCGAAGCGGGATTACGGCACTGCGCCTCACATCCCAGCTCTGGGAGTGGATCTGTGGTGGTCCAGCGACCCATGTGGAAGGTGTAGGCCCGGTATTCGTAGAGTACCAGCCCCGTTGCCGGGTCCGCCCGTTTGGTGCTGAAGCGGAAGGGGTTAGAAGCGCCGGCAAGACCGGTGGTGCGGAGGGCTTCGCCGAAGGGGCCGTATTCGTAATGCGCGGTCTCCGTGCCGGTGCTGGCGTAAACCAATTGCCACACGTTCCCGTTGCCGTCGTACGTGACGAAATGCGTCCCGGACGCTAGACCGCTGGCCAGCCGCACCCACAGCAGACCGCCCACGCCACCGGCACCGTCCAGCGTCTCGCTCAGGTCCAGGCCCCACACGTAGCTGCGCACCAGCGCGTGGTTCGTAGCGTTCAACTCTGCAATGTGCCGGCCGAACCAGACCGGGTCACTCACGAATTTCAGGTCCTCCGTCACCACCCAGACTCCGTTGCTCCACCCGGAGTTCGTCCGCCATGACCTACGCCGTCCTATGAGCCCTTGACTGAGATCCACATGCAGCTAGCCTCGCGCAAGGAATTCGATCTCGTCTGCTACGTTCCACCAGGGCTGCAAAACCCAGACCTCCACACTACCATCTTCAAACCGTAGGAGAACTCCTCCCTCTTGCTCAACATAATAATCCCGCGCACATTTGCTCCGAGGTCTCAATACCGCTTCCACGACCGCCCGGCGGTTGCCATCCACAAGCACGATGTCCCCCGCACGCATCCTTTGGCCGTTCTTATACTTGAGCGCAAATCTGCGTTGGTGCCTTTTCACGGCATTGGTCCTCCGCCTACAACCGGCCGCACCGGCTGAATGCCAGGAGGCAAGGTACTCCCAGGGACAGGTGGAGCAAAGTGACGGTCAAGGAAGCACCGACATTCGGGGTACGGACTCTGCATGACCAAGTACAGGTCTACATGTGGTCCGTCTACCCCATGCCCAGGATTCGGATCCACCTTTCCCATAATCGTGCCGACCGGTGGAACGCATGGCAAACAACCCTTGGTCCTGCGTAAACAACGACTGCAGCGCTTGTCGGCTTCTATCACGGCCCTTGCGATCGCATCTGCCAAGTTTGTTGCCGCGACAACGATATCATGTATCGCTTGCTTACCTTGGGGTGTCTCCAACCACGCCTTGGCTGCCGCGCACGCCACCAGCACCGCGGCGGCTTCCGCTGTGGCCTTAATCAAGACGGCAATCGGAATTCCTATTACGATTGCCCGTCCGTCCCCGTCCAGTTTGTTGAGTGGATCATTGAGAACGAAACCATGAAGATTTCTTCCTCCCAACTCCTCGATCGGATCGCGGCTGAGCCACCAGCCCGTGTTGGGCGAGTAAACGCGGTATTCGTAGAGCACCAGGTCGGTCGAGTTGTCCGTCCGTTTGGTCGAGAACCCAAACGGGTTTTCCTCCGCGATCGGTCCAGTGTGGCGAATCGGCTCCCCAAACGGGCCGTACTCGTAGTGGGCGGTTTGCGAGCCGTCGGACGCGGCGATCAGGCCGACAATATTCCCGTTGCCGTCGTAGGCGCAGAAGTGCGCGCCCGCGTTTGGGCCGGAATGGTGGTTCACCCACAGCAAACCGCCCACACCACCGGCGCCGTCCATCGTCTCGCTCAGGTCCAGACCCCAGACGTAGCTCCGGACGAGCGCGAGGTTCGTCGCGTTCAGCTCTGCAATGTGCCGGCCGAAAAGCACAGGATCACTGACGAACTTCAAGTCCTCCACCACCACCCAAACCCCGTTGCTGAGGACATACGTCGTCTGCCGCGTCCGGCGCCCCAGCGCATCGTACGCCCAGTCCACCCGACGCCAACTGGCCCGATCCGCCGCCCCGTAGCTCATCACGCGCAACAACCGGTTCTCCGCGTCCCAACTGTACACCCACCGCCCGTCCCGAACAAGGTTGCCGTCCGCGTCATAGATCAGGGTTTCGGGAGTCTGCGCTACAAAGTCCGACCGCACCTCCGACTGTACCCGGTCCGGATTGCCCCGCACCACCCCCAGATTCGTCACCACCACGCACACCCACCGGTCCGGTTGTTCACTACCGCCTCCCCATACCAGTGCCTCCCCTGCCGCACCACCGGCGCCCATTCGTTGGTCCCCCACCACAGCGTCACCGTCGCATTCGTCGCTGCCTCGCCCGAGACCGCCAGGTACGGCGGCACCGTCCGACTGGTGTACTGGTTGAGCCGATTGACCGTGTTGGTGCTCCAGTGCAGGCGCTGGCCCCGTTCGTCCCCGCCCCAGGCCCCGGCCGTCCGGTTCCCAATTGCATCGTACCGGTACTCGAACTGTTGCCCCGCCACCGGGCTGCCATCGGCCCAGTAGCGTCGCCCCGACTGCAACTGCCCGTGGGCGTCGTAGCTGTACACCCACCAGCTCCCGTCGGCCCAGTCGGCCCGCACCCGCTGGCCCCGTTCGTCGTAGGTCCAGCGCAGCCGGCTGACTAGCCCTGTAGGCGCTTCTGACTCCTTAAATGCGTCAAGAGCTGCTGCCCTGCGCCTCTGTGTGGCCACAACCGGTGGTCGTGAGCAGGGTAACCTGCGCATCCAAAAACGCGAAATCGGTGAGGCCGAGGCATAATCGAAGAGCGCTCACGACGACCAGAGCGCGCCCTGCGGCGCAGCCCACTGCCTGCCCGCTCCCAATCGACGCCCTTGATCGCACATCTCTCCGGCGCGAGTCGCCTCGTGCCCCCGTCCCGCTTGTCTCACCGTTTCTGCGTTCGCCTACACTGAGTGCCGTAATAACTGCTCCTTCCTCGAGTATTCCTACTCCCAGCGACCGCACGCCCCGCCTGCCCTTTCCTGCCCGCGGGCTGCTAACTGAAACCGGCCGGGGGCTCGCTCATCGGACAACCCGGAGAGAAGCTTGGAACTCCGGGACGGCCTTCAGCATGTGGCTCTGCACGTTCCGTACTTCACCCCGAAGCCTCAGCGACAAACCTGGTGCGTCAGCTGCAACTGCCCGCCCACTTTCCAACTACCACTGCCATGTTGCCTCCTCATCACCGTTTGTTCGACACTCCCTTGTTCGGCTGTGCTACCCCTCGCCTCAACCATTCTTCCGCCTTCCCTCCCACATATTCTTCAAACCATACTTCACGTTTCACGACATCTCCGTCCCTGAGCACTAATAAACCCACCTCCCTAGTGTACCCGTCGCTCCACTCAAACTGGCAGATGGCCCCGCTGCTGCCTTTTAGTCGTTCCATCTCCTGTGCCTCTATTATAGCCCTTTGCCGAATCATTTGTTCATGCTTAATAATCTCTTCCGCAAACTCGGAGATCCCTGGCACGCCGCCGAATTGTCTCTGCAGTCGTTCCGCAATATGGCACACATCGGAAATCCTGTCGGCTATCAGTGCCATGTGAGTAGCCAGCGTGATGGGATAAATAAATGCATATTCTTTGAACTCCTCCGGATGCTTCCTCTGAAACTCACGCACTGCGGGGTGGTAGTGCTTGTGAGAGCAGCATCCACATGCCATGAAGAGCCATAGCAATAGCGCCACGAGCTTCATTGATTATACCTCCACGGATTATACTTACAAGAACACCAATCTTGATCAAGGGCCCGGCAGCGAAATGGTCCTAGCGATTTCACTGCTTTAGTCATGCCCAAACCACCCGCTTCGGCAGTAATGGCATACTCAGCGGTCGCAACCAGCCTTGGCCCATCGCACTTTGCATTTACGGTAACAGTGAACCTTGCCTCGGCTTTGAGATCCGACACCTCATTGAGAAGCGCTGCCAATATCTTTCGCTCCGTCTCATCACTGACCTCCGCCTTGAGCACCTCCTCAATTGCCCTACCCTTCAGAGATTTCCATATGCAATCGCCGAGCAGCTTGGCAAGAGATTTTGGATTATGCGTTGGTATGAGGGTGTTCGGTTGAAAGGAAAACCCTTGGCACAAGTCAATATCGTATGAATCAGGTTCGCCCGGATTGGGCACGGACCCATGTCGGGATCGTTTTGCAACTTCAGCGCATGCAAGCCGCTGATCCAGCCACTTGTCAATTGCGTTGGATAATAAAGATAATCCACAATTGACAAATGCACTAATGATCTCAATGCCTTTGAGCCCAGTTGGATCAATTCGATTTAGCGGTGAGTTTCCGACAAACCCATAAAGATTGCTGCGCCCATGTTCCCCTAACGGGTCTCTATTTGACCACTTTCCCGTGCTGAACGAGTAAACGCGGTGTTCGTAAAGGACGAGGTCGTTGCGTTGTCCGTGCGCTTGGTGGAGAAACGGAATGGGTTCTCTTTAGACATTGGACCGGTGGTGCGGAGGGGTTCGCCCAAGGGGCCGTATTCGTAATGCGCGGTCTCCGTGCCGGTGCTGGCGGAAACCAACTGCCACACGTTCCCGTTGCCGTCGTACGTGACGAAATGCGTCCCGGACGCCGGACCGCTGGCCAGCCGCACCCACAGCAGACCGCGCACGCCACCGGCGCCGTCCAAGGTCTCGCTCAGGTCCAGGCCCCACACGTAGCTGCGCACGAGCGCATGGTTCGTGGCGTTCAGCTCGACCACGTGCCGACCGAACCACACCGCATCGCTCACGAATTTCAGGTCTTCCGTCACCACCCAAACCCCGTTGCTCAGCACGTAGCTCGTCTGCCGGATCCGCCGGCCCAGCGCATCGTACGCCCAGTCCACCCGACGCCAACCGGCCCGATCGCCCGCTCCGTAGCTCATCACACGCACCAACCGGTTCTCCGCGTCCCAACTGTACACCCACCGCCCATCCCGTACAAGGTTGCCATGCTGTTGTCGCTGAGCGTTCCAGGCGCCCTGCCCGCCAACACTTTGCCCGTGATCTTGGCCACCGCACATCAGCTACAGCCAGCCGCCACGCCCGCCACCTTCCCAATGCCCAGCCAGACGGCGCCCGTCGCATCATCCAACGCCGCTGCCGCCAGCAATAAGGATCCCTACAATGCGCCATGCGCGCGTTCGCCGAGACAGTCGCGCCCTTCGTCCCAGCGCGCTCCCCTCCACCCAGCTGCCCTCCAGCAGGTCCCCCAAGACGTCACTTTGCCAACCACAAACATGCATCTTCTCTCAACCACCCCAAGCTGCTTTGATTGAGACCTCGCTTCACAACAGCGCGCTAACCGTGGAACACTTGGTGGACGGCATACAGTCCACTAAGCCAAAAAAAGAACCACAACACATGCAGAATCGCTATGACCCCCAAAAGCGTGCCTATCAATGTCTCATTGACCACCTTGCGAAGGATCACCGCCGTCGCCACCCCGCCCGTGAATGCAGGCAGCGCCCACACGTAAATGAACACAGCTTTTAAATAGCAAGTGATACGTGGCAACTGAAACTCGCCAGCGCTCTTCAACGTCCACCATGCGTAATTAAATTCCACCCGCGCAATTGCATAGGTGAAAAACGCCATAATTAACGAGCACACGACCATGCTCACCATCAATGGCCAGGCCTTTGCCCTTATTTCCATATTTCAGGATTTCCCCTCAGCGGCACACCACTTCTTTCTTCCGTCCACTGGGATACTGAAAAAGGCACGTAAGCCACGACTCAATACACCTCGTACGCACCACTATGGATTTACAACAACAGTCGGATCGTTTACATAGCTCTTTGGCGTGTCTCGATGCAGCTTCCCAAGATGCATTTAATAGCCAGAAGAAATCTTCGTCAGGGTCATACGTTCCATCAGGTGCCATACAATCCTTCATAACTTCCTTGTCGGACGAAGGCGCACCAGGAATCCGATGCCCTTCAGGTATTCTGTCATTCGTATTCTGGCTCCAGCAGCCGACAAAATGTCCAGCCGAACAGGCGTGGTCAAAAACAAACTCGTGCGGATCAGAATACGGCCCATGGCCGAATGCGACTATAATCTCACATTTGGCAACCTTTATAGTTTTGAGCCCAAGCCGATCGACTTCACATGCTGGCCTGTTTAAACAATACGCGTAGATAGGCTCTACTTGTGAAGGACGACTGATTAGCCGCAGGCGAGGAACAACTTGGTCCTCAATCGGATCCCTACTAATCCATCTCCCAAGGTTCGGGTTGTATGTGCGGTATTCGTAGAGTACCAGCCCCATTGCCGGGTCCGCCCGTTTGGTGCTGAAGCGGAAGGGGTTGGAGGGAGCGGCGGGGCCGGTGGTGCGGAGGGGCTCGCCGAAGGGACCGTATTCGTAATGCGCGGTCTCCGTGCCGGTGCTGGCCGAAACCAATTGCCACACGTTCCCGTTGCCGTCGTAGGTGACAAAATGCGCACCCGAGGCCGGACCACCGGCCAGCCGCACCCACAGCAATCCGCCCACGCCACCGGCACCGTCCAGCGTCTCGCTCAAGTCCAGGCCCCACACGTAGCTGCGCACCAGCGCATGGTTCGTCGCGTTCAGCTCCGCAATGTGCCGGCCGAACCAGACCGGATCGCTCACCAATTTCAGGTCCTCCGTCACCACCCAAACCCCGTTGCTCAGCATGTAGCTCGTCTGCCGGATGCGCCGGCCCAGCGCATCGTACGCCCAGTCCACCCGACGCCAACTGGCCCGATCCGCAGCCCCTTAGCTCATCACCGGCACCGGCCGGTTCTCCGCGTCCCAACTTTACATCAGCCGCGCGTCGCGGACAAGGTTCTCGTCAGCCTTACGAACCAACCCGGGGGAATTCAGATTTTTCGAACAGCCAGAAAGCGCGGTATGGAGTCCGGGCGTCATCGTCGCGGGAAGGCTATGGGAAAACGGCGTTCCTCCGATACACGGAGCCGGTGCCCAAAAACTGCAATCTGGCCAGAGGAAAGGCCCATGACTCTACGCCCCAAAGTCCGACCGCACCTCCGGCTGCACCCGGTCCAGATTGCCCCGCACCACCCCCAGGTTCGTCACCACCACCCACACCCCGCCGATGCGGCGCACACCCGCAGATCGCTGGTTTGCACCCTACCCGCGCCGGCAGCGGGCAGCAGTTTATCAGCCCGACCCCGACAAGCCGCCGAACCGCAGCAAACGCAACCCCTTGGTCCGGGCATCGGGAGCATGAAGGTTTTTCAAGCCCACAGAGCACGCACAACACACAGAAGCCAGGAAATGCCGAAGTCATCTTGGAATGCATCCCGGATCCGGCGCGCCCGGGTCCCTGCTCATCCTGGGTTTTCTGTGTAGTCTGTATATTCTGTGGGCTTTCCGGAGACGTGCTTCGTCGGCTCCTTTCAAGGACGCGTGCAAGCCGCCCGGTGTGTCGCGCAGGCTTCCCAACCTTGCGGGTTGCCTTTGGACTTGCCAGAGGGTTGCGGGTGCTTCGATGTGTTCCGCGTGATCGACGAGGCACGGAAAGAAGCCGACGGTGAAAGCAGGGAGTCCCTCCCAACGGCGTGGATCACGGGCGCCGGCGGTCTGTTGGGCCATGCGTTGGTCGAGGTGGGACGGGCCCTCGGGGTGCCCTGGATCCTGCGGCCGTTGACGCGAGAGGAGGTCGATTTGGCGGATTTCCGATCGGTGGAAGCATGCTGGAATCGGGACCGTCCCGCGCTGGTGATTCATTGCGCCGCGCTGAGCCGGTCGCCGGTGTGTCAGGCCCAACCCCGGCTGGCTTGGGAACAAAACGTGGAGGTCACGCGCCGGTTGGTAACACTGGCCGGGGAGGCCGTCTTCGTGTTTTTCTCGAGCGATCTGGTGTTCGACGGTCGGAAGGGCGGGTACAGGGAGGAAGATCCGCCGAACCCGCTGAATGTGTACGGGGAGACGAAAGCGGCGGCGGAACAGGTGGTGCGCGCCCATCCCCGGCATCTGATTGTGCGGACGTCACTGAACGGGGGACGTTCGCCCACGGGCGATCGGGGGTTCAACGAGCAGTTGTGCAGGGCGTGGGCCGCCGGTGAAACAACCACGTTGTTTGTGGATGAGTATCGTTGTCCCATTGCGGCCACGGAAACGGCACGCAGGGTCTGGCAGTTGATCCTGCGGGGTGCGAGCGGGACGTTCCACGTGGCGGGCGGGGAACGGCTGTCGCGATGGGAGCTGGGCTGTCTGCTGGCTGCGCGGTGGCTGGAGCTGCGACCGCGGCTGCAGCCCGAATCGCTCCGGGACTACGCGGGTCCGCCCCGGCCGGCGGACACGTCCCTGGACTGCCACAAAGCCGAGGCGTTGCTGGGGGAGCCAATGCCGAAGTTTCGCGAGTGGCTGGCCCTGCAGCCCCCGGGTTCCTTCTAGACGTGCAGGGCCATGGAGGGCCATTGCCAAAGTATCTTGCCCGCCGCCGCGCAAGGTCCACGTCCGTATCGCGGTCGGCTGGCACCCTCGCCCACGGGTTACCTCCATTTGGGGCATGCACGGACGTTTTGGACGGCTCAGATCCGGGCCCGTAAGGCCGGGGGCATGCTGGTGCTGCGGGTGGAGGACCTGGACGGGCCGCGCTGCAAGCCGGAGTTCATGGAGGCCTTGTTCGAGGACCTGCGCTGGTTTGGCTTCCAATGGCAGGAAGGTCCGGACGTCGGCGGGCCGTGGGGGCCCTACCGGCAGAGCGAGCGCCGGGCCTTCTATGAACGTGCACTGGAACGACTGCAGGCCGGCGGCTGGGTGTATCCCTGCCGTTGTTCGCGCAGGGAGGTGGCCGCTGCTGCGCGTGCGCCCCATGCCGAGGACGAGGATGAACCGATCTATCCGGGCACGTGCCGGCCACGAGCCGACGGGGTGGCACCTTCGCCGGAGGGCCGGTTCCATTGGCGATTTCGCGTGCCCGACGGCGACGTGATCGAGTTCGAGGACGGTTGTCACGGGCCGCAACGGTTCGTGGCCGGGCAGGACTTCGGCGATTTCATCGTCTGGCGAAGCGACGGGGTGCCGGCCTACCAGCTGGCCTGCGTCGTGGATGACGCGTGCATGCAAATCACGGAAGTGGTGCGGGGTGCGGACCTGCTCCGGTCCACGGCACGTCAGCTTCTTCTCTATCGAGCCCTCGGCTGGGATCCGCCCCGCTTTTATCACTGTCCGCTGCTCACCGATGCCTCAGGGCGCCGACTCGCCAAGCGCCACGCGGCGCTGAGCCTGCGAACCTTGCGGGAGCGGGGATGGCGCCCCGAGCATTTGCGGGCGCTGTGGGCGCAACCGGACGCAGGTCTGCCGCTCCTGCTGCAGGCCCAGGGGCCGTGAGGCGGAGACGCGGGCGCCCGGTTTCCACGGGGCTGCTGCCAGAGCGGGCCCGGCCATCGGATGCGCCTCTTCGTCGTGCACGCGGCGTGTTCGTTCAGGTGTGGTAGTGCACCGGGTTTGCCTGTGGAGAGGCACGCCGGGTTTGCACGGGGGAACCCGGGCCCGGCGCGCATGCGGCCGCGCTGCATTTCGCCAGGGTCGCGAGGTCCGGCTTAAAACAAGACGTCTCTGCCCGGTTCCTGGACACATGGGGTCGGCGCAACATTGCGCGGTTCTTTCGGAGTGCGTCGGATTGCCCCCAAAGTCGGGCGAAGGCGGGACCGTCCGGGGCGGGAGGTCGCTGGTATCGTTTTTGCTTGTGCTGGAACCACATGGCACGGGCGGCGACAAGGCGACGCGTATGGAGGCACCTCTGCGGATTCTGCACCTGGAAGATGACGTGGACTATGCAGCGCTGGTGGCAGCCTGGTTGAAGGAGGCGGGCATATCAGCGGAGATCACGGCGGTGCAGGACCTCGAATCCTTTCAGCAGGCGCTCGAGCGGAATGAGTTCGACCTCATCCTGAGCGATTACCATTTGCCGCGCTGCACCGGTTTGGATGCACTGGCGGTGGCCCGAACGGCATGCCCCGACACGCCCTTCGTGCTGGCCTCGGGAACCGCGGGCGAGGCCGCGGCCATCGAAAGTCTCCGGCAGGGGGCCACGGACTACGTTCTCAAGCAGTGGACTGATCGGCTGGTGCCCACGATTCGGCGTGCGCTGCATCAGGCGCAGGAACGCAAACGCCTGCGGCGCTTGCAGGAGGAAGTCGAACGCCGCGAGCGCGTGTTGCGGGCGCTCACCGAGAACGTCCTCGACCTGGTGGTTCTCCTGGACGGGCACGGGCGAATTGCCTATGCAAGCCCGTCTGCGGAGCTCGTGCTGGGGTACCCGCATGAAGGACTGGCGGGGCAGGACTGGTTCGAGTTTGTGCATCCGGAGGACGTGGGGCCGCTGCGGGCCTGCTTCGAAGCCGCCAAACATGCGGAGACGCCCACGTGCCGGACGGAGTTCCGCATGTGTCACCGAAACGGTCAATGGCGCCTGCTGGAGGCCGTGGTTCGCAACCGGATCGAGGAACCGGATCTGGCGGGTCTGGTGATGACCTGTCGGGACATCACAGAGCGCAAGGAGGCCGAGCTTCAAGCGGCGACTTTGGCCCGGCTGGGAGGTCAGCTCAACGCCGCACCGAGTTTCCTCGAGGCCGCCCGGGCCATCGCTCGGGCCGCCTCGGACCTGCTGGCCTGGGACGCGTTCGTGCTGGCGTTGTGGGATGCGAAGTCGCAGCGGCTCAGCACCGTCCTGGCGGTGGACACCGTCCGGGGCCAACGCGTGGAGATCCCGCCCGATCCCGCGCCGCAGTCCCCCAGCCCTCTGGCCCTCCGGGTCCTAGAAGAGGGGCCGCTGCTGTTGCTTCGGGAGCCCCCGTTGACGCATCCGACCGACACCCACATGTTCGGCGACGTGGATCGGCCTTCGGCTTCGCTTTTGTGGGCGCCGATCCGGCACGCCGGGCAGGTCGAGGGTCTCCTCTCGGTGCAGAGTTACCGGTTTGCCGCCTATCAACAAAGCCATCTGCGGATTCTGGTCTCGCTGGCCGACCACTGCAGTGGCGCTCTGGCACGGTTGCGGGCCGAGCAGGCCCTGCGTCGGGCGGAGCGCCGCTACCGCGGGCTGTTCGAGAATTCGCCCGACGCGATCCTGGTGCTCGACATGGAGGGGCGGGTGCGGGATGCGAACGCGGCGGCCGGGCAGTTGGCGGGAGCCCCCGTGGCCTCGCTGCTGGGGCGGTCGTGGCTGGAGTTTGTCCCGCCGGAGGAACGGCCCGCCCTGCGCATGGCCTGGCAGCAGGAAAACGGCGGGCGTCCGCCCGATCATGCCGAAGGCCATTGGTTGCGCGTGGACGGGCGCAGTGTGCCGGTGGAGCTTCTGGCACGTCCCGTGGACCACGCCGGGGAGCCGTCCATCCTGCTGCACGTGCGCGACGTCAGCGCGCGCAAACAGGCCGAGTCGGCCCTGCGCGAATCGGAGCGGCTGTTTTTTTCCGTGTGGGAGAATTCCGTGGACGGAATGCGGTTGACGGACGGCGCCGGACGGATCGTGGCAGTCAACGAGGCCTTCTGCCGGTTGGTGCAAAGGCCCCGCAAGGACCTGGAGGGCCGGTTGCTGACCGTCCTGTATCCCGAGGGACCCGAGACCGAGGCGCTGCTGGAGCAATACCGTCGCGGCTTCCGACTTCGCACCCTGGAGAAACGCGCGCACCACCGGCTCACGCTGCCCGACGGCGCCGTGCGCGAGCTGGAGTTGAGCCACACCTTCATCGAGGCGCCGGGGCGTCCGCCGTTGCTGCTGAGTCTGTTTCGCGATTTGACGGAACAACGCCGGCTGGAGGAGCAACTGCGGCACGCCCAAAAAATGGAGGCCATCGGCCAGTTGGCCGGCGGCGTGGCGCACGACTTCAACAACCTGCTGACGGTGATCCAGGGCAATGCCACGTTGCTGTTGAGTGCCGGCAACCTGCCCCCTGCCCACTGGCATGCTGCGCATCAGATCAGTCAGGCCGCCGAACGCGCGGCGAATCTGACGCGTCAGTTGCTGACCTTCAGTCGGCGCCAGGTCCTCCAACCGCGCACGCTGGATTTGAACGAGCTGGTGCATCAACTGAGTCGGATGCTCGGACGAGTGCTGGGCGAGGACATTGTCCTGCGGCTGCAGTTCTCCCGCGAACCGGCCTGGGTGATGGCGGATCCGGGCATGCTGGAGCAGGTGGTCTTGAACCTGGTGGTCAACGCGCGCGACGCCATGCCCGAAGGGGGCCAGTTGGATGTGAGCGTCCGAATCGTGGAGGTCACACCCGAGCATCTCGAACGCAATCCCCAGGCCCGCCCCGGGCCGGCCGTGGAGCTGAGCGTCACCGACACCGGTTGCGGAATCCCGCCGGAGAACCTCAAACGCATCTTCGAACCGTTCTTTACGACCAAGGAGGTGGGCAAGGGCACCGGACTGGGTCTGGCGACCGTGTACGGGATTGTGGAGCAGCATCAGGGGTGGATCGAGGTGGAAAGCCGCGTGGGCGAGGGCAGCACGTTTCGAGTCTTTCTCCCCCATCAGGTCCCCGGCCAACCCACTTCGGAGGCGCGCGAGGAGCCGCAGCTCGGTCCGCAGGGCCGGGAGACCATTCTGGTGGTGGAGGATGAGCCTTCCGTGCGCGAGCTGGTGGCCACGCTGTTGGAGCATCACGGATACCGTGTATTGCAGGCGGCGCACGGCCCGGAGGCCCTGGAGCTGTGGCAGCAACACGGCCCGCAGATCGACCTGCTTTTGACGGACCTGGTCATGCCGCGCCGGATGAACGGCCGGCAGTTGGCGGAGCGGCTCTGGCAGGATCGTCCGGAGCTGAAGGTGATCTTCACCAGCGGCTACAGCGCTGACGTGGTGGGCCGGGATTTCGTACTGCGTCCCGGCCTGGTGTACCTGCAAAAACCCTATCCGCCGGGGCGCCTCGCTCAACTGGTGCGGGAGACGCTCGATGGCACGGGAGCAGCGGCCTGAGCCAGGGGAGCGGATCCTTCCCTCCGCCGCAGGCGCAGGTTTCGCAGCAGGAGCCCGGGAAGGCGTTTCCCTTCAGAAACCGGTCCCTCTGGGTCAACTCCCTGCCCACGGTTTTTTTTGGCAGTGTGGCACGGCTCCCACCACCCTCCGGCGCCCGTTTCAGCGGCGGAACAGCCACAGGAGCAGTGTCAACACCGCGCTCAAAAGCAGGCAGGTGACAATGGGAAAGTGAAAGCTGAAATTGCCGCGCGTGTAATGAATGTCGCCGGGCAATCGTCCCAGCCAGCCGCGATCCCAGCCGGTCCAAAGCAACACGCCGACTGCTGCCATGAGCAGTCCCGCGATGACCAGCAGTTTGCCCAATTCATTCATAACACGCCGTCCTTGTCCCCGGCCCCGACCCCACGGGTCCGGGCATCTTGCATGCCGGGACAACGTTTCAAGAAAGCGGAAGATCCGCTCCCCGGCAAGTCCGGCACCCGGCTCACGGGTTGCGTTTTGTGCGTTTGGCGAGCAACTTGGAACGCCGGCGCGGGTTGATCCGAACTCCGGGGCCCCGCCCGGGCCGGTAACGTCCTCCCGGGCAAGGAGGCCCGTCGGAGAAAAGCGGCAGTCACCCGAAACCGGGTTGCTCGGGCCCGCCCACCGGAGACGGGCGGGAGGCTGCCGTAGCTGCCGCGTGTCTGGGCAAACGGGCATGAACTCGAGATCCATGTCGTATCGGGCGCCGCGAATGACCACCGGCATCGAGCCGGAGGAGCGTCTGTTGGCCCTGGCCGTCGAGGTGTTGGAGCGGGCCGACCGCGATCACCCGGCGGATCGGGTCCTGCGCGAGGTACTGCATCGGGAGTCCAGCCTCTCGCAGGCGGGCGCCACGCGCGTGAGCCGGTGGGTGTTCCAGTTTTACCGGTGGAAGGGCTGGTTGAAGGACGAGCGGGGCCTCGTGCGCAAAATCCGCAAGGCGGAGGAACTGGCGGAACGGTTCGAGAAGAATCCCTTCAGCCTGCGCGCCGAAACCCTGCGGGCCAAAGCGGTGCCGTCGTGGGTTCACGAGGTGATGGACGTTTCGGATGCCTGGCTGCGCAGTTTGCAACGGGAACCACGGCTGTTCATTCGCGCCCGCCCCGGCCAGGGCCGGGCCCTGATGGACAGCCTGGGACACCTGCGCAAGACGTACCTTCCGGACGCCTACATCTACGAGGGCAAAAAGGACCTGTTCCGCACGCCCGACTTTGCCCACGGCCGTTTTGAAATCCAGGACATCGCCTCCCAGATTGTCGGGCATCTCTGCGCACCGCAGCCCGGGGAAAACTGGTGGGACGCCTGCGCCGGCGAGGGCGGCAAAACGCTGCATCTGGCGGATCTGATGCAAAACCGCGGCCAGGTGTGGGCCACGGACACCGCCGAGTGGAGACTCGAGCGGCTGCGTCGGCGCGCCGCCCGGGCCAAGGTTTTCAACTACCAGGCGTCGGTGTGGGATGGCGGCCCGCAGCGGCCGATGACGATTCTGTTCGACGGGGTTCTGGTGGACGCCCCCTGCACGGGGATCGGCACGTGGCAGCGCAATCCCCACGCGCGCTGGACCACCCGGCCCGAGGACGTCCAGGAACTGAGCGCCTTGCAGAAGCGGCTGCTCGAGCACGTCGCCCCCGCTGTCAAGCCCGGCGGCCGGCTCGTGTATGCGGTCTGTACCATGACGCGGGCCGAGACCACCGAAGTGGTGGCGGCGTTTCAAGCGTCTCATCCGGAGTTCGAGCCCCTGCCCTTGCGCTGGCCGCTGCCCGGGCTGCCGGACTGGCACACGCCCACCCTGATGCTCTGGCCGCAGGACACGGGCGGCAACGGGATGTTCATCGCCGCCTGGCGGCGCCGAAAGACAGACGAGCCCACCGCGCCGGGTTCCGGCTCTGCTCAGTTCGACCGGAACAAGTCGTCCGAGCCCGGCGAAGCGCTGCCTTCCCAAACCTTGTTGGGTCCGGCGGAGCGGATCAGCACCGAATTGCCGGAAAAATAGAAGGCCAGGGGCGTTCCCCATGGATCGACCAGTTCGCCCTTGGCGTTTCGGTCGTTCTTGCGCACCGTCAGAATCACCACTTTCTCCGGTCCCTGTCCCGACAACGCCCGCGCAATGTCCAGATTCTGGCCAGTGGGGTAATGTCCGGTGAACTCCTTGTACTGCTGGAGGGCCAGCAAAAGGTTGCCGGCGTCTTCGACGAATTTGGCCCGTTGAGCATCCATGCGTTGCGCCGACCACCGCAAAGACTGCCAACCGGCCCCCAACAGGGCCGCGCCTGCCAGAATCGCCCACAGTACCTTCTTCACACCTGCCAAAGAGGCAGGTTGAATGCCAAACCTTGCGGAGCCGGGGTTGGGTCGGTCAGAAGGCCCGTCCGGGCGTCGGATCATCCAAGAGCAAGCTGTCCGACACGAAGGGCTTCCGGCCCGGGGCTTGCCGGGCCGGGCGTGCCGCTGCTCATGAGGAAGGGCGCAACGGACCGGTGCGCGGCGGGGCCGTGCTGGCGCGCACGGCGAGCGTGACCGGCAGCCGAATCGACTCGGCGCTCTGCCGCCGGAGAAGTCGGGACATGAGATTCATGGCGGCGTTCCCCAGGCGCCGTTTGGGCTGGCGCAGAGTCGTCAGCGGCACCCGGAAGTACTCCGCGGCCAGCGTGTTGCCATAGCCCACCAGGGAGATGTCCTGCGGAATTCGCACTCCGTGCTCCAACAGGTAATGACCGCAGCCAATGGCGGTGAGGTCGTTGGAGGCGAACACCGCGGTGGCATCCGGGGCCTCCGTCAACAGGTGCTGCGCGGCGTGCACGCCGTCTTCGATCGTGGTGCCCCCGGGAAACAGGAGGCGATCTTCGGGTTCGATGCCCTCCTCGCGCAGGGCGCGGCGGTAGCCCTCCAGCCGTTCCTGGGCCCAAGGGGCGGCGATGGGCCCGGCGAGGAAAGCGATCCGACGGTGGCCGAGTTCGAGGAGGTGGCGC
This sequence comes from Limisphaera sp. VF-2, assembly GCF_049537125.1. Classification (NCBI taxonomy): domain Bacteria; kingdom Pseudomonadati; phylum Verrucomicrobiota; class Verrucomicrobiia; order Limisphaerales; family Limisphaeraceae; genus Limisphaera; species Limisphaera sp. VF-2. The sequence continues at coordinate 478,869 of NZ_JBMVQY010000001.1, forward strand.
GTGGCCAGGTAGGCGCCCGTGACGTCGTCCCCCGCGGCGCTGGGGAACTGCTCGCAGTGCGGCGGGGGCTGACCCAACAGGACCACCGGGGTCTGGCTGGCGGCCAGCTCCTGATAGATGCGTGCTTCGCCCTGCAGCCGGGGCACCGGACAGAGAAACAGGCCCTCGACGCGTCGGGACAGCATGCGGCGAATGGCGTATTCTTCGCGCTCGAGCAGGTTCAGGGTGTGCGCGCAGATCAGATCGTATCCCAGTTCATGGGTTCGCTCTTCGAGGGCCAGCAGGATTCGCGCATACACCGGGTGCGTCACGGCCGGGATGATGACGCCGAACAGGCGGGTGGCACGGGTGCGCAAGCCCTGGGCCACGGCATCCGGCACGTACCCCATTTCGCGGGCGAGGGCCTGGATGCGTGCGCGGGTCGCTTCGGCCACGTCCGGAGCGTCTCGGAGCGCCTTGGACACGGTCATGACCGAGACGCCGGCGCGCAGCGCGATGTCTTTCAAGCGCACCATGGTCAGAGGGTGGTTCCGCGCCAGTGCAGTTTGGATCGCAACGCCTCGAAGAACGAGCTGCCCTCCAGGTGCATGAGCCGGATGGTGTGTCGGCTGCGCCGCACCAAGACCTGGTCGCCGGCCACCAACTCGGTGATGCCCTCGCCGTCGGCGCTCAGGATGGCGGTGGGCCGCTGGGTCAGAACCTGGACTTCGATGCGGGCGTTGTGGTTCAGGATCAGCGAGCGATTGCTCAGGGTGTGGGGGCAAATGGGCGTGAGGGCGATGACCGCGGCGGTGGGCAGCACAATGGCGCCCCCGGCGGCCAGGGAATAGGCGGTCGAACCCGTGGGCGAGCTGATCACCAGACCGTCGCCCCGGTAGCAGGTGACCGGGTCGCCGTCGATGCGGACATCCAGTTCGACGAGGCGGGATTCGGTGCCGTGACTGATGACGACATCGTTGAGGGCGCGGCAGTGGAATCGGCGGCCGGCGTGGCGGGCCGTGGCCTCCAGCAGGGTGCGACGTTCGAACGAGTAACGGCCCTCCCAGACGCGCTGCAGCGCCTCGGGCAACTGTCGGGAGGACACCGCCGTCAGAAACCCCAGTCCTCCGATGTTGATGCCCAACATGGGGGTGGATCGGCCGGCGATTTCCCGGGCCACGCGCAGCATGGTGCCGTCGCCCCCGCACACCAGCAGAAGGTCCACCCGTTCGGCCAGGGTGGCGGCATCGGGATAGACGGCGCCGTCGGTGCGGGCGAGGCGGTAGGTGGCCTGATCGGTGGCCACCTGACGGCCGGCGCGGCGGACGAGACGAGCGGCCTGGGCAACGACGCGGGCACAGTCGGGTTTTTCCACGTTGCCCAGGACTCCCACGGACCGGATGCGTTCAGCGCGGCTTTTCAAGCGACACCAGGAACTCCACGTTGCCCGCAGGTCCGCGCAGGGGCGACTCGATCACGCCGTGCCAGAGGAGCTGGAGCTGCTCGACGGCGAAGCGCCGCAGTTCCTCCAGCACCTGACGATGGACGGCGGGGTCGCGTATTACCCCGCGGCCGCGACTGGCCTCCTTTCGGCCAGCCTCGAACTGCGGTTTGACCAACGCGACGATTCTACCGCCGGGGCGCAGCAAAGCAATGGTAACAGGCAGAATGAGTTTGAGGGAGATGAAGGAACAGTCCGCCACAACCAGGTCCACGGGCGCAAAGGGCTCGGGGAAGGAAGCAGGGGTGAGATGGCGGGCGTTGCAGCCCTCCATGACCACCACACGGGGGTCCTGTCGCAGTTTCCAGGCCAGTTGGCCGCACCCGACGTCCACGGCATAGACCTGGCGCGCCCCGTGTTGCAGGAGGCAATCGGTAAAACCGCCGGTGGAGGCTCCCAGGTCGATGGCGCGCCAGCCGGTCGGATCCAGCCCGAACTGGCGCAGGGCGGCCTCGAGCTTGTAGCCGCCCCGGCTGACGTACCGTTCCGGTTCCCGCAAACTCACCGTGTCGCCCGGGTGCACGCGGTCGCTGGGCTTGCGCGCGGGCTGCCCGTTCACCAGAACGCGACCGGCCAGGATGGCGCGCTGCGCCTGCTGCCGACTGGCACACAGGCCGCGCTCGACCAGGGCCTGATCCAGGCGGGTGGCGCCCGTGGATTTCACGGCACAGAGGGGTCAGAGACGGGTCGTCCCGGGCGAGGCAAGGACGCGCTGGAACGTGGTCTGGTAGGCGTGCAGGAACAGTTCCTTGTCCGCGACGACCTTCTCGATGAGTTGCTTGAGCAGGAACATTTCGGCGCTGTTGATGACGGCATGCACGCTCTGCTGGAATGCCTGCAGGGGCATGAAGGTTTGGAAGGAATCTCCCAGCAGGATCACCGTGGCGTGCCGGCGCTGGCTCATGGGCATTTGCTGGAGGGCTTTCAGACTGAGGTTTTCCTCCAGGGTGTTGGCGGCAAACAACTCTTCCAGCACCACGACCTGGTAACGAATCTGACTGAACTTGGCCAGGAAATCGCCGTGGGTGGCAGCCGTGTGGACCTTGTAGCCCAGTTCCAGGAGGGCGGCGCGGACCGCCTCCAGCCACTCGGGGGTGGAAAACGCCACCAGCGCGGGTTTGTCGGTGGCACTGATGAATTCAAAGGTCTCGGCCATGGTTCAGAGCTTGAGTTTCAAGGTGGGGGTTGGCGCCGGCGTGCCGGCGGCCCCCTCCTGGGGCATCTTCATGCGCAGGCCGGTCAGGGTGGTGGTGGGTTCCCCGCGGGCCTTGCGGATGTTGTCGATGCCGCGGCTGACGACGCTGCGTTTGGTGCAGTACTGAATGGCGGTTTCCTCGGTGATATACCCCTGTTCGAACGCCTCGAGACAGGAGTAATCGAAAGTGCGCCAGCCGAAGGGCTGACTGGCCTCGATGATCTCGTAGAACGTCTTGCCCTCGCTCTCGCCCAGGCGAATGGTCTCCTGAACGCGGAGGTTGGTGCCCATGATTTCGAGCAGGGCGTATCGGCCGCCGCCGATCCGCGGGACCAGTCGCTGGCTGACCACCCAGCGCAGTGCGTCGGCCAGGCGGGGTCGGATTTGATCCTGTTCCTCCGGCTCGAACATGCCGAGGATGCGGTTGATGGTCTGGCCGGCGTCGATGGTGTGGAGGGTGCTCAGCACGAGGTGTCCGGTCTCGGCGGCACTGAGGGCGATTTTGACCGTTTCCTGATCGCGCATCTCGCCCACCAGAATGACCTTGGGGGCCTGGCGCAGGGCGGCGCGCAGACCGTTGGCGTAGGTGTCGAAGTCGGTGCCCAACTCGCGCTGGTTGAACGTGGCCTTGTCGTGCTGGTGAACGAACTCGATCGGGTCCTCCAGGGTGACGATGTGCACGGGTTTGGTCCGATTGATTTCGTTGAGGATGGCCGCCAGGGTCGTGGACTTGCCCGAGCCGGTGGCGCCGGTGACCAGCACCAGACCGGTCTTTTCCTCGGGGATGCGCTTCATCACCTCGGGGAATTTGAGCTCGTCGAGGGTGGGAATCTTGGTGTTCAACTTGCGCAGCACCACGGAGTAATGCCCGCGTTGGGAAAAGACGTTGATGCGGAACCGGGCCAGATCCCCGAGGGTGTAGGCGGCGTCACAGGAGCCGTGGCGCAACAACGCCTCGATGTGCCAGGGATTGTCCCCGATGAGGTTCAGGGCGATCATCTCGGTCTGGAACGGCGTCAAGGGCCCCAAAGGAGGGTCGATGTTCACCGGCTTGAGCTCGCCATAGGATTCGACCTGCAACGGTTTGCCCACCGTGAAGAGCAGGTCGGAGACCTCCGGCTGGCTCTGCAGCATGGTGGTCAGGATGTAATCGAGCTCGGGGCGGCGCATGGTTCAAACCTCCTCGTCGTCGGGTGGGTGGGACAGGAACGGACGGAACCGTTTCTTGTCCAGGCATTTTTCGTAGGCTTCCTCGGGCGAGATCCGTTTCATCCGGAGGTGTTCCATGATGGCGTCATCCAGCGGCTGGTTGCCGAGCTTTTTGCCCACCTGGATCATGCCGGGGATCTGATGGGTTTTGCCCTCGCGCACGAGGTTGGCGATGGCCGTGGTGAACACCAGGATTTCCAACGCCGCCACGCGGCCCTTGCGGTCGATGCGCTTGAACAGGTTCTGGGCCACGATGCCGCGGAGGGACTCGGCCAGGGTGGCGCGGATCTTGTTCTGCTGCTCGGCGGGGAAGACGTCGATGATGCGGTCCACGGTTTTGGCGGCGCTGGGGGTGTGCAGGGTGCCGAACACCAGGTGCCCCGTGGCGGCCGCAATCAGCGCCAGCTCGATCGTTTCCAGATCGCGGAGCTCGCCGATGAGGATGATGTCCGGGTCTTCGCGCAGGGCGCCGCGCAGGCCGGCCGCAAACGACTTGGTGTGCACGCCAACTTCGCGATGCTGGACCAGACAGTTCTTGCTCTCGTGGACGAACTCGATGGGATCCTCCAGGGTGATGATGTGATCGCGGCGATTGCGGTTGGCATAGTCGATCATGGCCGCCAGGGTGGTCGACTTGCCCGAGCCGGTGGGGCCGGTGACCACCACCAGGCCCTTTTCCAGCATGGCGAACTTCTTCAGCACCGGCGGCAGTGGGGCATCCATTTTCTCGAAGTCCTCGAAGGACAGCACCCGGGTGGGGATCTGGCGGAACACGGCGCTGATGCCGTTCTTCTGCATGAAATAGTTGGCGCGGAACCGGGAGATGTTGGGGATCTCGTACCCGAAGTCCACGTCCCCCGTTTCTTCGAAGATCTTGATCTTGTAGTCGGGCGTGATCTCGTAAAGCATGCGCTTGAGCTCGTCCGGGTCCAGAGGGGGATGGTCAATGCGATGCAACTCCCCGTTGATGCGCAGCATCGGGACGTTCCCCGAGGAAAGGTGCAGGTCCGAGGCCTTTTGCTCGAACATCAAGTTGAAAAATGCGTCAATCTTCGCCATAGCGTGACATCAGCGCCCCGGCCCTTGGTAGCCCAAGGTCCGGACGCCTGCAAACCTTGAACACGGTTGTCCCAACGATTCTGGCATCGCTGCGCCAGGGCTCGCCGATGCGGTTCGACCGTTTCATGGGCCTGGCCTTGTACTGTCCGGGTTCTGGATATTATGAACAGAAACCGGACAATCCCGGTCCGCACGGCGACTATTTCACCAGCGTTCACGTCGGCCCCCTGTTCGCAGAGCTACTTGCGTTCCAACTGGCCGATTGGCTGGCCGTGTTGGCCCGACGGCAGCCCGAGGCACCACTCCGATGCGTCGAAGCCGCCGCTCATGATGGTCGGCTGGCGCGCCGGATCCTTGAGTGGTTTGCGCAGCATCGCCCCGACCTGAGCCGACGCCTCCGTTACGTCATTCTGGAACCGTCCGAGCGCCGTCGCGCCTGGCAACGGAAGACCCTCGGGCCCTGGGCCGAACAGGTGGACTGGCCGGGAGAACCGGCGGATCTGTCCGATCCCGATGCACCCACCTGGCTCCCGCTGCCCCAACACAGCATCGCCGGCGTCGTCTTCTCCAACGAACTGCTGGACGCCTTCCCCGTACGCCGGTTGTGCTGGGATGCCCGCGCCCGCCAGTGGTCCGAGTGGGGGGTGGCGTGGGCACAAAACAGATTTGTGCAAGTCCGCATGCCAGACAATCCGGACCACACCCGGGAACGCCTCCAGTTGTTGACTGCGCTCGGACTGGAGCCGCCCCCCGAAGTGCAGGCGATTCTACCGGATGGCTTCACCCTGGACATCAGTCCGGGGGCGGTTGACTGGTGGCGCCGCGCCGCCCGCAGCCTGCAGGTCGGATGGTTGATGACGATCGATTATGGCCTGACGGCAGAAGAATGTTTTCAGCCCCACCGTCGCGCCGGGACACTCCGGGCCTACTATCGTCACCGGCTGGTGAGTGATCCGCTGCTCCGCCCCGGAGAACAAGACCTGACCGCACACGTGATTTTCAGCGCGCTCCAGCGAGCCGGCGAAGCGGCCGGACTGTGCACCGTCCTGTGGCAACGCCAGGAGTCGTTCTTGATCCGCATTGCCGAGCGTTGGGCCGCATGGGCAGGGGGCCGGCTGCCCTGGGACCCTGCCCGTCTCCGGCAGTTCCACACGCTGGTTCACCCCGAACATTTGGGCCGTGCTTTTCAGGTGTTCGTGCAATGTACTCCGGGGCTGGAGGACGCCGCCATGCCGTCCAAACCCGAAAGCTCCACCCGCACCGCCGAGGCGCCAGAATCGAAGGCCCGATGAACAGGGCAAAGGTGGATGCCAGTCTCACACGAGTCCCCGTTTGATCCAGCGTGGGCCGACGGTTCCTGGTGCAGGCGCACCCGTCACTGCCCCACGGCAAGGGCCGATCCCTGCCGGTTGGACCCCCGGGGAACGGGCGTCTGACCGGGCCCTCAAGTTCCCCGCACGAGGCACGGCCCGGGTAAGGCAAAACAGCGCACCGAGGGAGCCAGGGCTCGCGTCACGACGCCGGGCCAGGACGTCCGCAATGCGGCGCTTATCCCACGTTCGGATGGGAGGTTGGAAGCTCCCCTTCAGCCGCGGAGCACTTCTCCTCTGACTTTGTTCCGTCGCGCTCAGGCGCGGAGTCTCGAACCCGCCCCTTGCATTCGTGTTTCCGTTGTCACGTGGAAGCCGGAGGCGCGACGCTCCGCAACCCGGGGTCGCGTCAGCCCGTTCGGACACCACGAAGTGCCCCGGCAAGGGCCGTCCTCTTCGGTCCCCGGCCGGAGGTGGTCGGCCCCACCACCAAAGAAAGGCCGCAGGGCCCCACTCAACTCTTTGGCGGTTTGTCCCTGCGTTTGAACTCGGTGACGTTCCGCGCCGGCCGGACCACGTTGTCGGACTCGTCCAAGCTGTAGATCTCGACCGCCATGGTGTTCTCGTCCACGCGCTTGTACACCAGAGCCATTTTCCACGCCCGACCGTCAGGGTTGGTCCCCTGGAGCCGAAGCATTGGCCAGCCACCCTCCTCTTGCCAGGTGCCAGTGAGAGCGCCTCCCCGGTTGCTGAAGCCCACATACCTGGCCTGGCCCGTCGCCGGATCGAGACCGGTCATGGACTTGACCTCGAGCATGGGCGACTGGACGTGCATGGTCACGACGTGCTTGTCGAGGTCCCAACTGACTTTCTGAGTGATCGGGTCCCCGTTGCCGGTGTGGGCCACCCATTCGCCGATCATCCATTCCGCACCTGCTTCCGCCACCAAATCGGCCAGGGACCGCTGGGCCTGCGCGTGGCAGTGGAGGCCGAGCAACACACACGTGGTCAGGATCAGGAGCTTTTTCATAGGTTCTGCTTGCTCTGGTTGAGTTGACGCCGGAGGGATCCGCGGGTGGTGGTGCCGACCAACCCGCGGGACCCGGGGCTCAAGGTGCCGGCTTCCCGGCCGGTGGCAAGCCCGGACTGTCTCGCTCGGGCCGCCGGGTTGCCGGGCCGGGCACCCCAAGGACAACGATGCGCCGCGCCGCAGGTTCCTCCGGCACGGAGGCGGGATCGGCCGCGCCCGGGGACGTCCCAGAGATGCAAGGGCCGCGTCACGGCGCAAAGTGCCTATCGGCTCGCAGGTCTGCGGAAGCGGCCTCCCGGCCCGGCGCATCTGTGCGCACCCCCATGGGCCGAGAGCGGAGAACTTCGGCGCCCGGCCTTGCTTCGCCGCCCGCGCCGCCTGTGAAAGGAAGCTTGCGCAAGGAGCGGCTCCTTCTACTTTCGCGCCGTGCGCGATTCATCGTCCACGAGAGCATCGGCCGGAGCAGCGGCCGGATCGGAAACCAGGGGCTCCCGCCATGACGAAGCAGGGTGGGAAGCTCAACCGTTTGCCGAACGCCACATCGGCCCCCGGGAGGCCGACGTGGCCGAGATGCTGGCCACGCTGGGCTTTCAGAGCCTCGACGAACTTACCGAGGCAGCCATCCCGCCCGAGATTCGGCTCGAGCGGCCCCTGCAACTGCCGCCCGCCCGAACCGAGGCGGAGGTGCTCGAATGCCTGCGACAGCGCGCCAGTCGCAACCGCGTGTTCCGTTCGTACATTGGCCTCGGCTATTACGACTGCATCACGCCGCCCGTGATCCAGCGCAACATTTTGGAAAACCCGGGCTGGTACACGGCCTACACTCCCTATCAATCGGAGATCTCGCAGGGGCGCCTGGAAGCCCTGCTGAATTTTCAGACGATGGTCCGGGATCTGACCGGCCTCGAGATCGCCAATGCATCGCTGCTGGACGAGGCCACTGCCGCAGCGGAGGCGATGATGATGTGTCACCGGTTGCGGGGTGGCCCGGAACGCAACCGGTTTTTTGTCGCTGCAGATTGTCACCCGCAGACCATTGCCGTGGTGCAAACCCGCGCGCGCGCGCTGGGGATCCAGGTCGTCTGCAGTGACGTGGGCGCTGTGGGCCTGGACGGGTCGTTTTTCGGGGCTCTGGTACAATATCCGGCCACCGACGGCGCGGTGCGCGACTACCGCGCGTTTGCGGAGGCGGTCCATGCAGTGGGTGCGTTGCTGGTGGCCGCCACGGATCTGCTGGCGCTGACGCTGCTGCCGCCGCCCGGGGCCTGGGGAGCCGACGTGGCCGTGGGCAGCGCCCAACGCCTGGGCGTGCCGCTGTTTTACGGGGGTCCGCATGCGGCCTTCTTGGCCACCCGGGATGCGTTCAAGCGTCAGATGCCGGGCCGGCTGGTTGGCATTTCGCGGGACGCGCGGGGGCGGCCGGCTCTCCGTCTGGCCCTGGGCACTCGCGAGCAGCACATCCGCCGTGAAAAGGCCACCAGCAACATATGCACGGCCCAGGCGTTGCTGGCCATCGTGGCGGCGGCGTATGCCGTGTACCACGGGCCGCACGGGCTGCGTCGCATCGCCCTGCGGATCCACAAGCTCACCCGGGCGCTGGCGCTGGGACTCGAGCGGCTTGGATACGAGGTCCGTCCCCGGCCCTCCGGCGGGGACCCGACCCGATCGGGCGCAACGCCCCTGCCCTTCTTCGACACGATCACCGTGACGGTCTCCCCCGCGCAGGCCGCGGCGATTCACGCCCGTGCCACCGAACACGGCATGAACTTCCGGCGCGTGAACGACACCACCATCGGTTTGTCCCTCGACGAAACCACCACTCCGCAGGACGTCCGCGAAATCTGGCAGGTGTTTCACGACGACCGCCCCGTGGACTTTGCCGTGCAGGAGCTCCTGCCCGGGCTGGACGAGAGTCGTCTCCGGCCGATGGACTACCTCCAGCACCCAGTCTTTCACCGGTATCACTCGGAAACCGAACTGCTGCGCTATCTGCGCCGGCTGGAGTCGCGGGACTTTTCCCTCTGCCAGACGATGATTCCGCTGGGCTCCTGCACCATGAAGCTCAACCCCACGGCGGCGCTGATGCCGGTGACATGGCCGGAGTTTGCGCGGCTGCACCCGTTTGTCCCGCTCGAACAGGCCCGCGGCTATCACGAGCTGATGGAGGAGCTGAAGCAGTGGCTGTCCGAAATCACCGGGTTCCCGGCCATCTCGCTGCAACCCAACGCAGGTTCCCAGGGCGAATACGCGGGATTGTTGGTGATCCGCGCCTGGCACGAACATCGCGGGGAGGGTCATCGCGACGTCTGTCTGATCCCCACTTCGGCGCATGGGACCAATCCCGCCAGTGCGGCCATGGCGGGTCTGAAAGTGGTGGCCGTGGCCTGCGACCGCCAGGGCAACGTGGATTTGGAGGATTTGCGGGCCAAGGCCCAGGCGCACCGGGACCGGCTGGCGTGTCTGATGGTGACCTACCCGTCGACGCACGGCGTGTTCGAGCCGGGCATTCGCCAGATCTGCCGGATTGTCCATGAGCACGGCGGGCTGGTGTACATGGACGGCGCCAATTTGAATGCGCAAGTGGGTTTGTGCCGCCCGGCGGACTTGGGCGCCGATGTCTGCCACGTGAACCTCCACAAGACCTTCGCCATTCCGCACGGGGGCGGAGGTCCGGGTGCGGGTCCGATCGGCGTGGCGGAGTTCCTGCGAGAGTTCCTGCCGGATCACCCGCTGATGCCGGGCGCCCGGCGGCCGGCGCGCGGCGTCGGGCCGGTTTCCGCCGCGCCGTGGGGCAGCGCGGGGATCCTGCTGATCTCCTGGGCCTACATCGCCCTGATGGGGGCCAACGGATTGCGCCGGGCCAGTCAGGTGGCCATTCTCAACGCCAACTACATTTCCCGCCGGCTCGAATCCTGTTACCCGACGCTTTACAAGGGCCCGGCAGGACTGGTGGCGCACGAATGCATCCTGGACCTGCGGCGGTTCCATCACATCACGGCCGAAGACGTCGCCAAACGGCTGATGGACTACGGGTTTCACGCCCCCACCCTGTCATGGCCGGTGGCGGGCACCCTCATGGTCGAACCCACCGAAAGCGAATCAAAGGCGGAGCTGGATCGGTTCTGCGACGCCATGAAAGCCATTCATGAGGAAATCCTGGCGGTGGAGACCGGCCGCATGGATGCCCGGGACAATCCCTTGAAAAACGCGCCGCACACGGCCGACATGGTGGCCGCCGACACCTGGCCCCACGCGTATTCCCGAGAGCAGGCCGCCTTCCCCGTGGCCTCGCTGCGCGAGCACAAGTGGTGGCCGGCGGTGGCGCGCGTGGACAACGTGTACGGCGACCGCCACCCGGTCTGTGCCTGTGGCAGCGTGGCCGATTTTGCCGCCGATCCTTGAGCAACGCGGTGCACTGTGGTTAAGTAGAACGGGCAACGATCCATTTCTGGCGCCATGAAAATCACCGACATCCTGCTCGCCGAGCATATCGTGTTCCACAACATCTTCGACTTCATCGAGCGGGAGCTTCCGCAGCTGAAGACCGTGGCCGAAGCCCGACTCCTGGCCCGGCTTTTGGAGGAACTCCTGCGCGGCCATTCGAAAACGGAAGACGATCTGGTTCTGGCGCCGTTGGAGCACTGTCTGGAACAGATGGGACAGCGCGACACCTTCGAGCACGAGCACCACGAGATCGATGAACACTTGTTGCGCGTCCACAAGGCCCGCACAGTGGCCGAGGCGCGCCGGCTGCTCCAGCATGCCGTCACCTACTCCCGCAAACATTTCGACCACGAAGAGCGCATCGTCTTTCCGCTGGCCGAAAAGGTCATGAAGGCGTCGACCCTCAAGGAGCTCGGGCAGGCGTGGTTGAAGCGACGCGACGCACTTCCCGCCTGACCCAATCCGTCGGGACGCGGCCATCCGTTCCCGTCCCGTTGCGCGAAGCCGGATCCTCGGAGTGGCCCCACCGCCGCCGGGCCCGCGCCTGCAACGGCTTCGTCAGCCGGTATTCCCCAAGACGTGCAGCGCGGCTTGAACGGCCCGGGTCAGTGCCTGCACACGCACGGGCAACGCGTAATCCGAGGGTGCCTCCAGCGTGTAAGACCACCGGGTGTGGCCCTGCTGCAGCAGCCAGAAGGCTTCCGGCCACTCCGGCCGCGTTTCCGGGCGAATGTCCGGTCGAATCAGCCCCCCGTGGGCCGGCCGGCCTTCGATCACCGGCGAAAGGTCCAGCGGACAGACTTCGCGGACCGCCTGCAACATCGCAGGAGCCAGAGAGGGGCGATCGTCCGGGTTGAGCTCGTACAGATAGAATCCCGACGCCTCCCAGTCCTCGTGCAGACAGAAACACAGGTCGAAAGAGGGCTGCTGCAGGAGCCAAGCCACATGCGCCCGCACCTCCGGGGATCGCAGATGGCGATAGTCCCGGTTCAAATCGATCCCGTCCGGATTCTCACGACGGTTGGCGGCCAGCCCGGCCGGGTTCAGACACGGCACCACCCAGAAAGCATGCGTGTCCGGCAGGGTGCCCGATTCCAACAAGGTTTGCACCGCCAGGGGCCCGGCGGGTTCGTCTCCGTGGATGCCCGCGCTCAAGTAGATGCGCCGGCTCGGCCCTGCGGTCGGCTGGCGGCGTGCCTCGCGCCGGAGCACCACCAGGGGGTGGTCGCGGCCCGCCACCGACAGGTGTTCGATTCGCCAACCTTCGCGACGTCCCGCAGACTCGCAAGCCGCCAACAGCGCGGCCGGATCCACTGTCTCGCCGCGGTAACCCCCGCGGTTACGGTACAACCGTTCCATGGGCGGAAGGCCATCGGGAACTGTCCGGCACGCGGGCCACGGTGTCGCCTGGTCAATGCAGGGCCGCGGTTGACGCGGCCAACGTGGCTTGGACGGCCCCGGGCCCGTTGCCCACGGCTGTCCCGGAGTCCGCTTCCCCGGAACCGGTGTCGTTGAAGGAATCGTCTTTCCAGTGCGGATCGAGTCCCAGGTCCCGCAACATTTGCAGATCCTGTTCCACGGGGCGGTTCACGGTGGTGAGGTAGTTCCCGATCATCAGGGCGCTGGCACCCGCCATGAAACACATGCTCTGCAGATCGCGCAGGTTCACCGCCCGGCCCCCGGCAACCATGATTTCCTGACGCGGCAAGATGAACCGGAAACAGGCAATGGTCTTGAGGATTTCCAGCGGCGGCAAGGGCGGTCGATTGGCGAACGGCGTGCCGGGAATCGGATTCAGGATGTTGATCGGCACGATGCTGGCCCCGACTTCCTTCAGCGAAAAAGCCAGGTCACAACGATCCTCGCGCGTTTCGCCCATACCGATGATCCCGCCGGAGCAAATCCGAATCCCGGCCTGCCGCAAGTACCGAAGCGTCTGGAGGCGTTCCTCGTACGTGTGGGTGTCACAGACTTCGGGAAAGAACCGGCGGGAGGTTTCCAGGTTGTGGTTGTAACACTCGCACCCGGCCTGCTTCAGTCGTCGGGCCACCTCCGGGCTCTTGATGATCCCGAGGGAGGCATCCGGACGCACCCGGCCCTGGGCTTTCAGGGCCCGGAACTGCTCGCACAACGCGTCCAACATCGGCCCTTCTTCCAGGCCCCGCCAGGCGGCGACCAGACCGAACCCCACGGCCCCGTTCCGCCCGGCCTCCTCCGCAGCCGTGAGCACCTCATCCAGCGGCAGCAGGCCGTACCTTGGCGCGCCGGTTTGATACAGTGCCGATTGCGCACAGAACCGACAATTCTCCGGACAGCCACCGGCCTTGACGTTGACGATGGAACAGAGATGAACCCGGTTGCCCTTGAACCGTTCCCGAATCCGGTTGGCCCAGGCCATCAGGTCGTAAATGTCCGCGCTCGATTCCAGATGGAAAAGCTCCAGGGCCTCGGCCCGGGTGATTTCGCCCCCGGCCAGCACCCGTCGGCCCAGCTCCGCGATGCGCTCCGATTTTCCGGCGTCAACCATGATCGTGTTCACGGTTGACGAACATAGCGAGGCATCCCGGCATGGCAAGCCGACGGTTGGCAAAGAACCCGGCCCTCGGGTCATGACGCGCCCCGAAGAGGGCCGACATTGCGAAACTGGCCCGAAGCCAAACCGCGCATGGCCCGCCCCTCGGACCACGGGCTGGTCCGGGGCCGCAGCCGGCTGCCGCCGCGTCGGCTTCGGTGCGTCCCCGGAGCCGCCGGCCAAGGGCTCGCAATCTCGCGGGGGTGGCGAAGTTGGTGGCCGGCCCCCCGAGACAGTGTCTTCGCCTCATGGCGGCGGCTGGCGGCCGGAATCTGCGCGCTCCCGGGCCCATTGTCGCAAGCGCTGTCGCTGCGCATGGATTTTTTCAAACGCCCGGACGATATCGTCCATGTCCCGTTGGTCGGCCAGCAGCAGCCAGTGCTCCAACCAGATCGCCTGCCGCCCCCACTTCTGGGCATTCGGAGCAGGCCTGGTTCGGACCGCCTCGCGCAGAGCCCCGGGCAGGAACGGTCCAAAGTTTCTGTTTCGTATGGCCGGCAGTTGAGGCAGGGCCGCCGGGGCGCCGACCGAACAGGGAATCCCTTCGGCCGTCAATGCGGCAACCACCGCGTCTCGCGGCACACCAAACTCTTCGGCGTCCACCCGGATGCCAAAAGCGCCGCAGCCGAGTCGTGAACAACCCGGGGTTCGTTCCTGGGGATGCACTCCCGGAATCTGGGCCAGTCGCTCGGCCAGGTGGCGACTCCGGGCGTCCCGGCGTTTGACCCGCGCTTCGAGCCGATCAAGCTGGGCATTCAACAGGGCGGCTTGCCACTCGGTCATGGCCTCGTTTCCCGCCGGCAGGTCACCTCCGGCGTTGCCGGAAGTCGAGGGCAGCACGGCCCTCTGCAAGTCGCGACCCCTGGCCGCCAACGCTTCCTGGTTGGTGAGCACGATGCCGCCGGAACCGGCGCTCAAGGGCGCGTGCGATCCAAAATCAAAAACCGCCAGGTCGCCCCAGGAACCGCAAGGCCGGTCCTGATAGACCGCCCCCACGGCCTGCCCGGCGCTTTCGATCAGGAGCCAGCCGGATGCGCCGGCCCTTTCTCGGAACGGAGCCATGTCCACCGGCAGCCCACCCAGATGGGCCACCACCACCGCACGAGTGCGGGGGCTGACCACCCCTTCGACCCGCTCGAGGGTCACCATTCCGGTCCCCAACTCCACGTCGGCAAACACAGGCACGAGATTCAGCTCCACTACGCCCGCAAGAAGCTCCACCGGACCGTACGCGGGCAGGACCACTTCCGCGCCCGGCTCCAGACCCGCCGTCCGCAGGGCCGCGCGCCACGCCGCCATGCCACTGATCCAGCCGATCCCGTGCCGACACCCGTGACTGCCGGCGAACCTTCGCTCGAACAATTCCACTTCGGGCCCGCGGGTGCGGATCCAGCGCCCCTCCCGGACCAGGCGCATCCACCGACGTTCCCCTTCCGGGCCGCGCTCGGGCCACTCGGGCCAAGGTCGCCGCCGCACGGGTTCACCGCCCCACAGCGCCAATTCGCCAGCTTTCAAAACGCGCATGACACCATCCTCCGAGCAGACAGTGACCATGTCCAGCACGGTGGATCCCTTGCGGGTCTCCACCTCGTCGGCGCGACGCCGCTTCAGGTCCCGGCAAAGCCATGCCGTCCTTCAACAGCGAACGCCTGCGCGAACCTGCCGGACCCGCCCCGCTCCCGGCTCCAACCTGGGCGCGGCATTTCGCACCGCGCCAAATCGCTGCATCTCCCCCATCCCCGGGCAACCCGGACCGCACCGCGCAAGAATTCCACTGGCGCCCGGCCCCGGCATTCCGTAGGCTTTGCGCATGCGAGAACCGGTGTCCTCCACCTCGCGCGCGACCGCGGCCGCGGTACGTGCCTCCGGCATTTCCCGACGTTTGTTTTTGAAGCGTGTGGCCACCGTTGGCGCCGTCCTCGGGTGCCCCGCCATCATTCCGGCCTCGGCTCTGGGTCGCAACGGTGCAGTGGCTCCCAGTGAACGGATTGTGATGGGCGCCATTGGCATTGGCAGCCGGGGAATGTTCGTGCTGCGCTGGATGCTCCCGGAAAAGGACGTCCAATTTGTGGCCGTTTGCGATGCCAAACGGACCGCCCGCGAGGCGGTCAAGCGAACCATTGACCAACACTACGGCAACCAGGACTGCCGGATGTACCGGGACATTCGCGAGTTCTTGGCCGAGCGCACGGACATCGACGCGGTGCTGATCGCCACCGGGGACCGATGGCACGCGCTGGCTTCGATCTGGGCCATGCGGGCCGGCAAGGACGTGTATGTGGAGAAACCCTCTTCCATGACCATCGCCGAGGGGCGTGCCGTTCTCGAAACGGCCCGCCGGTACGGCCGGATCTATCAGACCGGTACCCAGCGGCTCAGCGAGGCCAACTTCGTCTTCTGCATCGAAGCGGCCCGACAGGGACTGCTGGGTCGGGTGCACACCGTGTACGCCCACATCGCGCCCTGGGACGCTGCAGAAATGCGTCACGACTGGTTGCCGGCCCAACCGGAACCGCCGCCGGAAGAGGTGGACTGGGACGCCTGGCTGGGCCCCTGCCCATGGCGCCCTTACAATGCCAACTACGTGGCGGGCGGCTGGCGCGGCCACTACGATTTTCATACCAGTTGCATTGGCGAGTGGGGGGCTCACACCTTCGCCCAGGCTCAGGCCGGCATCGGGATGGAACACACCTCCCCGACCCACTACCACTACGTTCCCAACGAAACGGGGGACGGCATGGTCGCCGAGTTCGCCAACGGAGTGCGCCTGATCCTGTCGCGGGGAGACAAATGGTGGCACGGCTCCTGTGGAATGCGTTTCGAGGGCACGGAAGGTTGGGCCTCCTGCGCCGACGGGTATTCCAAGCCCGAGGTTTCCTCGCCCAAATTGCTGGGTGAACTCCGGCGTGTCGTGAGCGATTACATGGCGCGGACGGGTCGGCCCATGAGTCACGTGCGGGACTTCTTCGACTGCGTAAAGTCGCGTCGCCTCCCCGTGGCCAACGCTGCCGTCATGCATCATTCCATGACCACGGTGCATGCCTGCAACATCTGCATGTGGCTCAAACGCGACCTCGTGTTTGATCCGGTCAAAGAGGAGTTCAACGATCCGGAAGCCAACCGGCTCCGGTCCCGCGCCATGCGCGCACCTTGGACGATCTGAACGAAGTCTTCACGCCGGCTCATTCCATGAAAACCCTGCCTGCTCTGTTGAATCTCGGTCTGGCGTTGTGGGTGGCGGGATGCGCCTCGGCGCCGCCGCCTCGCTTTGCCACTCCACCGCCCCGGGAACCCCACCCGAAAGAAGCGGCCCTGCTGGCCACGTTGCAATCCCCGGACGCCTCCCTCAAAGACAAGGCCGATGCATGTCGCGAACTGGCCCGCGTGGGGTCGACGCGAGCCGTGCCGGTTCTGACCGCACTGCTGACCGACACCCAGTTGGGGCACATGGCGCTCTATGCCCTGGAACCGTTGCCCGGTGAAGAAGCGAATCAGGCGTTGCGGCAAGCCCTCTCCCAGGCCAAAGGGCGCGCTTTGGTCGGGGTCATCACGTCGCTAGGGGTACGTCGGGATGCGGACGCCGTGCCACTTTTGCAGCCGTTCCTGTCCGCCTCGGACCCGGACATTCGGCAGGCCGCGGCTCTCGCACTGGGCAACATCGGTACGCTCCCGGCCGTAGGCGCCTTGCAATCCGCACTGGTCCGTGCGGACGCGCACGGGCGCGCGTCCCTCGTCAAGGGGCTGTTGCGCGCCGCGGAGCGCCGGTCGTCCGACGGAGATCGACGCACGGCCCTGAACATCTACGAACAACTCCGTGCCCGGGCCGACCTGCCACCGCCTCTCCTGGCGGCCGCCTGGCGCGGAGCCATCCTCGTGCGGGGATCCAGGGAGGTTGCGGTGCTGCAACAGGCGATCGAGTCCCCTGAGCTGAGCGTGGTGCACGCCGGCCTGCGAGCGGCCATGGAGATGCCGGACCCAGCGGTCACCCGGGCCCTGGCCGACGTACTCCCGCGCCTGCAGCCCGAGCGGCAGCTGCTGGTGCTGGAAACCCTCGCGGTGCGCCGGGACGCACAGGCGCTGCCGGTTTTGCTGCGGGCCACCAACTCGCTCGACCGAGCCGTCCAGCTAACGGCCTTCCGGGCCCTGGGCGAGCTGGGCGACCCCCGCGCTGCCGGACCCCTGACCTCTTGGATCATGGATTCCGACCCCGAACGACGCGAGCTGGCGCGGGCCGCGTTGGCCAGTCTGCCCGGGGCAGGAGTGGACCGTCTCATCCTGGGCATGCTGGACCGCAGCGATCCAGCCACACAATTGGCCGGGCTGGATTTGGTTGCCCGGCGCCGCCTGGCCGCGGCCCTGCCGCGTTTGTTGCGTCTGGCTACCGCGGAGGAGCCGGCCGTCCGCCAGGCGGCCCTCAAACAAGTCGGTGAGCTGGGAGCCGTCCATCATTGGAACGCCCTGCTGGATCTGATTCGGAAGCTTTCCTCACCGGAGGACCTGGCCACCGCGCGAGATGCCCTCGTCAACTTGGCAGAACGGATTGGTGCCGGGGGACCGCAGACCGAGGCGGTTCTGACGACCTTACATGGAGCCTCTCCCGCCCAGGCAACCGTGCTTTATCACTTGCTGGCGCAACTGGGCGGCACCAAGCCGTTGCAAGTCACCGCCGCCGCCGCCCGGACCGGCTCCCCGGAACAACAAACGGCCGCTTTCCAAGCGCTCTTGCAGTGGCGAACGCCGGACGTGGCTGACGAACTCCTGTGGTTTGCCGAGCAGGCCGGGGATCCCCGACGCCGCCAGGACGCGCTGCGCCGCTACCTCCAGTGGGCCAGTGATCCCGAGCTGCCCGAGGACCGGCGACTGGCCATGTGCCGCCAAGCCCACCGCATCGTCCAAGACACGGCCGGTCAAAAACAACTCCTGGCCGCTCTCAGCACGATTGGCCAGGGGGAGGTCATCCCGTTGGTGCGCCCGCTGTTGGATTCGCCCGAAACCAGGGAAGAAGCCTGTGCCGCCGTGGTCGCGGTGGCCGAGCGGCTCCGCAAGCGTTCCGAGAACCGCGCACTGCCAGAGCCCGTGCTGCAGGCCCTCGACGCCGTGGCTCGCATGACCAGCAATGCAGAACTGGCCAAGCGAGCCCAGGCCCTCCGCAACCCCGGAACCTGACGCCCCGGCCGTCGAACCAATCGAAGTCGCGCCGACACCGGAGGCGCCTGCAGATCGCGCCTCCACCGATCTTGCCCACGCAGGCCCGCTCGCGTCGTCCCGGGAAAACCAGATGCCCGGCCGGTTCGATCGGGGAAAGCCGTCACGCCGACAACCCCCAGCCCCGAGCCATCAACATCCACGTAAAGCTCGTGACCCCCGCCAGGGTGGACCGCACGCCCGGCACCTGCAGCACGAGAATGAGGATCAAGAATCCGTATTGCGCCAGCTTGTGGTACGTCTCGTGGGACATCCCGGTGAAGTGGCGCAGCAGATAAGAACCGTCCAGTGGCGGGATGGGAATCAGATTGAAAAAGCACAACAGCAGGCTCAGATACGCCAGGAACATCAGGAACTCCGTCATGGCGGTCCATGGCGTCCAGGTCAGGACCCTGGCCAGGCCCAACAAGACGACTGCCAGAATGACGTTCATGGCCGGCCCGGCCATCGCCACCAGCAACTCGTCGCGCCTCGGATGACCCAGGTTGTACGGGTTCACCGGCACCGGCTTGGCCCAGCCCACCAGAAACCGACCCGCCCCCGGCAGGAAGATCATCAACAACGGCAACACCACGGTACCGATGGGATCGATGTGAACCAACGGGTTGAGGGAACAGCGACCCTGCAGCCGCGCCGTGTCGTCTCCGCACCGCCACGCCATCCAGGCGTGCGCATACTCGTGGAAGGTCAGCAACACCAGCAGGCCCACATAAAGAATCAGGCCGTCGATCAACTGATTCAAATCCATGCTCGGTTCAGCGTAGGGCGCAGCCGGGCCCGCGTCGAGCCCCCTTCGCGGCGTGCCGTCTCAATTCGGGACCACGCGCTCCGGGCTCACCGTCGGCTGCCGGGTGGATTCGGAAGCACGTCGGGGCACCAATAAGCCTATGTTCCGATCGCGGCCGGCTTCTCCCTTTCCTGAGGGTTTCCACTGGCGTCGGGGTTCGGACGATGCCCAACCGAGCCGCAAGGGCAAGCCGGATCGGGGTTGCGCTGGCGCCATGGCTCTCCCGCCGTGGCCGCGGGCTCGGCGCCGGTGATCGACCCGACCCGGCATCTCCATCCGGAGGTGAAGCGGGCCGCAATCCCGCCCACACGCCGGGGCCGGGCGATTCCGGGGCCATGAGGGCTTGCGGCCGGAGGATCCCCGCGGGCAACGAAGAAGCGCGCCGGTTGCCATTTCCCCCAGCAGGCGTATGGTTGCTTGGAAGCCATGAAGCTCCAAAAGGGCCTGCACCTGGCTTACTGCACGAACCTGTACCGCGGGGATACGTGGGCGGAAACCTGGACCCGGCTGGCCCAACACCTGCCGCGCATCCGCGAACGAATCGCTCCGGATTGTCCGCTGGGCCTGAGCCTGCGCCTCAGTGGCCGCGCGGCCCGCGAACTGGCCGATCCTCCGACCTTGCTGTCCTTTCGCAAATGGCTCGAGCAGCAACACGCCTACGTGTTCAGCGTGCACAGCTTTCCGTGCGGTCATTTTCGAGACCGCACGGTGGAGCCGCGTGTGTTCGTGCCGGACTGGACCTCTCCGGAGCGCACGGCCTACACGAACATGCTCTGCGACCTGCTGGTCCAACTGCTGCCCCCGGGTGTGGAAGGGTCCATCAGCACGCTGCCGGGCGCCGTCAAGGGCGCCTTCTATTCCGAGGAGGAACTAGCCCTGATCCGTCACCACCTCTGGCAGTGCATTGAACACCTGAGCCGGATCTGCGAGCGCACCGGCCGCATCATCCGCCTGGCGTTGGAGCCCACGCCCTATTGTCTTTTGGAGACCAGCGGCGAGGTGATCGAATTCTTCCTGCAGTTCCGCCGCGAACACATGAACGACTCGCGCCTGATCGAGTTCCTTACAGTTGCCTACGACGCGGTGCATTTTGCCGTGGAATACGAAGATCCCGGCGCCGTCGTCAGCGCCTTCCGCGAACATCACATCAAACTCGGAAAGATCCAGCTCGGGGTCGCCCTCCGCGTCTGCCCCAGCCCGGAGCTGTGCGAGTTCCTGGAGCCCTTGCGGGAAACCGACTATCACCACCACGTGGTGGCCTGGTTGCCCGACGGACAGCGCATCCTCTATCGCACCCTGGCCGAGGCCCGCCTGGCCGTCCGGGCCGGATTGCCCGCCGTCGAGTGCCGCATCCACCTTCATGCTCCCCTCCATTGCCCCGACGGCGAATGGTTTCTGTTGACGCAGGACCACGTGCTGACGTTGCTGGACCTGGTGGCCGCCGAACCCTCCCTGTGTCGCCACCTGGAGATCGAAACCCAAACATGGGAGGTGTTGCCCCCCGAGCATCGTCAGCGAACCCTGCCGGACCAAATTGCCGCCGATTACGCCTGGGTCCTGACCCGTCTGAACGAACGCGGGGTGACCCCTGTGTTGTGAAGCCTCCCGACCCTCTTGCCGGACGATCCTGACTCGCCGCCTGTCCCGGCTCACGGCGACCGGACCTGATCGCCCACACGCACCTCGCCGGCCGCGATGTCCGCCACAATGTGATCGTCGCGCTGCGGCCCGCTCACCCGGACCTCGCCCACCTTGAGCCCGTCACGATAGACCGACAGGACCTGGCCGATCGCCGGTAACCGGCCCGAGGGAAAAGTCAGGACGACGAATCGTCCCACCAGGTTCACAGAAACCACCCGACCCGTCAGGCTGAGGTCGGGAGTCACCAGCAATGGCTTTTGCCCCTCCGCCTTCTTCGCTCGCCAGGAAGCGCATGAAACCGTCACCCCTGCCAGCGCCAGCGCCAGTGCCGCGACCCAGACACGTTGCATGCCCCCAGTCAAAAGGCGGGCTGCTGCGGCCGTCAACCCTGATCCGCCACCGCATCCGAGCCGGATCCCACATCCGCCGGCCGGCCCTGCTGCATCTCATCCGAGTCCGCGCGCCCGGTGACACGGTCCACGACGCAGGCGGTGACCAGATCGGCCGCCACGTTCAGCGTCGTCCGGGCCATGTCCAACAGCCGGTCCACGCCCAGGACCAGCGCAATGCCCTCGGGCGGCAGGCGGAATTGTGCCAGGAGCCCCATGATGACCGGCAGGGAAGCGCCCGGCACGCTGGCCACGGCCACCGCACTGGCGACCGCGAGTACCAAGAGAGTCAGCTGATCCACCCAGGCCAGGTCCGCACCATAGACCTGCGCCACGAACAGCACGACGCAGCCTTCGTACAAGGCCGTGCCGCTCATGTTCATCGTCGCCCCCAGCGGCAACACGAAGGCCGTCGTGGCGGCTCGAAGGCCCAGCCGGTCCCGGGCCACCGCCAGGCTGGTGGGCAGAGTGGCCGCGCTCGAACTGGTACAAAAGGCCGTCAGCAAAGCCAGTCGTGTCGCTCGCCAGAAGCGCAGGGGTGACCAGCCGCCCCAGCGCCACACGACCCATCCCAGCACCCCGACCGCGTGCAGGAGCATGGCGCCGATCACCACAGCCACAAATCCCGCCAAAGCCGCCAACAACTCCAGACCCATCCGCATCACGGCCACCGCTACCAACGCCGCCACCCCGACCGGCGCCAGCGCCATGGCCAGATCCACCATCCGGAACATCACCCGGACCAGGGCGGCCAACAGCTCCTGCACCCGGGCCGCAGAGGGGCCGTCCACAGTGCGCGCGGCCCAGCCGAACAACAACGCAAACGTGATGACCGGCAACAACTGGAAGTCCACCACCGCGCGGATCCAGTTCTTGGGAAGGAACATGTCCACCAGCGCCGACGGTGAAAGCTCCGGCCTTCGGCCCTCTCGATCGGGGCTGGTCCCTCCCACGTTACTCTCCACCGCCCCGGCCTCCATGGCCGAGACGCCCCGCCCCGGCTCGACCCAGTTCATCCCCACCAAGCCCAAGCCCACCGCCACGGACATGTTCAACCCAAACAAAAGAAAGGTCAGCCCCGCCATCCGACCCAGGCCGCGACTTCGCCCCAGCTCCAGGACCCCCAGTGCAATCGAAGCAAACACCAACGGCACCACGGCCAGGAGCAACAAACGCAAGAAGATTTGGCCCGCCGGATCCAACACTTCCCGGGCCACTGTCTCCGGCAGGGTTGCGCCTCCCCACCCCTGCTCAGCCGCCGCGCGCAAACCAAGCCCCACGCCAACCCCGATCAGCAGGCCCCACCCCAAGTGCCGGGCACGGTCACCGGCTGGCTTTCGCTCTGCCATCATGCCGGCCATGCCTCCCTTCCGCACGCGGAGGATCGGGCGCAGCCAGCCGAGGCTTCAGAATGCCGACATCTTCCTGTCCGTGCCGTCATCCCGGCCTCACAGACCTTGCCCGCTCCGCCGCCACAGGACCCGCCGCCCCTGCACCACCAGCTCCCCCCGCACCAGCGCAGCAATGCAGCGGGGATACAACTCGTACTCAGCCTGATGAATCCTTTGGAGCAATGTCTCAGGCGTATCCTCGTCCAGCACGGGCACCGCTTGCTGTCCGATGATCGGCCCCGAATCCACCCCGGCATCCACGAAATGCACGGTGCAACCGGTCACCTTCACCCCGTGTTCCCACGCCTGGCGCCACGCAGCCAGCCCGGGAAACGAGGGCAACAACGAGGGATGAATGTTCACAATCCGGCCCTGGTAAGCCTCCAGAAACGTGGATTTCAAGACGCGCATGAACCCCGCCAGGACCACAAACTGCACACCGGCCTGCTGCAGAGCCGCTACGTAGGCCCTTTCTGCCGCCTCGTCCAACTTGGTCCGAAACGGTCCCGGCGGCAGGTACTGCGCAGGGATGCCCCGCTCGCGAGCCCGCTCCAGGATGCCGGCATCCGGCACGTCGCTGAGCACCAGCGCCACCCGCGCCGGGATGCGCCCGGCCGCGCACGCCTCTGCAATGGCCACAAAGTTGGTCCCGGCTCCGGAACCCAACACGCCCAATCGGGCCTCGCCCTCGTTCGATTGCACGCCCCGGTTGTAGCCACCCCCGGGAACCGCCGCAAGCCGGCACGGACCCCCGGCCCGACGGGCCCGGCCCCGGCTTTCAGCCAAACCTCGATTCGATTTGGCAGCGGCCAGCCTCCCGCCAGACGGCGACTCGGGAGGGAGCTGTTGGGAAACTACTGCTCCCGCCCCGACCCCCAAGCGTCCCAATTCAATGGCGGAATCTCACGGCGCCACAGCGCCCTCGGTGTGGCCAGACCCCTCCGGCCACTCGGCTTCGCCCCGCCCGTCTCACATTCAGAGACCGGCGGATCGGACCGCATGCCATCTTGCCCATCTGTGAATCCCCGTTCGGCCAAAACGGCCGGTGCTGTGAGGGCCGTCACCGGCCTCTCGCGCCTTGGCGATTCGAGACGTTCCCTGGAAGGCCCGTGCCGGATACGGCATAACCTGTTGCACAGCAACATTTTGCAAGGCAACCAGCCCGATCTCGCTGCCCTTTGACGTTGACGCTGTCCCCCACCCAACGCTACCTTGGGAACGCTATCCGGGCCGCGGTGGGGCGCCGGAACATCGAAGGATTTCCGATGGCAGAAGGTTACTGCATCAAGTGCAAAGCCAAGAAGGAGATCGCCGACGCCGTTGAGGAAACCACCAAAACGGGTCGGAAGGCGATCAAGGGCAAGTGCCCGACCTGTGGCACCGTGATGTTCAAGATCCTGGGCGGCAAGGCGCCCAGTACCTCCCCGGTTTCCTCGTCTCTGCCCAATCCAACCGAGTGACATGAGCACGGAACTGACGTACGCCATCATCACCCCCTATTCGTTGTTAAAATCCCGCACCGGCGGCATTCTGAGCCGGCTGATCGCGCGAACCGGGCTGGATTTCGTCGCCGCGCGCATGTTTGCCCCCTCGCCCGCACTGGCCGAGGAATACGCCGCACAAATCCCCTCGCCCGAAGATCCCCAAGAGCCGCTCATCCAGCAGCTGCTGCAACAGTACGTGCGAACCCACCTTGCACCGGACGCCCGCACCGGCCGACGCCGGCGCGTCATGATGCTGGTATTTCAGGGCCCCGAGGCCACGCGGAAGCTTTCCGAGGTGGTGGGTTACTTCCAGCGGAACCGCTATGCCGGGCAAACCATTCGGGACACTTACGGAGACCTGGTCCTGGACGACGCCGGTGAGGTAAGGTACTTCGAACCGGCGGTCCTGGCGCCGGTCAGCCCGCGTCAGGCCGAAGCACATTTGAAGCTCTGGGCGCGTTACTCCGACACCGATGGTGGCCTTTTGGAAAACGTCATCGAGTATCCGCCAGACCAGACACCCGAACGCACATTGGTCCTGCTCAAGCCCGACAATTTCCGCTTCCCCACCGGCCGGCCTGGCAACGTGATCGACTTCTTCTCCCGCACCGGCCTCTACATCGTTGCCATCAAGGTGCACCGCATGAGCGTGGCCGAGGCGGTGGAGTTCTATGGCCCGGTCCGGGAAGTGCTCCGCACCAAGCTCAAGGGCATGGTGGGCGCCCGCGCCCGGGCCGCACTGGAGAAGGAGCTGGGCTTCCCCCTTCCGCAAGAGACCGAAAACTCTCTGGGAGAACTGTTGGGGCCGTTGTTCGGTGACAACCAGTTCGAGAACATCGTCCGTTTCATGTCCGGCCGGGCGCCCTCCGAATGCCCCCGCGATCAGTGGAACGAACCCGGCACCGAGAAATGCATCGCCCTCGTCTACGAAGGGCATCAAGCGATTGCCAAGATCCGCGATGTGCTCGGCCCGACCGATCCTTCGAAGGCCCCGCCGGGGTCCATCCGACGCGAGTTCGGGTCCAACGTCATGGTCAACGCCGCGCACGCCAGCGATTCGCCCGAAAACGCGCAGCGCGAGATGCGCATCGTGCGGCCGGAAGAAAACCGTTTCCGCCAGGTAATCGAGCAGGCGTACGGCCCGGTCGTATGAACCGTGCCGCCGCCCGCTGCGGCGGGCCGCCCATTCATCGCAAGCCCCGGATTCGGAGAACTCCGCTTCCGGGCCGGAGAGCATGCCCCTCTCGGTCGCCGGGTTGCCGGCCCCGGATTTGCTCTCCCAACGGCCTGGTGCCCGGGCTGGCAGGACCAGTCGAGTTCAAGGCCGCGCCAACGTCGCCTGAGCGTTACGCGTCAACTGCCTCCACGCCCACAAAGCCGCAACAACATCCACCGCGAATCCCACGCAGAGCAGTGCCAGCTCTGGATCGGCGCCCGTGGTGTGCCATTCGATGATCGCGCAGGTCAGCTAGGGCGGGCCCGGGACGGCCCCCAGGGCAATCCCCGCGGCCTGCTCCACCGATTGACACCGTAAAGCCAGCCAGGTCCCCAACAAGGCCGGCGCCACCCCGTCGCACACAGCAAAAAGGCCGGGTCGAACAAATCCAGAGATTCAATCGCTACCGAAGCAACGAGCGCCACGGAAGCCATCCATCCCACGGACCACCGGTAGCTGAGCATCAAACCCCGGAAATGCTGTCGCCACACACCCGCAATCCCCGGCGGGGTGGCGGCCAACAGCTCCAGGGCCCCGCTTCGACCCTCCCGCATCGACCCTTCGATGCTCCCGATGGCGCACAAAACCTTCAACCATTGGCATGCAAATCCATCAAGAGGGGGCAAACTATCCTCCCACGGGGGTGCATGGCGGGTGGCGGCACTCAGAAGAAACATGGCCGTCGCTGTTCCAATCACCAGCCATGCCTCCAGTTGGTGTTCCCGCGTCCGCAAGACCCGCCACGCATACGGAGCCCGGTCGAGCCATGCATGCCGACTCCGAGGATCTCGCCGGAGAACACGACGTCGATACCAGTCTCGCAGGGGTCCCAAAACCCCGGGGTGCGCCATTCCTGGAGCCTCGCGCCAGATCCGTCCCATCCGCAACCATGCCACCCACAACGCAGCCCACCCCGGCGCATGCGAGATCCCCAGGCACTACCAGAACTCGAGGTCCAACCCCGCTCGCCCCTCTGCGATTCCGAGCCAACGACATGGCCGTGCCCAACCAAACCAAATCCGCCAACCGGTCCAGCCATTCCCACACAGCGGTTGCAGGCAGCCGTGCGCCAAAAATGGGGCGCCCAACTGCCAACGCAGCCATGACGCCCATTCTGCCCAGCAGGCACGTTCCCGCCTCCTCCTAGAACGTGGAGACCATGAGACCGACACTGAGCGAGAGGAACATCGCCTGAAAACAAACAGCCCCTGCAGCGAACCCTTCTTGAAGTCGCTCCCCGCCCAGCAGAATCGCCGGAGTGAGAAGCGGGTGGGAGACCCTCAGGGTCCACTAGATCGTGAGCGACCGGGCCAACCACTTTCCCGTCAGCACCGCCCCCGGCTTCACTTCCATCAAGAACAGGAGTCCCGGCGTACCCTCGCGGCGCTCCCGCCTGATGCAATCGCCAGTGACCACCCCGGAGAACCGGCAAACCACCAGGAAGATTCCACTCCAAAAACTCGAAAAGCCGCCAGCCCGGTCCCCACGGCGCCGTGACCCCACCCTGCTCCAGTCGATGAAGTTGGGCAGCGTCAGCACGACCACTGCCGTCGGCAACGCCACTCGCCAGCGGCACAGCCCCGGCCCACGCGCCGCCGCCCGCAATTCCCGCTCCACTACAAGGCACCAACCCACGGCCCGAAACGCTTGGGCCGATTCACGAAAAACCCGGGGAGATGGGTTTTCATCCCCTCACCTCAGCCCGGCGAAACCTCCCCACAGGCCCGCTGGTTGCCCGGGCTCTCGTCGTTCACGCAACTTTTCGCCTTCACACTTCGAACCCGGCTCCGTCCAAGCTGTCCTCTTCCACGCACACCCGCTTCCCACCTCTTCTCGTCGCCGGGGTTGCCCTCCAAGCACCCGCGGGCCACGGGCCGGGCTCCCGGCGCTCCGGGCGCTGCTCAACCCAGCGAGGTTCGAAAGCGCCGACACAATTGGTGCCAGGCAAAGCCGCCAACGAGAAAGTCCAACCCCAGCCGCATCCCAAAATAAATCCACGGCGACCACACCCAATCTCCCACCCCCTGACCGATGCTGCGGAACATCAGATCTGCCACAAAGAGGACTGCTCCTGCCGCCGACATGAGCGCCCATGGAATGCCCCAAACGAGGCCCGCCGTCAGGACCATGCTCAGCAACGCCGAGCGACCCGACATAGCCATCCATGTGCCCGCGGAAACCAGAGCCGCCACATCCGCCCACACCAGAACCAACGAGGTGGCGAAATGGGGGCTGATGGAGGTTCCACGCTGCGCCAGCCCCCACCCCATCAGGCAACTTGCCAACGTAAAGAGCAACAACGGCCACAACCAGAGGCGGCGCAGCGCCAACCAGTGCGCTTTCCAGAGGCCCTCCGGGCCCTGGGGAGAGGTCGCCACCAACTCGGCTCCGCCTTCTCGTCGGTCTTCGGCAAGCACGCTGATGGTCTGACTCAGGGTCACCGCTCTGACCAGCGCGCCCCCTACGAAAAGAAAGACCCAGGTGGCACCTACCGTCCACTCCCATCTCCATGCAATCCAGATCCACAGGAGGACCATGCTGCCCAGCACCGACCAGGGCATCCATCGATCCCCGCGCGTGCGCAACAACCGCCAGGCATATGGAGCCCGATCCAGCCACACCGCTCGCTCCGCCGGATTTCGTATCCGCATCCACTGATGCAAGGCTGCGCGCCACTTGCGGATCGTGCCCAGCCGGGCAGGTGCATCGGTCTCCCGCCACAATCGATCCACCAACATTCGGGTGCCCGTAAACGCGCAAAGCCCCAGCGCGAACTGTACGGCAGCCCAGGCCCAGAACCAGCCGGGCCCCGAACGATAGGCGGTATCGCCGATCAGGAACAACCCCCCGGCCGGCGTCCACACTGCGGGAAGAAAATCCAGCGCATGCCAATCCAGGAAACCCAGGCTCACTCCGACAACCATCGGAATGATGGCGCTCAGGATCACCAGCACCACAAACGTCCAGCCCAGGGCATCCACCACCCGAAGATTCAATGCCGAGCAAAACAACCCCACGTTGAGGGAAACCCACAGCGTCAGAAGACACACCAGGGCGGCCCGCGACCACTGCCCCGGGCTCACTCCACCCAGTAAAATGGGCAGAGTCAGCAAAGGCAGCGCTGCCACCACCGCCCCCAAAGCCTGCAACGACCCGGAAGCCAGCTTTCCGGCCACCACCGTAGCCGGGCTCAGGTCGGTCAGGAACAGTAGTCCCAGAGTGCCCTCCCGACGCTCCCGGGCCAGAGAGTCCGCCGTCAACACCATCCCGGCCATCCAGCAACTGAACCACAGGGGGATGATCAGCGCGGTAAACAGGACTTCGCCTTGAAAGGCCGGCGGCGCATCATGAAGGAAAGGCAGGGCCGGCATCAGGGCCCCGACGCACAGCGCAAGCGCTCCTCCGACGCGCCACCACCAGGTGCCGGCGCGGCGAGCGGCTGCCCGCAGTTCCCGGTCCACCAAAACCCACCACAGCACGCGCCCAGTCAAACCCCTGACCGCAGGCGCGGCAACTGATTTTCCAACCCCTCCCGTCCCGGTCCCGAACGCGCGGGCAGCTCAGGGCTGAATCCCGGGGAGATTCAAATCCGACGCAGAGGAACTCCCCGTCTGCAAGGCTTGCCATGCGGCCAGGGCCGCCACACGTGCCGCGGCATGACCCACGACGGGACGAGGATAGTCCACACCCAGCCGAATGCCCGCATCTCGGAGCACGTCGGACGGTGCCTCGAAGGGTTCGTGAATCCAGCGTGCCGGCAGTCGCGACAGCTCCGGACACCAGCGTCGTACGTAGTTTCCCTCCGGATCGAACTTCTTTCCCTGCAAGACAGGATGAAAAAATGCGGAAATACGGCGCGGCATCGGCGCCGCACCCGGCCGTCCACTGCCAGCCCAGCGTGTTGTTGGCCAGGTCCGCGTCCACCAGCGTGTCCCAAAACCACCGGGCTCCCTCCCACCAGCCGATTCGCAGGTCCTTCACCAAGAACGAGGCCACGATCATCCGCACCCGGTTGTGCATCCAGCCCGTTTCCCAGAGCTGACGCATCCCCGCGTCCACGATCGGGTATCCCGTCCGTCCCCGTTGCCAGGCACACAAACCGGCCGGATCGCTCCGCCACGGAAACCGCTTCCACTCCGGGCGAAGGGGCTCGGTCGCCGTGTGCGGGAAATGGTGGAGAAGGTAATGAGCGAACTCCCGCCAGCCCAGCTCCCGAAGAAAGGCGGAGTCTCGCCACGAAGAGCGGGAGCCACCCCGCCCTTGCGCCCACTCGGCCACCCGATGCCAGATCTGACGCGGTGAGATCTCCCCGAAATGCAAGTGAGGCGAAAGCTGCGACGTACCGGCGAGATCGGGCCGATCTCGCAGCTCGGCATAACGATCACCCACCTGCGACAGGAACTGCTCCAGCCGGGTCCATGCCGTTTGCTCCCCCGGCCGCCAGGTGGCTCGCAAGCCGGCCGCCCAGTCGGGCCTGGGTAACAGCTCCAACGATTCCAGCGGTACCGAGGCCGGCCATCGGGTGGGCGCGGGCAAACCCGTGGGCGCCGCGGCAGGACGTTCCGGACCCGCCGTGGTCAGACACCGCCGCCAGAAGGCGGTAAACACCTGAAAGGGTTGACCAGAACCCGTCCGAATTCCCTCCGGTTCGAACAGCAAGTGCGAGTTGAAGGATTGCGTCTCGATTCCCCAGGCACGCAGGGCCGTTTCCACGTGCTGTTCTTGTCGGCGCGCCGCGGGTTCGGAGCGGCGGTTCCAGTAAACGGCCCCGGCCCCGGTCTCCTGGATCAAGCCGCGCAGTGCGTCCACCGTGGGGCCGCGCCTCAGGATCAGTCGGGACCCCAGCCGCTGCAGCGAGTGGTCCAGAGACGCGAGAGAGCCGTGCAGCCACCACCGCGAGGCCGCCCCGGGTGGCCAGGGTTCCTCCTCATCCGGCGCCCATACAAACACGGGGATCACCGGGCAGCCCCGATCCCGGGCCGCCGCCAGCGCAGGCTGATCCGCGAGCCGCAGGTCCCGGCGAAACCACACCACGACCGGCCGGTGTTTTTCTTCCACACGCACCTTCATGGCGCCCGGAGAGGATCAGAAGCAACCCCGACGAGGAAAGCGCAAATCATGGTGGCTCGCCGGGCTCCAAGACGGTCGGCGGCGGCCGGGTGCCCTCGAGGGTTCCACACGGAGGGCGGCGCGGGTTTTCCCTGCCCCGGCCCTGTCACCCTGCAGGCGGCTGCGACGTGGTCCGCTCCACCCAGGCAGTGGCATGTTGTGCGAGCTCGGCTGCGTTCTTCAGCCCGAGCTTCCGCTTGATCTGCTCGCGGTAGTACTCGACCGTCTTGACGCTGATGTGCAGTTCCTGCGCGATCTGGCGGGTGGTTTTCCAGCGCCCGATCAACTCGAACACCTCCAGTTCGCGGTCGCTCAGAAGTTCCGCCGGCGAGTTGCCGGCCGTTCCATGGCCCTGCAACTGTTTTTGGAGAAGCTTCACCGCCAGGGCGTCGCTGACGTACACCGACCCGCCGAGCACGCGTCGAATGGCCTCCAAAACCTTCTCGAGGGCCTGGTCCTTCATCAGGTAACCCAGCGCGCCCGCCCGAAAGGCCACCTCGGCATACACGGATTCATCATGCACGCTCAGCACCAGGATGGGCAGGTTCGGAAAGCGCGCCTTCAAGTTGCGCACCAGTTCCAGCCCGCTGCTGTCTTTCAGCGAGAGGTCGGCGATCACCAGGTCGGGTTGAAGTCGCTCCGCCGCCGAAAGCGCCGCACCGGCATCCTCCTCCTCCCCGCACACTTCCATGTCCGGCTGCCGGTTGATCAATTGCGCGATCCCGAACCGCACCACGGCGTGATCGTCCACCAGTAGAATCCGGGCCTTTTTCCCGGCAGGTCGGGCCTGATGCCGCTGTGTCATGTTCCTTCCAAGCGCCGCTGTCAACCTCAGTGGGCATCCTGCCTCACTCCGGAAGCCCCTGCAATCTGAAAACCGCTCCCGCCCCTCCGCAACGGGGTCGCTCCCGGGCCTGTCCAGTTCGACACCGCAGATCATACGCGATCAGCCCGGCCCGGCCTCCACGGCCGGGGCCGAGCCCGCCCTCGGGTTGGACGGACGATCACAAAATCGCTTGGAGGCGAATCCGGGACCGGCTACAGTGCGCCCGTTGCGTATGAAAAAAAGTGCGCTGACACCGGCGCTGCTGATTGTTTTGCTGGTCTTCGCGTTGGGCACCCTGGGCCTGACGTATGCCAACGTCCAGCTCATCCGCAAGGCCCGCTCCCTCCAGGACGTGGCCAACCGAATCAACAACGTACGTGTGACGCTGGACGCGCTGGCCCGGGACGCCATTGCCTACAGTCAAACCAACCGGGCCATCGATCCCATCCTCATTTCGGTCGGGCTCAAGCCGGGCCCGACCAACCCGGCCGGCGGCAACCGCTGAGCCGCCGCCCATGAGCCGTCCCAACTTCTGCCAACTCCGGTTCGTGCCATGAACGAGACGCCCGAAGTCAAGCCGCAACCGTCCACCTCCGAAACCACCGCCCCTCAAGGCCTGGCCGAGGCGGTGGCCACCCTGCAGGTTCAGTTGCAGGCCACTCTGATCCTGCTGATCATGATCACCGGGGCATTGAACATCTATCTGCTCCGACAATACGTGGCGTTGCGCAAAGACGTGGCCGTCCTGGAACCGCAAGTGGGCCAAATGATGGCCGTTTATGACAAGGTCACCATCCCGCTCGCCCGCACCTTTTTGGGGCAACTGACCGAGTTTGCGCGCCAACATCCAGACTTTCAACCGATCCTGAACCGGTACCAGGTCCAGGTCATCCCGGGCACGGGCGCCCCGCCGGCGTCGGCCCCGGCCGCAACCGGCTCAGCCCCGCCCACCGCTTCACCGCGGCGTTGAGAGGGGAGGCACTCAGAAGGTGTCTGACTCCGGCCGGGCTGCCCTCTTCCCGGGCGCTGTCCAGGAGCCATACGCGGCAGATTTGACCGGCGGCGCAGCTTCCGCCAAAGCTGTCGGCTTGCCCAACACGCCGTTTATCCCGACCCCTGCCCGTTCCGTGTAGTCTCGGGAGCCCCGAATTCGGCGGGCAGATTGCGATGTTCAGAGCCCCGCCGCCGGCCGCTCGGAGGTGGTCTCGTCTTGCTGCCAGGCTAATGTTCGTGTCTCGACCTTTCACCGAAGCCGGAACCCGCGAACCATTCTTTGGCGCCGATGAACATCCGTTGAAGTCCGGCTTTTCGCGAACACTCCTTCAGGCTGGCAGAGCGGTCCTGCACCGGAACACCGCCCGGACGGCGCTTCAGGTACGGGCCGACACGGGTGCATCCCCGGCGGGGCAACCGGGGTCCCACCGGGAACGCGGCAGCGTCCCGGCCGCGCCGGGTCCCCTCACCCGGCCCAAGAACGAAGAAGCTGGAGACAGAGGCAAGGCTTGCTTCCTTACCGGCCGCGGCACGCGCGACCGGGTCCCGAGAGCCCCGCGGGATTCCCCAACAACGCTCCGCGCCCCGGAACCGTGCCCCGCCTCCGGTGCGCGCCGCCCTCGAGCAGACTTGGAGCACCGCGGACATGACCTCTAGAATCCCACCATGAACTGGTTGGACCAAGTGCTGTTCCCGGGCGGGCAGTTCCTGGGCATCCGCTGGAGCGTGTGGAAGGTGATCGGCTGGACGGGGAATCTGATCTTTTTTTCGCGCTTCTTTGTGCAGTGGTATGCGACCGAGAAACTGAAACGAGTGGTGGTCCCCCCGGCGTTCTGGTGGTTGAGCCTGGCCGGATCCTTCCTGTTGCTGGTCTATGCGCTGCGGCAGCGCGATTCGGTGTTCATCTTCGCCTACCTGTTCACCTGGATTCCCTACATCCGCAACCTGGTCATCCACTATCGACACGCAAACGCGCACCTGGAATGTGGCGGCTGCGGACAACGGTGTCCGCCCGGGTCGAGGTTCTGCATGGCCTGCGGCGCTCCGCTGTTCGATCGACCCGGGGCCCCGGCGCCTCCCTCGCCCCAGCCGAATCCGGATGCCGCCCCGTAAACCGCGGCCGCCCTCAAGGCGTGGCGGGCTGCTGCAGCGACTGCGCAATCTGCCGGAGTTGGCCGGTCACCGCAACCGCTTGCGCACGGCGCACGCCGCCGACTTGAAGGATGGCTTGAACATCCGCCAGGACTTGTTGCAACCGTTCGGCCGACAGGGTGGCACTGTTCATCAGCGCAAACAGGTCGGTCGCCAACCGCTGAACCTCGGTGTCCTCGAGGGTCGCCGTACTCAGACAGGCAGCCAGGCTGTCCACAAACCCCTGCAGGGCCGCTCGACCCGGCTTCTGGGGACCGCGCGCCGCTGCCAGCAACTGTTGCAGAACTGCCTCCTTGGCGCCACTGGGAGGGTTGGCCTGGCCGACCAGGCGTTTCAGTGCCGACTCCAACGGCTTCGAGGTGGCCCCGGGCGCTGCGGGGTTTCCGCCCGCATTCGGGGCGGCGCTCGGCGATGCCGCCGGCGTGGGGACGCCCTGGCGCACATTGTTCTGGTCGCGCAACTCCTTGGCGCGTTGTTTGGCGATGACGGCGGCTGCCTGAGCCAGCAAACCGGTGGGCAGCGTCAGGCCCAGAGCCAGGACGGGGATGAGAAGAAAGCGTTTCATGGCTGGAGGCAAGCGAAGGTTCAGGGTTGGGACGGTGCCGTGGCCGGGGCTGGTTTTTGGGCGGTGAGCGCTTTTTCCCTGGGCCACAGTCGGAGGTAATCCACCAGGATCATTTCCGCCTCCCGGAGCACGAAATCGGCGGCGGGCGCCAACGGTTCCTCGGGCTCCAGCAAGTCGTCGGATTCCCCGGGGACCGGTGTCTCTTCAGGAGTGGCCGGGGCGGTCGGATTGGCGGCCACCAAATGGTTGGTGTCCGCACCGCCCGCAGAACCGGCGGAAGCCTGGCTCAACCGGTTGGTCCGGGAGATGGGCGGCGGCAAGCCCGGCTTGTCCACATCCGCCAGCGTGAGCTCGCGCACGGGGATCTCGGGTTCGTTCCGGGCCATTCGTTCCCTGGCCCGCGCCTTGCGCCGCGCTTCCTGTTCCTCCTTCTCCTTGAGCCGGGCCTGCTCGTTGAGCGAGAGGGAGCGATCCTCCTGCATTTTCAAGAACTGCTCGATGTCCTCCTGCACGTAGGCAAAGTCCCGGGAAGCACGAACCCGGGAGGCGGACCGGCGGCGCAGCTCTTCCAGGTACGGGGCAACCCAGTCGAGGCGTTCGTATTTGGCACTCTCGATCGTGTCCCAGGGCAGCGGATTATCCAACGCGCTCTCGCCAATGTCTTTCGAGACATTGAGCACCGAGGGCAACACGATGTCGGGCACGACGCCCTTCAGCTGGGTGGATTCCCCATTGGCCCGGTAGAACTTGCTGACCGTGTACTTGAGCAGCCCCGGATCGTTCGTGAGGATGGTGCTCGGCCGCATGAAGTTGCGCAGCAGACTGGGGGCCTGCACGGTGCCCTTCCCGTGCGTGGATGCGTCGCCGACGAGCACGGCCCGACCGTAATCCTGCAACGCGGCCGCCACAATCTCGGAAGCCGAGGCACTGAAGCGGCTGGTCAACACCACCAGGGGCCCTTCCCACAGCATGCGCGGGTCCCGGTCCTCCTTGACCGTCACCCGGCCGTCACCGTCGCGCACCTGCACGATGGGGCCGCGCGGGATGAAAAACCCGGCAATGCGAATCGCCTCTTCCAACGACCCGCCCCCGTTGCGGCGCAGGTCCAGGATCAACCCCTCCACGCCCTCGGCCTTGAGCTTCTCGATCAACCGGGCCACGTCCGCGGCGCAACTGCGGTAGTCGGACCGGTCCTCGGTCCCCACGAAATCCATCGTGGAGTAAAAGGAGGGCAGATCGATGATCCCGATTCGCCGCGTGCCGCCGCCTTCCTCCGGCCAGTCCACCACGCGGGCCTTGGCCGCCTGGTCTTCCAGACGGATGCGGTCGCGCACCAGGGTGACCACTCGGCGCACCGAGGGATCGGGCGCGTCGGCGGGGATGATCATCAGGCGAACCGTGGTGCCCTTCGGGCCGCGGATCAACTGAACCACCTTGTTCAGGTTCATGTCCACCACGTCCACAAACGGCCCGTCTCCCTGGGCCACGGCGACGATCCGGTCCTTTTCCTTGAGTTTCTTGCTGCGCTCGGCGGGACCTCCGGGGATGAGCCGGCGAATCGTGCAATAGCCGTCCGGCGAGGTCAGCTCGGCCCCAATGCCCTCCAGGGCCAGGTTCATGCCCATGGCGAAATTCTCCATTTGCTGCTTGCCCAGGTAGTCCGAGTGCGGATCGTACACGTGCGCCAGCGCATTCAAATACACTTGGAGGACGTCCGCATTGTCCCATTCGGCGAACATGCGCAGGTTCCGATGGTACCGACGCAGCAGCGTGTTGGTAATCTGCTGGGGTTTCTCCCCGTTGAGCTTCTCTTGCAGGTATTCGTAGCGGAGCCGGTCCCGCCACAGCTTCCGGGCCTCGTTCAGATCTTTGGGATAGGGGGCCTTGCGCCGATCCAGCTGCACACGCTCGTCGGTGTCGAACTGAAAGGTTTCCGTCCGGAGCAATTCCTCGACATAGGCGACGCGCTGTTGAAGGCGCTCGAAGAAGCGGTCGAAAATCTCGAACGCCGGCGTGGTGTCCTGCCGTCGCAGGATGTAATCGTCCAGACGGTGCCGGTAGAACTCGAACTCCCGCAGATCCGATTGCACAAAATGAAGGTGCTGCGGGTCATACGATTCGATGTAGCGCTCGAGGAACCGCGAAGAGACCGTGTCATCGAACGCCTGCCGCGTGTAGTGCTGACTCTCCAAGAGACGGGCTGCCACGTACGCTATCCGTCCCTCCGCCGGCGTGGGCTTGAGCTGGGGACGGACAATCGGCTTCTCCGGGGCGGCCCGGTCCGAGCCAACCTGCACTTCGGGGGCGGAGGCCCCCTGCCCCAGCCACACCAGGCAGGAGAGCCCGATCCCTCCGATCCACGGCCAGAAGCCAAGCCATCCGCCCCGACGGGTTCCGTTTCGCATTGCCGAGTCGCGTTGCATGCCTTGCCTGTTCTTTGACCCAACTATAGCGCGAATTGTTCAGCTTGAAAGGGATGAAATGCACGACGCCATCGAATGAGCCGGCCGGGGACGTCTTCAGCCCCGGCGTCGGCGCCGCATCTTCAGCCATCGCCAGCCCCGTTCGAAGCCATTCGCCGGCCCGGAATTCCCTTCGACCCACAAGGCGCCAACCTCCGCGCCCCGGGCCGGCGCACCGGCGAGAACGGGCAGCGCCCACCTCTTCGCCTGTCTTCTGCCACCCTGTCACTCCTCCGTGTTTTCCGTGCTGGAAACCCGCGCCGATCCCCCGGAGCCTCCAACAAAAAGGGGACGTGACAACCGCATGCTGCTGTGTTAACTAAAATGTGCGAACGAAAAACGGCCCTTGTCGGAGACCGGCTTGAAGCAACCCCAGAACAGGCGCAGAGGGCCGGGGCAACTGGCAGGCGATGGGGCATGGAACCGCGGAGCCAGAGCGCGCAGAAGAGAGGAGTCGGCGCAAAGCGAAGCGGGCCGTGTCCCAGGTGAGCAAAGGTCTTCGGCCGGGCAACCGCAGGATGTTTCCATGAAACCCAATGCAACGCTGAAGCGGACGTGCGAGCCTCCGCGGGCTCGGAGAGCGTTCACCCTGATCGAGCTGCTGGTTGTCATCGCCATTATTGCGATCCTGGCGTCGATGTTGTTGCCGGCGCTTTCCTCGGCCAAAAACCGGGCCCAGAAGACTGCCGACCTCAACAACAACCGCCAGATTTTGCAGGCCACCCACATGTACGTGAACGACAACAACGACTACCTGCCCTCCCCCGGTTGGGGGACCAGCGTTCCGTGCTGGGCCTACGGCGCCGGGATCCCACCCGGGAACACCTCCATCCCCATGTTCCCGGTGGCCTTGTCGAACCAGCTCGTCTACTTCACGCGTGGCCAGCTTTACGAGTACCTGCGTGACGCGAAGATCATGAAGTGCCCCGCAGACAGTAAGATCGACAACCTGTACGTACAGCGGAACATCCTCTTCACCAGTTACGTCTGGAACGGGTCGGTTTGCGGGTATGGAGCCCTCCAAAACCAGCCGCCCGGCCGGCGCAATACGTACAAGATCACCTCGTTCAAACCGCATTACGTCCTCATGTGGGAAACGGACGAGTACACGCCGTTCTACTTCAACGACACCTCGAGCTATCCGGATGAAGGGATTTCCGCGCGCCATGGCAAATCCGCCACGGTGGCCCTGTTTGGCGGAAGCACCGAAACCATTCGAGTGGCCCGGTGGTACAGCTGGGAATTTGCGGGAACCCGAGAGGCCCGCGGCTCCTCGATTCCGCCGACCATGCTGCCCAATCGGGCCTGGAACAACCCCGGGCATCCCCAGGGCCGATTCTAATCCCGTTTCGCCCCCAACCCACGAATATGTCGCGAAAGTTTGTCCAGTTCTGCGTTGCCTGCGCCGCTGCAGCCCTCGGCTTCACCGCCTGCTCCAAGAAAGAAGCAGAGGCACCGGCACCGCCAACCGCA
The DNA here is from genome assembly GCF_049537125.1 of Limisphaera sp. VF-2. Taxonomy (NCBI): domain Bacteria; kingdom Pseudomonadati; phylum Verrucomicrobiota; class Verrucomicrobiia; order Limisphaerales; family Limisphaeraceae; genus Limisphaera; species Limisphaera sp. VF-2. The sequence goes on from NZ_JBMVQY010000001.1 coordinate 516,861, forward strand.
CAGGCGGTTACCGCCGAGAATCAGCCTCAACAGCCGTCTCCTGATCCCCTGGCCGCCGGTCCCACCGCGGCGGATCTGGCGGCCCAGCAAGCCGCCATGGAACGGCTGCGCCAGGCCGAACTGGCCGCCCGGCAAAAGGAATACGAACAGGCCGTGGAAGCCATGCTGGCGATCCAGCAACAAAGGCGTGCGCTCACCGAACAGCAGGCGCAACTTTACTACGAGCGCATGCGCCAGTTGCAGGCCGACCTGGCCGCCGGCATTGCCGCAGGCGATCCCCGTGCCAAAGCCGCGGCAGAACGACTGCGCCGAGCCGCAACGGTCCGTTAACACTCCGGGGGGCCGGCCCGAGAGGGAACGACCACGACCACGGCACAGACGCCCAAATCTTTGGGCGTGCTCGGCGGCGATCGGGATGAATCTCTTTCGGGACCGGGCCACCAGGGCCGGGAGCAGAAACAGACCCTTTCCCCCACCCGGGCCGCGCCTTTCGGCTTTTCGGACACCCGCGGCCCGGCAGTGGGCCTTGCGGGAAAGGCCGGTGCCAGCGCTCGGAAAGCGCACCAGCCCGTCGCCCCGGGCTGTGCACCCGGGCCAAACCGAGATCCACGCCGCCTTGAAGCGACGGAAGCCAGTGGGGCACACCCGGCCCTCGTGTTGGCAGGCACTGGGGTGCGTCCTGTCAGGGCGCGGAGACCTTTGGGGAGCCGGAGCTCCGCGACCGTTGCCCAAGATTCAGCGTCGCGATGCCCCCTCGGCGGGGTTTGGCGCGTGCGACCCGTGAACCGCAGAGAGCTCTTCCATCCCTGGAGCCCCCGGATTCAAGGAAACGCCGTTTCCCCGCGGCCGTCCCAGGCCGAGGACGCTCGATTACCCGCCGGTCTTTCAGGGTGTCAAAACCCCGCCACGCTCCGCAGACCGGGCCACCGACCAAACTTTGCTCGAAAACCGCAGGGAATCTGTTTAGCGTTGGGGCTTCCGGAGAGGTCATGAAAGGCCCGGGTCGCAGAAAGATCTTGTACGGGGTGGTGACGGCCCTGCTGGCGGTGAACCTGGTGGTGGGCGCGCGGATGTTCCGCCAGGCTCATCGCTCGGCAGACGATTCGCCCTACCCGCATCTGGAACTGTTTTCGACGGTGCTGGAAATCGTACGTCGGGATTACGCCGACGGCACCAATCTCACGTATCGAGCACTGGTGCGAGGGGCCCTGGACGGCCTGCTGAATACGCTGGGCGATCCGCACAGCGAGTTCCTCGATCCGGACCGTTTCCAGGACCTGCAGGATGACACCCAGGGCGAATTCGGGGGTCTCGGGCTGGTGGTGGGACTTCGCGAGGGCAAGCTCACCGTGATCTCCCCCATGGAGGATTCCCCCGGGTTTAAAGCCGGGATCCTCAGCGGCGATCGGATCCTGCGCATCGAAGACCGGTCCACCGAGGGCATGAGCCTCGAGGAAGCGGTGCGTCAATTGCGCGGTCCCCCCGGCACCAGCGTCACCCTCACCCTGTACCGTCCCTCCACGGATCACACCTTCACGCTCACCCTCCGCCGTGCGGTGATCCAGGTGGACATGGTCAAGGACCTGAACAATCGAAAGGATTTTCCCGTGTCCGCCGACGGCATCGGTTATGTCCGGATCACGCAGTTCGGAGAAAAAGCGGATCGGGAGCTGCGCGAGGCATTGCGGAAACTGAAGGCCCAGCAGGTGCGCGGGTTGATTCTGGACCTGCGATGGAATCCCGGGGGCTTGCTGGAGCAGGCCGTGGCGGTCAGCCAGGAGTTTCTGGCCCCGGGCCAGCTGGTGGTCACCACGCGGGGTCGGAATCCCCATCAGAACCAGACGCACATTGCCACGGGCCGCGGGGATCAATTGCCCGGGGTCCCGATGGTGGTGCTCGTCAACCTCGGCACGGCCAGTGCCGCGGAAATCGTCGCCGGTTGTTTGCAGGACCACAAGCGGGCGATCATCCTGGGTGAACAGACCTTTGGCAAGGGAAGTGTGCAAAGTGTGATTCCCCTGCCCAACGGTGCGGCTCTGCGGCTGACGACCGCGAAGTACTACACCCCGAGCGGCCGGCTCATCCACGAACGCGGGATCACGCCCGATATCGTCGTCCCGTTGAGCGAGGAAGAAGAACGGGACGTCCTGCTGCTGCGTTCCCCCGGCGGGCTGGAAAGCCTGCCGCCCGAGGACCAGGAGCGCGCCCGCAAGGCTCGCGATCCGCAGTTGGAACGGGCCCGGGATCTGCTGCGCGCTCTGCACCTGGCCCTGGAACGAAACGGCACCTCCGCGGCCGCCGTGGCTGTCCCCGCAGTGCAGTGACCATGTGGAGCCTCGCTGCCCTCCCCAACCTCCCGGCCGACTGCGCCGTGACCGCCGGGCGCACCCCTCGCGCGGCCGGGCCGCTCCACCGTGAATCGCATCGTCCCGGGAGCATCGGATGCCATGACTGTCTTGGGCTTCGAAACCTCGTGTGACGAAACCAGCGTGGCCGTGGTGCAGGGCGGCCTGGTGCGGGCCAACGTGGTGGCCTCGCAAATTCGGTTGCACGCCGAATACGGCGGTGTCGTGCCGGAACTGGCGGCCCGGGAACACTTGCGCAACCTGATTCCCGTGGCGCAAGCGGCCCTCCGGGAGGCCGACCTGAGTCCGAAGGAGGTGGATTTGGTCGCAGCCACGCGGGGACCCGGTCTGCCGACCGCCCTTCTGATTGGATTGCGAGCCGCCCAGGCACTGGCCTTCGCCCTGAACCGGCCCTTTTACGGGGTCCACCATCACGAGGCCCATTTGTATTCGCCCTGGATCCGGGGTCGGCCGCCGCGCGCAAGCTTCGAGGACTTCGAGCCGCACGTTTCGCTGATCGTGAGCGGCGGGCACACACTCCTGGTGCACGTATGGGCCGAAGGCCGGCATCGGCTGCTGGGTTCCACCCTGGACGACGCCGCGGGCGAGTGCTTCGACAAAACCGGCAAACTGCTCGGTCTTCCCTACCCAGCGGGTCCGTGGATCGACCGGCTGGCCGAAGGGGGCAATCCGAACGCCCACGGTTTTCCCCGCCCCTTGCGCGACGATCCCGGCGACGACTTCAGCTTCAGCGGACTCAAGACGGCCGTGCGGTATTATTTGCGGGACCATCCGGAGGTGCTCACGAACGAGGCGGCCCGCCGGGACTTGTGTGCCAGTGTCCAGGCGGCCATCGTGGAGGTTTTGGTGAGCAAGACAGTCCGCGCGGCGCTGCGTCTCGGGGTCGGCCTGGTGACTGCCTCCGGCGGGGTCATTTGCAATCGGGCTCTGCGCCGCGAACTGTCCCGTGCCTGTGGCGAAGCCGGGTTGCGCCTGCTGCTGGCAGAGCCGGCGTTTTGTACCGACAACGCCGCGATGGTGGCCGTGCTGGCCGAGCACCTGCACCGACTCGGCCAGCCGCCGACCGACGAGGATGCAGAGATCCTGCCGGACTGGGATCTGGAGGCCGCTCATGCCTGAAAGGCTGCCCATCTATGAGCTGGAGTCCGACCTGATCCGGGAGCTCCGGCAACGCCGACGCCTACTGGTCGTGGCGCCGACCGGATCCGGCAAGTCCACGCAGATTCCCCAAATGCTGCTGCGGCACGGATTGCTGGGGGACGGCCAGGCCGTCATTCTGCAGCCGCGGCGACTGGCGGCGCGGCTGTTGGCCGCCCGGGTGGCCCAGGAGCTGGGCGTCAGTCTTGGTCGCGAGGTCGGGTACACGATCCGCTTCGACAACCAGAGCGGCCCGCACACGCGCATCCGCTTCGTCACCGAGGGAATCCTGCTTCGCCAAATGCTCGAACAACCGGAACTGTCCGGGATCACCGCCCTGATTTTCGACGAGTTTCACGAACGGCATCTGTATGGCGACATCACCCTGGCCCGGGCCCTCGACCTCCAGGAACAACAACGGCCCGACCTTCTGGTCTTGGTCATGTCCGCCACGCTCGACGTGACCCTGCTCCGACCCTACTTGGAACGCTGGCAACAACCGCCGCCTGCGCCCTGGCAACCCGGCTGTGCAGTCCTCGAATCCGAGGGGGGCTTGTTCCCGGTCCACGTGCGGCACCTGGACGGCTCACCCGGAAGAAACGAACCGCCTGTGTGGGAGAAAGCGGCCGACGTCTTTGCCGACTATGTGCGCCAGGGCGGCGAGGGCGATGTCCTAGTCTTCATGCCCGGGGCCTATGAAATCCAGCAGACCCTGCGCGCGCTGGAGCGGCGGCCCGAGTCCGCCGGTTTCGCCCTCCTGCCCCTGCACGGACAACTGCCGCCCTCCCAGCAAGACGCCGCCCTGCGCCCTTCCGCGCGGCGAAAAGTGGTCGTGGCCACCAACGTGGCGGAAACCTCCCTGACCATCCCCGGCATTCGCCTGGTGATCGACAGCGGCCTGGCGCGCATCCCCCGGTACGATCCCGTGCGCGGGATCAACACCCTCTGGATCGAACGCATCAGTCGCGCCTCCGCCGATCAACGGGCCGGCCGTGCCGGGCGCACCGGTCCGGGCCTCTGTATCCGCCTCTGGTCGACCGCCGACCATCTGCGCCGACCCGCTCAGGAAGAACCGGAAATCCGCCGCCTCGATCTGGCCGAGGTCGTGCTGCTCCTGAAGGCAACCGGTGTCTCGGATTTGAGCTCGTTTCGGTGGCTGGAGCCGCCCGATGCCGCCGCCCTGGCACGCGCAGAAGACCTGCTGGTCGAACTGGGCGCTCTCGAGTGGGTGGAGGCGGCACCGTCCCCTTGCGGTGCTGGGCCGTCCACTTCGGCCTCCCGCGCGGGGCATCGAATCACACGAATCACTCCGCTGGGCCGGAAAATGTTGGCCTTCCCCGTGCATCCGCGCTATGCGCGCATGCTGCTGGCCGCACAGGACCACGGCTGTGTCCGGGAGGCGTGCCTCGCGGCTGCGCTCACTCAGGGCCGCGAGCTCCTTCTGCGCGGCGCCCCTCCGGCGGTGGCCGCGGCGCGCGACGACCATCTCGGCACCCGGTTCGGCAGCGATTTTCACCGGCTGATGCGCGCCTGGGAGTATGTGCGGCAGCAGGGATACCCGTTCGAGCTCTGCGAGCGACTGGGGGTCCATCGTGGGGCCGCCCTCCAGGTGGAAGAGCTTTACGAACAGTTCCTGGAAATCGCACGCCGCGAAGGCCTCGAGATCCGATCGACCCCCGCACCGGATTCGGCCCTGGCCCGTACCCTGCTCACGGCCTTTCCCGATCACCTGGCCCGACGACTCGACCCGGGCAGCCGACGCTGCGAACTGACCGGGGGCCGGCGCGGGGTCCTGGATCCGGAGAGTGTCGTGCAAACCTCGGCATGGGTGGTGGCCGCCGAGGTCCGAGAAGTCCAGAATTCCCACGGCTCCACCGAGACGGTGCTGTCCCTGTTGGCCCCCATCGATCCCGGCTGGATCGAGCAAGCGTTTCCCGGAGACCTGCAAACAGTTTCCCGTGTTTGGTTCGACCCATCCACGCGCCGGGTCTGCGCCGAAACGCAAACCCGATTCCGGAGTGTCCTGGTGGCACAGCGCCGGATCGAACCACCGCCCCCGGAAGAGGCGGCTCGTCTCCTGGCTGAGGAACTCCTCGCCGGACGCCTGCCGCTCAAGTCGTGGGACCATGCGGTGGAACAGTGGATTACCCGATTGAACTTTTTGGCTCGCACGTGTCCGGAGCTCGGGCTCCCTCCGTTCACCGAAGAAGCCCGCCGCAGTGTGCTCGAAACCCTCTGCCACGGTGCGTTCAGCTACAAAGAGATCAAAGAGCGGGATGTCGCCCCCCTGGTGCGGTCCTGGCTGTCTCCGCAACAACAGGCCCTGCTCGAAGAGCACGCCCCCGAACGCGTGCGCCTGAGCAACGGTCGGACGCCGCGTGTCCTTTACAGCAACGACGGCCCGCCCCGGATCTCCCTCCGCATCCAGGAACTTTACGGCGTGCAGGAAGCGCCCCGGGTCGCGCTGGGCCGCGTGCCGCTGGTCGTCCAGATCCTCAGCCCCGGCATGAAACCGGTCCAGGTGACGCAGGACCTGAACAACTTTTGGCGCGAGCATTACCCGCGCCTCCGACAAGAGCTCCAACGACGCTATCCGAAACACGAATGGCGTTGAACCCCGGGTCTTCTGCGCCGATGTCTCCCTCGCGGGCCGCGCGGGCCCTCTGTCCGCACTGCGGCTTTTGCTGCAACGGGGTGTTGTTCGGCGATGTCCGGTTGCGACCGGGTGATGTCCCGGAACGGCTCGCGCAGTTGGGCCTGGGGTTGCACGGGCCACCCGGGCGGCAACGTTTCTTGCAACCCTGCTCCTGCTTCGACGGCCGTCTCTGCCGCATTTATGCCGAGCGCCCCGAACGCTGTCGCACCTTCACCTGTTCCCTGCTCCAGCGCCTGCAGCAGGGCCGGATCGACCTGACCACGGCCCGCGGCATCGTGACACAAGCGCGAGAACAATGGGCCCGGGTACTGGAAGCCCTGAGAAGCGCGGGCGATCCGGCCCCGCACCTGCCTCTCCATCGACGCGTTGCGCGTGCCCTGGCCGAACCGCTGGACCTGGCCGATCCGCGTGCGGCGGCCACCCGACGCCGACTTTTACTGGCGGTGCAGCGGCTGGCCCGAACCCTGGAGCGCCACTTTCTTGCCCCGGTCCGGAAGCCGCGTGGTTCCCAGAGCCGCCCGTGAACCCCGGTCTTGTCCCGCGGTTCGCACTGCACTGCCACGCTCCCGCATCCGCAGCGAGCGCACCTTCCTGCACCGCGCGGCGTGGCGCTCGGGAACGGGATTCCTCCGCTCCGCGGCTACCCCGTCGAGCCCCGGTCTGCCGCACCTGGTTCGGCCAGGTCCAACTCCGACCAGAGCCGGCGTTCAGCTTCAGCCCAATCCAGTCCGAGGCGATGCCGCCACACTGCCAACGCAACCACGGGAGGATGGGACTGGTCCGATTGCATGCGCGGCATCACGTATTCCAGGGCTTCGAACAACAGCCGGTTGGACGCGGCGTAATCCAGGCCGGTCAGGCGCTGCACGTAGCGGGTCGCCCGATCCACCAGCTTCAGGTTGCTGGGCACCACCCAGACCATCATGTTGCCCATGACCCGACCGAGCCGAACCATGGTTGCCGTGGAAACGGCGTTCAAAACCAGCTTCGCCGCCACGTGGGTCAGGCCGTCGAGCCACAGATCCATCGCCGGCGTCTCGATCAAGACGGGCGTCAGAAAACCGCGCGGCCAACGGTCCAAAAGACGCCCGACCTCACGCAGAACCCCCGCGTCCCCCAGACAGACCACACAGCCCGCAGCACCCGCGGCTTGCGCCGCAGCGAGCTGCCGGGCAAAAAAGCCCGTGCGGTCGCCCAACAGGCCCGCATCAGCTCCTCCCATCACCACGACTGCCGCGTCGCCCGACTGCAGCGGGCGCGTCTCCAGGCCATCCTCGCCAATCCGGTAGCGCATCAATTCGCCGTACCCGATGCGACGCACCGTCTCCAACGTTCGCGCCAGATTCTCCCGCGGCACCAATTCGCGCACCTCGTGCTCGGCCCATTCGATGCAACGGGGCCGGCGCTTGCAGACGTGTTCCCAGGCCGAGGCCGAATCGGCCCGCGGCACGAACAGGAACGCCCAGGAGTCGGCCGCGTTTCGGTCGTCGAATTTCCGAAAGGGCGGCACGCAATAAGTTGGCGACCGTTCCGTCGTGTCCGTCAGAAGATCCGTCGCCAGCGAATCGGCGTAATAATTGACCTTGCGACCCGCGGCATAGGTCCGGCTCTCGAGCCGCACCCAATCTGCGAGGGCGCGTCGCACGGGATCGGAAAGCAGCCTCTGATGCAGTTGCCGGAGCCCGCTCAGCACTCGCCGGGGCAATGCCGCCACGGCGTCTGCAGCTCCGGCGCCCGAGCCGGGCCCGCCCCCGTGACGCTGGCGCAACACGATTTCCAGGACCGTCGCCAGCACTGCCAGTTGAATGCTGGTGGCCTGCATGCGGGTGGAGCCGCTGATGGCCATGGGCCCGGTGGTCAGGTTCCATTTCCGAATGCGCGGTTCATCCAACACCGCCCGACTGCGCTCGATGCGGGCCCGCAGTTGGTCGTCCGGGTTGTTGTACACGAAGTAAACCGTCGCCCCCGCTTCCAACCCCTGCCATGCGGTGCCGATCACAAAAGGCGTCTCGCCCCCTTCGGTGATGGCGAACACCACGTCCCCGGCGCGCACGCCCAGATCGGCCAGCTGTTTGCGTCCGAAACCCGGATAATCCTCGAATCCCTCCACGGCGCGGATCAGGGCATAATCCCCGCCCGCCATCACCGCGTGCGCCCGGTCCTCCCACTCCCGAGCCCGGTCGGCGTCCACCTCTCCTGTCGCACGAACGCGCTGCCAAAAGTCGCGCCACATCGCCACCAACAGGATGCTCAACCGCCCCGTGGACCCGCAGCCGGTGAAGAAAAGCCGCCCGCCCCGCTCCAGTGCCGCTCCCACCTCGGACGCCACCTGGAGAATCCGCCCCGATTCGACCTCCTGGCGATACCGCTCCACCACCTCCCCATCCACCGTGAACAACAGCCGCAGTGCCTCTTCCAGGTCGTTCCTCGCCACCTCGCTCAAATGGGCCGTGACCGGATGACAACTCTCGGTGAGCAGATGACCCAACTGAAACTGATCGGCCACCTTCAGAAAGGCTGCCGATCGTTCCGCCGCACGGAGAACCGTCTCGTGATTCATGATTCACCAGCCCCCGCCCGGGGACTTGTCAGCGCACCTTTTCTCCCCCTGCCGAGGCGCCGCCAATGTGTCCGACCCGCCTCCCGCAGCTCAAGCGCTTGCCCGCTCGACCTGCGGGCCCGTCCCAAACGCCCTCCTCCACGCAGGGTCCGAAATGGCCCGGACCCGGCACCCCGCGCGGGCGACTTCGAAGGTTCCGTCGCGACTCTCCCTCTTCGCATTTGGGCTCCCCACACACTTGGACCGAAGCCTTTGCACCCGGGGCGCGTGAAACAGTGCCCCCGACGGCTCGACACCACCGGATTTTTGCGCCTACATTGCCCGGCGATGTCAAAGGACCGATCCAATCTGGTGATCGCGGGCCGGACGTTCCGGTCGCGGCTGATTCTGGGCACGGGCAAGTTCGCCTCGCCCGAACTGATGCGCGATGCCCTGGAGGCCAGCGGCGCCGAAATCGTCACCGTGGCCCTGCGCCGGGCGGACCTGAGCGGCCAACGCGATCCCTATGCCAACATTCTCGAGTTCATTGACCCGGAACGCTACCTGATCCTGCCCAACACCAGTGGAGCCCTGAACGCAGAGGAAGCCGTCCGACTCGCCCGCCTGGCTGCCGCGGCCGGCCTGCCCAAATGGGTCAAGCTGGAGATCCATCCCGATCCCCGGTATCTCCTGCCCGACCCCATCGAAACCCTCAAGGCCGCCGAGATTCTGGTTCGGGAAGGCTTCGTCGTGCTCCCCTACATCAATGCCGATCCCGTCCTGGCCAAGCGCCTCCAGGACATCGGAACCGCCACCGTGATGCCCCTCGGATCGCCCATCGGCTCCAACCGCGGCCTGCAAACCCGGGATCAGATCCGGATCATCATCGAACAGGCCACGGTACCCGTGGTGGTGGATGCCGGTCTGGGAGCCCCCAGCCATGCCGCCGAAGCCATGGAAATGGGCGCGGACGCCGTGCTGGTGAACACGGCCATTGCCGTGGCCCCGGATCCCTGCGGCATGGCCCGCGCCTTCAAACTGGCCGTCGAAGCCGGGCGGGCCGCTTATGAAATCGGCCTGGCCCCGGCCCAATGGGAGGCCAGTCCCACCAGCCCGCTCACCGCGTTTTTGGATTGAACCATGTCCGCTGACCCTCTCCAGCCCGGTCGGGTCCGGGTCCTCTTGCGGCGCGCACGCCAACTGCGCGTGCTGGTGGTCGGAGACGTGATGCTGGACCGCTTCATTTGGGGTCAGGTGTCCCGCATCTCGCCCGAAGCTCCCGTGCCCGTGGTGGAGTTCGAACGCGAAAGCTTCATGCCCGGGGGCGCCGCCAATGTGGCCCGCAACTGGGTGGCCCTCGGCGGTCAGGCCGAACTGTTCGGCGTGGTTGGGCCCGACGCCGAGGGCGATCAACTGCGCCAACTGCTCCGACAGCAGGGCATCGGTTGCCGCGGCCTGCTGACCTGCCCGGACCGCTTCACCAGTGTCAAAACCCGCATCGTCGCACAAAAACAGCAGGTCGTCCGCCTCGACCGCGAAAGCAACGGTCCCCTGGAGGCGCGCACCGCCCGAACCCTGATGCAACGACTGCGCCAGGCGCTGGCCCGAGCCGACGCCGTCATCGTGGCCGACTACGGCAAGGGGGTCGTCACGGACGAGTTGCTGGCCCAGCTCAAACCCCTCTGCCGCCAGCGCGGGCTGTGGCTCAGTCTCGACCCCAAACCGGTCCATGCCCTGGATCTGACCGGCCTGTCTCTGCTGACACCCAACCGGCGCGAAGCGTTCGAACTGGCCGGGCTGCGCGACACGGTGCGTGCCCCGCAGCCCTTGCAAGACCCGCCGCTGCTGCAGGTCGCTCAGCACCTGCTGCAAAGGCTTCAGCCGGCCCTCCTCCTCATCACCCTCGGGGAACTGGGCATGCTGCTCTGCCATCGCCAACAGCCGCCGCTCCACATCCCCACCGTCGCCCGCGAGGTGTTCGACGTCTCCGGCGCCGGCGACACCGTCATTGCCACTTTCACCCTGGCCATCGCCGCGGGCGCCAGTCCGGCCGAGGCGGCAAGCCTGGCCAACCATGCGGCGGGCATTGTCGTGGGCAAGTTCGGCACCGCCACCGCCTCCCCACAGGAACTCCTGGCCAGTTACACGGCCCGCGGCGTCTGAGCCCGAGATTCCGTCTATGGCCAAGATCTCTCCCGAAACCATCCGCTCCATGAAGTCGCGGGGCGAAATCATTGCCGCGCTCACCACGTACGATTACCCCATGACCCGGTTGCTGGATGAGGCCGGGATTCCGCTGCTCCTGGTGGGTGACTCGCTCGGCATGGTGCTGCTGGGGTATCCGGACACCACCCATGTCACGCTCGAAGACATGGAACACCACGTCCGGGCCGCGGCGCGCGCCCGTCCTCGTGCCCTCCTGGCCGCCGACCTGCCCGCCCACTCCTATGACACCCCCGAACAGGCCGTCGCCAGCGCCCGACGCCTCGTCGCCGCGGGCGCCGAAGCGGTCAAAGCCGAGGGCGGCCGGAACATCCTGCCCCAGGTCCGCGCCATCGTCGAAGCCGGCATCCCTTACCTCGGTCACCTCGGCATGCTGCCCCAATCCGTCCACCAAGAAGGCGGGTACCACGTCAAGGGTCGGACCGAGGAAGAACGCCTCCGACTGCTGGCCGATGCCGAAGCGCTGGCCCGGGCCGGCGCCTTCGCGGTTGTCTTGGAACTGGTGACACCGCCGGTGGCGGCGGAAATCACTCGCCTGCTCCCCATCCCGACCATCGGCATCGGCTCCGGGCCGCACTGCGACGGCCAGATTCTCGTCACCCATGACCTGCTCGGGTTGCTGCCCTGGGTTCGCCTGCGGCACGCCCGTCCCATGGTCGAGCTCGGACAGACCATCATCGAAACCGCCCGCCGCTGGCATCAAGAGATCCAAACCTTCAGGCATCCCCCACACGCCTCGTCCGCATCATGAGCCCCCGGTGGTTGGCAACGGGGTGGATGGCCCTGACCACGGCATGGCTGACACTTCTCGGCGCAGGATGTGCCCATCCCCTGTCCCAACCGGCGTCTCCCACCCCGCAGGCCGGTTCACCTCCGCCGAACCTGCCACCGTTGAGCGAGCCCGTCGTCTGGATCCTCGGCCCGGTCCGATGGCCCGTCCTGGATTGGCACCGGAACCTCACGCTGGCCCGGGCCCTCTTGGCCGCGGAGTACATCCCGGAAAAAGAGCCGCGCATGATCCTCCTCCATCGCGGCACCATCACCATCCCCATCGACCCCGCCCGATTGCTCGAAGGCGAAGACTGGGCCCTGCTGCCCGGCGACCGCATCGAGATTCAACCCTGAAACACCGTTCCCCTTCGAAGCGGACCCGGGCGGGCATGCCCACCCATCTCACCGCCCGCGTGTCCGGCTACTCCATCCGCAGCAAACGCTCCAGCAGTTCCGGCGACACCCGCAGTACGGTCCCATGTTTGTGCCCCGCGGGAAATCGCATTTCCGCGGAGCAGTCCTCCCAATGCCGCAGATCCCGGGATCGCAACGCGCCGTAGTACCGACGGCGGGAATATCGGTCGTAATAAACCAGGAACTCGTCCCCGATCCGGATGGCCGAGGGCCCTTCCGCCCAGTCGATCGAGATCGGTTCGGACACCGGACCGAACGGTCCCTGGGGATCCAACGCGAAGGCGTAACGAAGCCTTTTTTGGAGCGGCCGCAGCCGTTCATCCTTGAACACCAGCAAATAGCCGCCCGGCACCTCGAGCAATGTGGCGTCGATCACATTGAAACCGGGATCGAAGAACAAACGCGTCGGGGTGAAATGGACGAAGTCCCGTGTGGTCGTGGCATAGATGCGGTGGTTGTAGCCGTCGTCGCCCGTGTCGTCCGTCTCGGGAAACCGTCCCGGGATTGTGCTGGACCAGAACACAATCCATTCCCCGCGCCGGCGGTCGTAAAACAGCTCCGGAGCCCAGAGATTGCGCACCTGCGGTTCGTGCGCCATCAAACGCAGCGCCCGCTGCGGTGACCAGTGGACGAGATCCCGCGACCAGGCATACCCGATCTCCGCCCCGCGGTCGGCCGTCCACGCTGTCGTCCAGACCAGATGAAAGGTCCCGTCCGGGCCCTGGGCCAGACACGGATCGCGCATGAGCCGATAGCCGCCCACCTCGGGCCGCAAAAACGGTCGGTCTTGCCGCAGCACCGCCCAGTGATAGCCGTTGGTGCTCCAAAGCAGGTGCAGTCCGCTCTCCCCGTTGTTTCGGAAGGACGTAAAGAGAAATGCCTCCGCCGCGTGCAGTCGCCCCTGCAGCAGGAGCGCACTCACCAGCCCGCTGAGAACCACGCATTGCACCCGGTGCCTCGAGCTCATCGTCTCCCTCGGCCCGCATCTCAAACCGTCACCACCTCCGGGTCAAGGCCATTCGCAACCCCTCGCCCCTCGGGCGCCGCAAGCCACTGCCTCCGTGTCTCCGCCATGTCACGGGCACCACACGCCTGCGGAGGCCGCCGTTTCTGGCCGCATATCCCCATCGCATCTGTGTCCCACCCCGGGTGGACGGGTTCCGTTGCTCTTCTCCACTTCGGCGCCGGGCACGAGCGGCACGCGGTTCCTCTCGGAACGGTCGGAACCTCGGTTCCCGACTTCCGATTTGTCGACACCGCGTCACCCGGCCTCGGCGCCTGCCGGTGGCCCAAACCGCATCCGCCGGCTGCGCAGGTCACACCCGGGGCACCCCATGCAGGTTGACAACGTCTCCCGTGTGGTCGAACTTGGCCTGGAAAACGCTCGTGCACCTGCCTGCATCCATGCGCCTGCTGCTGATCAATCCGCGCTTCCCGGAAAGCTTCTGGAGTTTCCGATGGGCCCTTGAAAACGTCGTGCCCGGTCACAAGACCGTCAACCCACCCCTGGGCCTGGCCACCATCGCCGCACTTTCTCCCCCCGGCTGGGAGGTTCGGATCGTGGACGAAAACATCGAGTCGGTCCCCCTGCATCCCAACGCGGACGTCGTGGGCATCTGCGGCATGGGCGTGCAATTCCGACGTCAGAAAGAATTGCTCGCTTATTACCGCAGCCGGGGTTGCTACACCGTGGCCGGTGGCAGTTACGCCTCCCTGTGCCCGGAGCTCTACCAGGACCTCGCCCACACGGTCATCAGCGGAGAAGCCGAGTACATCTGGCCCCGCTTTTGCCGGGACTTCGAAGCGGGCCGACCCGCCCCCGTTTACCAGGAAACCGGCGTGGTGTCCCTGGCGGATTCCCCGGTGCCACGCTTCGATCTGCTCCAGGTCGATCGCTACCAGGCCATGACGGTCCAGTTCTCGCGCGGGTGCCCTTTCCTCTGCGAATTCTGCGACATCATCGTGATGTTTGGCCGCAAGCCGCGCACCAAGTCGGTCGAACAGATCCGGCGCGAACTGGAGGCCCTGCGAACCCTGGGTGCGCGCAATGTCTTCTTCGTGGACGACAATCTCGTCGGGGACAAACGTCAGGCCCGCGAATTGCTGCGCTTCCTGGGCGCCTACCAGCGTGAACACGCGTATCCTTTCCGGTTTGGCACCGAAGCCTCGTTGAACCTGGCTCACGATGCCGAGCTGCTGGATCTCTTTCGCCGGGCAGGAATGAGCTGGGTGTTCGTGGGAATCGAGTCCCCCGACGAAGCAAGTCTTCGGGAAACCCGCAAGCTGCAGAACACCGGGCACGACCTGCTTGCGTCCGTGCGCACGCTGTACCGACACGGCCTGGAGGTGTACGCGGGCTTCATTGTCGGCTTCGACCACGACACCGTGGACACCTTTGAACGCCAGTACGAGTTCATCCAGGCCTCGGGAACCCAGGCCGCCATGGTGGGACTGCTGACCGCGGCCCCGCGCACGCCGCTCCATCAGCGCCTCCAACGGGAAGGCAGACTGCGCAACGAGTTCCACGCCGTCGACAACACGCGTCCGGACACCAATGTCCTGCCCAGGCAGATGTCCTACGAAACGCTGGTGACCGGCTACCGGCGCCTTTACCGGCAGTTGACCACGGATGCGGCCATTGCGGGCCGCCTCCGTCAAAAGCTGCGTTACTTCCGCGACCCGGCCCCGGGGCCCCGACGCAGCCTCCGGGAATCCAGCTCCATTCTGCACCGGTTCCTTCGCCACGGCCTGCTCCCCGGCGGGCCCCGACGCCTGTGGCATTTTCTTCGGTCGTTGCCCTGGTTGCGACCGCATCTCATGGCCGCCGCTGTGGAAGACTGGATCGTGGGGCTGTCCATGCAGGATTATGTCCGCAGGCACATCGCCTCTGCGGAACAGTCCAACCCTCTACCTCTTACCGTCTTGTTGCGACGCGTGGAAGCCGCCCTCCATCATTTCCGACAGAAAGGCAGCCTTCGCGTGGCCCTCGTGGAAGAGCCCGCCGCCCGACTCATCCTGTCCATCCGCACCCACCACGCAGAAGACGCAGCCCTCTTCCGGAGGATCCGGGGCCCTCTGGAAGGATGGCTCCGGCGGTCGCGAGCCGGGTTGACCCTTTACCTGGAGGAGTTACACACTCTCCACACCGGCGAGCTCGATCGATTGCTCCAACGCCTGGCCCGCTACGGAGATCGCATCCGGATCGTCGTCCACGAGCATCTTCGCGAGCGCGTCCACGTGGATTCGTCTCGCTTCGAGCTGGCGCTCGTGCCTGCCCAAGGGTGAAGAACCTTTCGCCGACCTCCCGGACACGATTCGCATCCGCGGGATGCGAGGAGGACCTCGAGGGTAGCCTTTGGGCTGCGGAATCCACCAGCCCTCACCCGACCGATTGCCTCCCCGGTGCCATGGGCCCTCGCACGTCTTGCGCCCGCCGACCACGCACCCGAAGATGCCGTCGCCCCGGACCACCCGCCGATGAAACGCCGGTTGCTTTGGAACTCAGCCGGGCCACACTGGGGAGTTGCGCGGGTGCTTTTGGCCCTGCGCAGGCAACTTTTGGAAAGAACGTCTCTTTCTTTATCAAGCATCTGAGCCCTGGTTCTGCGCGCTTCGAGACAAAGCCACTGTCAAATCTCACGCTGGCAGTGGAGCTCTGGAACCGGGCTGGCCGACCCTGATCACTGATCCTTCGGCGCGAAAGCCATCGAGTCGACAATCCCGGCCGCAAGACGTCCTTACAAGGGACCGCAAACCCAAGAAAGCAGCCGCCGACGGAAGTCGGCGGATATCGCCGGGGTCCTCCGACCTGCCGCCACCCTGCCCTGAAGTCGGCAGCGGCCGGCGGAAATCGGCGGAATCTCCACCGGCGGAACATCCGCCGGATTGCCGTGGCGGTTTCCGAATGGCCGCACGGAATCAGCGGGGTTGGCGGCGTCAGGGACAAACGCTCCGGCAGCAGCCAAGAGTGCCCCGCTCGGCGGTGTCAAGGAGCCAAACTGCGCACGGGCGCAAGCCTGTTTCGATCCCACTCCATCCACCCGGCGCACCGGCCCGGGAAAAAGCCTCCCTACAACCGCCCACTAATCCGGATTTCCCTTCAACATCTCCTTGACGCGGTAATAGCCCTGGCGCTGCGCCGCTGGAATGGCCACTTCGAACACCACTTCCGGCTCGCTGGCCAAAACCGGCTCGCCCACCGGAATCCACGGTGCATCCGGATCGAGACTCTCGCGATACTCCAACTGGTAACTTTCACCCGGCTCGACCGACGCGCGCAGGATCAGCCGCAGCGGACTGGGATTCACCACGGGCGGCCACCATTTGATGTTCTTGCGATTGCCAAACAGCAGGTTCACCGTCTGTCCCGGGGCCACCGTGACATTCGAATATGTCCCCGAAGCCGGGCTGGTCGGCGTCCAGGGCACCCACGGGCCGATCGGCGGGGGGAGAACCTCGGACACATGATACACGGCCGGGGCTGGAACGGTTACGCAAACAAAATTCGTGGAAGTAATCACCACCTGGTTCGTGTTCCCCAGGGGGTCCTTGATCAGAATGGTCCAGCCCGGCAGCACCGGTTCACCCGGATCGTGCACGCCATTCAGGTTCCAGTCATGATACTTGAGCACGCAGATCCGGGCGGGACCCGACGTAAGCGCGTTCCCGAAATACAGGTTCGTCAACTGCCCGGGCGAAACCGCGATCGTTAGGTTCGTCGCGGTTGTGTTGGTCCAACCCGATTGTGCGATTTCCGTGATGGTGTACACCCCGGGTGCGCTCACCCCCATGCAGATGGCGCCCCCCGCCAGGGTCGTCACCACATTGGTACCGGTGCTCAGGGGAGCGGGGTTCACGACGAACTGCCAGCCGGCCAAACCCGGCTCGTTCGGATCCTGAACCCCGTCGCCGTCGTAATCATGGAACTTGAAGATGCAAAGCTCGGCCATTCCGGTGGGCGTCTGCATGTTCCCGAACACCACGTTGGTCGCCTGGCCCGGTGCGGTGGTAATGGTTTGTGTGCCGGGCGTTGTGTTCGTCCAGCCGCTTTGGATCATCTCGGCGATGCTGTAGGTGAACGGCGCCAATACGGGGATGCACACCAGTCCGCCCGGACCGGTGGTTACCACGTTGGTTCCAAGGCCCGGCGGGGCCGGATTCAACAGGAACGACCACCCGGCCAGGCCCGGCTCGTTGGGATCCTGGATGCCGTCGCCGTCGTAGTCGTGAAACTTGGCAATACAGAGCTCGGCCACGCCCGTGGGCGGCGCGCACTTGCGCAACCCGGCCAACTCGGACGTGTAAATCGTCTGCAGCTCGGACTGGGACAGGGCGCGGTTGAACATCTCCACCTCGTCCATGCCCACGCGGATGGCCCGCACGGTGCCAGCCGGCGAAGCCACGTCGCTGCGCGCCAACCAGAACGGAGCCGTGTTGGTCGTCAGGTAATTCGCGACCGTCACCGCCGCGCTGTTGGTGCAATTCCCCACCATGTCGCATGCGCCCAGCACGACTGCGCCTCCGGGAGCCACCCGGACCACGATGAAACGCCAATCCGACGGCTGCATGGACACAGAGAAGGAGGGACCGGTCACCAGAGTTCCGTTCAGATTCAGGCGCAGGCCGAACGTCCCCGAACCCAGATTGTCCAGCCACACCGCGTACCCGTTGGTCGAGGCGGCGTCGAACTTCTCCACCAGCGGCTGCGGTCCGCCCGTGCCGAGGGTCGGCCACACCCAGAGCACGATGGTCGCACCATTGGTGCCGATGTTCAGATTCGCGTGGTGCGGCACCTCCACAAAGGTGTCCGAGTAGAAAAACGCACCGCGCGGCGGAGTGGTGCTCGGGTCCACCACCACCGGCAACAGGGTTCCCCCGAACACGCCCGGATCGGGTAATTGCCACAAAGTCGGGATGCCGACCGGAATGGTGACGTTGGCACTGTTTCTGGGAGTTCCATTGAGCCCCCCTATCCACTCCTGCACGACCGTCTGGTTGATGGCATCGTCCAACGGCCACCAAGCCACCAGGCCGGGCGGAGGTTGGAAGCAACCCATGTTGCCAAAGACCAGGTTCGTTGTTTGACCCGGCTGCAAGGTGACGGTCTGGCTCAAGGGCGTGGTGTTGGTCCAGCCGGGCTGAAGAGTCTCCGTCACGGTATAACTGCCCGCGGGAAGCGTCAGGCAGCCGGGCACGGTCCCCGGGGGCGTGCTGGTGACGACACCCACCACGTTGCTGGCCGCATCGGTCACCACGAACTGCCAGCCCGACAGCGGGGGCTCGTTCGGATCCCACGTCCCGTTGGCGTTCAGATCCAAAAACTTGTCCACGCAGATCTGCGCGTCCGGCTTCGGAGTCGGTCGGCACTTGCCCGCGCTGTCCGAAGCGTACAAGGCCAGGACCTCCTGCGACGACAGCACCCGATCGAACAGCTCCAGCTCATCGATGGCGATCTCGCATCGGCCCCCCGGCAGGCGAGTCTCGCCAATCAACATCGGCAGCGTGTTTGCCGCGCTCCCCGCAGGCACGGTAAACGTCCCCGCCGCCGTGCCGTTGATATAAAAGACGCCCTGCCCGCTGGTCGCATCCACGGTTACCGCCACGTGAACCCACGGCCCCACATTGGCCGGGGGATTGGCCGAGGCCGGCAACGTACCCGTACTGGTAAAGACCAGGTTGTTCCATTGTAACTTGAGAACGCCGGTCGCCGGGGCCGGCTGATCGACAAAGAATGCGATGCCGGTTTGCGTCGCCGGATCCCACTTATCCACAATGGGCGCCCAGACTCCACCCGGAGGCTGGCCATGGCCACAGTCCACGACCCGAATCCAAGCATCGATGGAGAAATCCCCGGCAAAGGCCAGGTCCGGACTGTGCGGCACTTGTATGTGAGGCCCGAAGAAGTACAGCGCGCCGCTGCCCACCTTGCCCGGAACCGGCGTGGGGCCGCTCCCCCCGATGGGCCCCGGCTGGGTCGTACCCGTGTCGTTCACGGTCGAAAAGGGCGCCGGTGCGATGTCCTGCACCGCAGTCGCCCCTGCCGGCTCGTCCAACGGATACCATGCCACCAAACCCACCGGAGGCACCAGACAGCCCACATTGCCGAACACCAGGTTCGTGGTCTGGCCCGGTTGCAAGCTGACCGTCTGGCTCAGGGGTGTCGTGTTGGTCCAACCCGGTAACAGGGTTTCCGTGATCACATACGTGCCCGGGGGCAACGTCAGGCAGCCCGGCACCGTGCCCGACAGGGTGCTCGTGACCACGCCCACCACGTTGCTGGCCGCATCGGTCACCACGAACTGCCAGCCCGGCAACGACGGCTCGTTCGGATCCGGTGTCCCGTCCGCATCCAGATCATGAAACTTGCGAACGCAGAGCTGCCCGCTGCCCGGTGCAGGGGTGCATTTGCGCAAGCCTGTCACCTCGGCGGCATAAATCGTCTGCACCTCTGCCTGGGACAGGGCCCGGCCGAAAAGTTCCACCTCGTCCATGCCGAGGCGGATCGCTCGCAGATCCATCCCGGTCGGTGAGGCCACCACACTGCGCCCGAGCCAGAGCGGCGCAGTGTTGGCCGTCAGGAAGTTCGGCACTGTCACCGCCGAGATGTTGGTACAATTGCCGGCCATGTCACACGCTCCCAGGGTCACCGCTCCGCCGGGAGTTACTCGCGCCACGACAAACCACCAATCCGAGGGGGTCATGGACGTGGAGATGGTAGGCCCGGTCACCACCGTGCCGTTGAGGTTCATCCGCACCACAAAACTCGTCGGACCCAACGGATCGAGGTACACCGAATAACCGTCCGTAGTGGTCAGGTCGTATTTCTCGACCAACGGCTGGGGATCGCCACTGCCCAGGCTGGGCCAAACCCAGAGCACGATCGTCAACCCGTTGGTGCCGATGTTCAGGTTTGCGTGATGGGGCACCTCCACGTAGGTGTCCGAATAGAAAAACGCACCGCGTGGGGGACTGGTCGCGGGATCCACCACCACGGGTAACAGCGTTCCATTGAACACCGCCGGGTCCGGCAACTGCCACAGCGTGGGGATGCCCACCGGAATGGTGTTGTTGTTACTGTCCCGTGGCGTGCCGTGGTGTGTACTGAAGTTGTCGAGCACCACCGTCTGGTTCGTAGCATCGTCCAAGGGCCACCAGGCCACCAGGCCGGGCGGCACTTGAAAGCACGAGATCGGCTGCGTCCACCCGGCCAGAGGCAACAGGCCGACGAGACACAGACCGAGGATACGGGTGGTTCGGGAGGGATTTCGGAACTCTGGGACCGCAGGAACGAAACCAGGCGTCCCCCGAGTGCAGAAGTGCGGTTGATTTGACATATAAATCGTCATGGGACTCATGCCACCGGATTTGCGGAGTGTCAAGGGCGGAAGTGCGTGGGCTGCGGAACATCCAAGCCGTCGCCTGCGCGAGAATCAGAGGCTACGGCAGGATCGTACCGCTCCCCGGGTGGTGGCAAACCGCCGGATCGCGACTCAACCAGCCCCGCCCCCCTCGGCTGAAACGTTCCCTTGCGCACATCCGATCCGCGGGTGCATGCCTCGAGGACGACACACGGGCCCTCGTCGTTTTCCTCCGAGTGCGCCCGCGGAACCCGTACCAGGCAGGATTTGCCTCCTGCACACGATGGCGTGAGGGCCGCGGCAAGCGGGCAGGCCTGGGTCTCGTGGAAAATCGTGCCCCTGTTAGAGAGGCGATCCCCACCAATCCCCCGGGCTCCGGGATGTGGAACTGCCGCACCGGGGAAAAGTGGTGAAGCGCGGCCCCTGCACCCTGCAGCCTCTTGCGACCATCCATTCAGGATTCACCCGTCCGTGTCGCCGGGGCTTTCGGCTTGGCGAGCGGGAGCGCTCTCGCGAAAGATTTCAGGCACACGGGGGTGACGCCCCGGTTCACAGCCCCGCTCGCAGGGATTGCCCAGCGGGACGCGGGCCGGGCGTGGGCCTGCGTACGCCCCAAACGACAACTGCATGAACTGGATTTGAGACGATGTCCTGGCTGGAACGCGCCCAACGCCGTGATGCGGCTCTCTGGGCCCCTGCGTTGCTCGCGGTCGGGTGGATGGCCTTCCGGCTGCTCGAAGGCCTGGGCCTGGTTTGGTCGCTCAATCCGCAGTACGCCTACGGTTGGGCGGTGCCCGTGCTTTGCGGGTATCTGGCCTGGCAACGATGGGAGCGAGCCCGCTCGGAGACAAGCAGCTCGGTATCCCCTCCGGGCCCGTCGCTCGTCGTTGTGGCCCGACCCGGAACCGGCCCGGCGGCTTCCGAGGGTTCGACTTCATGGCCGACTGTCGCGAGTGGCCTGTGTGCCGGTGGCCTGGCCCTTCTTTATGCTGCGGCGCGACTGCTTCAAGAGGCCAATCCGTGGTGGTCGCTGGTGCATTGGATGCTCTCCTTGGCCTTCGTGGGCACGGTGCTTTGGTTTCTCTCGGGCGCCGGTCACCTACTCCGCGTCCGCCGCGGTCCGGGTTCGCGCATACTGGATTGGCGCCAGTTCGTCTTCCCGGTGGCGTTTCTGCTGGTGGCCGTGCCCTGGCCCTACACGATCACCGAGCCGGTGATCCAGGCGCTGGCCCGCTGGAACACCACCTTCACCATCGAAGTGTTGGCGTGGGTGGGCATTCCCGCCGTTCAACATGGCAATGTCATCGAGCTGGCCACCGGAAAGGTGGGTGTGGACGAGGCCTGCAGCGGGATTCGCTCGCTCCAGGGAACGTTGATGCTGTCGCTGTTTTTTGGCGAGTTCTATCTCCTGAGCGTGGCGCGGCGGTGCGCGCTTGTCGGCATCGGGCTGGGCCTGGCCCTGACAGGCAATCTGGAGCGGACGCTAACTCTCACGATGGTCGCGGCACGCCGGGGCGAGGAAGCCATCGCGGCCTGGCACGATCCGGCGGGGGTTTCGATTCTGCTGTTTTGTTGTGCCGGGGTGTGGTGGGCAGCCCATGCCTTGCATCGTTCCACAAGGCCCCCGCCATCGCCGCCGCGTGCTCCGGTTACGGCGACGCAAGCATCTTCTGCGGCTCCGTCGGATCCACAAACCCAACCCGACCCCGTGGGGGTGGGGCCCGCAGCAACACGCTTCACTCAACGCTTTGGCCGTGCCGGCATGGCTTGGTTGCTCTGGGTGATCCTCGTCGACGCAGGAGTCGCGGGGTGGTACCGGTGGACCGAGCGTGACCTGACCCCTGGGCCGGATTGGGAACTCCACTGGCCCAGCGATGCTCCGGCCCTCCAAGAAGTAGCCATGGCGAAAGCCGCCCGGGAGCTCCTGCAGTACGACGAGGCACGTCAGGTGCGTTGGAACCATGTCGACGGCACCTCCTGGCAGATCCTGTTTCTGCGATGGGCGCCGGGCCGGGCGGCCGGTTACCTGGCCAAGAGCCACAGTCCGCTGGTGTGCATGCCCGCTGCAGGTTATCCGGTGGAATCTGTCTCGCCCGTGCGTCTGTTGCCGGTGGAAGGGTTGCAGCTTCCCTATCGGCTCTATCGCTTTGGAACCGAGGCCGGTCCGGTGCACGTGCTGTATTCGCGTTGGGACGAAGGGGCTGCCCGGCAAAGTTTCAGCCACGAAACGGCCGGACCGTGGAGCCGATTGAGCAGCGTGTGGATGGGCCGGGGTAGCCGTGGTCAGAGGGTGCTGGTGGTGGCCGTGTGGGGCATCCGCGAGCTCGAAACCGCCGAGGCAAGGTTGCGCGAGGAATTGGCGGGCCGCCTCCGGGTGAAACTTCGGCCGTCAGGGAACAGCACGTCTGCAACGGGGCGGCTCGGGGACGGTGCGTTGGATTGACATACGAGAAAAGGTCGTCGAGGCTCGATCGAGTCAGGTGAACAACGCTGCACATTCGAGAAAGACGTGGTAGAACAGAACCAAAGGGATACCCCGATCGCCGGGCATTACCGCCGTGTGCGCCGAGCCGTGCTTTGTTTGGTTGGGGCCGCGCTCCTTACTGCGACGATGCTGCTCCTGTCTCACCTCCCCAACGATCGCGTACCGGCGTGGGTGGTGAATCTGGGCGATGACAAGGCGCGACACCTGCTGGCTTATGCCGCGTGGGCGGCTCTCCTGCTCAGGGGCACAAAACCCTGGTGGCCCCGACGGGGTCGGGCATTGCTCGCCGTTACGTGCCTTGCCGCCGCGTTTGCCGCATTGGACGAATGGACCCAGCCCTGGTCGGGTCGCACGTGCAGTGTTTGGGATTTCTCGGCCAGCGTTTTGGGGGCGGTCCTGGGCTGCGCGATGATCCTGGGATGGGAATTGTTTCTCGATGGAGTCGGTCCCAGGCATGTCGGGTGGGGAATCCGGAGCCGTTCAGAACCCCGGCACCTGCCGGCTACGCCGACCTGCCCGAATCCTTCCGACCACATGCCCGTGCACTGAGCCCGCAGGTTCTGTCCGGTGGTTTCTGCGGAGGTGGAAAAGAACCGCGTCGCGGTCGCAGGGCGGGGCCGTCACGCCCCACCGGGTCCGCAACCGGAGGAAGGCGGGATGGACGGTTCCCGGGAGCCCTCCTCGTACGCGCACACGAGGTTGATCACCTCCCCGCAGCGACAGCGGATCTGAAGGGCCACCACGCGGTCGCCGTCGCGACATACCGTGACCATCGGCTGCGACGGACTGGCGCAGGGCCCCGGCGTCAGGGGCGCCGCGGGCGTCTCTGCGGTCGAGGCCGACAAGGGCGAAGCCGTAGCACTCGGGGGGCTCGGGGCACCCGGGCGGAGAGCCGGCTCACCGTTGCCCCATTCACGCAGCGGACGCACCGGCAGGTTGGCCGCGCCCAGTCGGAGCCGGACCGGCCGCGCGGCGGGCACACCGCCGTTGATCTCGAAAAGTGGAACGAACGTGTCAGGGGACGCGGGCGGCATGGGAAAGCGCCGAGGTCTGTGCGGCCGAGAGGGCATCGGCCGTCTCTTTCAGTTTCAACAGGATGGTCACGCGCCGATTGGCCTCGCTGTCCGGAGGCAGGTCGGCCATCGGCATGGTGTCGGCAAAGCCGGAGACCTTGCAGATCTGGGTGGGCAACACGCCGTGTTGCACCAGTTGACGCCGGGCGGCGTTGGCCCGCTCCGTGGACAGCTCCCACGGGCGCAACATCTCACGCTCCTGCGGGGCCGCACGCGTGGTATGTCCCTCCAGTTCGATCTTGAAGGACTGATACCGCGCGATTTCCCAGGCCAGCGTGCTGAAGACCCACTCGCCGTACGGGGTGAATCGGTCCGTGCCCGGCTCGAACACGGGCTTTTGGGATCGATCGAAGACGTTGATCCGCAGGCCGTCACGCGTCAGCTCCAGACGAACCGTGTTTTCCAGGGCGTCTTCCTGCTGGAGGATCCGGGCCAGCTCCTCACTGATGCGACGCATGGTCTCGATTTCCACCGCGGAAATGGACTGGAATTCGCCCTCGGCCTTGTACGTGGCGGTGGTGTCCTTGTTGGGGATGATGCCCACGGATTCCTTGGTCACGGCCGAAAACGGATTGCGAAAGGCGCGTTCCACGGCCTCTTTGATCTTGGTGTCCTGGGCCGTCAGCCAGAGGCAGAGGAACAGGGCCATCATCGCGGTGGTAAAGTCCGCGTAGGCAACCTTCCATGCGCCTCCGTGATGGCCTTTCTTGCCCGCCATGGGATCCGGGACTTACTTGCCGCCGACCTTGATGCCCTTGAGCATGGCCTCCAGTTCCTCTGCGCTGGGTCGGAGGTCGGTGCTCAGGCCGCGCCGGCCCAGCTCGACCGCCGTGATGGGAGCCATGCCGCTGGCAAATCCGGTGACACAGGCGGCGATGCAGCGCAGATAGTCCAGCTCGGCCTCGCCGTTGAACTCCATGTTCATGGCCAGCGGATTGACAAATCCGTAGGACATGAGAATCCCCAAAAAAGTGCCCACCAGCGCCGCGGCCACGTGTTCACCGATCTTTTCGATCGGACCCGAGATGGAGGCCATGGTGATCACGATCCCCAGCACCGCCGCCACGATGCCGAAGCCGGGGAGCGCGTCCCCCGTCTTGGACAGCACGTGCACGGGTGCGTGATGTTCCTGTTCCAGTCGTGCCAGCTCGGTGTCCAGGAGCAGCCGCAACTGGTCGGGCTTGATCTTGCCGTCGATGATCGGTCGCAGGCTGTTGCAGAGGAATTCCACCGCGTGTTTGTTGGCGTAAAACCTGGGATACCGTTTGAAGATGGAGCTGTTTTGCGGTTCCAGCACGTGCTCTTCTAGCGCGATCATCCCGTTGCGCCGGCCCAACAAAAACAACTCGTAGAGCACCTTCAGCAGCTCCTCATACGCCGCACGGTCATAAGGCCGACCCTTCAGGCAAACCAGAAAGCCCTTGACCATGTCGACCAGGACCTTTTTCGGCGACATGACGATCAGCCCGCCCAGCGCGCCGCCGCCGATGATGATGAGCTCGTTGATGTGCCAGAGGGCGCCCAGGTGGCCGCCGCCGATGACGAACCCTCCGAACACGCAGACCACGACGACAATGGAACCAATGAGAATGATCATGCCGCGGAGCGTCCACGAAAGGGTTGAACCAGGCCCGCCTCGTACCGCTGCAAATACGCGCGCAGCGAAAGAATGGCCTGGGCATGAATCTGGCAGATGCGCGACTCGGTCAGCCCGAACGCCTCGGCGATCTCGCGCAGTCGCAGGTCCTCCACGTAATACATCGCCAGGACCTTGCGCTGGATCTCGGGCATTTCCCGCAGGCGCTGGAGAATGATCTGTTTCAGTTCCCGCCGTGCGGCGACCTCGTCCGGGCCCTCTCCGTTCGGATCGGCCACGACATCGTACAAGGCTCCGGTCTCGTCCTCCCCACCGGCGGCATCCAAACAGACAAATGCCGCGGGGCGGATCTCGTCCAGCAGCCGGCCATACTCCTCGGCCGTCATCCCCAGGGCCCGGGCCACCTGGGCCTCCGTGGGCGGTCCGCCCAGTTCCTGTTCCAGCCGGGCCATGGCGTCCTGCACACGACGGGCCTTTTCATGCACGGTGCGCGGCACCCAGTCCATGCGCCGCAGCTCGTCCAACATGGCGCCGCGAATGCGCGTGCGCGCGTAGGTCTCGAAGGACGTGCCACAGGCGGGATTGTAATGACGCAGCGCCTGCAGCAGTCCCACCAGCCCGGCACTCTTGAGATCTTCGAGGTCCACGTGCTCCGGAAGGGTCATGGCCAGCCGCCCCAGCACATTCATGACCAGGGGCAGATACTGCTCCACCAGGGCGTTTTCGGTCTGGCTGTCGGCCTGCCGATGGTACCGCTTCCAAAGTTCCTGGGGAGTGGGCCGCGGCACCGGAGCGGGCTCCGACGGTGCGGGAGGATCGCATGTGGCACGGTTCATACGGTCTTGGTCTCACTTGCAGGTTTGGCCCCGGCCTGCTGACGTGCCCGGAGGGTTTGTTGCCAGCTCTCGACCCACAGCCGGCCCCACCAGCGCAGCAACCACCCACCGACCACCGCCGCTGCGATCCCGCGCCAGAACGCCTCGGGCCAGGGACTCTGAGCCGCCAGGGCCAGCCCCACGCCGGTCAACAGCCCGATCATGGCCCCCAGGATCGTCAGCGCTTTCATAGCACCCGGCTGACGCGGAGCAGGAGCTTTGCCAGAAACCCCGTTGTGCGTCATGAAGGCCTGCCTCCCTCAAAAAAGACCTCTACAGTTGTGCCCCGGCCGGGCGCGGAAACAGCAGGTCCGATTCGGCCGGTCGGAACTCGCCCGGAATTTTTTGCCCGGCACTGAGGAAGCTGATGGGGCAATCCGTCCCCAGCACAAAATTCCAAAGCTTTACCCTCCGCCGTTCCTCGTCCAAGTGGGTGAAGATCAGGTCCACCGGTCGGAACACGGAAAAGGCCGACCACTGTTCGAACAACAGGGCGGTCTCGTAGGCGGCGTTCAGAACCAGATGCACGCAGGGCGAGGGCAGGGATGCCAGTTGCTCCCGCAGGGCGCTCACCGAAGGCGGATCATGTGGATCGATCCCGGGCAAATCCACAAACAGCATCTCCTCCTCCCGGGCCGGTTCCACTCCGTAGCGGTGCACGGGCACGTGCAACATTTCGCAGTGGAGCGTGAGGAATTCAGCGGTGTTGGTGGTGAGCCCGTC
Organism: Limisphaera sp. VF-2; assembly: GCF_049537125.1. Taxonomy (NCBI): domain Bacteria; kingdom Pseudomonadati; phylum Verrucomicrobiota; class Verrucomicrobiia; order Limisphaerales; family Limisphaeraceae; genus Limisphaera; species Limisphaera sp. VF-2. The sequence continues at coordinate 544,077 of NZ_JBMVQY010000001.1, forward strand.
CAATCGCCAAACCCGCGCCCGGCGCTCCTGAGCAAGCACGGCCTGGGTCAGCCACTTGCAAAGCACGGTGGTTTTGCCCGACCCCGGAGGACCGATGAATACATGGGGGCCCGGCAACTGCCGGTGCACCGGCGGACAGGGTCGCCAGAATCCGGACAACACCTCCCGAACTCCGCTCCACTCCGCCACCGGCATGTCGGGGGGCTCGGGGCCATGACGCGCGGTCACGGCTGATTCCAACCGGTCCGCATACTCGCGCCAGAGTCCCATGGACTCCAACCAGGCGATGCTGCGCCAGGATCGCCGCCCCTGCATTGCGGCCGCTCTGGGTGGGGTCGGATCTTCAAACGGCACGTAGGCGTCCGGCTGTCCGGCCACTGCCTGCCAATGCCGCTCGCCCCGGTCCGGGGCAAAGGCCACCACCTCGATCGGGCCCTGTCGCTGCCACAACCGCGCCAGCCCGTGCACGGGCAGGCGTCGGACATTGACCACGACCGCCTCGGGCCCCAACTCCGCGTGAACGCGCGCCAGGGCTTCTGCGGTGCTCTCGGCCGTGATCGTGACCAGTTTCATGGCTTGCGCAATACGATCCCTGAAGGCAGCCGCACCTCACCCCGAGGCGCGGCCTCTCGAGCCGGGTCTCCGTGCGTGGCATGTTTCCCGCCAAAACAGTCCCGCAAGCCCACGGCCATCAGACGCCAATCCAGCTCCAGCCCCGGGCGCGCCCCTGCCCGCCTGCGCCGATCCAGGATCTGGAAACGCCATCGCTTCATTCGGGAGCGGGGATCACGGCCGCGCTTTGAACCTGCACGCGGGGAGGAATCTCGGCGTACGAGAGCACCGCCAAATCCCCAAACGTGTGCTCGAAGAAACGTCGGAAGGCCAGGCGCAACTGGGGCGCACACAACACCACCGGCGGATGGCCCGAGGCCAGCATCTGCTGAACGTACTTCGTCAGGCGGTCCATCAAGTGCCGGGCCAGCCGGGGTTCCACCACCAGCGCGATTTCCGTGGGGGTCTGGCGCACCCCCTGGGCCAGCTGCTGTTCCAGGCGCGGATCGAGCGTGATCACCCGCAACGTCCCCTGCTCCGTCTGATAGGGGCGCACCAACTGCGGGCCCAGCGCCCGGCGCGCGTACTCGGACAACTCGTCCGGGTTCTTGGTCACCGCGGCATAGTCACTCACCTTCTCCAGAATGCCGGCCAGGTTCCGAATCGAGATGCCCTCGGCCAAAAGGTTCTGCAGGACCCGCTGCACCTGGCCCAGCGTCAGTTGGGCCGGCACGAGTTCGTTGACCAGTGCCGGATGCGTCTGCTTCAAGTGATCCAGCAGTTGCTGGACCTCCTGGCGTCCGAGGAGTTCATGACAATGCCGACGCAGGGTTTCGGACAAATGCGTCACCAGCACCGACGCGGCGTCCACGACGGTGTAGCCCGCCGCCTCGGCGGTTTTGCGCTCCGCATCCGTGATCCAGGTCGCCGGCAACTGAAAGACCGGTTCCACGGTCGGTACCCCCTTGAGGGTGACCTTGCTGTTGCTGGCGTTCATGGCCAGCCAATGGCCGGGCATCAACTGACCCTGGGCCACCGGATTGCCCTTCAACACGAACCGGTATTCGTTGGTGCTCAGCTGCAGATTGTCGCGCAGTCGGATCGGCGGAATCACGATCCCCATCTCCAGGGCGAAATTGCGCCGCACGCCCGTGATGCGCTCGAGGAGGTCCCCGCCCTTGCGCGGATCCGCCAGGGGCACCAGTCCGTACCCCAGCTCGATCTGCAGCGGGTCCAACGTCAGCAGGTCTTCCAGTTTCTCCTGGGCCCGTGCTTCGGCGGCCGTGGCAGCTCCGGCCGCGTTTTTGCCCGAAGGAGGCGCGGCTGCCCCCGGTTCGGCGACCTCGTCCGGAGCCGGCTGCAGCCCGCCGTGACGGTGCAGCACGTGCGCCAGGGATCCGGTGACGGCCGCCATCGCCAGGAACGGCAACATCGGCAGCCCCGGCACCAGCGCCATGAACCCGAGCATCACCGCCAGAATCGTCAGGGCCCGCGGGTAAAACAGCAGTTGCCGCCCCAGTTCGTGTCCCAGGCTGCTTCGCGCCGTCGCCCGCGTGATCAACACGCCCGCTGCCGTCGACGTGATCAGGGCGGGCACCTGGGACACCAGACCGTCGCCGATGGACAGAATGGTGTACCGCTGCAGTGCCTCGGCCATGGTCATGCCCTTTTGCAGGATCCCGATGGCAAATCCGCCCAGAATGTTGATGAGGGTAATCAGCACCGCGGCAATGGCGTCGCCGCGCACGAACTTGCTGGCGCCGTCCATGGCCCCGTAAAAGTCCGCTTCCTCTTCCACCTGACGCCGCCGCCGCCGCGCTTCGGCCTCGTTGATCAGGCCCGCATTCAGTTCCGCGTCGATGGCCATCTGCTTGCCCGGCAGGGCATCCAACGTAAACCGCGCCGCCACCTCGGCGATGCGCCCCGCGCCCTTGGTGATCACCACGAAATTGATCAGGACCAGGATGAAGAACACCACCAAGCCAACCACGTAATTGCCGCGCACCACGAAGTTTCCGAAGGCTTCGATGATGTGCCCGGCGTACCCGTCCAGCAGAATCAACCGGGTCGAGGCCACGTTCAGGGCCAGCCGGTAGAGGGTGATGAACAACAAGAGGGTGGGAAAACCGGTAAAATCTGCCGGCTGCCGCAGGTAAAGAATCACCAGCAAGGTCAACAGCGAGATGCTGATGCTCAGCGCCAGCAGCAAATCCAGCACCGCCGGTGCCACGGGCAGGATCAGCAGCAGGATCGTGCCGAACAGGGCCACGACCAGCCACAGATCGCCGTATCGCGCCAGACGGCGCAGCCGATCACTCCATACGCCCATGACCAGGTTCCAACGTCCGTGCCGCTGGCGCGCCCCGAGGTCCGCCCCTTGAACCTCCCGTCCGGCGCCTCACCCTGGAGCACGTCCAACGGTCTGCCCGCGGCAAAGCAGGAACCTGGCCAACTTCGAATCCCTGAGCCAAACCCGGATCAGCGGCGTGCCTGCGCCCACCGCTGGGCGCCCGGTAAGGATGACCCGCCGCGAGCGGATCAAGAATTCCCCCACCCCGTCGCGCCCCTTGCAGCAACACCTTGGGTCGCAAGGTGATACTGCCAGAGAGCGTTTTCCACCGCAGGCCCGTGCGGTGACCTGGCACGCCGCGTCGTATGCAAGCACGTGGAACCCGGGTCGCCGCCGCCGTCCGAATTGTCCCCGGTAGACGATCTGGTGGCGCAGGCGCCAACCGGGATCCCTCCGCCTAAGCCGACTCCAAAACCTCTATCCCCCAGCCCCGGTCCCAAGCTTCATTTGCCCGGCTCGAGATAGAGGCCGAACTCCGACAACGCCGGACAAGCAGCTGCACGCGTGACGCGCAAGCGCACCCGATCCGATTCGACCGCCTGCGGCAGCCGTATCAACCGCCGATTCCCGATGCTCGTCGCCCGGGCAAACTCCTTCCACTGGTCGCCTTCCCAGCAGTCCAGGGCGACCGCTTCGATCCGTTGCCCCAACGGCAGATACTCGCGCAACTCCACCACGTTGAAGCGGACCGGACCTCCAAACCGAAACTCCACCCACGGGGTAAACTCCTCGTCCGGCGCGCACCAAAACGTATCCCGCCGGCCGTCCAACAGGTTGCCGGGAGCGTACGCAGGCTCCGGACCCCGAACCGCCGAGGCTCGTACTCGAGCCCCTGCCGCCCGATTGGTCGCAAACGTCGCATCCAGAGTTCGACGGAACGCCATGAGGGCACGAACGTCGTTCTCATGGATCCGGCCCCGCCGATCCGGGGGGATGTTCAGATTGAGGCAGCACCCCCGGCCCACGCTCGCGTAGTAAATTTCCAGCAGCTGTTCCGGGCTCTTGACGCGCTCGTCCTCGGCCGGATGATAAAACCACCCCGGCCGAATGCTCACATCACACTCGGCCGGCACCCAGGCCGTCCCGGGTCGCTCTCCGTTCGGCAAACCCTCGGCACTGCCGCCCGGATACCGGCCCGGCCTGGTCAGATCGAGCGTGGCCCAGCATGGATCGCCGGCAATTCCCCGCTCGTTGCCAATCCACCGGAAATCCGGTCCCGCATCACTAAACATGCAGGCCATGGGTTGCAGCGATCGAACCAGCTCCCAGGTGCGTGGCCAGTCGTAATAAGTCCGGTTGTCGATGCGGCGCGTCTCGCGGGCCCCGCCGTAATAGCCGTCGCCTCCGTTGGCGCCATCGAACCATACGGCGAAAAGTTCTCCATAGCCCGTCAAGAGCTCGCGCAGTTGATTCCGGTAATACTCCAGGTAGGCCGGCCGCCCGTACTCGGGATGGTTGCGATCCCACGGGGACAGGTACACGCCGAACTTCAGTCCGTGCCGCCGGCATGCCTCGCTGATCTCTCGCACCACGTCCCCTTTGCCGTCCCGCCAGCGCGACCGTTTCACGGAGTGCTCCGTGTAGGCCGAGGGCCACAGGCAGAATCCGTCGTGATGCTTGGCCGTGAGAATCAATCCGCGCATGCCCGCCGCCCGCGCCACGGTGACAATCTGATCGGCATCGAACGCCGTGGGGTGAAACACGGCCGGGTCCTCGTCCCCATAGCCCCACTCCCGGTCCGTGAACGTGTTCACGCCGAAGTGGAGGAAGCCGTAGAACTCCATCTCGTGCCAGCGCAGCTGTCGTTCCGTGGGCGTCGGCCCGTACGGCTGCGGCGGGCCTGCCGCGCAGCTTTCTGGGGCGAAGGTTGCTGCCGCCACCCAGGCCGCCGCGCAAACTGCCCCGGGTCCGATTCTTTTCCGCCGCCCCGGCCCACCCTGCCGCCCGATCGTCCAGTCATTCATGGCCCCTTCACTGCCACCATGCAGCGCCCTGTGCAACCGAAACCTGCAGTCGCCTGTCCCTTGCAGGCCAGCGATCTGGCCCGTCGATGGGAGGGGTCGCTGGCGCATTTCCCGCCGCGCCCCCGGTGCGCCGGCGCCGGGCCCAAAATGCGGAAGGGCCGGAGCTGGCGCTCCGGCCCCTCACGTTCGATGGGATGCGCTCAACGCGAGCCCCGGCCGCCCCGTTCAAATCGGGGCCGCTCCGACCGCGGGGGTCGGTCCTCGCGAGGCCGGGCGATGTTTACCGTCAGCGTCCGCCCCTGGAACTCGCGATTGTGCAGCTGTTCCACCGCGCGGGCCGCCTCCTCCGGAGTGGCAAACTCGACAAACGCAAATCCGCGCGACTTGCCCGTCACGCGGTCGAACATCACGTTCACCGAAGTAACCACCCCCACTTGGGAGAAGTACTCCTGCAGGTCACTCTCCATCGTCTGATAGGAGAGATTCCCAACGAACAGTCTGGTGGGATTCATGGTCACGAACCTTGTCTGATCGACGTGCCGGACGGAGGTGGGAGGACTGCACCGGCAGACCTGCGGAATGTCACACTGTCTTCACTCGCGGACAATCTGTCGAACCTGACACCGACTTCTGTTCGGCCATCGAACAGACGCGACCTTCATACCACAACGGCCCCCTTCGTCAAGTCCCTTCATGGCCATCATCAGCGGTTGGATCGCCCCGACGGGCTAAAAAAAAAAATCTCCTCGGCCGGCGCGTGAACCTCCCTTGTCATGCATGCTTGGCCCTGCCCCAAAGCCTTTTCAAACCACCGAATCCCCTCGCCGTATCGGCTGCACGGCGCCAACGGTGACCTCCGACCCGTAACCAGCCTGTCCTCAGAGGTCCCTTCTGTCATACGGGGAATACAGGTTCCGACTTTCCCACGCCTTCCATCATGGAGCGACTCGCTCGCGTGCAATGTCGGTATTTCGGAGTTGGGGCAAAGCCAGCCGGTGCGGTGCCCCCGGGATCGACTTGGAAGGGCAACGCTAATGCCGCACGGGTCGCAGCCCGGTCCGCAGTCGCCGGACACCACGGTCGGGGGAACCCTGGAATACCCTACGCCCCGACGGGGGCTGTGTTTCCCAGCCAATCACCGGAGGGACCTGTCCTCGATGACTCAAGAGAGCCGAACCGCCTTGGGAACGAGTCTTGATCTGGAGCGGGTCCGCCGGAGGCCCAAATGGAGCGAACACCCTGCCCGGGCTGCACTTGACTCCCAGCCATGACCCCGGATCGGAACGACTTGCCGCGTAAGCAGCTGCCCTGGGTAGGAACTGCAAGGAACCCGGCTGAATCCTGCCCCGACTCCCGGGTCCGGTCAGGGGTCGGCTTCGCGCGTTTTATTGCACGCCCGCGGCTTCACCTTGGCACGAGCGCTGCCAGATTCGCTTCGTGTTCGGCGTCGCTGCGTTCCTGGAGATCGGCGCGCCCCTTTTCAGGATTCGGTCCCAGGGTCGCCTCGTCGCTCCAGCGAATCCGCGGCGCTCCGGCCGAGCGCGTCGCTTTCGTCCGGGCCAGCCGCTCCCGCTGCTCCGCCGCGAAGTTCGGCCAGTCTCGCACCGTGACCAATCGCACACTTCCGTCCACAAACACGACCTCATGAGCCAAACCCGGCCGACGCTGGCCGTTATGATCGAGCCCTTCCACTTTATCCCAAGCCACCGCCAGTTCCGGGTCGTCATCGTCGCGCAGCCCCTCCACGTAGTGCCAACCGCAACTGGCCGGGTCCAGCCCGCCCGCAGCCAGAGCCTGCTCGACAAGCTCGCGCGCCAAGTGTCTTCCCCCGAGAAACGCAGGAGCGGTCGGGTCCCACCGTGCCAATTAGCCCCATGGACCCCTCCGGCATTGCTTCCCCACAAGGGAACCACCCGCCGTGGTCAGCCGCATGAAGCCGCAGTGCCAGCCCGAGTTGTTTGGAGCATGCGTGGCTCGGCCCATGGGGAAAGGCGGCTCGCCACCTCAGGAGCCCGGTCAGCACCAGTGCAAGCGCAGCGAAAGCGACTGCCACGGCCCAGCACGGCCTCTTGGTCAGCTTCTTCCCCATGATCCGCCTCCCAATCCTGTGCCTGCGAGAGTTCTGGAGACAAGTGCCGGATCGGGCAGCGACGGAATTCCGGTCCTTCCCCCTCGCTCCTGGACCGGCTGCGACGGGCCTCCCGCCCCCCGGATCGGGCTGCGGGCTGGCCCGTTGCCGCGTCTCAGCTCCCTCCACGCTACGAATGAGCTTTTGTGCCGGCTGGGCGCTCCGCATCATCGGATCGGCTCGGGCACGGCCGCGCCGTCCTTGCGCGGGTCCGAGGCGCCGTAGTTGATCCCGCGCGCATCGTCGCGCATGACCGCCTGGCCGCCGCCCACCGCGTCGGCAAAGGGCGGCAGAGTGGTTATCTGATGGCCGCGGGCCGCCAGGGCGGCACGGATCGTTTCAGGTACCCGCGTCTCGATCTCGACATCCGCACCGTCAAAGGTGAGCTTGGTGAAACGCGGCGCCTCGAGCGCGGCCTGAATGTTCAGCCCGAAGTCCACCACGTTGGCCACGAACTGGGCGTGCGCCTGGGCCTGATTCCATCCGCCCATGATGCCGAAGGCAATCCGCACCCGGCCCCGCTCCATGAGGGCGGGAATGATGGTGTGCAGCGGTCGTTTCCGGGGCGCCAGCACGTTCGGATGCGCCGGGTCCAACGTGAACAGCCCGCCGCGGTTTTGCAGGCCAAAACCGGTCCCCTCGGCCACCAACCCCGAGCCGAACCCCCGGTAGTTGCTCTGAATCAGCGAAACCATGTTTCCCTTCGCATCCACCACGCACAGGTAGGTGGTGTCGGCCCCCGCCGCGGGCGGCCGGCCGGGAGGCGCGTGGGTGCTGACGTGTTGGAGGTCGATCAGGCGCGCGCGTTCGCGAGCATAGGCCTTGTCGAGCAGACCGGCCACGGGCACGCGCGCAAAGCGCGGATCGGCCACGTACCGGAGCAGATCGGCGTAGGCCAGTTTCTTGGCCTCGATCATCACGTGCCAGGTTCGAACGTCGTCGCGGCCCCACTCCGACAGCGGGAAGATCTCCATCAGATTGAGCATCATCAACGCGGCGATGCCCTGCCCCTGGGGCGGCAGCTCATAGACCGTCCAGCCGCGGTAGGTGGTGGCCAGGGGCGTGACCCATTCGGGTCGGAATTCGCTCAGGTCTGACTGCATCCAGGGCGCACCATGGGCCCGGGCGCAGGCCAGCAGGCGGCCCGCCACCGCACCTTCGTAGAAGGCGCGTCGGCCGCCGCGCGCCACTTGTCGCAGCGACCAGGCCAGGTCGGGATTGCGGAAAACCTCACCCACTTCCGGCGCGCGGCCCGCGGGCAGAAATGTCCGGGCCGCCACGGGGTCCCCCCGCAACAATGCCTCGCTGGATTTCCAGTAGCCCGCCACGATTTCCGACACCGGAAAGCCTTCCTCGGCCAGGCGAATCGCCGGGTCGAGCAGGCGGGCGAATTTCTTGCGGCCGAACCGACCATGGAGCGCGTCCCAACCCGCCACACAGCCCGGGATGGTGACGGACCAAACGCCCCGCTCCGGCATGTCGGTGAAACCGCGCGTACGAAGCAGCTCCGGGTTCAACCCCGCCGGTGCCCAGCCGCTGGCGTTCAAGCCGTAGAGCCGGCCGGTGCCGGCCTCGTACACCAGGGCGAAAAGATCGCCACCCATCCCGCAGGTCATGGGGGCCACCACCCCCATCACGGCGTTGGCGGCAATGGCCGCGTCCACGGCGGTGCCGCCCTCGGCCAAGACTTGCGCCCCGGCCTGCGAAGTCATCGGATGCTCGCTGGCGACGATGCCCTGACGGGAGATGACCTGCGAACGACCCTGGACCCGTTCCGCGGCGGCCGGCAGTGCAGACATAAAAGCGACCGCCAGCGCGAGCGCACCCGCGGCGGGGGCAGCACACCGGGTTTGTTTCATGCTGCCAGCATGGTCAAAACGTTCGCGGAAACCAGCCCGAATCGAGCCCAGGGTTGGGCGGCCGGCACTGCGCCCGGACCAGACGTTGCGATGCATGAAATGACCGCCGCTGGTGCCCGGGACTCCCCGTCGCGCCATGCCCGCGGGGCACGAGACCTGTCCGCATGCTCACCAGCCTGCAGCCGGCCGGAGGCCGTTCCCCGCACTCGGCGGACCGGAATCATGCTTGATCGTGACCCAGCTCGCGGCGAACCTGCATCCGTATAACGGGCATGGACGCTCCATGTTCCCCACCCGCCCCTGGCATGAACATGAAACCTTTCAGGGTGCTGATGCTCTCTGCGCTGACCGTTGTGGCCCGGGGACAAGCCGTCGATCCGCGCGAGGGCCCTCAGGACACGTCCGGCCTTCTTCATTATGCGCCGGCCCCGCCGGACAATCCGCTCAAGGGCTTTGTCTCGTATCCTCGCCCACAGACCGGTTTCCCGCGCAGCCTGGAGTGGGATTACATCCCCCTGGCAGCGGTGATGACCGGTCCGACGAACTTCGATTGGGGCCCTTTCGAACGAAAGCTGCAGCAGGCCGCGGCGCGCGGCTGCCAGTTCATCGCGCGGTTCTACCTGGAATGGCCCGGCCGCAGCACGGGCGTGCCCCGGTTTCTTCTCGATTCCGGTCTTTTGCTGCGTACCTGGACCAACACCAACACCCAACCATGGCCGGCCGCAGTGGATCACACGCCGGACTACGAGGACCCGCGGCTGCGCACCGCACTGACGAACTTCATCCACGCCTTCGGAGCGCGCTACGACGGCGACCCGCGCCTGGCGTTCGTGCAGGTGGGACTGCTGGGTACCTGGGGCGAATGGCATAACCACCCCAACCACCAATGGTTCGCCTCCAAAACGGTCCAGCGTGAACTGCTGGATGCGTACGAGGCGGCGTTTCGCCGGACAAAACTGTTGGTCCGCTACCCGGCCGGACCCGACCACCCCCGCTACGCCGACAACAGCACCCGTCCCCTGGGCTACCACGACGATTCGTTCGCCTGGGCCACGGTGCATACCGGACGCAGCGAAGACGAGTGGTTCTTCGAAACCCTCCTGCGACGCGCGGGCGCCACAAACAAATGGCGAACGCAACCCATGGGCGGCGAAGTCCGGCCGGAAGTCTGGCATTGCTTGTTCGACGAGCCATCGTGCGCACCCCGGGGACAGGAGTTCGATCGCTGCGTGCAAGCCACGCACGTTTCGTGGCTGTGCAACGAGGGCGTCTTTCGCCCCGACTTCCAGGGCCCTGCGCGCGACCGCGCCCTGCGTGCAGCCCGGCGGATGGGTTATGAGGTTCACATCTTCCGCGCGACCACGGATCGCACGGACAGCGGGTACACCGTCACGCTGTGGGTCACGAACACCGGCGTCGCGCCGTTCTACTACGACTGGCCGGTGGAACTGAGCGCCCTGGACGTCTCCGGCAGAATCAGGGCCACTTGGAAAACCGACTGGAAACTGACCGGCATTCTGCCGGGGGAACCGGCGCGCGTGTGGCAACACCATCTGCCGAAGGACGCGTGGGCCACGCCGGGCACTCGTCTGCTGGTGCGCGCACTCAATCCCATGCCGGGCGGCCGGCCGTTGCGCTTCGCCAATCAGGAACAGGACCGCCATCTGGAGGGCTGGCTGACCCTTGGGACGCTCCCACCGTGAGGAGCCGTCGGCACGCAAGCTGAAAGACCGCGATGGATTCGGGCCCCGCCGGGCGACATCAAGTGCACGCGATCCGGCGTGCGACATTAGCCCAGGGCGTTGCGCCGCGGGCTGCGGTGGGACAGCCGGGATACCCACTCTCGAGGATCGAGCGGAACGGTTGTGGCGGCGAGTCGAGGACCGGCACCTAAGTGCGGCGGCGGCTTATATCCTGGAGCGCTGTCGGGCACTTCGCGGCGGCGAAACTGGCACGCTGTGGGGAGGGAAGCGCCGACGCCCGGGCCTGGCTGGAGCCGTGGAACACCAACCGACGAAACAATCGGCGGTGAAGGGAATCGGGCAGTCCCAGAGGAATGGCCGGGCGAACGGGGCGCGGCCAGTCCCGCATGGGAAACGGGGGCTACGAGAATGTCCCGCTGCGGCAGCGCCACGGCCGGACGGACGACCGGAGCGCGCAACGGCGGAAGGAGCCGTTGGGTAGCGGGGCAAAGGAGGCGACGTGTGCGCAGGATCACTGCCGGTTCCAGCGGATCGGGCAGTTATGGAGTCTGGCTGGAGACGAAGCGAGGGTTTGTCCGGATACCTTATGGCCTGCTTGAACCGCTGCACACAGGCAGGTGCTCCGAAGACAGTGATTTGCCATTCCAATACTCCCCTTCCAACGAAGTCGCCGAAAGCTTCGAGACTGAGGCCAAGGAAAAATTGTTCTTGCCATCACACCAGCAAATGGCCAGGTTGCCTGCCGCTGCTGGGGGGCCAACATGACCCGCGGATGGAACCATGTATCTCCCCGGGAGGGCAGGATGAAGGGACGGCGTTGTTCCCCCTGCCATTTGTCAACCGTAACCAATCAGAGATGGAAAGGAATCCGCCGTGAAACGCATCCAACGACTGTGGGCATTGCTGTCTTGCATTCTGCCCCTGAGCGCTTCCGCCGAAGTCTTCAGCCTGTCCGGGGATTTTGATCATAACAACAATCCCAACGCCGGCGGCTGGTCCTATTTCAATAATTCCTCGCTTCTACCCAACCAGGTGCCGCTCAACAACGGCAACGCACTCTACCCGGCCGTGCTTCCTCGTTTCTTCGCCACCGGGCCCAACCTGAACACGGACACCCCGATGGTCATCAAAGCCGGAGTCAACGGCTCGTCCGCGGGCGAGACCGATGCCGACTTCCTTCAGGGCGACATTTTGATTCACAGCCCCAACAGCGCCACCAGCATCCTCACGGTTCAATGGACTGCTCCGGAAGCAGGGTCCATCGATTTCACCAGCGACATCTGGTACGCGCATTCCGTGGTCAACCGTGCCAACGCGGTGAGCATCTTCTTGAATTCGACCCCGCTGGGCAGTGCCACCATCTCTCGGACCTCCTACAGCAACCGCAACAATCCCTGGCGCGTCGCCCTCAATGATGTGGCGGTCAATGCCGGCGATACGCTCCGGTTCCAGTTTCAGAAGTCCGCCGGCCAGACTGTTGGTTCCCTCAACGGCGTGGCCGTGACAGTTGATTTCACCCCCATTCCCGAACCCGGCACGGCGACGCTGCTGCTCATCGGGGGCGGGTTTCTGGGCCTGATGAGCCGACTCCGCAGTGGTCGCCCGTAACCGGCTCTTCAAGGGCCGGACCGGTACGAGAGAACTACAGGGGGATGGGTCGATCCGGCTCCTGCCATCGGACACCGGCCGCGCACCCGCTGCCCCCGAACCGGTCTCCTGCGGACGCGTCTTGGGAGACCCGTCGGTCTGCAGGCGAACTGGAGCGCAGCACAAACCGGCGGTGGCCGTGGCTCGGATACCCGGGCCGGCAGGTCCCCAGGAAAGGTTCGAGGGCCCCCGCGTGTCCGGGACGGACGGCCCCTCGTTCGGTTCGAGCGGGCCGGCGTGTCGAGCCACTTCATCGGCTTCGATTCCAGGCGGCGCGTGCCATCTGGGCGCGCTCTGCCCGGAGGGTCGCCGAATTGCATTTGCGATGCATGCCCCGCGCAACCCGCCGGCACGGTTCAGCCGAGAGCGGGGTTGGAGATTGGCCCGGGCCCCCACCGCGAGCAGCGTGGGTCCGTGCTACCCGGGCTGCTGATCACGTCGGAAGCCACGACTCCCCGCGCGGGGAACCGCGGCGGCCGGCGTGTGCGCCTGTTCAGGGAAACAATCTCGGATCGGTCAGAACGCGGAGGAATTCCTCGCGACAGGCGGCCAGGTCGGTGGCTGACTTGGGGATCACCAAGAGGTCGCCCGCTTGGCCGGGCTCGACCTGAAGAAATTCGACCGGCCTGCCCCGGAATTCGGCCCGTCGGACCTCGGCGGCCGTCCAGCATCGGGGTTGCCACAGCCACACCAGCGGGGCGCCGTCACCGAGCTGGTTGGCGCGGCCGAGATCGGTGCGGATGAGCCGCTTCATGTCCTGCGTGAAGGGATTCTCCGGCAGCCTCTCGAAGTCCCGGGCGGTGAACACGGAATCTTTGTCCCAAAACGCACCGCCGCCCCAGTCCACGTAGCGGGTCTTCTTCGCCACGATGTAAGCCGACCAGCCGTCCTTGCCGTTGTAGCCATATGAACTGACGGTCAGGTTGAAGACCACGAGGTTCGAGGCGATTTCCGGCGCCAACAGCAACGCGCTGGCCGCGGTGGTCAACGGACCGCCCGCGATGATCAACAGAGGCTTGTGCGGCGAGGCCCGCCGCGCCTCCTCGATGATGAGCCGGGCCCCCGGCGATTCCCGGGGCACTGTATCCTCGATGCGGCCGCTGGCCGGCCGCACCAACACCTCGTCGGCCCCTCGCACCGGATCGGGAATGCCCCGCAGGCCCGAGGCCCGCGCCAGCGCGATCGCCTTCCGTGCATCGTCCAGGCACTGCTCCATTTTGTAGAGGTAACCCTTCTCCCAGTCCCACATGTCGCGGGTGACAATGTTGCCGCGAAGATCGGCCCGGCCCAGCGACACCCGGGCCCAAAGATAGTTGTTGTCGAAAACGTCGAACCACCAGTCGTTGTCGTAAAGGATCGGGTTGTCCGGACCAACGCCCTCCAACTGGACCGCACTCTCGACGATTCGAAAGGCCGGCGCCACCGCGGTGGCGGGTAGCACGGCGGCAGCCAGCCACAGGAAGCAGAGTTGAGCCCCAGCGTTCATGGCCGTTTCCCCGGGGGCGGATAATTCCCGACCGCATCGTCCAGCACCAGGACCCAATCGAGCGTTTCGCCCGGGTCCGGCGGGATGAACTCGCGTTGGCCGGTGCTGGAAAAAGTTCCCGCGGGCCGGGCCGTGCCATCGCGCGGATTGAACCACCATGCCCGCACCTTCGCGCCGCGAATTACGTCCATCCGCACTTTGAAGGACCGGCCCACCGGCGCGTACACCATGGCATAGGTTCCGTCGGTATCCCGTGTGGCCACGAACCGATATCGGCCCGCGCCCGGCACACTGGTGGGCACGCGATCGCTCACGATCATGGAGTCATCCGGGATGCGGGTCAGGAACGGGCGCGACAGCAAGAGCCGTTTGGCATGCTGCATTTGGGCGGCGCCGGGTTGATGAATCGCCTGTGACCAGGGCATGAGGGGATGGTTGACGGGGTCCCGACCCGGCGCCCACATCTGCCAGACCGAATGATGACCGTAGGTGTGGCCGAAGGCGCCGGTGAACAGGTCCCAGTACAATGGCCGGCGCACATCGGCGGCGATGGAGTGCCCGAGTTTGGCGGGGTCAAACGACACGGGGTGATCCTCGTAAATCGGTTCGCCGTCCAGCACCGGTTTCGCCGGGGTGCGATCATAGTCCTTGCGCGTCTGGTCGTAGCGGCCGGTGAACTCCGTGCCGTGGCCGTTCTGGCGCATGTTGAAATCCAGCCACTCCTCGTCATGGAAGTACTGGGCCGAGCCCTGACCGCCCATGGGATGAAAAGTGATCAGATGGGCCCCGCCGTCGCCCCGGCGCAGGCCGCGGGCCATGGCGCGAATGATTTCGCGGTGCGTGTCGTTTTCGACGGGCCGGTCGCCGCCCAGAATCCAAATCAGCCCCGCGTCCTTATACCTCCGGCCCAGCCATTCCCCGTAGACCTCGGCATTCTGTGGCGTGAAGATTTCGGGGCCCACGCCCCACTTCTTGTTCCACTTGTCGCCCCAGGTGGGCAGGAACCCGACGTACAGCCCCAGGGCGTTGGCCCGCTGCACGATCCAGTCCACATGATCCCAGTAGTCGTTGTCAGGGCCGTCCCGCACCTCCGGTCGGGTGGGATCATGTTCGACCAGCGGGCGGTGGCCGTAAGGATTGGGAGTGTTCAGTCCGTCCAGTTCCGCCAGCGCCACGGCCTGGATGACGGTAAATCCCTGGGCCGCGCGTGTTTTGAGGTAAAGCTCCGCCTCCTCGCGGTTCAGCCGATGGAACAACTCCCACGCCGTGTCACCCAGCCAGAAAAACGGTCGCCCGTCGGTGGTCACGAGGAACCGGCGGTTGTCGGAAACTTTCAAGCGAGGCAAAGAAGACGCGGCTGCGTGGAAGGCACTGGTCACCATCGCCACGCAAGCAACGAGAACCGCGCCTGCTCGGTGCAGGCCGGCAGGGAAGGGAGTCTCGAGGTCGAACCGGCGGTCAGCTGGGGTCATGGCATTCGATCGGTTTCGTCGTTCAGTCGAGGTCTGGTTCAAGGCCGTCACAGCGCATGCGGCCCCGGGGCAACTCCAGATCGTCAGTCACGCGGCAGGTGTCAAGCGCGACCTGGCTGGAAGCGGAAACGCCGCGCCAG
Organism: Limisphaera sp. VF-2; assembly: GCF_049537125.1. Taxonomy (NCBI): domain Bacteria; kingdom Pseudomonadati; phylum Verrucomicrobiota; class Verrucomicrobiia; order Limisphaerales; family Limisphaeraceae; genus Limisphaera; species Limisphaera sp. VF-2. The sequence goes on from NZ_JBMVQY010000001.1 coordinate 559,378, forward strand.
CCGTGCCGCCGGTTCATGCACCCCACACGCAAGAGCCCCCCGGACCAAAACGAGCGTCCAGGTGGCAGATACCATTCTGGGGTGTTTCACCAGGGCTCCGGCCCGGTCCCCAAGATTCTGTTCCGAGCAAACTCGCTTCAGCCACAGAAGCTCTGCGCCCGGCCAAGCCAGCAAGAGCGCCTCCGTTGAGGCTCGGCGAGACCCCGCGCCCAAGTTCCTGTCGGAGGCGGGCAGCGGCCGGAGGCACGGCCCACCAGGGGAGATGGTAGCCCGCCTCCGCTGCGCTACGAGTTGCGAGGCCCGGCTTGGGCTTCTCCGATACCAGACACCCTGGGCGCGGAGCGGTGCGCCATGGAATGAAAACTTGATGACACCTTGGCCGCCCATGCAGCCCCTTCAGGAGCCGCCCATGTCATTCATCAAACGGGGTGGGCTGTTGATGCCCCTACCTGCGTTTTACCCATCAGACGGGTTCAGCAGGGCTCGATCGTTCAGGAGCCGACGCGCGAGTCCCTGACGGACCAAGATCCTGCCTCACAGCCTCGTTGCGTTCCCCATGATGCTGGGTGTGTCCATCTTCCCGTCCGCTCGCCGGGCGCGATTCTCAACCCGCGGCAATGCATGAGAATCCGACAAACTGCGGAATCAGTGGGCCTTTTGCGCGACATCCCCGGAAGGACAATGCTTTTGACGCCGCACCTTGCAGAGACCCACGGGCACCCAAAAGAGGCTCCAATGCCTCAGGTTTATGGGCAAATTCCTCGCCGGGCCGTCCCTTGCTTTGCGGGAGGGTTCGAGCCATTTTCCCGCCGGCCCCTGTCGAGGGCAAAGTCAGCCCCGACCACCGCTGACCTGTCCACGCCAAGTGCTGTGCCGGCTCGACGCGGAGGCGGTAGGCAGTCGAGCCGGCGAGTCGAAGAACCATCCCTCTGACGAGATCATCTGTATGGACACGAGCCATCTGCCGTGCTTTCACCCCACAGGGGTTCCGCCCGGATCCCGCCGGGCAGCTGCGCATACAACGGTCGATGGGGCAAGAGTCGGGTGGCCATGAGGTGCACTCATGGCGCCTGTTCGCCTGCCACGGGCCCGGCCGTTGCGTTCGTTGGCGCCGACCAGCCGCGGGAGATCGGGTGACGTACGCGCTGCCTCCGGGCCACCGCGTTGCAGGCGGGACGCGCCCCACATGCGAGTTTGTCTTCGATGGGAGGATGCGAAAAAGGCCGTGAATAGGCCAAAAAGATGTTGCGTCGAACCGGTGCGGCGTATAAACAAGGCGCCAGATGCACCGAGTTCGGGCAGGAAGGACCGGCGGAAGGGCCTTCCTGCTGTGCGATCGAAACCATTGAACCAAACCGAAGACGGAGGAACCGAATGAAACTGAATCAGTGGACGTTGGGATTGGCGGCGATGGGGGTGATCAGCCTCTCCTCGGCCGTCCGGGCGGAGGAGGCGTCTGTCCCCCTGATGACGGCGCTTTCATCCACCGTGATCAGCGGTTACGTGGACACGTCGGCCCAGTGGAACCTCGGCACGGGCACGGGGAACAGTGTTTTGCCGCCGCTGTTCGGAGGAGTCGACAAGGCCGACGGGTTCAACCTGAATGTGGTCCAGTTGTCCATCTCCAAGCCGTTGGACGAGACCGACTGGGCGGCGGGATATCGGGTGGACCTCTGGCTGGGACCGGACGCCAACAGCCTGGGAACCCAGTCCACGCTGAGCACGGGCTCGGGTGATCTGGCGATCCGGCAGGCCTACGTCGCGTTGCGCGCCCCGGTCGGCAACGGTGTGGATCTGAAGATGGGTGTGTTCGACAGTGTCATCGGCTACGAATCCATCGCAGCCGTGGACAATCCGAACTTCACCCGGTCCTATGGCCGGACGATCGAGCCGACCACTCATACCGGCGTGCTGGCCTCGTACCGGGTCAATGAGCTGGTGAGCCTGTCCGCGGGCGTGGCCGATACGGTGGGTCCGCAGATCAACAGCCGCGCCTGGCCCACCAAGGCCGAGTCGTACAAGACCTACATGGGCTCGATCGCTTTGACGGCCCCGGACACTTGGAGCTTCCTGGCGGGGTCCACGCTGTACGGCGGCGTTGTCAACGGGTTCAGCTCCGGCATCAACGACAACCAGACCAGTTGGTACGTGGGTGCCACCGTTGCGACCCCGATCGAAGGTTTGCGCTTCGGGGCGGCTTGGGACGTGCTGGATCTGCATGACCAAACCGGCGACGCCTGGGCGGTGAGCGTCTATGGCTCGTACGCCGCCACCGAGAAGCTCAGCCTCCATGTCCGTGGCGAACTGGCCACTTCCGTGGCGAACCTGTGGCCGGGTCTTGCCTCCGGCGCGGAGAACAACCAGGTGTGGTCTCTCACCGGCACGGTCCAGTACGACCTGTGGCAGAACGTGCTGACCCGGGCGGAAGTGCGCTGGGATCATGCTGACGAGGGCACCTACTTCTCGTCCGACAGCGGCTTCAACCGCCGGAACTCGGTCCTGCTCGCAGCCAACGTGATTTACAAGTTCTAACCTCGTTGAGCTGATTTGACAGACCCCTCCCGGTGCAACCGGGAGGGGTTTTCATTTGGCGCGCCTCGCTCACGCTTTCGATCTCAGGAAGACGACGGTGACGGGAAGAGATCCCGCGGCCTTGCGCCGCCCGGCTGACCTGTCTTTCGGAAGCTCAGGGGAAGCAGGTCCCAACCGGTCTCCGTGCCGAATCCCTCGTCCCCCCGTTGCAGCTCTCGACGGCGACCCTTCACCGCGCGCTTTCCGTTTTTGAGCCCCGGATTCGAGATGCTGACGGAACGGACTTTTCCCTCGGCCCATCCAGGCCGGGGAACGCCCGAAACTGTGCCGGGCTTTCGGAGGTGCTCAAAACCTGAAATGCGGCGGTCCGCTGCCCCGGCGGGGGTGAAAGTTTGACATGTCGCGCTCCGTGGATAGCCTGTAGGTCTCCGGTCCGGAGCCGTGCGACTGGGGGCCGGGACGCCGGGAAAGCGAAAGCCTTTCCCTTTTCGGAGCGCTGGTTGACCCGTGGACTGCCGGAGAGGTGCTCTCCGGTTTTTGAGGGATCGGAAATGCTCCGCCATCCGGACTGCAAGTGCGGCGGGGGCGCCCACATCGTCCGGGCGGACAACGCAGGCAAAAGGCGGGGCAATGAGTGATGCGAACCTTGACCGCCGAGCCTCCAATCTCCCGGCCCGGGCCACGCACCCGGCACCCGGCATGGTGGTGGGCCGCGGCTGCCGCGCGCGGGAGCGGTCGAGGATAAGGCCGAGAGCCCCCGGGACAGTCCGGGGATGTAACGAGTTCAACAACGATGCGGAACGAACCCATGGAGTCGAAGCGAGTGGCCAAGCTGGAGCTGGACGGTCAGGTGTACGAGTTGCCGATCGTCGTCGGTTCGGAGGGGGAGAAGGCCATTGACATCAGTCGCCTGCGCGAGCTGACCGGGTACATCACCCTGGACGACGGATATGCCAACACGGGGTCGTGCGCCAGCGCCATCACGTTCATCGACGGCGAGAAGGGGATTCTGCGGTACCGGGGCATCCCCATCGAGGAGCTGGCGGAAAAATCCAACTTCATCGAGACGGCCTGGCTCCTGATTTACGGCGAGCTGCCGACGCGGCAACAGCTGCAGCGGTTCTCGGACCTTCTGACGGAGAACCAGGATCTGCACGAGGACCTGAAGCATCATTTCGAAGGCTTCCCCGCCACGGCGCACCCCATGGCCATTCTGTCCTCGATGATCAACGCCAGCAGCTGTTTTTACCCGGGGCTGATGGGTCCGGCCAACCGGGAGCGGTTCGAAGTCCACGCGGCACGGCTGCTGTCCCAGGTGCGCACGATTGCCGCCTTTGCGTATCGCAAATCGCGCGGCCTGCCGATCATTTACCCGCGTCGCAAGTACAAGTACACCGCCAATTTCCTGCACATGATGTTCTCGGACGTGTACGAGGACTATCCGCTGCGGCCGGAGGTGGTGCGGGCGCTGGATCTGATCTTCCTGTTGCATGCGGACCACGAACAGAACTGTTCCACCTCCACGGTCCGAATGGTGGCTTCCAGCCAGGCGAATCTCTTTGCCAGTGCCTCGGCGGGCGTGTGCGCCCTTTGGGGCCCTCTCCACGGCGGGGCGAATCAGGCGGTGATTGAAATGCTGGAGGAAATCCATGCCTCCGGTGGCGACGGCCGGGAACTGATCGAAGCGGTCAAGAACAAGCAGGGCGGGCGACGTCTCATGGGCTTCGGTCACCGGGTTTACAAGAACTACGATCCGCGCGCCCGCATCATCAAGAAGGCGTGCGACGATCTGCTGAACGCGCTGCAGATCCGGGATCCGCTGCTGGACATTGCACGGCGGCTGGAAGAAGCGGCGCTCAGCGATTCCTATTTCATCGAGCGGAAGCTGTATCCGAACGTGGACTTCTACAGCGGCATCATCATGCGGGCCATTGGCCTGCCCAAGGAAATGTTTCCGGTCATCTTCGCCATTGGCCGCATGCCGGGGTGGATCGCCAATTTCCGGGAAATCCTGCTGGCGCCAAAACCCAAGATTTACCGTCCACGCCAAATCTATACCGGGCCGACCCTGCGGCACTATGTACCGATCGAGGAACGAGGGTGAGGTCGGTCGCGGAGCCACCCTCCTGTCCGTCCGAACGCCTCGGCTTTTTCCCCGCGCCCGGCGGTCGGCCCGGACAGCCCTTGGATACGTCGGTTCCGAGCTTGGCAAACGACATTCCTTTCGGCCAATTTGGTTGCAGTTGAGCGCGGCGGTTTGCCGTCTCAGGCAACCTGTCTCACAGAATCTTATGAAGGCACCTCGACTTGTTGTCCTGACAGACCTGGGTCACTTCAAGGCAGCCCGATTTGAAACCACGATGCGGGGGACCCCGCGCCTGGAGCCGCTGGAGGACACGCGGCTTGAATTGTACCCCAACCGGGTTGTGGACAAGGTCACCGACCTGGCGGGGCGGCACGCCGCACCGGTCCAGAAACACTGGGGTGCGCCCATGGCCGACGCGCACAATCTCAAGTTGGAGACCCGGCGGCGTCTGGTCAAAACCATAGCGGGCAAGATCGTGAAGCTGATGCAGCAGCATCCCGATCTCCCCCTGTGGCTGGCCGCGCCCGCGGAGATCAATCATCTGATCCTGGACGAGCTGCCGGCCCGCCTGCGGCCCCGGGTGGAGGCCAACCTCGCGCGGGACCTGACCAAGGCCAGCCAACGCGAGGTTCTGGCCGCATTTCCGAGGTTGCGCACCGCCTGAGGCAGCCGGCGACGCCTGGAAGCCCGGCAGGCCCCGGGGGCGTTTTTTATGCGATGGTCCATACGCATTGCCCGAGTGGCGGGGATCGAGGTGCGTCTGCACCTGACGTTCCTGCTGTTTCTGGCCTGGATCGGAGCCAGCTACTACCACCTCGGCGGGCCGGCGGTCGCGTGGCAGGGGATCCTGTTCATGCTCGCCCTGTTCGGCTGCGTGTTACTGCATGAATTCGGGCACGCCTTTGCCGCCCTGATGTTCGGGATTCGCACGCCCGACATCACGCTGCTTCCCATTGGAGGCGTCGCGCGGCTGCAGCGCATGCCGGACCAGCCCTGGCAGGAACTGGTGGTCGCTGTGGCGGGCCCGCTGGTCAACGTGGTGATTGCCGCAGTGCTCATCTTCCTGCTGGGTCAACAGCTTTCCTTCGAGCATTTGGAACGGCTGAACGTGCCCGGGGTGGCACTGCTGGCCAAGCTGGCCACCGTCAACATCATGCTGGTGTTGTTCAACTTGATTCCGGCCTTCCCGATGGACGGGGGGCGGGTCCTTCGCGCCCTGTTGGCCATGGCGTTGCCCTACAGCCGAGCCACCCAGATCGCGGCAACCATCGGGCAGGGACTGGCCTTTGTGTTGGGCTTTGTGGGGCTGTTCACCAATCCGATGCTGATCTTCATTGCGTTTTTTGTGTTCCTGGGTGCGCAGCAAGAGGCTGCCGCCGCACAGATCAAGGACATCAGCCGGGGTCTGCCGGTCGCAGAAGCCATGGTCACCCATCTGGTGCCGCTGCCCCCGCACGCCGTTCTGGACGACGCCGTGGAGGCCCTGCTCCGCACCGCACAGCACGAGTTTCCCATTCTCGATGCGGACGGCAGAGTGCTGGGGGTGCTCACGCGGGACGACCTGATCGCGGCGCTCAAACGATTTGGTCCCCACCACCCCGTGACCGAGGTGATGCGGCGCGACCTGCCGGTGGTCTACAGTTACGCTCCCTTCGAGGAGGCCTTCCGGCGCATGCAGGAATGCGGTTGTCCGGCGTTGCCGGTCGTGGATGGCACCGGACGGTTTGTGGGACTGATTACTCCCGAAAACGTGGGGGAACTGATGCTGGTGCACGCCCTGCGTCCGCGGGAGGCCCGTCCGCCCTGGCGGCGCGCCGCACCGTGGCCCCTGTGAAGTTTCCCCCGGCTCCTTCGAAACGCTTATGGAATCCCGAACCTTCACCCTTCCTTGGAACCTCGTCACCCGCAATCTGCACGGGCACGAGTTGTTGCGGAAAAAGCTCCACCAGAAGATCAACAAACTGAGTCGGCACTTGAGGCGGTTCCCCCCCGGCACGGTGCACCTGCAGGTGTTGCTGGAAAAGCATCCGCGCCGGCCGGAATACCGCGCCGGTCTGACCCTGCGTGTTCCGTCGAACATTTTGCGGGCCGAGGAGGCCGGTGCGGACGTCATCCAGGCCCTGGACAAGGCCGTCAAGACGCTGTTGCGGGAACTGGAAAGCCTCAAGGCGGAATTGCGGCGGGAAATGTTCTGGAAACGCCGGGGGCGCCGCGCGCTGTTGCATGAGATGAAAGCCGCCGGCTTCGCTCCCAGCCCGCAACCCGAGGGTGAGGGCCCGCAGAATCTGCGCGACGTGATTCGGGCGTGGCTGGCCGATCATTACGCCCGTCTGCTGCGTTTCGTGCGCCGGCAGCTGTGGCACGACATCACGGCCGGCGAGATCCCGGCCGGGGCCATCGATCCCCGCGCGGTGGTGGACGACGTGGCCCGGCGGGCCCTGCGGGAGCCGGGCAAGAAACCCGCCGGCATGAACTGGGTGTTGTGGTTGTACGTGCTGGCGCGTCAGGAACTGGCACGCCGCCGGAAGGCATTGCAGGTTCAGCAGGCACAGACGGTACCCCTGGAGCAGGAGACTCTGCTGCCGGACGAGCTTTTGGCCGAAGGCTATGATCCGGACCAACCGCTGGACCTGATCGAACGCCAGCTCGAACCGCCGGTAGCCGCACAGGCCGAGCTGGTGGCCGACCCACGCACAGAACCCCCGGATCAGGCGGTGGCCCGACGGGAGCTGCTGGCGGAAATGCGCCGGCTGGTCAGCCAGTGGCCCCGGCCCGAACGAGAGGCCTTCGAACTGCACTTCGTGGAAGGATTCGAGCCGGAGGAGGTGGCCATGATCCTGGGTGTATCGCCGGCGCAAGGCCGAGCCCTGGTCCAACAAGTGCAACAGCGACTCCGACAGGCCCTGCTCGATCTGGCGTTGGTGTGAGCGAAGGCCATTGCCCCGTGCGGGTTCGCAGGCGGGGCCCGGACCGCCGCCCGGGAGGCTTCCACCGGTCAGAAGCGCCGTTGCAGGGCGCGGCCGTTGCGGGCATGGTCAAAAGCGGCCGGCACCCGCGAGCGGACCCCGGGGAGCCCTGAGGCCCACAGGGCTGACGTGGATTCGACCGGCCATGCAAGCCTATGCCAGTGGAGTTCAAAGATTACTACGCCATCCTCGGCGTCCCGCGGGACGCCTCGGAGGAGGAAATCAAGAAGGCCTTCCGGAAGCTGGCCCGTCAGTACCACCCGGACGTGGCAAAGGACAAAAAGGCCGCAGAAGAGAAGTTCAAGGAGATCAACGAGGCCTATGAGGTCCTGAGCGACCCGGAGAAACGCCGCAAATACGATGCCCTGGGGGCGCACTGGCGGGAAGGGGAAGCCTTCACGCCCCCGCCCGGGTGGGAGCGACGCGCCTGGACCAGTCCGGATGGGACGCAACACTTCGAGTTTCATTTTGGCGGGACCGGGTTCAGCGATTTCTTCGAGCGATTCTTCGGCGGCGGACGATTCCGGGATTTCGAACCCTTTGTTGCGGAAGAACCGGGCCCGGGGCCCGATTTCACGGACCGCACTTTTGCCCGACGCGGGGCCGATGTGGAGGGCGACATCCTCGTCACCCTGGAGGAGGTGTTTCATGGATCAGTCCGGACGGTCTCGCTGCAAAAGGTGAATCCACGGACCGGGCAGACAGAGACGCACACGTTCAAGGTGCGGATCCCGCCCGGGGTCCAAGAAGGCCAAATGATCCGTGTTCCGGGCAAAGGGGCAGAGGGCTGGGGCGGCGGTCCGCCCGGAGACCTTTATCTGCGTGTGCGCCTGGCGGCCCATCCGGATTTCCGCGTCCGGGGGTCCGATTTGTACTACGATCTGCCCCTGGCACCGTGGGAGGCCGTGCTGGGATGCACGGTGACCATCCCCCTGCCCGACGGCCCGGTGACCATCCGCGTTCCACCCGGGACCGGCTCCGGACGCCAGTTGCGCGTACGCGGTCGCGGCCTGCCTCGCGGCGGTTCCGGCCAACGAGGAGATTTGTATGTGGTGGCCACGGTGCAGGTTCCGGAGCCCGGAGACTTGACCCCGGAAGAACGGGACTTGTGGGAACGGCTCCGCCAGGTCTCGCGCTTCCAACCCAGACCGACGGGTGAGTGACGGAGCATGCATCTGACCCTGCATTCAAGGCGCCGAACCAGGGGCGAAAGGTTTCGCCCCGGCACTCGCAGGTGCATTTCGATCCCGAGCACGCGACGCATGCGCCCTCCGGCCACAGGTCTGGAACTCGCCGCGAGGTCACGCGTCGCCGACCTGCTCTGGAACAACGTCTGACCGCCCATGCGCGGGTTTCCAGCCCCAACCTGCCCACTCGCGGAGCCGCTGGTCGCCGCGATTCTGGAGACGTCCTGGGCCCTTTGGTCGGCGTTGGGCAGTACGGTGGCGCTGGCGGCGGCCGTCTGGGCTTCCGGCCACGCCGTCATCTACAAACGCGACCCTCGTTCCGCCGCGTTGTGGGTCATTGTGATCTGGTTGATGCCGGCGGTGGGGCCGCTGCTGTACGTGTTGCTCGGGATCAACCGGGTCCGTCGCCGCGCCAGCGCGTTGCGCGAGCACCGGCTGGGTTCGAGCGCCGGCACGTCGGCCGAAGCTCCTGGTCCCTGCGTTCCGACAGAGGTTCGCCTGCCGGAGTCGTTGGAAGGTCTGGCGGCCCTGGTGGGCCGCGTCACTGCGCTGCCGCTGGTCCCCTGCAACCGGATCGAGCCTTTGGTGAATGGCGAGGAGGCTTTTCCCGCCATGTTGCAGGCGATCCGAGAGGCGCGCCGCTCGATCGCCATGGCCAGTTACATTTTCGACGGGCACGGAATCGGGGGGCAGTTCGTGCAAGCGCTGGCGGAGGCCGTTGGGCGGGGCGTGACGGTACGCGTGCTGATCGATGATGTGTACGTGCGGTTTTCCCGCGGGTCGGCGTTCCGACCGCTTCAGCGAGCAGGGGTGCCCGTGGCCGTGTTCAATCCCCCGCTCGTCCCCGCGCGCCTCCAGGCCGCGCACCTGCGGAATCATCGAAAACTCCTGTTGGTGGACGGGCGCCTGGCGTTCACGGGGGGGCTGAATGTTCACGCGCCGTACTGGTGTCCCGAAGCCCCGGAACGGGCCCAACGGGATCTCCATTTTCGACTCGAGGGACCGGTGGTGCAACAACTGACCACCGTGTTTGCGGAAGACTGGCAGTTCAGCACGGGCGAAACCCTGGCCGGGGAGATTTGGGAATCGGAACCGAAACCAACGGGCACCACCCCCGCGCGCGCGATTGAAGCGGGGCCGGATGAAAGTCTGGATCGCTTGCGCTGGGTGTTCCTGGGGGCCCTGAATGCAGCCCGCCAGTCCATCCGTGTTTGGACACCATACTTTGTCCCCGACCCCTCCCTGGTGGCAGCGCTCAGTGCCGCGGCCCTGCGGGGCGTGGAAGTGGACATCCTCCTACCGGCCCGTTTGGATCATCCCTCTGTACAGTGGGCGTGCATGGCCCAGATCTGGCAGGTGCTGGAACATGGATGCCGCGTCTGGCTTCGCCCGCCTCCCTTCGATCACTCCAAGCTGCTGGTGGTGGACGAGCACTGGACGACCTTTGGTTCGGCCAACTGGGACGCCCGAAGTTTGCGGTTGAATTTTGAACTGAACGTGGAGTGTTATGATGCGCGGTTGGGAAACCAGCTGGCCCGGCTCTTTGACCAGGTCCGTGCCACGGCTCGACCGCTTACCAAGGCCGAGGTGGACAGCCGTTCGCTGCCGGTAAAGCTCCGCGACGGCGTGGCCCGCCTCTTTGCCCCGTACCTGTGAGGAACCGATGCTTCCGCTGCGCGACAACATCCCCAGCCGACGATACCCCATCGTGACCTGGCTCCTCATCCTGGTGAACCTGGTTGCCTTTGTCTGGGAACTCAGCCTGGGCCCGGCCCTGGGCGATGCGTTCCTGGTGTATGGCATCGTCCCGGTCCGCTACACCGTGCCGGAAGTGGCACGGCTGTTTACGTGGCCCGAACAGTTGATGCCTTTCCTCACCTCGATGTTCCTGCATGGGGGGTGGACGCACCTGCTCGGCAACCTGTGGACCCTGTGGGTGTTCGGCGATAACGTGGAGGACCGGCTGGGGCATTGGCGTTATTTGTGGTTCTATCTGGCCGGTGGGGTGGCTGCGGCACTGTTGCACATTCACACCAACGCACTGTCCACGGTTCCCACCATCGGCGCCAGCGGCGCCATTGCGGCCGTCATGGGGGCCTATTTTCGGCTTTATCCCCACGCCAGGGTGGAAATGGTGATCCCGCCCTTCTTCCTCGGGCCGTATTTCGTGGTGCCGGCCGTGGTGTTCCTGGGTTGGTGGTTCATCTTGCAATTCTTCAACGGCACGCTCAGTTTGCTGTCCAATCCAGAGGCCGCCGGGGGTATTGCCTGGTGGGCCCACATTGGCGGTTTTGTGTTTGGCGCGCTGCTGTGCAGCGTGATCAAGGTCAAGCGATTCTATCGCAGACATTACGAAGATGAGGACATGCCCTGGTAATCCGGACGGGCCCGGTACGGTCCCACGGAGGTTCCGATCCGGACGCGGGGCGCCTTGCGGCAGACCCGAGAGAGAACCATGAACTTCCAGCCGCGAGCCACCGAACCCCTGGCTGTGGAGGTTTACCAGCCGGATCCTGACCTGCTCTACTCGATCGAGATGGCGGAGAAGTTGACGCAAATCCCGCGTCGACGGATCGCGCTCTATTACCGCCACGGGCTGGTCGCCCCTGTCCATGATCCCGCCCTGGGAGGCTGGTTCTTCAACGACGAGGCTCTGCACATGTTACGGCGCGTGGATTATCTCTTCCATGTGTGCGGGATGAATCCGCGCGCCATCCGCCTCCTCCTTCACCTGATGGAGGAGGTCGAGGAGCTACGGCGGGAACTGCGCTTCTGGCGGGGATTCTGAATTCGCAAAGGTCGGATGCGTTGCGCCCCCTGCCGGCGTCGGGTCCCCGGGGAGGCCCGGGCTGGCTTTGAGCTGTGAGAGCCGTGTCCGGACCGGCGTTACCCGCGGAAGGCCGGGTGCGTGCGAGGAAACGTGGAGGGTTCGAGGAGCGGTCTCGCGGGGCTTGACCGCCCCCGCAGGCTCACGGCTCCGCGACCACGGGTCGCAGGATCAGCCGATCCCCCACCACCTCGATGGCTGCCAGTTGTCGAAGAAACTCCAGCATCTCCGGCTGACGATCCACGTCCCGGAGCAGGTTTTCCCTCTGAAGGCGGCGCAACAGCCAGTTCGGGATGGGCCGGCCGTTCGCCTCCATTTCGGCCACGGTCACGGTCAGCCAGCCGTCGGTAAGATCCAGCTGCAGCCGGGCACGGCCGTTCAAATGCCGATGGGCAAGTTCCCGCTTGCCACTCTGAGCGAGGGGAAAGGTGAACCGACCGAACACGCTGCCATTGGTCAATTCGATCCGGAGCCGGTCTCCGACCTGCGGATCCGCAGCGAGCAGGAGGTTGATTTCGTCCGCAGTGATCTCGAAAGGCGGGGTGGGAACGCCCTGCCGGACGTTTTCAAAAAAGAGCGACCACCGCACCACCAGGGCGGTCCGGTCCATTTCCGTCCCGCGCACTGCGGGCAGCGGCTCCGGCGTGGGGGTGGTGTACGTCTGCACCAACGAACGCCAGTACAAAAACAGAGCCGTCACTGCCGCGAGCCCGAGTCCTGCCAATGCGACAAGAGCCAGGCCGGCGTACCAAAGCCAGGTCCGACGCCGTCGGCGAACCTGTGTGTCCATGCCCCTCGGATGCGCTGCGGATTGGTTTTCCATGATCGTGCCCTCGGTGATGCTTTGCCGTTCGGGTTCCCCTGTGGGGATCGCCCCGGCACCCCGCTCGACGCGTCAGCGCTCTCCACATCGGCAGCGTCGCCCGAACGAATTTCGCGATGGGCGGCAGAATCCTCGTGTGCTCACGCCGGCCGGCCAAATGCTCGCCTCATCCACGCCCAACCTGCGGAAAGCTGGGACGTGCATCCGGTTCCGTCAAGTCCACGGGCGTGCAAATCGAAAGAATCGATCGTCCCGGGTGTTGCTCCGGCTCCTCTCGAACGCAGTTTCCGCAAACTAGGAGGTCGAACGAGTTCTGCCAATGGGCTGGCAAATCGGACGGTTTCGACCCGCGCGGCCGGCGGAAGTCACGTGCCATCCCCCGCCTCGTATCCGTGCGGATGCGCCGATTGGCCGTACGCAAGCAACACACAGGGTGGACCGGTTCCAAATGGGTCGCCCCGGCCACAAACGGCGGGTTTCAGATCTGCATTACCGGCGGACGCCCCGACCCGGTTCGCCCGATCCCGGTTCCCCGCCGGTGACGGGGAAACCAAGAGACTCCGTTCCCCGGCACATCGGCATGTGCCCGGGTCGGCACAACGCCGCCCACCGATCGTCTCCGCCCTGCCCGGAGTGCGTGCCCGTGCGGTTTCGCGCAAGAATGGCCCGGTCCGGGGGTGCCGGCGCGGACTTCACCCCACGCTGCCTTCGAGACTGACTCCCAGCAGCTTCTGCGCCTCGACGGCAAACTCCATGGGCAACTCTTTGAAGACCTCCTTGCAGAACCCGTTGACGATCATGTTCACGGCGTCCTGGGTGGAGAGGCCGCGCTGGTTGCAATAGAAGATCTGGTCCTCCCCGATCTTGGAGGTCGTGGCCTCGTGTTCCACCGACGAGGTGGAGTTGCGCACATCAATGTACGGGAACGTGTGGGCCCCGCACTTGTCGCCGATCAACATCGAGTCGCATTGCGAGAAATTCCGGGCATACGCAGCGGATTTGCGAATCTCCACCAGCCCGCGATAGACGTTTTGTCCACGTCCGGCCGAAATGCCCTTCGAAACGATGGTGCTGCGGGTGTTGCGACCGATGTGGATCATTTTGGTGCCGGTGTCGGCCTGCTGGCGCCCGTTGACCACGGCGACCGAGTAGAACTCACCGATGGAGTTCTCGCCCAGGAGCACGCAGCTGGGGTACTTCCAGGTGATGGCCGAGCCGGTTTCCACCTGTGTCCAGGAGATCTTCGAATTCCGACCTTTGCAAAGGCCCCGTTTGGTCACGAAGTTGAAGATGCCGCCGCGGCCTTCTTCGTCACCGGGATACCAGTTCTGCACGGTCGAATATTTGATCTCCGCATTGTCCAGAGCAATCAGTTCCACGACCGCCGCGTGGAGCTGGTTTTCATCGCGCATCGGCGCCGTGCAGCCTTCCAGGTAACTCACATAAGCGCCTTCATCCGCGATGATGAGGGTGCGCTCGAACTGGCCGGACTTGGCCGCATTGATCCGGAAGTAGGTGGACAACTCCATGGGGCACCGCACGCCCTTGGGCACGTACACAAACGAACCGTCGCTGAAGACGGCGGAGTTGAGCGCGGCATAAAAGTTGTCCGTATAGGGGACCACGCTGCCGAGGTATTTCCGCACCAGGTCCGGGTGTTCCCGCACGGCCTCGCTCATGGAGCAGAAGATGATGCCCTTCTCGGCCAACTGCCGCTGGAAGGTGGTGCCCACGGAGACGCTGTCGAACACCGCGTCCACGGCCACCCCGGCCAGCCGTTCCCGTTCCCGCAACGGGATGCCAAGCTTCTCGTAGGTCTCGAGCAGTTTGGGATCCACCTCCTCGAGGCTCTTGGGGCCGTCGGCCCGGCTCTTGGGGGCCACGTAATAGACAATCTCCTGAAAATTGATCGGCGGGTATTTGACGAACTGCCAGTTGGGCGGCGCCATCGTCAGCCAGTGCCGATAGGCTTTCAGGCGCCACTCGGTCAGCCATTCGGGCTCCCGCTTCTTGGCCGAGATGAACCGAATGATGTCCTCGTTCAAGCCGGGCGGGGCCGACTCGGTCTCGATGTCGGTGTAAAAGCCGTACTTGTACTCTTTTTTGACCAGACTTTCGATGGTCTCAACCGCCGTGCTCATGCGTTGCCTCTCCTGCGAGTCGGAGAGGGCAGGACGAGACGGGGACTGGCCCCTCTTGACGTCCTGCCGGCGACTCGCGCAAGCACAAATTAGTGCACGAAAACTCCCTGTCAACGTGCCCTCAGCAGACCTCCGCCAACCGGGTGCCGCTCCTGTCTACGGCTCGCTGCGGCCCACCGGGGCCGGAATCGCGGCCCGGGGCCCGGCGCCGCGCCTCCGGCGCACGCGTGGATTTCAGACTGGCGCAAACGGCCGGGATCGCCTTTTCTGGCGTCATGAACACCGCCAACGGCTTCAGGATGGGATTGATCGGGGCCGGCCTTTTGCTGTTGCCGGCGGTATGGGCGCAAACCAATGCAGATGCGGCCGCGGAACTGCGACGCGGCCGACATTTCATTCCCACCCCCGTGTATTCGGAGGAGGACGACGCCCGGATCCTGCGCTTGTTCGACGGCCTGCGCGTGGCTGACGTCTGTGACGGCATGGACAAGGCGGGCTTGCACAACCTCGGGCTGATGGATCCGGAGATTCGTCCGCTGTGGAAGGACACGCGCACGTTCCGGCACCGGATCGTGGGCATAGCGGTCACGGCCCGGTATGTGCCCACGCAGGAACCACCGGCCGGACGTCGGGAAACCGCGGATTTCGATCGGTGGGTGGCGACGTGGTATCGGGACCGGAGCAGCGAGCCGTTTGTGCCGCTGCTGCGCCCGGGAACGGTGCTGGTCATCGAGGAGCACGGCCATGACACCGGCTCGATCGGCTCCAACAACATCCTGACCTGGAAACAGCGCGGCTGTGTGGGCGTGGTCAGCAGCGCCACGGCCCGCGACACGGATGAGATCGAGGCTCAGGGAATCCCCCTGTACTTCAAGCGGCCGGGCCGCGGCATCCGGCCGGGGCGCAACGAGATCGAGTCTGTGAATGCGCCCATTGTCTGCGGGGGTGTGCTGGTCAGGCCCGGGGACGTCATCGTCGCAGACGGGGATGGTGTGATCGTGGTCCCGCGGGCCCGCGCGGAAGAGGTGGCTGCCTACGCACGGGCCACATTGGAACAGGACAAGTCGGCCCGGCGGCGCCTGTACGAGGCGCTGGGTCTGCCGAAAGATCGTTCCGTGGAGTGATGCGGCCGTGGGCCCGTCGGCAGGAAAACCCGATCGTTCCAAGGACGCCCCGCCAGGCACCCGTGCTCGCGGAGGCACGGCCCTCCCGGGGGCAGGCACCTCGTCATTGCCGCGCAGTGCACCGTCGGAGTCCAGCCTTACGAGTCCGCGAGCACGGCTCCGTCCGTTGCCGGCCGCCGCCATCGCCGCCACGGGCGGGTTTGCGATTCTGGTGCTGGAGATCGTGGGCGCCCGGTACTTGGCCAAGGATTTTGGCAGCTCGTTCTATGTGTGGGTGAGTCAGATCGGCGTGGTGATGATTGCGCTGGCGGCGGGCTACTACGTCGGCGGGGCCCTGGCGGACCGCTGGCAGCAGCTGCGACGGTTGGCCTGGCTGTTGTGGCCCACCGGCCTGTTTACCATCGCCATCCCGTGGCTGGCCCCACCGGTGCTGGACTGGATTGTCAACCGGCATCCCGCCGATGAGCCCATTCCCCCTCTCTGGCAGAAACTGGATCCTGCCCTCGGAAGCGGGGTGATCTTTTTCTTCCCCTGCTTCATCCTGGCGATGTTGTCGCCGTATTTGATCCGACTGACCAGTCAGCAACTCAGCCATGTGGGCCGCGTCAGTGGGTTGATCATCGCCGCCAGCACGGTGGGCAGCATTGCAGGGGTTTTTGTGGCCGGGTACGTTCTGGTGGACCATTTGGGACTGTCGGCGATTTTTCGGTGGACCGGCGGTTTGATCCTGCTGCTGGGCGGGGTCTGTTGGTGGGCCGAGCCGGGAGCGAAGACAGTTCCCCCAGAGACATCTTCATGAGACCAGGGAGCCAAGTGGGGCCCGGGCGCCCGGGATGGCTGCTCGTGGCCGTTTTGAGCGTGGCTTCTGCCACGGCGCAGGTGGTGTTCGAAGCCACCTCGCCCTATCACAACATCCGCGTGGAGGACAGCGGCGGGCTGCGGCTCCTGACCTTTGACGGCACGCTGCAGACGCGCATGTCCCTGCGGAATCCGCTGGAGGGACACTTCGAATACATCGAGTACTTCCACCTGCCGTGGCTGTGGAACACGCAGATTGCGCGGGTGTTGATGATCGGCCTTGGCGGAGGCAGCGCCCAGCGTCAGTGGGCGGCCTATTATCCGGAGGTTTATTTCGAGACCGTGGAGATCGATCCCCTGGTGGTGCAGGTGGCCCAGCAATACTTCGGGGTTCGCGAAGGTCCCAACCAACGGGTGGTGGTCGAGGACGGGCGCATGTATCTGCGGCGGTCCCGTCAACGCTGGGATGTGCTGCTGGTGGATGCGTACACGGAAAACCGTTACGGCGCATTCATCCCTTATCATCTGGCCACCCGGGAGTTTTTTGAACTGGCTCGCGACCGCCTGACCACCAACGGCATCGTGGCCTACAACGCCATCGGCACCTTGAACGCCTGGCAGTCCGACGTCATCGGTTCCCTGTATCGAACACTCCGCGAGGTGTTCCCCCAGGTGTATCTGTTCCCGGCGCAAACCAGTCAGAACATCGTGCTGGTGGCGACCCGGGACTCGCGGCGGCGGACACGGCTGGAACTCGAACAAATGGCGCGCGTCCTGCAGACGTCGGGCCGGGTTCGAATGCCGGGGTTTCTCAGCCGCGTGCGGGCCCTCCGCGAGGAACCACCCGGGCATTTCGCCCGATGCGGCGTGCTGACGGATGACTTCGCCCCCGTGGACGGTTTGTTGACCCGGGGGCGGTAGAGAAGTGCCAGTGGCACACGGTTGCGCCCGCCCACCCCCTTCTCGCCCCCCGCGACGGGAAAACCCGTCAGCGAAGCAGATGCTCCCGAGGTGCCATGGACGCGGATGGGTTCTGAATCCGGACCGAATGTTTCAGTGGCGGGAGCCGGGCCGCGCAGGCTCTGGCCCCGCCCCGGGCGGCGGGCCGGAACGACCCCATCCGGGGACAACCTGGGCCGTCCCGACAGGCACCGGAATGCGAAATGGAGCGGTGGACGGCTCCGCGTACGAAAAGAGGCTTCGCCAGCCAATCGGAACCTTCCCCGGGTGCGGCCCCGGGCCTCGCGGCTGTTCCAGACCCCGGGCGGGGATCGTCCCCTTGAAATTCCGGGTTGGATTGCCCCGCCGTCGGGCTTAAGCTCCGCGCAGGGTATGAAACGATCCTTGGGGGCACAAACACTGGTTCATCCCACCCCGGTGTTCGTCGTGGGCACGTACGATGCGCAGGGTCGGCCGAACGTCATGACCGCGTCCTGGGCCGGGGTGTGTTGTTCGCAACCTCCGTGCGTCTCCGTGGCTCTGCGCCGCGCCACCTACACGTACGAGAATCTCCTGGCGCGTCGCGCCTTTACCATCAGTATTCCTTCGCAAACCCAGGTGCGTTACGCCGATTACTTCGGGTTGGCATCCGGGCGGGACGTGGACAAGTTCGCCGCGACCGGGTTGACGCCGGCCCGCAGCCTGCTTGTGGATGCCCCGTATGTGGAAGAGTTTCCCCTGGTGCTGGAGTGCCGTCTGTTGCAAAGCGTGGAAGTGGGGCTGCACACGCTGTTCATCGGAGAGATCCTCGACGTGAAAGCCGACGAATCCGTGCTCAATGGCGAGGGCCGCACGGATCCGGAAAAGCTCCGGCCGCTGGCCTTTGCCCCGGACACACAAGCCTATTACGCGCTGGGCGAGTTTGTGGCGCGCGCATTCGCCGTGGGCGAAGAAATCAAGCTGCGCGTGCCGGATCCGCACTGCGCGTGAGCCGCGGAGTCGCGGCCGGAGTTGGTGCGGGGCCGAAGGACCCTCCGCTTGCGTGCCCGTTTCCCCTGTGCTCCGGTCCGTTCCGAGGACCGATCTCCAAGAGTCCCGGCGGTGGATGGAAACGCGCGCAAGGCGCACGAGATCCCCGTCCGAGCCATTGGACTCCGGGTGGCCGGCAGGGATTCCCTAGGGTGGTCTGAATGCCGGCGCATCGGCTCGCAACCTCTTTGACCGAGGCCTCATCTCGAACCTCGACGGGCCGGAGCCGGTGTTGGATCCACCTGCGCAGGCGAGAGGCGTCCTCGATCCCCCCGCGCCGTCGACCCTTGGTTTGTACCCTCCGGTCGCCGACTCCGGGGATGCCGAGAGGCCCGGCAAGAGGCCGGCGAGACTCTGCCGCGACCAGCCAGCTTGGGTTCACAAGGGAGCGCGGGGCTGCGTGGAAGCTGACAGCCCGGCTAAGTTCCGGCGCAGCCGGGCAGCCGCGGAGATTTTCGTTTCGCCGGCTACCGGGTTCGGTTAATAGGGTTTTGTGGCGGCCGTGAGTCACGAAGGCGAGCGCGTGCTGCGGGGCATCCCTGTGTCCAACGGGGTGTGCCGCGGCAAGCTGTTGGTCTGGCGCAAGGCAGAAGCAGAGGTTCCACACTGGGAGCTGCGCGAGGACGAAATCCCTGCCGAGATCGAACGCCTGGAGCGCGCCCTGGTGGCCACGCGGCAGCAGTTGCTGGATGTGCAGCGACGGGTGCGCGAGGTCATGGGCGCACAGGAGGCGGGCATCTTCGACGCGCATTTGCTGGTTTTGGAAGACCGCGTCCTGGTGGACGAGGTCACCCGCCTGATTACCGAGGAAAGGCTGAACGCCGAGTACGCCTACCACCTGGTGGCGCAGAAATACATGGCCGCCCTGGCCGCCGTGGAGGATGAGTATCTGCGGGAGCGGGTCGCCGACATGCGCGATGTCACCGCCCGCGTCCTCAGTCATTTGATGGGTCGGGCCCACGGCGTGGAGCTGGCGCACCTGCACGAGCCGGTCATCCTGGTGGCCCATGATTTGACCCCCAGCGACACCGTGCAGATGGACAAGTCCAAGGTGCTGGGCTTTGCCACCGAGGTGGGCAGCCAGACGTCCCACACGGCGATTTTGGCCCGTTCCCTGGGCCTGCCCGCCGTGGTGGGGATTCCCCACGCCCTGCGGGAGCTGGAAACCGGCCAGTATGCCCTGCTGGACGGGTTCAACGGGCTCCTGATTCTGCATCCTTCGGATCAAACCCTCTTCGAGTACGGGCAGCTGGTCCGCCGGCAACTCACGCTGGAGGAAAAGCTGCGGGAAGTGGTGGACCAGCCGGCGGTCACGCTCGACGGACACCGGGTGTGGGTGCTGGCCAACATCGAGCAGGCCGAGGACGTCGAGGCGGTGCGCCTCAGCGGCGCCGAGGGCGTGGGTTTGTTTCGCACGGAGTATTTGTACATCAACCGAGATCACCCTCCGGACGAAGAGGAACAGTTCCAGGCGTATCGAAAGGTGGCCGTGGCCCTGCGGCCCCAGCCGGTCATCGTGCGCACCCTGGACCTGGGCGGGGACAAGTTTCTCTCTCATTTGGTCGCGCAACAGGAGATGAACCCGTTCCTGGGTTGGCGCGCCATCCGTCTCTGTCTGCAGCAGCCCGAGATGTTCGGGGCGCAGCTGCGCGCGATCCTGCGGGCCAGCGCCGAGGGCAACGTGAAGTTGATGTACCCCATGATCTCCGGGCTGGAGGAGCTCTGCCAGGCCAACGAGTTGCTGGAGCAATGCAAGGCCCAGCTGCGCGAGCGCGGCCAGCCGTTCAACGAGTCCATCGAAATCGGGGCCATGATCGAGATCCCCTCCGCGGCGCTGGTGGCCGACGCACTGGCCCGGCGGGTGCGTTTCTTCAGCATCGGGACCAACGATCTGATTCAGTACGCGCTGGCGGTGGATCGGATGAACGAGCGCATCGCGCATTTGTACGAACCGACCCACCCGGCCATTCTGCGGCTGATTCGGCGCACGGTCGAAGCCGCCGAAGCCCAGGGGCTGCGGGTCAGCGTGTGCGGCGAGATGGCGGGGGAGCCGGTCCTGGTGCCGTTGTTACTGGGCCTCGGTGTCCATGAGCTCAGCGCCGCCCCTCCCCTCGTGCCCCGCATCAAGTACGTGATCCGCCGCATCCGGATGGCCGAGGCCCGGGCCCTGGCGCAGTGGGCTCTGGAGTGCGAGTCGGCCAGAGAGATCCTGCAGCGAAGCCGGGATCTGGCGCGGGAAGCCGCCCCCCTGCTGTTCGAGGCACGAACGGTAACCCTTTGAAGGAGCCCCCCGAGGCTCAGCCGAACCGGCGCCGCAACCGCTCCAGGTGATAGTCCCGGCGCTGCTCGGGAGTCATCTGCGAGAAATCGGGCGCGGGGGCCGGAGGCCCGGCAAGGGCTCCGGTACGGGCCGTGCCCTCGGGAGCATGCCTTCGAGGGATCCCTGGCGAAGCGGAGGCGGCACTGCGTGCATCGACCGCCGAACGCTGTCCCAGCGGATTGTTGCGGATCGAAACAGCCGAAGGAGGCCGGCCGGTGCGATCCGCCCGCAAGGCGGGTTCGGTGATCTGCAGGTCTTCTTCCAGCGTGCGCCGCGGCCGGATTCCCCTGGCCTGCAAAACGCCGTGATAGGCCCGCACGGCTTCTTCCGGACCGATGCGTCCCTCGGTGATGAGCCGCAACATCTCGATAAACGCCAACTGGTGTTCGGCGTGGTTGATCTTCCGACCGTACAGGGCGACACGTGCGCCATGCCGCTGGGCCTCGTGCAGCAACAGGAACGCATCATGGGTGGTGCCGGCCCCGCCCCCGAGAATGCCGACGATCAGATTGGGGTCGTATTGGACGAGTTCCTCCAGCGCGCGCGGGCCGTGGTAAACGATCTTCAAAAAGAGCGGCCGACCGGCCACCGGAACGCCGGCCAGGGTACGAAGGATCTGATCGTTGATGAACTCGGCAAGCCTCTCCGGGGGCAGGCCCGGGTCCACGTTGGGATCGAACACTTCCAGGAAGTGACGGAACTGTTTGCGCTCGGCCTCTTCGCGGAAGGCCTTGTACGCGAGCAGGGTTTCCCGGTCGCGTTCGAGGTCGTTCAGGAAGGTGACGGAGTAGAGGCCCAGGTTGGCCCCGGGAAAGTCGCGGGTGGACCGGTCGCATTCGACACGGCCGCACTGGATCTGATCGATGGTGGCGGTGCGGAACGGGCGGGAGGGCTCGGCGGTGTAACAACCGTGACGGACCGCCCAAATGTCCGTGGTGTCGTTGGCCCGGGCGGCCGGAGTGACGGTCGACCGCCGAAACAGGCCCTCCTGAATGGTCAGGAGATCGTTCACATAGGGCGACATCAACATGATGTCCACGATCCCCTGGTGCACGATCTCGCGAATGATATCGAGAAACTCCGGCAGATTGCGGTAGCCGAATTCCTCGCGTGTCCACACTTCGGGGGAAAACTGGGCGGGCCGGGCCCCGCGGGCCGACAACCACGAGCGCGGGCCGGGGGCCCGTACCCCGTAGGCCATGTCGGCATCCTTCGCATCCGCAAGAATGAAGGTTCGCCCCTGCGGGTGGGCGCGGATCTCAGCCAGTTTGCGGTCCAGGGATTTTTCCGGACCGGGTGGTGCGGAGGCAGCTGGGCCGGGCGAGCTCATTTCCACCGGGCCAGGATCTCGTCCGTGATGATCTGGACGGCCTTCTCGGCTTCAGGATCGAAGTCCGCCTCCGGCGCGGGCCGGGGCGGGACCGTGCAGGTCACTCCCGGGCGCCACTGGTCGTTGTCGCAAAGCTCGCATTCCTTGAGCCCGAAGCGCGGATCGGGGATGCCCAGCTCCTGTTTGATCTTGAGCAGATCCCGCAGCTGCTGGGGCGTCATGGTCTGGGGCGGCCTGCCCAATTGGGCGGTCACCAGCACGGTGCGGCAGTACGCCTCCAGAATCTCCATTTTGAAATAGGCATCCTCCAGACCGAGGTGACTCCAACTGACCACCCCGTGGTTGGCCATGAGGATGGTGTTGTGTTGATCCACCAGCTCGGCCACGAGCTGGCCCATTTCCGGCGTGCCCGGCGTGCGGTACGGCGCCACGGCCACGGAGGCAAACACCTCGAATTCGGGGATGAGACAGGTGGGCGGCACCAGTCCGGCCACGGCGAAACCCGTGGCATAGGGGGGATGACAGTGACAGGTCGCCACGGCGCGGGGCTGACGCTGAAAGATCTGCAGATGCATCAGAATCTCGCTGGTCCGCTTTTTTTGCCCGCACAATTGACGGCCGGTGAAGTCCACCAGGCACATGTCCTCGGGCTTCATGAACCCCTTGCTGACCAGCGTGGGCGTGCAGAGCGCCAGATCTTTGCCCACGCGAATGGCCAGGTTGCCCCCGTTGCCGTCGACATATTCGCGCAGCCAGAGGCGGCGGCCGATGTCGCACATCTGTTCCTTCAATTCCTGACACCACGCCGAATGAAAGAAGGCCTCAATCTCGGCTGCGGGTGATTGGGAGGAAAGATCGGACGGGGAGCCCGGGGAGCCGGAGGTTTTGGGGGCGGCCGGGGCCGTGGCGGGTATCGGAGCGTTGCGGCCCTGCTGTTGGGCCGCTTCCCAGTCGCGCAAAAAGTCGCGGGCGGCCGGCGTCAGGATGGCGTCGGCGGGCAGTTGCCGCAGATCCCGTCCCTGACGCAGGAGGTTTTCCAGATCGCGCAGGCTGATCACCTGTTTCATGGCAGAAAGCGCATTAGCCCGTCCACGGGCGATAGAAGAGTTCATCGGCCAGGGCCACGTTGATGGCGTCCACGGGCGTTGGCTGGTCAAAAGGCTGCGCGGCTTCGCGGCCTTCCACGTAGCCGATGACCTGCCCGACCGCTCCGCCGAGGTTGTCGTAGACCACCAGGCTCGGATCCGGTCCGAGTCGAGGAGGGCCGTCCAATCCCATGGCATACTGTTCGCGGCCGAAGGGGCTGATGACGAGGAACCGTCCGCCCTGCAAAGAGGGGATGGTCCGGCTCAGTGTCACGCGACCGATCACGCGGCCCAGCTTCATACGCGTTCTCCCGGCACCCGCTCGTCCACGACCCCGATGATCAGCCAGCGGACGGGGCTTTTTTCGTCGCCCACGGCCCGTCGCGCCGCGGCCCCGTCGGAGGAGATCACCACCTGTTGGTGCATGCCGGCCCCCAGGGCGTCGATGGCCACCTGGGGTGCTCCTTCGGGTTGGCCGCTGGCTCCGATGGGCTGGCAGACCACCAGCCGCCAGCCCTCCAGGCTGGGATGTTTGCGCACGGCCACCACGTGTCCCTCCACACGCGCCAGCAACACGGCTCAGCCCTCCCCCGGCCCACCGCCAACCCCGGGCGCAAACCGCCGGGCGCGGTGTCCGGCTCCGAACCTTGAACTGCGCTTCCGGATCATGGCCATTTTTCCCAACCGGTGGCGCCCTTCAAAAAATGCGCAGCTGATCCACCATCACGCATCGGCGCACGCGGGTGAACGTGCGCGGATTGCAAATGCCCTCGCCGGTTGTGGTGGCGATGGAGAAGTTCAGGTATCCCTCTCCGCCGTTGCCCAGACCGGCCAGGCACGAGCCGTTTTTGACGAACAACGTGGTCTCCAGGGCACGCGCCATGGCCGTCATGTGCGCCACGTCCAGCGAGTGAATCATCGCCGAGTGCTTGTACCCGTGCTCGGCGCGTTTGGCCGCTTCAATGCCCTCTTCAACGGATCGAACCCGCACCACCGGCAGGAACGGCATCATCTGCTCCTCCAGCACAAAGGGATGATCGGCGGGCGTCTCCCCGACCAACAACTGCGTGCCGGCGGGAATCTGGACGCCGGCCGCGCGCGCCAGCACCTCGGGATCCCTGCCGATCAACTCGCGATTGACAGTCGGATGCGGACAGCCGGCGCCCTGCCCGGCCGGGAAAACAAAGGCCGCACGGGTGAGGCGCTCGATCTGCGCCTCGTTCAACCGAAAGGCGCCGTGTTTTTCCAGCGCCGCCATGAACCGGTCGAAGAACGGTTCCAACACAAACACCTCCTTTTCCCCGATGCACAGGAGGTTGTTGTCGTAGGCGGCCCCTTCCACGACACAGCGGGCCGCGCGGTCCAGACAACTCGTGCCGTCCACCAGCACAGGGGGGTTGCCCGGCCCGGCGCAGATGGCCCGTTTCCCGCTGGCCATCGCCGCCTTCACCACGCCCGGGCCCCCTGTCACGCACAGCAACCGCACGTGTTCGTTCTTCGCGATGGCCTGGAAGGACTCCAGCGTGGGCGGTTCGATGATGCACGCCAGATTCTCAATGCCCAGTTCGCGATGGATCGCCTGGTTGAAGGTCCGCACCGCCGTCACGGCACACTTGTAGGCGGCGGGATGCGCGTTGAAGACGACCGCGTTGCCGGCGGCGACCATGCTGATGATGTTACAGGCCAGCGTGGGTATGGAATGCGTGCTGGGTGTCACGGCGCCGATCACGCCAAACGGCGCATACTCTTCCAGCGTGATGCCGTGGTCGCCGCTGAGACCGTACGGTTGCAGGAATTCCACGCCCGGCACGGCCCGCTGCGCCCGGAGCTTCTCGATCTTGTGGTCCAGCCGGCCGATGCGCGTCTCTTCCAGTTCCAACCGACCCCATTCTTCGGCCCGGGCCCAGCAGATGTCCTTGACGATCTGGATGACCTTCTGCCGCCCTGCCACGCCGGCCGCAGACAATTGCAGAAACGCCTCCTGGGCTGCGGCGCAGGCTTCGTTGGCGTCGGAAAAAACGCCAAAGCGACCGCGGCTCGGTTTGGGACCGCTCGGGCTCGAGACGGGACAGCCGCAGGCGGGCCTGGCAGGGGTCGAGACGCTCTCTGCGGGAGCCGTCGGCCCTCCGGTGGGGGTGCCGGTGCGGCCGGGGCCGTCCGTGGGTGGTACAGGTCCTCCCAGCCGGCCCAACACCTCCGCCACGACCTCTCGGATCAATGTTTCGTTCAGTGCGCTCATGGCGATTCTCGTTTCTCCGAATCCTCGGTGCCGGTGGCACCTTTCGCCGCGGGCTTGCGCCGTGGGCTTCCACGATCACGCCGAGGCCGCTCGCGCGTGGTAGATCACCTTGCCCAGGACGTCCACGGTGTCGACGATGCCGATCACCACCGCATCCACCGGGGCATCGCGCATGCCCGGCGCCAAACGGGCGGAACTGCCCTGCGTGAACATCACCATCTCCCCCACCCCGGCGCCCACACTGTCCACCGCGACGATGGTGTTGACACCGGGCCGGAACCGGGTGGGGTCCTTTTCGTCCACCAACTGCGGCCGCAGCAGGAGCAACTTGCGACCCTGCATGTTGGGGTCCTTTTTGGTGGCGACCACCGTGCCTTCGACGCGGGCCAGGAACATGGGTTGGGAGCCGGTGGGACCGCCGGGTCGACCCGGTGGGGCGCACCCACCCGGACGCCGACGGTCGGTGCGGAGAACATTGCGCTACTTCTTCTTGGGCAGCACCGCGTCCACGTCCGGATGGGGGCGCGCAATCACATGGACGCTGACCAGCTCGCCCTTGATGGCCTTGATGGCCTGGGCGCCGGCGTCCGTGGCGGCCTTGACCGCGGCCACGTCGCCGACCACCACGGCCGTCACCAGTGCGTTGCCCACCTGCATCATGGGCCCGGCCAATTCCACGTTGGCGGCCTTGAGCATCGCGTCGGTCCCTTCGACCAACGCCACCAGGCCCCGGGTTTCGATCATGCCGATTGCTTGTTGTGCCATAGGTGTTGTTGTGCTGAGAGTTCAGTTGGTTGCAGAAATCCGCGCGGAGAGGGCGGAACTCCGGCCGCCGGCACCGCAGGATTCCAAGTGCCGTTTGACCTCGCGCGCCACCACCAATTCCTCGTTGGTGGGGATCACCCAGACCTGTACGCGCGACCGGTCCGAGCTGATCCGGGCTTCCGCGGACCGAACCTGGTCATTTCGGGTCGGGTCCAGCTCGATTCCGAGCTCCGCCCAGCCCTCGCAAATGGCCGCGCGCAGGCCGGGTTGGTTCTCCCCGATGCCTGCCGTGAACACCAGGGCCTCCGCCCCGCCCAACTGGGCCAGCGCAGCCCCGATGTAGTGGCGGGCGGAATGCACCCACACATCCAACGCCAGGCGGGCACCCGCATGCCCCTGCGCAGCAGCCGCCAGCAGGTCCCGAATGTCGTTGGACAACCCGCTCAACCCCTTGAGGCCGCTTTCCCGGCAGAGTTGACGCTCGACTTCCTCGAGACTCAGGCCCAGCGTGCGCATCACCAACGGGATGGCGAAGCTGTCCAGGTCCCCGACTCGATTGTTGTGCGGCAGCCCGGATTGCGGGCTGAGCCCGAGGCTGTTGCCCAGCGCCAGCCCGTCCCGCAGGGGCGTCACACTGGAGCTGCCACCCAGATGACAGGAGATCACCCGCAGCGGCGGGCCGGAGACGGGCAGGCGCCCGCCGTCCACGTAGAGGTTGCGCACGCGAGCCGCCACGTCCGGCCGGCCCAGCAACTCCGCCGACCGTTCCGCGATGTACTTGTGGCTGGCTCCATGGAATCCCAGGCGCCGCACCCCGGCCGCACGCCAGCGCTCGGGCACTGCATACTCCATGGCCGCCGGCGGGGCCCACTGGTAAAACGCCGTTTCGAACAGCGCCACCATCGGGACCTGGGGCAGCCGTTGACCGAACAGGCGCATCCCGAGCACGTAGGGCGGATTGTGCGCCGGCGCCAGGCAGTTCCATTCCTCCATGGCGCGCAAGACTTCCTCGGTGACCCGCACGCAACCGGTGATGCCCCTGGCCACCACTGCCTTGAACCCCACGGCAGCCAGGTCGCCGTCCGACCGTACGTGACCGGCTTCGGCCAACTGCCGCAGACAAGTCTCGATGGCCCCTGCATAATCGGAGACCCGCTCCAGGGCGCCCCGATGCAGCAGCCGCTCCGCGCCGTCCGAAAGGTCGAACAGCCGCCATTTGAGCGACGTGCTGCCCAGATTGGCCACCAGGATTCTCATGCGCCACCAGAGGAAGTCACCGCCACGAGAGGCATTTTTCCCTGCGCGGGCGCAGCCCGCCGGCGAGCCCGAAGCCCGAGCGCACGCACCGGGGACGCCCCGACGCACCCGGGCCGCCGCCCACGGGCTGTCGGGCCCGGCTCACTGCAGCCACTTGCCCAGTCCCGACAACCCCTCATGCGGCCGCGGAATGACCTGGACGCTGATGACCTGGCCGACCTGCGCCGCTGCGGCCGCCCCGGCATCCGTAGCCGCTTTCACCGCGGCCACGTCACCCCGGAAAAAGGCGGTGACGTATCCGCTGCCGATCTTCTCCCAACCGGTCAGCGTGACATTCGCAGCCTTCAGGGCCGCATCCGCCGCTTCCAACAGGGCGCAGAGGCCCTTGCATTCGATCATGCCGACTGCTTGCTGTGCCATAAGCGTTGTTGCTCCAAGCGTCCCTGGTTCCCTTCAGCCACCTTTGCCCGTCTTGTTGGAGGTTTCCCCAACAAAGACGGCCAACAGATCTTCGTGAGGTCGGGCGATGATGTGGGCACTGACCAGCTCGCCCACCTTGCCGGCTGCCTTGGCCCCGGCGTCCACCGCCGCCTTGACACTGCCCACGTCCCCACGACACAGGACCGTGATCAGTCCGCCGCCAATGGGGATGGTTTTGACCAGGCTCACGTTGGCCGCCTTGACCATGGCATCGCTGGCCTCGACGCTGCCCACGTAGCCCTTGGTTTCGATCATGCCGAGTGCTTCGCTCATAGAGTCGTCTCCGGTTTCCTCCTTGCGGGAACCCATCCCGGGCCCCCGCCGGTTCACGCTTTCAAAAGCTCACAGGGCGTGTGCGGCTGCAGATTGCAGGCGTTGCCCTCGTCGGTGTCCAAATGCACCTCCAATCGAAAGGCCGGATCCACCCGCGCCAGCACCTTCTCGAACACCAGACCGCAATCGCCGCCCACTTTCAGGCGCATGTAGTCGCCATTCTTGACCCCGTAGAACGCCGCATCATCCGGATGCATGTGCACGTGTCGGGCGGCCCGGATCACCCCCTCTTTCAGTTCATAAAACCCGGCCGGCCCCATCAACATGCATCCCGGCGTGCCCTTGATGTCCCCGGACAACCGCAAGGGCACGTCGAACCCCAGGGCAATGGCGTCCGTAAACGCCAGCTCCACCTGGTTGAGGGACCGACAGGGGCCCAGGATCCGAAGGTTGGAAATCACGCGGCTGCGCGGGCCAATCAGGGTCACCGTTTCCTGAGCAGCGAACTGGCCCTCCTGGTAAAGCCACTTCAGGACCCGCAGCTGGTAGCCCTTGCCAAAAAGGGCCTCGACCGCTTCCTGGGTCAGGTGACAGTGTCGGGCGCTGATGTTCACCACCAGCGGGTTCGGCGCCTGAGCAATGCGCGGCAAAGGCTTGCCCAAGCGCGTGTACACGGCCTGGCGCACCCAATGCTCAACCACCGCACGCGGCGGCGCTGATACGGCTCCTGTCATAATCCGCCAAAACTACAGCACGAACGAGCGGAGTTGTCAACAAAATTCTTGCATAATCTCGCACAATCTTTCAGATTCGAGCACGAATGACTGCGCAAGAACGTCAGCACCGCATCGAGGAGTACCTTCAGAAGGTCGAGTTTGCCTCCCTGGACGAGCTGGCGAAGACATTCGGTGTCTCGTTGTCCACAATTCGCCGGGACCTGACGTTGCTGGAGGCGGCCGGCACGGTCAAACGCACCCACGGCGGGGCACGCATTCTAACCCCGAAAAGCGACGAATTCACCTTTTCCGCTCGCGACACGCATCAACTGGCAGAAAAGGAAGCCATCGGGAAGGCCTGTGCCGCGCTGGTCCATCCCAATCAAAGCCTGATCCTGGATGCGGGGACCACGGTCTATCACGTGGCCCGGTACCTGGAAGAGAAGGCCCCCCAGATCGTGACGAATTCGTTGCCGGTGGCCAACTTGTTCGCTTCCGCCAACCGGGTGGAACTGGTCTTGAGCGGCGGAGTGCTTTATCCGCGCCTGGGGGTCCTGGTGGGGCCCCTGGCCGTGGAGACCTTTTCCAAGATTCACGCAGACGTGGCGATCATGAGCGCCGGGGGCATCACCTTGGAGGGCCTGACCAACTCGCACAGTCTGTTGGTCGACATCCAGCGGGCGATGATTCGTGCCGCCGCACGTGTCATCATGTGTCTCGATCACACCAAGTTCGGTCGGCGGTCGCTGGCACTTCTGTGTGACCTGGAGCCGATCGACGTGGTGGTCACCGACAGCGGTGCCCCGGCGGAGCTTGTGGAGGGACTTCGCAGCAAGGGGATCGAAGTGGTGGTGGCCCCGGTTTCCGGCGGTCAGGAGGCCGCCACTCCACCGGCCTCTTCGTCGAGCGGATAACCGCCCGGTTGCGCGGGGCTTTCGAACTCCGGCTCTCGATCGCTTGCATTGGTCCGTCCGCGCGAAGAAGCCGCTAACACCAAATTCGACCTCGGGCTCTTGGAGCGAAGGCCGCGGGCTCACGGTCAAGGCCGGCCGGTGTTCCGCTCTGCGGGCAACAGGCTCCCGGTGATCCATGCCCCCTTGGGTCCGGCCATCCGGATTCGCGCCGACGAGAGTCACGGCACAACCGGGCCTTCCCATGGGTGCCTTTCCGTGGGTGGGCACGAGATTCAAGCATCCTGCCGAAACGCCGTTTTCTTCCGGCTTTTTCGTGGCCGAGGATGCCCTCAGATTCCACCGACTCTGAGCAGCGGCCAAAACCTGTGAAGCACCGCACAGCGGAGCTGCGGCACCGGGGCCGCTGCCTGCTCATCGGTGCGTCCGACACGCTTCCAAAACCGCCCCATGCGAATTCATCCCCGCCAAAACCAACACGGGTCGGAAGGTGTTCGCGCCGTCGGCAGGCCTAACTTTGCGCCCGCGGGGCGTGCATCCACCAGCCCGAGCGAGCGCCCTGGACAAAACCGGATTGCTCGATCCGGGATGAATGGTTCCGGTTTTGGCGCGCCGTACGTCTGCGCCCGCGGAGTAGGAATTCAGCAGCCCGGGCGCCGACTTGATTAACCGCGTTCCGCCATTCTTCCCGCCCTGACGGGGCGCAGGTCCGGTGTGGCAGGCCCGACTGCCGCGATGGGAGGCCACGGGTTGCGCCGGTTCAGGGCGCGGCCGGTTTGGAGAGACCCATTGCTCGGGTGCGTTTCCGCCGGAAAGGTGGATGGGATGCTCTGTCGGCGCGTGCATGACCAGTGCGATCCGTAAACAGTGCAGGGCCCATTTCCTTTGCCGGGTCCCCGGTTCAAGGTCGCCGAGGAAAATGCTGTTCTCCGCTCGGCCGGCCCGTGCCGAGGACGTCGGGGATAAGGCCGAGCTTTTGCCGGCACCCGGGACCTGGAGTGGGCCGCCCGCCGAATTCTCATCCATTTTGCGCTTGGCCCTTGAGAGGCGGCGGCCATCATGGCGGGTCTATGAAGATCGTGCTGGCATACTCGGGTGGACTGGACACATCGGTGATCCTGGCCTGGCTCAAGGAGCATTATCAGGCCGAAATCATCGCGTTTTGCGCAAACATTGGGCAGGAGGAAGAGCTGCGGGGGCTGAAAGCCAAGGCACTCCGGACCGGCGCCAGCAAATGCTACATCGAGGATCTGCAGGAGGAATTCGCGCGCGATTTTATCTTCCCCATGATCCAGGCCGGGGCCATTTACGAAGGCCAGTACTACCTGGGCACCAGCATCGCGCGGCCGTTGATCGCCAAGGCGATGATCGAGGTCGCGCGCAACGAAGGGGCCGAGGCGGTGGCGCACGGTGCGACCGGCAAGGGCAACGACCAGGTTCGGTTCGAGTTGACGGTGGCGGCCCTGGCCCCGGATTTGAAGGTGATCGCCCCGTGGCGCGATCCGGAGTTCCGTCGCCGGTTCCCGGGCCGCTCCGAAATGATCGCGTATTGCGAGCAAAAAGGCATCCCCGTCCAGGCCACCGCCAAGAAGCCATACTCGATGGACCGGAACCTGATGCACATCTCCTACGAAGCGGGCATCCTCGAGGATCCGTGGATGGACGCCTTTGCCCCGGAGAACAAGGACATGTTCAAATTGTCGGTCGCCCCGGAGGACGCGCCGGACCAGCCGGAATACGTGACGCTGGAGTTTGAAAAGGGCATATGCGTGGCCGTGAACGGCCGGCGTCTGACGCCTCTGGGGGTGATGAAAGTGCTCAACCGGTTGGGCGGCAAACACGGCATCGGGCGAGTGGACATGGTGGAGAACCGCTACGTGGGCATGAAGTCCAGGGGCGTGTACGAGACGCCCGGCGGAGCCATTCTCCACTTCGCCCATCGGCAGATGGAATCGCTCACCATGGACCGGGAAGTGATGCATCTTCGAGACAGCCTGATCCCCCGCTATGCCGAGCTGGTGTACTACGGGTACTGGTTCAGCCCCGAGCGCCTGGCGCTGCAGGCGTTCATTACCGAAAGTCAGAAAAACGTGACCGGCACGGTTCGGCTGAAGCTGTACAAGGGCAACATCATGGTCGCCGGGCGCAAATCGCCGGTCAGCCTGTATCAACCCGCCATTGCCACCATGGAGGCCGATCCCACGCAGGCGTACAATCAGGACGACGCCACGGGATTCATTCGCCTCAACGCACTGCGTTTGAAGGTTGCGGCGCAAGTGCAAGGTCTGGGCGCAGGAGTCACGGGTGCCAAAGCGCCCGCCAAACCAGGGGGCACCGGGCGGAAGCGCCGCTCCCGTTGACCCGTCGGAGGGTCCGGATGCACAGGTGCGGCGCAGCTCCGCTCCCCGCACCGCACCGCGGGCACCTTGTTCCCCACGCGGGCCGGCTCTAGACTCGGGCTCCGATGGATTCGGTCCCGAACGCCGATGCGGATCTGATGCTGCGCGTCAAGCGCGGGGATCGGGAGGCGTTCGAGACCCTGCTGCAGCGTCATGCGCCGGCAGTGCTGAACCTGGTGACGCGCACGCTGCAGGACCCGGTCGAAGCCGAAGACATCACGCAGGCCGTCTTTGTGCAGGTCTGGAAATCGGCGCACCGGTACGAGCCGACTGCGCCGTTTCGCACGTGGTTGTTCACCATCGCCCGCAACCTGTGTCTCAACGAACTGCGCCGTCGCGCGCGGCATCCGGCCGAGCCCTTGGAGCCACCCTCCGCAGAATCCGAGGCACCGCAGCGAACCCTGCCGGATCTGCACGCGGCCCCACCCACCGAGGCCCTCCTTCAGGCCGAGCTCGAAGAAAAGATCGAAGAGGCCATCGCGGCCCTGCCCGAGAATCAGCGTACCGCGTTGCTGTTGTGTCGCCAGGGGGACTGGTCCTACGAGGAGATCGCTCAAGTGCTGGGATGTTCCATTTCCGCGACCAAGTCGCTGATCTTCCGGGCCCGGGAGACGCTCAAGCGGCGTCTGAAGCCCTATTTGCGCTCGGGTATCTGGGGACCGTAATCCCGTGCCAGCCGGGCTCTGGCATGGCCGCATTCCCGAAGACGCAATAGCAGGGAGCCGATGGGATGGCCCCGGCGTGAGTCATGCCTTGCGCGCCCGACCCGCAGCCCCGCTCCCTGCCCGCGCAACGCGATCCGTGCCACCCTGTTCGACCTGTCCCTCCCGGCCGACCCTGACAAGCCAGGTCTCGAAACCCGTGGCGAACTCTGCAGCGCAAACCAGTGGCACGGACAGCCGAGGTTTGCGAATGCGAGTCCTCCGCACACAAGGGCGGGCCCAGCGCCAGGCATTTGACCCGGGTTGAAGTCCGAAAGGGCATGTGCGGCCCCGGTAAGGCTTGCCACCGGGAGCGCCCGGTCCGCACAATCCGGGCCTGATGCGTTGCTTCAGTGTGGGAGTCAAGGTGGTGGGGGTCGCTCTGGCCACAGTGTGGGCCGCGACCGGCTTTTCGGCGGAGCTCCCTTCCTCCGCACCGCCAGCCACCAACGAGACGGCCCGTCCCTCCCGCCCCCCGGCACCGCGGCGGCCGAGCATTTTGCTCATTGTGGCCGACGACCTGGGCTACGGGGATCTGGGCTGCTACGGGTCCACGCGCATTCAAACGCCAAACCTGGATCGTCTGGCGGCCGAGGGCATTCGTTTCACGCAATTCTATGCCGGCAGCACCGTCTGCGCGCCTGCGCGGGCCGCCCTGATGCTGGGCAAACACACGGGGCACTTGAATCTCCGGGGCAACCGGCGCGGCGCCACTCTGCAAGCCGACGAGCTGACCCTGGCCGAATGGCTGCGGGCTGCCGGCTATCACACCGGCTTGATTGGGAAGTGGGGCCTGGCCGAGGAAGGCCTGCCCGGGGTGCCCTGGAAAAAGGGGTTCAACGAGTTCGTCGGTTATCTGGACAATGTCCATGCGCACGACTACTACACCACGTATCTCTGGCGCTACGATCCGGTCACCCCTTACGAGGGCAAAGTCACCCTGATCGAGAACTTCGCCGGGGCCAAACGCACCTACATTCCGGACCTCTGCACCAAGGCCGCCACCAACTTCATCCGGATCCACAAGCCGGACTGGTACAATCAGTATCGGCCGTTTTTCCTCATGCTCTGTTACACCACCCCGCACGCCAACAATGAGGAAGGCCGCCGCACCGGCAACGGCATGCAGGTCCCCACAGACGCGCCGTACTCCGACCGTCCCTGGCCCCAGCCCGAAAAAAACAAGGCGGCCATGATCACGCGCATGGACGCCGACATCGGTCGGATCATGGAACTGCTCAAGGCGTCCGGTCAGGAGGAAAACACCATCGTCATTTTCACCAGCGACAACGGGCCGCACCGCGAGGGTGGTGTGGATCCAGCGTTCCTGGGCAGCTCCGGTCCGCTGCGCGGCATCAAGCGCGACCTCTACGAGGGCGGGATCCGTGTCCCGATGATTGTCCGTTGGCCCGCACGGATCCGCCCCGGTCAGGTGAGCGACTTTGTCTGGGCCCACTGGGATTTGTTCCCGACGCTGGCGGAGGCCGCCGGCACCAATGCACCCGCCGGACTGGACGGCATTTCCGTATTTCCCCTCTGGGTGGGGGAGACCCAGACGAACCGGCACGAGTATCTCTATTGGGAATTCCACGAGCGCGGTTTCCAGCAGGCACTGCGCTGGGGTGATTGGAAGGCCGTGCGTCCGCAGTGGGGCAGCCCCTTGGAGCTTTACAACTTGAGGGAAGATCCCGGCGAACGGCGCAATGTCGCGGAGCAACATCCCGACGTTGTCGCAAAAATCGAAGATTTGCTGGCCCGGGCTCGCGTGGACGCTCCGGATTGGCCCATTCGACCGCCGCCCCAGGTGCAGGCCCCCGGCGGTGCAGCCACCAACCGCCTTCCCGCAGCGGTCTCCGGCGATTCGCCCAATCCGGG
The DNA here is from genome assembly GCF_049537125.1 of Limisphaera sp. VF-2. NCBI lineage: Bacteria > Pseudomonadati > Verrucomicrobiota > Verrucomicrobiia > Limisphaerales > Limisphaeraceae > Limisphaera > Limisphaera sp. VF-2. Next base: position 594,181 of record NZ_JBMVQY010000001.1, read on the forward strand.
AACCCCTGCGTCGAACCAACCATGACCGGTCCGAGGGATCTTCTCGGGATGTTGGGCAGCTCTGCCCGCGATCGGGCTGCCCGGCCGGGCCGGGCCGCAGCCATGCTCCTGGTCTGCGCGTTGGTGGTGACGTCCGCCCGGTCGCAAACCCTCACCCCGTTGCTCGTACACGGCCCGCGCACGAACCGGATCAACGTGGTGGTGCTTTCGGAGGGTTACACCGCCCCGCAATTGTCGCAGTTCCTGCGGGACGCCACCAACGTGGTGGAAACCCTCCTGACTGCCTCGCCCTACGCGGAATACCGGCAGCATTTCAATGCCTACGCCATCAGCGTTGCCTCTGCAGAGTCGGGCTCCGACCATCCCACCACCGGCGGTCCGTTTCGCAACACCTACTTCAACAGCGCCTACGAGTTTTACGACTACGTCATCACCATTCCGCCGAACGGGCTCGACCCCAACCCCGCCAACGGCCAGGGCAGGGTCGAGCACCTGATCAACACCTGGCTGCCCGAGGCGGACATCGTCATCCTGCTGGTGAACGACATCCAACCCGGCGGGTCCTCCGGCGTCGGCGGCCCGACCGGCGTGAGCAATCGGCGTCCCATCATCACCGCATTGAATCCCTACTGGCCCTACTCCGACATCGTGGTGCACGAGTCGGGCCACTTTTTTGCCGGTCTGGTGGACGAGTACTCGAATCCCTACCCCGGCTACACGCCCGTCGAGGCGCCCAACGCCACGCAGCGGACCAACCGCAACGAGATCCCCTGGCGGGCGTGGATCGAGCCCTCCACTCCCCTGCCCACGCCCAACGACGGGTCGTGGGCCGACGTGGTGGGCTTGTTCGAAGGCGCACAATACCAGGCCACCGGATGGTATCGTCCGAAATTCGACTGCAAGATGCGCACCCTCGGCATGCCGTTCTGCGAGGTCTGCCGAGAACAGATCATCCGCGCGATCTATGCCAGGGTGCGTCCCTGGGACGGTGTGGAGCCCGCGTCCAGTGTGATCAGCTGGACCTCGGCGGCGCCTGTGCGATTTCGTTTGGATCTGGTCCAGCCGCGACAAAGCCCGCTGGCGGTGGAGTGGAAGACCAACGGGGTGGGGGTACCGGGAGCGGCCGGTCCGGAGCTCGAGTTGTCCCCGGAAGCCCTGGGCAACGGGACGCACACTGTGGAAGTGTGGGTACGGGATCCCACTCCCTGGGTGCGCACCGATCCCGAGGGCCGCTTGCGCGCGACGCGTTCGTGGCAGGTGCAGATCTCGATTCCCGAACTGCGCCTGGTCGATCCGGAGTTTTTGCCCGATGGACGATGGCGATTCACGGTGCTCGGAACGGCCGGCGGTTCCCTGGTCCTCGAGATGTCCACCGACCTGCGGACCTGGCAGAGCCTGGCAACCAATGCCCCGTGGTCGGGTCGATGGGATTACACCAACACTCCCCCTCCGGGCAGCAGCCGCGCCTTTTATCGCGCGGTCCGCCAGCCGTGAGGCGGGTGCGGGCATCAGAACTCATACGGCGGATTGAACTTCCCGCAGTGAGCGCAGCGGGAGAGATCCACGTCCGGGTCGTCCGTGTACACCGCGCCACACTGTTCGCACCGAAAGATGCGGTCGCGATTCGGCGCGGGTTCGAATCGGCGCCGTCGCATCTCGGTTATCACGGTGAGCAGACCGAGGGCGCCCAAGAGCAGGAGGACATACGCCAGGATCAGCGAGGACGTGCGCATCGGCCGATTTCAACGGGCGGTGGAATCGAGGCGATCCGGCGGCAGCGTTTGCCACTCGAACACGGCCAGGACCGGCGTCAGATTCGGGGTTTCCTTGGGAGCAATTGCCATCCCGGAGTCGGGCTCGAACTCCAATTGACGGGCCACTTCCAGAGCTTTTTGATCCGCTGCCGGCAGTCCACTGGAGACCAACAAAGCAGCCGTGAGCACCCTTCCCGCGCCGTCCACCAGCAACCGCACCACGCTGTTGGTCAGCAGCTCTGCCGAAGGCCAACCCGGCAATGGCTCCGGGCTTTGACGCAAACGCCGCGCAGGACCGGCAGGTACAATGCGGAGACGTGAGGACCGGAGTGTCAGTGGCTCACGGGGCGCCAGGCTGCCGAACTGCGGGGAGGCGCTCGCCCGCAGACTCATCACCGAGGGCGTCCAGGCAGCGGCCCGCACCAGCAATCGGAGAGGATCTTCCCGCACCAACTGGGCAGGTTCGAGAAATCGCGGGGGCTCCAACGGCAGAGGCGCGCTGTAACCCACCCGTGGTTGAAGCATCCAACCGGGCCCGGAAAAACTCTGCGGGTGTCCGTGGACGAAGAAGGTTGGATCGAACCACGCCACCCAATCCTCCGCGCCCCGGTCGGCCCAACTCCACTCGGGCGCGGCCTCGATAGGTCGGGGCGCCGGCAAATCGCCGCGACCGAACTTCCACAACCCGGCCCCATGCAGGAGAAGCAGCACCAGCACCACCGTCCCCCAGGTTCGCCAGGTCCAAGAGTCGGCTCGAGCAGCCGCCGGCTTCATCGGAGAACCTCTGCCGCGCGATTGCCGGGCATCCCGATTCCAGTTGCCGGCAGGGTCGCCATCACCGCCCGGGTCAGGCCCGCCTGCCGCGCCAGTACCGTCAGTCGGACAAGCGTTTCGTACGGCGTTCGCCGATCTGCCTGCACCAACAGCGGCGGCGGCGCGGGAAACCGCTTCGCTTCCTCCGCCAGCCGGGACCGCAACGTCGGCTCGTCCACCAATTGATTCTGGAAATAAAACCGGCTGTACTGGTCCACGGCCACGGCCAGCACCGGTCCCTCGACCCCCGGCAGGTCGTCGGCGATCGGCAGTTCCACCCGCACGCCCGGGGTGGACACCAGGGGCACCAGCAGTACGAACATCACCACCAGCAGGAAGGTGCCCACCCAGGCCGCCGGCTCCCACGGAGATTGAAAGGCACGAACTGTGACCTGAAACCTCATGACTGTGCCGCCCCGTTGCCGTCGGCCACAATATGGACGATCTCCATGGCCGCCCGTTCCATGTCATTGGCCAGCGCGCAAACCCGACTGACCAGGTAGTTGTGACCGGCATACAACGGAATGCCGATGCCCAGACCCAATCCCATGCTGATCATGGCCCGCCAAATGCCGCCCGACAACTGGTTCACGTGCGCGTACAACCCCTGCCGCTCCAGCTCGGCAAACACGTCCATGAACCCGAGCACCGTGCCCAGCAGCCCCAACAGCGGGGTGACCTGGCACAACGTCGCCAGGAAATGCAGTCGCCGCTCCAGCATCGGAATCTCCGCGGCTCCGGCCTCCTGCACCGCTTCCCGCACCCGCTCCCGGCCCTGTTCCCGGGCCAGGATCGCCGCTTTCACCACCCGCGGCACGGGCCCGGGGGTGGCGTCGCAGATGGCCACCGCCTCCATCACGTTCGCCCGACGGAGGACATTCCGAATCCCGTTCAAAAACTCCACCACATTGATCTGTGCCCGATGCAGGTGAAGGGCTCGTTCCATAAACACGGCCAGCGCCACCACGGCCAGCAACAGCAGCAGGATGGCCACCGGCCCGCCTTGATTCAGGATCGTCGGTAACACACGCCCCTTATACGGACGAACTCCGCTCGTTCAAAGTGCAAAGTCCGTCGCGCCGTCTTCGTTCTCGGGCGCGGCACAAAGGCACCGTTGCGGAGAGCCGAAGACCCCGGCCCTTGCCAGTGCCGCTTGCTGCCGAGGGTCCAACGACCGGTCCTGACCGGAACCGGGGGAGGCTTCTTCGACATAACCGCGCCGGCTGAAGCACCCGTGCCGCTGGCCATCGGTCGATCTGCCCTCGCCTGCTCCGGACCGGCCCGGCGTGCAGGTCCTTCAGGCGTCGCGGCCCCGGTCTTGTGAGGGCGGTTGCAAGCACTCCGCGGCGCCGGGCACCCCGGCGGAATCGCCCGGAATCACCGCCCGCGGGTCCGATAGGTCAACCCAAACCCGCGCGGAAACATGGGGTCTGCGGCGGCTTCCGAGCTGCGCAGATGCCGGGGATCCTTCGGCCATACCCGGGGCAACCTGCCCGTGGGACGGGCATCCCCGAACAGCACGTCGGCGATCCCCTGTCCCTCGGTGCCGGGCAGCCACGCGGCGACGAATGCGTCCGAGTCTTCCCACGCGGACCCCAGAAGCAGCGGCCTCCCGGAGTAGAGCACCGTCACCACCGGTCGGCCCGAGGCCCGCGCCTCACGCACCAGGCCGAGCTGTTCCGCAGACAAACTCAAATCCTTGCGGTCTCCCATCATTTCGGCGTACGGCGGCTCGGCCAACACCACCACGATCACGTCAGCCGCCGTGCCCCCGGCCAGGTCCCGGGAATAAGTCACGCGGGTCCGCGGGCCGACCGTGCTGCGCACAGCCTGCAACAGCGTGGTGCCGGCCCGGGTCACCGCACCCGTGCTCCCCTGCCAGGAGATGGTCCAGCCGCCGCACTGCAATCCCAAATCGTCGGCCGCCTGACCCACCAGATGGATGTGCCGGGCACGCTTCGAAAGCGGTAACAGACCACGTTCGTTTTTCAGCAGCACCAGCGACTCCCGCACGCACTGCCGCGCCACCGCCCGGTGCTCCGGCGCGCCCACCCGGGACAGGAGGCCCTCCGGAGTCATCGGTCGCTCGAACAACCCGAGCCGCACTTTTGTGCGGAGGATCCGGCGCACCGCGTCATCGATGCGGCTCTCCGCCACGCGTCCTTCGTTTACCAGCTCGGCCAGCAGCCGGAGGAACTCCAGGTAATTGTTGGGCTGCCCCGGGCCGTTGGGGATCATCACCATGTCCACCCCCGCAGTGATGGCTCGCTCGATGGCTTCCTTGTAATTCGGGGAAAGCTGATCGATGGCCGCCCAATCCGACACCACGAAGCCTTCGAACCCCAGCTCGCCTTTCAGCACATCGGTCAGAAGATACCGGTGGCCGTGCAGTTTGACTCCGTTCCAACTGCTGTACGAGGCCATGAGGGAACCCACCCCGGCCCGGATGGCCTCGCGATACGGGGCCAGATGGACGCGCCGCAACGTCGCCTCATCACATTCGGTGTTGCCCTGATCCACCCCTTCGGTGGTCCCGCCGTCTCCGAGGTAATGCTTGGCACAGGCCAGCGCGCGCCAGGTGCGGACTCGTGCTCCCCCCTGCAGGCCGCGCACGGCGGCTGCGCCCAGCTGCCCCACCAGTTCCGGATCGTCACTGTAACTCTCGTAGGTGCGCCCCCAACGCGGATCCTGCGCCACTGCCAGGCACGGAGCAAACGCCCAGTGAATGCCCGTGGCCAGCATTTCGCGGGCCGTCACGCGAGCCGTTTCCTCCACCAGGCGCGGATTTCGTGTGGCGCCCAGGCCGATCTGATGCGGAAAGATCACCGCCCCCAGCACATTGTTGTGCCCGTGCACCGCGTCCACCCCGAACAGCAGCGGAATGCCCAGGCGACTCTGCAGCGCCAACTGCTGGCACTGAACGACGGTGCGCCGCCACGTGGCCGGCTCGTTGTTTTCCGGATCCGTGTTGCCCCCGCACAGAACGGAGCCCAGTCCCAGGCGCGCGATGTCGGTGCGATCTTTCAGGGCCCCCAGATCCACCTGGGTCATCTGCCCCAGCTTCTCCTGCAGGGTCATTTGCCGGAGCAGATCTTCGACGCGCTTTTCCTCTCCCGCAGCGAGACCGGAGACAGCCAGACACACCATGAGCCAGACCAGAGCCAACCTCTGCAGCGCGCATAACGGCCTGACGCCGAGCGCGCGACAATTCCCGTCTTTGCCGGAAACAACCCGTGGATCCGTGGAGGCCCAAGCCGCGGATTCGCGGTCCACTTCGAGCATTCGCATGCCCAATGCTTTCGGGAGGGTTCCTCCGGGTCAACGGTTTTTGCAGGAGACCCCTGCGGCGGCCCGCCCCGGCGAGTCGCCCCGTCTCCGGTCGAGGGAGGTGGAAACCATGGGCAATGACAACCCGAGGAGATCCGGCTCAGGAGCCACCCTTCCTTGGGCGGTCTTCGTCACTGCCGCCGCAGCCGGAACATCCGGCCGTTGGTCTGGATCGGCTCGATCACAAACCTTTCGTTGGTTCCCACGCTGGGCGCCACCGGGTAATTGGACCAGACGCCGGGTGAAACCAGGGAACGGTACTGCAGCACGTAGTTGGTCAAGGCCACGGGCCAGGAGACCCGAATCCGGGCATCCGGCAGGGCCTGCACGCTCAACAACGGCAGGGGTTCGACCAGCACCACGACGGCCCAGCGGGCGTTGTCCGGGGTGGGATCTGTGTAGGCGCCGGTGAGGGTTGCCAGGTTGGTAAACCATCCCCATCCCAGGGCCGCCCAAGTCAGTGTCACGCTCACGGGATTGACCAGATTCAGTGACGGAACGCTCAGGCGCGCGCGATTCGGCTCGACTTGAACGGAGCCCTGCGTGGCGGTCGCGGAGCGCAATTGCAGGGCTGCAGGCCACTGGATCTCGAAGAGCACGTTCGTGGCCACATACGGCCCCGTGTTCCGCAGATTCAGGGTTGCGGTGAAATTACTGCCCAACCGGGTAACAATCACATTTGGCGCCCCTTCCAATCGAAGGTCCGCCGTGTAATCGAGGGCGAACGGGACTCCGGAGACGGCCTGACCACCGGGAGTGACCACTTCGATGGGGCCGGTCTGCGCGCCGCCAGGCACCGTGGTCACCAGCGTCGTGTTGTTCGTGGGAGGCATGAAGCTGGCGGGAACGCCGTTAAATCGCACGGCGGTCGTGCCACGAAAATTCGCACCCGTGATGACCACGTTGGTGCCCGGCAAGCCATGCATGGGAGAAAAGCTGTGAATCACCGGAGCGGCATAGAACCACCGCGACCCCGTGTTGGTCGAGCCTCCGGGCGTCACAACCGTGAGCGGCCCGGTGGTCACCCCGGCCGGGACATATGCGACAAGGCCGGTGCTGGAGGTGGGCGGCAAAAACGTGGCGGCCACGCCGTCAAACAACACAGCCGAAGTCCCCAGCAGATTCTGCCCCGCGATCGCCACGGGCGTACCCGGCGGCCCGTTGGTGGGCAGGAAACTGTCCACCCGGGGCGGTAGATAAAACAGGTCCGTGCTCACATCGCTTCCATCCGCCGTGGTCACCGTGATGGGGCCGGTCGTGGCTCCCGCCGGAACCGTCACCGTCAAACGGTCGAAACTCACCTGTGTCACGGTCGCTGCCACGTCCCCGAACCGCACCGAGACCGGCGCCACGTCCAGGTTCGCCCCGGTGATGGTCACCACCGTGCCCGGGGGGCCGGCCGTTGGACTGAACCCGGTAATCGCCGGCCGCACCACGAACGAGCTGCTGGAAACGAACACCCCACCCGGCGTGACCACGCGCAAGGGCCCGGTCCGCGCTCCCAGGGGCACCACCGCACGCAAAATGGTGTTCGTCGTGGGGGGCTCGAAGGTGGCAGGGGTCGCTTGAAAGCGCACTTCCGTCGCACCCCGCAAATTGCGCCCGTACAGGGTGACCAGCGTGCCCGGCCGACCATTGGTCGGTTCGAACCGGTCGATCACGGGCGGCAGGTAAAAGAACGTCGAGCTCACGTTGGTCCCCACCCCGGCCCGGCCGACGGCAATCGGTCCGGTGCTGGCACCCGCCGGCACATTGACCTGGATCAGCGTGTCGCTGGCCACGAAGAATCCGGACGCGGGCACCCCGTTGAATTGTACCGTGGTGGCTCCGGTGAATTGCACGCCCTCGATGGTCACCAGGGTCCCCACGTTGCCGTTGGCCGGAGAGAAACCGGTGATGTACGGCCCCGGGCCGATCACGGTAAAAGGGCGCGGACTGTAGACCCAACTGCGTCCGGGTTTGCCCACCCGGATGTAATCGGTGGTCGCCCCGGTCGGGACCATGGCGACCAATTGATTGTCGGCCGTCACACTGAACTGAGCCGGCCGCGTGCCGAATTGCACGGCTGTTACCGGATCCACGGTATAGCCGGTGTAATAAAAGCCGCTCCCGTACACGGTCACCCAGGTGCCCGGTTGTCCGTAGGCAGGCGTGAAGTTCGTAATGACCTGGCTCAACAGCGCCGTGCTCCCGCCCAGCCAGAGCGCGCCGGCCGCCGCAAGAGTTCGGAACTTTCGACTCAAGAATGGGGTTGCGTTCCAGTGCATGGATGACCGCTGATTGTACTCCACCTCTCTGTGTCTGCCCGTGCATGCTTACACCAAACCCCATCCCGGCTCAACCGGGAACAGCGTCTCCATGTCGGTCGTCAACGACCGATCTCGGGCAAGACGCGCCGCACCCCCCGCAGAAACGCCCGGGGAAGACGCACATCCCAAGTGCGCTCGGAGCAGCGCCCGCCTCATGGTTCGCCGTTCGGTTCCCCGTTTCCGCCAGCCCGACATGATCGTGCAGGGTCTCGGGTCGCGGTACGGCCCGCCGTCCGGGCGTGCCGGGCACTGCCTTTTGACCGCGGCCGCGAGCCACGGACACGCACACGCAGGATTCAATCCGGCGCGGGCGCAACCACCAGGGCCGCGGTGGGCAGCCGATCTGCGCCGAGAGACTTTTGCCACTCACACGCCCGACCACCAACCCGAGGGCGCCGGTCCCGGCGAGTGCGGGTTCCGGACAATTCGGGCGCCGCTGCGGACAATCCAGCTTCTTCCGCCCATGCCGTCCATGCAGCAGACGGGCCCGACTTCTCGAACCGGCCTGCAGGGGACCCGGCCGCGAACGAATGCTGCTCGGGGAAAAGCCAACCCGGCCTTCCGCGGTAACGGGCAAACCTGCACCTGCCACCTCGAGCTCCTTTTCAGCTCAAGTTCCCCAACCGGCTGCCGATAGCTGCGTTAGCAGGACATTGTGTGTCTGGCCGTGACGCCATGAGCGCCCATGACCGGGTTTCCCCGGCCACAGCCACGGGGAATCTGCCTGCCCGGGCGGCGTTCATCCGGCGCCAGCCGCATGTCCTCGGCGGGGATCCGGGCAGCCCGCCACGGAGCGGCGGACGGGCGGAACCGGGGGCAGGCTGCGGGTAAGGGACCGGAAGGCGAGCCCGCCCTGCCGCAGGGCCAGACAACCCATTTCCGGAAAACGCCACATGGCCAGGAAGAGTGCAACTTCGGGAGTTCAGCCCGGCATTGCCCCGTTGCCGGGCCGCTGGTGGTTCATCGTGGGCACGGCCACGGCCTGCCTGTCCTTAATGGTTGCCTGGAGCCAGGCACCGGGCTTGGTGCAAAGCGCACGGGCTTCTCACCCGGGGACCACAAACGCAGTAGCGCCAGGTTCCGCCTCCCCCAACCCAACAGGTGCGGCGGTGGGACAGGTGAGTGTACCGGCCGGATGGACCTTGAATCATTCCGTCACGGTCATCAGCCTGCTCTCGGCCCTGGCGGCGGGCACGGGTGTTTGGAGCTTTGCACTCCGCCGCCAGGTGGCCCGCCAGACCCGCCAGCTGCAGGAACGCATGGAACGTGAGCTGGCCCTGGAACGCTCCTTCCGGGAACTGTTCGAACAAGCACACGACCTCATTTTCGCCCTGGATGCCGAGGGACGATTCGTTTCCGCCAATCCGGCGCTGTGCCGTGCCCTGGGCATCATCCCGGAGCATCTGGGCACGGTGGTCGCCGCCGAGGTTCTCTCCCCGGAATGCTGGCAAACCGTCGAACGCCTGCTGCAAGATCCGGAGGCTTCGGACGCGCCCCTGCGCATTGAAACCGAATTGCGCGCGCCGCAGGGGCGGACCCTGTGTCTGGAACTGTCCCTGCGCCGGACCCGGACACAGGACGGCGCTGCGGCGGTCCAGTGCATCGGACGCGACATCACCGCGCGGAAGCGGATGCAGGAGGAGCTGTTCCGCTCGACGCAGATGCTGCGCTCCATCCTGGACACCACGCCGCAACGCATTTTCTGGAAGGATCGGAACTCCGTGTACCTCGGCTGCAACCGTGCCTTTGCCCAGGACTGCGGCCTGCCAAACCCCGACGCAATCGTGGGCAAGACCGACTTCGACCTGGTCTGGCGGGACCAGGCGAACCAGTACGTGGCGGACGATCAAGAGGTCATGAAGACCGGAGAGCCCAAGCTGGGCTATGAGGAGGTCCAAACGCGACCCGACGGCTCTCTGGCGTGGCTGCGCACCAACAAGGTGCCCATCCGCGATGCCCAGGGACAAATCGTGGGCGTGCTCGGCAGCTACGAAGACATCACTCCCATCAAAGAGGCCCAGGCGGCCCTGGAGCGAACCAGCAACCTGTTTCAGACCCTCCTGGAGCACTGCCCCGACATGATCTATTTCAAGGATCGTGAGTCGCGGTTCGTACACTACAGTCGGGCCTTCGTCGAGCGCTACGGTCTGACCGACCCGAACGCACTGATCGGCAAGACCGACTTCGACATCTTCACCGAGGAGCACGCCCGGCCGGCCTTCGAAGACGAACAGGAGATCATGCGCACCGGCAGGCCCATCGTGGGCAAGCTGGAAAAGGAAACGCATGCCGACGGACGGGTGACCTGGGCCCTGACCACCAAGGTCCCCTGGCGCGACGCGCAAGGAGAGATCATCGGCACCTTCGGCATTTCCAAGGACATCACCGCCTGGAAACAGGTCGAAGATGAACTGCGCTACGAACGTGAACTGTTCCAGGCCCTCCTGGACAACATCCCCGACGCCATCTATTTCAAGGACCGTCAGTCCCGTTTCGTCCGGTACAGTCGCGCCACCTTCGGAAAGCTCATGCAGTTGGACGATCCCAACGCGCTGGTGGGCAAGACCGATTTCGATCTCTTCACCGAGGAACACGCCCGTGCCGCCTTCGAAGATGAACAGCGCATCATCGCCACGGGCGAGCCCATCATCGGCAAGGTGGAAAAGGAAACCCACAAGGACGGTCGCATCACCTGGTGCCTGACCACCAAGATGCCCTGGCGCAACGCCCGGGGAGAGATCATCGGCACCTTCGGCATCTCCAAGGACATCACCGCCCTCAAGCAGGCGGAGGCCGAATTGGAAGCCACCCACAAGCGCCTTGTGGAAGCCTCCCGACTCGCCGGCATGGCCGAGGTCGCCAGTGACGTCCTGCACAACGTGGGCAACGTGCTCACCAGCATCAACGTCTCCTGCTCGCTGCTCCTGGATCGCGTGCGGCAGAATCGGTTCGCCAATCTGGCCAGGGTCCCCGAACTGCTGCGAGCCCATCTGGGTCACCTGGACGAGTTCCTCACGCAGGATCCACGCGGTAAACACCTGCCCGGGTATCTGGAGGCGGTCAGCAAGGCCCTGGCCGAACAACAGGAATTCCTTTTGGCCGAACTGGCCCAGCTCCGCGACCACGTGGAGCACATCAAACAAATCGTCGCCATGCAGCAAAACTACGCCCGCATGGCCGGCGTCGAGGAAACGGTCGAGCCCGTGCAGCTCATGGAGGACGCTCTCCGCATCAATGCGGCGGCCCTGAACCGCCACACGGTGCAGCTGGTCCGGGAATTCGAGTCCGCTCCCCCCATCCTGGTGGACCGGCACAAGGTGCTGCAGATCCTGGTCAACCTCATCCGCAACGCCAAGTACGCCGTGAGCGACTCCGGTCGACCGGACAAGCAGGTGGTGGCCCGGATCCGACGCGACGGCGACGATTGGCTGGTCATGGAGATCGAGGACAACGGCATCGGAATTCCGCCCGAAAACATGACGAAGATTTTCACCCACGGCTTTACCACGCGGCCCACGGGTCACGGTTTCGGTCTTCACAGCAGTGCCCTGGCCGCCAAAGCCCTCGGGGGTTCCCTGGAGGCGCACAGCGACGGCGTCGGACAGGGCGCGCGATTCACCTTGCGCATTCCCTATAAAAAGCCTCAGGCCACTCCATGACTTCCTCGCCCTCCCCACGTCCCCCGCGCATTTTGATCGTGGACGACAACCCCGCGATCCACGCGGATTTTCGCAAAATCCTGGGTGGCTCGGCCGGGACCGCGCCTCATCTCGACGCCGCCGAGGCCGCCCTCTTCGGCGAGCCGGAGGTCGCCACGGCGCAAGACGCCTTTCGACTCGATTCCGCGCATCAGGGCCAGGAAGCGCTGGAGATGGTGCGCAAAGCCCTCGAAGAAGGAGACCCTTACCAACTCGCGTTCGTGGACGTGCGCATGCCACCCGGGTGGGACGGCGTCGAAACCCTCGAACGGCTCTGGCAGGTGGCGCCCGATCTGCAGGCCGTCATCTGCACCGCGCATTCCGATTACGCCTGGGACGATTTCGTGCGGCGGCTCGGGAAAACGGACAGCCTGCTGATCCTCAAAAAACCCTTCGAAACCATCGAGGTGCTGCAACTGGCGCACGCGCTGACCCGGAAATGGGAATTGGCGCGGCAGGCGCGTCTCTGCATCGCCGACCTGGACAAACTGGTCCAACAACGAACCGCGGAACTGGTCGCTGCCAACCAGGAGCTCCAACGCGAAGTGGCCGAACGCCTGCGGGCCGAGGTGGCCCTCCGGGAAAGCGAGGCCCGCTTCAGCCGCGCGTTCGAATTCAGTCCCGTGCCCCTGGCCCTCTTGCGAACGAATCCCTGGCGGTACGTGGATGTCAACCCGGCTTTCGCGGAGTTGTGCGGTGCCTCGCGCGCCGAGTTGATGGCCGCGACCGAGGATCGGTTGCAATGGCTGACCCAGGGCCCTTCGGCGGCACCGATTCGGATGGATCCGGAAAAACCCCTCCGACAACACCCCTGCCTGCTGCGGCGACCCGATGGCCAGGAACGCCGTGTGCTCCTGAGCACCCAGCCCTTCGTCCTGGGCGCCGAACCCTGCCTGCTGCTGGCAGCCGAAGACATCACCGCCCAGATTCGGCTCGAGGAACAATTGCGGCAAACGCAGAAGCTGGAGGCCGTGGGCCAGCTCACCGCCGGCATCGCCCACGAGTTCAACAACATCCTGACCGTCATCCTCGGCAACGTCTCCCTCCTCCAAAGCGGAGACGTCAACCCCGCCCTGCAAGCGGCCCTGTTGGAGCGCACGGCCGAATACGCCCAGCGTGCCGCACGCTTGACCCAACAACTCCTGGCCTTCAGCCGGCGACAGTGGTTCCAGCCCAGACCCGTGGACCTGGGTCAGACCCTGCAGAAACTGGCCCCCACGCTTGCCCGGGCTCTCGGCGACCGACACACCCTGCAGTTACGCACCAGCCTCGAGCTCCCTCCGGTCATGGCCGACCCCCATGGCATGGAACAAGTGCTGGTGCAGCTCCTCCTGAATGCTCGCGACGCCGCGCCTCAGGGGGACACCATCCAGATCACCACCGGCCAGGTCGAGTTGGACGAGGCCACCGCCGCGCAGATCCCCGACGCCCGCCCCGGTCGATTCGTCTGGTTCGAGGTGACCGACCACGGCTGCGGCATCCCGCCGGACGTTCTGCCGCGCATCTTCGATCCGTTTTTCACCACCAAGGGCTTCGGCCGTGCCACCGGGCTCGGACTGTCCACCGTGCATGGCATCGTCAAACAACACGAAGGCTGGGTGGAAGTCCGGACCCAGCCCGGCCAGGGCAGCAGCTTTCGTGTGTACCTCCCCGTGGCCGCAACCCCCCAGGCCGAACCCCCCGCAGCACCGCCTCCGGCCGCCCTCTCCCCCGCCGGCCCTCCCCAGGGGCAGGGGCCCATCGTCCTGCTGGTCGAGGACGAACTGCCCGTGCGGGATCTGACCGCCGAACTCCTGAAACGGCGTGGCTACCGTGTCCTGAAAGCGGCCGATGCCGACGAGGCCATGCGCATTTGGGAATCGTGCGGGGTGGTGCCGGATGTCCTGCTCACCGACGTCGTCATGCCGGGCACCATGAACGGCCACGACCTGGCCCGGACCCTGCAGTGCCTGAACCCGGCCCTGAAGGTCATCTACACCAGTGGATACAGCCCGGACGTGATCCGCGAGGCGATGGAGCGCGAGCCCGGCGTGGTGTTCCTCCCCAAGCCGTACCACCCGCAGGCCCTGTTCCAGGCCCTCCAGCAAAGTCTGAGCGGCGCAATCCAATCGTCGGATGCGGCCCGCAGCCCGACCCGGACGGCCACGGCCGCCTGCACCTAGGAGGCTGAAGCGAGGCGCGGTCGCCTGCGGAGTCGGCCACCCGGCCAACGGCTGCATGGGGTTCCTATGGCGCGGCAGTGGCAGCGGTGGCCGCGACTCCCGTGGTCCCGGACCCGAGTTTCCGCAACGCCTGCTGACCCTTGCGGCAGAAGTCAATCGCGTCGGCCAGGATCCGGGCGGCCTCCTGAGGTGCGTGGAATCCACTGGAATTCTCGGCCTCCACGAAATCGATGTAGAACTGCGCCTTGCGGTGGTAATCCAGCGCCTCCCGCAGTTGCTCCTCCCCGTGTCCGGCCGACCGGGCGGCTTTGAGGTCGGCGATCAGATCCATGAGCGCGTCCAGCGCACGGTCCCGCAACTGGTGCGTGCGATCCTGAATGGTCTGCACGCGGGCCTTGAGTTCCTCTTCCGGCCAGGGATGACAGGTCTGACAGGCCCGATGCACGTTGAGCATCGGACTGCGCACGTGATGGTCGCTGACCTTGAACGCGCCCACGCGCTGATAGGGCATGTGACAATCTGCGCAGGCCACGCCCGACCGCGCATGAATTCCCTGGCTCCACAGCTCGAACTCCGGATGCTGGGCCTTGAGCACCGACGCGCCCGTCTCGGCGTGCGTCCAGTCCTTGAAGCCCACCTCGTCGTAGTAGGCCAGGATTTCCTCGACCTTGACTCCCTTGCTCCACGGGAAGGTCAACCGCTTCGCGTCGCCCTTGAAGTAGTACTCCACGTGACACTGCGCACAGACGAACGAACGCATTTCCTGCCGTGTCGCCATGCGGTTGACATCGTAATCCGGGATCCCCTCCCGTGCCTTCAGGGCGCGAATGCCCTCAATGAAGGCCGGGCGCGTGATCCGCAGCTGCATCGTTTGCGGATCATGGCAGTCAATGCAGGCCACGGGGTGCTCCACCAGTTTGCGAGCCTCGGCAAACGGCAGGGCGTTGAATTTCTCGAAGCCCTTCATGATGTCGCCCTCGCCCAGGCTTTTGTAAGCCGCATAGGCGGAGGAGTGACAATTGAGGCAGGCCCCCGGCTGCGGCCGCGCCTGCCGCCCGGTGAAAGTGGCGTCGTCCAACATGTAGGCGTGGCCCCGATCCTCCCGGGTGTCCAGCGAGAAGGCAAAACCCGCCCACATCGTCTTCAGGCGGGGATCTTCTTCGAGTTTAGACTGCGCCACCACGGAGCGCGGATCGGCCGCCGTGGGCGTCCGCGGCAGCGCCTCACTCCCCCCATAGCGCGTGCGCACTTGATCCACCGTCCGCCGGTAACTGTCATATTGCTGCGGAAAGTTCTTCCCCCAAATGGCGGGATCCGTCGTGTCGTCCGTCAACTCCACGACGCGGAAGAACGGGTTCTGCGCCTCGCGTTTGCGTTCCAGGATGTTCAGCAACAGGGCCAGCGCCCCCACCGTGAGCAACGCCGCCGCGCCCGTGGCCACACCGTATTTGAGGAGTTGTGCCCCGCGCAGGTGACGGACCTCGCCAGGCGGAGTCGGGGTCAGGTTGTTGGATTGGATTCGCTTCATAGTGCTTCAATGCAAATGGCCAACATCCCGATGGCAGTGCAGACAGGAGGCCCGCTGCGCCGGATCCGCGGCGCCCCCGGGCCCCTCAATCCCGTGAACAATGTCCGCGTGACATTTCCGGCAGGCCGCCTCCGTCACGCGGCGATTCCGCTCGGTGATCCGAATCGGATCGGGATAGGTGCCGAGCGTAAAGTAATAGGAGTGCCAAAAACCGTTCTGGGCCTTGGTCCAGTACTTGGCCACCCACCCGGAGGGGGTGTGACAGTCATTGCAGGTGGCGACCGCGTGGTGGCTGGAATGGAGCCACGAATCGTACTGCTCCCGCATGATGTGGCAGTTGATGCATGCCCGGGGGTCCTCGGTGAGGTAGGAATACCCCCGGGCATAGAGAAACGTGTAGGCGCTGGTGCCCAGCGCCACACCCATCATGGCCCCCACGGCGATCCCTGCCCAGGTCTGCGCCTTCATGCCGCGCGCAATTTGGCCCAGACCGAGGTTTGCGGCAAGAAGCGCCGCAGCGAGCCTTTTGACTTATGTCAACATCTATTTCGATAAGAGTAATGAATAATTCCGTTGCGCCGTTTTGAAGGATCAGGAGCTGGCCGCACGACGCTCGCCCCCCGCCGAAGGCATCCCGGGGCCTCTCCCCCTCGGTCAAACGCCCTCCGCACAACGGGTGGCCCGGGGGTGTGCCTGCGCGAGTTGGCGGCGACGCCGGTCAGACACCCCGCGTTGCGTCCCGCGGCAAGGCTGCGCGCCCCGGGGCTCAGGGATCGAGAACCGCACGCTTGCGCCCGCGCAAACGAAACGGAGTCGGTGTAACTCGCGCCCTGGTTTCGCCTCCGCCAGGGCGCATGTTTGTCGGCGGTGCGGTAATGACTCCGGCCCTTCGGCATGTCCCCCGCGCCTTCCAGCCTACAAAAAACGGCCCGGGTCGTGCGTTCGACCCGGGCCCAATCGATCCCGATGCAGAGCCCTCGTGGCCCTGTCTGACTTCACCGTGGGAACACTTCCCACTGGAACAACACCTTGACCTCGTCGCCCGTTTTGATCAGGCCCAGGGCGACCTTGGGAGCCGGCGGGTCAATCTTGAAGTCGGTCATTTTCAACCCCACCTCGCCGCTGATGAGCAGATGGTTGTCCGGATGGACCTGCACCTGCACCGGCATGGTGATCCGATTCGTGACTCCGGCCACGACGAGGTCGCCCACGGCCTCCGCATTGTACGTGCCCGCGGCACCTCCACTCCCCTTCAGGGTCAGCTCCTGCAAGCGATACACAATGCGCGGATGCTGGGTTTTGAGCAGCTTTTCATGCATGATGTCGTCCATCGCAGTGCTGTAGGGGGTGCCGTCCTTTTTGATGCTCTTCAGGGAGCTGACCGGCACGAACACCTCGGCGCGCACATCCAGTTTGCCCGGTTGAACCTCACCCTGGTTCTTCGGGAAATTCGGCCCCACCTCCAGGGTCCCACCCACCAGGCTGCTTTCCACCTGCCAATCGTGGATGGTGGAGGTGCCCTCGATGCGGATCTTGGATTTGCCCCCGGGTTTGGGCCCGAATCGCGTCCAGCCCTCGGCTGCCTGGAGAGACAGGCTCAACAGCAGGAGCCATGCGGTGGCATGCGCCAGCATGGATTGCGATCGGGAGGTGCCGACCCGACCTGCGGGGCGGACAAAACGGGCCAATGTTCGCTTCATCGTTGTCATCATAAGTTTGGACGCAAACACCCTAGCTCAATTCAAACAGTTCTGCCGGCAGGGAAACCGGCCTGCCCGTGGTCGCGGACTCACTGGCCTTGATGGCCAGGACCGTGGCCCGGTACCCGTCGAGCGCGTCCGCGGCCGGCAGACGCCGGACCTCTTTGGCCAGGTACTCGGCCAGGGCCTGGGGATCACTGTCCCCGTAAAGGGAAACGAAATCCTGCACGGCGGAGCTCACCTCGCGACAATTTCGCAGGAACGATTGCAGCGCAAAGTAAACGGGCGGGTCCGTGGCCTCGGCCTGGGCCTGGGCCTGGTCGCCCTGGGCACGCAGTTTGGAGGCGTCGGCACGCAGCGAGATGCCGGTCTCTTTGTAGAAGGCGTCCTTGCGCGCGTACACCTCCCAGCCCAGCAACGGAGCGTCGGCCTCCTTGAACATCCAGGCACTGCTGCCCCGGATCATCACGGCCGCATCACTGCCGTAATAGATTTCCGCCTCGGATTCGAAGCTGTTGGCCAGGGTGGCGCTGTACAGCAGGCGCAATCCTTCCGGATACTCCACCACGGCCTGGACGGTGTCGTGCACCTCGCGACCGTCCCTCCAGAACGCCACCGTGCCAAAAGCGTGCACCGCCGTGGGCATCGCACCAAAGAACCAGCTCACCTGGTCGATCTGGTGGATGCCCACCTCACCCAGCAGACCGAGCGAGGTCTCCCGGGCCAGGCGCCAGTTGACTGCGGCTTCGCGTTCCGGGTTGGGGGAGGTCTGACGCCAGCTGGTTTTCTTGTTCCATTGCGCGCGGGCCATGGCCATGCGGCCCAGTGCCCCCGAGCGCACAAAGGGCAGCAGGAAATGGCGCTGGGGATCCGACCGAAGTTGCAGGCCCGGCTGGAAAACCTGCCGGTTGTGTTTCAGGGCCGCCTGAGCAATGGCCCGTGCGTCTTCCACGGTATGGGCCAGCGGGGCCTCGCAGTAAACGTGTTTGCCGGCTTCCAATGCCGCGAGGACGATGTCCCTGTGAAGATGGGTGGGCGTGGCCACCACCACGGCGGGGATCTCCTTGTTCTCGAGCAAAGCGCGGTAATCTTCCGTGGCCATGGCGTCGGGCACGCGTTTGGCGCTGCGCCGCAACATGGCAGGGTAATTGTCGCAGATGGCTGCGACCTCCGCCTGCGGCAGCCGCAACAGCTGGTCCAGCAACTCCCGACCCCACTGCCCCAGCCCGATCAATCCCACCTTCACCTTTTCCGTGGGGGCCGGCTCCGGCTCGGCCGCGGCGGCCTCGGGGCGGATCAATCGAACCCCGCCCAGCAGCGTGGCCAGTGCCATCAGGGAACTGCCCCGCAGAAACTCTCTTCGATTCCAATCCAACAGTCGTTCCGTCTCGCTCATATTTCTGTGGCTATCGTGTGGCGGCACCGCGGTCCATGGTTGGCGCCCTTTGGCGCTGCCCCTGCGGCGCGAAAGCCCCCTGCCCTGTGCAAGGTGTCCCGGAACAGCCCGTGCAGCAACCGGACCGGGAATGGCTTGCGATACCACCCCGGCAAACGTGCCCTGCTCACGGCAAGCCCAGGGCCCACTTGATCCCTCCCAACAGATGCCGTTGGAACGCCACCGCGACCTCGGGCGGATTGGCGCGTTGGCCGTTGCCATCCCGCCAGTTCGGATCCCATACGTCCTCGCGATGGCCCAGCGATGTGTAAAACACGCGGCCCTTGCCGAAGGTTTTGCACCAGGCAATGGGGTAGTCACCCGGGGTCTTTTCGTTCGGGTGCTTGTCCAACGTAAGCAGGCCATGCACGGCCGCCCGTTCGAACCCGTCCAAAATGTAGATCTCGTCAAAGACCTTCCAGGGATTGGGCAGGTGCTGGCAGGCGGCATGCGCGGGATCCTGATTGATGATCTCAACCCCCACCTGGGGTCCGTGGTACTTGAATTCACCTCCGATCATTTGCACGTAGGGATGGAACGGGCGATGACCGCGGAATGTGTCGGTGGCGGCATGCACGCCCACAAAACCCCTGCCGCTGCGGATCCAATCCAGGAAGGCCTGCATGTCCGGAATGGGCAGGTCGCCCGTGGTACTGTTGAAGATCACCAGATCGTAATTGGCCAGGGCCGCCGGGCTCATCTTTTCGGCCAGCAGGCGCTTGTTGGCCGCCTGCACCTTGGCGCGATCCGGTTTGCCGTCCGGCCCGCGAAACTCCGGGGCATTCGGATTCACATTCGCAATGTCCACCGTGAACAACCCGGTGTCGTGCGCCAACTGGGAAATCACCTGCATCCCCACTTCGATGCTGGAATGCCGGAAGCCTTCCGTCACTCCCACCACCAGCACGCGTTTCGGAGCCGCGGATGCGCCGAGAACGACACTCAGGACCAGTGCCCAGCCCCAGTTCCGCAGGAAACGCCGGCTTCGATGCAAATCATCCGTTTTCATGTCAAGGCCTCGTGGTTGAGCCATCCGTTGGGTTGGACGACCTTGGGCTTCATAAGATTCATTCCTCGCGGCCTCGTCAAGCACGGTTCACGCCCCGGACCTGCGTCGCATGATCGAAATCCGGCCGTGGGGGAAGCGAGGGCCGGCGCAGCACCCGCGCCGCCGGGCCCGGCCGGGGCTTCGGGGTGGTCTTCAGGCCTCTCCGGCGTTGCTGACTCCGCCCCCGCGCTGGCACCGCGCACACCGCGGACCGCACCGACCGGCCGGATCCAGGCCGGCTGCAGCCGAAAGCCGGGTCCCGATTTTTTCGACTTTTGCGGCGAAACGGTTTGCCGTTTTCTGGCAACCTGTGCAACGGGATCAACTCAAGAACGTCGCGCGTCTGGTGGTGAAGGTGGGCACGGGGGTGTTGACGGACAGCCGCAAACAGCCGGACCCGGCCCAGATGGAGCAACTGGTCGCCCAGCTGGCCGCCCAACGCAAGGCGGGCCGGGAGGTGCTGCTGGTCACCAGCGGGGCGGTGGGCGCGGGCATGGGCGCCCTGGGGTACGAGCGGCGGCCCACGGAGTTGAGCGAACTGCAAGCCTGTGCCGCCGTGGGACAATCCCGCCTCATGGCGATGTACGAGCGACTCTTCGCCGCCCACGGTCTTCACGTCGCCCAGGTCCTGCTCACCCATGACGACCTGGAACATCACGATCGCCACCTGAACGCGCGCAACACGCTGGTCACCCTCTTGCGTCACGGCGTGGTGCCCATCATCAACGAGAACGACGCCGTTTCCTACACGGAGATCAAGTTCGGCGACAACGACCGCCTCTCTGCACTCGTGACGGTGCTGCTGCCCGCCGACCTGCTGGTGATTCTGACCACGGTGGACGGTGTGATCGAGAACTTCGGCCAGGCCAACCCCCGGACGGTGCCCGTGATTGAAAAGATCGATGCCTCCCTGGAGAAGATTGCGCGCGGCACCCAGAGCCCGACCGCGGTTGGCGGGATGGCCTCCAAGATCCAGGCCGCCAAAATCGTCATGCGCTCCGGCATCCCCATGGTCATCGCCTCCGGTCGGAAAAAAAACGTGCTGGAACGAATCCTGGCCGGCGAGGTGGAAGGCACCCTGTTCGTGCCGGCGGCCACGAAACTGCGGGGCCGGAAGCGGTGGATCGCGTTTTTTCACCATCCCAAGGGGACGCTCTATGTGGACGACGGGGCGCGCACGGCCCTGCGCGAACGCGGCAAGAGTCTGCTGCCCCCGGGCATTGCACGCTGCGAAGGGGAATTCGAGGCCGGCGACGTGGTGCGTATCTGCGACCTGGACGGCACCGAGTTCGCGCGGGGGCTGGCCTCTTTCAGCGCGGAACAGATCCGATCCCGTCAACTCCGCGGCGTGGAGGTGGTGCACCGGGACAACCTGGTCATTCTGTAAAGCCGCCGGGCGGGGCGGGAATCGACCCTCTTGCTTCTGCTGTCGCCGATCTTGCCCAAGGGGCGGGGCTCAGGTGCCTGCCCGTTGAACCCGGCCCGAACGCTCCGGTGACGCGGGCGCCCCTCGACAACGGCATTGTGAGACGCCGGACCCTCGGGCAATTTGATCGCCATGCGGGTGATCCGACAGCCCGGTGTCATGCAGCGCCTGGCCCGTCGTTGGCAGCGGGAGGGCGTTCGCATCGGTTTCGTGCCCACGATGGGGTATCTTCACGAGGGGCATTTGAGCCTCGTGCAGGTGGCCCGCCGCGCCGTGGGCCGCAGCGGCCGCGTCGTCGTCAGCATCTACGTCAATCCCACACAGTTCGGCCCCGGGGAAGATCTGGACCGTTACCCTCGGGATCTGCCGCGGGACCTGCGACTCTGTCGCGAGGCGGGCGTGGACGTGGTCTTTGCGCCGGATGACCAGAGCATGTATCCCGGGCTACCCGAAGGCCGCTACAGCACCTACGTGGTCGAGGAACAACTGTCTCGGAGCATGGAAGGGGCCGCCCGTCCCGGCCATTTCCGCGGGGTCACCACCGTCGTCGCCAAACTGTTCCACCTGGTCCTGCCGGATGTGGCGGTGTTCGGGGCCAAGGACTGGCAGCAGGCCGCGGTGAT
Source organism: Limisphaera sp. VF-2 (assembly GCF_049537125.1). Taxonomy (NCBI): domain Bacteria; kingdom Pseudomonadati; phylum Verrucomicrobiota; class Verrucomicrobiia; order Limisphaerales; family Limisphaeraceae; genus Limisphaera; species Limisphaera sp. VF-2. Next base: position 616,004 of record NZ_JBMVQY010000001.1, read on the forward strand.
TCGGCGCATGGTGGACAATTTGAACTTTCCGGTGCGCATCCTTGTGGCCCCCACCGTGCGCGAGCCGGACGGTCTGGCCATGAGTTCCCGCAACGCATACCTGAATCCCGACGAACGCCGGCAGGCCACCGTTCTGTTCGAGGCCATTCAGCTGGCCCGCCAAAAGGTTCGGTCGGGACCGAAGCCCGCCCGCCAATTGAAACAGGACGTTGCCCGGCTGGTGGCCTCTCGACCCCGGGCACGGCTGGACTATGTGGAGTTCTTCGATTCGGACACGCTGGAGCCGGTCCCGCAGGTTCGGCCCGGCACCCACATGGCCCTGGCGGTGTTCGTCGGCAACACGCGTCTGATCGACAACGCCAAACTCTGAACCCGGCCCGGCCGGATCCCCGAGCCGGCGACCGCCCGCGGAACCTGCAGATGTCCATGGAACGCTACGACTATCTGGTGCTGGGCAGCGGCATTGCGGGGTTGATGTTCGCCCTCAAAGTGGCGCCCCACGGCCGCGTCGCCGTCGTGACCAAGAAAGATCGCGCCGAATCCAACACCAACTATGCCCAGGGCGGCATTGCCGCGGTCACCAGCAAAGAGGATTCCTTCGAATTGCACGTGCGGGACACGCTCAACGCCGGGGCCGGGCTGTGCAAGGAGGAGGTCGTCCGAACGGTCATCGAGGAAGGGCCGGCCCGGATTGCCGAGCTCATGGAGCTGGGCGTACGGTTCAGCGAACGCGAAGCGCCCGGCGAGGACGGGGGACGGGAGCTGGACCTGGGCCGTGAAGGGGGCCACAGCAAGCGCCGGATCCTGCACGCCCGCGACATGACCGGTCGGGAAATCGAACGCGCCCTGCTCCAGGCCGTGGCGCGGCAGCCGAACATCACCCTGTTCGAAAACCACTTCGCCATCGACCTCATCACGACGCGGAAGCTGGGCCGGCCCGGGCCCAACCGTTGCGTGGGGGCGTATGTCCTCGACAAAGCCACCGGCCAGGTCAAGACGTTTGCCGCCCGCGTGACCGTGCTGGCCACGGGGGGCTGCGGCAAGGTGTATCTCTACACCACCAACCCGGACATCGCCACCGGAGACGGCGTTGCCATGGCCTACCGCGCGGGCGTGCCGATCGCCAACATGGAGTTCATCCAGTTTCATCCGACCTGCCTGTATCATCCCAAGGCCAAGTCTTTTCTCATCAGCGAAGCCGTCCGCGGCGAGGGGGGCGTGCTCAAAACGGTGGACGGCGTCGAGTTCATGAAGGACGTCCATCCGCTCGGGTCGCTCGCGCCCCGCGACATCGTCGCCCGGGCCATCGACAGCGTCATGAAGCGCACCGGGGCCGATTACGTGCTGCTGGACATCACGCACAAACCCGCACCGTTCATTATCCGTCGCTTTCCCACGATCTACGAGACCTGTCTGCGCTACGGCATCGACATCACCAAGGAGCCCATCCCGGTCGTGCCGGCGGCCCACTACCAGTGCGGCGGGGTGGTGGCCACCGTGGATGGCGTCACCGAACTGCCCGGCCTGTATGCCATTGGCGAGGTGGCCTGCACGGGGTTGCACGGGGCCAATCGCCTGGCCAGCAATTCTCTTTTGGAGGCGGTCGTCTGCGCGCACCGCGCGGCGCAGCACGCCATCCGTTCCGACCTCCCTCCGGTCGACTTCGAGATTCCGCCCTGGCAAACCGGCCACGCCACCAACCCGGACGAGCTGGTGGTGGTCTCCCACAACTGGGACGAGATCCGCCGCTGCATGTGGGACTACGTGGGGATCGTGCGAACCACCAAGCGGCTGCTGCGCGCCCAAAAGCGCCTCACCAACCTCCAGCAGGAGATCCAGGAGTATTACTGGAACTTCATCGTCACCTCTGACCTTCTGGAGCTGCGGAACCTTGCCACTGTGGCAGAAATCATCGTGCAGTGCGCCCTGCAACGCCCGGAAAGTCGCGGGCTGCATTACACTTTGGATTATCCGCATCCCGACCCCGCATGGGCCCAGCGGGACACCATCGTCCGCAAACCCGAGCCCGGGAGTGGAAGCCAGGACGCCGCCGCACCTTCCTCCTCGGGAGACGGCTGACCATCCGGCCCGGCGGCACGCCATTCGGGGATGCATGCCGGGCGGTTCCGAGGACGGCGACGCTCCTTCCAACCGCCCGGGGCAGGGTTCACGGGCGACGCGACGTCGACGGTCTGCATCCCGGAAAGCGAAAAGCCCGGACAGGTCCGCCTGTCCGGGCTGGAAGTTTGTCGGGAACCCCGCTTCAACGACGGTCCCGACCGCGGTGACCGCCCCGGTTGCCGTGGCGCTGGCGGGACTGGGAACGCTCCTGGCGCTGGCCACGTTCGCGATGCTCCGGACGCTGCGGCCGGGATTCCTGACTGCGGGCGGGCGCCGGCCGGGTGGCCGCCGCGGCTGCAGGCTCGCCGGAGGCCGCAGGCGTTTCGGGACCGGCCGCGGTGGATCCCTCGGCGGGCGCCGTGCCGGAGCCCGCTGAGCCGGTGGTTCCCCCGGCCTGAGCCGCCATCTGCGCGTCCCGCTCGTTCATGGCCGCCTTTCGAGAGAGGCGCACCCGACCCTTCTCGTCCACGCCCAGCACCTTGACCCAGATTTCATCGCCGATCTTGACTATGTCCTCGGTCTTCTTGACGCGGAAGTTGGCCAGTTCACTGATGTGCACCAGCCCGTCCTTGCCCGGAAGGAACTCGACGAAGGCGCCGAAGTCCTTGATGGTGACCACGCGGCCCCGATAGATCTTGCCCACTTCGGCCTCGGCCGAGAGCGCTTCGATGGCCTCCTTGGCGATGCGCATGCCCTCCGGCGAGACGGAGTAGATCCGCACGGTGCCATCGTCGTCGATGTCGATCTCGCAACCCGATTCTTCCACCAGTTTCTTGATGTTCTTGCCGCCCGGGCCGATGAGGGTGCCGATCTTTTCCGGATCGATCTTGAGGGTGAGAATACGCGGGGCGTATTTGCTGAGTTCGGGGCGCGGCGCCGAGAGCACCTTGTTCATCTCCTGGAGGATGGCCAGTCGGGCCACGCGGGCGCGTTCCACCGCCTCCGCAATGACGGACAACGGCAGCCCGGGCAGTTTGAGATCCAGCTGGAACCCGGTGATGCCCCGCTCGGAGCCGGCAATCTTGCAGTCCATGTCACAGAAGTGGTCTTCGGCCCCGATGATATCGGTCAGCAGTTGGTACCGGGTCAGGCGACCCTCCGCGTCGTACTCGGTGCAGAGCCCGATGCTGATGCCGGCCACCGGCCGCTGCAGCGGAATTCCCGCGTCCATCAGCGCCAGCGAGCCGCCACAGACGGTGGCCATCGAGGTGGACCCGTTGGATTCCATGATCTCGCTGGTCACCCGGATGGCATACGGGTAGTCATCCAGTGGCAGCAAGGGCGCCAGGGAACGCTCCGCCAGGTTTCCGTGGCCGATCTCCCGCCGGCCGGGTCCGGTGATCCGGCCCGTTTCGCCCACGGAGAAGTTCGGGAAGTTGTAATGCAGGATGAATCGTTTCTCGGTGGCGCCGCCGGTGTAGGCGTCGAATTCCTGGGCATCTTCTTCCGTGCCCAGGGTGGCCAGCACCATGGCCTGGGTCTCGCCCCGCGTGAACAGGGCCGAGCCGTGGGCGCGCGGCAGCAGGCCCACTTCGCAGGAGATGGGACGGATCGCGTCCATGGCACGGCCGTCGAGGCGTTTTCCTTCGTTGAGGATCAGGTCGCGGATGGCGGCGCGTTGGATGTGGTATTGGACTTCGCGCCGGACAAACTCGGTGATCTTTTCCGGGCCGAATTCCTCGGTGAGCTTCTGGCAAACCTCTTCGAACAGGGCGTTGACGGCGGCTTCCCGGGCCAGCTTGCCGGGGGTCAACAGGGCGGGGACCACGCGATCTCCGGCCAGCTCACGGGCCCGATTGAGGATTTCGTCCGGCACCACCTGGACGGTGATGGGTCGCTTGGGTTTGCCGGCCCTGGCGGCCAGTTCCTTTTGGGCGGCGATCAGGGGCTGGATGGCCTGCTGGCCGAACTGCAACGCAGCGTTGAAGTCCGCCTCGCTGATCTCTTTGGCGGACCCTTCGAACATGATGACCTGGGTTTCGGTCCCGACATAGACCAGGTCCAGGTCGCTGCGCTCCAGGTCGGCATGAGTCGGATTGACCACGAACCGGCCGTTGATGCGGCCGATGCGCACTGCTGCGACCGGTCCGGCCCACGGAATGTCGCTGACCATGAGCGCCGCCGAGGCCCCGTTGACACACAGCACGTCCGGGTCGTTTTGGCCATCCGCACTCAGGACAATCGCCTGGACCTGGACCTCGTTGAACCAACCCTTGGGGAACAACGGCCGGATCGGCCGGTCGATCATGCGGGAGGTAACGATTTCTTTCTCGGTGGGGCGGCCTTCCCGCTTGAAGTATCCCCCGGGGAATCGCCCCGCAGCCGCGGCCTTCTCCCGATAATCCACGGTGAGCGGAAAGAAATCCGCTCCCTCTCGCGGTTTGGTGGCGGCAACGGCGGCAACGATGACGATGGTTTCGCCCAACTGCACCGTCACGGCGCCGTCCGCCTGCTTGGCTATCTTGCCCGTTTCAATCACGATGGGCGCCTCGCCCACCAGGGCCGTCACTTGTGTATGCATGTCCAGGTTGCGAAGGCCACCGTTGCCGCCGAGAAACTTCCATCAAGCCCGCCGTGCGTTCGGACCTGAGGGAAATTGCCCGCGGCAACGGGGCCGGGTTCTGCGCGAGGCATGTGTCCTCCGGCTTGCGGGATGCTCGCGCGCTTCATCCCGAAAGCTGGCTTCGGAAAATGCGACGACCCGTGCGTCCCCACGACGCGCGGGCCGGCCTGTGCAACACCGCTCCGGGTCAATGACGCAAATTCAACTTCTTGATGATCGCCACGTACCGGTCGTACGCCGTCCGCTGCAAGTAGTCCAGCAGGCGTCGCCGCTGGCTGACCATCATCAACAACCCCCGACGCGAGCTGTGATCCTTCTTGTTTTTCTGCAGGTGCTCCGTCAAATGGTTGATCCGCTGCGTCAAGAGCGCAATCTGCACGTCCGCCGACCCGGTGTCGCGCTCGTGCAGCTTGAAGCTGTCGATCGTCTTTTTCTTCCAATCCATAACGCGTTTTCCACGGCAAACCTAGGCCCGCCGCCTCCGCTGTGTAAAGCTCTTTCACCGGTCGGTTCCGACCCGGCGCGCTCCGGCGCCCGGCCCCGGTCCGGAGTGCGTCCCTGCCCGACTCCACAGCGCTTCAGGGTTTCAGTCCGGCAATTGCTGCGAATGTCGCTCGGGCCTGCGGCCGCGCCGCAGGCGACCATTCTTACTCCAATTCTGTGCCCGGAGCAAGGCGGTCTCTCGAATCTCCAAACCCGGCCGCGAAGGCCCGGGGCCGTGGCTGTCAACGCTGCTCGCACCGGGTGCGGCCGGGTGGATCGCCTCCGGGCCTCCTGCGAGTTGTGGCCCGGGTCCTCGACCAGCGCGTCGGCCCATCCCCACGCCCGGTGCCCTCCCTCCCGTTGGTCCGGCTCGTCCCAACACCCGCAGCCCGCCACCGAACAGCTCAATGCCGGTGGGTGGACGGGCCATCGGCACCAACCGCTCGGAAAAGCATGTCGCCGGATCATGAAATCCGCAGAACCGTCGAAAGCCGGGGTCGCCACGCGGCTGGCCCTACCAAGAATCCTTTGCCCCAGGCCGCCGCGCCGCCGGCCTCTCGGTCGGATCGAGCCCCTTGCAGGGGCGTAGGAGGCGCCCGCCGGGCCGATCCGGGGGCGGTCCTTCGATCCCCTATTGGCAATCGCGCCGGGTTTGCTACATATCAGCTTGTGCAGCAGGAGACCTTGACTGTGGCGAGCTCGGAGCCGGCCGCGGGCGCAGAACCGGAACCGCCGCACCCGGCGGTGGAATGTCAGAATCTGGTGCGGCGGTTCGGTTCCGTGACCGCTCTGAGCGGTGTGTCGTTTGCGATTCGCAAGGGCGAGTTCTTTTCCCTCCTTGGCCCCTCGGGGTGCGGCAAGACCACCCTTTTGCGCGTGTTGGCAGGACTGGACCGGCCCGACGCCGGGTGGGTGCGTCTGGACGGCGTGGAGATGACCCGCACACCGCCCCACCGCCGTCCGGTGAACACGGTGTTCCAGTCGTACGCCCTGTTCCCTCACTTGAACGTGTGGGACAACGTGGCGTTTGGACTGCGCATGAAGGGGGTGGCCGCGGGCGACGTGGAGGAGCGGGTCAGGAGCGCATTGCGCCTGGTGCAGATCGAGGGGCTGGAGCATCGCCGTCCCGCTCAACTCTCCGGGGGTCAACAACAACGCGTGGCCCTGGCGCGCGCCCTGGTCAACGAACCTCTGGTGCTGTTGCTGGACGAGCCCCTGGGCGCCCTGGACTTGCAACTGCGGCGCCAGCTCCAAACCGAACTGCGCCAGCTGCAGCGTCGGCTCGGGCTGACGTTCCTTCATGTCACTCACGACCAGGAAGAAGCGCTGGCGCTGAGCGACCGCGTGGCGGTCATGCGCGCCGGCCGCATTGAACAACTGGGGACGCCCCGGGAACTGTACGAGCAGCCGCGCAACCGCTTCGTCGCCCGGTTTCTCGGCCAGTGCAACCTGATCGAGGGAGAGTGCCTGCCGCAAAGCGCCTTCGACTGGCGGGTCGACACGCCCTGGGGACTCCTGGAGGTGCGGCCCCCCGGAGCCCGCACCGGGAGGATGGAGACGATCGAAACTCCTCCCCGGGTCTCCTGCCGCAACCGCGTCACGCTGGCCATCCGACCGGAACGAATCCAGCTGTTGCCCGCGGGCCCCTTGCGGCAGCCATTGCCCAACCAGGTTGTGGCGCGCATCCAGGACAGGGTGTACACGGGAGCCGCGGTCGAATACCGGGTTGTGCTGCCCGATCAAAGCACCCTGACGGTCTCCCTCCCCAACGACGCAAGCCCGGCCGCGGCCTGTCAGCCGGGGCAACGCGTGATCTGCCGACTGCCGCCGGAAGCGTTGATTCCCCTCGATGACTGAGCCGTCTTACGTCGCACCCTGCGCCCCGGTCTCGCGCGGATCCCCCGTCTGCGACCGAACGGGCACGGACACTCCGCTCCGACAGGGGCTCGGGCCCGCTGCGCTTGTCTGCGGCGTCCCCGTGCTCTGGATGCTGCTGTTTTTTCTGTTCCCCCTGCTCGGCCTGGCGGTCATGAGCTTTTTCAGCCGCGGTCCCGACGGCGAGGTTGCGCCGCCTCTGACCTGGGAGAATTACCGCAGGTTGCTCGGCTTCGGAGAGCTTGGCTTCGACCCGTTCTATCCGGTGGTGCTGGGTCGGAGCCTGCTGTTGGGCGCCGCCACCACCTTGCTTTGTTTGCTGAGCGCCCTGCCGCTTGCCCTCTGGTTGGCCCGACTGCCGAGGCGGTGGCAACTCATGGCTCTGACGCTGGTGGTGATTCCGTTCTGGACCAATTTCCTGGTGCGCACCTACGCCTGGCAGGTGCTCCTTTCTCCGGACAGCCCGTTGACCCGGCTCTTGAACGCCGTGGGCATCGGGCAGTCGGGCGCCGGGCTGTACCCCGGGTGGGGCGCTGTGCTGACGGCCATGGTCTGTGACTTTTTGCCGTTCATGGTGCTGCCGATCTACGTGGCCGCGGAGCGACTCAATTGGACGTTGGTGGAAGCGGCCATGGACCTGGGAGCCAATCGTTGGCAGGCCTTTCGCCATGCCGTCTGGCCCCAACTGCGACCGGGGGTGGCCGCCGGCTCGATCCTGGTCTTCCTGCCGGCCACCGGACAATTCGTGGTTCCTGATCTTCTGGGGGGCGCCAAGCTTGCGTTTCTGGGCAATCTGCTGCAGCAGCAATTTGGCCCGAGCCGGGATTGGCCGTTTGGCGCGGCGCTGGCCACCGCGACGCTGGGTTTGATGCTTTTGGCGCTGGCGTGGCGCGCGCGCAGTGCAGCCCGACAGGAAACGCATCGCCCATGAACACCCGACATCCCCGAACGCGCCACGGATTCACCGGCTGGCCCGCGCAATGGTGGGTGATGGGGGTCTACCTCTTTCTCTACGCGCCGCTGCTGGCAGTGCTGGTCCAGTCCTTCAATGCCGCCCGGTTCGGAACCGAATGGGTCGGGTTCACGACGCACTGGTACCGGCAGTTGCTCCACAATCAGCCCGCCCTGCAGGCCGTCCTCAACACCTTGATCCTGGCCTCGGTCAGCACCCTGATCGCCACGTTCCTGGGCACATCCCTGGCCTATGGATTGACTCGATGGCGGTTTCCCGGAAGGGACTGGATCGAAAGGTCGTTATCGGTGCCGGTGTTCGTACCGGACATCCTGTTGGCCGTGGGGCTGCTGTTGGCTGTGGCCACCGCACAAGAGCTGGGTCTGGGTCTCGAGCCGGGGATGCCGGCCATGATCGTGGGGCATGTGACCTTCCAAATCCCGTTCGTGGCCATCGTCGTGCGGGCACGGCTGGCCGGTTTGGATCCGACCTTGGAAGAGGCTGCCCGTGATCTGGGGGCCACCAGTTGGCAAACGTTTCGCCACGTGACGCTGCCCTTGCTGAGTCCGGCGGTCGCGGCCGCAGCCCTGCTTGCCTTCACCCTGAGTCTGGACGACTTCGTGGTGAGCTTTTTCACCACCGGCCCCGGGGCGACCACCCTTCCCATCCTCATCCACGCCTCGGTGAAGCGCGGACTGTCCCCGGAGATCCATGCCCTGTCTTCGTTGCTGATCCTCGCGGCGCTGGTGTTGACGCTGGCACTGACCGCCCTGTATCGGAAACCACCCATTCCCTCATGAAGCCACACGGTTTGTCGTTGGTCCGGGTGCACCCGGTGTTCGGAGCGTTGCTCCTCCTCTGCCCCTTCCTTTTGGGCGCCGGAGAATCCGCCGCCGCGCGCCGGGAATTGCGACTGTTCATCTGGTCCGAGTACATCGACCCGGCGGTGGTGTCCGACTTCGAGCGACAGTACCAGTGTCGCGTCATCATGGACCTCTACGAGGACACCGAGAGCATGCTGGCCCGCATGCTCAGCGGGGGCGACAAGCTTTATGACGTGGTGGTGCCCAGCGACAACGTGGTGCCCGTGATGATCCGGCGCGGACTGCTGGCCCCGCTGCGGCACGAATCGCTCACCAACCTGGTTCACCTGGACCCGCAGTTCCGTCGTCCCGCGCATGATCCGGAGCTGCGCTACACGGTACCGTACCTGTGGGGCACGATGGGACTGCTGGCCCGGCCGCGGCCCGGGCAGAGCCTGCCCGATACGTGGGGGCTGCTGTTCGACCCCGCGCTCCAGCCCGGCCCCTTCGTGTTGATCGACTCGGCCCGTGACCTCTTCGCGGCCGCCCTCCGTTACCAGGGCGCCAGCCTGAACAGCACCAACGCCGCCGACCTGCGGCGGGCCCGGGATCTTTTGCTGGAAGCAAAAAAACGCGCCGTGGGCTTCGACGGCAGCGTCGGCGGGATGAACAAGGTTCTCAGTCGTGCCGTGCGCGTCGCCATCGTGTACAGCGGCGAGGCCGCCCGGGCCATGCAAATGGACACCAACCTGGTTTACCTGCTGCCGCGCGAGGGCAGCGTTCTGTGGGTGGACAGCCTGGCCATTCCGGCGCGGGCGCCGCACCGGGAACTGGCCGAGCAGTTCCTCAATTTCGTCCTGGACCCGCGCAACGCCGCGAGGATCGCGAGGTTCACGCGCTTTGCCTCCTCCAATCAGGGCGCCCGGCCCTTCCTTGACCCGGCCGACCTTCACAATCCGGCCATTTATCCGCCGCAAGAGGCGTTCGCGCGGCTGGAGTATCTCCGCGACCTCGGTCCGGCGCTGCGCCTGTACGATGAAGCCTGGACGCAACTGAAAGCGCGCTGAGCTTCGTCGCTTTCCTCCCGGCCGGCCCCAGCGGCCCGTCCGGGGAGCCGATACGTTTTCGGACGGGCATTTTTGGTCCGTCGGTCGCCTTTTCGCAGCCCGGGAGAGTTTCGCAAAACCATGCCCGCCGCCCATCCGGCGCGCGCACAGAACGAAAACGGGGATCCCCAGCTGGCGGAGCCGGTGCGGGCTTTGGAGGGCCGCGGGTGGCATAAGATCGGCCTCCCAAGGGCGGACGGCATGAACGCGACCCGATCGGCCTTGTGGGGAAAACGAACTGCCGGAAAAAACAATGGTGGAGGCGGGGGGAGTCGAACCCCCGTCCCTGACTCGGTAGCCAGCCGCGACTACATGCTTAGTCCGCAGTAGGTGTCGGCAGCCGGTCGCCTGCGGACCCGCATCCGACTGCCCCAGACAGCATGGGAAGGATCTCGGACCCGCGCGCGCCGTCTCCGCGCAGATCCCAGCCTGCTATGGCGTTCGTCCGGCCCAGCAGGCGTCAGCCGGCGAACGTCGCGGCAACTTCAGGCCGCGAGAGCCAACTCTTCGTTAGCAGTTTTCTTTTGATGCGATGATTAACGAGGCCAACGCATCGTCCTCGGCATGCCGCCTCTGGCGTCCGGGCCAGGTCGAAACCGGATCGCCCCCACGAAACGGCACCATGACCATACCCCTCCCCCGGGATTCGTCAAGCCCTCCCCCACCCTTCAGCCGCCACGGCTTTCATCGGTCAACGACGCCGCAGGCACCTTTCGCAGCGGTCCCGAGACCGGAAAAAGCCCGTTCCTTGGGAAACCGTGCCGCCCGCGCTCGCCTTTCGTGGGGCAGCAGCCCGGTTGCGGGAGTACTGGGCGCGTCTGATGGTCGAGCGGCGGACTCGGAAACCCCGAGCAAGGGCCGTTTGCCCTCGGCATTGCGACGTCGAGGACGCCTGCAATCCCCGGGGCGCGGGAAGTGTTCAGGACCGGAAATGCGCCGGAAGATGGTTCGCTCGCGGCCCTTCAGGCTTGCATTGCCAGGGGCGGCCGCTAAAACGGGCGCATGAGCCGCTGGCCCGCACCACGCATTGCCGGCTGCCGTTTCAAGGCGCTGGTATGCATTCTGGCCGTTGGTCTGCTGCCCACGGGCTGCGTGACGCCCGCCCGGCAGCCCACGCTGACCCAGGCCCAGCTCAATCGCGTGGCCGCCCAACTTCGTCCCTCTCTGGTTCGCCTTCGCGTGGTCAGCACGGACTACGTGGACGGGCGCGAGGTAAAAACGCAATCCGTGGGCAGCGGCGTCATCATTACGGAGGACGGTTACCTCATCACCAACCATCACGTGGCCGGGTGGGCCACGCGGATCTTCTGCACCCTCTGGAATCTGGAGGAGGTCGAAGCCGAACTGGTGGGGACCGACGCACTGACCGACATCGCCGTGGTGAAGCTGAAACCCGACCGTCCGATGCGCTTCACGCCGGCCCGGCTGGGGGACTCGAGCCGCCTGCGCGTGGGCGATCCGGTGCTGGCCATGGGCAGTCCCATGGCCCTGTCGCAATCGGTGACGCTGGGCATCGTCAGCAACACGGAAATGATCATGCCGCGGTTCATGGGCCCCTCGGCGCGCCTGCGACTCGATGGCGAGGATGTGGGGTCGCTGGTGAAATGGATCGGGCATGACGCCCCGATCTTCGGCGGCAATTCGGGCGGGCCCCTGGTCAATCTGCAGGGCGAAGTGGTGGGCATCAACGAGATGCGCTTGGGGTTGAGCGGGGCCATCCCGATCAACCTGGCCCGCGAGATTGCTCAACAACTCATCGCCGAGGGACGCGTGCGCCGGAGCTGGCTCGGCATGGACGTACAGCCGCGCTTCAAACGCTCCGAGGCCAGCCGGGGCGTGTTGGTGGCCGGGGTGTTGCCGGATTCGCCCGCGCAGCAGGCCGGACTGCAGGCAGGGGACCTGCTCGTGGCGCTTGCCGGCCGGCCGGTGGATGTTCGCTTCGACGAACAGATGCCGGAATTCATGCGACTGGTCTGCAGCCTGCCCATCGGCCAGTCGGTGCCTTGTGTGGTCGAACGCGCGGGGCGGGAGATCACGCTTCACGTCGTGCCCGCGGAACGCGGCGAGTTCCTGGCCCGGCCGCGGGAACTGAAGGCCTGGGGCATCACCGCCCGCGATCTGACGCCCCTGTCCGCGCGCGAGATGAAACGGCCGGACACCAACGGGGTGGCGGTCACCTCCGTGCGCGCCGGCGGGCCCGCCGGCGATGCGCGGCCGCCGCTCGATGAGGGAGATGTGCTGGTGGCGGTCAACGATCAACCGGTGCGCTGTCTGGCAGACCTCGTGCGCCACACCGAGCAGCTCACCCAGGGCCGCGCCGATCCCGTGCCGGTACTCGCCACCTTTGAGCGCGGCGACAAGCGGTTTCTCACGGTCGTGCGACTGGGCATTACGGAGCTGGAAGATCCCGGACGGGAGGTCACCAAGGCGTGGCTGCCCGTGGAAGTGCAGGTGTTGACGCGGCCGCTGGCGCAGCAACTGGGGCGGCCGGACCTGCGCGGTTTCTACATCACCCGGGTGTATCCCCGCTCCACCGCGGCGCGGGCGGGTCTGCAGGTCGGCGACTTGATCGTGGCGGTGGACGGCGAACCGTTGACCGCCAGCAGCGCGGAACACGCCGACGAACTGGGCGCACTCGTCCGCCAGTACGATGTCGGCAGCACCGTCACCCTCACCCTTTTGCGCAACGGCCAAACCCTGAAAGTCCCGGTCGAACTGGTGGCCTCGCCGCGGCTGCCCCGCGAAATGAAGACCTATCGAAACCCGGATTTCGAATTCACCGCCCGCGACCTCTCCTTCTTTGATCGGGCGGAGGAACAGTGGCCCGAAGATCAAACCGGCGTCCGCGTCACCGAGGTGCGGCGCGGGGGCTGGGCCGATCTGGGCATGCTCCTGGTGGACGATCTGATCGTCGAGGTCGATGGTCAGCCGGTGACGGACGTGGACTCGCTTCGACAACGGTTGGAACAGGCCGCGGCGGCCCGTCGAAGCCCCGTCATCTTCAAAGTGTTGCGGGGCATTCACACGCGTTATCTCGAACTGGAACCCAAATGGGATCGGTGATCCCCCAACGTTATGCCTCCCCGAATCTGCTCCTGGTTGGCCCTGGTGGTCCTGAGTCTCACCTGCTCGGTCTTTCGAGCCCCGGCCGATGACATTGCCCGGCTGGGCCGACCCGTCTTTGAAAAACACCGGCAGGCGGTCGTGACCGTCCAAATCGTCTTGAAAACCCGCATGAGCCTCGGCGGGCGCAGCCAGACCAGCGGCGAAACCCGCCAGGAAGCCACCGGCACCGTCATCGCGCCCTCGGGTCTGACCGTGCTTTCGCTCGCCGCCACCGATCCCTCCAGCCTGCTGGGCAACCTGATGGCCGGCCTGGGAGACGAGGAATCCCGATTCAAGATGGACTCGGAGATCACCGACGTGAAGATCCTGCTGGAGGACGGTTCGGATCTGGCAGCGGAGGTGGTGTTGCGCGACCGCGACCTGGACCTGGTCTTCATCCGGCCCAAAGCCCCGCCGGCCCGGCCCATGCCCCACGTGGACCTGGACCAGGCGGGTACGGCGGAGGTGCTGGAACCGGTGATCACCATCACGAGGCTGGGACGGGCGGGCGGGCGCGCCCACGCGGCCTCCTACGAACGGATCAGCGCGGTGGTGCAACGACCGCGACTGTTCTATGTCCCGGACGACACGATCACCACCACCACGTTGGGATCCCCGGCGTTCCTGTTGGACGGTCGGGTGTTGGGTCTCTGCGTCATGCGCAGTGTTCCCGGCGCCAGTGGCGGATCGTCCCTGCTGGGCATGCACGCCGACCGCACCACGGCGGTGATTCTGCCCGCCGCCGAGGTGGCGAAAGTGGCGCGTCAGGTGCCGGCCCCCGCGCCGGCCGAAGCTCCGTAGGCCCGACTTCGCGGCGCGCGCCCGGGCCGACTCGGGTTCGCGCTTGCCCCGTCGGAAGCCGCGCGGCAAGCTGCGCCCAGGTACCATGACCCTTGCCGAAGCACGTGCCCGTCATGCCCGGTTGGTGGCCGAGATCCGCGCCCACGACCACGCCTATTACGTGGAGGCGCGCCCCACGATCAGCGACCGCGAGTACGACCGGCTTTTCCAGGAACTGCTGGACCTGGAGCGACAGTTTCCCGAGCTTGTGACGCCCGACTCCCCCTCGCAGCGGGTCGGGGGCGCCCCGCTCGAAGGATTCCGCCGGGTCCAGCACCGCATCCCCATGCTCTCGCTGGAAAAGTTGCGGCCCGCGGATCATCCCACGCGGGCCGAGGAGCCGGACGAGGCGCGGCGCAAGCAGCGCCAGGACCAAAACACCCTGCGTGAATTGCTGAACTGGGACCTGAACCTCCGGAAGCTGCTGCACCGCGAGCGGCTCGAGTATGTGATGGAGCCCAAGGTGGACGGCGTCTCCATCAGCGTGCACTACGAGAAGGGTCGTTTCGTTCTGGGGGTGACGCGCGGCGACGGCACCGCGGGCGACGACATCACGGCCAACTTGCGGACCATTCGCTCCATTCCCCTGGTCCTTGAGGTCCGCAATCCGCCGGCGTATCTCGAAGTGCGCGGCGAGGCCTACATGGCCCAAGCGGACTTTGAAAAACTCAACCGCCAGCTCGAGCAGGCCGGCGAGGAACCGTTCCCCAACGCCCGCAACGCCACGGCCGGCACCCTCAAACTGTTGGATCCGCGCCTGGTCGCACAGCGCCCCCTGCGCGCCGTCTTCTACGGACTGGGCCTCTGTGAGGGCATCCAGTTCCGCACCCATGCAGAAGTGCTGGAGTCGTTGCGCCGGTTCGGTCTCCCCACGCAACCGTACTGGTGGCTCTGCCGGGACGTGGAGCATCTGTTGGAGATCTACCGGCGCGAGGTGGTGGCCGATTACGATGAAGAACGTGATCTGCGTCGCCGCCTGCCCTACGAAATCGACGGCATTGTCATCAAGGTCAACGACCTCTCCCTGTGGCCGCGGATTCCCGCCAAGGCGCGTGCCCCGGGGTACGCCATCGTGCACAAACCGATCCACTGGATCGAGCCGGCCGAGACGGTGCTCAAGGGCATCACCGTGCAGGTGGGGCGGACCGGGGTCCTGACGCCGGTGGCGGAACTGGAGCCGGTGTTCGTGCAGGGCTCCACCATTTCGCGGGCCACGCTGCATAACGAGGACGAGATCCGCCGCAAAGACATCCGCATCGGGGACACGGTCGTCATCCGCAAGGCGGGCATGGTCATCCCGGAAGTGGTGGAGGTGGTCAAGAGCAAACGCCCGCCGGATGCCAGGCCGTTCGACCTTTACGCGCACGTGGGCGGGCGCTGTCCGGCCTGCGGCGGGCCCATCGCCAAGGAGAAAGTGGCGACCGGAGAAGGCGAAGAGGTGGCCTGGCGTTGCCAGAACATCGCCGGTTGTCCCGCCCAAAAGATCCGTCGCCTGGAGTTTTTCACGCAGCGCAAGGCCCTGGACATCGAGGGCATCGGCGGCATTGTGGCCGAGAAACTGGTGGAACGAAAGCTGGTGGACGAGCCGCTGGACCTGTTCGACCTGGACCTCGAGACGCTGGCGCGGTTGAACCTGGGCACCGAGGAGGCCCCCCGGGTCTTCGGCGAGAAAAATGCCCGCAAGGTGTTGGAAGCGCTGGAACGAGCCCGGACGCTGCCTCTGGCCCGCTGGCTTTTCGCTCTGGCCATCCCGAATGTGGGCGAGGTCACCGCCCATGACATCGCCGCGTTCCATCCGGATCTGGAGAGCGTGGCCGAGTCGCCTCTGCTGCGCGGCGTGGTGCGGCTGGACGAGGCCTGGGCGGAGGCCGAAGCCCTCAATCCCAACTCGCGCAAGAACCCGCCCCGGACGGAAGCGGAGCGACGGCATCGCGCCGAAAAGTTCGAGGCGTTGCGGGCGGAGGTTGAAAAGATTGGCCGCGAGTTGATGGCCGCCGGCTTCGCCCGCCCTGCCGCCCGATCCGAAGGTCCGCTGCCCGCTTACGTGACCAAGGTCGGGCCGGTCGCCGCCCGCAGTGTGCTGGAGTACTTTGCCTCCCCCTTGGGACGCCGGGTGCTGCAACGCCTGCGCGCCCTGGGGATCCGCCCGAAAGGCTCGACTCCGGGCCGGGCCGGCACGGGCCCCTTGGCGGGGAAGACCTTTGTGCTGACGGGCACGCTTTCGGCTTGGACGCGCGAAGAAGCCGCCGAGCGAATCCGGCAGGCGGGAGGTCATGTGGCCAGCTCGGTCAGCAAAAACACCGACTATGTGGTGGCGGGCGAGAATCCGGGGTCCAAACTCGACAAGGCCCGGGCCCTGGGCGTGCCCGTGCTCAACGAGGCAGAATTCCGGCGACTCCTGGAAGAAGCCGGCGCGGCTTCTTCACCCGCGCGCGGCGGTTCAGCGCAACCGGAACTTTTTTGACCTGGCAACCCGTTGGCCTGCCCCCTGGGTCGCAGGCACCGCTGTCGGGCAAATCGTTCTCCCGAACCTTCGGGATGTCCCGGGCCCGGACACCCGGTTCAGGCGGAAGCGCGGTTCAACGCACTCAGCACGGCCTTGACGCCGGCCAGCTCGATGTTCGTGTCCACGCCCGCCCCCCAACGGGTGCGTCCGTCGCTGAACCGGATCTGAATGTAGGCGATCGCGCTGGCCTCCTCGCCGGCGCTCAGGGCGTGCTCACTGTAGTGCACGATCTCAAAGCGCGGCACCCCGTGGTGGATCAGGCCATGGACCAGGGCGGCCAGGGGACCATTGCCCTCGCCCCGGATGTCCACCAGCTCGCCATTGCGGCGCAGCCGGGCCAGGCAGGTAACCCGCCCGTCCCGGCTCTGCGTTTCGAAGCCCACCAGCTCCCAGGGCCGGGTCCGTTCCACATATTCGCGCCAGAACATCGCCTTCAGTTCGGCGCCGCTGACCTCGCGTCCCAGCCGGTCGACCTCGTCGTTCGCGATCGGGCCAAATTCCCGCTGCAATTCCTTGGGCAGCTCGATGCCGTACTCGTTCTCCAACAAATACGCCACGCCACCCTTGCCGGACTGGCTGTTGACCCGGATGACCTCCCGGTACTGGCGGCCGATGTCCCGCGGATCGATCGGCAGGTACGGGACATCCCAGTACTGCCGACGGCCCTCGTTCCACTCGCGCAGGCCCTTGCGAATGGCGTCCTGGTGCGATCCGCTGAAGGCAGTGAAGACCAGCTCGCCGGCGTACGGTTGCCGGGGCGGCACGGTCATGCCGGTGCAACGCTCGTAAATCTCCCGCAAGCGGTTGATGTCGCTGAAATCCAGGCCCGGATCGATGCCGTGCATGTACATGTTCAGCGCCACGGTGACGATGTCCAGGTTGCCGGTTCGTTCCCCGTTGCCGAACAGGGTTCCCTCCACACGATCGGCCCCGGCCAACAACGCCAGCTCCGTCTTGGCGATGCCCGTGCCGCGGTCGTTGTGCGTGTGGACGCTGATGATCAGGGAGTCCCGGTTGCGGATGTTGCGACAGATCCATTCCACCTGGTCGGCATACACGTTGGGCATGGCCACCTCCACCGTGTCCGGCAGGTTGAGGATCATCTTGTGCTCCGGAGTGGGCTGCCACACCTCCATCACCGCCTCGGCCACTTCCTTGGCGAATTCCACCTCGGTGGCGGAAAAACTCTCCGGAGAGTATTGCAACCGGACTTCCGTGCCCTTCAACCGGGGCAGCCGATCCTTGATCATTTGGGCGCCGCGCACCGCCATCTGGATGATCTGCTCCCGGGTCATGTTGAACACCACCCGCCGCTGGGCCGGACTGGTGGAATTGTACATGTGAATGATCACCCGACGCGCCCCCACCAGCGATTCGAAGGTCCGCTCGATCAGGTCCTCCCGCGCCTGAACCAGCACCTGCATCCACACATCCGGGGGAACTCGATTCTCCTCGATCAGCCGCCGGTTGAACGTGAACTCGGTGTTGGACGCCGACGGGAAGCCGACCTCGATCTCCTTGAAGCCGCATTTGACCAGGGCTTGGAACATCTCCAGTTTCTGGCTCACGTTCATCGGGATGGCCAACGCCTGATTCCCGTCGCGCAAATCCACGCTGCACCAGATGGGGGCCCGCGTCAGCACCCGGTTGGGCCACTGTCGATCCGGCAGGTGCACCGGCGGGAATGGTCGGTATTTCGTCCAGGGTTCTTTGAGCATACGCGTTTCAAAGGTCACTGCCGGGGAAACCGCGGCGGGAAAAAATCGCAAACCCCACCGCCGGGCCGGCAGTGGGGGTTTTTCCGGAATCCGAGAACCGGGGCTAAAACCCGACTGCCGCGCCGCGACCCCGCAGCGCGCCCGACAACAGCAGCAGGTTCAGCCATCCGTTCATTGCGACCCCAGCCTAGCCCACCCTGCCGTCAGGGTCAAACGCATTCTTGCCCGCCAGCGCGCGGCGCTCGTCTTACCATTGG
This sequence comes from Limisphaera sp. VF-2, assembly GCF_049537125.1. Classification (NCBI taxonomy): domain Bacteria; kingdom Pseudomonadati; phylum Verrucomicrobiota; class Verrucomicrobiia; order Limisphaerales; family Limisphaeraceae; genus Limisphaera; species Limisphaera sp. VF-2. The sequence continues at coordinate 634,333 of NZ_JBMVQY010000001.1, forward strand.
GCCGCCCCATCGGGGCGGCAATTCACCAGCCCAAGGCAACGCCCTGGGAATCGGGTTTGCGCAACTCACCCCGCCCTGAAGGGGCGAAATTCGATGGGGCAGGCCCGGCCCTGGGGAGGGGCTCACCAAAGTGCCGTTTTCCTTCGGCTTTCACGCGCCGAGGACGCCCAACATCCCCGCCGATTTTTCGCAGCCAACCGATGCTTGAAGGGCGCCACCCGGGGGCCCGCCGCCGCTTTCCGGGCCCCTCGAGCCCTCCCCGTTCGCCAAGGGCCGGGGTCCTCGAACCGCGACGGGTCAAAACTTTTCCGGGCGCAGGACCTCCACCGCCGTGACGTACACGATGGCGGCAAACTGCGGCAGAAAATCGCGATGCAGTTTTTCCACCAGTGCATCTGCCACGGCCGCAGGGACGATGACCTCGACCTGGATATTGGCAAACTCTTCGATGTCCGCGGGCCGCTCGCCCCTGGCACCGGTGCCCTCAACGGGGAAAAGCGTGTAGCCGTGCACCCCGTGGGACTTGAGCAGTTGCAACAGGGGCACCCGCGCCAGCGCCTCGCAAACCACGGTGACCAACTTCATCGGGTGCGTTTTCATGGCAAACCTCCCAGCCACCACCGGGCCAGTTGGTAGTACAGGGGCAGGCCCAGCGTCACGTTGAAGGGAAAGGTCACGGCCAGGACAGCGGTCAAATAGAGCGTGGGATTCGCCTGGGGCAACGACAGTCGCATGGCTGCGGGTGCCGCGATGTACGAAGCGCTGGCAGCCAGCACGCCCATCAAAAAGGCCCCACCGGGGCTGAGCCCCGCAAAATGCCCTGCAACGACCCCGACCGCCCCGTGCACCATGGGCATGACCAGCCCGAAGGCAATCAACCACAACCCCACCCGCCGAAGTTCTCCCAAACGCCGCGCCGCCACCATGCCCATTTCAAAGAGAAAGAGCGTCAGGACTCCCTGAAAAGGCGCGACGAAAAAGCCACGGGTGGCCTCTTCCCCGCGTGCACCGCAAATGGCTCCCGCCGCCAGGGCCCCGAGCAGCAGAAACACGCTCCTGCCCAGAAGCGCCTCGTGCAACACCTGCCGCCATGGCAGCCCGCCCTCGGCCGCCGCCTGCGGTTGCGTCAGACGTCCCAGCAAGACTCCCACCACAATGGCCGGCGATTCCATCACCGCCAGAAACGCACTGGCATGGGGTTCGTAGGGCACGCGAAGCTCGTTGAGGTAATTCACCGCCGCCACGAAGGTCACCGCGCTGACCGAACCGTAATGGGCCGCAACCGCCGCAGCGTCCACCGGACTCAACCGCACCAGCCTGCGCAACACCGGGTAGCACCACAAGGGGATGCAGCACCCCAACAGCACCGCCGCCAGCCCCGGGCGCCAGACCTGACTCCACCCGGACTCCGCCAGGGCCACGCCACCCTTGAAGCCAATGGCCATCAGCAAATAGGTGGCCAGCGCGGTGTACACGGGCTCGGGCAGGCGCAGGTCCGTCCGCAACAAAACCGACAAAACTCCCAGGGCGAAAAACACAATGGGAGGAGAGGCCAGGTTCGCCAGGACGCCTTCCCACCAATCCATGACCGGCTACCGGGACAGGGATCGGTTCTTGGCCCGCGACTCGCGCGCCATGCGCGCCTTGAACTCGTGCAACTTGCGCCGCAGGTTTTCGTCCTGCACGGCCAGAATTCGCAGGGCCAGTAGGGCCGCATTGCGCGCATTCCCGATGGCCACCGTGGCCACCGGCACACCGGCCGGCATCTGCACAATGGACAACAGCGAATCCAACCCGTGCAGGGCCTGGGTTGGAATCGGCACGCCGATGACCGGGAGGACCGTGTGGCTGGCCACCATGCCGGGCAAATGCGCGGCGCCGCCGGCCCCGGCGATGATCACCTGCAGGCCCCGCGACTCGGCCGTGCGGCCGTACCGCGCCATGTCGTCCGGGGTCCGATGCGCCGAGACCACCCGGACCTCATGCGGCACCCCGAACTCCTCCAAGAGCTCGGCGGCGGCCTTCAGCGTCGGCCAGTCCGAATCGCTGCCCATGATGATGCCGACCCGCGGCGTTTCGGAGCGGGGTGCTTTCATGCAAAAACAACCTTCAAGGATTCAGATGCAGGTCCGTGATCGCGCCCAGGGCGGCCGAGCTGACCGTGTGCGCGTACTTGGCCAAAACTCCCCGGCGATAACGCGGCCGCGGCGGACGCCACCGTGCCCGGCGGGCGGCCAATTCCTTCTGCGGGACCAGAAGCGTCAAGGTGCGCTGCCGGGCATCGATCACGATCCGGTCTCCGTTGCGGACCAGCGCCAGGGGCCCACCCACGTACGCCTCCGGACTGATGTGCCCCACCACAAAACCGTGGGTGCCGCCCGAAAACCGGCCATCCGTGATGAGGGCCACCTCGGCACCCAATCCCTGCCCCATGATGGCCGAGGTGGGCCCCAGCATTTCGCGCATGCCCGGCCCGCCACGGGGGCCCTCGTACCGAATCACGACCACGTCCCCTTTGCGGATGCGCCCGCCCAGAATCGCCTTCATCGCCTGCTCTTCGGAATTGAAAACCCGCGCACGACCTTCGAAGCGCAGCCCCTCCTTCCCTGTGATCTTGGCCACGGCTCCCTCCGGAGCAAGATTGCCGCGCAGAATCACCAGGTGACTGTCCTTCTTGATGGGCCGGTCAAAGGGCCGAATGATCTCCTGATCCGCCGGATAGTCCGGCACCCCGGCCAGATCTTCGGCCAGCGTCCGGCCGGTCACGGTGCGGCAGTCGCCGTGCAAAAGCCCCTTTTCGAGCAGGCGCTTCATCAGGGGCCGGATCCCACCAATGGCCACCAAATCGCTCATCCAGAAACGACCACTGGGCTTGAGATCCGCCAGCACCGGAACCCGGCGCCCGATGCGATCGAAATCGTCCAACGTCAGGCGCACCCCGGCCGCATGGGCGATGGCCAGCAGGTGCAGCACGGCATTGGTGGAACCGCCCAGGGCGATGACCACGGCGATGGCATTCTCGAAGGCCTTTCGGGTGAGGATGTCCCGGGGGCACAGCCCGAGACGCAAGAGGTTGACCACCGCTTCCCCGGCCCGCCGGGCGTCCTCGAGTTTGGCCGGTGACACGGCGTTCTGGGCCGAGCTGTTGGGCAGGCTCATCCCGAGCGCCTCGATGGCGCTGGCCATCGTGTTGGCCGTGTACATGCCCCCGCAGGAACCCGGCCCCGGGATGGCGCAGCGCTCCACTGCGGCCAGCTCTTCGGCACGCATCCTGCCCCGGGCGTGTGCACCCACCGCTTCGAAGACCGACACGATGTCGAGGCGCTGATTCGTCCCGGGCAGGCAACCGGGCAGAATGGTGCCGCCGTACACGAAAACGGCCGGTCGGTTCAACCGCGCGATCGCAATCAGGCAGCCGGGCATGTTCTTGTCGCATCCCCCCAACGCCACCAACCCATCCATGCCCTGGCAGGCCACCACCGTCTCGATGGAATCGGCAATCACCTCGCGCGAGACCAGCGAATACTTCATTCCCTCCGTGCCCATGGAGATGCCGTCGGAAATGGTGATGGTGTTGAAAATGATGGCTTTACCGCCCGCCCCACTGACGCCCCCTTCGGCCGCACGCGCCAACTGATCCAGATGCATGTTGCACGGGGTCACCTGGCTCCACGTGGAGGCGATCCCGATGAGGGGCTTGGAGAAATCTTCCGGTCGGAATCCCACCGGATACAGCATCGCCCGGCTGGGGGCCCGTTCGGGGCCGTCGAAGATCCGGCTTGAATAGGGACGAGGAAGCGGGTTCATCGGTGCAACCTCACGGCTGGACATCGCCGAAATCCAGAACCTGTGCCGCCGCCAAGGCCCGCGCCAGGGCCTCATCAGGCGTGGCACCCAACGCCGTAACGTGGCCCATTTTGCGGCCGGGGGCACACCGTGTCTTGCCGTAAATGTGCACGTGGACGCCGGGCATGGCGAGGGCCTGCTCCAGCCCCCGCACACGTCCGGAGCCGTGACGCCGTCCCAACAAGTTCACCATGGCCGCCGCCGGCGTGCGCATCCGGGTCGAGCCGAGCGGCCAACCCAACACCGCGCGCACGTGATTCTCGAACTGCGAACACTCGCACGCTTCGATCGTGTAATGGCCCGAATTGTGCACGCGCGGCGCCAACTCGTTGATCCACACGCCGCCGTCCGGCCCCAGGAACAGCTCGACGCCGAAACTGCCGATCCCACCGACGCTCTCCACCGCCGCCCGGGCCAGCTCTGCCGCACGCGCCGCGCGGGCCGGCGGCACCTGCGCCGGAGCCACCACGTGATGGCAGATGTGATCCTTCTGACAGGTCTCGACGACGGGATACACGGCGCACCGGCCGTCCCGACCCCGGGTGACGATCACGGCCAGCTCCCGCTCGAAAGGGCAAAACGCCTCCACGTACAGCGCCCGGCCGCGGTCTCCGCCCAGTCGTTGCCAGGCCGGCCGAACGTCTTCCGGCCCGTGGACGGTCGCGTTGCCCTTCCCGTCGTACCCGTGACACCGGGCCTTGAGCACCAGCGGCCAGCCCCACTCGCGGCCACGCGCCACGAGCTCCTCCGGATTTTCGACGGCGGCAAACGCCGGCACCGGCAGGCCCGCGGCGGCCAGCGTGCTCTTCTGCAAAAACTTGTCGCGAATGCGCTCCATGGTTGCCGGGCCGGGAAGGACTCGATGGCCCCGGCTGGCCAACAGGGCCAGCGTGCGCTCGGGAATGAATTCATTTTCCAGGGTCACCACCTCCAGGGCTTCCAGGACCCGTGCCACCTCCTCCGCTGCGTCCCAGCCCGGAACGACCTCCACCGGCGTCAACAACCCCGCCGGACAGTCGCGCTCCATTTCCACACACACCGTCCGGCAACCCAGCTGCGCCGCCGCCTGCACCAGCATTTTCGCCAGCTGACCGCCGCCCAGGATCCCGAGCCGGGGCACCGCGCCCCCGACGACGTCGCCTGCGACACGTGCAGTCGCTCGCTCCGTTGCGAGGATTGCTCCCGACATTTGGACAAGCTCCGAAGGACCCGTTACGTTCGCTGGCCCGTTTCCCGGCCCCATCTCAGCCCCCCGGCATCAGTTTTTCGAAATCCGCCACCTGCCCGCCATCCAGACAACAGGTGATGATTTCGCGGCCCAACGGGTCCAGGTCCGGCACCAGAAACTCTCGCAGACACTTCTCGAAGAACGCCCGCAGGATGGCCGCCCCGCGGTCATAGGCCTCTTCGCCCACCTCCGGCTGCGTTTCGACCTGCAGGAACCAGCGGGCAATCGGGACGCCCTCCACCTGCAGTTGATGCAACGTGTAGCCGAGCAGGGGACACCGCGCCGGCCGGAGCTGGTCGGGCCGAAACCGCGCCACGCCCCGGCGCGCCAGGTATTCCCGGGCGATCCACTGTGGCATGAACCCGACCCGCCAGGCGCCAATGTGCTGGTTGGGGCACAGAATGTGCCGCGTTCGGGGACTGTCGAGGAACTGACGCAACAGGAGGTTGGCCTGATCCACTTTGCGCCCGGTGGCGAAGGGCCAGTAGGAGCCGACCCCTTCGCTGGACATGCCCTCCGTCTCGACGATGCTGGGGTTCGCGTGACCCCGGGGGGAAACCAGCCGCCACAACCACGCCAGCGCCGGTGGCAGGATGTGAAACATCCCGAGAATCCCATACGTGGGCTTCTGCCGCGTGCACGGCGGCGTGCGCACCCCGAAGCTCCGGATGTCCACCGTGACCGGACCGTCCACCACCCCCGGATAAATCTTGCGCGGGATGATCACGCGGGGGTTGGGACAGCGCACTCCCGGCGCGTCTTCGATGTGTTCCCAGATCAGGGCCCGGCTGCGCGGCACCGCGTCGATGTTGAGGAACAACAGGGGCACCGGCGGCTCGGCACATAGTTTCTCCAGGTGGACGTCCGTGCCGTAGTGTTCGATGTGATTGACGCGGACAAACCACGCACTCTCCGCGTCCATCAAGGTGAGCTTTCCATCCCCGCCCTGGACGGAGGGATGACAGAGCGCCATGTCGTCGGTGACCGCCCGCAGTTCGCAGGCCCGCGGGATTTGGACGTAGCGGCGTTCGCCGGTCAGAAGATTCTCGCCCAGCAACAGGCGTCCGTCCGGCTCCCGGTGCATGTGCTCGAGCATCTCGCTCTTGCCGCCCCCGCTGGCCCCCTCGTGCATGATCGTGACCACGTTGTCGTATGGCGTGATCACCTGCACCGTCGAGCAGTGATTGGTCACCCAGCCCTCGCGTTCGCCGAGACCCAGCAAGACCCCGTAGATGCCCTTCTTGGCACTCGGCCCCGGATAGAGGTTGTACGAAAACAGCTCGTGCAGACCGTCCCGCCGGTTGTGGACAACCACCTGACGGCCCTGGAAGTGGGTATGGCGAAAGGGTGGCGCGACGTAAATCACGGCCCGGGGGCGAAAGTCCGGGCGGAGTTCATCCCGGCGCAGAATTCCCTGAAGCAGGGCCAGTCCCAGCGCGAAGAACCCCGCGTTGGCCGGCGCGATCACCAGCGCATCCAGTCCCACCCCGGGGCCGCCCGCGTGAAAGCCGAACATCGCCAGTTCCTGCTGCCTCAGCCAGTCAAACGTCGCCTGGCGCAACGGAGCAAAACTGGTCCCGAAACGCTGCCGAAAGGTGGTCTTGTCCGTCGGGGTGTCATCGCCGATCACCATGCAGTCCGGATCCCGCCGGCGCATGTACGGCTCGGTGTAATTCGCGCAAACTCCGTTGCGCACCCGGGCCACCGTCGCTTCCACCACCCTGCCCCGACCCGGCACCTCGTACGCAACCTCGAACCAGTCCGAACCCGGCCCGCCACAAGCCAGGTCCACCAGCTCCTCCGTCGTCTCGGCGATGATCAGCCGCGGACAGGCCGCCAGAATCTCGGCCGCCTCCGGCGGCGGATGATACACGTCGAACTCTCGCATGGGTTTCTTCGTCCTGCTCCAGCCTCGTCAGGATCACGGAAACTCGCCGGCGGCGCAAGATGAGCCCCGGACACAACACCACCGTCCATACCGGGACCGATGAGTGTCCACCCTCCGGGCAGCGTTCCTGATGCCCCCACACCCCGCGGCGACCGTCCCCTGACCGGAACCGCCGCCGAGCTTAGCGCAGCCGTGGACAACCTGTCAAATGAAGCACCTCCCAACGCCGCATCCCTCCGGTCTGATTTACGGGCACCGGCTCGCGGCCCGACCCGGCGACTCCTTCATCCCACGCGCTGAGCCCTGGCCGGCGCATCAAGGCCGAGGCAGGTGATGAGTCGGGCCTTTTCCTGGCGCTTGGCCGAAGGGCCCGGCGGGCTCATCCGGGAACGACACTTCTCGGAAACGCCTGGCCGTCTTGCCTGCCCTGAGCCAGGACGGCCGGGTTGTCGGGCTTCAGCCCGCCAAAGCTCGAAAGCCCCACTGCCAAGGTAAGCAAGCCAGTTGGCGCACGGATTCGAGGTGCAGGGTGCGCCAGGTGCGGTGTCCGCGCGGCCTGGCGAGCCCTGGCCCGCTCCGCAGCCTCAATGGACTGTCATCAGAGGGCCGGGTCACCAGGGCCCGCGCCACCGACCAGCCGATTGGCGAGACTGCACGTCCCTTACAGGGCCGGAGCTGCGCAAACCCACCACGGTTCGAACCCCGAGCCGGCGCGACAATCCCCGACCGCGATGACCCCTTCCCGGAGTGTTCGATTTTGGCCCTGCAAAGGTCGCGCCCCTGCGCGGTGATTTCGCCCCACGGCTCGGTTGCCGTTCACGCCGCGGGCGACCCGAAGTAGTGCTCGCGGAGCGGGCGGAGGTATCGATCGCTCAGGGTGGTCAGGATCTCGCGGGCCAGGGTGAACTGATCGGACAACTGTTGCAGCACCGTTGAGGACCACGGCGCGTCCGCCTGCCGCGCCGCCAACCGGTAAAAGTATCGCCCCTCTCGTTCGTAGTCCGCCAGAGAGCGCCCCTGGGAGAAACGGCGGCGCACCCCCTGCAAAAGTTGCGACAGGTGATCCGGAAAGACGCCCGTCAGGAACAGCGCCAGGTCGCCGATGCGCTTGTAAATCCGCGGACGCCACTCGGGAGCCACCAGATGACAGACCGCTACCATGTCGTCGAGGTTGAGATCGCTGAACCGGCGTTTGCGCCAGAGCCCCCGCTCCTTCCAGTAGAGCGTGCCGGAGTGCGTCCGCACAAAGGAGCACAGCAGGTCCACAAGGTAGTCGAAGATGCCCGGCTGATCGAGCAGCGCCCGCGCTTGCGAGCCGGCAAACACCGGGATGCGATGGCCGGCGTCCCGTTCATAGACCAGCCCGTGCGCCTCCAGGTCCCGTCGCACCCGGCGGAGCAACACCGTGAAAAGCAGGCGCGGGGAGATGCGCACGAGGGCCTCTTTCTCCTGCAGCAGGCGATCCACCAGGCGCGGGTCATCCAGCATCGGCGCCACCAGATCCGGTTTGTCCCGCAGCAGCTCGACCACCCGGTCGTGGTCCTTGCGGTGCGTCACGACGGTTTCGACGACAAACTGCAAATCGGAGTCACTCCAATGCATGACTCTGCAATCCCGTTGTCCGTCCGCGTCCTCCGTGAGCGCAAGGTACCATCCGGCACCGCACGGGTGCAACAGCCAGCGCTCCGTCCACCGGCCCGGCAATCGCCTTGCCCTGGCCGCTGCCCCGGGAAAAAATCGCAGCAATGGTCGGCAACACCGCACTTACGCCCATGATGGCGCAGTATCGCCGGATCAAGGGCGAACTGCCCCGGGACGCCCTGTTGTTGTTCCGGTTGGGCGACTTTTACGAGATGTTTTTCGAGGACGCCCAGGTCGGAGCGCGCATTCTGGGCCTGGCCCTGACGCGTCGCAACGGCGTGCCGATGTGCGGCCTGCCCTACCATGCCGCGTCCACCTACATCGGCCGGCTGTTGCGGGCCGGATACAAGGTCGCGCTCTGCGATCAGCTCGAGGAAGCCAGGCCCGGCAAGCTGGTCAAACGCGAGGTCACCGCCATCCTGACTCCGGGCACCCACTTTGACGAACGGCTGCTGACGCAGGAGCAGAACAATTTCCTGGCGGCGGTCTGCCCCGGCACCGAGCGCTTCGGTCTGGCGGTGGTGGACCTGACCACCGGCGAGTTTCGCGCGACCGAGTTGGAGGATCTTTCGGCCCTGTTGACGGAACTGGAACGGCTGCGGCCGGCCGAGATCATCCTGCCGCAAGAGGCCGCCACCCTGCGGGCGCAGCTGCTCGGGGAAACGCCCGTCGACGCCTCTGCCGGGACACCGTCCCGGTCCGGCACCGAGATCGGCGCACCGCGACCCACCCGATTCGGCTGGGTGGTCAATCCGCACGAAGACTGGGCCTTCGCGCCCGAGACCGCCCAGTTTGCCCTGCGGGACCACTTCCGGGTGGCCACTCTGGACGGGTTCGGTCTGAAAGGCCGCCCCTGGGCGACCGGGGCCGCGGGCGCCATTTTGCATTACCTGACGCAGCATCTGCATCGCGACGTGCGGCATCTGACGCAACTGTCCTTTTACCAGCGCGGCGATTTCCTGGGCCTGGACACCGCAACCTTGCGGCACCTGGAGGTGCTCGAGCCGTTGCATCGGGATGCACCCCGACAGGCCTGCCTCTACGGCGCGATCAATCGCACCGTCACGCCCATGGGGGCCCGACGACTGCGGGACTGGCTTTCGCAGCCGCTGGCCACGCTGGCTCCCATTCATCAGCGCCAACAGGCCATTCAGGCCTTCCTCGATCATCCCGGCACTCTGGACGCGTTCCGCCGGCAACTGGCGGAGGTCCGGGATCTGGAACGAACGCTGAGCCGTCTGAGCGCCGGCAGCGGCAACGCGCGGGACCTGGTCGCCCTCCGCCTGGCTCTGGAGCAATTCCCCGCACTGCGCGAGCAGTTGCTCGGACTGCGATGCGCTCCCTCGGCCGAGGCTGCCTTGCCGCTGGGCGAACCCGCCCCCGCCCCCGTCGTGCCACCCCTGCTCCAGACCCTGGCCGGCCAACTGGTGCCCCTGCCCGAGCTGGTGGATCTTATTCAGCAGGCCATCGTGGACGATCCGCCCCTGTCCGTCAAAGAAGGCGGCCTGATCCGCGACGGCTTCGATCCCGCCCTGGACGAGCTGCGCCGGGCGATGCGCGAGGGCAAGGAATGGATCGCCCGGTACCAGGCCGAGGAAATCCAGCGCACCGGCATTCCCTCCCTGAAGGTCCGATACAACTCGGTGTTCGGCTATTACATCGAGGTGACGCGCGCGAATCTGGACCGCGTGCCGTCGCATTACCAGCGCAAGCAGACCATCGCCAACGGCGAACGGTTCATAACGCCCGAACTGAAGGACATCGAGGCCCGCATCCTGGGCGCCGAAGAGCGCAGTCTCAAACTCGAATACGAACTGTTCCAACAGATCCGGGAACGGGTGCTGGCCCATCTGGTCCCGTTGCAACAAGCCGCCGCGGCGCTGGCCCAAGCCGACGTGCTGGCCGCCCTGGCTGAAACCGCCCGGGTGCACCAGTACTGCCGCCCCGAGGTGCGGGATGAAGGCCTGATTCAGATTCGCGACGGGCGCCACCCCGTGCTGGAACAAACGCTGTTGGACGAACGGTTCGTCCCCAACGACACCTGGCTGGCCAGCGGCCCGGCGGCCGGACGGGCCCAGGACGCCCCGGAAGGCCCGGCCGCCGGGGCCCCGCCCCAGATCGCGCTCATCACCGGACCGAACATGGCCGGCAAGAGCACCTACATTCGGCAGGTGGCTCTGCTGGTCCTGCTGGCGCACACGGGATCGTTCGTGCCTGCGCGATCGGCCCGCATCGATCTGGTGGACCGGCTCTTCACACGGATCGGGGCCTCGGACGATCTGACCCGCGGCCAGAGCACGTTCATGGTGGAGATGACGGAGACCGCCAACATCTTGCGACATGCCACGGCGCGAAGCCTCATCGTTCTGGACGAGGTCGGGCGCGGCACCAGCACCTTCGACGGATTGAGTCTGGCCTGGAGCATCGTCGAGTACATCCACAACCAAATCGGGGCCAAGACGCTCTTCGCCACGCATTATCACGAGCTCACGGAGTTGGCGGCCCGCCTGCCGCGGCTCAAGAATTACAATGTGGCAGTGCGGGAGTGGCGTGATCAGATCGTGTTTCTGCACAAGATCGTCGAGGGGGCCACGGACAAGAGTTACGGCATTCACGTCGCCCGGCTGGCCGGCGTGCCGCAGCCGGTGCTCGAACGGGCCAAGGTCATCTTGGCCAATCTGGAAGAGGCCGAGCTCAATCCGGACGGCACGCCCAAAACCATGTCGCGTCGCCAGCGGGATCGCGAAAAGCTGCGCCAACTGGCGCCGTTTACGCAGTTGGATCTCTTTGGCTAACCGCAACGCCGGACCGGCCGCGGTGCGCGCCCGCCGGCCGCCTCGGCAGCGCCGCGTGCCGGTGGAGGTGGCCTGGCGCGCAAAGGAGGCGAACGGCTGGCCCGGGCCGGGCCGACTTCGAGGGCCGGGGCGCGTCATCGATCCCGGAACTTCCAGGGGTTCCCAGGATTCGCGCGCCCCGCTTATGCGGGTCCCCGGGCGGCCTTTGCCGGAGCTGGCGTGGACGACGTTCGTTTCCCCGGATTCCGCGGCCAGGACCGGTAACGAGCGAACGCGTTTTGCGCTTTGCCGCGGAGGGGCCGGCCTGCTACAAGATCGGCCATGCCTGCCAGATTGACCCTGGGCTTTGTGGGCACCGGCCAGATGGCGACCGCGTTGGCGCGGGGATTTCTCCAGGCCCGTTTGCTGCGTCCGAGCCAGATCCTGGGCAGCGACCCGAGTGCCGAGGCACGCAAGCGCTTCAGCCAGGCCACCGGCGCCCGTGTGGTGGGGCGCAACCGGGAGCTGCCCCAAGCCGCCCAGGTGCTGGTGATCGCCACGAAGCCGGATCAGGTCGGCCCGGTGCTGCAGGAGCTGCGCGAGGGTGTTACGCCGCGTCATCTCGTGATCTCGATTGCCGCCGGGGTGCCGACGGCCCGGTTGGAAGCGGCCCTGCCCCCGCAGTCACGGGTCATTCGCGTGATGCCCAACACCCCCGCCCTGGTGGGCGCCTCGGCCACGGCCTTTTGCGCGGGGCGCCACGCCACCCGGGCGGACGAGGCACTGGTGGAGCGATTGTTCGCTGCGGTCGGCCTGGTCTTGCGGGTCAAGGAGAGTCTGATGGATGCCGTCACGGGGTTGAGCGGCAGCGGACCGGCCTACGTTTGCCAGTTCGTCGAGGCATTGACGGATGGGGGCGTGGCCTGCGGCCTGCCGCGCGAAACGGCCCGGCGACTGGCGGTACAAACCCTGTTGGGTACGGCGCGGATGTTGGTCGAAACCGGCATGCACCCGACCACGTTGAAAGAGATGGTCACCAGTCCCGGCGGAACCACCATCGAGGGTTTGCAGGCCCTGGCGCAGGGCGGCTTCCATGGGACGGTCATGAACGCCGTGCGTGTGGCCGCCGAGAAGGCGCATCGGCTGGGGCAGACGGCTTCGACGAACTGATCCGGAGCTCGCTTTCGCGAAACGCTTCATGGCCCTGCCACCTCCCACGCCCCTGCAATCGCGGCTGATCTGGGCTGCTCTGAGCGGTTTGGCCCTGGCGACCCTGGTGGGGTTGGTCGCCGCGTTGATCTGGGCGTTGGGCCGCGTGCTGGACGTGCTTTCCCCGGTGCTCTGGCCGCTGGCAGTCGCCGGCGTGCTCGCCTACCTGCTCGATCCGGTGGTGGACTGGCTGGAAGCACGGAGAATCCCGCGGGTGCGCGCGGTTTTGCTGGTGTTTTTGCTGGCGGTGACGTTGCTGGGGGGCGTGCTGGGCATCGCCGTGCCGCGGCTGGTGGTGCAGACGCGGCAGTTGATCGAGAATGTCCCGACGTTTGTGGCGCGGCTGGAAGCCCGGCTGCAACACTGGGCCACCCACCCACCGGCGGTGTTGGAGCAGACGCTGCGTCGGGCCGGGCTGCCCTGGTTCCGCCCGCCGGACACGGCTGAGCCGGCCGCCCCGCAGTCGGCCCCACCGCCTGCGCCCGCGCCCGGTCCGGCGCCGGAGCCCCCGCCGGGCCGCTGGTGGGACCAGCTCGACCCCTCCACCGTGCAGCGCGTGGCTGAATGGACCGGACGTGCCCTGCGCACGCTGGGCAACTGGCTGGCCGATCAACTCTCCCGGTTGACCGGTTTGTTCGGCATCGTCGCCGGTCTGGCCCTGATTCCGATCTACCTGTTCTATCTGTTGGTGGAGAAACGCCGGATCACGGATTCCTGGACCCGCTACCTGCCGCTGCGGGATTCCCGGCTCAAGGAGGAAGTGGTGTTCATCCTTCGTTCGGTCAACGAGCATTTGATCGCCTTTTTCCGGGGCCAGGTGCTGGTGGCCATGTGCGACGGCGTCCTGTACGGGATCGGGTTTGCCCTGGTCGGGCTGCCGTACGCGTTTCTCATCGGCGCCCTGGCGATGGTGCTGACGATCATCCCCTTCCTGGGGGCCATCGTGACCTGTTTTACCGCGCTCATCATTGCGCTGGTCAGTTTCGGGGACTGGCAACATCCCCTGATGGTCCTGCTGGTCTTCGGAATCGTGCAGGCCATCGAGGGCTACGTATTGCAGCCCCGCATCCTGGGCTCGCGGGTGGGGCTGCATCCCATGGTCATCATTGTGGCGATCATGACGGGAACCACCCTGCTGGGCGGACTGCTGGGCGCGATCCTGGCCATTCCCCTGGCGGCGGTGCTGCGCGTCTTGTTGATGCGCTATATCTGGGCGGCGCGAACCGGGGATTCGAACCGCCGGGCGTGAAGCCCCGGTCCGATCACCCGCCGCCGGTTTGCGGAAAGATTTGGTACAGCAGCAGATAGATCAGCACACCGGTCAGGGAGACATACAACCAGACCGGCCAAGTCCAGCGGGCCCAACGTCGGTGTGCCTCCCACCTCTGTCGAAGCGCCAGGGTCACGGTAATCAGGACCATCGGCACAATCGCTGCGGCCAGCACGGTGTGGGTGAGGAGGATCCCGAGGTAAACGGGGCGAAACCATGCGGGATCACGGAAGACCGTTCGACCCGCGTGTGCATGGTAATAGAGGTAACTGACCAGGAAGAGCGCCGAGACCACCACCGCGGCCAGCATGCAGACGCGGTGCGCATCGCGGCGGCCGTGCCGGATCATGCGCAGGCCGGTAATCACCAGCGTGGCACTGGTGGCGTTCAACAGGGCATTGACCCACGGCAAGTCCTGGACACTCATGGGCTCAAGGCCGATTTGTTGTGGCTGCGTCCGCTGGTTCCCGTTCCAACTGGCGCAGCGTCCGGACGATTTGTCGGCGCACCGGGGTGAAGTTGAAGTCTTCTCCCACCGTTTCGAAGCTGGCGCGGACACGGCCCTCGGCGTCCACCACGACGAAGGTGGTGCTGTGAATGAAAAGATCGGCCGGATTGGTCCGTTGGGATTCCGGGATGGGCACGGCGGTGAGCTTGAGGCCGTCGATCGCCAGGCGCGCGATCTGGTCGGGCGCCCCTGTCAAGAACCACCAGCGCCGAAAGTCCGCGCCGAACCGTTCTCCGTACTGCCGCAACACCGCGGGGGTGTCGTAGGCGGGATCGGTGGTCAGGGTGATCAATCGGACCCGCGCATCCGGAGGGAGCGCATCCTGCAGCGATTTCATGCGGCGCGTCATCAGGGGACAGGGCCCGGCGCAGCGGGTGAAGATGATGTCCGCCACCCACGGCTGGCCGAGCAGGTCAACGCGCCGCACCACCTGGCCGGCCTGGTTGGTGAGCACGAAGTCCGGCACGGTGGAAAGGATGGGCAACGGTTGGGCCGGGCGGCTGCCCAGGTTCATCACCATCAGCGCCAGCAACAGGATCAAAGTCAGCCCCAGCAACACGACGCCGATGGTCAGCGTGTGCAGCGAACCGAGCCGTGTCCCACTTGTCCTTTGGCTTTGCATCGAACCGGTCACCCCGGACCAAACGGTGCCGAATGATGACCCAGGTTGCGCCTGCTGTCCAATGGCAAGCTCGGCGGCCGCGGGCTCGGGCCGGTTCCCGCGGGCATTCGGGCGGGGATTCATCGCAGTTCCACCTTTCTGCGCGCAGCCATGCGCCGTTCGTGTGCGGGACAGCGCGGCCTTGCGTCCCCCGCCACTGCCGGAGTGGAGTCTCTCCAGCCTGATTCAACGAACTTCGGAACCAACACGGCTTCACGTCCGGAAAGGTCGAGGCGGCAGCAGTCCGTTTCACGAAAAGCAGGCGACCCCACGGGCGGGGCACCTGCCAGCGCCAGGGCGTCTACACATGTCGCCCTCCGAGAGTCCATGGGACCGGAGCGGCGGGGCCGTGGCCGGAGCGGTGCGCGGTCTCTTGCACTCCGGGGCGATCTGCCCGGGGCTGAGCCAATCAACGGGCGGCTCCGGCCCGTTCGTTGGATCGGGAGCGCTGCAAGTGGTTCAGCGCCCGGTGCAGCCGTTCCAGTTCCTGTTCCGTGGCCTGCTTCTGGTCGGCCGCCATGTCCAGCAAATCTGCCGCTTCTTCCATGTCCTCGAGGACTTCGCGCAGCTGACGGACAATGTCGTTGAGCCGACGCAGGGCCTCGTCGAGGGCTGCGGGTCGGCGGGCCTCCGCGGTGGGCCCCGGCGCGGCGGAGGACCCGGAACGGGCCACAGGAACAGCCGCGCGGGGAGAACCGGGGACCGATTCCTTCGGCTGGGCGGGAGGTTCCCCCGCGGCCACCGCAGGCTCGCTTTCTGTTTCCGGGGGCCGGTCCCCCGGCACTTCGCGGAGCGCAGGCGGTGGTTCCTGGCTCACCGTCGAGGGAGGTTCATTCCCCGCTGTTGAGGCCGCTGCAGATTCCGCGTCCGCTTGTCCCTGAACATCGCGATGGCGGCGACCCCCGCGCCGGCCGCGACCTCCACGCCGTCGCCGGCCGGAAGGATTCGGGCTGTCTGACACGCCGTGGGTTTCCCCGTTGGGATGCGCCTGATGTTCCTCGCTCATTGACATCCGCATCATGAAGCGGGCCGACCGCCCCAAAAAGCAACTGAAAACCGGCGTCTCCGGGGCTGCGTCCCGAGTTCTGGGTTGCAGGCCCGCGTTCCCGTTCTATAGTTGCCACCACGTGAAGCGAGCGAACATCAGCAGCATCACCGCCCTGGCTCTGGGGTTGGTGGCCTGGTTGGGTACCGGTTGCGGGGGATTCAACGCCAATGTTCCCGTCTCCCCGCTCTGGTTCATCCAGCAGCCCGCGCCGGGCACGGAGCCGGTCGTCGACAGCCCGGAGTCGGCCCCGCGGGTGTCGCCTTTGGTGTCTTGAACCCTCCAAGGAGCCCGTATGCGTTTTCCCCTGCCTCTGACGCTCAAGATTGCCGGTCACATCCTGAAACACAAACTGCGGCGCACGCCCAAGTTTGCCATGGTGCTGCAGCTGGAACCGCTGCACACTTGCAACCTCACCTGCACCGGCTGCGGGCGCATCCGGGAATACTCCACCAGCCTGAAGGACATGGTGCCGCTGGAAAAGTGCCTGGCCGCGGCAGCCGAATGCGATGCGCCCATGGTGTCCATTTGCGGGGGCGAACCGCTCATCTATCCGAAAATCGAGGAACTGGTGGAGGGCCTCTTGCAGCAGGGGCGCATCGTGTATCTCTGCACCAACGGCGTGTTCATGCGTCGCAAACTTTGCGATTACCTGGCCGCCACCTACAGTCCGGCCCAGGAGCCCCTGCTGGAGCAACTGTTGGCCGAGGAACTCATCACCCCGGCGCAGCGCGAAACCATCCGCAAGGGCAAGAGCGACGGGCGCCCGGTCATCCGGCCCAGCCTTTGGTTCTACTGGAACGTCCACATCGACGGCCTGGAATACACTCACGATCTGATCGTCGAGCGTGAAGGGGTTTTCCGCGAATGCGTGGCGGCCATCAAAATGGCCAAACGCCTCGGGTTCCAGGTCGCCACGAACACGACGGTCTACCGCGAGACCGACGTGCAGGAGATCGAGGACATGTTCCGGTTCTTCTCCTGGCTGGGCGTGGACGGACACACCATTTCCCCCGGCTACGACTACGACGCGGCCAAGAAGGACATGATCAAGCGCCTGGGGAAGGACCCGAAAGAATTCTTTTTGACGCGCGCCATGACGCGCCAGAAATTCGCCCGCATCCTGGAGTGGGGCCGGCAGTTCAACATCTTCGGCACGCCCGTGTACCAGGAATTCCTGGCCGGGCTGCGGGAACTGACCTGCACCGCCTGGGCCATCCCGACCTACAACATCAAGGGCTGGAAGGCGCCCTGCTACCTGATTACCGACGCGCATTATCCGACCTACGCCGAAATGCTGGAAAAGGTGAACTGGGAGAAGTACGGCGTGGTCAACGGCGTGGCCCGGGATCCCAGGTGCGAGAACTGCATGGTCCACTGCGGCTACGATCCCAGCGGCGCTCTGGGCACCAGTTATCGCCGCGGTGATCACTGGAAGAATTTTCTCTACAACATTCGGCCCCGGCCCAAACCGTCGCCCGACGGGGCCAGGGTGCAGGCTTTCAACGGCTGTTCCATCGGGCGGGGACATCTTTCCGCGGCGCGCAAGGCGGCCGAGGTGCGCACCCAGGTTGCGGCGGGCAACAACGGCGGCCACCCCCCTCATGTCGGCACGTTTTGCGGCGACCGCTCGCCGGCTGCGCCGCACGAAGCGGGTGCGCCCGCCCGACCCGCGGCTGATCCCGCCAGCCCTCCCCGATCCTGACGGCAAGCGCCCGGATCCGAACCGGGGTTTTCCCCGCGCCGACGTCCGTCGCCCAAGGGACCGGCTCCGTTTCATGCCGGCCCGCTCCCCGAACTGAAGGGCGCCCCACCGGCCCGGCGTGGGTGTCCGGAGCATCGGACCACGGACAGCGCCACCGGTGGAATACATCCGGGTCGTTCCCCTGTTGAGCGTGGATTTGCACACCGGCGGGAGTTGTGACAAAATGCGGCTCACGTCGCCGGCCGGCCGGCGGGCAGGTGTCCGCAGAGGCGGCTGTGCACGGGGCGCCTGCGTGGTGACCACGCGGAGTCAGGGCCGCGGTTCCGGGTTCTCCGGGCCGGACGGAACCCGCCGCTCCAGCCGGCGGACGCCGGCCTCGAGGCGCCCGGTTTGCTTTGGGGAGCATTCACGAACATGGCAAAAGAACCGATACTCGAGATCATCAATCTGAGCGCGGGCGTGGAAGGACGTCAGATTCTCAAAGGCGTGACGCTGACGATTCACGCCGGCGAGGTGCACGCCATCATGGGTCCCAACGGCAGCGGCAAGAGCACGCTGGCGGCCATCCTGGCCGGACGCGAGGGATACGAAATCACCGGTGGCGAGGTGCGGTACTGCGGTCGCGATCTGTTGGAAATGGACCCGGAGGAGCGCGCCCGGGAAGGGCTGTTCCTGGCGTTCCAGTACCCGGTGGAAATCCCCGGCGTCAACACCACCTACTTCCTCAAAGCGGCGGTGAACGAGATTCGAAAACACCGCGGTCTGCCGGAGCTGGACGCCATGGAGTTCCTCAACCTCGTCAAGGAGAAGGTCAAGCTGCTCGACCTGCCCGAGGAACTGCTCAAGCGCTCGGTCAACGAGGGCTTTTCCGGCGGTGAAAAAAAACGCGCCGAGATTTTTCAGATGGCGCTCCTGGAACCCAAACTGGCCATCCTGGACGAAACCGACTCGGGGCTCGACATCGACGCCCTCAAGATCGTGGCCAGCGGCGTCAACAAGCTGCGCCGGCCGGACAATGCCCAGCTGGTCATCACGCACTACCAGCGCCTGCTCAACTACATCATCCCCGATTTCGTTCACGTGTTGGTGGACGGGCGCATTGTCAGGTCCGGGGATCGCCAACTGGCCTTGGAGCTGGAGGCCAAGGGTTACGACTGGATCGTCAAATCCGAGGCGGCAGCCGTGGCCTGAGCCGGTCGCACCCTTTCGCGGCGGCGGCCCATCGTCCCGCGCCGGACAGCCGGCACCAGGCCGACCGCCCCTGACGGTCTGGGTCGCCGGGGAAACGGTCCCTGCGGAGGCGGAACCCTGTAGGGACGGTTGCTTTCCGAAGAGGCGGCGGAGGTTCGGTCGCCGGCGGCGAACCTTCTGTCCCGAGCCGTTCGGCCCCGCGCCCCGGCCCGGCGCTTTGGCATCGATCCACCGGCCGTCGGGGCGTTAGCATCGGAGCCGATGCGGGTGGAAGATTTCCAGTACGAACTGCCGCCGGAGCTGATCGCGCAACACCCGGCGGAACGTCGCGACGCATCGCGGTTGCTGGTCCTGCATCGGCACACCGGAATTCGCGAGCACCGCCAGTTCGCCGATTTGCCGGCCTATCTGCGGGCCGGAGATGTACTGGTGCTGAACGACAGCCGTGTCATCCCCGCGCGATTGCAAGGGCGCAACCGTCGCACCGGCGGTGCGTTCGAGTTGCTGTTGCTGGAGCAGAACGCCTGCAACGACTGGCAGGCCCTGTTGCGTCCGGGCAAGCGCGCCCGGCCCGGCACCTGCATCCAGCTGCTGGACGTGCATGCCCGGCCCACTTCCATTGTTGCCGAGGTGGTCGAGAAAGGCGAAGGCGGCGAGCACCGGGTTCGGTTTTCCGGTGTCGCTGACATCTTCGCGGAGCTCGATCGTCTCGGGCACATGCCGCTACCGCCGTACATCCAGCGGCAGGACGGTGCCGAGGAGCCCGGGGATCGGGAGCGATATCAAACCGTGTACGCCCGTGTCCCCGGGTCGGCGGCCGCGCCCACGGCCGGGTTGCATTTCACGCCGGAGCTCCTGGAAACGCTGCGGCGCCAGGGGGTCCGGATTCATTTTCTGACGCTGCACGTGGGTTTGGGCACGTTTGCCCCGGTGCGTGTGCCCCGGATCGAGCAGCACGTCATGCACGAGGAGCGCTTCGAGCTGCCCGAGGCGACGGCCGAGGCCGTGGCTGCGGCCCGGCGGGAGGGGCGTCGCATCGTCGCCGTGGGCACCACCACCGTGCGGGTCCTGGAGACCGTGGCTTCCTGGTATGACGGCGAGATCCGGCCCACCCGCGGGCGCACGAGGCTGTTCATTTACCCGCCGTATTCCTTTCGCGTCGTGGACGCGCTGATCACCAACTTCCACCTGCCCGGTTCGACCCTGCTGATGCTGGTGAGCGCCTTCGCCGCTCCGGGGGGCACCCAGGGGCGCGACCTGATTTTGGAGACCTATGCGGAGGCCATTCGATTGCGGTACCGATTTTTCAGCTACGGCGACGCGATGCTGATTCTGTGACGCGGCTTGTGCATGCCCCTGTCCGGCGGAACGCATGGCCCGATCGACCGTGGGTCGTGGTCAACATGGCCATGTCGGCCGACGGGAAAATCGCCACGGCCAACCGCCGCATTGCCAGCTTCGGCAGCGCCACCGACCACGAGCATTTGCTGGCGCTGCGCGCCACGGCAGATGCCGTCCTGGCCGGGGCACGCACGGTGGAGTCCGGCGCCATCGATCTCGGTCCCGGGCCGCGGCGGTTTCGGCAACTGCGCCTGCGCCGGGGCCTGGCCGAGTACAACCTCCGCGTGGTCGTGAGCGGATCCGGTTCCCTCTCCACCCGGGCTCACCTCTTCCGCAAGCGCTTTTCGCCGATTCTGATTTTGACCACGGAGCGGATCGAGCCGGAGCGGTTGGCCCGCCTGCGCAGGGTGGCCGACGCCGTGGAGGTGTTCGGTAAGGAAGAACTGGACTGGCCGGCGGCCCTGCGGTGGCTGCACCGAGCATGGGGCGTGCGACGCCTGGTTTGCGAGGGGGGCGGCCAGGTCAATGACGGACTGTTCCGCGCGCGGTTGGTGGACGAGCTTTATCTCACGATCTGTCCATGGATCGTCGGCGGCCGCGCCGCCCCCACGATCTGCGACGGCCTCGGCTTCCCCGGCCTGGCCGAGGCCCTGGCCCTGCGCTGTGTTCGCCGGCAGCGGGTGGGGGACGAGCTTTTTTTGCGGTTTCTTCGCGCAGACCTGTGAGCCCACGGCGAGGGCCAGGTTTCTTTGGGCGCCGTCCGCGCAAGCCGGGGCGAAGAAACCCCTCGCAAGACAGAAACCCCGAAGCTGCTGAAGCGCCCCCGATTCCGTCAGCCAGCCCCGCGAGGCGTCAAAATTGGTGGTTGCGAAGCCTCGAGCCTGTCCCGATCCCGGATCCTTCCGTCCACGCACCCCTCCGCGGCGCCCCGTGCGCCCAAATCGGCAGGGCCTGGCACAGAACCGGCGCCCGAGCCCTGAGGAGTCGGTCGGGAACCCGGGGCCCCGGTCGCGGGATCCATGGGGGTCGAAAGCTCGGCTCAGGGGTTTTTCGGGGCCGACCCGCCGGTTTCCGAGCGGGTGAACTGTGCAGGGGTGAACACGTCTCGGGCGGGCGACGGCCCTGCGCATGGAGGTTTCGCAATCCGGCCGGCCAACGGTTTGCGACCCACCACCACCGCTCCTGCCGGCCGTCCGGGCCAACCCCCGAGCGCGGTTCCCCTTGCTCCGGGGGCGGGCTGCCCGGACAATCCGGCTCATGAACTCGGGCAGTGCCGTGCGTTCCGCGGCCCGGTGGATACTGGAGCTTCGTTGGCGCGGGTGGGAATGGCTGTGGAAGCTGGAAGCCCGCCTCCGGGGGGTCGACCTGGGCCGGGCGGTGCGGTTTCGGGGACGACCGTGTCTGGCGCGGGCGCCCGGCTCACGCATCGTGCTCGGGGACGGCGTTCAGCTCAACAGTGCACTTCGCAGCAATCCGCTGGGGAGCACTCGCCCGGCCACGTTGCGAACGCTGTATGCGGGGGCGGAGATTCATCTGGCGCCGCGCAGCGGTTTGAGTGCGGCGGTGTTGTGCGCAGCACGGTCCATCAGGGTGGGAGAGGGCACGATCATTGGCGCCGAAGCAATGCTGATGGACACCGATTTTCACGTGCCCGGCCCGTCCGGGACATGGGCGGTGGCGGGGCCGGAAGCCGCGGAACCGATTCGGATCGGCCGCGGTGTGTTCATCGGCGCGCGGGCGATCGTGCTCAAGGGGGTGACCATCGGGGACGGCGCCGTCGTGGGGGCGGGAGCGGTCGTGACACGCGACGTTCCAGCCGGCCATCTCGCGGTGGGCAATCCGGTCGTGGTGCGACCCCTGCGCGCGGCAAACACCGCCTGAGGCGGGAACCACGCACCTCGGTTGCGGGGAGTCCAATGGCACAGGGGCGGGGACTCGCCCTTCAGCCGCGAGGCGATCGGGGCAGGTCGAGTTCGATCTCCGGCTCCAACCGTACGGGAATGCCGCGAGATGCCAGGTAACGTTTGACCTCGCCCACGGTGTAATCGCCGAAGTGGAAGATGCTGGCGGCCAGCACGGCATCGGCCCGGCCCTCCAGGAGCACTTGGGCCATGTGTTCCAGGGAACCGGCGCCTCCGCTGGCCACCACCGGCACGTTGACCGCCTCACTGACGCGTCGGGTGATTTCCAGGTCGTAGCCGGCGCGGGTACCGTCGGCGTCAATGCTGTTGAGCACGATTTCGCCCGCGCCGAGACGGACCGCCTCCCGGGCCCAGGCCACCGCCTCCCACTCGGTGGGCCGGCGCCCGCCGTGGGAAAAAACCCTCCATTGGTCGGGTCCCACCCGTTTGCAATCGATGGAGACCACGATGCACTGGCTGCCGAACTTTTCTGCGCCGGCCCGGATGAGGTCGGGTTGAGCCAGCGCGGCGGTGTTGATGCTGACCTTGTCTGCCCCGGCCCGCAGCATGACATACATGTCTTCCACCGTGCGGATGCCGCCGCCCACCGTCAGCGGCATGAAACACTGTTCGGCTGTCCGCTCGATGACCTGCACCATGGCCGCCCGCCCTTCAGCACTGGCCGTGATGTCGAAGAACACCATCTCGTCGGCACCCTGTTCGTTGTAGCGCAGGGCCAGCTCCACCGGATCTCCCACGTTGCGCAGCTCGCCCGCTTCGGCCCGACCGAACCGGACGCCACGGGTCACCTGGCCGTTGTGCACGTCCAGGCACGGGATGACACGTTTTGCCAACATCGCGTTCCATTCAACGGGCTTTTGTGGCGGGGAGCAACGCGAGAGTGGGCCCGGCCGCTTCCGCACGCCCCCGTCGCGGGGGGTCGGGAACTGCAATCGTGCCGGACCGGGCCCACCCCGGCAGTTCTCGTTGAAGCGCCCTTTGCAGGAACGCCGGTCTGCAGAGCTCAAAGGGACAGGCACGTCCTCCTCACGGAGGGTCCGCAAGTCTTTTGAGCCCGCGCGGCTGAGGCGGGCAGGGTGGAGGACGCAACGCTCTGAAGTGCACCCGGTTGCGGGCCGACCCGCTCGTTCTTGGGCGGGTGAGCCTGACCCGAGGGCTTTGCGCCACGTTCCTCGGAGTCAAACGACCATCTTCATGGAGCTCATTTCCGTTCTTGAGCCCCGAATTCACGGACCCGGGCCAATGCCCTTTTCCCGTGTCTTCCCGTGCCGGCGACGCCCAGAACGCTGCCGAGCTGTCGGGGGTATCCGGAACCTGAAATGTGCCCTTCTTTTTGAACCGAATCGATGCGGGCTTGTCGAATGTTGAGAAACGGTTACGATACAAGCCGACCGATTGGTCCGGAACGGAGATGATGTACCATGGACCTGCACCATCCGATCCTCAAGGAGTTCCCGGAGTACCGCGACACCATTCGCTACCTCAAGGGTTGTGACGAGCACTTCCGGAAGATGTACGAGGAGTATCATCGGCTCGACGACGCGGTGTACCGGATCGAGGAAGAAATTGAATACGCGACCGACCAGGAGCTGGAAGAGCTCAAGATGCGTCGCGCCAAGCTGAAAGACCACATCTACCACATGCTGCGACGCGCCGGTTCGGTTTGGCCGGCCGCCGGAGGGCCCCGTCCCTCCAACCCGGTCGGACCCCGTCCCTGACGGCCCGCCCCGTTTGAACGCCGCGGCCCCGACCGGGGCGGAAAAAGGGGATCGCGCCCTGTCGCGAAACAGTGGCGCCGAGTGAGACGCCCCGTCAAACAGGGGGCCGGTGCGGCCCTTTTCAGATCCCTCTCCCCACCCTCGCTGGAGAACGCGTTTTTTTCCGCAGACCAGTGCCCACGACCGATTTCTCCGCCCCTGATTGGGAGAAGCTGTTCGGGCCTGCCGGGATGACGAGGTGGTTCCGGACGGCGGCTTTCCAGAAGAGTGCCGACAATATAAGGCTTTCTTGGACACCGTCCCTGGCGGTACATACGTACGCATGACGAATCAACGCAGGGTCCAAAACAGTCCGTGGCGGATCCGCCAGTTCGCCAGCGACAACTATGCCGGGATTTGTCCCGAGGCGTGGGCGGCCATGGCGGAAGCCAACCACGGTCACGAATTCAGTTACGGGGAGGACACCTGGACGGCCAGGGTGTCGGACCGGCTCCGGGAGTTGTTCGAGACGGACTGCGAGGTGTTCTTCGTGTTCAACGGGACATCGGCCAACTCGCTGGCGCTGGCCACCCTGTGTCAGTCCTACCACAGCATTCTGTGCCACGAGCTGGCGCATGTGGAGACCTCGGAGTGCGGGGCACCCGAGTTTTTCGCCAACGGCAGCAAGATCCTGCTGTTGCCGGGCCCCCTGGGCAAGGTGCAGCCCGAGGCCGTGGCGCATGCCGTGACCCGGCGCAGCGACATCCATTACCCCAAGCCGCGGGCCCTCAGCCTCACCCAGGTCACCGAGCTGGGGACGGCGTACACGGTGGCGGAATTGCAGGCGTTGTGCGAGACCGCACACCGATTTGGATTGCGGGTGCACATGGACGGCGCACGGTTTGCCAATGCGGTTGCGCACCTGGGGGTGCGGCCGGCCGATCTGACCTGGCGGGTGGGCGTGGACGTGCTGTGCTTTGGCGGGACCAAGAACGGGTTGGCGGTGGGGGAAGCCGTGGTCTTTTTCGACCGGGAGCTGGCCCGGGAATTCGATTACCGCTGCAAACAAGGGGGGCAGCTGGCCTCCAAGATGCGCTTTCTGTCCGCGCCATGGCTGGGCCTGCTCCAGCAGGACACCTGGCTGCGCAATGCACGTCACAGCAACGCCATGGCGCAACGGCTGGCCGCAGGGCTGCGGTCCCTTCCCGGCGTGGAGATCTGTTACCCGGTGGAGTCCAACGCCGTCTTCGTGCGATTTCCCCCCGGCGTGGTGGAGGCGATGCACCGGCGGGGATGGCACTTTTACACGGGTGTCATCTCCCCGGGAGAATCGCGGCTGATGTGCAGCTGGGACACCACGGAAGAGGACGTGGACAGTTTCCTGGCGGACCTGCGGGAAATCCTGCTGCCCGGGGCGGTCGCCGCGGAGCCCCTGACCGCGGCGCCCGCGACGGCGCCGAGGGACCTGTCGGTACACCGGCCGCCCTCGCCGCAAACAGGTCCGCTCAAATGACCGTGCCGTGCGGGATCACGGCATTTTTCGGGATCACCACGATCCCGTCCCGGATGTAATACAGCTCGTGGTCCAGGTTTTCGGGCTTGCCGGCGGGCGAGATCACCACGTTGTCGCCGATTCGCGCATTCTTGTCGATGATCGCGTTTTCAATGCGCGTGTTGCGACCGATGCCGATCCGCGGGATGCCGGCCTGTTCATGAGCCCGAATCGACTCGGCCGACTCGTAATAATCGCAGCCCAACAGGACGACCCGACGCAGTTCGCAGCCCTCCGAAATCAGACTGCGCAACCCGATCACGCTGTGGGAAATGCGGGAATGGTTGATGATGCAGCCGTCCGAAACCACGGCGTGATCCACGTGCGCACTGTTGAGTTTCGAGCCCGGCAGGAACCGTGGCCGACTGAAGATCGGTGCCGTCATGTCGAAAAAGTTGAACCGCGGCAGGTCCGCCGTCAGGTCCAGGTTCGCCTCGAAAAAGGCGCGGATGGTTCCGATATCCTCCCAGTACCCGTTATGGAGGAAGGCAAACACGCGGTACTGGCTGATCATGGCCGGAATGACATCCTTGCCAAAATCCACCAGCGTGTTGTCCAGCGCCCGCGTGATGACATCGCGGTTGAAGACGTAGATGCCCATGGAGGCGAGCAACACCTCCCCGCGGGTCTGAAGGTTGAGCCGGGCCTGCCAGGCGGGGTCCAGCTTCAGTGAATCCTGCACGGCCGGATCACGCGGCTTTTCCACGAACCGGTGGATCCGCCAGTCCTCGCTCACCTGCAGAATACCGAAGTGATGGGCCTCCTCCTTCGGCACCGCCACCACGCCCAGGGTGATGTCGGCCCGCGTCTCCACATGCTGGGCGATCAGTTCACGGAAGTCCATGCGGTACAACTGATCCCCGCTCAGGATCAGCAGGTAGTCCCATTCGTGGTTCATGAAATGGACGAGGTTCTTCCGCACGGCATCCGCGGTCCCCTGGTACCACGAACTGTCCGTCAGAGTCTGTTGCGCGGCCAGCACCTCGACGAAGCCGCCGCTGAACTGGTCGAATTTGTAGGTCTGCGACAGGTGCCGGTGCAGGGAGGTGGAATTGAACTGGGTCAACACGTAGATCCGGAGGATGCCCGAGTTGATGCAGTTCGAGATGGGGATGTCCACGATTCGGTATTTCCCCGCCAACGGCACCGCCGGTTTGGCCCGGTACTTGGTCAGCGGAAACAGTCGCGTACCCTGTCCGCCGCCCATGACGACGGCCAGCACCTGGCTGGAATTGTAGGATTGTCTGGAGGTGTACGGCATAGGCGACCTCGGTGTTGTGTCCTGCGGCCACCGGCACTGTAGAGGACCCGCCTGCACCCGACAAGCCGCTTCGGTGCCGCGGGCGGCCCGGGCGCAAGCCGGATCGGAGCACGCTCCCCGGTCCGACGACCCGGTCTGAAACAACGGCCCCGGGTGCAAACCGCCGGCGGGGCACGGCCGGTGTTTACCGGTCTGCTTTGACCCGAACGCCCGGTTGCCTCGACTTGCCAGCCCCTCCAGCCGGACGAATCCCGTGACGAGAGCGGCCCAATCCCTCCCGGAGGGGAGCACCGGCGCCCGGGTCGGGAAAAAAACCGGGGCGGTTCGTGTTCAATCGGGGGGCGCCTGTTCACTGGCAGCTCGGCAACCTCTCCGACAGGTCGGCTCACCAGCGGGAGGTCGCCACCGATCCCGGCGCGGGGCGACGGAACGGCCGGGCGAGAAGGCCGGCTGGGCTCGGGAACAGAGGCAGGCAGGGGACTCCCTGTGTGTCCCTCGCCCCGGACCGGAGTTCAGCCGGGCAGATCGTGTCCGGTGGTCGTCACCGTGAGTTTCCCGTGTTTCACGCCGCGGGCGGCGATCAGGGCGTCGGCGATGCGCTTGATTTGTGGCGCCGGTCCTCGCATGAGCAGGACCTCCAGACAATGGTGCGCGTCCAGATGCACGTGGACGGTGGAAATGATCCGCTCGTGATGCTCGTGCTGCAATTCGGTCAGGGTCTCCTGCACGTGCCGGGTATGATGGTCATACACCAGCGTCAGGGTCCCCACAATTTCCCCCTGGCCGGTTCTTTGACGGTGCTCGACCAGTTCGTCACGGATCATGTCCGCCACGGCCAGCGAACGGTTGTTGTACCCTTTCTCGGCCGCCATCCGGTCGAGCTCGCGCAGCAGTTCCGCGGGCACGGAGACGGTAAAGCGGGCCACCGGGACTTTCTTTCTTGCCATGCCTCTCATGGTCCGGGAGATCGGCGCGGCTGTCAAACGGGCGGCCTGCAGACAACTCCTTGTCCCGCGCACTCCCCGCCCTCCGGGCTGTGCGGGCTGCCGGGGGCTGCCGGCTCCGGGCCCCGTGCGCGCACGTGGCAGAATCCGCATGAAAAATAGCAGCGGCCCACGCCCATCGCGCGTTGCGGCCAAGGGTGGTCCCGACCTATTCATGAGCCCATGAGGAGCGTCCGTACCGACG
Source organism: Limisphaera sp. VF-2 (assembly GCF_049537125.1). NCBI lineage: Bacteria > Pseudomonadati > Verrucomicrobiota > Verrucomicrobiia > Limisphaerales > Limisphaeraceae > Limisphaera > Limisphaera sp. VF-2. The sequence goes on from NZ_JBMVQY010000001.1 coordinate 662,260, forward strand.
CCGATCCCGCAGCGCCCGGGCCGTGGACTCCGGCCGTTCCCGGAAGGCGGTCGGCTCTGGGGAAGTGGATTCGATACGCCGGATTTGTTTGCGCCGGTGTGTGGCTGTCGGCATCCCCGGGCGCCGCCGGAGCACTGCGCGTTGTAGACCTGCGCTGCGAAGGCCGCAGCAACCCCTGCGGTGTGGACCAACAAGCGCCCCGACTGAGCTGGCGCATCGAGTCCGACCATCCCAACGTGCTGCAAACCGCCTACCACATCCAGGCGGCTTCGCGCCCGGACCTGCTCCTTGCGGGCCGGCCGGACTTGTGGGACACGGGACCGTGCTCCTCCGACCAATCCCTGTATCTGCCCTATCAGGGCCGCCCCCTGGGTTCGCATCAAACCGTTTGGTGGCGTGTACGCGTCTGGGACAACCACGGATGTGCTTCGGCCTGGAGCCAACCCGCCTCTTGGACCATGGGAATCCTGGACCCCGACGGTTGGCGCGCCCATTGGATCGGGTTGGAGGGCCGGGAAACGACCAACTGGCTGGCGGAAACTCATTGGATCTGGCACCCGCAGGTGCCTCGCGCCCTCGAGGCTCCGGCCGGGACCAACTGGTTCCGGCGAGTGGTCACGCTGCCGGCCGGGCGCCGTATTGTCCGGGCGATCTTCGAGTACACGGGCGACAACGAATGCCGGGGTTGGCTGAATGGTCGTGACCTGGGGGCGCGCAACAACCCCCGCCGCGTCAAGTGGAACGACCTGACCACGCGACTCGTCCCCGGCCAAACCTACGTGCTCGGGCTGACCGGACGCAACGAGCAGGACGGCAAACCCGCCGGCGTCGTGGGACGCCTGGTGGTCGAGTTCGATTCCGGTCCGCCGCTGGTCGTACCGACCGACGCGCATTGGAAGGTCAGCGACCGGGAGGAGCCCGGATGGCAGGAACTGAACTTCGACGACCGGCACTGGCAAAATGCGCAGGTTGTGGGACCGGTGGGCATGGACCCGTGGGGCCCGGTGTGGACAGCAGAAGATCGCACCCTGCCGGCGCGTTACCTGCGCAAAGAGTTCGCACTGGACCGCCCCGTGCGACGTGCACTGCTGCACTGGTCCGGGTTGGGACTGTCCGAGGTTTACCTGAACGGGCGCCGCGTGGGCGACGCCGTGCTTTCACCGGCGCTCAGTCAGTACGACCGCCGTGTCTATTACGTCTCTCATGAAGTGACCGACCTGTTGCGCCGCGGCCGGAACGCCCTCGTGGTGATCTTGGGCAACGGCCGGTTCTACGCCGACCGGAGCCGGGTTTACGCGGGCACCATCAGTTTCGGGTTCCCCAGACTTTTGTTGCATCTCCGGATCGAACACACCGACGACTCGGTCACAGAAATCGTCAGCGACGAGACGTGGCGCATCACCGACCAGGGCCCGATCCGCGCCAACAGCGAATTCGACGGCGAAGCATATGACGCCCGCCGCGAATGGCCCGGATGGACCGAGCCGGGGTTCGACGACACCGGCTGGCAACCTGCCCAACGACTCGCCCCCTGGCCGGGCACGCTGCAGGCGCAGCCCATCGAGCCCATCCGCGTCACACAGCAGCTGGCCCCGGTGGGATTGACCCAGCCACGCCCCGGGGTGTGGATTTACGATTTCGGGCAAAACCTGGTCGGATGGTGTCGCCTGCGCGTCCGCGGCCCCGCGGGAACCACGGTCCAGTTGCGCCACGCCGAGCGACTGGGTCCGGACGGTTTGCTCGACATGGCCAATCTGCGCGGAGCACGTCAGACCGACCGCTACACGTTGCGGGGCAGCGGATGGGAGGTTTACGAGCCACGGTTCACCTACCACGGATTTCGATACGTCGAGCTGACCGGGTATCCGGGGCAACCCGACCTTCGAACCCTGACCGCTTGTGTGGTTCACGACGACCTCCGGCCGGCGGGGGATTTCGCCTGCTCCTATCCGTTGCTCAACCGAATCTACCAAAACGTGGTCTGGGGCGTGCGCGGCAATTACCGGAGCATCCCCACCGACTGTCCGCAACGGGACGAGCGACAGGGCTGGCTGGGGGATCGTTCCGAGGAATGCGCCGGGGAGGCATATCTCTTCGATGTGGCCAACTTCTACCGGAAATGGATGCAGGACATCGTGGATGCGCAACGGCCCTCGGGCAGTGTGCCGGATGTGGCCCCCGCCTACTGGCCCATCTACTCCGACAACGTCACCTGGCCCAGCACCCTGCTGATTGCGCCGCACGTGTTGTACCGCCAGTACGCGGATGAGCGCTTCATTGCCGAGACGTATCCCGCGGCGGTGCGATGGATCCGTTACATGAGCCAATTCGTGACGAACGGATTGGTTCATCGGGACAGTTACGGTGACTGGTGCGTCCCACCCGAGGACCCCACCCTGATTCATTCGCGTGACCCGGCGCGCCGAACCCATCCCACGCTCATCGCCACGGCCTATTTCATCCACGATCTCCGGCTGCTGGCCCGCTTTGCCCGAATGCTGGGCCGCGAGGACGAGGCCCGGGACTGGGACCATCAAGCCGGGCAGATGCAAGCGGCCTTCCATCAACGCTTCTACGATCCGGAGCGCGGGCAGTACGACAACGGCACGCAAACCTCATCCGTGCTGCCCCTGGCCCTGGACCTGGCGCCCGAGCGGGAGCGGTCGCGGGTTTTTGCCAGCCTGGTCCGGAACATCGAAGAGGTGACCCGGGGCCACATCGGCACCGGCCTGATCGGGGGCCAGCATCTGATGCGCACGCTCACCCGGTTCGGACGTGCGGACCTGGCATTTCGCATCGCCACCCAGACCGAGTATCCCGGCTGGGGTTACATGGTCCGCCAGGGAGCCACCACGATCTGGGAGCTGTGGAATGGCGACACCGCCGACCCGGCGATGAACTCCGGCAATCACGTGATGCTGGTGGGCGACCTGGTGCTGTGGCTGTACGAATGCCTGGCCGGGATCGCTCCCGCCGAGGGCGCACCCGGCTTCAAAGAGCTCCACATGCGGCCGCATCCCGTGCCCGGTCTGGCCTGGGTCAAGGCGCGCCGGCTCACTCCGTATGGCTGGGTGCACAGCGAGTGGCGCCGTCACGCCGACCGATTTGAATGGGAGGTGGAGGTGCCCCCCAACAGCCTCGCGCGTCTGGAGGTGCCCACTCGAGCGCCTGAACAAGCGCGGGTCAACGGGCTCGCCCCTCACGAAGCACCGGGTGTGCTCCAGTCGGCGCACGAGGCCCAAACCCTGCAATTGCGCGTGGGCAGCGGTCGCTACCATATTGTCTGTCCATGAAATCCAGCATCCCTTCCTCCGCTGCCCCGGCCGGTTGCGGCGAATCGGTCACCGGCGCGTCCCGGGGAACCCGTCGGCGAACGGTCCTTGGCTCTGCGCGGCCCCGGCACCCGGCGGGTCGCCCGCCCGGATGGATCCCGGCAATGATGCTATGCTGGTGTATGCAAGTGTGGGCTGCATCCTCCGGGGATCCGCCGCCCGGCGTGGTGCGCACGGAGTTCATCTTCGAGACGGCCCCGTTTCCGTCGTGTCACGCCTCCACCATCGTCGAGACCCCCTCCGGTCTGGTGGCCGCCTGGTTCGGCGGCACGCACGAACGGCATCCGGACGTGGGCATCTGGGTGTCCCGACACGAGAACGGCCAATGGACGCCTCCGGTGGAAGTGGCCAATGGAGTCGAGTCGCCCACGGTTCGTTACCCCACGTGGAATCCCGTGCTGTTCCAGCCCCGCGACGGGCCCCTGCTGCTCTTTTACAAGGTCGGACCCAGCCCCAGCACCTGGTGGGGCATGCTCAAACGGTCCTTCGACGGGGGGCGCACCTGGTCGGAACCGGAGCGACTGCCGGAGGGCATTCTCGGTCCCATCAAGAACAAGCCGGTGCAACTGCCCAACGGCGAGCTCTTGTGCGGTTCAAGCACCGAGGGACGGGAAGGTTGGCGGGTGCATTTCGAGCGAACGCCGGACCTGGGACGGACCTGGACTCGCACACCACCGCTCAACGACGGCAAGACCATCGCCGCCATCCAACCCAGCATCCTTGTCCATTCCCGGGATCGCCTGCAGGCCCTCGGGCGGACTCGACAGGGACGCCTGTTCGAAATCTGGTCGCGCAACGGCGGCCGGACCTGGGACCGCATGCGGCTGACCGCACTGCCCAACCCCAACGCCGGCACCGACGCCGTGACCCTGCGCGACGGTCGTCAATTGCTGGTGTACAACCATGCGGCCCGACCGAACCTGCGCTCGCCGTTGAACGTGGCCGTCTCCCCGGATGGTCGGCGCTGGTTTGCCGCCCTCGTGTTGGAAAACGATCCCGCGGCGCCCAACGGGTTCGCCTATCCCGCAGTGATTCAGACCCGTGACGGTCTTGTCCACATCACCTACACATGGAAGCGCCAACGCATCAAACACGTCGTCCTGGATCCGGACCGCCTCCGTCTGGTGCCAATGACGGAGACGATCTTCCTGTGGCCCGAATGAAACTCGTATCCGCCGATCGCGAACAACCCCGCCGAAACCGGATTCCGCCCGGCCACCGGTCTGGAAGAATCCTCGGCTTCGTGTTTCTGCTGGGCCGATTGCTTGCCGGAGCCGGGGCCGCCGAACCCGGCCTGTCTGCTCCCGGTGCACCGGAGGAGGAGGCCTACCGTCAGACCATCGCAACCCGGGCCGAGCGCATTCTGCGGCCGCTGCAGTTGCAGGACCTCGACACTTCCAACCGCGTCCACGCCCTTCTGATGCGTCACTATCGAAACCTGCGCGACCTCCATGATCAGCGCGACGTAGCGCTCCGATCCCTCAAAGACGCCTCCCCGGGCGCCCCCGACCGGGCCGCAGAAGAAAGTCGGATCCGGCAGGCCACGCGGCACCAACTGGATGCGTTGCACACGAACTTCGTCCAGGCGCTGGCCCGCGAGCTCACCCCCGCACAAGTGGATCAGGTGAAGGACGGCATGACCTACAATCTGGTCGAGGTGACCTACCGGGCGTATCTCCGTCTTTTGCCGGAACTGAGCGAGTCGCAAAAGCAGCAGATTCGTTCGTGGCTGCTGGAAGCCCGCGAACTGGCCATGGACGAGGGCACGGCCCGCGAAAAACACGCAGTGTTCAATCGTTACAAGGGCCGCATCAACAACTACCTGTCCGCGGCCGGCTACGACCTCAAGGCGGCCGAACGCCGACTGCGCGAGGCCTCGAAGGCACCGGCGTCCGCCCCGGCCCCTGCGGAGTAAGCAGATCCAGTCATGCACCGGTCAACTTCCTTCTGCGGTCTGAACCAAACGAAGTCACATCCGAAGCCAGGGCGCTTTGCGTCACCGGCCCGGTTGCTGGGATTCGCAGTGGGCTTGAGCGGCTTCTGGGCTGCGGCGCAGTATCCGCGGATTCCTGCCGATGTGGCCGCCGAGGCCCAGCGGCGTCAGGCCGAGGCCCGCCGACTCGCAGACGCAGCCTGGCAGCGGGCCCTGCCGGAGGTGCAAGAATGGGCGGCCAGGGGCAAACCGTATCGACCCGGCGCAGCCGTGCCGGCGGATTTGCCGCAGGCCAGGATTCCCGCCTTCCCGGGGGCCTGGGGCGGCGGCATGTACAGTTTCGGCGGCCGCGGCGGAAGGGTGTTCGTGGTGACGAATCTGGCCGACCGCGGTCCGGGAACGTTCCGGGAGGCCTGCGAGGCGGGCGGTCCGCGGATCGTGGTGTTCAACGTGGCAGGGATCATTCGGTTGGAATCGCCCGTCCGCATTCGGGCGCCGTACATCACCATCGCCGGCAACACGGCACCCGGCGATGGCGTGTGCATTGCCGGGGCCAGTGTTCACATTGACACCCACGACGTGGTGATCCGGCACATGCGGTTTCGACGCGGCCAGGTCTGGGTGGGAGAACGGGACGATGCCCTGGGCGGGAATCCGGTGGGCAACATCATCCTCGACCATGTCTCCGCCAGCTGGGGGCTGGACGAGAACATGTCCTTGTATCGTCACATGTATGACCACGACGGCGACCCGACCACCCCGGAGCTGAAGCTGCCCACGGTCAATCTGACCATCCAGTATTCCATCTTCAGCGAGGCCCTCAACACCTACAATCACGCGTTCGGCAGCACCCTGGGAGGTCTCAACAGCACCTTCCACCACAACCTCTGGGCCTGTAACAGCGGGCGCAACCCCAGTGTGGGAATGTACGGCGATTTTACCTTCGTCAACAACGTGCTCTTCAACTGGGTCCACCGCACCATCGATGGCGGCGATCACCGGAGCTACTTCACCATTCTCAACAATTACTTCAAGCCGGGCCCGGCCACGCCGCGCGACCAACCGGTGGCCTGGCGCATTCTCAAACCCGAGTCCGAACGCAGCCGGACCAATCTGGACAACTTCGGCCTCGCCTTCGTGCAGGGCAACGTGGTCGAGGACAACCCGCGCGTGACGCGGGACAATTGGCACGGGGGCGTCCAACCGGATCCGGTTCGAGATCCGCTGCCCGAGGTGTTGCGGCGCATCCGGACGGAGAAACCCTTTCCCCATGCCCCGCTGCGGGTGCAATCGGCCGCCGAGGCGTTCGAGGAGGTGTTGCGCCACGCGGGCGCCACCCTGCCCCGGCGCGATGCCGTGGACGCACGAATCATCGGGATGGTGCGGTCCGGACAAGCCTCCGGGGCGCGGCCCTGGCCCGGACTGCGCGAGCTGTTGCGAACGGTGGGATACACGGAGGCGACGATCGCCAACATCGAGCGACTCGTGCCCCTCGGCATCATTACTCACCCGGACGAAGTCGGCGGTTACCCCAACTACCGCGGCGAACCATATGTCGACACGGACGGCGACGGAATGCCGGATGCATGGGAACTGGCCCATGGCCTGGACCCGCGCGATCCCGCCGACGCGACCAACGACCTCAACGGCGACGGCTACACCAACATTGAAGACTTCATCAACGGTCTGGACCCCCGCGCCCCTGCCCGGGATTGGACCGACCTCCGCAACAATCTGGACCCGCGAATGCACCCCACGCGGTGAGGCCTCCCCGCAACCGTCCTTCTCCAGTCCCAGCCGTCCATGAACCCGCAACCGCAATCCGTGCCTCTCTCCCCCGAAGCGCATGGGCCATCCCGCCGGCGTTTTCTCAAGCAGCTCGGCGGCCTGACCCTGCTGGGCTGGACCGCCTCGCGCCTCGGGGGTCAGGGCGAATCCCCTGCGGCTTCAAAGCCCCGCTATCGCGTGGCGGTATGTGACTGGATGATCCTCCAGCGCCAAAAGGTGCGCGCGTTCAGCCTGGCCCGCGAATTGGGCGCTGACGGGCTGGAGGTGGACATGGGCCCGCTGGGGCAGCGGGAGACCTTTGACAACGCGCTGGCGCGGCCGGAAGTGCAAGCCGAGTTCCTCGCTGCCGCCCGGGAGCACGGCGTGGCCATCTGTTCCATCGCCATGTCGGGCTTCTACGCCCAGTCCTTCGCCGAGCGTCCCACCGTGGCGCGCATGCTCGAAGACGCGGTTCGCACCGCCCGGGCGTTGGGGGTCCGCGTGCTGTTCCTGCCCCTGGGTGTGCCGTCCGACCTGCAACAGAATCCGCACCTTCGCCCGGCCGTGGTGGAGCGACTTCGGCTGGCCGCCCGCCTTGCCGAGCCGGCCGGGGTGGTGATTGGCGTGGAGACGTCCCTGCCTGCTGCGGACGAAGTGCGCCTGCTGGAAGCGGTCGGCTCCCCGGCCGTGCGGAGCTATTTCAATTTCGCCCAGGCGCTCAAGCACGGGCGGGACGTGGTCACGGAACTGGAGACGCTGGGAGCCGAGCGGCTCGTGCAAATCCACGCCACCAACGAAGATGGCGTGCTTCTCGAGCATGACCCCGGGCTCGACCTGCCGCGGATCAAGCGCGCCCTCGACCGGTTGGGCTGGCGGGGTTGGTTGGTCGTGGAACGATCGCGGGACGCCCGCAACCCGCGCGATGTGCGAGCCAATTTTGGCGCGAACGTGGCGTACTTGAAACGTGTGTTTCAAGACGCGTCGGAATCTCGTTGAAGGCAGACGGGCCGTCCCTGACAACCCGCTGCCGCGTCCGACGTGAGCCTCCGGACCTGCAGCCTCCGGGGTTCGGCGGGTCAAAGGTCGCACGCAGCCCGGAGCCCACCGAGCCTCCTCTTTCCACAACACGCCGCGGTTTTCTGCAGGTGCCGAAATTCGCATCCCCCGCCAGGTTCGATCCTGCGACCACCTGCGAGGGCCGGCGTCTTTGGGGCGCGCTCGACCACGTGCAAAGCCCGAGCGTGCACCTCCGGGGGCGAGCCGGTTGGCCGCGGGATCGTCCGGGGTTGAGTGGAGAGCTCGAATTCCGCAACGGACTCGAGGTGGCAGGCGTCTTCCGGCGTCCTGGCGAACCCCGGCGGAGAGCCCACCATCCAACAGCAGCGTCCTTGAGCTCCGAGCCCGGCACCGGGGGCGCCGCGACGCGGCCTCCGCATGCTGCGCCGGCTCATGCCGGGAGCTGGCGGCAGTTGGAGAACCTGCTTTTTTCGAGGTACAACAGCCCTCCGGGGTTTCCAAACGCCCCGGCCTGGGCTAATGTATGCGGCGACAACTCCCTATGAAAGGCGTGGTCAAAGCCCCAACGGGAGCGTCGCCGGACGGCCGGAGTCGTCGGCCTCCTCGCCGGGCTTTCCCTCGGCACGTCCCGGAGACGGGCTGCTGCACCCGGAACACCGGCGCCGAAGCCCTGGTCTCATGAACCCCCCGAGCCCGTTGGCGTCGCCTTCTTCCTCCGTGGGTCCCCAAGAGGATCGCCGCAGTTTCATTTGCCTCTGGATCGCGCAGTTCCAAGGCGCTTTCAGCGACAATCTGCACAAGTTCCTGGTTCTGTATCTGGCGCTGGGGATGGGGCTGTCGCAGGCCCGGGAACAGGCGTTCGTGCCCCTGGTGAATGCCCTGTTTGCCGTGCCGTTCCTGGTGTTCTCGATGCTCGGCGGGTGGTTGGCCGACCGGTTCAGCAAGCGGACGGTCTGCGTGGGCGTGAAAGTGGCCGAAATCGGGGTCATGCTGCTGGCCACTGCGGCGCTGAGCTGGGTTTCGATTCCGCTCATGCTGGTGGCGGTCTTTCTCATGAGCACGCAGAGCGCCTTGTTCGGCCCCACCAAGTACGGTCTGCTGCCCGAGCTGCTGCCCGAGTCCCGACTCTCCTGGGGCAACGGATGGCTCGGGTTGGGAACCTTCTTGGCGATCATCCTGGGCACGATGGCCGCGGGCGGGCTCATGAGCCTTTGGGGCACGCACCAGGCGGCGTCCGGGTGGCTCCTGGTCGGGCTGGCCACGGTGGGGACCGTGGCCAGTCTGGGGATTCGCCGTCTGCCCGCGGCAGCCCCGGAACGCCCGCTGCAGTGGAATCCGTGGAGTGAGTTCTTCCAGCAATGGCGATGGTTGCGAAAGGACCGGGTGTTACTGAGCTGTGTGCTGGCGGTGGATTACTTGTGGTTTCTGGGGGCCCTGCTCCAACCGGCACTCATCTTTTACTGTCGGGACGTGCTGCGGGGAACGGAATGGCACACCAGCTTGTTGCAGGCCGGTCTGGCCCTGGGCATCGGCCTGGGCAGCGCGGCCGCGGGATACGTGTCGGGGCGGCGCATCGAACTGGCGCTGGTGCCCGTGGGCGCACTGGGCCTGGCTGCTTTGGGCGCCGTGCTGGGCATGTCCGATCTGAGTTTTTACGGTGCGGTGGCGGCCGTGGGAGGGCTCGGATTCGCCGGGGGCTTGTACGTGGTTCCCCTGAACGCGTTGTTGCAGGCGCGTCCGGTGCCGGAGCGGCGGGGGGCGTGCTGGCGGTTTCAGCCCTGCTGAGTTGGGCGGGCATCGTCCTGGCCGGCGGCCCGCTGTACTACGTGCTCACCGCGGGTCTGGGACTCGGGCCGCGCGGCGTCTTCCTGGTCGGCGCCACCCTGAGTTTTGCGGGGCTGGCGGCCTTCGTCTGGGCCATGCCGGAAAGCTTCATTCGACTGGCGGAGAAGATTCTGGTGCACACCCTGCATCCGGTTCACGTCCTCGGCCGGGCGAACGTGCCCCAGACAGGCGGGGCCCTGTTGGCCTCGAATCATCAATCGCTGGTGGACTGGATGCTGCTGCGGGCCGCGGTGGGACGGCCGATTCGCTTCCTGATGTATCATGGGCACTACGAACAGCCCTGGCTGAAGTTTTGGGCCCGGGCTTTGGGGGTCATTCCGGTTGCACCGCAGTTGGGCCCCCGCGCACTTCGAGCATCGCTCGAGCAGGCGCGAGCGGCCATTCGTGCGGGGGAACTGGTCTGCATTTTTCCCGAGGGACAGATGACGCGGACGGGCCACTTGCTGCCGTTCCGAAGAGGTCTGGAAAAAATCATGGAAGGGTTGGACGCACCGATTCTGCCCGTGGCCCTCGAGGGCGTTTGGGGGAGCCCGTTCAGCTTCCAGCGCCGGCGCACCGAGGTGAAGTGGCCGCGTCGGCTCCTCCAGCCGGTCACGATTGTGTTCGGTCGCCCATTACCCGGCCATGCCACAGCCTTTCAAGTGCGGCTGGCCGTGCAAGAAGCCTGGGCAGAGGCATGGCAGTGGCGGTTTCGACACGGGTCGTCTCTCTCGCAACGTTTCCTGGCCCGGGCGCGGCGGCATCCGTGGCGATTGGCCATGGCAGACGAACGCAGCGGGTCGCTGAGCTGTGCACGTGTCGTGACGGGGGCCGTGCTCGTGGCGCGGCGTCTTCGCCGGCACTGGGGCAGCCAGGAGCGGGTCGGCGTGTTGCTGCCACCCTGCGTGCCCGCGGCCCTTGTCCATTGGGCGCTGGTCCTGGCGGGCAAGGTCCCGGTTCACTTGAATTACACGCTGGCCGCCGACACGCTGGCCGCGTGCGTCCAGCAGGCGGGCCTGCGGTTCGTCATCAGCTCGGAGCGGTTTCTCCAGAAAATGCCCGTGCAACTCTCCGTGCCGGTGGTGTGCCTGGAATCCGTGCTGGCGGGGATCCGACCCTGGGAAAAAATGCTCGCCGCGGTCGCAGCGTGGTTTTTCCCGGCAAGGATGCTGGAACGGTGGCTGGGCGGGAAACCGGTGCTTCCGCGGACATCCACGGCGACCCGGCGCATGGCCACGCTCGTTTTCTCCTCCGGCTCCACGGGCGAACCCAAGGCCGCGGTGCTGTCTCAGGCGAACATCCTTGCCAATATCGAGCAGGTGGCCCGGGTGATCGCGCTGGATCGAAACGATCGGCTGCTGGGAATCCTGCCTTTCTTTCACTCCTTCGGCTTCACCGTGGGGCTGACCCTCCCCGCGCTCCTGGGCGTGCCGGTGGTGTTTCATCCGAATCCCGTCGACGCCAGGGCGATCGGGGAGCTGGTCCGGCGCTGGCAGCTCACGTTGCTGATCGCCACGCCCACCTTTTTGCAGTTCTACCTGCGGGGTGTGAACCCCGCGGATTTTCAAACCTTGCGGTTGGTGGTCACCGGCGCGGAAAAACTGCCGGCGCGGCTGGCGCGTGCTTTCACAGAAGCCTTCGGCGTCCAACCCCTCGAGGGGTACGGCTGCACCGAATGCGGTCCGGTGGTCTCGGTGAACGTGCCCGACTTTCAGGCGCCGGGGTTCCATCAAGTGGGCCACAAGCCCGGCAGCGTGGGGCTGCCCCTGCCCGGGGTGGCGGTGCGCGTGGTGGATCCGGGCAGTTTCGAGCCGTTGCCCGCCAACCAGCCCGGCCTGCTGCTGGTCCGCGGCCCCAACGTGATGGAGGGTTATTGGAAGCGGCCCGACCTGACCGCTGCGGCTTTTCGGGACGGGTGGTACGTCACGGCCGACATCGCGCGGTTGGACGAGGACGGGTTCGTGTATTTGACCGATCGGCTGGCACGTTTCAGCAAAATCGGGGGTGAAATGGTTCCGCACCTGCGCGTGGAGGAGGTCTTGCACGAACTGGCCGGTGCAACCGAGCGTTGCTTTGTCGTGACCAGTGTCCCCGACGAGTCGCGCGGTGAACGACTTGTGGTGTTGCATCGCCTGGAGGAATCCCGGCTGCGGGCGTGCTTGCAGGAGCTGGCCACCACGCAGGCCCTGCCCAACCTGTGGAAGCCCCGCCCCGACCAGTTTTATCGCGTCGAGGCGTTTCCCCTGTTGGGCAGTGGCAAACTCGACCTCTGCGCGGTGCGCCAGCTGGCCCGGCAACTCGCCGGGGCCGTCGCCACCACGGTCGAGTCCGGGCCATAGCGGCCGCCCCGGGCCCGGCAGCGGCGTTTTCCTTCGCCCGGCCCGCGGTGTGGCTCCCCCCTCCAACCACCGACCGTTCACACCGGTTCGCGCTGCACCCGGACCGGACCCGCCCCCGTGGAGAACAAACTCCGGACTTCGGAACCCACCTCGGCCAGTCGTCCGGTTGCCCGGTCCAACGGGCACCACAAGGTACGGACGTGAGCGAGCAGCCTGCCGTCCGGCGCCCGCGTCATCTCTGTGAAGCGTTCAAACCGAAATCGCGACGCTGCCCCCACCCACGTGCGCAGCTTGACGGTGTCGCCCGGTCGCGCCGGATGTTTGTAATCCACCTCATGACGCAAGACCACCCAGACCAGCCGCGCTTGTGCCTCTGCCGGCGCATGGGCCTGCCAATGGGCCACGGCCACCTCTTGCGCCCACCGCAGGTACACCACGTTGTTCACATGGCCCAGAGGATCGATGTCCTCGGGTTTCACCCGCACGGTCATTTCGAACGGGGCCACACAGGTCGGTTTCATGTTCTGGTCGCCTGCCCGCTGCGATCAGAGCACAGCCGGGGCAGAACTGTCGAGTGCACGCTGGCAAGAACCCAGGCCCGCGACCCCGGTTCGTGGAAATCGATCCGAGAGGGGGGCCCGGGGGCACGTGGGGGCCGGCCGGCGCCGGTGCCCTGATCCACTTCACAAAGACAGGTTGTCCCTTGGGGTGGCGGGTCCGTGCACTCGCAGCCCCCGACGCTCGAGATCTGCCCCTTTTGGCGGAGCGAGGAGAAACCGGCTCAGGCGGGATCGAGTCGGATGGCGCTGTCCTGACGCTGATGCTACTGCGAAAGAATCACAAGTCGGGGTTGAAGGACGCCTCCGCGCTGATGCATGCCGACTCCCGCCCGAAAACCCGATCGTCGGACATGGCCGCAACGACCCGCGCGAATCTGCCGGAACAGAAGGAAACCGCCGACCGCCAAACTTCCTGGCCGGCGTTATCAGCATGTCCCCCTGGTGGCGGGGAAGACGTGAGAAAGCCGCTGCGATCGCAGCTTGGCAGGGCCTCGCCCCGCAGTGCTGCGCTGCCGCGTCACGATGCGTTGTTCCCTCCCCGCCCCGGGTGGTCGCATCCGGAGGTGGCGGGGGTGATCAACGCATGAGCAGCATCTGCCGGGCGCGCTTGATGGCCCGGGCCAGCCGCCGCTGGTAATGGGCCGGCAGACCGGTGTACTTGCGCGGGAGAATCCGACCCTGCTCGGTGACGAATTGCTTCAGCAGGTTGACGTTCTTGTAGTCCAGGGCCTCGATGGTGAAGTCGATCTTGGGCTTCGGCCGCGCCTGCCGGCGCTCCTGCAACAAGGCCAGCGTCCGGGGATCCACCCGGCGTTCGGATTCCAAATGGGTTTTGCGAGGCATACGGGTTACTTGATCTCGCGGTGCAGGGTGTGACGGCGGAGGAACGGATTGTACTTCCTCAGCTCCAGCCGCTCGGTCTTGGTCTTCTTGTTTTTCGTGGTGGTATAGCGCGAGGGCGGCTTGCCTTCCTTGGCCGCCTCGGTGCACTCCAAAATGATAATCTCACGGGGCATGGCTCACTCCTTCTCTTTCAACTTGTCCTCGCCCTCTTCCTCGGAGTTCTCCGTCTCCGTCGGGGCCACCAGGTCCAATGCGCCCAGGGAGGCCAGGCGACGTTGCTTGACCATGCCTTCGCGCTCCAACTGGGCCTGCGCCTCGACAGTGTAGCGGGCCCAGGGGATCGCGTCCAGCCGCGCCTTCGGGATCGGCTTGCCGGTCAATTCGCAAATGCCGTAGGTGTTCTTCTCGATGCGCTTGAGGGCCGCCTCGATCTCATAGAGGGCGTCCTGGTCGGAGCTCAAAAGGCTCAGGGCAAAGTCCCGATCGAAGTTGTCCGTGCCGGTATCCGCCATGTGCAGGCTGTAGGTGGGCAGCTCCTGGGCGGATTCCTTGGCCAACCCGTCCCGTTGCTTGATGAGCTGTTCCCGCAGGTCCAACAGGCGCTGATAATACTTCATCCATTCCGGTTTGATCTTCGGCATCGCCGCCCTGGCCCCACGGGCCGGCGACGTTCCCAGAATGGCATCTGCCGTGGCTGCCCCCCGGACCTTCCCGGTGGCAGCCGCCTTGTTGGTGGTTTTCTTTTTCGCCGTCACGGTTCGGACACACCCAGCCGTTGAATTCGCTTCACTCCTTCCTCCACCGGGGCCCCCGCCCCATGGAGGGTGGGCGAATGTACCAAAGAAAACATCGGACGCCAGAAGAAAATTTGTAGCAGGGATCCGCCGCCGGGCCAAGTCCCCGGATCGCAGGGCGCGTTTCAGCGCGGGGCCGCAGGAGGCGGTGAAGACCGTCAGGACGGGGCCAGCAACCGTTCCACCGCAGCCATCAGCATGGACGCCACCTGTCCGTCTTTGACGACGTAAACGTTGGCGCCGGCCTCGTATCCTCGCCGTCGGCCCGCCTCGTCAGCCCGCCACGTCATCAAGATGACCGGCAGATGCAGCAGTCGCGGATCCCGTCGGATTCGTCGAATCAGTTCGAGCCCGTCCAGCCCGGGCATTTCCAAATCCGTGAGGACCAGGTCATAAGGATGCTGGTGGAGGGCCTGCCAGGCCTCCCACCCGTCCCCCGCCACGTCCGCCTGGTAGCCGCGCTGCGTCAACAGACGGCGTGTCATCTCTCGCGCCGTGGCCGAATCGTCCACGGCCAGAATGCGCCGTTGTCCCGCGGGCGGGTGGGCGGCACGGGCCGGCCGCATTTCAATTCGCCAGTTCCGGGCGCCCTGCGTTGCCGCCGCCAATTCGAGCGGCGCCAGGACCACCACGGGCCGGCCGTCCTCCAGAACCGCCGTTCCGCTCAACCCGGGAAAGCGACCCAGTCGGGGATCCAGGGGCTGCAGCAGAAGTTCTCGCTCGCCCAGGCACCGGTCCACCAACCAGCCGTACATGCCCTGAGCGGTTCGCACCATCACGGCCCACCAGGGACCGGCGCTGGACAGTCGCGGCTCCAATCCCAGGAGACTTTCCAGGCTGACCAGGGCCACCGTCTGTCCCTGCACCCGGACGAAGGGCTGTTCCCCCAGACCGTCCACGTCTTCCGGCATGACCCGCGTGACGCGTTCCACCTGGTCCAACGGAAACGCGTAGACTTCCGTGGCCACCTCCACGACCAGGGTCCGTACCACGGACAACGTCAGCGGCAAGCGCAGTTCAAAACACGTGCCACAACCCGGCTGCGTGAACACCTGGATGCGTCCCCGCATCGCATGCACGGCCTCGCGCACCACGTCCAAGCCCACGCCCCGTCCGGAATCCGAGGTCACACATTCCTTCAAGCTGAACCCGGGCTCGAACAAGAACTCCAGCAGCGCAGCCTCGTTCATCCGGGCCAGAGCCTCGGCCGAAGCGCGACCCGAACGAACCACGCAATCCCGCAATCGCGCCAGATCCACTCCGCGCCCGTCGTCCGCCACACGGATCCACAGCTCATGCGCCTCCACACCCGCTTCAACACGGACGACCGCCGGCAGCGGTTTGCCCGCCCGCCGACGCTCTTCGGGGAGTTCGCAACCATGGTCGATTGCATTGCGCACCAGGTGCATCAGCAGCTGTTCCACGCGCTCCAGGATTTCGCAGTCGATCCGTGTCCCTTGTCCCTCGATCGCCAGGCGCACCTCTTTGCCGGTCGCGCGCGCCAGATCTCGAACCAGCCGCGGCAGACGGCGCACCGCCTCGGCAAAAGGCCGCACTCGGGCCAGCAAAACCTCCAGGTACAACCGGTGCGACCATTGCGCCGTACGGCGGTCGTGCTCCCGCAGGGCCTCGCAGCACGATCCCAGAGAATCCGCGCAATCCGCCCACAGCTTCGACAGGTCTTCCACCAGCCCGGGGACCGGGCTCGGCGCCGTCCCCGGTTCTGCACCGCGCAACTGTCCGAGCAGACGATCCCCCTCCGCGTGACGACGTCGCAAGGCCTGCAGTTTGTCGACAAACGGTCCCAGCCACCGAGCATCGGAAAGCGCCTGGCCGGCCAGAGTCATCAGGCGATTGAGGCGCTCTGCCTCCCAGCGCTTGCTCCAGGCCATCCCCGCCGGCTCCGGTTCCGAGGAGGGTTGCGGCAGGGAAGACGATGCCGGCATCGGGGCGGTCCCGGCGCTCATCAGCGGTTGCGCCGCGCCCGCCTCCGCCGCTCCGGCACCGGGCGGGCCCGTTTTGCGGACCTTCAGCGGGTCGCGCACTTGCGCCACCAGGTGGGCCAGGCTTTCCAGAATGTCCGGCACCACGGAACGATGGCTTTCCAGCCAGGCCGCCAAATCCCTGGGCGCCTGCCGGGCCATGGCCTGGATGCCATCCGCCGCCCGCAGCAACACGTCCACTTCTCCCGACCCCACCGACAACCGCCGATCCCGCACCAGAGCCAGACAGTCTTCCATGGCGTGCACCACCCGCACGATGGGATCCAATCCCACGACCCGCGCCGCTCCCTTCAGAGAATGCAAGGCTCGTAACAGTTCGTCCACGAGCGGCTGGGAATCGGGGGCCTGCTCCAATTCCAACAGACGCTGCACCACCAGCGCCATCTGCGGCTCTGCTTCCCGGGCAAACAGTTCCAGCAGCGACTGATCCTCGGGATTCATCGCCCAATCTGCCTTCGTGGATCCTGAGTCCATTCGATCTCCAGCTCCCCTGATGCCCGATCCCAGTCCAACAATCCCACCCACCGGTCCGCGTAGCGGAACATGCCACAAGTGGAGCGCCCGATCGAACCGGACAATGTGACCGGCGCCTCTTGGATCTGCTCCATGCCCACCCGCACAACGTCCACCAACTGATCCACGGGCCATGCGAACGGGCCACGCTCGGATTGCGCGATCATTACCCACGGGCCCGCCGCGCCGCCGCAACGAACCACCGGATCCTCGCGACCCAGCATCCATCGCAACGACAGGCAGGGGATCACCGCCCCTCGCCATTGGACCAGGCCGCAGACCGCCCCCGGACGCAACCTGGGCAGCCGGTGCATCGCCAGGGGCCCGGTAATCTCGGCCACATGCCGGGCAGGCACGGCCCACCATTCCCCGTCCAACGCAAACACCACCACGCCCGTCGCGGGGGAGCGACCGGCTCGCAAAGGCCGGCTCAGCCACGCCTCGAAACTCCCCGGTTCCGCCGCCGGAGCCAGGGCATCCAACACCACTTGGGCGGCCGCCTGAAACACCGCACAGGCCGTACAGTTCCGCACGCGTTCCAGTTGCGGGCATTGGCCACTGCCCAGTGAGCCCTCCGTCCGCCAACAACCGGGCAGGCTGACAGCCTGCGCGGCGACCACCTGCGCGGAATCGCCTTGCCCGCGGCAAAGGGGCAGCCCCGATCGGCCTCCGTGGAGCGGTTGCGTGCAGAGTTCGATCCGCAACGCGCGGGGCCTCAGAGTCGGGCCGGCTTCAATGGCCCTGCGAACCATATGCCCCAGCCCTGCGCCCCAAAGCTCTTCCCAACGCACCCAGTGAAGCAAGCCCTGTTCGTCCAACACCACCCGCGGCACCAGGGGCCAATCCTTCCGACCCGAGTCCCGCTCGACGAAATCTTCCGCCCGACACCGAATCACGCCCCAAACACAGTCCACCAAAAAGCCCGCTCTGTGCTCGCGACCCGTGCCGTCTGGAACCAGTGCGACCAGGATGCGCGAGCGCGAGCGCACAGGTGTGGGACGGTCGAGCCACCAGGCCCCCATGTCCACCACCGGCCAAAACCGGTCGCGAACACGCACCCAGCCCGTCCACGGCGCCGGTGCCCCCGGTTGCGGAAGCAGACACGACCCGGGCAACACCCCCTCGATCCGTTTTGCCTCGACGACAAAGCGGTGCCCGTCCAACCGATACTCCAAACCCACCATGGCGCACTCCCCGCCCTCGCAGGGCCTGCCCACTCCCGATCCTCGCGCGGAGGCTTCACTACCTGCCCAGCGCCCGCGCTCCCCGGTCGTCCCCGGTAAACCTCGTCACCGGGTCCCTGTTGTCTCCTCCTGCTCGTCGACCCTGCTCGGACAACGGATCAAAACCATGACCAGCTCGTCCAGCCCTCCCACCACGCGCCATGCTTCACGGGCCGCCCGTTCGGCCTGCTGCGAAGCTTCGGTGCTGCGTTCGCACAGCTCGACCAACCCGCGCAACCGCTCGGCCAGCAGAGTCGCCTCCTGTCCCCGTTGCCGCAGTCGTTTTGCGGCTTCGGCGCGGGAAACCGAATCGTCGGGCATGGTCCGGCCCGCGTCCGGTCCGGACAGGTCGGATAAGCCGGCCTGCAGCGCGTTTTCGCAGGCCCGCGCCCCCGCTTCGGCGTCCTCGCGCACCTGCTGCAATGCCCGCTCGATTTCCCCCACCGCCACCGCCGTTTGATCGGCCAGACGCCGAACCTCCGCCGCCACGACCGCAAAGCCCAGCCCATATTCACCGGCCTTTTCCGCCTCGATGGCTGCATTGACCGCCAGTAACTGGGACTGGTCAGCAGCCTTGGCGATCATCACCAGGGCCCGTTGCATCGACTCGACCGCCTGGACCAGGCGGTTCAGACGTCCGCGCAGCTGGATCCAGTCTTCCCCGGCTCGCCGCAACCCGCGGTCTCCGCCAAGGGCCTCTGCGCGCGCGGCAACAGCCGCCTGTGTGCTGTCCGGTTCCGCCGCGGCCTGCAGTTCTTCAGTCCACCTTTTCAACTCGGCCGCCAGGGCCTCCAGCGTCCGCCGCGCCTGCCCGTTCAGCGTGCGGACCTCCGCTGTCTGGGCCTCCAGTTCCCGGAGCCGCAGCCCGCATTCCTCACGCAAATCCCTGACCCGGCGGCCTGCGCCGCAAACCGCTTCATGGATTTCAGCCGCGCGCCCCACCGCGCGGGTCAACCGGTCTCCCACACGCACCCAGAGCCCGTTGCCCACGACAGGCCAGGGCGTGCGCCATTGCCCCTGCTCCACTGCCTCCGCCCAACCGGTGAGTGCCCGGCCGATGCGTCGGGACACCCGTTGCCCCGACCACCAAAGGCCTCCTGCCGCCAGGGCAGCCAATCCCAGCGCGCCCCAACCCGTCCATCGCAAGCGCCGGAGCCTTGCCTCTTGGGCGGCCGCGTGAATCTGCTCCCACGACTGCAACTCGGGCAGCAGTCGTTGCCACCGTTCCACGGCAGCGCCATGGAATTCGGCGTACCGCGCGCGAGCCGCCGGGCCTTCGGCCTCCACGGTCGCCAGCACTCGCGCCTGGGAGGCGATCCATTCCCGGATCAATTCCAGCGCGGCGCGCAGTCGCTCCCGCACCGCCGGGTCCGAGTTCGAGTCCGCCTGCGATTGCGCCAGCAATGCCGCCAGCTCTTGCGAGTCAGGCCCCTCGGAAACCGCCGGCCCGGGACGCGACCCACCCTGCAGCAGGTCCCGTCCGGCCGCCTCCACCCGGGTTTGGAAGAGCTGCACGCGTTGTGCCAGGCGCTGCACTTCACGCAGCTCGCCTTCCACCTGCGCACGACGAAGATCTGCCCAAAGCCCGGCGGCAAGCGCCAACACCAAAGCCAAACCGCTTACAAGGGCCCCCACCCGATCGGGCGGCCCAAACCGGCGCCGGTCTTCGTTGCTGCTGGGCTGCGCCACCATGCCCGCGTCACTCTTGCTTCATCCCGGCTCCTGCACGCCTGTCCCACATCGGCACGCGCAAGCTCGATCCGGAGACAGGGGTTGTAACGGCGTCAGAGTGGCCGGTTGGCGGCAGCAGCTCAAGCCTGTTCTTTGGGGGCAGACCGGCCCACCGACCACGCTTTTGCTTGGGCTCGTTGCCCCACCGGCCTACAGTACACGACATGGAGAAGGTACGGTTGGGCATCATCGGATTGGGCAACATCGGCCGTTACCATGCCGACTATCTGTTGCAGGGCAAGGTCCAGCGCTGCGAACTGGTGGCGGTGTGCGATCCCGTGGCTCCGTTGGACCGTTATGGCGCGCTGCAGAGGTTTACGGATGCTGAAGCCCTGTTCCGGTCGGGCTGCGTGGATGCGGTCCTCATTGCCACCCCCCACTATCAGCACACCACGCTTGGCATCGCCGCCCTGGAGGCCGGCCTTCACATCCTGGTCGAAAAACCGATCTCTTCGCACAAGGCCGACGCCGAACGCCTCATCGCCGCCAGCCGGCAACATCCGAACCTGGTCTTCGCCGGCATGTTCCAGCTCCGCACCGAGCCGCGCTACCAGAAACTGCGCAGGCTCATCACCAGCGGCGAGCTGGGAGAAATCGTCCGCGTCAACTGGATCAACACCGACTGGTATCGGACGGAGATCTATTTCGCCAGCGGCGGCTGGCGCGCCACCTGGAAAGGCGAGGGTGGGGGCGTTCTCTTGAACCAGTGCCTTCACAATCTGGACACCCTGCAGTGGCTCTGCGGCATGCCGAGCCGCGTCCGCGGCTTCTGTCAATTCGGCCGCTACCATGACATCGAAGTCGAGGACAACGTCACCGCCTATCTGGAGTGGCCGAACCGTGCCACCGGCGTTTTCCTGGGGTCCACCGGCGAGAGCCCCGGCACCAACCGGCTGGAAATTGCAGGTACGCGGGGCAAGGTGGTTCTGGAGAACAACCGTCTGTTTTTCACCCGCAACGAAGTGGACATGATCGAGTTCAGTCGCACCGCCAAACAAGCGTTTGCACGACCGGACGTCTGGAATGTCGAAATCCCCTTCACGGACGCCGTGCTGCCCCATGCCATCATGGTCCAGAACTTCGTCAATGCCATCCTGGACGGGGAACCCCTCATCGCCCCGGGCCCCGAGGGCATCCATTCGGTCGAGCTGGCCAATGCCATCGTGTTCTCCGCCCTGCTGGATCGAACGCTCGACCTGCCCATGGACGGCGCCGCCTGGGAAGCCAAACTCCGGGAATTGATCGCCCAGTCCAAAAAGGAGAAGAGGGTCGTGCAGGTCGAGGCCGCCGATTTTACCGCATCCTTTCGACGTTGAACCCGCGCGGCGGTGCGCGGCCCGCATGGTGCTCCCACGGGGTCGCCGAGACCGCTGCCGCAACCCCTGTGCAACAGAGCCATGAAACTCATGGGAATTGGTGACGAGGCGGGCGTGCGCATCGAGAGTCAGATCGCCGCCCTGCGCGAACTCGGATGGACCTTCATCGAGCCCCGTACCGTGGAGGTGGCCGGATACCCCAAGGGCAACTTCCACGACATCCCCGACCCGGCCTTCGACGCGGCCGTGGCCCAGCTCGAAAAGGCCGGCATCCAGCCATACTGCTTCGGGTCCACCATCATGAACTGGGCCAAAACCATCGACACGCCGTACGAGGTGACCCTGGCCGAGGTGCGCCGCGCCATTCCGCGCATGAAACGCGTCGGCGCCCGCTACATCCGCATCATGAGCTTCAAGCCCGGCGACGACGAGTACAAGATCCCCACCAAGGTCTTCGAGCGCGTGCGCGAAGTCACCCAGATGTTTCTCGACCAGGGGCTGCAGCCCGTCCACGAAAACTGCATGAACTACGGCGGCATGAGCTGGCAACACGCGCTGGAATTGCTGGACAAATGCCCGGGACTGAAATGGGTCTTCGACACCGCCAACCCCATCCTCAACCCCGACCGCTCCAAGGCCAGACCCTGGCCGCGACAGGACCCGTGGGAGTTCTGGGAACACATCCGCGACCACGTGGTGCACATCCACGTCAAGGATGCCACTTGGGTGCCGGAGCGCAACGAAGCCACCTACCATTGGCCGGGCGAAGGTCAGGGACGCGTCCGCGACATTCTGAAAGACGCCCTGGCCCGCGGTTATGACGCCGGAATCAGCATCGAGCCGCACATGGTTGTCGTGTTCCACGATCCCACCGCGGCAGCCGCCAACGACGAGGCCCTGCGACGTAACTTCATCGAGTATGGCCGTCGTCTCGAGGCCATGATCGAAGCATTGCGGCAGGAATTGCGCCAGGCAAACGCCGGGCGTTCCTGAACGCCCCACGGCGTCGGCCCATTGTCGCCCGTTGGACTCGTCACAGGCGTCTTCGCCAGACGCGCACTTCCGTGCACCGGGCCCGGGCGACAGGGAAGGCGTCAATCAGCCCCGGGCCCTGCCCGGAGTGGCAGCCCGCGCCGTGCCCCCGCGGGTGCCCGGGTTTGGCACGCCCGGATGCGCTCCTCCCCACACCCCGACAAGGTCCCTCCAACAAACGCCGGATGGCTGGACCGGGACAATCCCGCCACAATTGAGCCGAGAACAGACCACAAGGCATGGTGAAGACAGGCCCCTCAGAGCGAACCCGACGCGCGCCGGCCGCGGGTCGGAACTGCACAGCATCAGCATCGCCGACCCTTTTTGCACTGCTCGATCGCTTCGGCCTGCTCCGCTCTCGGCTCTGCTCCAGGCTTGGGAGGCTCATCCCGGGGGTTCTTTTCGGCCTTTGGACGGGCATTGCCCCTGGCCAGGACACACCCCCTCAAAGTTCCTGGGTCCACGTCAGTCCCCGTGGCCGGGTCTGGATGCTGGCCGACCCCCTTGGCAACCGCATTCCCGACTTCTCCGTCGTCGGCTATCGGGGCGGAGCTCAAGAGCCGCCCGAGGTGCCCGTCCGCGTCACGGTCGTCCCGGGCCCCGGAGACGACACTGCGCGCATTCAGAGCGCCATTGACCAGGTCCAGCGTCTGCCGCTGGGTGCCGACGGCTTCCGCGGCGCCGTCTATCTGGCCGCCGGCGAGTTCCAGATCTCCAACCAGATCACCATCACCGCCAGCGGTGTCGTGCTCCGGGGGGCGGGCCAGGGGACCAACGACACCGTTCTCCGGGCCACTGGCCCGGGCCAGCGCACACTGATCGTGGTAACCGGCAGCGGCTCGCCCCAAACCATCCCGGAAAGCACGCGTTTGCTGACCGACACCTATGTTCCCGTGGGTGCACGCAGCCTTGAACTCGAACACACCCGCGGGCTCTCCGTCGGAGACAGGGTTTTGATCCGTCGCATCGCCACCGACACATGGATCCATGACCTTGGCATGGACCTGCTGTGTTGTCCGCCCGACGTGAACCCATGGACGCCGGCCGGGTACCACATGGACCTGGACCGGGGCATTGTTGCGATCGAGGGCCGCTCCGTGGTGTTGGATGCTCCCCTCCCCTGCGCCATCGAGCAGCGGTACGCGGGCGGCACCCTCCGACTGTACTCGTGGCCGGGCCGCATCCAACACGTCGGGATTGAAGACCTCGAAGGCATTTCTGACTTCGCCGGCCCGGAAGACGAGGATCATGCCTGGACGTTCATTCACCTCCAGGCCGTGGAGCATGCGTGGGTGCGGCGCGTGACCGCACGACATTTCGGCTTCGCCGCCGTGAGTTTGGGACGGGGGGCCCGACATGTCACCGTCAGTCACTGTACCAGCCTGGACCCCGTTTCCCAGGTCACCGGGGGCCGACGGTACGCCTTCGTCATGGATGATTGCGAGCTGTGCCTGGTCCGCGATTGCGTCACGCGCAGCGACCGGCACCAGTTCGTCACCCAGTCCCTCACCGCCGGCCCCAATGTGTTCGTCGACGGGCGCAGCGAGAATGCATTGTCCGACGCCGGCCCCCATCATCGATGGGCCACAGGCGCGCTTTGGGACAACGTTCAGGTGGAGGGACATGACCTGAACGTGCAAAACCGCGGCAATCTCGGCAGCGGCCATGGATGGGCCGGAGCCAACTGCGTCGTCTGGAATTGCCGCGCCCGCAACTTCGTCGTTCAAAACCCGCCCGGTGCCCGCAACTGGCTCATCGGTTCCGTGGGCAACCTGCGCACCGGCACTGTCTACGTGGGCCCTCACGACCCCGGCACGTATGACCGCCACGGCTCCAACGTTTTTCCGCAAAGCCTGTATTATGCCCAGCTGCAAAACCGCCTGTCCGCCCCCAACGTGCAGGTCCGGGAATACTGGCTCGGACAGCGGGATGCATTCGGGGGGCCGGACAACGCGATCGAAATCGTGGAGGTCGATCCGGCCTGGCGGACGTCAGTGCGCGCGCGTGCCGGAGCAGAGCCCCGGAACACCTTCAACACTGTGGGGCTCTCCCAATGGCTGGCGTTCACGTTCCACTTCGCCCTGGATCGCGGTCGGGTCGTCCACGCCGCAGCCCTCCAATTGTGCCTCAAGCCCGCCACCTCCAACCGCCCGCCCCCACAGCTTTACCTCGACCAACTGGAGCGGGCCGTGCCCGGCCCTTCGCTCATCCCCGGCCCCGTCGAAACGAATGGTGCCCGGGTCTATCTCGTAGACCTCGATGGGGCCCTCGACACACTGAGGGACGGGCAACTGAACCTGGCCTTGCAGGGTGACTGGGGCGTGGACTGGGCCCTGCTCGAACTCCACCTGTCCGCTGCCGCCGGTGCCGTCACCCTCCGCATCCTGCCGGAACAGGACGCCCATGTTCGGGATGGAACCTTTGCCACCTTCCACTTCGGCGCCGAGCCGCTGCTGGCGGTCAAACTCGACCGCACGCCCGGCTATACGCGTCTCGCTTACCTTCGGTGGCAGCTGCCCGAACTCCCGGCCCCGCCGGCACCCGACCTGCTTCACGCCGCCCTTCAATTGACGCCGCTGACCGTTGGCACCGCTGTCGAACATGCCCTGGCCCCGGTTCCCGAAGAAACCTGGCCCGCGGCCGGCCTCACCTGGCAAACCCGCCCGACCGCAGCTTCCCGCATCGCCACGTGGTTGCCGCAGCCGCGCCAAACGGTCTTGTTGGGTCTGACCCCGTGGGTGCAGGGCGCGTGGAGCCGCTCACGGTCGCTCGCATTCCAGATCGCGGCTCTCCAAGACGCGGGCCCGACCGGTTATGCCGACTACGCCGCCTCCGAATACCCCGAGCCCCTCCTGCGCCCCCAACTCCTGCTCACCGTACCGCCGGAACTTGTGCCCCGGCCCGCCTTTCAACAGATCCTGCTCCAAAGCGATCGACTGCGTCTGCGCGGCGAAGGTCACATTCCTCGTGCCCTTTACCGCGTGCGCTACAGCCCGGAACTTCATACGTCCTTCTCGCAGTGGACGCCGATCCTGACCAATGCCTTTCCGCAAGCGGCCGCTTTTGAGCTCGACGTTCCCATGGACCCTGGCCGGGCGGGGGGCTTCTACCTCATTGAACTCCTCTAATCCGGCTCTCGAGCCCTTCCATGGCAGGCCTGCCCTTCTGCCTGTTCTCTCCGGCCGGTTCCAGAGAGTCCCCAGGGCAGGAGCCGGGAGATTCCACGGCCCCCAGCGCCGCGCCCTTGGAAGCCCGAAACCTGTCCACCGCAGAAAGTCGATGGGCAGCCGCAACGCCGGGGTTTGCCAGGCAGTCGGATCTCCACCGGATCGACCTCACGTCGCTTCGCAACGTCGGCCCGTTCCACTCCGTCAACTCGCCGAGCCCGAAGATCCGTCCACCACGTCCCTGTCGAGCGCGTAGCGCTCGGCCCCTCTCATACGTCCGGTCGGCTCTCTCCAACAGCATCGAGTCGATCCATGACCCGCCAGCCTTGGTTGCTGTGAATTGCGCACGTACGGTGGTCCCTCCCAGCGAATTCCCGAGGCAAATCATGGCCCGGGCCCGTGGCGTCAAAGCCGTCCCTGCACGGCTTTCCCGTGTCTCCTGAACTGCCCGAGCTCTCTCCCGGGGAGGATTGTAGTGGGCCGCACTTGAGCACGCAGGGTGGGTACCGGTCCTGTCCCATCGGGAACCGGCCAGCATGGCTACGAACCGGGCAACGCAAGCTCCCGGGTATCCGTTCTCATCCGATCCCGGGTCTTCACCTGCCACAAACGCGACGGTGCCCGCCACAACCACCGCTCGTCTTTCAGTTCCAACCTGAATGGCCGCCCCTCCCGAACGGGTCCCTCGGGGCCCCCGAGCTGATCTCACGGTTCGACCTCGCCGGGTTCGGGATCCGCCAAGCAGATTCCGGCAGAGCTACCCGACTCTCCATCCTTGGAACCGGTATGCTCGGGGCGGCACGTGCGGTGCCGGCCCGTAGAACAGTTTTCCTTGCTATTTTTGTCTGTTCGATTCACATTGCGAATACCAAGCTGAAAGGTCCGGGGTCAGGCGATGGAAACCGCTCAGCCATCATCGGGGGCTCGTCCGGACAGGGGAAACGAAGGAACGCACCAACCCGGAACCGATCCCGCCTTCCCTCGCACCGTCGGAGCGACCGACTGCTCCCGTCCAGCGGCCCCGCTTTCCAGACTCGGACCACGGAGGATCCCACGATGAAAACCTCGCTCCTACTGCGAATCTTCTGGGGATGTTTGAGCCTGCCGGCCACGCTGTGGAGCGCCACCAACGAGTTTCGTTGGGATCCAGGGACCGGCGGGTTCCTCTGGCATTCGGCGGACAACTGGATCGGGGCGACCGGTATCCCGGACGATGAAACCGATCGGGCCCGTTTTGACACGTTGCCGGCGGACAACTCTCCGCTCCTGGACCAGGACGTGGCGGGCAACCTCGGAGGTGGACTTGGCAGGCTCGAATTCGATACGGCCGGATGGTGGATTCGGAACACGCCGGGAACCAGTAACACCCTGTATTTCAACAGCGGCCGTTATTTCTCGGGCGTGGCCATCGTAAGTCGTGGCGTTGGCCTGAACCTGCTGGATGTCTGGGTGCACTTCCTGGAGCCGCAGCAAGCCATAATGACAGCTTCCGGGAGCACGGTGGTGCTGGCCCGGGGATTGCGCGGCGGCTACGCACCGGTCATCGACTCGCTCGATCCCACCGCCAGTGACACCGGAACCGTGCGTCTCGACGCTCCGAGCACCATGGTCTCCGGCTCGTTCTATCTCCGCCAGGGCACGCTGCTGGTCCGCCACAGCAATGCATTGACCGGCTCGAGCCTCGACGTCGGCGGGGACGCGTCCGTCGTCGACGGTGCCTGGGCCCGCTTGCTCACGGACGCCGCCGGAGTTGAGATTGGCCAGAACATCACCGTGCGCAGTTACCCGGGCCACGAGGTCCGCGCCGTGCTGGGCGGCCACCAGAGCACCGGGTCTTCGAGCTTCACGGGCATCATCACATTGCATCGGGATGCACGCCTGGTCTCCGCCAACACCGACAGCAGCGCTGTTTCCTTCAACAACGTCATCACAGGCCCGGGGGGCATCATCAAAACCGGTCCCGGTGCGGTGGCTCTCAATGCGGCGAATGCATATGGCGGCCCCACCATCGTCGGGGAGGGCACTCTGCTGTTGGGCGCCGCGGGCGCTCTGCCTTCCGGCACGACCCTGGTCCTGTCCAACGCCCCCGGGACCGCGCTGCAGTTGAACCAGTACTCGCAAACCGTCGACTCGTTGTGGGGTGGCGGCCCGGCCGGAGGAACAGTGATCTTGGGCGCCGCCACATTCACGGTGGGGGGCGGGGATTTTGCGGGCGTGATTGCCGGATCGGGCAGCCTGATCAAGACTGGCCCCGGCACACTTCTGCTGCGCGGGGTGAACACCTATACCGGACTGACCACGGTGCAAGAGGGCGTCCTTCGGCTCGGCGTTGCCAATGCCATCGCCTCCTCCGCCGGCGTTTCGCTCGGCAACACGCCGGGCGTCTACCTCGATTTGAACGACAACGACCAAACGCTGAACGGACTGAGCGGCGGTGGAGCCGCCGGGGGCCATGTTCTCCTCGGCACGGCCAATCTCACCGTGGGTCTCGGCGATTTTGCAGGTGTGATCACGGGCACCGGAGGTCTCACCAAGACGAGTCCGGGCACGCTCGTACTCAGGGGGCAGAATCTCTATTCGGGCCCGACCAGGCTCGAGGGCGGGGTGCTCCGCCTGGGTGCCACGAATGCCCTGCCCCCGGGAACCACCGTCGAGCTTGGCGAAGTCCTGGGAACCACGCTGGATCTCGATGGGTTCCCGCAAGCGATCGGATCGCTGGCCGGCGGCGGCACGATTGCCCTGGGCACAGCGACGCTGACGGTGGGCGGCGGCGACTTTTCCGGTGTCATCACAGGAGCGGGCGGTCTGGCCAAAACGGGTCCGGGGGTGCTGACCTTGCGAGGCGCCAACCAGTACACCGGCCCCACCCTGATCCATGATGGCGTCGTGCAGCTCGGGACGGTCAACGCTCTGCCTCCGGGGACCTCAGTGGTGTTGGCCAACCAGCCCGGCGCAGCGCTCGATTTGCAGAGCTTCAACCAAACCCTTGCTTCGCTCTCCGGGGGCGGGGCCGACGGCGGATTTGTCTGGCTCGGGTCCGGCACCTTGACGGTTGGCGGTGGCAACTTCGCCGGCGCTGTCGTGGGCACCGGCGGCTTGACCAAGGTGGGACCCGGCACGCTGGTGCTGGCGGGCAAAAACACCTTCACCGGGCCGACCACCATTCTCGAAGGCACCCTGCGCTACGCCACGGATGACGCGCTGGCCAGCGAAGCACTCGTCCTGCAGGGACCTTCAGCAGTCTTGGACCTGGGCGGATTTTCGGAAACGGTCGGGTCCGTGACCCTGGCCGGAGGCGCGCGCATCGAAGGAGACGGTCGGTTGCACGGCACGAACCGGTTTGAATTCTGGAGCGGCACCGTCCGCGCCACATTGGGCGGTCCCGCCGACCTGCTCAAGAGCACCGAGGGTACGGTCACCCTGGCGGCATCGAACACCTTCACGGGAGATACCCGGTTGCTCGGCGGAACCTTGTGGGTTCAACATGCCCGGGCCCTCCAGAACAGCACCCTGGAGATGAAAGCCGGCGACAAAGGCACCTTGGACGTGGACTTGTCCCCGGGCCAAACGCTTGTCCTCGGGGGTCTCAAGGGCGAGCGCGACCTGATGCTTCGCGGACCGATCGGTCTGGCCGTCGGAGCCAATGACACCAGCACGGAATATTCCGGCCGGATTCTCGGAGCGGGTATCACTTTGTCCAAGGTGGGCTCCGGCACCTGGACACTCACCGGGGACCACACCTTCGAGGGGGTCACTCTCGTGAGGCAGGGCACCTTGCAGATCGGCAACGGTCGCACTTCAGGCTGGATTGCCACACCCGTGACCGTGGAAGCCGAAGCCACGATCGCCTTTAACCGGGCAGACGACGTCCGCTTCGACTTTCCCATCCAGGGAGGCGGAGGTCTCGTCCAGCAGGGCCCCGGAGTGCTTGTTCTTGCTTCTACGGAGAACGCCTATCAAGGACCGACCCGGGTGGAACAGGGCAGCCTCCTGATCGAGGGCCACAACCAGGGAGGCGGAGAATATCGAGTCGGCGGGTTCGGTCAGCCCGCCCGGTTGGGCGGCACCGGGATTCTGGAGGGAACCGTCTTCGTCGAGTCCGACTCGGTACTCTCTCCGGGACTTTCCCTTGGCACATTGACCATTTGGGGGGACGTCGCACTCTCAGGCACCTTGCGCATTGAGGTGGACGGCACGGGTTCGGGCTTCACCGACCTGCTGACGGTGTTGGGCTCGCTCACGCTCGGTCCCACCGCCACCCTGGAGATCCAGGAATGGAGGCCTGTGGATGACGAGGCGTATATCTTCGCGTCCTACGAAAGCTTGTGGGGCCGGTTCGTGGACGTGCGCGGTTTGCCCCCGGGTTACATGATCGATTACAATTACCACGGCGCTCGCCAAATCGCACTGGTCGTACCCGAGCCTTCGATCGTGGCGCTCATTGGGGTCGGCGCGCTGGCCTGGAGGCTGCGACGGAACAAGACGCTTCCACACATCCCCCGGGCCTGAAATCGAGATTCGAGAAAGGCCCCCGGAGCCTTCCCAGGCGAAACCGCTCCTAGCCTCCCGCAGTCTGCCTTCGGGGGCACGGGCAGGACGACGCGGCCCTCGGCGTCGAGATTTCTGCGAGTGGGGCGGCAGCGCAGCGCCTCCCCGAGCCCGGCTTCGAGAATAATCCTGCGTCCCCCTGGGCTTCTTCGGGGGCCGGCCCGGTCGGGCCCCGCGGCGGGACGCAGGTTCAGCTTGTCACAGTTTCCCGGGGTTGGGGCGACCTGGCCGGCCGGGTGGCACCCACAGCGTGGGACCCCAGCATCGTGAGGAAAAACAGACCGATCGCCACCGCGTTGCCCGCCGCACCCCATGCGCGGCCGGAAGCCCAACCGGCGGCATCCGCCATCAATCGGAGCCCCAGGGACCCATGGAGAACGACCAGCGGGGCATAGCTCCAGGCCCGAAACACGACCGGCAAGCCGAGCACTGAAGGAAAGATTACCGGGGCGTGGCCGAAGATCATCGAAAAGACAAATCCCACGAAGAAGGCATGCAACGCACCATCGTACGCAACCCCGCTGCTCAGGGGCCATACGCGCGCAATCCAGACGCCGGCCAGGAACAGCCAGAGGTAACCAGTCAGCAAACACACCGCCATGAAGCGGGGTAAACCCGGGAACCGCAGCGTGCGCCATGCCAGGTCGAATCGCGTCAACCACAGGGCCGTGGCGGCAACCGCCGCTCCGAGGAGGATCCCGCCCCCGCGAGCATCCCAGCTGCCCATCGCCAAACCTGCCAGCGCCACGAGCACAAAGAAGCCCAGCAACGCCCGTGCTCCGCGGACGGGCTTTTGGAACCGCGTCAGTTCGAGCCGCTCGCCTGTGATGGTCCACAACAAAAACAACAGCCAGCAAAGCACTACCTGGGGAATCTCCCGTCCCCGGGCCCATTGCAGGTTCCCCCACAGCCACACCAGCGCCCCCAATCCCTGCAGCGCGTTCGACCAGGCCGGCTGGATCCGATAAATGCGGAGGGTTACGGCCACAAATACTAGGCTGCCCACGGTCAGGGTCCAGCGGGGGCCGCTTCCCAACATCCCGGCCGCGACCAGCACGCCCCCCAGGCCGCACAACAAGGGAGACAAATACGCCCAACCCGCACGCAGTCCCACCGCACGCTCCAAGCCGATGAGCGTGCCGAGGAAACCGCACACCATGAGCGGTCCATGAAAGGTCAGCCAGTTCGCATGGTTCACGGGCAGCGGAAGCGGGAGCATGGCGCGCAACAAGCCGCCCCAAATACCGGCCACCATACTGGCAATGCCCATCAACAACAGCATGACCCGCAAGGCCCGCTGTACCCACGGCCGCTTTGTCCATTCGAGCCTCATGGCCATATCCGCTCCATGTCGGCGCCTTCTGTTTCCGATTCCGGGGATGCAACCTTTTGCGTCGCGACAACGCGCCTCGTCGAAAGCGCCGGCGGGGCATCCATCCGGTACGCAGCTCTGACTCTACCGGGCCCGGACTGTATTTGCATCTTCACAGCCGGTGTTCGGCCCGTCCCCGTCAGTTCGTTGGCACCATGGTACGACGCGTCCCCGCTCTGCAGCTTGATGCAGGTCAATGTCCATGCCTGGGTCGGTCGGCCGACAAAAGCCCGCGCACCCCGGAAAGCCGACTTCGGAAAACACGTTCCGCAGGCACCCGCGCAGGAGCCGCCATGGCGACCCGGTTCGCAGACCATTCGCTACGCGACCTGTCTCCACTTTTTCATCCGTGATCCGAAGGGCCGAAGATCCCTCGGCAAGGCCGAGCTCCGGAGTCCGTGCAGTTTTGACAAGTATGCGTCCTGCGCTAGCATTTCGCCGCGTGAGCATACGGTCGAAGATCGGGATTTGTCTGGTGCTGACCCTCTCGCTGGGTCTGCACTGGGCTTTGCTTCAGACCGTGGCCTGGACCGGGATGCTCGTCCGTTACAGCCGGGAGGGTTCACTGGCCGAAGCCATTGCCAAGACCTTCGACGGCCGACATCCCTGCTCGCTCTGCAAAGTTATCGCGCAGAGCAAGGCCGAGCAGCGAGACAAAGAGAAACACGTCCCCTGGTTTGCAGGTTCCAAACTCGACCCGGCCGTTCCCGGCCTGACCCACACTGCCTGCTGGCCGCCCTCGGTGGCTCCCCTGGTGATGATCGAGCTTCCGACTCCCCCAACGCTGACCTGGGAACCTCCTCACCCCCCACCTCGGAGCCGCGCTTGAGGCGGTTTCTGCCCGGGTTCGAAGCGGGCATGGCTGCCCGCCCGCGCCGCGGCTGAAGGCGGGAAAAACTCCATCATCGCAAGCGTCGGGGACCTGGCACTCGGTTCCCTGGATGATCTCCGGCCCGACAGCCCGGCAACCGTGGGCATGCGCCCAAAAGCCGCGATCGCTGCACGCGGGGGCTTCGGTCACGGGGAATACAAGCCCGATGACCGCATTTAACCCGCACCGAGAGCGATCCAGAATGTCGACCCCTCCGAACAACGGGCAGAGCTGCCACGGCCCCGAAGTGAAGGCCTTGGAAGCGGGCTCCCGGGTCCCCTGACACCGGGCAGGCCAGGGACCGCAAGCCGGCCTCCAGGGTGCAAAAGCTGCTTTTGGCGATGGAAGTAAATCGGCCTGCCCGTGAAACGCGTAACGGAGCCATGAAACGAAGTGTACTGGACCTTCTGCTGAATCGTTTGTCTCGACGTGAGAGGAATCTGGCGGGCGCCGTGCTCGTTGCAGGGCTCTTGGCCACCAACAGCCCGGCCGCCGTGCTGACGACCGTTCCGATGCAAGGAAGCATGGTTATGCCCATGATTTCGTACCATGCCGAACACGGCCATCTGCATGTAACCATGCCGACCGAGATCCCACAATTGACGCCACTTCTGGTGAGTCACTCCGGTGACCGATTCGATCCCGCGGATCCGTGGTTCGACGATCTGGATCCCACGCGACGCGGGCTCTCGTTCAGCCGGCGCTATGGGTTCGTGATGGACACCATGACGGATCCACTGCCGGACGGGACCGTGATTTACCTTCGCAAGCTCGAGGGGCCGCCGGAGCTCGGATTTTATCGGTACTCCGGTTCCGCGCCCAAATTATGGCAGCCGATCTTTGGCACCGCCGGGTCGCCCGACGCCCTCGAGTGGAACGGGATGATGTTCCACCCTGCGGTAACCGCGCCGCCGGGCACGAACCGGTATCGTGCGGTGTTCGAGGCCTATCTCGTCCACCGGGCCACCGGGACGCCGGTTCCTCATTCCTCGACCGGACCGTTCACACTCGAATGGACCAACGTGCCCGACGGACGACCGGCGTTGGCGATCGCCCTGAAAGTGGAGCTGCGCTGGACCGCCGAGCCGGGCGCGTGGGTGCTGGAACAAACGGATGATTTGAACTCCGGCGCCTGGGTGACCGTCCCGGTTGAGCCGGTGCAACAGGGTGACTCCCTGGCCGTGTGGGTGGAACCTCGGGCCGCAGCAAGGTTCTATCGGCTCCGACCGGCTCCATGAAAACGCGCCCGTCCCTGGGAATGGGTCGTTGGCGCGGGCACCGGCCCGCCGGCGCCCGCGCCTTTTCCCTCATCGAGCTTCTGGTGGTCCTGGCCATCGTGAGTCTGCTGGCGGCGCTCCTGTTGCCCGCCCTGGCCCGTGCCAGGGCCCGGGCTCAGGGTGTCGTCTGCGCCGGGCAACTCCGTCAGCTCGGAATCGCCGTACGGCTCTATGCGACCGATCACGACGATTTCCTGCCGCGGAGCCAGCACTCTGCTTTCGCCCACAAAGAGCGACCTTGGGGAAGCGCATTGGCTCCCTATCTGGGAGGAAGCACGGAATCCTGGACGCAGTTGTTGGCCACGGTGTATCACTGCCCGTCCGATTCCCGCGTCGGCGCCTGGAGTTACGGAATCAACGTGTACTTTGAACTCGGTCCGGAGGACGACTACGAAGGCAAACCACAAACCTGGCGTCGATTCGGTTCCGTTACCCGGCCCTCTCGGACCATCCTGTTCGCAGAGAATCGGTCACAGGCGGATCATCTCATGCCCAACTTTTGGGCGCGTCCCGAAGATGCCGTCGAGGTGGCCCACCAGCGACATGCCGGGCGCGCCAACTATCTGTTTGTGGACGGACATACCGAGCGGACGTCCCTGGAAACCACCTATTCTCCTGTGCAGGGCGTCGATCTGTGGCACCCAGGTCGGTGACAGGCTGTGTCCCCGGGTTCACCAATTCGCGCCCTGCCCGGGTGCGGCCGCCGAGGCGCAGCCCCGATTCTTTCGCCGGCCAGGCGACCAGGCGCAGAGCCGTGGCCATCCCAGAGTCGCAGCCCAGGGAATGCCTCCAGCAGGCTGTTGAACAAGGCTTTTCTCGAGAAAAACATCCATGGACATCGACGCCATGCGCGGTCGCTTTTGCAAACAACTTTTCGAACCTTGTGGACCAATGGGTGATGCCTCCGAGTTTGCCCGACGTCGCCGTCGGACAAGCACGAATGCCGTTGCTGTACCGTAGCCGCTGCAGCAACGTGGCGGCCGATCCGCGGGAGAGCCTTCCGTCGACTCCCGTCGGCGCCTCCGGATTGGGGGGCGTCGTAGCCGCCGCTGTCCGGCGGCGGACCAAAGACGCCGAAGACAGATGCCCCACTTGGGAGCACAGCCCCCGCAGCAACGTGAGTGGCTCCGGGGGATCAGCCGACTCCCATTGGGGGCCACCCCGTTCAGCTCGCGCCCACGTTCTACCGTCTTTGCGAGCTGGTGGACTGGCGGGTGCCTTTCGCACCTCCGAGGGAAAGTTGCCCGACTCGGACCGGCACCCCTCCACACCCCCGCCGCCACCAGGGCACTTGACTGAGGATTCGCCGGAACACCCAGGGATGCCGTTTCCGCGTTCGGTAACCGCCGCAGCAACACGGGGGCAGATCCTCTGGCTTTGCAGCGACCTCCGTCGGCGCCTCCGGATTGGGGGCGTCGTAGCCGCCGCTGTCCGGCGGCGGACCAGGGATGGGAGAACAGACCCGCCCGGGAGGGTCGCCTCCGCGGCAATGCGAGTGGAGTGCGGAGGATCCGCTCATCTTTTGTAGCGCCGCTTTTCGAAGAAGCTGGTTTTTCAACCACCTGCACAGAGCCCTCCGCGTGTGGGCACAGACGCGGCCCTGTCCGGAAAGGCCCGGTTCGCGACACAGGATCAGGGTCTTTCGCACGCTCGAATTGCGCGCTCAATACATCGCGGCACTGGGGGATCCGCCCCTGTGCCAAGCGAAGACTGCTGCCATCGGCATTGCCCGGAGCTTCCGACATGCAGCTCCCGGAGTTCCGAGGCGCATATCGCGGAAGTCCGATGCAC
The DNA here is from genome assembly GCF_049537125.1 of Limisphaera sp. VF-2. Classification (NCBI taxonomy): domain Bacteria; kingdom Pseudomonadati; phylum Verrucomicrobiota; class Verrucomicrobiia; order Limisphaerales; family Limisphaeraceae; genus Limisphaera; species Limisphaera sp. VF-2. Next base: position 697,513 of record NZ_JBMVQY010000001.1, read on the forward strand.
CCTCTTCCTGCTTGCGGTGAATGACCGTGCAGGGGACTGGCCTCCACCGGACAACCAATCCGATGGACTCTTGCGGCCGACGACAGCATGCGCGTGCCCTGCACAAGCGGGGTGAAAGCGGGCCGTTGACGAGCTGCAACGCCTCCCGCGTGCGTGGATCCGAACAGCGGCAGCTTGGCTGCGGGATCTTTTCAAGTCTTTTCGTGCTGACTCCCAACACTGCGAGTTGCATCAGCGGCCGGGCCGCGGCGGCCGCAGCAACTGCGGGATTGGCAGCCGCGGGGCTTGAGCCTAGGCTCGACGGCGCCAGTATGAAACCTCGACCTTCTTCCAAACACCTCTCCGGAGGGGCGTGCAGCCGCCGTCGATTCCTCGTCGCCAGCGCCGCATCCCTGGCGGGCCTGAACATCGTCCCGGCGGCTGTTCTGGGACGAAACGGACATACTGCGCCGAACAGTCGCATCACCATGGCCTTCATCGGAACCGGATCGCAGGGGTTGCGGGTGATGCTTCAGTTTCTGCGGATGCCCGAGGTACAGGCCGTGGCCGTGTGCGACGCGGTGGAATCGGCCTCCAACTACCACCAGTGGGCGCCGAACGAGTTCGCGGATGCCGTCCATAAACTCCTGGAGACCGGGACCGGCTGGCAGTGGCTCAGCCCCAACGAACCCTTGCTGGAATTGACGCCAACCTTGCGGGTGCCCGCCGGAGTCTGCGGTCGGGAACCCGCCCGCCGAATCGTGGAGGCATGGAATGCCAAACGTCAGGGCCTCGTCTCCTCCCGAAGTTGCGCCAGTTTTGCCGACTTTCGGGAGTTGTTGGCTGCCGTAAAGGACCTCGACGCCGTGGTGGTGGGTACGCCGGATCACCTGCATGCCGTGGTGTCCGTGGCGGCCATGCGCGCCGGCAAGCATGTGTTCTGCCAGAAACCCATGGCGCGCACGTTGCATGAGGCGCGAAGGATGGCGGAGGTGGCGCGGGAAACGGGCGTGGTAACTCAAGTGGCGGTCGGTCCCCAGGCTTCCGAAGATACCCGGCGGTTGCAAGAGTGGGTGGCGGCCGGGGCGATCGGACGGGTTCGCGAAGTGCTCAACTGGTCCACACGCCCGCTATGGCCACAAGGGATCCCGGTTCCCCGGGACGCCCCTCCGATTCCACGGGAACTGAACTGGGACCTCTGGCTGGGGCCCGCCGCATGGCGTCCCTATCATCCCGCTTACCTGCCGTTCGTATGGCGGGGCTGGGTGGACTTCGGGTGCGGCGCCCTTGGAGACATGGGCTGTTACAGCCTGGATACGGTCTACCGGGTGCTGGAGTTGAGCGGGCCGTTGCGCGCCGAGGCCAGCTTCACACACCGCTACGAGGCCAGCTTTCCCCAGGCTTCTCTGGTGACCCTGCAACTGGCCGCCCGGGGGAATGGCTCTCCGGTCACTTTCCACTGGTTCGACGGTGGGTTGCGCCCCTGGCGCCGGCCCGAGCTCGATGCGGGACAAACCTGGGAGGCGGAAGGGCTGCTTTTCGTGGGCGAGGAAGGCTCCATCTTGTGCGATTTTGTCGGAGGACGTCCCCGGTTGTTGCCCGCCTCGCGCCGGCAGTCGTTCCGGGAGCCGCCCCGGACGCTGCCCCGCTCGCCCGGCAACGAGCGCGAGTGGGTCGAGGCCATTCTGGATCGGCGCAAACGCACCGGGGCGAATTTCGAGTTCAGCGCCCGCGTGACCGAGGCGCTCTGTTTGGGCAATCTCGCCGTACTCACGGGCGAGCCTCTGGAATGGGACAGCGCCACGCTGCAGTTGCGGGGATCAGCCCGGGCTCGGGCATGGGTGGCCCCACCCGCCCGCGAAGGCTGGGCCATTTAGAACGGACCGCAACCCGAGCGATCGAATGCGTCCTCGGCCCGGTTCTCACGGATTCGCCCCCCGGCCGTCGGCTCCATTTGCGAAAGCAGCAGCCTTCCCCGTCGGTCCAGCCCTCCCGGCAACTCTTTTGCCTTCGCGCCCCCACCGGCGGAAGCATGAGGCTCGAGCATCGCCGTCCGTTCCGGTAAGTTGCCGGCAGGAACGATGAAACGCTTCGCGAGGATCGGCCCGACCGTATATCTGGGGCTGCTACTGGCATGCGGGATACCGCACCCGGCAGCTCCGCAAACAACGAACCGGATCACCCCTGCGAAGCCACCAAAGGCCGAGCTCGTCGAGAAACTGCGTGCCCGCTTGGCAGACCCGCGCTTTGCCCATGCCCAGTGGGGCGTTTGCGTTCAGCGTCTGGATTCCGGAACAACCGTCTTCGAGCACAACGCCAACCAGCTGTTCAGTCCTGCGTCGATCACCAAGCTGTTCACCGCCGCCCTGGCCCTGGACCGACTCGGTCCCGCGCATCGTTTCTCCACGATCCTCCGCTGCGAGCGGGCGCGGTTGGCTCAAGGGGTGCTGGCCGGGCCGCTGATAGTGGAGGGCCACGGCGACCCGGGTTTCGTCTGGGAGGAGGAAGCCCCGAACCCGTTGCGATCCTTTCAACCTCTGGTCGAGATCCTCCGCGAAGCCGGTATCCGCGAACTGTGCGGAGGCATCGTCGCGGTGGACGGATTTGACCGCGCCTCCTCGCCCGCAGGCGGCCCGCGTTTCGGGCCGGGTTGGACCTGGGAAGATCTGATTCACGGTTACGGAGCCGCGCTGTCCGGCCTAATGGCCAACGAAGGCAAGGTCCGAGTCCGGGTCCGTCCGGGAGCCGGGCCCGGAAAACCTTGTGACATTCGTTTGCATCCGGTTTCCGGGGGACTTCAAATCCAAAACGCGACCCGGACCGTAGATCTTGGAGGGCCTCGTAAGATCGCTCTGCGACGCATGGCGGGGCGGCCCACGCTGCATGTCACAGGCTGTCTGCCCTCCGACGATCCCGGCTGGGAAACGGACGTGGCCGTGCCGGATCCGGCGTACCTGTTTCTGGAGCTGTTCCGGCAGGCGCTCGAACAAGAGGGCATCCGCGTGGCCGGACCCTTGGACGTCCACAGGGACCCCTTGTCGACGCATCACGTCGTTCCGGATGCGGAGCTTGTGGAACTGGGTCGCACCGAATCGGCGCCTCTGGAGGCTTTGGTCCGGACCATGCTGAAAGACTCGCGCAATGTGCATGCGGCGCTCCTGTGGACAGCCGTGGGCTTGAAGTGCGAGGGCTCGCAGGCCCGCCCTGGTTCGACCCCGGACGAGGTTGCCCAGGCGCAACTCTCGAGGTTTCTGACAACTCTGGGGATCCCGGCCGATGAGGTGCACCTGGAGGAAGGCTCGGGCCTTTCGCGGAACAATCTCGTAACTCCTCGTGCCGTGGTGGCCCTCCTGCGAGCCATGCGCCGGCATCCCGCGGGCAAGACATTTGAATCCGGCCTGCCCGTGGCCGGTGTGGACGGCACTCTGGCCGGGCGGATGAAAGGGAGCCCTGCAGAAGGTCGGGTCCGCGCCAAGACAGGTACGTTGCGGTGGGCGCACGGGCTGGCCGGCTACGTCAACCCCCCGACGGGATCGCCTCTCGTGTTTTGCCTCTTGCTGAACCGTTATACCTCCGGACCTTCGGATCCATCGCCGCCGGCCGAGTTGGACGCACTCGCGGAGTGCCTGGTCGAAATCTCGTCAGATTCAATCCCGTGACGCCTTTTTTGATCCCGCGCCTGCTTCCGTCCAAAACCAGCGTCGGCGGGGAAGAACCCGCACTTCCCGGCCAAGTCGGGAGTACAAATGGCCACCTTGACGAGGCCCGTCGCTCGCTCCTGCGGCCCGCGTTTGTACCAGGCCCCGCACTTGCCCTTGCAACCACATTCACCATCGAAGCCTGAATGATGGCAACGGTTCCGGCCCGACTCCGAAAGGCCGAGATGAGAGGTGCGGCGAGTCCCCGTGGGGCACCCATGGGCACGATCTGCAGCTCCGGGACCAGCCGCGCCGAGGCTGAAACCCCTGTGCGAGAGATCTGGGGTCCTCAAGCCGGGTCCGGTCCTCGCACTTGTTCCACCCTACAGTGCGCAAGCCTTCTCGGTCCTCTGCCGTCGGGTGAGGTGCGCCCACCCGATGCACGGATTGTGTTTTGACGGGCCGAGCGTTGCGGGGCATGGTGCCCGGCATGCACGTAAAGACGTTTCGCTGCAGAACGGCATGGATGGCGTCCATGCTCCTCGGTGCTTTCTTTGTCGGGGCGCAGAACGAATCCGGCCCTGCTTCCGTAACTTGGACGCTCGTGGACTGGCCGGCCCGGGTCGCTGCCGGAGAATCGTTCGCGTTTACCCTGGCAGCCTTAAATCCGGCGCCCACGCCAGTCGCCTGCGCCTTTCCCGCGAAGTTGATCGGCCGACTGGAGCTGGACGTTCGGCAGTGGGAGCTGGTGGCCGAGGTCGAGGAGCAGGACCGGGGTCGTCAAGCCTCGCTGTCAGAGGGTTCCTTCGCACTGCGGCGTTATCGGGTGGTCGTTCCCGCCGGAGTGCGCGGCACGGGCATGGTGGAGTGGTCGTGGCCTCACCTGCCCCGGGTCGGGCTCACCGTGATCGCGCCCGCGTCCGCCCCTCCCCCACAAGATTCACCCTGGCCGCGTTGGTTGCGGGATGCGGATCCCGAGGCCGCGGGCACCGCCCTGGAGCCGGGCCGCTTTTTCAAGGAGCACTTCTTCGCGCATGAACCCTTCTATTTCATCGCCGGCACTGAGTCGCCCAATGCCAAGTTCCAGATCAGCTTCAAATATCGGGTCCTCAACGAAGAGGGTCCACTGGCCGCCCGTCTGCCCTTGTTGCAGGGACTCCACCTGGCCTACACGCAAACCTCGCTGTGGGACTGGAACAGCGAGTCCAAGCCGTTCTTCGACAGCAGTTACAAGCCCGAGGTGCTCTGGAGCTGGGACGATGTGGGGCCTGTTCGAGGGGCAGAGGGCTGGATGCGCCTGGACCTGCAGGGCGGCGTGCAACACGAATCCAACGGCAAAGCCGGGGCGGACTCGCGCAGTCTCAACATCGCCTATCTTCGTCCCTCGTTGACCCTGGGGCCGCCGGATGCCCTCCAACTCAAGATCCAGCCGCGACTGTGGGTGTACGTGGGTGGGCTGGAGGAGAATCCGGATCTGGCGGATTACCGCGGATATGCGGATCTCCGCCTGGTCCTGGGCTGGCCGCGCGGCCTGCAGATCTCCGCGCTGGGCCGCCTCGGCGATGACGCCAACCGTGGCAGTCTGCAACTGGACCTGACGTATCCCATGATGCGCGTGCTGACCGGCAGCCTCAGCCTGTATTTGCATGCCCAGTATTTCACGGGATACGGAGAGAGCCTTCTGGACTACCGCGAACGCACGGAAATGTTCCGCGTGGGGCTGTCGCTCTATCGATGAAAGAAACGTTCCCCCCCCCGGTTCCTTGGCGGGGCGGGACGCTGCAGAGAAACCCCCGCAGCCGCCATCGCGTAATCCCGCGTTGCGCGCGCACCGCAGCTAGCCTCTCAGGGAGCGGCGCCGAGGTCCGAGACATTCTGAAAGCCCGGGGATACCGAATCTCCAGGCACAAGCGGAGCCGGTGAAACGAGCAGCCCCCGCCGTGGGCTCGTCCTCACCCGAGCAATTCCGGCGAGCCCCAATCCGTTCCGGCACAATGGGCAACCGAAGAACAAAACCGTGCCTCACCCGCCCGGCTTGCATTCGGCTCAAGAATCCTGCGTCTTCGCGCCATGGTTCAAGACCTGTTGCCGTTTCTTTACCCATGCCCACAGGACAGCGGTGCTCAACACTGCCATCGCCCCGAGGACTACGTATCGCACCATGGGAGACCCCTGCGAAGCTCGCTTTTGCAGCCCTCGCGCCTTTTCGACCGGGGCGGAGGGAGATCAATCCAGCCCCTGAACGAAAGATGCCCTTCGCGAACCTCCATTGGATCAGGTCTCCGTGAATCAAAGATCAATGCTGTATCTTCAATCGGGGCACCACAGCAACCTTGTCGGAAATCGAGGAGACGGTGTCCACCCGCAACTCGACCGCGCAAACGGGATCCAGATCCTCAGAGTCCACGCCGCCGACCGCTTTGGCGATGAAGTGCTTCAGTTCCCATGACAGAGGGATGCAGAAACCATCTAGAGTCCCAGTGGCGTGCGCTCGGTATTCGAACAATTTGTATCCCTCATCGTATGGGGGCTGCAGCGGGAGTGGCTCTCCATCGATACGATCCATGAGGCCCCGATTGAGAACCAGCATCGTTTTGACGCCCCTTCCCGATTCGTCCCGTTCCAAAACCCTCGCCGGCAGTGTGCAAGTAGGGGAAAGCCCGTCGTAGAAAAGACGGCACGGCAGTGAATTCGACCATCGGCGCGATGGCACTGCAACCAACGCCAACCACACAAACCGGGCGTGGGAAGGGTCTGGTTGTGGCACTATGCCCTGCGTTACCAAGCCGTTCACAAAGGCATGGTTGGTCGGCGCACGGGCCGTTTCGGAGGGCTCAGAATTCAAATAAAGAACACGAAAGAGGTTGGTACCGTCACCACCCACTTCGTGATGACCGAACTGGCGAAAGACGCCATCCCGTCTCGTTATGATCAACCATCCGTTCTTTCCGCCCCGAACTTCAAAGCGGAAGTGCTCTTCCGAGGCTGAAACAAAGTTGCGATACACAAACCCGCCTTCGGCTTTATACCCCGCCCATGCCGACTGCATGCTTGTGGCGACTTACCAGTACCATCGCCGCAACGCGCCTCGCTCGACGTTGCCACGACTTTCGTCTGCGGATGGTACACCGACAGTCAACCATGGCGATCCTCCGAGCCAAGGCTGTCTGGTCAAGACGCCAATCCATTGTTGAGCAGTTGTTTACGCAGCATCACCTGTGCCGCCGGTCTGCCGGCCAATCTGCCGCACCGTGTACGGAAACGACTCTCCGGCGGACGCTGAACGGATGCGCTGCCTCCGTGCCGCCGGGCATCCATGGCGCATTGGCATGCCCACTGAAGCTTGCAGGACTTGATGACGACGAGCCGGTCAACCCAATGCAGCACAGCGCTCGTGTCGCGCATCTTGCCCCTTCTCGGCCCGCAAGCATCGGATGAGAATCGCGGCCACATTGTCGTCTTCGATCGGGTTACATGGCCTGTTGCATCGATTCACGGGATTCGATGTTAGTTTTGGCGAGACTATCCACCGGGCAAAGCTTGTCGAAGGCCATGAGCTCGCGCAACCCATGCCCGGCAAGGTTGTAGCGTCCCGTTTTTCGGTCTTTCCCCTCGGACGCGTCGGCTCACCTTGCAGCCATCAGCCGCTGCTCCCTGGCGCGAAGGAAACAAAACCGGCCTCCATCGGTCCGACCGCGCACCCCAACCCCGGGCATGCCAGGTTGTCGAAACGCTCGCACGGGAGATTGACCCTGGTGGATTGGAACGCCATCAGGCTGGTGAAAACGGGGCTCCCTTTCGAAAGGCAGCCTCCGAGGTTTTTGATTCACGGGGATCGTGTTTCGAGGGAACACAGGATTCAGCAAACGGTTCGCTGTCTGTTGGGAAAGGGCCGTTGTGCGGCGTTCGAGGGGCGGATTTGCAAGGCCTTCTTTGCACAAGAAGGTTTTTACCCCATTAGGAGGGGCCCGGGTAACCAATCGCGGCCGGAGTTCTGCCCATGGGACCATCGCCAAGGTCGACAGCGGGGCTTTTAACTTCCAAGAGCCGCGTATATCGGGCCCCGCAAAGCCAGGCTCTGCGTTCGTCGGACACCGACCGCACTGCTGAAGGCGGAGCCGGGGACGAATCAGCCTGTGTTTCCGCACTGCCCCTGAATCGCGGCCTCCGGGGCGCTGGGGGCGTGTCCGGCGCCACGTTTCCCGCGGGCAGGTGACAACCGGGCCAACGCGGAATCGGAGCAGGTCGTTTTCCGGGCAAGGATTCGGCACACCTGCCCTGACCCCGGCGCCCGCGGCGGCGGACCTATAAGAGAACGGCAAACCAAGCGCAGCCCACTGGCGGAAGTGCTCCGGTCCTGAGCTCGACCTGGATGCATCGCGAATTGTGCCTTTCCGGGGAAGGGGATCGGCATTCCGTTTCAGCCGCTTCGATGCCTGGCTGGCGAACTGCTCCGCCCTTCCAACAGCCAACGGGGCGTTGCGACCCGCCGGCCATCGAGTCCGCTTGTGAGTGGACACGGCTCTTCGCAAATTCAGTCGCATGAGAGCGGGCGAGTTCCTCCGCGGTTGGACGCGGCAAATGGCGTTTTGCGCGTGGCTCGCGGGCGGGGTCGTGCCCCTGGCAACCGTTGCCCGGTCGCCCGTTGTCGATCCCGTGTTGGTGCCGGTGGGCGGGGTGTGGCGTTTCTGGGTCAACCGGATGGGGGACTCCGGCCCGCCGGAGCGTTGGATGGCGGCGGACTTCGATGATTCCGCCTGGCCGGCGGGCCCGTCCGGTTTCGGCACCGGCCTAGGCGACGAAGCCACGGTACTCCCGGGAACCAACCTGGTCTCCGCCTGTTTTCGGACGCGCTTTGTGCTGGACGATCCGGCCGCCGTGCGGTGGCTGTTGCTGCGTCTGGATTACCACAGCGGGTTTGTGGCGTGGCTCAACGGTCGCGAGGTGGCCCGACGAGGTCCGGTGAGCGAACCGCCCGCATGGGACGAGCTCGTGCCGTTCCGGGGCCGGCACGCCACGGAGGAATGGGATCTGACGGAGGCGCGAACGACGTTGGTCGCCGGCACCAACGTGCTGGCCATCCAGGTGCACGCTTATATGCAGCCCGCCCCGGCCCTGGCCCTGGTTGCCGAGCTGCGGGCGAATTTCTCGCGGGGCCCCTACGTGCAGCAGGTCGAACCGCATCGGGCGCATCTGCTCTGGCGCACCGTCGTCCCTGCCACTGCCGTGGTGGAGTATGGCCCCGGCCCCGACATGCCCTGGAGGGTGGAACAGCCCGAGCTGCAGATGGCGCACCGCATTTGGCTGACAAATCTGCCGGCCGGTGCGGAGTGCTTCTATCGCGTACGCGTCCGAGCCGGAAATGACGAGGCCGTGTCGCCGACCGCGTCGTTCCGCACGGCACCTCTTTCGGGACCGGTACGGTTCGCCGTCGTGGGCGACACGGGCTCGGGCGCACTGCCGCAGTTGCAGGTGGCCTCGTGTCTGGCCACGGCCGCGGTGGATTTGGTGTTGCACACGGGGGATTTGGGGTATCCGGCCTTTACGAGGGCACTGGCCGACCTGCGTTGTCTCAGCGTGTACGCGCCGATGATGCGGCGCATCCCCTGGTATCCCACGGTGGGCAATCATGAGCTTTATGGCCCGGAACTGCTGACGCCCTACTGGGAAGCCTGGTCGCTTCCCACCAACGAGGTAACGGGCACGTCGCATTTCTACTCGTTCGATTACGGGGACGCGCATTTCGTTTCGCTGTTTGTGCCCACGCTGACGCCCTTTCGCGATCACGCCGCGTTCTCGATCGAGCCGGGGAGTGCCCAATGGCTCTGGCTGAGCAACGATCTGGCCCGGACGGATCGGCCCTGGCGGGTGGTGTTTCTGCACAGTCCGCTGTTCCACTCCGGCGGACACCGATTCGACGATTTCAATTTCAACGGCGTGGAGGACCGCTTGGAACTGCAGGCGTGGTTGCTGCCCCTGTTGACACGCTTTGGAGTGCAGGTGGTTTTCAGCGGCCACGATCACAGCTACGAACGGTTGGGCCCTGTCCAAAGTGTCCACTTTTTCGTCTCCGGCGGCGGCGGCTACGTGCTCTACGGTTTGACCGAGCGCGATCGGCTCAGCCAGTTCTTTCAGGCGCGCTTTCATCATCTGGAGTGCGAAGTGGTCGGGGACGAACTCCGCATCGTGGCCCGGGACCGTTTTGGCGTGGTGTTCGACCAGGCCGTGGTGCCACGTGTGGCCCCGCCCACGCTGCGATGGAGTGGTGTTCCGGGACCGCGGTGGCAATTGAGCTGGAACAGCGCACCCGGCCAACGCTACGAGCTGTTGAGTGCCTCCACGCCCCAGGGGCCCTGGGAATCCGTGGCAACTGTGGAGGCCGGCGAGTATCAAACCTCCTGGCCCGTGCCCGGTCCGGGGGGGACCTCGGGCGCCGCATTCTTCCGGCTGCGATGGCTCAGGTGAGGCAGCTCGAACCCACCCTCCGCGGGGCCGCAGCCGCGGGTCAACTCGGAGGATTTGTCGCCGGGCGGCGGTTCAGGAGCCGGACGGCGCCGCCGCGGGGAGCTCCCGAATGCGCAGGTTGCGAAACTCGATGCGCATGTCCACGCCCGCATGGATCTGCAACCCGATGGGCCCCGGGTCGGCGAACCGACCGTCCGTGTATTCCACCATTTGTCGGCCGTTGATCCAAACGGTGAACGTGTTGCCCCGCGCCTGCAAACGGAAGGCGTTCCACTGTCCGGGCTTGAGGACCTTGTCCGCTTCTTTGGCCTGGCCGGCCTCGGGGTAGCGCTCGCTGCCCCCCGTGTAAAAGGAACCGGTCATGTCGCGTTTCAAGGTGCGCGAGACGCCGATCTGCAACTGCAGCTCCGGCTTGCGCAACATCACCCCGCTGTCAATCTCCCCGTCCCAGCGGGCCTCGAACTCCAGCTCGAAATCGCGGTACTCCTTCTCCGTCCACAACACGTTCCCCTTGAGGGCCGGATCGTTCTGCCCGACCAGAACGCCGTCCACCACGCGCCAAAAGGGGTTCGGATTCGGCACCTTCCAACCGGCCAGGTCGCGGCCGTTGAAAAGCGGGGTCCACTCCTGGGCCGGGGCGAGGGTGGCCCAAATGCAAAGGAGCCCCAGGGTGCATCCAATCCACATTCGCCGTGGGATTCCGCGACCGCGCGGGCGGGTGAATGGGGCCGCAGTGGGGTCGGGGTCGAAACGTGCCCCCGCCACGGGGACCAGAGTGCTTCGAGAGAACACCGGACCGGAGCCGCTCCATGCGGCACGCACATGCTTACGGTCGAACACCGCGTTCACGGGCCCGCATCTTGCGCGAAGCCGCCCCCCGAGGGCAAGTGCACGATGGCTCGAAAACGAACTGGTCGGAGCGACAGGATTTGAACCTGCGACGGCCAGCTCCCAAAGCTGGTGCTCTACCAAGCTGAGCTACGCTCCGACCTCTGGACGTATAGTGGCACGGCTCCCCAGCTGCGTGCAACGCGGATTTCGCCCCCAGAGCCTCGGAGGCCTTTCCGTTTTCGAGCCCGGGATTCGAGGAAACGCCCTTTTCCCGGCTCTCTCGGGCCGAGGAGAGCCGCCATCCCCCGGCCATCGGTGGGGGTCCAAATCCGAAATGCGCCGGACGGCACACGTGGGGCGCCGGAGGGCCCTGGCAGCGCCATCGTTCCAAGCGACAATCCTCCCAAGCAGCCCCATGCAGATTCGTCCCCGCCAACCCCATCCAGGGGCGGAAAGGGCTCGCGCCCCCCGCGCGCCCCGGGTTCGCCCCCAATGGGACATGGATGAACCGGCCCGAGCCAGCTGTTTGGACAGAATCCGATTCGCCGATACCGAATGATTGGCTCCGACTTCGGCGCGCCGTGTGTCCGCCCCGACGGAGCGGCGATTCCCTGACCCGGGGCAACGCCCTGGGTGACCGGGTCCACGGAATTCATCCTGCCCTAGAAGGGTGGAATGCAAGGGTAGCGGGCACGACCATGGCGATGGGGGTCCTCGAGTTGCGCCCTTTCAGGGCGCGGCGGGTTTCCCTGTTGCGCGCAAGCCGTCGGTCCTTAAGCTCGCTGCCGTGCACAACAAAGAGTGTCAACCAAGGCTTCGCCCTCGCCCGCCGGGGCCGCCGCTGTGGTGGCTGGTCCTGTTCTGGGGAGCAACCCTGTCCGCGGGCTTCGCCCAGCACGTGCCCGTGGTCGAAGTCACCCTTTCCAACGGCATGCGCATGCTGCTGGTCGAACGTCACGATGAACCCTCCATTGCCGGGGGCTGGGTGGCGCACGTGGGCAGTGCCAATGAACGGCCCGGGATGACCGGCATCACCCATCTCTTCGAACACATGATGTTCAAGGGCACGCGCACCATCGGGACGCGGGATCCGGAACGCGACCTGCAGATCATCGAAGAACAGGAGCGCCTGCGAGAGGAGATCCGAAAGGAAGAAGCCCTGTTGCGTGCAGCCTGGCGCCGCGGCGAAATCGACGACTGGCAAAAACCGGAACATCGAACCCCCCGGCTGCGCGAATTGGAGGCGGCGTTCCAGAAGCTGGTGGAGGAGCAGCGACAGTTGCTGGTGAAAAACGAGTTCGATCGCATTTACACCGCCGCCGGTGCTTCCGGAATGAACGCGTTCACCACGGAAGATCTTACCGCCTATTTCATTACGGTGCCGGCCAACAAGCTGGAGCTGTGGATGTGGATGGAGTCGGAACGCCTGTACCGACCCGTGTTCCGTGAGTTCTATGCGGAACGGGATGTGGTGTTCGAGGAACGCCGCCTGCGCACGGAATCCACTCCCCTGGGACGTTTCGAAGAAGCGTTCAATGCGATGTTCTGGCAGTCGCACCCGTATCACTGGCCGGTCGTGGGCTGGCCCTCGGACATCCCGGCCATTACCAAGGCGCAGGCCGATGAGTTTTATGCCACCTACTACATTCCGCAGAACATCACCCTGGTGCTGGTGGGCGATTTCGAACCGACCCGCGCGGTGGCCCTGGCCGAACGCTACTTTGGTCGCATCCCGCCCGGACCGCGCCTGCCGCCGGAAGTTGTCACGCTGGAGGTCCCGCCCGTGGCCGAACGTCGCATGTATGCCGAGGCCGAGGCCAATCCCCAGGTCCAGATCGCATGGCTGACGGTCCCGTTCGGTCACCGCGATTCGTATCCTCTGGCGTTGTTGGCCGAGCTGCTTTCGCACCGCACGGGGCGTCTCTACAAAGGTCTCGTGCTCGGGCGGCAGGTCGCCACCCGGGTCAGCGCCTCCCAGAACTCCCAGAAGTGGGCCGGAAACTTTTTCATCGAGGCCGAGGCACGCGAACCGCATCCCCCGGAAACCGTCGAAAAGGCGATCTACGAAGAGCTGGAACGGCTGCAAAACGAACCGGTCCCGCCGGAAGAACTTCAGAAGGTGAAGAACAACTTCGCCGCCGCCGAGTACCGCAAGCTCACCTCGAACTTCGCCATTCTCGTTCAGTTGCTGATCTATGACGGACTGGGCAACTGGCGGGAGATCAATGAAGCCGGGCCCAGATATCAGGCCGTGACCGCGGAAGACATCCAGCGCGTCGCGCGCAAGTATTTTACGAAAGAAGCCCGGGCCGTGGCGATCTACACGCGAAAACCGGCCTCTTCGAACTCCGCCTCAGCCGGTCCTGCACAACCATGACCTCGAAGCCTGCTCCTTGCATCTTTGCCCGGTCCCGGTGTCCATTGCGAAGATTCCGGGACACCGCGCGTCGGCTTTTTGCACCCGAATGGTCGCGGGGCGCCATGTGGGTTTGGATCCTCGGAGTCGTGCCCTGGTTCTGCGCGCTCGCGCAGTCCCCCGGCCCCGGCAGCCCGATCCCCGACCGCCCCGAGCAACTGCAGTTCCCACCCCTGGTGTACGAGCCGCCAGACCCGGCCCGGTATCGGGTTCCCCTGCGCTCCGGACCCGTGGCATACGTCGTGCCGGACCGCGAACTGCCGTTGGTCAACCTGGTGGTTTTCGTCCGCGCGGGTGCGTATCTGGATCCGCCCGGACAAGAGGGGTTGGCGGATCTGACCGGCTATTTGCTGGCCCGAGGGGGCACGCGGTCCCGGGCCGCGGATGAGTTGGAGGAACGGCTGGCGTTCCTGGCGGCCCTGTTGAACGCCAGTGTGGGCGACACGCAGGGGTCGGTCAGTCTCAACTGGCTGTCCAAGGATCTGGACGAGGGACTTGCCATCCTGCGGGAGGTCCTCGCCTGGCCCCGCTTCCAAGAGGACAAACTGGTTTTGCGCAAGCAACAATTGCTGCAAACGATGAAGGAGCGCAACGATCACCCCGCGGCCATCGAACAACGCGAGATCGGCTTTCTCGCCTACGGGGAGTCCTTCTGGCTCAATCGGCATCCCACCGCGGCCTCCATCGACCGCATCCAGCGCGACGATTTGATCGCCTTTCACCGCCGGTGGTTCTGGCCCTCCAACTTCATCATTGCGGCCAGCGGCGATTTCGACCGCGAAGCGTTCATCGCCAAGCTGGAGCAACTCTTCGCCGACTGGCCGTTCCAAGGGGAGCCACCCCCGCCCATCCCCACCAACGCCTCCTTTGCGTCTCCCGGGATTTACCTTGTTTCCAAGGACATCCCGCAGGGCCGGGTCTCCCTCCTGCTACCGGGCGTCCTCCGGGATCATCCCGACTTTTTCCCGCTCATGATCATGAACGACATCCTCGGCGGCGGCGGGTTCACCTCGCGCATTGTCAACCGCGTGCGCTCGGACGAAGGCCTGGCCTACGCCGCCGGATCCAGCCTGCCGGGGGGCATCTACTTTCCGCAGCCCTTCCGCGCCGGGTTCCAAACCAAGTCCCGGACCGTGGCCTATGCCACTTCTCTGGTGATCGAAGAAATGCGCCGGATCGCCCGGGAACCCGTCTCCGAGGAGGAACTCCGCACTGCGCAACGGGCCTTCATCGACACCTTCCCGCGCCGCTTCGCTACGAAGGCTCAGGTGGCCAATGTCTTCGCCCAGGACGAATTGACCGGACGCTACCAGCGGGAGCCCGATTATTGGAAACGCTTTCGTCCCCGCGTCGAGGCCGTCACACGACAGGACGTGCTCCGCGTAGCCCGGGCGCACCTGCCCCTGGACCGGCTGGTCATCCTCATCGTCGGCAACAAGGAGGAAATCCTGCAGGGCCATCCCGACCACGCCGTGAGCCTCTTCGACCTTTCCCCTGGCGGCATTACCGAGTTGCCGCTGCGCGATCCGTTGACCATGAAACCCTTGGGCCAACCTACTCGCATCACTCCGGGCCGCAACTGACCCGCCCCATCCTGAAAATCCCCGGGGCCCGGAGGTCGGGCACATTCGCAGCCCGGGGGACTGGCGCTGCGAACCCGTGCCCCCGCGGGGCCCTGCACGGTCATAATCGAACCGCCCGCGGCACCCGCCAGCCCGCCGAAACCACGGGCTCGACCTCCCGGTGCCACAGGCCGGGCAGTGCACGGCCGCAGCCGGGACAGGTGCCGTCCGGTCGCACCTCGTATCGGCGGACCGTATACCCCACCCGAGCCACCACCGTCCGACCGCAGTCCGGACAACGCGTGTCTTCCCAGGGCCCGACCCGGCCGGGCAGGTTGCCGGCATACACGAAGCGAAGTCCCTCGGCAGCCCCAATCTCCGCCGCCCGCACCAAATCCTCCGCCGTCGTGGCCCGCGGCTCGGTCATGCGATAATCCGGATGAAACGCGGTCACGTGCCACGGAATGTCGGGACTCACCGACACCAGAAAGCGCGCAATGTCACGAAGCTCCGACTCGCTGTCGTTCCACCCCGGCACCACCAGGGTCACCACCTCGAGCCACAGCCCGCGCGCATGCACTTGTCGAATGGTTTCCAACACGTGCCCCAGCGTGCCTCCCAGCGAGCGGTATTTCCGATCGTCGAACGTCTTCAAATCCACCTTGTAACACCGGATCCAGGGTTGCAAAAAATCCAGCGCCTCCGGCGTCGCGTTGCCGTTCGATACAAACCCGCAGATCAGCCCCCGGGCTGTCGCCTGCTGAAACACGGCCACTGCCCACTCCGCGGTGATCAACGGCTCGTTGTAACTCGAGATCACGGACCGCGCCCCGGTCCGTTCCGCGGCCGCCACCAGTTGCTCCGGCGTCACCACTTGAATCGGTGCCTGCGCCACCGGGTCCCGCAGTGCCTGGCTCGTAATCCAGTTCTGACAATAGGCGCAATGAAAGTCGCATCCCAACATGCCGAACGTGAGGGCATCCGTCCCCGGCAGCACATGGAAGAAGGGCTTTTTTTCGATCGGATCGCTGGCCACCCCGGCCACATACCCGAAGGGCACCCGCAACTCGCCATCCTGATTGAAGCGCACCTTGCAGATCCCGCGGCGGCCCGGCGCCAGCAGGCAGCGGTGCCCGCAGGCGACACACCGAATCTTCCCGTCCTCCCGCCGCCACAAGGTCCCCGGGACCGTGTGGCGATCCAACAGGCTGGCCAGACTCACGTCGGCCACCCCTGCGGGTCGGCTGCGGCTGCCCTCGGCTGTCGTGGACACTTCAGGGCTGTTCATACGAACGGCTTTTAAAAGGTTTGCAGCAACCTAGGCCCGACCCGTCGCCTGTGCAAGCGCTGTGGGCAGCGGCCCGTTCGTCGCAAGGTCCCGCGGACCCGGTGGCGCTCTGAGGCAGACGACCCCAGATCAGGTCACCGCCATCCGTTTCTCTCGCCCCAACCCGCCGGCGGGCCAGCCACACCGGCCGCCGGTGTTGGAGTCGGTTTTCCCCCGCTGAACTGCGCGGGCCACGGCACCTCTGAAAAAAACGGGGATCCCGCCCGCGAGTTCGTCTCCAGGCGGGCGAAGCGACCGCTTGCGCAGTCTCGGGTCCCAACGTTTCTAGGGGGCCGCCCCCGGGCGCACCAGGCCTGCCACGCCATCCACGATCTTGCTGCTGCTTTCCTGGAGACCGCCACGAAATCGTTGCACCGTTACGGCACCGACTCACCGCAAACGTGCCGGCGCTTTCGGGGTCGACCCGTTCGGAGTCGCCGCAACCCGGTCCTTGCGCGCTGGATTCACCAACTCAGGAATTGTCATTTTCTTCGGCCTATCAGTTGCCGAGGCACCCGAAACGCAACCGATCTTCCTGAAGATGTCCAGAACCTGAAAAGCGCCTCGGCAGGAGACCCGCGGTGCCGGGGACCCTCCCTGCGCCTGCACTGCAGGCGACAATCCTCCAAAACCGCCCTATGAGAAGTCGGTCCCCGCAAACGCCTCAACGGTCGGCAAGGTCTCGCGCCTTCGCGGCGCGCCCTGGGTTTGCCCGAACGGGGCGAGGATGCACCGGTTCTAGCCAACGGCTGGGACATCACCGGGTTAGCCGATACCGAAATGAATGGTTCCAGCTTTGGCACCTTTGGCCTCCGCCTCAAGGGGCCGGCGGTTCCACAAACCGGGGCAATGCCCTGGGTGACCCGATTCCGCAATTCGTCCCGCCCTGAAGGGCCGGAATTGGGTATGGCAGGCCCGGCCTTCGCGATGGGAGGTCTCCGGTGGGGCGCCCTTGCAGGGGACGAGAAGTTCCTGGGGGCTGAATTCGCCGGGGCGCAGCCCCCGGGGCGGTGAAGGGCTTGCGTCTCCGGCGCGGGGATGGGGCAGTGCGATTCATGGAGACGGGAGGAAACATTTCTGGTGTCGCGGCCGGCATTCAAGGATCCCTGGGAAAAGCCGTTTGCCCCGGCTTTCCCGAGCCGAGCCACGCCCAAACTCCGCCAAGCTTTTGGAGGGCTCCCGAACCTGAAATGGGCGTTCCGATCCGGCAACGGATCGCAGCCTTGCCCTTCGGAATTTTCTGGCCATAGTGAAGGAGGCAGGTGGCCCGGCTTGTGGTCCGCAGCGGAATGGCTGCGATCGCCTTCGGCCGTCGACCGCGCCGCCGGGGTCGAGGAAGCGCGCGTCTTTCCAGCGACCCCGGGTCAGGCTACGAAAGGTGCCAGCGTCAAACGGTGTGACCGAATTACCGCGGTCCGGAGCGCGCCCGTAGCTCAGCTGGACAGAGCATCTGCCTTCTAAGCAGGTGGTCGCAGGTTCGAATCCTGCCGGGCGCGCCAATGGTTTCCGGTTTTCCTGCATTTGGCCATTGCCGTCCCGCGCGATTGGCTGGCCTTTGGATTTTCGATGGTTTGGTCGGCCTGCGGGTGCAATCGAGTCGAAGCCATCCGTCGTTTCCCGGACCGTCATGTGCGGAGTGCGGTAACACCGACGCGATCCTCGAACGCCTGGCCGTTTCGACCCCAGCGCTCGCCCCTCACCCACGCCCCCGGGCTTTGCTCGCTCCATTGCCGTACTCTCCGGACGCTTCCGGGCCTTCGGTTTCGAGCAAAGCGGATTGCCTCACCGGCCCCCGCGGATTCTGGCAATCCCCGTCGCCGCTGCCCGCGCTTGAAAAAAGTGCTGTCCTCCCAACTGTGGGATTTTGATGGCTCGTCCTTGTCCGAATCCGCGCAGAATGAGCGCGCTTTGGGGGTCGGTTGCGCCCCGCAGCCGCGGGACGTATGTCCACCGCCGCAGAGGGTCTTATGCCCCGCGCGCCGCCGGTCCTCGAGAGGCGGGTCCGGAGCCGCGATGAGAACGGTAGCCACCACGCTCACGCGATGGACCACCCATGGATTCCCACTCGCGGCGGATCGGAGGTGGGTCCGCCGACTTCCGTCGGCGACTACGGAATTGGAAACCGGTAGCCGCCGCCGTAAGGCGGCGGACCACTGATCCGAATCGGCAGCCCCAGGAACCTAAGGACAACCACCGCCGCATCGCCATGAACCATGGGTGGATCCCCAAGCGGGCCGGATTGGGAGTCGATCCGCCGACTTCCGTCGGCGGCTACGGAATCGGAAACCGGTAGCCGCCGCCGTAAGGCGGCGGACTACTGATTCGATCAGCGGCCCCAAAAACCGAAGGGCAGCCACTTCCGCATCGCCATGCGCCATGGGTGGATGCCCATGCAGGGCGGACTGGGCATCTATACGCTGATTCCCGTCGGTAGCTTCGGACGGGAAAGCCCCCAGATCATACAGACCACGCAGAAGCGAAAGACCTGGGAATTGTGCAGAGCGCGCAGAAAACAAGAACCGGGTGAGTCGTCGGGAAAGCTCCTTGGGAACCCTGCCGCAGCACCTCTGCTCAAGCGAGTCCCATCGTACCTCGGCGATGCGGGTCTCCCGACCGGCCGGATCGCCGGCTTCCAGCCTGCGGACGCCGCGAACATCAACCCCCACCATCGCGGCTGGAGCGATCCACCGTCCGCAGACCAAGCTCCTGCTTCCCTTCGTCGGCAGCTGGCTTTTTCATCTCTCGCCCGCCTTCTCCCGGGCGGTCGAAAAAGCTCGGAAGCCCGCTCCCGACTCTGCGAGGAGCTGCGCATGCTGACTGTCGGCACATCGGTGTTTTCAAAGCCCCCTTGGGCCGGGCAGGCGATGGCCCGCTTCGGCGTCGGGGAGCCAGCGCCTGGTGGGGAGTGACTTGTCGTGGCGGGATTACAGGGTCCGCCGTGGGATTTGCCAAATCCCTTGCGGAGGCCTGCCTCGACTTCACGGGAAAGCAAATGGTGGGCGCTGCAGGATTCGAACCTGCGACCACCTCCGTGTAAGGGAGATGCGCTAGCCGCTGCGCCAAGCGCCCACGCGGTCCACCTTACTCCGCGCCGGCCTGCTTGACAACCGGCCATGCGGATCCTCGCCCGTGGGGCCGCAGGGGTTCGGCTTCACCCCCGGGAGGCCCGGCGCTGCGGCCCCTGCGACTCAGGACCTGCAAGGCGTCGGAGACTCGGACCCGCCGGCGTTCCACAAAGCCTGGGGGAGAACCTTGCGGCGGCGGATTATCGTCGGCCGGGTTCCCGGGCAAATGCACTGACCGTCCGGACACCGGCTTCCTTGGCGGCGTCCATGACCTTGATGATCTGGCCGAACGGCGCTTTTTCATCCGCACTGAGGGCCAGGCGCAAGTTGGGCCGCCGGGCGGCTTCCTCTTTCAGCCGTGGAACGAGGCTTTCGGCTGTGACCGGCAGGGTCTCCGTGCCCCACCACAACCGCCCTTCGGCATCCACCGCGATTACCAGCGGTGCATCCTCCTGCACGCCGGGGCGCTGGGCCTGGGTGGACTCGGGCAGCGCCAGCCGCACCGCGGGTTGTTGTTTGAAGGTCGTGGTGACCATGAGAAAGATGATCAGCACGATGAGCACGTCGATAAGCGCCACGATGATCACCGTGGGGGTCTGGCGCCGGGATTTGACGTAAAACCGCATGCGTTCCGGAAGCCTCGTGTTCCAGGGGCGCGCCCCGGGCTCTCAGGATTTAACCGCCAACGACTCGTGGAGTCGGTACTGCCGGCGCACGAATTCGTCGCACAAGGTCTCCATCTCGACGGACAGGGTCTCGATTTTCCGGTTGAAATAGCACCAGGCCACCAGCGAGGGAATGGCGATCAACAAGCCCAGCAGCGTCGCGTTCAGAATCAAAGCGATTCCCTGGGCCAGCCGCGCGGCGTCTCCGAGCCCTGCATGGCCGAGGTCCGCAAACAAGGTGATCATGCCGACGATGGTGCCCACCAGCCCCAACAGGGGTGCCACCCCGACGGCCACTTCCAACACGACCAGCCCGCGTTCCAGTTGCACCACTTCGTGCCGCGCACGGGTCTCCAGGGCACTGACCGCCTCTTCCTTCGGCAAATGGAGGTGTTCGATGGCCAGCAACAACAACCGGCTCAGGGGCGAGCCGTGCTGTTCACACACTCGACGCAGCATGGGCACGTCCTCCCGGGCCTGGCACGACTCCACGGCTGCTTCCACCTCGGGCGGCACCACCTTGCGCCAGCGCAGCGCCAGACCCCGCTCAATGATCACCGTCAGGCTGACCAGCGACGTCAGCACCAACAACCCATACACCACCGATTCCATAAAACCTTCTCGTTCAGGACGCGCGCCGCCGCGGCCGGCCGCCCGGGATCAATTGTAGTAAAAGGTGAACTGCACTTTGCGGTAGTTCCCCTCCACCAGCCGCCGCAACTCACGCGGCCACGGAGCATAGGGAGCCGGATCCAGGACCGCCATCTCGCAGATCAAACTCAGGTCCAGGCCCACGGTGGACTCGACCACTTGCAGATCCGTGACGCGCCCGTCGCTGTGCAACAAAAAGCGGACGACCACCCGACCCCGCTGATAGCCGGCGTAACGTTTGGCGTCCAGCAGCGCGTACCATCGATCCGCTACGGCGCGCACCAGGGCCGCGTCATAATCCCCGAAGGGCGTGGCCCTGGCGTCGAGGGCCGAGAACTCGAGCCGGTTCTTCACACCCCCTTCCTGGCGCATTTTTTCGCCCGGCAGCAGGGCGGGACTTTGGCGGGCTCGCGCCTCGGCCAACGTCCGCGGGCGCGGACGCGGCGTCTCCGAGTCTCCTCTTCGCTCAACCCAATCAGGTCGGCCCACCTCCAGATCGCCCTCCGGACGGGGCAGGGTGGGAGTGACCAACGGCGGCGCAGGGGGCGGCGGTTCCGCCGGCTGGGGCGGGGTCACCGCCGGCTGAAGGGGTTCATAGGTCTCGGCGGGGGGTACGGTCTCGGTTTTCGCCACCTGATCCTGAGTGCCCGTGATCCTGGGCTGGCCGGTGTCCTGATCCGCTTCCGGATTGGCCGCGCGCGAATGCTTGTCCGAGTAGAACCGGGTCTCCGGAGGCGGTTCTTCCGTGGCCTGACGAGGACTGACCTCCACGAACACCAGCGGGGACTCCTCCCGCTCGAGCGCCTCGCGCCGAGCGGCGATGGCCTGCTGCAGTTGATGGGTGTGACGAAGCCTGGCCGGGAGCAGGAAATCCGGTGGCAGTTGCCAGTACCGCGCAAGAGCGTAGGCGCCGTAGAGAAACAGATGCAGCAGCACCGACAAGCCAAAGGCCTGCAGCAGCCGGGACCATTCCCGGCGGCTCCAGCGCACTGTCCAACGTCCGGCTGCTGCCGCGCCATTCATGACCGAATAGCTTGCCCGAGCTCCGGGGATGGCGCAACCTGTCGGCTTCCGGATCAGCCCTGCTTCGTCACCCGCACGGCAGCAAGCAGTTGTGCGGGCGCGGTTCTATCGGGTTACCGCCCCTCCCGTGTGGGGACCGCACGGGATGATCCACACGGTCCAACCATTGACTGTCCGCGAGCCCCACACGCGGCCTTGCGGCGGGGGAGGCGGCCTCCACGGCGGTTCCCAAACTCGGCCGCCGGTACCCTCCGGCGGCTCCCATGGGGGCACCAGCCAGTACGGCCCCCGCGGGGTCTCCGGCCGGCTGCGCCATTGCCGCTCCCACTGCTTCCATCGGTCCTCCCAGGAACGCAGCCGATCGCGCAAAGAACGAAAGTGCTGCTCCCATGCGGACGGAGGGCCGGGTGGGGCCGACTTTTTCTCCAACCCGGCGGGCACCGCGGGCCCTGCCTGCGCCATCACCGCTGCGGCCAGCCAGCCGGCCAGGGATACGATGCATTTCCAGTTCATGGCGCTGTGTTTGCCTGTTCCTGCCAAGCCGCGGGTCAGCCATCCGACCCGCGGTCCGGGCACCCGGTTCGCCCGGGGCGGACCGAACTGTGCCTCATGCCAATTCAAACACCTTACGCGGCTTTTCGTCGCGGTCGCCCACCCGCCCGGGACGCGCATGGTCCACCAGGGGGCATGACCCGTGGCTTGCGGCCGCTCCACCGGAGGACCCGCTGGATCCATGACGCGGGTGAGGGCCGCCCCTCGAGGAACCCTGCCACCACTCGCAGTCTTCCGCCAGCCGACCTTTGAGCCCGGCCCCGGTCATTCAACAGGCGGCAGTCCGACTCTTGCCTGCGTTGCCGAACGGCACTCATACTTGTCGAAGACCGGAGACACCCTCACTCGGGCCCAACGTGCCTGGTTGCAGTCGTTGGCTGACCGTGCCGACCCTCCGGCGCCAAGCCGCACACCTCGAGGGTTCTTCTTACGCCCGTGGGCGGGCTCCGGCCCCGCGTCTCCGAGCGGGCATGGGGTCAAAGAGCGTCCTCCTCAAAGGCACGCGATCCGGCCCCGCGCATTGGATTCTTTCCGGGCGCGACTTCGCGGATACGGACGCAGCTGCGCTTCCCCGAGTTCTTTTCTTGCCACCTTGGCCCTGAGATGCCCTAATGGCCCGAGAGGTTATGCTCACCCCGCATCAAGCTCGTTGGAGCAACGATCGCCGTTGCGCCTCTTCCCATCGAACGTTGGTGGTGGTCCTGACGCTGGCGCTCCTGTGTTTCGGTCCGTGCGTCCCGCTTTTTGCCTCCGGCACGATCCGCGGGTGGGGCAGCAACAGCGAAGGACAGAGCCTGCCTCCCACAGTCCTGAACGACGTGGTAGGGGTCGCGGCCGGGGGACTGCACAGCATCGCATTGCGGGCCAACGGAAAAGTCCTGGCGTGGGGTTGGAATGTCCTGGGCGAAACCAACGTGCCTGCCGGCCTGGACGACGTGGCAGCGATCGCCGCGAATTACGGATACAACCTTGCGCTGCGTCGGGACGGCACGGTCGCGGCCTGGGGAACTGGTCCGGCCGTGGGCGTTCCGCCCGGTTTGAGCTCTGTGGTGGCCCTGGCCGCCGGTTATGATCACGCCCTGGCTCTCCGCTCCGATGGCACGGTGGTCAGTTGGGGCAATGCCCCCGAGCTCCCCGGCCCGCTGACCAATGTCGTGGCCATTGCCGCCGGGCGCGGGCACTCGCTGGCCCTGCAGGACGACGGCACGGTCGTGGCCTGGGGTGACAACACGGCCGGAAAGCTGGCCATTCCGCCCGGTCTTCGAGACGTGGTCGCCATCGCCGCCGGCGATCATCACAACCTGGCCCTGCGCAGCGATGGAACCGTGGTGGCCTGGGGCGCGAACGACAAGAGGCAATCCACGGTGCCAACCGGTCTGAGCAATGTCGTGGCCATCGCCGCAGGAAGTGCGCACAGTCTGGCCCTCCGGGCCAATGGCACCGTGGTGGGATGGGGCGACAACACTTTCGGCCAGGCCACTCCACCCCCGGGACTGAGCAGCGTGGTGGCCATCTCCGGCGGGCTGTATCATTCGCTGGCCATCGTCGGAGACGGTCGCCCGGTCATCACGGTCCCCCCTCGGTCCCGCACCGGGATGCTGGGCCAACGGGTTGAACTTGCGGTCATGGCCGCCGGCCAAGCCCCTCTGGAGTATCGCTGGTACAAGGACGGCACCCTTTTGTCGAATGTCACCGGTTCCCGTCTTCGAATCGACAATGCCGCACCCGAGCACGAGGGACTCTATTTCGCCGTGGTCTCGAACGCGCTGGGCACGGTCACCAGCGCGGTGGCACGCCTGACGGTCCGGCCCATGGCACCTGCGATCGTATTCCAGCCCTCTGATACTTCGGTGGTCTGTGGCGAGAGCACCCTTCTCGAAACCGCGGCGGAAGGGACCGGTCTCCTGCAGTTCCAGTGGTTCTTTGAAGGAACGCCCCTCGAGGGGGCCACGAACCGGACGCTGCTGCTGCCGCGGGTAACTCCTGCCTCCGCGGGTGCGTACTGGGTAACCGTGACCAGCGAATATGGCGCGGCAACCAGTCGCACCGCCACGGTGACAGTCCGGGTCGAGCCGCCTGCCATCACCGGCCCCTCCTCGGTCAATGGCAAACAGGGTGTGCCGTTCACCGCCACGGTGCGCGCGCGGTATTCGCCCGAGTCCTTCGGTGCCTGGGGTCTGCCCCCGGGCCTGAGCCTCAACCCCACCAACGGCGTGATCAGCGGCATTCCCACCCAACCGGGGACTTACACCGTCCTGTTGAGCGCCACGAATGCCTGCACCCATGCCACGGCCACGTTGACCCTGCGCATCGCTTCTTCGGTACCCGTCATCACCAGTCCGCCCCTGGCCCAGGGGGCCGAAGACCAGCCCTTCACCTACCAGATCACCGCGACCGAACAGCCCACGCTTTACGGGGCGGAGAATCTGCCGGCCGGTTTGGCGGTCGATCCCACCACGGGCCAGATCCGTGGGGTGCCCGCCGTCTCCGGCGAGTTCGATGTGACCGTGTTCGCCCGCAACCCGTGGGGCGAGGGACGCTCGACCATTCGCTTCAGCATCGCCCCACGGCAGCTGGCCGGCCTGGCCATCGCCAACGTGACGTACACGTACAGCACACCGTACTTGTTGGACTTTCAATTCTCCCTGTACGACAGCGACGATCCCAGTGTGGCCCGGCCCGTGGTGGTGCCGCCCACGAACCTCTGGGTGGTCGCCAAGGAAAACGACCGACCCATCAGCACGAATGAGACGGCCTGGTTGCTGGCTCCGGGAGCGGGCCTGGGCAAGCTGATCAAGGTGGCGCTGGTGCTGGACTTCAGTTGGAGCGTGGCCTCCCTGGCCAACGGTGACACCAACGACAACGGCATTTCCGACGCCCTGGAGGCCATGGTGGCCGCCTCCCGCGACCTGGTCGCCCGACTCCCCAAAGGTTCCCAAGTCGGCGTCGTCGAATTCCATCGGGAAGATCAGGACCCGGCCATCGTGCATCCCCTGAGCGCGGACGTGGTGTCGGTGCAAAACGCCATCGCCGGCATCTGGACCAACCACGTTCAGGGTTTCCCCGCCGGCTCCCGCGTGTGGGACGCCATTGCGGCGGGTATCTCCATGCTGGGCGCCTCCAACGCAGACGAACAGCATTACGTCGTGTTCGTGTCCGACGGCCGCGACGAGTCCAGCAGCACGACGGTCGACGATCTGATCACGACCGCCACCAACGCCAACGTGCGGATTTATGGTTTGGGCTTCGGACTGGAACTGGATCCCACGGATCTGCAACGGCTGACCACCGCGACCGCCGGGCGACTGGTCCTGGCCACCAATGTCGAGGAGATGGTCGCTCAGATCGGCCAGCTCGCGCAGGACGTCAGCGGCCAGTACATCCTTCGTTGGGCCAGCCTCCGCCGCGGATCCACCGCCGTAATGCCCTCGTTCGAGGTGCACTACCAGGGACTCATCGCCTACTCACCCACCAACCCGGTCTGGACCAACTTCGACAACCCCATCATCGACACCAACGAAACGCCGCCCACCACCAATTATCCGCTTGTGACCAACTACATCATCGGCTGGTTCATCCCCGCCGATCACGCCGGCGACGTGACGCTGGGACGGCTCCGTCTGGTGCCCGATGACCGCGACGGCGAGCCCGCCCTCACCCTGCGGGCTCTCTACCTGCCGCGGTTCATCCGCCAAATCCAGTTGCGCTACCGACCCAACTGGCCCTGCACTGTCTCCCTGCTCTCCACGGAGCCCGGCCAACTGCTCCATGGCTGGTCCCTAGCCGAAACGCAGGCACCGGACGGCTTGCGCATTGCCCTGCTGAGCAGCCCCAATCCGACGAACCTTGCAACCAGCCTGCCCTACGGCGCCTTCGGCAGCCTGTTGCAATTCACCTTCCGCGAACTGGACAGTCTCTCCAACGCCTTTGCGTTTATCGAAGTGGACAATGCCCTGTACTCCAACACCGGCCCGCAACGGCTCATGATCGAAAACAGCAACCAGTTCAGCCGCGCTTATCCGCCACTGCCCTTGGGAACTCCGGTGCCCTGGCTCTTCCTGCACGGCTTCACCAACAACCTCGCCGCCGCGGAGCTGGGCGACCCCGACGGGGACGGGATGCCAACCTGGCTGGAGTACCGCGCGGACACGGATCCGCGGGATGCCGGCTCCGTCCTGGCCCTGCGCTTTCTCCCCGCCGTGCCGTGGGTCAGCTTCCATCAGGTCGCCTTCCCCACCTCCGCGCGCCGGTTCTACCGCGTGGAGCGGTCCACCGACCTGGAGAGCTGGGAGGCAATCACGCCGGATTTCGCGGGCACGGGCGGCGAAGTCATCGTCACCGATCCGAGCCCGCCCTGGGCGATGCCGGCGGCGTATTACCGGGTGGCGGTTTGGTAGATTCGCGCGAGCGGGAGGGTGCGGCCTTCGGCGGATTCTCCCGGGCCGCCGCCTGCTCAATTCCCCGGGAGCACAGGTCTCGCCACCGGTCCTGCACCCAGGCCAGCGCGGCCTCGCGCGTCGTGAGCTCCTCCGCCAGCTGCCTGTCGCGCAACTCCGCCAGCAACCGCCCCATCGCGGGCCCCGGCGGAATTCCCAGTGCAATCAGGTCATCCCCGCGTAACAAAGGGGGGCGCAACCGGGGTTGTGCCTCCAGTGCCTGCCGCTCCTGCACCAGCAGGTCGTAAATGTTCAGCTTCCCGTGCGAGCCCAGACAGTCCAGTCGGTGCAACTCGAGTTCCAGCGGAAAGGTCGGCCGCAAGAGCAGGCGTCGCAAGGTGGCCTTCCGCATCTGAGGGACGTCCTTGAACTGCATGTGATGGCGCACCACAAAGGCCAACGTTTCGATGTCTTTTCGCGGGAACCGCAGCCGTTCCAAGAGGCTCCGGGCGATCTCCTCGCCTGCCTTCTCGTGGTCGAAAAACCGAATCCGGCCCGTGGCCGGGTCGCGCTGCGCGGTAACCGGCTTGCCCACGTCATGCAACAGCACCGCCCAGGGCAGAAGCCGGTCGGCCTCCGGAGGCATGGCTTCCAGCATCCTCAGGACATGCTCCCAGACCGTGCCCTCGGGATGATGGTCGGGAGGTTGTTCGCAGCCGATCAGCGCCGCCACCTCGGGCAGGATCACCTCCAGAAGTCCGGCCTCCTGCAGCAGGCGCAGTCCCCGGGCCGCGCAGCGGGGAGCGAACAGTTTCTCCAGCTCGTCGCGGATTCGCTCGGCGCTGATTCGCTCCAGCAACCGCGCATGATGGCGAATCGCCTCCAGGGTGGCGGGCTCAATGCGGAAATCCAATTGCGCGGCCAGACGCACCGCCCGCAGCATCCGCAGGTGGTCCTCGGCAAACCGGTCTTCCGGTCGGCCGATGGTGCGAATCAGGCGCGCTTGCAGATCCGCCCGTCCCCCGACCCAGTCATGCAGTTCCCCGCGCACGGGGTCGAAAAAGAGTCCGTTGACGGTGAAGTCCCGTCGCAACGCGTCGGCGCGTGCATCGGCAAACGTCACCCGGCCCGGTCGCCGCCCGTCCTGATAATCTGCCTCGGCGCGAAAGGTCGCCACCTCCACGACGTGCGGGCCCTCGATCACGCGCACCACCCCGAAAGCCCTGCCCACCGCGACGGTCCGGGGAAACAGCGCCTCGACCTCTTCGGGCCGCGCCGAAGTGGCCACGTCGTAATCCTCCGGCTCCAGCCCGAGCAACATGTCGCGCACGCAGCCTCCCACCCAAAAAGCCGCATGGCCTGCCGCTTGCAGGCGCTCCACAATCCCACGGGCCACTTCGCGCAACGAACGTTCCATCCCCGCCACGATGGCCCGGCCCGGGGCTCAAAGTCGAGAACGGCCCCTGCCCGCCGCCGCGCCGTTGGGCCGATGGGACGCGGAGCCCGAAAAGGACCGCCGGCGGGATTTTTCCGGGCTCTGCGTGCCGGCGCAGGCGAACGCGGCCGATCCTTCGGGCGGGAATCGCAAAGCCCGATGGAGCCGCGACCCCGCCCTGCTTCTTGACGAGCAGCCCGTGAGAAGGCGGGCTCGTGCAACGGCGTCTGGCGGGCCTGCAAGGACGAATGCGAAGAGCCCGCCCGGGCGCTCCGCGGCCCCTCTGCATGGCGCCCACCCTGCAGACAACAACACGGGCAACCGTACCACAGTGTCGGTTCGCGGCACCCCTCACGGCCGAAGTCGGATGCGGTAAAATCGCGGCCCGGAGTTGGGATCGGGGATCAACTCCCAGCCCCATGGAAAGGCCACCGGGTTGGTCCAGAGGACCGGGCTCCAGGTTTGCAGGTCGTGGGATTCCTCCAGTCCGTACTCCGGGCCCGGGGCGCCCGCCACCGTCAACACCAGGCGACCCTCGGGATCCCGCGCCAATTGCAGTTGCGGTTCCGGGATCGGCCGCACGATCAGGGTCAGCGTTTGCGTGGCGGACAGGGGCGGCTCGCCGTTGTCCATGACCGCGACTGCGACAGTCTGAGTGGTGCCGCCCAGGCTCACCGGAACGTGCCAGCGAAGCCACCCCGTTTCTTCCTCCAACGCCATTCCCATGGGCGCACTCAGCAAGGAGAATCGCAGACTTTGCGCCGGCAGATCCGGATCGCTCGCACGCAGGAGCCACGACCACTGCTGGCCGGCCATCAACTCCAGCGGAGGCACCGGCTCCCAGGCCGGGGGCCGATTCGGCGCGTTCGTGCTGCTGATCAGCACCACCACCGTCTCCGGCCCCAGTCGCCAGCCCGTGGCCGGATCCGTCGCCCACAACCGGAAATCTGCCAAGCCCACGGCTGTCGGAGCGGCGACGAAGATGGCCCGGTTGCCCTCCAGCCGCACCGTGCCGTTGGAGCCCGATTGGACTTCGAACTGCAGCCCGGTCCAGCCGCCCAACACCCCGGTCAGGTCCATTTCCACCGTACCGTTGCGCGGGCAGATGGCATGCGGCACGGCCCGCCAGTGCAAATACTCCTCCAGGCGTGTGTAACCGGTGGGCCCGATGAAGTTGCGATCGGACGAATCGCGTGGATTCAACCCCAGTGCCAGCTCCCAAAAGTCCGGTATGCCGTCCAGATCGCTGTCCACCGGGGCCTCGGCGCCGGCCAGCGCGGGCCAACCCCGCACAAACACAAGGTCGGTTCCATTGACAGTGCGCACTTCGTAATCTTGCGTCTGAGAGGGATCCCCCACCGCGTCCACCAGCCGGCCCGTCTGATTCCTGACCGTGCCCAGAATCCGGGCGTCCACGGCGTCCCGGGCCCGCGAGGCGCCACCCAGAGTGAGCACCCGCAGCGTTGCCGATCCGGGATCCTGAGCCGTCACTGTCAGGGGCCACGGCCAGGAATCGAGACGCGTGTACCGTCCGCCGAACATGCCCCAGCCGGTGTTCACGCCATCGAACCGCCCGTCCCGATCCGCATCGATCCAATTGTCCTGTTGAAAGATCCAGGTGTTGGTGGTGCCGCCCTGGAAGGCGGTGGAGGGCGTGCGGGTGCTCGGCCCGGCGATCAGATGATTCCCCAGGTAAGCGAGCCGGTTGGTGAACCCTTGCGGGTTGTCGGCCAGATCGGTGGCGTCGTCGCCGGAATAGCCGGCCCGACTGCCCCAGTTGTAGATGACGTTGTTCACGAACTCCACCCGAAGCCGGTCGCCCAGCCGCGGATTCCGATTGTTGTGATGCGCATACAGGTTGCCGAAGAACGTCAAGATCCCGTCTCCATACCGCAGCAACGAGCCGTACCCGTGCGCCCCTTTGTCGTGTTGCGAGATGTTGAGGCTTTCGGTGATCCAGCAGTTTTGCACCGTCACCTGCGTGGAATGCGTGACCGAGAGGCACTCGTCCACACTCCAGGAAGTCGACACATGATCCACGATCACGTTCGTGGCACGCACGATGGACAAGGCGTCCCCCTCGAAACTGGGATCCAGGTCCCCGGGCCGCACCCGAAGAAACCGCACGACCACGTCGCGGGCATCCGTAATGATCAGGGACCGTCGTCGCAACGTGATGCCCTCGCCCGGGGCCGTTTGCCCCGCCACGGTCAGATAACTCTTGTTGATCCGCAGATCGTTGCTGAGGGTAATCGTGCCGGAGACCACAAAGACGATCGTGCGCGGCCCGTTGGCCGACGCAATCCCGTAACGCAACGTTCCAAATCGGCGCGGGTCACTGGAGCTGACGTAATCGGCCAGGTTCGTCACATAATACACGTCCCCGCCCCGCCCACCGCGTGCGCCCGCCCCTGCCCCCACGGCACCCGGAAAGGCCGGCTGAGCCCATGTGGCCACCGCCCACCCCAGCCCGCAGCCCAACAGCCAGGGCAGAAAGCGACCATGGGCGGAAACCAGGCATGCTCGCCAGCGACCCCCGGGCCGCGTGCCGGGTCCGACTCTCTCGGTTGCCACAGCACTCCGCGGCCCGACATTCCCGGTTTCGTCCGCGCCCGAGTCTGGGCCGGCCGTCTCAGCCTTCCGGGGCCCCGGCCTTTCCCCACGCGGGAGAGGAGGGGCATCCTCCCGCTCTGAAGCCGGCCGTTTGTCGGCCGTGCAGGCTTTCCTCCTTGTGGCAACAGCAGGCGGTTTCGCGGCCATTCGCAGACAAGAATTTACACCCCGTGCTGCGGGTCCCAAACATGCGTTTGTGCACAGTGTCCCTTCGGTTGTGCACCGACGGCTGCCGGCGGGACGCCCGCGGAGACGCAAGGACTCTCCTGATCGCATCCCCGGGCTTGCCACACTGCAGCCCCGGGGGCTACATGGGTCCTCATGAAACGCAGCCTGCACGCGTGGCTCCCTCACGCGGCCCTGAGCGCCGGCTTAATGTGTCTGTTCCAGCCCGCAAACCTGCCGGCACAGGTTCAGCTCCTCCCCCCGGCCCACACCCCGGAGGGAATCACCCTGCGATGGACCCGGGTCGAAACGGGCTTGGCCTACACCGTCCAAGCCCGGGATCGCCTGGCAGGCGGGCTCTGGCTGCTGCCCGATCTCACCACCGACTGGCCGGTTTCATCCACGCAATGGACCGACCCGGTTGCCGCCCGGTCGAGCCGCTTTTATCGGCTGCTGGTGGTTCCGGCGGCAGACCGGGGTCGATTGCTCGCCAGCCAGTTTCAACGCACGCTGAGTCGGTTCGAGATCAGTCTGCTCCTGCAACTGGCGGGCGTGCCCTTGACCCCGTTCCACGACGTGCACCTGTACAGCTTCCGGTACGAAACCATCGGCCCCTGGGGCGAACGCACCCTTGCCTCGGCAGCTTTGGCCGTCCCCGCCACGCGCGGCATCGCCTGGCCCCTGCTGAGCTATCAGCACGGCACCATCGTTCGGACCAACGACGCCCCCTCGCGCATGAATCTCACGGGTGAACTCGGCGTCGGCGTTGTCTTCGCCGCGCGCGGGTTCGTCGCCGTCCTGCCGGACTATCTGGGGCTGGGCGATTCCCCCGGCCTGCACCCGTATCATCATGCCCGGTCGGAGGCCACCGCCGGCCTCGATGCCCTGCGGGCCGCCCGAACGCTCTGCGCCCAACAATCCATCCCCCTCAACGGCCAGCTCTTTTTGGCCGGCTATTCCCAGGGCGGCCACGCCACTCTGGCCCTCCACCGCGAAATCGAATTCTTTCACACCAACGAATTTGACCTGACGGCCTCGGCCCCCATGGCCGGCGCCTACGACCTGTCCGGTGTCACCACCGACGACGTCCTCAGCGGCCGGCCCCAACCAAACCCCTACTACTTTGCCTACCTGCTGGCCGCCTACCAAAGCGTGTATCAACTGACCAACCGGCTGGCCGACCTGCTCGCGCCCCCCTATGACACGCTGTTGCCACCGTTGTTTAATGGGAACTACGGCGGCAGCGAGCTGAACGCCATTCTGCCCTCCGATCCCCTGCAAATCCTCAAGCCGGAAGTCCTGGCCGCCTTTCGCGCCGATCCGGAACATCCCCTGCGGCTGGCCCTGCGCCAGAACGATCTGCATCGCTGGCGCCCCACCCGACCCCTGCGACTCTACCATTGTTCCGGAGATCGAGATGTGATTTACGCCAACTCCACCGTGGCCCTGCAAAGTTTCCATCAACAGGGCGCCACACACGTGCAACTGCTCAATCCCCTGCCCGGCGGCGATCACGGCGCCTGCGTGTATCCCAGCCTGCTGGACGCCCTGGCCTGGTTCGAAACCCTCCGCCGCTGAGCAGTCCGGACTCGACCGGCAAGGGCGGCCGGACCCGCGGCCTTTCTCAAAACATCCGTTCCAACGACGTCGGCGGGGGCGATTTGTGCCAGTACGACGAAGCCCCTGCATCGCGCCGCAAACGCAACAAGTCCCGACCCTGACGGCGCAGGAGCCATCCCATGGGCACCACCACCAGCCAGAAAATCATCGTCAGCACCGCATAACCCAGCGCCCGCGCAACCTGAAAGCCCACCCACACCCCGGCCCGATAATACCCGCGGAACCGTTCGGGCCGCACGCACGCAACCACCGCCACGCCCGCCAGGATCAGGGTGATCCCCACCCAAAGTCCCCAGGGAATCCAACCCCGCCAGGCACCATACCCGCTCAGCAACCAGGGCGGCGGCAGCGTCAGCAGCGTGAACTTCCGCCATTCCCGGGGATCCTCTCGATACTCCAGGCGCATGACTCAATCCGGTTGCAGGGCCACCCGCCGTTCCACCCGCCGGCGCGGTTGGGCCGCTCGTTCGAGGAGAAAACTTCCGATGACCAGCGTGTCCATCTCCGTGTTCACAAAACAGCGGTAGGCGTCGTCCGGTGTGCAGACGATCGGCTCCCCGCGCACGTTGAACGAGGTGTTGATCAGGACAGGGCAACCCGAGGCCCGCTCCCACCGCTCCAACAACGCATCGAACAACGGAAACCGCCGGGCGTCCACCGTCTGAATCCGCGCCGAATAATCCACGTGGGTAATCGCCGGCAGCACCGACCGTTCCGCCTTCAACAACTCCAAACCGGTCAACCCCTCCGGGATGGGCCGACGCCATTCCGGTCGCAACGGCGCCACCAGGAGCATGTACGGCGATTCCACCTCCAGCTCGAAAAACTCCGAGACCCGATGCCGCCGCACCGCCGGCGCAAAGGGTCGAAACGATTCCCGAAACTTCACTTTCAGGTTCATCACCGACTGCATCCGCGGCGACCGCGGGTCTCCGAGGATCGAACGGCATCCCAGCGCCCGGGGACCGAACTCCATTCGGCCCTGGAACCATCCCACCACCTTCTCCTGCAGCAAATGCTCCACCGTGGCGTCCAGCAAAGCGTCCCGGTCGAGTCGGCGGTACACAGCTCCATGCTCGCGCAACACGGCCTCGATCTCTTCATCCGAGAATTCCGGGCCCAGCAGGGCCCCCTCCATGGCGTCCCGCTCCAGCCGGTCCTCCTCGGCATCCTGCAGGGCTTCGTACCACCTGGGTCCCTGTGCCTGATGCCAGGCCTCCAGGGCCGCGCCCAAAGCGCCCCCGGCATCGCTGGCCGCCGGTTGCACCCACAGCCGTTCAAAACCTGCCTCCCGCAAGATCCGGCCATTGGCCACGCAGTTCAGCGCCACTCCGCCGGCCATGCAGAGGTTCCGTTGCCCCGTCCGTTCGCGCGCCCGCCGTGCCAAGCGCAGCAGGATCTCCTCGGTCACCACTTGGATCGACCGCGCCACGTCCATGTGCCGGGGCTCGATCGGCCCCTCCGGCATGCGCGGCGGGCCGCCGAACAGCCGGTGGAACCGTTCGTTGGTCATGGTCGTGCCGGTCAGGAAATTGAAATACTCCAAATTGAGCCAAAACGAGCCGTCCGGTTTGAGATCCACGAGTTCCCGGAGAATCGTCTCCACAAAGCGCGGCTGGCCATAGGGAGCCAGCCCCATGAGTTTGTACTCGCCCGAATTGATGCGGAACCCGCAATACGCCGTAAACGCCGAGTACAGCAGTCCCAACGAATGCGGAAAACGCAGTTCCTCCCACAACTCCACCGAACGGTCGCGTCCCACGCCGATCGTGGTGGTGGCCCACTCGCCC
Source organism: Limisphaera sp. VF-2 (assembly GCF_049537125.1). Classification (NCBI taxonomy): domain Bacteria; kingdom Pseudomonadati; phylum Verrucomicrobiota; class Verrucomicrobiia; order Limisphaerales; family Limisphaeraceae; genus Limisphaera; species Limisphaera sp. VF-2. Next base: position 731,686 of record NZ_JBMVQY010000001.1, read on the forward strand.
ACCCCGTCCACCGTCAGGATTGCCGCTTCCCGGAACGGGGAAGGGTAAAACGCGCTGGCCGCGTGCGCCTGATGGTGCCCGGTAAAGACAATGGGCGTGTCGGGCCGCAGCCCGGGCAGGGCCCTTCGAATTGTGCGGCGCAAATCCAGTTTCTCGCTCAACCAACTGGACAAAACCACGGGAAAGGTTCGCCACCCTCCGGGCGCCACCGCCAGGTAGGTCTCCAGCAAACGGGCGAACTTGAGCAGCGGCTTGTCATAGAAGACCACCAGGTCCAGGTCCGCCTCCGACAGGCCCGCCTGCCGCAGGCAGTACGCAATGGCCTGGCGCGGAAAATCCGGATCGTTTTTTCGTCGGCTGAACCGTTCCTCTTGGGCGGCGGCCACGATGCGGCCGTCCTGCAACAAGGCGGCTGCCGAGTCGTGGTAATACGCCGAAATGCCCAGGATATGGCGGGGGACCGCTGTCACGGCACGGATCTCCAGTGGCCGGGCTGGGGCGGCCGCACGCGCGTGCCGCCCGGGACCGTCACATGAAGGGATACAACGCCCACACGATTCCGCCGCTGGAGGTAAAGATCAGCACCGCACCCACACCCAACAACAACACGACCAACGGGACCAGCCACCATTTCTTTTCGCGGCGCGCAAATGCCAGAAACTCTTTGAGCAACGCCCACATGAACCGCTCCCACCTTACGGCCTGGGCCTCCCTTTGACAACCGACATCCCTTCTCCACGCCCCGCTTGGTCGCAAGCGGCCGTCACTGAACGCCATGGCCCCACCTTGGCCGTCGCAACCCAAAGTCTGGCCGCCCCCGTGCCGCTGCGCCGACTCCGCGCAGGTCGGTGCTTCTGGCTTCACAAATTCACGTTGACGTCCCCTCGGGCAGCCGGGTATGGATGGCGGGCGACATTTTTTTGGGCCTTTGAACTCAACCGATCCATGAGTCAACGCATTCAGTTCACCCTGCCACAGTCGGAAATCCCTGCCGCCTGGTACAACCTGCTGGCCGATCTGCCGGAGCCCCTGCCCCCGCCCCTGCATCCGGCCACCCGTCAGCCGGTGACGCCGGACATGCTCACGGCCATTTTCCCGGAGAACCTGGTGCAACAAGAGGTCAGCCCCGAGCGCTGGATCGAGATTCCCGAGCCGGTTCGGCAGGTCTATGCGCTGTGGCGCCCCACCCCGTTGCTGCGGGCCGTGCGGCTCGAGCAAGCCCTCCAAACCCCGGCGCACATCTACTACAAGTACGAAGGGGTCAGCCCGGCCGGCAGTCACAAGCCCAACACCGCCGTCGCCCAGGCCTGGTACAACAAACAGGCCGGGACGCGTCGTCTGGCCACCGAGACCGGGGCCGGCCAGTGGGGTTCTTCCCTGGCCTTTGCCTGCCGTCTCTTCGGCCTGGAATGCGTCGTGTACATGGTCAAGGTCAGCTTCCAGCAAAAGCCCTACCGCAAACTGCTCATGCAAACCTGGGGCGCCACGGTCCACGCCAGTCCCAGTGAGCAGACCGAGTACGGTCGCCGCGTGCTCCGGGAAGATCCCAACTGCCCGGGCAGCCTCGGCATCGCCATCAGCGAAGCCATCGAGGACACCCTCCAACATCCCGGCACCAAGTACTCGCTCGGCAGCGTCCTCAACCACGTCTGTCTGCACCAAACCGTCATCGGACAGGAGGTCCTCAAGCAGATGGAACTGGCGGGCGAAGAACCCGATGTCGTCATCGGCTGCGTCGGCGGCGGGAGCAACTTTGCCGGACTGACCTTTCCGTTCGTGCGCCGGAAAATCACCGAAAAGAAAACGACGCGCATCGTGGCCGTGGAACCCACCGCCTGCGCCTCCCTCACCAAGGGCGAGTTGCGGTATGACTTCGGGGACACGGCCGAGATGACGCCGCTGCTCATGATGTACACCCTGGGCCACAAGTTCATTCCGCCCAGGATCCACGCCGGTGGGCTCCGCTACCATGGCATGGCCCCGCTGGTGAGCCATCTCAAGAAACTCAACCTCATCGACGCCGTGGCCTATCCGCAGACCCGCGTCTTCGAAGCCGCGGTGCTCTTTGCCCGCACCGAGGGCATCGTGCCCGCCCCCGAGCCCTCCCACGCCATCGCCGCCGTGATCGACGAGGCCATTCGTGCCCGTGAGGAGGGCAAACCCAGGGTCATCCTGTTCAACCTCTGCGGCCATGGCCTGCTCGATCTTTCTGCCTACGACCTTTACCTGAGCGGGCAGATGAAAGACACGGACAACGGCAACGGCAACGCCCAATCATGAAACGCCTCCTGCTTCTGGTCGGGACCGCCGGGCTCCTGGCGGTCGCGGTTTCCCGCACTCATGCCCAACCCTCGGCCCACTATCCGCCAGGGATCGAGGGCATCAAGGCAGGGACCCTGCCGCCCCCCGGCGTCTATCTGCGCGATTACAACCTGTTCTACTACGCTGACCGCCGCAATGATGCCGGGGGCGATGAAATCGCGGCGGCCGATCCGCGCGCCTTCATTTACGCCAATGTGCCCCGGCTGTTGTGGATCACGGACTGGAAGCTGCTGGGCGGTCACGTGGGTGTGGATGCTCTCCTGCCTCTGACCTACACCGACCTGCGCATCAACACCCCGGGTGGGCGCGTCGACGACAGCACCTTCGGCGTGGGCGACCTCTTCGCAGAGGTCACCGTCTCGTGGCATCTCCCCCAGGCTGACTTTGCCATCGGCTACGGGCCCTGGGCGCCCACCGGCGACTCGTCCGCCACGGATCCCACGGCGCCCGGCGCCGGTTTCTGGACCCACCTGTTCACTGCCGGCATGACCTGGTACATGGACCCCGAGCGACGTTGGGCCCTCGCGGCTCTCTGCCGCTACGAGATCAACCACGACAAGCGCGACATGGACTTCCGGCCCGGTCAGGTCTTCACCGTGGATTACGGCCTGAGCTATGCCGTGACGCCGGCCATCGACGTCGGGTTGGCCGGTTACTTCCAAACCCAGACCACGCGCAACCGCGGCAGCGACTCGCCCTCGGCCGCCAAAGACAAAGTGGCCGGCATCGGCCCGGAAGTGGTGCTGTTCTGCTCCAGGCTGGGCCTGTTCACCTCCATCCGCTATCACTACGAGTTTCTGGCGGAGGACCGGCTGCAGGGTCACACCGGCGTGATCACTCTGACCCGGCGCTTCTGAGTGCGCGGGCGGCCCGAGCGGCCGCGTCCCGGCACCATTTGACAGAACCCGCGCCGCGGGCTAACGGATTGGCCTCTGCACCGGCAGTGCAGCCAGAAACGGGCAGGCCCCCACACCGATCAGCCCCGGGTGGGGACGTCTGCCCCTGCACGGACCGCGGCTGTCCCGTCGTAAGGGTCCCCCGCCCGGTGCAGAAGCAGGGAACCGGATTATGACGACTGAAGCGTTGCTCCAAGCGTTGCGGTGGCGCTACGCCACCAAGGTGTTCGATCCCAACCGAAAAATCCCCGCCGAGATCTGGTCGGCGTTGGAAGACTGCATGGTCTTGTCGCCCTCGTCGTTTGGGCTGCAACCCTACCGGTTCCTGGTGGTGGAGGATCCGGCGTTGCGAGCCCAACTGATGCCGCATGCATGGAACCAGCGCCAAATCGTGGATGCCTCGCATCTGGTGGTGTTTGCCGTGCGCACCTCGATCACCGAGGCCGACATTGACCGGTTTCTCGACCGCATCGTGGAGGTCCGGAAGGTGTCGCGGGAATCCCTGGAAGGCTATCGGTCCATGATGACCGGCATGCTGCTGGATCCGTCGTTCCAACCGATGGCGGTGCATTGGGCCGCCCGACAGGCCTACCTGGCCCTCGGCAATCTGCTCACCGCGGCCGCGGTGCTGGGCATCGACGCCTGTCCCATCGAAGGCTTCGTTCCGGCCGAGTTCGATCGCATTCTCCGGCTCCCCGAGCAGGGTTTCACCTCCGTGGTCTGCTGTGCCCTCGGCTACCGCGACGAAACCGACAAGTACGCGCGGCTGGCGAAGGTGCGCGCGCCCAGGGAAGAGCTGGTGCGCCATCTCTGAGGCTCGCGGAGGTCGGGTGGGCCCCGGGCGAATCGCATGTCGGCCCGAGGGGGTCTGGAGCGGGGCTTGCCGCCCGCGACCGGGGCCGTGCCACGGGGGCACCGGATCCGCACGCGCCGGCACCGTCTCCGGCTCCAGCTCGTCACCGGGGTATTCGCGCAGCACGGGGCGTTCCCCGGGCCCTCACAACAGGTTGGCCGCCAGCTCGGCCAGCTCGGAGCGTTCGCCCTTTTGCAACTCGACGTGCGCGGCAATCGGTTGTTCGCGGAACCGGCTCACGATGTAGTTGAACCCGTTGGAGGAAGAATCCACGTACGGATTGTCGATCTGGTAGGGGTCCCCGGTGAACACGATCTTGGTCCCCGGGCCCACCCGCGTGACAATGGTTTTGACCTCCAGCGGGGTGAGATTTTGGGCCTCGTCAATGATCATGAACTGATTGGCGATGCTGCGGCCGCGGATGTAGCTGAGCGCCTCCACAACGATGCTGCCGGAACGCAGCAGATCCGTGCTGCGCCGCTGGTCCTGCCCCATGTTCAGATCGCTCAACAGCTCCAGCGCGTCGTGGATCGGCTGCATCCACGGCGCCAGTTTCTCCTCCAGCGTGCCCGGGAGAAAACCGAGCTCCCGCCCCATGGAAACCGTCGGCCGCGCCACGACCACCCGACGAAATTCCCGGTCCAACACCGTGCGCTTCAACCCGGCCGCCATCGCCAGCAACGTCTTGCCGGTGCCGGCCTTCCCCATCAAGGTCACCAGCTTGATGCGGTCATCCAGCAGGGCATCGAAGGCGAAATGCTGTTCGCGGTTCCGCGGCTTGATGCCCCAGACGCCCTCTCGCGTGTCCAGGATCGGGATCAACCGCGTGCCGCTGACATCCACCCGTGCCAGCGCGGTGCGCTTGGGATTGGTTTCGTCCACCAGCGTGCAGTACTCGTTGGGATACGCATGGTGTCCGGGCGGCAACTCCAGTTCCCCATTGGCGCGAAACCGGTTGATCTCCTGCGGGCTGACGGTGAGCTCGATCATGCCGGTGTACAGGTCCGTGATGAAGACACGGTCGCTCTCGTAATCCTCGGCCGCCAGTCCGTAGGCATCAGCCTTGACCCGCAGGTTGATGTCCTTGGAGACAAGAATGGTCGGATGCCGCGGCGCCTGTTTTTGCAGCTGCAAACACAGCGCCAGAATCCGATCGTCCACCGACATCTCTGTCGCGCGTCCGTTGCGCCCGTTGCGCGCCGGCTTCTTGGGACAAACGATCCGCAATCGCCCGCCATTGGGCAACGGGACCCCCTCGCTCAACCGGCCCTGACTGCGCAGGCTGTCCAACAGACGCGACACCGTCCGCGCGTTTTGTCCCAACTCGCTGGGCTCGCGTTTGAAGCGGTCGATCTCCTCGATGACCTCGATCGGGATCACCACCTGGTTGTCCTGGAACTGCAGCAGGGAATGCGGATCATGCAGGAGCACATTGGTGTCCAAAACGTAGGTTTTCACGGCTCAAACTGACGCAGTTGCGCTCGTTCCATGCGATCGTACCAGGCCCGCAGCCGCGGGCAACGCGCCGGCAGTCGGTACTGCCCCGAGTACAAGTAATTGGCCAGCATCCCCCACAAATCAAAGTCCACAAAGCGCGGCCGCGCATCCAACAGGAACGGGCGCGTCTCCAGCATTCGTTCAAACGGCAGGATCCGCTCCACCAGCAAACGCTGCCAGTGCGCCCGTTCGCGACGCCACTGGTCCAGGCAGCCCCGGCCGAACCGCCGTTCCTTGAAGCGCAAAAAGTCCAGTTGCTCCGCCGGGGGCACAAACCGGCGCCAGTGAATGTCGTTCAACCGAAACGTGCACGCCTCGACGGCATCTTCGATGTACCGCCACAAGATGTCCTGAACACCGTCCCACGCCCGCGGAAACAGGCCCAGCTCCAGTTTCACGTCGAGGTATTTGGCGATAACCTGGGAATCGTCCGCCACCTCGAAGACCACCGTGCGCCCGTCCCGCACCACCGGCACCTGGTAATACCGGCCCCGCGTCAGTTTCCACACCAGGGACCGATCGTTGCTGGGGATGTTGGTGATCTTGAAGGGCACGCCCGCAAATTCCAAGATGCGGCGCTGCACCAGACAAAACGGGCTCCACGGAAACTGGATCAGTTCGATCATGACCTTGCTTCCTTTGCGCCATTGCATTCCGCACTCTAGTGCGACCCGCCGCGCCCCACAAGGTCATTGCCCGGCCCCCGGGCCCGGCGGGCCCCACGCAGCCCCTGCCCCGTGCGTCCCCAGAGCCCGCCCCGCACACACCTCGGCCGGCCCACACCGCCGCGCCGGACACGTCCTCATGCCGAGGATTGCCGGCTCGCACCCGCGCACGGTCAACCGGTCCCTCGATGCCGGACCGGCGTCCGCCGACGCGGCCGCGCAGGACCTCGCCGCGGCTTTGCAAGCCGTGCCCGGCCCCCGCGACACCGGCCAACTCGCTATTGTCCCCGAGGGCGCACTGCGTCACACTCTTCTGCGGTGCGTATCTGCGTTGTCATCCCCGCGTTCAACGAAGAGCGCCTGCTGGGCCGAACCTTGCAAGCCGTCCAACAGGCCTCGGCGGCCTTCCTCACGCGCGGCTGGGACCGGGAAACCATCGTCTGTGACAACAATTCCACCGATGCCACCCCCCGGATCGCAGCCGCCGCGGGCGCTCGCGTCGTTTTCGAGCCCGTCAACCAAATTGCGCGTGCCCGGAATCGCGGCGCCGCCGCGGCCACGGGCGACTGGCTGATCTTCCTGGACGCCGACTCCCAACCCACGCGTGCCCTGTTCGAGGAAGTGGCCCGCGTCATCGAGGCCGGCCGCGCCATCGCCGGCGGTTGCACGCTCACCATGCAAACCTCGCACCGCGTGGCCCGCTGGATCCTGGCCGGTTGGAATCTGCTCAGCCGCATGGGTGGTTGGTTGGCCGGGGCCTTCATCTTCATCGAGACCCCCGCGTTCCGGCAGCTGGGCGGGTTCAACGAGGCTCTCTATGTGGCGGAGGAAATTGAATTCACGCAGCGGCTCAAGCGCCTGGCGCGAAAAGCGGGCCGGCCCATCGTCATCCTTCACCGCCACCCGCTGCTGACCTCGGACCGCAAAGTCCGGCTCTATGGCCCGGGTGAACACCTCCGATTCTGGTGGCAGGCCCTCCGTGCGCCCCGCCAAACCATGACCTGTCGCGATGCTTGTCCCGTCTGGTACGATGGACGTCGCTGAGAACTCCGGGCGCGCCCCCGGGCCCGGGGCCCGGCCCACACGGAACAGCCCTCGCCGAGACCGCGTCCGCCGAATCCCCGCAGGTTCGAGGCGGCTGAACCTCGGAGAACCTCCTCCCCACGCCGGCCCGGCCCTGCAGGGAAAAACTGCGCCCGGGGGTTGATCCATGGCTCGCCACTCCGCGCCATTCTCAAAACCGGAGAGCCTCGAGCGTCACGTGGCCTCGACCATCCAGCGCCACGGTCTGATTGCCCCCGGCCAAAAGGTACTGGTGGCCGTCTCCGGCGGGTGCGACTCGATGGTCCTGTTGGAGCTGTTGCACCGACTGGCGGAGCGTTACGAATGGAAACTCGCCGTGGCGCATTTCAATCATCAACTCCGCGGCGCGGAAAGCGACGCCGACGAGGTCTTTGTCCGCCACCAGGCTCAGTTGCGCAATCTGCCCTTCTTTTCCAGCCGGGGCGATGTGCGCAGCTGGGCCCGTCAACACGGCCTGTCCCTCGAAATGGCCGCCCGAGAGTTGCGACTCCGCTTCCTGGCGGACACCGGCCGACAGTGGGCTGCTGCGGCCGTAGCCCTGGCCCACCACGCCGACGACCAGGTCGAGCTGTTTTTTCTCCGGCTTCTGCGCGGCACCGGCGGCGAAGGGCTGGAAGGCATGCGCTGGAAGAGTCCCGCCCCGGTTCCAGCTCCGGAGACCGAAGCCTCCGGACCCGGCCCTCTCTGGATTCGGCCCTTGCTGGACCTTTCCCGCGCCAGCCTGCGCCGCTACGCAGAGCTCCGCGCCCTGCCCTTCCGCGAGGACACCACGAACCGCTCGCCCCGGATCCTCCGCAATCGGATTCGTCACGAGTTGCTGCCGCTGCTGGAAGCCCACTACCAACCGGCCCTGCGCCCCGCGATCCTGCGTCTCATGGAGCTGGTCGGCGCCGAGGCGGCCGCGGTACGGATCTGGGCGGAACAATGGCTTCGCACCGGCCAGCCGGCCTTTGACCAACTGCCCGAGGCCGTCCAGCGTGCGGCCCTGCGCCTTCAACTCCGCCGGCTCGGCCAAGCGCCGACCTGGGATCTCGTGGAACAACTGCGCCTGTATCCGCAGCGGCGCATCAACGCCGGCCCCGCGCGCTGGTACATCCGCGACCCGGCCGGCCGGGTCCGACCCGAAGCCGGTCCACCCGGCCCGTTCCGGAGCGCCGAATTGACGCTGGCCCTGACGGCACGCGGACAGGCCATCTTTGACCACGTGCAGGTGCGCTGGCAAATCCGGCCGCACACCGCCCCGCCGCGACTCTTGGGGAAGCCCGGTCTCGAGTACTTCGACGCCGATCGCGTCGGCTCCCTCATCCGACTGCGTCACTGGCGACCCGGCGACCGGTTTCAACCCCTGGGCATGCCCGAGCCCGCCAAACTCCAGGACCTGTTCACCGCACGACGTGTCCCCCCCGCCGAGCGACGTCAGCGTCTGCTGGCCGAGACCGCCCGGGGAGAGATCTTCTGGGTTGAGGGCCTGCCCCCGGGCGAATCGTTCAAGCTCACGCCCACCACCCGCCGCCGCCTGCGTTGGCAGTGGTCTCGGGCCGGGTAAAGCCTGGTTGCAGCCCCTCGCCAGCCATGATAGGTTGCCCCGGCATTAACGACTTCAAACATGGCTGAGTCCAATCCAACCCGAGGCGATAACAGCGGGTCGCACCGGTCCCCGGAGTTCCGTATGCAACCCCGCACCTGGGTGGTGTGGGTCATGATCGTCGCCGGCGTGATCGTGCTGATGACCCTGCGGAATCGCAACCAGGAGCAGGCCGTGGAGATTTCCCAGGCGCGCTTCCTGCAACTGGTCGAGTCCAACCTCGTTGCGCGCGCCAAAATCATCTACAGCGCCCAGTCCCCCTTCCTCACGGAAATCGTCGGCACCTACTACGCCACCGACGCTTCCGGCAACCGCATCCAGGAAAACGGCCGTGACAAGGAGATCCGTTTCCATGCCCGGGCAAGGCTCACCGAGGCCATGGAGGATCGGCTGCTGCGGCTGCCCAACTTCGAGCCGCACGAGCAGAACGTGGTCGTCATGAACGTGCTGCTCAGCATCCTCCCCATCGTCCTGATCGCGCTCCTGATCTGGTTCTTCTTCATCCGCCAGATCAAAATGGCCGGCAAGGGCGCCCTCTCCTTCGGCAAGAGCAAAGCCCGCCTGCTGACCAAGGAACGCAACAAAACCACCTTCAAAGATGTCGCCGGCATCGACGAAGCCATCGAGGAGGTGGCCGAACTGGTCGAGTTTCTCCGCGACCCCAAAAAGTTCCAGCGCCTCGGCGGACGCATTCCCAAAGGCGTGCTGATGGTCGGGCCCCCGGGCACCGGCAAGACCCTCCTGGCCAAGGCCATCGCCGGAGAAGCCGACGCCGCCTTCTTCAGCATCAGCGGGTCGGATTTCGTGGAAATGTTCGTCGGCGTCGGTGCCAGCCGGGTTCGCGACATGTTCGAACAGGCCCGCAAACACACCCCGTGCCTGATCTTCATTGACGAGATCGATGCCGTGGGCCGCAGCCGCGGTCACGGGCTGGGCGGCGGCAACGACGAGCGCGAACAAACCCTCAATGCCCTGCTGGTCGAAATGGACGGCTTCGACACCACCGAGGGCATCATCATCATCGCCGCCACCAATCGCCCCGACGTCCTCGATCCGGCCCTGCTGCGGCCCGGCCGTTTCGACCGCCAGGTCGTCGTCAACCTCCCCGACGTCCGCGGCCGCGAAGCCATCCTCAAGGTCCATGCCCGCAACATCAAACTGGCCCCCGATGTGGATCTGTCGGTCATCGCCCGCAGCACGCCGGGCTACTCCGGGGCCGAATTGGCCAACCTGCTGAACGAAGCGGCCCTGCTGGCCGCCCGCGCCGGCAAGAAAGCCGTGGGCATGGAGGAACTCGAAGAGGCCCGTGACAAGGTTCGCTGGGGCCGCGAACGTCGCAGCCTCGCCATGAGCCCGGAGGAAAAGCGTTGCACCGCCTGGCACGAGGCCGGCCACGCCCTGGTCAACGTGCTGCTGCCGCACACGCAGCCCCTTCACAAGGTCACCATCATCCCCCGCGGTCAGGCCCTGGGCGCCACCATGTCCCTCCCCAAGGACGATGTCCTCAACCGCCGCCGCAAAGAAATGCTGGCCACCGTGGCCGTGATGATGGCCGGCCGCATCGCCGAGGAAATGATCTCCGGCGACATCTCCACCGGAGCCGCCGGGGACATCCAGCAGGCCACCAACATCGTCCGCGCCATGGTCACGCAGTGGGGCATGAGCGAGCGCATCGGCATGGTCCATTACGGCCGCGACGACGAATACATCTTCCTTGGCCGCGAAATCGCCAGCCACCGCCCGTACAGCGAACGCACCGCCGAGGAAATCGACCGCGAAGTCAAACGCATCATCGACGAACAATATCAGGTGGCCAAACAACTCCTCGAGGCCAACCGGGACAAACTCGAGTTGATCGCCAACGCCCTGCTCGAATACGAAACCCTCGACGGCAGCCAGGTGGAGGAAATCATCCGCACCGGCCGGCTCACCGTCCGGCCGCCCGCACCCAGGGGAGAACCACCCATGGGCGCGCCCGCGGGTACGCCGCTGCCCGAGATACCCCCCAAGCCCGCCAGCCCCACGCTACCCGGCTTGGGCAGTCCCGCCCCCGCCACCGCCTGAAGCAGGGCAGCTGGCCGCCCGGGCTGCCCGGAGCAATCCCAGATTCGCGAATCGGCGCAAACCGGTAACTTCGCCTCCACGACACAGGGGCACCTCTCACCCTTTCCGCGCCGGAAGCGGAGCGCAGGGCCCCCGCCTCCGGCACGCGAAGACCTGACCAGATCCCACACGAACAGACACCGCCCAGCCCTGCCAGCGCGACCGACCTTGCAGGACGGCCTGCACCGGGCCGGGACTGCTCCGGCCGCAGCCCATGAGTCCACGCGTGGAGAAGCTGCAGGCCGAAAGTCCTGAAACCGCCTTCTGCTCCGCAGCGGCTCTCGACGGGCGCGCCCGAGCTTCTGGATCCTCCGAAAACTCGGCGAGATTTTTTGGGCGGCCGCGGCACGCGGAAAGCCGAGCGAAAACGGCGTTTTCCTCAGAGGCTTGGCCCCCGGGGCTCAAGAACGGAGCTGCGATCCCGGTTGTTCACGGATCGCACGGACCACTCCACGCGTCGAAGGCGCTGCAACCCGTGAGCCCGGGGCAACGCTCCGCGAACTACGTCCCCACTACGGGCGCGCCTTGAAAGGGCCCAACCCGATGACCCCACCGGGAGAGCCGGGCGCCCCCATTGAATTCGGCCCCCTACGGGTGGGCCCCATCTCGAGGGGCTACCTGCCCGGGGCGCTGGCCCGGGCGGGTGCATCCACGCCCTGATGAGCGAAACGCACGGCAGGGCGAAGACACGAATCCCAACTCCATCAATCGGGCAAACGTGGGAGAACGTTCGACGTCCACCAACAAGCCACCGTAGCCTCGAAGCCCACACGCGGAACTCGAGCGCGTCCACAGTCGAGTACTGCGAAACCAACAGCAGACCGGTCGTGATCCGCTGACCGTCGCGCGTTCCCAAACGCCGGCCCCTCCGGTCGCGGCGTCTCGTGCGTCCGAGAGCTCTGCATGTGGCCCCAGGGCGCAAACGCGATCGCGGCCGCGCCGCCTCTTCGCCGCCGGGATCTGAAGAACCTCCGTCCGGCTCGCACGCCGCCTCGGGATCCGCAAAGTCCGGTGGCGTTCTTCGTCCAGATTCACCGACAGTGGTCAGTGACTGCTCAATGCTCGAAGCACGGTCGGCGAGAAAACCAACAGTGGGGGTTCTCCCAGCGAAAGTCTTGCCCCACACGGGTTCGGTTTCGAGGGCGATCGCCGCACCGAAGATGAAGGTCATGCGCGGACGGATTCGAAGAATGGAGTGCCGCGTTCGATCGCCGGTGTTTCGTGCCCGCGCCGCAGACTGGGTTCGCGCGCAGATCATCCCCCGCCCTTTCAAGACATGGACAGGTGAAAAACTCGAACGAGTTGTTCCCCGAGGCTGTGAACTGCGTGTTGCCGCCGCCAGACAACAAAGGGGCATCGCCCGATCTTGGGCTCACTTTTTGTGCCGCCGGTCCGGAGGGCAGACACGCCCCGGGCTGTGAACAACCGGTCAATAACTCGTGACATCTTGCTCTTCCCATCCCGGCCTTCTTCAGCTACAAGGGGCATCGCTTTCGCGGCAGGAAGCGCAGCGCCACGACGGCGCTGCACAGGCGTGGGCAGGCCGCGAAGGGCTGTTTCCCAAGTTGTTGAACGGCAACAGGTTAAAGAGGCCGAGGGAGGGGTCTTTTGGCCTCGATCCGGAAAGGGATCTTTGTGTTGCCCGGAATCGGATTTGGTGCTATGTGCCGGGCCGGTTTGGGTGGCGCGGTGGCCTGCAAACCGGCCAGGTGAATAAAAACCGCGGAAAACCGGCAGCTGAAGCCGGGTTGTGGCAGACTCATGGAAGCAGCAGCGCGAATCTGGTCGGCGGCCCAGAAGCATCTTCAGACGCTTCTGGCGCCGGACATTTACAACCTGTGGTTCGCCCCCATTCGCGCGGTCAACCTGGAGAACGACCTGCTGGTCCTGGAGGTGGCCGACGAATTCCGGGAGGTGTGGCTGCAGGAGAACTATCGTTCGGTCCTGGAAGATGCAGTGGCACTGGCTTCGGGTCGGCGCATGACGATCCGTTTCCAAGTGGCGGCCGATCCGCCCCCACCGGCCCCGCCGGTGACCTCCTCCGTTCCCCGGACCCGCCCGCCGGGGTCCCGCGCGGCCCGGCCGCCCGAAGTCCGCGAGGTGCAGTTCAACCCCAAAAACACCTTCGAGACCTTCGTGGTCGGCGCCAACAACAACCTCGCGTATTCCGCCGCGCTCGCCGTGGCGCAATCTCCGGGAAAAGCGTACAACCCCCTGTTCCTGTACGGCGGCGTGGGGCTGGGTAAAACGCATCTGCTCCATGCCATCGGCCAGCACGTGCTCACCCACAAGGCGCAGGCCCGGGTGGCGTACGTCTCGTGCGAAAAATTCACCAACGAATTCATCGACGCGCTCCAAAACAACAGCCTGATGCAGTTCCGAAAAAGGTATCGGAACACGGACGTGCTGTTGATCGACGACGTCCACTTCCTGGCCGGCAAGGAGCGGATTCAAGAGGAGTTCTTCCACACCTTCAATGCATTGCACGAGGCACGCAAACAGATCGTGCTGACCTGCGACCGACCCGCAAACGAGATCCAGGGGCTGGAACAACGTCTGGTCTCACGCTTCGAATGGGGCCTGGTGGCGGATCTGCAACCGCCGGATGTGGAAATGCGGCTGGCGATCCTGCGCAAGAAGGCGGCCCTGATGGAGGCGCAGGTGCCGGAGGAGATCCTCAATTTCCTGGCCAACAACATCCGCAGCAACATCCGCCGCCTGGAAGGGGCGTTGATCCGGGTGGCCTCCTTCGCCTCCCTGACCGGCAAGCCGCTGACCCTGGCCAATGTGGAGATGCTTTTGCGGGAAATCCTGCATGAAGAAGGCCGCAGCACGGTCACCATCGACCGGATCATGAAGGTGGTGGCCGAGCGGTACGACATCCGACTGTCCGACATGACCAGTCGGCGGCGCCCGGAGAACATCGCCTTCCCCCGCCAGGTGGCGATGTATTTGGCCCGGCGTCTGACGGGCCTCTCCTACAGCGCCATCGGCGAGGCCTTTGGGGGCCGCGACCACGGCACCGTCCTGCACGCCTGTCGCCTGGTCAAGGACCGCATGGACGTCGATTCGCAGGTGCGTCAGCAGGTCCACCAACTGGAGCGCGATCTGCTCAAGTAGCCTTGCCGCACCCCGACACCCGGTCGTCGCGCCACGGGGCCCGCCGCAAGAGCGCACCGAGGCATTCCCCCGTACCCGCGCCGGTGCACGCAACGCACATCCCTTCAGTGAGCGCGTCCAGCCCCGCGAATCCGATGACTCCTTTTGCGCCAACCCTTCCGCCGACCGACCAAACGCCCCGTCGGAATCAACATTGACACCTTCGGTCCCCGGACCTAGGCTCGCACCGACGTTTGCTGTGGAGAGGACGCACACATGCTGATCCGAATCAGTCTCATCATTGCATTGGTCGCCGGACTGGCCACCGCGGGCATCAATCTGTTCACCGTCCGGAACAAAATTGAAACCCTCAAAACCGAGCGGAACAACGAACGGGCCGAAAAGGAGCAAGCGCGAACCGAGCTCGCGTCCACCCGTCAGCAGCTGGACCAAACCACCGCCCAACTCAAGAAGGCGCAGACCGAGCTGGCCACGGCCACCAAGGAACGTGACGAAGCCGTGGCCACGGCGGAAGCCCAGACCCGCAGGGCCAACCAGCTCAACGACGAACTGAACAAAACCCGCCAGGAACGAGACAACGCCCAGGCCGAACTGGCCGCATGGACCGCCCTCGGAATCCCGGTGCAGCAAGTGAAAGAGGTCGTGGCCCTGAACCGGCGCCTGCTGGAACAGGTGGACGTGCAAAAGGAGGAAATCCAGGCTCTCATCCGCGCCAATGCCCGTCTCACCAACGAACTGGCCCGCATCCTGGGCGGTGGCGATTACGTGGTGCGCCTGCCCGCCCAGTTGCGCGGCAAGGTGGTGGCGTATGATCCGAAGTGGGAGTTCGTGGTCGTCGACGTCGGAGAAGCCAACGGCGTCCTCGAATACGGTGAACTCCTGGTGAGTCGCAACGGTCAACTCGTGGCCAAGGTGGTGGTGCGGACTGTCGAGAAGAATCGCGCCATCGCCAACGTCGTGCCGGGGTGGAAATTGGCCGAGCCCGTGGAGGGAGACGAAGTCCTCCCGGCCCATCCCGCCTCGTGATGCGCCCATGAAAGGCTCCTGGCTGCTAGCCGGGTTCCTGCTGCTGGCCGTGGCCGCGGGCTGGGGTTGTGCTTCCGCCGACCCCGCCAACCGTTCAGCGCGGCCGTGGAACACCCCCAAGCAGTGGGAAACCGGGCTGCCCTCCGCAATCCTGGAAGGCCGGTGACCCGTACCGGAGTCCGGGTCCGCGGCTCTGGTGTTTCCAACCATTCACCGCTCCCTGCCGGAGCCCCTTGCCCCAAGGCCGCGTTCGCCCGGAACCTTCACTGCGGGGGCGGGGCTTCCCCGGACTCGATGGGCCACTCTGCCAAAAGCAGTGCACGATATCCCCCGATCAATGAAGCCACCCGCCGATAGCCCATCCGCTGCGCCGCCTCCGCCGCCAGGGCGGACCGATAGCCGCCTCCGCAATACAAAATCAGTTCGGTCTCCTTGTCCGGAAACCGGCGCTCGATATCGCGTTCCAAAATCCCCCGACCCAAATGCACCGCGCCCCGGGCATGACCCGCGTTCCACTCGTGATCCTCGCGCACATCCACCAGGACCGCTTGCGGATTGACTTCGAGGCGCGCACGCAGTTCGGCCACCGTGATCTCCCGAATGTGTTTCCTGGCCTCGTTGACCAGCGCCAAAAAGCCCGGTGAATGCTTCATGTCCACAGCATACGTGCGCATGCCGGTTTCTCCAAGCGTCACCCGGCGCCGCCCCGCCGCCGGTGCTCCCGGCCTGTCCCCGCGGCTCCCGCTTCCGATAGCCAACCGCACGGTCCTTTCATCCCGCACGAAGGCTCCCCATGAATACCGTCCCTCCCGCCACAAGCCGCTTGGTCCTGGGATTGTTGGTGGCCGTGTTGTTGTGGGGCTGCAACAACACCGGTGTCCGTTACCTGGTCCGCGATTGGCCGCCGGTTTTCACGGGCAGCACGAGGTTTCTGGCCGCCGGCCTGCTGCTGTTGGCCGTTCTGCGGTGGACCCGTTGGCTGGGCGACTGGCAACCCGTCCCGGCTCGTCTGCAACGAGCCCTCTGGTGGCGCGGTGGGTTCAGCCTCGCAGCCTATATCGTGGTGTTCAATGAGGCGCTGCGACACACCTCCGCCTCTCACGTGGCATTGCTCTTGGCGGCCTCCCCCATCTGGGCGCTCCTGTGGGAACACCGCACACCCACCGCGCACCACATCCTGCGCCGCTACGCGGCCGCCTTCTTGGGACTGTGCGGCGTTGCCGTGCTGACCGCACCGGCCCTGACCCGGGACCACTGGGGCTGGAAGGGTGAACTCCTGGGACTGCTGGCCAGCGTGTTGTGGACCCACTTCGGCCGCCAGTGCCGCTGGCTGGGCCAACACCTCAACAGCGCGGAAGTCACGGCCCACAGCATGTGGCGCGCCGCCGTGTGGCTGCTGCCCTGGTCCACCGCAGAGCTGCTGAGTCGCCCTCTCCCCTGGCGGCCGGATTTGATCGCCGTCCAACTCTACTGTGTCCTTGCGGGCGGCGTGGCCGCGTTCGGTCTCTGGACCCATGCGCTCCGGCACTGGGAGGCCAGCCGCGTCCTCCTCTTCAACAACCTCATCCCCATCACCACCATGGCCTGGGCCGCCTGGTGGTTGGAAGAACCCGTCACGGTCCGCTTCGCCTTTGCACTGGTGCTCATCGTGGGCGGAGTTTGGCTGGGCCAGACACCCGTCCCCCGACCCGCCCCGCCGCAAGAAAGTCGGCCCCAGCCACCGATCCCGGCAGCCGCACCCTGAACCGTTGTCCCACTGGCCCACCTGTTCAGGGGCCGGTTCTCCTTGGCAGCGAATTCAGACCTCGCCAACCCCGGCCCCGGGCGCGAGGCGGGATCCGCCCGTGCCGCGACACCCTGCCCTGCGCAATCACTCCAAACCCATGTCCTTCCGAAACGCCTCCACCAGCAACACGTGACGTCGAATGCTCTCCGTGCTGGCCTCGTTGTCATAGTTCAATCCATAAGGCCAGAAATGCGTCCCGTCCGAGTAGATCACCGCCCCCGGGCCGTCGAATTCCTGGATCTTTTGGCGCCCATGCGGGCCCTGCCAGACCCCACCCGCAAGGTTTGCCTGCCACTGCCACGTCGTGCCCACCCCCAGTGTGTGCGAAATCTCGTGCAGCGCCGTCCGGTACCCGATTTGACCTCCGAAATCGATCCAGCCACTGTAACTGGCCTGCGCCGTGGGAACCCCGGGATTGTAATTCACGGTCAAATGCTTGCGGAATGTGCCCCATTTGTTGTACTGCGCCACCGCGCCTTCCATGGCATACACGATGCGCTCCCGAATGTCCGCCGGCCAGTTCTGCCAGCCCGGCGCCAACGAATAGGTCAGCGGCCCTGGCGGCGGCGGTACCACCGCGGTCCGAATCGCATAAAAATGCGGCAGCTCCACCGGCAGCCCGGTCACCCTCACCACAGCCCGGCCCTGCGCGTCGAAGGCGTGGGTCCCCAGGTTGCTCCACCGACTCCACGGCAGACGGGCGTCGGTGGTATGCAAGACCTGAAAACTCATCCCCGGCGGACCATGGGCAACCTCCAGGGAAACGGACCCTGCAACCACGCCGCCCATCGAGGCTACCGGCCGGGGCGCGAAAAGGAACTCGCCCGGCTCCAGCGCCCGGTCCGAAATCCGGACCTCGTCGATGAAGCCGTACGCCCGATCCGTGTGCACACCCGCGTACAACCCCCGTCCCACGGACCAAGCACCCGCCACCCAATCCGGCCCCGTCCCGGAGCCCCGGACCAGTGCACGATTCGGACTGCCGCTGGCGACCAGATCCGTGCTCGCCACCAACAGATTGTTCACATAGAGCTTCAAAGTGTTGCCATCGCTGACCGCCGCCAGGTGATACCACGGCGCCTCCGCACCACCCGGACTGATCCCATACACCCAGCCCGGCGGCGAAAAGGCCCGATGGGTGTAGCCCGAAACATCGGTGAACACCACTGCGACACTGTCATCCGGACGCACCTGCAAATAAAAGGCCGCCAAATTCGGATCCGACCGCGATACATTGCGCGCGTCACGACCCACCACGGTGCGGTAGCCGCCGCTGGCCACGGCTCGATAAGATGCCTCCACGGTGAATTGCACCGGCAGGATCGCGTCCAGATTGATCCCGGACGGCCGGCTGTGCTGGGCCGAAGTAAACATCGCCGGGTAATTGCCCGTGTTCTGCACGCTGAAGCGGTTCGTCCATCCGAACTGCGGTACGCGCCCCGAAGCCACGTTCGTGCGGTAGGCAAACCCGGCATATCCACCCTGCGTCCACGCGGACAAATGATTCCCGTTCCCGGATCCATCCCGCACCGTGCCATGAAACGCGCCATCCGCCCCGGCATGCACCACCAGCCCGTCGGCAGGCCCCTCTTCGAACCGCCAGTACGCCACCGTGGCCGCGTGCATCTGCGCAGCAACGACCAGCATCCACACCCAACCACTGCAAATCTGAAGTGTTGAGCCTTTTCTTGCCACCATCGAGGGCATGTTCTTCTTCCCCCTCTCTTCG
This sequence comes from Limisphaera sp. VF-2, assembly GCF_049537125.1. Taxonomy (NCBI): domain Bacteria; kingdom Pseudomonadati; phylum Verrucomicrobiota; class Verrucomicrobiia; order Limisphaerales; family Limisphaeraceae; genus Limisphaera; species Limisphaera sp. VF-2. The sequence continues at coordinate 750,351 of NZ_JBMVQY010000001.1, forward strand.
CATCGTTTCAGGCAAACGGGACGCCACCTCGTTAACCCGGATCCCCGGCCCGGTCAACCCATGGCATCCCTGCCCTGCGCCAAATGGAAGAGCCCGTCCGGCGCCGCCCTACACTCCCGCCCCCGGCTCAGGCCGCTGCCCTGAAACGCATCCCCCTCAGGCTGCTTATCGGATCTGACCCTGCATCCGCACACCCATCTACGGGTTTCCAGCACATCGCGTGCTGCCGTGTCTTTCCCAAGAGGCGCGAGGGACCTTTTCACGAGATTCCCGCAGCCCGCGGGCGATGGATTCCACGCAACGAAAATCCTTCGGAGCCCCACGCTCCGAACGCCCGTCCGCTGTCACACCGCAGTTCCTGTGTCATCGCGCCCCGCCCCGCCCAAGAGCCCCATTTTCACCGGCGCATGCGGAGGCAGCCTCCTGCGCCAGGGTGTTGAAAGCCTCGACCGGCCAGGGCAGGCTCAGCCAACCATCTTGTGGCACCCCGATCCGCGGCCGGCCGCGCCGGATCCCTGCGGAACACAGACCGGATTCCTGCGCAAAATCCCAACTTGGACGCCCGGGGGAACTCCGCGTAGCTTTACGGCATGGCTCCGGCCCGAGACGAACATCCCCACCTCCAGCCAGCAATCGAAGGTCCGTCCGCCACCGCCCGGACCTGCCAGCCCGGGGAATCTTCGCTGGGCGAGATCCGGCGACAAAAAGCATTTCGATGTTCCGGCGCCTCCACCTCCAGGGGTCTACGGTTCTTGACCAGGATCGCTGCCTGGGTCCGCCCGGGCGCGGCGATCTTGATGGGGCTTTGTCAGTGCGCCGCCGGACCTTGGATGGCGCAGCAGACTTCGACCGGGACGACCTCTCACACGCGTCCGCCCGGCGAGCACGGCGGGACAACGTCTGCTTCCCCGGGGAAGATGCGGGTCGCCCGCTCCGAATTGAACCACCCCCGGCTACCGGACGGCAACGGGTCCGTGAGCATTTCGGGCGAGTTGAAGCAATGGCACAAGGTCACGCTGACGCTGGATGGTCCCTTCGCACACGGACGCGACACCTCGCCCAATCCATTTACGGATTACCGGTTCGCCGTGCGCTTCCGACACGAATCCGGTGCACCGGATTACCTGGTGCCCGGCTATTTCGCTGCCGATGGGCAGGCCGCCGAAACCTCGGCCGAGTCGGGCACGAAATGGCGCGCCCACCTCGCGCCCGACAAGCCTGGTGTCTGGACGTACACCATTTCCCTCCTCAAAGGCCCGCTCGTGGCCGTCGATGACACGCCGACAGGTGAGCCCCTGGCGCCATATCACGGCAAGACCGGCAGTTTCACCGTGACGCCGACGGATAAGACCGGCCGGGATTTTCGCGCCCATGGTCGCCTGGCTTATGTCGGACGCCACCACCTGCGGTTCGCAGGTTCGGGTACGTACTTCCTCAAAGTCGGAGCAGACTCCCCGGAGACCCTGCTCGCCTATGCGGACTTCGACGGGACCGAGGCTCGCAAAAACGGCGTGCCCCTGAAGACGTGGGAGCCCCATGTACAAGACTGGCGCCCCGGCGATCCGACCTGGAAGAACGTCAAGGGAAAGGGCCTCATCGGCGCGCTGAACTACCTCGCCAGCCGGGGTGGCAACGCCGTCTCTTTCCTCACCTACAACGCCGGTGGCGACGGCGACAACGTCTGGCCATTCGTGGCGCGAGACGCAAAACTGCACTACGACTGCTCGAAACTCGATCAATGGGGGATCGTGTTCGACCATGCCATCCGCCTCGGCATTTTTCTCCACTTCAAGCTCCAGGAAACCGAGAACGACGACGAACGTCTGGGGCCCGAGCGCACCCCGGGACGTGTGCCCGAAGCGTTGGACGGGGGCCGCTTGGGCCTCGAGCGCAAGCTTTACCTGCGCGAACTCATCGCCCGTTTCGGCCATCTGCTGGCGCTGAACTGGAACCTCGGCGAAGAAAATACACAAACTTCCGAGGAGATTCGCGCCATGGCGGAATTCCTTCGCCGGACCGATCCCTACCAACATCCTCGCGTTCTGCACACCTACCCACATCAGCAAGCGGAGGTGTACGGTCCTCTCTTGGGAGAACAATCCGCACTCACCGGCGCGTCCGTCCAATGCGCCTGGCATCAAGTCCATCGCTGGACACTCCGGTGGGTCACGGAATCGGCGCGCAGCGGCCGCCCCTGGGTGGTTGCCAATGACGAGCAGGGAAACGCAGACACGGGGGTACCGCCGGACCCCGGTTACCAGGGCTATGCCGGCCTGAGGCGCAACGGTCATCCAGTGGGCTATGACCTCAACGACATCCGAAAACTTACCCTCTGGGGGAACCTCATGGCCGGCGGCACAGGTGTCGAATACTACTTTGGCTACGAACTGCCCGAGAACGACCTGCTCTGTCAGGACTGGCGCAGCCGGGAGCGCTCCTGGGATTACGGCCGCATCGCCCTGGAGTTCTTCCGTAACCACAACCTCCCCTTCTGGGACATGCGGAGTGCCAACACCCTGGTGGACAACCCCGGAAACGAAAACACCCGATTCTGCCTCGCCCGACCCGGGGGCCCATACGTGGTGTACCTGCCCCGCGGTGGCACCGCCGAATTGGACCTGACCGGCGTCGGGGGGAAGTTCGCTGTGCGGTGGTTCAACCCTCGCGCCGGAGGTTCCCTGCAGATTGGTTCGGTGACGCGCGTGCATGGGGGAGGCCGGGTGTCGCTGGGGCAGCCGCCCACCGACATACAAGAGGACTGGGTGGTGCTGCTGCAGCCATGAGCCGTGTTCCCACCAGGTACCAACCTCACAACGCCAATCCCGTGTACAAAACCACGACAACCGAAGCCATGACAGGCCCGCAGTTCTTGCCCGCGCCTGGACATGTAATGACCACGCCCCCGACGATGTTGCCCGCGCGAGACTTCGACAACCTCGGGTTTGGCCCTGTCAGATTCGCAGAAGCTGCGCGGCCCGGCGCGTCCGGGCTGGCATCTTCTTCTCAGAGGATGTGGCTCCTTCTTGCTCGCGGTCGGCATGTTTGGAACGAGCCCGCCCCTGGAGATCCGATCCGGCTCCGCTTCGCTACCAGGAGGTTGCAAGACGGTGGTCTGGAGAAACAGCTCTCCTCCCACAATGCCTTGTGCATACGCTCTGGGGAAACGCGTGCCGCTTTCAAGCCCTTGTTAGCTCTTTCCTACAGAACAACCTCCCCGTCCTCTAAGGTTCCAGAGTGCGTTGGGGGCAAGACCACTGACGCAGGTCAGCTGGAAGGATCAGGACCGCTGCTCAGGGCCCAAATATGCCGGGAGGCGGGCGCTGGAAATCTGCACGGGCAGGATGGCTCAGGTCGTCCCGGAATGCCCCTGGAACCCGGAACCAGACGCTTCAATGCGAACGAGGAAGCCGGATGGTATGATGTCTCCTGCACAGTGCGAAAGCATACGGCGAAGCGACGTCGCGAATGAGCCGGAGCCAGATCGCGGGTGGGGCAAGTGTTACGAAGCTCCCAGCTTGCTTATGAGAAGGTTGATTCTGGAGATCCTGAGTTCGATCCTGCTGGCTGCAACCTGCTGGTCCCAGGGAGGGGAGCCGAATCGCGACGGCGAGCCTGCGTCGTTCCACATCATCTCCGATTCGGAGGCCTTGCACGGTTACATCGGTTTCGCCCATGAACCGTTGCCGGCCGAAGGCGGCTATCACGCCGGCATGGGCTTCTACGTGGCGGTCTGGACCCTGGTGGACCAACCGCTGGCCCACTTCCAGATCGGTTTGCCGAGTTCCTGGATTCAACCGGACAACTCGGACAACAAAGACGTGCCGCTGTGCCCGGAGGGCACGCTCGCCCGCAGATGGAAGGAGCGGGGGCCCACGTGGAGTACCGTCTTCCAGACCATCGAAGGTGGCCTGGGCTACTGGGCCGGCAACCACTTCCGTTACGGACCACCCAAGTTCAGCATGAACGGCACCCCGCAATGCTACGACTACGAAATCGGTTCGCCCGGCTGGTCGTTTTTCCAGAGCAACGAGGCCCTGCCGGACGACCGCCTCGGCATCGCCCAGCTCAGCAATCGCGTTCTCATCCCGCCCGACGGGCTGCCGTTCGATGGCAATCCGAACGGTGAGTTTTTCGGCTATTCCTGGATGGCATTGCCCTTGACCGATCCCTCCTCCGACGACCCGCCGACGGGTGACCAGAGCTGGACCTGCTTCCTGAGCACGGCCAACTTCAAGGGCCCCATCGCCTATTACATCCCCGAGACGTGGAGCAAGATTGGCAAGCTCTTCCGTTATCCCTTTCTTTACGGACGCGGCCTCGATACGCGACCCGCCATCATGGGCGGAGGCGCAATGGAGATCAACACCGTTCCGCGCTTCGACGCCCGGGACGGCCGGGGAACGACCTACTCCAGGATTCCCCGGCTGCAGTGGCCCGTGGATGCTCAGGGCCGGGCGTATCTGGTCCAGGACGTCACTTACTACTCAAAGGCGGCGCTCTACGACCCGTTCAAAGCCTGGCGCGACGGAGGTGCCAACTGCCCGGGCCGCTTCGATCTCAAAGGCGCTTTCAAACCCCGCTTGACCACGCGCACTCCTCGTTACACCCAGGCCGGCAAACGCGTGGCAGGCATCGAGCGCGTGTTCGACACACGCATCTTCGAGGGTAACGTTTGGGGCCTGCAATGGTTCACCAACGACATCGCCCCCGCTGGATCGTTCCCCCAATACTACAGGGAAACCGGCGACCAGCGCATCGCCATTCCGGCTGCAGAAGTGCCAGCGGAAAGCCGGCTGCATGCGCAGCAGTTCACGCTGGCCAGGGTGGGCGGACCCTACACTTCACCCGCCACGGGCGCCTGGGCCCGGCCCGGCCCGAAGCTCGGCCCTTTCACAGCCAGGCTCAGAGACGGTTCGGTGGTGACCTACTGGTGGTATCGTTTCGTCGATCAGCCCGCCTTCCAGCAATACAACTGGACTCGCGAGAAGAAGGAAAAACTCCAGGCGCTCGTCGAGAGAATCCATGCTTGCTGGCCCCCGGATCGCGATTACATGCCGCCGCCCACGCGCGGCAAACTGGTATCGCTGGATCCCGGCCTGCTGGTCACGCCGCCACCGGGTCTGGACGTGGGCTACGTGCCCATTGTCACGAGCCAAAGGGCACAATGAATCCCGACGACGGATCGAAGCGAGTCAGGGCAGACGTGGGCATGGCGCCTTGAGGCCCGGACGGCATCGCTCCAGTCGGTCGAGAAGCCACAAGGGACCCTGTCAGCAAAGAGAAACCACGATCCCAACAACCTCGCGGTTCGAGAACGATCAGGGATCCCCGTGCCCCCCGATCCGAACGACGCCGTGCGACAAGGGACGGGGAAGCGGTTCAGGCGTGCTCCAGCCAAAGAGGGCCGGCGCAGCGACTGCACCTCGGGTGGACGCTGCGGCTCGAGCTGCTTCTTCCGCGACGGCATGCCTTCCGCCGTCCCCGATCTTTGCGGCAGCCAACCGATTGACCCGCCGAGTCACCTCAGCGAACCTGAGCCTCGCGAAGAAGATCGTAGGAAGAGCGTCTCCCGCCAGCCGCGTTCCAATGAATCGGGAAGTGAGCTCAATTCGCGCCAGTGAACCCGACGGCATCTCGCAATGCTCGGTTCCCGCTCCGCATGACCATCCCGCTCGCCGCGCCGAATTCCCAAGCTCGAAGGCCTTCGGTAGATGGAACATCCGAGATTACGCTCCCGACCGGTCGCCCGATGAACCAACGTCTTCTTCTCCCGATGCCAAACCGGGGACATGACCCGGGCCAGAGATGAACCGGAGCCTCAAATGCCCGGTGGGGATCCATGACTCGACCTCCCTCGGCATGGGATTCGTCATGGTTCCGGTGATCAACCGTCCCCGACCCCGCTCCTTCGATAACTCTGGACCCCACAAAACCTCTCCACAAGTGCCGAAAGGACTGGACCACACCGCACCCTGGTGTTCCCGGCCGCTTTGCGCCAGTCGCATCACGATCACAAAACACATCCATCCCTCGCTCTCTCTGCATAAGCCACAAGCTCCGGGCGCAGGTCCGGAGTCCGTGCCAGGAAATCGTCCACGACCCGGCCAAGCTCGGGATAATAGATGCACCAGTGGCCGATGCCATGGAGGGCGCTCTCGCGACAGGCGTCGTGGGGAATGGCGAGGAGTCGCGCAAGTACGAGAAGAACCTCGGCATCGAAGGCTCTGCGCTCCGGCAGATCGGGACGACCATGGATCGGGAGAATATCCCACCACATGTAACAAACGTCATTGAGCGGTTTTGCGCCGGGCTCGTCCAGATGACACAAAACGGGCGAGCAACGCAGAGCCATCACTTGCTCGAAGAGGGGAACAAAGGATCGAAGCGCGCGGACCCGTACCGCCAGAGGAACCTTTTCTTCTACCAATGAGAACATGAACTCGGAGCCGTCCCCGCTCACCACGAACCACAGCCCCTGGTCGAGCTGCGCATCGGAGAAGCGCTCCAGAAGCCGGCCGGAGTTTTCGAACATTTCCGCGATCAGGAGGGCGATCTGCTCCGGCTCGCGCGGGTGTGCGTCCCTTTCCTCCGGCCATTCATACGGTACGGGCCGGTCAAAAAGGAACTCGATGAAGCTGCGCACTGAATTGTCTGCTCGCATAACGTCCGGCCTTCGTCCCACAGCCCGCGCGGCCCGGCTGTCGGGAAAACAAGTCCTGCGATCTCCAAATAAGTCCGGTCGGCCTCTCCGTTCAAGACAACATCGCCCGGGGCGTCGGGAACCATCAACACATCATGCCAGCCGTCGTGAACCCCAACGTCATTAAGTCCCCAGCGCAAAGCGCAGCGCCGGTGCCTCCTGCATGCCCGGGGTCCGCCCGGCAGTGGAAGGACCTGTTCTGAAGCTGACGGTCCTTCCAGGGCCGGGACTTGCGGGATGCTTTTCGGAAAGGTGGCGTGGTCTGAACACACCGGGAACCGGATGTGCGCGCCTTATGGCAAAGCGGAAGTCGAGTGTCATGTGCACGGCGGACCTCTGGAAAGCAGGTCGGGTCCCACTTGGGCAGCTTCCCCTTGGCTGAGAAGGTTAAGAACCAATTCTACCGGTCTTCGGGCGGAATCCAGAGCCCAGTGCGAATTCAACACCGTAGCCGCCGACGGAAGTCGGCGGATCTCCTAACGATCCGCCTCGTTGCCCCAAGGGGTGCCATTCGGTGCAATCCTCTCTCTTGGGATCCTCGGCCCTTGGTCTTGTGGCAACGGATTCCAGTTCCAGCCCCGTGGCCGCCGGCGGAAGTCGGCGGATTTCAATGAACCAGCCGCGCCGGGCGCTCGGCCAAAGGTCTCCCTCCGGATTATCCGCCCCCTTCCGGCAGCGGCCACAGAATGTCGTCGGATCGAGCCACGATCCACGGCGTGGCTGCGCTCGTCGCAAGCTGGAGTGTGCGGCTGTGAGTGGATCGAGGGGCTCCCGCCCTGGGCGACCCCGCCTCGTGACCGGCAGAAGCCGGCCAACCTGGAATTGAGAGAAGCGGGCTGTCTGTCCGCGTCACTGATCATGTTCGCTGAAACCCTCCCACCATGAACTCCGAAGCTGCCGCGGGAGCAGTAACGCCACTGCCGCAATGCTCAGGAAAGGGCCCATCGGTAAATACCCAAGCCTCGCAATGCCGCAGCAAAGAACAACCCACCAGCCCGTCCGCGGGCATATCACGAAAGCGGCCAAGCCGAAGAGCCACGCGATGCCCGGGTAAAGGGGGAGGCACTTGATCGAAGTGCTCCGCGGCTCAAACCCAACCGCAGATCCAATCCGTGACCGAGGGCCAGGCTGGCCCGCACGTGGTCCGGAGGTCGGCGTCACGTGATCTGCGATGACCAGCGCACGACCGCCATCAAACATGAACCACCCGCCTTGGAACAGGGCACTCCCGAGAACAATCCACTTCATCAGGTGCGTGTTGGTCTTGCCGCGTCGCGTCACCGAACAGTTTGTATCGAGCCAAACCCGCATCTTATGAGTCGGGGAAAACTGGCTTACACGCGCAACTCAGGAGCTCAGCCGGGCGTGGCAGGCTGGATACCCGGTTTTTCTTCGCCGGAAAGGCGGGGCTCGTGGGCACGGCGGGCTTGCGTGGCGAAAGAGGCAAGAAGAGACTGACCAGGTTTTTGTGCGACGTGAGTCTCTTCTCCCTGACCCGGCCGGAAAGGCCCTGGTGGTCCCGCCTGAGGTGCGCGGGCACCAGGGATGAACCACCGCGCCCCCAACGGGTGACTGGTAGCGGCTTCCACCCGCGTGCAGGGCTCGGCCCGAAGATGGATCAGCCGGGCGCGCAGAACATCACGACGGAGGATGGCCCGGATTTGGCGCAGCACACGGGGCGGCGGTTGTAGCGGGCCGCCCACTCCGGTCCGCGAGAATCTTGCAGGGATCCCAGACCGTTTTCGGCGGCGGGGCGTAGGCCATGTAATCCATGTTCCCTGTGGCCGGGCCATGGGATCGACGGGGCCGCGGTGCCCATTGTAGTCGCGGCCAGAACAGAGGTCAGGATCCGGTCCAAGCTCGGCACGGCGTTTGCGGCTCGGTTCAGGACGGGCGGCCTGCGCGGCGTGGCCGCCGGCACTCAGGTGCCATCAGACCCCATCCCTCGCAGCGGGGATGACGCCCAAGCCGCTCGATCCCCCAGGGGCCGGGTCCGCGCGCCAGTCCACCGCCACTGAAAGGCGGGAATCTGGAGGCCGTCACGACGTGCCAGACGGGGGAGCTGCTTTGTTCCACACGGTCCAGCGGCCCGGAGACGGCCCGAGCAACTCGCCGGATCGCAGAGGGAGCGGGCGCGCCCGACCGCCGACCGTGTCCGTGCAGGGTCGTGGCTTCGGCACACTCGATCACCCGTGCGCCGGCTGCGATCAGAAAGCAACGACGGCGAATCATCGGAATTACGGCTGGCGTCGTGCACCGTGGAGGCTTCCGTGCCCTGCAGGCATTCGACCGTCTCGTGTGGGATGCGCGCATTTCCGATTTGGAGCCCGCACCCAAGAATCCCGAGAGAATGCACTTTTCCCGCGGCGTTCCCGTGCCGGGAAGCCCGGAATGCCGCGGAGCTCTCGGGGTGCCCGAAACGCGATACGCGCCTGCGTCCGTTGGGATGCATCGCTCCCGCTTTACTGGTTGCCAGAGAAGACCTAGAGTCACGGGCATGGCAGCGGCGTTTGATCCTTCCGAATTCGTGGACCCGGACATGCAGGTGGGGCGTCCGGGCGCCGGCACGGCCGCGACGTTTCGGGCAGGGGCGGACCGTCCCGTGAAGCGCGAGGAGGTGGAAGCGCGGGTCCTGGAGACCCAACAGCGGCTGGCCGAGTTGAAACAGCAGCAGGAAGCACTCGAACGAGAGCGGGCGGCCCTCGAGGAGCTGCGTCGGCGGCAGACCGAATGGCACACCGGCCGCGAGGAAATGCTTCAAAACCTCACCCGGGGCATTGGGCTGCTGGAAGAGGCCGAACAGGAAGCCCGACAACAAGCCGAACAAATGGCGAGGTCGCTGGCAGCCTTCCGCGATGCGTTGGAAAAAATCCGTGCCATTCGGGAAGAAGATTGGACACCGGAGGATTTGAACCTGCAGCTGACGCGGGCCCTGACGGTGCTCGAAAACGCCCGGATGGAATGGAACAGTGCCCGCCTCAAGTTTCCGATCCTCAACTCTTCGGGTGCCCCTTCGCGGGCCGACTCTGCGTCCGGCAGGCCGCCCACCTGGGTCGAAAGCTTGGACGAGCTCGGCTGGGGCCGATTGGCGCGCCTGGGGTTGGCGCTCACGTGGCCCGTGGCGGCGGTCTTGCTCTTGTTGGGCCTGGGCTGGATGGTCGCTCAGTGGCTGCGATAGACCTGCGCGGTTCGGCAAGATATGCGCAACCGTCTGATCCGGCTGGTTACGGGTTGGCTCTTGATGGCCTCCGGCGCGGCCATCCTGTTGGAGGCCGGCCTTCCCTCCTCAGCCTGGCCGCGTTCGCAAATGTTCCTGAATTTTCAAGGCCTGGCGGGTTTTTGCCTGCTTGCGCTCGGCATGTGGCTGCGACGCGCCGCCTTGAAGTCGTCGGAACCCATGACCTAGTGTAAGCTCCGCGCAGGAACGGTCCTGGGATGCGGAAGGTCCCCATGTCTTGGTGGAGATTCAAGCGGGATCCGTGGAAGGCGCGCGAGCGCGAGCTGAAAAGCCGCATCCTCACCCTGGAGCAGGAAATTCGCCTGCTGGAGCAGCGCCTCAGCAACGCTGCGGGTGGGGTCGGAAGCGATTCCGGTGCGTCGTCTTCGGCCGAGGATGCCCCTCCGGGAGATCCGGGCGCGAGATTCGGGGAGGTCAAACGAGCCCTACCTGCCGTCGGCGAAAAGGAGCCGGCGTTGGTTGAGATTCGTCCGGTGCGCCCCCGGTTGGGGCCCTCCTCTCCACCGACCCCTGAACTGTACAATGAGTTCGGGGTACGGCGCTATGACCTGCCCGCCGCGTGGCGTCGGTGGCGGGAGAGACTGCGCGGTGCCCGGGCGTCCAGCCCGGAACTGGTTCAGTTGCTGGCCGCTGGCGGAGCGCCAGGGTTGCGGTCTCTCCGCGTGGAACAACGAATTGCGCGAAACCGGGCCCTTGCCCTGTTGATCGGGCTGGCCCTGGTGGTCGCCGGGATTCTGCTGGCCATTTTCCGGAGCCCGTGAGTCATCGAACCCATTGTCTTGCATGAAAACATCTCGGACCGCGGATTCATCGAACCCGCCCTTCTGGGAGCTGCCGGTGGTGACGGAGCAGGGGGTGTTCCGGGCCCGGTACTCGCCGAGCGGGCTGGCCAGGTTGGAGTTCCCCAAGGGACGGGTGAGCTCTCCAGCGCCGGATGTACGTCGGATTCCCGAACAGGTCCGGCGCTGGCATGGGCAGACCGTTTCGGCCGTGCGGGCCGTCTTGCAGGGTAAAAGGCCCCGCGGCCTCCCCCCGCTGGACTGGACGGGCCATCCGGTCTTCCACCAACGAGTGTGGCAAGCGCTTCAGGCGATTCCGCGCGGCGAGGTGCGCACCTATGGGCAAGTCGCCCGGGCCCTCGGCAAGCCGGGGGCGGCCCGGGCCGTGGGGCAGGCCTGTGCGGCCAATCCGATCCCCCTGCTGGTGCCGTGTCATCGTGTGGTGCGGGCGGGCGGAGGACTTGGAGGCTTCAGCGCGGGGCCGGTGTGGAAACAATTGTTGCTGGCGATGGAAGGTGTTCCGGGTGCCGTGCCCGGGCCGTCCTGAGGTGGCGCTTCCAGTGCCATCGCCGTCGGAAGGCCGCGGCGCGCGGCCCGCGCCGGCGAAGGATCGCCTTTGTCCGCCCTGCGCGGCACGGCTGCCTGCTACACGATCTCCGGGTGCGCCTTCTCCGGGTCCACGTCCAGATCTTTGATGGCCTGCTCGACCAACGAAGGTTTGACCATGCCCTTCTTCGCCAGCGCCCACAACGTGGCGATGACGGTGCACTCTGCATCCACCTCGAAGAAACGACGCAGCCGCGGTCGCGTGTCACTGCGACCAAACCCGTCCGTGCCGAGCGTGGTCAATCCGCCGGGCACCCACGGCGCGATCTGGTCGGGTACCATCTTCATGTTGTCCGAGACCGCGACGAAGGGACCCTGTTCGCGTTCGAGCAGCTCCACCACGTACGGTTTGCGCGGCGGCTGCGTGGGATGGAGCATGTTCCAGCGCTCGCACCGGAGTGCGTCCGTCCGCAGGGCCTTGTAACTGGTGGCGCTCCAGACGTCGGCCGACACGCCGTATTTCTCGGCCAGGATTTCCTGGGCCCGCAGCGCGGAGCGGATGAGCGTGCCGCTGCCGAGGATGTGGGCCCTGAGTTTCAGCCCGTCCGGGCCGGGCTTGTACTTGTAAAGCCCTTTCAGAATGCCCTCTTCCACGCCGGCGGGCATGGGCGGCATGGCCATGTTCTCGTTGTAGAGCGTGATGAAGTAGAAGATGTCCTCGTTGTTCACGTACATGCGCCGCAGGCCGTCGGCAATGATGATGGCCAGCTCGTAGGCGAAGGCGGGGTCGTAGGCCAGCAACGTGGGGATGGTGGTCGCCAGCAACAAACTGTGACCGTCCTGGTGCTGCAGGCCTTCGCCGTTGAGCGTGGTGCGGCCGTAAGTGGCCCCCAGCAAGAAACCGCGGGCCCGGATGTCGCCGGCCAGCCACATGAGGTCGCCCACGCGCTGGAACCCGAACATCGAGTAGTAGATGTAGAACGGGATCATGGGCAGGCGGAGCGTGGCATATGAGGTCCCGGCGGCAATGAACGACGACATGGCGCCGGCCTCGGTAATGCCCTCCTCCAGAATCTGGCCGTCTTTCTTTTCCAGGTAGTAGAGCAGCGATTTCTTGTCCACCGGCTCGTACAACTGGCCCTTGGAAGAGTAAATGCCCACTTCGCGGAACAGCGCGTCCAAACCGAACGTCCGCGCCTCGTCCGGGATGATCGGGACGATGCGACGGCCGATCTCCTTGTGCCGGAGCAACAGACTCAGGATGCGCACAAACGCCATGGTGGTGGAGACCTCGAGATTCCCCGAGCCTTTGAAAAACTCGGCAAAGAACTCCCGCGGGGGCACGGGCAGCGTCTGGGGTACGACGCGGCGCTGGGGCAGGTATCCGCCCAGGGCCCGGCGCCGCTCGTGGAGGTAGCGCATTTCGGGGCTGTCCTCCGGCGGCTTGTAGAAGGGCATCTCGGCGATCTCTTCGTCGCTGATGGGGATGCCGAAACGGGTGCGGAACTCGCGCAGTTCCTTTTCGTTCAGTTTTTTCTGTTGATGGGTGATGTTCCGGCCCTCGCCCGCCTCGCCCAGGCCGTAGCCCTTGATGGTTTTGGCCAGGATGACCGTGGGCTGGCCCTTGTGCGCGAAAGCAGCGGCGTAGGCGGCGTAAACCTTCACGGGATCGTGACCGCCCCGCATCAGTTTGCGGATCTGCTCGTCGGTCAGATGATTGACGAGCTCGAGCAGCTCGGGGTAGCGGCCGAAGAAATGTCGGCGGGTGTAACTGCCGGGCTCGACCGAATACTTCTGGTAATCGCCGTCGACGGCTTCTTCCATCCGTTTCAGCAGGAGCCCGGACTTGTCGGCGGCCAGCAGCGGATCCCAGTCCGACCCCCAGATGACCTTGATGACGTTCCAGCCCGCGCCGGAGAAGACGGCTTCCAGTTCCTGGATGATCTTGCCGTTGCCCCGGACCGGGCCGTCGAGGCGTTGCAGGTTGCAATTGACCACCCAGAGCAGGTTGTCGAGCTGCTCGCGGGCCGCCAGGGAGATCGAACCGAGCGTTTCCGGCTCGTCGGTCTCGCCGTCACCCACAAAGCACACCACCTTCGGTTCCTGGCCGGTGAACAGGCCCCGGTCGCGCAAATAGCGGATGAACCGGGCGGTGTAAATCGACACGATGGGCCCCAGCCCCATCGAGACGGTGGGAAACTGCCAAAAATCCGGCATCAAATAGGGATGCGGATACGACGAGAGCCCCCCGCCCGGGGCCAGTTCCTGACGGAAGTTCCGCAGTTGGGTCTCGGTCAGGCGACCCTCCAGGAACGCCCGCGCGTAGACGCCCGGTGCGGAATGCCCCTGGAAGAACACCAGGTCGCCCACGAAGTCTTCCGTGGGGCCGCGCAGGAAGTGATTAAAGGCCACCTCGTACAACGTGGCGCTGGAGGCAAAGCTGGAGATGTGCCCGCCCACGTTGGTGCGCATGTTGGCCTGAACCACCATGGCCATGGCGTTCCAGCGCACGATGCTCTTGATGCGTCGCTCCAGTTCGCGATCGCCGGGGTAGGCGGGCTGTTCCTCGGGCGGGATCGTGTTGATGTAGGGGGTGCTGACCGGGCGGAATCCGCTCTGCCCCGGGGGGATCAACCGCCGGGTCAGACTCTGGAGGAAACGACCGGCCACCTCGGGCCCGTACGGTTCGAGGGCCTTTTCCACCACGGTGTCGAGCGACTCGTACCATTGCCGCGGGCGGCCCGCCGCCGCCAGCGCACCGGCCATCTGAACTTTGTCTGGCGTTTTCACGTTGTATGATGCATTCCCTTGCTGCTCCGCGCGCAAATGCCGCGCAGTCCGGCCGTCGCGGCGTCCACGCAGGAGCGGACTGATAGGCAAACCCAAATCGGGCGCCTTGTCAGCCCCAAACGTAGCACAGTCCCGGGCCCATGAAACATCTGGATTGGACGCTGCCCACCCCGGAGGCCAACCTAGCCGCCGACGAGGCGCTGCTGGAGTGGGCCGAGGCCCACGCCGGCACGGAGGCCGACGTCGAGCGGCTGCGGTTCTGGATCCCCGATCGACCCTTCGTCGTCGTGGGCTACGGGCAACAGCCCGAGCGGGAGGTGAACCTGGAGGCCTGCCGGCGCCTGAACCTGCCCGTGTACAAACGCTGCTCCGGGGGCGGTACCGTGCTGCAGACGCCCGGCTGTCTCAATTACACCCTGGTGCTGCGGATCCAACCCGGCAGTCCCACCGAATCCATCACGCGCACCAACCAGTTCATCCTCGAACGACACCGCCTGGCCCTCGCCCGCATGCTCGGATTGGCCGACCACCGAGTCCAATGGCGCGGGCAGACGGACCTGGCTCTGGACAACCGGAAATTCTCCGGCAACGCCCAACGACGACGACGTGCTTGTCTGCTCTTTCATGGCACGATCCTGCTCGAACCCGCCCTGGATCTCATGGAGGCCGTGCTGCCCCTGCCCTCCCGCCAACCGGACTATCGCCAGAACCGCTCGCACGCAGAATTCCTCACAGCCCTGCCTGCGGTCGCCTCCCGGGTCCGGCAGGCCTTGATTCAGGCCTGGGACGCCGACGCCCCCGCCTTGCCGCCGCCCGCGGCCCTCGTCGAGCACTTCCTCTACCGCCGGTACCTCCATGGCGACTGGACCATTCTGCCGGCCGCTGATCCCTCCTGAGGAGGAAACCGGTCGCGCAATCCGCGAACCGTCGCAATCGCGGCTCCCCCAGTTGACTCCGCCGCATTCTGGGAGAAATTGCACCTCGTGAGGGTCCACGGCATTCCAACATTCTGGACGATCGGGCTGCTGACGGTGCTGCTGGGCGCCGAGCCGGCCGGCCTCCTGCATGGCCAGCCGATCACCAACCGCCCGGGTTCTGCTTCGCCGCCCCGCAAGAAAGCCATGGACTTTCCCATCAAGAAAACCGACGCCGAATGGCGTGCCCAATTGACCCCCGAACAGTATCGCATTCTGCGTCAGAAAGGGACCGAGCCGGCCTTTTCCGGCGCCTACTGGAATCACAAGGAAAAGGGCGTGTACCGGTGCGCCGGCTGCGGCGCGGTCCTGTTCACCTCCGACACCAAGTACGATTCCGGTTGCGGTTGGCCCAGCTATTATGCGCCCGCCAGTCCCGACGCCATCGTGCAACAGCCGGACTACAGTCACGGCATGATTCGCACGGAGGTTCTCTGCGCCAAGTGTGGGGGTCATCTGGGGCACGTCTTCCCCGACGGTCCCCGGCCCACCGGGCTGCGTTACTGCATCAACTCGGCCGCCCTGCGCTTCGAGAAGGCGGTCGACGCAAAGCGTTGAGCCGGGATTACGACCTGCCGCCTTCGTCCGGCGAAGCAACCGGTTGCTCAGGAGTCGGCCGGGCTCTCACCCGTCCGGTCACCATGCCCCAAAGCCATCCCACGGCCAGAATCGCCAAGGTACCCGCAACCACGGCGAGGAATTCGTGGAATGGACTCCGCCAGCTGGCGGGCAAATAACGCGACAGGCTGATCCATGCGATCACCAGCACGCCGGCGCCCACGCCCACCGCGGCTGCGGTGCCTCGAGCCCCACGGGCCAGCAGTCCCAGCAGAAAAAGCCCCAACATCCCGCCGCTGAACACGCTGGCCAACTGCCACCAGGCGTCCAGGGCACTTTTCACTCGGGTCATGGCCAGCGCCGTCGCGATGCCTCCCAAGCCATACAGGACGGTGGCACCCCGCAACACCCACATCGATTCCCGTTCACCGGCTTCCGGTCGGAGATACCGCCGATACCCGTCACACAATGTCAGCGTGGCACAGCCATTGATCGAACTCGACAGGGTCGACTGGGCCGCTGCAAACAGCGCCGCCACCACCAAACCCGTGACTCCGGCGGGCAGCCCAGTGCGCAAGAAATGAGGAAACACGGCGTCCGGCCGCGCCAGCCACGGCGTCGGGTCTCCCCAGAGCTCCGGCTGAACCGTGTAACGGACGAACAGCGCCGTGCCGATCAGCAAGAACAGCGCAGAGGTCGGCAGATACAGCCAGGCCCCCAACCATACGCTCCGCCGGGCGGCCTGTTCCGAGCACGCCACCGCGTATCGTTGGACGTAGTTCTGATCGATCCCAAAGTTCTGCAGGTTGATGAACAGTCCGTACAGCAGCACGACCCAAAACGTCGCTTCCCCCGGCGTGACACCAAAACTGCCCAGGCTGAACTTGTCGTGTTCCGCCGCCACGCGCACGAGCTGTCCCACGCCGCCGGGCAGTCCGACCACCAGCAAAACCAGGCAGCACAGCGCCCCGGCCAACAGCACCACGCTTTGGATCACGTCGGCCCACACCACGGCCTCGATCCCGCCCATCCAGGCATAAAACAGCGTCACCAACCCGGTGACCAGAATCACCGTGGGCACGCTCCAGCCGGTCAACGGCGCCAGGGCAAGGGCCAGCAAATACAGAATCGTCCCCATCCGCGCCAGCTGCGTCAGCACATAACAAAGGGCGGCGTAAGAGCGGGCCCAGGGTCCGAAGCGGCTCTCCAGGTGATGGTAGGCCGACACCTCCCCGCGTGCGCGAAAAAACGGCACAAACCACCGCGTGGCGACCCACGCCGCCACGGGCAGGCTCAGACTGAACACAAAGGGATTCCAGTTCTCGGCCACCGCTTTGCCCGGCAGCGCCAGAAAGCTGATGCTGGAAACGTAGGTGCCGAAGATGGAGAGGCCCACGGCCCATCCGGGCACTCGTCCCCCGGCCCGCATGAACTGATCGCTGGAAGCACTGCGCCGACGGAAGGCCCAACCCATCCCGACCATTCCAGCCAGGTAAAGCCCCAGGACGCACAGATCCAAGACGGGCAGGCCCGGTTCGTTCATGCCACCTCCCATTCCACCACGCAGATTTGGTTGTACCACCGGTCCGATATTCGTTCCGGTCGCACGAAGGCAATGCGCCGACCGTCCGGGGAAAACACGCAGGCCTCCGGCCGCGGTGCGGCAGGACCGTCCCT
Organism: Limisphaera sp. VF-2; assembly: GCF_049537125.1. Taxonomy (NCBI): domain Bacteria; kingdom Pseudomonadati; phylum Verrucomicrobiota; class Verrucomicrobiia; order Limisphaerales; family Limisphaeraceae; genus Limisphaera; species Limisphaera sp. VF-2. The sequence goes on from NZ_JBMVQY010000001.1 coordinate 767,613, forward strand.
TCGGCCGGTCAGCCGGCAGGTTCGGCCCGTCGCCACGTTCGTCACGCACACCGAGCCGTCCATGACGTGCGCCACCCACGAGCCGGTCGGATGCCAGCTCAACGCGCTGGCAATTGGCCATGGATTGTGCGTCACCTGTCGGGGTGGCCCGCCCCACGGAGAGACCGTCCAAAGCTGGACCACGCCGGCGTCGTCTTTCATGAGAAAGGCGATCTGGCAGCCGTCGGGGGAACTCTCCAGCCAATGCCGCGGCCCTTGCAGGCCCGGATACCTGCGTTCGGTGGTGAAGGTGAGCCGGCGCTGGACCGTCCCTTCGGGCGGGCGGGGCAGGCGTCGCTCCGTGCCGGCCAGAGGTCCCGTTCCCGGCCGCGTCACATCTTCCGGCAGGTCCACAATGAAGACCTCCGACACCCGCCGGCCTCCAGCAGTCAGAACGGTGCCCTGAAACGCCAGCGCGCGGCGTTGCCGGGACCCGTCCGGCCGCACGTAGCCCCGCACCCCGACCCAGCCTTCTTCGCATGCCCGCACGATGTCGTCGGACCCGGGCCGTGGCAGCCCGGTCGTACGCGTCACCAGCACACTGAAGTGTGTTCCATCGTGGTTCCGCGGATGCGTTCGCGGCACTCGCACCCCATCCGGGACCGGCACGCTCACTCCCACGTTCCGCTGGTTGACGTCCTGCTCGGGGGTGGGATTCGGGAACCGGCTGCACGGATGATCCTCGTAAGTAAAGCTGATCCATTCGCCCTGGCCATCCCAGACGTGAAGATGGGTGCCTCCCCGCAGGGCTCCCGGGGTAAACGGCGGCCCCAGGTCCCGCGCATCCAACGGAAGCGCCCGGCCGGTTTGACTCAGCTCCACGATCCGTCCCTGCCGATGCGCCGGACCATACGACCAGTCCGCGGTGGGATGTTCCGGGCCCTCAAGAAACACCACACGGTCCGCAAAGGGATGAAAAGTGGCCACACCACAGTGCGCCCCGTTTCGCGCCCGAAACAATTCCCGCACCTCGCCGGTCTCCACGTGCACCATCTCGATGGTGAGGCCGTCGAACACGTCTCCGGCGGGATCGCTGCGGGTGTCGTACACCAGCCATTGACCGTCCGGTGACCAGACGCGGGTGTGGGTGAGGATGCGCCCCCCGGGTCCGCGAGTGATTGGTCGTTCGAAGCCCCGGACGTTCATGGTCTGGACGGCATCGCGCCCGGCTGGGGCTCCAGCAGCCCCAGTTCCTCCAAGATCGCCCGGACCCGGGCGCGTTCCGGCGGGCGAAAACTCTCGAACGGGGGCGCCATGTCATCCCGACAGACACCGAGCAGCGACAGTGCGCATTTCAAACCTTTCACCACCGCCGATGCGTGTCGCTCCACCCGGTAGATCGCGCCCAACCGGAGAATCTTTTGTTGCAGCTCCGCAGCCCGGGTCTCGTCGCCGGCGCGGTGGGCCTCGGTGAGCCCCACGAACCATTGCGGAACGATCTGGGCGCCCCCGTTGATGCCGCCGTGTCCTCCCCGGCGCAGCGCCTCCCAGAGGCATTCCTCCGGGCCCACCCACACCCGCCAATCGGGCCGGCGCCGAGCCAACTCCACGGCGCGCGCGAAGTACTCCATGTCCCCCGAGCTGTCTTTCAATCCCACGACCGGTTCCAACTCCATCAATTGTGCCAGGGTGTCCAGTTCGAATCGGACCTTGGTCATCTGCGGCATGTTGTAGAGAATCAGGGGCAGGGGCAGTTGTGCCACCAATTGCCGGATGAAATGGACCAGCTCGGGCTGACCGGCCGGGAAGTAATACGGAGGGGCGGTCACCAGCGCCCGGGCCCCGGCTTCCGCCGCGAACCGACCCAGCGAAACGGCCTCCGCCATGGCCGTGTCCGTGATGCCCACCCACACCGGTAGTCGATCCCGCGCCAGAGCACAGACCCGTTGAATCAGCTCGCGCCGCAGGCGGTAACTCAGGCAGGGTGCCTCGCCAGAGGTGCCGAGAATAAACAGGGCGCTCACCCCGCCCGCGATCACCCGCTCCACCAGACGTGCCAATCCCTCGTGGTCCAGGGTCTCCGGCCCCGCCAGTGGCGTGACCAAGGGGGGAATGATGCCCTCCACCGGTTGCCAAAATGTCCGGCCCACGCCCGGCTAGCTAGCGCAACCCTCCGCTGGCAGCAAGGGCAAAGCCCGCGGAGCGCATCGGCTCCCTGGCCGGGCCCTGAATGCGGCCGCGGCCTGGCGGAAAAGCCCGTCCTCTCGTCGCAGAGGCGCCCGACCTCGCGTCGAGCGGCGGGAATCCGATCCGCCAAAGCCGCGCAGCCCGGGCTCGGTGTTTTCGCTGCCCGTGTCCGGTCCGGGACCAACCTGGTCACACCCGGGGTGGCTCTTCTGGCGCGGGGCCGGACCACAGGCGGCCTGGAGAGAGGCTACAGGACCGGCCCATCGACGCTGCGCTTTCGCGTTTGCCCCGTTCGCTGCCTCTCCTGATCATGCCGGCATGATCGAGCGCTATTCACGGCCCGAAATGCGGGCCATCTGGTCGGAAGAAAACAAGCTGCGGCTCTGGCTGGAGATCGAGCTGCTGACGGCCGAGGCCCTGGTCCGGGAGGGCATCGTGCCCGCGAGCGATTTCGAACGCATCCGCGCCGGCTGTCGCGCTTGTCAAAAGGACCTCCCCGGGCTGCTGGCGCGGCAGCGCGAGTTGGAAGAGACGCTCCAGCACGACGTGATCGCCTTTACCACGGCCGTGGCGGAGAAGATCGCTCACCGCGCCAGCCGCTGGCTGCATTACGGTCTGACCTCCAGTGACGTGCTGGACACGGCCTTTGCGGTGCAGATGGTGCAAAGCGCCGACCTGTTGCTGGCCGACCTGGACGCGCTGCTGCCTGTCATCGCCCGCCGTGTGCGCGAACACAAAGCCACCCCGTGCATCGGGCGCAGTCACGGCATCCATGCCGAACCCATCACCTTCGGATTCAAACTGGCCGGCATGTACGACGAGTTCCGTCGGGCACGGCGCCGGCTGGAGTCGGTGCGGGAAGCCGTGGCGGTCGGCAAACTCAGCGGCGCCGTGGGCACCAGCGCGCATCTTCCGCCCCGCGTGGAAGTCCATGTGTGCCGCAAGCTGGGTCTCCGACCGGCACCCGTGGCGACCCAGGTGGTCCCGCGGGACCTGCATGCCGAGTTTCAGACCGTGTTGGCCCTGTTGGGGGCCAGCATCGAGCGATGGGCGGTCGAATTCCGGCATTTGCAGCGCACCGAGGTGCTCGAGGCGGAAGAACCCTTCGGCCGCGGCCAGAAAGGCAGCAGTGCCATGCCCCACAAACGCAATCCCATCACCTGGGAACGACTCACCGGTCTGGCCCGTCTCCTCCGCACCAACGCCATGGCTGCCCTGGAGAATGTCGCCCTCTGGCACGAACGCGACATCAGCCACAGCTCGGTCGAGCGGGTCATCTTTCCGGACTCCTGCATGCTCGCGGATTACATGCTCGACCGGCTGCGCCGTCTCATGGAGGGTCTCCAGGTGTATCCCGAAAACATGCGACGGAATCTGGCGCTTTCGCTGGGGATGTGGCACAGCCAGACCGTGTTGCTGGCCCTGATTCGCAAGGGCCTGACGCGGGAGGAGGCGTACGCCCTAGTACAGCGCAACGCCATGAAGACGTGGCAGGTCAAACAGGCCGGGCGCGATGACGCGGATTTTCTGAAGACGCTGCGCAGCGATCCCGAAGTGGCCCGTCATTTCGAGCCGGGTGAACTGGAGCGGCTCTGCTCCCTGGAGTTTCACTTCCGGCACCTGCCCCGGCGGTTCCGGGCCTTGAAACTCTGAGCCGGCCGCCTCCGTCACGGGCCCGCCGACCCCGCAGGGACCGGGTCAGTACAGCCACTCCAGGATCCGGCCCTCCGCGTCGAGCTTGACCCCCTGTCGGCGATACGCCCAGCACATGTAACTGACACTGACGAAGAACGACGCCGGCAGACGGTTGACGGCACAAATCTTGGCCCCCAGCAGCGTCGTGCGTCCTCCGAAGCCCATGGGCCCGATGCCCAGCTCGTTGGCGGTGCGTACAATGTCCTGTTCCAGTCGGTCGAGGACCGGGTTCGGATTGCGGTCGTCCAGCCGGCGCAGGAACTGTTGCTTGCTGAACTCGTAGCCGGTGGCGCGATCCCCGCCAATGCACACGCCCAACACGCCGGGACCGCATCCTTTGCCCTGGGCCTGCAGCACCGCGTCCAGGATGACCCTTCGCACGCCGGCCAGGTCCCGGTTGGCCTGGAGGCTCTCGTCAGGCAACGAGTATTGCGCGCCGACGTTTTCGCAGCCGCCGCCCTTCAGGATCAACCGCACCAGAATCTCCGGAGAGCGGTGCTGGTGGAAATGGATCGTGGGCGAGCCGGGCCCCACGTTGGTCCCGTCGTTCTTGCCGGTCAGCGAGTCCACGGAGTTCTGGCGCAAATAACCCTTGCGGGTGGCCAGTTTCACCGCCTCCCGGGCCGTTTCCTCGAAGGCGATCTGGTCGTACGCCACCGGACAATCCACATAGAAGAGGATGCTGCCGGTGTCCTGGCAAATCGGTTGGGACTTGCGCCGTGCCAGCTCGATGTTGGCCTGGATGATTTTCATGGCCGACTCGGCGATCGTGCCCTTCTGCTCCTGCTCCAGCGCCGACAAAATCGCCCGCTGCACGTCGTCGGGCATTTCCGCCGAGGTCCGCCGGATCAACTCGACCAACGAAGCCTGCAGTGCGTCGTTCATGACCGGCTCAATGTAGAGCCCGCCGCCTCCCGCCGCAATGCACCAACCCGCGCCCGCACCCGGCACTTGGTTTTCCGGTCCGACTCGTGTTTCATCCCCGGCAGCCTATGGACGAGACCAATGCCCTGATCGAACAGCGCAAGGCGAAGCTGGCCGCGCTTCGGGCGCGCGGCCTGGACCCGTTCCGCAACAAGTTCAGCCCTTCGCACACCTGTGCCGAGGCCCGCACCCACTATGTGGAGGGTCTGAGCGTGGCGGTGGCCGGTCGCGTGACGGCCCACCGCGACATGGGCAAGAGCCTGTTCCTGGACCTCCGGGACGGCAGCGGGCGCATTCAGATCTATGCACAAAAAAACGTCGTCGGCGACGATGCCTACGACCTGCTCAAGCACCTGGACCTCGGCGACTTCCTCGGGGTGCGGGGCACCCTGTTCACCACTCGCACCGGGGAAATCTCCGTGAAGGCCATGGAGTGTGTCCTCCTGGCCAAGGCCTTGCGGCCGCCGCCGGCCAAGTGGCACGGCCTGGAAGACACCGAGATCCGATATCGCCAGCGCTACCTCGATCTCATCGCCAATCCGGAGGTCAAAGACCTGTTTCTCAAACGCAGCCAGATCATCCGCACCATCCGGGATTTTCTACACAGCCGGGGTTACGTGGAGGTCGAGACCCCCATCCTGCAGCCCATCCCCGGCGGCGCGGCGGCGCGCCCCTTTAAAACGTGGCACAATGCCCTGGGCTGCGAGTTCTACCTGCGCATCGCCCTGGAGCTCCCCCTCAAGCGCCTCCTTGTGGGCGGGTTCGATCGCGTCTTCGAGTTGGGCCGCACCTTCCGCAACGAGGGGATTTCGCGCCGGCACAACCCGGAGTTCACCATGCTGGAAGCCTACCAGGCCTACGGGGATTACGAGACCATGATGGAACTGGTCCAGAGCATGATTGTGCACGTGGCGCAAACCGTGCTCGGCACGCTGCGGCTGGAACACCGCAACCCCGAGGGCCGGGTCGTCCGTACCATCGACCTCACTCCGCCGTGGCCGCGCGTCCGCTACAAGGATCTGGTGCGCGAGCGGGCGGGCAGCGACTGGTTCGATCTGACGCCCCAGCAGCGCCGGGAACGGGCTCTCCAGTGGGGTGCCGAGATCGGCCCCGACTACGAGGACTTCGAAGTCACCCAGGCCGTGTTCGAAAAGCTCATCGAGCCCACCCTAATCCAGCCCGTTTTTGTCACCCACCTGCCCAAGGAACTCATCCCGCTGGCCAAACTCTCGCCTGAGGATCCGTCCACGGTCGAGGTTTTCGAACTCTGCATGAACGGGCAGGAACTGGCCCCGGCCTACACCGAACAAAACGACCCCATCGAACAACGGGAGCGGCTCGAACATCAGGCCGGCGGGGAACGACAAAAACTCGACGAAGATTTTCTTGTGGCTCTGGAGCATGGCATGCCCCCGGCGGGCGGCATGGGCATGGGCATCGACCGGCTCTGCATGACCCTGCTCGGTCAGGAAAGCATTCGCGACGTCATTCTGTTTCCTCAGTTACGACCCAGGGCGCCGGCGGGAGGCTCCGCAAGACCCGCGACACCCGCCCCGGGATCCCAGTCAACACCCGAGCGGCCCCAGCCGGAGACATCCCGCGAGGATGGATGAGCCCGGCGCACCGTCCCCGCAGCACACCGGCCGGGAGCTTCGGTCCCCACCAGGGCTCAACCCCGTGAGAAGGGCCCTCGGCACAAGCCCTTCCGGAGACTTCCGCCGCCCCCCTTTCCGTGCTAGCGTGCCTGCATGGCGCGGAAAACAGCTCAGCCAGAATCGTCCCGTGTCCCGCGGGATCTCCTCGGCCTGGTGCTGGCAGCCTTCGCACTGCTGCTCCTGGTCGCGCAGTGGTCATTCGACCGCTACGATCTGGCCATTCATCGCCATCCGCCCAACCAACCGGTGCACAATTTGGCCGGCCCTGTCGGTGCCCATCTGGCCAATGCCACGTTCTTCCTCCTGGGTGTGACCGCCTTTCTGTTGCCCCCCACGCTGCTCCTTGTGGCACTGGGGTGCTGGTGGGCGCCCTTGTCCTTTTTGCGGCGTCGCTGGCTCTGGGCCCTTGTGCTGTTGCTGTCGGGTTCCGGGCTGCTGCACCTGGCCGACAGTTGGCCCTTGTTGAAGACATGGCGTCTGGCGCTCGGGGCCCCCAGCGCGGGGGGCTTGCTGGGGTCGATCAGCTACGATTACGGGTTTTGGACCGTGGGCCCGGTGGGAGCCACCATCCTTTACAGCGCCCTCTACCTCGCCAGCCTCTGTTACCTCACCAACTTCCAAATCGGCGAGTGGATTCGAAACGCGTTGGTTCAGCTGCGCCGGCGCTACGAAACCAGCGCGGCGGCCCTGGAACGCCGCGCGCAAGAGCTCGAAGAACGCAAACAGGCCCTCCAAGAGGAACTGGCGCGGGCGGGTGTGGAGTCGGAGCGGAAACCTCCGCGCGAGCCGCGCATTCGGGACCTGAGTGTGCCTCAGCCCAAACCCACGGCCACCCTGCCTGCTACGGCGCCCCTCCAGGAACACGCCGGTGCCGACACCGCCGCAGCGCCGGTCGAGGCACAAATGGCGCCTCCGGAATCCGGCGAACCCGCCCGCACAACGCCAGCCCCGGCCGCCACGGCGTCCCCCTCCGCCGAGCCCGTGGCGCCCGGCACGGGGGAACCCCCTGCCGCTGCAGCGCCGCCGACACCGGCCAAGGAACCTCCCGGCCCTGCCGTGGCCGCCACGGCTCAGCCCGCCGGAGCCAGGCCACGCAAAACCAAGCCGCTGGCCGTGGCCGCCCCGCCCGTCATTGGGAATTACCAGTTGCCCAGCCTGGACTTTTTGCATCCGCCGGATCTCTCGACCCGGCCCACCGAATCCAAGGAGGAGCTGTTGGCCAATGCGCGTCTCATACAGCAGACCCTGGCACAGTTCGACATTCCCGTGGAGCTGGGCGACATCACCAAGGGTCCGACGATCACCCGCTACGAGCTGCACCCGGCGCCGGGAGTCAAACTGGAGCGGATCACCGCCCTGACCAACAACCTGACCGCCGCGCTGAAGGCCGAGCGCATTCACGTGCTGGCCCCCATCCCGGGCAAGAGCTCCGTCGGCGTGGAAGTGCCCAACCGCGTCAAGACCAAGGTGATGATGCGCGACCTGTTGGAGACGGACGAATGGCGCAACACCAAGGCACGCATCCCGCTGGCCCTCGGCAAGGACGTGTACGGGCAACCGATCATCGCCGACCTGGCCGAGATGCCCCACCTGCTGATCGCCGGCAGCACGGGCTCCGGAAAGTCCGTCTGCATCAACGCCATCATCGCCTCCCTGCTCTACCGGTTCACCCCCGATCAGCTCCGGTTCGTCATGATCGACCCCAAGGTCGTGGAGCTCCAACAGTACAATGTGCTGCCGCATCTGGTCGTGCCCGTGGTCACCGACCCCAAAAAGGTGGTCCTGGCCCTCCGGTGGGTGGTCAACGAGATGGAAAAGCGCTACCAGATCTTCGCGCGCGTCGGCGTCCGGAACATCGCCTCGTTCAACAGTCGCCCGCGACACAAGCCCCTGCCGGAGCGCGAGCCCGAGCTGCCCTTGAAAGCGCGACGTGAAAAAATCGAGCCTGCCGCCGACGGCTTCGCCGTGGAGGTGGACGAGGAAATCGTCGTGCCCCGCGAGGAGGACATCATCATCCCCGACAAACTCAGTTACATCGTGGTGATCATCGACGAGCTGGCCGATCTGATGCTTGTCGCGCCGGCCGATGTCGAAATGGCCATCGCCCGCATCACCCAAATGGCCCGGGCCGCGGGTATCCATGTCATCGTGGCCACCCAACGGCCCAGCGTCGATGTCATCACCGGCGTCATCAAGGCCAACATCTCCGCCCGGATCGCCTTCCAATGCGCCTCCCGCGTGGACTCCCGAACCATCCTCGACGCCATGGGCGCCGAAAAACTCCTGGGCAAGGGCGACATGCTTTACCTGCCGCCGGGCTCGGCCAGGCTCATCCGGGCCCAAGGAGCCCTGATCACGGACGAGGAAATCCAGCGCATCGTGGACTTCATTGCCAAGCAGGGGAAACCCAACTACGACCTCGAGATCCACGAGCAGTTGTCCAGGCCGACCTCGGCCCTCGACACGGAAGAGGGTGCGGACGAAGACGAGGCCCTCATCCAGCAATGCATCGAGGTCATCCGCAGCGAACAGAAGGCCAGTGTGTCGTTGCTGCAACGCCGGTTGCGCCTCGGCTACACCCGCGCCGCCCGTATCATGGACGAACTGGAACGACGCGGCATCGTGGGCCCCAGCAAAGGGGCCGAGCCGCGCGACATCCTCATCGACCTCGACGCACCGGGCGCTCCGGGCCATCCCTCCTCGGCCTCCGGGCCCGCGTGAGGCCCTCCCTTGTGACGCGCCCGGCCCGGGCGTGTCCCCCTCCGCGGGCGCTGCATCCCGCCGGTTGCGCTTGCCCGGCACGGTGTCACCAGCCTACATGATGCATATGAATTTGCCTGCTGCCTTTGCCGCGTCCGTCGAAGCCCACCCGGAAAAAACTGCGGTCTTCTGGGGGCTGGAAGAGATCCCGTACCGTGCCCTCTGGCACCAGAGCCGCGCCGTCAGCCATCATCTGACCACCCGGCTCGGGGTGCAGCCCGGCGATCGCGTCGGCCTGTGGCTCAAAAACCGACCGGAATTCATCACGGCCCTGTTCGGCATCCTCCAGAGCGGAGCCGTGGCCGTTCCGATCAACAATTTTCTCAAGCCCGACGAGGTCAACTACATCCTCGGCGACGCCGGGATCCGGGTGCTCATCACCGAGGAGGAACTGGCCCGACAGGCGCCCGCGCTCCAGGCCGTGCACCCGCAACTGCAGCTGCTGCCGGTCGAACAGTTTGCCTGGCTGGCCCCCGCCCCGGCCGGGCAGGAGAACCCCGGCGCCAATCGCACCACGCAGGACCTGGCCGTGCTCATCTACACCTCCGGCACCACGGGCCGTCCCAAAGGGGCCATGCTTTCCCACGGCAACCTGCTCCACAATGTCGAGAGCTGTCGGCAGGTCCTGCGCACCGTGCAAGCCGATCGGATCGCCGTCCTGTTGCCGCTGTTCCACAGCTACATGATCACCGTGGGGGTGTTGCTGCCGCTGCTGGTGGGCGGCAGCATCGTGCTGGTCCGTTCCCTGCATCCGCCCCGGAATGCCCTGGCCGAGATTCTCCAACGGCAGGCCACGATTCTGCCGGCCATTCCACAGTTTTACCGGGCCATGGTCAGCGCGCCCATTGAACCGCCGTTGCCCTTGCGGCTTTGCATCAGCGGGGCCGCCCCCCTGCCGGTCCAGGTGCTCAAAGACTTCGAGGCCAAGTTCGGCATTCCCCTGCTCGAAGGATACGGACTGAGCGAAGCCAGCCCCGTCGTCACCAAGAATCCCATCGAACGCCGGAAACCGGGCTCCATTGGCCTGCCCATTCCCAACGTGGAGGTTTCCGTCCAGGACGATCAGGGCAATCTCCTGCCCCATCACACCGTCGGCGAGATCTGCGTGCGCGGCGGCAACGTCATGATGGGCTACTGGAATCGGCCGGAGGAGACCGCCAGGGTCATGCGCAACGGCTGGCTGTTGACCGGGGACATCGGGTATCAGGACGCGGACGGGTACTTCTACATCACCGACCGGAAGAAGGACATGATCCTGGTCAATGGGATCAACGTGTACCCGCGTGAAATCGAAGAGGTCCTCTACCAGTACCCCGGAGTCAAGGAGGCCGCGGTGATCGGGATTCCGGATCGTCGCCGGGGCGAGCAACCGCTGGCCTTTGTGGCCCCGGCCGAAGGCGTCACCCTCGAAGAGAGACCCATCGTCCAATTCCTGCGGGATCGGTTGGCCGACTACAAGGTGCCGCGCCGGATCGTTTTCATGGAAACCCTGCCGCGCAACGCGACGGGCAAAATCCTCAAGACCACCCTTCGCCAGATGGCCAGCAACGTCGGGCCGGTCGAGGAACTCGGCTGATCCAATCCTGCGTCCCCGGTCCGGAAAAGCGCCCGCTTTTCAGCGAGAAATCGGGTCCGCCGCAGCACACCAGTGCGCATGGGGCCGCCGCCAACATCCCCGCGGACAGCCGTCACCGGCTCCGGCCCTCACCGGTGGCCCGCACGCATTGGGCCGACACCGCGGTCCCGTCACTACCCCCGGGCCGCCGCTCTGCCGGGTCCGGGCCCCGCCCAAACGGGGCTCCAATTCCGGGTCGATGAGAGAGCTGCGATTCATCCGCCCGACCGAATCCGCTCGCCCGCCGCGCAAGCAGCCTGAGAGGAAAACTGCCCTCTTCCCCGCAAGGGGCGGAACATGTCCGTCGCGGGGCACCCCCGCAGCGTTTTTGGAGGAGCTTTGGAGCGGTTCTCCCCGCTTGCCCAGCTGCGCAAGCACCGTTTTGAACCTCCCGGTCTTTGCACCACCACTTGCAGCCGACGTGTCTCACCGGGGCACCGGCAGGTTTGCCGGGGTGCGAAACTCGTAACGCACGCGACCCTGATCCGATTCCAACAGCAGCGTGTAGTCTGTCTGCGGCTGCAAAGGATCGGCCCATGCCCCCCGCACATGGGGTCGCATCCCGCGGATGGGTTGCCCATACACGATGGCCCGCACCGGAACCGAGTTCGAATCCGACACCAGGTGCCACAGGCCCGACGCGTATTTGTTCGTGGCCAGTGTACTTGTGGGGACGACTCGCACTTCCTTGAGCCGGACCGGCCGGTCCAGCGCAAAGGAGACCAGATAAGGCAGCCGCGTGGGGCCCATCCGCCGCCCCGGACGCTCGGCCTGGGCCCGCGGATTGGGTCGGATCGTGTGCACGATTTGAATATCCGCCGGCCGAAACCAGTCCATTAGTTGGTAGACAGTGAGTCCCAACAGCATCACCACGACGAGGATGAGAACGATGTTCTTGGTTGACATGGCCTGTCTGAATGGACGCACACGCGGGACATCTATTCAGGCCGGCCGAGCGGCGGATCGCCTCGCCCGGGCGTTTACCCTCATCGAGCTGCTGGTGGTGATCGCCATAATCTCCATTCTCGCCAGCATGCTCCTGCCCGCTCTGGGCAGGGCCAAAGAGACCGCTCGTCGCATCTCCTGCAACAACAACCTGCGCCAACTGGGCCTGGCCGCGAGGCTGTACGTGGACGACCACGAGGGATTCTTTCCGCCCCGGTTGGTCAACGGCCGTTGGCCGCATCGGCTCCAGCCGTACTACCGCGAGTTGCGGTTGCTCGTCTGCCCGAGTGACGGGCCCAACCCGGCCACCCAGCCGGCCAATACCAACCTCTACCCGGCCGACGGCGCGCCCCGGAGCTATCTCATCAACGCGTTTAACGACTACTTTCAGTCGGTCCTGAGCGCGGCCGATTGGCAGGCTTACGTTCAAGCCAACTATCCGCAGGGGTTGAAGGAGCTCTGGGTCCGTTATCCCTCGGATACCATTCTCTTCGGAGAAAAGGAGACCCGTTCGCCGCACTACTACATGGACTTCTACGAGGGGAACGGCAACGACGTGGAGGAGGTGGAACAAAGCCGGCATTCCGGCGCCGGTGCGCAGACCCGTTCCGGCGGTTCGAACTTTGCCTTCATTGACGGCAGCGTGCGGTTCCTCAAATTCGGTCGCAGCTTGATCCCGATCAATCTCTGGGCCGTCACCGAGGCCGCCCGCACCAACTATGCAGGTTTCTGATCCCACGTCGCATGCCGAGCCCTGCGGCCCGCAAGACCCGGCCGATCTGGCCGGAACCGCGACTTCCTCCCCGTCCCCCAACCCGGTCGCCGGCGCCGGTGCCCCCCCGGTGCCGGCGGCCTCTTCGGCACCGCGCCATCTTCGGGTCATCGCTTGTGAGATCGCGCTGCGCGAGATTTGCCACCTGGCCGCGCGGAGTCGAAACCTGCTCGATCTGGAGTTCGTGTCCCAAGGGCTCCACGACCATCCCGCCCGGGGCCGCCTGGAAGTCCAGCGACGGCTGGATGCGGTGCCCCCGGGAGTCTATGACGCGATTCTCCTGGGCTACGGCCTCTGCGGCCGACTCTTGGAAGGGATCACCGCCCGGCACACGCCCCTGGTGGTCCCGCGAGCCCACGACTGTATCACCTTCTTCCTCGGTTCCAAGGAACGGTACCAGAAGGCCTTTTTCCATCGGCCCGGCACGTACTACTTCACGTCCGGCTGGGTGGAATGCGCGCAAAAACGGTCCCGGGCAGGCTCCGGATCCGCCCTCGCAACCCCGATCCTTTCCCAAGGGGCCACCCTCCCGAACTGGGAGGCCTGGACTCGACAGCACGGAGAGAGCAAGGCCAGAGCCCTGATGGAGGTCCTCCGGGAATGGACCGCCCACTACACCCACGGGGTGCTCATCGAATTCGATTTCACCCGATCGCTCGGTCTGGCCGCGCAGGTGCGAGCCATTTGCGCACGTCAAGGGTGGCAGTTCGAGGAATGGGAAGGGGACCTCGGCCTGCTCCACCGCTGGCTCGAGGGTGATTGGCGTCCGGAAGAATTCCTGATGGTGCCGCCGGGCCATCGAATTGTTGCAACTTTCGACGAGGACATCGTCCGTGCCGAACCCGTTACGGAACCCGGGGCGGATGTGACCCACGGTGGAGCGGCTGCTGTCGGCGTAAGCGGCTCCAGCGCAACAGCGCAGCGGCGGGAAGACCAGCCTGCAACCGGGGGTCCCGCTGGATTTTGAACGTTCCGGCGGCTCGTCCGTCTAACTGATTGAACGGCGCGAAAGACTTCGCTGTTCGCTTAGGGTTGGTATAGAGGTTTTACTTGTGGTGCGGTGCGAACAGCGACCCTCCAAGTTGGCCGCACCACCCTTCTGAGCGCCGGGGTGACGGCGTCGAAACCTCATCACCACTTGAGCCGGGAAACCTTCCCGGCTCTCGTCTTTTCTTTGGATGGCCGGGGATCCTTCTTGGCCAGCTTCTTGCCCATTCTTGCCCGATTCATCGGTCGCGGAATGACCAGCGGCCTCCGGACCTCCGAGGAAGCCCGGTCTCGGAGGCTTTCGAAGGCCCTAGGTTCCCCCACGGCCCGGTCCATTTGGCCACCGAGCAGCACCAACCCGGTGAGGCAACTCAGCACTCGGGAACCCTCCCAAGCCGGGAGCAACGAGGCGCCGCGAGCGTTTTGTGACCGGCTTCCCCGCCCGCGGAAGACCGCATCGCATCCGCCCCTCTAGTGGCCGCGGCCGCGGGCTCGCTCGAGCGACGCCAGGCCCAGGGCCCGACTCTGGGCCGCCCGGCGGTTCAAACGGTCCAAGAGTTTATCATGGATTCCGCCGAACCCTCCATTGCTGAAAACCACCACGACGTCACCGCCTTCCGCGTGGCGCACCACATGCGAAACAATCGCGTCCACGTCGGGTAAATAAGCCGCCGTCTTTCCCCGGGCTTGCAAATCCGCAATCAGTTGTTCCGGATTCAACCGTTCTTCGGGGGGCAATTGTTCCAGACGCGCGACCTGGGCGACCACCACGCAATCGGCTCCCGCAAAGGACTCCGCGAGCTCCTTTTGAAAGACACGGCGTCGGGTCGTGTTACTGCGCGGTTCGAAAATGGCCCACAGACGCTGTCGCGGATACTTCAGCCGCAGCGCCGCCAGGGTTTCCCGAATGGCCGTCGGATGGTGCCCAAAGTCGTCCACCACGGTCACGCCGTCGGCGACCCCTCGCACTTCCATGCGACGGCGCACACCGAGGAAGGTGTCGAAGGCGGCCTGGATTTGTTTGTTCGAGAGGCCGTAGTGCTTGGCGCAGGCGACCACGGCCAGCGCATTTCGCACATTGAACTCGCCCGGGAGATTCAGGTGGAACCGATAGCTGGGCAGCTCAAACGTACTGGCGCCGGCTCCCAACTGGACATTGAAGGCACGGACCGCGTTGTGTTCGCCCAAACCGAACTGGCGGACCGGGCAAAACCGCACATTCAACAGGGGTGCCAGATTCGGATCGTCGCCATTGGCCAGCAGGACCCCGTTGCGGGGCACGAGGCGGATGAGTTGTTCGAACGAACGCTGGATGGCCGTCAAATCCGGAAAGATGTCGGCATGGTCGTACTCCAGGTTGTTGAGGATCACGCACTCCGGCAGGTAGTGAACGAACTTGCTCCGCTTGTCGAAGAAAGCCGTGTCGTACTCGTCGCCTTCGATGATGAACCACTCGCTGTCGGTGAACCGGCAGCCGCGCTGAAAATTCAGGGGCAACCCCCCGATGAGGAAGCCCGGCTTCAACCCGTTGACCTCGAAGACCCAGGCCAGCAGCGCCGTGGTGGTGGTTTTGCCGTGCGTGCCCGCCACCACGATGGTGCGTTTGCCGCGCAGGAACTGCTCCCGCAGCAGCTCCGGCAGAGAACAGTACCGAAGCCTGTGCTCCAGGCAGTATTCCGCCTCCGGGTTGCCCCGGGAAATCGCATTGCCGATAACCACCAGGTCCGGCCGATGCGCCAGATTGGCCTCGGCATAGCCCGACATGACCTCGATGCCGTGCTCCGCCAGAAAGGTGGACATCGGCGGATAGGCATTCTGGTCCGAGCCGGTCACCGTCAGGCCTTGTTCCTTCAAGGCCACGGCCGTGGATGCCATCGCCGTCCCACAGATCCCCACAAAATGCACCGAACGAATCGTGCCCCACATACGTCCGGGCACTGTAGGCAATTCCGACCCACAGAAAAGCGGGAAGTGTTTCGGGACCGAAGTTGGCCGGATCCGCACGCGGCTGGGGTGGTTGACCGGTGAGCCTGCCTCTTTTTGGCCGCCCACGGACGACCTTGAGAGGGCGGGGACTCTTCCTGTGATCCAATCGGAAAGTCAGTGATGCGGGGTCCGCCCTGCCCCGCTGCCGGGCCAATGGATTCTGCCGCCGGTGGGCCGCGCCGCGGATTTCCGAGGCTGTTTGGGCACAGAGGGCCGGCCGCCGGCGCCCCCGGGCCTCAGAACGGGTCAATCCCTGGGCTACAGGCTTCCAACTGCCAACCGAGCGCTGCGGCGTTCCTCGGCCCGAGTCGGGTCTTCCGGAACCGGGGCCCACTTCGGTGAATCAGACTACTGGAGTGGATGGGTCCGGACACCGCAACCCTGCGCCCTCCGGAGCAGGTGGTGTGAAGACGTGTGTCGTCGAAGGACCGCCCTTTCCCACCCACGAGTTGCGCGGGTGGTTTGACGAAAAACCCGGCGCCTTCTCGCGTCCCGGGAGTGGGTGTGTTCCCCAGCGTCTCTGTAAAGTTCTCGTCGCGGTCGGCGGCGCCCGTGCCTCGAGGCAGGCGGCTCCCTGCGCGTCCGAGACCTGGCACACACAACAAAAAGCGGCGGTTTCGACCACGCGGGGCACCAAGGCCCCGTGTCCCTGCCCTCCCTTCTATTGCCTCAGGCCGTCGGGCCGGGCGGAGCCGCCAGTCCGAGCTCTGCCGCCACCGACTGCATCGCCGCGATGACCTCCGCAATGTGCTCGTCCAGGGTCAGTCCCAGGCCTGCGGCCCCTTGTTCGATGTCCTCCCGACTGACCCCCGCGGCGAAGGATTTCTGTTTGAGCTTCTTGCGCACACTGGCCGGCGTCAGTCCCTGAAGTCGTTCCGGACGCACATACGCGACGGCGGTCAGAAACCCGCACAGTTCGTCCACCGCAAACAGGGCGCGGCGCAAGGGACGGTCCAGGGGATACTCGTCCCGGTTCCAGCGAGCGTGGGAAAGGATGGCTCCGACCAATTCCTCGTCCAGGCCGCGTTGCCGCAGCACCCGGGCCGCTTCGCGTGTATGGTGGGGAGGCTCGGGAAAACGTTCGTAGTCCAGGTCATGCAGCAGTCCCACCAGGCCCCAGCGCTCCTCGTCCTCTTGAAAGCGTCGCGCGTAATGGCGCATGGCGGCTTCCACGGCCAGGGCGTGCTTGCGCAGGGACTCGGAGTGGACCCACTCGTGCAACAGGGCGAGCGCCTCGGTGCGTGTCATGCGCCCAGCATGTCACACCAGGCCGAGATTGGCCAGAATCTGGCGCGTGGACCGCACCCGGTTCAGCGTGTAGAAATGGATGCCGGGGACCCCGCCCCGCAACAGGTCCTGGCACTGTTGCGAGGCGTATTCGATGCCAAAGGCAATCGAGCCCTCCTCGTCGTCGGCCAGGGTCTCCAAACGGCTTCGAAGGGGGTCGGGAATCCGGGCCCCGCACAACTGCGTCAGTCGCTGCACCTGCTGCAACCCCAGAATGGGTAAAACGCCGGGGAGGATCGGCACGCGCACCCCGAGTCGCGTCAGGTAATCCCGGAATTCCCAGAAGTCGGCGTTGTCAAAGAAGAGCTGCGTGATCACCAGATCCGCCCCCGCATCGATCTTGGCCTTCAAATACCGCCAGTCGGCGTACTTGCCCTCCGCACAGGCGGGATGACCCTCGGGGAAGCCGGCCACCCCGATGCAAAAGTCGCCCATCTCCCGCAGCAATCGCACCAGTTGCCACGCGTGCGTGAAGCCGCCGGGCGGGGGCGTGAATTCCCGGGCGCCGGCGGGTGGATCCCCGCGCAAGGCCAGGATGTTGACGATGCCACGCGCCCGGGCCTGACGAATGATCTCCCGCAACTGCTCGACCGTCGAGCCGACGCAGGTCAGATGCGCCATGCTGGGCAGCCCGTAGCGCCGCTGGATGGTCTCCACGATGGCCAGGGTTTTGTCGCGGGTACTGCCACCGGCGCCATAGGTCACCGAACAAAAGTCCGGTTTCAGGGCGGCCAATTGGGGCAGTGTGACGTCGAAAAATGTGCGTTCGCCTTCCTCGGTTTTCGGCGGGAAGAATTCGAAGGAGACCGCAGCGCGGCGTTGCGCCTGGCGCTGCGCCAACACATCCCGGATCAAGAGGGGTCCGTGCATGGCGGGCCAAGTTGGTCGCGGTGAACCGGGATTTCAAGCCCGTGCCTTGTCGCGTCCCGAGCGCGCCGCAGACCGCGCGGGGGATCCACGGGTTCGCGGACCTCGGCCCCGGCCCGGGAAACGACAGAACCTCGGCGCCGGCGCGGGAAAGCCGCGCACCGCCGCCGGCGTGCCCCGGCCGAGTGCGGGAGTTTCAGTTGCTGGCGCGGCCGGCGATGCCCTTGACGCCCTTGCCGAGCTTGCGCGCAGGTTCCTTGGGCCGCAGGGCGCGGACCGCAGCGCCCGCCCGCCACATTTCGGAATCCCGCATGGCGTTCAGCTCTTTTTGGAGCTGTTCCTGGTAATCGGGTCGGCCGCAGGCCTGCAAGACGCGGCGCGCCTCTTTGCCGGTGCGCACTCGCTCGTAAAGCTCCTTGAACACCGGCAACACGGCCTTTTTGAAACGCGGTTTCCAGTCCAGCGCCCCTCGCTGAGCGGTGGCGGAGCAGTTGGCGTACATCCAGTCCATGCCTTTCTCATCGACCAGGCGGATGAGCGACTGCGTCAACTCCTCCACGGTTTCGTTGAACGCTTCGCTGGGTGTGTGGCCATGGGCACGCAACACCTCGTACTGGGCTTCCATGATCCCGGCCAGGGCACCCATGAGCACTCCCCGCTCCCCGGTCAAATCACTGAATACCTCGTGTTCAAAGGTGGTGGGGAACAGGTAGCCCGAACCGATGCCAATCCCCAGGGCCAGGCAACGTTCCCGGGCACGGCCCGTGTAGTCCTGGGCCACCGCGAAGCTGGAGTTGATCCCGGCGCCGCTGAGGAAATTTCGCCGCACGGACGTGCCGGAACCTTTGGGCGCCACCATGATCACGTCCACGAACGGCGGCGGGACCACGCCGGTCAGCTTTTGATACACAATGGCGAAGCCGTGCGAGAAATACAGGGCATCCCCCTCCTTCAGCCGCGGCTTTACCACCGGCCAGATCTCCTTTTGCACCGCATCCGCCACCAGCAACTGAATGATTGTGCCGCGCTCGACCGCCTCCGGAATGTCAAAGAGGGTCTTGCCCGGCTTCCAACCGTCCTCCTGTGCGCGTTTCCAGCCCTTGCCGTCCGAACGGCTTCCGACAATGACGCGAAAGCCGTTGTCCTTGAGGTTCAACGCCTGGGCCGGCCCCTGGACGCCGTAGCCAATGACGGCAATCGTTTCGTCCTTGAGGATTTTGCGGGCTTTGGCCAGCGGGAACTCCTTGCGCGTGATGACCTCTTCGATCGTTCCGCCAAAATCAATCTTCGCCATACGTGGGTTCCTCGATGTTGCGATGGTTCTTGTGGGACCTCCCGGGTGCCGAACGGGATCCAGGCGCCGCGGCACCCGTCCTTCCGGGCCTTCAGTTCCGCGGCATGGCCACCCGGCCGGTCCGCGTCAGATCGAGAATGCCAAAGGCCTTCATCAACTCGATGAATTTCTCCACCTTGCTCTCGTCGCCTGTCACCTCGATGGTCAGGCTCTGGGGTTGCACGTCCACGATCTTGGCCCGGAAAATGTCCGTAATCTGCATCACCTCGGCGCGGGAAGTGGAATCCACCCGCACCTTCACCAGGACCAGCTCGCGGTCCACGAACTCGCCCTCGCGAAAGTCACGGACCTCGATCACGTCCGGCAGTTTCTGCAACTGCTTCACAATCTGTTCCAACGTGGCATCGTCCCCGCGGGTGACGATGGTCATGCGCGAGGCGGTGGCGTCCTGGGTCGGCGCCACATTGAGACTGTCAATGTTGTAACCGCGGCCACTGAACAACCCGGCCACCCGGGTCAGCACGCCAAACCGGTTTTCCACCAGCACGGAAATCGTGTGTCGCATACGCCTGGCCGGTCCTTTCTTGACCGGGCTTCCAGCTTAGTCCGGTCCGACACAGCGGGTCAAATTGTGTTTCGCAGCAGCACGTTGGTCGGGGGAACTCAGGTTTTGAACACCCCCGACAAGCTCGCCAGCGTTTCGCAATCCCCCAAGGGTGAGCCTGGGAAAACGGAATCCCTCGGGATTCATGCATCCAGGGCTCCAACGCCGAAACGCGCCCCCCGCTGTCCACTGGATCGCACGGGCCCATCCACGCCCCCCACGGCGCAGCCCGTCCGACAGCCCCAGGCCGCGGGCCGAGCACCCCGTCCCGCAAACTCGCCGTGCCCTGAAAGGGCGCCACCCGATGCCCCCATCGCAAAGGTTGGGCACGCTACATTGAACTCCGCCCCTTCAGGGCGGCGTGAATCTGGTTTGGCTGCCCACCCGGAGCGTTGCCCTGGGCTGATGAATCCTTGCTCCGCTGGGGCGGACACACGGCGCGCTGCCGAGGGGAGCCATGGATCTGGGATCGCACAGTGCGCCGTCGTGCTCGGCCCGCGCCCTGGGCTGGCGCCTGCTCGGCTGGGCAAACCTACAGCACTCCGGGGGACGCGAAACCTTTTTCGATCCTTGACGGCCTTGGAGGAAATGGCTTTGCCAAGGGCTGCTTGGGAGGACTGTCGCTCGCAGCGGCGGCGCACTCAGGGCCCTGGGTGCCGCGGATCCGCTGTACGGCGCATTGCCGGTTTTGCCCGGCTCCAAAAGCTCGGCGGAATCTGAGTGTCCTCGGAAGGGAAAGGCCGATGGAAAAGGCCCTTCCTTTGGGATTCCCGGGTCCGGAGTTCAATACGGAACCGCGCCCCTGTGCGTTCGGAGCCGATTCTTTGCCGCGGGCATCGACACCGGAAGCAAGCGACCCGGCCCGGTCTCGATTGGGGATTGCTCCGGAGTTGCGGGAATCGCCCTGCAGCCCTCCGACTCCGTAAGGTTTGCTTTTCCCACCAGTCGGCGCATGTTGAAAAACATGATGCGCGCCATGGTGCTGGAGCAACCCGGTCGGCCCCTGGAACTGCGGCAGGTCCCCCGCCCCCGGCCCGGTCCCACCGAGGTCGTGGTTCGGGTCCTGGCGTGCGCCGTCTGTCGCACCGATCTGCACGTGGTGGACGGCGAGTTGCCTCATCCCAAACTTCCCCTGATCCCCGGGCACGAGATTGTGGGCGAGGTGGTGGAGACCGGGGAACGCGTCACCGGGCTGGAGCCGGGCCGGCGCGTGGGCATCCCGTGGCTGGCCCGGACCTGCGGCAACTGCCCTTATTGTTGCTCGGGCCGGGAGAACCTTTGTGACGAGGCCCGATTCACCGGTTACACCGTGGATGGAGGTTACGCCGAGTACGCTTGCGCGGATGCGCGATACTGTTTCCCGCTTTCCCCGGACCTCGATCCGGTCAAATCCGCGCCGTTGCTGTGTGCAGGGCTGATCGGCTACCGCTGCCTGCGCAAAGCCGGCCCGGCTCGCAATCTCGGCCTCTACGGGTTCGGCGCCGCTGCGCATTTGGTGGCGCAGATCGCCCGGCACGAGGGACGGAGTGTCTTCGCTTTCACCCGTCCCGGCGACACCGCTGCGCAGGCACTGGCGCTCCGGCTGGGCGCCGTCTGGGCCGGCTCGTCTGACGAGTCGCCGCCCGAGCCCCTGGACGCCGCCATCGTCTTTGCCCCGGTGGGTGCACTGGTGCCGCGGGCCCTGCGGGCCGTGCGCAAGGGCGGCATCGTGGTCTGCGGCGGCATTCACATGTCCGACATCCCCTCCTTTCCCTATCGTGACCTTTGGGAAGAACGTTCCCTTTGCTCGGTGGCCAATCTGACTCGTCGCGATGGCGAAGAGTTTTTTCGGCTGGTGGCCCAGTGCCCTCTTCAGGTGGAGACCACGGTTCTTCCCCTTGCCGCGGCCAATGAAGCGCTCGACCGACTTCGCTCCGGACGCCTGGTCGGGGCCGCGGTTCTGGTGCCATGAGCTCCCCGTCCTCCTCCACAACCCCTCCGGGACAGGATCTCCAGGGGGCCGCGGATTCGGAGACGCCCGTCGCTCGCACACCCCGGCTGCGCATCCACCTCAAACCGGCCGCTGAGGAGGCCGTGCGCGCCGGACATCCGTGGGTTTTCGATCAGAGCATTCAGAAGCAGAACCGGCCCGGGGAACCCGGCGAACTGGCGGCCCTCTACGACCGGAAGAATCGCTTTCTGGCCCTGGGTTTGTTCGATCCGGATTCCCCCCTGCGCGTGCGCGTACTCCATGTGGGAAAGCCCGTGCCGGTGCAGCCGGATTGGTGGCGCCAACGGCTGCATCTGGCCCTGCAACGCAGGCAGGGCCGATTCGATTCCGACACCACGGGCCATCGATGGATCCACGGCGAAAGCGATGGTTGGCCGGGGCTGGTCCTGGACCGCTACAGCGACGTGCTGGTGCTCAAACTTTACACCGCCGCCTGGCTGCCCTGGTTGGACATGATCGTCTCGTTGATCCGCGAGGCGTTGCAGCCGCGCAGCCTGGTGCTCCGGCTCAGTCGCAACCTCCAGCCATTGGCACACCAGCGCCGGGGATTGTCCGATGGCCAGGTCCTGTACGGTCCGCCCGTCGATCGACCCGTTCTCTTTCGCGAGCACGGGCTGTGGTTCGAAGCCGACGTGTGCCGGGGCCAAAAGACCGGCTTTTTCCTCGACCAACGCGACAACCGACAACGGGTTCGCGCTCTGGCCGCCGGCCGGCACATGCTCAACCTGTTCAGCTTTTCCGGGGCCTTTTCGGTCGCCGCCGCCGCCGGTGGGGCTTGCGCGGCGACCGACCTCGACCTCAGCTCTCCGGCCCTGGAAGCTGCACGCCGACACTTCGCGCTCAATGCATCCCATCCCGGGGTGCGTCGTTGCCATCATCAAACCATCCAGGCCGACGCCTTCGAATGGCTCCGGCAAGCGCACGGGGCGAAATTCGACCTGATCGTGGTGGACCCGCCCGCGCTGGCCCGGCAAGCGGCCGACGTGCAGAACGCGCTGCGCGCTTATCGCCAGCTCGTCCGCGCATCGATTCATCTGCTGCGCCCCGGGGGAATCCTGGTGGCGGCCTCCTGCACGGCTCATGTCAGGCCCGAGACCTTCTTTGGCCTGGTGCGAGAAGTGGCCGCGCAATCGGGTCGCCGCTGGAAGGAGCTGGGCACGACCCGGCAGCCCGACGATCATCCGGCAAGCTTTCCCGAGGCGGAGTACCTCAAGTGCATCTACCTGGAGGTGACCGGTCCGGTCCGGCGAAGGGGTCGTGCGCCGTGAGCCTGCTGCCCGGTCCGCGCTCGATGAGGACTGCCGGCAGTGTCAATCTGGGTGGCACTTGCCGCAAGGCTCCTGCAGGGACACGGCGCTCAGGGCAGGATCACCCGATAGAACCGCGGTCCCTGGCTGCGCGGTTCCCGGAACCACAAGCTTTCGCCCGGCGCAACCAGGTCCGCGACGGTCCGCCATCGGGCCGGCTGCAGGCTGTCGGTGACCTGGAGCTGATACCGGACGCCGGGCAGGGTGACCCAACCGACCTCCACGGCGCCTCCGTCGCCGGGCACGCGCGCGTCCAGCAGCGGGGGCGTGAAAATCGCGTTGGGCAGTCCGGGCGAAGGTGCTGAAAAGAGCTGGCGCTGCACCGACTGTCCGTCCGGCAGCGAACCGTACGATTCGTCTGCGCCCATCCCGGGCAGCCGTACGTAATCCACCACTGCCGGCCCACCCGGTTGCTCACGCACCAGGCAAACAACCGAGGATTGTCCCAGCCGGAAGTTGGCATGCCAGTGCTCCGCAGTGGTTTCCTGGGCCTCCCCGTCGGCCCACACCACGGGGAATCCATACGCGGGGAGAACCGCGCCCGAGGGGAATGGCCAGCGGGTGAGGTTCGTCAGCGAGTCCGAGAGGTACCAACCCTCCAGACTCAACGGCCAGGGCGCGGCGTGATGCAGCTCGATCCACGGCTCGCGTTCGCCCAGGTTGTCCACCGGACCCCGGGTGTTCCACACGGACACCTCGTTCAGGACGAGTGGCGGGAATGCAGGCAGAGAGCGGGCGATGGAGTTCGGACGCCCCGGCGTGCTCGGTTCGGCCACGAGCTGCAGCTCCAGTTCCATGCCCCAAACGATGTCGCTGCTGCCGGTACTGACCTGATGCACCTGCGCGGCCACTACGTTGCGGCCCCGCCGCAGCAAGGTCGAATCCAGTTCGAAGGTCTCGATCGCGGCATCGCCCACGGTACGCTCGGCCAGCGTGCCGTGAGTGACCGGCGTCTCGGGACTGAAGCCCACCCGCAGGACCTCCTGCCCGTTCAGGTAGATCACCGCCGCGTCGTCCACGATCACCCGGGCGATGAGACGCGTGCCCAGTACGGGTCCGGAGTGATGGAAGGCAGTGCGGAAGTAGAAGGTGGTCGGTCCCAACGTGAGCGGCGTGCTCTTCGGCGCCGGCAAGGCGGCATTTTCCACGTACAGCAGGCCGGCGCCGACGGGCCACGCGCTGTCGTCGTACTCGGGCCTTCGCCAGGCGTCGCCCAGATCGACGCCCGTTTGATTGTACCGCCAGGCCTGCGTGTAGGTGAACAACAGCCAGGGCTGCGCGGGCGAGGGTGGGATCGCTTCCCAGTTGGCCACGGGCCCGTTGTTCTGGGTCGGGTCGATCAACTGCAGGGAAGCACCGCCGCCGTTGGCCGCCTGCGGCCACGGGAGCGCCGCTTCGTACCGCACTTCGTTCAGAATCTGCAGCGGGCCGGACGGTGGACGGCGCACGAGTCGCAGGTGATCGCCGGCCGTGCCCAGTGTGCCCGTCCACGTGCCGGCCACCGGAAGGGCCGTGCCGTAGAACTGCTCAAACGCCGGGCGGTTTCGGACCACCACGGCGCGCTGTCCGGGGCCCAACTGCATGCCCGCGGGGAACTGGAAGACCAGGTTGCTTCCCGTCAGCAACACCTGCTCCAGCGGTTCCCAAGTGCGGGACGAATTGTTCATCACTTCGATGAATTCGGTCCCCGGCTGGGCCGGCCGGTAATGGATTTCGCTGATGACCAGGTGAGGCTGGACCTCGACCTGCAACTGCCATTGCTGGGTGGCCGTCAGCAGCCCCGGTCCGTCGTCCTGAACCCGCAGCGTCAGCACCAGGTTCGTGGCGCCAAAGTCGGCCGGAACGGTCCAGGTCAACCAGCCCGACACCGGATCCAGTGCCATCCCGGGCGGGGGTGGCGAGACCAGATCGAACCAGAACTGCTGCGGCGGCAGGTCATCGTCCTCGGCGATGGCGCGCACGGCCACGGACCGGCCCTCGCCAACCTTCAACGGCGGCAGGGGGAGCAACCGCGGCGGCTGATTGACCTCGTTGACCCAAACGGCGAACGTGCGAGCCGAACTGTCCTGCGGCGGCAGGGTCTCCGTGGCACGTACAATGAAGACGTGATTGGCCGGGCCGTCGGCTTCCGTGGTGGGCCAAAGGATTCGACCCGTGATCGGATCGATGGTGGCCCCCGGCGGTGCCAGATCCAGGCTGAACCGCAAGGGACTCGGCGGTTCATCCGGGTCATACGCGGCAACCGTGAAGTCGAAGACCTGCCCCTCGTCCACCTGCAGGGCGGGAATGAACGGAATCACCGGCGGATTGGGCACGTCCACCACGCGCACGGTGAAGCTGCGCGTGGCGCTCAAGGGCGGCGTTCCATCATCTTCCACGCGCACGGTGACACGGAAGCTCTGGCCTCCCGTGGTCAGACCCGGCTCCCAGCTCAGGCGTCCCTCCGCGGTCACCGCCATGCCCTCGGGGCCTTCCGCCAGCGAAAACGTCAGCCGCTGCGGCGGCAAATCGGGGTCCAACGCCTCCAACTGCAGCACCCACAAGGTCCCCTCGTCCACCACGGCATCCGCCACCGGTGGAAGGACCGGCGCCGCGTTCACTTCCCGCACGGTGATCCGCACGGGGAGCGCGGCGGTCCGGGGTGGCGTGCCATTGTCGACGGCCAACACCGTGAACGTGTGGACGGCCGGACCATCCGCCTCGTCCGGCGTCCAGCGGAATTGCCCGGTGACGGGATCCAAACTTGCCGTCGCCGGGGCATCTCCACCCAGCTGATAAGTTATGGTTTGACCGGAGTCCGAATCTCGAGCCACCACGGTGAAGGTCAGCAGACCGCCCTCGTCGACGGTCAGCTCTGGCAGCGGATCGAAGACGGGTGGACGGTTTCCTCCGGCCAGCTCATTGGGCGCACCCGGCGTGGGCCGGGTCAGCTCGTACAAGGGCAGGTCCGCGCCGTCCGGAAATCGGCCCTGACTCACATCGTCCTGTTGGGGACCGAAGGTGAACCCGTCGACCAACGTGCCGTCCGGAGCAAACAAGCCGAGGGCTTCGCCGGACCTGCTCAAGCGGAAGTTCGCGTGCAACGGCCCACCCGGTTGCGTTTGACCGGTTTCCTCGTCCGCCCAAACCAACAGGAAGCCGCCGGGCGGAATGCGCGTGCCGGCGGGGATGCGATACTTTGTCGGACTTTCCAGGTCGTCCGTGAGATAGTAACCGGACAAATCCACCTCGTTGGTGCCGGCGTTGTACAACTCCAGCCAGTCGTCGTAGTCCCCGTCGGCCGGATCGGGCACGGAACGAACGTTGCTGGCCATGAATTCGTTGATCCGCACGGTGACGGGCGGCATCTCGGGATTGTTGGGCTGTCCGGCCGTCGTGTGGACGAACGGCCGGCGCTGTCGGGGCTCGCCATCGGGATAACTGCCAAAGGATCGACCCGAGGTCAGCTGCTCGTATTCCAGGTAGTCCACCACGGCCGGGGTCTGGGCCGTACCCTGACGTCGCGTCAGCGCAACCGCGCCGGATCCGGGCGTGAGACGGAAGCTGGCGTGCAGTTCGTTGGACCGGCTCTGCTGGGGTTGGCCGTCACACCAAATCAGCAGGAACCCGCGCGGTGGGACGACCGTGCCCGTCGGGAAGGTCCAGAGGGTGAGGTTCGTGTACGTGTGGGTGAGGAAGTATCCGCTCAAATCCACGGGTTGGTCTCCCGCGTTGTAGAGTTCCACCCATGGATCCCGCTCGCCCGCACCATCGGCCGGACCGTTTACGTTTTCCGGCATGACCTCGTTGATCCAAATGGGCGGGAAGGGTGCCAGCGTCTCTGCCACGGCGTTGGCGCGGCCCGGGGTGGTTCGGTTCGGGTGATTCGTCGGGGTGGCCGCCCAGTTACCGACCCGCCAACTGCCCTGGGCGGGGTCGATGAGTTGCAAGGAGGAGCCCAGACCGGCGGCGTTGGTGGGCCACGGCAACCGTGGCCAGTACCGCACATCCGTGACGAGCTCTTCCGTCCCGGGAAGGGCCCCCGGTCGCACCAGGGCGATCCGTTCGCCCTCATCCGCCAGCCCGCCGGGATAGACATCAAAAATCGGAACGCCGCCCCCGTACACCGCCTCGAAGGCCGTTCGATTCGCCACCAACACCCAGTAGGCCCCGGGCTGCATTACGGACCCGGCAGGGAAAGTGTAATTCAACCCTCGCAGACGATATCCGCTCAGATCGAAACTGGTCGTCGTTGAACGGTTGAACAATTCGAGGAAACTGGAGGCAGCCTCCGCGGCGGCCGGCTGGTAATGGATCTCGTTGATGACCACGTAGTCCTCGGGTCGGGGAATGGCTCCGAGGTAATACACCGTGATGCTGGTCTGGGCCCCCGGCACCGGATTGCCCAGGCGGTCGCGCCCCACGAACTGCAGCACGTTCGTCAGCCCGGTCAACGGCACCTGGATCCGGAACGTGCGTAC
Organism: Limisphaera sp. VF-2; assembly: GCF_049537125.1. Classification (NCBI taxonomy): domain Bacteria; kingdom Pseudomonadati; phylum Verrucomicrobiota; class Verrucomicrobiia; order Limisphaerales; family Limisphaeraceae; genus Limisphaera; species Limisphaera sp. VF-2. The sequence continues at coordinate 794,927 of NZ_JBMVQY010000001.1, forward strand.
CCCCGTCCAGGTGACCGGATAGGGAATCCCGTTGACCTCAATGGTCGCCACAGCAATGGGCGCCGTGCCATCCAGGGTCACGGCCGGAATGCTGGACGTGAAGTTGTTACCGCCGTTGGAGGTGATGGCGAAGGTGGGAGTGTCGGCGGCGTTCAACTGGCTCTGAATGTAACTTCGCCGGGCATTGATCCAGGAAGTGATGACCGAAGGATGCGAAAGCCCGGTGACGCCGTTCTTCAAAAGGATCGAACGCCGTGCATCGATCTGGGGTTGGAACCGTTCCGGCCGGAAGGGCCCGTTGATCGTGTCCTGGTAGGCCCGCCAGTTCATCCGCAGGAACGTGGCGTTGGCATAGGCCCGGTTCATCGTGTTGTCCTGACCTCCGCGCAGGGCGGTGGTGCTGGAATCCCCCAGGCCGAAGGTGAAATCAATGTCCCAGGGAATCAGCACCCACCTCCCTCCCGCGGGCCGGTACAGGTACATGTTTTGCCCGACGCGGTAGGTCCAGGCGTCCCAGTTGCCCATGGCAAAATCGAAGCAAAGCACGCGCATCCACTGCTCCATGTCCGCCAGGTTCAACACGCCGGAGACATAATTCGGAGAGGTGTCATTCAGGGCGGTCACCAGGTCGAAGAACTGGCGGTAATTGTTGGCATCGCCATCCCGGGTGCGCCGCTGCCAGTTCCACCGGTACCGGGCCAGCTTGTACTGGTTGTCCACGGTGACGAACCGCTCGATCGTGGCGCTGGTGGCGTTGAAATCCCGATTGTTGTCCTGGAACTCGAACCAGACGGCGATCTTGTACAGGTCGCCCGTGTTGTCGGCAGGGAACCACAGTTCCGCATAATCGTGGTTCGGTTCCTCCAGATCCTCCATGATGTCGGGGCGGAACAGGCTGCCGTTGAAATAGAGCCGCATGTAATGGGCGTGCAGGTAGGGGATGCCGAGTTGCTGGGCATACCAGGCGGCCAGTTGACTGCGGATTCCGGTGGCTTCCGAACCTCCGTTGCCCGTGGAGGCAAACACACGGCGCAAGGCCCCCAACAGGGGCTCGTCCGCCGGGGTTTGGGCGGTGATGTCGCCGCGGCCGGCATGGTAGGGACTGCCCTTGTCGCGGAAGCCGGTGTTGTAAATGACCCGGTGGTTTCCATAAACCAGCGTGCTGTCGCGCCAGGTGTTGTCGAGTCCGTTCGTCCGAGCCGAGGCGGTCGCGGAGGTAAACCACAGGTGATAGTGGGCGAAGGTGCCGAAGGGGACAGGATCGCCCCAGCGAATCAGGCATTCCTCCTGGGGCGCGCGGGCCGGGAAGGTGGAGGAGGCACCCGCCAGGTCGGTGGCGACAATCCGAAAGGCCAGGAGGGTACCGGCGCTGCGGCCGGCCAGTTGCGCCGTGTAAATGCCATCCCCGGCCACCTCGTCCCCTTGCGTGCCGTTGTCCACCATCGTCACCGTGGTCAGCGAGGAGGAAGGATCGATGCGATACCGCAGCCGCACCAGGGACACCCCGTCCGGATCCGAAACACGACAGGTCACTTTGACGATCTGGTTGGCCTCGGGCAGCGGGGGATCGTGGCGCACCTCGTAAATGGCCGGGCCGGCATTGGCCACCCGGCGGCTGTTCGGCAGACCCGGTGTGCCCAGGTTTTTGGGAACGATGAGATCCCCGGCCAGCTCCAGTCCATTGCCCCGGATGCGGAAGAGGATCTGCGGCGAGCCGGCCAGCCAACGGGCCCGGGCCCGGATCACATTCGTGGTGTTGAGCGTCAGAGCCGTGGTCAGACTGGTTCGAATCGCGTTGGGACCGGTGTCCATGTCCCCCGTGGCCCGCACATAAAGACAGTTGGCCCCGCTGACGGCCCCTGTGGACACCACCAGCGAAGTGCTGTGATTGCCACTGAACACCCAGCCCGTACTGCCACTCTCGAAGCCCCCGTTGGCCACGACGTTGCTCTGGCCAAAGCGGAGCACTTCCACGTCGTCCACCAGGCACTCTCCATACTCCAGCAGTCCGAGGTAGAGTCGATTGGCGCTGATGCTGGTATTGGCGTGGTCGAACCGGCCGGTGATCGAGAGGCTCGTCCAGGGCGCCTTGGCCGTTTCATCGCTGTCCGCCCAGTTCGAAGGTAGCATGGGATCGGCGCGAGGGTCGATCAATTCCAGGCTCGATCCGCCGCCGTCGGAATACAGTCCCCATCGGCCTCCATCGACATAGGCCACCTCGGCCACGGTGATCCAGATGCGGTTGCTGCTCACCTCGCCCGATTGGTTGGTGATGACGATCCAATCCGGCTTGGCCAGCGCAAGACGCTCCCCGCCATTGCTGAGTCGGCCGGAGTAATTGCCCACGGTGTTGGCGGCATTCAGTTGCGCATAGTTGCTCAACAGCCGGTCTCTGTTCCGAGCCACGACGAGGAAGCCACCGGGAGCGATCATCGTCCCGGGCGGCAGGGTGAAATCGATGCCCTGCACGAAGCGCCAGCCGCTGACGTCCACCGCCTCCGTACCGCGGTTGTGCAGTTCCACGTATTCGTCATCGTCATCCTCGCTGATCGGGTGATACATGATTTCGTTGATCACCACCGGCTCGATGCGCCGGGGCCCGTTCGCGGCACCCGGCGTGGGCCAGGCCAACCGCCGCCAGTCCGGCGAACCATCGGGAGAACGGCCCGTGGAGACCCCGTTTTCCTGGCCGCCGAAGCGCACCGCATCCAACACCCGCGAGCCGTCCGGGCTGAGCAGATAGATCGTCTCTCCGGCCGCGTTGAGCGCAAAGCCCAGCTGATTCTGATCCCAACTCCGGTGAGATCCCGGTTCAATGAAGGTCCCATCCGGAATGCGGAACTTGTTCGTCCAGGGATCGTCCGTGAGGACCAACCCGGAAAGGTCCACCCTCTGGTTCGAGCGGTTGTACAGCTCGATGAAGTCCAGCTGCGGATCATCCGTGTGGGCCAGGAACTCGTTGATCACCACGCTTTTCTGGGGCAGGGGCACAATCGGATCCAGTTCACCGGGCGATCCGCCCCGCAGTTCGCTCGCTGCCCACGCACGGACGTCGTTCTCACCATAGCTGGGCCGGGCCAGCACCAACGAATGCCCCGCTCCGTCGGCTGCGGCCGGCCAGGGCGGCTCATCGGAATACTCCACCGCCAGCCGAATCGCACCGGCATTGTTGAACAAGACCACGCGGCCTCCGTCATTGGGCAGGTTGCCCGTGTAGGGCCCCAGCACGTTGGTGATTCCATACACGGCCCGGATGTCATCGGGACTGGCCGCAATCACCACCGTCTCGCCGGCTTGCAACACGAACCCATCGGGGAACCGGTACTCGATGTCGCCTCCGATACGCCAACCGGTCAGTTCCTCGAAGATCGAACGGGCGTTGTGGATTTCAATGAACTCCAGGTTCCGTCCGTCCGTCCGCGGCGCGGGATGATACATGATCTCGCTGAAGATCAGGCCCGTGGTCCGGCTGGAGGGGCCCACCGGTTCGCGCTCGAGTTTGGTCGTACCGGTGACCTGGCTCCGCGTGGGGCCGAAGTCACGAAATCTGGCCAGGGCCACCGCGTTGGTGGCGTCGCTGCACACGGCAAACCCCACGTACAACCGATTGGAAAGGCCCGACAGGGTGGCCGTGCCCAACTGCGTCCAGGTTTGGCCGTCCAGGGAAGCAAACCCGGTCAACGTGCTGCCGCTCCGTCGCAACCGCAACCACGTGTAGGGGTAATTCACCGCAACCCCGCTGCGTGGCGAGCTGAGGATGGCCGTGCTGCCATTGGTAAGGCGGGCTTGGAAGAAACATCCCAGCTGGACCGAGCCCGCGAAGGCCGCGGCGAACCGTGCCGACGCTTCCAGCGTCTCGCGGGCCATGAGGCCCGCCCGGACAAACGGATCCGGCACCGTCAGGCCCGCCACGCGCACTTCCAGATCGAAATCGCCGGTTCGTTCCTGCCAGCCGAAGTGGAATTGATCTGATGCACCGCCAATGGTGCTCCCACTGCCGCTGACGTCCACCCCGCCCGGCACGCTCACCGTGTTGCCGGGCAAGGCAGGGTTGCCAATGTTCTGCGGGACGAACTCATAGGCCGTGAATTGCACTTGCGATCCGGGCGGCAGCGGATTGGGCGTGGCCGCCTGGTCGAAAAGGTTGCTGACCGTCAGGGTGTAGGTCTCCCCATACGCGAGCTCGGTGGTGATCAGCAGGATTTGACTGGCATCGGCACCGTACTGCGCCGCCACCACCCCACGGCCGCGGTCCAAACGGTAGTTGGCCGGGTTGGTCGCCCCGGGTGCCGCCATCGGTTCGCTGAACCAGACTCGCACCTGGGTGCGCCCTTCGTTGCGGGCGGCCAGGAGTTGGGGCGGAATGGTGTCCGGTGTGACCGTGAGCACGGCCACCGCACTGGTGACGCTGCCCTGACTGTTCGTGGCAATCACCCGGAACTGCGCCCCGTGGTCGGTCAACCGAACCGGTCCGTACTCCAGCACCGGCCCGGTGGCGCCGGGCAGGTCCACGAAGTTTCGTTGCCACCGGTAGCTGACCATTTCGGGATTCACCAGTTGCACGACGAAGACAGCCCGCTGGCCTTCCATGACCGTCGTGTTGGTCGGTTGCTGCCGGATGACGGGCGGCGTCAGTGCAATGCCGTAGGGCACGAAATACCGCGCGGGGATGGGCCCTTCGTCCACCCCATCGGGGCGGAGCCAGCGCACGGCCAGGTTGTCTCCGCCGCCTCCTTCCTTCTGCAGGGCCGCGATGTAATAGTACTGGCCCGCCACCAGGCGGACCGGCGCAGACTGTTGGTTCGGCTCCTTGTCCCACTGGCGGGAATCGGTCCAGCCCGAAACCCAGGCGATCAAGCGGCGATTGGCCGGAGAGGTATCGGTGCTGAGCCACAGTTCTCCCTGATCATCGCTGGCGATCCAGAATATGTAGTCGCCGGTCACCGGGGGGGACACGTACCCGTGCATGCGCTGGCCGTAATTGTCCAGCGCATTCACCGGCGCTTCAAAAAAGTCCGTGACGTAGTTGGTGGAGGTCGGATTGTTCGGAAACGCGGGGGCGTTGGTCAGATCCGGAATCGAAGATCCCGGCAGCCCTTCCCACACCTCCCGGAGGAGTCCCTGTGCCATGCCGCTTCCCGCAAGCCCCAGCCACAACCACAGCAAGCCTTCGATTGCCACGACCCGGCACCGAAACGGTCGTCTCCTCATACGCGTTTTGTCTCTGGCGGGCACTGTCGCACCCCCTGGCTCCTGGGCCTGTCAGCGCCGGGTGGGGTCCGACTCACCCCGGCCGGCAGTGCGCAGGCTGGGAAAATCTACTCAACAACCGCGCAACCAGCCAGCCCGAATTGCCGCACCGCATGGGTTCGTGGAAGCGGCTTCCGCGTCGCCTGCCATTTAAGATTGACCGGACTGTTCGGTTTGTGCCGAGATGGTAGGACCCTAGGGGATTACCGTCTGAGATTGCAGGAAATGCCGAGACACGCCAGTCAGAGCGGAAACGGGCCGCGCCGCACGGCCGGCAGCAAATACGATGCACATCACTCGGTCCTGTCCCAGGCCTACGGGGCCCTGGCCGACCTGCGCCGGGAATTGTCAGACACCCCGGCCCTGGTGGCCGAACGCACCGAGCTGCTTTCCCAATTCGCCGCTTGTCCCGATCCCCAACGCGCCTGGTTGCTGCTGGAGGATTACTTCGAACGGCTCGGGCTGAGTCGCCGCGATTTTCCCGGCGACGACTGGTGGCCCAAACTGCTAGCGGCCCGCGACCATGCCCGGCTCGAACAGCTCGCCTTCCTCTTCCTGCGCGCCAAACGTTCCCTGCCCAAAGAACTTCAACCCCACGCCAACGCCGAACGTTTCGCCCGCGCTGAACAAGACGCCCAGGAAGCCGCCCTCGTGCAGGAACTGGAGAACTGGCTGGCCCCCCGTAAACCCGCCCTCCTCGACCAACCCCGCGCCCGGCTCCGCGTGTTGGCCATGCCGCGACCCCGCCCAAACGCCCCCGGCCGACACGAGCTCCTCATCGAGTTCGCCCTCACCCGGCCCCGCACCGGCGAACGCCTCCGCTCCCTGCAGGAGATCCTCGACCTCCACACCCGCGCCGCGCACGAAGAAGAGCTCTTCGCTCCCTCGGACTGGGAATTCATCACCTGGCTGGCCCAAACCTACAAACCACGTCGGCCCCTCGAAGAACCCCTCGTCCTGTCCGACACCGACCTGCTCCACTGGCTCACCCGCTGGGGCCACAACGGCCGGCTCGAGACACCCGATGGCACACCCCTGCGCTTCCACGGAGCCGTCGCCGAACTCGAACCCCACTTGGAACCCTGCAACGGCGAACTCCATTTCACCCATCGCCTGCGGTGTCCCGACGGCCGGCTCCATTCCCTCGAGGGACTCTGTTTCTTCACCCAGCAACCACCCCTGGTACTGGCCGATCACGAGTTCTATCTGTTGCGGAATGTCCCGCCCGCCGGCGTCCTGGCTCACTGGGCCACACGGCGCTCCGTCCCCGTGCGCAAGCTCAGTCACCGTCTCCTTCATCACCTGCGCAAGGCGCAGCGGGGCAACGGCACCAACTGGGACAGTCTCTTCACCACGCACGCCGCCAAACCGCAATTCGTCTTCGAGCTGCTCGAGGACTCCGTGCGCCTCCGCCTCCAGGCCCGCAGCGAACGCGACGGCAGCCTGTGGACCTGGACCGGCACGGAGTGGCGCCGGCTCAACCCGCCGGCCCCCGGAGACAAACTGGAAATCCTCGATGACCCGCGCCTGGAACCCGCCGTGCAGTGGCTCAAACAACTGGACTGGTTCTCCCCCGAGCCCGGCCTCTGGACCGGCGATCCCAACGAAAACTTTCTCAACGTCCTGGCCCGCGCCTGGCCCCAGCGTCCACCCGAGGCCGAGTACCTCGGCAACCCCGCCTTCCACCGTCTCTTCCTGCAACCGCGGAAACTTCGCCCCCGCCTGCTGGTTCGCGGCAGCGGCATCGACTGGCTGGCCGTTTCCGCCGAATGGGAAGCCGAGGGCTACCAACTCACCCAGGCCGATCTCGAACGCCTCGCCACCGCCACCACGCGCTACGTCAAACTGCCCAACGCCGGCTGGGTCGAACTCGACGTCGAGGCCGTCCAACAAGCCCACGAAACGATGGCCGATCTGGGCCTGGAAAGCCTCGCCCCCGTACCCGTGCGAATCGGGCTCGAACAAGCCGCCCACCTTGCCGACGAAGAGTTCCAGCGCTTTGCCGACACCCCGCAGGCCCGCGAACTGCGGGAACGCCTCAAGTCCTTCCAGGGCATCCCCAGCGAACCCGTCCCCGCCGGCCTCCGGGCCGAATTGCGCCCCTACCAAAAAGCCGGGTTCGACTTCCTCTGCCACCTCAGCCGACTCAAACTCGGCGGCATTCTGGCCGATGACATGGGCCTGGGGAAAACCCTCCAGACCCTGGCGTGGTTGCTCTGGCTCAAAGAACGCCACCCGCGCTCGCCCAAACCCTCCCTGGTCATCTGCCCCGCCTCCGTCCTGCACAACTGGCGGCGCGAAGCCGAACGCTTTACCCCCGAGCTCAGCGTCCTGGTGCTCGAGAGCGGTGCCGAGCGGCACAACCTCCGACGTCAAATCCCCCACCACGACCTCATCGTCACCAATTACGCCCTCCTCCGCCGCGACCTGGAGGCTTTGCAAAAATTCAGCTTCCGCGCCCTCGTGCTGGACGAGGCCCAGTTCATCAAAAACCCGGGCGCGCAAGTCACCCAGTCCGTCAAACAACTCAAAGCCGACTACCGCCTGGCCCTCACCGGGACGCCCCTTGAAAACCGCCTGCTCGATCTCTGGAGCATCGTGGACTTCATCCAGCCCGGTTACCTCGGCTCCCAGGAACATTTCCTTCAAACCTACGAGCCCACCGGCAGCTCCGAGGAAGCCGCCATTGCCCAGCGCATCGCCCGACGCCGTCTCGCCGCCAAACTGCGCCCCCTGCTCCTGCGCCGCCTCAAGAAACACGTCGCCCGCGACCTGCCCGACCGTATCGAACAACGGCGCGACTGTCCCCTGGGCGACGAACAACGCAAACTCTACCTGGCCGAACTGCGGCGGAGCCGCGACCAGGTCATGCGGGCCGTCGAAACCCAGGGCCTGCACAAAAGCCATATGCACGTGCTGGCCGCCCTCACCCGCCTGCGCCAGATCTGTTGTCACCCGCGCTTGGTCGGCAGCGACGCCCCCAGCGGCAAAACGGAGACTCTCTTCGAGCTGCTCGACCCTCTCGTCGCCGAGGGCCAGAAAGTGCTCGTCTTCTCCCAGTTCGTTCAGATGCTCCAAATCCTCGAAGAGGAGTGCCGCAGCCACCAGATCCCCACATACCTCCTCACCGGCCAGACCAAGAACCGTCAGGAACTGGTCAGCACCTTCCAAAACGACTCGGAACCCGGCGTCTTCCTGCTCAGCCTCCGCGCCGCCGGCACCGGCTTGAACCTCACCAGCGCCAGCTACGTCATCCTCTACGATCCCTGGTGGAATCCCGCCGTGGAAGCCCAGGCCATCGACCGCTCCCACCGCATCGGCCAAACCCACACCGTCAACGCGTACCGCCTCATCGCCCCCGGCACCGTCGAGGAAAAAATCTGGGAGCTCCAACAACGCAAGGCCCAGACCATTGCCGACGTTCTGGGCGAACAAGGCTTCGCCCGCAGCCTTACCCAGGCCGACCTCGAGTATCTCTTCGCCGAGGATTGAACGAACCGCCTCGCAAACCTGCGCCCGGCACGAAAGCCATCCGGCACTTCAGGGCCACCTTTTCCACGGACACCCGGGCCCCTCCTGCGAGTCTTCACATGGCGGCACAGTCACCGGACCCGCCGGCCCGTGGCCTCCCATGAGCCTTCAGGCAGGCTGGGAAAAACCGGTGCTCGCGTCGCCCCGCAGCAGGCCAGTGCAACCCTGGACTGGTGGAGTGCGGCCGACTTTTCTCTCCCGAAATGCCCCGGCGGTTGGGAATACCCCGGCCAGGGCAACCGAGCAGGATACCGATGACGCACGCTCCTGCGGGCCTGGCGACATGAGTCTTCTTCCGATCCCTCCCCGAAGGCTTGCTGGATGACGCTGCGTGGGCTTTGGCAGCCCCCGGCCCGCACGATCGCGGCACCTGCGCTACTGGATCGCTTTCAATTCCTCGGCCGTCCAGGGCTGGCTCCGGCCTGCGGTCGCCGCTTTCACCGCTTCCACCTCGGCGGCGGTGATCGCCGGAGCTTTGTTCCCCCACGCCTGCCGAATGTACGAAAGCGCGGCCGCCAGGTCCTCAGCCGACAACGCGGCGCCCATGGCCGGCATGGCCAGATTCCACACCTGGCCGTGAACCTCGATCGGGCCCACCAAACCGTGCAGAGGAATTCGAATCAAACGGCCCGGCGGCCCCACCACAAATTCCGAGCCGGCCAGCGGCGGTGCCTGACCCGGCTTGCCCGCCCCATCCACGCCGTGACACAGCGCGCAGGTCGTCTCGTACACTACGCGACCCCGGTTCAAAAACGCGTCCGCGTCCGAAGCCGGCTGCAGGGCCGCCACGACCGTCACCGACTCAAAAGGCGCATACACCTGGGGATGAAACCACCCGCTGCGCTGGTCGAAATACAACATCCCCCAGTAAGCCAGCACTGCCAGAACGGTCACCAGCCACATCGGCACGGTCACCGTGCCCGATCGCGCTCCCGTCCCGTTCTCGTGCGCCGTCCCTTCCCTCGAAACCCCTTCGCTCATGGCTGTGCCGAAACCGCGGTGTTCGTTTCCGTGCCGGCCCGACGTGCCGTGGGCAACTGGACCGGCGCTTCAAACAAAGCCGGCGAGGCATTCAGACTTTGCAAATAGGCCACCAACGCCCACGCCTCCGGCCGCGGGATCACCTCCCAGCCCGGCCCCGGTCCATGGCCGGCCGGCAACACCAGCGCGTCTGCGCTCGGTCGCTCACCCGCAGGTCGCACCTCGAACAAGTACCGGTAGGGGGGCATCATCGAGCCGGGACTTTGAATCTGCGGATCCCACAGGTGGGTCAGCAACCAGCGTGGATCAGGCACTCGCGCGCCCACATTCGCGAGATCCGGTCCCACCCGCAGCATCCCGGGCATTACCGGGTCGTCCCACAAAAAGTCTGCAGCCACACTTCGACGGCGACCCCAGCCCCGCTCCAAATCCGGCCCCACCGGCCGAACGGTCACCACCGCCTTCGCTCCGGTGACTTCGATCTGGCGTCGGGCCCGGTCCGCCTCGGCCACCTCCACACCCTCCAGCACTTGAAAGGGCAAACGGGTCACCGCCTCGGCCACGCGGACGCGACTCCACTGCGGCGCCACGGTGAGAATCGCTTCGACCAACTCGGTCAAATTCGTCCCCGCTTCGGTCACCGCCAGCCCCACCGAAACAGCCTTCTGCCGCACCTGCTGACTGTGACAGGTGTAACAACCCTCGGAGCGGTAAACCTCCCGCCCCTGGGCCGCCAAACCGGGCCGGGCCACGGGATAAAGCTGCTTGTCCGGCACCGTGGTTGTCTCCTTCTGCTGCCCCAGTTGGACCTGGGGATACCAGACCAGACCGCACCAGGAACCGGTGAGGCCCAGCAGGGACACGACGAACACCCACGCACCCCGGTTCATCGGCCCACCTCCTCCTGTGTTACCGGTGCCAGCGCCAAGGCTCGCCAATGTCTCCACTGCGCCCCGGCCACCCCGACAATCACAATCCCCAGGTTCACCGCAAACAACAGCGTTCCCATCCACCAAACCAGATCACCGACCGTGCTCATCCGGAGGGCCATCAGCGTGCGCTTCAACACCTCCACATTTGAGACCGCGGCATCCTGCCAAGCCAGGCCTTGTTGCACCCCGGCCACGGCCAGAGATCCGGCGCTCACAACCAGGCCCACGACGGCACACCAAAAGTGCCAGCGCACTCCGCCTCCCCCGCCGGGCAGTCCGCACGCATGTCGCAGCCATGCGTACAGCGCAGCCACGGACGCCAACCCCAGCCAGCCATGCACCTGCAGGTTCTGTTGTGCGAGGCCCCACCAGGTAAACTCCAGCACCGCACCCGGACCCGGCACGTGCAGCAAGAGCTTCATGACCGAAGCCACCGTGAATGCCAGAAACGCAGCCATGGCAAACCGCCCGGCTCCATCGGACCAAAGTTGTCCACAACGCTCCCGCGTGGATCCCCACCCGTTCAGCCAGGCGGCCAGCCAGGGCACCACGCTCAGCACCGCCGCCACCGTTCCCACCGTGGGCAACCAGGCGGGCACGGCCGCACCCGGCGGCACACACGCCCAACTGGTGAACACCAACAGCCCGAAGAACGTCAGCATCGCGTAGTACCGGCTGTACAAGGGCCGCCCTGTCCAGATCGGCAACCAACCCCAAACCAACCCCAGCGCCAACATCGTTCCGACGACACCCTGCAGATTCCATTGAAACCACCAATCGACCACCGCCTGGGTCATGCCCCGGACCGGATGCAAGCCCAACAACACCCAGGCCGTCGAGATCGCCCAGGCCATCCAGAACAGTCCGGCCAGCAAAAACCAGTGCGGCGGCTCCAGCAAGCGGTCTTGTCGCCGGTGCAACGTGGCCAGGGCGGACACACCCAGCAGCACCAGCCCGGGCCCCGACACCCACACTGCGTAGGCGGGCAATCCCCAACCATCATGGCCGGTGGCGTCACCCGAAAGGATTCCCAACACACCCACCAGAATCCCCAGATGCCAGAGCTTGGCCCCCAGAAACGCGAGCCCTCCCCAGGCAATACGCGAGCGACCCGACCAGGCCAACCAGCCCAGCAGAGCACCCAACGCCAACGGAATGACACCGCCAAACCAGCCCGCCTGCGTGGCTGCGACGCGCACGCGACCGTACGTCAACCATGGTGCATCCGCCAGAAAGCCCGGCCCGTGGAATTTGATCGAGGCCACGAGGGCCAGCGCTCCGGCCACCACCCACCAAAACGCGGCCCCCGCCGCCCAGGCCATCACCGGCCAGAAATCCGCAGATGCGGCGGCGACGGGGCGCGGGGTGGACCTGGCCACGAGAATCGGCTCCTCCAACGCCTGTTTCATCACTCCGTAGGCAAACGCTCCCTGCTACTCATAGGGACTGGGCTGGGCCGGAGGCGCAGGAGGCGCGGCGTGGGCTGCTCGCACCCGCTCGATCAAGTTGGACCGCGCCGCCGCCGGATCCCGCCATTCCCGCTCGACCACCTGCATCGCCACGTCCACGGGCAGCCGAACGATGCCCTTGTCCCGGTTGATCCATGCGGGCGTCGTGAGGACCTGATGCGCCGTGGCCCGCACCTCTTCCAAGGCCTTGTACCGCTCCGCCACGCGCTCGGCGTTCAAGGGCGGCGGCGTCATCACGCGACGCGTGGCCCACACCATGACCGCCACCACGCCCAGCGCCACCACGGCCGCCAGGACGTAGCTCCAGAAGCCTCGACCGTTCCCCATCATGACGCACCTCGTTCCGTCGCCGGGGGCGCATCCGGCAGATCATCCACCTGATCCAGCTCGCCCCCGGAAATCTGCGTGGGCACCGGGTGATACATCCCCATCGCCTCGATCAGCCGGGGATCCTTGACCGGATAGGGAGCCGCCGACGCGTACTTCGCCAGGTACACCTTCGCGAGCAAACCGCCCATGAACGCCCAGCAGCCCAGGGGCAGCCACAACCACCGCAGCGGCGGGCCCTCCGGATGGATCACCGGATAAATGTTGAAGCCCAGGTCCACCCAGTGCATCAGCCAGGCCCACACCATCAACGGCGCCATCAGCCACCATTGACTCTTGGCGTCAATTCGCAGCAACGCCAGGAACGGCAGAAAGAAGTGGCCAAAGATGATCACCAGCCCCACGTAGAACCAGCCGCCCCGTTCGCGGATCACGTACCAGAAGGTCTCTTCCGGAATGTTCGCGTTCCAGATGATGAAGTACTGGCTGAAGTGGATGTAGGCGTAAAAGACCGTGAAGGCAAAGATCAACGTGCCGAGGAAGTAGAACTGATGATCGTGGAGCACATGCGTCAAAACGCGCTGACGGTTCAGCACCGCGATGATCACATAAACGGTGGTCAGGGTGGTCCAGACGCTGCCGGCGAAGTAATACACGCCGTACATGGTGGAGAACCACTGATGCTGCATCGCCTTCATCCACAGAATGGCCCCCAGCGTCAGCGTGATCGCAAAGACGAAGATGCCCAGTGCCGAGTAGAAGCGCATCCGGTAGGTGCACAACGCCTCGCCCGTCTCGTCCTGTCGCAGCGACCATTGCCGCAGTCGATGGGCAAAGAACCCCCACGCGCCGAAACAGAGCAGCGAGATCCCGTAAAACGCCGGCAGGGTCAACAGCGGCCATTTGGCATGCAATGCGTGGTCGGTCTGCGGATCGCTGCTCATCCAGGGGTACAACTGGCGTGCCAGCAACCCCACCGGGATCCACAGCAGCAACAGCCACGGAAACAGCAGGGTGGCCACGTGTTCGCACTGACGCCGCACCGGGACCGACCACCCGGCATCGAACAGGTGATGCATCATCACCAGGAACAGCGCGCCCAGTCCGATGCTGAGCCAGAACATGAATCCCAGCAGCCACGCATGGGCAAACTCTTTCAGATCGAGCAGGGCTCCCAGCAGGGCCAGCGCACCGCCGATCCACATCGCCCTGTCCGGCAGGCTTCGCCACCGTTCCAGGTCCAAGGGCGGGCCCAGGCTTGTGTGTTTCTCGCTCATGCTCAGCGCGTCAGTTGTGCCCGCAACTCGGGCGGAAGTTCCTCCGGATGCCCCAGCCAGCTGCGCTGCAGCACCCGTACATAGGCCACGATCGCCCAGCGATCCTCCACCGGGATCTGGGCCGCGTAGCCCTGCATCAGATTCTTCCCGTAACTGATGGTGTGGAAAATCTCGCCATCCGGCATTTCGACGATCCGCTGGTCATGCAGGTTGGCCACCACCGTCATGCCCAGCTTGCGCGTAATGCCGTTGCCATCCCCCTGCGGCCCGTGGCAGGGCGCGCAGTAGATGTTGAATCGCTCCTGCCCCCGCCGCAGCAACGCCCCCGTCACCGGCAGCGGATTCAACTCCACGAAATTGGTCGAACCCGGAAGCCGTCCCGTGTTCACCGGCGCATCCTCGAACGGAAGCACCGGGCCGGCAGCCGTCAGAATGGGACTGGCTCGTCGCACCGTTCCCGGCACCGGAGGTTGGGAGCTGATGCCGTTCGGGAAAAACGCGTTGGGCTGTTGCGGCCGCAGCTTCAACTGCCGGTCCATGTCGGGAAACACCTCGATCGGCGGTTTGCGCGACAGGCTTCCGCGCGTGCCCGCAATGCCCACGATCACGACCACCACCAGGGCGTAGATGAGCAGGAAGTAGCGCATTACTCCTCCACCAGCTCGATGTTTCGGCCCCCCAATCCGGCGAGCAGCGCCCGCACCTCCGCCTCGTCGTACTTCGGATCGGACGCCTCGATCACCAGGAAGAACTTGTCGTGGCTGGCCCCGCGTTCGATGAACCGGCGATGTTTCAGCAGCGGATGATACCAGCGCGGCAACCGATTCAGAATCAACATCCCCCCGAGAGCCCCGAACGCCCCGAACAAAATCGTCAGTTCATACGAGGGCGGAAACGCGGAGAAGGGACTGAACATGGGTTTGCCCCCCACCACAATGGGGTAATCCCACGCGTTCATGTACCAGATCATCAGCATCCCGGTGGTGTAGCCGGTCAGACCACCCAGGAAGGCGAACCACCCGACCTTGGAATTCTTCAGCCCCATGGCGTGGTCCATCCCGTGCACCGGAAAGGGCGTGTACACGTCCCAACGGGTGTACCCGGCATCCCGCACCTTCTCCGCGGCATGCATGAGATCGGCCGGCGTGGCAAATTCCGCCAGCACCCCGTAGGCCCTGACCGAATGGCTGTTCATGCGTGCCCACCTCCCTTCGGTTTGGCGCCCCCCAGCGGATGATGCGGATCCGCATAGGGCGTCACCCCCTTGACCTCCGAGATCGCGATCATCGGCAAGAATCGCATGAACAACAGGAACATGGTGAAGAACAACCCGAACGTGCCCAGGAACGTGGCCACGTCCACCCACGTCGGCATGTAGTAGCCCCAGTTGGCCGGCAGAAACTCCCGATGCAGCGAGATCACGATGATCACAAACCGTTCAAACCACATGCCCACGTTCACCAGAATCGAGATGATGAAGACCAGCCAGAGGTTCTGCCGCACACTGCGGAACCAGAAGAGCTGCGGAACCGCCACGTTGCAGAACAGCATCAGCCAGTACCCCCACCAGTAGGGGCCCAGCGCACGGTTCATGAAGGCAAAACGTTCGAACGGACTGCCGCTGTACCAGGCGATGAAAAACTCCATGGCGTAGGCGTAGCCCACGATGCTGCCCGTGGCCAGGGTCACTTTGCACATCACGTCGATGTGCCGCAGGGTGATGATGTCCTCCAGGTGACACAGCTTCCGGAGCGGCACCAGCAGCGTCAGCACCATGCCGAATCCCGAGAAAATGGCGCCGGCCACGAAGTACGGCGGAAAGATCGTCGTGTGCCAGCCCGGCAGCTGCGACACGGCGAAGTCCAGCGACACGATGGAGTGCACCGAGAGCACCAGGGGCGTGCTCAGGCCGGCCAGGATCAGATAGGCCTTCTCGTAGTTGGTCCACTGCCGGTTCCCGCCGGTCCAACCCAGGGCCAGGAGCCCGTAAACAATCTGGCGGATCCGCGTCTTCGCGCGGTCCCGCATCACCGCCAGGTCCGGAATCAGGCCCATGTACCAGAACAAGACCGACACGGTGAAGTACGTGGACACCGCAAACACGTCCCACATCAGCGGCGAGCGGAACTGCGGCCAGATCCCGTTGGAGTTGGGAATCGGGAACAGATACCAGTCGAACCACACGCGGCCCACGTGGACCGCCGGGTAGATGCCGGCGCACATGACCGCGAAGATGGTCATGGCTTCGGCGGCACGGTTGACCGCCGTCCGCCAGCGCTGCCGCAGCAGGAAGAGAATGGCGGAAATCAACGTGCCGGCGTGTCCAATGCCGATCCACCACACGAAATTGATGATGTCCCACCCCCACATGGTGGGGTGATGATTGCCCCAGACCCCGACGCCCGTGCTGATCTGGTACGCCAGCATCGCGATCAGCAACAGGAACATCAGAAAACTCGGGATGAAGGCCAACCACCACCACAGCGGGGCCCGGCCCTCGGCAATACCCGCAATGTGATCCGAGATCCAACCCAGGCTTCGCTGATTGGCCACCAGCGGGGGCCGCTCCAGTTCCCGCGGCACCGGTGGCGGTGTCATGGAAAGAACTCCCTCGGCCATGGCAAGCTTCCCCCCGTTCAATGGCCCCCGGCGGGCGCAGGCGCGCCCGACGAGTGAGCCCCGTGCCCCGACGCGAACGGATCGCCCGACCGCAGCGTGTACTCGGCCAGGGTCATCGGCATTTCGTGATAATCCGGCATCGCCGGATTCGGATTGCGAATGCGCGCCAGGTAGGTCGTCCGGGGCTTGATGTTCAAGAACTCCAGCACCGTGTAATCGCGCAACTGCCGTTTCAGTTGCGAAACCCGGCTGTTCGGATCGGCAACGTTGCCAAACACAATCGCCCCCGCCGGACACGCCTGGGCACATGCGGTCGTGAAGGCCCCGTCCGGCACCACCACGTCGCCCGAATCCCGCGCCTGCACCTTGCGTGCGATCTTGGCCTGTTCGATCCGCTGGATGCAGAAGGTGCACTTCTCCATGACGCCGCGCATCCGCACCGTCACGTCCGGATTCTTCACCATCTTGATCAGGTCCAGCTCCTCCTGCGGCCGCCGCGCGAACGGCCCCTTGTACAGCCCGTCCAGCGGACGCTTGTTGTAATCGAAGAAGTTGAACCGCCGCACCTTGTAGGGGCAGTTGTTCGAACAATACCGCGTGCCCACGCAGCGGTTGTACACCATCACGTTGAGCCCTTCGTGATCGTGCACGGTCGCGTTGACCGGACAGACGTTCTCGCAGGGCGCGGCCTCGCAATGCTGACAAAGCATCGGCTGCATCACCACCTGCACGTCCTCGATCCAGGACTCCTTCCACTGATGCGGCGAGTCGCGCCAGACGCTCTTGTCCTGCTGCTTGTCCGGGTGACTGGCGTAGTAACGGTCAATCCGCATCCAGTGCATCTCCCGGCCCCGGCGCACCTGGTCCTTGCCCACGATGGGGATGTTGTTCTCGCTCTGGCAGGCGATCACACAGGCCGAGCATCCCACGCAGGCGTTCAAATCGATCGACATCCCCCACTGGTGCAACGCCCGCGGCTTCTCTTTGTCGAGCGGATTCGGATACAGGGGCGCCACCACCGGCGGCTCGTGCAGATTCAGCCGCTTCACGAAGTCCGGATATTTCCGGAACTGGTCCAGGTTTGCCTCCCGAATGATCGGCCGCCCCTCCATGGACCAGTGATCCTGCGTGCAGGCCAGGACATACTTGCGTCCCGTGCCCTTGACGGTGGCCCCCACCGCAAAATGCGGCTGTCCGTGCGGGCGAATCGCGTAACTGTTGAAGCCGACTCGACGCCCCACCCGGCCGGCCCGTTCCCGTCCGTAACCCAGGGCCAGCCCCAGCACGTTGTCGGCCATGCCCGGTTGAATCCAGGCCGGTCCCTGTACCACCCGCTCGCCCACGCGCACCTCGACGAGCTCGCTGTTCTGGATGCCCAGAGCCGCGGCGGTGCGTCGGCTCATCAAAACCGCATTGTCCCAGGTGATCTTGGTGATCGGATCCGGCAGCTCCTGCAACCAGCCGTTGTTGGCATACCGGCCGTCATCCACGCTGTGGTCCCGATGCCAGATCACCTCCAGCCGCTCGGGCGTCGGCCGCTCCACTGCCAGCCCGGCCACCGCCCGGCGTACCGCAACCTCCTGCAGCGGCAGACGACCCAGCGGCCGGGCCGGACCCCCGCAGAAACCATCATGCAGAAAGCGCTTCCACTCCTCCTCGAAATTTGCCGGCTGCGCCTCGGCGCGGAACGTCTCGCGCGCAATTTCGTACGGCTGCACTTCTGTTCGACCCAACAACCGCGCCAGAAACTCCAGCTCGGACATCCCGCCGAACAACGGCTGGATCAACGGCTGGATCGCCAGATAGGCGCCGTCGCTGGTCCGGGCGTCGCCCCAGCTCTCCAGGAAGTGCGCCTGCGGGAAATGCCAATGGCAAAAGGGAAAGGTCTCGTCTTCGTAATACCCCAGTCGCACCACGGTGCCCGCCTTCTGCTGTGCCGCGGCCCAATTGAGATCTGCCGGAGCCGTGTAGACCGGATTGGCCCCGAGGATGACCAGGGTTTCCACCTTCCCCTGCTGCAAAGCCTCTGCCAGAGCCGCCAACCCGTCTTCGGACGCGGGCTCGGCCGGCACCAGCTCCAGGGTCTCGCCCACCGCCCCCAGGGCGTGGTTGATCGCATGGGCAAGCAGGTGAACCGCCAGCGGCTGGCGATGTCCGGCGACCACCAGGCATTGCCCGCGATGCGCCATCAAATCCCTGGCGCATCCCTCCAGCCACTCCATCCAGAGGCCTTCCATGGACGGTTCGGGCAAACCCTGAAGCCCACAGTGGCGGGCCAACACCACGGCTGCCGCCGCCACCTGACTGGCGGGCAGCCGCAGACGATGGTCCGCCTGCGCGCCCGTCAGGGTCAGCAGGGCCTCCAACACGTACAGCCGGCTGATTTCGTCCTGGGGTTTTTCCAATTTCCGACTTTGCGCAAACCGTCGGATGTGCTGGAAGGCATCGTCCTCGGTGCCGATGAAGTCGCAGTCCAGCGACACCACCACCCGGGCACGATCGAATCGGAACCGCGGCTGCACCGGTCGCCCGAAGGCCAGACTGGCGGCGCGCCGGTGGACCGCCAGATCCAGCGGGTCGTGCTCGTACCAGGTCGCTTCCGGATAAAGCGACTGCAGCTCCCGACGCAACCTCGCCCGCGACGGCGAGGTGGAGGGTTCGGCCAGGACCGCCAGTCCGCGTCCCCGACGGGCCTTCAGTTCCTCAGCCAGCCGGGCCAGATAGTCCAACCCCTCCTGCCGGGGCACCGTTTGCCCCTTGTGCGTTACCCGCCGGGCCCGGTCCGGATCGTACATGCTCAGGATGGATGCCTGCGCCCAGCGGTCGGTGCCGCCGTTGCCATCCGGATACCGGTCGTTACCCTCGATCTTGATGGGACGACCTTCATGCCACTTGACCACCAGGGGGATCGCCCCGGTGCGGGTCGGCATGGCCGTGGCATAGTACTCCGGCCGGCCGTGCACGTACCCTTCCGGATGTTGCGCAAACGGCATCAGCCGCTCTTCCGGCCGCCGGCAACCGCTGCCCGTCAACCCCAGCCCGGCCAGCAGGAACGAAGCCGACATGATCCGCATGAAATGCCGACGGGAGACGGGGTCCTGCCACTCGCTGGCGCCCTCGGGAAACTCCCGCTCCAACCATTGCTGGAACTCGGGGGTGCGAGCCAGCTGGTCCAGACTGCGCCAGTACCGGCGCCCGCTTTCCGGTTCGGGACAGGGCGGAGGCGGTGTTTTCATCGGTGACACGCGGAACAATTCTGCAGGGATTCGATGCGCCAGTGCTCGACCATGCGTCGGCCCTGAGATTGTTGCTGCCGCGCATGTTCAGCCGGGTCCTCGCTCCAGCGCCAGGCCAGATCCGTCACCTTGTCGAGCGGCCGCACGAACGAGGCCGGATCGCGATGACAATCCAGACAGAAGGCCATGCTCAGGGGTTTGGCATGGAACACTTCGTCCATCTGATCCACGCGGCCGTGGCATTCCACGCAACTGATTCCCCGGTTCACGTGGACGGCATGGTTGAAGTACACATAGTCCGGCACCTTGTGCACCTGCACCCAGGCGATCGGACGTCCCGTGGCGGCACTTTCCCGCACGAGAGCCAGCCGCGGATCATCCTTCAACACCTGGTTGTGGCAGTTCATGCAGGTGCTGCTGGACGGGATGTTCGAAAACCAGGACCGCTCCACGTCGTGGTGACAGTAGCGGCAGTCCAGACCCAGTTGGTCCACGTGGACCTTGTGGGAAAAGGCCACCGGCTGCAGCGGTTGATACCCCACCCGCGTGTACTTCGGTGTGAAGTAATACCAAACCCCCGCCACCACTCCGCCCCCGACCAAGACCAGCCCGGTCAGGATCATCAGCGGTAGCCGGTTCGTCCACTTTGGAAAAACGGCCGACATTTGTCGCAGCCCGCGAGTCCACGGGCAACTCCGGTTCCACTACCTGTGATCCAAAGCCCGAGAAACAACCCTTCCCGGCAGCGGGTCGGCGTCAAACACCACTCGCAACTGGGACGTTGAGGGATGACCAGCCCCGGCAGTGCGCACCTGCACCCGACGTTCGAGCCCCGGACGTTACTCGGGTCCCGTCGCTCCGCGCAAGCAAAATCGGCGAAAAAAATTGCAGTGCAGGCAAAGACGGCCTTGGACGGACCTCGAGCGAAAAATGTCCAGCGCCCGCCGCGCCAGCCGGATGTCGACGCCTGTTTTCCACCAGGAGTGCAGCCTCGACCCTCGCCCGGTTCTCGCCGGCGATTCAGCGGTTTTCCGCCCGCCCGGGCTGCAGCCCGTGCATCGCGAGCCATCAATGCCCCTGTCCGGCCCGGGCCGCGGGCCATGCACGACCGATTCGATGTGTTCCGTTTCCTCGGAGACGGGCCCACCAAGAGACAGCCCCACCGCCGGTGCGATCCAGCACGATCGCCTCCCAGGGTCAGCCCGCCGGTCATCGCACCTTCGCCGCCCCGGTCTCCGCCCTGCTCCAAGCCCGGGAAGGTCGGGGAAGTTTGCCCGCGCCGCTCAATCTTGTGCACCAGCCGACCGCCCCTGTACCCTGCCGCGCCATGGAAGATGTCGTCATTGTCGGCTCCGGTTGCGCCGGTTGGACTGCGGCCCTTTACGCAGCGCGCGCCAATCTCAAGCCCCTGGTTTTGACGGGCCATCTGCCCGGCGGATTGCTTACGACCACGACCATCGTGGAGAACTTCCCCGGTTTCCCCGACGGTGTGGACGGCTATGAATTGATGACCCGCATGCAAAAGCAGGCCGAGCGGTTCGGCGCCCGCGTCCGCATGGCCTCCCTGGAAGCCGCCAACCTGCAAACACGTCCCTTCGAACTCGTGGTCGATGGCGAAACACTGCGGACCCGCGCACTCATCATCGCCACGGGCGCCACCCATCGGAAGCTCGGGCTGGAAAGCGAGGCCCGACTCGAAAACAAGGGCGTCACCTACTGCGCCACTTGCGACGGCGCGCTCCCGATCTTCCGAAACAAGCCCCTGGTGGTCGTGGGCGGTGGCGACTCCGCCTGTGAAGAAGCCCTCTATCTCACACGATTCGGATCCGTGGTCTACCTTGTCCACCGACGCGACCAGCTCCGCGCGTCGAAGATCATGGCCGATCGTGCGCTCGCCCATCCCAAGATCAAACCGGTCTGGAACAGCGTCGTCACCGAAATCCTCGATGTGCAACAGGACCGCGTGACCGGCGTGCGACTTCGAAACGTCAAAACAAACGAGGAACGACTGCTCGAGTGTGCCGGTGTGTTCATCGCCATCGGCCACGTCCCCAACACCGCCCCGTTCAAAGGCCAACTGGAAATGGACGAAGCCGGCTACATCCTCACCCGGCGCGGTCCGTTGACCAGCGTCCCGGGTGTGTTCGTGGCGGGCGATTGTGCCGATCCGTACTATCGCCAGGCAGTCACCGCCGCCGGCATGGGCTGTGCCGCCGCCATCGAGGCCGAACGGTTCCTGGCCGCCGAAAGTCGCTGAGGCCGGCTTCCATCAACCGGCCAGCCCGCGACTTCCCGGATCCCACGTCGGCGGGCGCGGACTCGCCGTGCAACGCCGGGCGGAAACAGGGAAGATTCTCTGTTCGCCCAAGCCGCATCCACGCCCCGGGGCTCCCGCATCGTGACTTCGCGAAATCTCCGGTTGGAGGAGCGCCAGAGCCCCGTGGCGACAGAGGGATCCCAGAGGAGAGCCTGCTCCCTTCAATGTCGGAAGCCCGCTTCTCGAAGCGCAGGGCTCGTGTCCCCTTGGGGCCTGCCCCATCGCGATCCTCCTGAAACCCCTCGCGCACTCCGACAAAGACGGCCGGACGAGAGGCGGCAAGGTTCCCTCCCGGTTCGGGCGGGCCCCTGGATCGAATCCAAACGGTCTCCATCTGCATGAGCCCATCGACTTCGGGGCTGATCTTTGCGCAAGACGTGCTTCCGCCTTCGCAGCCCCGCCCACCGTGGGCTCGAGACCGGCCTCGATTGCTTTACCTGCGAAGGCCCGGGCACGGCAGGGGAACCGAACTTGCCCGGCGCCGAGACCGATCCCAAGCCCACGCCCACGATGCTCTGCCGTTCGTGGAATCCGGGGACATCCAGAGGCGGATTCCTCGACCCGCTGCAGCGTGCTTCGCCCGCTGCTTTTCTGATCCCTCCCCCACTCGATGAGAAATCCGTAGTGTCCGTGTGTCTGTTCCAGTTCCGCACCCGAGATGCGTGACGTGGGAGTCTGAGGCTGCTTCGGCTTCGGCCCAGAGCTCCCCTGTCACCGTGTTCCCCACTGACGGCGTGTCCATCCCCCGGACCGTCGAGCTTTCGGAGGCTCGGCACGGTCCGCCCAAGGGAAACCCACAATCCCGAGGTCCCGGGTTGCCAGCCCTACGCGGTTTCGATCGACGGAGCCGAGCGCCCCGATGCGGACGACCGGTTCGAATCCTTCGCGTAAGATCTCGCGATCAGCGATTGCCGGCGGACCGTCCGGGGCATCTTGGCGTTTTTCCCGGCCGGTCGGCCATTCGTGGGGCCCAGACTGAAGGCAGCGTTCAAGTCCGGGCCGGGCTTCGCGGGCTGCGAGGTGAGAAACCGCGCGGCACCCGGGCCTGGTGCGCAACGCACCTGCATCCCTGTATTGCCGGGCCGCAGGTATGCTCAACCGAAGCCCCCACGGGAGGATCCCCAGAAAACGCAACCGGCGAAGGAGAAACCTTCGCCGGTTGAGAAGGGAAGAAAGGGCTGATCGGAAGCTGCGTTAGCGTCGGCGCCGGAGCAGCAAGGGCAGCCCACCCAACAGCAGCAGCCCCGCACTGGACGGCTCCGGAATCATGTACGCCACCGCGTTCAAGAACAGCTGCGGACCATCGCCGATGAGATCAAAAACGCCTGCCACTTCAGAGGTTCCTACCGTGGCACTCTCGCGACTGCCCGTGAGGAACACCATCCTGCGGCTTCCCAGAACCTCATTTCGTGCCCCGCCATCGGATGGCGTCAAAGTCGCGCCCGCCGACCACTCGGCAATGATCATTCGGGTTCCGCCCACGGGCCCTGCGTCCGCAGGGGCCACCGTTGCCAGAATTGTGCCACCGCCGTCGAGGGGATCGGTCACGACTGAAATGCCCCGCTGAACATTATTCGTGCCACTCACCACCAAGGTGACGATGTCAGCGTACGGATTGAGCATCACATTCTGAGCGTCGCGGGCAATCCCTTGAAAGATGGGGTGGGACGGCTGCTCGATCTGCAAGCGGATCGCGTTGGTGGTGTCCGGAATGGTGTTGCCGGTCACATAGCCCAATCGACTCTCCCGCAACACATAACCGCCCAGGATCATCAAAGGCTTTGTGATGCTGGAATTCCACGCGAGAGTCTCATTGGGCTGCTGATAATGGGCGCTGTTCACCGACCGGCTGATGATGATCAAGTCAAAAGTATTGAGCTGGTCGATGAGACTCTGGGGAGGATTGTCCTGCGTCACAAATCTGGTGACGCTGTAACCGTTATTGGCAAGAAGCTGCGTATAGCCCGCATCCGGCGCTTGCGTGAAGCCCCGCGCGGCAGCATTTGTAGTGGGCTGATTATCACCCGGATGAAAACTGATCCATGCAATGTTCGTGTATTGCCCGAATGCCGCGGTCGCTGCCAAGACTACGGCCCCGATGATCGTGGGGACTTTGCACATATGCTCTCGATTGTTCAGGGTTGACCGATGCTTGCGCTGACGCCGCCCTTTGTAGAGAAGGGCACAAAGGTCGTCAACAATTTTTTACAAAACCGTAACGTTGCGCCGAGGCGCCGGTCCCAACCCTTGGCCGCAGCCCGATCACCGTACCCCGGCCGTGTACCAAAAGTCCGCAAGGCCGACCCTCCCCGGACTCGGAAGCTGTTGAGCCAGAGGACATTGACCACAACCACCGCCCTGCCCGTCCCCGAATGAGCAGTCCCGAGCCGGCGGGGTCTCCGGTGTGACCGGTTCGCACAGACCCGCCCGCCCACACCTCGAAAGACGAGCAGAGGTCACCACTGCACTCCCGACTCCGGTACGCCGCCAAACCGAGTGCCACCTCGTTCCCTCTGCCCGGACGTCCCAAAAGGGTCGCTTTTCCGAAGCGCGCCCGCGCAATCCGTTGACAGGGGAACGCATTTCGCGGCGGAAACGTTTCTCAATCCGGCGAAAGGGACCCGTCCACCTCCGAAGTGGTGGCTTTCTCCCAAAACGCCCACAGACCAACGCCCCGGCAGGTCGGAACGGCCGACGATCCCGGGTCATTCACTCGCGAAGGAAATCCGACATGGCTCAGCCGGGAGGGCAAAGGCGCACCGGCAGTCGAAGCGGCAGTCCATTCGGGATTCAAATCCTCCTCGAATGGTCGTCTGGCCCCGCCGGCGTTCGAGCAAGAATCGTGCGAAGTTGTCCCCGGCCCGCACGCCCGGAAAAAAGCGGAGTTGTCCGAGAACGACCCTCGATGCTTTGCACCTGTCCACGTGCCTTCATGGCTAAAGAGCCCTTTTCGAACAAACCGCCCTGGCGATCATCCCCCAAACGACGCCCTTTCCTCCCGAGCAACCTGACAACAGAGGCCCGAGCAACAAACTGACACAGAAGCCCCCTCCCTCCCGGCAAAGGCGCTCAGCGGGCCCATTGACGACTGGCGACCATGAAGAGCGGAGACGAGCCCGGCGACCATGCGAGGTTGGATGCCCCGTCCGCGGGTCCGTCTCAAAGCTCCAGGGACCGCAGAATCTTCTCGGCGGCCAACCGCGGTTGCGGCGCGGCGGTGATCGGCCGACCGATCACCAGCCAGTCCGCACCGGCCTCCAGGGCTTGTCGAGGGGTCAGTGTGCGGCGCTGGTCGTCTGCACCCCCGCCCTCGGGTCGGATGCCCGGAGTCACCAACTGCACGTGCGAAGGGAGCATTTGGCGCAATCCCGCAACTTCCAAGGGCGAACAAACCAGGCCGCGCAAGCCGGCCCGCACCGCCAGGGCCGCCAGCCGCTCGACCTGCCGGCCCACATGGTCGTCGCAGCCCACTTCGGCCAGAGCGGCGCTGTCGAGACTCGTCAACACCGTGACAGCCAGCACCAGCGGGGCGTTGCGACCGGTCTGTGCGGCGGTTTGCTGCGCGGCCTCTTCGGCCGCCTGCAGCATTGCCAACCCACCGCTGGCATGCACGGTGAGCATTTGCACGTCCAGTCGGACCGCCGCTGCGACCGCCCGGGCCACGGTGTTGGGGATGTCGTGGAATTTGAGATCGAGGAAGACCTGTGCGCCCGTTCGCCGCACGGCCCGCACGATGTCCGGTCCGGCAGCCGTGAACAGTTCGCTGCCGATCTTGAATCCGCCCACCGCCGGCGCCAGTTCGCGGACCAGATCCAACGCCTCCTCCGCCGTGGGCACGTCGAGCGCGACAAAAACCGGGTTGCGCATGCCGGGAGTATGCGCCGCCGGCAAGCGCACCGACAATGGCCAAGTGTCATGCGGATCCTCGAGTTGCGGACGATCGTGCCCCGCACTCGGGCCGACGGGAGCCCGACCCGCCGACTGCACAAGCCAACGAGAAAAAAACTACACGAGCAGACGGGTCCGCGCAGGCGATTGCACCGGCCGAAGCGCGGCGGGCAACCGTGCAGCATTTTTCACGGCCAGGGACCGGCCACCGTTTGTGCGCGGTCGAAAGCCGGTCCAAGCCTGGTCCATCGTTCCCTCGACCCTCCGCGGTCTTCCGGGCCACCGTGTTGCTCGACAGGTTTCGGCGCTGAGAAGGAACCGGAAGCGCCAGCTCGGGTTGGACCGCGCTGCAGGCCCGCCTCCGAAAGAAAGCGCAGCCTTGCCGGCCAAGGGAGGCGCGCCCGGAGCCCGGATACCGGGACTGCAAAAGGCGGCAAAACGAGACCGGCGCGGGAAATGCCGCATCGCCGGTGGCCATGGGAAATTTCCTTCCTCGCAGATCGGCTGCGGCTACTCTGGTCGCCGTTGATGCATCCGGTGGCCATACAGATCGGTCCCTTGACGATCCACTGGTACGGTGTGCTGGTGGCCCTGGGGTTTCTGGTGGGGTTGTGGAACGCGGCCCGGCGGGCACCGCGCGCGGGGCTTCCCGGGGAGGCGGTGGCGGATCTGGGGCCCTGGTTGATCCTCGGGGCCGTGGTGGGCGCCCGGTTGTGGTATGTGGCGAGCTACTGGCGCGAGCAGTTCGCCGCTGCGCCCTGGTGGGAGGTTTTCATGGTCCACCACGGTGGCCTGGTGTTTTATGGCGGCCTGGTCGGCGCCACGCTGGCGGCGTGGCTGTTCCTGGTGCGCCGGCGGCTGCCCCTGTGGCGCATGGCAGACGTCCTGGCCCCCGGCATCGCGCTGGGCTATGCCATCGGGCGTCTGGGCTGCTTGATGAACGGCTGTTGCTACGGCCGCGCGTGTTCCCTGCCGTGGGCGGTGACGTATCCCGAGGACAACCCTCTGTCCCCGCCGACCTTCCCTGTGCACCCCACCCAGATTTACGATTCGCTTTTGAGCCTGGCCCTGTACGGTGGGCTTGCGCGCGTCTTTGACAAACGTCGTTTCGACGGCCAGGTGTTCGCGCTCTACCTGATCGGCTACGCGGTGACGCGGTCTTTCGTGGAGTGTTTCCGGGGAGATTATCCGGCCGAACACATCCGGCTGGGCCTCACACCTGCGCAACAGTTCAGCGTGTGGATCTTGTTGGCCGGCGTTGGCCTGCTGTGTTGGCGGGCCCGCGCGGCTCGAAAGACTTCCGGCACTGCGGCGTCCTGAGTGGGGATCGATGGGGGCTCTGCCTGACGTCTCGGTTGTGGTTCTGGCGGGTTGCACCGCTTCGGGGAAATCCGAGGTGGCCCTGGAACTGGCGGAACGGTTGGACGGGGAGATCGTCTCGGTGGACTCCATGCAGGTGTACCGCGGCATGGACATCGGCACGGCGAAACCCTCTCCGGAAGAGCGGGCGCGTGTGCCCCATCACCTGCTGGACGTGGTCGATCCCCGCGAATCGTTCGATGTGGCCAGGTTCGTGGAGCTGGCCCGGGAAGTGTTGGCAGACCTGGCCCGACGAGGGAAGCCGGCGATCCTGTGCGGCGGCACGGGCCTGTATTTCAAGGCGCTGGCCCAGGGCCTGGGGGAGGCGCCCGCGCCGGATCCCCGCCTGCGCGCCGAGTTGGAAGCCACCCCTCTGGCCGATCTGCTCCGGGAACTGGCCCTGCGCGATCCCGCCACCTACGCGCGGATTGACCGACGCAATCCCCGCCGCGTCATCCGCGCCGTGGAGGTCATTCGCCTCACGGGTCAACCCTTCTCGGACCAACGCGCCCGTTGGAGTCTCGACGCGTGGCCGGCCCATTGGCAGGGCCGCATGTTCGGCCTCCAGAGAACTCCGGAAGACCTGCGACAACGCATCGAGGCCCGGGTCGATCGCATGTTCCAGGCCGGGCTGGTCGAAGAAACGCGTCGGCTGCTCGACCAGGGCGTGTCGCCCCGTTCCACCGCCTTGCAGGCGCTTGGGTACCGTCAGGTGCTGGAATACCTGGAGGGACGGCGCTCTCTGGCGGAGACCGTCGCCCTCGTCAAGCTGCGTACCCGTCAGTTCGCCAAGCGCCAGCGAACCTGGTTCCGCGGGCAAATGCCGCTGCGCTGGATCAACGTACCCGCCAGCGCCACGCCCTCGGAAATCGCCGACCGCATCCTCACAGAGTTGCGCCGAGAGCAGTAGCCCGAGCCGGGCAGAGCGGTACACATCCCGCGCGCCCGGATTCCCGGCTGCCCTGACCGTGTCGGACCTGTCAGCGCACCCGCAGACCACTGGACAACCACGGCAATCGCGCACAATTTTGGGGCCATGGCACTGACACCTTCGACCATGTTGTTGCCGTTGGGCACGCCGGCACCGGAGTTTCGCCTGCCGGACACCAATGGCCGATGGGTTTCGCTGGCGGATTTTCCCGGAGCCGCGGCCTATCTGGTCATGTTTCTCTGCAACCACTGTCCGTATGTGAAGCATATTCGCAGCGCGTTGGCCGAATTTGCGCGGGAGTACCAGAAACGGGGCGTGGCCATCGTGGGCATCAATTCGAACGACATCGAGCGCTATCCCGAGGACAGCCCCGAACGCATGAAAGAAGAGGTGCGCACCGCGGGCTACACCTTCCCCTACCTTTTCGACGAAACCCAGGAAGTCGCCAAGGCCTACCGCGCAGCCTGCACCCCCGACTTCTTCCTGTTCGACCGCAACCGCAAGTTGGTGTACCGCGGCCAGTTCGACGACAGCCGGCCCGGTAACGGCGTTCCGGTCACGGGTCGGGACCTCCGGGCCGCACTGGACGCAGTACTCGAGGGGCGCCCTGTGCCCACCGACCAGAAACCCAGCATGGGTTGCAACATCAAGTGGAAGCCGGGGAACGAGCCGGATTATTACAAGTAACCCGGGTCCCTTCGGCCCGCCGCGCCGTCGCGAACCCGCGCGGCACCGGAAGCTCGCCCCCGGGGTTTCCACGGCGGCCGAGCGCAAGTCGCAGCGGGGAAACAGCGAAAGGGCTCGCCCGAGTCACCCACATCCACCGGCAACTGGGGGCCGGACGAGCCCGGCCCAACGCGTTCACGCCCACGGGCCAACCGCCTGAATCCACATCTCCCGGTCGGTCCCGCACCCGAACCGACCGGCGCTCCCTGGGAGGAATTGGCAGCGGCCCCACCACGGGGGATCGACCCGCCGCAGCCGTCACGCACGACCGGCGTCGGGCTTGAAGATTCCCGGCCGAGCCAACCGAGCGTAACACCGCTGCGGTTGACACTCAGGCCGGCGGCGGAGGAAAAGAATCCCGATTCACTGCCTCCCCGGCGGGCCCAACAACCTCGACGCGGGCCGTCTCCCTGTCGCCCGCCCCCGGGCCGGGGCGCAGCTGCGTCGTGCAAAAAAGCCATCGTTCCGTGCACAAATTGTCCCTTGCCCGGCGGAGCCCGCCGCGGTTTGCTGGGCCGGATGAAACCGTTTATCCATGACGATTTTCTGCTGACGACGCGCACGGCCCGACGGCTTTACCACAAGTTCGCCGAGGCGGAGCCGATCCTGGATTTCCACTGCCATTTGCCGCCGCGCGACCTGGCCGAAAATCGGCGGTTCGCCAACCTGTTCGAGATCTGGCTCGAGGGAGACCACTACAAGTGGCGTGCCATGCGGTCCAACGGGGTCGATGAACGCTACTGCACCGGTGACGCCACCCCTTATGAGAAGTTTCTGGCCTGGGCACGCACGGTGCCCCAGACGTTGCGCAATCCCCTCTATCACTGGACGCATTTGGAATTGAAACGCTACTTCGGCATCAACCTGCTCCTCAGCGAGGAAACGGCACCGATCATTTGGGAACGGGCCAACGCCCGCCTGGCGACGCCTCAACTAACTGCGCAGGGCATCTTGTGCAGGTTCAACGTGCGCCTCGTCGGCACCACGGACGATCCCACCGACGATCTCCGGCATCATGCGAAGCTGGCGCAGGCCGGATTGCCGTTCAAAGTGGTCCCCACCTTCCGCCCCGACAAGGCCCTACAGATCCATCAAACCGAGGCCTGGAATGCGTGGGTGGACAAACTGGCCGCCGCCGCCGACGTCGAGATCGCCTCCTGGGACGACTTCCTCGAGGCCCTGAGCCGCCGCCACGAGGCCTTCGCCCGGCTGGGCGCCCGCGCCTCCGATCACGGGTTGGAAACCGCTTTTGCCACCTTCACCACCGAGGCCCGTCTCCGCGCCATCTTCCGCAAGGCCCGCGCCGGCAAGCCCGTCACACCGGAGGAACGCGATGCCTTCGCCACGCACGTGATGCTCCATGTCGGGCGGCTCAACGCGGCCAAGGGCTGGGTCATGCAACTCCACCTCGGCGCCATGCGCAACAACAACACCCGTCGCTTCCAACAGCTCGGTCCCGACACCGGCTTCGATTCGATCGGCGACTTCCCTCAGGCCCGGAACCTTGCTGCGTTTCTCGACCGGTTGGATCAGGAAGACGCCCTTCCCCGCACGATCCTTTACAACCTGAACCCGGCCGACAACTACGTCTTCGGCACCATGCTCGGCAATTTCATGGACGGCAGGGTCCCCGGTAAAATCCAGTTCGGTCCCGCCTGGTGGTTCCTGGATCAGAAAGAAGGCATGGAGTGGCAACTGAACGCGCTTTCCAACCTCGGTCTGTTGTCCCGTTTCGTCGGCATGGTCACCGATTCCCGCTCTTTCATGAGCTATCCACGGCACGAGTATTACCGACGCGTGCTCTGCAATCTCCTGGGGCGCGACGTCGAAAACGGGGAACTGCCGAACGATGATGCGCTGCTCGGGCCGTTGATTCGCAACCTCTGTTACCGCAACGCCCGAAGCTACTTCGGGTTCGACGACCTGCCCGACTCTGCTCCGAACGACACGACCCGGCCCAAGCCGTCGCGCGTCCGGGGCTGAGCCGGTTCAGCGGTCCATGGTCGTCACCCCCGTTGCGGGCTCCGCGCCGGCGGCCCGACACAGTTCCGCCAGGGCCCGGTACACCGTTGCGGCCGCATCCGGCCCACAGGAATTGATTCCCCCGTACGGTCGCCGGCTCAGCCCATACGTGTACGGCGGTTTCTCGTCCCACTGACTTTTGGGAACCAGATAGCCCAGCTCGTCGTTGGCCAGACCCACCACCAACTTCAACCGGCCCGGCATCAGAGCCCGCAACGGGGGCACCTCCACGGGGGCGATCCCAAAGTCGGCCCCAGCCGGCGCCTCCACCCCGCCGTTGGCGATTTCCGGATACAATTCGCCGGGCACACACGCCAGGGATGCATCTCCGACGCGCAACAACGCCACCTCGCTCCGCACCCGCGGCCAGCGCACATAGCCCCGGTCCAACACCCCGAGCCATCCGGCCAACCAGTACAAGCGATTCGAGACCGGCACCTCGATGGTACGCGCCCAAATCCCAACGGTTGCATGCGGCGTCCCTTCGCCTTCGCCCGCCCGCAATCGCGGTGCAATGCGCGCGGCCAACTGATGCCCCACGGCCCGCGACTTCTCGTGAGAGGGTTCCCGAATCGGCGTTCCCGTCCATGGATCCTCCACCGTCACCCCGGGCGAGGTCGTCATCAACCCGCCCACCGCCCCGTTCACAAACAAATGAATCCCGCCCACTGGAGCCAACCCTTCCCGGTCCCCCAGCCGGACGCCCCGTTCCAAGGCCTCGCGCAAAAAACCGCAAAAATCCGCCGTCACCTCCTGATTGCGCGACCAGGGCGTTTCCGGGTGGTTGCCCCAATTGATGATGCTGCCCAGCGTCCGCCCCTCCTCCGCCGACACAAATTGCATCACGCGCACGTCGGCGTCGTACACCTCCGGCGGGCGTGTATCTGTCAACAGGCCCCGGGGCGGGCAGGGAATCTCGTGCAATACCAGCCGCGCCGCCCTCAGGCTCGACACGGCCTGGCCCACCGCGGCCACACAGGCCCCTCGGACCTGCTCCAAATATGCAGGATCCACCCCGGTCCGCCACGGACTCGGGCCCCACAGCCCCATCAGATCCGGCGTCGAGTGATTGTGGGTGCTGCAAACCACCAGGTAGTCCAGGCGCCACGATTCCGGGAGCCTCCTCCGGACGCGCACCACGTCGTCATGGAAAAAGCCAATCGCATCCAGGGCGACCAACCCCAGCCGGCGCCGACCGTCATCCAGTACACAGGCCACCGCCCACAGATCGTCGTGCACCCGTGTGGCCCGGCGGTTCTGCCCAAACCCGGCCAGATACACCGGGCGACCATCCGGCGTCACTTCCGGTGTAATTCGGCTCCTCCCAAAACCCACGCGCAGCGCACCCGCCTCGGGCCTCTCCTGGGGGAGGGCCAGGGCCAGTTCGTATCCCGGGCTGCGATCTCGGAACGCGACCAGGGCTCGAAGGGTCACGCCGGCCACCAGCACGCAGAGGGCCACTGCAACGAGACTCAGGAAGCGCTTCAGCCAGCGCCGGGCATGGGGACGTTGGGGATCGGACTTCATAAGCGCACCCTATCAGGCCCTCGAAAGGCAGGTCAACGCAGCGAAAGCGGTTGCGCCCTACCGCGGTGCATCTCGCTTCTGGGTACCCCGGACCCTCGGCGGAATTCCGGGCACCCCCGGCAGGAAAAAGCCGAGGAGAAACGGCAGTTCTCTTGGATCCGTGAACCCGGGGCTGAATGACGGAAATGCGCCCGCCCCATCGCATAGAAGCCTCCACGTGCCCGGTGGAAGCCCGGTCGGGCGATCCCGGTTCGGGCCGGCACCAGCGCTGCCCGCCCGCCAACCGCGCCAGCCCCGGCTCCGCGTCCGTGAGGCCCGGAGCTCCTCCCTGGGCCCCGTCCACTGGACCGCCGGCATCCCAGGGGGAAAGTCCTCCGAATGCCTGCCGAAGTCCTTCCCGAGATCAAGGATCCAGTCCGGGAAGTGGGCCAGTCCCGGCTGGCACAACGAGTCGTCGGATGACCGGGGAGAATCTCCCGTGACCAGCCGACGTTATTCGTAACTTACCGAGCCTCCGGACCGCGAGCCCAGCCACTGTTCGAAGGCTTCCGGCGTTTCCACGACAAGCACCCCCTGCGCCATGGCGGCATGACCGTTGCCACACAGTTGCGCGCAGTAGATGCGGAACCGTCCCTCCCGCGTCGGCGTGAAATGCACCGGCACCCGCATCCCGGGAATCGCATCCTGGGTGAGGCGCATCGAGGGAATCTTGAACGAATGGATGACGTCCTTGGAGCTGATGTAGGCAATGACCGGTTTGCCCACCGGCACATGCATCTCGTTCAACACCACCACGTCGTCCTGACCGGCCGGGTCGGAAGGGTCCACGCCAAAGATGTTGGTCTCGTTCACCAGCCTCATGTCCTGCCGGCCGAACTGTCCGTCCGGGCCGGGATAGCGGAAGTTCCAGTTGAACTGTTGGGCCACCACCTGCACCACCGTGGACTCTTTCTCGGAGGGAAACGACTCCACCGCCCGCGCCCAGATCGGCACCGCCAGGAACACCAGCAACAACCCCTCGACCGTGGCCACGGCCACCTCCGCATAGGTGGAGACATGGCTCCGCAGACCCTCGGGCGCGGACCGGGGCTGACGCCGCTGGTGAAAACGCCACAGCACGTAAACGAAGTAAATCAACCAGCCCACGAACAGGATCGCCATGAGCCAGTGCACATAACTGATGAACCGGTCAATGGCCACCCCGTGAGCCGAAGCCACCTCTGGGATTCCCAACCACCTGGTCATCGTTGCACCTCCACGTTCCCCCGGCCGGTAACCGCTCCGGCTTTTCGTTGTTCCTGTCGCACCGCGTGAACGAAAAATGCCACCACGCCGGTCAACACCAGCGCCACCACGCCCACCAGGGCCACCACCGCCCAGGCCAGCCCCCGCGAGGCCGGTGCCCCCGGGTCCCCGTAACAGACGGCACAAGCCATTCCCGACCAGGGCGCCAACCCGGCCAGCATCGCCGTACCGACCCTGGCCTTTGCCCCCCGACTCTTCACCACACGCATGCTCGGGCTCATAGATAGGCTGCCGACTTCAGCTTGCGCAGGAACCAGACCCCGTACACCACCACGACGATCCCGCCCATGCCACTCGCCAATCCCAGCCATAAATCTGACCGTTGCCCGCCCTCCCCGAACGCCTGCGCCAAGAGCCACGCAGCGGTGCCGAAGCAGAGCACGCTCAACAGGCTCACAAACACCACATGCACCGTCTTCAACGACATAGGCACCTATCAGACGCCTCCGGGGGCGGGCGTGTCGCCGTGCGCCCAGATGCAAAGTCCCATCAATGCCGCAAAAAACAAGACCGTGAAGGCCAGCAGCGAGTAGATGACATTCCGCTCCTGGAGCAGGTGCATCAGGTGTCCCGCCACGAGGAACGCGTTGAAACCCGCCGCGGCCAGGATCAGGCCCGTCCGCAGGCCGGGCTCTGCCAGGGGCGCATAGGCGGCGCCCACCATGCACAGCGTGACCGCAGCCACCACCAGCAACACGGTTCGACACCGCACCACCGCGGCTCGATACACATCTTCTTTCGACAGGGCCTCTTTCATGGGTT
The DNA here is from genome assembly GCF_049537125.1 of Limisphaera sp. VF-2. Classification (NCBI taxonomy): domain Bacteria; kingdom Pseudomonadati; phylum Verrucomicrobiota; class Verrucomicrobiia; order Limisphaerales; family Limisphaeraceae; genus Limisphaera; species Limisphaera sp. VF-2. The sequence goes on from NZ_JBMVQY010000001.1 coordinate 829,386, forward strand.
CAGGTCAGGTACAACACTGGGAACAGGAAAATCCACACCAAATCCACGAAGTGCCAAAACAAGCCCGCCACTTCCACCCGGTTGGTGAAATGCTCGGGGTCCACATGCCACAGCCGGCTTCCCGGCCCCCAGAGGTAGGCAAACACCACCAGGCCCCCGAGCACGTGGAGGCCGTGCAAGCCGGTCAGGGTGAAATAAATCGCCATGAACGTGTTGTGGCGGGGCGCGTAATTCTGCATCCGCACGATTTGGTCCCGAGGGATGACCAGTTCCTCGTGCGGACCGTGCTTCCGACGTCCATCCAGCAGTTCCCGGCGGTCCGCCACATACCGTCCATGCAGGACAACGGTTTCCGCCGTGGTTCGAGCCCGGACCAGGTGACCGTCCGCAATCCGGCCATCCTTCAACTGCACCTCATAATGCAACCACTTGTCGCGATACTCGTAGCCTTTGATGCCCAGGAAGATCGTGCCCAGGATCAGGGTCAGGCCCAGATGCAGCTTGAACCGGTCGAACCGTCGGGCCTTGCAGGCGGCCCAGGCCAACAGGGTCGTCACCGCCGAGGCCGCCAGCAGCAGCGTGTTCAAGGTGCCCAGCGGGACACTCAACCAGCCGTGCGGCCAGGTGTCCGGCGGAGCGCCCATGCGCAAAAACACGTACGCCGAAAACAGCCCTCCGAACAACATCACCTCGGAGGCCAGAAACAGCCACATGCCCAACTTGGCGTTGTACACGCCCGTGTCGGGCCGCGGTTGAACGGTGTAAGCGATTTCCATGGATCAATGCCCCAATCTCAGGAACGAGTTGCCTGATCCGACAAGGCCGACTCCGGAACGCTCTGCGGCAGGTAATCCGTGCCGTCCGCCCGGGGCCCGTACGCGTACGCCCAGCGATGCACACTCGGCGGCCGAAGGAAGTTGCCGTGCGGCGGTGGCGTGGGTGTCTGCCACTCCAGCGTGGTGCTCTGCCAGGGATTGTCGTCCCGCACGGGTTCGCCCCGCCAAATGCTCCGGAACAGATTCACAATGAACGGAATCTGCGCCAGCCCCAGGCCAACCGCCGCCCACAAGATGTAATTGTTCAGTCCCAAAATGAAGTCGCTCAACGTGCCCTCCACGCCCGGGGCGACCCGCGTCGAGTAACTCAAGCCGCCGTCCGACATGCGCCGCAGCATCCCGGCAAACCCCTGGGCGAACATTGGCATGAACACCGCGTTCATGAACAACAACGAACACCAGAAATGCACCCGCCCCCAGAACTCGTTCATCCGCCGCCCCGTGAGCTTCGGGAACCAGTAATAAATGCCCGCAAACAGGGCAAAGATGGTCCCCGGAGCCACCACATAGTGGAAGTGGCCGATGACGTAGTAGGTATCGTGCAACTGGATGTCACTGGCGGCAAAGCCCAGGGGCAGGCCCGTCAACCCGCCGATCCCGAACATCGGCAGAAAGGCCAGGGCAAACAACATCGGCGTATTGATGCGGATGCTCCCGCCCCACAGCGAGATCAGCAGGCAGGTCAACAGGATGACCGACGGAATGGAAATGATGATGGTTGTGGTCTGGAAGAAGGTCGAAATCCTCGTTCCCATACCGGTCAGGTACATGTGATGTGCCCACACGAGAAAGGACAGGAAGCCCAGGGTCAGAACGGCGTAGACCATGGTCCGGTAACCCCACAAGGGCTTGCGAATGTTGTTGGACAGGATCTCCGCCACAATGCCCAATGCAGGCAGAATCAGCACGTACACCTCCGGATGCGCCAGGAACCAAAACAGATGCTGCCAGAGCAAGGGGCTGCCCCCGCCGCTGATGTTGGCCGTGGCCCCGCCCACCGCCAGACCGGTGGGCAGGAAAAAGCTCGTCCCCGCTACCTTGTCCATCAGCTGCAGGATCCCAGCGGCTTCCAAGGGGGGAAACGCCAGCAACAACAGGAACGAGGCAACCAGTTGGGCCCAGACAAAGAACGGAAGGCGCATCCAGGTCATGCCCGGGGCCCGCAGCTGGACGATCGTGGTAATGATGTTCACCGAGCCCAACAGCGAGGAGGTAATCAACAGGATCATCCCGATGAGCCAGAACGTTTGACCGTCGGTCGGGATCACCGTGGCCAGCGGCGAGTAGGAGGTCCAGCCCGCCTGAGCGGCCCCGCCCGGGATCAAGAAGCTGGCCAGCATCACGACGCCCCCCAGGAAGTAGAGCTGATAGCTCATCATATTGAGGCGCGGGAAGGCCATGTCGTTGGCGCCGATCATGAGCGGGATCAGGTAGTTGCCGAAGGCCCCCACCGCCAGCGGCACGATCGCCAGGAACACCATGATCGTGCCATGCATGGCACCGAACATGTTGTAGAGGTCGGGGGACATCACCCCCTTGCTGGCCGGGCTGCCCAGCACCTTTTCGAGGAACCAGCCCACCACGGGCACCGGCTCGCCCGGGTGGGCGATCTGCCAGCGCATGGTCAGGATGAGGAAAAACCCGAGCAACAGGAAACACAAGGCGGTCAGGCCGTACTGGATGCCAATGACCTTGTGGTCCGTGGAGAAGACATAGGTACGCCAAAAACCACCGGGAGCTTCACTGTGCTCCGCGTGTTTCAGGTGAGGGAGAACGGTACTGGTCGCTTGCATGGTCGTATCCGTGTTCCACTTGCGCGGCACCTCAGGGCGTCCATCGCACCTTGTCCAGGACCAGGAACACCAGCAACACGGGCAGATAGAGAATGGACGCCAAAAAGAGTCGCCGGGCCGCCCGGTCGGTTCGTTGCCGGGCCAGTTGCAACGCCGCGCCAAGGTACGCCAACCCCAGAACCGCCGCGGCCCCAAGATACAAATCTCCCGTGAGGCCCAGGTACCAGGGCAATCCACTCACAGGCAACAACAGCAGCGTCCACCCCACCGCCTGGCGGCCGGTGCGGATCCCGGTGGGATCGAACTGGGGTAACATCCGGAAGCCGGCCCGCGCATAATCGTCCCGGTACATCCAAGCGATGCCGAAGAAGTGGGGCATCTGCCAGCACGCCACGATCCCGAAGAGCGCCCAGGCGCCCGCATCGAGGCTGCCTCGCGCAGCGGCCCAGCCGATCACCGGGGGCAGCGCGCCCGGGATGGCGCCCACCCAGGTGTTCCACCAGACCCTGCGTTTCAAGGGGGTGTACAGAAGCAGATAAGAGCCCAATGTCACCGCCCCCAGGAGTGCGGACAGTCCGTTGCACGTCCACGCCAGATATCCGAGGCCGACCGCTGCCAGTCCCGTTCCCACGCCGAAGGCCGTGCGCGGTTGCATCCAGCCGGAAGGCAACGGGCGATGCTGCGTGCGCGGCATTCGACCATCCTCCTCGCGTTCCATCCATTCGTTCAGCGCCGCCCCGCCTGCGGCCAGCAGGCCCACCCCGAGCAGTGCGTGCATCAAGCCCGGCCAGTTCAAAGGACCGGCATCCGCCAGATAAAAGCCCACCAGAGTGGTGAGAAGCACCAGCGAGTTCAGCCGCGCCTTGACCAGCTCGGCCCACATCGCGAGGGCGCCGGACTCCCGTGCCAGGCCCCGGCTGAGCACGGAGGCGGCGAACTTGGCGGAACTTTTGGAATCCATGGCTCAAACTCCTGTCGCGGCCTGTGCCGCCCACGACACTCGACCCCACGGTTGCACCCGTTCGTGGACCCGCGGGGCAAACGCGGTTACGCTCAACAAAACACCGGACATAAAGGTCACGGCCCCCGTGACCACGTGCAATGTGGCCACATCCGCGGCCTTGTTGGACCACACCGTCCAGGCGCCCAGGAGAAACTGCATCCCCACCAGCGCCAACCAGACACCCGCCAGGCGACGCACTGCATGGTCCCGCGGCAGGCAACGACGCGTACGAATCCACGCCCAGCCGATCGCCCCCAACACCCCCAGTGCCAGAAGACGATGCGCCATGTGCACGTAGATATGCGTGGCCGTGATGTCGTTGAGGGCGCGGGTTTCCAACCGCTGCTGGTTGTAGCGCGCGATCGACTCGGGATCCGTGGCCGGCCAGAGCCGACCATACGCCAGAGGGAAGTCGGGCACGGCCAGCCCTGCATGTTCATGGCGCATCGTGGCCCCGAGAACGAGCTGCCCCAGAACCAGGGCCGTGGCCAGGGCATAAACGCCGCGCAAGGACCTGACCTCGGGATCCGCCGCAGGTGCGGTTTCTCGCCTCCGCCACCAGGGGGACAACATCAGGGCAATCACGCCCATGAACGCCAGGAAACACTGGGCGAGCGTGGCGTGCACAATCCCCAACTCATCCTTGTAGAGAGTCACCCGCAGGCCGCCCAGGATGCCTTGCAAAATGACCATCGCCACGGCGATCCAGCCCAGCCTGCGCAAGACGGCCGATTGCGGGGCACAGCGCGGCCAGAAAGCCGAGGCGCCCAGCGCAGCAAGAGCGGTCGCACCCAACACCACTGCGTCCTGCCACCGCGCCGGCCAAATCAGGGACACGGTCAGCGCCCCGCCAAGCAGGGCCCATCCGGCTCGCCGCAGCCAGGGCCGGGCGGGAGCTCCCTGCATCCAAATGGCCAGAACCAGGGTCAACAGCCCGACCGCGGCCCCCAGCAAACGGTGGGTGTGCTCATAAAAAATCCCCCCGATCCATTGAGAGATCGGGAAGAAAAACATGTTGTAACCGTAGGTGTTGGGCCAATCGGGCACCGCCATACCGGCGCCGTGACTCGTGACCAAGCCGCCGGCACCGATCAGCACCAACACGGCCAGCACGGTCAGCCCCGCAAACCGGTACAGCGCAAGGGAAGAAAAATCCGAACTCACCACGTACCCCACACACCCGAAGGGACCGCCGCGGCCCCACCGCATCGTCCGCGGCAGCCCCGAAAGTTTGTCTTGTCACTTGAGCTCGAACACGAAGTCAACCTCGACCACCCCGTCGGTGACCTCGATGTCCTTCTTGAGCGTGCCCGCCTTTCGATGCGAAGCCTCCAGCGTGTATTTCCCCGGAGGGACATCCTTGATGACGAACGTGCCATCCGCGCCCGTCAAGGCGAACCACGGATGATCCGACACGCACACGTAAGCGAACATCCACGGGTGAACGTCGCACTTGAAACGAAGGAATTTCTCCGGAGCGTCAAAGGTAAACTTGAGATCGGGGCCCCCGGCCAGCTGGGCCTCGTTGCGCTCTTTGTTCCCCGGGACAGTAGGCGTGGCGTGAACATTGTGCAGCAACGGGTCCGAATTCTTCACCAGAAGCGTCTGCTTGGTCTGGATGGCCAACACGTAAGGAATGTACTGGCAACCTTTCTGATCCAGCACGGCCGGCGGTGCCGACGCGCCCGTACTTTTGCCCGTGATGCCGTCGAGTGTCACAAACACGTCCGCGAGTTCACCCCCGGGGCCCACGCGGAACATTGGAACGTGCACGGTTTCCTTGACGAGCTTGCTACAGTTCGGATCGGCGGAGAGATCTTTAACCACCGGATTGGGCGGAGGCGTGCCCTTCAAGGTGACCTTACCCCGGATTTCCCCGGCGACAGCCGGAATGGCCAATCCCAGCGCCGTCGCCACCACAAGACCCAGATTTTGCGTTTTCATATGCAGATTTTGCCCTGTTGGACCGGTAATGTAGCCACCGCGGTCTGCGGGTCAAGCGATACACGCCGGGTCCGGCCCAGAAGCCGTACGGCTCCGCGGCCCCGATTCCTGCCGCGCCCGCCGCAAGCATCGGGCGTCCAAGCCGTTGGCCCGCCACGTGCGCATTTGCGCAATTCAGCTCTCGTGGTCCGCCCCGGGAGCGTCCGGAGCCCTCAGACCCGCAGATTCGTCCGGCGCCGGGCCTCTTCCCGGCGGTCTCAGGCTTTTCTCTTGTCTGCGCAGGCCGCGGAGCGGGTTTCCTTCACACGGACGGGGCCCTCTGGCGGTTCGCCACTCCGAACCGCTCTTCGCCTCGGCGTGCGCGCCAGATTCCCCGCAAGCCTTCAACCCGCCCTCCTCTGTATGCCTCTTTGGATGATCAAAAAAGCGGGCCTCGCCGGTTCCCCTGCCCTTCTCGAACTCCCCGGCACCCTGAGAAGCCAAGACCCACGGAACCTCATTGAACGGAGCGAGAGTCCAAGCAGCAGGTCCCTTGTACGCGCGTTTCGGGAATCGATCCCAAAGGCCTGCTCCTCCGGGGATGCATCTGCGCCGAACACGCCCGCAGCCGCGCAGGAGGCGCCCGAACCGAGCATGACGGCAAGTCTGTCGCGACCCGACCTCGAGCGGAAGCGGGTTGAATGCCGCACCTTCCCGCGGCATGGCTTTCCACAAACTCCTCCGGCAGATCTTCGGCTCAAAGGGAATTGACCCTTTTCCGGCTCAATGCCTGAATGGGGCCATGGCAAACGTTCCGGGCGAGTTGCGATACACCAAAACGCATGAATGGGTGCGACTGGACGGCGGGGTGGCCACGGTGGGCATCACGGATCATGCGCAGCGGGAGCTGACCGATATTGTGTTTGTGGAGCTGCCGGCGGTGGGCCGGGAGTTGCGGGCCGGCGAGGCCTGTGGCGTGGTGGAGTCGGTCAAAACCGCCAGTGACCTTTACAGTCCGCTCACCGGCCGAGTCGTGGAGGTGAACAGCGCCCTCCCGGATCATCCGGGCTGGATCAATTCGGATCCCTACGGGCAGGGCTGGTTGTTCAAGCTGGCTCCCAGTCAGCTGCAAGAGTGGGATGGTTTGCTCAGCCCCGAGGAGTACCGGGCGCAAATCGAAGGGGTGTGAGGCCCGCCACCGGCTCGACCGGGCGGGGATTTGCCGCCGGCGCCGAGCCTGCTACTTTCCCCCTGTGCAACCGAAACGGGTTCGACTCTTTATCAAGCCCTGGTGCCCGTGGTGTCACCGCGCCGAAGAATGGCTGCGCGATCGCGGCATTTCGTACGAGCGGCTGGACGTGAGCCGCGACGCGCGGGCATGGGATGAAATGGTCCGGCTGTCCGGGCAAACGCTGGCCCCGGTGATCGACGTGGACGGCGCCGTGCTGGCCGACTTTGGTCCGGAAGAACTGGCCCGGTTCTGGGAAGGGTTGGAAGCCCGAAGTTGCGAGGCCCGACCGGGCTCCTCGCGTTGATGGTTGCCGCCCGCCATGGCTGTCAAAATCCATCCTCCTCCGGCAGGTTGCGGCAGTGGCCCGAATCCGGCCGGACCGCGCCTGCCCGTCTGGCTGCGTCGCCCCCTGCCCACCAGCCCCACCTTCGCACGGACGCAGGCGCTGCTACGCGAGCTGAACCTGCACACGGTCTGCGAAAGTGCCCGGTGCCCCAATCATTGGGAGTGCTGGAGCCGCGGCACGGCCACGTTCATGATCGGCGGCGACCGCTGCACACGGGCCTGCCGGTTCTGCGCCGTGACCACCGCCAAACCCCAGCCCCTGGATCCCGAAGAGCCGCTGCGGGTCGCCGAGGCGACCCGCCGCCTGGGACTGCGGCATGTCGTGATCACCGCGGTGGCCCGGGACGATCTGGCCGATGGCGGCGCCGAGCATTTCCGTCGAACCATCGAGGCGGTGCGCCGGCTCAATCCCGGGATCGTCATCGAAGTGTTGACGCCGGATTTCAACGACCGCGACGAATCCATCGCCACCGTCCTTGAAGCACGCCCCCACATCTTCAATCACAATCTGGAAACGGTGCGGCGGCTGACCCCGCAGGTGCGGCACCGGGCCACCTACGACCGCTCGCTCAGCGTCCTTGCCAAGGCACTCCGTCTGGGCGAGGGTCGCGTCATCACCAAGTCGGGGCTCATGCTGGGGCTGGGGGAAACCCCGGACGAAGTGTTGCAAAGCCTGCGTGATTTGCGTGCGGTGGGTTGTGAGATCGTGACCCTGGGTCAGTACCTGCGGCCCACGTGGGAGCACCTGCCGGTGGTCGAGTACGTGACCCCGGAGCAGTTTGCCTGGTATGCCGAACAGGCGCGTCGCCTCGGTTTCCGGCACGTCGCGAGCGCGCCGCTGGTGCGCAGTTCGTATCATGCGGACGACTTTCAGCTCCCGGAGTCGCTCCTGTCGCCCGGCGCGGAACCCTCACGACCCCCGGGGGAAAGTTCTGACCCGACCGCCTTGTGTTGAGGACCCGTTGCGTCCGGCGCGCAAGTCGAGTGCTCAACCCTGTCCACCGACCTCCGCCGGTGTCGGCCACGCTCCCCACGCCCGGCCCCGCAACCCATCGCGCAGAAGGTACCAGAGGAACAGGGAGTTGTACTTGATGTAACGCGGGCCCAGGCGACGGGGTTCGGTGACCATCCGATACAGCCAGGTCAAACCCGCCCGCTGCATCCACATCGGTGCATCAGGTTTGATTCCGGCGTTGGCCTCGAAGGCAAAGCCCACCACCAACACCACGCCGCGGCGGAGTCGCAATTTGTAGTGGGCCGTCCACCGCTGTTGTTTGGGCGCTCCAAAGCACACCCACACAAAGTCGGGCCCCACCCGGTTGAGTTCCTCCAGCACCCGCGATTCTTCCTCCGGATCCAGGCGCCCCTGCGCATCGCAGCGGCCATGATAACCGCCCACGAATCGCAAGCCCGGATTGACCGCGGAGAACCGCGCTCGCAGTCGCTCGGCGCATTCGGCGCTCCCCCCCAACAGGTAATGCGTGCTGCCCGCCGGGGCGTGTTCCAGGAAGTACCGCATGAAGGCCGGCCCGTAGACCCGGTCGCGCAGCCCTGCTCCGGCAAAGTTCATGCACCACGTCAAGGGCGTGCTGTCAGAGACCAGATAATCGAAGGTGTCCATGACACGGCGGAAGTCCGGATCGTGCCGCATCATGGTGACGATCTGCGTGTTCGAAAATGCCACCGAGGTGGGGCGCGGCTGTTGCGCCCAGTCCACGCACCGCGCCGTCAGATCGGCATAGGTGGTAACCAGCAAGGGTGCCCCGAGCACGTGCACGTAGCGACTGGACTGGGTCATACCTGCGAGTCGGGGGCCGACCGGCCGTCGGTTGGGCCGGCGGTCTGATCGGTCTCCGGAGCGAGACCCATCGAGTCCGGTTCCCGGGACGTGGACCCGACCGTGCCCGGTACCGCGGGGCCTGCGTCTGAGAGTGAGGTCGCCACCGTACCGGCCCCGGGCGCGGGGTCCACGGCCACGATGGCCGGCCGGACCAGGCGGCCCTGGAACGTAATGCCCGTGGCCAAGGTTTCCCGTACCACCGCCCCTTCTGGAGGCGCTTGTCCATCCGGCGTCTGATGCCGCTCCGGGTTGAACACCTCGCCCGGGGCCACGACAAATGGCACCACCCCCAGCCGTCTTGCCGCGTCCCGGCAATGATTCTGGAATTGGGTCAATTGCTCGATGAGGCGGGGTTGGCCCGAGCGCAGTCCCGCCGTGTACAGGGCGAAAACATGATCGAGGATCCAAACCAAAACCTGGAGCCACTCTCCCTCGGCACGGCGCAGCTTCTCCACTTCGAGCCGCAAGGTGGCTTTTTCGGTATCGTTGGCGCGCTGCAAGAAGGCGGTGAAGTCCCGGACCTCGGCCGCCATGCGCTCGGCGATTTCCCGGGCTTGTCCGGCGGTTTTGGCCGCCTGTTCCTGAATCGCCTGCCAGTTGTCGGTGGCCTCGGCAATGCGCCGGGCCACCGTCTCGGCGTGCCGGGCGTGACTCAATCCCTCCGCCAGTGTGGCTGCCTCGATTTGTCGGCACAGCGCGCGGTGCTCGAGCAGGTATGGCAAAACTCCCAGGGCCGCGCCCGCCACCAGGCAAAGCGTGCTACCCCAAATCACCGTGCCCGGCACCGGAGCCTGCGCCTGCAGGATCCAATACACACCGGCCCCCAGCAAAACCGCGTCCCCCAGAAAAAACACCCATCGGGGAAGCCGCCATGGCATGTCTTCTTGCATGGGCGCGAGTCTGCCCCGCCTCCGCACCGGATTCAAGGCCGCCCACTTGCGACTCCGCAGCCGGGCGCGTGCGGATGTGCGCGATGCCACCCCGAGAGGGATCGGCGCTCGCTCCCAAATCAGAGTTGCCGGCAGCGACACCGGCAAGAAGAAGCCGACTTCCCTTCCCCCGAAGCGGCTCACCCGAGCCGCTCACCGGAGCCGATACCGAGTCTCGTCGGACGCGTCGCCGGCGTGTTTTCCGCTGCGGGCGATCAGCGTCGGACCCGTCCCCGTCCCAGCGAGATGTACCGGGGCATCGCCTCGAGTTCCAATCGCAGCCGGTTTTGATCCGGCTCCAGTCGGCGCGTTTGCCCGGTGCCCTCCACCAGCCGCCAGCCGTCCGGCGGCTGCGGCCCCTCCACGACCAAAGTCACTGCCCATGGAGGCTCCAGTGTCCAGGCGGCGAGTTTGGTCTCGCCGGTCTGATTGGTCAGGACCAAGACCCAGTCCTGGGAACGTTCCATGGGCAGTCGCTCGGCAATGGCGTAGCCGGCCAGTTCGCGTGTCAAGGTTTGGACCGCGTGGTAGGCGGGCTTGGGAGTCAGATCCGGATAAACCGTGCCGAAATTGTGTTCCCGCTCATGCGGATCCGGCCCGTCGTTCTTCCAGTCGTACCAGATGGACAGCGGCACGCCCATCCAGAGATTGAACAATTGTTGACGGGCCAGGTAGGCGGCCTGGGTTTCCAAGGACACATCCTGCCCATCCGTCGAATAGCCCCACTCGCTGCTGACGATGGGGATCCGCCCGCGGCGCTCGGACGGCGCGTGTCGCTCGATTTGCTCTCGCAACCGCCGATACTCGGGTTCGGCCGTTTCCGGCGGACGGCGATGCCGGTAGGGATGGACACTCACGCCGTCCAATTGGGCCAGGAGACCGGAAGCCAAAAAGCGTTCCATGAACGGCGGATCGAAGCCCGAAACGGCGGGCGCCACCACCGTGGCCCGCGGGTCGGCCTGCCGCATCGCCTGCAGCGTGGTGCGGGCCAGTCGAACGTAGTCGTCCACATTCGGGTGCGGTCGCCAGAAGAAAATGTTTGGCTCGTTCCAGATCTCCCACACGACGCCCCGGCCCGCGTAACGCGCCGCCGCGGCAGCCGCCCAACGTGCAAATGCTTCGACGCTTTCCGGCTTGCGAGGGGAGGCCACATTCGTCTCGGGTCGACCCGTGATGGGGTTGGTGGTCTGGACCGCGTCCTCGTACAACCGGTGCGAGTAATCCAGGATGTACAGCGCCCGCAGGCCGCGCCGTTCCAGGTTGGCCGTCAGCGCGTCGTAGCCCGACCAGTCGTACTCGCCCCGGCGCCGCTCGATGGCTTCCCAGGTGAAATCCATGCGCACGAACTTGAACCCGGCTGCCGCCAGACGGTCCAGGTCTGCTTCGTGACCCGTGACGAAGTGAATATTGACGCCCACGCCTTCCGGCAATCGCAGCGGGGGCAGTTGCGCGGCGGCCGGCAGGGCCATCAGGCCGAGGCAGGTGAGGACACGTTGCCAGTGCATGGCCCCTACACAACTCGCGGCGGGCTGCGCCGTCAAGGCGCCGGCGCCACCCGGGAAACTTTCCCGGAGGTCTCCGCGCCGCGGGGTTCTGCCCCGGGTGAGCTGCGCCATGCGTCCCAGGCCACGCGAATCGTGAGGGCCACCACCACCGCCAAAAAGATCGGCCGAATGAACTTCCGCCCACGAGCGGCGGCCATCCGCGCCCCCAACTGTGCACCGGCGGCCTGGGCGCAACCCATGAGCAACCCGATCCGCACATCCAGGGCGCCGGTCACCGCGAAGACGGCCAGGGCCCCGGCGTTGCTGGCAAAGTTCATCATTTTGGTGCGCGCCGTGGCGCGCGTCAGTTCCAAGCCTCCCCACCGAACCAGCACGACCGTCCAGAACGTGCCCGTCCCGGGCCCGAAAAACCCGTCGTAAAAGCCCAGCAAGGGCGCCGCCACTCGGTCCACGCGGGTGCCCGACGATCCGGCCCGCCCCACCGCCGCGCCGAAGTCGCGCCGCAGCGCGATCAGAAGGGTCGCGCCGAGTAACAACAACGGAAGCAACCGACGCAGTATGTCGGCGCCCAACACTTGCACCGTTGCTGCTCCCAGGGCCGCTCCGGCAAAGGCCAGCAGGATGCCACGAGCACAGGCCCGCGCCGACACCAGACCTGCCTGCCGGTACTGCCAGGCGGCCATGCCCGAACCGAAGATGGCCTGGAGCTTGTTCGTTCCCAGGGCCACTTGCGGTGGCAGGCCGCACGCCAGCAACGCGGGAACCGTGATCAGCCCTCCGCCGCCCGCAATCGCATCCATCCAGCCGGCTGCAGCACCCGCCAGGAGCAACCACGGCCATGCGTCCATGCCCGTCATGCTCGTGAAACCCCCGAGGATTGCAAACCCTGCCATGCGCGGGCCTCGAGGACCCCCACACCCCCGCTCCGCTTCCGCTCCCGGCGCGCGCCCCTGGACGAGGCATTCGATCCGCCCCGGACCTGCTTCGATCGACGGCAGCGGGCCGCAGCGCGAGTTTCGTTTGCGACATCTGGTTCGGAGAGCCGCACGGGACCGCATGGCATCCCGGCTTTTTTTGCGGAGCGCGCAACTTTTGATTCACAAATTCCCATTGATTTGGAAAAATCCGCACACAGCATCGGCCGGAGCAACCCGGTGGGCAACCCGGCCGGAAGTTCATGCGAAAGGTCGGAGGAGATCTCAAATGCAAGCGCAAAACCACATGACTTCCGCAACCCTGGGGCCTGTCGGAGCTTTCGTGCGGGAGCACTTTCGGCACTTCAACGCCGCGGTGGTCGTCCGCGCCGGCGAGGCATACGTGGAGCTGTTGGCGCAGGGCGGCCGCATGTTCCTGGCGATGGCGGGCGCCATGAGTACGGCCGAGCTGGGACGCTCCCTGGCCGAAATGATCCGGCGCGACAAGGTCCATGCCATCTGTTGCACCGGAGCCAACCTGGAGGAGGATCTTTTCAATCTCATCGGCCAGCGGGATTACGTGCAGGTGCCCGAGTACCGACACCTGACGCCGCGCGAGGAAGAAGCCCTGATGCGCCGCGGCCTGAACCGTGTTACGGACGTCTGCATCCCGGAGCATGTGATGATGCAGGTGCACGACCGGCTGCTGCCCCGGTGGCAGGCGGCCGAACGAGCCGGCCAGCGCAAATTCCCGCACGAGTACGTTTATGAGTTGTTGCGGAGCGGCGAGCTGGAGCCGCTCTACCAGGCCGATCCCCGGCACAGTTGGTTGCTGGCTGCCGCCCAGCGAAACCTCCCGTTGTTCGTCCCGGGTTGGGAGGATTCCACGTTGGGAAACCTCTTCGTGGCGCGGGTGGCCGACGGCTCGCTCCAGGGAGTCCAGTGCATTCGCACCGGCCTGGAAGCCATGCTCGAACTGACGCGCTGGTACGAGCAAACCTCGGCGCACCACCCCATCGGCTTTTTCCAGATCGGCGGGGGCATCGCCGGCGACTTTGCGGTCTGCGTGGTGCCGTTGCTGCGCCAGGATCTCAAACGAACCCACGTCCCGTTGTGGGCGTACTTCTGTCAAATCAGCGATTCCACCACCAGCTACGGCAGTTACTCCGGCGCCGTCCCGAACGAGAAGATCACCTGGGGCAAGTTGGGGCCGGACACGCCGCGCTTCGTCATCGAATCCGACGCCACCGTGATTGCCCCGTTGATCTTCGCCCGCGTGCTGGGATGGTAAACCGTCCGGACCGGGCGGGCGGCATTCTGCGCACCGGCTCGACCCTGCGAATTCGCAAAAGCGGGAGCTCCGTCAACCAGGGACCCGGAGTTCCAACCCGCGTCGGATTCTGCAACCTTCCACATCCGGGGCACGGTCTCCGAAAACGCACGCCCACCGTGGTTCGCCGCAACGGCCCGCGCGTGCAACCCGGCCGGGATGCGACCCCGGCCACCGGCTCCGCAAGGGGCGGCGGGGCCCGGCGATCTAGTCCAGGGCACAGAAACGCGAACCTTCCGGGCCAACGGCGCGGGGCCGGGTCCGGTCGGCGCGGCCACTCCTCACTCCGGGCTTTTCCATCTGCGGGCTTTCGGATTCAGTAAGGGCCGTCATGAGTGGCAAAACCGCACTGTTATTCGCCGGCCAGGGCGCCCAATACGTGGGCATGGGCCGTGACTGGGCCGAAACCGAACCGGAGGCTCGAGGCTGGTTCGATCGCGCGCAGCAGGTGCTCGGCTACGACCTGGCCCGCATCTGCTTCGAGGGCCCGGAGGAGGTCCTGACCCGCACGGAACATGCCCAGCCGGGCATCTTCCTCGTCAGCTGGGTGGCATGGCAGCTGTTGCGTCGCCGCTGCCCGGACTTGCGAGTGGACGCCGTGGCGGGTCTGTCCCTGGGCGAGTTCACAGCGCTCACCGTGGCCGGCGTGTTCGGATTCGAGGACGGCTTGCGGGTGGTCCAAATCCGGGGTCGGTGGATGCAACACGCCTGCGAGACCACCCAGGGCGGCATGGCGGCCATCATCGGATTGGACGAAGAGACCACCCGACAAGTTTGCGAGGAAGCCGGGGTGTCCATGGCCAACCTCAACTGTCCGGGCCAGATCGTGATCTCGGGGGAGCAAACGGCGTTGGAACGGGCCGGGGCACTGGCCCGTGCCCGCGGCGCACGCAAGGTTGTGCCCCTGCAGGTGGCCGGGGCCTATCATTCCCCTCTCATGGCTGCGGCGCAGCCGGCCTTGCGGGAAGCCCTGGAGTCCGTGCCCATGGCGCCGCCCACCATGCCCGTCCTTTCCAACGTCACGGCCCGTCCTCACGAAGACGTGCCCACCATCCGGGCCCGATTGGTGGAACAGGTCACGGCCCCGGTGCTGTGGGAGGCCGGTATGAGGTATCTCCTGGAAGCCGGCTTCGACCGCTTCATCGAGCTGGGCCCCGGCACGGTGCTGAGCGGGTTTCTGAAGCGGATTCGCAAAGACGTGCAGGTGCTGAACGTCTCCGACACGGCCTCGCTGGCCGCGACGGTGCAGGCGATTCAGCACGGCTCCTGAGCTTCGCGCGGCCGGGGGGCGCCGCGCAGGTCATGGAGCGCCCGCGGCTCGCCGGGTCCCGAACCTTCCGGCGGCGGCGCCCCCGGGACTTGCGCCGCTTGCAAACCACTGCGTAGCCTGCCGGCCCGTGTGTTTGTTGGACCGGTATCTGTTGCGCGGACTTCTGGGGCCGTGGGCGGCCTGTCTGGCCGGGTTTCTCATTTTTTGGGTGACCGCCGATCTTCTGGAGCGCATGGAGGATCTGCAGGCTCGGGGCCTCCCCTGGAGCCGGGTCGCGCTGTATTACCTGTGGCGCGTGCCGGAATTCCTCGGTGTCGTCCTGCCGCTGGCCCTGCTGCTGGCATTGCTTTACGCCCTGCACCGGCACAGCCGCCATCATGAAATCACCGCCATGCGTGCGGCCGGCTGGAGCCTGTGGCGCATCGCGGCTCCCTATTTGCTCGTCGGCACAATCTCGAGCGCCGGCCTGTGGGTCCTGAACGAACAGCTGGCCCCCGAGGCCGCCACAAAGGCGGAACAGGTGCTGCGACCGGGCAGCGGGCAACAGACCGATCCCGGCCTCGTCCGCAACTTCGGGTTCATGAACCGGCGCGCACAGCGCTCCTGGCACATGGACGCCTACCACCTGTTGACCGGCGAAATGACCGCCCCCCAGGTGGACTACCGGACCGCGGAGGGTACACGCCGCTGGCTGTTCGCCACGCGCGCCGTGTATACAAACGGCGTTTGGGTCTTCTACGAGGCGCGCGAGTACGACAGCGATCCGCGAGGAGAACCCTGGCTGACGCCGGTCCGGCGTGCCCCGGTACTGCCGATGCCGGAATTCAACGAGACCCCGGAGATGCTGCGCAGCGCACACGTGGTCAGCGGACGACTGCAACGACGTGTGGCGCGCAAGCTGGATCTGCCCATCCGCACGCTGCGGGAGTATGAGCGGTTGCATCCGGACCTGCCTGCGGAGGAGCGTGCCTGGCTGGAGACCCAGCTGCACGGTCGATGGGCCCTGCCGGCCACCTGCGTGGTGGTTGTGCTGATTGCGATGCCCTTTGGCGCCGCGCCGGGTCGCCGCAACGTGTTCCATGGCGTGGCCGGCAGCATCTTTGTCACCTTCGCCTATTTCGTGGCCCAACAACTGGGTCTGGCCCTGGGCACCGGAGGACACCTGCCCCCCTGGCTGGCCGCTTGGATGCCCAACCTCCTGTTTGCCGCCACCGGCGCATGGATGATCTGGCGCTTTCGATGAACTCTCCCGGGTCCATCCCTGCCTCCCCGTTGCCGGATGACGCTCCGCTGCTGCGCGATCCCGCAGAGGTGATGCGTCGGCGGGTGTTGCTGGAGTGGCTGCGCGCAGTGCAGGCAGCCGCCGCCGAGGCCGAGACCGCCGGACCGGCACTGGAGGCCGTCCTGCGCGTGTTGCAGCAAGCCACCCGGGCCGAAGCAGGACTGGTAGTGCTGTTGAACCCGACCACGGGATTCCTGGAATGGCAGGCGGCCGTGGGTCTGCCGCGACGTGTCACGCAGCAGCCTTTGCGGGTCAGCGAGGGCATCCTCGGCTGGGTCACGCGCACCGGCCGGCCGGCGTGGGTCCCGGACCTGCGCGTCGACCCGCGCGCCCAGCCGTTGCGATCCCGCGCACGCTCCCTGCTGGCCGTGCCCCTGGAGGTGGCCGATCCCGTTCGGGGAGTGCTGGCCATACTGGCCGATCGCCCGGCGGCGTTTGGCCCGGAGCACGAAGCGCTGTTGCAGGGATGCGCCGGGGAGGTCAGCAGCACAATCCGGCGCTTGTGGGCCCTGGAACGCCTCCAGCTCAAGGCGCAGATGTTCGAGACGCTCGTCCGGGTCAGCCCGAAGGTGCATGCCGCCTACAGCCTCGAGGAGGCTCTCGGCACCATCACCCGCGAAGCCGGTCTGCTCATGGGAGCCCGACTCTGTTCTCTGTTTCTTGTGGACGCCGAGGGGCAATGGTTGGATCTGAAGGCGGCCTGGGGCGGCGGGCCGGCCTACCGGAACAAGCCCCGGTTGAGCGTCGCCGAAAGCTTCATTGGCGTGGTTGTGCGACGTCGCCAACCCATGCAGATCGCCAACGTGCAAACCTCCGGTCGATACCAGCACACCGCCGTGGCCCGACAGGAAGGGTTGGTGGCGCTGCTCAGCGTCCCCCTGATCTCCGCCGGACGCTGCGTGGGCGTGCTCAACGTGTACAAGGACCGGCCGTATGTGTTTTCCGACCTGGAGGTCTCGGTCCTCAGCGCCTTTGCGGATCTGTCCGCCCAGGCGCTGGAACGTGCCCGATGGCACGAGCGACTGCTGCAGGTGGAGGAACAGTTGCGGCACAATGAACGGCTGGCCGCCCTGGGTCTGTTGGCCGCCGAGGTGGCCCACGAAGTGCGCAATCCGCTCACGGTCATCCAGATGCTTTATCACTCCCTGGACCTGAAGTTTCCGCCCGGAGATCCGAGGGCCGAGGATGCCGCCGTGCTCGGGCGCAAAATCGAGCAGCTCAACCGCAATGTGGAGCGGATCCTCGATCTGGCCCGCTCCGGCGAGCCGCGCTTCGCCCCCGTGGCCATCAACCCCCTGTTGGAAGAACTGGCCCGGCTCGTGCGCCACAAACTGCGACAACAACGCATCGAACTGGTTTGGCGGCCGGACCCGACCGATCCCAGGGTCCACGGCGACGCCGGGCAACTGGAACAAGTGTTTCTGAACCTGGTGCTCAACGCCACCCAGGCCATGAGCGAGGGTGGCACCCTCACGCTGGCCACCCGGCGCAAAGCGCAGCACGTCGTTGTGACGGTGCAGGACACCGGTCCCGGCATGAGTCCCGAACAGCGCCGGCTGGCCTTCCGCACCGTCCTGCAAACCGGTCGCCCCGGCGGCACGGGCCTCGGTCTGGCCATCGTGGGACGGATCGTCGAGGCCCACCGGGGACGCGTCCGGCTGGAATCGCCTCCGGCCGGGGGCACGCGCGTCCGTGTCATCCTGCCCGCCGCCGTTGACTCCGAGACCGGCAATCCCCCGGGGTCCGCGCCCACATGCACGCCCTCTGGTTGAGCTTCCAGGAGTTGATCGTCACGCCCTTCCGGCACACGGAGCTGGTGTGGGGAATCGTGCCCCTGTACTTCGGGCTGCTTTTGAACGAGACCACGCCGGCGAAGGCAGACTTCCGGACCGCCATCCAGACCGGGTTCAGCTTCCTTTGGTCGGCGGCTCACTGGCTCTATCCGTACGTCCGACCCGGGCGGAGCTGGACACTGACGCACCTGTGGGAGCAGTTGCCCCTGCTCAACCTGCTGGTGACCGCGGGCGTGGCGACGCTGGGTGCCCTGGCGCTGGCAGGCGGGCTGCGCCGGCGCTTCTTTCGCGGAACCCGGTTCCTGGGGCATAGCCGGTTCGCCAATTACTTCATGATCGCCATCTTTCCCATTCAAGCCGGTCACCTCACCTGGACGTGGGAACGGCTGGGCGCCGTCGTCTTGTTCGCGCTGCCGGCCTGGTTGGTGCTGCACGTGGGGCTGATGCCCTTGCGACGGTGAGGCAGCCCGGGCAGCCCCCGACAGGGACGCATTCTGCCTTCGTCCCCGGAGATCGTTTTCAAGCCCGGCACCTAAAGCGCCGCCATCAAAGCCCCGGTGAGTTCGTCCGGAGTCAGCGCAATGGGGTTGGTCTTCATGCTGTTGGCGCGTGCCGCCCGGTGCACCACTTCCGGGACGAGCTCCGCAGTGAACCCGAACTGCGACAGCCTCGGGATCTGCAACGCCCGCGTCAGCTCCCGCAACCAGGCGACCCCGTCTTCCGGTTGGGCCCTGGCACGACCGGTCAGCCACTGCGCGGCCCGTGCATAACGCTGGAGGGCCGGATGATCCGGGGCCCGTTCCCGCAGCGCGCGCACGTTGCGTTCCGTCACCGGCACCAGCAGCGCGCCACAAACCACACCGTGCGGAATCGGAAGAAGCCCGCCCACCGGCCCCGCAAACCCGTGCACGGCGCCCAAACCGGCATTGCTGAGCGCCCATCCGCTCAAAAGCGCCGCCAACGCCATGTCTTCCCGTGCCGCCACATCCCGTCCGTCCGCCCACGCCCTCTGCAAGCTGCGGGCCACTCGCGGCAGGCCCTCCGCGCAAAGGGCATCTGTCAAAAACGTGGCCCGCGGGGAAACCCAGGCCTCCAACAACTGCGTCAGAGCATCCAACCCCGCCGCGGCAGTGACCTCCGGCGGACAGTCCATCGTCAGTTCGGGGTCCACCAACGCGACCCGCGCCACCAGGAAAGGACTCCGGAAGCTGACCTTGACCCGCTGCTCCGGCACCGCCAGCACCGCGTTCCGCGTCACCTCCGCCCCGGTGCCCGCCGTGGTCGGCACCGCCACCCAGGGAACCCCGGGGCGCGGCAACGGCCGACCCGGCCCCACCACTTCGAGGTGTTCCTCGATTTCCCCGCTCTGCGGCAGCAAACCCGCGATGGCCTTCGCCGTGTCCAGCGCACTCCCGCCGCCGAACCCGATGACAAAATCACATTGCTCCTGCCGCGCCAGCCCGAGCCCTTGTCGAACAGTGGCCACCTCGGGTTCCTGCCCGACTGCGTAACGAACCGGCTGAAGACCGGCGGCACTCAACATCTCCAGCACCGTGGCCGCGCGACGGTAATTCCGCCCCGTGACGACCAACGGACGCCGCCCGAATGCACGCGCCATTGCGGGCAACTCCGCGCGCACCCCGCATCCGAACAACACGCGCCCCGCCGAAGCGAACTCGAACTGCAAGCGATTCGATGTGCCAGTCGCGTTGTCCATGACAACGACCATTGGGAACAGGGCCTGCAGCTCGGTCAAGCGTGCACCCCGTGGCGACACCGGCCGCGCGATCGTCCCTCGGGCCACCTCGCACGCTTGCTGAATCACACGCCCTCGTCCATCGAATCCGGTCTCGCCGGCGCCACAGACCGTTCTCGGAGGGCCGCCCCGGCCTGACGTTGCCGGCGTCCGGCTTGTCGGTTGACACCCCGCCCTCCCGTGGAATCTCCGCCCGGGCCCGCTTCGCCAGCCGGCCTTTACCTCGCGTCGGTTCTGTGATTGAGTAGGGCCCATGCGCAATGCGTGGTGCATTCTGCTCGTCCTCGCCAGTGCCCTCACCAGTCCGGGCAACACGTGGAAACTGGTTTGGGCCGACGAATTCGATCGGGACGGCTTGCCCGATCCCTCCCGATGGACTTACGAAGAAGGCTTCATCCGCAACCAGGAACTTCAGTACTACACCGTGGCGCGCACGAACAATGCGCGCGTGGAAAACGGACGCCTCATCATCGAGGCCCACAAAGAACGCCATCCCAATCCGCGGCACCGACCCGATGCCCCCGAAGGCCGCTGGCAGCAGCGCCGGCCGCACGCCGAATACACCTCCGCCAGCCTGACCACCCAGGGCCGGGCCGCCTGGACCTACGGTCGATTCGAGATCCGCGCCAGGCTTCCCTCCGGACGCGGCACCTGGCCCGCCATTTGGATGCTCGGCACCAACATCCGGCAGGTGGGCTGGCCCGCCTGTGGCGAGATCGACATCATGGAATACGTCGGCCACGAACCCGGTGTCATCCACGCCAACGTGCACACCCGCGGTTTCAACCACACGCGCGGCAACGGCCGCGGGTCGCGCATACGCGTGCCCGATGCCGAACAGACTTTTCATGTGTACGCCCTCGAGTGGACCCCGCAACGTCTCGATTTCTTCGTGGACGACCGCAAGTTTTTCACACTGGAAAACGACGGCACCGGCCCGGACTCCTGGCCCTTCGACGCACCGCAGTACCTGATCCTGAACCTCGCCATCGGCGGCACCTGGGGCGGGCAGAAGGGCGTGGACGACTCCATCTTTCCCCGGCGATACGAGATCGATTACGTCCGGGTGTATCAAAAGGTCGAGTCTCCGAACTGACCGCCCCGGCGCATTCCAGGTTTTGCACCCCGCCGAGCTGGGCGGAAATTCACGCCACTTCGGCACGCGAGGGCCCGAGCGCGGGGCATTTCCTTGAAATGCCGGCACCGGAGCTGACAACGGCTATGCGCCCATCGCCGCCCACGGAGCACACAGGGCCGACCACGCGCCGAAGGTGCATCCGATCCACCAGCTTGGGGCAACGCCCGGAGCAATTTGGTGCCCAACAACCCACCGTGCCCTGAAGTGGCGCGACCCGATGACGCCCTTCTCGAGAGTCGGGTGTGCCGTGCTGAATTCCGCCCCTTCAGGGCGGGATGAATTGTGCGAACCAAGGCACCCAGGGCGCTGCCCTGGGCTGGTGAATTCACGCCCCGCTGGGGCGCCCAGACAACGCAGGGGGCGCGGCCATTCAGCCGGTATTGGGACAATGTCGTTGCCCGGGGCCGCCGTCCTTGGCCGGTGCGTTGTGGCCCGTTGGGAGCAAAAACCACGGCGTGGCGAAGGCGCGAAATCGTCCCGACCCTTGCTGATTTGGTGAGAGAGGTTTGCAGGAGCCGCTTGGGGAGCCCATCGGCAGGAAGCGTCGGCTCAGGCAAGGGCCCGGGTGCGGCCGATCCGCTGGCAGCTAGATCATGGATTCCGCGCGCCTCCGCAACCCGCGACAAGCTCGAGGCCCTCGCCATCGCCGTCGATTGGAGTTTCCCCAGTCCCCGAGCTCGACGAGGGCACCAGGCCGCTGCGCATGCAAAAGATCTCCTCGCTTCGTCGGACCCGCCGCCGACAATTCCGCACCTCGAATCCGCCCGTCGAATCCTGCAAGGCAATCCAGCCCTGAAGGGCCTGCCCTTTTCGCCACGGGCCCCGGACAGGCCCGGCCCCCCGATCCACGGCACTCCCTCGCCGGTCAAGGAAACCTTCTTCCACCGGCCCTCGGTCGAGCCGCCCGTCGCGACCGACCTCAACTCCGGAGCTTGCGCTCGAGGATTTCGCCCACCAGCACCGGATTGGCCTTCCCCTTGCTCAACTTCATGACCTGGCCCTTGAGGAAGTTCAGCGCAGCAGTTTTCCCGTTGCGATAATCCTGCGCCGGCCCCGGATGCGCAGCCAGCACCTGATCGCACAGGGCCTCCAACTGCGTGGCGTCGCTGACCTGGGCCAGCCCTCTCTCCTCGACAATCGCCGCGGGGGATCGGCCGGTGGCGAACATCTCGGCAAACACCTGTTGGGCCGCACTGCTGCTGAGGGTTTGGTTCTCGATCAGATGGATCAGCTCCAGCAGGGCCTCCGGCGGGAACTTCAGGGACTCCAGGGCGGGCGGCGGCGGGAGGGGCGCCTCCGGATCGGCCGCGCGGGCCGCGGCGATCCGGGCCTCGTGCGCCTCGGCCAGTTTGGCCCGCAAATTGTTGATGATCCAGTTGGCCAGCAACTTGGGATTCCGCGTCCGCGATGCCAGATGCTCGAAATACGCCGCCAACGCGGGATCGGACTTGAACACCTCCGCGTCCGAGGCCGGCAGGCCGTACTGCTGCATCAGCCGACGCTTGCGCGCCAGCGGCAGCTCGATGCAGCGGGCGCGGATGGATTCGAGCCAGGCCGGCTCCGGCACCAGGGGCAACAGATCCGGGTCGGGGAAATACCGGTAATCGTGCGCCTCCTCCTTGGTGCGCATCTCTTCCGTGGTGCCGGTGGCCTCGTCCCAGCGCCGCGTGGACTGCACCAGCGTGCCTCCGGAGCGCAGCACGGCGATCTGCCGTTGGATTTCGTACTCCAGCGCCCGACGCACCCCCGAGAAGCTGTTCATGTTCTTGATCTCGATCTTGGCCCCCAACCGGTCGCTGCCCCGCGGCCGCACGCTCACGTTGACGTCGCAGCGCACCATGCCCTTCTCCATGTCGCAATCGCTCACACCGCCTTGCACCAGAATCTCCTTGAGCGCGGTCAAATACGCATAGGCCATGTCGGCGCTGGTAATATCGGGCTCCGACACAATCTCCAACAGGGGAACCCCGGCGCGGTTGAAATCCACCCCACTGTGCCGCTCGAAGTGAAAGCTTTTGCCCACGTCCTCCTCCAGATGCGCCCGGGCAATCCGCACGCGCACCACCCGGCCCTCGAACTCGAACTCGACATAACCATTCCGCGTGGAGGGACGATCGTACTGGGTGATTTGGTAGTTCTTCGGCATGTCCGGATAGAAGTAGCTTTTCCGGTCGAACTTGGCGTACGACGGCAATTCACAGTTCAACAGCATGCCCGTCAGCAGGGTCAGGCGGATGGCTTCTTCGTTGGGCACGGGCAGGACACCGGGCAAACCCAGACAGACCGGGCACACCAGCGTGTTGGGCGGGGCACCGAACTGGTTCGGACAACCACACCACATCTTGGACCGGGTCTTCAGCTGCACATGAGTTTCCAGGCCGATGACAGCTTCGTATTCCATGGCATCAGAAAAGGTGGCCCTTCTCAGACCGGCCGCACCCAATCAGCCGCCGTTCCCGCCCCGGCAGGTTTCAGGAACCGGGCGGCCTGCACCGGATCGAACCGATGGGCCACCGGGACCCGTCGGCCGATGCCGAAGGCCTTCGTGGTCACCTTCAATCCGGGCGGCGCCTGCCGTCGCTTGTACTCGCTGCGCTGGATCATCCGCACCACCTGTTCCACCGTGACGCGATCGAACCCGGCCGCCACCATCTCCTCCATCGTCTGCCCGCGTACGACAAAGGCCTCCAGGATCGCATCGAGCACCTCGTAGGGCGGCAGGGTGTCCTGATCGGTTTGATTGGGCCGCAGCTCCGCCGAGGGCGGCTTGGTCAAACAGGCCTCCGGAATGATCTCGCGCTCCCGGTTCACCCAGCGCGCCAGGCGATACACCATCGTCTTGGGCACGTCGCTGATCACCGCCAGCCCACCGTTCATGTCGCCATACAAGGTACAGTACCCCACCGCCAGCTCGCTCTTGTTGCCCGTCGTCAGCAGCAGCGAGCCAAACTTGTTCGAAAGCGCCATCAGCAACAGTCCGCGAATCCGCGCCTGCAGGTTTTCCTCGGTGACATCTTCCGCCAGCCCGGCAAACAGGGGTGCCAGTTGGGCCCTGCACGCTTCGAACACCGACTGGATGGGCAGCACGTCATAACGAATGCCCAGCCGCCGGGCCAGCTCCCGCGCGTCCTGCAAACTGCCGGGGGAAGAGTATTGCGAAGGCAACGACAAGCCGTGGACATTCTCCGCACCAAGGGCCCTCGCGGCGATGCAAGCCGTCAGGGCCGAATCGATGCCTCCGCTGAGCCCCAGCACCGCCCGCTGGAAGCCGCACTTGCGAAAGTAATCCCGCGTGCCCAGCACCAGTGCCGCCCACACCATGGCCTCCTCGGAAGGCTCGCAAAACGCCCGGGGCTGCGCGTCCTCCAGATCCACCCAGAGCAAATCCTCCTCGAAGGCGCGGCCCTCGGCGATCAGGCGTCCCTGCGCGTCGAACACCAGACTGTGCCCGTCGAAGACCAACTCGTCGTTGCCACCGACCTGATTGCAGAAAACCACCGGCCGCTGGAGCTTGCGCGCCAGGGACTGCAACATGGCGTACCGCGTCCGGGTCTTGCCCAGCCACCACGGCGACGCCGACAAATTCACCAGGATCTCTGCGCCCGCGGCCACCAGGTCCGCCGGCGGATTGGATCGGTACCGTCGCTCGGGCCAGAAATCCTCGTCGTTCCAGATGTCCTCGCAAATCGTGATGCCCAGACGCCGACCGCGGAAGTCCACCGGCGGGTTGGAGGGCGCCGGATCGAAATACCGGTCCTCGTCGAACACATCGTACGTCGGCAGAAGCGTCTTGTGTCGCACCGCCACCACGCGGCCCGACTGCAACAAGGCCGCCGCATTGGCCAGACCCCGCCCCGGACGCGAGGCGCTTTCATCCACAAAGCCCACCAGCAATGCCGTCGTGCCCGCGGCCGCCGCCAGTTCTTCCAATGCGGCACGGTTCGCAGCCAAAAAACTGCGGTCGTACAGAAGGTCCCGCGGCGGATACCCGGTCACATACAGCTCCGGAGCCACCACCAAATCCACGCCCGCGGCCGCCCCCTCCCGGTACACTTCCAGCAGCCGGCGCACGTTGCCGGCGAAATCGCCGATGGTGGGATTCAGTTGTGCCAGCAGCAGCCGCATATACAGGTCGCCCCTCGACGCCAAAGCGCCCTTCATCGAAGCCCGAAAAACGTTTCGCGCAAACTGCCCCGCTCCGTGCGGATCAACGTCCCGGGCCCCAGTCCGTGTTTCCGGAACCAGTTCCGCGGCACCTCCAAAACATATTGCACCCGATCGGACTGCGAGGGCACCGGCCGCTCGTCCATCGGTTCCAAATCCACCACCTCCAAAATCACCCCTTCAGGATCGATGTAGGCGGCCGACAGCGGCACGCGACAGTTTCGCATCCAAAAACTCCGCCGATCCGCATTCGGGAACACGAACAACATGCCGTGGCCCTCCGGCAGGCTTTCCCGAAACATCATACCCGTGGCGATCTCCACCGGACGCCGCGCCACCTCGGCCACCAGCTCCTGACTGCCCAACCAAAGTTTCACCGTGGGCAGGGGCGGCTGAGCATGCAGCAGGTGGCCGTGCACCGGGTCCACCTCTGGAGCCAAACCCGCCGGCTCGGGTGGTTTCCCACAACCCGCTCCGACGCCCCACAATCCCAACGCCACCACGGTCCAGGCCATGATCCAACGGCTCACAGCCGCTCAGCATGACGGATCCCCCTGCGCAATTCAACCGAAGCCTCTGCGCGCCTCCGCAGGGGCGCATTTCCGTTTTTTGGGTCCCGGGTCCAAAAAAACCGGGGCAATGCCGCTTCCGCTCGGTTTCCCCTGATCGAGGTGGCCCGAATCTTGCCGAGTTTTCGGGGCTGTCCAACACAAGAAATGCGTCGGACAGCGGATCTGCGGCGGCCGCTGGACCCGCCTGCACCCACGCTCGGGCAAAAGCCTTCCCACCCCGCCCCGGCAACTCCCCACCAAACGCGCGTCTTCGGCACGTGGTGGCTTTTGCCCCGAAGGCGGCGCGGACGCATCCGCCAGGGGGGACGCCTCGAGCAACCCCGCTGCCTCAACAGCGGCTGAATGGCCGCGCCTCCCGAGTGTTGTCTGCGCGCCAACGCGGCGAGAATGCAACCCCCAGGGCAGGGACCCGGGTGCCCAGGTTGGCGCAATCCATCGCGCCCTGAACGGGAGGCAATTCGGTGGGCCAGGCCGGGCCCTCGCGACGGGGATGATCCAGGGGCGCCCGTTCGGGGCGCGGTCGTGGTTCGGGCACCGAATTTTCGGCGCGTTGCCCCCGGCTGTCGAATTGAACGGGCCTTGGGCACGCCGGGCGCTTGCATCGCAGCAACCACCGATCTAACTATCGGGCATGCTGACACGACGGGAAGCCCTCAAACGGACGACCATGGCCTTTTTGGGACTGGCCGCTGCCAGCCACACGCGCGCCCAAACCTCGTCGGCCCCGGCCGAACCGTTCGCCCTCCCTCCACTGCCCTATCCGGTGGACGCGCTGGAGCCGCACATCGACGCCCGAACCATGGAAATCCATCACCAGCGACACCACGGCGCCTATGTGGCGAACCTGAACAAGGCCGTTCTCGCCACACCCGAGTTGCAGGGACGTCCCCTGGAAGAAATGCTCAGCCATCTGGACCGCGTACCCGAATCCGTGCGTACCACGGTCCGAAACCACGGAGGCGGCCACTACAATCACACCTTGTTCTGGCAAATGATGAGCCCGCGCAAAACCTCGCCGGCGGGCGAACTGGCCCGGGCACTGGAAACCGCCTTCGGGAGCCTGGCCGCCTTCCAAGAACAGTTCACCGCCGCGGCTTTGCGCGTCTTCGGCAGCGGCTGGGCCTGGCTGGTGTGGCAGCGCGGCCAGTTGCGCATCCTGACCACGCCCAATCAGGACACCCCTTTGGCAGAGCAGGCGCATCCGCTTCTCGGGGTGGATGTCTGGGAACATGCGTACTACCTCAAGTATCAGAACCGCCGTGCCGACTACGTGGCCGCCTGGTGGAACGTCGTGAACTGGGAATTCGTGGCCGAGCGTTACGCCCGCCGACCCGCCTGACCCCCGGCCACGCCTGATCTGCCCATCCGTTGCTCCGCCGCCGCACCACTCGAAGAAGCGTCAAAGAGCGCTTGTATTGCGCAGCCCTGAACCCTTCCCGCGCCAGACGCCCGCGAAGAGCGGGGCGGCAGGATGTCGGGCGCGAGATCACCCTCTGAGCGCGCCGGTTTCACCTCGTCGGTGCCATCCACAGAAAGGCATGGCAGCGCGCGCACTCGGTGCTGCTGGTGCAACTGCCGGAAGCGATCACGGCCTTGTTGGAATACGGCCCCGGGGTGACCGCCTCTGCCGGCTCGATTTCTGCGCCGCTCACCGACCGGGAGATCCGGCACGCGGGCCGTTCTCCGCTCCCTTCCCCGTTTTGCGCTGGCCAACGGAGAGGCGGCGGTCTTTACTGCTGCCCCCATGAAACGAAGTGCATATGCACAGGCAGGCGTGGACATTGCGCTGGGCAACCGGCTGAAGGCCAACCTGCCCCGGCTGCTGGCGCAGGCCCGCCGACCCGAGGTGCTGGGCAAGGTCGGGGGGTTCGGCGGACTGTTTGCCTTGCCCACGCGGCGCTATCGCCAGCCCGTGCTGGTGTCGTCCGTGGACGGAGTCGGCACGAAGCTCAAGATCGCGTTTGCGATGGACCGACACGACACGGTCGGGCAGGACCTGGTCAACCATTGTGTGAACGACATCGCCGTCCTGGGGGCCGAGCCCCTGTTTTTCCTGGATTACATCGGGACCAGCCGACTCGAACCGCGGGTGTTCGAAGCGCTCGTACGCGGTCTGGCCGCCGCGTGTGCCGCCAACCGCTGCGCCCTCATCGGCGGCGAGACTGCACAAATGCCCGGCTTTTATGCCCCCGGCGAATACGATTTGTGTGGCGCCATCGTCGGGCTCGTGGAGAAGGCCGCCATCCTCGATGGGCCCCGACAGGTGCGCCGAGGGGATGCCGTCGTGGGTGTGGCTTCCAGTGGGTTGCACACCAACGGGTATTCGCTGGCGCGTCGAGTCTTCTTCGAACAATTGAAACTGCGTCCCGACAGCTACGTGCCCGAGTTGGGGACCACGGTCGGCGAGGAACTCCTCAAGGTTCACCTCAGCTACGGTCCCTTGATCCGGACGCTGCTGCGCAAGTTCAACGCAGGGGCGACGGCTTCCAGAACGGCGCGCACCCGCAACAAAGGCGCGATTCACGCCCTGGCCCACATCACCGGGGGCGGTTTTATCGACAACATTCCCCGCGTGTTACCCGACTCCTGCGACGTGGTGATCCGGAAGGGGACGTGGGACGTGCCTCCCGTATTCCGTTACCTGGCAGAGCGTGGGCGCATCCCCGAGTCCGAAATGTTTCACGTCTTCAACATGGGGATCGGTCTGGTGGCGCTGGTGGCGGCGGAAGAGGCCGATGCGATCGTCCGTACCATTCGTCGGCACGGCCACGCCGCATGGTGCATCGGCGAAGTGGTTCGCGGGCAGGGGCGGACACGGATCGAATAGCGGAGCCCGGCGGGCGGGCGCTCGGGCGGGCCGCCCCGGCCGCAAGGGAGCAGTGAGGGATTCAATGCCCGTGGCCCTGGGAGCCCTGCGGAGCCGGCAAATGGGGGGATTCCACCGGGTCGTGCGCATGGGGAACGGATCCATGCTCCGGATGGGCGTGCCGACCGATCCAGACCGCGAGGGCCACGCCCACCACGAGAGCCACGGTCAGTTTCGTCCGATCGTGGGCGTGGAACTGCAGCTCCGGCAGCAGGTCCGCACAGGCAATGCACAAGAAGGTACCGGCACAAAACGCCAGAGCCGCTCCCAGCCAGGCCGGGTGCGCTTCCCACACTGACTGTCCGCTCCAGTAAAACGCCAGGGCTGCCAGCGGCGTCACCAACGCAAACGCGAGATTCACCGGCACATACCAACGGCGTTGCGTGCCCGCCGCCACCATCAGGGTGGTCACGGACAACGCACAGAACGGCTTGTGGAACACCACCGCAAGGGACGTCCCCACTCCCAGGCCATGCCCGTGACCGTGATCGGCGGCCGCCACGGAAGCCGCCAGCGCCAGGCCGTCGAAAATCGAGTGGAGCGACAGGCCCAGAGCGACGCCGATCCAACCCAACGGACCGCTTCGCAGCAGGGAGGGCATGTGGGCGTGGCCGCAAGCCGAAGCGGGCTGTCCCTCCAGCACATCATGCTCATGAAAAGGCAGAAATCTTTGCAGGACGAACATGACCAGGAAGCCGGCCACGAACCAGCCCGCCGCCTGTTCGACCGACCCCATGGCCCCGGCCGCGTGAGGGAACAGCTGAAGCAGCGCCAAACCGAACATGAGTCCCGCCACCATGCTCACCGCCACCTGCAACCGTGTATGCGTCAGGGCCAGCCAAAACGGGACCGCGCCCCCCGCAAACGAGGCAGCGCCCACCACCACGCAGGACACCAGCAATTGAACCCACGGTGACACGGCGATGTCGTTCATGGTCTTGTTCTCCGACTCCAGCCCCCAACCCTCTGCCCGGCTTCCCAGCGGCGCGCTCATGCCCTGCCCGTCTTGAAACCGACCCGGCTTGCGCCAGCCCGGGCAGCCCTTGCCCACCAAGGTTACGATCGCTGTCAACAGCGTCCCGGCCTGCTCCGCACCCGCGTCATCCTATGGCCTGGCGCCGTTTCGGAACAGGCTTTTCCCTCGGCACCAAGGGTCATGGGGGCTTTCGTCTTTCGAGCCCCCGGATTCAAGAATCCCGGCAAAATGACATTCTCCCCCGGCCTTCCCGGGTCGGTGAGGCCCGAAATCCCGTCGAGCCTTCGGGCGGTCGAAAACCTCAAATGCGTCGGAGAGTCCCGAGCTCCATGGAAAGCGACGAATGCACCGCACCTGCCGACTCTGCTTGTGCTGGATTCTCACGGCGCGTTCCGCCAGCGCGGCGTTTGCCCGCGAATCTCTCCCACAGGATCTCCGAGGAGGCACACCGGCTGAACGTCACAGTGCCCCCGGACCTGCCCGCACGAACAATCCCGGACGACGCGTGCAAGTTCCCACGAAGACCAGTGGGGGAACGATCGACAACAGGCCGGCCCGGGGCTGACCCATCTCGTGCGAGTGCCCATACCTGCAGCGGGCTCAAAGTCTCCGCCGGTGCAGACCGGGAGCGTGCCGCCGCCGTACTTCTGTCAAACGCCTTGGATCAACGGACAACCCGCTCAAGGAGTGGCTCCGGGCCGTGCGGTTCTTCGGACGGCAGGGGCACAGGCTCGCCCGGGTCGAACGGCGCGTTTTCTTCCGTGCAAAGGGATGCGTCCTCGGTTAGAAGAAAAGGGCGTGAAAACGGTGGGCATCATCCCGGCCCGGTACGGTTCGACGCGGTTTCCCGGCAAGCCTCTGGTTCCCATTGCCGGCAAGCCGTTGTTGCAACATGTGATCGAGCGATGTCGCCAAGCCCGGCGGCTGGCCGACCTGGTGGTGGCCACGGACGATCCCCGGATCGCCGAGGTGGCCGCGCGTTTTTGCCGGGTGGAGATGACCCGTGCGGATCACCCCAGTGGGACCGATCGCGTCGCCGAAGTGGCGGAGAAACTGGAGTGCGAGGCCGTGGTCAACATCCAGGGGGACGAACCCCTGGTGGACCCGGCGGTGGTGGACGCGGTGGCCGGGGCTCTGGAGTCGGCGGAAATGTCCACGGCCGCCGCCCCGTTGGAGCAACCGGAGGACTATCACAACCCGAACGTGGTCAAAGTGGTGGTCAGCCTGTCGGGTCGGGCGCTGTACTTTTCGCGACGGCCCCTGCCCTATTTGCGGGATGCAGCAGACCAGCCCGTGCCGGTCCAGCTGGGCCGGTTTCCGTTTCTGCGTCACGTCGGGTTGTACGGGTACCGCCGGGCCACCCTGTTGCAACTGGTTCGCTGGCCCGTGTCGGCCCTGGAGCAGGCGGAGCGGCTCGAGCAGTTGCGCGCCCTGGAGCACGATGTGGCCATCGCCGTTGTGCGCGTGGCCCACGCCGGGGTGGGCGTGGATGTCCCGGAGGATGTGGCCCGTGTCGAACAGCTTCTGGCCGCTGCCGGTAACGCTGCGGATGCCGCCGCGGTCCAACCCCTTTCGAGCGTGTCACCATGAAATTCATTTTCATTACCGGGGGCGTCATCAGTTCCCTGGGCAAGGGCCTGACGGCCGCGGCGCTGGGGACTCTGCTGGAGAATCGCGGACTTCGCGTGGCCCTGCAGAAGTTCGATCCCTACCTGAACGTGGACCCGGGCACGATGAGCCCGTACCAGCACGGGGAAGTCTATGTGCTGGACGACGGTGCGGAGACCGACCTGGACCTGGGGCATTACGAACGTTTCACCCACACCAAGCTCACCCGGCTCAACAACCTGACGAGTGGCCAGGTCTATCAAACCGTCCTCAACAACGAACGGGAGGGCAAATACCTGGGCAAAACCGTCCAGGTGATCCCCCACGTGACCGACGAAATCAAGAATCGCATCCGGCTGCTGGCCGAACACACGGGCGCCGACGTGATCATCACGGAGATCGGGGGCACCACCGGCGACATCGAGGGTTTGCCGTTTCTGGAGGCCATTCGCGAGTTTGCGCACGAAGTGGGGCCCGGCAATGCCATCTTCATGCACGTGACGTATGTGCCGTTCATCAAGGCGGCCGGGGAACTGAAAACCAAACCGACGCAGCAATCCGTGGCGAAACTCCGCGAAATCGGCATCACGCCCCACATCATCGTCTGCCGTTGCGAGCGACCGCTGGACAAGGAGCTGCGTCAAAAGATCTCCATGTTTTGCAACGTGCCGGTGGAGGCGGTGGTCGAGGAAAAGGACGTGGACCACACCATCTACGAGGTCCCGCTGATGCTGCAGCGCGAGCGGGTGGACGAGCTGGTCTGCCGGCTGCTTCGCCTGGACACGCCGCCGGCCAACATGAGCCACTGGCAGGAAATCCTCCGCAAACTGATCGCCCCGCAGCATCGGGTGCGCATCGGGGTGGTGGGCAAGTACATTGGCCTCCAGGATGCCTACAAATCGGTGTACGAAGCCCTCAGCCACGGCGGCATCGCCCATGACTGCGGCGTGGAAATCGCCCGCATCGAGGCCGAGGAAATCGAAAAACACGGTCCGGAGGCGCTGTTGAAGGATCTGGCGGGGATCCTGGTGCCGGGCGGCTTTGGCGAACGGGGCATCGAGGGGAAGATTCTGGCGGTGCGGTACGCCCGGGAACGCCGAATTCCCTATCTCGGCCTTTGTTTGGGCATGCAGGTGGCCTGCATCGAATTCGCCCGCCACGTGCTCGGTTTGGACGGGGCTCACTCCACCGAGTTCGACCCGGACACGCCGCATCCAGTGATCGCGCTGCTGGACGAACAGCGTCAAATCACCCGCAAGGGCGGCACCATGCGGCTCGGCGCCCAGCCCTGCCAGTTGAAGGTGGGGACCCGGGCCGCTCAACTGTACGGGGCATTTCTGGTGCAAGAACGGCACCGGCATCGCTACGAGTTCAACAACGCCTATCGCGAGGCCTTCGAGCAGGCCGGCATGGTCTTCAGCGGCCTGTCCCCGGATGGCAAGCTGGTGGAACTCATCGAACTGCCCGACCACCCGTTCTTCCTGGCCAGTCAGTTTCATCCGGAGTTTTTGAGCAAACCGCACCAGCCGCACCCGCTGTTTCGGGGGTTTGTGGGGGCCGCGCTGCTGCACACCCAGAAGGGGCGCTAAGGTTCAAGATCGGGTCCGACCCGCTCCTGGAACGCCGCGCCTCCCCGGGGCCCCTGCCCGGCGGTCGGGCAGATCCGGCAGTGACGTTTCCCCCTTGAGTTGCCGATTGACCGCCCGCTTTAATGGCCCCGCGATGAAACCACGGCTGGCCCGTGTCCAACGCGTGACAAGGGAAACCCGGATTCGCCTCCGCCTCAATCTGGACGGACGCGGCACCGCCCGGGTCCACACCGGGATCCCTTTCTTCGACCACATGCTCGAACTGTTCGCCCGGCATGCGGTCATGGACCTCACGCTCCGCTGTCAGGGAGACCTGGAGGTGGACGCACATCACACCGTGGAGGACTGCGGGTTGGCCCTGGGACAGGCCTTCCGCGAAGCCCTGGGCGACAAAACCGGCATCCGCCGCTACGGCACCGGGTTCGATCCCCGAAACCCTTTCACCGGGGAGGCTTACGTGCCCATGGATGAATGCCTCGCCCGTTGCGTGGTGGATTTCGGCGGCCGGCCCTTCCTGGTCTGGCGCGGGCTCGATGACCTGGCCTATGCCCGGCTGCCCCGGGACTGGAAACAGCAGGATTCGGCCTGCGCGTTTCGGTTCGGCCTGGCGCGGGAGTTTTTTCAGGCCTTCGCCAACGAGGCCCGGTGCAATCTTCACATGGAACTGCTGTATGGCGACGAGCCCCACCACATTGTGGAAAGCCTGTTCAAAGCGTTCGCCCGGGCCGTGGACCAGGCCTGTCAGCGGGATCCGCGCCTGCAGGGCATTTTACCCAGCACCAAGGGCCGGCTTTGAACGGGTTGAATAGCCCGGCCGACGGCCGCGTCGAACCATGCAGAACAACCGCGATCTCTCCTCGGTTTCCGACGAGGCGCTGGTGCAGGCGGCCAAACAGGGGCATCTGGAGGCGTTTGAAGAACTGGTAGCACGGCACCGGGACAAGGTGTACGCGCGAGCCCTGACGATCCTGCACAACGAGGAAGATGCGGTGGATCTTTCCCAGGAAGCCTGGATCAAGGCCTGGCAACGGTTGCAGCAGTTCCAGGGCGAATCGAGCTTCGCCACCTGGATCACGCGCATTGTGATCAATGTATGTCTGGACCATCTGCGCCGGCAAAAGCGGCTGCCGGTCGAGTCGCTCGAAGCGCTCGAAGAAGAGACCGGCCTGCGGGATGCCATCCTGCCCCCGGTCACCGTCAATCCGACGGCCGGCCTGGAGCGGGCCGAGCTGCAGGCGCGGATCTGGCAGGCCCTGGGACGGCTCAGTGCGGCGCATCGGACCGTGTTGATCCTCCATGAGTTCGAGGGTATGGAATACCGCAAGATCGCCGAGGTGATGGGCTGTTCCATCGGCACGGTCATGTCCCGGCTTTTTTACGCCCGTCGCCACATGGCCAGGCTCCTGAAAGATTTGAAAGACTCCGAAGATTCCAAACCCAAACCATGACGCGCGACGAACAACTCAAGTTGCAAGCCTGGTTGGACGGGGAGCTGCCCGAGTCCGAGCGCCAGGCCTGGGCGGTCCGCTGGGCCGAGGATCCGCAGGCTCAGGCGCTCCTGGAGGAGCTGCGCCTCGTGCAGGGCACCCTCCGCCGCTTCGATGAAGGCCAGCTCCGCGTGCCCGAAACTCGCGAGTTCTACTGGAGCCGGATCGCGCGGGCCATCGAGGCCGGAGCCGGGCCGGCGCCCGCGCCGGCGCCGGTGACCCGCGGCTTGTGGCAATGGCTGCTTGAGTGGAAGCGGTGGCTGGCCCCGGCAGCCGTGCTGGCCAGCCTGGCCGTGGTGCTCACCCTGAGTTTGCCGGGCCACGGACAATCCGATTACCCGGAGGTCCACGTCTCCCAGGCCGACAACTACGCGACCACCTACCGCGACGACGAACGGCTCCTGACCCTGGTGTGGTTCAGCTACCCTCCCGAAAGCCCTTGAGCTTCCGCCCATGATCCCGTCGCCCATGAGTCCTCGCCCGATTCTGTTCCTGCGGAGTCGGCTCCTTCGTGTCCGCGTGTGGCTGTTCTGCCTGTTGGCGGCCTGCGTCACCGGCCTCGCCGGCGAATTGAAGCTGGAGGCCCTGCTCATTTGGGGCACCAACGAGGAAAAGTCCCCCGATCCCCGGCACAAACCGGTGGAGACGCAGGTGGCGAAGAAACTCAAGGACCTCCCCTTCAAGTGGTCCCACTACTTCGAGGTCAACCGCAAGGAATTCACCGTGCCCCGTGACCAACCCCGTCGCGTCGCCATGAGCGACGAGTGTGAAATCAGCGTGCGCCAGGCCGAGAACGACCAGGTCGAGCTGATCCTCTACGGCAAGGGCAAGCGCGTCGGTCGCATCACCCAGAAACTGCCCCGGGGCGAGACACTGGTCCTGGGCGGGAATGCACCGAACTACACTGCCTGGTTCGTGGTGCTCCAGCGCAAGGACTAGGTCCCGGCGGCGGGCACGGGCCGACCTCCGATCCTTTCCGGGTTGTTCCCCCGCCGCGCCCCGTCCTTCCCCCGCGACGGGGCACCCGGTAGAGTGTCCCCCGCATGAACGAATGGATCCGTGGTTATCTCCGGGCCCAGGCCGCCGCGCATGCGGCCATTCCCATCGAAGGTGTCGCGCGACTCATCGAGTTCCTGCAGGAAGCGCTTCGCCACGACCGACAGGTTTTCGTTTTCGGCAACGGCGGCAGTGCCGCGTCCGCCGCCCACTTTGCCACGGATCTGGGCAAAGGCGCATCCGACCGACTCGCCCGCCGTTTTCGAGTCATGGCCCTGACCGACAACCTCAGCTGGCTCACGGCGCTGGCCAACGACTATGCGTACGAGGAAGTCTTCGTTCGCCCCCTGCAAAACTTCGCCCGTCCCCATGACCTGGCCATTGCGCTCAGTGTCAGCGGCAACTCACCCAACTGCGTGCGTGCCCTGGAATGGGCCCGTGACCACCAGCTGCGGACCGTGGCTCTGGTCGGCGGCCGGCCCTGTCGGTTGGCCGAACTGGCCGATCTGGTGCTGGCCATCCCGGATACCCACTACGGACGCGTCGAAGATGCCCACATGACCATTCTCCATCTGGCCTGCTACGCGTTCATGGAGCATCCGGAATGGGGGGCCTGAACGGTTGAGGTTTTCGCGCCGAGCAGCTGCCGTGCCGAGGCCGACACCGCGTTCGGCAGAGCCAGCCTCGAAGCTGCAGGGATCCTTGCGTCCGGTTCGCTCCGCGGCTCAGGCGCTCGAGCGCTCCGGCTTCCGCGCGGTCACTTCCAGGCTCACCAGGTAATCCGAAACCTTCGTCCCCGGAGGCAGATGCTCGGCCACCTTCCGATAGAGCGGATCCTCGAAACTCTCCAGCGCCTGCACATACTCGGGCCGCGTGCGCAGTTGAACCTCGTCCAGGCCGGCTTCGCGGATCATCCGTTCCGTTTCCTCGATCAATACTGCCCCGGCCACGCATCCGACCAACGCCTCCACCATTCGTACGACGGTCGGCGGCAACGGCCGAAGCAGGGCCAGGTCCGACACCGCCACGCGTCCCCCGGGCTTCAGCACCCGGGCAATCTCCCGCCAGACCCGGGCCTTGTCCGGCGAGAGATTGATCACGCAGTTGGAGATCACCACGTCCACGCTCGCGTCGGCCACCGGCAGATGTTCGATTTCGCCCAGCCGAAACTCCACGTTGTCCCATCCGGTGCGCTGACGGTAGGCGGGAATGCCGGCCCGGGCCCGCGCGACCATCTCCGGCGTCATGTCCACCCCGATGGCCCGGCCGGTCGGTCCGACCTTACGACCCGCCAGAAACACGTCGAAGCCCGCACCGGAACCCAAATCCAGCACCACCTCGCCCGGTCGCAGGCCCGCCAACGCGGTGGGGTTCCCGCAAGACAATCCCAGGTTGGCGCCCTCGGGCAGCGCGGCCAGCTCCTCCGGCTGGTATCCCAACTGGCGCGCCAACGTTTCCGCGCCGGCCCCGGCCCCGTCGCACCCGCAGGACGTTGCCGGACCGCAACACGAGCCGCCGCCGGTGGCAATCTGGGCATACCCGGCCCGAACCGTTTCCCGCACTTCATCGACCGTAGGTGCCGGGGGAGCCGCCGGTCGGGTTGAGCCGGCCCGAAGCTGGTCTCTTCGCCCGGCTGCATAAGCTTCGAAGACCCGCCGAATTTCGTCCCGCACGCGTCGGAACACCGTCAGGCGTTCCTCCTCCGATCCCGTGGCTTTGGCCGGGTCGTCAAATGGCCAATGATGACGGTTCACCTGCCCGGGGAAGGTGGGACATGCCTGGTCAGCGTTGCCGCACACGGTGATGACCGTTTCGACCGGTCGGCCGAGGAATTCCCTGAGCGACTTGGAGCGATGCCCGGAAATGTCGATGCCGATTTCCCGCATGACGGCAATGGCCAGGGGATGGACATGGCCCGCAGGTTCCGAACCGGCACTCTGGACATCCAAGATGTCCCCTGCCGCCGCCCGCAAGATCCCCTCGGCCATGTGACTCCGACACGAGTTTCCCGTACACAAAATCAACACCGTTGGTTTCATCGCAGACCTCGTATCCTTGCTTCCATCAACCTACGCCGAAACGGCAGAGCGCCAAGTTTCCAACCGGTCCACGTCCCCCGGCACCCCGGGCGCAGCAGGCGGTCTCGGTTGCACAGCGACTGCTGCGGTTCTCACAAGCCGCCGAAAGAGGCGTGTGCGCCAAAACGAGCTTCGGCTTCTCGGGGAAATCCGCAGTTTTGGCCTTCGCAAAATGGATTGTTCAAACGCCTCCCGAGGGCCCGCCTTCTCTCCGAGAAGAAGTCGGCCCCCATCCCCTGAAGAAACATGGCGGTGGCAATCGACTCTGCTGCCGCGGGTTCGAACGCGAACAAACGCGTCGGCCCGACCCGGGCGACGCCAAGCCGAAATGCCGGTTCCCTCAGCCCAACCGTGCGTGAGTGCCGTCGCAAAAGGCCCCACTGCCCGAGTGTTTGCATCCGCACCAGGCCACCGTCCGTTCCGTGTCCACTTCCACTTTCACCGGGCCAAGGCCGGTGCCCTTGTGCGAACCGTCGCAAAATGGCTGCTCCTTGGACAAGCCACAGGCGCACCACCAGTAGGTGCCGGGCTGAACCTTTTGCACGAACGGCTGGCGCGATGCGATCCGAGGCTCTGCCATGTTAGTGCGGGTTCGACCGGCCCGGCCCTTGGGTGACCTTGGCCTGGCGTGCTTCTTTCCGCTCGGCCCACACCCAGGCAATCAAAGCCGGACCGAAACAAAGGAATACACCCATCGGCACACAAAAAATGCTCCAAAACTTGTCCATAACCGCCCTTCAAGATGCAACCCCCGATCCGCCATGTAAAGGCGCGGTCTCGCCCGACCCGTCCCAACGGCGCATTTCGGGTTTCGGACGCCCTCGATGGGTCGGCGGATTCCGGGCGTGTGCGCCACGCGCAAACCGGGAGAAGCACCCTCGCTTCGGCCTCCTTGCATCCGGTGCTCAAAAACGGAAATGCGCCCTCCGTAGTCCCGGATCGCACGGGCCCTGCCACGCGCCGAAGGTGCATCCAATCTACCAACCCGCGGCAGCGTCCCGGGAACTCCCTCCTCCAAACCCGCCGCGCCCTGCCAAAGGGTGCAACCCGAGGAGTTCCGGTGGCGGAGGCCCGGCCGAATCACGCAGCCGACTCCTTCTGGTGCCCCTGCCCCGTTTCCCGGCAAGAGACCGTCCTCCGGTTCGACCGGCAATGCGATCTTCTGGTCTTGCGAGGGACCGCCGCCTGAAGGCAGCGCTGCGGGCGAGGAAAACCGCCGGGCGCAAAGCACCGGCCTATTTTTCCGCCGCTTGTTGTTCCCGCTGGCGCCGGCTTTCTTCGATGACCTTCTGGGCCAGTGCCGCGGGCATTTCCTCATAATGACTGAATTCCTCGGAATGCACTCCGCGGCCGCCCGTCAGCGATCGAAGCGTCACGGCGTAGCGGTACATCTCGGCGGCAGGCACCTGGGCACGGATGATCTGGAGGTTGCCCAGGCTTTCCATGCCGAGGATCTTGCCCCGGCGGCTGGACAAATCGCCCATGACGGCGCCCATGTACTCCTCCGGCACGCGGATTTCCACGTTCTGGATCGGTTCCAGGAGAATCGGGTTGGCGGAGCGGAAGGCCTCTTTGAAGGCCTCGTAGCCGGCGATCTGGAACGCGATGTCCTTGGAATCCACCGGGTGCATCTTGCCGTCGTAAAAGTCCACCTTGACGTCCGTGACGCGGTAGCCGGCCAGGATGCCTTCCATGGCCGCGCGCTGCACGCCCTTCTCGACCGACGGGACGAAGACACGGTCCACATTCTGCCCCACGAGCGATTCGGTGAACTCCAAGCCACTGTCGCGGGGCCTGGGTTCGATGCGCATCCAGACCTCGGCGAATTGTCCGGCACCGCCGGTCTGTTTTTTGTGTCGGTACTTGGCCTCCCCTTTGGACTTGATGGTTTCGCGATATCGGATCCTGGGCGGCAACAGCTCCACATCCACGCGGAACCGCTTTTTCAGTTCGTCCGTGATCACCATCAGATGCAGCTCGCCCTGGGCGGACAGGATGGTCTGGCGCAGTTCGGCATCCACCACGTACGTGAAGGTGGGATCGGCGGCGTGCAACGCGGCCAGGCCCTGGGAGAGCTTGTCTTCTTCGCCCTTGACCTTCAGTTCGATGGCGGCGTGGATGCTCGGCTTGGGCCATTGCACGCCCGGCAGGCGGCAAATGAATTTGGGGCTGCAAAGGGTGTCGCAGGTATGGGTCCCCTTGAGTTTGACCGTGGCCCCCATGTCCCCGGCGGGGATCTCGTTGATCGGCTCGCGGTTTTGGCCGTTCAGGAGGTAAAGCTGGCCGATCTTTTCGGTGACCCGGCTGCGGGGGTTGTGCAGCTCGGTGCCCACGGCGACCTTGCCCGCGTAGACACGGAAGAAGGAGACCTCGCCGAACTTGGGTTCGCTGACCGTCTTGAACACATACGCCACGGGTTCGGGGTCGGTGAGGCTGACCTCGATGGGCTGGTCATTGGCATCCCGTGCCGGGACCTTGGGTCGATCGGTGGGGGCCGCGCCGTATTTGGCGATGAAGTCCATCAACCGGGCCACCCCGATGTTGCGTTCGGCCGAGGTGGCGAACAGGGGGATGAAACTTTGCTGCAGGATGGCCTTGTGCAGGCCGCCCCGCAGTTCCTCCTCCGTAAGTCGGCCCTGTTCGAGATACTTTTCGGTCAGGGAATCGTCCGCCTCGGCAATGTATTCCATCAGTTTTTCGTGGAGCGCGTTGACCCGTTCGGCTTCGGCGCCGGTGGCGGCCGCCTCGGTGAACTTGCCGCTGGCATCCGCGGCGTAGGTGATGATCTCGCTGCGCGGCACGTCCAGGACCCTCTGGAACCCCGGTCCCGATTCCAGGGGCAGGCTCAGAGGAAAGACGCGCTCGCCGGCAAATTGCCGGATCTGGGCCAGGGTGCGCTCGAAATCCGCGTTTTCCCTGTCCACGCCGTTGATCACGAACACCTTGGGAAGTCCGAACTGAGTGGCCCATTCCCACACCTGCATGGTGCCGACGCCGGGACCATCCTTGGCATCGACCACGATCACAGCCAGGTCCGCCACACGCAGGGCCCCCAGCGCCTCGGCGATGAAATCGAGGTACCCCGGACAATCGAGGATGTTGAACTTCCGCCCCAGCCACTCCAAGTGGAGCATCGAGGTTTGAATGGAAATCTTCCGCTCGCGCTCGTTTTCGTGGTAGTCGGAGACCGTCGAGCCCTGCGCCACGCTGCCGAGCCGGTTGATGACACCGGCGCACAACAGCATGCACTCGCTGAGCATGGTCTTTCCCGAGGAAGCGTGGCCGACGATGGCGAAGTTTCGGATGTCCGAAGGTTGATACGTTTTCATGCCCTGTTGCGTTCGAGACTCTCACCCCGGGAATCTGCGGGTCCGCGAACCCGGAGACTCCCACCCATGCGAGCGCCCTGCGGCACGCCCCGAGCCGGAGCCCGGAAGGGCTTTCCCGCCCGCGGGTCCGCCGCGGCGCCGCGTTCGTTTCGACAACGCCCGCAGCTTAGGACGCGCCCGCAGATCGCGTCAACGCCGCGAGTCTCGAAGGGCGGTTTTCCTGCTCCGGCCAGCGGCCTGACGGCGCGGGTGAGAGGGTTGAGTGCGCCCCTGCATCCGCAACCAGGGTGAGGCCCCACTCCCCCTCGACTCCAGCCGACCAACGCTGTTTCGGTTGGTGCCGACGCACGATCGAGGTCCGGCCCGGAGCGCGGAAGGCACTCCCCTCCCCGCCAGGGGTGGGCGGAACGCACCACCAACTGCCCGGGGAATCGGCACGAGCGCTGCCCCCGGCCCCGGCCCCCCGTTTGGGAGGCTAGTTGCGTTGCGTGGTGACCCGGGCCAGGGCAGCCCAATCCGGATTGTTTTGCCGGGGCACCGGGGGCCCCGGGGCGCGGATGGTGCGGGGATCGCGCAACGGGTAGATCTCGGAATGGCCGTCCGTGAAGTTCAGGCCATAGGCGTTGCCATGACGGCGCGCCATGAGGTCGGCCAGCCCGGTGCCGGCCCCCATGTCCACCACGAACATCGAGTCGTTGATGCTGGGATTGGCCGGGTTGGCGTCCTCGTCGATGATCAACCAGGTCTCCGCCGGCCGAATGAGCTGCGCCTCTTTGCGAAAAAGCCGGTAGGTCAGGGTGCGGTCCTGGGCCGGGGTCAGATACGTGGACTCTCCGGTGGGATCGCCAAAGGACCGGCCGTTGACCCAGCTGTTCATCGACACGCTGCGGACCACCCGCAAACCACCCACCACGCGGGTATCCGCCGGACAGCGCGCGACGTCGATGCTCCCATGGTAGGGAAAGAGCTTCGAGCTGGTGACGCACCAAATGCTGGTCGCACTGTACTGCGGGAACGGACCGTAAAACGGATCATGCGGCCACGAGGCATAGCCCCAAAACCAACTGTCGGGGTGTGGCACCCCTGCCGAGAGAATGGGGTAGTTGCCGACCAGCCGACCCAGATTATCCCCCGCATACATCGCCCAGGCGGTGCCGAGCTGGCGCAGATTCGACAAGCATTGAATCCGCTGACCCCGCACCTTGGCCTTGGAAAGAGCGGGCAACATCAGCCCCGCCAGAATCGCAATGATGGCAATGACGACCAGGAGCTCAATCAGCGTGAATGCCCGCCTCGTGGGCCGGCCGTAAACGGGAAACCGCGGCACTCGGACCCTCGCGATCGCTGATGCCTGCCTGCCCATGCAGTTTCACCCTAACGCCCCGGTTTCTGACCGGTCAAGTCCGAGTCCGGACTTCGTCGGGCCGACCGCATTGCGCGCCAACCGTCCGATGGACCCCGGAGAACGGGCGGTCGAAAACTCATTTCGCGGACCAACGGCATGTGCATCTTCCCAAGGAGTCGCCGGTCCTGTTCCGAAAATCCCGTTGTTTCAAAGCCTGTTCATGCATCGCGAGTGACGATCGGGCAGTTGGAAAACCCGGTTTTTTCGGACGACAGCTCTGCCAAATCCACGACTCTCGCAGGTGCTTCAGGGAAACGCGGCGTTCTTCATCAAGTCCGGGAATTCGATCTGCGCGGCTGGTGGGAACGCCGTCACCGACCGTCTCCATTCCGGCCTGGCTCTGGAACGAGGCCCCATCCCCCATGGGCAGCCGGACAAGGTAGTCGCCGATGAAAGTCGGCGGGCAGTTCACCTGGATACCACTCACCGCATTCCCGCTGCGACGACACCTGCTCCCCAGGCGGCGGACACTGCGAGAGCCATCGCGTTACGGCGGTCGCCACCACCCACGACGGAAGTTTTTCCTTACTCGGACGCCCGGCCGCCGCCGGACGGCGCCGGTTACCGGGAGCGGTCGCCGGCAGCGTTTTCCTGCACCCGGCGCAAACAAACGTGCAGCCGTTCAGCAGACGTTGTACCCTGCCACGCCATGAACCAGGTTCCACGGGTCCGGGAACGTTGCGGTGCGCGGGCATTTGGTCCCGGCCTCTTGGCGCTCCTTTCCACCGGCTGGATTCTTGGGGTGTCCATGGCTTTCGGGGCGACCCCGGAAATCCGGGCAGCGCGATCGGTCCATCTGGGCTGGGACGGACCGGAAGGCCGCGGGTTTTACCTGGAAATGACCGTGCGCCAGTCCACCCGGGGCAGTTATTTCATGGCCTGCGGCTGGAACACGGGCTACTTCGGCATCCAGGAGTT
Source organism: Limisphaera sp. VF-2 (assembly GCF_049537125.1). Classification (NCBI taxonomy): domain Bacteria; kingdom Pseudomonadati; phylum Verrucomicrobiota; class Verrucomicrobiia; order Limisphaerales; family Limisphaeraceae; genus Limisphaera; species Limisphaera sp. VF-2. The sequence goes on from NZ_JBMVQY010000001.1 coordinate 872,262, forward strand.
GAGCTCCGCCACGAACAGGGTCGTGTTGTTCTCGGTGTGGGATCCGACCCGGGGCGACGACCCCAACGCGGTGCCCGAGGACCAGCGTGTCCAGGTTTGGCACAGCGACCCGGACGTACGCATCCGCAGGTTCGGCGGCGAAGGAACCGGTGCCCAGTGCATGTGGCCCTATGCCTGGGAAACGGGCCGCACCTATCGGTTTTTCGTGCGGGCCGAACCCAGTGAAGATTGGACCACCTACGCAGCGTATTTTTGGTTGGCCGAACGAAAGCAGTGGAAACACCTGGCCAGTTTTCGCACGCGCACGGGCGGACAATGGCTGCGGGGGTATTACTCCTTCGTGGAAGATTTCCGGCGGGACGGCCGGAGTGTGCACGAGTTTCGTCGCGCGGAGTTCGCCAACGTGTGGATCCTGGATGCGGACTCCCGCTGGCATGCAGTGACCCGGGCGCGTTTTACCGCCTCCGATGCCCCGTGGGAGTCCCGCGACAACATCGGCGGCGGAACGGTCGCCAACGGCTTTTTCCTGGAAACCGGGGGCGAAGATCGCGCGCATCCGCCGCTCGGCTCCATCCTGACCGGATCCGCGGAGACGAACCAGCCGCCCGCAGATCTCGAGCCCTTGTTGGGCCTTCGTTCCTTCAATACTCCTTTGCTGGACCTGGCCCCCCGGGCGGATCTGCAGGTGGTGGTGGACCGCGAGCCCGGTCAGTACCTCGGCCATCCGAGCACCTGTTTGTTGGAAGACGGGCGCACGATCCTGTGCGTTTATCCCAAGGGCCATGGCCGTGGCGCCATCGTGTACAAGCGCAGCGAGGATGGAGGCCGGACCTGGAGCCAACGGCTGGCCACACCCTCCTCATGGGCCACCAGCCTGGAAACGCCCACCCTGCACCGCGTCGTGGACGCCGGGGGCAGGCGCAGGGTTCTGCTCTGGTCGGGTCTGTATCCCGCACGCCTGGCTGTTTCCGAGGACGACGGACGAAGCTGGTCCGAGCTTCGACCTGCGGGCGACTGGGGCGGCATCGTCGTCATGAGCAGCGTGGTTGCCCTGCGCGAACGCCCGGGACACTGCCTGGCCATGTTTCATGACGACGGTCGCTTTTTCCAAGCCGAGCCGCAGCGCCACAGCCCGGCCGTCATGACCCTGTACCAGACGTTCAGCCGCGACGGCGGGCTCACCTGGAGCCGTCCGCAGCCGGTTTACTCCGACACCGCGATTCACCTCTGCGAGCCCGGGCTCGTGCGTTCGCCGGACGGGACCACGCTGGCGGCGTTGCTGCGCGAGAACCGGCGCGTGCGCCTGTCCCACGTCATGTTCAGTTCCGACGAAGGACGGTCATGGTCGGTTCCGCGCGAACTGCCCCGAGAGCTGACCGGGGACCGGCATGTGGCGGTGTATGCGCCGGACGGTCGGCTATTCGTCAGCTTTCGGGACATGGCCCCGGGATCGCCCACACACGGCGACTGGGTCGGCTGGGTTGGAACCTGGGAGGATTTGGTCCATGGGCGGCCCGGGCAGTACCGGGTCCGGCTCCTGGACAACCGTTCGGGTCACGATTGCGGTTACGCCGGGGTGGTTTGCCTGCCCGAGGGCACGATCGTGGCCACCTCGTACGGTCACTGGGTCGAAGGCCAAAGCCCGTTTATCGTAACGGTTCGGTTCAACTTGAGCGAATTGGACCGCCTGGCCCGGAAAGGGCCTTGGGGCGTCCAACCGGTCGATCCCTCGCACTTGCTTCGCTGAGGTCGCATGGACCCGGGGCATACAGCGTGGCCCCGGCACACGTCGGGGCCGGACGCGGAAGCCATTCGATGTTGGACCGCCGGGAAACCGCGGCCTCGTCCGGAGCGCTCCCGGCACCACGCCGGCCCCGGGCCGGCTACTCGTACCGCAGCGATTCAATCGGATCGAGGTGCGCCGCCTTCCAAGCCGGATACGTGCCGAAAACGATCCCCACGGCCGAACAACTCAGCAGACCCATCAGTGTCCAATCCAGAGGAATCGCCGGCGGCACTTTGAAGTACCAGGCCGTCAAGTTGCCCCCGGCAATCCCCAGCACGATCCCCAACAGCCCGCCCAGTTCGCACAACACAACCGCCTCCAGAATGAACTGGACGAGGATGTGGCGTTTCTTGGCCCCGACGGCGCGACGGATTCCGATTTCGCGGGTGCGTTCGGTCACCGACACCAACATGATGTTCATGATGCCCACGCCGGCCGCCAGCAGGGCAATGGAACTGATGACCGCCACTCCCACGCGCACCGCCAGGGTAAAAGCCTGGAACTGCTGGATCAGCGAGTCGTTGGAAAAGATCTCAAAATCGTCCTCCGCTCCGGGCGGCACTTTTCGCGCCAGCCGCAACAGTCCCCGCACCTGCTCCACGCAATCCTCGAACACCGCCGCCTCCCGCGCCTGAACCAACAGGGTCAGGCTCCGCCCCATGCGACCGTACCGATTCATGGCCGTGCTCAAGGGAATGGCCGCAAAGTTGTCCTGTTCGCCTCCTTGTGTCGTGCCCTTCGGCTCCAGCACCCCCACCACCCGATACGGGACTCCGTCCATCTTGATGGTCTGGCCCACGGCGGAACCGTGTGGGAACAAACTCCGGGCCAGCGCATCGCCCAGGACGCAGACGTCCCGCGCGTTTTCCACGTCCGCCTCCATCAGCGCCCGACCCTCGGCCACCACCCAGTTTCGGGCCGGGAAACTGCCCGGGGTCACGCCCAGCAACCGAACGGTCGGCGGCGTGCGCCCGTAAACGCTGAGGGCTTCGCCCGCCCAAAACTCATCCTCCAACCCCACGCTGCTCGCCAGGGTCGCCCGCCGGGCCACTCGTTGCCCCTGTTCCCACGTGATCGGCTTCCGACGCCAATATTTCTCGAACCCTTCCGGACCGCCAAAATACACCGCCGGCCACTTGCGCACCGCAAACGTGTGGGCCCCCAACTGGCTCATTTCTCGTTCGACGTTGCGCTGCAGCACCCGCAGGGCCGTCATGGTGACCATGATGGAAAACACCCCGACCAACACGCCCAGCAGGGTCAGCCCGGAGCGCAGTTTATGGGCGGCCACCGCGGCCATGGCCATGTGAAAACTCTCCGCCACTTCGGCCCACGACCACGCCCGTGAACGTCGGATGGCCGGAGCCGGCAGGACCGGCGGGACTGCGTGCCGACTCGGGAGCTCCGGATTCATATCACTCCGCCCGCAAGGCTTCCACCGGGTCCAGTCGCGCGGCCCGCCAGGCCGGCATGAAGCCGGACACCAACCCGGTGGTCACCGCCACGCCCAACGCCAGGGCAGCCACTCGCAACGACAGCGCCGCCGGCAGGAACCACTGCATCACCCAGGTCAACGGCCAGGCAATCCCCAGCGCCAACAAGCCGCCCATCAAACAAATGCCGGCCGCCTCCAACAAAAACTGCATCAAGATGGCCCGCCGTTTGGCCCCCACGGCTTTGCGGATGCCGATTTCCCGTGTCCTTTCGGCCACCGACACGAACATGATGTTCATGATGCCGATGCCGCCCACGAACAACGACAGGCCGGTGATGAACAGTCCCACCGCCGCGATGGTGCCGCCCACCTGCTGAAACAGTCGCACAAACTGCTGTTGCTGGTTGATGGAAAAATCGTCCGGCTCCCCGGGGGCCAGGCCGCGCACCCGCCGCATCGCCTGACGCAGCTCCTCCCGGGCATCCTCCAGATGGGCGACGTTGCCCACCTTCACCTGGATTTGCAGCTCCGGCCGGCTTTGGAAGGAAGCCACGAACGCCGACAGCGGGAGGATGATCTGATTGTCCAGACTGAATGCGCCCAGAAAGGTGCCCTGGCGCTCCAGGACCCCGATCACCTCGAAGGTGCGGCCCCCGATGTTGAGCCGACGGCCCAGAGGCGGGTCGCGGCGCAACAAATTGGTGGCCACTTCGGTGCCAATGACACAAACGGGCCGGCCCCCGGCCACGTCCGCAGCGCTGAGAAACCGGCCCAGAGAAACGCGCACGCCCGCGGTTTCCTGATACTGTTCGGTGGTGCCCACGATGAACACACTGCTCGAACGGCGGTTCTCGTATCGGACGGGCAAAGACGCGCGGGCCACCGGGGCCAGGGCCGGGGCAAAGGTCGCTTCCCGCGCCAGGGCCCGCGCATCCGCCAGATCAATCGGACGCCGCTTCTGCATGCGCAGCCAGACTTCGCGCGATTCGATGAACCAGTCCATCCGGTCCACGAACAACACATCGGCCCCGATCTTGGACACGCTCTGTAGGAAGGAACGATTGAGGCCTTCGATGGCGGTGCCCATGAGCGTCACGGTGGCCACGCCGATGACGATGCCCAGTGTGGTCAGGCCGGCGCGCAGCTTGTTGGCCGCAAGCGCCTGCAGCGCCATGCGCAGCGCTTCCCCCAGTTCGGTGGCCAGTTTCATGAGCCGCAAGACCGTTCGTCGGCCGCGATCCGCCCGTCGCGGATCCGCACAATGCGCCGCGCGTGCCGGGCCACGTCCTCCTCGTGCGTGACGATCAGGATGGTGTGGCCCTGGCGCCAGAGGGCATCGAAGAGGGCCAGGATTTCCTCGCCCGTTTTCGAGTCGAGGTTGCCCGTGGGCTCGTCGGCCAGCAGCAACGCCGGCCGATTCACCAGCGCCCGCGCAATGGCCACCCGTTGCCGCTGGCCCCCCGACAGTTCATTGGGCCGATGCTGCACGCGGTCGGCCAGGCCGACCTGGGCCAGGGCCTCCAGGGCCATGCGCCGGCGCGTTTCGGCCGGGTAACCCGCATAAATCAGGGGGAGCTCGACGTTGTGCAGGGCCGTCGAACGCGGCAACAGATGAAACGTCTGAAACACAAAACCGATTCGCTGGTTCCGCACTTCGGCCAACTGATTGTCGTCCATTTGACTGACGTCGATTCCGTCCAGCTCGTAGCGGCCGGCCGTCGGGGTGTCGAGGCAACCGAGAATGTTCATCAGGGTGGACTTGCCGGATCCGGACGGGCCCATGATGGCCACGTACTCGCCGCGCTCGATCTCGAGGTTCACCTCCCGCAGGGCGTGAATCGTCTCACTGCCCATGCGATAGCATCGACTCACCTGAACCAGTCGGATCAGACTCATGCTCCCTCGCTTGCGCCCGCCCGGCTTTACGGCCGGCCCCCGTGGCCGCCGTGCCCGCCGGCCCTGGCGATTCCCTACCCTGTCTTCTTGCCCGCGGCATTTCCGGGGGGCACCACGCGCACCCGCGCCCCGTCTTCCAGGTCCCGGTGAATCACTTTGTAACCGCCCGAAACCACTTCCTGCCCCTCGCTCAACCCTTCCACGATTTCCCAGTAATCCGCATCGCTGATGCCCAGTTTCACCGGCACCATGCGGACCCGGGTCCCCTCCACCACGAACACCACTTCCACGGGCTTGACGGTTTCACTCCTTTTGCGGTGGGCGGCCCGTTCGGGCTCCTCGGCGGGGTTGCCGGCAGCGGCGCGTTCCGATTGCAGGCGGGACGCTCCCCGGGCCACGTCGTTGGTCCGCGGCAGGCGCGTGGTCACGCTGGCCAGTGGCACCGTCAGCACGTTCGTCCGATACCGTGTCTCGATCTCCGCCGTCACGGACATTCCGGGTCGGAAGGCCTCTTTCTCCTGAATGCGAATGCGCACCTCGAACTTGGTGGCCTCCTGGGAGCCGACCTGGGGATTGAGATTGCGCGCGGAATTCGCGATTTCCGTGACGTATCCGGTGAACCTGCGCCCCTGAAAGGCGTCCACTTCCAGCCAGGCCCTCTGGCCCGGTCGCAGCAACACCACGTCGGCCTCGCCCACCTCCACCCGGGCCTCCATGTTGTTCAGATCAGCGATGGTCATCAGCTCGGTGCCCGCCATCATCGTGTTGCCGGCCACCCGCTCCCCGCGTTCCACACTCAGCTTGCTGATCGTACCGCTGATCGGCGCGTAAATCGTGGTCTTGGCCAGCTCCTCCTCCGCCCGCGCCAGCGCGGCCCGGGCGACCTCCACCTGATGTTCGGCATGTTGCAGCTGGGCGCGCGCCACATCGAGGGCCGTCTGGTACTCCAGAAACGCCGACTCGGAAATCAAATGCTCCCGGAACAATTGTGCCTGCCGTTGAAACTCCAGCTCTGCCTTGCGAAGGTTCGCCTCTGCCTGGTCGCGGGCGGACCGCGCGGCCTGATACGACGCCTCCGCCGACCGGCGGTTGGCCAGATACACGTCCGGTTTGATCCGTGCCACCAGATCCCCCTGTTGCACGCTCTGCCCCTCTTTGACGGGCAGCTCCACGATCTCCCCGCTCACCTCCGCACTGATCTTCACCTGCACCACGGGCTGGATCCGTCCGTTGGCCACCACCACCTCGGTCAGGTCCCGGCGGGTCACCTTTTCCGTCTGCACCACATAAACCGGGCCCCGCTGCCGCCACAGAAACGCCGCCGTAAGCACCGCCACCAGCACCAGGGCCGCGCCGCCCAGCCACCACCAGGTCCGTTGTTTTCCCCGTGTATGCATATTGGATGCACCCTTCCCCATTCTTACACCGCAGAAGCGGTTTCGGTTACAGTCGCATTGCGCGGCCCGGCCCTCTTCACCGCGCCCCGCCGGCCATTGCCCACACCAGCAGCCAGAACAGCCACAACCCCATCAGCAGCCAAAAGCCTCGCACCCACGGCACCCGCGCCAACTTGGAGAGCCCCACGGCCATCACCGCCACCTGCCAGAACCCGAAAATGCTCTGCACCCAAACCAGGGTGGTCGGCAGCCTCGGCGGCGCAGGCGTCGGTCCCGGCCCTCCCCCTTCCGGCCCGAGCGGTGCCGTCGCTCCGGGCGTCCAGAGCAGAAACTCCAGCCAGGTGCCCAGCACTCCCACCAAACTGGCCAGCCCCGCCACTTCACAAGCGCGTCCGAACGACACGTTGCCGCCAAATGCCCACCGACTCACGCCCCACAAGGCCACCGCCCAAACCACAAAGCGCAAGCTGCTTCCCAGGCCGGCCACGCCGCCCGCCGCCGCCTGCAGGAGCGGCGAGTCAAACACTTGCTCCAGACGCTGCAACGCCGCATCCGCCCGTTCGCGGGTCAGGCGGCCGGCCTCGACCCGGGCGTTCAGCGCCGCCTCCTGCTGCCGTACGATTTGATGACGCACCGCGGGGTCGGGCCACAGCTTCCACCCACCCCAGAATCCCACCAGAAATGCCAGCAACGCCGGCCAAAACCAATTGCCCCAGTCAGGTCGGGACCGAAGCACGTCTTCAAAAACCTCGCCCGGCACGGCAAACACGTTCACCATGCGCGCCAGCACAGAGTAGGACGCCGGCTCCCAAGACTCGGTCCGAGGAGTTTGTGGCCCCAACACGGGTGGTTCGTCCGTCGACATACCCTGAGGTTGACCCGCGCGCCGCACGGTCGCGGGACCACCACCATGACTCAAGGGCACACCCTTTGTCGAGCCGACGAGACGCGACACCTGCCACCTTGCAGACCGGCCCGATCTCCTGCCAGCCCGGTGCACCTGCCGCCAGTTGCCGTGGCAGAGGGCCGGCCGCCCCACCCTCCGGCCCCGGGGCGGTCTTTGGGGAGTCCCTGTCGGCTTCCTAGCAAGCTGCTCCCCGCGCACCTCGAAGGGGCTTGCGGATGGCAAACCGCTTTTCCGGGCCCGGAGAACCTGGAAGGTTTGCAAAAACGGCCCGTCCAACGCCCTTCCTCTCCGCAACGTGCGATGGGCCAAAGGGAACGGGGATTCTGCACGGACACCTGCCGTGCTGCTTCCGGGATCTTCCGCCGCAGTGGGGGTCGACGAGTCACTCGGGCCTCCGGTGCCGGGATCCGGGCTTTCTGGACCGCTGCCCCTGCGCGGCAGAACGCTTTCCAGTCCAGGGTCCCGTGAAACTTTGCCTCTCCCCGAGGATCCATCCGGAGCGAAGAGAGGCATGCGGAGCGGCGACGGCGCAGGCCGCAGCCGATCCATTAGAATTTGACACGATGTTCAGCAGGAGTAGGCTACCTTGCGACGGTGGCTCGGGGCGGCGGGGGGACATCCACCCCAACGCGGTCCCCGGGCATCCGTGGCTCCAGAAACAGGGAATCAAGGGACAATGAGCGAAACGACGCAGACAACCCCGTCACCGGAGGCGACGGTCCGGGCGCATCTGATTCCGGAGGCCGTCATCCGGATTGCCGGCAACTCTCAGGACGGCATTCAGGCCATGGGCAGCATCTTGGCCCGGCTGGCCGGCCGCACCGAGCAGGAGGTCATGACGTTCATGACCATTCCGTCCACCATCTCGGGCGGGCCTTCGATCTTTCAACTGCGCATCGGGTCGGGCGAGGTGCTCAGCGCGGGGGACGAGGCGGATTTTTTGCTGGCCTTCTACCAACACTCTTACGAGGAGCACATTCACTCCCTGCGCAAGGGCGGCATCGTGCTGTATGACACCGATCACGTGGAGCCCAGGCCGGAGTGGCAGAAGGATTACGTTCACATTGGCGTCCCCATTTCCACGCAGACCATCGAGGCCATCGGCGGCACGGCCAGGGACAAGGGCAAGAACATCTTCGCCCTGGGCGTGGTGGCGCGGATGTTCGATCTGAACGTCCCCAAGCTGGAGCAGCTCATCAACGAACGTTTCCGCGGCAAGGACGAAAGCGTGGTTCGGAATGCGCTGCTGGCGTTTCATGCCGGCTACGCCTACGCGGCCAATCATCTGCAGGACATCTTCCGGTTGGCAGAGAGCCGGAAGCGGGAGCGGGTGCAGGTGGTCATGAACGGCAACGAGGCGCTGGCGTACGGACTGATCGCCGCCGGTGTCCGGTTCGGTGCCGCCTACCCCATCACTCCGTGGTCGGACGTGATGGAGACCCTGCGCCGCGAGCTGCCCAAGTACGGAGGCATGTTCATTCAGTGCGAGGATGAGATTGCCGCCATTTCCATGGCCATCGGTGCCAGTTACGCGGGTCGGGTCGCGGTGACCGGCTCCAGCGGCCCGGGCATTTCGCTCAAGAGCGAGGCGGTGGGTTGGGCGGTCAACGCCGAAGTCCCCCTGGTGATCATCGACATCCAGCGCGGCGGTCCCTCCACCGGGCTGCCCACCAACGTCGAGCAGTCGGATCTGTACATCGCCTGCTTCGGCAGTCACGGAGACGCGCCGCGGGTCGTCCTGGCGCCGGCGGATGTCGAGGACTGCTTTTACACCGCCATCGAGGCCGTCAACATCGCCCGTCAGTACAGCGTCCCCGTTTTCATTCTCAGCGACCAGTCGATCGCAACCCGTATCGAGGCCTTCCCTGAACCGGAGCTGGAAAAGGTCTGCCAGGACATTTCGCCGGACTTCACCCCCGTGCCCGAGCACAAGCCCTATGACCTGAGCGCCCCCGACGGGATCACCCACCACATTCCCCCCGGCACAAAGGTCCTCAACGGCAAGTACCCGGTCCTGCCGGGGCTGGAGCACGACGAAATGGGCCATCCCTCGGCGTCGCCCAAGATGCACATGGCCATGACCGCCAAACGGCGTCGCAAACTCCAGGCCCTCGCCCGGAATCTGCCGCGGCCGCAACCCTACGGCCCCGCCCAGGGCGACGTGCTGCTGGTCGGGTGGGGTTCCACCCGCGGCCCCATCCGGGAAGCGGTGGACCGCGCGCGTGCGCAGGGTCTGAACGTTTCGGCCCTGCACCTCCGGTACCTCAACCCATTGCCGAACGGACTGGAGGAAATCTTCGCCGGGTTCCGCCACATTTTCGTGGTGGAGATGAACGATGAAGGGCTGTACGGCTACGGCCAGCTGGCCGCGTTGCTTCGGGCGCGGTACTGCAACCCGAACATCCGCGGGATCAACAAAACGGACGGCCTTACCTTCAAAGTGCGCGAGATTCTGGAGCGTCTGCAGGAGAAACTGGCCGGCCTGCAGGGCCAGCCGGTGACCCTTCAAGCCTGACCTCACCGCTTTTTACAGCCATGAGCACTGCCACTCTCACCACCAATCAGCAACGTCCCCCGGCGCCCGCCGCCGAGGAGCCCAAGCCGCTGACGAAGAAGGAACTCGCCGCGGATCACCCCACGTGGTGTCCCGGTTGCGGGGACTTTTCGGTCCTGGCGATCTATTTCAAGCTGATGGAGCGGGCCAGGATCCGGCACGAGAATATTGTCACCGTCTCGGGCATCGGCTGCTCCAGCCGGTTCCCGTATTTCGTCCAGGCCCATGGTGCCCATTTCATTCACGGCCGGGCCCTGCCGTTTGCCAGCGGGGTTTCGCTCACCCGACCCGATCTGCACGTGTTCGTGTTCAGCGGGGACGGGGACGCGTTCTCCATCGGCGGCAATCATTTCATTCACGCCGCACGCCGGAACGTGAACCTGACCCTCGTCGTGATGGACAACCAGGTGTACGGCCTGACCAAGAAACAGACCTCGCCCACCTCGCCGCCCGGCTTCAAGAGCAAGACCGATCCGTGGGGTGCAGTGGATCAACCGCTCAATCCCATCAAACAGGCCATCGCCGCCGGCGCCACCTTCGTGGCCCGCACCACCCACACCAACCCCAATCACCTGCTGCAGATGATGGAAGCTGCCCTGCAGCACGAAGGGTTCAGCTTCATCGAGTGCCTCAGCGAGTGCGTCGAGTTTTATGAGGGCGCCTTCGATGCCGCCAACCCGCGCAAGGGCGGCGTGTTCAACACCGTCCCCGCCAATCACGATGTCACCGACGAAGTGGCCGCCTACCAGCTGGCTGACGCACCGTTCCCCGGGTATTTCGGCATCTTCTACCAGGTCAAACGCCCCACCCGCAACCAGCGCGAGCAGGAAATCATTCAGGCCGCCCGCGAGAAGGTCAAACACCTGCAGGACTGGCAGATTCTGCAACAAACGTTCGACCGGATGAAATAATCGCCGTTCCCGGTCTCCCGGCTCTGTGGCCCCGGCGCGCTGCGTTCGACCGGGGCTTTTTTGCGACCTGCCGCCAACTCGAGAGCCCTGCTTCTGTTCGGCTCGGAACCTCGCATCGCCCGGACCGTCGATCATCCTCCCGGGCACCGCGCGCCTCCGCCCCTGGCGGAGCCGTTCGCCGGCTCACGGGACTTCAAAGTCACTTCCGGTGGGCCGTTCGCGCCAACCGGAGTCCAGGGCCGGCTCACGAGACAGAAGCAGGGTCCGATATGGCCGCAACTCGAACCCCTGGAGCCCGCCTCGGGCGTCGGATTCGGCCCGGCCATACACCGCTTCACCCTGAAGAACGGCGTGTTGCCTCTGCCGCCCCGGACGCCGTCGGCCCTCCGGCTCTTCCCGGAAGGTCCCTCGTCCGTCGAACGCCCCCGGCGGGTTTTTGGGATCCTCCCCTGCACTGCGCCGACGTTGCGAAGTCTGCGCACGACACGGCCCGGGATCCGTTCCGTTGTCGGGGGAGCCGGCCCCCGTTATATTCGCTGCGAGGTGCCTGAAGCCCCGCACAACACCTGCAAGGAGCTCCGAAACCGTGCTTGGACGGTTCCGCCGGACGGTTTCACCTTGCTCGAGCTGTTGGTGGTTCTGGCGGTGATCACGATCCTGGCCGCACTCCTGCTGCCGGCGCTGATGCGGGGGAAAGCCAGTGCCGGCCGGGTCGCGTGCATCAACAACCTCCGACAGCTTGCCCTGGCCTGGCAGATGTACGCCCAGGACGCCAATGACCGTCTTGTGCCCAACGGCTATGCCACGCCGGAGACCCTTGCCGACACGCGGCTGTGGGTTCTGGGAGGAACTCACCGGGCCGAGGCGGCCCACCGCCTCACACTCACCAACGCCGCGTTGCTCACCGACTCCCGCTACGCGGCGTTTGCGCCGTACCTGCCGGCTGCTCAAGTGTACAAGTGCCCGGCGGACCGACTTCGGATCGACGGCCAGCCCAAGGTGCGCTCCTACGCGTTGAACAGCTACCTCGGCTGGGCCCTCCCCGACGGTGGAGGCGAATGTCCGCTCAGCCCCTTTCACCAGAACTTTACCCGGCTTTCACAGGTGAGCGCCGCGTCTCCGGCCGAGCGTTTGCAGTTTGTGGACGTGGCGCCGGAGTGGCTCTGTCATGCCGCTTTCGGCATCGCGATGATCGGTGTGTTCTACCAGTTCCCCAGCGTCGAGCACGGACCGGCCTCGCCGCTTTCGTTTGCCGACGGCCATGTCACCACGCACCGCTGGCGCGACCCGTGGACCCTTCAAATGGCACGCACGCCCTTCGTGACCCACCTCAACTGGGCGTTCCAGCCTTCTGGAGATCTTCAATGGCTGCGCCAGCACGCCACGGTGCCCAGGTAATTCTGCCCACCCGCTCCACCATGCCTCACCGAGAACGCTGGCCCATCGCACTCACCATCGCCGGCTCCGACAGCGGGGGCGGCGCGGGGATTCAAGCCGACCTGAAAACATTTGCCGCATTGCGGGTGCACGGCACTTCTGCGATCACCTGCATTACGGCGCAGAACCCGCGCGAGGTGCGCGCGGTCCAGGCGGTCCGGCCCTCGATCCTGCGGGCCCAGTTGGAAGCCGTGTGTGCGGAGTTGCCGCCACGCGCAGTCAAAACGGGCATGCTGTATTCAGCCTCGCTCATTCGCCAGGTCGCCCGGTTCCGCTTCCCGGAAGCGCCGCCGCTGGTCGTCGATCCCGTGATGGTGGCCACCAGCGGCGCACCGCTCTTGCACCCCCGGGCCCTGCGTGCACTCGTCCGGCTCTTGTTGCCGCGGGCCGCGCTGATTACCCCCAACATCCCCGAGGCGGAACTTCTGTTACAGGCGCCGTTGCGGTCGGTCGACGAGCTGCGAGCCGGTGCCCGAACGCTGTACCGCCGCTTCGGGTGTGCCGTGTTGCTCAAAGGGGGTCACCTGCGGGGGGTGTCACAAGCCGTGGACCTGTACTACGACGGCCGCACGGAGCTGCTCCTGCTGGCGCCGCGGGTTCGGAACCTGCACACGCACGGCACCGGTTGCACCTACGCCGCGGCGATTACTGCGCACCTGGCACGAGGGCTCACCCTGCCCCGCGCCGTCGCGGCAGCGAAACAATTCATCACTCGTGCCCTGGCGCGATCCTACCGTGCGGCCCATCACGACGTGCTGCACGTGGCCCTTTGAGCCATCCGGAAGTCCCCCTGCCGCGGGCCTCAAGCTTTGGCCGGAAGCCAATCCGAAACGTTGATCCGGCCGGAACGGTGGCGTCTGCCCGGGGCCTTGCAGGGCTGGCAAATCGCCGGTCCGCAGGCCCGGGCGAAGCGTCCGGCCCCGACCTCTGCATGCCGGGCCTCACGACTTGGCCTTCCCGACCGGCTCGGCTAGCGTAAAAGCGGGTCGAAAACCGGGACACCACGCATCATGGGCCGAACGTTCGTGTTCGAGTGTCCGAAATGCCAGTACCGCGCCTACGTAGCCGGTGGCGCGGATGGTGGTTTTCACGTCGCGGTCCAAACCATCCTTTGCCAGCAGTGCAAGGAGTTGCACGACGCGGTGGTCCGCCTGCGCGTGCCGTGGACCCCGCCGCTCCAACGCGGCTGGCCGGTTCAGGCCACCTTGTCCCGACTCACCCGGCAGGCGTCGTCGGTGCCCCGTCACCCGCCGCCGTTTTTGCAGGCCCTCAATCGCCTGTGGCCCCGGGGAGTTCGGCATTCTCGCTGGATCGAGTTCCCGCTTCTCTGTCCCAAGGGCGCCTGGCACAGCGTCCGCCCCTGGAGCCGGCCGGACTGTTGCCCCAAATGCGGGGTCATCATGGAACAAAACGCGTTGCCGTACCGCCTCTGGGACTAACAGGCTGCGAGCCCTCTCGAACTGGCTCCCGAGGCTCCGTCGCCGGGAGCCGCCGCTCATCGTGTCGCAGCCATTCCTGGCCGAACAGAACGACGCGGTCGAGGAGGTTTACCCCCGGCAAAACGCCCCGAGCCCTCCTTTTGCCGGCCCCCCAGGGCCGAGCCGCGCAACAAGGGCAACGGAGAATGTCAACCAAAGTGACCCCCGCCTGCCAATCAGGCTTCACCAGCCTTTTCTTGGCGGGAGCGTTTCAGGTCGAGAACCCGCCCTGCCCGGAAACCCCGTTGCCAAGGTCGCGCCCCCGTTCAACGCCGGCTGGCGTAACCGCGGAAGAACCCGATGCACTGGGCCACGTCCGGGACGTTGTTCTCCCACTTGGTCTCGTATTCGATGGAAATGTTGCCGGCAAATCCCTGTCGTTTGAGTTCATCCAGCAGGGCTGCCACCTCCACCACGCCGGCGCCATACGGCACGTCGGCCGTCTGCCGACCAATCGCCGTGCGATCTTTCAAGTGAACACTGACAATCCGGCCGGCCAACAGCCGCAAACCGTCCAAAGGGACAATTCCCGAGGTGGCCCAATGGCCCGTGTCCGCTGCGGCGCCGATTCGGGGGTCGCGGTTTCGAATCATTTCCAGCACGTTGGTGGGGCTCCAAACGCGGTAATTGGGGTTGTTGGGCTGACGCGGATGATTGTGGATGCCGACGCGAATGTCGTATTCCCGGGCCAGGCGTTCCAACAGGTCCAGCTTGTCCACGTCCTCCGTGGTGATGGCATAAAGGTCCAACTTTTTGGCGAACTCGAAAATACGGCGCCACTCGGCCTCATCCCGGCCGCCCACGACGCCATAATTGACCGGACGAACGCCGTGCCGGGCCAGATGTTCCTTCATCTGGGCGATGACTTCATCCGGGGCATGGTGATCCCATCGGGCATCGCTGTCCGGGCGCAACCGCTGCCCGGGGTAGAACTCGATGACTTTGCCGCCCGCAAGGGCCGTCTTTTCCACTGCCTCGAAGGCGCTGAACCGGTTGAAGGTCCACGCCTGGCATCCCACGGCAAATCCGCCGATCTTGACCTCCTCGGGAATGGGCCCGGCTCCGAGCATCCCCACGGCGCCCACCCACGTTATCAGAGCACATGTCCACCACTGCTGGATCAGCTTCATCGCACGCCTCGCTTTCCATGGCACGCGGCCTGCCGATCGCATTTTCTTCGAGGGCCGCGATCGGCCGGGCCGGTTCACCATCCAAAAAACCGTGCTTCATGGCTACCGCAAGGCCGGCTTGTGTCCAAGAAAATTCGGGTCGCCTGCACCGGTTGCACGAACCGCGCCGTTTTCGGGGAAAAGAGGTCGCACCACCCAACGTCTCCCGGCAGGTGGCGACCAGACACGGTTTCGCGCCTTCGACGCGCGGTGGATTAGCCCCAATGACGCGCAGAGGCACTCTCCCAGCGCAGTGCCATGGACAAAAGGCGAATGGCGCGATCCCGGACCCTTGGCACCCTCTTTTGCGCGCCCCATATCCGACCATGGGGGCGGCCATTTGCCAGCCCAGGGCCGCGGACCGGGGGACGGGATTCCCTCAAAAACCGGCTTTTCCCGGGCATGCCGCCCTCCAAGGGCGGGATTCGATCCGATAAGCCCCGCCCCCTCGCGAGACGGCCCCTGCGATGGAGCGCAGTCCGGTTTTCCCCCCGACGCGGGCCCGTGTCCGAGTCGCGGCAGTGGCAGCAGCCCCCGAAAGGAACGGTGCAGTCAGGGCAGGGAGAGCCCGCGGGGCATGGCAAAGATCCGGTCTGGAGCGCTTCTGGCGCCTCGAAAGTTTGCGCGTTCCTGCCGGCGGGACCCGCCCTTGCCGAGACACGGCAAACACGCAGATTGCCGGAAGGTCCGCACTGCATTTAAAGTCCCCCGCATGGAAAGGACGGAAGGCCGGGCCGCGGCGGATGCGGGTCGGTTGATGGAGCTTGCCTGGGGCTATGCAGCGCCGGTGGTGATCGCCACGGCGGTCCGTTACGGATTATTTGGATCGATTGGCCACCGGGGTGCCTCGATCGAAGAATTGGTGCGGCGCACCGGATTGTCGGAACGCGGATTGCGAATCCTGCTCCAGGCTTTGGTGGGCTTGCGTCTTCTGCGGCGCAATGGCTCACGGTTCGAGTTGACGCCGGAAAGTGCGACCTGCCTGGTCCCGGAGCAACCCGAGTACCGAGGAGGGTTGTTTTTGCATCATGTGGAGCATCTGTTGCCCCGCTGGCTCCAGCTGCCGGAGGTGGTGCGCACCGGGTGGCCCGTACGTGAGCCTCAGTGTCCGGCTCATCGCTACGCCGGATTCGTGGAATCGCTTTTTGCGTCGAACTATCCCGCCGCCAAGGCCCTGCAACGCCACCTCCAACTGGCCGGTCGAAAGGAGCCGTTTCAAGTGTTGGATCTCGGGGCAGGTTCGGGCGTGTGGGGGATTGCACTGGCCGAAGGTGCGCCCCAGGTGTGGGTCACGGCGGTGGACTGGCCCGAAGTCCTGCTCATCGCACGGAAGAAGGCGGCCGCCTACGGGGTCTCGGACCGCTTCCGCTGGGTGGAGGGCAGTTTCTTTGAGGTGCCCCTCGGCCGCGGGTATGACCTGGTCGTACTGGGACACGTGCTTCATGCGGAAGGGGTCGAGGGCGTGCGAACGCTGCTCCGGCGAAGTTGCGACGCCCTGCGGCCCGGCGGACTTGTCGCCATCCAGGAATTCCTCCCGGATGACGACCGCAGCGGACCTCTGCTGCCCTTGCTGTTCGCAGTGAACATGCTGGTAAATACCGAAGCCGGGGATACCTATACGCTGGCTGAACTGACAGGCTGGTTGGAGGAGGCCGGGTTTGAAGCTGTCGAAACCCTGAATGTGCCCGCTCCGTCCCCCATGGTCCTGGCCCGCAAGCCGGCGCCATGAACCGCACAGGTGGTCCGTGGCCCGGGCGGACACCCCCCTACCAGAACACCGTGTACTGCGAAAGACCGAGCGCGACCGCGCGCCTGCGCGGGTTCTATTCCGGCGGAGCTGCGGATAATGCGCGCAACCACACGCTCATCTCGCCGGGCCCGCGATTGCCCCAGAGCGGATAAGGCACCAGCCGCAACGGCAGCGGCTTCCATTCCCGAACCTCCCAGCGGCGGTACAGGCGGCCCGACCAGTCGCCCCGAGGGCGCATCCATGCCATCCCTTCCAAAACCACCACACCCCCCAGCAACCGCCCGTCCCAACGCGCGCGCAGATCGCGTTCCGGCATCACGGCCACGTCCAACGGGCTCACTCCCGCTGGCAGATCCGCCGACTCCAAACAATAGACGAGGGGCCCGCGCCGGGCGGCCACCTGATGAAACGTTTCCTCCACCCAGGGATGGGCCTCCACCCACACCGGTTCCATGGCCAAATCGAGGTCCACGATATCCCCCGCGTGCCAAATCCGTTCGATCTCCCACCAGGTCCCGAACCGGTCCACCGCACGCGCGGCCCCGAGGTTCACGCGCACGTGCGCCCGATCGGCCCACCCGGGAATGCGCAGCCGCAACGCGACCGGTCGCTCGGGGGCCTTCTCCACCACCAGGCGCACCCGCCCACTCCACGGGTATTCCGTCTGCTGACGCAGGATGAATTCCTCCCCGGAGCCAATTACGGCGCGTACGAGGCTGCCCCCGTAGAGAATCACCCAAACGGTCCGGTCCGATACAGCAGCCACCCACTCCGGCGACCGGGCCAGAATCCGCACCAGATTGGGCGGACAACAAAACGAACCCAGGAAGGGCACTCGTGTGCGAGGCCAGCGCAGTTCGAACGGCAACGGCTCGGTCACGCGCAGCGGATTGGTGTAGAAGAAGTTCGTGCCGTCCCGGCTCATGCCCGAAAGCACGCTGTTATACAGCGCCTGTTCCAGGGCATCGGCGAAGCGCACATCCCCCGTGGCCCGCAGCATGCGCCAGTTCCACAGTGCCCATCCAATGTTGGCACAGGTTTCGCAATGAGCGGTGAGCTGCGGCAACTGGTAATTCCGGCCGTAGGCCTGGTGCACGCGGGTGATCCGGTCCTGGTCCCGCGCCCCGTCCGGGGAGGCCCCGTCGTAGAGGGCGCCGCAACCGCCGGTGAGATAGAGCTTCTTTTCCACGACGTTGGACCAAACCCGCAGGAGCGGGGACAGCAGCGAAGCATCCCCCGTGTCCAGATACAAATCCGCCGCGCCCGCGTAGAGGTAATTGGCTCGCACCGCGTGACCCAGGGCCTCCTCATGTGCATCGAAGGGGAGTCGGTCCTGGTTGTCGTCCCCTCCGTCTTGCACGCCCCGACGCAGCTCAAAACAGCGTCGGGCCAGTTCGAGCCAGCGCTGCCGGCCGGTCGCCCGGTAAAGATCCATCAACCCCATGAAATGCGAGGGGCAAACCGGGCGCCGTACGGCCTCCGGGGCCGGGTTGGTCAAGATCCCTTCCAAACAGGCCGCGGCACGCTCGGCCACCGCCAGCAACGAGGTCTGTCCGGTGACCCGAACATGGAGGGCAGCGGCGGACATCAAATGGCCCAGATTGTACAGCTCGAACTGGAACCGGTCGGCAAACGGCACGGCATTGGTCTGCCCCTGCCGGGCGCGGATCTGAATGCGCGTATGCAAATACCCGCTCGGTTCCTGGGCGGATTGAATCGTCTCGATGCAGACCTCGACCCGTCGTGCCAGAGCCGCATCCGGCTGCACGGCCAGCAAGGCCACCGCGGCCTCCAGCCACTTGTAACACTCGCCGTCGTTGAAGGGCGCGCCGCGGTTGGGCCCCTGCGCACGTCCGGCGGCGATCTCGAAGTTACGCCAAAAATGGCTGTAGTTGGTCCCGGAGAGGATCCGATCCAGCGCGGGCACGCTCTGGGTCCGGCACAATTCGAACCACTGGGCCAGGAAACCCTCCGTCCATCGTACCGCGCCCGTCGGCAGCAGGCCGAGCTTCGCGTGGGGTTCGCCCCTCGTAACAGCCCCGCCCATTGATAGAAGCGCGCATGCCAACACCGTCCAGATGCGCAGTCCCCCGCGCGCGCGGCACTTGGCTTGACCTCGCGCCCCTCCCAGTTCCTGCAGCGCGTTCGTGCCAGGTCGCATATTGTTCAGGGCCAGTCCTCCTCCACATCCCGGGGATGCAGGACCTCGGTCTGCGGCACCACGCCCAGAACCACGAAACTCCCCCTGCCGGGCACGGTCAGACGGTTGCGTCCCGCGGGAAATCTTCGCACATAGACGTCCACAACCGGACACTGCTCCACGCGCGCCGCGTACCTCAGTACGGGCTCGGGGCTTCCTTGTTCGGCCCAGTGCGCCGCGGCATCGACGTTCGGGGGTTGCAACCAGATCTCCCGATCGTCCCGGAACAGGCCCAGCAAGACCTGCACCGGCTCCTCCACCTCGAACTCCACCGGCTGATAGCGCCCGTTTTTGGCTTCCTCGTGCGAGAACCGGATTCCCGTCAGGCCCACGAGCTCCGGCGCCAGTTGCACAAGTTGATAGCTGCGGTCCGTGAAAGGTCGGGCCCCCGGTCGAACTTCATAGGTCTCGGCCCGCTCGCTTGTCACCTTCACGCGGGCCGGACGCCAGGGTGCCGGGGGTGGCGCGTTTTCCGGCACGGCTCCCGCCAGCCGACGCCGGACTCGCTCCCGGAATTGCTCCAGCTCTGCGCGGTACAAGGGCAGCACGTGCGACCAGTGAAAATTGGTGACCACACCGCGAACCACGCCCGGATACGGGATGCGACGATGACCCGTCTGAAGGCTGTTGGCAAACCAATAAGCCGGGCCGGCCAGGTGAGTAAGTTCCTCGAAGGCCCGGAGGCTGGCCTCCAAAAGGTCGGCTGCGGCCAGCAGTTCTCGCGCGTTTCGCGTGGCCCGAGAGCGCAGGACGATCTCGGCCGCGCCGGCCTTGTGGGCGTAACATCGCGCCATGGCCTCCAACGCGCGCAGGTCGTTTTGCCACCGCAGAAACTCCTCCCGATGGCGGCCGATCCGCTCGGCCAGCCCTTCCACCAGCGCCACCGCCCGCCGGGCCCGCTGGACGGCCTCCAGCCGAACCAGCCACGGGGTTTCCCCCGAGCCCGGCTCTCCGCGGAGCTGCCCGGCCACGGAGTCCTGCAATCGTTCCCCCTCCGGCGCCAGGCACTCCCACAGATCGCGCACGGGCTGGTACCGCTCGGGGTGCACCAATTGATCCAGGGTCATCCCCAACGCCAGGGTCTGGCGGTTGCCCTCGGTAATGCCGAACCGGCGCAACAGCATGGGCGCAACCAGCCCCGCGGCATTGCCCGCCTCGACAATGCAGTCCGCGGCCTCGCCGTCGCAACCAAAGCACTCCATGATCCGGCCACGCCAGTATTCTCGTTCCTCCACCTCGGGACGGTCCGGATTCCATGCGTACCGTGCCCACGCCTCGAACCAGGGCCAATCCCGTTCCCACTGTTTGAGCGCCGGCGTCACACGATCCGGTGCATGGGGCCAGTTCCAATAACACAGCGGATACAGATGCAGACCGGCCGCGCCCAGGTCGTCCCGCGCACCCTGCACACACCGCTGGATGAATGCCGGGGCGAAGTACCGAAAGGGCTCCAGATTCGCCAGGATGTGCACGTTGACCAGGTGCGGCCCCAAGGCCGCCATGCGGCGGTGCAGCTCCCGCAAGCGACCCCGCACCCGGTCCACCGTCAGCGATTCGCCGTTGAACTTGGTCATCGTGAAGAGATTCGTGTAGTGGGCAAAACAGGCCGGCAGGACCCGCTCTGCGTCGGTGGCATGGGTGCGAACGATCAGGGGCGGCAACTCGTGCAGTCCCGCGGCGCGCGCGCCCTCCTTCACCGCGGGCAGAATCACGTTCGTGGCCCAGGCCAGCTGATGTTCCGTCCCCTGCAGGGCCTCTCCCAGGCAGACCAACAGACCCACGTGTGGATAGCTTTCGATGAAGCGGGCGATGGCCCGACGCGTGTAATCGGCCGCAACGGGATGGGGCCGATCCAACTGCGTGGGCAATCCGTGTTTTTCGGCAAGGGGTTGGGGCAGGAGGATGTTGTAAAACATCACCACGAGCCAGATGCCGCGGCGGTCGCACTCGTTCGCCAGCCACGTCATCATGTCCACATTTCGAGAAAACACCTCGGGAGGAACCTCGATTCCTTCGGGGTATTCGGGCACGCGCACGATGGAGCCGAACGGGTGCCCGTTCCAGAGATACAACGTGTTGAAGCGTTGACGCACCAGGAAATCGAGAAACTCGGTCCACAACGCCCGGTCGTAGAACCAGGGAAACAACTCCGGGGTCCACGGGTACTCGTACACCTGGCGACCGGGGAGAATTGTGGTTTTCTGCAGCCCCACGCAGACGCCCCGGAGCCGCAATGCCGGGCTGTCGAACAGACGCTCCGCCGGTCCGGTTCCGTCGCGGCGTAATCTCTCCGCCAGCTCCAGACAGGCATACAACAAGCCGGTCTCGTCCTCTCCCTGCAACCGCCAGCCGTTCTCCCCCGGCTCGAGGGCGAAGCTTTCGGGCACGCCGGCCAGCCGCCGCGGGGGTTCCAGCCTCACGTGAAGGACGGCCCGGGAAGGGGAGGCGCTCGCGACGCCCACTTCGCAGCCCAGGGCCTCCAGGGCCTGTTGAAGCTTCTGGACCCCGTACCTCACGCGCGGGCCCATGTCTGCGGGCCCGTGGATTTCGACCCGCACTCCGGGGCCCGGCCGCAGCGCCGCACCTGCCGGATCCGCCCCGAAGGCGCCGCCCGCGCCCAGCAACCCCGCTGCGAGCAACCCGACCTGAATCGTTCGCCTCACGGACATCGTCGTCACACCCACCAGCCTCCCTCCTTGATCCCTGTCACTCCGGGACGCGCCGAATCCGCAAGGCCAGGTACGGCCTTCCCGGCAGTTCCACGGCCCGTCCCTGGCGATCGGCATGGAAATAATCGTCCTGGCGCGTGATCGTGAACGTCCCCGGCACTGGCGTGACGGTCATGTTCCAGGTGTCCAGGATCTCCACTTGATAACGCATCCCATCCGCGGGCGGGCCGCCGATGCCCTGGGGAGGCCGCGGGAGCCGGAAGGGCCAGGCCCGGGGCGCCGCCTTGCCCAGATACACAAGGTAGAAATCCGGCGGCCGGCCGCCGTACTCCGGGTTTTGCCATTTGTCCACCGGCTCGATGCCCTCCGGGGGTGCTTCCTCCAGAATGCGACGCAGGAACGCGAGCCGGGGCGGACTTTGTCCCTTGAGCACCCCACCCTTGCTCCACCAAATGACGTCATCCGGACTCAGATAGGTTTCGCCGTGCGTGGCATAGGTGCCGGCCACGGTGGCATTCCAGAAACGATGCACCAGTTCTTCGGCGGACAGATTCCCCCACCGCCGCGGCAAATTCCCCTCGTACTTGATCTCGTCGTACACCACGGGTTTCTCGAAGGCATCGCGATACAGCACGGCGGCCGCGGCCGTTTCCACCGCCGAGCCGTTCTGAATACTGGCGTGCGTCAGCCAGGGTCGGGTTTGATTGAACAGCCGCTTGCCGTTGTGAATGGAGAGCAGATGACCGTACGGATCGGATCGAGCCACCAACTGGCCGATGCGCTCCCAATCCTCGTCGCGCTTTTGCGTCATGAAATCGAACTCGTTGGCCAGGGACCACCAGACGTTGCGAAACGCCGCCAGCCGCGCCACCACATAGCGCACATACCGGTCATCTTCCAACGGTGTCATGCGGTCGAAGCCCCAGTGCCCCTCGTCGTACGGGTGAAACAGAATCACGTCAGCTTCGATCCCCAGCTTTTGGAGCTCCAGAATCCGCTGCTCCAGGCGACGGAAAAACGGCGGGTGAAACCGGGTCGTATCGAAGGCCCCGGGCCGGCCCTCGAACGGGTAAAGATCCGGTTCGTTCGTGTTCCAGGCGTATCGCTTGGGAAAGATGCAAAAACGGACCTTGTTGAACGGGCTGCGCGCCAGGGTTTCCAGGGTCTGGCGCTGCAAGCCCTCGGGCTGATGAATCCAGGCGTACACCGTGGTCCCGACGGGCCGGTAGGGGGTGCCGTCGGCGTACGCAAAATGATACCGGTGTGCGACGCGGACCGGTCCGTGATTCCCGGCGGCCGGCGGTGTCACCAGCAACTCTCCCGCCCGACCGTCCAGCTCGGGCCGATTGCTCTCCGTCCGCCACTGCCACCGACCCGTCCGCGGTGGCATGAACCGCACGCAGTACCGACCCTCCCCGTCGTAAAACCCGCCCACCTCCACGACCTCGTAGCCCTGCTGGAATCGAGCGTGCAGACGCACCTCCACGAACGGGTTGCCCGACTGCGGCCCGGACAACACGATTTCGTGCATGCCCCACTGCTCCACGGTGGGCGGCATCTCTGCCGCCGTGCCGTTCTGCCCAAGGAGGAACGCAACGACCATCAAGCATTCCATCGCCCGGGCCGCCGGAAGGATCGCAAATGTGCGCCATCTCCGGAGGCACGGACCCCGGGAGAGTCCCATCCCAACCATTCTTTCTCGTGTCGGTTTCATGAGGTTCGAGATCGCACGCACGCTCACGAATTCGGATCCGATCGCTTCACCAACCACCACACGGTACCCGGACCGAGCTCGAGCCGCGCCGCGCCGTCGACAGTTTCCCGTCGGACCACCTGCCCGGTTTGGGGGCTCACCTCGCGGCGTTCCCAGGTCTCTCCGGCGCGGCCCGGAGTGAACACGGCGGGCTCCGCAGTCCACACCAGCCACTGCTGCCCGGCCTCGACCAGAACATGCATCGGCGCGGCGGTTTGAACCTGTTGGGCCAGCATGCGGGGGACGGCCCGCAACAATTCGGGATCCGTGGAGGTCGGCAGACGGGGCAGGGAACCGCCCGCGCAAAGCCAGGCCCAACCCGCCGTGTCAAAGTCACAGAGAAGCGCCTTGTCCGGAAACCGCCGCCGGTATTCCGCGGCTATCGCGGCGAGATCTTCGTCGCGGGGTCGCCCCCCGCGCCACCGGCGTTCCCACTGGCGCGGCGCCAGATGCTGACCTCCGGGCGGCGCAAACTCGCCCTGCGCCGTCCGCCACCAGTACCGAAAGTCGATCACGTCCACGCGAGCTGCATACCGGGGATCGCCGAGGATGGTATCCTGAACGTCCTTCGGCGCCGACAGCACCACCACCGGGTCCTCACGGCTCTCGCCGGCCCACTCGTCCACGACATCCAGCCAGAACCTCACAAAATGGACCGGCCCGGTGAACTCGGCCCCCGGTGAATGCAGCACGTTGGCGCGGGCCCGCAGGGCCTCCAGGCACTGCCGGATGTACCGGCGATGCAACGGCCGACGCACCGGATGGGTCACGTCATAAAACGCCTCCGCCATGAAAATTCGCTTGTCGCCGGCATAAGGAGGCGGCTCCGGAAAACCGGTGTCGTTGATGTTGTTGGCGGTGCGCCACGGAAAGTCGGCCCAGTGCGCGCCCGCCTCCAGGACGTTGTGCTGAAAGTAGTGCTGGTGAAGGAGCACGAACCCGCGCGACTCACAGCGAACCGCAAAATCGCGGAGCCGTGACCAGTACCACGGGTTGAAGCGGGTCAGGTCGTACCGGCTGAGCCCGTCCCAGGCGCGACCCTGCCCGCTGCGGGCGAACGGCTGCTCGAAAAACGGCGCGACCACTTCCCCGTCCGGGCGTCGGATCATCTGGTGATCGTCGCGGCGTCGATCGTACCACAAGCCGTGATGATGCTCGAAGACGGGACGGCCCTGCTGTGCCATTGCATGCAGCACATCGTCCAGATCGTCGGTCCAGCCGGGCCCGATTCGCCCCGGCACGAACCGGGTCAGTGCGGGTCCCGACTGCGCCGCCTCCTCGGGTCGCAAACTCCCGCGCCACCACGCCGTCTTGAGGATGCCCCCCGTGAGCAACCGACCGTCCACCACCAGCCAGCCCCGGACGATCTGCACGGGCCGAGCCGGATGCGACGGGGCCGAGCCCGAGATCGGTCCTCGTCTCCACCGCGGCGCCTCCCCCGGATCCGCAAGACCGGGGTTCCCTTCCGCCAAAGATTCGATGAATGACCTCAAGGTTCCTGCGGGTTCTCGCGACTGCCGTGTCAGTTCCGCGGCCCGTTCGGGCGTCGGGTTGGTCACTTCCTCACGAGATTTCGACCACCACGCCACCTGCGCGGCGGCCTCGGGACCCAGGCGGGTTCGAACCTGCGCCCGCCACAAACTCTCCGGCCGCACGAACTCGTTGGACTGCCGCCAGATTCCGTTGCCCTCGAACCCGCCCCACGAACCAAACGACACGTTCCACGCCCCGGGCGGGTTCCAACACCGGATCACCGACGCGCTGCAATTCCACAACACCGAGTAGGCCGCCGCCCATCCAATTGCCTGGTGATTCCCGGGCCAGAAGCCCAGGTTCAATCCGCCGCCATCCACCTGGACGTTGTCGAACACCACCCCGCTGGCCCAGCTGCCCAGAGCACCACTGTCGCCGTGGGCCTCGAGGGCCTGGCAGAGCACAAACGCATTCGGACCGGCCGCGGCATGACCCACCCCGAAATCCCGCCGGCCCCGTTGCGAAAAACAGCGGAGGAACAACGTCTGTTGTCCTGCGGTGAAAAACGTTTCGCGCCGGTGTCCGCCCAACTCGGAGACCGGGTCCAGCGCCACACAATCCTGCACGGTGACGCGCCGTGCCGTCTCGTACACCGCCACGGCCGAACCGGCGAAAAACCGGACGGTCACCTGCCGGACCCACGCGTCCTCGACCGCCTCCAGCGTGATCCCGCACCAGGCATGGTCTTCGTCCCATGGCCGCTCGGGACCCCGGGCCAGTTCGAGGCACAGATTCTCGATTCCCACGTTCCGCAAACGCCCCGGCCAGTCCACCTGCGCGATCCATCCACCGCCGAGTTCCGCCTCCAAAGGGGTAGTGAGAGGGACGTCCCACCGGATGCGATCCCCCTCCACCGCGAGCAGGGTGCGCTCCCAGGCGACATCCCGACTGCCGGGTTTCCACCGCGCGCCGACACCACCGCCCAACTCCTGCATGCCGAGCTTCTCGATCCACGCCTGCGTGGATGGACGCACCACGAGAATCCTCTGGCCCGGCTCCAACCCCGCCGCGTCCCGCAGCCGGCAGTCGGTCGCGCCCACCGGGACATACGCGTCCGTCACGGTCCACGAAGCGTTCGTCCGCAACGTGCGATCCCCGGCTCCGCAGACGCGCACCAGGGTGCGACGATCCGTTCCCGTGGCCACCAACACGGTCCCGTTGGTGCCCATGCCCTGTCCCCGGAGCACAACTCCCGAGGCACGCAGCACGAGCTGGCCGGCGATCTCGTAGCGACCGCGCAACAGCAGCAACGCGCCCCGCCAGCCCCGGTCATCCAAGGGACGTGCAGCCAGCTCGTCCAGGGCAGCCTGAATGCGGGCGGTGTTGTCCCCCGGTTGGGGCTCGAGGACCCACACCACCGGGACCTCGGGCACAGGTCGGTCCCCGCCGGCATAGCCACAATGCGAAAAGTCCGGAATCCGGTTCCCGAGCGGGTCCGGTACGCAACTCAGGCGGCCGTCAGGTCCCAGCGAAACATCGGGTCCGCGAACCGCCTCCGCCGCCAGCAACGGCCCTGCGGCGCACAGCAGTGCCGCGATCCAAGCTCGCAACGTTACCCGCCCGCTCCGGCTCATGGCAGGGAACACTCCAAAGGTCGCAGTCCGTCCACCGATCCGATGCGCCGGCCGTCGGCCCAGACCTGCAGCCCGGCCCCACGACCGTACCGAGAGCCGTCCCGGTCCCAGATCACCGTCAGCAAGCGTCCGTGATAGGGCACGCCATCCAGACAAAACCAATCCCACGCCCCATCGGGCAGCAACGGCCAGACCTGGACCGTGGCATCCGGCTGCGGCACGAGTCCCACCACGCCCGCGATGAGCAGGTCCGCATAGGTCGAGTGATTGTAGTCCTTGCTGCGATCCCGCCCCCGGTTGATCCAGTCGCCCGTAACCTCGTCGTGATATTCCCCGATCCACGGGCGGCCGCGATGTTGATGGCTGCGCGTGTAGGTCAAAAAGGCGTCGAACCACGCACGGGGCGGCACGGGCACGGAGGCGCCGTGGCGCAACACGCGCGCCAACGCATCCAGCGTCTGGACCGTGGCAAACGGCCAGACGGCTCCGTCCCATTCGCAACGTCCCACGCCATGGGAGCGGAAGCGCGGATGCCGTCGTTCGGCCGTGGTCAGTCCCGCCGGGGCCCGGAATCCGGCCGGGTCGATGAGTTGTTGCCACGCCCGTTCGTACCCCCGGCCCGGCGGCACCAAGCCGAAGCGCCACGGCAGAAACCCGATGGCCTCGCGCGCGTCTGCAAGCTGACCGTCTTCCCGCAAGGTCTTGAAGAACCCGGCCGACTCATCCCAGAGCTTCTCCAACACCAGACTCTGCAGCCGGTCGGCGCGCTGTTCGAATTCCCGGGCCAGGTCCTCGCGGCGCGCCAGGCGGGCCAGGGCGGCCAGGGCCCGCGCGTTGCCGTACATGTAACAGTTCAACGGCAGGCGCGCATGACGCTCCGTGCGCGACCCGCTCAGCGATTCCTCCATGCCGTCGCGCACATCGTACTGCCAGAACAAGCCGTCCGGCCGTGCCTGCTCCCGCTCCCAGCGTCGATGGTCCTCCACCAAATCCTCCAACCAAACCAGCGCGCCGCTCGGATCCCCCTCCACCAGGAAACGTTCATACACCGCGGCGGCAAGCCACTGGCTGTAGCGGTGCAGATGCGGTTGGGGTCCGCCCTGATGTCCGCGCAACCAGAAGCGAAGGGTCCCATCCAGAATCTCGAAATCGCGCAACCACCGGCCTTCGGCCAGATGATGGCCCAGAGCGCAACTGATCGTGTTGTAGGGGCCGGCGTGGCTGACGGGGGGCAAAAACTCCGTCACCACCCAGCCCGTCGGTGTCCGGCGCAAGTGTTTGCGGAAGACCCACCAGCGGAAATAGTAGGTCCGCACAACCTCTGCGTCCGGGCATTCGAAGAAGGGGATGCGGGACTCCAGCCAGGACCAGGCCTCCGCGTTGGGAATGGCGTTGGTGACGGTTTCGTCGTCGAGGGCGTTGAACCGTTCAATCCAGGGCCGAAATGAATCCGGTTGAAGCACCTGCGGCGAGGATGCCCGCGCCCACACAGCCGAACCTGGCCAGAGCCCCCCGGCCACGGCCAGAAGGCCGAGCCAACGGCTGCCGCAACGCAGGTGCACGGATCGGGCTCGCACCATGGGTGCCTCTCAATGATTCGCCGGGCCGCCGGAGATCAGTCCGGATCCGGAAACTCGCCCACCAGCCAGCCCAGGTACTCCTCCAGGTTCGTGTAGCCGTCGCCGTTGCGATCCTGCTGGGCGTCCACTGGATCCCGGGGATCGAGCCCGGCGCGACGTTCCCAAAAGTCCGGCATGCCGTCGTCGTCCGAATCCCAATCCGGTGGCCGGCGAATCTCCGGATACTCTTCCCATCCACCCACGTCGTTTTGGGAGTCGGGCAAACCCGGCAAGCCGGTCCGACTGCCGCGGAAACGGGCGGTGCCGGTCCTGACCTCTTCCAAGATTCGCCGGTCCAGGTCGTCCTGAACCGGGAAGTTGCATCCGACATTTGCCAGCACGTTCGTGAACGTCTCGAAGGCACTGTGCGTCTGAACCATGGGATCAAAAAACGGCTGGTCGAACAAATACTGCTCGGGCGGTTCCCCCGGCCACAACCGCACGCCACCCCATTTTTCCTCGGGGCCCACGCGACCTTCCAGGACGTTGCCGGCGACGTAATAGTCCTGCGGACCGAATCTCGGGACGCCCTCCCGCTGGGGCCGCAGAATCCAGAACCACTCCGTGGCCGGTCCTGGTTTGTAGTAGTTGTTCACGAACTGTACCTTCGCTGCCCCGCCGTCCGTGGCGCGGTGGTGCCAGTTGTAAACCACGTTGTTGCGAATATCCAGCCAGCCGGCATGACGGCCGCTCTGATTCAGGCCACCGGCCAGGCTCCAGTTGCGACCGGCACAGTGGGCCAACAGATTGTGATGAAAACTGCCGATGTGCCCGCCGATGCTGGCGGCGTAGCCGTGGCGCGTGCCGGGCGGGTACTTGCGGTGACCGGCCTCGTTGAGCGCTTCGGCGATGAGGGTGCGCTGCAGCGTAATGTCCCGCGCGCCGCGGGAACTGAATCCCTCGTCCAACGTCCAACTGATCGAACAGTGATCCACAATGCAGTGGTCGCTGGAAGCCAGGCCCATCCCGTCCAGGGTCTCCCCGGAAATATCCCCGGGTCGCACGCGGAGGTACCGAATGATCACATCGTGCGTGCCCAGCACGCCAAAGTTGTAGCCGCGAATACAGATGCCCTTGCCCGGCGCGGTCTGCCCCGCCACGGTCAGATACGGATTCCGCACCACCAGCCGGGATTCCAAGGTGATCGTCCCGCCAACATCAAAAATGACCGTCCGGGGACCTTCCGCCTCCACGGCCGCGCGCAAGCTGCCGGGACCGTCGTCGTTGAGGTTGGTCACCTTGATCACGCGGCCGCCACGCCCGCCCCGGGCAAATGCTCCGTACCCCTCCGCCGTGGGAAAGGCCCGGTGACGGATGCGAAACCGCCATATCTCCCCCCGCGTGATCCGACCCGCCGCGTCTTCGGAATCGACCCGCCAAAAGTATTCTGCGAAATGACTCAGGCCCGTGAGGCGGTACTCGGCCCTCGTCAGCCGCCCCAGATGAGAAGGGTCCGCCGGACCTGCGGCCTCCACCGCGGCGCGGTTCGTACCAAAGTAGAGGTGGTGGGCCACGGCCTCGCGCCCCGGGCGCCACCGGAGCGTAACGGTTCCCCCGGCCTCTGCGGGAACGTGCTCATCCTCGCGTTCCGGCCAGGGATGCCGCGCTTGCCGCGCCGGGTCGGGTACGTCCACGGCGAAGGCATTCAACACGATTCCAGCCTCTCCCGCATCCGCGTGCGCCGGTTGAAACCGCACGAGCACCGAACGCCCCTCCTCGGCCGCGAACTCCACCCATGCCGTGGCCAGGTCATCGTCGTGCCGTGCCCGGCTGCTGGGTCGAATGGGGCCCGTCTGTTTTTCGTTGCCCACCCATACCTCGAACGGGGTTGGCTCGATCGACCGCGGTTCGTTGTGCCAAGTGGCCAGGCTGTGTCGGCCCGGCGGCAGACCTTCCAAGACCAGCTCCAGCCACGTTTGGCCCGAAGGGCCATGGACGGTCACACCATCCGATCCCAGTCGCACCCCTTCATCCAAGAAACCCTTCACCCAAACCATTTCCAAGCGGTTCGAGGGATGGGCGCGAAGGGTGATCGTCACAGGGCCAAAGCTCCGGCGCTGCTCGGTTCCGGGCTGCCAGGGCCAGCTTTGCCAACCGACGGCTTCCACATCCCGCCGGCGTTCGGCCGGGTTCAAGTCCACGCGCAATACCCCGGCCCGCCCCGGAACTCCGCCCGCAAGAAGCAGCAGGAAAACCCACGCAGCGATTGCGGCGCCGCCCCGGCCCGGGGAGCGTGAACCCTGCCGAACCGGTGCGTCGTCCCCGTCCGGACTGCCCACCGGACACGAGCGAACCGCCTTCGCCGGCCCGTTCACGGCTGGACCAGCCGATAGAAGACCGCTTCTGCGGCCGTGCCCACTGTGACCGTGTAGCGATTGGTTTGCCCCGAGCCGGCGATCGTTTCCCAATCCTCCGGACGCAGACTCAGACCTTCAGCCAGAGAGCGCACCTGCCGCTGCAGGACCCAACCGATGTGGCTGTCCGGCCACTGCAATGTGAGTTGACCGGCCGACCACACCACCTGCACCTGGGGCGGCTCCAGCGGCGCCGCCACAATCTTCACAATCCCGTTGGTGGCCAACTCGCTGCCGTCCCACATCATCCCGGGGCCGGGCGAAGCCGGCTCGAAAACAAAGTCAATGTTCGGATTCAACGGGGTGTTGGGCAGGTTGAAATTGTTGCTCACCACCAGGAAGGTCTGACCCACGGCGAAGGGCACATTCCCAATGTTGGTCATGGTGATGATCCCGCGGATGTTTCCGAACACGTCCACCGCCACCACGTCGTTGCGTGCCGGATGGTTCATGTCCACCTCGATCACCAGCCGGGCCCCTTGGTTCAGGTCGAAGCGGCCCTCCACCGAAAAGACGCCAATCGAGTGGCCGGGCGACAGCACGCCGCCGTTGTTGATCGCCAGCCGACCATCCGCACCAAGGCTGTAGCCATCCGGGTCACTCACCACACCCTCCCCCATCAACGTGCCGTTGATGTTGAGCCGGGCGGTGGTGTTGACGAAGCGCCCGTCCAGGATCAGCACGGCACCGGATTCCACCGTGGAGGTGCCCACGGCATTGACCGTGCCGGTGATCCGAGCGGTGCCGCCGGCGATCGTAACCGGCCCCTCGATGAGACCACTGCTGTCGAACGTACCCCCTTGGATCGTGATCCCGTTGCGGATCGTGCCCGAGCTGACCACGGTGCCCGAAGAGGCCAGGCCGTTGATGGTGCCCGCAAAGTTCAGGGTCCCGGCCGGGCCCACCGTGGTGGTGCCGACCGAACCGCTACCCTGCACCGTGCCCGCCTCCACCACCAGCGGCAACTGGCTGGTCGCGTCCATGATCATCGTACCCGTGCCCTGCTTGGTCATCTGACTGGTGCCTGCGATCGTGCCGCCGGAGAAACTGTAGGTTTTGCTCTGGTTGGTCACGAGCACCGGGCCCGGTGCCACGCTCCCCACGACTGTGATGGTGGTGGTTCCGGCGGCCGTGTCGTCAAACACGGCCGGCGCACCGTTCAGGAAACGTGCATTGCCCCTCCAGTTGGCCGTGGTTTGGTCCCATTGCCCATTGACCGTGCCCTCCCAAACCACCTGGGCCGGCGGGTTCGTGTCCACCACGGCCACGAGCAGCTTTCGGCTCGGGTCGTCCAGCAGGTATCCGTAGAAACCGGGCGGCAGGTCCAAGGTGAGATTCGCCGTGGCCGAATCATACGTAATCAGCGGGATCTCGGCCGGCACCTGGGCCAGGTTGCGAATTTCAGCCAGACGGATCTGGTTGCCGGTGCCGGAGGCGGTGAAGTTGGTCACGTAGATGTAGGGTTCCCCTCGGCTCCCGTCCACGTGCAGCGTCAGCGTGCCGCCGTTGAGGGTCAGCCGGGTTAGCTTCTTGTTGGGACCCGCGATCGTGTTGGACAAGATGAGGTGTCCGCCGTTGGTCACCACGAGTTGATTGTCGCCGGACAAGCCGGCGGGCCCGCCGACGTCCACGCGGTTGATCATGGCCGTCCCGCCCGGGCCCACAAACAGCCGACCCCAAGTGTTCCATGGCTCGCCGCCCGGGTTGGTCTCGGTGTTGTACCCCAACTCGAGCACCTCGTTGACACGGAAAAGGGCGGTGTTGCTGATGACCAGAGTCCCCTGGCAATAGCCGCGGTAAACCCCGGTGTTGGTCCGCGTGCCGCCGTCCTGGAACCCGAGCACCGCCCGGTTCACATCCACCACGCCACGGCCCACGAACATTTGCCCCTGGAAATTCGGGTCACCGTTCAGGAACGGACGGTCCCGGGCGATGTAGAAAAGGTCCGCCAGAATGTCCACGCTCCCGTTGTTGTCGCCGAAGTAGAGCCAGCTCTTGATGTTGCTGACCCCGCCGCCCGGGCCACTGTTGTCCGAGACGGCAAAAACCTTCATGCGGCCGCCGTCCACGTTCCGGAAAATCGCCACCGGATTGTCGTTGGCGAACGCAGCGTTGAAACGAACCCGTCCCTGCTGGTTGGCCCCCACGAAACAAATGCTTTCCATGTAAAACTCATTGTACGCGCCCAGATAAAGGTCCCGGATCTGCGTCGTACCGGAAATGCCGCTGCGCATGTAGGCCATGGAAAAGATCCGGCGCTCCGGGTTCTGGTAGTTCTCCGGATCGGTGTAGTGGGCGCGAATGATGTTGGTGCGGGCCAGGTACACGTTCGGCACGAAACGACGGGGCGCGCCGGTGTACCCGTTGTCCAGCAGATTCCAGTAATTTGGATAACTGGCATAATCCCCCAGGCCCACCCGATACACATCGGCCACCAGGGTGCCCAGGCCCGAGAGGTTCAGTTCGTGCGCGATCTGGCCGTCCAACGTGACGGCGATTTCCGCCTGCATGTTGCTGACGACCAGACGCCCCTGCGGCCCGGCAATCGTGACGGTGGGCCCGTTACCCAAACCGGCCCATTCGTTCACATAATCGCGGAGGATCCGGAGCCCGCCCGGGCCCACCACCTGGAGCGTTCGCTGCGGTTCGATCCAGAGTCCGTAGTAGCGGGTGGCGTTCGTCGTGGCGAAACGCAGCGACGCCACCGTCACGTCCTGGTCCACCACCACGTTGGTAAAGGCGGCCGTCTGTCCGCCCGGATCGCCAAACACGATCTCCGCGCCCTCGGGGGGGACCTGCCCGCCGAGCCAGTTGGTGGGCTCCGACCACCGGCCCTGCACCTGATCGGCACCCGCCCAGAAACGGGCCACCTGCAGGGTCAGAATCAGGGCGTTGGTGGCGCCGCCCGATCCGACCAAACGGAAGGGATGCTCGCCTTCCGCCACATTGTCCCAGTTCAACGTAAGCAAGACCGCCCCGGACGCCGTCAACGAACCGGGATTCACCGAGGCCGTGGCCCCCGTGGGCAGCCCTTCCACCGTCACGTTTACCGGTTCCGTGACCCCGGTCAAAACGGCGTAATTGGACCAGACGATGGAGCCCGACGAGCCGACCGGCACCGTGTGGCGCAACTGCACCGCTCGAAACTGAACCGTCTGCGCCCAAAGCGAGCCGGCGCCCGCCGCCATCACCGCCAGAGCCCATCCGATCAGCCACCGTCGCATCGATGCAGGTAACATGTCCGGATGCCGCGTGGCTCCACGACTTCCTGTTCGTTGGCCGCTCACCATTGTGCCTCCTTTTCCACGGTTATGCTTCGTCCGCCTCCACTGTAAGCTTCGCGCGCAGCGCGCCCCGGGCGCCCGGCCGTTCCTTGCGTCCCCCGGCTCAGTTGTACGGCAGCCGGTCGTTCAGCCAGAGATAGTCCGGATTGCCCCGGGCGGAAACGTTCCGCTCGATCACGCCCTTGACCACCGGCCGCTTGGTGCCCGGATGCGTCCATTTATGCACCTCGGAGTGGCCGTCCGCGAAGGAAAAGTTCGCGCCACCCCCGGCATGATAGCTGGCCGGCAAATTGCGGAACACGGCATTGGCCAGGGTCGCGCCCGCCACCGAATGAAAGACCGCATCGTCAATGCTGCCCGGGTGCTCGTCCAGGGTCACAAAGGTCATGGCCGGCCCCGGTTTGACCAGCTGCGTCACCTTGGTAAAGCCGCGGTCCGGGTAGATTCGATCGTAGGGGTTGGGATTGTACACCGTTACGCTGATGCCCCCCAGAAAGGCGTTGCCAGAGATGCTGAGCACGCGCGGACCGTTGTCGGAGGGCACCGTGTCGGCCGGGCATTTGTAGACGCCCGGCTGCTGCACATAGGGCGCCAGCAGGGACTGCTGCGGATCCACCAGCTTCCACGCGTTGGTATTGTCGGGGTTCATTCCCCAGTCCACTCCATTGGCCACCAACTTGGGTGGCATGCGATCGTCGTGATCCGAAACGTAGAGCATCCAGCCCGTCATGATCTGTTTGGTGTTGCTCATGCAGGCGATGGCCTGTGCCTTGCCCTTGGCCCGGGAGAGGGCCGGCAGGAGCATGCCCGCCAGAATCGCAATGATGGCAATGACCACCAACAGTTCGATCAGGGTAAACCCGTGACGGCAACGTTGCACCCCGCCGCTGGGCAACCCCACCCGCGCCGTCCGACTCGATTCAATCCCGCACTTCATGGAAACGCACTGTCTGAAAAAGGAAGTTTTCACGATGGAGAACAAGCTCGAACAAACCCAAGGCAGCCTTGCACTCCGATCCGCCCCCACCCCGGCACAGTAGACACCACCCCTTCGACCGGACCAATCGTGCCGGCACTGCGCCACTGGGCCTGGGCGAACCACCAAAACCACGCGTGCAATATAAGCGGAGTCCGGAAAACCGGGTAATGTGAATCGCGCCAAAAGGTTTGCGAATCCTGACAACAAGCCCGGGCATTTTCCGCAATACCCCGCTCCGGCTTGCCCCCCTTGCCGTCCACCGGACATCCTGTGAAACGGCCGCCGACACCAAAAGGCCGTTCACCTGACCGCCAACCCGGCGCGGGCAGGAGTTTCCGGTTGCCTTGTGCAGGAGCAAATGACAACCCAACGGCTCGAGGCCGACAGCCCGGAGAAATTCCGCAGGGCGGTCGAAGCCGCCGCCGCTCTGCTCCGGCAGGGCCAGGTGGTGGCTCTGCCCACGGAAACCGTGTACGGGCTGGCCGCGAACGCCCTGGACCCCGTGGCGGTCCGCCGCGTCTACGAGGTCAAGGGCCGACCCGCCTCCAACCCGCTGATCGTCCATGTGGCCTCGCTGGAGATGGCGCGGGATTGTGTCTCGGCCTGGCCGGAGACGGCCGAGCGGCTGGCCCGCGCGTTTTGGCCCGGGCCGCTGACCCTGGTGTTGCCGAAGGCTGACTCGATTCCCCCGGAGGTCACCGGGGGTGGCAACACGGTGGCGATTCGGTGGCCCGCTCATCCCTTCATTCAGGCCGTCATTCTGGAATGCCAGTTTCCTTTGGCCGCCCCCAGTGCCAACCTGGCCAACCGCGTCTCTCCCACCACAGCCGAGCACGTTCTGGCCCAGTTGAATGGCCGCATCCCACTGGTGGTGGATGGAGGACCCTGCGCGGTCGGGATCGAGTCCACCGTGATCGACCTGGCCCGTCAACCGCCGCGCATCCTGCGCCCGGGCATGATCCACGCCGAGGCCCTGGCGCCCCTGTTGCCCGGCCTCGGGCAAGCACCGCACATGCCCCTTGAGGCTTGTGCGCCCGCAAGCCCGGGCCTTTTCCCCAAGCACTACGCGCCGGCAGCGCCCGTCCGGGTTCTCTCCTGGACCAGCCCCGAGCATCTTTGTCAACAATTGCGTAAACTCGGCGCCGATCCCGCCGCAGCCCACGTCTTGGCGCATACCACCATCCCCCAAAAGGGTCCATTCGCCGACGTCTGGGTCCTGCCGCGCGATCCGGTGGCTTATGCCCGCGCCCTGTACGCCACCTGGCACCGCTGCGACCAACAGGGCGCGCGGCTCATCATCATGGAAGCCGTCCCGGAAGAGTCCGCGTGGGCCGGAATCGCCGACCGCCTCCGCCGCGCCGAGGGTCTGGCTTCCCCTCCGGCCTGAGCAACATCGGAGCAAGGTGCCGGTCGCCCGGCCGCACCCAAACCGCCCGGTCTGGAACCGCCGCTGCCCCGTTTGCCATTGCCGACAGGAGGTTTTCTGATTAACTGACCGCATGAACAGAGGGTTGATTCTGGCTTGCATACTGGCCTGTGGGACCTGGAGTGTGCTCCCTGCCGCGGCGCAAGGGCGCATCGCCACCGTGGACCTGACGCGCGTGTTCGACAATTACTGGAAAACGAAGGAAGCCGAAGCCGCGCTGAAAAAGCGGGGGGCCGAGCTCGAGCAGGACCACAAGAGCATGGTCGAAGAGCTGCGCAAACATAACGAGGAGTACCAGAAACTTCTGGCCTCGGCCGGCGACCAGGCGGTTTCGGAGGAGGAACGCGAGCGGCGCAAACAGAATGCCGAGGCCAAGCTCAAACAAATGCGCGAGCTTCAGGAGTCGATCGCCCAGTTCGAGCGCCAAGCCCGCGCGACGATCGAGGAACAACGCAACCGGATGCGGAACAATCTCCTCAGCGAAATCCGCACCGTCATCCAATCCCGCGCCAAAGCCGCCGGCTACGCGCTGGTCATCGATGTCTCTGCCGATTCCATCCGCAACACGCCCGTGGTTCTGTACAACAGTGGCGACAACGACATCACGCAGGCCGTGCTCGATCAACTCAACCTCAACGCCCCGGCCTCCACGAGCAGCACACCCTCCAAACCGTGAGCCGGGGATATGGCAGGAGTGGCGTGTCCGTCCTCCCCGGCACCTCGTAATCCACGACCCATGCCCGTCCATCTGCCCCCGCTCAGCCGCAGATCCTTCCTGCGCCGGATTCTTTGGACCAGCCTCGGCCTGGCCACCACTCCGTGTCTTGCCAGTTCGGGTGTCGGGCGTCGCCGACAGGACCTCCACCGGTATGCCTTGATGGCAGACACCCACATTGCCGCCGATCGCACCCGGCAACACGGCGGTATCGTCATGGCCGAGCACCTGGAGAGGACCGTTCGCCAAATCCTCACCCGGCCCGCGGTGCCCGCTGCAAGTTTCATTGCCGGCGACCTGGCCTTCAGTCAGGGCGAGACCGGCGACTACCGACAACTGGTCGACCTGT
This sequence comes from Limisphaera sp. VF-2, assembly GCF_049537125.1. NCBI lineage: Bacteria > Pseudomonadati > Verrucomicrobiota > Verrucomicrobiia > Limisphaerales > Limisphaeraceae > Limisphaera > Limisphaera sp. VF-2. The sequence goes on from NZ_JBMVQY010000001.1 coordinate 909,437, forward strand.
TGGCACCGCTCCGTGCTGCAGGGCTGCCCGTGCACCTGGCCCTGGGCAATCACGATCACCGCGACCGGTTTCTGGAGGCCGTCCCCTGGGCGGTGCGCCCCGACCGTCCCTTGCGGTCCCACTGTTGCGCCGTGGTGCCCTCCCCGCGCGTCAATTGGTTCATTCTCGACTCTCTGGAGGTGACCCTCTCCACGCCCGGCCTGCTGGGCCCCGACCAACTTGCCTGGTTGGGCCGGGCTCTGGACGCCCGTCGTCGCCGGCCCGCCATCATCCTCCTCCATCATCACCCCGACCTGGCACCGAACACGGTGGGGCTCAAGGACACGGAAGCCCTGCTGGCCGTCATTCGGCCCAGAACCCAGGTCAAGGCCTGCATTTTCGGCCACACCCATCGCTGGGGCCTGAGCCGGGACGAGAGCGGCATTCACATGATCAATCTTCCCCCCACCGCGTATGTCTTCCGCGAAGAGTTCCCCTCCGGATGGGTGGAAGCCCGGGTGCGCACCGATGGCTTGGACCTCCGACTTTGGTGCCTCAACGATCGGCATCCGGAGCACGGCCGCGAGGTTCAATTGACCTGGCGCCCCGGTTGACCGGGGCCCGTTGCGTCTCTCCCTCTGCCGGCCTGCCCAAGGGCTCGAGTCGCCCCTTGACCTTGAAGCCGGTTCCCGAGCTTCGCCCGGCACACGGGCGTCGAGCCTGCCGACGCCGCTCGGTTCACAAGCTTGCGCAACCCACGCCGCGCTCAGGCCCTCCGTTCCGGCCTACAGACCCCGCACCTCCCAGCTCGGACGGTACCGGCGCCGCAGATACGCGTTGGCCTCCGACAGGTTTTTAAAGCGCAGCGCGGCCGCATCCCACTCCAGGGTGGTCTGCGGAAAATGGGTGGCCACGCATCCCAGCAGCACCGTTTCGGTCAACGGCCCCGAGTAATCGAAACCGGCCGTGGTACGATCGTTGCCCCGGACCGCTTCTAGGAATTGCGTGTAATGATTTGCGCCTTCGATCCCGGGCATGTGAAAGCCCTCGAACTGCTTTCGCGGAAACAGCTTGGGCATCCCGATATGAGGCAACAACATGACGCCTCGCGTCCCGATGCACAACGAACCCTGAGCCGGCCAGGGTTCATCCTCGATGAGCGCCCGCACCTCAGGGGGTGGCTTCTGGGTCCCGTCGTACCAGGTCACCGGCAGCGTGGCCTCGGCGGTGTAGGCGGTGCCCGGAAAGGTGTAGTGAATCCGCGCATTGGAGGCCCAATTCCACGCGTTGGGCGCAGCGCCTTCGGATCGCACGCGCACGGGCGCCGTCAGCGCCAGGGCATTGAACACTGGATCGAAGATGTGACAGCCCATGTCGCCCAACGTGCCCGTGCCAAAATCGAGGCGCCGCCGCCAGTTGCCCGGGTGGTAATACCCCTCGCCAATGTACGGCCGCCAGGCCGCCACCCCCAGCCAACCGTCCCAATCGAGCCCGGGCGGCACCGGATCGCTTCGCTGCGGTGGCGGACCCGGATCGCCCCAGTCCTTGTCACTCCACAGATGGACCTCCCGTACCTTGCCGATTACGCCGCTGCGCACCAGGGCAACTGCCAGTCGATACTCCTGCAGGGAGTGAATCTGAATGCCCATTTGGGTGACCAATCCCTTTTGACGTGCCACCCGGGTCAGCTGACGGGTCTCGTAGACATCGTGCGTCAACGGCTTTTGCACATACACATGCACGCCCCGCTGGAGAGCGGCCATGGCAATCGGTGCATGCATGTGATCGGGCGTGGAGACGTTGAGGGTGTCCAGCTCCTTTTCGGTCTCCAACAACCGCCGCCAGTCCTGGTAGATCCGCACGCCCGGAAACTTCTGGCGCCACGCCTCCGCCCGCGGCAGATCCACGTCTGCAATGGCCACGAGCTTCACGAAGGGATGATGCGTGATGCTGTTGAGGTCGCTGGCCGCCATGCCACTGGCGCCGATGCAAGCGTGGAGGATGGTCTCCGAAGGAGCCACCCGACGGAGCCGACCCCGCCCGGTACAGCCCGCTCCTCCCACGACAGCCGCTACGGCGGCCATGCGTTGCAAAAACTCCCGACGACTCAACCGTTGTCCCTTCATCGCCCGTCCTCCTCAGTCATCCTTGGTCAATCCGGCAGTTCCCGCACCCAGAGGTCCCGGAACCACACCGGCGTCCCATGCGCCTGCAGCTCGATCGGCCCGGCGGGTGGCAGCGGCTTGCCGCGCTCCCAGTAGTTTTCCAGGGGCGTGTTCTCCACCACCAACTGGTCGTTCAGGAAAACGTGGACGCGGTCTCCCATCATGACGATGCGGAAGCGATTCCACTGCCCCACGGGCCGGTCGGCGCGAAGCCGGGGTCGCGAAGGATGTTGCTGGTTGTTATAAAGGCCGCCGGAGCCCACCTCGCGTCCGCCGCCCACCGGGGGTGTGAACGGATCCCAGATTTGCACCTGAGGGACGCCCCGCAGGTAGATGCCACTGTCACTTTGAGGCGCGATCTTCCACTCGCAGACAAATTCGAAGTTTCGGAATTCCTGCTCCGTGCACAAATTGTCGAATCCCTTGCCCCGGTATACCAGGGCACCGTCTTCCACGCGCCAGTTCTCGCGCATCAGGGCATCCGCCCGCGCCCGGGCCGCAGCACGCTCCGTCTCCGTCATGCGGGCCCACTCCCTCGGATCCACCCACCCCTTCCATCCGGTCAGATCCCGGCCATTGAACAACGGGCGAAACCCGTCTCGGGCCCGGGATTCGCTGCGGCGCAATTCCTTGATGCGGATGTTGCGGAATTGAACCGGATCCCCGTGGCCGAGAAACCCGATGTGACCCTGCTCGCGGAACAAGCCGGGATGCCGGCGCAGCACGTCCAGGTCATGCACCTCGTTCAGGTTCACGTCCAAAACGGTCTGCCCGTTGACGCGCACCCGGATGTGCCGGCCATCGGCGAGAATCTCCTCGGTGTTCCATTGTCCCGGCGGTCGCAGGGCCCCCCGGCGCGCCGCGGCCACGTCGTAGATCGAACCGTGAAACTGCTCGGGCCGTAACCGCCCCCACTTGCCCTTCAAGGCCGCGGTCTCCTCCAGAATCTGAATCTCCATCCCCGCATAAGCCGCATCGCCTTCCAGCGGAGCCCGAATGCCGACGCCATTGTTCGAGCCCTCCTCCAGCCTGAAGTCGAACCTCAGAATGAAGTCGCGAAACTGGCGCGTGGTAAACAGGTTCCGACCCCGGGGGGTGCAGTGAAGGATTCCGTCCTGCACCACGTAACCGTCGGGCGGGCCGCCCACGTGTTGCCAGCCATCCAACGAGCGGCCATCGAACAGCGCTTCGAATCCCGGTTCGACCCTCGGGCCGGTACAACTACAAACGCAAAGGGCCCCGATCCCCAATGCCAACCAACCCCACCGTCCGACCCTGGGAGATTTCTTATGCATAGAATCAGTAGGCTTGGCCGCTTCCGGACCCTTGCCGCCCCTTCGCCCGTGACGGCCTTGCACCCGGAGAGGCTGGGGCGCACCCGGCCGCAGAGTCAAGGCCGGCCTCGAAACCCGCGGGGTGCACTGCCGGCCAGCCTGCTGGGAACCTGCGCGCCGCCGGCCACGGAATCCAGCCGCCCCGGCCGGTTTCGCCCGGCCCACCCCTGTTGCAGGCCGCACATTTTTGTTGCCTGGCAAAGCCCGGCCGTTCCATCAATGCTATTGCCCGCCCACAGAAGTGGGCCTGTTCATGCCGGAGCCGCCCGGCGGCTGCCGGAAACAAGTCGGCGGGCCCGGCCCGCCAGCTGAGAATCAGGTTTACATCGAAGTTGCCATGCCGATTTACGAGTTTGCCTGTCCCAAATGCCGGCGCATCTACAGCTTCCTGTCCAAGCGGGTGAACCCCGACCGAACACCCGTGTGCCCGAAATGCGGCAACAAAGACCTGGTCAAGCAGATCAGCCGGTTCGCCTTCGTGAAGGGGGTCCCCGAACCGACCAGCAAGGCTGCTGATGCCGAGGAGGGGCCGCCGGGTCCGGACTTCGATGATCCCCGCGTCGAACGGGTCATGCAGGAGCTGGAACGGGACATGGAGCATTTGGACGAAAACAATCCGCGCCACATGGCCTACGTCATGCGCAAGATGAAGGATCTCATGCCGCCGGGCAGCGTGCCCAAAGAACTGGACGTGGCCATCAAACGTTTGGAAGCCGGGGAAGACCCCGAGAAGATCGAAGAGGATATGGGCGACGTCCTGGGCGACCTCCTCGGACCGGAAGGCGAGGAGGACGAATTTGGCGGCGGGTTCGGCGGCTACACGCGCGACGAAGGTCTCTACGAGTACTGAGCGCGTTTGCGGGACGGTTCGCACGGGCCGGGCCTCAAAGAAACGGCCGGAGCAACTGCCTCCGCTGGAAGAACGCCGTTTCGAGAAAGCCGGCCTTCAACCACCCGGGCGGGTGCACCAGCAAAGTCGATCGGGGGCCTGGTTCTCAACAACCGCCCGCGACCGACGCGAAGGACTCATCCGCCTCCGGGCTCTGTCCTCGCGAACGATTCGATCCGCCGGTGGCCGATCCCGAGCCGTCGATGTCCGCGGCCTTCCCGCCGACTCTCCATCAAGTCGATGGCCCGCCGCTCGTGGGTCACCCGTCCGAGAGTGATGCCCCATCGGAGAGCGCGAGAGTCCGCCGCACGGAATGCAGAGAGGCTCCGCCCCATCACCGGTGCCTGCCGTGTCGCCTGCGGCTCGCGATTTGCCCGGGCCGTTTCGCTCTCCAGGGCACTCCGGTCGGGGCGTCCCCAAACCGCGGCAGAACCGCGACGCGAAATTCCCAGCTGCCCCGGATGCGTCGACCGTCCGACCCGCCGGCGGCTTTGTCACCAGAATTGGGGACTGTGCCATTGCTCGGAGGGGCTTAAGGTAGGGGCAGGTTGGCGATGCAAAAGGGCAAACCGTGTGCATGCCAAGAGGCGTAGAGCTGCCGCGCCGCATCGAACGCGAGACAATTTGAGTGCTTTGGGTCTCTGTGCCGGGCCGGATCCGTTCGGGATCCGGCCCGTTCCTTTGCGCGGATCGGATCGCCCCCGGTAACGAAACGTGTTCTGCCATAACCGTCGTCTCGTCCGCTTGGAGGCGCATTTCACCGAGCCCTCGAGCCCGACCCCGAGGTTCGGCCCCAGGTCGCTGAACGACGCCCCGGCCCAACGCAGGATCTCGTCAGGTGCCGACCCACCGGCGCTCGGTCCACGGGCCTCCATGCCGCCAGCACCCACCTTTGAGGTCGCTCCGCGCAGATGCAGCTCCGGAACCGGCAAACGCAGCCCGCAACCCCTCAACTCTTGGGAGAGCCCTCTGGCTTCCCGGGTCGGCCCCCGTCCGTATGGTCCGGGATCGGGCGGCGCGTTCCCCGTGCGACCGCTGAATGCGCTACGCCCGCGGCAGCCCCGGCCTGCCAACTGCCCCAACCTCCCCCGGGCATTTGCGAGCTCATTTGTTGGGCTCCATCGGGCGGTCCTCCCCGACACCAACTTTGCCGGGCCTTCATGGAACCGAGCCCGCTGCCCACTTCGGCAACCCAGGGCGCTGCATCGCCAGACTGGACTTTCCGCCGACGCCGCACAGATTCTGTTCACGAACGATCAGCTTTCGGCGTGCAGGTGCGTCGGACTGGTCGGCCACGGGGCCAGTGCGATGGCTGGAGTGTTCTCGCAAACGACGCTGGAACAAATCCGTGCCGCCAATGACATCGTCGAAGTCATCGGCGCATACCTCCCGTTGAAGCGGCGCGGCGCCAACTTCGTGGCGCTCTGCCCCTTTCACAAGGAAAAAACCCCCAGCTTTCACGTCCATCCCCAGCGACAAATCTTCCACTGCTTCGGCTGTCACAAGGGCGGCGATGTTTTCACCTTCGTTCAGGAGATCGAACACCTGACCTTTCCCGAGGCCGTGCGGAGACTCGCCGAGCGCGCGGGCATTCCGCTGGCCTGGGACCAAGACGACGCCGCCCGCGCCACGCGCCAGCTCAAGGAACGGCTGTACGATCTCCTGGAACAAATCACGCGCCGCTGGCAAAACGTCCTGGCCAACGAAGCCGCGGGCCAGCCGGCGCGCGAGTATCTCGCCCGGCGCGGTGTGCCGGAGGAAATGATCCGATTGTTCCGGCTGGGCGCCGCCCCCATGGCCTGGGACGACACCGTGAACTGGGCCCGGAGCAAGGGGTTCGACCTGGAACTGGTCGAGCAAGCCGGCTTGATTGTTCGCCGCGAAGACGGAAGCGGCTATTACGACCGGTTCCGGGGCCGGCTGATCTTCCCCATCTGCGACGAACAGGGCCGTGTGGTGGCCTTCAGCGGAAGAGTTCTCGAAGCCGAGGCCCCAACCGCCAAATACATCAATTCCCCGGACACTCCGCTCTTCAACAAGGGCCGGATCTTCTACGGGCTGGACAAGACCAAACGCGCCATCCTCGACGCCGGCTTCGCCGTGATTTGCGAAGGTCAACTGGATCTGATCGCCTGCTATCAAGCCGGCGTGCAAAACGTGGTCGCCCCCCTCGGCACGGCCTTCACCTCGAACCATGCACGACTGCTCCGCCGCTACGTTCAGGAGGCGGTGCTCTGTTTCGACTCGGACGAGGCAGGTCAAAAAGCCATGGTGCGGGCCCTCGACCCCCTCCTGGAGGCGGGCATGGTCGTGCGCGTGGCCGTCGTGCCGGCCCCGGACGACCCGGACAGCTACATCCGCACCCATGGCTCCGAAGCCTTCCGTGCCCTGGTCGCCGCGGCCCAAGACTTCTTTGAATACCACTTGAAACAGCTCTGTCGCCGATATGATCTCAACACCGACCGCGGCCGCCTGGCCATTGTGGAGGGCATGGCCGAAGCCGTCCTCAAAACCGACAATGCCCTGCTCATCGAGACGCACGCGCGCAAAACGGCCCATGTCCTGGGCGTAAGCCCCGATGCCGTCCTGAGCGAGTTTCGCCGTCACGGCCGAAATCGCGTCGAACCCGCAACCCCGGAGACGATCCAAACGCACGCAGGGCCTCCGGCCCCCGCTGCACCCCCTCCGCTGGAGGAATGGCTGCTCCGGCTCCTGCTCACGAACGAGGCCGCCGTGGAGTGGGTCGCAGAGCATCTGTCTCCGGACTGGCTCCAGCACGAAGGCGTGCGCAGGGCCGTTCAAATGCGCCTCCAACTCCACCGCGAACGACGCTGGACGGGAGTGGCGGACCTCATTCAGACCCTGCCCGAACCCGCCTTGCAATCGCTCGTGAGCGCGTGTGCCGTGGACGATCGCCCCCTGCCACAACCGGCGCGGCAACTGCGGGATGTCACCCTGCGGCTGCGCAACGCCCATCTGGATCGACAGATCCGGGACCGCACCCGACGACTCGCGCAACCCGGCATCCCGGAATCGGAACGGCTCGCTTGTCTCCAAGAAATCCAACAACTGCGTGCCCAGAAGCTGACCGACCTGCCGCTACCCGCAAACCTGATCGAGTAACGAGGGGCACGCCGCTGACGATTCGCTCCATCTATCGGGAAGCGCCCTCAGGTCCGGCCGCGAATTGCGGGTGTCGCCGCAAGGCTTCCCAGGTCGCCGGTCGCAGCGGCCCCGGCGGCTCCCCCGGCTCCCAAGCGGGCTCGGCCGTCGCGGACCGACGTACCCGGGCCAGCCAATCGACATCCAGCGGACGGTCCAACCATTCCAAGCGGTTCGAGGCCACCGTGGTCTCCTCCTTCATCCCCACGGCACAGCCGCGGCCCACGAAGAAGCCCGCCAACAGCAGGGCCACACGGACGCGGTTGCTCCGCGAGTACGTCGCCAGCAGGCAGGGCCGCGTCGGGTCCAGCCGTCGAAACACCTGCCGAAACAGCCTCGCCGTCCAAAGCTCCGGGTTTCGCTGCGGCGAAAAAGGATCGTATGCGATGCCATCCGGCGCCGGCAACGCAAGGTCCGGCTCGGCCATCCGAACGGCAAAGTCGCCGGAAACGAATTCCCATTGGACTTTTGCCTCCCCGATCGTCCCGCTCCATCCCCGGCCCTCCACAAACACGTCCAACACCCCCTGCCAACCCGCCAGATAAGCCAGGCGCCCGGCATGCCTCCGGGCAAACCGCAACGGCTCCAACGACAGGTCAAAACTCAACAATCGCACCCGCACCGGCCAGGCTGATGCCGCCTGCAGCATCGCCAGCGCGTTGGCTCCCGCCCCCAGCCCCACATCCCAAAGGACCACTTCCCTGCCCTGCTGGGCCGCAAACCGCTGCGCGAGTCGCAACTGCTCCACGTACAATCGAGCGGCCTCCACGGCGGGACCACAGCCCGGATGCATGATCTCGCCAAACGCCTCGTCCCGCACGGCCCAGGCACCGGACGCCAAACGGACCAACTCGAATGAAGGTTGCCCTTCTTGGGGATTCATCTGACACAAGACCGGCCGGGGCAGTTCCTTGCGTGTCCGCCTCCGTTCCAAGAAGCCTCAAAAAAAAAGAGATTGGTGGAGCCGAGGGGATTCGAACCCCTGACCTTCTCATTGCGAACGAGACGCTCTACCAACTGAGCTACGACCCCACCTTCGACCGCCGCGCTGCAGCGGCTCCGGCCACTACGGACCCTTCGAGAAGTCCGTACCGGCGCTCATCAATATGCTCCAGCCGCAGCCCTGCGCAAGTGCTTTCAAATCCTACCGCCGGACAGTCGCCAGAGCCACCCGGCTCCCCGCCCTTTTCAGGGACCGGCCGACCCGGGCCCCGGGCTGCATCTCGGGGTGGCGGCCTCCGCGGTCTTGCAGCTTCGTCCCGCCCGCAACGTACTTCCGAGTGCCCCGTCGGTGGCCGGCGCGAGGGCAGGCCGGCCTGGTATAGCACATGCAAGGCTCACGTGCCGACGGTTCTCCCGTAGTTCATCCCCCCGGGGCTGCCTGTCGGGACTCGAACAGCCCGAGCGCGCCAAGAGCTCCTCCCGTGCCCGGGCCCCGGAAAATGCAGCGACCTCATGGGGCCGACCCCATGTTGACCGGCCCGCGTTCCGCCAGGACAGCTGCAATGAGAAGCAATCCATCGTAACGGATGTCCAAACCAGTTTTGCTTCTGCTTGCCCGCAACCGCAGCGCTCTCCAACATGGAGGCGTCTGCGGTCCGGGCACACCGACCCCTCGGAAAGGCGGCCGCCCCCCGGGACACCGCAAGGATCAACAAACAGGCAACCGACGATGAGCTGGGAGTCGCTGCACCTGCCGACCGTGTGGTACATCCTGATCGGCGTGCTTTTCACAGGGTACGCGATGCTGGATGGATTCGACCTCGGCATCGGCGGCCTTCATCTGTTCGCCCGCAAGGATGAGGAGCGTCGCCTCCTGCTCAACGCCATCGGGCCGGTATGGGACGGCAATGAAGTGTGGCTGGTCACGGGCGGCGGGGCCCTGTTTGCCGCCTTCCCGCACGTCTATGCCACGGTGTTCTCGGGGTTCTATCTTCCGTTTATTCTGCTGCTGGTCGCCCTCATCTTCCGCGCGGTGGCGATCGAGTTTCGCAGCAAACAGCCCATGCCGTGGTGGCGGCAGATGTGGGATGTGGGGTTCGCCGCGGGCAGCGTTGGGTCGGCTTTTTTGCTCGGCGTGGTGATGGGCAACATCGCCTGGGGCATTCCCCTCAATGAAAACTGCGAATACATCGGCGGCTTTTGGAACCTGTTTCATCCCTACGCATTGTTGCTGGGCGTCACCACGGTGGCGTTGTTCATGATGCACGGGTGCATCTATGCCCTGTTGAAGATCGACGGGCCGTTCCATGAGACACTGCGCGTCTGGGTCACCCGCTGCATCATCTTCTTCATCATCTGCTACGGCATTACCACCATGGCCACCTTGATTTATGTGCCGCACATGGCGGCTCGCGTCCGGGCCCATCCCTGGCTCTTTGGCCTGGCACTGGTCAACATGCTGGCCATCGCCAACATCCCGCGCGAGATTCACCACGGGCGCGACGGACGGGCCTTCCTGTCCTCGTGCGTGGCCATGGTGGCCCTGATGAGCTTGTTCGGGCTGGAAATGTATCCGCACTTGATCTACAGCCAGCCGGAACCGGCCCACAGTTTGACCATTTACAACGCCGCTTCGTCCCCGAAGACGTTGACGATCATGCTGATCATTGCCGCCATCGGGATGCCCATCGTGCTGGCCTACACGGTCAGTATTTACTGGATCTTCCGCGGCAAGGTCCGGCTGGACCGCATGAGTTATTGAAGCTCCGCAAAGCCGGATCTTTTCGCCTCCGACAGAGGCCCGGCGCTCTACTCAGAACCCCCTGTGGGCCGCCCACCTGCCCGGGCGCCCGGTGAGTGCCGGGACCGGTGTGGTGGATCCCCTCCGCATGCGGGGCGCGACCCTGGTGCAAAAACGTCGGGTGCGTCGGCAGCGGAGGCCCCAACCGCGCCCGGGTGCGACGTCCGTGGGCATCCTTCCGTTCCGCGCAGCCGGAACTCATGATTCAGCCCGCCGCACCCGGACCCCGGGCCTCCGGGCGTACATCGCCGGGGTCTCCGGCCCGGAAGTGTCCGGTCGGCAACGAACTGTCCCCCGGGCCTTCGGGCTTGTGGGAATCCCAAGATCGGGTCAGAGTAGAACGGGGTGCGGGCCCATAGCTCAGGGGTCAGAGCAGGCGACTCATAATCGCTTGGTCGCAGGTTCGAATCCTGCTGGGCCCACCAGCTTCTCTCAGCGGTCCGCGGAGTCCTCCAACCCCAACCACCGGGCCAGGCTTTCGTAATCCTGAACGACGTAATCTGCGTCGCGGAGTTCCTCGGGGGGATGCGTGTTGGCGATGGCGACCACGCGCATGCCCGCGGCGCGGCCCGCGGCGATTCCCGGCAGAGAGTCCTCGATGACGCAGCACTGTTGCGGCTCCACCTTCAGCCGGTTCGCCACGTGCAGGAAAATATCAGGGGCGGGCTTGCCCCGCGGCACCTCCATTCCACTGACCGTGACGGCAAAGCAATCCCGCAAGCCGCTCAGATCCAAGACGGCCTCGATCACCGGCCGCTCCGAGCCCGACGCCAGTCCCAGAAGGGTCCGGCCCTGCAAGCGGCGAACCAAGTTCACCGCGCCGCCAAACAACGGTCGCCGAGAAGCCAGCAGGGCCAGCAAATGCCGGCGCTTCATCGCGAGCAATTCTTCCAGAGACACCGACAGCCGGTGCCGCCGGAGAAAGTCCGCCCACAATTCGCCGTCCGATCGCCCCACGTAGTCGCGGAAACGGATTCCGCCCCCATCCGGGTAACCCAGCGCTGCCAAAGTCTCGCGAGTGGCGCGTTCGTGCAGCGGTTCGCTGTCCACAATCACGCCGTCCATGTCGAAAATGACCGCCGCAGGCACCATGAACCCCTACACTTGCGTCTGCGCCAGGGCCAGCAGGCGCTTCCATTGCGCCGCCGTCACCGGCAGGACGGACAGCCGCGATTGCCGCACCAACGCCATGTTACGCAGCTCGGGATCGCTCTTGATCTCCGCCAGGGTCACCGGTCGGGCGAGTGGCTTGACCGGCTCGAGATCCACGGCCACCCAGTCCCCCTCGCGTGCCGTGGGATCGGGATAGGCTTCCCGCCGCACCCGGGCCAGCCCCACCACGGCTCGCTCGGATCCGCTGTGGTAGAAGGCCACCCAATCTCCCTTTCGCATCGCCCGTAGATGATTCCGGGCTTGATAATTCCGCACGCCGGTCCAGGCGGTGCCACCCTCGGCAACAAAGTCAGCCCATGAATACTCGCCGGGCTCCTGCTTGACCAACCAGTATTGCACGGGCGCGAGCTTGCCCAAAACGCCGGGCGCTGTCAGCGCCGAAACGCCTCAGGGACGCATCGCCCGGAATCGAATCCCCGGCCGGAGAGGGCCGCCTCCTGGGGCACCGTGGCGTTCGGACCGGCAGCACGGCATTGCCCCGGGGCCGGCTCCGGAACCGGCCAGGCAGGCGTCCCGCCGCCCTGTGCGTGACGTGGTACCCGAACGGTCTCACGCCCTTTCCACCTCCGCCCCTTGGTCACCCCCTTGGGTTGTCTCCTCCTGCGCCTCCGCACGAGCCGGCAAAGCCGCAGCTGTTCGCCACCCGGTGAGGGCGCCGTCTGCCGTCGTGGCACGTGGACCTGTTTGCCGAGCCCGCCAAAGTGCACGTTGTTCACGGCGCTCCTGGACCAATCGTTGAAAAGGTCGTTGGCACAGATCTGGTCTCGCCCGCAGCCAGGAGGCAGTCCTGCGCCGCTCGGCGGCTTTCTTTAGCGGAGAGAACCCTGGCCCTGCCCGCCTCCCGTCAGGTCGGAAACATGGGCGTGCCCAATGGGGCAACCGTGCGACATCTCTGCCGACCCGACGGGCGGGGAACTCGGGTTCGGGATCCATCCTGCACCTTTGGGCCCAATCTTTCACGGCAGCGACGGTGCCTCCGGCAGGGTCCCACACCGTTGGCGCCCCTGAATCCCGTCCCTTCCAACGAAGACGGCCACGAGAAGCCATGCAGCCACTCGTGGCCGTGACCCAGTTGGGAGCGAGAACGGGTCAGGATCCAAGGGAGCCAGGATGCCGTCTCAACCCGCTCGTCGCCGCCACAACAAGAGGGTTAAACCACCCAACAAAGCCAGCGCCGCGGAGGAGGGTTCCGGAACCACGTCGATCCACTCGGTGCCAATCCGGATCTCGTCCACCTGAACCGAGCTGTAACCCACGGTCGTGTTGAAGTTCCCACCGAACAAACGGATCACATTGAAGATGTAATCCCGGTCATTGCTGGCCGACAGCTCGATGGGCGTCAGAGTGACGTCGGCCGAGTTGATGTCCGGCTCCTGCAACAGGTTGTTCGGATTGATCCACAGGTAAATCCGGTCGGCCTCCGCTGCGTTCGTGTGTGGACCGATCCCCGGGTTGTGATCGATGCGGATCAACAGGAAGTCGGGAGGCTCGTTGGTGAAGTGGACCGTGGAAGTCTTTTGCTGGGCCGCGGAGCCGCGGTTCAGAATCGCCCATGTGTCCACGTTCTGGTTGGGATTGATCCCTGAGGTATTCTCGGAGCCCCGGCCGACGCCCACCATCTCGTTGCCCTGCACGGTACTCCCGGGGGTTGCGTTATAGAAGAACTGCAGCGCCCCCACGCCACGCCCGAAGTACGCAACGTTTCCGCCGGCATTCGTGTACGCCCAGGGCTGCCCGGTGCGAATGGCAATCAGGCTCGCCCACGTGGTCGTCGGGGTGGAATCCAGTCCGCGTGCGAACGCAAGCCGGCGCCACGGATTCGAGGTGGCCGCCGCCCCACCCGGGAAGTTGTCCCCGTCTGCGGTGCCGTGGCCGGTAACCCACGCCCGGTGCCCCGACACCGGCACGCTAAAGCCGAAGGCGTCTGTGTATGTAAAACTCCCCGCCACCACGATGGCGTTGGAGGCCATGTTGTTGTTGGCCGCCAGCCACGGAGTTTCGAACCCGAACCCGCCGGTTCCTCCTACAAAGGTCCAGCCCGGTGTATAATCGAACCCTTCATAGGCCAAAAGGACAGCCCGTGCTGTGGGGGATGCTAAAAGAAGGGGAAGTCCTGCCAACAACCAAGTGAGCTGCTTTTTCATGGTACCACTGTCCGGTTGCCGTTGACCGCGCTTCGTTCAGGGTTGCTTGCACTCACTGACAGCATCCTTGATACCGGCACCGGCTGGGGATTTGAATTGGATCCCTGCCAAAACCAATACAAAAAATGCCAAGGCGTGTTCGGCCGCAGGCCCACGCCTCGGAACCCCCGCCGGAAGGATGCACGAGACTCCTCACAACCCGCCCCAATCCAGGAGCGCGCGCCCGAAGCAGGACCAAGCCCTCGCCTCCCCCGCCCAAACCGTCGCCCGAGTAGCCAGCTGGCGCCGGTTTTGAATGGCACCCTGGCCCGCGGTGTCCTAGACTGGGAACGATGTCCGAAAAGGCTCTCAGTCAGGTTTCCCGCGAAGTCCGGGAAATGTACGAGCGTGGGCTGGAAGCCCTCCGACGGGATAATGTTGAATACGCCCAGATGCTCCTCACCCAGGTGCTCGCGAAAGAACCCGCCTTCCTGGAGGCGCGCAAGGCCCTCCGCCAGGCCCAACAGCGCAAGGCCGCGGCCAAGGGCACCGGATTCTTGAAGCGGGTCCTGGGCACTGCGACGGCTTCCCCCGAACTGGCCCGCGCCCGCCTGGCCCTGCGCTCCAACCCTTGGGAAGCCATGCAACTGGCGGAGGAGGTGCTCAACAGCGACCCGAACAACATGACCGCCCATAAGATCTTCGCCGAGGCGGCCCGGGCCGCGGGCCTCACCCGCACGGCGTTGCTCTCTTACGAGGTTCTCTTCGCCCATGATCCGCGCGATCGGGATCTGGCCGTCCAGTATGCGCACGCCCTGGCCGATGCCGGGGAAATCAGCAAGGGCGAACAGGTCCTCGCTGCCCTCGTGCGTCTGTACCCCGGCGACCCCGAGCTGGCCCAAGAACTCAAGAACCTTTCCGCCCGCAGAACGCTCACGGAAGCCGGTTACGAGGCCCTGGAAAGCGGCACCGGTTCATATCGCGACGTGCTTCGCGACGCCGAACAGGCCAAGCTCCTGGAAGACGAGCAAAAGGTCCACAAGGCCGAAGACGCCACCGACCGCCTCATCCGCGAGTACGAGGCGCGCCTTCCGCGCGAACCTCAAAACCTCCGCCTGCTCCGCTCCCTGGCCGAGCTCTACACCCAAAAACAACAGTTCGACAAGGCCCTCGAGTACTACGAGCGGCTCAAGAACACCGAGGCCGGGCAGGACCCCAGCCTCGACCGCGCCATCGCCGAAACCATCGTCCGCCGGTTCGATCACCAGCTGGCCCAGCTCGACCCCGCCGCCCCCGATTACGCCGAGCGGGCCGCCGAAATCCAGGCCGCCAAACAGGCCTTCCGCCTCGAGGAATGTCGGAAACGCGTGGAAAAATACCCCACCGACCTCACCATTCGTTTCGAGTACGGCCAGTTGCTGTTCGAAGCCGGGCGCATCACCGAAGCCATCGCCGAGTTCCAAAAGGCCCAGAACAATCCCCACAAACGCATTGCGGCCCTCAACTATCTGGCCCGTTGTTTCGCCCAGCGCAAAATGTACGACCTCGCCGCCCGCACCCTCCAGAACGCCCTGAAGGAGAAGCTCACCTTCGACGAGGAAAAAAAGGAACTCCTTTACAACCTCGGCTGCGTGCTGGAGGCCATGGGGAAGCGCGACGAAGCCATCGAGTACTTCAAACAGATCTACGAGGTGGACATCGGTTACCGGGACGTCGCAGCCAAGGTGGACTCCTATTATGCCAGCCAGTGACCGAACGGCTGCGGCCCGGGTCCGCACCTACCGAAGCACAACCCCCAACACGGCCTCTCGCGGGACCGGCCCGTATTCACGGCTGTCCGCGCTCACCGCGCGGTTGTCCCCCAACACGAAATACTCTCCCGGCCCGCAGGTCACACGACTCCACTGCCGGCGCACCGGCCAGGTCGTCGTGCCCGGCAAGAGATACGGTTCCTCCAACCGTCGCCCGTTCACGTACACCCCGCCGTCCCGCAACTCTACCCGGTCGCCCGCTGCCGCTATCACCCGCTTCACCACCAACGAGCCCTCCGCAGGGTCCCGCAACACCACAATGTCCCCCGGACGGGGTTCCCGCCACCGCAACACCAAAGGGCTGGCCAGGTACCAATGTTTCTCACGCAGTGTCGGCAGCATGCTCGTGCCCTGGACGCAAACCGACCGAACCAGGTAGGTGCGGCAGGTGGTGTAAGAACCGGCCGCCAGTGCCAGCAATGCCAGCCCCTGCAGGAGCACAGAAAACAGCATCGCCTCCCCTCGCGCGCGGCGCCGCGGCCTGCCCTGCCCGGCAATGCCCCTCGGGCCAAGGGCTCGCAGGATCCACCTTTCTGTTCGCGTTCGCATGGGTCTGGTCGCACCCGGCCCGTGGACCGGATCCCCCAAAACGGACGGCCATACTGTGGACGCTGCTTCCCGGGGCGCTCAATCCGGGGAAACCACGGATTCGACTTGTCGGGCATTCTACGGATGGGCCCGGATTCCACGATTCTTATCCGGTTGAACCCCGCGACGCATGGCCCAAACCCCGACGGGCCCCACTGGTCCAGTGCACTCTGCGGCCCTGTCAACCAAGTCGGGGGGCCGCGGGTGAGCACCGCGATTCTCAAGGGCTTCGAGCGGATCCGGTCCTGCCCGGTCAACGCGAGCACATGGAAGCCACCGGCCTGTCGCCCCGCAAATCGCAAGCCCCGGGCCCCATTCTCCTCCGAGCACTTTCCCGGGCCCGGGAGCGGCTCGAGCTTGTCCGATTGACCCTGCCTGAAATCTCGGCAACGGTCCCCTCATCCGACCTGGTCCCCCACCGCTGCGCGAAGAAGGGCTTGCACGCCTGTTCGATTCGGTGACCTGTTCTCGACCCTGTGCCGACACGGCAAAGCGTCAAGCAGGCAACCCTGCGCACGGGGTCAGGGCATACATCAGTTGCATCGCCACCCGCAGCTCGCCAATTTGTCCCTCATGACAAAGGTGCAAGCCTACGCTGCGTTGGGACCGGGCCGACCCCTGGAGCCCTGGTCGTATCAAGTGGAGTCGCTGAGACCAGGCGAGGTCCTGATCCGCGTGCACGCCTGCGGCATCTGTCACAGCGACATCCACATGATCGACAATGACTGGCAAATGTCCCGGTACCCCCTGGTGCCCGGCCATGAGGTGGTGGGCGAGATCCTGGAATGCGGTCCGGGAGTCGCGCATCTGACCCCGGGCATACGGGTGGGCGTGGGATGGCAGCGATCGTCCTGCGGCCAGTGCGATGACTGCCTCCGCGGGCAGGACCATTTGTGCGAGGAAAGCACGGGCGTCATCACGCACGGCCATGGCGGATTCGCCAGCCATTTGGTCATTGACAGTCGGTACTGCTTCCCCCTGCCCCCGGAATTGCCGACCGAGGCCGCCGGCCCCCTCTTGTGCGGGGGAATCACCGTGTACTCGGCCCTGCGCGCCGCCGGGATGGGTTCCGGCTTGCGCATCGGCGTCATCGGCGTCGGCGGCCTGGGGCATCTGGCCATCCAATTTGCCAGTCGGCTGGGCAACCATGTGACCGCCTTCACCACCACCGAAGCCAAGGCGCAGGAAGCCACCCGGCTCGGAGCTCACGACGCGATCATCATTCGCGACGGCAAACCAGATCGCCGACCGGCACGGCCCTTGCACATTCTGCTGAACACGGTACCGGTGCCGACGCCCGTGGATGTTTATCTGGACCTGCTGGGGTCCGACGGCGTGCTGTGTTACGTGGGAGCCCCGACGGCGCCACTGACGGTGCCCGTGTGGCCCCTGCTGGTCAAACGACGTCGGATCATGGGGAGCCCGATTGGCACTCGGGCCACCATTCGCGAGATGCTCGAACTGGCCGCGCTGTTTGGCATCCGACCCCGGGTGGAAACCTTCCCGCTGGCCGAGGTCAATCGGGCCATCGAAAAGGTCCGCCAGAACACAATCCGGTACCGCGCCGTGCTTCTGGTCTGACGAGTCGTGGTGCTCGTTCCCCGGACCTGCCGGCCCACGTTCGGCTTCCGGGCCTGACGTAGCCGGGCGGACCGCTTTAGGCGGATTCCAGGATCATGTTGGCGTACTGAACCGTATCGGCGGTGCGAATCAGGCCGATCGCTTGAGGCACGCGCAACTTGAACTGGACGTGGGGCTCGAACAGGACGGTCAACCCGTCCAGGGCAGCGGCAAACCGGGCCTGGGTCTCGGCGCTGTTCTCTCTTCGGAACTCCTCGGCCATCCAGACCCGGCCGATCCGGAAATTCGGCCGGATCGCCCGCAGCACGTCCAGCACCGTGGGAATGTCGTCCACCAGGGACAGATCCACGGTCTCGATTTGCGGCCAATAGGGAAACCCGCGGTCGGCGATCACCAGGGTGTTCGTGTGCCGCACGCGGGCCAGCAGCGACAACACGTGCGGATTCAGGATTCCCGTCTTCAGCATGGCCACCCCTTATCACAAGCCTCTGCTGCGCGCAGCCCTTTTCGCAGGCGGCCGGCCCGCCGCACCCGCGAGCCTGGTCAGCGGCCGGCTGACCAGAACTCCGGATGACCTTTCCGCATTTCCGCCGAGTATTGGTGCAAGATGCCCAAAAAATGGGGTGACTCTCGCGGTCAGACTGTTGTCTCTACCGCTTGCTCATGGCTCTTGTCTCTCCCGCTGCCTGGTACCGCGCGGCCCCGGCGTGTTCATCAAACGCAATCGCACCAGGCAAGCCGGCAAGATCTATGAGTGGGTCCTCGGAGGTCCAGGGCAAACGCTTCCCGCCCAAACGCTCGCCCAGTCTGCCCCGCGCCGGCCTCCCACCCCAAGACGGTGGTGGTCCACGAAACCCTTTGCCAACCTCTCGCACCTGCCGGCCCACTGGAGCGCTTCGATCGAAGGGTATTGCCGCCGCGGCCGGGCCGAGCCGGCCGGCCCCGCCCGGCAGGAGTCGGCCAGCCGGGCTGCACGCCCTGGCCGGCGAGTTGGGGATCGTGCGTGCGGTGGGCGAGGCCACCCGCCTGCAACGGCTGGCCTTCGGGGGCAGCCGGCTGTCGGCCGTCCGGGCCAGTGAGGACCATGCGGTGCGCGAGGTCCTGGGGGTGGGCGCCTTTGACGAGGAGGACCTCTACGCCGCGCTGGAATTCCTGGCCAAGCCCCAGGGCGCCACTGAGGCCGCGCTGGCCGGCCGGCGCCGGGCGCGGTCTTTCTCTACGACGTGACCAGTGCGTATTTCCACGGGCAGCACAACGAGCTGGTCGACTTTGGTTACAGTCGGGACAGCCGACGGGGCAAAAAGCAACGGGTGGTGGGGCTGTTGACCGACGGCACGGGCGAGCCGCTGTCGATTCAACTGTATCGGGGCCACACGGCCGCTCCGACCACCTTCCGGGACGCGGTGGAGAAGCTCAAAGTGCGCTTTGGGGCGGAGGAGATCGCGCTGGTGGGGGATCGGGGGATGATCAAGGCCCTGGGCAAGGCGGCGCTGGGGGAGGCGCGCTTTCGGTACGTGACGGCCCTGACCGAGCCGCAAGTGCGGGCGCTGCTGAAACAAAGGGGGGTTGCAGATGGAGCTGTTTGACGAGCAGCCGGCCGAAGTGGTGGTGGGAGCCAGGCGCTACGTGCTGCGGTGCAATCCGCAGAGGCGGGCGCGGGAGCGGGCACGGCGGGAAGACCCGTGGCGGCGGGTGCGGCAGTGGATCGAGGCGCGCAACGCCGAAGTGGCCCGTTCGGGGCGGTGCGACCCGGCCTGTTCGCTGCGGGGCGCCCAGGAGCGGCTGGCCCGCTATCGGCTGGGCGGCTGGGTGCAGGTGCGGCTGGAGGGCCGGCAGGTGGTGTGGACGGAGGAGGCGGCGGCACGGGAAGCCGAGGCGCAACGGGACGGATGCTATATGACCGAGACGGACCTGCCGGTGGCGGCAGCCAGCACCCAGGCGGTGCAGGAGCGGTATCTGGGCTTGAGCCAGGTGGAGCGGGACTTTCGGACGCTGAAGACGGGGCTGTTGAAGCTTCGGCCGGTGTTTCTGCGGCGGGCAGACCGGACGCGGGGGCATGCGGTGGTGAGCTGGTTGGCGTTGAAGCTGGCGCGGGCGCTGGACCGGCGGGTGGCGCCGTTGGGGCTGACGGTGGAAGACGCGGTGGAGCGGCTGAAGGGGGTGCGGTTGGTGTGCCTGGGAGATCCGGAGTTGGGGCTGTGGCGCCTGCCCGAGAGCTATCCGGCGGCGCAAACGGAGGTGTTGGGGGTATTGCCGAAGCTGGGGGCGCCGGTGGTCTCTCTGGGGAAGGCCAACCGGCACCGGTTGCGGGAACGCCAACCCCGTCACGCCGGCCAATGAGTTGCACCGGCTCGCACTTGCCGGAAACCTTGAGCCTGCCCGAGGGAACATGAGCCGGATGTTCGGCCGGGAACTGTCCTTCGCGCCCGGGAATCAACCCGGTTCTCCGGCCGGGCAAAGTCATGGCCTCCGTCGGGGATGCAGCACGCAGCTGGCCCGGCCGCGGTTTTTTGGATGGCCGCGACAGTCTGCTCGGATTCCCGCTGCTTGACTCGGGGATCATTGGATCCCTGGGCGATGAGCAGGGGGCGCTCGGTTCGATCAGCCCTGCACAAACGGCAATGCGTTCCGGCTCAGGTCGGCGTCGTTGGGGTCGTCCGTGTGGCCGACGCGCACGTCGAACATCGCGCGCATGGGTTTCCAGTAGGGGGATCGATGTTCGGGAGGGGCCAAAGATTGGAAGGGCCGACAACGCCCGGCCGTCGAACGAGAACCTTCGGCACGAACGCCGGGCCGCTCATCGTTGCGTTGCCGCCTCACAAGCGGCCGGTGATGGCCCCTTTCCCCTGACCAGCTATGCCTTCCCAGAGGGCCCGCTGAACCGCGCCGATGAGGTCATCGCGCATCTCCAAGTCCCACGGGCGGCTCCCGGTGTTGAAGATCCCCTAATCGGTCGAGCTGCGGATACTCACCTGCAACACCGCATAACAAACGGGTTGCACACCGTTTGGGCCCAGCGATTGAGCCCCAACTGTCGCGCCACCACGGGCGGCCATGCCCATGCCGGGCCAGGAGCAGGTTCTACGGCGGCGCCACCAAGGGCCGTGTCAGATGGGCATGGAAGCTCAAGCCGTGGCGGCTCTTGATACCTATGGGCATCATCGGCGCCAGCATGCAGTCGTCCAGCTTCGGCCGAGCGATGAGCAGGAGTTCGCACCGGCGTTGCTTGCGATCCCAAGGGTGAGAGCGCGGCGAGCTGCGATCACGATGAAACCAGGCCCGCCAGTGATCGTGCGCCCGGGAGCGGCTGACGACCCGGGAATCGTCGCCGTGCAATTGCCGGATGTTCAAGGCCCGCCTGTACAGCCGGGTCGATCACTTTCCAAGGGGCCCGGCCCGGCTCGAAGGAAACCGCCGCCCCCCGCGTGCCGAGCCGAGTGAATCTTGACCGAGCCGGCATCCACTTCTTCGGACGCGGCGAGCAAGTTTTCCTTGCCGGTCACCGGGCCTTTTTCGAGGACGGCGGTCGCGTCCGGGCGTGGGACGATTCGCGGAATGCTCCCTGGCCATCGGGGGCGAAGTCATGGAGCCCGTGGTTTGAGTCCGAACCCACCTTGAACACCCTGCGCCAGGACGCGGAGGAATCGTCATGTACGCGCAGCCTGGTGCCGCCATCAGGGTGCTGACGCTGGCCGCGCGGATGCGGAATTGGGGATCCAAACGCCAGCCCACCACGTCGCCCGGGTTCGACGTGTCCAGGACGCGCGCTGATCCGACAGTTCACCCAATTCACGTCGAAGACAGTCCGGTTGCGGGCGTTGAGACTGACCAGGACCGCGTCGGGAAAACCCGGTTGTGTGCCGACGATGCCGGCGCGCACGCCTCGGATGGCGGTGAGCTTGCGCACATTGCCCGAGGCCAGAGTCACGCCGTGAGCTTGAAAGTTCTCGACTTCGTGGGGTCCCAGGGACAACGCAACGTGTGGCTGTCCCCGGCCCCCGTGGAGGTGCGGATGGCGCGCCTCGGATCGGCGGTGACGATGCGGTCATCGTTTCGGCCCGGGATGCCGACCCGGATTTGCAGCAGGTTGTTGGTAAGCAGCGCCACCCGGGCCGGGCGTCTGCCCCCGGGCGAATTGTGGCTGACGCGTTCGGGATTGCCGAACTGCACCTCCCGCGGAATCAGCGGCGGCAGCTCGGCCAGTGAGTTGAGGGAAACCACAAACTTGGAAAAAGCCGCCCGGGCCACACGCGGGACCCGGGATGGGTTGGTTTTGCAGGTACGCCCTCGACCCGGGATTGATTCGGCTGACCTGCAAGTCCGAGTCCTCGTGCGGCCACCGAAGCCGGGCGCATTTCCGTTCTTGAGCCCCGGATTCAGGAATCCGAGGGAAACGCCGCTTTCCCCGGGTCATTCCGTGTCGGGGACACCCGACATCCCGCCGAGCGTTCGGGGATGTCCCAAACCTGAAACGCACGCCGCTTCGAGGCGGGATATGGAAAGGACTTGCTCGAGGACCGCCGTTGGCTATGCTGTACTGCTCTGAAACGCGGGATGGAAAAAGGACACGTATGGCACGGATTTGCGAATTGACGGGCAAACGGCCCCACAAGGGCAGCATCATTTGGCGAAGTGGCAAGCCCAAGAAGGCCGGGGGCATCGGTACGCACGTGACCGGTATCACCAAACGCCGCTTTTTCCCGAACCTGCAGCGGGTCAAGGCGGTGGTGAACGGCCAGGTGCGCTACATCCGTGTGGCGGCCAGTGCCATCAAGAAAGGCCTGGTGGTCAAGCCGCCGAAGCGCAACTGGAAAAAGCCCGAGACCGCGCAGGCTTGACGCCGGGACCCGGTGGGACCGAACGCTGCGTAATCTCGGTCGACCGGAACGAGGACGAGCTTTCGCACAAGGGCGAAGCCAATGCTTCGCCTTTTGCTTTTCTGCCGCGGGCAAAGCGCCCGGCAGGCGACGGCCCGAGCCGCCCCGCCGTTGACACTCGGAGTTTCGCCCCGCATGTTGCCGTCCACAATGGTCGAGGAATCGACGGAGATTCTGGCCCACGAGCGGGTGACCGAGTCGTACTACCTGTTGACCCTCCGTGCGCCCGGCATCGCCCCGCGGGTGCAGCCCGGCCAGTTTGCGCATCTTCGGATCTGGTCGCGTCCTGACGCCCTCCTGCGCCGCCCGTTCAGCATCTATCAGGCCCGCGGAGACACGATTTCCATCCTCTACAAGGTGGTCGGCAAAGGGACCGCAGCCCTGGCACGCATGCAGCCGGGGGAACGACTGGATGCCCTGGGGCCGTTGGGACACGGCTTTGCATTGCCGAGCCCGGACGGGCCCGAACCCATTCTCGTGGCCGGGGGCTACGGCATGGCGGCTCTCTACCTGCTGGCGGAGCGGTCGCCGCGTCGCGGGATCGTTTTCGTTGGAGGTCGCCGACGCACCGACATCTTGTGCGAAGCGGAATTTCGCGCACTCGGCTGGGAGGTGCGTCCGGCCACCGAGGACGGTAGCTACGGCGTGCGCGGGCTGGTGACCGAACCCCTTCAGGTCGAGCTCCAACGGCATGCCGCCCACCGCAAGTTGTATGCCTGCGGGCCGACGCCCATGCTGCGCGCCGTGGCGCGGCTGGCCGAGGCCTTTGGCCTGCCGGCGGAACTTTCTCTAGACGAACACATGTGCTGTGGGATGGGGGTGTGCCTCACCTGCGTGGTGCCCGTGCGCACCGATGGCGGCTGGGAATACCAGCGGGCCTGCACGGAGGGCCCCGTGTTCGACGCGCGCCAGGTCCTTTGGGAGATCCCGGCATGAACCTGTCTGTTCAACTGGGGCCCCTCCGCCTGCAAAACCCGGTCACCGTCGCGTCCGGCACGTTCGGCTACGGGGTGGAGTATGCCCGTCTGTTGGACCTCAACCAGCTGGGGGCCGTCACGGTCAAGGGCATTTGTCTTCGCCCGGTGCGCGGCAACCCCACGCCGCGAACGGCAGAGGTAACCAGCGGCCTGCTCAATGCCATCGGCCTGCAGGGACCCGGGGTGGACGGGTTCATCCGTCAGTACTGGCCCTTTCTGCGCCAGCTCCGGGTGCCGACCATCATCAACATCTGGGGCACCACGATCGAGGAGTACGCCGAAGTGGCGCGCCGCTTCGACCAGCTCGAAGGAGTCGGAGCACTCGAACTCAACGTGTCCTGCCCCAACATCAAAGAGGGCGGCGCCCAGTTCGGGACGGACTGCCGATTATTGGCGCGCGTGGTGGCGGCCTGCCGCAAGGCCACGCGACTGCCGCTCATCACCAAGCTCAGCCCCAACGTCGTCAGCATCGTACCCTACGCGCGAGCGGCGGAGCAGGAGGGCAGCGATGCCCTCAGCATCATGAACAGCTATCCCGCCATGGCCATCGACATCGAAACCCGTCGGCCGCGGCTCGCCAACGGGGTGGGCGGCCTGACGGGGCCGTGTATCAAGCCGATTGCGATCAAACTCGTGTACGACGCGGCCCGGGCGGTGCGAATCCCGATCATCGGGATGGGCGGCATTCAAAGTGCCGAGGACGCGATCGAGTTTCTGCTGGCCGGTGCCACCGCCGTGGCGGTGGGCACGGCAAACTTCTACGCCCCGCGCACGGCCCTGGAAGTGATCGAGGGTCTTCAGCGTTACATGCAGCGGCACGGCCTCACCGATGTGCGGGATCTCATCGGCCGGGTGGACATGCCCGGGGCAGCGGGACCCGCGGCATCGGAAAACACCTGCACTCCCGCAGAGTCCCGGATGCAGCAATAAAACGCCGGGATCACGCGGCCCGGAGCAGGACGAACCCGCAACGCGATGTCCTTTCAGCTTCTGCGATCTTTATCCTGGCAACAAGCAGCGTGGTTCGCAGCGCCATCAGCATCTCTCCGAGAGGCGTGCCAATCTGTGGGAGGCGTGCCGCCTGAACTTCCGCGGCCGGAAAGGACTCGGTCCGACACCGGCACCGCGTGAAGACGTGGGTGGCCAGCCCTTGTGGCCAGCCGCAGGCTGGTGGTCAGTCGAATCCCGTTGACTTCGTGGGCCCCGCAGTTGCGGTCATGCGTGCCTCCGGCCCTTCTGGCGACAGGATGTCGAGTTCTTCGAGGACGGGTGCCAGGTTCCCGGGGCTGCGCCTTTCGCGTCCGGGCGCGTTCCCGTCTTTGGGTTCGGGCTTCGAGAATCTCAGGGAAATGTCGTTCTCCCCGGGCTCTTCGGTGTGGAGGACGCCCGAAATCGCGCCAAGCTTTTGTGGGGGCACCAAATAGGTGAAATGCGCCTTTCGAGTGCCCTGCTCCCAGCTTTCGGTTGACAGTTCGAACCCGGCTCATTAGAAAAGGCTCACCGGGCGCGGGGATGGTTCCGAGTTCGACCGCGCCCCGATCGGAAGCGCAACGCGATGGAAACGATCCCCGGCATCCGTCGTTCGGCTGCACCCGCACCGCTGCGGATGACGGAGGTTGTCCCGAACATCCTTACAACCTGACACCCGTCTCATGAACGCTACCACACCTCAACCGGCGACCTCGTTGCCGAACTACATCACCAGCGCCAGTCCGAATCCGCCCGAGAAACGGGCGCCGTGGTACAAGAACACCGCTCCCACGTATGCGGGGATTTTCCTTTGGTTCGTGTTCTGGGATCCGGTGACCAGTGGCGGGCAGGCCCTGGCGGCAGGTCTGGGCACCGCTCTGCTGGGCCTGCTTTTGGCGGCGCTGGCGTGCCACTATCTGTTCTACCTGGTGCCCGGTTTGTTCGGCATGCGCACCGGCCTGCCGTTGTACATCGTGGGCACGTCCACCTTCGGCGCCCAGGGCGGCTTCATCATGCCGGGATTCCTGATGGGGGTGCTGCAGTTCGGCTGGCTGGGCGTGAACGCGTTTTTCTCCTCCATGCTGCTTTACAACACCTTCGCCGGCACAACCCTTTCGCCCGACTCCACCTATCCGGTGCCCGGGCACGCGTTGTTGGTCGTGATCTGGGCGGCCCTGGCGGCGTTCATGGGTTTGAAAGGCATCCAGTACGTGGCCCGGGTGGCCACCTATCTGCCGCTGCTGCCGCTGGCAATCCTGCTGATCCTGTTCGCCAAAACGGTCAGCGGCGTGGGCCGGTTCGATCCGCAGACGGTGATCGCTTCGCAGAAGATTGCGCAACCCCTGAGTGCCGCCGGGGTGATTGCGTTGATGCTGACCTATGTCGTGGGGTTCTTTGCCACCGCGGGCGCCGCGGGCGTGGACTTCGGCCTCAACAACCGGGATAAGAAGGACGTCCAGATGGGCGGCCTGGTGGGCATTGGGCTGGCCATTCTCCTGACGGCAGGATTGAGCCTGATGATTGTCGCCGGCGCCTACGGGCAGGCGGGGGCCAATCCGCCCTCGGCCGTGACGGCCACGGGACTGATGGAATCGATCATGGGACCGAACACGGCCAAGATCTTTTGGCTCTTGCTGGCCCTGGCGGCCTTCCCGCCGGCCTGTTTCTCCTCGTTCATCGCCGCCAACAGTTTCAAGACCACGCTGCCGAAGGTGAATCCGTTCGTTTCGGTGGGCATTGGCACCGTGGTGAGCATTGTGCTGGCTCTGTTCGGCTGGGCGGGCAAAGTGGTGCCCGTGTTCACGATCATCGGGGCCTCGTTTGGACCCATTTGCGGGGCGATGGTGGCCGATTACCTGCTCAACCATGGACGGTGGACGGGGCCACGCGCGGGCTTTAACCCCGCCGGGTGGCTGGCGTGGGCCCTGGGGTTCGTCGTGGGCATCCTGCCCAACTTCGGCGTGGCCATACCGGCGGCGCCCGTTTTGGCGTTCATCGTGGGCCTGGTGGTCTATTTCGCGGCTGCCAAGACCGGCTTGCAAACGCCGGTGGTCCCGGTGAGCGGACCGCTGGCCGAGGCGACCAAGTAAGCGGGCGACAGATTCTAAGGCCGGCCGCCGCCGGGATTCTTGCGTTCCGGCGGCGGCATTTTCAAGAGGCATGCTCTCCCGCACTCGGGAGCGACCCCGCCCGCGCCGGGCCCGCCGGCCGCGCCCGGTAGTGCAGGATGCGGAACGCCTCGGTCGCAAGGATCTCGCCCACCAGCTCGAACTGGTCCTCGAACGGCGGGAAGAATGCATCTCCCGGCACGTCGCGCAGCACCAGCGTCAGATAGAGATCGGAACACATCGCCAGCGCCTGCCGGTACACCTCCGCCCCGCCACAAATAAACACGCGACGTCCCACCGTCCAGGCAAGGACCTCGTCCCAACCGCGGGCCACGCGCACGCCCGGCCAACCGACGGCCTGACGGCTCAGGACAATGGTGTCGCGCCCCGGCAGGGGCCGTCCGATCGATTCAAAGGTGCGCCGTCCCATCACCAGCACGTGGCCGAGCGTGGTTTGCCGAAACCATCGGAAATCCTCGGGCAAATGCCAGGGCAGTCGGTTGCCCATGCCGATGACACGATTCTGCGCCATGGCGGCAATGGCCGTGAACGGTCGATCCCCTGCAGGGGGTGCCGGCACCATCGTGGCCGGAGATGCGACGGTCAACACTGGCTGGGTCGTTCCTTCCGCCATTGGAGCAGCGCCTCCGTCAATCGTTCGTAATCCGGCCACGCGTTGTAGAGGTGCGCCGAGATGCGCAAGACGCGGTGCGGCGGCCGCGGCCAGGGAAAGACGGGCACCTCGATCCGATACCGTTGCCAGAGCCAGTCCCGCAGCGGGTCCAGGCCGTGATGGATGGCGCGGACTTCGTCGGGCGTGCTTTTGGGCAGTGGCAACGCGGCCATCGCCGCAAGCATGGCATCCGGCACAGGCAATTCCAGATCCAGTTGTTCACAGAGGAAACGGCGCGCCCGGAGCGCCAGCGCGCGATTCCGCACCTGCAGGGCCGGCCACCCTCCCGGAACCAGGGTCGCCAGGGTTTGCACGGCTTCCGGCACGCACAGCCACGGACTCGGATCCATGGTGCCCATCCAGCCAAACTCGAGCAGGAACCGACTGCGATCGGTGCGGGGGCTGTTGGCGCCGTGACTGATGATCAACGGACGAACCCGGTGCTGAACATCGGGCCGGACGTACAGCATTCCGGCTCCTTTGGGCGCGCACAGCCACTTGTGACAATTGCCCGCGTACCCGAATGCGCCCAGCCGTTCCAGCGCCAGGGGCACCAGGCCGGGACCGTGCGCACCGTCCACGATGACCTCGACGCCGCGCTCGCCCAGGGTGCGCACCAGATCCTCCACCGGCAGCACCAATCCGGTGGGACTGGTCACGTGATCGAGCAAAGCCAGGCGCGTCCGCGGCCCGATGCCCTGCTGCACCCGCTCCAAAACCTCCGCAGGCCCGGACAAGGGAAACGGGAGGGAGACCACCCGCACGCGTGCCCCTCGTTCCGCAGCCACCTGATCCAGGGCATTGCGACAGGCATTGTATTCGTGATCGGTCACCAGCACCTCGTCGCCCTCGGCCAGCGGAAACGCGCGCAGCAGGATGTTGACGCCCTCCGTCGCATTGCGGACGAAGACAAGGTTCTCGGGTCGAGCGCCCACGAAGTCGGCCAGGGCGGCGCGTGCGGCGTCCCACAAACGTTCGAACTCCTCCACGAAGAATCGCACAGGCTGTCGTTCGCATTGTTCCTGGAGGGCCCGTTGCCGGGCCAGGACCGGCCGGGGACAACTGCCGAAGGCGCCGTGGTTCAGGAAGGTGATCCCCGGTTCCAGCGCCCAGAAGTCCGGACCGCCGAAGCGCCGGGTCAGCTCCGCCTCGGAAAGGATTCCGGAAGCGCCCGTTGTCGGAGAGAAGGGGGGTAATTCCATGGATCTTTCCGGACGACCCCTACACGGCCACGGGTGCCTTGATGGCCGGCCAGGGATCGTAACCGATCAACTCGATGTCCTCGTATCGAAAATCCTCCAGTCGACGCACGGCGGGGTTGAGCCGGACGGTCGGCAGGGGCCGGGGGGTGCGGCTGAGCTGGAGACGCGCCTGCTCCACGTGATTGGCGTACAGGTGCAGGTCGCCGAAGGTGTGAATGAACTCTCCGGGCTGCAGGTCACAGATCTGGGCCACCATCAGGGTCAGGAGACTGTAGCTGGCGATATTGAAGGGCACGCCCAGGAAGATGTCCGCGCTGCGCTGGTAGAGCTGGCAGCTCAAGCGGCCGTCCAGCACGTAGAACTGGAACAGGGTGTGACAGGGCGGCAGGGCCATCTGGTCCAGCTCCCCGGGATTCCATGCCGTGACGATCAGACGGCGGCTGTCGGGGTTGCGCCGGATTTCCTCCACCACCCGGGCCAGCTGATCGATGGAACGGCCATCGGCGGTGCGCCAGTCCCGCCACTGGGCGCCGTAGATGCGCCCCAGATCGCCGTCTGGTCCGGCCCATTCGTCCCAGATCGTGACCCCGTGCTGTTGAAGCCACCGGACGTTCGTATCGCCGCGCAGGAACCACAGGAGTTCGTACACCACCGATTTGAAATGGATTTTCTTCGTGGTCACCAGGGGGAAGCCATCGTCCAGGCGGAAACGGATCTGGGCACCGAAGACGGAATACGTTCCGGTGCCGGTGCGGTCGGCCTTGTAGCGGCCGTGCTCCAGGACATACTGCAACAAATCGAGGTACTGCTTCATGGGCTTGCCTCGCCGTTCTTTTCGTTCGTGGCGAGTGTGGTAGCAGAACGGCCGGTCGCCGGCCAATCGAAACCCGCGGGCCATCGGCCTGCGACAATCCGGCTCCGCGATCAGGCCGGAGGGAATCCCAACAAAGGTCGGAGGAACCGTCCGGTGTGGCTCCGGGGACAGGCGGCGATCACCTCGGGCGGGCCCTCGGCCACCAACTGGCCCCCGCCGGCGCCGCCCTCCGGACCGAGATCGATCACCCAATCGGCCGCCTTGATTACGTCGAGGTTGTGCTCGATGACAATGAGCGTGTTGCCCGCGTCCCGCAGCTTGAACAGCACCTCCAGCAGCTTGGCCACATCGTGGAAGTGAAGACCGGTGGTCGGCTCATCCAGAATGTAAAGCGTCCGGCCGCTCGAGCGTCGGGCCAATTCCGCCGCCAGCTTGACCCGCTGGGCTTCTCCCCCACTGAGGGTGGTGGCCGGTTGCCCGAGGCACAAATAACCAAGGCCGACCTGGGCCAGGGTGAGACAGGCCTCGTGAATCGAAGGGACCGCGCGGAAAAACGTCACGGCCTCGTCCACGGTCATGGCCAAAACATCGGCGATGTTGCGGCCCTTGTATGTGATCTCGAGGGTTTCACGGTTGTACCGTTTGCCGCCGCAGGCCTCACAAGTGACGTACACCGGGGGCAGAAAATGCATTTCGATGGCCAGCACACCGTCGCCCTGACACTTTTCGCAACGGCCGCCCTTGACGTTGAAACTGAAGCGTCCCGGGCCGTATCCGCGCACCCGGGCGGCGGGCAGACGGGCAAACAATTCCCGGATCTCGTTGAAGATTCCGGTGTAGGTGGCGGGGTTGCTCCGCGGGGTTCGGCCGATGGGCGCCTGGTCGATCACGATGACCTTCTCGAGCCGTTCGTAGCCGCGGATCTCGCGGTGGGCCCCGGGCGGGTCCTTGGCCCCGTAGAACCGGCGCATCAGCGCCCGCCGCAGGACGTCGTCCACCAACGTGCTTTTGCCCGAGCCACTCACCCCGGTCACACAGGTCAACGTGCCCAGGGGAAACCGCACATCGAGGTTCTTGAGGTTGTTCTCCCGGGCCCCCAGCACCTCCAGCCAGCCGCGTTCCGCACTCGGCGCCACCCGCTGTTTCGGCACCGGAATGCTCAGCTCGCCCCGCAGATACTTGGCCGTCAGCGACCTCGGATGGGCCAGCACTTCTGCCAGCGTCCCCGCGGCGACCACCTGTCCGCCGTGCACCCCTGCCCCGGGCCCCATGTCGATGATATAGTCCGCACGTCGGATGGTCTCGGCGTCGTGCTCCACCACGATCACCGAGTTGCCCAGATCCCGGAGCCGTTCGAGCGTGCGCAACAGTTTCTCGTTGTCCCGCGGATGCAGTCCGATGCTCGGCTCGTCCAGGATGTAAAGGACGCCGACCAGACCGGCCCCGATCTGGGTGGCCAGCCGGATCCGCTGGGCTTCCCCACCGCTGAGGGTGCCGCTCTCGCGGTCCAGCGTGAGATACCCCAGGCCCACGTTCTTCAAAAATTCCAGACGCGACCGAATCTCCCGCACCACCTCGCCGGCGATCTTCCACTGGAATTCGCTCAACTGGAGGTTTGCCAGGAACGCATCGGCGTCCTCCACCGTCAAAGCGCAGAAGTCCATGATCGAGAGTCCCGGGATCTCGGGCCTGCCCGGCCCCAACCGGGTGCGTCGGTCGGGCCGCCCGTCCGTGAGGGTCACCGCCAACACCTCGGGTTTGAGTCGCTTGCCCTGACAGGCATCGCAGAAACGCGGACTCATGTAGGCCTTGAGACGATTGCGGGTGAATTCACTTTCCGTCTCGGCGTAGAGCCGTTCCAGGTTCGGGATCACCCCTTCGAAGGGCCGCCGTACCACCTGCGGCGTGCCGGCCCGCCAGAATCGGAACTCGATTTCCTCCGAGCCCGAGCCGTGCATCAACACGCGCTTGAAGTGCTCCGGCAGCTCCTTGTACGGGGTCTCCAGGCTTTGGCCGTAGTGGGCTGCCACCCCGCGCAAAAGGGCCTTGTAATAGGTGATCATGCGCTTGCCCCCGCGGCGCCATGGCTGAATGGCCCCGGCTTCCAGGGACTTGTCAGGATCCGGCACCACCAGACCCTCATCGAAGACCATCTTCTGCCCCAAACCATGGCAGACGGGGCAGGCCCCCGCAGGGGCATTGAACGAAAAATGCTTGGGAGTCAGGGGTTCATAGCTCTTGCCCGTGGCCGGTGAAAAGCGCCGGTTCGAATGCAGCGTTTCGATCCACGAATCCTGGCTCCGCCCTGCGCCGGTGCCGCTGCCGGCGGGACGATCCTGGGCTCCGGGCAACTGGTGCAGGGTCCGCATCTGTCCATCGCCCCATCGCAGGGCGGTTTCCACCGAATCCTGCAACCGCACCCGCACCCGCTCGTCCACCACCAACCGGTCCACGACCACCTCGATGGTATGGGTTTGACGCGGATCCAGCCGGATCCGGTGCTGGGGATCCCCCAGCTCCACCATTTGTCCATCGACCCGCGCGCGGACGAAGCCCTCACGGGCCAGTCGCTCCAGCACGTCGCGGAACTCGCCCTTTTGCTGCGTGACCACCGGTGCCAGCAGCTGCAGTCGGGTCCCCCGCGGCAGTGCCAGCAGTCGGTCCACAATGTCGCTGGTCGTCTGGGTCACGATCGGCCCCCCTGTTTCCGGACAGTGGGGCTGGCCCACGTGGGCGTACAGCAGGCGGAGGTAATCGTAGATCTCCGTGGTGGTGGCGATGATGGAACGGGGATTGCCACCGGAACTGCGCTGTTCGATGGCGATGGCCGGCGAGAGCCCCTCGATGTAGTCCACGTCCGGCTTTTGCAACTGGCCGAGGAATTGCCGCGCGTAGGTGGAGAGACTCTCCACGTACTTGCGCTGGCCTTCGGCATACAGCGTATCGAAGGCCAGCGATGACTTGCCGCTGCCGCTCAGCCCCGTGATCACCACCAGTCGGTCGCGCGGAATCTCCAGGGTCAGATTCTTCAAGTTGTGCTCCCGCGCGCCGCCGATTCGTATGAAGCGTTCTGCCATGGCCTGCCCGTTTTTGTGATGGCCGGAACTTCGAAGCCTAAAAATCCACCCTCCCGCGCGCAAGGCCGGGAAGATGGCGGCCGGGCATGTCGGCCGGATTTCAAATTCGGAAGACCTTCGAAGGCTTCGCGGAATATCAACCATGCTGAATGTGGGAAAACGGAGGGAAAGGGGCGCTTCCCGGAAACCCTTGAATCCCGGGCGCAGACAGTGAAATGTGCCTCACCTGCGCCCATCTCCCCCGGGGCGGGGGGGCAGTTTATGCGGAGGAGCGACCCGGCGGCTGCGAGCGAGCCGCACACGGGCCTGAGCCGAACGTGACTTGCAAAACCCCCGTTCCCTGTCCAAACTGCCCGCACGCCCGAATGACTGCCTCGACAGGTCACAATTGCGTGATCGAAACCGAGGGCCTGACCCGGATCTTTGGCTCGGTCTGCGCCGTGGACAATCTCAATCTCCGGGTGGAGCAAGGTCGGTTCTTCGGTTTCCTGGGCCCCAATGGCGCTGGCAAGTCCACCACGCTCAAGATGCTCACCGGCATGTTGGCCCCCAGCCGCGGGCGCATCCGACTCTTCGGCGCGGACACGAGCGACCCGGAATGTGCCCGTCAATTGCGCCGCCGCATTGGCGTGGTGCCCGAAAACCTGGCGCTCTTCGATTACCTCACCGCCCGCGAATACCTCCTGTTCATCGGCCGGATGTACGACCTGCCCCTGCCCGTGGTGGCCCAACGGACCGAGGAACTCCTGGCGCTCATGGGGCTGGCCAAGGAGGACAACAAGCTGACCCTGGACTTCTCCCACGGGATGAAGAAGAAGCTCGCACTCGCGGCCGCCCTCCTGCCCGGGCCCGACCTGCTCTTTCTGGATGAGCCCTTCGAGGGGGTGGATCCCGTCTCGTCCCGTCTGCTCAAAGACATTTTGCAACAATGCGTGGCGCGAGGGGCGACGGTGTTCCTGACGTCGCATGTGCTGGAAATTGTGGAGCGGCTCTGCACCGACGTGGCGATCATTCACCAGGGCCGGCTCGTCTTCCAGGGCACCATGGAGGAAATTCGACAGACCGGCTCACTGGAGGACCATTTCCTCGCCACCGTGGGTCGCGAGCATCTTCAGGCCCAACGACTCACCTGGCTGGAAGAGACATGAGCCGCGAACAATGGAAGGCGGTTCTCTGGTTGCGCTGGCGCCTCCTGTGGCGACGCCTTTACCGCGAGGGCCCACTGGCGCAGTTCCTCCACCTGTTCGGGACGGCCATGGTCCTGGTGGGCGGTCTCTTCTTCGCCGTCTGCGGCCTGGCCGTGGGCTGGCTCGTGCTTCCGCACGTCACCTCCACGGCACTCATGCTGGTCTGGGACCTCGTTTCCTTCTTCTTCACTTTCTATCTGGTGCTGGGGGTTTTGTTGGAGGTGCAAAAATCGGAGCCCTTCGATCTGAGCCGGTTTTTGTATCTTCCCCTCCGGGTGTGGGATGTCTTCCTGCTGAATTTCCTGGCCACGTTGGTATCGCCCGTTGCTCTCGTGTTCACCTCGGGATTGATCGGGCTGGCTCTGGGTTTGTGTCTGGCGCATGGCCCCCGCATGGCCCCGTTCCTGCTTCTGACGGTTGCTTACATTGTGCTGGTGCAGGCGTGGTTGTTTGCCCTGCGGGGGTGGCTCGCCCGACTGATGATGCGCGATGGGCGCCGGCGCCGGGCCGTGCTGGCGTACGCAGGGTTGAGCCTCCTGCTGGTCAGTCAACTGCCCAACCTCTGGGTCCTTGGTGGTCGGGTGGCAGAAAACGCATCCTCTCGGTCGGCAGCATCCGTGGATGCGGAGGGCTCGCCCCAACCCCACCCTGGGGGGCAAAGCCAACGGATGCGGGAGCAGGGCGATTCGCTGTTCTTGAACGAGTCGGCCGCTCGAGCGCTCGTCCCGTTGCATCGCTGGATTCCCCTGCTGTGGCCCGGCTACGGGGCACAGGCGGCCGCACGCAACGAGTTTGGGCCGGTGGCGGTGTTGCTGGTGGCGACGGCAGGGTTGGCGGGCTTGGGCCTGCGTTGGAGCTGGCGCTCGACTCTGCGAGCCTACCTGGCCGAGGAGCCGGTACGAGCTTCGCTGGGTCGATTCCGTTCCCGGACTTCGGGAGGTCCACAGCGTCGCACCTGGTTGGAGCGGCCGTTGCCGTGGCTCCCGGGTCCGGTGGCTGCCGTGGCGCTTGCCCAACTGCGTTCTTTGACCCGCGCCCCCGAGGTCCGGGCGAACACCATCACCCATCAGCTGCTCCTGCTCGGCCTG
The DNA here is from genome assembly GCF_049537125.1 of Limisphaera sp. VF-2. Lineage (NCBI taxonomy): Bacteria > Pseudomonadati > Verrucomicrobiota > Verrucomicrobiia > Limisphaerales > Limisphaeraceae > Limisphaera > Limisphaera sp. VF-2. The sequence continues at coordinate 943,957 of NZ_JBMVQY010000001.1, forward strand.
GTGGTCCTCGGCCTGTTCCGCGGCCGGTTCTCGCCGGATCCGGAACTCCAGCCATTCTTGTGTGCGGGTCTTGTGGCGTGGTTTTTGTTCGGGACCGTGCTTCTCTTGTCCAACCAGTTCGGCCTGGACCGCGACGGGTTTCGCGCACTGATGCTGTGTCCGGCGCCCCGTCCTGCAGTCCTGTTGGGGAAAAACCTGGGCTTTTTCGGCCTCCTGTTCCCGTTTGCGCTCGCCGTCCTGGCGCTGGTGAGCTGGCTCTTGCGCTTTCCGCCGGTCGTCGGGGCGGCGGGGGTCGCGTTGTTTGCTGCCGGGTTTCTGTTGCTGTGTGTGGTGGGCAACCTGGCATCGATTTTGGCTCCGTACCATGTGAGCCCGGGGACATTGCTCCCCTCCCGTCCGCCCGTGGTGAGCCGGTGGCTCTCGTTGTTTCTGCAACTGGTGGTGACCCCCGTGGCGTTGGGGGTTCTGTTTTTGCCGCCGTTAACGGCCACCGCGTGGCGTCGGATGGGTTGGCCCGCCGAAGATGCGGTGCTTCTTCTGGCGTCTCTGGTGTTGACCGGATTGGCAGCCGGCCTGTACGCGATCCTGCTGCCGGCCCTCGGGCGGATGTTGCACGCTCGCCAAGAGCGGATTTTGGAGGCCGTCACCACTCGCGCCGAATGAGTCGGGGTCGAACGAGGCACTCGGCTCGTGCTGCGTCGCGCAAGCGACGGCGGCATGCTTCAGCTTTCTTTTTTTCTTCGCAAAGACATGGCTTTCCGCGGGCAAACGGATTCCCCACCCTCAGAATCCCCGCGCCCACCCACCGCCGCGCAGGCCCCGGCTTGCATCCGGACCCCGGTTAGCCAGTTTGTCTCCTCGACCGATCCCACGGCCCCTCCTTGACCGCGGATTGACGAAAGCCTCAACCTCGGGTTCCGTCTCGGAACAACCGCATGAAAGCCTGGCAGTTGGTAGAGCATGGTCGGCCCGGACAGTTTTTGTGGCAGGAGTTGCCCGACCCTCAACCCGGTTCGGACGAGGTGGTGGTGCGCGTGCACGCCTGCGGGCTCAATCATTTGGATCTTTGGCTGGAACAGGGGGCCTTGCCGGTGTCGGTGTCCCTGCCCCGGGTCCCGGGGGCCGAGGTCAGTGGCGTGATCGAGTCCGTGGGGGCGAACGTCCGGGACTGGCACCCCGGGCAACGGGTGGCCATCCAATCCAACCTGTTTTGTGGTGAGTGCGAGTTCTGTCGGGCAGGAGAGGAATCAACCTGTCTGCGAGGCCGGCTGCTGGGGGTGGATGTGGATGGCGGTCTGGCCGAGCGGGTGCGCGTTCCGGCCCGGGCGCTGGTGCCGCTGCCGGAGCGGCTGTCCTGCCGGGATGCGGCCGCCCTGACCCTTGCGGCCAGCACGGCCATGCACATGCTGACTCACCGGATTACAGTGCAACCCGGCCAATGGGTGCTGGTGATGGCCGCCGCCAGTGGGGTGGGATCGGCCGCCATTCAAATCGCGCGCGAGCTCGGCGCGCGCGTCATCACCACCGGCTCCACGGCCGCCAAACGGGAGCTGGGACTGCGGTTGGGAGCGGAACTGGCCGTGGACCCGGCGGAGCCCGACTGGCCGCGCACGGTGCGCAAACACACCGGCAACCGGGGCGTGGACGTGGTGGTCGAGCACCTCGGAGGGCCAATCCTGGAACAGGTGTTTCAATGCCTGGCCCGCAACGGCACGGTCGTCACTTGCGGAGCCACCCTGGGGCGGCAACCGACATTGGCCCTCTGGCCGTTTTTCGTGAAGCAGCACCGCCTGGTGGGCAGTTACGGCCGGAACCGTGCCTCGCTCTTGCGTACATTGGAGTGGGCGGCCGCCGGCCGGTTGCGACCGGTCGTGGACTCGGTGTTCGCCCTGTCCAGGGCCCTGGAGGGGTTGGACCGGCTGCGGAACCGGCGCGCCCTGGGCAAAATCTTGATCTGTCCCGAGTCCCCCCTGGCAGATGGCGGGTGACCCCTCAGTTCAGCCAGAAGCTGAAGTACAGGTACATCCCGCCCACCGCCAAAAGAATGATGGTCGCCATGGCGATGTTGCCGGCGTCCCAACTCTTGCGGATTTCGTCGGCCGCTTCCTTGTGGATGGAGCCATAGGTCAGGCCCCGGATTTTCTCTTCAGGTGGCGGCGGGGTCAGCAGGGAGGCCACCACCATGACGATGGCGGCAATGGCGAACAGGATGCCGGTGGCGTAGAGGAAGTTCAGCTCGCCGATCCAGACCAGCCAGGCCGGTTCCTGGAAGGTCTTGCCCTCGCCGAAGAAGACCTGGACGGTCAGTTTGAACATGCCCAGGATGAATCCCGTCGCCAGAGCCCAGGTGGCCCCGGCACTGTTCAAGCGCTTCCAGAACAAACCGAGGAAAAACACCGCCGTAATGGGCGGGGCCAGATACCCCTGCACGCTTTGCAAGTACTGGTAGAGGCCTCCCCCGGACACCTTGGCCATCACCGGAATCCAAATGATCCCCAGGACCACCACCGTGGCCGTGGCAATCCGGCCGACGGTCAACAGGTGCTGTTCCGACTGGCCGGGCCGAATCTTCTCGTAAATGTCCACCGTGAAGAGCGAGGCGCTCGAATTGAAGAGGGAGGCCAGCGAACTCATCAGGGCCGCCAACAGGCAGGCCACGATCAAGCCGCGAATCCCCGGCGGCAACAGCATCTTCACCAGGGAGGGGAAGACCTGATCCCCATCGATCGGTGCGACGATCTCGCCCCCCACGATCTTCGGCGGCAGCTGGATAATGCCCTTCTGATGCAGGGCCCAGCCGATCATCCCCGGAATCAGGAAGATCAGCACCGGCCAGACCTTCAGCAGACCGCCGAACAAAGCACCCCGTCGGGCCGTGGGCAAATCCCGCGCCGACAAAACGCGTTGCACGATGTACTGGTCCGTGCACCAGTACCACAATCCGATGATGGGGGAGGCGATCACGACGCCCAGCCACGGAAAGTCCGGGTCGCTCAGCGGACGCCACAGCGCAAAGTTGGCCGCGTTGGTCTTGCAGGTGGCCACCAACTCACCCCAGCCGCCCAGCTTGTGCAGGCCGATGGCGGTGATGATGAAGGAGCCGAGCAAGATGACCACCGCCTGGGGCGTGGCGGTGTGCAAAATGGCCCGAATGCCGCCAAACACCGTGTAAATGCCCGTGATGATCACCGTGGTGAACGCGCCCACCCAGAAGGCGTTCTGGGGACTGCCAAACGTGTCCGGCAACAGCGCCTGAAACACGATCGCTCCCGCATACACCGTCACGCTGACCTTCGTAAACACGTAGGCCACCAGGGACACACACGAAAGGATCCAGCGCGTCCGGGCACTGAAGCGCTTCTCCAAAAACTCCGGGATCGTGGCGACGCCGGATTTGTAGTAGAAGGGCACGAACAATCCCGCCAGCACGATCAAGCACCAGGCGTGCAACTCCCAGTGCGCCATCGCCATCCCCGTGGAAGCCCCCTGCCCGGCCAGCCCGACGATGTGTTCCGATCCGATGTTGGATGTGAAGATGGAAGCACCGATGACGACCCAACCGGCATTGCGTCCGGCCAGGAAGTAGTCAACCGTGTCACGCTGATGTCGACCGTACCACCACGCCAGCCAGCCGATCAGCACGAAGTACAGCGCGATGACAATCCAATCCAGCCAGTGCATAGGAGGTGCTCCGGTTGCAGGGTTTTATGGCCGGGATGATCAGCGCCCCGAAGGGGCCCCGGTGTCTGCCAGATGAGTCTGTGGAGAAGCGCTCCGCCCCCGGCCCGCAGGCGCAAGAACCACGTGCCCCGCTCCGCGCGGAACAGGCCAAGACTCGGTCGGAAGGCGATTTCTAAGCTTTCCACAGTAATGACCGCCCCAGTTCATCCACTCCCCGGCAGTCTGTCAATCCCGAATCCCGCGCGTCTTCCGCGGCGCCCGGATCCCCACGCCCGACCCGACGCCACAAGCTCGGGCTTCGACGCCTGAACCGGGGCCGCCCGACCTCCTTTGCCTGCCTCTCATGCGCTTCCGCGCTGTTCCACCGTGGGACCGCTCGGGCCGGTTTTCGTTCCCTCGCTGCTCCCCCATGCGCAGGAGCGTGGTGCATGGCGCAGGAGCGGAACTCTTGCCGGCCACTTCGGCTCCGAAGCCGGGTAGCACCGCGGCGGCGCCGAACCACCAGGAAAAAACGCATGCGCGGCCGGTCCGAACGTCCAGCCGCGCACGCAGAACTCACGGCCTTCGGGGCACCCCGAACGGAGCCCTGCGCTCAGGGCGCCACCAACCGGTAGAACCGCGTACCTTCGGGCACCGTGCTGAATTGCCGACGATCACCCTGTTGGCTGATCCCCTGCGTGACGTCTGTCCAAGCGGAGGGATCCAGCGTGGGGCTGCTTTGCAGCCGCCAAGGGCCGTCGGGCCAGGAGAGAAGCACCTGGTCTCCCTGGCGACGGATGTCCAGCGAAACCGGTTGAGGCAGCGCGGGCACCGGCACAAAGAGGAGGTAATTGAGGTACACTTTCCGGTTGTCCTGACCCGGCGTGCCCCTCATGGTCAGGCGCAGGGTTTCCCGCCCCCCGAGGGCCACCCTCGCCGGGCGATCGCCGTCCATCAACGGCACGTACGTGTAGTGGATGTGCATGAGGTTGTTGGGAATCGAGAACCGGCCCAACGGGACGACGGTTTGGTCCGGCTGGGTGGGATCGCTGGTTACGCGGCCCAGCTCGGCCTCGGTGGCGCCGAAACTGCCCACCCGCAAATAGACCAGGTAGTTCGTGGAAACGAAGGTTCGCGTGTAATTGAGCCATTCGCCCGGTTCGGTTCGCGCCACCACGTACTCCTGCAATCCCACCGCCGCATATTTGGAGCGGATCAGCTCGGGCGGCAAGGGGTCGCGGATGGCTCGCGTCAGGTCGCTGATGTCCTGATTGCCCGTGGAAGTGCCCACCGCATCCCAGAAGCGGTAATCGTTCCATCCTCCCTCGGGCGACGTGCGGTTGTCGAAATAATCCACGCCGGGCGTGCCGACCAGGTCCAGGTACCCCACTCCATCCCCGTTGACCTTGGATCCGTCGGATTTCCATCCGGACAACGGGATGGGCTCGGTCTGGGCCTGGCCGCTGTCGTAGTTGTAGTCCTCACACTCGACTGTTTTGAACGGCGGTGTCTCCAGAATCGTCTCGCTGAAAGTGTCGAACCAGAAGGTGTTGGTGGACCTTCGGGTGCCGGACACATCCTGCAACTCGATCCGCGCAGCGTAGACCTGGTTGGGCTGAAGCGTGCCGGGGGCAGTGGCAAAGGTCAGCGTGGGCCCGTTGGCGGGCAAGGGTTGCAGGGCGGCCGATACATCCTGCCCGTTCAGGTAGAGCCGGGTCGCCGCGGCATTGATGGCGTTGTCCGAGAGCGTGGACGCGGTAAACCGGATCCCCTGCGATGCCGGGTGGAAGTTGGTGAACCGATTGGTCGGGTTGCGGCTGATGACCTGGGGCGTGCCGGGCACCGGATGCGCCAGGGCCGGTTCCGGGGCCGTGTTGGGATCCGAGGGCCCACAGTAGAAATTGTCCCAGGTGGCATCCACCGTGCCGACCGTGCCCTGTCGGCTGAACCCCAGGAAACCGCATGCGCCCGAGGAGAACGAATAATCTTCGGCCTCCAACACCACCAGCGGCCGGGTCAAATCGTGATGATCATAGGCCTTGGCCACATATCGACCCGCCCGACCGCTGAAAGTGATCCGATACGATCGGCCCGGCTCGAACGTGACCTCGGCCACGGCCAGCGTACGCGTGGCGAAGCCCGCGTTCACCACGTTGATCTGGAATTGTCCCTGGCGACGGTCGGTCGGATTTTCTCCATACTGCGAAGCGTCATAGTTGCAGATGACACCTTGTGCCGTGGCGGGGTTGAGATTGGGCGGGATGGTGCCCGTGTTGGCGTCGGTCAGATGCCCAAACACCACCATGGCCTGGTTCTTATCCGTACCCGGCCAGTCCACCAGGTCCACGGCCACGAAGAACTCGGTGTACTCGTTGGTGCGATACCACATCCCTACGGCCGGCGCCGTGTTCGGGACGGGATTGGCCTGCAGTCGCAGAGCCTTCCCCTGACCCGATGCGGGAAAGGTGGTGGTCACCAGCGCCGGGTTCAGGGCGGACAGCCGCCAACCGGCAGCCACCATGTCGGAAACCGTGCCATAAGAGTCGAAGTTGTCCTGAATCACGGGCTGCCCCTGGAGCGGCGCGATGCCCCACCATACCAACCCCAGGCAACCCAGGGTGAAACCGATAAGCCGGCTCCGGCCCCGGAGGTTGTTCGCGGAGGATGCGCCCGTTGGACGGCAAGGAGGGATGGTTTTCATAGCATGGAGTTCGAAGGACTGGGTTCATTCAGGCTTGTCGAGGGGGGTTGTAGGCCCTTCCGGGTGCGGCGTCAAGCCTTGAACAGGCCCAACCTGGTGGGAGTGAGACCTGCCGAATCGCCCGAACGTTCCCATAACAAGCGGCGCACGCAGCGACCAATGACGACGATTCTGCCTCCCGCGCAGGTGGTTGAAAAACGGTAGCTCGAGGAAACGCCGCTTCCAGACCGACAGGCTGCGCAGGGACTTCCATGAACTCCGGCTCTTTTTCAACGCCCTGCAAAGCAATGGGCGGACATCTGTCGCGGGCTGGGACACCCGCCTCGGATCTCCGGGCTGTCTCAATGGACGCCGGTGGAAAGCTGACAACCACCGCATCAACGCCCGCAATGCCAACGCTGGCGGATGGATTGCGTGCTCCGGTGCCCCGGGTCAAAAGAAGGAATATTGGGGCGGCGCTACTCCCGTGGCGGGCCGACAGCTCGAGCATCGACACGATGCGAGGGGGAACGGGACGGCCGGGACCTGGGGCGGGGACGAACGGGGCCAGAGCCTGCACTGGAGCACCAACACGGTCAATCGGCTCAACCAGTACACCAGTCGGACGGTGCCGCCGTACCTTGCCGGTGTCCGGGGAGGCGGCCACGAATGCGACGGTGACGTTCTGGTGGGGCACCAACGAATGGGCACCGGCGGTGCGGCAGGGGCGGTACTGGTACGGGGAGGCGCAGGTGAACAATCGGACCGGCGGGGTGTGGGTGGTGGTGACGAACCTGGGGGTGGTGCGGGGCAATCCGGGCCGGGTACAGTCGGAGGTGCGCCAGGACTTTGAAGCGTAGAGGTCCTGAACTCTGCATCCGGCCGCGTTTCAAATTGAACCCGGGATTCGTGTATCGGAGGAAATGCCGGTGTCCCTCAGCCTCCCGCGCCGGTGACGCCCGGCATTCCGCCGCGCTTTCGGGATTTTCGGAAAACCCGAAATGCGCCGCCTTGGTCCATGGCGGGTAACGCGAAACTTGTTCCGCTGGGGCCCCGGATGTACAGTTGGGATGCTGAGAACCGGCTGCTGCGGGGGATGATCTGTGGGGCGAGCGATCGGGCCGGTTGGCGTCGGGTGGACTGTACGTACGATGCATTGGGCCGGCGCACGAGGCAAACAAGCTATGTATTGAGCAACGGGGTCTGGGTGGTGACGGAAGACCTGAAATTCGTGAGCGATCCAATGCTGTTCGGCCGGCACATTGTGGAGCTGAACGCGACGAACAACGCGCTGGTGCGCAGCTACGTGTGGGGTTTGGATCTGAGCGGGACGATGGACGGTGCCGGTGGCGTGGGCAGTCTGCTCTGGGCTCGAATGACCAGCGGTCCTGCCTCGGGGACGCATTTTGTGACCTACGATGGCAACGGGAACGTGTGGCAGTTGGTGTCCGCCAGCACCGGCACGGAGGCGACGCGGTACGAATACGCGCCCATTGGCGAACCGATTCGTGTCACTGGGCCGATGTCCAAAGAGCATCCCTTCCGTTTCTCCACCAGGCGCACGTGTAAAACGACCCATCCGGTCCTTTATGAATACCGCGCCTGCAGCCCGGGTCTCGGCCGGTGGGTGAGCCCCGCTCCACGCTACGAGGGTGGGGGAAGCCATCTTTTCAGATTCCCCGCCAATGACCTCTTGGATTACGTTGACACTGACGGTCGCTTCACTGCAACCACATGTCCATTGTGTGGTCAGTGGTACCGAAAGTGCTATACTGCCACACCGCACCAGGATCCGCCTACTTTATCCACAGGGAAGAGTTGCAAGGGACTTTCGGCGGTAGAGAGTGCGATAGCTTTGGCGAATCGTGCAATCCAGAAAGGGGAATGTGCGAAATGGTTTCGGGACCATGGATCCCATGGTGAGGAGTATCCGGTGCGGTGCCATGGGAAATGCACATTGGTATGTCTTTTTGGCGGCTTGGCGTGGACCTATCCGGGTTTTGGGATTGGCCTATGTCCTGCGAACCTTACCGGTTATCGATCCGCCGGCATAGCTGCGCTTCTCATCCACGAGTTAGCTAATCATTGCTGTTGGATCGTGGGAGGGGAGAATTGTGCGAACGAGACCATGGGTGGTAGTGAATCGGTCCTACTGGAGCAGTAAAGAAGCACATGGATATTAAGCGTACGAACAATCAAGGTTGTCAGGTAACACGGACAGAGCATTCACATTCCATAACAATGCAGAGTCTGCGTGTGCGGCTTCCACGACAGCAGGCGCGAGAGACGTTACTCGTAACAGTTGTTATCCAACTATTGATCATTGCGGGATTGAGCTTCGGTGAGTATCCAGAGGGGCGCTTCTCTCCTATTGGCGGCTTAATAGCTTGTTACATCGCCGTCGATATTGGGGTGCATGTCATTGGGAGTGCGACCGGTATCTTGTCTAGGCTTTGGGCGCGCGTTTTTGTATACCTGTTGCCGCTGGTGGTATGTATTGCCTATGGGTCATTACTGCGTATTCTTACCGCCCATTAGTTTCCTCCGTGTATAACGCATGTTCATGGCCAATGGCGCAATGCGAAGAGGGGGTTCCTGACTGAGACTACCAACAACACATCGCTCATGTATAACTGGAACAACCAGTTCTAATATATAGCGGTTCTTTCTGAGAACCAATGATTCTTTCTCATAAGCACATGGCTGGATTGATCGGCGCCAACAACTCGCTCGTGTCCACCTACGCCTGGGGCTTGGACCTAAATGCCACAATTGGCGGTACAGGCGGTGTTGGTGGATGGCTGTGGGTGCAGCTGGCCTGCGGTCCGCCTCCGGGGACGCATTTTGTGACCTGCGACGGCAACGGCAACGCAGGGCAATTGTTTTCCGCCAGCACCGGCACCGAGACCGGCCGCTCCGAATACGGTCCGTTTGGCGAGCCGATTCGGCTCACTGGCCCGATGGCCAGAGAAAACCTCTTCCGTTTCTCAACCAAGCGGACGCACGACACAATCGACCTGGTCCTGTACGAATACCGCGTTTACTCGCCCAGCACGGGGGTGGTGGCCAAACAGAGACCCCATTTATGAACCGGGCTTCCAGCTTTTCACGCGCCGGGTTCAGCCCTTCAACTTGCAGGAAGAAAACAACCTCTACCGCTTTGCACTTAACGATCCGGTCAACAAGTACGACCCGGATGGCAGAGTAGTTCCAGCCGCCCCCGTCGTCATCATCATTGCAGGGTCAGTCGCTATCGAATTTGGCGTCAGGATTTATTCTGTTTGTGCGTTTAAGCGAGGTCAGGAGGCTTACATTCGGACGCCAACGGCGATCCTCGCGCACTTCAGTGCTGTAATCACTGCCACTATCGAAACGTATTGCAATGGGCCTGGCACAGTTCGATTGCATCTCTGGAAGGACCAAAACGGCGATTGCCACGACGAGCTTGTTGTCATCTGCACTGGCAAGAAGGGCGGCGCATGAAAAACCAACCACCCGAGAGCAATTGGAAACGCTTTTTTGGTTTGCGACCAGCTATTGCCGTTGAAGCGTTTATCATTGTGCTCGTGGTCTGTTTGCTTCTGTTCGGAAAGTTCGGAACGTGGTTGCTGAACGCGGTGAAGAATCTGGTTGGTCAATAAGCAAATCGCCTCGGCTGTCCCCCTAAGTGGTGTGAAAGAATTTAGCACCGCTCAGGCCGCGGTGAGCAAGTCGGCCACCCGCGCCTGCCGCACAGCCCCGGCACTGCGTCTTCGCGGCAGAGTGGGGGAGAAATGTGTTAACCGACATCAGATTGAACTTGAACTGTTCGTCAGCGCACGACGAGATCTGTCAGCCAACCTGGCAGCAAGACATTCCCTGGCTACATAATCATTTTCGGTGAGGCGACGAATGCAGCCAGCGTGTCGGTGAACACGAACCCGACCCATCTTATTTCCGGGCGGAGTTGGCGGTGGACAATTCGGCCAATCCCGTCTGGCTGGGGATCACGAATGTGGCGGTGCTGCCGGTTGGTTCTGGCCAATACGTGGTCAGCAACATCACGGGCAAGGTGTTTGTGCCCAAGACGCCGGAAGCCTTTACGTACGACGCGGATGGGAATCTGACCAGCAATGGGCGGCGGACCTGCACGTGGGACGCTGGGAATCGGTCGGTGAAGCTCGAGAGCCGATCCGACCCACGGGTGGGTTCATGCCCGACGCGCCAATGGGCGTTGGCGGCGTACGCGGCTTGCCGTGGCTGACGCGGCACGCCGGATCGAATGCGGGCACACACTTCTGCGCCTGCGACGGCAACGCGAACGTCTGGCAGTTGGTCTCTGCTTCCACCAGCACGGAGACCGCGCGGTGTGAATACGGTTTCTTCGGCGAGCCCTTGCGCGCCCCCGGCCCGCCGCTCTCTTCACGCCCTTCTGGTTCAGCACCGAACGCATCCACCCGGCCACTGGGTTGGCCTTTTACGAGTATCGTTCCTTCAGCCCGGCCCTTGGGTGCCGGATCGGCCGCGCCTTCACCAGGGAAAGGGGAGAAGAAAACCCTTACCCACTTGTGGACGATGGGGCCATCCAACCTTGGACTCCAAGGCCGGCAATAATACCCTGCGCGGTCCCGATCCTCCAGACCGCCCGGTCCGGGTCCCGAACCTCTCCCCGGCGCATAATGCCGAATCCAGGTGCGCTGTGTTCGTTTGAGGAGTTCGGGGACGGCGGTGTCCAAGCGGTCAGTTTGGGCCTGCTGGCCCGGGCCCGGGCGAAGGGCCGGATCCGGGCGGGGCTGAGCACGGTCAGGCGGATACCGGTCCGGTGGAAGGCGGCCACCGCGGGCCGTTCCCCACCGCCGGTGGCCTCGCAGTGGACAGGAGCTGCGGGGCCGGACCTTGGCAACTGGACCCGAAGGGAATGGTCGGTGGGGGTGTGGGGCAGGTCGGAGAAACGACCGACCCGAGGGAGCTGCGGATTTCTCGGGCAGGGTCGAGGCCTGCGGGGTGTTCCTGCCCTTTCTTGCGGATAGGAGCCGGCCCGGTGGGAACGCTCTGGCAACGGTCCGAGCCGGGGACGCGAGCGCCGAAGCTGCATCCTGCGACGGCGCGGAGGTAACGACTCCGCCAGGGTTTCCGCGAACCCGTCGGCACCCCGGCCCTTGCCGCGCGCGGGTGGGAAGCCCGTTTCCATCGCGCGCTCCAGACGGCTCCGCCCCAGGGTAGAAGGAGTCAGATCCCGGGTCTCCGGAGTGCCAGCGACTGCATTGCGGGCCAGCAGTCACGGGCGACCCTCGAGGGCTCTGCAGCGGCGGGATCCGTTCGCACCGATGGGACCCCGATTCGGTCAAGTGGGAATCGTTCCAACGATGGCCGGTGGCGCAGCGCTGGCGTATGAAGGCAGGGACGTACCTGAGACGGCGCATGGAGCATGCGTTCAGCAAAGTCCGGGGCGAACCGGACAGGGGAGCGGCACTTCGCGGGTCGAATCGGGACAAGGCGAGCGGTGGACCCGGTTGAGTGCCGGGACGATGCCCGGGGGCGTGTGCCGGGCTGGAGAACAGCGGCCTTGATGGTCCGGAGCAGGTTTTTGAACGTTAATCCTCTTGACCCCGCCGGAGGCGCAACCCTAGGTTGGACCCCAGTGGGCGACATTTCATGTTTGCGCAACTGAAAAGTCTGTTCTCCAACGACATCGGGATCGACCTGGGCACAGCCAATTCCCTCGTTTACGTGCGTGACCGCGGCATTGTGTTGCGCGAGCCGTCGGTGGTGGCAATCGAGGCCGGGACCACGAATGTCCTGGCGGTGGGGGAGAAGGCCAAGCGGATGCTCGGGCGCACGCCGGGCAACATTGTGGCCATTCGCCCCATGAAGGACGGTGTGATTGCCGATTTTGAGATCACCGAGGCCATGTTGCGGCATTTCATTCAGCAGGTGCATCACCGCAAGCTGATTGCGCCGCGGGTGGTGGTGGCCGTGCCGTCGGGGATTACCGAGGTGGAGAGACGGGCGGTGAAGGACTCGGCCATGCACGCCGGGGCCCGGGAGGTGTACCTGATCGAGCAGCCGATGGCCTCGGCCATCGGGGTGGGCCTCCCGGTGGACGAGCCGGCCGGCAACATGATTGTGGACATCGGGGGTGGCACTTGTGAGATCGCCATCATCTCGCTGGCGGGCATCGTCTTCAGTCGCAGCCTTCGGGTGGGCGGCGATGAAATGGACGAGACGATCATTGCGCACATGAAGCGCGCCTACAACCTGTTGATCGGCGAGCGCACAGCGGAGGAGATCAAGATCCGAATCGGTTCGGCCTACCCGCTGGAACAGGAACTGACCATGGAAGTCAAGGGACGCGATTTGAGCACCGGATTGCCCAAGACCTTGACCATCCGCTCGGAAGAGATTCGGGAGGCCCTGCGCGAACCGCTGAACGCCATACTGGAATCCATCCGGCTCACCCTGGAGCGTTGTCCGCCCGAGCTGGCGGGTGACCTGGTGGACCGGGGCATTGTGATGGCGGGGGGCGGTTCCTTGCTGCGAGGCATTGACCGGCTGGTGGCCGAGGAGACCGGCCTGCCGGTGCACGTGGCCGAAGACCCCCTCAGTGCCGTGGCGGAGGGCACGGGTCGAGTCCTGCAGCATCTGGAATTTCTCAAACGCGTCACGCATTCCGGGTGAGTTCCTCGCGCTCGGTGACGGAACCGTGCGACGAAGGAACGGCATGTGGAAGCGATCGCACTCGGTGGCGCTCGGCTTGGTGGCCGGGCTCAGCCTGGCTTTGCTGAGCCTGCCCGAGGAATGGGCGGCCCGATTCAAGGTTGGCTGGAGCGCGCTTTACCTGCCGTTGCTCGGGCTGGCCGGGGCCGCGCAGCAGGCCGTTCCCGATGCCACCGGAATGCTCCTCAGCCGCCGGGAGCTGTTGCGCCAAAACGAGCAGCTGCGCCGCGAAAACCAACAACTGCGGTTGGAGGCCCTGCAGGCGGCCGAATGGGCCCGGGAAAACGCCCGACTGCGCCGCCTGTTGGGCTGGCAGGAACAGTCCCCCTGGAGGGATCGGCTCCGGTTGGCGCGGGTGACGTTGCGCGATCCCACCCCGTGGTGGCGGTCGCTGACCATCGACCTGGGCAGTCGCCACGGCGTCCACACCGGCTTGCCCGTCCTCACGCCCGAAGGCCTGGTGGGTCGAACGGCCGAGGTGGGGCCGTTTCATGCGCGGGTCGTGCTGGTGGGAGATCCCAACTGCCGGGTCTCGGCCCAGGTGCTCAACGGAACCGGGGACACCGGACTGATCATTCCCGCGGGGCCTCTGGACCCCGACCTGGTCCTCCTCAGCTACCTGCCGCGGGCCGCGGTGGTTCGCCCCGGCCAGGGGGTCGTCACCAGCGGCCTCGGCGGCTTGTTCCCGAAAGGCATTCCCATCGGCACCGTGGTGGATGTGCGCCCGGTGGAAAACGGACTGTATCTGGAAGCCCGGGTGAAACTGGCGGCGCCATTGCACGCCCTGCACGAAGTCTGGGTCTTGTGGCCATGAAACCGAGAACCTGTTGCGTCAGAATCGTTCGATTCGAACGTCCCATTCCAACCCGGACCCGCCGGCCCCGCCGGAGAACGATGTCCTCGTCATGCTGAGCTCGTTTCAGGTGGTCGCCACGCTTCTCGTGGCCTGGTTGGCACTGTTTCTCCAAGCTGCTCTGGACGGTTTGCGCCCCTGGCTGGGAGTGCAACCCGACGTTGTGCCGGCCCTGATGGTCCATGCCGCGTTGCAGACAAACCTGGTGAATGTCGTGCTCCTGGCCACCTTTGGCGGACTGACGATCGACACTCTCTCGGCCAACCCGCCGGGGGTGTCGTGTTTGCCGCTTCTGGCGGTGGGGCTGTTGCTGCATTTCCGGCGCGAACTGGTGTTGCGCGACCAACTGTTCGCCCAGGCGGTTTTGGGAGCGTGGGCAGGGGCGGCGGTGCCCGCCCTGACGGTGGTGTTGCTGCTGAGCTTGGGGCGGGAGCCCCTCCTGGGCTGGGGCAGTCTCTGGCAATGGCTGGTGCTGAGCGCCTGGAGTGCGGCAGTCACTCCGGTGATCTTTCGTCTGTTCGGCCGCATGCAGAGCTGGTTCGCCCCTTCCCCAGTCGGTCCGGGCGCATTTCGACCCGACCGGGAGATCCGACGGGGGCGCTTTTGAACCATGCAGATCCTGGACCCCATCCTGCGCGAGGATCAAAGCCTGCGGTGGCTGACCCGGGGAATGCTGACCGGTCTGGGGGTGCTGCTGGGGGGGCTGTGGTGGGTCCAGATTGCGTCTCGACACACCTACCAGAGCCAACTCGAGGTTCAGGCCATCCGTACCGTGCGTGTTCCGGCCGTGCGCGGCAAGATCCTGGACCGGCATGGCGTGGTGCTGGCCGACAGCCGGCCGGCGTTCACTCTGAGCCTGTACCTGGAGGAGTTGAGTCGAGAGTTCCGGGCCGAGTACCAGCGGCTGCGCCCGGTGCGCGTCGTACGACGCAACGTGGCCTGGGCCGGATGGGTGGGCGGTTCGAGCGTGGTGACCCAGTCGGTGCGGTTGTCGAGGGACCAAATCGAGCTCCTGGAATGGCAGGCACGAACCCGGGTGGTGAGCAACGCGATTCATCAGCTCAGTGGCATTCTGCATCACGAGATTCCGTTCGATGCAGAGCGTTTTCGCCGGCACTTCCTCACCCAGCGGGCTCTGCCGTTTCCGGTGCTCATGAACCTTCGTGCCGACCAGGTCGCTCGTTTGGCCGAGTATCCGATGCTGCCCCCCGGAGCGGATCTGGATGTGCAGTCGTTGCGCGTGTATCCCTACCAGGCCACCGCAGCGCATCTGGTTGGCTACCTGACCCGGGACGACCGGTCCTGGGAGGGGGAGGACGCGGATTACTCGTATCGGATGCCGGATTTTCGCGGGGTTGTGGGGATCGAAGCCGGGTACGATGCGGTATTGCGGGGGCGCGCAGGGGCCAAATCGGTCCTGGTCAACCACCTCGGATACAAGCAGGCCGAACAGGTGTGGAATCCGACGGAGCCCGGCTGGCACGTGGTGTTGACGTTGGACCTTCGGATTCAACAGGCGGCCGAGCAGGCGCTGCTGCGCGTGGGCGCCAACGTCCGGGGGGCCGTGGTCGTAATGGATGTGCACAGCGGCGATGTCCTGGCCATGGTGTCCCTGCCCGCGCCCAATCCGAACCATTTCATCTCGGGATTTCCGCCCGGGGAATATCGCCGGCTCATGGACGAGACTTTGCGGCCTCAGATCAACCGGGCCACCCAGGAGCACTATCCTCCGGGCTCCATTCTCAAGCCGTTGGTGGCCCTGGCCGCATTGGAATGCGGGTTGGACCCTGCCTCACGCTTTACGGTGATGCCCGACCCGGCTCGCCCCGACCGCGGCTGCATATACGTTGGGAACCGAAAGATTCGGGACACCGCACCTCCTGGCGACTACGATTTGCGCCGCGCCCTGCTTCGGTCCAGCAACAGCTACTTCGTCCATTGGGGACTTCGACCCGGCGTTTTGGAGCGCCTGGTACAACTGGGCCAGCAATTGCACCTGGGCCAACCCTTCGGCCTGCCCACGCGCCAAGAAACCGCCGGAGTGTTCCCCACGTTCGCGCAGGTGCAATCCGCATCGTGGCGCCATGGGGATACAGCCAATCTCAGCATTGGCCAGGGGCCGGTGGCGGTCACACCTCTTCAAATGGCCGTGGTGACGGCCGCCCTGGCCAACGGTGGGCGGGTCTTGTGGCCGCGCCTGGTGGATCGGTTGGAACCGCCGGAACTGCACCCCGGCCGAGCGCCCCAGCGTTTCCCGGCCGGTCGGGTGCGGGACCGGCTGACGCTGCGGCCCGAGCATTTGCGCGTCTTGCACGAAGCCATGTTGGCCGACACCGAGGACCCCGAGGGGACGGGTCGGGCTGCCGCGGTCCCCGGGTTCCGTGTGTGCGGCAAGACCGGCACCGCGCAAATGATGGATGCCGAGGGACGTTTGCGCGGGTATACCACGTGGTTCATCGGGTTCGCTCCGTATGAACAACCGCGGTACGCGTTGGCGGTCATGGTGGAGGACGGGGGCAGTGGCGGCGCCACGTGCGCCCCGGTGGCTCGCGAGGTCTTTCGCGCCCTGCAACAGCGGGCACAACACGAACCCGTCGAACTCGCCGCCCGGTTCCTGCCATGAGTGACCTTGCGCTCCAACCTCGCAACCCGCGCCTGGACTGGCCGCTCTGGCTGGCCGTGGGCGGGCTGATGGTGCTGGGGCTGCTGTTCGTGGCCAGTGCCACCGCGCCCGCGGAAGAACACAACCAGCTGGCGCTCTGGGATCGTAGCTGGTTCCGACAGGCGATCTGGTACGGGGTGGGCCTGGCGGCTGCGGTCGCCCTGAGTTCGGTGGATTACAGCGTTCTGGCCCGGTGGGCCCCCGTGGCCTACTGGAGCCTGATGGGAGTGTTGGCCCTGGTCCTGGTACCGGGAATCGGGGCCGTGCGGTACGGCGCGCGGCGGTGGCTCGATCTGGGCCCCTTCCAGGTGCAGCCCTCGGAATTCGCCAAACTGGTGCTCATTGTGATGCTCGCCCATTTTCTCAGTCGGCCCGCCGACGAGTTGCGCCGTCCCGAGGTGTTGTGGAAGGCGCTCGGCTGGATGGCCCTGCCTTTTGTGCTGATCCTGAAGGAACCCGACCTGGGTTCGGCGCTCCTGCTGGTACCGCCCACGTTGGCCATGTTGTTGGCGGCGGGGGTGCCGCGTCGCTATATCCAGCGGTTGGTGGCGGGTTGCGTGCTCGTGGGTGGTCTGCTGGTTTTGAACGTGCTCTTTGCCCCGCCGGCCTGGCAAATCCGGCTGGAGGAGTACCAGCGGCAACGGTTGCTTGTGTATTTCGGCCGGGACTTTGCCCCGCCGGATGCCACTCCGGAGGAGCGCCAGCGGGCCCGTGCCTTGCAGGAAGCCCGATCCTATCAGGTGCGCCAGGCCCTGATCGCGGTGGGTTCCGGGGGCTGGTGGGGCAAGGGCTGGGGCCAGGGCACCCAGATTGCCCTGGGATTTCTGCCGCGCACGGCGGCGCACAACGACTTTATCTTCTCCGTGATTGCCGAGGAGAAGGGTTTTATCGGCAGCGTGACGGTGCTCACGCTGTACGGGGTGGTGTTGCTGCGTGGAATGCACATCGCCCGCCAGGCACGCGATCGCCTGGGACGGCTGATGGCAGTGGGTGTTGTAACGCTCCTGTTCAGCCAGGTCTTCCTCAATATCGGCATGAACATCCGGCTCATGCCCGTGACGGGCGTGCCACTGCCGCTGCTTTCGTACGGCGGGTCTTCAGTGGTGACCTCGTTGATCGCGGCGGGCTTGTTGCAGAACGTCTATCTCCATCGCAAAGGATACGGACCATGAGTGACCGCAGTTTTTCACGTCGGCGCCGCAGTTTGCGTTTCCGTCCCTCCGGCGGGTTGGGAGCCGTTTCGCCCAAGGCCCAGGCCGAGGCGCAGGAGGCCCGGGCGGCCGCCACGACGCCGGGAGCGGAACCGGAACGGGTCTTCGACCGACGCCACGAACAGGAAATTGAACGGGCCCAAAACCTGGCCTATGGCCTGCCCCCAGAAGGGGAACCGGCCCCGGCCGAACCCAAACCGTTGGGCGGCGAATTTCGCGAGCCTCATCCCGAAGTGCCCGAACAGGTCGAAGAGGAGAAAGAATATGAACCCATCCCGGTGGAGCCCCCGCCGCAGGGGATCCTCGATTCGATTCGGGCCGTGGCCGGGAAGATCGTCGAGAAGGTGCAGCGCCTCATCAAGCCGGCGCCCAAGGTCCACAAGGAAATCATCATCAACGTCGAGGCCCTGGAGACCCGTGTGGCCGTGCTGGAAAACGGTCAGCTCGAGGAATTCAACATCGAGCGCAATACCGAGGAACGGCTCGTGGGCAGCATCTTCAAGGGCCGGGTGCGCAACCTCGAGGACGGACTGAAGGCGGCTTTCGTGGACATTGGCTTTGAAAAGAACGCCTTCCTCCACTACTGGGACATCATCCCGAACCCCTTCGACAGCGGGGTCGAAATCGTCGAGCGCGAGGGTCGCAAACGGGAACGCCCGCGCATCACCCAGAAGGACGTGCCGCGTCTGTATCCGCCCGGCAGCGAGATCATCGTCCAGGTCACCAAGGGCCCCATCGGCAACAAGGGCCCCCGCGTGACCACCAATCTGGTGTTGCCGGGCCGGTTCCTCGTGCTGCTCCCGCACGCCGATCAGAGCGGCATCTCGCGCAAGATCGAGAATCCCCAGGAACGTCAGCGACTCAAGAAGATCCTGCGGGAGCTGAACATCCCGGAGGGCATGGGCGTGATCATGCGCACCGCCGGCGAGGGCCAGCAAAAGCGATACTTTGTGCGGGACCTGGCCTGGTTGCTGGAGGAATGGCGTCAAATCGAGGAACGCTGCAAGACCCAACCCACGCCCTCCTGCGTGTTCCAGGAGCCCGACCTCATCGAGCGGACCGTGCGGGACTTTCTGACCGACGATGTGGAACGCATCGTGGTGGACTGCCCCAAGGCCGAGCAGCGCATCCGCGAACTCATCGGCCGGATCTCGCGGCGCTCCGTCAACAAGGTCAAACTCTACACCGATCCGGTGCCCATCTTCGATCGGTTCGGCATCACCAAGCAGTTGGAGACCGCCTTCGCCCGCGTGGTGCACCTGAAGAGCGGGGGGTACATTGTCGTGGACGAAACCGAGGCCCTGGTGGCCATCGACGTGAACACCGGCCGTCACAAGCTCGGCGGCAAGGACCAAGAATCCACCATTCTGCGCACCAATCTCGAAGCCGCCGACGAGATCGTCCGGCAGCTGCGCCTTCGCAACATGGGCGGGCTGATCGTCCTGGATTTCATCGACATGAAATCGCGGCGCGACCAGCAGGCGGTCTACCAGCGGATCAAGGAGGGCCTCAAACGGGACCGCGCCAAAACGCACGTCCTGCCCATCTCGCAGCTCGGTCTCATGGAGATGACCCGCCAGCGTCACACCGAGAGCGTTCAGGCGGCCATTTACGACGACTGCCCCTACTGCCGCGGCCGGGGCAAGGTCAAGAGCGCCCTCAGCATGAGCGTGGAAATCCAGCGCAAACTGACCGAAATCCTTCGGCGTCGCCCCCGCGACGAGTCCGACTTCCAGTTGCGCATCCTGGTCCACCCCAAGGTGCTGGAACGGTTGCGAACCGAGGACGAAAAGCTCCTCATCGAGCTCGAAAAACGCTACTTTGGAAAACTTACTTTCCGCGCCGATCCCTCGTTGCACCTGGAGGAATTCCGCGTGTTCAACGCGCTGACCAACGAGGAACTGGCCCACATCACGCCACCGCAACAGTCCTGAAGCGGACGATCCCCGGCCGACTTCTTTGAGCCGGGGCGCCCGCGGCCCGCGAGACCCCCGGGCCGCGGGCCGGCCCGTCTTTTGCCCTGTCGGTCCCGAGCCGGCCGAGGCCGGTGGTCGGTCGGACCGGTTGCCGTGAACGGCAGCCCGACGGAGGGCAGGGCATGGGGGCGGGCCCTTGGGATGGCCGCTCGTACCTTCCAATTCACGAACTTTTTCGTGGGCAGCCCTTGCGGTCTGGACTAGATTGAGCGTGTGGGCCGCCCGCGGAGTGCGAGTCCGTCCGCGGCAAGCCCCCGAACACGAGCACACGCAACCACGGAACCAGCCTATGATCCAGTGCACCGGCACCATCGGCGACATCCTCAATCACAAGGGACACCAGGTCTGGACCATCGAGCCTGATGCCACTGTGTTCGAGGCCATCCAGCGGCTGGCCGAGAAAAACGTCGGGGCTCTGCTGGTGATGGACGGGGACCGGCTGGTGGGAATCTTCTCCGAGCGCGATTACACCCGAAAGGTCGCCCTGCGCGGCCGTTCCTCCAAGGAGACGCGCGTGCGGGAGATTCTCTCCGACCGTGTGATCTGCGTCAGCCCGCAGCACTCGGTGGAGGACGGACTGCGCCTGATGACCGAGCATCGCATCCGGCATCTGCCCGTGTTGGACAATCAAAAAGTCGTGGGCATTGTCTCCATCGGCGATCTGGTCAACTGGGTCATCAATCAGCAGAGCCAGACCATCCGGCAACTGGAGACCTACATTGCAGGGGGTTATCCCGGCTGAACCGGAGCGGCCGGACCGCGGCGGCCGACCCGCACCGAGACATGCCGGGCCTCGGGCAGTACGAACTTTTTCACCTCCACGGTTACGGCCAGCGGACGGTAGCGCGTCAGGATGAAGTCGGCGATCTCGGCGGCCAGCCGCTCCAGCAGCCGCCAGTTCCGACCCTCTCCAAACCGGATCAGCTGCCGCGTCAATTCGTAGTAGTCGATGGTATTGGCCAGGTCATCCGTGGCCGCGGCGGCGGATTCGTCCACCTCCAACTCGACCGTCAACAACAGCCGTTGCGGGTGCGCGCGTTCCGCCTCAGTGACGCCTACACGATAAAAAACCTCCAGGTCTGTGACCGTAATCGTGGCCATGCACGGTTCCCTTTCAAAGCGCCAAGCCTTCTGCCAAGGGGGAACGGTCCATGGGGTCCGCGTCGGCCGTGCTTCGTTGCCACAGCGCTTGCAACAAACGCCGGGAAGGTTCGTTGAGATCCTCCTCCAGAGCCGCTTGCAGGGGCAACCATTTCCAGGCCTGGCTTTCCCCGTTCAACCGCACTTGCGGCCGGCCGACCACACGACACGTGTAACAAAGCAGCACGAAGTGAGCGGGCCGATAGAACTCCTCCGGCCGAATGCAGTCCTGCACCCCCACGAGCCGGATCCCGCTCACCTCCAGGCCGGTCTCCTCGCGCAGTTCGCGGCGCAACGCCTCCTCGCAACGCTCCTGCCGCCGCACCTTGCCGCCGGGGATGCCCCAGCGGCCGGACCACTTGGCCGTGCGCACCAGCAGGACCTCGTCCCGCTCATTGAACACTGCCGCCCCCACCGTCACCACGGGCCCGCGGGCGGCTGAAAATGCCGCCGGTGGCGGCCAGGCAAACTGGAAGAGCTCCAGGTACTCTTCCAATTCTCCCAGATGTTCCACGATGAGATCCGGCTTCGCCGCCTGCAGCTGGGGGAGCGTGTTGTAACCGGTCAGAACCGCACAGGCCCCCACGCCCCCATGCCGGGCGGTCTCGATGTCGTGTTGCATGTCCCCCACGAAGAGCGTCTCCCCGGCAGCGGCTTGCTGCTCCGACAAGAGCCGACCAATCCACAGACGCTTGTCCCAGGCCTCGACGTAGGCCGCGTCCAGCCAGCGCTCCAGGCCCGTCTGCCGCGCCTGCACCTCGAAGTACTCGCGCTTGACCGTGCTCAAGACGAACGTGCGCAGCCCGGCCTCGCGACAAAACCTCAGGAACTCCCGCGCATGGGGCAGGGCCACGACACGCTCCTGAGCCCGGCCGAAATGCTCGTGAAACCAACGCTCCAGTTGTGCCAGCGGGACCTCCGGCACGTGCCGCTCATAAAACCGCACAAAGGGCAGACAGAACTCGGCCCGAAACGTCTCCAAATCCATCTCCGAACGGCCCGCCCGGCGCAGCACATGATTCGTCGCCTCCCACACCGCCTCCAGATCGTCCACCAGCGTGCCCGACCAGTCCAAAATCACGTTCCGAATCACGCAGCGAGTCTAATGCCGCTGCTCGGACCGAGACAACCTCGGTCGAGCGCACCCCGCTCCCTCGTGGCGGAAGCCGGAGACCGAGTCGTGTGCCGGGGCCCCCGCCGCAAGCCGGCCTGGTTGCCACGACAGGGCTTGGAGTGCCGGGCGCCGTTGCAGGAAAGGGCACCCCGGGGACTTTCGCCAACAGCCGCCGTGGTCGGCCCGACGACAGCCTTGATTCCGCCGTTGCCGTTCGGCCGTGTCACCCGTCAAAGTGACGGGCGTCGCTATCGATGGGAAACGATCCCGAAAGCACAGAGACCGGCAGAACGCCCTCACGAGGTTGGCTGCCGCTGCAGAACCTACTGCTCGCCGCTTTGGTGATGGCAGCCGTGGGTTGGGGTGTGGAAACGTGGAATCGCGCCCGAGGCTGGCCCCTCGGCAGCAAAATCTTGGATGGGCCAGTGGCGGCCAAGAAGCTGACCGGGCTGGTGCTCGTGGCCTGGCCTTTGAGTCTTTTGTCGGCCCGGTTCGCTGCTCAATGGCTCCTGGCCCGGGCCCGGGCGGGCTCGAATCCTGGCCTCCGACTCTGGCTGGTGGCAGCAACCCTGGCGTTGATCCCGCAGACAGCCATTGATTTGTTCTGCCGACGCGTGTGGGGAGCCTACGAGTGGAGCCAGCCGCGCTGCGCGTGGGAGGGCATTGTCTTCGATTGGTTGCCCGGGTTGTGGCTGGCGCATCTGTTGGCCCTGGCGGGGGCGGTGCCGGCACTGCTGGACAAACGGCCCGTGCCCTCGTTGCCTCCGGTCGGGGCGTTTCTGCTGTGGGTGGGTTGGAACCTCCTCTGGCTGGGGGCATGTTGGGGCCGAGTGGCCGAGGCAACTCTGGCCGCGGTGTTGGCGCCGTTCACCATGGTAACGTTGTGGGCGTTTCGGAACGGGTACCCGGCCCGCGGGTGAGCGGGCAAGGCGGACGGGAGCATCTACCAACGTTCGATCTCTGCGTGAAGTTGCGCCAGGTCCGGATCTTGCAGGGCCATGCGCTTGAGCTCGGCCGGATCTCCGATCGCCCATGCCCGTCGCAGCCAATGCCGCGCCTCGTCCAGCCGGTGCATCTGGCAGGCGTAACAGGACAGGTTATAAGCGACGAGGACCTCCCGCGGGAATCGCTCGGCCGCCGGGAGCAGCGCTTCCCAGGCGCGTTCGAGTCCGCCCTGGCGCGCTCGACGCAACGCGTAGGCCCGGTGCAGCCAGCCGCTCGGCCGATCGGGGGCCCGTTGCACCAGCGCTTCGGCGGTTTGCACCGCCTCGTCCCACCGTTGTTGGGCGGCCAGGATGGCCCAATGCAACTCCAGCACATCCGGGTGCGGCTGAGGCTGATGAAGCAGCGGCAGCAGTTCCTGTTCGGCCTCTTCGAGGCGGCCCAGTTCCATCCAACCCAGGGCCGCCGTGAGCCGGTGCCGGTCGGGATAGTCCAGCTCGTCCATGCGGTCTGCGTGCACGCCGGCAGGGAAAGGCGAGTGATGCGGCTCAGTTGACCAACCGATACCAGTTGTCGCGCTGGCGCGGTTCATAGCCCAGGTCCCGGATCAACCGGTGCATGTCCGCCACGGTCATCCGGAAGGCCGCCCCGGCCTGGCGCACCACGTTTTCTTCGATCATGATGCTGCCCAGGTCGTTGGCGCCGAAACGCAGACCCAACTGGCCAATCTCGGGCCCCTGGGTGACCCAGGAGCTCTGCACATTCTCAAAGTTGTCGAGGTAAATCCGCGCCAGTGCCTGGGTGCGCAGGTACTCCTGGGCCCCGGCCCGGGGCAATCGCAGCCTGGTGTTTTCCGGCTGAAAGGTCCATCCGATGAACGCCGTGAAGTATCCGCCGGTGGGGGCCCCGGGGCCGGTGGCACGGGCGTTGCCCGCCCGTTGCAGGGACCGGTCCTGCAACGAGCGCAGGCGTTCCAGATGTTCGATGCGATCCTCCACCGTCTCGACATGACCGAACATCATCGTGGCGGTCGAACACAGGCCGAGTCGGTGGGCTGTCTCCATCACGTGCAGCCATTCTTCCGCCGTGGCTTTGAGCGGGGCGATGCGCCGGCGGACGCGGTCCACCAAAATCTCCGCCCCCCCGCCGGGGATCGAACCCAGTCCCGCAGCTCGGAAATCCCGCAGGATCTGTTCGACCGGCTCCTCGAAGACCTTCTGAAAGTGAATGAATTCCGGCGGGCTGAATCCGTGGATGTTGATTTGCGGGAAGCGGCTGTGGATGTGATGGAGCATGTCCAGGTACCACTGCTTGGACAATCCGGGGTGATGGCCTCCCTGCAACAGGATCTGCGTGCCCCCGAGGGCCAGGGTTTCCTCGATTTTGCGATCCAGCTCTTCGAAGCTGATCACGTACGCGTCCGGATCCCGTGTGGTCCGATAGAAGGCGCAAAACTTGCAGTACACGTTGCAGACGTTGGTGTAATTGATGTTGCGGTCGATGATGTAGGTGACGATTTGGGCGCCGCGGCCCTCGTAGGCCCGGGCCTTGGCCAGTTGGCGTCGTCGGTCGGCCAGCATCCCCAGTTCCGGCAGCGGCAAGTCGTAAAGCCGCCGGGCCTCCTCGGGCTGGATGCGCTCGCCGTTCCAGACCTTCTGCAGCAACGTGTCCAATGGGGTCGCGTCCATGCCAGGCTCGAATGTAGCCGTGCGCCCGCCGGGCGCAACGCGCATCTTGGCCACCCTCGGTCCCGCAGCGGGGCGTTCGGGGAAGCGTGGGCACGCCGGACGGGCCTCCGGGCACGGAGGGGTTGGGGGACCGGGTCCCGCATCCGCGCGGCCCGGCCGAGGGCACCGTGCAGGGGGCAATGCGCCGGGCCGCTTTGCGTGGGAACGTGCTTTCTTCCGGAGAGCGGATGATGTTCAATGGGCGCACCATGAGTGAGACCCATGCCATGACGACCACGGCGTTCGAACTGCCCGGGTACCGGGTGGTCCAAAACTACGGAGTGGTGCGAGGCATTGTGGTCCGGTCTCGAAGCCTGTTCGGAAATCTGGGCGCCAGTCTGCAGACCCTGATTGGGGGCAACATTACGCTGTACACCCGGTTGTGCGAGCGGGCCCGGCAAGAGGCCTTCGATCAGATGCTGGCCCACGCGGGGCAGTTGGGAGCCAACGCTGTGATTGGCGTTCGCTACGATGCCACCGAGCTGGGTTCGGGCGTGACAGAGGTGCTGTGCTACGGGACGGCGGTGCGCGTGGAGCCGGTGACCGGCACTCCGTCGTCGTCGTTGACCGGCGGATCGTGCGACTGGCAAAACCGAGGGCAACGGGATTAGATTGTTACGCCTATGGCTGGACACAGTAAATGGGCAAAGGTCAAGCACTTCAAAGGCGCCCTGGACGCCAAGAAGGGCAAATTGTTCTCCAAACTGGCGCGGGAGATCATGATCGCCGCCCGACAGGGGGGCGGCGATCCCGAGATGAATCCCCGACTGCGGATGGTGCTGTTGAAGTGTCGGTCCGCCAACATGCCCAAGGAGAACATCGAGCGGGCCATCGCCAAGGCCACGGGCAGCGCCGAATCGGGCAACTATGAGGAGATCACCTACGAGATCTACGCCCCCCACGGCGTGGCCCTGCTGGTGCCGGTGAGCACGGACAACCGCAACCGGACTGCCGCCGAAATCCGCAGTCTGGTCACGCGCAATGGCGGTTCCATGGCCACCACCGGCGCCGTCAGCCACCTGTTCCAGCGCAAGGGCCAGATCATCGTGGCCCGGGAAAACGCCCAGGAAGACACCCTCATGGAGATCGCGCTGGAAGCCGGGGCCGAGGATTTCCGGGCCGATGAACAGGGCTACGAAATCATCACCGAACCCTCGAAATTCGAGGCGGTGCACCGGGCCCTGGAACAGCGCGGCATCAAATGCGAAGTGGCCGAGGTGACCGAGCTGCCGATCACCACGGTGCCCCTGCGGGATCCGGAAGCGATCGCCGCGGTCAATCGCCTGATCGAGGCGCTGGAGGATCACGACGACGTCAAGGAGGTCTATTCCAACGCCGAGTTCCTCAACTAAAGCGCCGGTTCTCCCCCTCATGCCCGTCGGCCCGGTGACCCGCCCTCCCGGCTCCGGCTCGGACCCGCGGCGCGGGGCCCTGCGCTGTTTTTGCCGGCCATGAAGACGCTGCGGCTGGACCGCTGGCTGCCCTCGCTCTTGCACCGGTTGGCCGGCGCCGTCTGTCGCCAACCCCGCTGGTTTCTCCTCGCGCATCTGGTGCTGGCCGCGGCGGGCGTACTGTACACCGTTCAGCATCTGCAGTTCGACACCAGCCGCGGCAACCTGGTCGGCAAACAACTCCGCTACCACCAGAACTTCCTGCGATTCCGCGAAGAGTTCCCCAAGCCCGACGACCTGGTGGTGGTGGTGGAGAGCGACGATGCCGAGGCCAATCGCCAGTTCGTCGAACGCCTCGCCGCGCGGCTGGAGCGGGAGCCCGAGCTGTTTCCCCGCGTCTTTTACAAGGGCGATCTCAAGCTGCTGGGCAACAAAGCCCTTCATCTGCTGTCGGAGAGCCAGCTGCAATCCCTGCGCGATCAGTTGCAGGCCTATCAGCCGTTTCTGCGGTCCCTGGCCGGCGCCACCAACCTAGTGTCGCTCTTCGACCAGGTGAACACGTGGTTCCGGACCTCGCGCAACGCGGCCCCCGAACAACAGCAGGCGTTGCTGGAGGCCCTGCCGGCGCTGGAACGCATCCTGTCCCAGGCGGCCGCCTCGTTGCATCGCCCCGGCCTGCCGCCCTCCCCCGGTGTGTCGGCTTTGTTCAATGCCGGCGAAGAAGCCGTGCACGCCGAGTACCTGGCCTACAACGGGGGCCGCCTGTTTCTGGTGACCACCCACCCGCCCTCCGTACAAAAAGAGGTCGAAGCCATCGATCGTCTGCGGCAGCTGGTGGAGGAAACCCGCCGGGAGGTGCCCGGAGTCAATGTGGGCGTCACGGGCGAAACCGTGCTCGAGCACGACGAAATGCGTCAGGCCCGACGCGACACCACGCAGGCCAGCGTCTGGGCCCTGGTGCTGTGCGCGGCCCTCTTCATTGCGGGCTATCGCGAAACGGGCCGCCCCTTGAAAGCCATGGCCACGCTCCTGATCGGCGTGGCCCACACCCTGGCCTTCGCCACCGCCACCGTCGGGCACCTCAACATTCTCACGATCACCTTCGTGCCGATCCTGGTCGGTCTGGCCATCGATTTCGGGATTCACCTGGTCACACGGTACGAGGAGGAACTCCGGATGGGCCATGGCCGCGTCCAGGCCCTCGAACGCGCCATGGTCAACACCGGCCAGGGCATTTGCACCGGGGCCCTGACCACCGCGGGAGGATTCCTGGCGATGAGCCTGACGCAGTTCAAAGGCATTCAGGAGATGGGCTGGATCTGCGGCGGCGGCATGCTCATTTGTCTGGTGACGACGCTGACCTTTTTGCCGGCACTGCTGTTGGCCGGTCGCCAAAACCTTTGGGATGAAACCTCGGTACGTCCACCGGTGCGGGCCCGCATCGAGCAACTCTGGCTGAGGCGGCCCCGGACCGTCCTGGGCATCAGCGGGCTCCTGACGGTGGCGGCCGCCGGACAGGCCCTCCGCGTCCCGTTCGACTACAACCTGCTCAATCTGCAAAGCCAGAGCCTGCCCGCGGTCGTCTTCGAAAAAAAACTGATCGAATCCGCCGGTCGCTCGCTCCTCTACGGAGTCGTGATTGCCGACTCCCTGCCGGAAGCGCAGCGACTCCAGGCGCAGCTGGAACAGTTGCCCGCCGTGGCCAGTGTGGAAAGCTTGGCACCTCTCCTGGCGGCAGAACCGGGGCCCAAGTCCAACCTCATTTGCCAGATTCGCGAGCTGGCCGCCACGGTGCGGCTGAACCCGCCGGATGCAACCCCCGTGGCGCTGGGCGAGTTGAGCCGGACCCTCTGGGGCTTGTCCGGCTATCTCGGTCTGGCCCTGGAAAACGTCGGCACGAACGATCCGGCCCTGGCGTCTCAACTCGAACGCCTGCGCCACACCGTGATCGACACGCGGCGGGCAATGCTCGATGAATCGCTGGGCCCCGAATCCGACCGCGCCCGCAAACTCGGCCTCTATCAACGCGCCTTCTTCACCGATTTGCAACAGACCTTCCGGGCCCTGCAGGAACAAGATCCCTCCGGCCCGATGCAACTGGATGATTTGCCTCCCGCCCTGAGGGAACGGTTCGTGGGCAAAAGCGGAAAGTTGCTCTTGCAGGTGTTTCCGAAGGACGACGTCTGGCAGCGGCAACCTCAGGAGCAATTCGTTCGGCAACTGCGCACGGTGGATCCGGACGCCACCGGAACCCCCGTGCAACTTTACGAGTACACCACGCTGCTCAAACAAAGCTACGAAACGGCGGCCTGGTATGCGTTGGCGGCCATTACGGTGCTGGTGGCATGGCACTTCCGCAGTCCGCTGGCGGTGGTGCTGGCGCTGCTGCCCGTGGGCCTGGGCATGCTCTGGATGACAGGCTGGATGGGATGGCGTGAGGTGCCGTTCAATCCGGCCAACATCATGACCCTGCCCCTGGTCGTGGGCATCGGCGTCACCAACGGCATTCACATCCTCAATCGCTTCGCCGAGGAGCAGGAACCAGGTCTGCTGGCCAAAAGCACCGGCAAGGCCGTCTTGGTTTCCGGGCTGACCACCGTGGCCGGCTTCGGCAGTCTGATGCTGGCGGATCACCAGGGCATCGCCAGCCTGGGCTTTGTGATGAGCACCGGGGTTACGGCGTGCATGGTGGCCGGACTGGCCGTGTTGCCCGCGTTACTCGTGTTGCTGGCCGGGCCCGGCTCCTCCCGCGGCCGGTAAAGGCCTGCCGCTTCGAGCCCGCCACTGCGGCGACGCGGACTTGCCGAAGTGTGCCCGGGAATCTGCAAGGCACCGACTCTCGGGCTGGCATTCGCCCACCGGTTGCGGCTGATGCACCGAGAGGATGTCTTGAGCGCCGCAACGCCGAGGCGGTTTGTCAAGGGGACCGACCCCGGTCCGCAAGTTCCTCCCCGACCCACCGGCCGGACGTTGCGTGCCGTCCCAGTCCCCGGCTGAGCACACCCGGTCGAACCGCCCCCGCCTGCGAGGCGGACTCGATCCGGTTCGAGCCTCCGCCGAACGACCCGAACTGTCGGGGAGCGCCTGCTGCCCACGGATCAAAGTTGGTGAACTCCGGGACCTGGACGGTCCCGTTCCTCAGCCCCGGGCCGGCGCTGGCCCGCGGTTTGCTTTGCTGGGTCTCGCTCGCTCGCAGCGAGCGTGAGTGGAGGTAAACTTATGAAATTCACCTGGTCAGCTCGAATCGCTTTCCTGGGGGTGCTGGCCTGCCTGGGCTGGTGCGGGTGCAGCTCGCTGGACCCGCAATCAACCTCCCAGCCTCGGTTTCATGAAGCCGCGCAGGCCAACCTGATCGTACAGTTTTACAGCTGGGAACATTCCCACATCCTGCGTCCGGACTATCGGCAGGAGGGCTTTCTCGTCCCGGTGGCACGAACCAACCTGAGCGAGCACCTTCGTCGCCTGCAGGTGGATCGAAATCTGGCCGTGGTGATCATCGGCATCAGTTACAATGCGGAGGAACGAACCCGACTGATCGAGGGTTGGAAGGATCTGCTCTTTTCGGAAGGGTTTCGGAGAGTTGTCTGTTTGCGAGGCGAAGGTGTCCGGAAAGTGGACGGGCTGGTGATTTTGGACGATTCACGCTTGACCCCGCAGGCAGGATCCCCGCAGATGAGCCACCGGGGATCGCCATGAAATCGAGGCGTCGCGCAGCTTCTCGACCGCCGCTGGAGCGGATGCTCCGCATTCATCAGGAGATCCAGGCCGGTCGCTATCCCAACGCCACCACCCTGGCCGAACAGCTCGAGGTCAGCGTCAAATCCATCCAACGCGATCTCGAATTCATGCGAGACCGGTTTGGTCTGCCCCTGGCCTACGATCCCCACCGGTTCGGGTACTATTACACCGAGCCGGTGGATTCCTTCCCCACCGTGCAGCTCAGCGAAGGTGAACTGGTCGCCCTCGTGCTGGCCGAGAAAGCGCTGCAACAATATCGGGGCACGCCGTTCGAGCGGCCCCTGCTCAGCGCCATCCAAAAAATGGAGCAGGGCCTGCCCGACACCATCTCCGTCAACCTCGCCGAAGTGGAGCGCGCCTTCTCCTTCCGTCAACGGGCCGAGCCCCGGCTCGACCTGGCGATCTTCGATGCGCTCAGCCGGGCGGTGACGCGACGCCAGCAACTCGAAATCCTGTATCGCAAACCCGGCCAACGTCAGGCCGAGCGCCGCCGCATCGATCCCTATCACCTGGCCAACATCAACGGTGAATGGTACCTCTTTGCCCACGATCACCTCCGCGGTTCGCTGCGGACCTTTGTCCCGGCGCGCATCCTCGAAGTCCGGCCCACGGGCCGCACGTTTGCCCGACCCGCCCGGTTTTCCCCGGACCAAATCCTGCGCGGCAGTTTCGGCGTTCGTTCCGGCACGGGGCATTACCATGTGGTCCTGCACTTCGTCCCCCCGGCCGCGGATTACATCCGCGAAAAGAAATGGCACGAGTCACAGCGGATCCGCGAACGTCGGGATGGCAGCCTGGAACTGCACCTGGAACTCACCAGCCTCGAAGAGATCGCCCCCTGGGTCCTGAGCTGGGGCGGTCAGGCGCGCGTTCTGCAACCGCGCGAACTCGTGCTTCGGGTCCGAGACGCTGCGCAGCGTTTGTTGACCCTCCATTCCGAAGATTGACAGACGCCCGCCCACCGCGTCGGGGCTCCGCCTCCAACGCAGCCCCATGGCACGGACCGACCCCGGCAGGCCGACACCGATGCACCGTGTTTCCGGGAAGGCGGCCGGGGCAGTGTCGATCGACAGGGACTTCGGACCCGCAGCGCGGGTTTCTGCCGCACCGCCGTCGTGGCTCAGGCACCGAACAGTGAATTGCCCCTGTTGCGCCGAACCCGATGCGTTCGTAAGGTGGGGCCATGCTCAAGACCTCCAAATCCTGCATCGCCGGGTTTCGGATCCAGCCCGGGCCCGCCGAGGAATCCCTGACCGCAGCCACCCCGGTGGGACGGCTGTGCCCAACCGGATCGGCCCTCCCGCGAGGCGCGGTGTGGATGCTGGTGGCCTTCCTTTTGGGCACAGGTTCCGCCCGGGCCGAGTCGTGGGATCTGCAGCCGCACTCCGTGGGTTGGCACGCCTCCCTGGCCATCAATCAGCGCGGGCGGGACATGGGCGCGGGGGAAGCCTTCGCCTGGTGGCGGCTTCCCTGGGCATGGACGCTCGGATCGGGCTGGCAGGTGGAATCGCACCTGACGGCCGGCTTGGGTTGGCTGGGAGGGCGAGGTGCCACCGCAGGCAGTTTCCGCACCGGACCGGCCTTCTCCCTGCGACCGCCCGGGGCCCCGTTCTGGATCGAGTTGGGCATCAGCCCGACCGTGCTCACTCGGCATACCTTCGGGGGCCTGGATCTCGGGATCGGATTCCAGTTCACCAGCTACGCCGGGATGAACTGGGACATCTCACGACACTGGGGCCTGGGGTACCGATTCGAACACATGTCCAACGCAAGCCTCAGCTCCAGCAACCCCGGCCTCAACAGCCACACCTTCACCGTGTACTACCGATTCTGAGAACGTGCGGGTGCCGGGCAGGCGGGCCCGAAGGGGCGCATAGCCGGTCGCCCGCACGCCCGGCGGCGGTTGAGCAGCGCGTGACAGAAAAACCAGCTCCCGGCAACGGCTGCCAACCTCGGCGCAGTTCGTCCGCCCGCGGGGTAAATGCGCCGGTCCCTCTCACGGCCTCCGCGAGGCGGTCACCATGGGGAAATCATCGGTCCGGAACGGCGATGCCGGCAAACCGTCTCTGTTCCACAAATTGACCACCGGACAATCCGCCCATCCGTAGCGCACCGCCACCGGCCGCGGCACCTGTGGACTTCGCACCTCGACCGTGTCGCCCACAATGCGCGCCTCCGCCCAAACGAACTTGCGATCCTCTCCACAGATCGCAAATCCCTTCAACGGCCCGCCGCGGGCTTCCAGGCCGCGCCCGACAAAGTCGAACGAGACAATCGCCCGATCTCCTTCGAAACGCACACTGCGATACAACGGCCCGGACCAGGTGATCTTCTCGCCATATGCGATGGACCGCGCCGCCAGCGCCAGACGCTCGCCCACCGGCTTCTTCCAAACCGGATGAATATCGTTGGGATCGCCCACATCCGTGGTCACCACCACGCCCACCTTCGGCAATTGCCGCATGGCCAGCATCTGCGCCTCGCGCAATTCGGCCCACGCGCTCTCAGCCGGCTCGTCCTTGATCGGCAGGAACGGCGCCAGTTGCACCGCCAGAAACGGAAAATCGCCCTGCCGCCAGTCCCGACGCCAGTTGCGAATCAGGTCCGGGAACAGGCTCCGATACTGCTCCGCCCGACCCACGTTGGATTCGCCCTGGTACCAGATCACGCCCCGAATGCCGTACGGAATCAGCGGCGAAATCATTCCATGGTACAACTCCGACGGTTTCCAGGGCGGCCAGGGTGCATTGCGTTTGAATTCCCGGCCCGCCTGGCGCGCCTCGTCCCGCTCGCGTTCCCAGGCACGGAGCGCCTCCTGGTACTGCCGGTATTGCTCCGGGTAGGTCTCCAGGATCTCGCGCACGTACCGCGGCCGCATCTCCAGGGCTTCACGGCTCATCCATGCCTCGGCCGGCGACCCGCCCCAATCCGATCGAATCAAACCCACGGGAACCCGCCGCGCCTGCAGGATCGCCCTTCCGAAATAATAAGCCACCGCCGAAAAGGACCTGGCCCGCTCCGGAGTGCATACCTCCCAACGGGCGTTCAGTCGGATCGTGGGCGCGTCCGCCTTCACATTCGGCACGTCCAGAAACCGGATCCAGGTGTTTGTGGCCGAGGCAATGTCCGCCTCCGGTTGAAAGCTCCGCTCCAACGGCCATTCCATGTTGGACTGGCCGCTGCACAGCCAAACCTCCCCTACCAGCACATTGGTCAGCCGCAGCGTTCGGCTGGCTGACTCCACCACCATCTCGTAGGGACCACCGGCCCGCAACGGCGCCAGGCGCACCTCCCATTTGCCGTTCTCGATGCGCGTGCTTCGTGCCTGCCGGCCCAGGCGCACCGTGACTTTCTCGCCGTCATCGCCCCAACCCCAAACCGGCACGGGTTGCCCCTGCTGCAGGACCATGTGGTCGGTGAACACCGGAGCCAGCTGAAAATCCGCCCGCACGCCCTGACCGGAGACCAGCCACAACCCCAGAGTCGTACCGAGGACAAACTGGAACGCTCGTTTCATGCCGCCACTGCTATCGGGACGGCCGCCAGTGTCAACGTCAAAGCCGTTGGCGGCATCCGCCGGAGCCCGAATCTTTCGGCGATTTGGGAGGAGTTCCCGGCGGGATTGCCTCCACAGGGACCGCCGAAACTTCGGCTCGGGCCCTGTGCACGCTGGAGAGCATCCCATCCTCGAAAAGTCCTCATCGTCGATCGCCGGCCACGCGTTGAAAACGCTCCCGTGCGCGGGCTGATCGAACCTTGGCCCGGGTGCACCCGGCTTGGAAACCACGGCATGCCGCAGGGCAGTGTCCCCGGCGGTGCCCCAGGCCGCCACTTTCAGACCGAAAAGTCCGAGCTGCCCAAACACCGCTTCGCCACGAGGCGCCCGGCACAACCGCACCGTCTCTGGGGAAGATCCAACGCGCCCAACCGAAACGCCTCGGTTGCGAGGTCCGGGGAGCCTGCCTAGGCTGGGGCCATGCCGTACCTGGGAATCGAGATTGGCGGGACCAAACTCCAAATGCTCGTCGCGGAAACGCCCTTTCACATTCTGGAGCGGCGAGAAACGCGGGTGGAGGCCGCGCAGGGTGCGGAGGGCATCCGCGCCTGGATCGCCCGGGAGCTGTCGTCATTGCTGGAGACACACCAGGTGAGCGCCGTGGGGGTGGGTTTCGGAGGACCCGTGGACCGCAAACGCGGGTGTGTGGCGCGTTCGCACCAGATCGAAGGCTGGGCGGGATTCCCGTTGCAGGAATGGCTGCATCAACTCGCCAAAGTGCCGGTGGTCATCGAGAACGATGCAAACACGGCCGCCCTCGGCGAGGCATGGCACGGTGCCGGCCGACATCGGGATCCCGTTTTCTACATCACGCTGGGCAGCGGCGTGGGAGGCGGCCTGGTCACGGGCGGCCGCATTTACCATGGCAAGCCACCCGGGGAGGCGGAGGTGGGCCACGTCCGATTGGACCGGGAGGGCACCACACTGGAATCGCGTTGTTCCGGCTGGGCGGTGGACCAGCGCATCCGGGCTGCCGTGGCCCGGGGCTCCGAGGGATCGCTCGCGCGCCGCGTGCGTGAGGATCCCGGACAGGAAGCGCGGCACCTGGCTGCCGCGCTGGCCGACGGCGACCCCCTGGCCGCGGCGCTGGTGCGAGAAATCGTCGAGGACCTGGCCTTCGGACTCTCTCACGTGGTCCATCTGTTCCATCCCGAGGTCATCATCCTCGGCGGGGGACTCTCCGGGTTGGGCGAACCGCTGCGGGCGGGCATTGCCTCCGCGTTGCCCCGGCACCTGATGGAGGTGTTTCGACCCGGGCCGGAGATTGCCTTGTCAGCCCTGGGCCGGGACGCGGTCCCGGTTGGCGCGATCGAATTGGCGCGCTGGGCCTGACCCCGTGCGCGACCCCGTGGAGTGGCCCCCGGCTTCCGTTCCTGTTGGCACCGCTGAACGTTGCCCGCGAGCCGTCCATGCCATGCGCTCCGCGACCGGCCAACGGCCCGGGACTCCTTCCCGTGCCCGCCCGGGCTGCGGTCCCCGGCAAAGTTCACCAGGTCCGCCGCGCTGATCGCGGTCCGACACCGCGCAGGTCCAACGGCTGAAAGCCGATGAAGCGCGCGGGCGAGCCGGGAGCCAGACGAAAATCACCCTCGCGGGCACCCACGAACAGGGGATCGCCAAAGAGCGAGTGCCGATCGTGGCCCCGTGCCCGCCAGTCGGCCCAGCTACGGCTGCCGAACTTCCAGTTCTCCCAATTGGCACCCGGCCGAAGGTCCCAGTACAGGTTGCCATCGATCACAAAGCGATCGTTGTTCCAGCTGCCCCCCAGCAACACGCCCTGGTCGAACAGCACAATGTTGTTGGTAAAAATGAAGCTGATGTGCTCCTCCTCGCGCGAGCGCTGCAGTTGATGGTCGCGGGCAAAGGCGAAAATGTTGTTCCGCACCACGTTGGTCGCGCCGTAGTGCTGGTGGAACCCCCCGTGGGTGGTACGATACACCAGATTGCTTTCGGCCAGGATCCCGGCCGTGCCCTCGTCGAAGTAAATGCCCCACCCGCCGTACCGCAAACCCGCGATGTCATGCCAGAGATTCTGCACGATGCGCGTGCCCACCTGGCGGCCCAGCGTGTAAATGCCTCCCATGTCGCTGAGGATGGGGCCGTCGCCATCGGACTGAACCCCGATGTGATGGACGTGATTCCCGGCCACGAGCTGGTTGGTCGCCAGGGCCCGCGGATCGTAGCCCCACGTCCAACCCACCGAAATCCCGGTGTAATAAAAGTCGTGAACGTGGTTGTGCAGGATCCGGTTGTCCGGAGACTGGCCGATCCAGATGGCCACCGCGCTGTGGAAGATCCGGCCTCCGTGATGCAGATGACAATCGGCAACTTCGTTGGCCCGGGCGATTTCCTCGGCGCGGGTGCGGATCTGAGTCTCGCCCATCTTGATCCCGCCGGCGCCCAGGTCGGCGAACTCACAGGCCACGACGCGGTTCGACTGACAGCCGCGGCCCAGTTCCAAGCCATAAGTGCCCAGCTGAACAAATCGGCAACCCTCGAAGCGACTGTCCCGCAAGCCCGTCGCGCGCACCGCCGCCGGCACACCCACCGCCGCCTGGGCGAACCCGCCCACCTCGTGCGATGGTGCCGGCCAGGCCATGGCCAACCGGCGCGCCTCCTCGGCGTCCCGCGGAAACCACCACTCCGTGTGCGCGAAGGTCAACCCGGCGAATCGAACTCGTTCGACAAACTCCCCCGCCTCGGGCCGCCCGCGAATCTCCACGACCGCGGGCAACCCACCGATGATCCCCTCGCTGCCCACGGGCGTCTCGCCCGGCCGCGGCAGGTACAGGAGTCGACCTGTTTCCGCCTCCCACCACCATTCGCCGGGAGCATCCAGAAACTCGCGCGCTCCTTCCAAGTAGTACGGGTCGCCGGGGTCCATCTGAAACACGGATCGCTTGCCAAAGCTGAGAATCCGTTCGGCCGCGTTCACCTCCGTAATCGGCAGATGAGAGTCCGTCCACCGACTCATCACCACCGCTTCGGCAAGGGTCAGGGTGGGCCCCAGCGGGACGTCTCCGGCCTTGTAACGGATGCGCCGCTGGCCCTCGTGCCACTGCGCAGTCCGATCCGGCAGGGATTCCACGGCCAGATAACCCCGGTTGGGATGGCGCGCACGCACAGCACGGCGGCCGTTGATCCAGAGCTGTCGGAAGGGTTCCCGGCTCTCGCGCAGCCCGGGCACGGGCGCGATCCACAAGGTGCGATCCCCCTGCACTTCCACCTGCCACTCGGGGATGCGCCGTCCGGCGCTCAAGATCGGCTGCTCGTTCCCGTGCGCCACGATCTCGAGGTTCGAATCGACCGACGTCAACACCAGGGGCTCTGGCAAAAAGTAGGTGCCGCCCCGCACCTGAATCACGGCGCGGGCACGGGCAGCCGCCGTGTCCTTCGCGCGCAGCTCCCGCACCGCTTGGACGGCCCGGGCCAGCGAAGCAAACGGGCCATCCTCACCTCCCCGGAGCGGGACCGATTGCCGGCCGGACCATGCATCGTTGCCATTGGTGGCCACGTAAAACACGATGGGACGCGGAGCGCCCGGGTCGGGGATACGGCTGCCCTCCGATGGGGCTCCGGCCGCAACGCCGCTCAAGAGCCCGATCGCGCCCACCCACCCCAAGCCCGCCCAGCTCACAGCCCGCCAGCCCGCACCGGGGCGGCCCGGACGTCTCCTCCGCTGCCTGCCTGTTTGCGCACCCGCAATGGTTCTGCTTCGATCCAACCCGCTCATACGTCGTACTCCCCGTCACAGCAGGGCGATCCTCAGCGCCCGCCGCGGTCGCCGGGCTCCTCGGCAGCGTTGTCCCGCACGACGATGCCCGGTCGCTCCGGCGCCCGAATTTGCAGCCGGCCGCGCATGAGATTGCCCGTGATGACCGCGCGTTGCACTCCCTCGCCCAATTCCACCTGGGGTTTGTCCGCCTGAAACTCACACCCGCGCACCAGAACCCGTCCGCTCTCGAACTGCAACGCCGCGCGGCCCTCGTTTTTCCGGTCCCACTGCACAAAGGTGCAGTCGCTGAACCCCACTGTGCCCTGTCCCGACACCCGGGCGATCTGATGGCACGGGCCCCAGAAGGCGCAATTGACGAAACGCACCGCCCCGGTGTGCCGGCTCTCCACCCGCACCATGGTCGGGTCCGGGCCGTTGAAGGACACGAACTCGCCATTGCTGATCAGCAGGCCATAGGGCGCGCTTTGCTCCACCAGGACCGCCGTGTGGCAGTCGTCGGCTCCAATGCCCAGGAAATTGCCGTTGCACACGCCGGCTTTCGTGGCGATGAACTTGTATCCCACGCTGTATCCGAAGCAGAACGTGTTGAACACGTACTGCCAGTCGCTGCGGCCGAAGATGAACGCCTCGCCGTGCTGCTGCTGCCAGGCCCGCACTTTGGGCCGCAAGCTCCACCAAGGATTGAAGTGCACGTTCTCGATGCGACCGATGTCGTAGATGGCGTCCACGTAAATGCCCCGGCGCAGGGGCTGACCGTGCACATCCCGAATCAGATGCCGTTCGTTCTGCGAAGCGTCGATGCCGTTGTAGGGATTCAGCAATTCCACCGCCAGGACGGCCGGGTTCTTGCCGCGCATGGCGATGGCCCACGGATACGGCTTCGGCTCGGTTTCGGGATCCTGGTCGGGGTAGTAAATCACCACGCCCTTGAGGGTGCTGTTGTGATGAAGGGTGATGAACGGAGGACCGTCCTCGGAACCGGCCCCACCGGTGACCAAAAAGGTCGTTCCATCGTCCGTGGGCCGGGGCAGGCCGCGGTCCCGAATGCCATTGTGCGCAGGGACGGATTCCCACACGCCCCGCAGCGTGACCGCCGGCGGCACGCGCAGGGAACCGGCAAATCTGTAGTTGCCGCGGGGCGCGTACACGATGCCGCCGCCGTTTTTCTCGGCGGCGTCGAGGGCCCGTTGGAAAGCCGCGGTGTTGTCCGTCTGGCCGTCGGCCACGGCCCCGAAGTCCAGCACATTGAAAAGATCGGTGCCGGCCGCGAGTCCCACGGCACCCGACCACAGCAGAAGGATCCCCCAAGCTCGAGGCAGCGGTCTCGGACTGGTTCGCATGACCCGGAAGCATAGGGGAGCCCGGCGTGGCAGGCAAACTCAACCGCCCCGCGCCGGGGCCCGGCCCGCTCACCGGCAGCGCTCGCGAGGTTCAAGATCCGGCCCCATGCCCGCACGAACCTCAGTCTGCACACTCGCGTCCGGCGCAAGCAGGTCAGGCCCACTCCGGGCAATCAAGGCCATGCGCACGGCCCGGAAAGGCCACCGTGCCCGGGGGCCGAACAGGTTCACCGACAAGAGTTCCCCGCGACCCCTGAGTTGGTCGCGACGCCGCGCGGGGCCCGCCACAAAAAAGGCCCGTGAGCTCCAGCGCCCACGGGCCACAAGAACCCGGCCGCCACGCAGGGGCGCAGCGGCCCATCCCATCAGATCTTCTTGGGCATGGCCGTCCAGGCCCCCTTCTTCTTGCTGCTCTTGACGCAGGTCTCGATGAAGGCGATGCCCATCCAGCCGTCCTCCACGTTGGCGTACTTGGAGCCGTCACACTTGAATTCCTTGCCCTCCTTCCACGCACGCACATCGGCCTCGAAACAACGGTGCAGGCGTGCGAAGGCGTCATGGAAGGCCTCGCCATGCCCGGACGGCAACGTACTCTCCGCCAGCAGATCCGCCGGCATGTCCTTGGGCAGGAAACCGTCCCCCGGCGTGACCGCGCCGCGCCAGTACACACGATCCGGCTGCCCGTTGAGGTAGATGACCAACCGCTCGGGGTCTTCCTGACGCCACTCCAACGTGCCCTTGGTCCCCGCAATGGTGATACCCAGATCGTTCTTGTGCCCGATGCAGATCTGGGAGGCGCGCACGAGGGCCTTGCCGCCGTTGCTGAGCCGGCAATACACGGTGAAGTGGTCGTCGAGCGGCCGCCCCTCCACGAACGTCTCCAACTGCGCACTCACGTGCGTGACTTCCAGCCCGGTCACATACCGAAGCTGCATGAGGGCGTGGGTACCGATGTCTCCGCCGCAACCGGACAGGCCGGCACGTTTCGGGTCCACCCGCCAGGATGCCTGTTGCTGACCGGTGGCCTCGAGCTTGGTGGCCAGCCAGCCTTGCAGATAGTAGCTGTCCACCCAGCGGATCTCGCCCAACAATCCGCTGCGGACGATGTACCGGGACAGCCGGGTGGTCCAATGCCCCAGGTACGTGTGCGCCACCCCGAAGGGGATGCCCGTCTGACGGACCATTTTGACGAGCGCATTGGCCTCCTTGAGGTTCAGGCACAGCGGCTTTTCGCAGAAGACCGCAATGCCGGCCTTCAGGGCCTTCATCGCCGGGTCAAAGTGCACGTGATTCGGCGTGACAATCAGGATGTAATCGAGCTTCTCCTCCTCCGGAAGCGAGGCGTTGGCCGCGATCATCTCGTCGTAGGATCCATAACCCCGGATCGGATAAGGCCAGTTGGCGGCTTCTTCCAGCGCGACCTTGGGATCGGGGAAGAGCGCACCGGCAACCACCCGTCGGGTGCCGTCCATGTGAATGGCTCGTTGATGGGGATGGACGATGAACGCGCCGCGTCCACCGCCGACCAGGCCGACATTGAGAGGTCTCTTTGACATAGGCTGCTGGTTCGTTGTGCTCGGTGATTGGTTTTGATGCGGGCTGCGCGACCGGCCTTGCCCCGGCCCGGGCCCGCGCGTCCTGCGGCCGCAGAATAAACGGGCCCGCCGCCAAACTGCCAAACATTTTTTCATCTTGCCGCCGCTCTGCGTTCGCCGCTTGTGAATGACCAAACCCGTCGAGATGTTCGCAGCCGGGCACCCCCACAACCCGCGCCAAGTGGCCCGGGGAAGTTCCGACCCAAACGGCCGCAGGAAGAGCCTCCGCGGATCCCCCGCCCCGCGGTCGCGCGACGGGGTCGAACGATCGACCACGCCCCTCAGGCCCACCTTTCCCTGGTCGGTTTCCCGCGCGGCGGTCCAACAAGACAGATCCACGCTCCACCGACCGCTGATTCCCGAGTTCTCATTCGGGAGCCCGTCGCCGGTGCCTCCCGAGCCCCTGTGCCTGGCCGGGGCTCTGTTTTTTTCTCAAGTTCCCCTCCTCGCCTGCCGATGATGGAGATTGACCGGGCTCAGAACAGACCGACTGACCTTGAACACAGGCCGGAAGATTGGCGGGGGTTGGTGGCACGCCCTGCTCCTGGCAGTAGCGTGGGGGGTGTTGTTGGGGCGGCACGGTGCTCGGGCCGCGCCGGGCACCGAAGGCTCGCCAGGCCCCAGCCCGTTGCCCCTGGTCAACTCCGTCGTCCAGTTCTATTCCCTCCCGCCAGATCAGATGGCCCGCGGCCATCCCGTCCGCATGGAGGGGCTCCTTCTGTACGCAGATGCCGAGTGGGCCATGCTGTTGTTCCAAGACGAGACCGGCATCCTCTTTCTGCCGCCGCCCCGGCACCTGACGGATTTGACGGGCGGACGCCAGGTGCGACTGACTGGCGTAACGGCCGTGGAAGGCGAAGCACGGCACATCCGCGACCTGCGCGTGGAGGACCTGGGACCGGCCGAGCTCCCTTCGCCCGTGCGGCTACCCCTCCATCTGCTCACCAACACCACGTCCGAAGCGCAGCGGGTCCGCGTCACGGGTGTGGTGCGAACTGCAGAACCCTTGGACGGCCAACGAGGGCGACTGGTTCTGGATTTGGGACCCGTGCGAATGCGGGCCTACATCCGCCATGCCAGCCTCACCGATTTGGAGCAGATTCACCGGGGGTTTGTGGAGGTGACGGGGTTGCGCCTCCCCTTGCCCAAGCCCGAGGCCGATCTGGCACCTGTCCAACTTTTCGTGCTGGGGATGGACGATTTAACCGTCCTCGAAGCCGGCCCCAAGGATCCCTACCGCGCCCCGTTGATTACCGTGCGGGACCTGATCGCGCTCCGCGGCTCGGGCCTGCCCGTGCCTTTGCGGCGCGTGCGCGGGCGCGCCTTCGATCAGGTGGTCGGCCGTTCGTTCTTTTTGGAGGATGGCACGGGCCGGGTCGAGGTCCGCAGCACGGAAGCCCTCTTGATCACCAACGGCGCAGAGGTCGAGGCCGTGGGGTATGTCTCGTCGGATGCGTCGGGAGCCATCCAGCTCGACGAGGCAATGTTTCGCCTTGTTTCCAGCCTTCCCACGACACCTCCCCCGCGAAGAGACAAAGTTCTGAGCTCCATCGAGGAGATTCGCGCCCTCAGCCCGGAGCAGGCCGCGGCGCAATGGCCAGTGGCCCTGGAGGCGGTGGTGACCTACCACGACCCGGAATGGCGGGTACTGTTCGTGGCTGAGCAGGGGCATGGTGTCTTCGTCGGCTATCTTCGCAATCTTTCGAAACTGGCCGTGGGGGATCGGGTTCGAATTCGCGGGGTGACCGCCCCTGGTGGGTATGCCCCCGTCATTGCCGAAGCAGAAGTCACCTTTGTGGGGCGGGGCGATCCGCCGCCTCCGCAGCAGCCGAGCGAAATGCGTCTGCTCTCCGGCTTGCTGGACTGCCAGTGGGTGGAGCTGCGGGCCACCGTGCGAGGGGTCAGGCGTGTCGGGCCAAATCTGGAGCTCGACCTGGCCACACGGCGGGGCGGACTGACCGCCTGGTTGCAAGGCTGGGGTAACCAACCGGTGCCCGAGGCCTGGGTCGGCCTCGAAGCCCGAGCCATTGGCGTGGTCGGGGCCCGCGCCAACGCCCGACGTCAATTGACCGGCATTACCCTTCACATCCCCGGAGAAGCGTGGCTCGAGTTTCTCGAGCCGGTTCCCACGGACCCGTTCGCCCGTGAGACCGTAGCGATCAGCCAGTTGCTCGCCTTTCGCAGCGACCAGGCCAATCCCCGGCCGGTGAAAGTGTCCGGGGTGGTCACCTTCGCGCACACCAACGGATCCATCGCCCTCCAGGACGAAACGGGCGGGCTGTGGCTGCGATCGCCGACCGTGTCGGTGACACCGGGTCAACGCGTCGAAGTCGTGGGATTCCCCGTACCCGGAAGCTTGTCACCCACCCTCGACAGGCCTGCCCTGCGGATCGTAGGTCCGGCCCGGCTCCCGGAGGCCGTCCGTGCCGCACCCGAGGCGCTCCTGAGTGGAGAATTGGAGGGACGCCGCGTGCAGGTGGAAGGCCACCTGTTGGAGAATCTGAGCCAGTTGCCCCGCCCGTACCTCACCCTGCAGGAAGCTGGCACGGTGTTCCACGTCTTTTTCGCCGAGGACGCGCCCCGACCCGAACTGGCGCGCCTGAAGCCGGGCAGTCGCGTGGCGGTCACCGGCGTCTGTCAGGTGCAAACCGATGAATGGCGACAGCCCCGGGCCTTTCGGCTCTGGGCCGCAGAGGGCACGGACGTGGCGCTGTTGGCAGGCCCCCCGCGGATCACCCGACGTCAGATGGCCTGGGCAGGGGCGGCGGCCACGGGCGCGGCCGCGCTGGCGTTCGCCTGGGTGATCGCCCTGCGTCGCAAGGTCCGTCAGCAAACCCGCGAACTGGAAGAGCGCTACCACAACGAGCTGGAGCTCAAACAACGGTACCAGGACCTGTTCGATCATGCCGGGGACGTGATCCTGGTGACCGATGCGGACGGGCGACTGACGGCCGCCAACCGCGCCGCGGAAGCGGCCTTCCAAACCGAGGCGGCCGCCCTGCTGGGTCGGCCGTTCCTGGAGTTGTTTCATCCGGACGACCGGTCGCGCATCGAAGAGGTCATGGCGGCCTTGCGCGCAGGGAAAACGGCCGCCCCGTTCGAAGCCCGAGCCGCGTCCTCCGGCTCCGTCACTCGCATTTTCGAATTGCACCTGCAACTGTTGCGGCGAAACGGGCATCAGGTGGGCTTTGAATGCGTCGCCCGGGACCTGTCCGAACGTCGACGGCTGGAGGCGCAGCTCCAACAAATGCAACGGCTGGAGTCAGTCGGGCAACTGGCCGCCGGGGTCGCTCACGATTACAACAACATCATGACCGTCATCCTGGGGCACACCGGCCTGCTGTTGAGCGAAGGTGAATGGCCTGCTCCGGTCCAGGAGTCTCTTCAGGAAATCCAGCGCGCCGCCACGCGCGCCGCCGATCTGACCCGGCAACTGCTGGCCTTCAGTCGCAAGCAGGTCATGAACGTTCAGGCGGCCAATCTCAATGAGATTGTCAGCGACATGGGCAAAATGCTCCGGCGCCTGTTGGGAGAACACATCGAGTTGCGTTGGGAACTGGCCCGGGACCTGCCGAGCATCCGGGCCGATGTCGCCATGATCGAGCAGGTGATCGTCAATCTGGCCGTCAATGCCCGGGATGCCATGCCCGAAGGCGGCACGCTCACGATCCGGACCGAACGCGTCACCGTCACCGACACGCACTTGCAGCGCTGCGCCGAAGCGGTGCCGGGCGTTCACGTCTGCCTCAGCGTTACCGACACCGGGATTGGCATGGACGCCGAAACGATGCGGCACATCTTCGAACCGTTCTTTACCACCAAACCCTTCGGCAAAGGGTCCGGGCTCGGTCTGGCCACGGTCTTCGGCATCGTCAAACAACACAACGGATGGATCGAGGTCGAAAGCCAGCCCGGGCGCGGCAGCACCTTCCGCGTGTACTTCCCGCCCGGGCCCGCCACCGCGGCCCGTGCCAAAACCGCCGAGGCGGCCGACCTGCACAAGGGCCGGGAGACCATCCTGGCCGTGGAGGACGAGCCCGCCCTGCGCCTGATGTTGGTCAACGGACTCCGCCGGCTCGGCTACCAGGTCCTGGCCGCCGCCAGCGGGCCGGAGGCTCTGGAACTGTGGCGAACCCACCGCGACAGCATTGACCTGGTCATCACCGACATGGTGATGCCGGGCGGCTTGAACGGCCGACAACTGGCAGCCCGATTGCGCGAGGATCGCCCGGATCTGAAAGTCATTTTCTCGAGCGGTTACAGCCACGAGCTGAGCGCCGAGGGTCTGGAACATCTTGCCGGGGCGTTTCTACCCAAGCCCTACACGCCGAAAAAACTGGCGGCAATCGTCCGCGCGTGCCTGGATGGCCGCCCCCTGGGTGAGGTCGAGTCGGCACTGGCCGGCACGGACCGCGCTGCCCGATAGCTTGCACTTGTCCGCGGGAAGAAGTTCTCCCGCGAAGTCCTCCCGCCCGCCGGAGCCGTTTTCCCTCCGGAGATCTATCCGGTTCGAATCGACCGCACCCCTTCGCCTGGTCGACCCACACTCCGGGCAGGCCCCGGTGCCCACTCGGCCCGCTGTTCCACGGGCACTGCGGCCTGCAACAGCACCGGACGCAACCGGGCCCCACCAAAAAAACGCACCGTGCCGAACAACCACAGCCCCTTGATGCGGAACTTGTACGCCGGCTGAACCGAGCGAAGGAATTCCCAGATTTCCCGCGCGTGACTCTCCACGTGGTATGTCGTCACCGCCACCTGCGGCGCCCCCTCGCGCAACAACCGCTCCGCCCCGCGCAGCACGTCC
This sequence comes from Limisphaera sp. VF-2, assembly GCF_049537125.1. NCBI lineage: Bacteria > Pseudomonadati > Verrucomicrobiota > Verrucomicrobiia > Limisphaerales > Limisphaeraceae > Limisphaera > Limisphaera sp. VF-2. The sequence continues at coordinate 988,781 of NZ_JBMVQY010000001.1, forward strand.
AGATCCGCCCCCTCGGCGTCGATTTTGATCAGGTCCCACGGCCCGAGCCGAATGCCCCGCGCGTCACAGTAATCGTCCAACGCAACCGCCTCCACACTTGCCTCCCCGACTTCCGGAAAACCGGCCTCGATCCGATTCGCCTCCGGTGCGGCCCCCTCGACAAATCGGACCCGGCCCGACTTCGCCGTAACCGCCTTTACTTCCACGGCCAGCCGGTCGTCCACCCCGTTGACGCGGGCGGCCTCCGCCAGATACCGCGCCGTGCGCGCCGAGGGCTCGAACGCGATCACCCGCCCGGCCAAACCCTGCCGCAGGACCCGGCAGGCAAACAAACCTTCGCATGCTCCCACATCCAGCACCAGACTTTCCGGGCGCAATACCACGGGGGGCGTGGTATAACAATGCGGATGGCGGGGATCGATTTCCTGGGCGATTGCGTGGTATACATTGGGCGTCCAAGGGCCCAGCCAAAACACCGTGACCCCCGCCGGTCGAACCGTTACCCGATGAATCCCGGCCTCTACCTCTGTGGCTTCGACCGCTCGCGCCAGGGCCACACCCGCCGCCCGATAGGTGATCCGGCCGGGCAACAGCCAATGCCGCCAGTTCATCCACGCATCGTGCCACTCGAAGGCCCCGGTCCGGCGCAGCGCCCACCAGCATCCAAGCGCTTGACCCAACAGCCGGACCGGGTTTTTCTTGCCGGCCAACGTCATGCGCACCTTCTACTCCACCTGCACGCACCGCAGCAAGGCCGGGCATGGAATCTGCCGCCGCGTCTTCAACCGCCGCGCGAAGACGTGGGACCTTGCCCGTGCCGAAACCCCATGACGACTCCGCCAATCAAGGTTGCCTGGATCACGTATTTCCCGGTGGAATGGCTGCCCGAGGCACCGGAAGAACTCCGCAACCTGCCCAGGCACCACCCCGCCTCCTGGCAACGGGTCCTTTTGCGCTCCTGGCTGGAGAACAATCCCGGCCTCGAACTCCACATTGTGGCGCTGCGCAAGCAGTTTCCCCGCTCCTTGCAGTTTCGGGTGGGGCCGGCCCGCTTCTACTGTGTCCGCACCACGGGCGGCCTGCGCGCCCCCACACTGTTTTGGTACGACACTTGGAAAGTGCGCCAGGTACTGCGCGCCATCCGACCGGATCTCGTCCATGCCTGGGGCACGGAAAACGGGGCCGCCCTGGTGGCTGCGCGACTCGGTTGGCCCTTCCTCGTGACGGTCCAGGGACTCATGAGCTGGTACTGCCGGGTGGTGCCCGAAGCCACCCCTTACAACCGGCTCGCAGCATGGCTGGAACGCTGCAGCCTGCCACGGGCCCCGTTGGTCACCACCGAGTCCCGATTCGCCGTGGACTTCATCCGCGGTCGCTTCCGTCCCCGGGCCGTGATGCAGATCGAGCATGCGCCCGACCCTCTGTTCCATCGCGTGCAGCGTGCACCGGCACCCGACCGGATCCGGTTGGTGGCCAACGCTCGGTTCCATTACGCCAAGGGCACGGACCTGTTGCTGCGCGCGGTGCACCGACTGCAGCCGGAGCTCCCCCTTGAGCTCGTGCACATCGGCCCGCCGCTGAACCCTCTGGCCGATCAACTGCGTTCGGAGTTGGGCGCAGGATTTTGGGACCGTATCCAGTTCCGCCGAGACCTTACGCCGCAAGAGGTTGCCGCGGAGCTGGCCAGGGCCACGCTCCTGGTCTGTCCCACCCGTGTCGACGTCAGCCCCAATTCCGTCAAGGAAGCCGTGGCCGCCGGTGTCCCGGTGGTCGCCAGCCGGGTGGGCGGCATCCCCGATTATGTCGTGCCCGACCGCAACGGTTTGCTGCTCGAGCCGGGGAACCTGGATGAACTGGTGCGAGCCTTGCGTCAGGCCTGCCACCATCCCCTCTTCCGCCACGGCAAAGTGGAGGCCGGGACCCTGGCCCAGATGCGCGAGTATCTTTCCCCGGAAACCATGGCCCGGCGCTTCTTCGAGGCCTATCAACATGTGCTGCAGACTGTCCCCCGCCACGCCCCCTGACAAGCCCTGCGCCGGTCCGTGTCGGCCTGCCGAGATGCGCAAATGCATCGCCGCACGCGTGTTCCGCCGCTAAGCTGTCTCCATGGTCTACCAGGAGGAGATCCGCCTTCGCACCACCCATGCTGGCCAGATGCACGACCTGACCGAGCAGGTCGCCGCAATCGTTGCCCGCTCCGGGATCACGCAGGGCCTGGTGCAGGTGTTCAATATCGGCAGCACGGCCGCCGTGGGCACCATCGAGTTCGAACCCGGGCTGCAACGCGATCTGCCGCAGGTGCTCAATCAACTGTTGCCACCGGGCCGCCACTACGGTCACGAACAAACCTGGCAGGACGGCAACGCCCACTCCCATCTCCAGGCCACCCTCTTGGGACCTTCGCTCACCGTGCCCGTGCGCCAGGGCCGCCTGGTCCTGGGTCCCTGGCAGCAGATCTTCCATTTGGAGTGCGACATCAAGCCCCGCGACCGAAGGGTGTTGGTTACCGTGCTGGGCGAGGGCGGCGGCTGAACCAGTGGGGTGGGCCCGCCCCCGCGATGAGTCCGGACCGGGACAGGCCCCGGGCACGTCCGCCGTTTGCTTCACCAGGAAGGGCCCGCCGCGGCCGGCACGCTCCGGGCGGGCTTCCGGCTCCGCTCCGGTGGCCGCACCGCCACAAACACGTACGACTTGCGCTCGAGCCCTTCCCAGACCTCGCTCACGTAGGCGCGCAACCCGCCTTCCGGCCAGAGAGGTCGAGCCTGCAGCTGCAAGCCTGCCGCGGCAAAGAAGGCCTCGTACTCGGCCAGGGAGTAGGACCGTCGAACGTCCGCAGGTCCCTGCTCCCGCCCCCAGCGCCATCGGCCGGAGACACGCGTCGGCCGCGGTTCGCGCACCGCCACCATCCGACCGCCGGGCTTGAGCACCCGGCGCACCTCCCGGAGCACACCCACCACGTCCACCGTCTCGTGCAGGGTGGCCGAGCAAACCACGAAATCGAAATGGCCCTCGGGAAATGGCAACCGATGAAAATCAGCCGGCATGCGCACGATCTTTTCCGATTGCGCCCCCAGATGCGCCAACACCCGCGGCGCCAGTTCCTGCAGCAACCGGCGCGACGCATCGGTCGCCACCACTTCCACGACCTGCGGCAGCTTGGACAGTTCCGCACTAAATGCACAGGCCCCGGCGCCGATCTCCAGGATCCGTCCCCGGAATTTCAGCCCCCACAAGTGCTGCAAGTGCTCCAGGATTCGGGAAAAATCCCCGCGCAACTGCTCCAGCCAGGCGGCTTCGTTGGCCGCTGCCTGGGCCACCAGGCGCGCCGCCCGCTCCTCCAGCAATTGCTGCTGCAACTGACCGGCCGGGGAGGTGGCCCAGGTCCGCTCGATGTATCTGGAGCTGCGCGCTCGCATGTTCGCCCGGCACAATAAACCACGCACTGCGGCTGCGCAACGTGAGGCGGGTCACGAAACGGAAAAAACGGAGGCCGCCGGCGCCCCCGCCTACCAGACGTCTGCCGGCTCCGGCGCGGTCATTTTCCCAGGCGCTTGCGAAAGTCCTCAATCGTGCGGCGCAGCCCCTCCTCCAGGGGCACGCGGGGTGACCAATCCAGCAACTGCCGCGCTCGCGTGATGTCCGGTCGCCGCTGCCGCGGGTCGTCCTGGGGTAGCGGTTTGAAGACGATTCGGCTCTTCGAACCCGTCAACCGCAGGATCTCCCGCGCAAACTCCAGCACCGTCAGCTCGGTGGGATTCCCCACGTTGACCGGCAACCCGTAGTCGCTGAGCATGAGCCGATACACCCCCTCGATCAGATCCGACACATAACAAAAACTGCGCGTTTGCGATCCGTCGCCGAACACCGTGAGAGGTCTGCCCTGCAGAGCCTGGGTGATGAAGTTCGGCACCACGCGGCCGTCATTCAGGCGCATCCGCGGCCCGTAGGTGTTGAAGATCCGTACAATGCGCGTCTCCAGCCCGTGCTCCCGCTGATAGGCCATCGTCAGCGCCTCGGCAAAGCGCTTGGATTCGTCGTAACAGCCCCGCGGTCCCACCGGGTTCACATGACCCCAGTAATCCTCCGATTGGGGATGAACCTCCGGATCCCCGTACACCTCGGATGTGCTCGCCAGCAGGAACCGCGCGCCCTTGTGCCGCGCCAACCCCAGCGCCTTGTGCGTCCCCAGCGAACCCACCTTCAGCGTCTGGATCGGATAGTTCATGTAGTCGGCCGGACTGGCCGGTGAGGCAAAATGCCACACGTAATCCACCGGCCCGGCCAGAAACAAATACTCCGTCACATCCTGACAGATGAAGCGGAAGCGCGGTTCCCCCGCCAAATGCTCGATGTTGGCCACACTGCCCGTGATCAGGTTGTCGATGCCGATCACCCGATGGCCCTGCGCCAACAAATAATCCGTCAAATGCGAGCCCAAAAACCCCGCCGCCCCGGTCACCACCGAGACGGGTTCCCGACCCAACCGCCGCCGCGACCGGGACGCGGCGCCTTTGCCCCTGTTATCCGAACTGGGTTGCTTCTTCATAACAGAACGTCGGATTCCGTTTGAAGCCGTGGCCGGTGGGCCGTCGGAACCCTTCGAGCCCCCGACTCATTTGGCCCCCTTGGCCGTCAGGACCACGGGGATGGTGCGCAGCAGGATCTTGAAATCCAGCCAGAGCGACCAGTGATCGATGTATTCCAAGTCCAACCGCACCCACTCCTTGAAGTCGCGAAGCTCACTCCGGCCGCTGATCTGCCACAGACAGGTCAACCCCGGCTTGACGCTGAGCCGCCGTCGATGCGCCACGTCATCGAACCGCGCCACCTCATCCAGCGGCAGGGGCCGCGGCCCCACCAGGCTCATTTCCCCCCGCAGAACATTGATCAGCTGGGGCAACTCATCGATGCTGTACCGCCGCAAAAACCGCCCGATCGGCGTCACGCGCGGGTCGTTGGTCAACTTGAACACCGGGCCGGACATCTCGTTCAGCTGTTCCAGCTCGTGCTTGAGCTGTTCGGCGTTCGTGACCATGGAACGGAACTTGTACATCGTAAACGGCCGACCGTTCAGCCCGGCCCGCTGTTGCCGGAACAACACCGGGCCCGGCGAAGTCAACCGGATCAGCAGCGCCACCCCCAACAGCGGAATGGCCAGCACCGTCAACAACACCAGCGCCCCCACCACGTCCACCACCCGCTTCAACAGCAACTGGACCGGCTTGTCCGGCGTGGCCCGGAACACCAGCACCGGCCGCCCGTAAAAATCGTCCAACGTGGTGCGCGAAATCTCCGTGCGGAAAAACTCCGCCATCAACCACGCCTCCACCCCCTCGGTTTCACAGGCCCGGATCACCTGCTGCACCTGCTCGAAATGGGTGTGCTCCGCGCTGATGATCACCCCGTTGACCGAGTGCTCATGCAGCAACTGCACCAGCCGCGCCGGGTCTTCCCGGGTCACGTCCAGCTCCGCCACCACGTCCATGCCCTCATCGGGATGCGCCTCCACCTGCCGGCGCAGCCGTGCCAACTCGGAGGGCACGCCCACCAGCACCACCCGCCGACGAAACTGGGGCTGCGTCAACCGCCGCCGATACATCCAGCGCAGCAGCTCCTGCTTGGTGTACACCAGCCCGAACGCCAGCCCGCCAAACCACACCACCATCCAGCGCGGGGTAACCAACTGGGTGAAAAACAGCAGCAGCGTCAGCCCCATGCACACCAGCACCACCCCGCGCAGCAAACACCAGGTCATCTGCCAGCGCGGGCCCAGCACCGGCCGGCGATAAAAGCCCAGGGCCTCCAACGTCAACGGCCCGGCCGGAATCAGCAGCAAATACACCCACAAATAGGCATCGAAGGGAATCGGTACCGGCGGCAAATCCAACCACTCGCACACCCGCGGGTGCGTGCGCAACGCGTACGCCAGCCAGAAGCTCAAGCCGAACAGGCAGGCGTCCACCCACTGATGCAAAAGCAAGCGGATCTGTCGTTCGCGCGCTGCCATGGCTCATCCCATCCCGGTCGGACCGTGGCCGGCCCGGCCATGCCCCCGGTCCATACTGGCCCCGTGCCGGTTCATGGCGGCGATCCCTCCCCGTGGTCCGGCCCGGTCACCGAAGGCCCACTGACCAACTGGAACTCGGGCACGGCCAGGGCCAAAAACTGTTTCATCCGCTCATAGGTCGCTTCCTCGCGCCCCGGCAGGCACACGGCGAAGCATGTCACGTACGCCCACCGCTGCAGCACCCCGCGCCGCACCAGTTCCCGGGCCATCCACCACATCCGCTCGAAACCCGTCGGCTCCCCGCTCAGCCCATCCTCGCACACAAACCAGTACACGTAGATCCCCCGCACCGGCACGGTCTGCCCCTGCACGCTCATCTCGCGACCCGCCACCAACTTGACCACCGGCAAGTCGTAGGGATGCGGCCGCGGGATCCGGACCCGATCGCGCACCGTCTCCTCGATCCGCCAACCGGCGCCGGTCAAACAGAATTGCGGCTTGTGAATGCTCGTCCGGTCCGTCCCCATCAGCACCACGTTCAGCAACACCTCGAACCCGTCGTCGGCCTTGTAATGTCGCTGGCCAAAACTGGTGTCCGGCGGCAATGCCTCGATCACCTCTTTCTGTTGCTCCACCCATTCCGACCGGTACCCGGGCACCGTCTCCGGCAACAGCACCTGCACGCGAATCGTGCCGTCGTCCAGCGGACGGGTCCGCACCCCCGGCTGTCCCAGCCGCTGCACGGCGTCCAATCGGGCCAGGACCAGCGCAGTGCCCACCATCATCAGTCCCGCCACCGCCGTCCACAACCACATCCTCCGGTTCATACGTGGTCCCCTCCCGTGGCATGCACCGGGGCGGGCACGGGCGGCTCTCGCAAGGCCCGCTCCAACAGCAACAAACAGCCGATGGCCACCGCAAACGTCACAAACCCAAACCGCTGCTCGATCTGGACCCCGTACGACTGCCCAAACAGCTCCGTGACCAGAATCGTGAACGTGATCCGCGCCACGTTGCCCACCACCGCCAACGGCACCGCCGCCAGTACCATTACCCACCGCCGCCACGCCGTCCGAAAGGCCGTCACCCCGAAAATCACCGTCAGCGCCAGCAGGCTCATCAAGCTGCGAATCCCGCTGCAGGCCGGCGCCACGTCGTACCGATAAGACCGCTGCGAATCGAAAATCAGCGATCCCTCCCGCAGCACATCGAACCCCAGGAACTGGGCGATCCCAACCGACAGATACGTCACCAGCATGCGCAACGGGAAAGTGACGTTTTCCGCCAGCGACCCCAACGGCACGCAAAACACCAGGAGCACATACGGAAAGACACACGCGCGCAAAAAGTCTCGACCCCAGGCGAGCCCCAGAAGCCCGTAAATCCCCAGGAAAAAGGCCACAATGGAAATCCGCGGCTGCTGGATCAGATAGCCCAGTACATGCAAAGCCAGGGCGCCGCCCACGAGGCCCAGAGCCGGGGGCCACATCTCCAAATGCCCGCCCCACAGCTGCCGCCGTTTCCACCACATCAACCCCAACACCACCAGCGGCATCACCAGACCGTGACCCTCGTCCCAGTCGTTCGCCGCATAGGCGTTCCACATCCACACCAGCAACGAGGGCGTCCGGATGTATCCGAACGTCGAATTGCCGAGCAGGTGGAACAGCAGGATCCACCCCGCCAGCAGCGCTGCCACGAGCCCCTTGCGCGGAATGCGGGGCCAGTACGACTGGAATTCCAGTCGGAACTCCTCCAACACGCCCAGCTGTCTCGACTCGGTCATCGCTTCGGATGCAAGACCCACCCGATACCCCATCCGCGCGCCGCGCTCAAACACATTCTGGCCGCCCCGGCCGGACGGCAGGGCGTCCGCTGCGTTGGCGTTGTACCCTCCCCTGACGCCCTCTCGGCTCGATGGTGCCACCCTGGCCGCTCCTCGATGCACATCCCTCCCACCCTTGACCCCCTGCCCCGGCGACCGTGCGGTCCGCCGGCCCCGCCACCCGACTCCCCGTCCTGCCCCTCCCCAGCCCCGGCCCCCGGCCCGCCGCCGGGCCGGCTCGCGCTCAGCCAGCTCCTGCACGCTCTGGCCGCAGCCGAACGCGCCTCCCGGGCGCGACGTCGTCCACCACCGATCTGATCAACCCTCGGCCACACCGGCCGAACCCCCGGCTGGCCGACCTCTCCACAAATCCCCAACGCGGGCCCGATGCCCTGCGCACTCCCATCCCCACCCAGACGGTGAAACCGCGCAGGCCCTCGGCCGCATCGCCACGGGACCGGGTCAACCGTGCAATCCCCTGCGATGGGACCCCTTCGCCAGACGGCTTGCAGGCATTCTCCACGGCGATCGCACCAGTTCGAGTGAAGACCTCCAGGAGCTCGGATGTCCGGCGGCGCCACCGGCAGCTTTGCCATTGATTTCTTCTGCCCCTCCAGCCCTTAATCCATCTCCATGAAAGCAATCGTGTTGGCCGCCGGTTACGCGACCCGACTTTACCCCCTGACCCTACACACCCCGAAACCCCTCCTGACCATCGCCGGCCAACCGATGCTCAACCACGTCCTGCGCGCCCTGGCCCCGCTCCGTCAAATCGACCTCGTTTACATCGTCACCAACGACCGCTTCGCCCCCCAGTTCGAAGCCTGGGCCCGCTCCCAGGCCGGCCGCACCCCGTTCCCCTGCACCATCATCAACGACGGCACCACCGATGATGCCAACAAGCGCGGGGCCATCGGTGACATCCACTTCGTCCTGCAAACCCACCAACTCCAGGACGACCTCGTCATTGTCGCCGGCGACAATCTCTTCAGCCAGCCCCTCATCGGATTCGGCGAATACTGCCTGGCGCGTCAGGCCCCGGTGCTGGGCGTTTATGACGTCGGCAACCTCGAACAAATCCGCCACTACAATGCCATCAGCACCGACGCCGAGGGCCGGATCACGTTCTTCGAGGAGAAACCCGCCCAACCCCGCAGCACCCTCACCGGCATTGCGCTGTACTTCTATCCCCGGGCCAGCCTCCCGCTGATCCAGCAGTACATCGCCGAAGGCAACAACCCTGATCAGCCCGGTCGGCTGGTCCAGTGGATGTATCCGCGGGTCCCCTTTTACACCTGGCGCGTGCCCGGTCTGTGGTTCGACATAGGTTCCCGCGAATCCCTGGAGCAGGCCGACCGGTTGTTCCGACAGTTGGCCTCGGACCGCTCTCAACCCCGGCCAACGGACACGCCGGACTCGCACGGGACCTGATGAGGATGCCCCGACTCCACCGACTCGTATGGCCGGGCGCGGCTTGCGCCCGGGCCCCGACCTTGCAAGTTTGAACCGCGTCCGAAGAATCCAAGCCGAGATTTGCCCCAACCCAAAATCGAACGCCGCCCATGAAGGCCCGCGCCGCCTTCCCCTCCACCGCTTGCGAACCGGCCTCGATTCAGACTCCCTCCCCGGCCGTCCGGGTAGATTCGTTCCGACTGGAGCTGCCCACCTGGTTGCCCGCGCGACCGGATCCCAACCCCATGTTTCTGGAACGACGCGTCTACCAGGGCAGCAGTGGTCGGGTCTATCCCCTGCCGTTCACCGATCGCATCGCCGAAGCCCCTGTCCGCCGGGCCTGGGAGGTGGTCCGACTCGAGAACCGATGGCTCGAGGTTTGGGTGTTGCCCGAGCTGGGCGGTCGTGTGCACCGACTCCGGGACAAAACCTCCGGTGCCGATCTGATCTACTTCCAGCCGGTCATCAAACCCGCACTGGTGGGACTGGCCGGCCCCTGGATCTCGGGCGGCATCGAATTCAACTGGCCCCAACACCATCGGCCCGCCACGTTTCTGCCCGTGGAAACCGCCGTGGAACGGCACCCCGACGGCAGTGTCACCGTGTGGTGCAGCGACCATGATCCCCTCCAGCGGATGAAAGGCATGCATGGCGTGTGTCTGCACCCGGATCAGGCCGTGCTGCACTTGAAGGTCCGGGCTCACAATCGCACGCCGTTCGTGCAAACCTTCCTCTGGTGGGCCAACGCGGCGGTTCGGGTGCACGAGGCTTATCAAAGCTTCTTTCCTCCCGATGTCACCTGGGTGGCCGATCACGCCAAACGTGCCGTCGTGTCGTATCCATTGGCCCGGGGCGCGTATTACGGGATCGACTACGCCCGCCGGGCTCGGCACGGCGTGCCCGCGGATGAAGTCCCCCGCCAGTTCGTCCCGCCTCATTGCCGGAGTTGTTTGCGCGCGCCTGCCGTCGAGACACCTCCATGGATGCCGGATTACCCGCCCAACGACCTGAGGTGGTACGCCAACATTCCGACTCCCTGCAGCTACATGTGCCTGCGGTCTGAAGGGGAATTCTTCGGCGGCTACGACCACCGCACCGGCCTGGGCCTGGTGCACGTTGCCGACCCTCACATCGCCCCCGGCAAGAAACAGTGGACGTGGGGCAACCACGAATTCGGGTATGCCTGGGACCGCAACCTCACCGAGCCGGACGAATCTGGCATCTACCCGCCTTACATCGAGCTGATGGCCGGCGTCTACACCGATAACCAGCCCGACTTCAGTTTCCTCCGCCCGGGCGAGACCAAGACCTGGAGCCAGTACTGGTACCCGATTCGCGACATCGGCCCCGTGCAAAAGGCAAACTTGCAGGCCGCGGTCTCCCTGCATCTGCATCCAACCCGGGAAGCAGCCAACCCGCCGGACCTCGCAGCCGGGGCCAGGGGCCCGACCCGGGTCGGCGCCCTCCTCGCTCAGCTCGGCGTCTGCGTCACCCGCCCACACCCCAAACTCGAAATCGTGCTGGAACGCAAGGCGAAGCCGTGGGCCAGGTTTCAATGCGACCTGGCACCGGACCGGGCCTTCCTCCGACAGGTTGCCCTCCCGCCGGACACGCGGCTCACGGATCTTACGTTGCGCGTGCTGGATGCCCACGGCGCGGAATTGCTCGTGTACACGCCGGCGCCGCCCCCGCACACACCCCCTCCCCAGCCGGCGACCGAACCGCCACCCCCGGAAAAGATTCGCAGCCCGGATGAACTCTATCTCACCGGCCGCCATCTCGACCAATACCGGCACGCCACGCGGTGTCCCACGCTCTACTGGCGCGAGGCACTCCGTCGAGATCCGCTCGATGCCCGATGCAATGAGGCCATGGGGCGCTGGCACCTCGGCCGTGGCGAATTCGACGCTGCCGCCGCCCACCTCCGCCGTGCCATCCAACGCCTTACCACACGGAATCCCAACCCCGAAGACACCGGAGCTTTCTATCATCTGGGGCTCTGCTTGCGGTTTGCCGCCGACTTGCGCCTGGCCCGATCCGGCAGGGCGGCCCGCCCCGCCGCAGGTGCGGACCCCGATCCGCAAGCCCTCCGGCACGAAGCCCGGGCCATGTTTGCCAAGGCCGCATGGGATGGGGCCTGGGCCGCCGCGGCGCTCCGTGCCCTGGCCGAAATGGATTGCTGCAACCATGCCTGGGACCGGGCACTGGAGCAGTTGAATCGATGCCTGCGCCTCGATGCCGACTGCCTCGGTGCCCGGAATCTCAAGGTCATGGTCCTTCGCCGACTGGGGCGCCATCGTGAAGCGGTCGAGATCCTCCGCGATACGCTGGCCCTCGATCCGCTTGACGTCTGGGCTCGATGGCTCCACCGCCGCGAACTCACCCGCGATGCCCAGGCGGCCCTCGACATCGTCCACGACCTGGCCCGTGCCGGATTTGACCAGGAAGCCATCGAACTCCTGCACGCCGTGGCTGCCAATCTCCCCGCACTTCTCGAGGCTCAAACGCAGCCGGACCGGCTGCCCGACCAGAATTGGGGAGTGGCGCCGCTGGTGTATTACACGCTGGCCTGGCTCCACGGGCGACAGGGCCAATCGGCCTCAGCCCGACAAGCGCTCCGTCAGGCGGCCAAACAGCCGCCCGAGTACTGCTTCCCGGCACGTCTGGAAGAGATCGCCGTCCTGGAATTCGCCCGGGCCCACGCGCCACGAGACCCGCGGGCCCCTTACTACCTGGGCAATCTCCTGTTCGACCGCCGCCGTTACGCAGAAGCCATCGCTCTTTGGGAACACAGTGCACGGCTCGATCCCCGCTTTCCCATCGTCTGGCGCAACCTTGGCATTGCTTATTACAACGTCCAAAACCGCCCCGGGCGCGCGCGCAGCGCCTATGAGCGCGCCTTCTCGCTCAACCCCGGGGACGCCCGCTTGCTCTACGAACGCGACCAACTTTGGAAACGCCTCCGCGTCTCGCCCCGTCGGCGCCTCCGCGAGCTGCAACGTCATCCGGCCCTCGTCCAACAGCGCGATGACCTGACCGTGGAGCTCTGCGCCCTCTTGAACCAAACCGGTCGGCCTGAAGCGGCGCTGTCACTTCTGCAACGCCGACGCTTCCAACCCTGGGAAGGCGGCGAAGGTCAGGTCCTGGGCCAGTGGATGCGGACGCATCTGGTCCTGGGGCGCCGTGCCCTGCGCCAGGGCCGCTCGGCCGAGGCGGCCGCCCACTTCCAAGCCGCTCTGGAACCACCGCCGAACCTGGGCGAGGCGCGTCATTTGCTGGCCAATGTCGCGGACGTCCATTACTGGCTGGGATGCGCCCGGGCCGCATTGGGCGATTCGGGGGTGGCCCGGCGCCATTGGCGACGAGCCGCGGCCTTGGAACGGGATTTCCAGGAGATGAGCGTCCAACCCTTCAGCGAAAAAACCGTTTACGCTGCGCTGGCATGGCAACGCCTGGGCCACCCCGACCGCGCGCGCCGACTGTTGCAAGCGCTGCTCGATTATGCCCGCCGCCGCCAACGTCAGCCCGCGCGCATCGATTATTTCGCCACCTCCCTGCCCACCATGCTGCTTTTCGTCGATGACCTCCGGACCCGGCAGCGCAATCACGGCCGATTGATGGAGGCACAGGCACTTTGGGGGCTCGGCCATCCCGCCCGCGCCCGGACTCTGCTACGACGCATCCTGCGCGAAGATCCCGCCCAGGCCGAGGCACTCGACCTGTGGGAGGAGTTGCAAAACCGAACGTGCCCCATGCCAGCCGGGAGTGCCCCATGCAGCTGACCCTCTGGGATCTGGCCACGTTCGCGGGGTTTCTTGCCCTCGTGGTGGGACTCGGCACCTGGAAAAGCCGTCGCGCGCCGGGCAGTTCCTGGACCAGCGTGGATTACTTTTTGGCCGGCCTCGGGCTGGTGCTGGGAAGCTGTTTCGGTCTCGGGCATCGTCTCGACGAGGGGATTCAGCCTTTCTTGCCCGGGCCCTGGGCGAGCTGTTCGCGCAGGATCCCGGCCAGGATTTCCAGTCGCTGGGCCACGTTGGCGGTGCCCAGCAACAGCTGGCGCATACAGGGGTCACGAACGAGAGTGGCGCCGACAAGGTCGGCCACGCATTCGGGGTCGTGCAACCGGGAGACGAATTCCAAAAGCTGTCGTGCGGTGACTTCGGAACAGGGACCGAGGGGGGTGCTTTCTCCGTTGGAAAACCAGAACGGGGTACCGTTGAGGGCCAGATTGGTTTGGATCTGCTTTCGGACGAGGTGCTGGACTTGTTGGAGGAGGGGTTTGAGGACTTCGGCGGGGGCGGGCTCGCTGGGGAAGGGTTCGATGCGTTGGATTCGGTAAGGTTTGTAGCGGACGGTCTCGCAGATTCTGACCCGGCTGAGCCCTTGCAGGATCAGGTGCGAGGTGCCGTCGGGGTGGGTGACGGCGGCCCGCACCAGTCCGAGCCCGCCGACGGGCAGGGGCATCTCGCGCGTGGTGTAGAGGCGTTGCATGACCACGACGAACATGCGGTGGGTGGCCAACACGTCGGCCAGCATCTGGCGGTAGCGGGGCTCGAAAATGTACAGCGGCAGCAACGACTGCGGGAACAGCGTTGCTTCCGGCAGTATCATAATCGGCAGTTCACAGGGCACGTTCACTCCGTCAATTTAGGGGACCTGCCCGCGGGCGCAAGGGGTGAGGCGGTGCGAGGGCAGAGCGCAAGGGCTGTGGCACGGGCTGGGTCGATCGGCGTGGGAACGCCAAACCGGGGCCGCCGGCGCGGAGGCTGCGGGTCGATTCCCTGTCCTGTCGGTGGGGCGTGCACCCGGGGGGTTCGCGGTTGTCAACCGGCCGCGGTTGCGGAAGAGTAGGCGCCGATGTCGGACGACAGTCTGGTGGTCAACGAAATCTTTTACAGTGTCCAGGGCGAAAGCAGCTGGACGGGGCTGCCTTGTGTGTTTGTGCGGCTGACGGGTTGTCCGCTGCGCTGTTCGTATTGTGACACGGCTTATGCGTTTCGGGAGGGGCGCCGCATGACGCGCGCCGAGGTGCGCCAGCGGGTGCACGCGTTGGCCGAGCCGTTTCGGCGGTCGGGGTTGCGCGTGTGTCGGGAGGACGGCCCGGGCGTGCGCCTGCCCCTGGTGGAAGTGACCGGTGGGGAACCTCTGGCGCAGGCCGGTTCGCTGCTTCTGATGCGGGAGCTGTGCGACGACGGGTTCACGGTGTTGCTGGAGACCAGTGGTGCTCTGGACATTTCCCGGGTGGATCCGCGGGTGCACCGGATCGTGGACGTGAAATGTCCGAGTAGTGGCGAGCTGGATCGGAATCGATGGGAGAACCTGGAGTGGCTGCGGCCCACTGACGAACTCAAGTTCGTGATCGGGACGGTCGAGGATTACGAGTGGGCGCGGGAGCAAATCCGGAGTCGGGACCTGGCCCGTCGTTGTCCGGTGTTGATTTCGTGGGTCCATCCGCTGACGCCGGCGCAGATGGACCCAAGCCTGAAGCCGGTGCCGGAGGGGCACCGGCCGCTGACACGGAGAGAGTTGGCGGAGCGGATTCTGGCGGATGCGTTGCCGGTGCGATTTCAGGCCCAGCTGCACAAGTGGATCTGGCCCGCGGATCAACGGGGCGTGTAGGGTGGCGGAGGCGTGTTCATGCAGGCATCGGAGCGGCCCCGGTCGGAAGGTCGGCGGGGGATTGACGTGTCCTGGACGCGGCCACCGGAGCTTTGAATACCACGGCCATGGGCGGCAACGCTGATTGGTTGAGGCGGTTGGCGCGGTACGAGGCGCGGAATGTGACGTTCGTGGATCCGGACGGGCGTTGGCCGGTGGTCTGGGAGCGGGCGCGCGGGGTCTGGGTGTGGGATGTGGAGGGCCGCCGCTACCTGGATTTGACGGCGGCATTTGGGGTGGCGGCGGCGGGGCATGCGAACCCGAAGGTGGTGCGGGCGGCCTGCACCCAGGCACGGCGGTTGTTGCATGGCATGGGCGATGTGCATCCGCATCCGCCGAAGGTGGAACTGGCGCGGGCGTTGAGCCGTTGGACCTACGAGCGCTGGACGCGCGGGACGACGCGGCGGGCGCACGGGCGGGTGATCTTAGGTTGTTCGGGCTTCGAGGCGGTGGAGGTGGCGTTGAAGACCGCGATGCGGGCGACCGGGCGCGCCGGGGTGGTGGCGTTCGAGGGCAGTTATCACGGGCTGGGATATGGGGCGTTGAACGTGACGCACCGGGAGTATTTTTGGCGCCCGTTCGAGGCGCAGTTGCGGAGGTTCGGGTCGTTCGTGACGTACCCTCGGCGAGCGGCGGATTTGGACGAGGTGTGGGTCCAACTGGATCGGGCCCATCGGCGCCGTCCGGTGGGGGCGGTGTTGGTGGAACCGGTGCAGGGTCGGGGAGGCATTCGGGTGCCGCCTCCGGAGTTTTTGCCGATGTTGCGGCAGTGGTGTGAGGCGCGGGGAGCGTTGTTGGTGGTGGACGAGGTTTTCACCGGGTTTGGGCGGACGGGTGCGTGGTTTGCGTGTGAGCATTCCCGCGTGGTGCCGGACTTGATTTGTTTGGGCAAGGCCCTGACGGGCGGTTTTCCGTTGTCGGCGTGTGTAGGGCGGGCGGAGGTGATGGATGCGGCGTGGCCGGCGTCGGAAGGGGAGGCCCTGCACACGAGTACCTTCCAAGGTCATCCGGTGGGATGCGCGATGGCGCTGGCGCACCTGGAGGAGTTGCATCGGCTGAAGCTGGCGGCGCGCGCAGCCCGTGTGGGGGAGTGGTTGATGGAGCGGTTGCGCGCGCTGCCGGGGCTGCCCGGCCTGGAACGGGAGGTGCGGGGATTGGGGCTGATGGTGGGGATGGAACTTCGCTGGCGGGACGGCCGGCCCGCGACGGCCGTGGTGGTGGAGACGTTGAAGCGCATGCTGGAACGGGGATTCCTGATGTTGCCGGAGGGCGCGGCGGGCGAGGTGTTGGCGTGGACGCCGCCGCTGACGGTGCCGCAGCGATGGTTGGAGCGGGCGGTGACGGCGCTGGAGGAATCGCTGCGCGAGGCGGTGCGGCAGGTAACGGCGGGGACGCGGGGGAGGCGATGAAGCGTTCGGAGATGCGCGCGTTGTTGGAGGGGCACGGCGTGCGTTTGACGCGTCGGCTGGGGCAGCACTTCATGCATGACGGGCGGGTGCTGGACCGGATGGTGTCGATGGCGGAACTCCGGCCGGACACGCCCGTGCTGGAGATCGGGCCGGGGTTGGGGCCGTTGACGGAGCGTTTGCTGGCGCAGGGGTGTCGGGTGCTGGCGATCGAGAAGGACGCGCGTCTGGCGGAGTTGTTGCGGCAGCGGCTGGGGCCGCGGGAGGAGCTGGAATTGGTGGTGGACGATGCGCTGGCGTTTTTGCGGCGGGAACAGCGGGACTGGCGGCCGTGGGTGGTGGTCTCGAATCTGCCGTACTCGGTGGCGTCGCCGCTGCTGGTGGAAATGGCGGGGTTGCCGCAGCGGCCGCGCCGGCTGGTGGTGACCGTGCAGGCGGAGGTGGCGGATCGGCTGATGGCGCGCGGAGGGGAGTCGGCCTACGGGCTGTTGAGCCTGTTGGTGCAGCGTTCGTATGAGCCACGGCAGCGGTTCCGGATCCCGGCCGCATGTTTTTTCCCGGTGCCGCGCGTGGACTCTGCGTGCGTGGTCTTGGAGCGGTGCGAACCCGAACGGGTGCCGGAAGCGTTGCACGGGGTGTTTTTGCGTCTGGTGCGACGTGCGTTTTCGCAACGGCGCAAGCAGATGTTCAAATTGTTGCGTTCGGAGTGGCCGGAGTCTTTGCTGGTACGGGCGTTCGACGCGGTGGGGTTGTCGCGGGAGGTGCGCGGGGAAGCGGTGACGCTGGAGCAATACGTTGCCCTGGCGCGGGAGCTGAGTGCATGAGCATGGAATGGTTCGACGTGGTGAACGAGCGGGATGAGGTGGTGGGCCGGGCGCCCCGGGCGGAGGTGCACGCGCGGGGGTTGCGACACCGGGCGGTGCATGTGCTGGTGTTCAACGGACGGGGTCAGTTGTTCCTGCAAAAGCGGTCGCGTTGGAAGGACCGGGAGCCGGGCTTGTGGGATTCCTCGGCCTCGGGGCATGTGGATGCGGGCGAAGCGTACGACGCGGCGGCGGTGCGGGAATTGCGGGAGGAGTTGGGGGTGGAGTTGGCGGCGCCGCCGCAGCGATGGTTCAAACTCGAGGCCTGTCCGGAGACGGATCAGGAATTCGTCTGGGTGTACCGTTTGGAACATGGCGGGCCGTTTCAGTGGTCCTCGGAAGAGATCGAGGACGGGGCCTGGTTCGATCCGGGGGTGATTTCGCGGTGGGTGCGGACGGAACCAGCGATGTTTGCGCGCTCGTTTCGGTATTTGTGGGCGGAAGTGGAGCGCCGGGGCGGGCGAGCGGAGCCCTGAACCGGGAGACCTGCCGGGTGGCCGGCGGCCTGACCGCGGGGCCTCCGGACGGATCGGGCGAAGCGAGTTGCGAGGGACGGGGAATCGACCATGGACGAAAGCGCCTGGGGGTTGAGGCTGGTGAGCCTGCTGGGTCTGGGGTGTTGGCTGGGGCTGGCGTGGGTACTGTCCAGTGCGCGTCGGCGCTTTCCCTGGCGGACGGTGTTGTGGGGTCTGGCGCTGCAGTTTGGCCTGGCATTGCTGTTGTTGCGGACGGCCTGGGGACAGGCGGTGTTTCGGGCGACCGGGGAGGCTATTCGGGCGTTGACGGTTTTTGCGGAGGAGGGCTGTCGGTTTGTCTTCGGGCCCCTGGCGGATTCGGCGGCGATGAACCAGGTGTTCGCCGGGCGGGGACTGGTGTTTGCGATTCTCGTGTCGGGCACGATCATTCTGGTCTCGAGTCTGTCGTCGCTGTTGTATCACTGGGGCGTGCTGCAGCGGGTGGTGCGGGCGATGGCGTGGGGGATGCGGCGGCTGATGGGCACCAGCGGGGCCGAAACGCTGTCGGCCGCGGCCAACGTGTTCATGGGTCAGACCGAGGCCCCCTTGTTGGTGCGACCGTACATCCCGCGGATGACGCGGAGCGAGCTGCTTTGCTTGATGACCGGTGGCATGGCGACGATCGCGGGCGGGGTGGCGGCGGTGTATGCGCGCATGGGAGCGGAGGCGGGACACCCGGAGATGGCAGGCCATTTGCTCACTGCCTCGGTGCTCAACGCGCCGGCGGCGTTGCTGATTTCGAAGATTCTGGTGCCGGAGACGGAAGTGAGCGAAACGGCGGCGGGCCATCTGCAGGACCCACCCCGAACCACGGTGAACAGCCTGGATGCGCTGTGCCAGGGAGCGGCAGAGGGCTTGCGGCTGTCGTTGAACGTGCTGGCGATGTTGATTGCGTTCGTGGCGGTGGTGGCGCTGGTGAACGCACTGCTGGCCTGGCCGCAAACGCGCTTGGGGGTGGAGCAGCCGGTGACCCTGCAGGGGTTGTTGGGTTGGTAGCACGCGCCGTTTGCCTGGTTGCTGGGCGTGCCCGCGCAGGATTGCGTGATGGTGGGACGGATTCTGGGGGAGCGAATCGTGCTGAATGAATTCATCGGCTACGCCACGCTGACGCACCCGGATACGGTACTGACCGACCGCGGGTTTACCCTGGCGACTTATGCGCTTTGTGGCTTCGCCAACTTCACCAGTATTGCCATCCAGGTGGGCGGCATCGGTTCCCTGGCACCGGAACGGCGGCCGGAGATGGCGCGGCTGGGGGTGCGAGCGATGCTGGGCGGGGTGCTGGCCACTTACTCGACCGCCTGCGTGGCGGGGATGCTGCTGTGAGCGCTGCAGAATGCGAACGGGTTGCGGCCATGTCGGAGCGGCAAGGGCGGCCTCTGCTGCGGCCCACGGCCTCTTGACCCGAGGGTTCGGCGGATCATGGGCAGCGGGATTGCGGCCTTGCCAGATGCGGGAGCATCTCCTACCAGTGGACCCATGCAGGCCCTGCTGGTGATGACGGTGTTGGGCCGGGACCGCCCCGGGCTGGTGGACTCGGTGGCCGAGGCGATTGCACGGCACGGGGGCAACTGGTTGGAAAGCCGGATGGCGCGTCTGGGCGGGCAGTTTGCCGGGATCCTGCGGGTGAGCGTGCCGGTGGAGCAGCGGGCGGCCCTGGAACGGGCGCTGGCCGATCTGGCGGAGCAGGGGTTGACCGTGGTGGTGCACGCGGACGAGTCCCTGGAGCGGCCTTCGGGCTGGCGAGCGGGACATTTGGAGGTGGTGGGGCAGGATCGACCGGGGATTGTGCGGCAGATCGCGCATGCCCTGGCGGAAGCCGGTGTGAACGTGGAGGAACTCAAAAGCGAATGCCGCAGCGCGGCCATGTCCGGCGAACCCATTTTCCAGGCCACGTTTCTGGTGGCGTTGCCGCCGCGATGTCCGTTGGATGCGTTGCGACAAAGCATCGAGCAGATCGCGGAGGATTTGATCGTGGACATTCAGTTCCGCGAGGAACCCCCGGCGGGCCACCCCGATGCGAGCGCGGGACCGTGGCGGGATTCCCCTCGCGGATGAATTCCGCGGCGCCGGGCAACGGCGGATCCGTTTGGGAAGATCGATTCCGGCTGATGTGCGAGAGGGAGATGCGATGAACTCGACCGTGATGGGCAAACAAACCGGGGGCCGTTCATGGCGGCTGCTGATCGTGGCGGGATGGATGGTTGTGGCGGGGGCAGCCTCGCTGGCGCAGGCACCGGCAGAGCTGCGGCCGGGCGTGGACCGTGCACCGACTGCGGAAATGCTGCCGGGTCGGGGCCCGGTGCAGCGTGGGGACTGGTTCGACAAGGTGTGGTCGCAGCGACGTGCCGAGTTTCGGGCGCGCCGGGAGGCGGATCGGGGGGCGATTGTGTTTTTGGGCGACTCGATCACGCAAGGGTGGAATGACCTGGCCCGGCGATTTGCGCAGTGGAAATGCGCGAATCGCGGGATCAGCGGGGACACCACGCGCGGGGTGTTGTATCGGCTGCAGGAGGACGTGCTGGATCTGGATCCCGCGGCGATTGTGTTGTTGATCGGCACCAACGACATCGGTCTGGGCGCGGATCCGGAGGACGTGGTGGCGAATCTGCGCGCGATTCTGGAGGCGTGTCGCAAGGCCAATCCGAAAATGCCGGTGATCGTGTGCAAGGTCATGCCGAGCCACGCGAGCCGACAACGGCCGGCGGACAAGATCCAACGGTTGAACGCACGAGTGGATGAGTTGGTGCGGGAGTTTCCACAGTGTCGTCGGTGCGACACCTGGACACCCTTTGCAGATGCCGAGGGGAATGCCCGGCCGGAGGAGTTTCCCGACCTGTTACACCCCAACGCGGCGGGCTACGCGAAGTGGGCCGCGGCGTTGGAGCCGATCTTGCGAGAGTCGCCGGGATTGCCCGCTGCCGCACCCGGCCAGAAGCCGTCTTGAAAGGTCCCACGACGCCGTCCCGAGCCCCGAGCTCCGGAGTCCGTTTCGCGTGCCCTGGCGGGCGCCGGCTTTCGTGGGGAATGATGTCAGGGGCCGAGGACCGTGAGCTCGGCCAGCGACGCCCAGGGACCGTCAGCGTGTCCGTCCAGGGCGCGGAGCAACAGGGCTTCCACTTCGAGAGGCCGGGGAAAGCGCACTGTTTTGGGCTCGGCATCGGCAGACCATTGGCCGGAGACGAGGGGTGGACTCCATTGATGCCGGCCCGGCTCACGCACGCAGATTTCCCAGCGGCGGATCCATCCGTTGCGGTTTCCGTCCCGGCGCGGCAGCACTGTGACTCCCGCAATGCGTTGTGGCGTGGGCCATTCCAACCGTAATTCGTGGGGAAATGCAGGCGCATGCTCACCCCAGGGCGTGTGCCACAAGGTGTCAGGATCCCCGTCGATGGCGCGAGCGGCTTCGTAACCCGGCTGTTCGCTGGAGGCGAAGATCCTTGCCGCGGAGAGGACCTCGTCCCGCGGCTGTCGGAACAGCGACTCGATCTGCGCCGGCGTGAACTCCGTGCGGGGGCGACACCGAGAGGACGCCAGATAGGCGGTCAAGCTGGCGCGCATCTGCCGGGAGACGGGATCGGGCAGAGCACCGGTCAAGTCGAACCCGCAAATGACGAGGCGACCCGGACCGACACGACCCTCCACGATCAGCGCAAGGGGCCGTGCGGTGAACCAGTCGTCGATGACGCGAACGATGGGATCGGTCTGCGGCGGCAACAAATCCAGGCGGAGTGCACCGGCGCGGTGCACGAGGTACCACCATTGCCAGTTGCTGTGGCTGTCGGTGGGAAAGGCGGCCAGGGCCGGGTGGCGTGGGTTGCAGAGGATGCCCAGCGTGGTTGGCGCCTGGCGGCCCGTCCACGCCGTGTTCCAGAAAATGCTGGAAAACCCGAGTTTGACAGGAGCCTCGTCATAGTTCCGAACCAGGCGACCGGGTACCGTCAACAGGACACGCCCCCCGGCAGCCAAGTGGGCCCGGACCGTGGCGTCGAAGCGGTTGGTCACCAGGACACCGTCCGGGTCGGGGGGCGGCTTCGCAGGGTAGATCCACACGTCCCAGTCGTTTTCGAAGCCGGCGGGTCGATTCCGCGCGTCGGGCCGCTCGGTTCGACCGGCCAGGCTGAGGACAAGTCGGTACCGTGCGGGTGCGGGCAGATCATGGAGGGTCCATTCGATCCGTCCCAGGGGCAGGCCGTTGCCCAGGGGCAGGTGCGCGAGGTGGAACGTTTCGGAGCGCAGGGTCCGGCCCTGATCGGTGAGGAGGCGGGCACGCACCTCCACCTGCGAGAGGGGGGATGGGCCAAAGTGGGCGGCCTCCAGATGCGCCTCCAGGGAATCTTCCGTGGTGAAGACGCGTCGGGCCAGCCGGGCCAACGGCACCGTGGCGTTGCAGAAGCGGCGAAACTCGGCGGCCGTGAGGTAGCCTTTCGGTTCCCAGAAGGGGTCGAGGACACCCACCAACGCGGTTCCCTGGCCGGGGAAATCGTGAAGATCCAGCAGGTGGAATCCGCCCATGTTCGGGGTGCGCAGGGCGGCTTCGATGTCTTCCTTGTAGCAAAGGGCCTGGAGGCGACCGCTGGCGTGGAGAAATGCAGGGGCCAGGGGGAGCAGGCCCTGTTCGCGCAGACGGTCCTCGAAAATGTCGAAGTTTTTGGCCTTCAGATAGCCGGTGTATTTGCTGCGCTCGGCCAGGTTGGGATAGACGCACCATTGCCCGATTTCGTGACTGATGACCGGCACGGAGCGGCGGGCGATGTAGTCCCGGTAATCGGTGGTGGTCTCCGGCGGCCGGGCGTTGATGCGCGAGTTGAGGCCCGCGCCCCAGGCCTGGATGCGCGGGTCGGGGCTGACATGAAACTGGTTTTCGGGCAGTTGCGGCCAGCCGGAACCGCTCGTCCAGAGTCGGCGGGGGTCGCGGGCTTTGTAGTGGGCCACGTATTTGCGGAGGAACGCGTTGGCGTTGCGACCGCCGGGCTCGTTGCCGTGGGCCATGAAGAGAAAGGACGGGTGATTGCCGTAGGCTTGCAGGATGCGATCCGTTTCCTCGTACACCCATGCGTCCACGGGCTTGCCGTCGCCCAGAGTCGTCGATTGGTTGGGCCAGCAGGTTTCCACCTGCAGGTAAAACCCCAGCTCGTCCGCGGCGGTGAAGGCGGCTTCGGGGGGACACCACGAATGGAATCGAAACAGGTTGAGGCCGTGCGCCTTGGCCACCCGGATGATGCGGCGCCATTCTGCTTCGTCAGTGGGCGGATCGCCGGTCCGGGGAAAGATGGCGCACTCGAGCGTGCCGCGAATGAACAACGGGCGCCCGTTCATGAGAAGCCGGTTGCCGTCGGTGTGGATTTCGCGGAGTCCGAAACGCACCGCGCGGGAGTGGTGCAGGGGCTGGTCCCCGAGGCGGCCGCGGAGCTGGAGCTGAAGGGTGTGCAGCGCGGGATGGAACTCGTCCCAGAGAGGAGCATCGTCCCCGAGGGGGACTTCGAACTCGGCCTCCCACTGCGCTCCACGGAATTGCACGGGATGGGTCCGGGCGGGCACGGAACGCCGGTCGGATCGCCGAACCTCCAGGCTCAGCGTGCCTTCGAACGAGGTCGCGGTGGCGTTGGTGAGCGTGACCCGGACGCGCACCGATCTGGACGGCACCTGGGGATACACCTGCAACCCTTCCACCCAAACCGGGGGCAGGGCCTGGAGCTCGACGCGTCCAACGATTCCATTCCAGTTGCCTTGCGTGTGGTCGCTGATGGCATGCGAGTTCTCGCCAATATCCACGATTCGGCGATTGTCCACGCGGAGGGTGACCCTGTGGCGTCCGGGCGGCAGCGGTCCGAGGTCGTACACGTGCGGCGTGCTGAGGGATCGGTTGGTCCCCACGGCCCGTTCATTGATCCAGACCCGGGTTTCCCAATGGGGCCGCTCCAGGACGAGGCGCACATGACGGCCGCACCAGCGCTGCGGGATGTGCAGGTCGTACTGATACCAGGCGGGCCCGGCGTAGTAGCGGTCGGGCTGTAACCAGAACGGCACCTTGACCCGGCCCGGTTCGCGGTAGCGCGCGTACTCGGGTGCGTGGAACCAGGAGCGATCGAAGATACTGCCGGTCCAGGGAGTGTTGGTGGAGATGGGGTCGCCGATGCCCTGGGCCGGGAGATTTCCCGGCAGGCGGACGCGGTCGGGCAAGACACGCGTGTACCAGGCTTGTTGTTCCCCGACATCCTCCGGATCGAGAGCGAAGCGCCATCGTCCCGCCAGGCTCAGGTGGTGCACCTGCGCCGATCCGGCCAGCGGAACCAGGCCCAGGGCCAGGGCAAACAGCAGGGGCTTTGTCATGGGCGATCCATGTTTACCAAAAGGCCAAAAAGAACCAAGCAACCCCGGCAATGACCATCCAGCCCGCCCAGGTGACCGCCGGGGACTGCCGGAGGTCGAGGTCGGGTCGTTCCGGCAACCGGCGGGGCTGGGCCAGTGGGCGCCACAGAGTCAACAGACTCATCAGGGCCAGGACAAGGCTGAAGGCCAGGGCCACCTGAATCAGGAAATGGAGGGACGGGGCAAAGTGTTGGAATAGCCCGTACAACAGTGGTCCGGCCACGAGGGCCGTCACACCGGCGCTGGCGGGCGCGCGTTCCACCAGCAACCCGAACAGAAAGGCTGCCACCACGCCGGGCCAGATATAGCCCTGAAACTGCTGGATGAAACGGAACACCCCGCCGAAGCGGGGCTCCTCCAGCACCGGGGCGATGGCACAGGCCACAGTCATGCTCAGGACGGTGAGCAGGCGGCCGCACCAGACCAACGTGGGCTGGGAGGCTCCGGGATGCAGCCAGCGCCGGTAAATGTCCATGGTGGCGATGGTGGCAACGGAATTGAGCAGGGAGGCCAGCGTGCTGATGACGGCGCCGGCGACGGCGGCGCAGATGAATCCGCGCAGGCCGGGAGGAACGAGGTCGCGAATGAGCAGGGGGAAGGCGCGGTCGGGTTGGTCGCCCAACTCCGTCCCGTACAATTGGCGCGCAATCAGGCCGGGCATGACGATGGCGAACGGCACCAACAGCCAGAGTCCGCCGGCCAGGATCATGCCCAGCTGGCCATCGGCGACCGAGCGTGCCGCCAGGTTGCGCTGAACGATGAACTGGTTGAGGCCGCAGTAGTAGAGGATCACGATCCACATGCCGGAGACGATGCCTGTCCACGGGAGTTCCGGGTGGCTGTCGGGAAGGACCATGTGCAGGTGCTCGGCGTGAAAGGCCCGAAAGGCGGTCCAGCCCCCCACGGCGTGCAGGCCCAGACCGAACACGAGCAGCCCGCCGACGAGCAAAGCCAGACCCTGCACAAGATCGGCCCAGGCGATGGCGCGGAGGCCGCCCAGGGTGGTGTAAAGGGCGCCGATCGTGCCGATGGTCCAAACCGCGGTTCGCAGATCCAGTCCGGTCAACGTGCGCAGGGTGACGCCCCCGGAATACAGCACGGCGGGCAACATCACCAACGCGTAGATCAGCACGGTCAGCGTGGCCATCAGCACCCGTGCGGCGGCGTTGTACCGGTACTCGAGGAACTCCGGCATGGTGTAAATCCCCGCTCGCAAGAATCGGGGCCAGAGGGTCCAGGCGATGATCACGATCCCCACGGACCCCACCAGTTGCCAGGCGCTGACGGCCAGGCCGACCGCACCCGCCGCCTGACCGGCCATGCCCACCATTTGCTCGGTGGATATGTTGGCCGCGACAATGGAAATGCCGATGAGGGGCCACGGGAGTCGTCGCCCGGTTCCGAACGGCACTCCGCCCTGTTCGCTCGCCTGGTCCTCCAGCTGGCCGATTTGGCCATGGTCATGATGGGACGCGTCCCCAACCCCCAGACCGGCCAAACCCACCGCGACTTCGACGCCGCCCAGATGTTCATCGACCAGCTCGAGATGCTCGAAGTCAAAACCCGCGGGAACCTCTTGCCCGAAGAGTCCCGACTGCTCCGCGACACCCTCATGCAGCTGCGGCTCTCCTTCGTGGATGCGGTGGAACAAGCCGGCGCCCAGACGGAATCCCGAGCCCCCGAAGGTCCGGCCGACGCCCCCGCCCCCGGACAGCCCGCCCCTTCTGCGACCCCCGCCGATTCCACATCCACCACCGGACCGGCCCGGGCCTCGGAGGACGAATCGGAGTCCCGAAGGCGATTCTTCAAAAAATACGACGTCTGAAGGCCGCTGCTCACGGACCATACATGGCCGCGCCCACTCCGCGCGCGCACCGACGGCGCTTCTCCGTTCGGAAAACGCGCCCGATCCACCAAAAGCCCGTGCCTGCTCCCTCCCACGACGCACGCGCTTGCCTCGGCTGCCCGCTCTCCGTACCGTCGCAACCCCGACGCCCGCTGCGGCGCCCCGGGGCAAGTCCAACGATGCGATCATGACCTCCAGCACCACCCAGGACTGGACCGCAGATGCCGTCCGACGGCTGCTCGTCGAGCTTTGCCCACCCCTGCCCGCCGAAACAGTGCCGCTGCCAGCCGCGCTCGGTCGGCGATTGCGTCAGGCCGTGTTGGCTCCGGAAGATCTCCCGCCCTTCGACCGCTCGGCCATGGACGGCTTCGCCATCCGTTGGGACGACCCCGGGCCACGGTTCCAAATCGTGGATCGGCTGCGCGCCGGCGACTGGCGCCCCCGCCAGCTCCAACCGGGCCAGGCCGTGGCCATCGCCACCGGCGCCGCCCTCCCCGCTGCCGACCTGCAGGTGGTTCCCCGCGAGTTCGTCGAGGAACACGGCGACACCATCCTCCTGCGATCCCGTCCCGCGGAAAGATTCATCCGTCGCCGTGGCGAGGACGCGCCGGCTGGGAGGTTGCTCGCGCCCGCAGGAACCCTCGTCGGCCCTGGCACACTTGCCCTCCTGGCCAGCGTCGGCCACCTCCAACCCACGGTCACGCGTCGCCCCAGGGTCTGGCACCTGGTCACCGGCAACGAACTCGTCGAGCCTGCCCGATCACCGAACCCCGGCCAGATCCGCGACTCCAATTCCACGCTCGTACGCGCCTTTCTTGCGCGCTGGAACATCGAGCCCCTCCAACTGCGCCTGCCCGAAGACGAGCACGTCGCGCTGGCCGCCCTCGAACCCATCCGCCGCCAATCCGAACCCGTGGACCTGCTCCTGATCTCGGGCGGCGCCAGCGTCGGCCCGCACGACTTCACCCGCCGCCTCCTCGAACAATGCGGCTACGAAATCCTCCTGCACAAGATCCGCACCCGACCGGGCCGACCCCTGATCGTTGCCCGCCGCGGCCCGGCCCTCGCCTTCGGCCTGCCCGGCAATCCCCTGGCCCACTTCGTCTGCCTTCACCTTTACGTCCGGACCGCATTGCTCGCCTGGGACGGCGCCCGGCCCGTGCCCGAACCCTGGCAAACCGCCACCCTTGCCGATTCCCTGCCCGAGTCGACCAGCGCCCATGAGGTCTTCTGGCCGGCCCGCTGGGAACTGGACCCCGACGGTCGGGCCCGAATCGTCCCGTTGCGCTGGCAAAGCTCCGGCGACCTGACGGCCCTGGCCACCGCCAATGCCCTGCTGCGCGTGCCGGCAGAAACCGTGCCGCCACAGGCCGGCAGTCGCGTGGCCTTTCTCCCGGACGCCCCAGTATGAAACGAACCCCACCCAAACCGGCCCTTACCCACCTGGACGCCACCGGCGCGGCCCACATGGTCAACGTCGGCCAGAAACCGGCACAACACCGACGCGCCGTCGCCACCGGCGTGTTGCTCTGCCAACCGGCCACCATCCGCGCCCTCCGGAAACACGCCCTGCCCAAGGGCGATGTTCTCACCGTCGCCCAAATCGCCGGCATCCAGGCCGCCAAACGCACCGCCGAGCTCATCCCGCTCTGTCACCCGCTCGCCCTCACCCACGTCGCCGTCGAATTCCGCGTCCGGCGCGACCGCATTGAAGTCACCTGCACCGCCGAAACCACCGCACCCACCGGCGTCGAAATGGAAGCCCTCACCGGGGTCAGCGTCGCGGCTCTCACCCTCTACGACATGTGCAAAGCGGTGGACAAAACCATGCGCATCGACCAGATCCGACTTTTGGAAAAAACCAAGTCATGAGTCGTCCCCACGCCCAGGTTCCCCCGCAGCCGGCGCAGCCCCGCCCGATCCGCATCGGCCGCCTCACTGCCAGCGACCGCGCCAGCGCCGGCATCTATGAAGATCGCAGCGGCCCCGAAATCGAACGCATCCTCCGCGAAACCCTCGGCATGCCCTGCACGTTCCTGGCGGCCGTGGTTCCCGACGAGCCCGACCAAATCGCCGCCTGCCTGAGACAATGGGCCGACCAGGAAGGTTGCGATCTCATCATCACCACCGGCGGCACCGGCATCACCCCGCGCGATGTCACGCCCGAAGCCACCCGCGCCGTGCTGGAACGCGAACTGCCCGGCTTCGGCGAAGCCATGCGCCTCCACAGCTTTGCCCGCGTCCCCACCGCCATCCTCTCGCGCGCCACCGCCGGGACACGCGGCCGTTGCCTCATCATCAATCTGCCCGGCAAACCCACCGCCGTCCGCGAATGCCTGAACATCCTCCGGCCCGCCATCCTCGAGGCCCTGGCCCACCTGCGCGGCGAAGATCCCCACGCCGCCCCTTGAAGGCACCCCGCCCCACGCCTCCCGCCGGGACGCGTCCCCGGGCATTCCCCTTCAGCCCACCGCCTCGCGCATCCGGGCAAACCAGTCCCGCGCCGCCGCCGCATCCACCGGCTTGGACCGCCCCGACTCCGTCTCAAGCAGCTCCGTCGGCAACTCCCGCAAAAAGCGGCTCGGATGACACGGCGTCCACTCCCCGTACTTCCGCCGCGCGCTGCAATGGCTCAAATGCAGCGTCTCCATGGCGCGCGTCACTGCCACGTAAAACAAACGTCGCTCCTCTTCGATCGAGCCTTCCGCCACCGAGCGACTGTGCGGCAACAACCCCTCCTCCAAACCCACGATGAACACGTGCGGGAACTCCAGCCCTTTGCAGCTGTGCATCGTAATCAAGGTCACCGCATCCCCCGCGGAAGCCGCCTCGTCCTCCTCCTGCCGCTCCGCATCCAGACTCACCTCCTCCAGAAACCGCTGCAGCCGCTCGACCGAAGTCTCCGGCGCCCCGTTGCCCGAATTCTCCGGCTCTCCCAGCGCCGCCAGAAACTCTTTCACATTCCGTACCCGGTTCTCCCCTGCCTCCGCATCCTTCTCCGTGCGCCGCACCAGCGCAAAATAGCCCAGCCGATCCAAAAACCCCTGCAGCCACTCCGGCAACTCCGCCCCGTCCAGCCCCGCCAATTCTGCCCGTGCCCCCTCGATCAAGCCCACCAACCCCTGCACCGCCTGCCGGGTCCGACCCGGCAGGGCCTCGTCCGACACCGCCTCCTGCAACACCGCGTACACCGAACAATGCCGCTCCACGCTCCGCGCCAACAACCGCTCCATCGTCTCCTCCCCCAGCCCCCGCGGCGGCACATTGGCAATGCGCAACAGGCTGATGTCGTCCTCCGGATTCACCAGCGTCTTCATCCACGCCACCACGTCCTTGATCTCCCGTCGATCGAAAAAGCTCTGCCCCCCCACCACCCGATACCGCACTCCCGCCCGCCGCAGCGCCGTCTCCAGCGGCCGCGCCTGCGTGTTCGTCCGGAACAGAATCGCATGTGCCGACCATGGTATCCGCCGCCCCAACCGCCGCGCCTCGATCTCCTCCACCACGCCGGCCGCCTCCTCCTCCTCGTTCGCAAACACCCGCACCTTGATCTTCGACCCCTCCCCCTTGCGCGACCACAACTGCTTCGGCCGCCGTCGCGCGTTGTTGCGAATCAACGCATTCGCCGCACGCAGAATCGTGTTCGTCGAACGATAGTTCTGCTCCAGCCGGATCACTCGCAGCCCGGGGAAATGCTGCTCCAGATCCAGCAGATTCGACAGCTCCGCGCCGCGCCACCCATAAATGCTCTGATCGTCATCCCCGACCACGCACAAATTCCGATGGCGCCCGGCCAGCAGTCGCAGGAGTTCGAACTGCACGGCATTGGTGTCCTGGTACTCGTCCACCAACACGTACCGATACTGCTCCTGACACTCCGCCAGCACGTCCAGCTGCTCGCGAAACAAACGCAGCGGCAACAACAGCAGATCGTCGAAGTCCACCGCATTGCACGCCCGCAGCCCGGCCTCGTAGGCCGCCCGAACCCGCTCCGCCAGCGGCCGCGTTTCCTCGCCCAGTCGATCCGGCACGCTCCGGTCGCCATTTCGCCACCGGCTCAACCAGGCCAGGACCGCCGCGGGATCGACCGCCGGCCCGGTCCCGGAAAACCGGCCCAGGATCCTCCGGACCAGTGCCAACTGATCGGATTCCGAATAAATGACGAAGTTGCGCTTGTACCCCAGTCGCTCGATGTACCGCCGCAACAGCCGCACCCCAAAACTGTGAAACGTGCAGAGCAACGGCCGCGCATCGCGGGCCGTCTCCCGACCGCCCCGCCCCGCCCGCCGTGCCTTCAACAACTCGTTCACCCGTTCCAGCATTTCCCGGGCGGCCTTGTTGGTGAAGGTAACCGCCAGGATCCGGTCCGGCGGCACGCCGCGCGCGATCAAATGGGCAATCCGGTAGGTGATCACGCGCGTTTTGCCCGTGCCGGCCCCGGCCAGTACCAGCACCGGTCCGTCCAACGTCTCCACCGCCTCCCGCTGCTGCGGATTCAACACGCTCAGGTCCAACATGCGAGGCGCGGAGTGTAGATCCCGAACCATCCAAGGCAAGCCACGCCTCGCAGACGCGCGCCGCAACCCTAAGCTCGGCCCGGTGGCGCCCTGGCCGAAGACCGGCCGGCGGCGGACGCCCTTCCGTCCCCGTGAGTGTTCAATCCCGCCGGGCGGTCTCAACACGCCATCTGCCGAAACCCGTGCCTCCGGTCCCCCGTCCATCACCGGTGACACGAACTCTGGAAGGCAGGCGCTCGGGGAAGGGATGCAGAGCGCCGGTCCGGGACACGGATCGCCCGAACCCCCTGGGCACCATCCGCTCCGCGGGCCCGGGTGCGCGGTCTGCCCTCCGGAGCAACATCGCGCCCGGGGCTTCAGCGCATGGAGCCCCGGAACGTCCCGCCGGCACCGCAGCCGGGTTGCTCCGGCCACCGGGCTTCCACACCGCACCCATCCGCCATTTCACAGACCCGACGATAGAACTCCTCTTCCATCAGGCCCAGCAACGTGGCCCCATACAGCAGGCAGTGCTCGTCCGTGATCACCGGTCCGTAATTGATCACCGGGATCATGTACGCCACCGCCAGCACCACCCACTCGGGGCGTTCCCGAAGGCAGGGACGCAAGTACAGCACCCGGCCCTGCCCCGTCGGATCCCGAAAATCCATGCCCGGTTCGGCAAACTGGTGCGCCGCCATCTCGCCGAACTCGAAAACCAACCGCACCGGATACCGGACACAGTCCGGATCCCGCAGGAACGTCGGCAGCTTTTCGGCGGTCAACGGTGCGTACCTGGCATGCGCCACCACCGCCTGAGCCCGCAAATGTTCCCGAAGGCTGGTCTGTCCCAGCGCCTCCAGTTGCTCCGCCGACAACCGCCGCAGTGCCGCCGCATCCGCCGGCTCCGGTACTGCAGACCCGGCAGAAGTCTCGAACTCCTTTCTCCGGTCCTCGTTCACGGGAAGGAATCCCTGCGCCAAACCATCACCGGCAACCCCGGCTCCCGGTCCGCCTCGGCCACGTGACACTGCAGGCACTGGGACCGCCACGGATGCGAGGTGGCAATCCTCTGATGCCCTGCCGGGCCATGACAACTGAGACAGTTCTCCCGCATGAACAGTCCATGCGGAACGGTGGGCGGAGCCCAGGGATGCGCCCGGCTGCCCTTGCCCGGCGGCGTCCTTCCGGTGAAAACATTCTCCCGGAACGGGGGGAGGTCGCGCTGGACGCCGCTCACGTGACACTGCTGGCACTGGGTGAATTCCGCATGGGGAACTGGCGCGATGGCCCGTTGGCGTTTCTCAATCCGGTCCTCGCGGGCGTGACATTCCAGGCAGTAACGGCCGTCGCGGTCCCCGGCAAAGGCATGGGGCATCAGGGGCGGCGCTCCCCAAAAGGCACGCGTGGAAGAGCGGTTGGTATCCGCGCTCGAATCGGGCCCCGGCTTGCCCACCGGGCGCTGCACCAGAGCCGCGGCCGGTCCCCCGACCGAGCCTTCAGCCGTCGAGCTCCCGGCCCCGGGGTCCGCCGCGCGAACTCCCCATGCGGCGATCACCATCGCCAGACACCCACCCAATGCCCACATGCGCACAGCAAGTTGCATGGTCCAATTGTTTCTCACGGTCCGCCGCCGTGGCCTCCCGGCCCGGCTCAAGCCGGCGAAGCCCGGCCCGCCCGCGGAACCGGCCCTCCGCCCCACCGCTGCCGGAGGCACGGCGCCTAGACCTTTTCGATCGCAACCGCGCATTTCTTGTAATCGGGCTCTTTGGACAGCGGACAGTGGGCTTCCAGGGTCAAACGGTTGATCAGCGATTCCTCCGCAAAAAACGGCACAAACACCGAACCGCGCGCCGGGGAACCCCGCCCGTGGATCCGCGCTGGCAACACAATTTCCCCGCGACGGGAACGGATCCGGACCCGGTCGCCATTGCGGATTCCCAGCCGCGCCGCATCCTCCGCGTTGAGTTCCACATAGGCCGCCGGCATGGCACGATGCAGCTGCGGGACACGTCGCGTCATGGTCCCGGTGTGCCAGTGTTCCAGCACCCGGCCCGTGCACAGCCAGAACGGATACTGATCGTCGGGCACCTCGGGCGGCGGCTCGTAGGGTCGGGCCCAGATCAGCGCCCTGCCGTCCTTGAGCTTGCCCCAGTAAAAATCCACGCCCCGTCCCGGCGTCACGAACGGATCCTCGCCCTCGACAAACCGGCGGGCCGTCTCGCGCCATTGCCCGGAGGCGTCGCGCACCACCGGCCAGCGCAATCCGCGGGCCTTCACCAGCTCGTCATACGGGGCCAGGCAATACTTCTTCATCTCCGTGAAGGGCCGGTACTCCTCGTAGAGCAGCCGATCCACGTTGACCTTGCGGAAGACCTCCCAGTTCCAGATCTCCAGGGGTCGGCCCGTTTCGTCCCGGTACGTGAACAGGAATTCGCCGTCACGATTTTTCATGCCGGGATGCCCCAGCTCATAAAGCCGCCGCGCCACGGCAATGACCTGCCAGACATCGTCCCGGGCCTGTCCCGGAGGCTCCACCATTTTGAACCACTGCTGCGTGCGCCGTTCGCTGTTGCCGTACATCCCGTTCTTCTCCACCCACATCGCCGAGGGCAGCACCACCGTGGCCAGCTCCGTCGTTGCCGTGGGATACACGTCGGAAACCACCACGAACCGTTCGCGCAGGCGATCCGTCAGTTTGCCCAGATGCGGCAGAGACTGCGCGGGATTGGTGACCTGGATCCACACTCCGGTCAGCTCGCCGCGCGCCAGGGCCTCGAACAGGGCCACGGCATGATGGCCGGGCGTGGGGTTGAGGCGACCGGGCGGCAGCTTCCACAGTTCTTCGCACTGGCGCCGGTGTTCCTCGTTGGCCACCAACCGGCCTCCGGGCAACGCATGGCCCAGCGTGCCCACCTCCCGGCAGGTTCCGCAGGCGCTGGGTTGACCGGTCAGCGAAAAGGCCGTGCTGCCCGGTTTGCCAAACTTGCCGCTGAGGAAATGCACGTTGTAAATGAGGTTGTTCATCCACGTGCCCCGGGTGTGCTGGTTCACCCCCATGCACCAGAGCGACAACACGCGCCGCTGCGGGTCCGCAAATCGATCGGCCAGTAACTGCAACTGGTCCGGCCTCACCCCGGCCACCTTTCGCACGTATTCCGGGGTGTAGGTTTCCAGCCACTCGGCAAACTCCTCGAACGTCATCGGCTCGCCCTCGGCGTCGCCGCCCTTGCGGAAGTGACAGTGCCGGGTCACCCACTCCCGGTCGTACCGACCGGACTTGATCAGCAGATGGCAGATGCCGTTGGCGATGGCCAGATCCCCCTGGGGCTTGAACTCGATGTAGTGGTCGGCCTCCTCCGTCGTGCGCGTGCGCCGCGTGGCAAGGTCGATGATCTCCACCTTCTCGCCCCGGGTGCGCCGGTCCACGATCCGGGACCAGAGCACCGGATGCATCTCGGCCATGTTGTTGCCCCAGAGAATGACCGTGTCGGCCAGGTCGAAATCATCGTAACACCCGCTGGGCTCGTCCACGCCGTAGGTCGTCAGCATCCCCACCACCGCACTGGCCATGCACAGCCGCGCGTTCGGATCCACGTGATTGTTGCTCAGCCCCCCCTTCATGAACTTCATCACCGCGTAGCCCTCGCAAATCGTCCACTGCCCCGATCCGTAAAAGGCAAACGTGGACGGGCTCCGCAGGATTTCCCGCGCGATGCGGTCGATGGCCTCCTCCCATGTGGTCGGCTCCAGCTTTCCGTTGCGCCGGAGGAGTGGCGTGGTCAGGCGGTCCCTGCCGTACAGGGCCAGGCCCACATGATAACCCTTGGCACACAACAGCCCGCGGTTGACGGGACTCTCCACATCGCCCTGCACCGCCACCACCCGGCCGTCCTTCACCCCCACCAACACGCCGCAACCCGTGCCACAAAAGCGGCAAGGGGCCTTCTGCCAGGTCAGTCCCTCGGGGCCCGCCGAGGCCGACGCGGCCACCGGAATCCGGCCGCCGGTCAGGACGCTGCCGGCCACCGCCAGCGCCATCTGCTTCAAAAACTCCCGCCGGCTGGAAGCCCCCTGCTTGTCGTCACGAAACGTTTTCATGGGCTTGAATGAACCTCTTCACGCGCACTGGAACTCCAGAAGTCCTCGAAATGGTGATACACCAGAACCGCCTCGCGGACGCCGGGAAGCGCCGCCAGTTGACGTCCCATGGCCTCCGCCGCGGTCTCGTCCGGTGTCTCCACCGCCACGGCCAGGCCCCGTTCATGAGCCGCTCCCACCTCGACCCCCGGCAAGCGGGCCAGCGCTTCCCGCAACGCCGGTTGAGCGGCCACGGGACACAACAGGATGTACGCCGAGACGGGCATGGCAGAATCCCCCGCCTGGGCCGGCGCGGCCGGACCCGCGTTTACTTGCTGTATCGTTTCTGGAACTCCCGAATCTGGGCCTCGCGTCGGGCCTTTTCCTCGGGATCCATCTTCCCGAGGTACCATTTGTGGTTGTCGTGGTTGAGAACCTCGTCCAGCAGCTTCTGGAGTTTCTCGGCCGCGGCCCGCCGCTCCGGATCCGGGGAGTGCAGGTTCTTTTCCGCCAGTTCGCGGAGCTCCGGGATGTACTCCGAATAGAAGTGCTTCGCCACCTCGTAGGTCCCGTGCCAGTGCGTGTAGTCGGGGCCCATCATGGAGGCCCCGTGACGGGCCCGGCGGCCCTCGTGATGCCAGATCTCGTACCAGATGAAGTCGATCTTGTGCGAGAACTGCGGCCCGGGAAGCAGGGGTTTGGCGGCCTGATACAAGGCCAGCCCGGGCCTGGCGAACTTTTGATGGTACAGCTCGATCAGCGCATCGTACTGCTGATAGAACGCGTTCACGTAATTCGCGTTGTGGCAGTTGAGACAGACATTCATCATGTTGGCCCGCCGTTTCTCCCACGGGACATCCTTGCCCGGCAATCCCAGCTTGGCATCGGCCACCTCCGGCCGCACCGAAATCTCGGGCCGGTTGTTCCAGGAGATGCGCATCCCCACGTCGTGCGTGATCGGTTGATCGCGCGTGGCGCTCATGTGACACGTGGCACACGTGGGCGCCGCCGAATAGTCCTCGCCCACCACCCACTTGGGATTGTTCAAGGCCATCTTGTCCACGTTCGCCCGGTAGGCAATGCCGTGCTTGGACTCGTTGTAGATCTCGATCTGCGGATGGTCGGGCCCCATGTGGCACTTGCCACAGGTGTCCGGGGTGCGCGCCTGGGCGGCACTGAATGCGTGACGCGAATGGCATGCGGTGCAGGAGCCCTCCGACCCGTCGGGGTTGATGCGCCCGATTCCCGTGTTCGGCCAGGTGGCCGGATCGGGTCGGCCGTTGGGCAACAGCTTCACCTCGCTGCCATGGCACTGCCAGCAACCCAACACGGCCGCCGCACTGTTGCCGTGGGGAAACGCCGGCGTCCGAAAGCCGTTGTTGCCCTCCACCACCTCCGCCAGGATGTTGTCGAGTGAACCCAGGATGCGTGCACCCTTCGCATGGTGCGAATCACTGAATTCCTGGACCTCCTTCTCGTGACAGCGGGCGCAGTCCCTGGGCGTCACGATCGTCGCGATGAGCTGGCCGTAGTGCTCATAGGCGTCCGGATCCTTCTCCGTGGCCATGTGGCATTCGTAACAGCCCACATTGGCCCGGAAATGCTTCGAACTGCCCCATTGCTCATAGATCACGGGGCTCTCCTTCTTGTGACAGGCCACGCACGCCGCGCTCTGCGGCGACAGTTCCTTCAAGGTGAATCCCGCCTGCGCCCCGGCGCCGGCCAGCAGAGCCGCCACCGTCACCCACCATGAACCACAACGCGTTCTCATAATCCGGTCTCTCCTGTTTCGATACGGCCTCTTTGCGTTTTCCTGCCCGGCATTCGCGTCTCCCCGTTGCCTCACGCCGCCGCCACGGAAGCGGCATCTCCCGGAAGCGACGCGGCGTCCGCCGGGCGCGCCCGCAGCGATCCGTTCATGATCGGCACCGCCACGTGCAACATCCACGAGTACAGCAAAGCCCCCAACGCCCAGATGCCCACACACACCAGCGTCTCATTCCAGGTCGGCAGATACTCCACCACCTGCCCCAGCGGCGTCGGCACAAACCCCGGCACGATCAACCCCATCCCCTTCTCGATCCAAATGCCCACAAAACACGTGACACAGGCGAGGTTCAGCCACCCAATGCGACGGCTGGCCGGAGTGATCAGCAGCAGCAGTCCGACGGTATCGAGAATAATCGCCGTCCAGATCCACGGCACCAACCCCCGGTGACCGTGCAGGCCGAAATACAGATACTGCGCCGCCGCCGCATGCTGCGTGGGAAAATAGAACTCGGTGAACAACTCGCAGCCCAGCAGGAACATGTTGATGATCATGGCCACCGTCATGATCATGCGCAGCGTGTACAAGGGCTTGTCGCCGATGAAATACTCCGTGGCCCGCCGAATGATTTGGAAGGTCAGGATCATCAACGCGGGACCCGCGACGAACGCCGAGGCCAGGAAGCGCGAGGGCACCAGCGGATGGTGCCAGTAACTGCGCCCGGCCAGGCCCACGTACAAAAAGGCCGTCACGGTGTGGATGCTGATGGCCCAGGCAATCGAGATGAACACGAAGGGAATGTAAAACGGCCGGGCCGGCTTGCGCCCCCGGTAGCGGCAGTAGAGCAGATAGCCCGCAATGTGCAGGTTCAGCAGCAAATAGCCGTTCAGCACGATCACGTCCCAGGAAAGGATCGACCCGGGAAAGTTGAAGATGCCGAACGGCGGGATCATGTGATGGAAGCGCTCCGGGTGTCCGAGGTCGACCATGACGAAACAAAGACACATGACGATGACCGCAATCGCCATGAGCTCGCCGAAGACCACGACCTCGTGCATGTGTTCCTGCCGGTACACATAGGCGGGGATCACCAGCATGACCGCGGCGGCCGCCACCCCCACCAGAAAGGTGAAATTCGCAATGTAGGCCCCCCAGCTCACCTGGTTGGTCAGCCCGGTGACCTGCAAGCCCTCGACAAACTGCCGGGCCCAGGCATGCAGTCCCAACAACACCAGCACCGTCAGAAACCCCATCCAGGCATAAAACCGCGCGCTCCCGTAAAAGGAGAGCCGGGCCACCCGATAGAGAAAGACGAGGTACTCCTTCATTTCTCGAAGAAATAGTAGAAGCGGGGCAGCGTCCCCACCTCCTCTTTGAGGATGTACACCCGCTTGTTCCGGAGCACGTAACTGATCTCGCTGTCGGGATCCAGCAGGTTCCCGAACACCCGGGCCCCCGTGGGACAAACCTCCAAACAGGCGGGGTACCGGCCCTCCCGCGTTCGATGCAAACAGAAGGTGCACTTCTCCACCACGCCCTTCGGTCGGATCCGGTTGCTCAGATAACTCTGGTTGGGGTTGACGGCCTCCGGGGGCAGCGTCGGTTTCTTGTAATTGAACCGACGGGCGTCGTAGGGACATGCCGCCATGCAGTAACGGCAGCCGATGCACCAGTTGTAATCCACCACCACAATCCCGTCGGCTTCCTGCCAGGTCGCCTGTACGGGGCAGACTTTCGTGCAGGGGGACTGCCGGCACTGCTGACACTGGACCGGCATGTAGTATTTGTCGGGCTGCGGCACCCGCTCGGGGTCGTAGTAAAGGTTCGACGTCTCCAGGTTGATGGCCCCTTTCTGCAGCTCCAGCACGCGGATGTAGGACATCTCGATGTCGTCCGGCGTTTCCCTCGACTGGTTGTTTTCCCGCAGGCAGGCATGCGCACATTTGCGGCAACCGATGCACCGGGTCAGGTTCAGGGCGTAGGCAAACTCCACGCCGGGCTGCGGTCGAATGTCGCGAATGTGGGGACGGACCCCGTACTCCCGGGCGGTCTTTTCCTCCAGCGCACGCAGGATGCGCTCGAGCTCCTGCGGGGTCAGCTCGCGGTAGTGCCGCTGCAACAACTCGTCCACGGTGATCTCGCCCCGTTCCAGCTCCAGCAGCGGGCGGAGCGCCGCCATCAGACCGGTCATGCCCACCAGGGACGCCGCGGCACCCTTGAGAAAGGTGCGGCGGGTCATCGGCCGGTACACCTCCTCGAGCGACCGGGCTGTGGCCGGGGTTGGACCTGGATCGTTCATGGCGCCTCAATGACCGGAGCCGCCCCCTGCAGAAGCCGAGGGCCGCGCGGCCCGGGGCGGATACCGCAACGGGGGCAGCGGACGCATGGACGGAAAGGCCGGCCGGTGGGGATCATGACACTGGATGCAACGCAGTTTCGTCCGCGGCCCGCGCCGCGTGTCCCAATACCCGTTGTGCCGACCGTGCACCCCCGCCTGCCAGTCCCGA
The DNA here is from genome assembly GCF_049537125.1 of Limisphaera sp. VF-2. NCBI lineage: Bacteria > Pseudomonadati > Verrucomicrobiota > Verrucomicrobiia > Limisphaerales > Limisphaeraceae > Limisphaera > Limisphaera sp. VF-2. Next base: position 1,027,576 of record NZ_JBMVQY010000001.1, read on the forward strand.
TAAATCGTGCCATGACACTTGGCACACAAGAGTACCACGTCCGACTCGGCAATTTCCGACCCGTCGTAGTCGACAAAGGCGTTTCGGTTGGTCGGGTGATGACAATTGAGACAAAAGCGATTGTTGCCGTGCTCCAGCCGGATGTCCTGGTGTTCCACCATCGGCCGGTCGTAATGCCACCGGGCCGGCAGCAGCTTGTGACACTCCATGCAGTTGTACGTCCAGCCCAGCTTCACCAGGTCCAACCCCTTCGTGGCCCGCGGCGGGGTTTTATCCAGATGCGCATCGTCCGGCAGCCCCACCGGGGGTTGGGAGGCCAAGGGTCGCGAGACCGCGGGCAGCTTGGGAAGCCCCCCCGGAGCCGGGCTGCTCGCGGTGGAAGCCTCGGGCTGACGCGCGGGTTCCGCGGCCCGGACGGCCCCGGCCGAGCCCGTGTTGTCCCCGCGGCAAACCAACAACATGAGCCCGCAGACCCACGCGAGGCACCAGCGGCGTTGGCGGGTCATGCGAGGACAGCCCCGAGCCGGCCGCTCCGGCTCTTGTTGCATCCCCGTCCTCATTCGCCTCCACCATGCATCGAATCTGCGCATGCCGTCCTTGACGCAAGTCAAAGAGATCCCCGGTCGAGCCGAACCCGGACAAGCCGCACTGCGAAGCCTCGATGAAGGGCCTTGCGCCGGAGAATCCTGCCCGGGATTGAGGCACCCCCCGGAGGAATGGTGAATCGCAACCGCTCCCCTGCCACTCCAGCGGCTCGCCCCGGCCACCACGGCCACCCCCGGTCCATGCCCGGTGTGTTCGCAAACGAAGAGGGCAGCAGATGGCGGCCGTGGGAAGGTTTCAGTCGCGCAGGCCCTTTTTCGGGATCGCGCCTTGCAGGCATTCTGGAGACAACGGACAACTCCCCGGCTTCGGGCGCCACTCCCCCGGATGAGAAGTCCGGAACCCGGGATTGCCCGGCCGAGCCCAAAGGTGCGGGTTCAGGGTGCACCGTGGCAGCTCCTGCCACCCGGCCTCACGCTGGAGACTTGTCAGTGATCCCGGAGGAATCGACACTCAAGGGTCGTGCAGCAACGCCAAGCAGTCCAGGGTCCACAGGACTCCGCCGCGACACGCCTGTCCGGCCAGCACTGGCTGGTCCGACTGGCCGTCGGGCGACACCCCCGCCGTACCCTGGTCCGGGCGGTGGTGCTGGCGCTTCTTACCATTGCCGTGTTTCGCTACGTGCTGCTGCCCGTGCGGGTGCAGGGCATCAGCATGTGGCCCACCTACCAGGATCGCCAGTGGGGGTTGGTGAACCGGCTGGCCTACCGTTGGTCGGAACCGCGTCGGGGCGACGTCGTTTGCGTCCGCTTCACCGCCGGCGAACACGTGATGCTGTTGAAACGAATCGTGGCCCTGCCGGGCGAGACCGTCGGGTTCCGCAACGGCCGTCTCTACGTCAACGGCCGGCCGCTCGAAGAACCCTACGTGAAAACCCCCTGCGACTGGAACGAGCCCGAGCGACAGTTGGGGCCCGACGAGTACTACGTCGTGGGCGACAACCGCAGCATGCCGCGCGAAGATCACATGCATGGCATCACGGAGCGCTGGCGTATCGTGGGCAAACTGGTCCGATGAGGCTGCCCCTGTCATGGCTGCTGGTCGCCGGCGCCCTGGTTTGTGCCGGGTTCGTTTGGCTGGGGTGGCCCTCGCACGAACGGACCATCCGCCGGCAGCTTCAGGAAGTGGCCGAGTTGTTGTCCTTCCCGGCCAACGAGCCGCCCCTGAACGCCCTCAGCGAAATCAACCGGTTGTGCGCGCATCTGACCCCGGACGTCGAGGTGCGGGTGGATGCCCGGGGGTTTGGCCGACGCACCGTTCGCGGTCGCGAAGAAATTCGCGAGGGCTTGATGGTGTATCGGCAGCGCTTCAACGGGGCCCGCGTGGAGTTTCCGGATATCCGCGTGGAGATCGGCCCCGACCGCACGTCGGCCGTGGTGTTCCTCACCGTGGAGGCGCGGTTGCCCGGAGAATCCGATGTGTGGTTGCAGGAAATGAAGCTCTGGCTCCGCCGGGACGGGCGGCAGTGGCGCATTGCCCAGGCGGAGACGGTCCAGCCCCTGCGATGACGAAGAGTCAACGCCGTCCGTGGTGGGAAATCCACCGCCCGGTGGCGAGAGGACCGCACCACGCCGCCGGCGTCCCGGCCTCCATCCGCAGCCGTTCCCCCATCGCCAGGGGTTGGCCGCCCGCTTCCGCCCCGTTATGCTGACACCGTGCAATGCATCACGCTCACCACGGATTTCGGGCACCGGGATGGCTTCGTGGGGATCATGAAGGGCGTGATTCTGACCCGCGCCCCGCGAGCGCTGCTCATCGACGTAAGCCACGAAATCGCCCCGGGGGACGTGCGCGCCGGAGCTTTCGTGCTGATGAATGCACATCGTTACTTTCCCCCGGGGACCGTACATCTGGCGGTCGTGGACCCCGGCGTGGGCAGTTCCCGCCGCGCACTGGCCGTGCGGACCCGGCGCGCCTTTTACGTCGGGCCGGACAATGGCGTGCTGAGCTGGGCGGTGAGCCAGGATCCAGTGTTGGAAGCCCGGTGGATCGAGAACTCCGAACTGTTCCTGCAGCCGGTGAGCCAAACCTTTCACGGACGCGACATCTTTGCCCCGGTGGCCGCTTATCTTTGTCGGGGAGGCCGCATGTCCCGCGTGGGTCCCGAAGCAGACGACTGGATTCGATTGCCACGGCCGGACCCGATCAGATCCGGTGCCGACGCCGCGTCGGGCGAGGTCCTTTACGTGGACCGGTTCGGCAACGCCATCACCAACCTGCCGGTCGAGCTGTCGCCGCGGGGCGCCCCGCGCATCCGGGGTGTGTTCATGGTCAGGAAACGGTCTTCAGCAAGGTTTCCCGCGCACGCCTTCTACGGCGCGGTGTCCCGGGGCCGACCGGTTGCCGTGCCCGGTTCCAGCGGGTTTTGGGAACTGGCCGTCCACGGCGGCTCTGCGGCCGACAAATACGGGCTGCGACCCGGGGACCCGGTCGAATGGAGCACTGCAACCGGCCTGCCTTGCTCCTCTGGGCGCCCGAGAAGCGCGTGAGTCGCTCTTCTTGCAGGCTGAAGCAAGCCACGGAAGCAACCGCCTTATCTCAGGTCGCTACTCACAACGGAGACAACACCGGGCCCGGCTCCGGTCTCCGCTCCACCCACGAAAGCGCCCGCCGTCGCAGGATCGGACACCCACGTCCCCGCCGTGCTTCACGCGCAGGCGTACGGGCAGCCGGGCCAGGCAGAGGCCGCCGGTGCGCCACCCAGGGCCACCTGCTGTTCCTCCCGCAGGAAGATGCTCCCGCAGTTGGCAGCCATGGCCTTGAGCCTGGCCTCCGCCACCTCGTCCAACGGCTTGAAGCGTTTGGCCGCCTCAATGGCACGATCCAGGAGATCGAGAAACGCAGGAGGAAAGCCCGCCACCACGCCCGGTTGCGAGAGCGCAAACCGCAGTGCCAACTCGACGTCCTCCGGAGTCTCCACGGACCGGTACCACCACTGACGCGTCCGCTCCATCCCCTGGGGCCACGCGCCGTACGACATCGGCTTGATCGCCAACACTGCCACGCCCCGCTCGGCCGCCAACGCCAGCACCTCCCTGCCAAAACCGCGCGTGTAGAATTCCACAAAGTTGATGGGAAACATCACCGTATCGAAAGGAAAGCCCCGCAATGCCTCCAGAGCCGCCTTGGTCGTGTGCGCGGAAAACCCGATCCAACGCACCCTGCCCTGGTCGCGTGCTTTGAGGATGGCGTCCATGGCCCCGCCCGGTCCCAGGGCCTGCTTCACTTCCTCGGGCCGCACCAGATGATGCAGCTGGTAGAGATCGAAGTAATCCGTCTTGAGCAGGCGCAGCGAGTTCTCCAGTTCCTGACGCGCACCGTTGGCGTCGCGTTTTTTCGTCTTGCACGCCAGGAAATAGCGGGCGCGGTCCACGCCCTGCAGAGCCATCCCCAACTTGGTTTCGCACTGCCCGTTGCCGTAGGCCGGCGCGACGTCAAAGTAATTGACCCCGCGCTCCAGCGCGTCGCGCACGGCAGCCGTGCAACGATCCTGCTCGTAATGGATCAACGCCAGGCCGGGAAACCCGACGATGGAGAGGTTCACGTTTGTGCGGCCCAACCGGCGTCGGGGCAAACCCGCCACGGTCTCCGTCAACGGAGCGGCCCACGCCTGAGGACCGGCCAGTGCGGCCCAACCTGCGACGCCGCCCACCGTCTTGAGGAATTCACGTCGTTTCATGGGACTGGGGTTGGTTGAGTGCGTTTCGATCTGCCCCAAGGTGGTCGGAAAACAGGATCTGTGCAAGCAGGACTTGGCTTAAAACAGAATCGTGGGGCACGGCGGGGTTCGGTGGTGGGGCCGAGGTCATCGGCCGAGTTCCGCGGCACCTCTCCAGTAACTTCCGGCGATCAGCCGGGCGCCAAAGGGGTTTTTCTTCCGGGCACCGCCAAACCCTTTTCCGCCCGCGGTTCACCCAACTGCCTGCGGGAAAAGCGCTTGGTCACGGGCCCGCAACCAGGTCTAATACAACCCGTGCGACCCGTGCGAGCCGCAGTCATCGATGTGGGGACAAACTCCGTAAAACTGCTGGTCGCCGATCTGGACGACGGCGTCCGCCCGGTCCTGGAGCGGGGCATTCAGACACGGCTGGGCCAGGGATTTTACCCGGACCGGCGCTTGCAGCCCGAGGCCATCGCCCGCACGGCCGCCGCGGTGCGGCAATTGGCCGATGAGGCCCGGAAGGCCGGGGCGCAACGCCTCAAGGTATTCGCCACCAGCGCCGCCCGCGAAGCACGGAACCGGGACGCGCTGCTCGGAGCCCTGGAAGCCGCCGCCGGGCTGCCGGTGAAAGTCATCTCCGGCGAACAGGAAGCCGAGTGGGCCTTCCACGGCGTGCGCACCCACCCGCAATGGGCAACGGAGCCGATCGTGCTGGTGGAGGTGGGCGGCGGCAGTACCCAGATCCTCGTCGGGCAGGCGGACCAGATTCGTTTCCGTGACAGCTATCCTCTCGGCGCAGTCCGGCTCTGGGAACAGCTTGAAGTGTCCGATCCCCCAAAGCCCGCAGAGCTGGCCAAGGCCCGCCAACAGGTTCGATCCTTCCTGAAACAAAACGCGCTGCACCTCCTTTTGGACGCGTTACAACGCGAAACCGCCCGACACAGCCAACATCACCAACCCCTGCCCGTGGCCGTCGGTGGCACCGCCACCACGCTGGCGCGCATGGAACTCCAGATGGACAGCTACGACCGCGACCGGATCGAATCCGTACTCCTCACTCCGGAACGATTGCAGCGCCGCGTCGAACAACTCTGGACCCTGCCCCTGGCCCAGCGCCGTCAACTTCCGGGCCTCCCACCGGAACGGGCGGACGTCATCCTCACCGGCGCAGTGATCTACGAACAGCTTCAAGCTGAGTTGGATCTCCAGGCCTGGCGCGTCAGCACGCGCGGCCTCCGGTTCGGCGCCATCCAAGCGCTGCGGAATGCCCCTCCCGGGTCCTGAGCCCCCGCGAACCGCCCTGCTCAACGGGTAATCCCCAACGCCTTCTCGAACTCCGCCGAGAACTCCGCCAGCGCCCGGGAAATCCGAGCCGGTTGTTCCGCCAGGGTCGCCAACCGCCGGGGTGCGTCCTCCGGTCGGAGTCGAATCATCTCCACCGCTGCCATCATCAGCGAGAGGTGATTATTGATGTCGTGGCGCATCGCGGAGAGCTTCTGGTTCAGCGCCGCAACCTGTTCGGGCGTCAGAGTCACCGGTTGATCAGGCAAAACCATGGGCCGACAAGCATGAGACAGCCCCGCAGGCCTGGCAAGGGGTTTCCGAACTTGCTTGAGCCCTGCAGAGGCGCCTCGCTACGAGGCCGAGCCAACACGCCTCCCCAAGGACCCATCGACCCGCCCAAAGGTTCGCTGAGCCTGCCCAATTTCACGATATCACGAGCCGGGCGGCCCGCCGATCGGGAGGGTTTCCCGGACCGCAGCCCCGGGCTCAACACTGGCAGGCTGAGCCGTCAGATCCTCGATCCAAGCGAGGAACCAGGGCGACTTCAGCGGGGTCATCCCAAAACCGACTGCAAGGTCATGAGGCTGTCCGTTGGCCGGGCCCGGGGAATTCGCCGCCCTCCCCGCCGGGCCGCGGGCTCCCCTCACTCCTCCGACAGTGCGCACAAGCCCGGTCGGGTCGCCCGCCGATCGAGTGGCCCGTCACGGCTGTCCGAGCCGTGTCTCCACACCCGACCGCGGCGTTTCCCCGGGGCCCACGCGCCGCCCGACCTCTGTAGTTCCCTGAACCTGCACGAGCGCGTAATGCTGCGTCCGCCAGCTCACAAAGCCCGGCTGAGCCAGCTCCCGGGTTCCGCTCCAATACCAGCCGCAGCGCCCGGTTGCTCTCCAGAAGCTCCGCCACACCCGGCCAGGTCATGCGTCCGCTCAGAAGCCGTTTCGACGGCAGGATTAACAGCTCCGGCGGGGGAAACGCTCCCGCCACCAGGAACTCGTGGTAATACGTGCTCAACGCGTGGCACACCTCGTTGGAAGCTGCAGCGGTCCGCAACTGTTGCACCAGAATCGGATCGGGCCGGGGCGACAACCTTGTCAGTGCCGTCCACCGTTTCAGGATCGCTCCACTGCCCACGCCCGCGCACAACGCGCCCACGGTGGACAGCCCCAGAACCGCATCCGCCACCGTCGGAGGAGATCGTGCAGGTTCCTGGTCCCCGCCGTCTGGGCCCGGGCCCGCGCCTCCACCCAGTGCCGCTGCAGCACCCGCACTGAATCGGCCACTGCCATCCCACCCGGCACGGACAAGGGCACCACAAAATGCAGGCCTTAATAATACCGCCACAGGTTTGCCACGGATCTGAACATCCACCCACCCAACAACACACCCACGGCGAATACTCCCAACGGCGGCCAACCCGGTTTTCGTAAGGCAAGAACACCAAATCCTCCAGCCACCCACGCCGTCAGGGTTTCAGCGGTCAGGAGCGGCACGGACACACCCTGCCGGGTCGGATCCAGCGGTGCTGCCTGGTTCGCCGCCCAGTGCGATTCCAGCAACCAGTCCATCATAAGTTCGGCGACAGCCACGCGATCAGCCCAAAGGTTGCTGCCCAACCCAGCAGCCATGGACCCACCACGCGCACGGAGCCCCGCAGCCCGTACAGCCGCAAGCTCAACAGCACCAGGGCCGGCGCGACCACCGCCGACGTCAGTTTTATTTGCATCGCAGCCCCCATGACCACCCCCGAGCACGCCGCCCGCCACCAGGGCAGATTCCCGCCCTCCGCATAAAAGACCGCCGCGGCCACCCAGGCCCACGCCCACGCCACAGGCTCGAGCATCACACTGAATGTCAGTGTCAGCCCATCTCCCCAAGCCCACAGCAAACGTCGACGTAATCATCCCCACACCCCCCGGACCCGACGCCCATGCACGCGATTGCAGCCCACATCGCCGCCATTGACACCACGCTGAACAGGCAGGGCCACTGCGGTCCCTCCCCGCACCAGCGAACCAACCAGGCGTTCAACAAGGTGTGCTGCCACGGCTGATCGTTCGAAACCCGCGCCAACTGGTCGGGCTGCCGCACCGCAAAGTGAATCTTCATCACCTCCCATCCATCGCCCCCTCCCGGGCCCCAAGCATGGCGAAACGGGCAATAACCGACCGCCAACACCACCGCAATGAGAGCCCAACCCCACGCCACGCCGCGCATTTAAACCCCGCTCGTCATGACTGCCGTGGAAGCGACCGCCAGGCCAGCAAGCCGGTCAAAAAAAAACCAGGACGCCAGGGTCACCCTCCACTCTTGTTCCCGACCCCGCGCCCAGCCCGCCCACGATTGAATCCCGATCACACAGGGACAAGGACCCGAGTCCGGAGGCTCGAGAAGTTACCACACCAGGAACCCGGATCCCACCACCGTGAGCACCGCGCAATTCAGCGGCGCCGGCAACCAGATCGCCGCCGCGCCGGCACCGATCTCTCCCACCCCCTGCACCACGGCCCAGTGCGTGGCACTGGACACACGTTCAGGCCCCCCACTCAACCGCTGCGGCTCCCCCAGACCCACGGCCACCAGCTTCGCCACTCCGAGCCCCACCAACCCGCAACCCGCCACCTGCACCACCCTGCGGACATCCCACCACCGTCCCCCGCACCCCGCACCGTCAGCCTGCTGCGCCTGCCTCATAACACACGTCAACGGATTCCCACTCCTTGATACGCTGGGACGCGCAGAACTCCGGGCACCCCCGGTCCCGGATCGCCCACGGTTTTCGTCGCGTCCGGCCTCCCCGTCTCAATTCTCCGCCCGCCGCCGCTGCCTCCACCGTCCTCCCACCAACACCGCGGCTCCCACCATCAGCACCGCCACCACCACCCACCGGCGCCAGCCCCTTGGTTCCAACATCGGCAACGGTTCGTACGGCTCTTCCTCCACCTTGTGCCAGCGTCCCGCCAAATCCACCAGGTAGTCAACGTCATTCGACACCACGAGAAACCTCACCAGCGGTTCCGTCTTCCGTCGAAACATCTCCGGGAAATAGCCCTTCGGTGCGGCGGGATCCACCCTCAAACTCGATGTCATCAACATAATTCGTGTGATGTAACAACCCCCACCGCTCGTCCCGGTCTTCCACAATGTACAACCACGGCGGAAACGGTCGCTCCGGCAGGTACACGTACGAGACCCGCCAAAGCCGCCGGCGGCCGTCGTAATCCTTCGTTTGATATGAAATCTCTGCCGGGCGGCCGTATTCGTCGAACCGCTCGATCCTGGCCCAGCCACCCGGGTAGGATCGGAATGCCTTCACGGGTTCGACCTCGAGCTCCGTGTCGCTAACCCAGCGTAATGGATCCGGTCCAAGCTCATCCAATCCGAGCCGAAGATCGCTCAGCACTTACGCATTGTGGGTAATGACATTGACCTGAGACGCACCCTGACCCCGCCCGGCGTGTTGGTCCGAAAGGTAATCGAAAGTCTCTCGTGGCCGTCGTACAAAAACCAGTAGTAATCCTTGTTTCTCCCTCGAACTCGCGCCATCCCATTCGAAATGGGGCGATAAGTGATCGAACCGTCCCGCCGGGGACGCCATCGGCCCTTTTCCGTCCCCAGATCCCGCAAATACCATCCTTCCGGCTGCCAGCCGGCCTCGAATCGCTCCAACACAAACGGGCGGAGAATGGACTCTTTGGACCCTGGCCTGTCAGCCACGCTCATGAGAAACCTCGAAAAGGATCGGCGATGGGCGATGAACCGAATCGGCGGAGTCCGAGCCAGAAACTCGCGGAAGACCACGGCCGGTTCACGGTTCGGATCGAAAGGCTTGTCGGATCCCTCCACTGCGAGGGCAGCCCCGGCAGCCAACAGATGAAGGATCAAGGCCCACCGGGCCGCAGTGCTGCCAAGGTTCTGACTCCGCATCTCTGGGCCCATGGTAATCCGCGACCGGGGCCAGGGGAGCTGCCGAGGGCATTGCGATGTGTTCATGGTGCAGAAGTCATACAACCTTACCGTCTCGACCGAGCCGGTTCTGGACCGCCACCCCTTGTCTGTCGTCTCCCAAATGTACGCGGTCAAGGCGAGTAGGGACTTGGTTTAAATGGAGTTGCCCGGCCCTGTCGAGGAGTGTTCTTGCGCATCCACCGGGCTTCACTCCGGGGATCGAGAGGCCCCAGAGGCACATCAGGTGGAGCGGGCTCGACCTGCCAGCCGTCCTGGCTCTCCGCAGGCGGATTCGAAGATCGTTTCGTTCGTCAAACTGCTTCCCTTATTACACGTTTGGCTCTTGTCCCAGACATCGACCGCCGGCGGGATAAGCTGAAGTGTAAAGCCGGACGAATCTCGGTTGGCCCTGACACTCGAACAAACACCAGCGGTCACTCTCTGTCCGTCCAGACGCGTGTCCAACCTGACGTTCTCGGCAGTGCTCAGGTCACCCAGCGATAATCAGCGTCCTCATGGAAGAGCTTACAGGACACTCCGTTGATCCAGAGATTCTTCGAGCAGGCACGCGTGGTGGGAATCCAACACGCTATTGCCGTCCCCCCACCCAGCAGCACTGCCGCCAGCATTGCCGCCGGGGAGTTGAAGACGCGAGAGACCTTCGCGAGGACCATGCGCCACAACTATTTCGTTCTCATGCCGCTTATGTACTAAAAAAGAGTTGTCAAGAGGGCTTCGCGGAAGTCCGCACGTTGCCAGGTGGAAAAGCGGACAACCAGCAGATTTCCCAAGCGGGCTCGATCACTCGTTTCCTCAACCGGGGAGCAACTTCATTCCGCGGGCCGTCAAAGATTCGAGAACCCGCCCCTCTGAATCCGCGCGTTGCACCAGGACTTTTCGAAGGGTGGTCTTGTTCGACACCCCGGCGATTCGACCGGCGCGGCCTTTAGCAAAGCGGCAGCCGAGTACCGGGTTCGCACCCGAGCCCTGAAGGGACCCGATTCCACTTCCGGCCACCTGCCCTGACCCGTCGAAGCGCGGGTCGATCCTGCACCGTCGCGAACGGCCCCGAGCAGGGCGCAAGCTCTGGGAAATAGCCACCCGACGAGGGCAGCGGACTTGGATGCAGCAGGCACCAACGGAGGTCGAGGGTCAAAGTTCGTATCCCCTGCTCCGAGGGCCCCCTGGTGGGGCTCGGTCCGGATTCGGATCCCGGGTCGGCCGTCTGACGGCAGCGGCAACCAGCCTCCAAACCCGAAACGGCGGATGGAAATCGGCGGGGACTCCCCGGCAGACGCTGCCCGCGTACCCGCGGCCACTCCGGTGGCTCCTCCAGCCCATCACCCGGGAGCCACTGCGCCCCCAGGTGTCTCCTCTCGGGCGGCTGCATCGCTCGTCCGGGCCGGAACGCCCCCCTTGACAGATCCCAGGCTTGCGATAAAGAGGATGCGCGTGGGTAATATGTTGCATCTCTTGAGCTTACCGATGGGCCGCATCCACTCAATCGTACGGAATCGCATCGACCCTCGCCACCACGCTGGCAGGCTGGCCGGCGCCATGTTGTGGGTGCTTGTCAGTCTGGCCCCGGTCTCCTCTCGGGCGGACGGCGACACCCAGTTGATTCGCATCGTGCGGGGCGGCATGGCGCCCGTGGCAGCGGCGGCCGGAGAAACGGTGGAGTACCGTGTGGATTACGAGGTGCTCCGACCCAGCCTGCAACGGGTGGAGATGGATCCCGGGATCGATTGGTCCCCCCTGATCATTCACTCCTACCGCTACCTGACGAACGCCGAGGGGAAGCCATCTTTTCGTGTCGTGCTAAGGATCCCCGAGTCCCTGATCAACACCAATGGCACCGACCGGTGGTTGTTTTACTCCCCGCGATTGCGCGTGATCGATACCCAGGCCAATGTTCAGACCCTGACCGCACCGCCGGGCGTGCTGCTGGTTCTGGTCCGGCATGCCCTGCGCACGGAGAGCGGTTTGACGCACTACCAAAACGCCGCCCCCGGTTCCTGGTGGCTGATGGCACCAGACTTCTTGTTCGCCGAGGAGATGGATTGGGAGACAAGCTTGCGCGACCGCAGTCGAGTTCTGCTGCCGCCGGGCGTCGATTTGTTGCTGGCGGGGCTGGACAGCCGCATCGTGCAGTTCATGTTGAGCTTTTACGGCTCCGCACCATCGTCCGGCTTCTTGGTTTTCACCGAGGGCCCGTTCGAGTTGTTTGCCTGGGACAATCGGGATCATCCCCTGCCGGAGTTTCGGACGCGCCTGATCCCCGGCGTTCGGGTGGGCGAGTATTTTACCTACCAGGTGGGCCCCACATGGGCGCTGGGGGTGCGTGCCCGGGCCGACGCACGGCCGGGCGACGCCGGCAAGGTGGTCGCCGTGTTTCTCCGGGAAAACGGCGAGGAGTGGGGACGGCGGGAGTTGCGTCTGGAGGCAGGGCCCGACCCCCTGCAGTCCATGGGAAGAATCGTCCTGGCGAATTCGGACAATGAGGCTTTGCTAACCGCCTACCTCTTGGGAACGCGCCCCCTGAGCAGCGGAGGCTACCTGGCCACCCTGTATGCAATGAAACAGTTCAATGAGCAGTGGTCATCGAACGGTGTCATCTCCTACGAGCTCTTCAAACTAACGAATACGGAGCCCTTCATTGATTGGATCGAAAGTCAGTGTATTCCGTGTTTTCCGGGTTGTGGCGACTGTTACGTCGTGAGCGGATCCTTAACTTGCGAAACTCCGAATCCATTCTATATCAAGTTGACGTATGCCCCGGGAACGGTCGTCGCAACCGGCGGCATCAATCCCTTTGGCACGGATGGCGAACACGTGGGTTCGCTCCACCTTGCGTGGTCCCGGGCGGGATCTCATCAGGTTCACGGATCTGCGCTGGGGCCCGTGGAGATCCGCGCCCGCTTCCGACCTCCTGCCCGGATCGAATATCAGAGTGTGCGTGCTCCCACTCTCAGATCGAGCAGCATAATCTCCGCGTCCGAGGTCGATCCGTGTCCCCCTGGCACCCGGAGCTATTCCGGCCTCCGGCAATGGCAGGTGGACAACAAGCTTTTCCTGTGGGCAAACGCCGACTTCGATACGCAACGTTTTAAAATGACCGTAAGAGAAGGCGGCGTGCCATGGATCGATCCATCACTTGACATTGATGCGGACCTTTCTTTGCCCTGGCGCACGCCTTCTGACACGCCCGAGGCCGTGGTGCAACTTGTAGCCAACCCCCCTGCCCTGCGACTGGTTCAACTGACACCGACCAACCGTCCCTGGGTGGAGCTGCTCGTCCAGGCACGGGAGGAGGATCAACCATGGGCGGCTCAGCCCGTGAGCGTCGAGGGTCCCGACGTGGGACAATTGGTCCTGCAGGAACCCCGCCAAACAGACACGTACGGGCACTACTCGTTCTACTGGCAGCCACCCCCCGCCGACTGGTTTGAAGGGCGAACACTTCCCTACGCTTTCGACTTCACCGTACGACTCCCCGGGGGCCGCACCTCCACGGCCCACGTCTTCGTAAGTCAGGAGGTCGTGCGCGGCCGGGTGGTGCGTCGCCATGCCGGGGCGGATCGTTCGGACCCGGAGGGCGATGGTTTGACCCCGGTCGTCGGAGCAGAGGTGAGCTTCACTCCTTCTTTCAATCCCGGATTCACCGTACGAACAGATGCCGAGGGCGATTTCGTCCTGCCGGTGCAGGGCGCACAACTCTATACCGTGTATGTCCGCGGTCCCCAAACGCCGCCCCCGATGACCCTGACGGAGTCGGATCCCATCCTCTGGGTGCCGGGGACGCAGGAGCACCTGTTGGCGGAGCCGCTCTACCTGGCAAGCCTCAGTGTGCTTCCCAAATTGAAGGACATCTACCTTCCGCCGGTGCGCCAATATCTTCAGCGCGGTTCTGCCGAAACGTGGTTTTCCCTCGAATCGCCCACCAATCCGGCTCCGGTCATCGAGGCGTTTTTGCAACGCCTGCAGTCGCAGCCCCGGACATCCAGCTACGACGAGGAGGCCCTGCGGCGGCTGCATTTGGCCACGTGGGTGGCTTACGAGGGCACCCGAGCCGCGCAGGAAGTCAGCGAGTTCGCCGCGGACCAGATCTGGGAGGGCTCCTGCGGACTCCTGACCCGGCTTCTCCAGGAGACCGTCAAGAAAATCGACGTGCTGCAGATCATCAAGGGTCGACTCAACGACGAGATCCAACGACTGACGCAATCGGGCAGCGATCCGGTGCGTCTGCGGAAACTGCAGGATCAGCTCGCCATGTTGGAGGCCGCGGAACGCAAAACGCTGGAGCTGAAGCGCCGGCTGAACCAAGCCGCGTACAGCCTGTACAGTCAGGTGGCCGTGCGCCTGGCCAAAAGCGGGACCGAACCGCGCCTCGTTCGCCAACTCTTCCTGCAACTGATGCTGTACTGGAACAATCAACTCAACGAGCTGGTGGGTGAGCAGATCGAGAGCTGGTTACTGGACTCCAAACTGGGCAGGTTGGCGACCACCGAAGTAAGCCGCCGCCTGAATTCCGTGAACAACTCGCTCGAGCAACTCGATGCGCAACTTCGCGAGGCGTTGCGGCAGTATCTGGCCCTGGGCTTCCGACGAGAACTGGGGCGGGCCCTCCTCGAGGCGGCCCTGGCCGCCGACGCGGGGCGGTTCCCCCAAAATGCCTTCAGTTATGCCCAGGCCGATCGCGCCGTCGGCCTGGCCGTCGAACGTTTGCAAGCCGACATCCAGTGGTTCCGGCAGGTCACCACCGGGGAGTTCGGCTACGGCTTCTGGCTGGAGCTCTTGAACGGGGTTTTGGACGACTGGGATAACTGGGCCAAAGCAGCTCTGACCGCAGTCACGGTCGGAACCTTTGCAGCCTGGGTGAAGGCCATCGACGCGGTCCTGGAGGTCGTGAATCAAATGTTGCCGGTGGCCCAGGTCGCAAGCGGAATCCTGGCCGCCGAGGGCATCAGCGAGGACGGATCTCTCACCGCCCACACCGTCCTGGGGATTCGATTCGCCCTGTCTCAGGCGGGCCGTTTTCAGGTTCGGGTGCATTCTCCCGTGCACTTGATGGCCGTGGATCCGTGGGGCCGCCGCACGGGTTGGGATGCATCGGGCACGTTGCATGCCGAGATTCCCGGCGCTTTGGCCCAGGCGGCGGGTCCGGACCAACCCGAGGTGCTGTATCTGCCCGATGCTCCGGCCCACTACCGCCTGTTGCTCTTCGGCACCGGCTCCGGTACGTATCGCGTGGAGGTCGGTCAGGAACAGGCCGGAGGCATTTTCCAAACGAACGGGTCGTGGTCGGGCACCATCAGCCCCGGGACGGTCCGTTCGGTTCAGCTCACGGTTTCCGACAGCGACACGATTCAGGCCTCCCCGGAGAGCGACCTGCCACCGCCGGCCCGCTGGGAGCTGCGCGACGAGAACGGAGAGCCAATCGGGCATCTGCACCTGGCTTCGGGCGGACGGGTGAGACTGCGGCCGGTGCTGGTGGGCACAGACGGACTCCCCGTGCCTGTGGCGTGGGAAGAGCTGGTGTGGACGGCGAGCCCGACCAACGTGGCCCTGTTACATCCCACGGAATCCGGATTGGACCTTCAGGCTGCCGAAGCCGGAAGCACCACGGTTCAGCTCGCGGGTCACGGTCTCGTCACGAATTTCACGGTGACCGTAACCGCCGCGCCTCCGGCGGTCTTGGCTCTGGACGTGTCTCCCGCGATCGCCGCGCCCGGGTCGGTCATTCACCTGCGAGCGCAGGTGACGGACGGCTTCAACGGGCTGGGGGGTTGGACGGTGCATTTCCATGCGCCGCTGTTCACAACCAATCCCGTGGCCACGGCCACCACCGACGCCTCCGGCCGGGCGGAAGCCAGTTGGTCCCTCCCTGCCGAGGTTACCGGTCCGATGCTGTTGACCGCCACTGTGCTGAGGCCGGATGGCGTCCGACTTACCGCGGGGCGGCGTTTGGGGGTTTTGCTCCGCGCCGGTTCCCTTCCGGGAGAACCTGTTGATTCCGCAACTTCCATCACCCTGGCCGAAGAAAACACTCCCCTGGCCCACGTGGCGGTGCCCTCTGACGCCTTCCCACAGGCCGTGCAGCCCGTGGGCTTCCTGGAGGCCATCCCCGACACCACCCGGTTGCCCGCGTTGTCCGGCGACTGGGCATTTGCCAAACAGCCCATCGGGCTGACGTTTTGGGATGCCGCCCGTGAAACCTCGTTGGTTCCGTCCAGCCCGGTACAATTCACGCTGAACCTTACCAATCGAGCCCTGGAACAGACCCGGGTCTGGCAGGTGGTGGAAACCAACGGTAGCGCCGTGTGGATGCCGGTGCCGAACGTCCTGTTGAGCACGAACGGGTGGATCTTCTCCATGTCGCAGCCGGGTGTCCTCGCTCTGCTGGAAGACACGCGTCCCCCGCAACTCACCAACACCGTGCCGGTCGCCAACAGTACGAATGTGAGTCGGACGGCTCCGATCACGCTACGGTTCCACGAACCGATTCGGCCCGGCGCGATGTGGGGTCAATGGGTTGTGCAAGCGGGTATGAATCAGATCCCGGTCCAGGTCACCCTCCAAGACCACACGCTCACCATCGTGCCGCAAACACCGTGGCGGCCCGCGACACTTCACGTGCTGAGTCTGCCCACCGGGGCCGTCACGGATCTGGTGGGCAATCCGAATGAAACTCTCCTGTTCCGGTTCACCGCCCAACCCCCCGTGCGGCCACGTTTACAGCGGCCCGAGGTCGAACAAACCCCCGAGGGTCGGCGAGTGCGTCTCCGTTTTGCCGTGGAACCGGATCTGGGCTATGTGCTGGAGACCACCGACGGCCTCTCGAGCGGCGTCTGGGTTCCTGTATGGGCGTCTCCCCTGCCGGTGGGCACAAACCAGGTTGAAGTTGCCGACACGGTCCCCGCGAACATTCCCCAACGCTATTACCGGCTGCGCATCGTCTGGTGACTCGTTCCGATTTCGGTGGAGGGCCGCTTGCCACCGCCACGTCAGGACCTGCAAAGTACACGCGACGCAAGCCTTCGGAACTTTCGGTTATCACCCGACGTCATCGAGGCCCGGGCGGGTCGATCCCGTTGACACGGGAGGAGAGTCCATCCGGTGCGGGGGGCAAATCCGGGTCCACTCCGCCGGCCTCGTAGGAATCCGCCCAGAAAGGAATGCAGCATCACGGGAGAGGCCACAGTCTACCTCCATCCGCCTTGGGCCATACTCGTCGAGGAGATCGGTCCGGCCTGGCCGCTTTTGGATGGATTCCTGCGTCGCAGACCGCGCAGGGGCGAGGCCCGGGGTTGAATCGCTTGTCCACTGCATCGGGAACACACGACCGCGTGCTTGCGCACGGATCCATCCCTTGGATGGTCCTACCAGCCTGCAAGCAAACCCGAAGACACTCGCGCCTGAGCACCTGTGAAGAGCCCTCTTCAGGGCGCCCCTTTTTACAACCACAGGCACAGTTACCACGGCCCCACGATTCCTGTCCCCGGTGACAGCAAACGCGAGGAATCTCACGGAAGCGGAACCGACTGGGCCGAGAGCCATGTCTCTCAGGTGTTGGCTCGCCCCGCAAGCTCGATGGAATTCCCGCCGTGGCCGACTCGGGAAGGACGAGGCAAGGTGGCATTCTCGTGGGGTCCTTGAATGCGGTGCCCAATAATCGGGCTGCGCCACCCCGGAGTGGCCGGACTTTGTCGGCTCGACGCGCGCGGAGCATGATCGGTAGTCTTCTCGGGTGTGGCGATGCTTTCCCCATCTGGTGGGGTTGGGGTTGGCTCTTCAGGTCTGCGCCCAAACCGGCCCTGAGCCGGTGGACATGGGCCGCGGTGCGTGGGGACGACTGGCTCCCGACGACAAGGGGCGCTGGTGGATGGTTCTCACCCGGTTCCCGGCACCCCGCACCAGCCACCTGGAGATCCTCATCAGCACCAACCACTGCCGGGACTGGACCCCCCTGGCCCGCGTGAGCGAGCCGGGTCGTCTGGTCGACAACGGCCATTTGCTTCTGCGATCCGACGGGACACTCCTGCTGGCGGCCCGCTCCCTCCACGAAGGTGAATCATACGAACTTCCCGTGTATGCCAGTACCAACGAGGGGCGTACCTGGCAGCGTTGGTCCTGCATCGACGCCATCGAAGGCCCCGTTGCGCAGCAGAAACGGGGTCTCTGGGAGCCGTTCCTCTTTTCGCTACCGGACGGGCGCGTCAGCGTCATCTATTCGAGTGAGAAACACGAGGGCTACAGTCAGGTCCTCTCGCAGAAGAGTTCCCCGGATGGGGGACGCACCTGGGGGCCCGAGCATCGCATTGTCGAAGAGCCGGGAGGCGGCCGCCTCAGGCCGGGCATGGGCGTGGTCACCCGCACGCACGATGGACACTTCCTGCTCGTGTACGAAGTGGTCGGTCTGGGCCGGGGCCAGGTCCACGTCAAGCGGTCGGAAGACGGCGAACGATGGCCGCCCGGCCTTGGGACTCCCATCCCGGGTCACGAGGCCGCTCCATGGGTCCTGGCGCTCCGGGACGGGCGACTGCTTTTGACTTCCTGTCGAAACACCCTGTCCATCAGCACCAATGGGGGCCTGACCTGGCTGCCGGTGGGAGGCGAGCCCTGGCCGGTACGATTTCAGTACACGTGGCCGGCTCTGTACGAGATCGCCCCGGAAACCATTCTGGCAAGTCGCTCCGAGGGCCCGGTCCGACTTTATTTCTGCCGAATCCCGTCGCCCGCACGCCGACATTCGGACCCTCCCGAGTAACCGGAGACGCCGGCTTGCGATCGTGGACACGGTGTCCGAGGATGAGGACATGAACATACGGTGGACCTGCGTTGCCTTCGGACTGACCGGAGCTCTGGCCACAGCCTCCCCCGAAGCTCCCGGCTCTCTTCAAGCCCAGGGCCTGACCCCCCGCGACGTCGCCAGAATTCAGCAAGTCACCGCTGCAAGCGCGTCCCCGAACGGCCACTGGATTGCCTTTCTTCGACAGGTGCCGCGCGACCTCGAGCAGGATCCGGACGGCCCTGCGTGGTCCGAGCTGTGGGTGTATGACACTGACACGGGTCGCGAGCGACCCTTCGTCACCGGCCGCGTGGACCTGAGCCAGATCGACTGGACGCCCGACAGCCGGCACATCGCCTTTCTGGCCAAGCGCGGTGACGACAAGCACAAGGCCCTCTATCTGATCCCCATCGACGGCGGGGAGGCACGGAAGGCCATCGAGCTCAAGAGCGACCTTGCCACTTATGCACTTGCGCCGGACGCCCACCGGGTGGCCGTGGTGGCCGCCGAGCCGGAACCCGAAACCCGCAAAAAGCAGAAGGACAAGGGATTCAACCAGGAGGTCTTCGAGGAGGACTGGCGTTATGCGCGTCTGTGGATCCTCACCCTGTTCGCAGACACCCGGGGAAGTTCCCCGTTGCCTCTGGAGGGTCACGTGCACCAGGTCGAATGGCGGCCGGGCCACGAGCAACTCGCCGTGAGCCTGGCACCAACGCCTGCCGTGGATGATTCGTATGTGCGGCAGCGGATCCGCATCATCGACGCACGCACCGGCGACGTCCTCGTGCGGGTGGACAATCCGGGCAAGCTCCGACGGTTTCGATGGAGCCCGGAGGGCCGGCGCCTGGTCATGATCGCGGCGCAGGACCAACACGATCCATCGCCCGGCCGGCTCATGGAGGTCGATCTACAAACCGGCTCCTTCCGCGATCTGATTCCGGATTACGCCGGACAGGTGGAGGACTGCGCGTGGGTCGCCGAGGATCGCCTGCTCGCTCTTTGTAGTGAGGGAGTTCGTTCCGTCATTTACGATTTGCGGTGGGACGGGCCCCGGGTTCACCGCGAGCGGCGACTCGGTCCCGAGGGGCCGGTTTTTGACACGATCTCGTGTGGCGGCGAGAAGCCCCTGGTGGCCCTGGTGGGCAGCAGCCCGGTCCATCCGGCCGAGCTTTTTCTTCTCAATGCCGGGGAGGCGACCGCACGCCGGGTCACGGACGGCAACCCGTGGCTCGCCGAACGCCGGTTGGCTCGACAGGAAGTCGTCAGTTGGAACGCCCGCGACGGTTTGGAGCTGGAGGGTATCCTGATCCGTCCCCTGGAGGACGCGGGCACACCGGTACCTCTGATTCTCTCGGTTCATGGTGGACCCGAGGCCCACGTGCGCCACGGATGGCTGACAAGCTACAGTTTACCCGGCCAGGTCGCCGCAGCGCGCGGCATGGCGGTGTTTTATCCCAATTATCGGGGCAGCACCGGGCGGGGCGTGGCTTTCTCCAAGCTTGGCCAGGGAGATGCCGCCGGTCGTGAGTTTGACGACCTGATCGACGCGGTGGACCATCTCATTCGAATCGGAGTGGCCGACTCGAATCGCGTGGGGGTCACGGGAGGATCGTACGGAGGCTACGCCACTGCCTGGTGTGTCACGCGCTACTCCGAGCGATTCGCCGCGGGCGTCATGTTCGTGGGCATCAGTGACAAGGTCTCCAAGGTCGGCACCACGGACATTCCCGATGAGGAATATCTGGTGCATGCGCTGCGCCGGCCGTGGGAACAGTGGGCATTCCTCCTGGAACGCAGCCCGATCTATCACGCCGGTAACTGCCGTACACCCCTGTTGATCCTTCATGGCAAAGACGATCCGCGGGTGCACGTCAGCCAATCGCTGGAAATGTATCGCCACCTCAAACTGCGGAGCCGGGCCCCGGTCCGGCTGGTGTTGTATCCCGGCGAAGGACACGGCAACCGGCGCGCCGCTTCCCGGTACGATTATCACCTGCGCATGCTGGGCTGGTTCGAACATTACCTGCAGGGTCCCGGAGGCAATCCTCCGTCTTGGGAGCTCTCATACGACCTCGTCGAGATCAAAGAGCCGTGAAACCCGCGTTCGTGGCCATGCACACGCTTCCTGTTCCCTTCCGATAAACGCACGAAGCCGAACGATGTCCTCCACGCCCGGGTTCCGAGCTGCTGGAATTCCAGCCCCCGGCAGTCCCCGTCGCGGGGCCGCTCGAACCTCAGCAGAGTCTGTAGCACTACGGGCTCATGGCCGGGAGCCCCTCGACGTGCATGTCGCAGAGCATGACCAATTCATCCCCTTCCGCGTCGCAAGCGTAGGCAGTTGGCCGGATTAGTGCCCTCCATTGTCCGGCGGCTGGCGCTTGCTTGGCCTCCGGGGCGGGGCAGGCCCTCGTGGACGGCTGGCTGCGCAGCGTTTCGCCAGGGCATCGGCATGAGCTCGCGCGGCTCCGCTCTTGCGCATTAGCGTTACAAAGTTACGTAAGCCGGGTCTGTGCGCGGCGCCGCCAATGGTCGTACGACACGAATCTCCTTCGGGAAACCACTGTTTTTGGAAAGCCCGGCGGTTCTGCGGAGCAGGCCCAGGACCTCTCGAGAGGCCCGCGGCACGGGATTGGAACAGCCCGATTCTGCACATGCCGCTTGCAGGTCGTTGATCTGGAGGGGCAATTCCCCGACCGAAGCTGTTTTTTTCCGTACCCTGCCAGCGCCGGCAGGGTATCTGCCAAACCCAATTGGCCGAAACGACAACGAGCGCAACCCATGGCACAAGGGGGCCGCGTTGCGCCATCGGCGCGCCCTTGGGCCGTCAACCGTTCTTTGCTGGAGTATCGAGAGAATGCCCCGTTCTGCCGGATCCGCCCCGTGAGCAAGCGCGCCTCGCCGGAATCGAGGGATCCGTGCTCGAAACAAAGCTTCCGTACCCAGCGTGTGACCAGAGACTCCGTTTCCACATTGGGCCTTTAGGCGCCCGCAGGAGCCCCTCCAGCCCATACTGTGGCGTTCTTCATTCCGGGCCGTGCATCTTGGGAACGTGTCGACCCCGAGTACTTGAAACGCGTGGAGTCATTGCCAGCCGGCGATATTTCATGGATCGGCGTTGGGGCTCCAGCCCGGACTGCTTGACTCACCGGAGCGCCGTCTCGAACGCGCGGGCCGAAAAGTTGTTCTCCGGGAGCAGCGAATCTCGGAACCCTGGCTGCTCTCTGGAGATCGCCAGGCAAGCCCTGGACCGGTCTCGCACGTTTCGCAATGCGGAAAAAATCCCCGGTCGGCGATCGTGCGGCCCTTTCGCCAGTCGCGCCGGCTGGTTTTTGGTTCGCGGGTTCCGACGCGTTGATACTCCGGAATGCCGGGCCACCCCCGATCGTCGACAAGGGAACCCAGGTACTGCCCCGAGACTGTAGCTGTCGGATTCAGCGTGCCTTCGCGCGCCAGTGGGCCGTTGAAGAAGCTCCAGACCACCAAGAACGCTTTCGCACGCCGTTGATTCCCAAAGCCCGTTTCTCGAAGCAACACGTCTTCTTTCAGAAGCTCGAGCCGACCCGGTGGTTTCTTCTTTCGGCCGAAGGTTCGCCGCGCAGGGTATTGGCCACCGGGACCTCGAGGGATTGCGGAGTCACAGATGCCCAGGAGAGGCGAGCCGTGCCGAACGAATCGTGTTCGCTGCCGACTCCCTACGCCCCAAAGTTTTTCACGCGATAAAAAGCTGGCAAGTCGCTGCAACGGTGCCTTCGAGAGTGGGATTTCCTGCGGACCCATTCCTTGTGACAGGGCGGTCCACGGCTTTGGGGCTTTTGCAACCGGGGGGCCAGGGCGGTTCACCCTCGAGAAATCGCAACCTTCCCTACCGATAGGAATTCCGGCTGCGAACAGATTCCAAGGGCTCAAAGCGAGCGATGTTCGTCGGTCCCGGTTTTCCGGACCACGGCTCACTTTGACCTCGAACGGAGCGCGTGCCACCGGACAGGCGCACGACCGAAACAAGGAATCCGATCTCAAATCCCGGGGCCGCGCAGAAACGAACCGGGGTCGGGCCCGCCTCTCGCCGACCCGACCCCGCGTAACCTGTTAGCGGCTGGTTTGGGAGACCGGCTTACTCGCCGCGCCTACCGCACCACCCGGAAGTACTTGGCCGTGCCCGTGATCGGAATCACCGCCGGATTGGCCGTCGTCTCCGTCGTCCAAACCGCTCCCGGCCCGAGCACCGGACTGCTCTCCAGCCGCCCACCGGCCGGACTCCACGAGATCACCACATTGTCGCCCTGCCGCCCCACCGTCAGCACCGGCGGCTCCACCGGCGCAGGCTCGGCCATGTACCCGATCACATTCCCGGTCAGCAGCGGCGCATCGCCATCCACCGGATCGTTCTCATTCATCAGCTTGAAGGTGACGGCCAGGTTGTCCCCACCGCCGCCTTCCCGCTGGATCGCCTCGATGTAATAACGCCGACCGGCTTCCAAGCGGATGCCTTGGGCATACGGATAATTGGCCCCACCGTCCGGCGTGAACTGGTCCGAACGACGCTGGCTGGCATTATTGCCAGACACCCACATGCGGGCGTCGTTCCAGTCACGCTGGTGCGCCACCCACACCTTGGCCGCCGGCTGATCGCTGTTGGTGCTGATGAACAGCCGGCTCTCGTCATCCGAACTGATGAAGAACACATAGTCGCCGGTCTGGGGCGGGATGAAGAACCCGCTCACCCGACGTGTGAAGTTGTCGGCGATATTCGTGCGCGACTCGAAGATGGTCCAGTTACTGACGACCGTCGGGAACCCAACGTTCCCGTACAGCACGTCATCGAAGCTTGCGCCGACAAAGAACTCTTCTTTGACCTGGCCCGGCACGAAGACCGTGTCGGTCAGGACCGTCACCGTGGCCACCTGGCTGGTCACCGATCCGTACTGCGACAGCGTGACCACGCAGTCGAACGTCGCCCCGTTGTCGTTGGTCGAGGTGACGAAGGAGTACACGGTGCTGGTGGCGTTGGCGATCGGCTGGCCGTTGCGCCGCCACTGATAGGTGGGCGGATAAATCGCATCCGTGGCCACCCCAATGGTGAAGACCGCCGGATGCCAGGCGCGCACCGTGGTGTTCTGCGGCTGTTGCGTGATGCTCAACGAGGTGGGCGCCGGCAGTTTCAGCCCGATCACGTTGCCCCGCAGATTCGACGGGGTCCCATCCGTAGGCGCCGGCTCGCCATACAGCGTGTAGTAAACGGCGATATTATCTCCACCGCCGCCCTCGTGCTGCACGGCCTCGATGTAGTAACGTTGTCCTGCCGTCAACGGGATGCCGCCCTGGCCGGGCATGCTCCCGTCCGGGGCCACGAAGGTATCCGAGTTGCGTTGGGTGACATTGAGCCCGGACTGCCATGCACGGGTTCCATTCCACGAGCTCTGCTGTGCAATCAGCCGCTTGTTGGCCTCGTTTTCGTCCGTGCTCAGGAACAGGTCGCTGTCGTCATCGGAGGACAGGTAAAACACATACCGACCGGTCGTCGGCGGTACGAACCACGTGCTCAACCGCTGGACGTAGTTGTCCGCCCAGTCGGTCACGTCAAAAGCGGTGATGAAGTCGCGAATATTCGGAGGTCCGGCCTGACCATTCTCGACCATCACGCGGGTGACGGAACTGTTGTTCGGACCCCAAACTTCACGTCGGACGATGCCCGTGATGAAAACCGATTGATGAACCGTCAACGTAGCCTCGTCGCTGGTCACGGTCAATCCCGTGCCGGGGATGCTGACCACGCAACGATACCGGGCACCGTTGTCCGCGATGTTGGCGGTCATGGTCAGCGTGGGTCCGGTGCGTCCGGGGATGTCCACGCCGTTGCGCTGCCACTGGTACGCGGGCGTGAGCTCCGCGTCCGTCGAGACCTCCACGCTGAACGTCACATCCAGGCCCTCCCACTGCGTCACCGACTGCGGCTGCCGCGTGATCGTCAGCGTCGTCGGCGTCCACGTCAGCATCCGAATGACGCCATTCGTCAGGTTCGAAGGTTCGCCATCCACCGGGTCACTCGAACTTTTGAGGATGAAGTAAACGCCCAGATTGTCTCCGCCACCGCCTTCCCGATGAACGGCTTCGATCCAGTACTTCTGCCCCGCCACCAACGGAATGCCCGCGTTGTACGGCTGGTTCATGCCACCGTCCGGACTCCAGGTGTCGGAGCGCTTCTGCGACCAGGCGATCGCACTGCCACCGCCGCCGTGAGTGATCCAGTTGTTCCGGCCCGACCAACCCTCCTGTTGGGCGATCAGGCGTTTGCTGGCCGGGCTGGCGTTGGTGCCCAGATACAGGTCGGCATCATCGTCCGCAGCGATGAAAAACACATAGTCCCCCGTGACCGGCGGCACGAACAGTCCACTGATCCGGCTGGCGTAGTTGTCGGCAAAGTTCTGGGGACCATCGAACGCGGTCAGAGCCCGAATCTGTGCCGGTCGGCCATGAGCACCACTTCGGATCCCGAACAGGCTCACGCCCGGATAGTACTCCCACTTGAGCATGCCAACGATTTCCGTGGGGGCCTGCACAGTGAGCGTGGCCACGGTGCTCGTCACGGAGGCGCTGCCCAGCACGGCCCGGCAATAGATCTGGGCATTGTTGTCCTCGGGCGCCACCACGAACGAATACGTCGGCCCGGTAGCGTTGGCAATCGGCTGACCGTTCTTGAACCACTGGTAATCGCCGACACCCAGGGAGCCGTTGGCAATCGCCGCGTTGGTGGCCTGGAAGGTCAGAGTGACAGTCGTATGGGAGTAAACCGTCTGATTCTGCAAATCGCGGACAACCTGGAGATTCGGAGCGGCCGGGGACACGGTCACGCTCAGGTCCGACACGGTGGCCGTGCCCAAGTCGGCATTGTTATGGGCGGTCACGGCGACGCCCACCAGGACCCGCCCGGGGAAGGGCTGACCGAATCCGAACTGGGTGCTGGCGGTGTCAATGTCGGCATACTTGGTCCAGTTGACCCCGTCGGTGCCGTACCACATGGTGATCACGCTGCCCTGACGCGTCAGGCGAAGCCAAGTGTTGGGATAAGTGGGGGCAACCGTCTGGTTGAAGGTATTCCAATCAGCATCCCCTCCACGCGATGCGCGCCATTGAGGAGCCACCTGATTCTGGCCCGCGCTACGCGTGGTCATGGCGGCGATGAACGGGTCCGGACCCTGCGGCAAGCCGCTGGCATCCGGAACACGAACCATCAGTTCGCATTTCGTCCACCAGTCCGGCCCTTGCAGATCGTGGACCCTTATCTTCGCATCCCACGAATGCCCATCCACGGTGGTGTAAACATAGTAAAACTGGTCTGAGGTACCCCAAATATCAGCCCCACCGCCGGTGACGGTCATTTGGCCGGGAGGGGTACCCGTGTGGGAGCCCGGAATGCCCGGATTACCTACATCTTGGCCGGTCCAAGTTTGGGCTCCGGCCGTGAGCGCCACCAAGAGGGAGGAGACAGCCCAGAGTTTGTGCGTCGGTTTCATAGGTCCACACCACTGCGCGTCAGGTTTCGTTGATCCGCGCATTCTCGTCAGGGTTTGGTTGTTGGTTCGGGTTATGGCCCAACTGGGTCTTACCAGATTCCAGATCTCGAACCGACCGAACGAAGCACAGAACCGCCCTGTCGCGGCCCTGCACTCGACTCAGTTGGATCGGGATCTGTTCACGTCCAGACTTTTCGCCCCGCCACCGGAAATTGTCAACTGCAATTTTGCAAAAATCTCTTCTACCCTTTGGTGCCATGCTGCAGGGAGAACGAGGATCCAAAAGCGAGGACCCTTGCGTTCACACACTCCTCGACCCGCTTCTCGGAAGGCCGTTGCCGATGCCCTCTCATTGGGCCGGCTTCGATCCCTCCAAGCGCTTGACCAGGCGTGCCATTTGAAGGGCGGTTTGGGCGGCTTCCAGACCCCGGTTGTAGCGCCGGTCCAGGCACCGGCGCTGCGCCTGCGCCTCGTTCTCCAGCAACAACACCTCGTGAATCACCGGCAGCCCGTGCCGCAACCCCACCTGCATCAGCCCGTCCGTGACCGCCCGGCCGATCAGCTCTGCATGCATCGTCTCGCCCCGCAAAATCACCCCCAGACACACAATGGCCGCCGGCCGCCGGCCCAACCCACCCCGCGCCACCAATTCCGCCCCCAACACGATCTCATAGGCCCCCGGCACCCGGACCACCGTCACCTCTGCCCCTGCTGCCTCCAACTGCGCCCGCGCCGCCCCCACCATCCCCTCCACATACCGCCGGTTGTACCGCGAGGCCACGATGACATACCACCCCCCGGCCCCCCGCACCCGTGCTGCTTGCCGCCTGCGCAACATCCCCGCCCCCTCCCCTCAGAGCCAGTGGCCCATCTTCTGCCGCTTGGTCCGCAAATACCCCGCATTGTGCGGATTGGCTCCCACCCGCAGCGGAATCTGCTCCACCACCTCCAACCCGTAGCCCTCCAGGCCCACCAGCTTCTTCGGATTGTTCGTCAACAACCGAATCGTCCGCAGCCCCAAATCCACCAAAATCTGCGCCCCCAACCCGTACTCCCGCAAATCCATCGGATAGCCCAGCCGCGCATTGGCCTCCACCGTGTCCAACCCCTCCTGCTCCTGCAACCGATACGCCCGAATCTTGCCCTCCAACCCAATGCCCCGCCCCTCCTGGCGCATGTACACCAACACCCCGCAGCCCTCCTGCGCAATCCGCTCCATCGCCGCCCGCAACTGCGGCCCACAGTCACACCGCAACGACCCAAACACATCCCCCGTCAAACACTCACTGTGCACCCGCACCAACACCCCCTGCCGCCCCGCCACCTCCCCCATCACCAACGCCACATGATGCTGCCCGTCCAGCCGCGACCGGTACAAATGCAGCTGAAACCGCCCCAGCTGCGTCGGCAACCCCACCGTCTCCACCCGCTCGATCAACTTCTCCCGCCGCCGCCGATACTCGATCAAATCCGCTATCGTGCACAGCTTCAGTCGATGCCGCCGCGCAAACCGCCGCAACTGCCCCAGCCGCATCATCCGCCCCTGCTCGTTCATGATCTCGCAGATCACCGCCACCGGCCGCAGCCCCGCCAAACGCGCCAAATCCACCGCCGCCTCCGTGTGCCCCGCCCGCTGCAACACCCCCCCGGGCTTGGCCCGCAACGGAAACACATGCCCCGGCCGCACCAAATCCTCCGGCACCGCCGTCGGATCGGCCAGCACCTGAATCGTCCGAGCCCGATCCGCCGCACTGATCCCCGTCGTAATGCCCCGGGCCGCATCCACACTGACCTGAAAATCCGTCCGAAAACTGTCCCGATTCTCCCGCACCATGCTGTCAATGCCCAGCTGCTGCAGCCGCTCGGCCGTCGTCGGCACGCAAATCAACCCCCGCCCGTACTTGGCCATGAAATTGACCGCCTCCGGCGTCACAAACTGCGCCGCCATCACCAGATCCCCCTCGTTCTCCCGGTCCGCATCGTCCACCACAATGACCATGCGCCCCCGGCGCAAATCCGCCAACACCGACTCAATCGTGTCAAAACCACCCTGCATACCCACCCCCAAAGTACCCCACCCCTCCCGCTTGACCAGCGACAAAACAGCCTGCAGCCGCAGCGCCGCGTCGATTTCGAACAGCCGCCGGGCTCTTTACCCGGGGGAGCGCGACACGCGGGACAGGCGGGTGTAAACCGCCGGGCATTCTGTCGGAGACTCTGCCGGCGTGGATTCCACCCGGTGGGTTGCGGAGGACGTTGTCCTTTGAGCGGCTGCGGGTCGGGCGCCCAGTGGCAGGCAGGCGCTGGCGGGAGGGCTTCGCTCACCAGGGCCGCGGTGCCTTGCCGGGGGGCCGCCCCTGGCGTATTGTCGCGCAGTGAACCGCTTTCGGCTCGTGTACCGTTGTTGGGAGGTGACGGTGATCCTGGGCCTGGCCGCCGGCGCCGGCCTTTGGTGTGAAGCCAAGCCCATCCACTTGCGAACGGACCCCTTCGACCCGAGCACGAACCGTTCTCCGGAGTTGACGGCGGCCGCGGGGGTGCCGGGGCAGGAGCCGCGGCTCCACGGACTGTATCTGGTGCAGCTCAAGCAGGCCCCCCGGGCCGACTGGCGCGCCGCGTTGGAGCAGCTCGGGCTGCGCATCCTGCGCTACGTGCCCGAGGACGCGTTTGTCGTCCGGTGCGCGCAGGTGCCGGCCGGAGAGGTGCGAAACCTGCCCTTTGTCGAGTGGATCGGGCCGTATCGGGCGCGTCACAAGCTGCACCCGGCGTTGGCCGCTGCAACGGCGCCGTCCGTGGTGGAAACCACGGTCCTGCTGGCGCCGGACGTGGACGCAAGCACGGTCGCCTCCCTGCGGCAGCGGTTTCAGCTTCTCATCCAGGAAAACCGGCTCCGCAGCGGTGTCGTGTTGCGGGGTCGAGTGCCGGCCTCCGAGCTGCCCAACCTGACGGCCTCCGAGGCTGTGTTGTGGGTGGAGCCTGCTCCCCGGATGCGACTGTACGACGAGGTATCCTCCAAAATTGTCGCCGGCGACGGCGGGCCCGGTCGGCTGCAAACCCAGCAGCTGGGTTGGGATGGCAGCGGCGTCACAGTGGCCGTGGCGGACAGCGGCCTTGCCCTGGGCGAGGCCGCCACGATGCATCCCGACCTGTGGGGACGCACCCCGGCGTTTTTTTACTACGGCAGCCTGTCCGATGCCGCAGACGAACACGGCCACGGGACGCACGTAACGGGCATCATCGCCGGAGACGGTGCCACCGGGGAAACGGACGAGAACGGTCAACTGTACGGGCTGGGCGTGGCCCCGGGCGCGCGCATCGTAACGCAACGCATCTTTGACGGGTTGGGTCTCTACCAGCCGCCGCCGAGTTTCGAGCGGTTGACGCGGGACGCGGTGCGAGCCGGAGCGGTGATCGGGTCCAACAGTTGGGGGGACGACACCGGCGGTCGTTATGATGTCAGCGCGATGGAATTCGACGAACTGGTGCGGGATGCGGACGCGTTGCGACTGGGCGACCAACCCTACATCCTCGAGTTTTCCGCCGGGAACGCCGGCCCGGGCGCCCGCACCATTGGATCCCCGGCCGTGGCCAAGAACGTCATCGCCACAGGGGCGTGTCAAAACGATCGGTTCGACCTGTTTCTCTATGACAGCGGGGCCGACGCCATGGCGGATTTTTCCAGTCGGGGGCCCTGCGAGGATGGTCGAATCAAACCCGACCTGGTCGCTCCGGGGACGTGGATCGCGTCGCTGGCCAGTGCGGCAGCCCCGGACGAGAATGCCTGGCTGCCCATCTCGCAGCACTACGTGTACATGGGGGGCACCAGTCAGGCCGGCCCGCACGTCTCCGGTGCGGCTACGCTGTTTGTGCAGTACTACCGACACCATTTCTCCAACGCGACTCCCTCGCCGGCCCTGGTCAAGGCGGCGTTGATCAACTCGGCCGATGACATGGACGACAGCTTGGGCACCGCGCCCGTGCCCAATTTCGACGAGGGGTGGGGTCGCTTGAATGTGGCCCGGCTGCTCGGGGGAGAGAGGGAATTCCGCTTTTTCGACCAGTCGGTTCCCCTGGCCACGGATCAGACCTGGGAGCAGGTTGTTCCCGTGGATGGATCGGAGCCGCTGCGTGTGACCATGGCGTACACGGATGTCCCCGGGGCGCCCTTTGTCCTGCCGGCCCTGGTGAACGACCTGGATCTGGAGGTCATCGACCCGCGTGGCGTTCGCTTCCTCGGCAACGCGTTCCACCAGGGGGAGTCGGTGCCCAACCCGCCTGCCGCGGACCGTCGCAACAATGTCGAATGTGTGTACCTGGAGCATCCGGTTCCGGGACCTTACACCATTCGCGTGCGGGCCCATCGCGTCCCGGAAGATGCGCGTCGCGACACGCCCGAGGTCGATCAGGACTTTGCGCTGGTCATCTCGGGTCGTTTCATTCCTCCCGGGGTCGCCTCCATGCAGTTGGACCGCACCGCGTACACTGCGCCGGGCCGGATCCACATCCGGATCTTCGACAGTGACCGTGCGGGTGCGCCCCGGCTGACCGCGCAAGTGGAAAGCAGTACGGAGGCGCAAGGGGAAATCGTCCCACTGGTCCCTGCGGATGCCCATGGCTCCTTCACCGGCCACGTCGCCACCGTCACCGGTCCGGCAACCGCGGATGGGCAACTGCAGATTCGACACGGGGACGTCATCACGGTCCGGTATCTGGACGAGTCCGAGGGCCGCATCCGGGTGGTCACTGCGTTGGCAGACCTGGTCGCCCCGCGGATCCGCAGCGTGCAAAGCGAGGTGAACTTCGGTGTGGTCACGATCCACTGGACCACCGACGAACCCGTCTGGGGGTTGGTGCGATACGGCACAAACCCACCGCTCACTTTGCAAGCCGGGGCCGACGAGTGGTCCACGGAACCGACGGTTTTGTTGGGCGCCCTGCCGGCCGGCACCACTTGGTACTATCAAGTGGAAGCCACCGATGAAGCCGGTAACCTGGCCGTGGAGAACAACGGGGGTCAACTGTTCACCGTGGTCATCCCGTCGATCCCTCCGGTGCTGCTGGTGGATGGCTACGATGATCCGTTCTTTGGAGCCCCTCCGCTCGACGGCTACACAATGGCGCTGTCGCAGGCCGGAGCCGAGTACGAGGTTTGGGTCGTGGCGGAGCGGGGGGATCCGCCTCTGGCCGCGCTGCTGGCCCATCGCGCCGTGATCTGGCGTGTGGGAGAGTTCACCGGATGGTCCCCGGCCCAGGGTTTGTTGATCAGCAACTATCTCGCTGCGGGCGGTGCCCTGTTCGTCGCTTCCATGGAACTGTTGACGCGAAATGTGGAGACGTTCGGACCGGCCTTCAATCGCGACGTCCTGCACGTCGATGCGTTCGAAGAGGACGTGACCGTGCCGTCGATCGTGGGGTTGGGCGATCCGGTGGGCGAGGGTCTGGAGGTGGACCTCGACTACTCCGTGTACGAGGAATTGTGGGCCGGGTTCATCAGCGACATTTCGGACACGTTCAGCCCGTCTCCGGAAGCGGTGCCCGTGCTGGGGGACGGTTTCGGCGGCGTGGTGGGGTTGCGGTGGCCGCGAAATCCGGCCCCGGGGCAGGGCCGGTTGGTGTTTTGTTCCTTCCCGCTGGACGCGGTGCCCTTGGAGAACGGCCAGAATGACCGTGTCCAACTGATGCGAAACGTCCTCCGATTCTTGGCGCCCGGCGCCGAGGGCGAAGCCAGTCTCAGGCTCGATCGGACGGCCTACACCTTGCCCGCGCTGGTGGGGCTGGAGTTGGGCGACCCCGACCAGCGCGGCCAGGGCCGCCTTTCCGTGCAGGTCAGCACGGAGACCGACCCCGGTGGACAGGAACTTTGGTTGGAGGAAACCGTCACACCCGGCGTTTTCCGGGGAGAACTCGCATTGATCCCGGTTACCGACCCGGCCGGGCCCGGCCGGCTTCGCGCCCGCCACGGCGATCTCCTTCGGGTTCGCTACCAGGACACTTCCATCGGCCGAGAAGTGGTGGCCACCGCACAAGTGGACACACAACCGCCGGCGGTCTCCGATACCCGTCACGAACCCGAATACGTCCAGGCCACCGTTTCGTGGGAAACCGATGAGCCAGCCGACGCGCTCGTGCAGTTCGGAGAATCGCCCCTGCTGGGGCGCACCGCCTACGACCCCATTCCCTCCACCCGGCATGACGTCACCGTCACCGGGCTGCGCCCCGACACGGTGTACTATTATCGCGTGGTCAGCCGGGATGCGGCGGGGAATCTCGGCACGGATGACAATCGCGGGAATCTCTACACCTTCCGCACGCTCGCACCGCTGCTTCCGCCCTTTGTCGATGACATGAACGGCACGAACACGGCATGGACGGTCTACAGCAGTGACGAGTCCGTCTCCGGCTGGGAACGCGGCCGGCCGGACAACGGACACGAAACTCAAGCGCACTCGCCCCCGTGGGCCTGGGGAACCAGCCTCCGCGGCCAGGCCTACGATTACATGGAAACCTTCCTGATCAGCCCCTCCATCTATCTCGGGGGCGGAAACACGGCCACGCTGACGTTCTGGCACAGTTACGATTTCATCCCGCGCGATGAACTGGACATCTGGGAATCCGGCACGGTTTACATCATCACCAACGGCGTCGGCACCCCCATCGCCGTGGCCCAGTACGGATTCGAGGCAGAGAACTGGACCCGGGTCGAAGTGGACCTCACGCCTTTCGTGGGGCACATGATCAACGTGGTCTTCGCCTACCAGATGCTCTCGTTCGCGTTCGACGCCATTCCGCGGCCCGGCTGGTTGGTGGACGATGTCAGCATCACCGTTCACCAGGTGGATCCCGGCGTGCTGGTCTTCAGCAACAACCTGCACCAGGCGGAGTGGGTGCTGTCCGGGCCGGTGGCACGCCGCATGCGCGGGGCTTATGCGGTGTTGAGCAATGCGCCGCCCGGCCAATACATCGTCGAGTACGCCGATCTTCCCTGGCACCTCACGCCAGCCCCACAAACCAACACGCTGGTTTCCGGTCAGACCCTCGTGCTGGAGGGCCGTTACACGTTCCTCGACACCAATGCCAATGGCCTTCCGGACGATTACGAGATGGCCTACTTTGGAGGGCCGGATCCGGAACGCGGCACCGGCTCGGATGCCGACCGGGATGGCATGAGCGACTGGGCCGAGTTCGTCGCCGGCACCAACCCCACCAACGCCGCCTCGGCCCTGGCGCTCAGGGCCGACCTCTTGCCGGGCACCGACGGTCTGCGGCTCACATGGAACGCCGTGCCGGGTAGGGCTTATCGGCTGTGGGGTCGCACGGACGCGACCCCGTGGGAACCGCTTGGGGATTGGATTCGGGCGTCCAGTTCGATTCTGCGC
The DNA here is from genome assembly GCF_049537125.1 of Limisphaera sp. VF-2. Taxonomy (NCBI): domain Bacteria; kingdom Pseudomonadati; phylum Verrucomicrobiota; class Verrucomicrobiia; order Limisphaerales; family Limisphaeraceae; genus Limisphaera; species Limisphaera sp. VF-2. The sequence continues at coordinate 1,060,744 of NZ_JBMVQY010000001.1, forward strand.
TACACCCTTCCGGCCTCGCGCACCGGCGCGGCGTGGTTCTATCGGGTCGAAGTCGCGCCGTGAAGGCGCCGAAGGCGGTCTTCTCCGCCCGTGGGATCAGCGCGGACGCGCGGGTCGACCGCCCTGGGATCAATCCCGCGAGCGGCCGCCCGTCAACAGCGGCAGGACGTAGTAGAGGAAGTAGAGCAACGAGGTTACGAACGCCGCCACGTAGGTCCAGGCAGCAGCATTCAAGACCCGGCGGACGGCTTCGGCCTCTTCCTCCGTCCGGATCATGCCCGAGGTGGTGAGAAGCGCACGAGCCCGGCGCGAGGCATCGAACTCCACGGGCAGGGTGATCAAATTGAACGCCATGATCACGCCCCATGCCAGGGCCATCAGCATCAGCCCCACCATGGGCTCGATCACACCGCCGAACATGAAAAGCAGCGGCAGGAAGGTCACCACCTGACTGGCGTAGGTGGTAATTCCCACCGCCGCCATGCGCAACTGGAGCGGCTTGTAGGCCTGGGCATGCTGCAGGGCATGGCCGGCCTCGTGCGCCGCCACTCCCAGGGCCGCAGGCGATTGTCCGTAGAAATTCTCCTCACACAAAACCAGCCGTTTGTGGATGGGATCGTAATGATCCCCCAGGAAACCATTGTGGGCGACAATCTCCACATCTGTGATGCCGGCCCGGCGCAGAATGGCCGCGGCGGCCTCTGCTCCGGTCAAACCGGAGCTCACTAACATGCGACTGTACCGATGGTACGTCGCCTTCACCCGCGCTGTTGCCCACAAGGACAACACCAGCGTGACCAAAAAGATCAGCCAAAACATGTCTCGTTTCCTCCGTTCTTTCTCCGTTCCCGCTCCCGGCCGACCCACATACGGGCCCGGGGCCGCGGCCGGACCGGTTGCGAACTCCCACGCTGATCCGTGCAAGCCCGGGCCAGCCCGGCAGTCGTTTAGTATATGGAGGGTTCGCCGGCGTTCAACCGGAACCGGCAACTTGCCAACACCGTCGGCTCGAGCCCTCCCAATGCCCGTTCCACGGATCCTTCACCGCTGCACCGGCCCGGCTTGGCGGGTGCCGGACCGTGCGTCTTGTCGAGGCATTTCGCGCCGGCGGGGCGGCCGCGACACTGGCGGTCAATCCGGTGGCGCGGTTTTCTGCCGCACCCGTACCGACCCTGCGGGGAAGACGTTCCACACCGACCCCGGCCGGCCGCGGGCCAAGGGAAATTGGATGACGCAAGTCGGTGGGGCAGCTATGTTTTCCGTGCGGTGCGAAACAAAGGATGACTGCGACCATCGACCAATCCCAAGCCGCCCCCGGCACCGGCAAAAAGCCGGAGGTGGTGGTGTCCGTTCGCGGATTGACCAAGATTTTTTACGACTTTTGGGGCCGTCCCAAGGCCCGCGCGGTGGACGACGTGGATTTCGATGTGTACCGCGGCGAGGTCTTCGGCCTGCTGGGGCCCAACGGGTCGGGCAAATCGACCACGGTGAAGCTGCTGTTGGGATTGCTGTATCCCACGCGCGGTCAGATCCAGGTCCTCGGTCGGTCTCCGCGCCATGTGGCCACCAAGGAGCAAATCGGTTACCTGCCGGAGGAATCGTATTTGTACCGGTATCTGGATGCGCGCGAGACGCTGGATTTCTTCGGGCGGCTGTTTGAACTGCCGGCACGGGAACGCGCCCGTCGCACCGAAGAGCTGTTGGAAATGGTCGGGCTCAGCCAGGTGCGGTCCCGACCGGTGGGCGAATTCTCCAAGGGCATGCAACGTCGGATCGGCCTGGCACAAGCTCTCATCAATGATCCGCAGCTCGTCATCCTGGACGAGCCCACGTCCGGCCTGGACCCGATCGGCTGCCGGGAAATGAAGGATTTGATTCTCACCCTGGCGCGCCGCGGCAAGACGGTCATCCTGAGCAGCCACCTGCTGGCCGATGTGGAGGATGTCTGCGATCGGGTCCTGATCCTCTACGGCGGCCGCGTGCAGGCCATCGGCCCGCTGAAGGAACTGCTCCGCAAGCCCGACCGGCTGCGCATTACCACGCCGGTGCTGTCGCGCCCCACCTTGGAACGCGTGCTGGCGACCATTCGGGAAGAAGTGGGCCCCGAGGCCGAGGTGCGCGTGGAGAATCCCACGCAAAACCTGGAGAGCTTCTTCCTGGAGGTCGTGGAACGCGCGCGACAAGCGGCCACCGAGACCAGCGGGGCCGTTTCCGGGGCCCGGGTGGCCCCGTACCTGCGCGGGGAGACGGAGCCCGCGCCCGCCGGCGAGCGGTTGTTGGAAAAACTGACGCTGCCCACCCGGGCGCCCACTCAGGCGGGCGAAGCCGCACCCGTGGAGCCCGCGGTGGACGAAAAGAGGCTCGAGACACTCGCGGCCGCGGCCGAACCCCGGGGGGAAGAGCCCGCAGCGCCGGCCGCGCCCGCAGAAGAAGAGGCGTTGGCCAGGGCCGACGAGAAACTCGCGAATTTGCTGGGTAAACCGAAGGGATGAAGACCGGCCGGAGGGGCCATGCGTGGCAAGGAGACCATGGAGGCAGCAGCGCCGTCGGTGGCAACCGGTCCGATCACGCACGGCCGGGCTCGGTCGGACCTTGACGTTCGCAGAGTCGCATGAAACCCATCTGGGCCATCGCCGTGCTGACGTGGAAGGCCGCCTTCCGCTTCCGCCTGTTCTGGGTGGTGACCGTGTTGCTCCTGGCTTCCGTGGTGGGGCTGCCCTTGATCCTGAAAGATGACGGGACCGCCCGCGGATTTACGCAAATTCTCCTGACCTACACGTTGAGCGCGATCTCGGGGCTGTTGGGATTGTGCACGCTGTGGCTGGCCTGTGGCACGCTCGCCCGCGACATTGAGGAGTGCCAGATGCAACTGGTGGCGGTGAAACCGGTGGCGCGGTGGAAGATCTGGACGGGCAAATGGCTCGGGCTGGTGACGCTCAACGGCGTGCTCCTCCTCCTCGCGGGCGCCTGTGTCTATGCCCTGTTGCTCTACCGTGCGGGCAAGTTGCCGGCCGACCAACAGGCCGTGCTGTTCAAGGAGGTGCTGGTCGCGCGCGGGTCGGCGCGCCCACCTGACTTCCGCAATGAGATCGCGGCGGAAACCGACCGGCGGCTGCGGGATCGGCTGGCACAGCAACCCCACCTGAAAGTGGACCTGGCCGAGGTGCGCCGGCAGATCGAGGAACAGGTGAAGGCCGAGTACCAGATCGTCCCGCCCGGTTACGTCAAGATTTGGCAGGTGGACCTCGGCTTGCAACGGCTCTTCGTGCAGGGGCGGCCGATGCACCTGCGCATCAAGTTCAACGCAGCCGTCGCTTCCGAAACCGGAACCTTCACCGGGCTCTGGCAGGTGGGGGTTCCGGAAACACCGCGGGTATGGCGCAGCGACCCCATGAGCCTGGCTCCCGACACCTTCCACGAATTCGAGATCCCGCCCGATCTCATGGACGAAAAAGGGGTCTTGACGATCGCCTTTTTCAATCCCAACAACGTCACCCTCCTGTTTCCGCTGGAGGACGGCATTGAAGTGCTTTATTGGCAGGGTGGGTTTCTGCTGAACTACCTGCGGGGATTGGGGATCATTTTCTGCTGGATGATCCTGCTGGCCACGCTGGGTCTGAGTGCGGCCAGTTTTCTTTCCTTCCCCGTGGCGGCCTTCGCCTCGCTGGCCATGCTCGTGCTGGTCTTCAGCAGCGGGACGATTCGCACGGTCATCACCGAGGGCTCTCTGCTGGGGTGGGACGCCGAGGCCGAGGCCCCCTCGCAGACCTGGATCGACAAGATCGGAGTGCCGGTGTTCCAGGGGCTTTGGTGGGTGATCCAACTGGCCAAGGGCTTTGCCCCCATCGACGCCCTGAGCACCGGCCGGAGTGTTCCGTGGACCGAGCTGGCCCGGGCGGTGGGGCAGATTGTGGTTCTGCTCAGTGGCCTGTTGGCGGCCGCCGGCATCTGGGCCTTCCACCGCAGGGAACTGGCCACCGCGAGTCCGATGCAATGAGACCGGCCTTCCCTCCACTGCCGCGGCGCGCAAGCGCGCCTCTGCCAGGCCGGCGTCGGCCCCTGCCCGGCCCGGATTCAACCATGCTCGGTCCGTGCCCATGAGAACCGACGGCATGCCCTCGCGCTGGAAAAAGGTCGCGCTCCTGTTGGTGGCGGCACTGCTGTGGACCGGCGTGGCCCAGGTGGAGCGGTCCATGAACCTGGACCGCGACCGTCTGGGGCTGACGCGCACCGAACCTCTGCAGAATGCACCGCCCCTGCTCGCGTTCACCACCGTGGCCCTCGGGGGCTTCCGGGGCCTGATTTCCAACCTGCTCTGGGTCCGGATGATGGAGCTGCAGGACCAGGACAAGTTTTTTGAAATGAAACAGCTGGCCGACTGGATCACCAAGCTGGAACCTCACTTTGTCCAGGTCTGGGCCGTGCAGGCGTGGAACATGGCCTACAACATCTCGGTGAAGTTCAAAGAAACCGAGTTCGGCGTGTATCCCGACCGCTGGCGCTGGGTCAAGGCGGGGCTCGAACTGCTCCGGGACGAGGCCCTCAAATACAACCCTTACGAACCGCTCCTCTACCGCGAGCTCGCTTGGATCTTTCAGCACAAGATGGGTCACATCCTTGACGACGCCCACATGTATTACAAACAGCAGTGGGCCAATGAAATGAGCCAGATCTTCGGCATGGAGCGGCCCAACTTCGATGCGCTGCTGAATCCCCAAACCGAGGAGGATCGCGAGCGGGTCCGGTTGCTGACCGAGAAGTACAAGATGGATCCCGCCTTCCTCAAACGCGTGGACGAGGAATTCGGTCCGCTGGAATGGCGCCTGCCGGAAGCCCATGCCATCTATTGGGCCGCCAAGGGACTGGACGTGGCGGAAAAGAACCTGCGACGGGTCAACACCAACGATCTGATTCGTCTGCGCCGGGTGATCTTTCAGTCCATGCTCATGAGCTTCCACCGGGGCCGCCTCATCCCGGACTACATCAACCGTCGGTTCGAATTCGGTCCGAACCTCGACATCATCCCCAAGGTCAATTACGCGTACGAAAAGGCCATGGAGGAGGACCCGGCCAACCGGGAAAACATCCGGATCGCGCACCGGAATTTTCTGCGCGACGCGGTGTATTTCTTGTACACGGCCGGTCGGCAGACCGAGGCCAACCAATGGTTCCAATACCTGGCCCGGCTGTACCCCGACAAACCGCTCTTCGAGGGACAACCGGACTCTGTCCCGCGCAATGTTACGCTGGACCAGTACGCCGTGGCCCGTGTCACCGAGGACGTCGGCGAAACCGATCGCATCCGGGTGAAGGCCCACTTGGAGGGCATGCTTGCGCACGCCTATGCCCGATTGATCCTCGATTTGGACGACGAGGCCTACGCCTATCAGCGGCTGGCGCGACTCGTCTACGACTCGTACATGAGCAAAATCAAGGGCTCGGAGGCGCGCATCGGGTTGCCGCCCTTCGAGGAAATCGCCGGCGAAGTCCTTCGCCGCCTGCTGGACCCCCGGGAAAGTCCCTTCTCCGCAGAGGAGCGGGCCGTCTTGCGTACGAAGCTGAACCTGCCCGCCGAAACGGCAGCCGCACCCACGACGCCTGCCACGAATGCCCCGGCGGCCACGGGCACCAACGCGCCAGCCTCACCGGCGCTGACACCGCCCTGAGCCCCCTCGCCAGGCAAGGGGTGGGATTCGCAAACGCGGGCGCGCAAGGACGGGCAGGAGTCGGTTGCCGCTGCTGCCCCGATCCCAACCCACTCCGAACCTGGCACGGTCCTCGCAGCCCGGCACGAGCCATCCGGGCCGGGCCGGCAGCCGGCCGCGACACTCTCTGTTGGACGGGGCCGCGGGAGGGGGCCTGACGGGCGCTTTGCAAAGCGCTTCCCACTGCACCGGCTCGGGGGACGTTGCCTGCCATCCTGGGTTCGAGTAAGCTGCGGCCCCTATGAAGCTGGAAACGCTTTGCCTGCACGGGGGTACGCAGCCGGATCCGGTGACGCTGGCCCGGGGTGTCCCGGTGCATCGCACCTCGTCGTACGTGTTCAAGAGCACCGAACACGCGGCCAACCTGTTTGCCCTCAAGGAACTGGGCAACATCTACACCCGGATCATGAATCCAACCACCGAGGTGTTGGAGAAGCGGATGGCCTTGTTGGAGGGAGCCCCCGAGTTGGGCGGCCTTGCCCTGGCCTCCGGCACCAGCGCCGTGTTCTATTCGATCATCAACCTGGCCCAGGCAGGCGACAACATCGTGTCGGCCCGCAACCTCTACGGCGGCACCTACACAATGTTCAACGACATCCTCCCCACCCTGGGCATTACCGTGAAGTTCGTGGACTCGACCCGGCCGGAAAACTTCGCCGCGGCCATCGACGCCCGCACCCGGGCCCTGTTCTGCGAGACCCTCTCGAATCCCGCCCTGGACGTCACCGACCTGGAAGCGGTGGCCGAGATCGCACACGCGCACGGCCTGCCATTGATCGTGGATTCGACCGCCAGCACCCCGTATCTGACCCGTCCGCTCGATTTCGGCGCGGACATCGTCGTCCATTCACTCACCAAATGGCTGGGCGGACACGGCGTGGGAATCGGCGGGGTGGTGGTGGACGGCGGCCGCTTTCCCTGGGCCGCCGGCAAGCATCCCCTCTACACCACGCCCGACACCAGTTATCACGGCTTGCGCTGGGGCCTGGACCTGCCGGACCCCCTGCGGCCGCTGGCCTACATCCTCCGCATGCGCACCGTGCCGCTGCGCAACCTGGGGGCTTGCATCTCTCCCGACAACAGTTGGATGTTCTTGCAGGGCATCGAGACGCTGCCCCTGCGCATGGAACGGCATTGCGCCAACGCACTGGCCGTGGCTCGGTGGCTCAAAGAACATCCGCGTGTCAGCTGGGTGCGCTACCCGGGCCTGCCCGAGGACCCCGAGTACGGGCGAAACCAGAAGTACCTGCGGGGCAAGGGCGGGGCGGTGGTCGTCTTCGGGATCAAGGGTGGCCGCGAGGCCGGCCAGAAATTCATCGATTCCCTGAAGTTGTTCTCGCACCTGGCCAACATGGGAGACGCCAAGTCGTTGGCGATTCATCCGGCCACGACCACCCATTCCCAATTGACCGAGGAACAACAACGGGCCGGCGGTATCACGCCCGATCTGGTTCGACTGTGTGTGGGACTGGAACACATCGACGATATCCTGGAAGACCTCGATCAAGCCCTGACCCGCTCCGCGGCCTGAGCCGCGCTCCCAAGGGGAGCCCACGCCACCCCGGCTCGTCTGCCGGGTGAAGCCTCGGGACCCCGGGAGGCCGGCGTTCCCTGGCCATGCAAAAACTGCCCAGAGTCCAAACCCGGTTCATCCGATTCCGCGACCGCAAGCATCCGCTGCGACTGCGCGTGGGCGGGGAATTGGACGATTTCACCCTTGCCTACGAGATGTACGGCAAGATGAACTCCGACCGGTCGAACGTGATCCTCCTCTTTCACGCCATGACCGGCAGCCAACACGCCGCCGGGTACAATCCGGAGGTGCCCGGTGTGGACGGGCGGTGGACGGAAGAGAACCACATTGGCTGGTGGGACGCCTTCATCGGACCGGGCAAGGCCCTGGATACGCGGTTGTTCTGCGTGCTGTGCGTGAACTATCTCGGAGGCTGCTACGGTTCCACCGGCCCGGCGTCCATCAACCCAAAAACCGGCCGGCGATGGGCCGCCGATTTCCCCGTGCTGCGCATGTGCGACATTGTGGACTCGCAGATGCGCCTTCTGGACGAGCTGGGCGTGCGCCAGTTGCACGCTGTGATCGGAGCCTCCATCGGCGGATTCCTCGCCCTGACCCTGGCGACCCGCTATCCCGACCGCGTCCGCATCGTGGTGCCCATCGGCACCGGGCCGGAGACCACCATCTACCACCGCATCATCAACTTCGAGCAGATCACCGCCATCGAGAGCGACCCGAACTTTCGTGGTGGCAACTACTACGACGGACCGCCGCCCGAAACCGGACTGGCCCTGGCCCGGCGCATCGCCCACAAGACCTTCGTCTCTCTGGAGATGCTCAGCGAACGCGCCCGGAGCGAGGTCGTCCCCCACAAGCCCCCCCACGGGTGGTACGAAATGAACCACCCGGTGGAGTCGTACATGCTCCATCAGGGGCTCAAGTTCGTGAAGCGCTTCGACGCCAACACCTATCTGCGCATTCTCGATGCGTGGCAATGGTTCGATCTGGCGGCCGAGGCCGGCGCAGCCGACCTGCCCAGCGCCTTCGAGCGCTGTCGCAGTCAGAAATACCTGGTTTTCAGCATCGACTCGGACCTCTCCTTTCCGAGGTCCGAGCAGGAAAAGCTGGTGCAACTGCTCAAACGGGCCCACGTGCCGTGCATCTGGATCACCGTGCACTCGGAGAAGGGGCACGACTCGTTCCTGCTGGAGCCCCGGCTCTACACCCCCCATCTGCAACAGGAATTGCGCGGATAAGTCGGTTCCTTCTCCGAGCACCTTGCGCGAACCACGCCGGCCTGCGATGGGCCGTAGGGAACGGTTTTCCCGGGAAAGGGCTCGTTACTGATCGGGAAGCTTTCACACTCGCTTTTTGCAGGACGGCTTCCCCGCGGCACCAACGGCCCGTGAGCACGTGGCGCAACGCCCCGCGAGCGCCCGCGGCTCATCCGGCAGATCGCTGAACCCGCAAGGAGGGTGTCTCCGGTTGGCGACCGCGGATCCATCCGGGCCATGAGCCCGGCGATCCGAACAAAGATCAGGTCGCCCGGCCCGGGAAGGGTTCATGCCGCGGCATGAGTTGCCTCCTCGGTACCCGCAAGGCGCCCTCGTGCAAAGCGCGGGCGGGCGATTCCCGGGCAACCAAGCGCCTCGGGTCCATGCACGAACCCCGGCCCCCAAACCGGACGGATCCCCCGCTGCAGCGAAGCAGCCCTACCAACGCCAGTGCCGCAGGGCCAGAGCCACGACGGTGAGCGTCAGCATCAGCCCCGAGGGCATGAACTGCTTGCTTTTGAGCAGCCGCCACGCGAACAGCAGCAGCAGGCAAACCAGCAACAGATCCGGCCCCCACGGCAACTGCACCCAGCCCATCGCGCAGGCGCTCAGCGCCGCGGCAAACACCACCGATACCACCAGCGAGATCTTGCTGCCTGCCTTGAGCCAGCCAATCAGCCCGCCCACCACCAACAACACGATGTAAACCCAAAGCACTTTGTCCGGTGTCATCCCCGCCGACTGTACGTCATTGGGGGACGACGTCCAGACTGATGATCAGTCCGGGTTCGCATTCCACCACGATCTCCAGGGGCCGACAGCACACTTCGCAATCGGTGTCGAAGCGCTGGAATCCTTCGCTGGTGTCGATGACCAGGTCGAACTTTTGGCCGCAGTGCGGACAAACAATGGTCTGAGAGACTTCCATGACTCACCCTACTCCGGCCGGAAACCAGTGCAAGGGCCGCCCGGAACTTGACCCGAGCCCCTGCGTTGCAGCTTCTGGGCACCTCCGAAAGCCCGGCGCAAGGTCGGGCCTCATCGGTGGGAAAAACCGTGGGAAAACGGCGTCCGCCGGGATTCTTGCATTCAAGGCTCAAACACGGAAATCCACCCTCCATTGTCCACTTGATCGCGCGGGCCAGTGCACGTGCTGCAGGCGCATTCAACTCGATAGCCCGGGGCAACGCCCCGGCAAACCGGCCCGCAAAACCGAGTGCGCCCTGAAGGGGCGTCACCCGCGACCCCATCGCGAGGGCCGGGCGTGCCTGCACCAAATTCGGTCCCTTCAGGGCGGAACGAATTGCGGAACCCGGTCACCCAAGGGGTTACCTTGGGCTGATGAATGCCCGCCCCGATGGGGCGGACGCGCCACGGGCCGAAGGCACAAAACATATCCGGGTCGTGGGGCGTTTCAGCTGGACTCGATTTGGATGGCGTTGGACTCGAGGATTGCCCCTCAGAACGCTGAGACAGGCAAGGCCCACGCCGTCCGGCGCCTCCCCCGTGGCCAACATGGTGATGCCCAACTCATGGATCACGCGGGCGAAGCCACGGGGCGCCGAAGGCCCGAAACCTCTCCGACCCTCGATGGGTTGGGTGGAAATGAATCTGCGGCGGCTGCGTTGGACGATAGCCGCTCGCAGCGTTCGCCCTGACAGGACCGTTGGCGCCGCGGGTCCGCTGTCCGACGCGCTTTCGGTTCTGAACCCCGCGGAAAGCGCGGCGCAGTTTCTGGTGCTTGCGGCTCGGGAAGATAGAGGGAAAAGGGCATTGACCCGGCATCGTCGAAGCCGCGGCTCAAAAACGAAAAAGCCCCCTCTGAGCCCGGAAACACACTTGGTGTTTCATAGCATTTGCCAACCCTCCTCCGGGCTCGGTTGAGGACCCTCCGGGCTGCCGGTCGGATGAGCGTTCGATCGCCACGCCGGCGACAGCCAGGTTGTGCCGGCCCGGACGACGAAGCTTGCCCGTCTTTGGGCACTCTTCGCCCCAGGGCTGGGGAACCCTCATTGCCGAGGCGGCGCGTCCGAATCCCGCGGGGTGACCGTCCCGGCCGGTGCATTGGTGGGTGAAAACGCCAGAAGGGTCCGATGGCGCTGTTCGATCCAGCGGATTTCCTTCCGCAACTGGTGCAGCACGCGACTGTTGCCGACCACCAGCGTGGTCATGATCAACATCAGCGTGACCACGGCCACGCAGACAAAACCGTGTTCCCCTCGCTTCGCCGGAAGCCGCCAGAGGACTTTTCCGCTCTGCATGCTTGGAGCAAAAGGTTTCATGGGGTCTGGGGAGGCACGGCGAGGAAGGTGAACACCGGCCGGAGCCTCGTGGAACGTCGATCGGGCACCAGCGCCAGGTCCCACCGCCAGACCGCGACACCGTGCCGCAGCTCGGATTGCACCTGACTGGCCGCCACGTTCCGCAACACCAGCACGGGCCCTGCATGCTCCGGACCTGCCCGGTACACGCCTTCGGGACCGAATTCGTACTGCACCCTTCCGTTTGCCTGCGGAATGGTCATCCGCTGGCCGCCGGGCATGGACTCCAATTGAGGCGGCCCGGTGGCCAGGCGCACGTCCGCCCGCCACCGTTCTCCAGCCCGCAACGCCTGGGAGATCCGTTGGGCTTGTTCGCGAAGTCGATGGGAAGCGGAGAAACATTCGTAAAAAGCCTTCATGGATCCGACGAGGATCACGCCAGCGACTGCGATGTACACCACCAGCTCGATGAGAGCGGCGCCTCGCACCGGCCGGTTCGGGGCTGGCGGTGACACCGGCGTATTCATGGCAATTCGCATTCGTAAACAACGCGGCCCGCACCCTGCCGCCGCGCCGGCGCCCATTCCAGCCGCAGCAAGCGTCCGGCGCGCGTCAATGTGAAACGGCCCTCGGCCAGGTTGGTGACCGCCCAACCTGACACGGGGTATTCGTGCACTCCCTCCGGCCAGGCCCGCCAAGCCCCGGCCCGCAAGACTTCCAACTCCCCGCTCACCAATTCCATGGCGGCAGCCCGATGGTACTCCGCCCGGAGGGCGCGCATGTCGCGAACCACGACCAGGCTGAGCGGCACCAGGGCACCCGTCACCAGCGCCATCGCCACGAGCAACTCGGTGATCAACGCGCTCCCGCGCGAGCGTCGCCTCGAGCCGGTCCCGGCCCGGCTCCGACCTCTCTGCCACGGCTTCATCCCGCTGCCTCCACGAGGCGCACCAAGGCGCCAAACAGCATCCACGCATTCCCCGCCACCCAAACCCCGCTCACCAGGATCAAGCCGGTAAGGGCCAGCTGTACGGCGGCTTGCTCCTGGGCGGCCGCCTGGGCGGCCAGGGTTTCTTGCCAGCCGCGCAGCGCCGCGGTGAACCCCTCTCGGGTCCGGGCCGCGTTGGTGAGGCGCCAGCAGAGTTCTTCCCGGTCCTCCAGCTTGCGCAGCGCCGCCGGCAAGGGCTGCCCCTGAGCCAGGGCCTTCTCCACCGCAACGGCGCGAAGCCGGACCATTCCATCGGCCGTACATTCTGCAGCCGTCCGAACCGCTTGTGCTTCCGGCATGCCCGCGTCCAGCAATGTTCCAAGCACCAACGAAAACGTTCGGAGCACCCGTTTTCGGTGCCAGGGGAGTCGCCATAAAATGGCATCCCACCAGGGCCATCGGGCGGGCTGCATCCATCCTCGGATCCACGGACCCCCCAGGATCAAGCCCAGCATGATCACTCCCAACGCGAACCAAACCGCAGTGAGTAGCCATCCCCACCGCAACCACCAACCGTAATCCAGCTGCGCAATTCCAAACTCCCCCGTGAGCTGGTTCCAGTGATCCACGATGTAGCGGCCCGTGACGAGGATCCACGCTGAAACCAGCGGGGCAAGGCCGAAGGCCACCCAGGCCACGTACATCATGGAGCCCAGGAGCCGCGACCGGGGACGGTCCAGCAGTTGGCGACAGACCGGGAGAACGCGGGGAAGATCGCCCAACTGCAATCCGGCGCGCAAGACCGCCTGCACCTCGGGCGGGAGCAGACGGCGTTCTCGTTCCAGTGCGGTCTGGAGCGGTACGCCACACCGCAGCCAGTAGCTCAAACGACCCAGTTGCCTCCCCAGGCCCCGATCGCCCGTTTGCCCGACCTCTCCCAGCCCGGTTTCGATCGGACGGCCCGCTCGCACCAGGTGCTCGAGCAACCCGAGCACAAGCAGCGTCCTGGCCCGCCGGGCCGGCCCGCGCGAGACGACCCAGACCACGATCGCCAGAATCGCGCCCAGTCCCAGAACCACCAGAGCCGGGAAGAACGCCCGAAAAAGAAGCGAGGCCGCACCGCCGACCCGAAGGTCCATCATCCACTGCTGCCATGCCTCCCACAACGCGTCCATGAAACCGATTCCAAACCGCCCTTGAGTTGCCGGCTGTCCGCTCTTCCTCAACCACGCTCCTCAGGGTGCAACCTGAACGTCCACGAACAACGCCCGCAGGGTCATGGGGAGGGCACTGGCTTGCAGCAGGACAATGCCGCCCGTCACGATCACCAGCACGGGCAGGGTCACCGCGAGGAGCTGTTCGGCCCGCGCACGGGCGCGTTCTTCGTAAAAGCCTGCCGCTTGCTCGAACCCGGCCGCGAGGTCTTCGCCCGCGCCTGCCACCATCCAGATGAACAATGGCGGAAACCGTTGGCTTCCCTCCGCCACTTGGGCGAAGCGCGCGTAGCCCCGGGCCAACCGTTCACGCCACCGGGCAAGATCGGCCCGGGCGATCGGATCCGTGAAAAGCCCTTCCACCAAAGGCAGTGCCTCCGCCAGGGGAACGCCTCCCTTCAACAGGAGGGCCAGCGAGGAGGCCGTCTGCGCCACCCACGACTCCCGAAAGGCCGGCAGGTGCCAGGCGAGACGTTCACGCAGCCGGCGCGACCCGAGCACGAGAGACACACCGGCACACAACAACGCCAGCAAGAGAAATGCACCCCAGGAACCAACCACAATCCACCGCAGGGATGGTTCCCCCGCCGCATCTTCATTGCCCCTCCAACTCCCGAGCCCCTCCGTGGCCAGGTCCAGCCAAAGTGGCACGAAATGGAAGTGTAGGAGACACGAAAGCGCGAAGGCCCCAAACAGCACCAGCAGGGGATAAACCAAAAGTCCCTTCAAACGGAGCCAGAGTTGGTATTGGGCCAGGTAATAATCGGCCAACAGGTTCAGCACAGCCGCCAGGTCCCGAGCCTGTGCCCCCACCACGAGAAGCCGCTTGTAGAGCTCCGGAAACACGCGGGGCTCCAGGGCCCGGGCCAGCGGCAGGCCGCGGCTCAGATCGGCCTCGAGGCGTTCCCATTCCGCGCGCCAGGGGCCCTTTTGCAGGTCGCGCGCCACCTGGCGCAGCGACGCCTCCAACGGCAATCCGGCACGCAGCATACCGGCCAACTGCCGGTTCAAAAAAGCAAACTGTTCCAGGTTCATGGCCCGACCACGCGTTGTACTTCTTGCGTTGTGGTCCAGCCGCGTGCAATCAGTCCACGCGCGGCATCCGCCAGCGAAGGGTCCGGCGCCACCACGGCCCAGTCTCCCTCCCGCAACCGGGCCCGTGCCGATTCCGTGACCCGATACCACTCGACCACCGGGATTCGACCGCGATATCCGGTTTGCATGCACGCGTCGCACCCCCGTCCGTCACACTGCCCACAAAGGCGTCGCACGAGGCGTTGGTTGAGGATCAGCTCGACCGCAGAAACCGCGGTGTAGGCGTCCCGGCACATCAACCGGAGTCGTTCCAGAACCCCGCGGCAAGAACCGGCATGCAAAGTGGACAACACCAAGTGGCCCGTCAGTGCCGCCCGCACGACGATCTGGGCGGTTTCCTCGTCACGGATTTCGCCCACCACCAAAACCTCCGGGTCCTGCCGCAACAAGTGACGGGCGGCCCGGGCAAAGTCAAGCCCCAGGGCCTCTTGAATCTCCGTTTGGGTGACCCCGGGAAGGATCTGTTCGACCGGATCCTCGATGGTGATGATGTGTCGGTTGCCCGTGCGTACCAGGTGCTGCAGACAGGCGTAGATGGTCGTGGTTTTCCCGCTGCCGGCGGGGCCGGTCAACAGTAGCAGCCCGGCCGGGCGTTGGAGGAAGTGTTCCAGTTCCTTGCGCGCAGCCTCGGGAAAGCCCAGGCCCTGCAGGTCAGGCAGGGTGGCTTTCCGGAACAGACGCAGCACGATCCGCTCGCCCGTAACGGTGGGATAGGTGGAGACACGAATGTCGTGCGCCGTGCCCACCTCGGAGTGATCGATTCGCCCATCCTGCGGCAGGGCCGTCTGCCACGTTTTCAAGCGCGCCAGATATTTGATGCGACCGCTCAGCCGTTCTGCCAGGGCCCCGGGCAGGTCCGTCACCGGCGTCAACACTCCGTCCAGGCGGAAAAAGACCCGGACGCAGTTCTCTGCGGGTTGGAAATGGATGTCGCTGGCACCGGACTGTTCCGCCCATTGGACCAGCCGCTCCAGTAGCGCAGGTGCGTCCGTATCCGGCTCCAGTGACCCCGGACCGGGCACCGGACGGACGGGGCTGGATTTGTCCGTTTGGCTCATGCCACTCCTTGCCGGCCCTGGTCGCCGGCCACGCCTCCCCGAGACGGTCCCGTCCGGGGCTCCAATCCGCGGCATGCCCTCCCGCAGGACAGACACCTACTGCCTGACCTGCAGTTGCGACACCACCTCGCGCACGCGAGCGTCGGCCTCCATGGCCAGCAGAACCGCGCGCCCGATATCTTCCGCAGAATCCACCGTACCCGACAGGGTCACGCGGCCGCCCTCGCACTGGACGGAGATGCGCAGGGCCGAAAGCCGGGGGTCGGCCACGTACTTGGCCTTGATGGCGGCCACGATCCGGGCGTCCGTGGCGGCGTCAGCCACCTGGTGGCCCAGGTCCCGCGCCGCCCGACGCACCACCTGCCCGCGTCGGGCCAGTTCCTCCTGAATGTTGGTCGCCGTCAAATGCAGGAGCTGGAGCTTTTCCTGCACCACGTCGCGCAATCCCAGCCCCGTGGCGGCCAGGTCTTCGCGCCACTGTTCCCACCGGGCCGGCTCCGGTGGGGCCAGCAACCACCAGGTCACCCCGGCCCCGACCAGCGCACCCAGAATCAGGCCGTAGAGGAAACGGAACATGTGACCGAGGGCGAATCGGTACCTGCAGAGCCCTGCGCGGGCTCGGGATCGACCCACTTGCCGTGTTCCCGGATGAGGTCGATCAGTCGGTCCACGGCTTCTTCCTCCGGAATGTTGAATTTGACGGGTTTTTTGCCCACGTACAGGTTGACCTTGCCGGGCGCGCCGCCCACATAACCGAAGTCGGCATCGGCCATTTCTCCGGGCCCGTTGACGATGCACCCCATCACGGCGATTCTGACCCCCTTGAGGTGCGACGTGCGCGCCTTGATGCGCGCGGTGACGGTCTGGAGATTGAACAACGTGCGCCCACAGGACGGACACGCCACGTACTCGGTTTTGAAGGTGCGACAGCCCGCGGCCTGCAGGATGTTGTAACCGAGGCGCAGGGCGGCCTCGGGATGGGCTTCGTTGCGCACGAGGATGGCGTCGCCGATCCCGTCGGCCAGCAGCCCACCCAACACAATGGAGCTGCGCAGCAGGGCGGTTTGGGCGTCCAACGGCGGCTGCGGCACCTGCAGTGTGTCCTTGAGGAGGATGGGGTTGCGCCGCCCCATGCGGTTCAATCGCCACGCCAACAGGCGGAAGGCCGCCAGCGCCGGCAGTTCCGGCAAATCTTTGACCGTGACCAGGAGGGCATCGGTCGGCACCTCGAACGGCTCCCGCGGGTCCACTTCGAGGATTCGGAGGTCCTCGTACACGGCTTCGGGTCGCACGTCGGCCCGCGGGGAGATGCGAGATTGCAAGGTCATCCAGGCTGCGCGCGGCACCACCACGCGAATGGTTTGGTCGCCGCCGCACCGGATCCCGGGGGCCAGTTCGACCTCGACCGTGGGCCGCCGCTGGTACTGGTAGGGATCGAACGGAAACTCGTCCGTGGGCACCTGCAGGTCCGGACGCGTCAATGCCGGCACGCACTCCAGGAGGGCACGGCATACGGGGATTTCATGCACGGAGTCCTCGGTCAACGAGACCCGGATGGTGTCGCCCAGACCATCGCAGAGCAGCGCGCCGATTCCGATGGCGCTCTTGATGCGCCCGTCCTCGCCTTCGCCCGCCTCGGTGACCCCCAGGTGGAGCGGGTAATTCCAGTCGTCGCCCTCGGCGGCCAGCCGCGCGACCAGCAATCGATAGCACTGGATGGCCACCTTGGGGTTGGAGGCCTTCATGGAGAACTTGAAATTGTGGAAATCATGCTTGCGGCAGATGCGGGCGAACTCCAGGGCGCTCTCCACCATGCCCAGCGGCGTGTCTCCGTAACGGTTGAGGATGCGATCGGACAACGATCCGTGGTTGGTGCCGATGCGCAGGGCGCGGCCGAGCCGTTTGCATTCCAAAACGAGGGGCGTGAATTTCTCCTCGACCCGGGCCAGTTCGGCGGCGTATTGCGCGTCGGTGTACTCCTTGACCACGAACTTCTTGGAATCGGCGTAGTTGCCGGGGTTGACGCGGACGACCTCGACCCATTTGACCGCCTCCATCGCGGCTTCGGGTTTGAAGTGGATGTCGGCGACGATGGGGACCTTGCAGCCGCGCGCGCGCAGCTCGGCCACGATGTTGCGCAGGTTGGCCGCGTCTCGCACCGTGGGCGCCGTGATCCGCACCACCTGGCAGCCTGCCTCCACCAAGGCCAGCGTTTCGCGCACACACGCCTCGGTGTCCATGGTGTCCGCCGTGATCATGGACTGCACCACCACGGGGTGGTCCCCGCCCAGGACCACGCCACCGTCCCGCGGGTCGCCGAGAAAGATCTCGCGGCTGCGCCGCCGCTGATACCGGTAGGGGGAGGGACAGTAGCTCATGGCGCGATCGATTCCGAAGCCGGGGGTTCCGGCGTCGTCTGTTCGATTTGATGCCGTGCCTTGAACCAGGCACTGAACAACGGGATTCGCTTCAGATCGAAGAAGGTGACGTAGAGCATGAAAGAGATCAGCAATAGGGCGAAAGCAGTGGTGGTGGTTTCGACCACCCGCACGCTCAGCGGCCGGCGCCGGATCTTTTCCACCAGGGCCATCAGAATGTGGCCGCCGTCCAGCACCGGAATCGGCAGCAGATTCAAAATGGCCAGGTTCACGTTCAACAGCACCAGGAAGCTGAGGGCCAGCCGGTAATCCGTGTTCACCCAGCCGGCCAACATGGCCAGGATCCCCACCGGGCCGCTGAGGTCCTTGGCCCCCACGCCGGTTTGTTTCGAGTAAATCAGCGCGGCCAGGGTCTTGAAGGTCTTGTCCACCACGTCGCTCACCTGCTCCCATGGGGTCGGTCCGGGTCGTTGCACCACGTACACCTGGGTGGAGCTGCTGCCGATGCTCACGCCAATGCGGCCCTGGCCGGTGACGGGATCCTTGCGGGGTTGGACCGTGAGGGTGAGTTTTTGGCCCTTACGTTCCACCCGGATCTCGCTGGGCTGATCCGGGCGTTTCCGGATCAATTCGATCAACTGCTCCCGGCTGACCACCGGCACCCCGGCGAAGGCCACGATCCGGTCCCCGGCCTGCAGGCCCGCCTCGGCGGCGGCGCCGTCCGGGAACACTTCGATGACTTCCGGATGATCGCGGGGCTCCAGTCGCAGCAGCTTCAGTCCGAACGTTTCGTTGACCACCGCTGTGAGGTGATTGGTGAAAAAGACGCCGTTGCGTTCCGTGACCACCGGAACCACGTTCGTCCGCGCCAGCGCGGTCGCCAGATTGATGTCCTGCCAGGAGCGGATCTTCTGCCCGTTGACCAACACCACACGGTCTCCCGGTTGAATGCCCAGCCGGGCCTCCTCCGAATCCGGCTCCACGTAACCGACGATGGGGGGGTTCACCGGGACCGGCAGGCCCACGATCCAGATCACCGTGGCCAACCCAAAGGCGAACAGGATGTTCATCATGGGCCCGGCTGCGGCCACGAGGATTTTCGACGCCGGCGAGGCCGGAGGCAGCGGTTGCCCGTCCTCGGTTTGACCCTCCAAAAAGGCCGCGGTAGTCATCTGCGGCAGCTTCACATAGCCCCCGGCCGGGATCAGGCGCCACGCATACTCCACACCGTCCCGGGTCCAGCCGAACAACTTCGGGCCAAAGCCGATGGAAAAGCCCTCGACCTTCAAGCCGCGCCGCCGGGCCATCCAGAAGTGCCCAAACTCATGCACGAACACCGCTGCGCCGAACAGGACCACGACCGCAGCGGCGATATAGAGAATGTTCCAAAAACTCATCGTATCGGGCGGTGGCTACCACGCACCGCGCGACAATCTATCGGCATTTGGAGGGTCTGACAACCAGCCTCCGGTTACGCAACGGCACAAAGTCCTCCTGCCTGAACCCCCGGGTTCCGAGGTTGTACCCGTTGCCCCGGTCTTCGGGCCTGACCATCCATGCCGGCTCCAAGTCGAGACCTCCGGGGCGGAGCCGCTGCCCTCCGGGCCAGGACCGGCGGACCCTGTTCTTCCGCGCACCGGCCCCGGCTCGCAGAAGACGGTTCCGCAAGCGCAGGAGCTCGTCGACGCCCCGTGCTTGCGCCCGGGCGGGCGGACGTTGACACTGCGCCTCATGGATTGGCCGCCGGACTATCACATGCACACGCCCTTGTGCCGACACGCCACAGGCACGCCCGTGGCCTATGCCCGGCAGGCCCGGGCACGAGGGCTGCGGGAGATCGGCTTTGCCGATCATGCCCCCATGCCCCGCGATGACTTCGATGACTGGCGCATGCGGCAGGCCGACTTGGATGTGTACCTCCGCGATGTCGAGGCCGCCCGACAAGCCGTCCCGGAGGTGGTCATCCGCATTGGCCTGGAGGTCGATTACCTCCCGGGCATGGAAGAATGGATCCGGGACCTGATGCGGCGACATCCTTGGGATTATCTCATCGGCTCGGTGCATTACGTCACCGACGACTGGGCAGTGGACAACCCGCACCAGCAGGCGCGCTGGAACACCGCCGAACCGGTGCAAGTGTGGCAGGCCTACCTGGAGCGTCTGATTGCCGCCGCCGGCAGCGGTCTGTTCGACGTACTCGGTCATGTGGACCTGCCCAAGAAGTTCGGTCATGCACCGCCCCCGGAGTGTGCGCCGCTTTGGGACACCCTTTTCACCACTGCTCGACGCACGGGATGCGCCATCGAGATCAACACCGCGGGCCTGCGCAAGGCCTGCCGCGAGATGTACCCTTCGCTGCCCATCCTCCGGGCTGCCTGTCGCGCGGGCGTCCCCATTGTCTTCGGCTCGGATGCCCATGCCCCGGAGGAAGTGGCCGCCGACTGGTCTGCGGCGCTGGCCCTGGCCCGGGCTGCAGGGTACCGGCAGTACGTACGTTTGGCGGGCCGCCGGGCTGAGCCGAGGGATTTGCCGGCGGATTCCGCGGAACCGGCCGGGTTCCAAGGGGCCTAGCTTTGTGCAGAAGCCGAGGTGTTCAACGCGGAGGCCACGGCCGCCAGCAATGCATCATGATCCACCGGTTTTTGGAAATAGGCCACCGCTCCCACGCGCTGCGTGGCTTCGCGGTGCCTGGCCGGGTCGTCGGCGGAGATGATGATCACGGGCTTGCGCCAGTCCTGATAGAGTCGCTCCAACCACTGCACCAGGGTGAACCCGCTCCATTCGGGTCCCTCGATCGGCGAGCCGGGCAGATGAATGTCCACGATCAAGAGGTCCGGCGTTTCGGTGCGGACGCTGCGCAGGGCCGATTCGGCATTGGTGGCGCTGAGAACGGTGTACCCCTGCTTTTCCAACTTGATCCCGAGGGCTTTGACCACCACCGGATCGTCGTCCAGGATCAAAATCTTTTTGCCCTTCATAGTGCGAGCCCACGTGCGCCGTCCGCCCACCCGTGCTATACCCCATCGCCGCCGGGTCCGCAACGGACTTTTCACAGCGTCGCAGATGTCCGAAGGGGGCTGCCCCCGCGGCCCGCGCCGGAAAAAAGCTCATGAACACGTCCGCTCCGGCTCCGCCACCGTCCCGTGCCGAGCGCGTTCGGGCGCTGTTTGATGCGATCGCCCGACGCTATGACCTGATCAACGACCTGCAAAGTGCGGGCCTGCACCGCCTGTGGAAACGCACCATGGTGCGGTGGGCGGCCGTGGGCCCCGGACAGCGGGCCCTCGATGTCTGTTGTGGCACGGGCGACGTGGCATGGCGACTGGCCGCCACCGGAGCCGAAGTCGTGGCCCTGGACTTCAGTGCGGCGATGCTGGAGATTGCCCGTCGTCGTGCGGCACGCCGCGGCGCCCGGGCGGCCCGCATCCAATTCGTTCACGGGGATGCATTGAATCTGCCCTTTGCCGACAACAGCTTTGACGCCGTAACCATCGCCTACGGGTTGCGGAACCTGGCCGACTGGCAGGAGGGACTGCGCCAAATGCTGCGCGTCTGCCGGCCGGGGGGACGACTGGTGATCCTGGATTTTGGCAAACCCGCGCATCCGTGGTGGCGCAAGATCTACTTCGGCTACCTCCGCTTCGTGGTCCCGCTGTGGGGACAGTGGCTGGCCGGGGACCGCGCCGCTTACGCCTACATTTTGGAATCGCTGGAGTCGTATCCGGCCCAGCTTGGCGTCTTGCAGGCCCTCCAGGAGCTGGGTTGTCAGCCGCTGGAAATGCGCAACCTCCTGGGCGGCGCCATGAGCCTGCACCGGGCGATCAAGCCCTGTTGACCCCGGGGCCCGCGGCCGCTCCGGCCCGCGCCTCTGCTTCCGATCCGGCAAACGCGCGCCGCGCCATGTTCTCCAGGGTCTCGATCCAGCGTGGATGCTCGTTCAGGCACGGAATCTGAACAAACTCCCGGCCCCCTGACTGCAAAAACGTCTCTCGCCCGCGCATGCCGATCTCCTCCAGCGTTTCCAGACAATCCGACACGAATGCCGGACAAATGACCACGAGTTTCCCCACGCCGGCCCGTCCCAGGCGGGTCATCTCTTCGTCCGTGTAAGGACGCAGCCAGGGATCGCGCCCCAGACGAGACTGGAAAGCCACCGACCAGTGTCCCTCCGGCACGCCGGCCGCTTGCACAAAGGCTTTCACCGTCCGGAAACATTGGTGCCGGTAGCAGGTTGCATGGGCCGGGCTGGGGACGTTGCAACAGTCCGGAACCTGCAAACAGTGACGACCGGTCGGATCGCTCTTGCGGATCTGGCGTTCCGGCACGCCATGGAAACTGAACAGCAGATGATCGTACCCCTGATCCAGGTACGGGCGCGCACTTTCCACCAGCGCGGCAATGTAATCCGGCGCATCCGGATACGGCGGCTCCACCGTCAACCGCATGCGGGGTGCCCGCCGGCGCATCACCTCCTGCACCTTCACCACCGCGGTTTCGTAGCTGGACATGGCATAGTGCGGGAACAGCGGGATGAGATGGACCCACTCGATGCCCCGGGCCAACAGCCGGTCCACGGCGCTTTCCACGGAGGGGTTCTGATAGCGCATCGCCAGCTCCACGGGCAAACCCAGCCGTTCCTGCAACTTCCGCTGCACATTCCGGCTGATCACGATCAAGGGCGATCCTTCCGGGGTCCAGATGGTCTGGTACGCATGGGCCGACTGTTTCGGCCGCCGGATCAGAATCATTCCCACGATCCACCGGCGCAGCAGCCACGGCACATCCATCACCCGGGGATCCATGAGAAACTCGTCCAGATACCGACGCACATCCGGCACCGAAGGAGAGTCCGGGGACCCCAAATTCATCAGCAGTACGGCTCGTTTCATGCGACAACGGGGACAAGGTTCCGGCAAAACTGGCGGATCCGTTCGGCCGCGTTGAGACCGGAAAGGATCGAGTCGCCCAGCGAGATGCCGTCGCGATAGTGACCCGCGAAGAACAGACCCGGGTGTTCCAGCTCCAGGCGCGTCATTTCCGCCCGATAGCGACCATAACCGAGGTTGTACTGCGGGATGGCCCGGGGCCAGTAGTAATGGTGACAAAACACGGGCCGACCGCGCACACCCAGCAACACCGCCAGATCCTGACAGGTCATTTCGTACAACTCCTCGGCGGGCCGACCCGCCAGCTCCGGCTGCCGTTCCCCGCCCACATAACTGGTCAGCGTGACATGTCCGGCCGGGGCCCGATTCGGAAACAGGGACGACGAAAAGATCGTGCCGAGAATGCGGAACCCCTCCACCCGCGGGATCAACATGCCGAATCCCTCGCAGGGATGGGCCACGTCCTCCCGTCGGAACCCCAGCACCACGCTGGCCACCGGCGGATACCGAATCTCCCCGAGGAACGTCAGACGGTCTGCCCGCTCGGTGTCCAACTGGATTTCCGCCAGTTTGAATGCCGGCGCGGCCAGCAGCACCGCGTCGTGTTCTTCGACCCTTTCGCCTTCGGCGGTCCGCACCGTGACCTGCCAGCGGTGTCCCGCGCGCCGGAGCCGCGTCACCGTGCATTGCAAACGCACCGCGGGCCCCAGGCGTTCGCGCAATGTGTCCGGCAGAACCTGCAGGCCCTCGTCGAAGGAAAACTTGGGGGCGCGGTCCTTGGCGACTTCGCCTCTGCGTTTGCGGGCCCGTGCTCCCAGGATCTGGCCCCGAATGAGGGATCCATATTCGCGTTCCAGGGCTGCCAGTTTCGGAAAGGCCTGTTGCACGGACAATCGCTCCGGATCGCCCGCGTAAATGCCGGCCACCAGTGCGTCAATGGCGTGATCGAGGAACTCCTGGTTCAGCCGCCGGCGCACGAAATCGGCGATGCTCTCCTCTTGATCGTCGCGGCGCGCGGGTACGAACGGCTCGCGCAACACGGCCCACTTGGCCCGCCAGCTGAAAAGCCGCGTGGTGAAAAACCCCAGCGGCGAGCTCGGGAGTGCCACGGGCCTCCGGTCCCGCACGATGTAGCGGGCCTTCGCCCGCCGATCCGGATCCAGCCGCCGCGCCGCCAGGCCGGCATCCCGCACCAATTGGGTGATCCGGGGCGAGGTTTCCAAAATCGTGTTCGGACCGAACTCCGCCAGGAATCCATTGACACGCACGGAGCGAATGGCGCCTCCGACGCGGTCCGTCGCCTCGTACACCGTCACGGGCACGCCGTGCCGTTGCAGCTCGAAAGCCGCGGTCAAACCCGTAATCCCCGCACCCACGACGGCAACCGACGGGCGGTTCCCCAAGCTGGTTTGAGCTGCGTTCATGCCCCGAAATTGCGTGCCCAACAGTAGTGGAAAACGGCCGTTTCGCCAAACCGGTTTCGTGCCTGCAGTACGCCCGGCACGCGCTTTGCCTTCATGCGTGGGCGGCACGATCCGCTTTTTCGGGATCCTCCGGTGCCCGACGAACGGTGAGCCCGAGCTTTGCGGCGATTGCCCGCGCCGTGCGTCCGGGAAGGCTTCGAGAAGATCTCGCTTAAAAGTCGGGGTGGATTTGTGGGACCCCTGCGCGCGCTTTCGCAAGGGGCCGTGTCTGCAACTGCCTTCGTTCAGCGTCCGGCGGGTGCCGTGACCCCGGGGCAACGACCTTGTTTTCGAAGGTTCAAGAGATTGGGTGAAGGTCGTTTCGGATGCACGCGAAAGTTCAGTGAGGGAGAAGAGTCAGCCGCGCTGGTGGCGTCGGTCGCGGTCGGCGTTGCGAGAGCCACCGATGTGTCGGCGGGCGGTTGAAAAGCGAAGCAGCAGCCGCGGGCGACGTGTTGTCGGCGGAGCTGGTGAGAGCCGGCGCGCATTACGGCAGAGGGGCGGCCAGGTCACATGATCGCCGCAGGTTGGCCGGGGGCCTTTGGGACGCCGACGCCCGGCATGCAGGAGGTGTTGGAGCGGTTCTTGGCGCCGGGGCTCGTGGCCTTGAGAGTTGCGATCGAGGGTCGCGAGGTGCGCACGCAGTTCCGGAGGGAATAGGGTTTGACTTGAGACCGGCCCCGGCAATAATCGCCCTCGCACGGGTAAGCTGACGCGTTTATGGCCAAACTTGTTGTCCTCTCAGAGGGATTCGCCGGTCGTACCCACGAGCTGAAGGGTGACAAAATCACCATCGGCCGCCTGGAGGACAACACCTTTCAAATTCCGGAGCCGTCCGTCTCGAGCCACCACTGCGAGATCTACATCCGCGGACAGGACATTGTGGTCCGCGATTTGCAGTCCACCAACGGCACCTTCATCAATGGCGAACCCGTCACGGAGGCGGTTTTGAAACCGGGCCAAATCCTGCGGCTGGGCGCAGTCGAACTCCGTTTGGAGGAGGATACTGCACCTACGGCGGTGACTGCTCCAGCAGCGAGCACGACCGCCCCTGCGGCCCCGGCGCCCAGTCCGGCGCCCACCTCTGCTCCGGGCGCCCCTCCGGCGCCGGGGGCGCCGCCGAAAAAGCCCCTGGGACAAACCTCCCCCATCCCGCGCGGCGTCAGTCTCAGCGAATTGGAAAGCGGCGCGCGCCCGGCGGACCTCAAAAAGACCGGGTTCGCCAAGAAGGAGGACAAAACCGGCCTTCTTTTTTGGGCGGTCTTTGCGGTGGTCGGCCTGATCATCATTGGCCTGCTGGTTTGGGGGTATTTGACCATCCGGTAACGTTGGCGGGTCCATACCCCGGTTCGAGCACCGCGGGTTGGGCACCCTTTGTCCCTCCGCCCTTGGGAGGGCCTCGCTTCGAAGTGCGCATGGCAGCCGTTCTTGCCGAAGCCGGATTTGGTTTCCCTTGCAACCTGGCGCGGTCCGGCGCGTCAGTCCGAGCGCAAGCGACTTGGATAGGGGGATGCACTCGGGGAGTTCCTGCGCTGCGACGGCCGCGCCGCACCGCCTTTGTCGGGACAACCTCCGTAGCCAGTGCCTGCTCGAGGGGCAGGAGTTGGAAAAGCTCCAGAACCGACCGTCGCGCCGCCTGCGGAGCTCAGCCCTCCCGGAGCCACCGTGCGACTTGCGGCGCGGCATAGGTGATCACCAGGTCCGCGCCTGCACGTCGGATGGCCAAGAGTGTTTCCAGGGTGACGGCTCGTTCGTCGATCCAACCCTGAGCCGCGGCGGCCTTGATCATCGAGTACTCCGCGCTCACCGCATAAGCGACGGTCGGAAGCCCGAAGGTCGTTT
The DNA here is from genome assembly GCF_049537125.1 of Limisphaera sp. VF-2. Lineage (NCBI taxonomy): Bacteria > Pseudomonadati > Verrucomicrobiota > Verrucomicrobiia > Limisphaerales > Limisphaeraceae > Limisphaera > Limisphaera sp. VF-2. The sequence continues at coordinate 1,086,361 of NZ_JBMVQY010000001.1, forward strand.
TTACCTGGTGCAGGATGTCGAGGTAGGCCAGCGCGGGCTTGACCATGACCAGGTCGGCTCCCTCCGCCACATCCAGGGCGACCTCGCGCAGCGCCTCGCGCGCGTTGGCCGGGTCCATTTGGTAACTGCGGCGGTCCCCAAACTTTGGGGCGGATTCGGCTGCCTCCCGAAACGGCCCGTAAAAGGCCGACGCGAACTTGGCCGCATAGGAGAGAATGGGCATTTCCTCGAATCCCTCGCGGTCCAGCGCCGCGCGAATGGCGGCCACGCGCCCGTCCATCATGTCGCTCGGGGCCACCATGTCCGCTCCGGCCTCGGCATGGCTGACGGCCGTGCGCGCCAACAGCGTCAGGGTGGGATCATTGGCGATCCGAACCCTGCCCCTGCGTTGCTCCACCACACCGCAATGCCCGTGCGACATGTACTCGCACAAGCAAACGTCCGTGATCACGATCAAATCGGGAAACTCCCGTTTCAGCGCGCGAATGGCCTGCTGGACCACTCCCTTGGGGGCATATGCGCCGCTGGCCTTTTCATCTTTGCGATCCGGAATGCCGAACAACAGCACGGCGGACACGCCAGCCGACACGGCTTGATCCACCTCCCGGACTACCTCGTCCACCGACAACTGATACACCCCGGGCATGGAAGAGACCGGACGGCGTTCCTTGCGGCCCGGGCGAACAAACAGCGGCCAGATCAGTTGCCAGGGTTGCAAGCCGGTCTCCGCCACCAGACGACGCAGCGCGGGTGTCTGTCGCAACCGGCGCATGCGCCGAGCCGGGAACTGTCCCAGGAAGGTGCTCACATCCATGACCTCATTCTAGGTGCCCATCGAGGGTGGCAAAGTGGAAATTCCGCGAGTTAACGCCCGCAGTGGCGCGGCCCCCGAATCCCGGCACGGTTCGGCGGGCCGCACAACTCCCCCTGACGGACGCCGGGCTCGAAACCGGAAACGAAGCGAGCAGGACCGTGTCGCATGGATTTCAGGGCCGCCCGGGCTGCTGCAGCTTGGCGAGGTCCATACGCACACCGGGGCACGCATCCAAGGGCTCCCCTGACCCCCTGCGGCGTACCGTGAACCTTTGGGCGGGTCGGGTTTTTGCCAAAGGGGCCCTGGACGCTGGCTGGAGAATGGCGAACGCACCGGACACGGTCACGCCACCGCTGCGCCGCCAAAACAATCTTCGACAAACGCCCGGCCCGGCTGTGGCGGTGCGAGCCATCGACCCCCGGTGGAATCGGCACCTGCGGTGGCGGCAACCGTTGCCTCAGCAAAAACTGGCGCACCCGCCAGGAGTCGAACCTGGAACCTTCTGATCCGTAGTCAGATGCTCTATCCAATTGAGCTACGGGTGCGCCCTCGAGTGTATTCCACCTTACGACGGTTCCGATGACCTCGCAAGCCTCAACTCCGGCCCACCACTTGCCTCCAACTCACCCGGCTCCCGGCGAGTTGAAGGTCGGCTCGGAATCGCTGCGTCCCCCGCGCGTGCCGCGAGGGATCCTGACGGCCGCCGTGAGCCGCCGGAGCCCCCGGGCTCAAGGAGTCAAAAAAAAGATGGTGCGCGCTGCAGGATTTGAACCTGCGACCCCCAGTGTGTGATACTGATGCTCTACCGCTGAGCTAAGCGCGCAACCCTCCTCACCCTATCGCAGCTCGCCCGGAATTCAAGTCTTTCCTCGAGGCCGACCTCGAAGGGACCATCCAGGATCTTCTCCCGCAACCGGACGCAAGGTCCCCCCAATGTGCCCACGAAACTGGTTCGGGTTGCATTCGTCGCTGAGCCCAAACCCATGCATGCCGCCGCAAGGAGTGGGCTGCGCCCGCCGATGCCCCGCCAGCCACCGAATGAAAACGGCCAAGTTCGGGGCAGAACCGAGCCCGGCCAGGGCCGCTCCCCCGTGGACTGATCCAAGCTTCGAACCACCACGGTCGGGCATGGGCAAGACCCGGCGGAAAGAGAGCAGCACCAAAAGCTGGGAAGCCCATCGAGGAGGGTGAACTCTCGCCTTCGGCTGCCGTGACGCATTCGGACCCTTGCGAAGAGCGTCCCTTGCTTGAAGAGCACGACCGTCTGGGACGCTGTTCCTGCAGGTCGTTTTGAATGGACAAGCTGAGGCGGGGTGCCCTGGGGCTGCGACGGGTTCCTGGCCGAATGGAGCAACCGGGCGCCTTCGTGACGACGCGGCCCGCCCAGGGTGTGGATTCTCCGGTGGCCGGGTCTTGGAAGGGGCCCTTTCTCCCCGGGCTGATGGGATCGGCTCCCAGTGGAGAGGGCGGAAGCAGAAGTCCGCTTGCGCGGTTTCCGGAGAACCTTCCGGCAGGATGGTGGGTTGCGCCCCAGCTTAGCGGATTCTGTGCCAAAGGCGGTGAAGTTTCTGCACACATCGCTTGACACCCCAGCGGTTGGGGTGCTAAGTGGAGGAAGCCGCTACGGGCTGTAGCGGCCGCTTATGCGCTGTCCCAAGTGCGGATGTCTCGAGGACCGCGTGGTGGATTCCCGCACCTCACGCGAAGGGGCGACCATTCGGAGACGGCGCGAGTGCGCCCGTTGCGGACACCGGTTCACCACGTACGAACACATCGAACACGAGAACCTGGTGGTGTTGAAGCGGGACGGGCGGCGCGAACCCTTTTCGCGGGAAAAGCTGGCGGCGGGCATCGCCAAGGCCTGCCAAAAACGCCCCGTCAGTACCGAGGCGGTCGAGGCCCTGATCGAGCGGGTGATGCAGGCCCTGCAAGAACGATACGACCGGGAGGTGCCGGCCGAGGTCATTGGTCAACTGGCGATGGAGGAACTCCGACGCCTCGACCAGGTTGCCTACGTGCGGTTTGCCAGCGTGTACCGCCGGTTTCAGGAGGCAACCGATTTTGTTCAGGAGGTACGCCGCTTGGAGGGGACGTCATGATTCTGTTGGCCACGGATTATCTGCTGTTCGAACTGTCGAGCGGGGAACGGATCCCCTATTCGGCGGAACGGATCACTGCGCTGTTGGCCGGGCAGGGCTGCCAACGGGTGGATCACGAGTACCTGGAGCAAATGGTCAAGGCCGTGTTCCACTATTTTCGCCACGAGCAGGCGCGCGACACGGTCACGCCGGAGGAATTCAGTCAGGCGCTGGAACAGGTGATCCGGGAGTATCTGGAGCGGCCGGCCGGCGCCTCGCCAGAGGTTCCCGCCGACCGGGTCCCGTCGGCCGATCTGCGGTTGTTGGCAGAGGCGGCCGGGCGGACTGAATTGTTGTTCTTTCCCGAGCTGCGTCGGGCGGTTCGAATGCAGTTGCAGCGTTCGCCGGGCCGGGTGGAGTTTCACGGCCTGCGCGCCTGCGTGAAACGCCTGGCCGGGGCGCGCCGTTGGTGTCCGCGATGCGAGGCGTTGCGCGACCGCATCGTGGACTATTTACGGGCCTGCTTGCGCGAGGCGGCCCCGGGAGAGTGCCTGTTGGTGGTGGACTGACCCTGAACACGCCCATGGCGCCGGCGTGGCCGGCCGGTGCGAGGGGCCTGGAACACAAAAGGAAAAGCCGCACGAGAACACCATGAGCAAGACCATCTTTCAAAAAATCGCGGACGGCGAATTGCCGGCGCAAATCGTGTATCAGGACGAGCACGTGGTGGCGTTTCGCGACATCAATCCGCAGGCGCCGACCCATGTACTGATCGTGCCCCGCAAACCGATTCGGAACCTGGCTTCGGTGACCCCGGAGGACGCCCCGTTGCTGGGGCACCTGATGGTCAAAGCGGCCGAGGTGGCCCGGCAGTTGGGATTGGCCGAAAGCGGCTGGCGCATGGTGTTCAACAGCGGCCCGAACGCGGGCGAGGCGGTGCCGCATCTGCACGGGCACATCCTCGGAGGACGCAAAATGGGCTGGCCGCCGGGTTGAGGCCACCCCCTGAGATGGGCGCGGAGGACTCCGGGCGCCGTCGGTTCATCCCGGTGGGGACACCCGCAGGAGCATCACGCCCCGGCGCGGCACCCGGGCAGAGAAGCCCCCGGGAAAGCGGCCGAGATCCTGATGCCGCCACACGTCCCGCACGACGGGGGCGCGGGTCCGCAGCCGGACGAGTTGTCGGGCCCCGGGTTCTCCCGCGCCGGGACGTTGCACAAGCCGCAATTCCGGAATCTCCGTCCACTGCACGGCAACGGTCGCCGCGCATTCTCCCGCATTGCAGAGTCCCACGGCCACGTCTCCGTTCTGCAGGGGCTTCGCCAGGACGAAGGTGGCTTCGTCCTGGCGAACGAGGCGGGCACAGAGCCCCAGCGGATCCTGGTTGATGTCGATGACCTCGGGATTTGCCAGCACGTTGAGGGTGAACACGTCCAGCCGCGTCAGGTCTCCGCTGTAAAAGAGCGGGGCAGCCATCAGCGCCCACAGGGACAGAAACGCGTACTGCTCGGTCGGCGTCAGGGGGCACGGCCGGGGCGGCCCGGCCGAACGTGCATCCCCGATCCAGCCGATCTGAATGTAATCGGGATCGTTCCACGCGCCGGGTCTCTGGTGCTCGCGCAGAGCAATGTTCCGGAGGGCCACTTCGAACAATTGATCCAGCTCGAACCCCAGGTCGCCTCCGGTCCGCCAGGCATGACCGCCGACCTCCGCACCCCATTTCCACACCTCGCCCATGCCGTACTGACAGAGATTGAAGACAATGTCGCGCGGCTGTTCTCGGAGCAGCCGGCCCATTTGACGATAGGGTTGTTGCAGCTTCTCCAGTTCCGGGCCGGGATTCGTGCGGGCGACCTCGCTGTAACTGCACCAGTCGTACTTCAGGAAGTCGAAGCCCCACTCGGCCAATTGTCGGGCGTCCCGGGCCTCGAAGCCAAAACTGCCGGCGAAGCCCGTGCATGTGCGGGGGCCGGGCGAGGCGTAGATCCCCGCTTTCAGCCCGCGGGCGTGGATGAAGTCGGTCAAGGCGCGCATGTCGGGGAAGTGAGCATTGGGCAGGATCCGGCCCGCCGGACCCCGCAAAGGCCCCACGCGGAGGGGATCGCCGTGCTGCTCGGCGTTCATCCAGCAGTCGTCCAGATTCACATACTGATACCCCACATCGGCCAGACCGCTCCGGACCAGGATCTCTGCGGCTTCGCGGACGATGGAGTCGGTGATGCGGTCATAGTGGGCATACCAGGGGTTCCAGCCCATCGGCGGGGTCAGCGCCAGCCGATCGCCCAGGATGAGCCGGAAGGAGCGCCAGGCAACGCCGTGACGGTTCCGGACCTCGAAGGTCAGGTCGTAAGTCCCGGCGCCCGCCGGCGTCGTACCGCTCACGATTCCGGTACGCGGGTCCACGTGCAAACCGCGCGGCAACCCGTAAACCCGGAAGTGCAGGGGGCGCTCGCCCTGCACCGGGATCCGGTACAAAAACGGCCGAGCCGGCCGGGCTCCGTACACGGTTGGGCCGCAAATCCGAGGTGCCGGTCCCGGCGGCGGCGTCAGCAGGTAGGGCTTCTCTTCCGGCACCGGCTCGGGTCGCGGTGGAGACCCGCGCACTTCGAACCGCGCCTCCGCCCAGTTCGCATGATCGTAACTGATGCCATCGCCGCCGTCCGTCACCCGCAATAGCAACACCCGGACGCCGCGCAGATCCACGTTCACTTCTCGGGCGGCGTCTCCCGGTCGCATCACCCCCGAGCGAAACAGCCAGCGATCGTCGCCCAGGATCTGGAACTCGACCGAACCGGGTCCCTGCGCATGATCGTCCACTCCCACCCACGCCCGAAACCGATCCACCTGCCCATCCAGGTGAAGCCGAAACCGGCTCTGTGCATGAGTGCCCACGCCTCGCTCGAACGTCCGACCTGCAATCTGCAAGGGCCGCTCACGTATGGAACGATTGATTTGGGGCGTGCCCCATCCCTGCCGCAAAGTCGAGAGATCGAGGGTGTCGAGCCAGACGGTTTCCGCAACCACCGGAATTGCCAGGGACAAACCGAGCGCAATCCATTTCGCAGTCATGAGGACTCCCGTGACGCGCCACCCACGGCCAGGTTCGGGTGCATCGTCCGTCGGGCCCAGCTTCTCACAACCCCCGGAGCCGCGGCAACGCCGGGCTGCGTCCCAGAGAGCAAGCCGTTCCGGGGAGGGTTCATCGCGCGTGCACGTATGCTCGTGTCCCTCGAGAGGCTCGCATGGAACAGGTGAGCCCCCAGCGAGTCCGACCGCGGCTGGCCGGACCCGGGTCCGCTTCGCGGCGTGCAAGTCGACGGGACCTCGCTGCCCCACTCTGTCGGATCACGGGATGACGACGCGGGAACGGAGGCAAGCGTTGCCGTCGACCCGATGAATCTCGGACAACCCTCCGGCGACTTTGCAGGACGAGCCCGACTTGTCAGCCGATGCCTCCGTTCCCCCAGGCACGCGTGGCGCGATGTCTTCCGCATGCGACGGGGGGGCGGCTCCGCACGGAAGTCCCCTCGCCGGCGGAGCCGCTCGCCCCATGAGCCGACGCCGTGGAAGAGGCGCGAGCCGCGAAGGCCGGGCTCGTGCGGGTGTGGGACGCGAGGGTACGGGCTGTAGAGTCGCAGCATAAGGAGACCCGGGGTTGCCTTTGACGATTCAGACCGGCGCCGGACGGGAGGGTGTGCGAGGCGTTCGCATGGTCCGGCAGACCACAAAAGACCTTTCCCCGCGGGACGATTGGCGTTTTGCTGGGAACGCAAAAGGTGCGGACGAGCGGCGGCGCCGGATCGGACCCGGAAGTTGTTTGCTCGCCGCGGCCCACCGGTCATCGATTGAGAACGGCATGCAGCCTTGCTGGGACAAGCTGAAACGTCTGGCCATCGGAGAAGTGGAGGCGACACTGGAAGCCTTGCCCGCACCGCTGCGGGCGCGCGCCCGCGCCGTTCCGGTGACGCTGGAACGGCGCCCCGGCCGGGCGCTGTTGGAAGAAGGCTATGCGCCCGACACGCTCGGCATGTTCTCCGGAGCGCCCTTCGCCGAGGAAGGCCAGGTGCCGTTGCCGCCTCAAATCATTTTGTTCCTTCTGAACCTGTGGGAGTTTGCCGGCGGCGACGAAGAGGTTTACCGAGAAGAGGTCCGGACGACCTATCTCCACGAGTTGGGGCATTATCTGGGGTTGAGCGAAGAGGAACTCACGGATCGTGGCCTGGAGTAGGTCCGAGCGGCCGGAACCCCGCGCAACCGTCTTTCGAGAGGCTCATACGTTCATTCGAGACCCCTGGCATGCGAGAAACCCGTAAGGTTGCACGTGTCATGAAGTGCGCCGGCATAATGTTGGTGCCGTGGCTGGCTTGTGCCGGTCTGGAGACGGCAGGCGCGCAGCAAGCCCGGATCACGAATGAGGTGCTCGACGTGCGCTGGGTTCCAACCAGCGGGGAGTTGATTCTGGCCCGAGGCGCGCCTCCAGAGACCTTCCTTCAGATCCGAGTACCGGAAAGTGCCGGCAACCCGGCGCGGCTCTACACGATCGAAGATCCCGTCTTCGGGACAGGGCAGGCCCTGGAATTGTCGATGCCGGGTCACGCAAAGTTCCAGGTCCGCCTCCATCCGGGCCTGCCGCTGGTCCTGGGGTTGGCCACTTTTGGAGCCGAGGCCTTTTCGGATGGGACACTTCGGCGAATCGAGCTTTGGCAAGGGCTCCTGACGGTTGCATCGGGACGGGAACCCTGGCGGGTCCTGGGCACCGGAGGATTGGCCGATCCGGATCGGAATCCCGGCTCGTATGTATGGCTCGCAGTGGTGCGACCCCGGTCGCGCGAAGGTCTCGTCTGTGGTTGGCTCACCCACGACCGCGCAAGTGGTGTGTGGTTCACTGACGGTGGTGGGGAGACCGTTCGCGTTCGCGCCCGGCTGGACTACGGTCGCGTGGCGCTGCGTCCCGGAGACACGGTCGTCACGGAGACCTGGGCCGTGGGCTGGTTCGAGGACGCGCGGCTGGGCCTGGAACAATGGGCGGAGGCCGTGGCACGGCAGTATCGGATTCGCCTGCCCCCGCAACCTGCCGGCTACTGCACCTGGTACTCTCGCCCCCATGGCGGCGCCTCCGACGAGGTGCACCTCCGGCAACTGGCCGAGTTCGCCGCCCGGGAGCTCGCGCCGTACGGCTTCCGCGTGGTGCAGATCGACGACAAGTGGCAGGCGGGAGTGTCCACCAACGGTCCGCGCCGCAACTTCACCACACACGACCCGCAGGGGCCCTATCCCTCCGGCATGAAAGCCGCCGCCGACGGTCTGCGCGCCCTGGGATTGATCCCGGGTCTCTGGTTCATGCCCTTTGCCGGTACCTGGTACGATCCGTTCTTCGCGTCGCATCAGGATTGGTTTGTCCGACGCGAGGATGGTCAACCCTACGAAACGGCCTGGGGAGGGACCTGTCTGGATCTGACTCACCCGGGCGCGCGGGCCCACGTGGCCGACGTCACCCGGCGCATCGTCCACGAATGGGGCTTCCGGTACCTGAAGCTTGACGGACTCTGGACCGGCACGGCCACCCGACAGCAATACATCAACAGCGGCTACAAGGAAGATCACATGGGCGACGCCGTCTTCCACGATCCTCACCGCTCCAACCTCGAAGCGTACCGGGAGGGCCTGCGCCTGGTTCGTGCCATTGCGGGTCCGGACGTTTTCCTGCTGGGTTGCAACGGCCCCCAGAACATGCGTTCCTACGGCGGCGCCATCGGACTGGTTGATGCCATGCGCGGGGGGCCGGACAACGGACCGGACTGGGAGCGACTTCTCCGCGGTCCCCTCTTCAGCTCCCGGCAGTACTTCCTCCATGGACGGATCTGGTACAATGACCCGGACCCGGTGTATGTCCGAACCACGGTTCCATTGGAGCAGGCGCGACTGCTTTGCTCCTGGGTGGCCCTCAGCGGCCATCTTTGGATGAACAGCGACTGGTTACCGGAGCTGCCACCGGAACGGCTCGACATCCTCAAACGCACGCTCCCGCCACACGGACTCCGGTCCCGACCCGCCGATCTGTTCGAACGCGAACCTGCCCGGATTTGGCTTCTGAAGGACGACCGCTCTGTGCCTCCGCGCCTGGTGCTGGGCCTGTTCAACTGGACCCGTCAGCCCTGGTCCGTGGACGAACCCATTGAGTCTCTCGACCTGCGGCCCGACACGGTTTACGACGTGTTCGATTTCTGGGACCGACAACGTCTGCCGCCCCTGCAAGAACGCCTCCGAATCGAGGTCCCCGCGGCCGCCTGTCGCATCCTGGCGTTGCGGCCTCGAGCCGATCACCCCCAATTGCTCAGCACTTCCCGCCACGTTACCCAGGGGATTGTGGACGTCCTCGAAGAAACATGGGACCCTGCCACACGTACGTTGTCCGGTCGAAGCCGCGTCGTGGCTGCCGACCCGTACGAGATCCGGATGGTGCTACCCGAGCCGACGGGACGTTGGCGCGTCGCGGCCGCGGAGGCTCTCCCGGGCGATGGCTCGGCGCGGGCGCCTGCGCAAATGACGACCGAGGACGGCCTGGCCCGCGTGCTCTGGCATCCGACAGAAACCGGGATTCTTCACTGGAAGGTTCGGTTCGAGACGGGACCTTGAGCATGCAGCCCCGCCGGGCCGGCCACCGGGCACTTCGCAGGGAAGCCGGCTCATGCAAGCGGTGCACCCTGGCACCTCGCCCTCGCCCGCGTTGGCCATCTGCTGCCGGCCCGAGTGCGTTTCCGACTGCCTCCCAACCTTCGGTGCGAGCATGGCAAGACGGCCGAATGGCAAGGGGCATGGTTCGGGTGTAGCAGGGCTGACCTCCGGTGCAGGGACAACAGGCGGGGCTCCCGATCGCCGGATCGCCTGACCGCCTCGGCGGGGGTCCCTGAACCCGTGGTACGCGTTTGGTTTGCCAGCTTCACTCTCTGGACTGCTGGGGCCGCGTCCCGGTCGGCCCGGGATCAGGCCAGAGGTGTCACGGCAGTTGCGGGGTCGGCCCTTTGCTCGTCGCACCCCTGCCGACGCCCCCCGGAACGGACCAGCGCCCGGGCCGCAACAGACGGGCGTCAGCGTATCTTACGGCAGGACCAGTCGGAAGAACTGCGGATACGGCAGGGCCGGCAGGACGACTCGGTAGGTGGCGTCCTGCAAGGCGGGTGCGTTGGTGACCGGCCACCAGATCACCGGAGGCGTCAAATTGGTGGTCTGCTGGAGCACAAAGCCGGCCGGGACCGCCGACCACCGCAACTCCAGCTCTCCGGAGGCCCGTAAACGGCGGACCTCCACGCGCGGCGCAGACTGCACGGGAATCGCCTGGGAGAATTCGGAAGTGTGCCCCTGGGCATCGGTGGCGGTGGCGGTCAACCACATGCCCGTTGGGACGGACACCGGCAGGGTGACGGAAAACACGCCGCGACAATTCCCCGCCGTGGTGACCACTGCCTGCCCCAGAGGGAACATCCCCTCGCCGTGGCTCGAGGGTTCGTTGGTGGGGTGGGCGTAGAAGTACAGGGTGTAAGTCCGGCCGGCGACACTTTCGAGCCAGCCCCGCACGGCGAGCGTTGTGGCCGAGGCGACCGCCTGGGTCAACACGGGAAAGTTCTGCTGGAAATTAGCCCCACCGTCGGAGTCGCACGCATCGTTGGCCGTCACGCCGTCGTTGCCGAGGTCGATGCCCAATCCATTGGGGGCCGTGCCACCGTTGCTGAAGATGTTATTGCCCAACACAGTGACATTGGTGGAGCCGCTGCGGATGCGGATGCCGTCCCAACCGCTGCTCCGGGCCCAGCCGATGCGGTTGTAACTTTCCGGAGCGGGGCCGCCGATGAGGTGGTGGGAGCTGTTGGTGAGAAACTCCACGTTGTGATAGGTGTTGCCGAGCGGGCTCCACCCGTCGGCCTGCACGCCAATGTAGTTTCCCTGGATCACCCAGCCGCGCGTGCCGGGCCCCGTCAGGTAAAGGCCATTCCATCCGTTGCCCGAAATAACGTTGCCTTCACCGGCCGCGATGCCGCCCACATGGTTGGTGGGTGCATCATATCCCGAGATCCCGTCTCGGACATTGCCGCGGGCCAACATGCCCGTGCGATCGGTGCCAATGTAATTGCCGAGGATCCGGTTGCGGGTGGCCCACGGCCCCTGGAGATAGATGCCGCTGTCGGCATTCGCCGAAATCCAGTTGCGCGCCTCGGGAATGCCGCCTCCGATGCGGTTGTCCGGGGCGTTGGTGATGCCGATGCCGGCCACCTGATTGCCCAGGGTCGTGTGGCCCGAGGCGTCCAGCCCGATGATGTTTCCCGCGACCACGTTGTTGGAGGCACTGCGCTCCACCAGAAACACGCCGTTTTCGAGGTTGCCACTGATGACATTGCCGGCGCCCGCCACTTCGCCCCCAACGAGGTTGGCGGGGCCGTCCACGCGAATCCCGGACAACCCGTTGGGCAGGGGCTGGCGTCCCTGGACGTCAGTGCCGATGAAATTGCCCTGGATGCGGTTGCCCTGGGCTGCGGCGCCGTTCACATACACGCCATAGGCGGCATTGCCGGAAATCACGTTGCGATCCGCGGCAACCGTGCCCCCCACGAGGTTGGAGGAAACCCCTTGCAGCAGCACGCCATCGAACTGGTTGCCCAGCGGCGCCAGTCCCGTGGCGTCCGTTCCAATGAAATTCCCGGCAATCACGTTGGAGACGGCACCGGTCCCGGTGATTGCGATCCCGCTCAGCGCGTTGGCTGAAATGACATTTCCCGGGCCCACCCGGTTGAACGAAGCCCGATGGATTTCCAGGCCACGGCCGCGATTGGGCAGGCCGTTGGTCCCGGAAATGTCGGTGCCGATGCGGTTGCCCAACACCTCGTTGAACGATCCGCCGCCGCCAAAGCCGATCGTGATGTGAACGCCGTTGGACCGGTTTCCGGAAATCACGTTGCCCGAGCCGGCCTCCAGTCCGCCGATTCGGTTGCTGACTCCACCCAGGATCACCACGCCGTGCAGGTTGCCAAGCGCGCGGCGTCCGGTGGCATCGGGACCAATGAGATTGCCCTCGATCCGGTTGAACAGCGCCGCCGGGCCCATCAGATAAACGCCCGCCTGTCCGTTCCCGGACAGCACGTTGCCCGCCCCGGGCTCGCGGCCGCCCACCCGGTTGCCCGCAGCGGCCGAAATGAGAATCCCGTTTTGCGCGTTGCCGAGGGCATTGGTCCCAGTGGCGTCCACGCCAATGTAATTGCCCTGGATTACGTTGCCCGAGGCCGGTGCGTCCAGCAGGAAGATGCCGCCCTGGTTGCCTCCGGCGATGACATTGCGTTGATGCGGTTGGGTGCCGCCGATGCGGTTGCCCGACGTGCGTACGGTGACGCCGCCCTGCGCGTTGGGGGCAGCGGCACGGCCGTCGGGCGTCACCCCGATGTAACAGCCCTCCACCACATTGCTGCCCCCGAATTCGATGCGGATCCCGTCGCCGCTGAAGCGGTTGATGCACAGTGCCCGGATCACGCTGTTGGAGGTCAGGAGGTAAAGCCCATGGGCGTTGGCTCCGGCCGCCGAACCGTTCAGCTCGATGAGCGGCGTCCCGCTGTAGCCGGGCTGGCTCGAGCCGTCCAGGATCAGGGGCTCGCGAATGGCCGGCAACGGACTCTGCAGGCCGAGGGTGAACGGGCCGGCCCCGGCGAGTTGAAAGCGCACCGTGTCCGGACCGGGGGTTGCCTCGGCATCCAGAATGGCCTGGCGCAGGCTTCCAGGGCCGCTGTCGGCGGTGGTTGTGACCGTGAAGACGGCAGCGGAAAGCGTCGCAGGGATCAGACACCCGGTCACACAGGCAGCGACGATCCCCCGCAAAAGTCTGCAGGCTCGCACCTCCCAAACCTCTCTTTGCATGACGTTGGCGGGACTCTAACACACGATCCTTCCGGGGCAAGTGAGAGCCACGGTCTCTTTTGGGGACGAACCCGGGAAGGCCGGGCGACACTCTCGGGGAAAAGGGCGCCCGAACCGGTGCAAACCCCGCGTCAATCGAGCGGGCCTTTTTCTCCACCGGGGCCCGGGCCGGCCGCCTCGTCCGGCAGGACACCTCGGGTCACTCGGACCCGCCGGCCGCCGGCATGCGGCGCCGGAGGACGCGTTTGACCTCGTTGAGCACCAGCGGCTCCACCCCTGCCGGTGGATCGGAAAAGTCGAAGCGGCCCAGAATCAGCTCCTCCACTTGATCGGCCTGCAAAACGGGCCGGGAATCCGGAACAAGGGCCCTCAGCTGGACGTCATCCAGTTCCACACGTTGAACGCCGCGGGCGTAGAAGCCCCAGGCCGGCAGGGGACGCGCATCCACGCCCGGCGAGGACACCGGACGCCGCGCCGCGTCCGCAGAAGCGCCCCCCGTGAACTCCGCGCGCACCCCGCGGAACACCACGGACTCGATGGCTTCGGGCCCCCAGCGTTCCGCGGAAAACGCCGCGCGATATACGCCGATCGCTTCGAGACCCTGCACCACCACGCGGCCGACGGAATTGCCCGGTCTCGTCCACAACGTCACCGGCGAGGCCACTTGTTGCATCGTATTGTCCACCAGCCAGACGGCGTCGAGCCGGCCGCGGGTGGCATCCCACGCCCCGGGTTGCAGAAGGATCCCGCTGAGCATGTTGGTGCGACGCTGCTCTCGGGAGGTCAGATGCGGTCGTCGGCCGGGGCCGAAAAACGAACAGCCGGCCACGGTCAGATCGTACGCCGGCCCGATCAACCGCAGGCCGTTGCAGGAAGAATTGATCACGCAATGCATGATTCGGGTTCCGGCCCAGTAGCGGCCTGCGATGGCATCGTCCCCCGTGTAAAACTCGCAGTTCAAGAGGTTCACATTTGTGCACCAACGGTCCGGCGTGCCGCGCCAGTGCACCCCGTCCCAGCCTCCCACAAAACGGACCCGACGCAGAGTGACGTTGTCGCTGACCATGAAGAACATGCCGTAGTTGGCCGCGTCTTCGATCGTGAGATCCTCCAGTGTGACATCCTGGGCGTGCATGAGCACGATGGCGTGCGGCCCCCGCATCTTTTCCTCCCCGGTCGGATCGAACACGCGGTTGCCGTCCACCACCCCGGGGCCGCGCAGCGTGACGTTTTGAATGTTCTCCCCGATGATCAGACCACGGTGCCATTTGCCCCACCGGGCTTCGGGAGCGTCGGAGGGTGGACTCGGATGGGCGTACGCGTGGAGGTTGGTGGTCCCGACCAGGCGGGCACCTGCGGTCAGTTCCAACGTGACATGACTGCGCAGGCGAATCGTGCCGCTCAGATACCGTCCGGGCGGCAGGCGCACCACGCCGCCGCCCGCCTCCGCACAGGCGTCGATGGCGTTCTGAATGGCCGCGGTGTCCAACGTCACGCCGTCGCCGCGCGCACCGAACTCGCGAACGTCCCAGTGCGCCGGTGCGGCTGCCGCCGGTTGAAGACACCCTCCGATCACGAGCACCTTCAGGGCGGTCCACAACGAGCAGGCTCGGCGCGCGGCGCGTGCAGAGGCCGGTCGCAGGACGCCCGATCGTGGAGAGGCGGTTTTTACAGGACCAACCGGTTCGGTCACGGGCGACAGTGTGGAGGGTGACGAGTCCGACACGCAAGCGCCGCGGCTCCCCCATGGCTTCACCGCCGGGTCGGCGTCGGCTCACCCTTCCGTGCCCCGGCCTGGAGCAAACGCTCCAGATCCCGTCGCGTCGCCACAAAGGCCGTGCCATGCTTGAGCCCGGGAGGAAAGGTCATTTCGGAAGTCGCATCGCGGAACGAACGAAAGTCGCGCGTTTTGAGGGCACGATACTGCCGATCCCGATACGCCTCGTAATAAACGATCCATTCCGCGCCCACTTTGAGGACCGAGGGTCCCTCGGTAAAGGGAGCGGTCAGGGGAGGGGAAATGTCACGCCAGGGGCCGAGCGGAGACTGACCGAACGCAACCCGCAGGCGGCGTTCGGGCCGGGTGTTGTCCTTGTGCACCAACACATATCCGGGATCCACGAAGACGATCTGCGCATCGATGACGCTGTAACCAGGGTCCCAGAAAAGCTGTGTGGGCGTGAACTCCTGAAAGTCCTTTGTGGTGGTGTAGTACAGCCGATGATTGTTGGTTCGCGGTTCCAGATGGTCGGGGAATCGACCCGGGATCGTCGAAGCCCAGACAATGATGAAACGGTTCCGCGGAGCATCGTAGAACAGCTCGGGCGCCCAAACGTTCACCGTGTCCGGCTCGTGTTCCATCACCGGGATGAACCGGGGATCCGACCAGTGGACAAGGTCTCGAGACTGTGCATAGCCAAACCCACGGTCGCCCCGCCAGGCACTGGTCCAGACCACATGCCATCGACCGTCGGGACCGCGGCACACGCTGGGATCGCGCAGGATGCCCCCGCCCACGCGGGGCTCGAGAAACAGGCCCGGCAGGTTGGACCAGTGATGGGCATCCGTGCTGTAGGCAAAGCGCAGCCCGTCCTGTTCCGGTTCGCGGAAGGTACTGAACAGGTAAACGGGATCCTCCGGGGCGGGCCCCTTTGGATCCTGCGCCATGGAATCCCGGGGCACAAGGAGCCCGAGGTCCAGCACGACCAGGATCAGGAAGCCGATCACTCGCATGGCCCGAAAATGAGCCGAGTCCGAGGAAAATGCACGCGAAACCGATGAGGACGTGCCGCGGAAAGCCGGTCGCGCGAACCGCTCGACCGAAACGCCAGTCCCCGACGGGACTTGCGGGATCGACGCCGGGAAGACGCAGGAAAAAGTTGTTCACTGTGGCCGAAGGCCCGCCCGGCCGGTTCGGTGAATAACTTCTTCGCGTGCGCGCAAACGCACGGCCAGAAGGCCCGTTGAGCGCCTCCCCGGCTCTTCGACCAGCGATGCAGCGGTGAATAAGTCGGTGCATAAGATTCCCTTGGAGATCCCGTGAACCGTGGTAGAGTAGCCGTGGTTCATTGAAAGAACAGAGGCGACCGGCTGCGGCGGCAACGCCGCGGGGTTCGTCTCGAGGATAATCCCGGGTGACCGGGGAAAGGTCGTTCCCGGCTGGTGGGAGCGACCCCTCTTACGGGTGCGAGAAACCGCACTGGCGTGGAGGCAGGATTCACCGGCTCCTCTGGCGCGGTCGCACGCGCCGGTACTGCGAACTAGGAGCTTGGCGGTTAGGAGTGTCCCGGAAGCCGCTCCGAGCCGAGTCAAGTAGTCCGGGTGGGCTTCGGCCTCGGACGAATCGCAGTTACCCCGAGGGTTCACGGTTGCTACTGCGTACCAGCACGGTGCGGGCGAACCTGGCGGCCACGGTGACGCAAGGCCGCCCGAACAAAACTCCCGAAAGGGAGACAAAAAGGGCGTCCGCATCGGGGAGGCCACGGGACCGGGCAGTTCCCGTGAAAACCTTCCGAAAGGGTGGCGATGTCGAAAAGGGCACCGCTGCCTTGCGAGGGAAAGGCAACCTGAGAGGTAAGAGGCGAGACCCGTGGCACCGGGTCAACGCACCGCCAACCGCGGTGGCCGCCCCGGCGCCAAGTGGTCAAGACGCGATGCCTCGCAAGCGTGTCTTGGCCTGGTTCGCAAGCGGGTGGCGCAACCACTCGCTGAAGCGAGCTGAAAAGCCTCACTCAACAATCCCGGGGCCGCAAGGCCCGGGACGGCCCTGCTATGAGGCCGACAACTCCGCCCTGCCGCGGAGAATAGCGTCGGGAAGCCGGCAGCCCAACGCGGCGCCTAATGCCGGCACGGGAAAGAGAGCGTGGCGCACTCCCACTCCCGATGGGTCCCTGCGCGGTCGCAAAGACCGTGCAGGGACCTTTGTTTTGCGCCCGGGCGGCGGCGCCGGAACGTCTTTGTCACCCGGGTCCAACCCACCTTAAGCACGGGAGCCGAAGTCGAGTCTGGCGCGAGACTCGGGACCGTCCTCGAATGTGCGGCTGTGCAACGATCCCGGGGCAAAACGCCCCGGGCCGCTTCCGCATCGGTGCCCTTGAACCGCCGGCCGAGCGCTTGCTGCGGCAGGCTCATTACGGACCCATTGCCTGCGCGCCCGGCTGACACCCCGAGCTGCCGAAGGATTCCCTGCCGCGCGCGCGGGTGCGGATGCACGGCCTCCAAGCGTGGGCGCGGCGCTTGGCGCGGTCGCACGTTCGGCCCGCCTTGTGGCCGGTTGCCCCTGTTCTGCCGGCAAGGCTCTTCGGTGCCGAGTCAGTCGGCTTTGCGAATCGAAGGTTCCCCGGAGAGCAGACGCTCCATGGCGGGGAGCGGCCTGCAAGTTTGCGCGGACTTCCGAGGCAGAACTCCTGCTACCGATGTCAGCGGAGCTGCTCGCAGCGAAC
Organism: Limisphaera sp. VF-2; assembly: GCF_049537125.1. NCBI lineage: Bacteria > Pseudomonadati > Verrucomicrobiota > Verrucomicrobiia > Limisphaerales > Limisphaeraceae > Limisphaera > Limisphaera sp. VF-2. The sequence continues at coordinate 1,103,592 of NZ_JBMVQY010000001.1, forward strand.
GGTCTGCCGTGCGCGCGGCCGGGCGTTTTGCCCTGACGCGGCTCCTCCGACAGGCTGTTGAGAAAGCGGAGTGTTTCGAAAGCGACCCTCGATTCTTCGAAGGCATTTGCATGGGTTCCGTGGGCGACAGACGGTTCCGACACTTTGCCGAGATGCCCTTTTGGCCGACCTCGATGCTCCCTGCCGCGGTAATGCGCGCAAGGTGGGGCGGATCCGGACGTTGGTAGCGGCTTGCTCGAGCGGGTGTCTGCTGGTTCTCTGTGCGGCCGTGAAACGGGTGCGGACGTGGTTGTGGTACTGGTTGCCGGTGGGGATCTGGATGGCGTTGATCTTCACGGCGTCCAGCGACCAGGCGTCGTCGCATCGCACCTCGCGAATCATCGCGCCGGTGGTGCGCTGGCTGTTCCCGCACTGGTCGGAGCCCCGGGTCGATTTGGCGGTGCTGGTGGTGCGGAAGGTGGCGCATTTCGTGGAGTACTCGGTGCTGGCGGTGCTGGTCTGGCGGGCCTTGTGGCGGCCACAGCGCGGAGATGCACGGCCCTGGAGCTGGCGAGCGGCGGCGTGGGCCCTGGCGGTGGTCGTGGCGTACGCCGTCTCGGACGAGTATCACCAAACGTTCGTGCCCAACCGAGAGGGCAGTCCGTGGGATGTGCTGGTGGACACCGTGGGTGCGTTTTGCGGGTTGTTGGGGGCCCGGTGGGTGTACTCGGTCTGGCACCGGCGCGCAGGGCGGGCCGGTGCTCCTGCGGAAAAGCAGGCGCTGTCCGGCTCGGTGACCCCGGATTGAGTGGTTGGTTCCGGCAATGCGACGCCCGGCAGTAGGGCTGGCGCTTGCTTACGCAACGGGGGTTTGGCTCGCGGACCGTGTCGAGCCCTCGCTGACCTGGCTTTGGGTGGCGGCGCTGGGGCTTTGGGGGGTGTGCTGGCTTTGGCGCGAAGGACGGGCGTGGTTGCTGCCCTTGTTCGTGGGGGTGCTCGGCGCGTTGAACCTGACGCAGCGGACGGTGCCTCTTGCGCCTCACGATCTGCGCGCGGTCGTCGGAGAACGAGTCCCGGTTCTGACCACATTGCGCGGTCACCTGGCGGAGACACCGACGCTGCGATTGCGCATCGCCGAGGGACAGGAAGCGTACCGGACCGCGGCCTTTGTGGACGTGGAAGCGGTACGGTTGGGCGGGGAATGGCAGCCGGCCAAGGGCCGGGTTTTGGCACTGACGCCAGCCGCATTGGGGCAGGGCTTTCACGGGGGCCAGGGGGTGGAGGTGCAGGGCGTGTTGGAGTTTCCGCCGGAAGCGGCGGCGCCGGGTCTGCTGGATTACCGGGCGTATTTGGAGCGGCGCGGGGTGTATTACCGCCTCATGGTGACCTCGGAATCGGATTGGCGGTGCTGGGGGGAGAAAGTTCCGGAGCCGTGGACAGACCGGTTTGTGGCGTGGGCGACGCGCCAGCTGCAGCGGGGCCAGCCGGACGATGTGGCCATACGACTGTTGCGGGCCATGACGCTGGGCTGGAGGACGGCGCTGACGGACGAAGTCTCCGAGCCGTTTTTGCGCTCGGGCACGATGCACGTCTTCGCCATCAGCGGGCTGCACATTGCCCTCCTCAGCGGGATGCTCGTGACCGGGTTGCGGGTCCTGGGAATCGCGCGTCCGCTCTGTGCCTGGCTCGTGGTTCCGATGATCTGGTTTTATACCGCTGCCACCGGATGGCAACCCTCCGCGGTGCGGGCGACGATCATGACCACGGTGATGGTGACCGGCTGGGCCCTGGGACGTCCGGGAGATTTGCTCAACGCACTGGCGCTGGCGGCGGCGCTGATTCTGCTGTGGCAGCCGGAACAGTTGTTTCACGCGGGATTTCAACTGTCCTTTGCCGTTGTCGCCAGCCTGGCGCTCTGGCTGCCGAAAGTGGACCTCTGGATCCAGCGATGGTTGCAGGCGGATCCGTATGTCCCCGCGGAGGCTCGCCGTGGGTTGCGTCAGAAGTTGGCGCCGGCTTTCCGGGCCGTCGCATTGGCCGGGGGCACCTCGTGGGCCGCCTGGGTGGGGTCGCTGCCCTTGATCGCCTGGCACTTTCACATCGTGACGCCGATTACTTTGATGGCGAACCTGGTCGTGGTCCCATGTTCGAGTCTCGCGCTGGCGAGCTGCGTGGGCAGTTGGGTGTGCGGAGGGTGGGCCGCGCCTTTGGCGGAGTTGTTCAATCACAGTGCGTGGCTGTGGATGCAGTTGATGTTGCGGGCCAGCGAGTGGGCTGCGGCCGTGCCCGGGGGTAGCTGGTTCGTAAAACGGCCGGTCGCTCTGGAGGTGGCCGGCTACTACGCCTTGTGCGTCTGGGCGCTGACCGGCGGGTGGAAAAGCGCCCGTGGTCGTGTCGGCTGGGCAGTCGTCGCAGCGATGTGGCTGGGTTGGTTGGGCTGGCAGAGGTGGGAAGAATCCCGGGAGGTGCGTTTGACCGCACTGCCCACGAGCCGGGCCGCGGTGTTGTGGGTGGAAGGTCCGGGCCGCGAAGGAACCTGGCTGATCAACTGTGGACGGGACGAGGACGTTGACTTTCTGGTGGAACCGTTTCTGAGGGCGCAAGGAATGAACCGGGTGCCGGCGCTGGTGTTGGCGCATGGCTCGGCGGATTCTGTGGGCGGGGCGGCACGATTGGGGGAGCGGCCCGGGGTAAACACGGTCTGGATCCCGGCCACGGACGCGCGCTCCAAAGTGTATCGCGAGGTCGTTCGTCGGTTGGAAGAGACACCGGGGAGAGTGCGGTCCGTGACGCAGGGCCAGGCGATGGGGCCGTGGCGGGTCCTGCATCCGGACGAGAAAGATCGATTCACGCGTGCGGCGGACGGGGCGCTTGTTTTGTTGGGCCGGTGGCACGAGGTGCGGGTTCTGTGGCTTGGCGCCCTGGGTCGAGAGGGTCAGGAACGCCTGCTGACACGGCATGACGATCTGCGTGCGGAATTGCTGATCCTGGGGGGCGCGAGCGACCCCGGGCGGTTGCCGGCGCTGTTGTCTCGAGTGAAACCGGAGTTCGTGGTGGTCCTGGATGGTCGCCCCGGGTCACCCCTGCGTGAGTCGGACCCGGTGCGCACGGTGTTGGCCCAAGCCCCGGTGCCGGTATGGTATTCGAGCCGCGAGGGGGCGGTGCAGATCCGGGTGGCCAAGAGCGGTTGGGAACTGCGCTCGATGCGGGGCAGCCATTGGCAAAGTCCCGGGCACCGGGAATCGCGGGAGGCAGACTGACGACGGTCACGGCTCGCGTGCGCCTGTTCATCCGCTGGGCTGGTCAGATCCGATCGGGGTTCGTCGTTGCTTCAACAGGGGAAACGTCCTGAAGGATTCTGCTGGAAGGCGATGGCACGGGTTTTTCATGATGCGGGGCATGCGGACCTGGATCCTTTGCGTGGCGTGCCTGGGGATGGGTTGGGCTGGACTGGTGGGGGGGCCGGCTCGAGCGGAGGAGCCGCCGCCCGGCAGCTGGGTGTTGTGGTATCGACAACCGGCGCGGGTGTGGACCGAAGCTCTGCCGGTGGGCAACGGACGGCTGGGGGCGATGGTCTTCGGGAGAGTGGAGGAGGAGCGGATCCAGTTCAACGAGGACACGCTGTGGTTGGGCGAGCCGCGAGACTACTCCCGTCCGGGTGCCTGGCGGCATTTGGAAACGTTGCGACGGTTGTTGTTCGAAGGACGCCAGCGGGAGGCCGAGGAGCTGGCGATGCGGGAATTCATGAGTGTGCCGCTGCGCCAGATGCCCTATCAACCGTTCGCGGACCTGTGGCTGCGTTTCCCCGAACACGGTCCGGTGGAGTCCTATCGCCGCGAACTCGACCTGGAGGAGGCCGTGGCGCGGGTGCGGTACCGGGTGGGGGGCGTGACGTTCGAGCGGGAGGTGTTTGCCAGCGCGCCGGATCAGGTATTGGTGGTGCATCTGCGGGCAGACCGGCCGGGGGCGTTGCGGTTCGAGGCCGGTTTTCGCTGTCCCCACACCAATGCCCATGTGGCGGCCATGGCGCCCCGCCGATTGGTGTTGCGCGGTCGGGTCCGCGATTACGATGAGCGGAACCGGCTGGAGATCCGAAATCCGTTGCGGTTTGAAGCCGTCCTGGAAGTCCGCGCCGAGGGGGGCCGTGTGGCGGTGGAGGCGGATCGGGTGCGGGTGGAGGGGGCGCGTTCGGCGACGCTGCTGCTGGCCGCCGCCACGAGTTTCCGCAACTTCCAGGACGTGTCGGCCGATCCCTCCGAGCGTTGCACCACCGTCCTAGAGCGGCTGAAACGGAGGGATCACGCGGCGCTGCGCCGCGCCCACGTGGCCGAACATCGACCATTGTTTCAGCGGGTCTCGCTGGATTTGGGACGCGGCCCGGGCGATGCGCTGCCCACCGATGAGCGGTTGGCGCGGGCACGGGACCATGACGATCCCGGCCTGGCGGCGCTGGTGTTTCAATACGGACGATATCTCTTGCTGGCGAGCAGCCGTCCCGGCACCCAGCCGGCGAATCTTCAAGGAATCTGGAACGAAAGCCTGCGCCCGCCCTGGGACAGCAAATACACCTGCAACATCAACGTGGAAATGAACTATTGGCCGGCAGAGGTGACGAGTCTGCCGGAGTGTCACGAGCCGCTGTTCGATGCGTTGGAGGACCTGGTGGTGTCCGGACAACGGACGGCCCGGAATCACTACAACGCCCGCGGCTGGGTGCTGCATCACAACTTCGATCTGTGGCGGGGGACGGCGCCCATCAATCACAGCAACCACGGCATCTGGGTCACGGGCGGGGCCTGGTTGAGCCTGCATTTGTGGGAGCACTATTTGTTCAGCCAGGAACGGGAGTTTCTGGCCCGGCGCGCGTATCCCATCATGCGTGAGGCGGCGTTGTTTTTTGTGGATTACCTGGTGGAAGACCCGCGCACGGGCTGGCTGATCAGCGGGCCCTCCAATTCGCCGGAGCAGGGAGGGCTGGTGATGGGCCCGACGATGGATCACCAGATCATCCGTTCGTTGTTTGCCGCGGTGAGCGAAGCTGCGCGCATTCTGGGGACGGACGCGGCCCTGGCCGCGCAGTTGGATCGGTTGCGGGCCCGGATTGCGCCCAACCAGATCGGTCGCCTGGGCCAGTTGCAGGAATGGCTGGAGGACAAGGACGATCCCAACAACAAACACCGGCACGTTTCGCATCTGTGGGCGGTGTATCCGGGATGGGAGATCACCTGGCGCACGACAAATCTGTTTCAGGCGGCGCGGCAGTCGTTGAACTTCCGGGGGGACGAGGCCACCGGTTGGAGCATGGGTTGGAAGGTGAACTTGTGGGCGCGGTTTCTGGACGGGGACCGGGCATACCGCATTCTGCGGAACTTGTTGGCTCCGGTGGGCAGTCGAGCCGATGGCGGGTTGTATCCCAACCTGTTCGACGCGCATCCGCCGTTCCAAATCGACGGCAACTTCGGGGCCACGGCCGGGATTGCCGAGATGTTGCTGCAAAGCCATTTGCGGGACGAGGAGGGGCGGTTCATCCTTCATTTGCTGCCGGCGCTGCCGTCGGCCTGGCCCACCGGCCATGTCCGGGGGTTGCGTGCGCGCGGGGGATTCGAGGTGGACCTGGCCTGGGAGGAAGGTCGGCTGAGTTCGGTGACGGTCCGCAGCCGGCCCGGGCGCTCGTGTGTCTTGATGTATGGAGCGCAGCAGGCACGCGTGGAACTGCGACCGGGGGCGGAGGCGCATTTCGACGGTGCGCTGCGACGGGTGGGGCGGCCGACGCGGTCGGGGGTTGCGGCCCGGTGAGAGGCCGGGTGGACTGACGGGAAAAGCGAGTCGGCCCGAGAGGCGGGAGGGAGCACCGCAAGTTAAAGCGGCGGCCGTAACTGCAATCACGGCAGCGAGGATATGGATCTGCAAACGGAGCTGTTGGCGATCGCCATCTTCACACTGACGTATCTCCTCATCAGCGGGCGGCGGCTGAAGGTGTTGCCCTTGAACCGACCGGCGGCGGCCGTGCTGGGCACGGTATTGATGGTGGCGGCCGGAGTGCTCAGCCCGGAGGAAGCCTACCGCGCGGTGGATTATGACACGCTGGTGCTGCTCCTGGGGATGATGTTGATCGCGGCGTATCTGCACATGGCCGGCTTTTTTCAATGGGCGGCGGATCAGATTCTGCGTCGGGCACGCACGCCGGTGCGATTGTTGGCGGGGTTGGTAATGACTTCGGGGGTGGCCTCGGCCCTCCTGGTGAACGACACGGTGTGTCTGATGATGACGCCGCTGGTGGTCGCCGTCATCGTGCGCGGGGGACTTCCCTTGCCGCCGTATTTGTTGGCGCTGGCGATGAGTGCCAACCTGGGCAGCGTGGCCACCCTGGTGGGCAATCCGCAGAACATGATCATCGGCTCGCTGTCGGGCCTTTCGTTTCTCGAGTTCACGCGGTCGCTGCTGCCGGCGGCGGTGGTGGGGATGACGGTGGAGTTCGGGATCTTGTGGTGGGGCTTTCGGCGGGAGTTGCGGTCGGCGGTGATTCGAGTGCCGGACACGCCGGTGCCGCCGATGGATCGCCGGCTGGTGGCCCTGACCTTTGCCGTGTTGGCGGCCGTGTTCGGCGGCTTTCTCGCAGGGTGGGATCTGGCCTGGACCGCGTTGGGCGGCGGGGCGGTGCTCATGGTGCTGGCCCGGCGCGACACGCACGAGGTGCTGAAGCTGGTGGATTGGCACCTGCTGGTGTTCTTCGCCGCTTTGTTTGTGGTGGTGGAGGGCTTTAACCGGACCGGACTGCCCGGCCAAATGTACGGTTGGGTGCGGCCCCTGTTCGGAGAGCATCCGGTCAGTCAGGCCTGGCACCTGGCCTGGTTTTCCGCGCTGGGATCGAACATTTTCTCCAATGTGCCCTTTGTCCTCGTGGCGGGGCAGTGGATCCAGCATTTTGCCGATCCGGCGTTGATGTGGAAGGTCATGGCGCTGGCCACGACGTTTGCCGGCAATCTGACGATCCTGGGGTCGGTGGCCAATATCATCGTGGTGGAGTCGGCGCGAGGTCATTGCGAGGTCGGCTTTTGGGACTATGCGCGCTTCGGCATTCCGGTGACACTGGTGACGCTGGCCGCGGGAATGTTGCTGCTGCTGTGGGTGCACTGAACCGGGCTGGGGCCCGGCTGCCGCCCGGATTCAGGGCGCGGGGGCGGGGTGTTCCGCTCGGCGGCCCTTTCCGAGCTCCGCAGTGGCCAATGGGCTCCCGAAGCCCCGCGGCGCGGGGAGTGGACGACCTCGACCGGGAGAGGGACGAGGCTGCTCCGGTGCGGAACCGACCGCCGTGGGCAGGGAGACGTCCGCCGCGAGGGCGCAAGAGGGTGTGCCTTTGGGGGAATGGATCCTGCGATGGCGAACGGGCCGAATCGGTTCAGGGTTGTTTGAATGCGGGGGAAGCTCCAAAATGCAGCCCCGTCGAAGGCATCCACGAACGCTCATGAGCGGCATTAACGCAAATCCCGCACAACCACTGAAACTGTTGGCTGCCAACCGGAGCGAGATCGCCATCCGGATCTTCCGGGCGGCCACGGAGCTGGGGTTCCGGACCGTGGCCATTTACGCCCAAGAGGACCGGTTTTGCATTCATCGGTTCAAGGCCGACGAGGCGTACATGGTCGGCGCCGGCAAGGGGCCGGTGGGGGCCTATCTCGACATCCAGGGCATTGTGGATCTGGCCCGGGAGAAAGGCGTACACCTGGTGCATCCGGGGTACGGGTTTTTGTCGGAGAACCCGGATTTCGCGCAGGCCTGCCGGGAGGCAGGCCTGATTTTTGTGGGCCCGCGGACGGAACTGCTGCGATTGATGGGAGACAAAACCGCCGCACGGGCCCTGGCGGAGCGAGTGGGAGTGCCGACGCTGCCGGGCACCCCGGAGCCGGTGAGCGACCGGCGCACGGCGCTTCAGTGGGCCCGCAGGCTCGGATTCCCGTTGATGATCAAAGCGGCTTACGGCGGCGGCGGCCGCGGGATGCGGGTGGTCCGAAAGGCCTCCGAGCTGGAATCGCTTTTGCAGGAGGCCCAGGCCGAGGCGCACAAGGCGTTTGGCAACCCCGCCGTCTTCCTGGAGCGCTACATTCCGAGGGCCAAACACATCGAGGTTCAGATCCTGGGGGATCAGCACGGCAACGTGGTGCATCTGCATGAGCGGGACTGTTCCGTCCAACGGCGGCACCAGAAGGTGATCGAAGTGGCCCCGGCCGTGGGCCTGGACGAAAGCCTGCGCAAGGAGCTCTGCGACGCGGCGGTCCGGATCGCTCGCGAAATCCGCTACGACAACGCCGGCACGATCGAATTCCTGGTGGACATGGACCGGGGGGAATGGTTCTTCATTGAGATGAACCCCCGCATTCAGGTGGAGCACACCGTCACCGAGGTCATCACCAACGTCGATCTGGTGCGCTCCCAAATCCTCATTGCCCTGGGCAAGTCCCTGTGGGACCCGGAGGTGGGGGTCCCGCCCCAGGAGGAGATTCCCCGCATGGGGTACGCGATCCAGTGCCGCATTACGACGGAAGACCCCGAGAACAACTTCGCGCCGGACTATGGCCGGATTCTGACCTACCGGTCGGCCGGGGGATTCGGTTTGCGGTTGGACGGCGGGATGGGCTTTGCCGGGGCGGTGATTACGCCTTTCTACGATTCGTTGCTGGTGAAGGTCACGGCGTTTGGGAGGACCTTCGAGATCGCGTGCCAGCGCATGGATCGGGCGCTGCGGGAATTCCGGATCCGGGGCGTCAAGACCAACATTCCGTTCCTGGAGAACGTGATCCATCATGAGGTGTTCCGACGCGGGGCGGCCACGACCACGATGATCGACACCACCCCCGAATTGTTCCGGTTCACCCCGCGGCGGGATCGTGCCACGAAACTGCTGACGTTTCTGGGCGAAGTGATCGTCAACGGCAATCCCCAGGCCAAGGGGTATCAACCCAGGTCCCTGCCGCGCCCGCGGGTTCCCGAGTGCGATCTGCGCCAGCCGCCGCCCCCCGGCACCCGCCAACTTTTGCTGGAGTGGGGACCGCGGAAATTTGCGGAATGGATCCTTGCCCAGAAACGCACCCTGGTCACGGACACCACGTTCCGGGACGCGCATCAGTCCCTGCTGGCCACCCGGCTGCGCACGTATGACATGGAGCGCGTGGCCGGGGTGCTGGCCCGGCGGGTGCCGAACCTCTTCAGCCTGGAGATGTGGGGCGGGGCCAAGTTCGACACCTCCATGCGGTTCCTGTACGAGGATCCCTGGGTGCGTCTGCGGCGACTGCGGGAGCAAATTCCCAATATTTGCTTCCAAATGCTGTTCCGGGGCGCCAATGCCGTGGGTTACTCCAATTATCCGGACAACGTGGTGGCCGGATTTGTCAAACACGCCGCGGCACAGGGCATCGATCTGTTTCGCATCTTCGACTCGCTCAATTACCTGCCGAATCTAAAGGTGGCCATGGAGGCCGTGCAGGAAACGCACGCCCTTTGCGAGGGGGCAATCTGTTACACGGGGGACATTTTGGATCCGCGCCGGACGAAGTACTCGCTCCAATACTACCTGAAGCTGGCGCGGGAACTGAAACGGATGGGCACGCACATCCTCGGCATCAAGGACATGGCCGGATTGTGCAAGCCGTACGCGGCCCGGGCGCTGGTCAAGGCACTCAAGGAGGAGATCGGTCTGCCGGTTCATTTCCACACGCACGACACCAGTGGCATTGCCTCGGCCAGCGTGCTCGCGGCAGTGGAGGCCGGAGCGGACATTGTGGATCTGGCCATCGCACCGTTGTCGGGCTCGACCAGCCAGCCCTGTTTGAACTCCATCGTCGCGGCCCTGCGAGGTCAGGAACGGGACACGGAACTGGACCTGGATGCGCTGAACGAACTGGCCGATTACTGGGAAGCCGTGCGCGAATTCTACGCCCCCTTCGACACCTCGCCGCGGTCGGGCAGCGCGTTGGTCTATGTTCACGAAATGCCGGGCGGTCAGTACACCAACCTGAAGGAACAGGCAGCGGCGATGGGCCTGTTGGATCGATGGCCGGAAATCGAGCGCACCTATGCCGAGGTCAATCAACTGTTCGGCGACATCGTCAAGGTCACCCCGAGCAGTAAGGTGGTGGGCGACATGACCATTTTCCTCATCAGCCGCGGGCTGAAGCCCGCGGATGTGTTGAAGTTGAAGCCCGGCAGCCTGTCGTTCCCGGAATCGGTCGTGGACATGTTGATGGGCGGGCTCGGGCAGCCGCCCGGTGGTTGGCCCCGCAAGTTGCAGAAGATTGTGTTGGGCGACCGCAAGCCGTATCGCGGTCGACCCGGCGCGCGCCTGCAGCCCATCGACCTCGAAGCGGTGCGGGAGGAGCTCCGGGCCAAGCTCCGGCGCGACGTCAGCACCGACGACGTGTACAGCTATCTGATGTATCCGGAGGTGTTCCTCCAGTTCGCCAGGATGCTGGCCACATACGATGATTTGTCGGTCCTGCCCACGCCGGCCTTTTTCTACGGGTTGAAGCCGGGCGAGGAGATCAGTGTGGATCTGGAACCGGGCAAGACCCTGTTCATCCGGTTGATCAGCGTGGGGCCACCGGATGCCGAGGGGAAACGCGTGGTGGCCTTCGAGCTCAACGGAATGGCCCGGCAGATCACCGTCGTGGACAAGTCGGTCCAGCCCAAGGTCAAGTCCCGACCCAAGGCCGATCCCCAGGATCCCTGGCAGGTGGGCGCCCCCATCCCCGGTGTGATCACCGCCCTGCCCATCACCGTGGGCGCCACCGTGCGCAAGGGCGACAAACTGCTCGCCCTGGAAGCAATGAAGATGCAGACGACCGTGCAGGCCCCGATGGACGCGGAGGTGGCGGAGATCCTCGTGGCCAGCGGGGACATGGTGGAAGCCAAGGACCTGCTGGTGAGATTGCGCCCGATTTCCGGCTCCGCCACCGCAGGTCGCTGAAGGGCGGCGGCCGGCCCGGGCGGATCGCCCGATCAGCCCCTCGAACCCGCGGAGTCCTCCGGGGGCTCCGCTTCGGCCTCCGCCTCCGCACCGCCGGGCCGCTGACGCGAGAGATGACGGCACAGACCGCGCCGGCTGTTCTCCACGAATTGCAGGAGGATTTGGGCCGCAGGCGAGGAAAACCGCTGCCGTGCCTGCTGCACGGCTTCCCGCAGGGGCAGGCCCTGGCGGAACAGCAGGCGATACAGCCGGCGCAGTTCGAGTCGTTCCCCGGCGGAGATCCCGGCGCGACGCAGGCCGACCACGTTCAGACCGCATAACGCATTGTCGCCCCAGGCCACGGTGAAGGGAGGCAGGTCCAGACTGATGGCGGACCCGCCCTGCATCAGGGCCAGCGTGCCCACGCGCACGAATTGGTGCACCAGACAGTTCCCGGAGATGAACGCGCGGTCTTCCACGATGACATGGCCCCCCAGCAACGCACCGTTGGCCACAATGACGTGGTCGCCCAGCACACAGTTGTGCGCCACGTGACAATGGGCCATCAGGAAGTTGTGGGAACCGATGCGGGTGTCCTCCTCGGGCCGGTTGCTGCGATGCACCGTCACATGCTCGCGAAACACGTTGTGGTCGCCGATCACCAGACCCGTGGGCGCATCCTTGTACTTCAGATCCTGCGGGGCATCCCCGATGACGCACCCGGCGTGAAACCGGTTGTGCGCGCCAGCGCGGAGTCGTCCCCACAACACCACATGCGGCCCGACGATACAGTGCGGGCCCAGCTCGACGTCCCGCCCGATTACGGCATAAGGCCCGACGGTCACGGTCGGATCCAGTCGGGCTTCCGGGTCCACAATGGCGGTGGGATGGATCATGAAGTGCACCCGTGCGTGATCCGGCCGGGCTCCCGGCCGGTTTGCTTTGCCTTTGCCATGGGACGACCAGCCCGCCGCCGGCGGCGGCACGGGCCTTTTCTCGATTCCACGGCCCCAGTCCCCGGTCACCCCGAATCCAGAACCCGCTGCGGCGACCTCTTCTAAAGAAAAACTCCGATGGACGGCCCGGACCGCCATCGGAAGAGATTAACCGGGCAACCCGCCCGGCTGGTCAGGCGGCCTGAGCCAGCCTGGCCCGCTTTTCTTGCAGGGCGTTTTGGGCCAGCTTGATCAGCTCGGCAAACGCCGGCGCATCCTGCGCGGCCAGGTCGGCCAGGATCTTGCGATCCAGGGCGCATTGAGCCGCCTTGAGTCCCTCCATGAACCGGCTGTAGGTCATGCCCGCCGCGCGCACGGCGGCGTTGATCCGGATCTGCCACAAACGCCGAAAATTGCGTTTCTTGGTGCGACGATCGCGGTAGGCGTATTGCCGGCCGTGATCAACCGCGTCGGACGCGTACCGGTAAAGCTTCGAACGCCGCATCCGGTAGCCTTTGGCCGCCTGGATCATTCGTTTGCGGCGTTTTCGGGAGGCTGGGGCGTTGGTGACTCGCATAGGGGAACCTGGTCAATGGCAGGAGGAAAAGCGTTTAGCCGCGGTGGCTGAAGGGCAGATTGGCCAGCACCCGTTCCGCATCGGCCGACTCCACCAAAACCTGCTTGCGCAGGGAACGGCGGCGCTTGGGGCTCTTGCCCTGCAACAAGTGCCGTCGGCCTGCGCGGGATCGCAGGACCTTGCCCGTGGCGGTGATTTTGAACCGCTTGGCCACGGCCTTTCTCGTTTTTACGCCTCGGGGACGTCGCATATCGCCAGTCCTTTCTGTAAAACAGAGCCCCGACAATAGGCGAATGCACGGATGGACGCAAGTGCCTTTTGCACTTCCTTTGGCCACGCGGCGCGTTTCTGATGCTGGCACCCCTGCAAGCCGGACGGAGTTTTTCCGTCCTCGGCCCGGGAAAAGCCGGGGGAAACCGGGTGTTGCCCTGGGATCCTCGAATCCGCGGCCCGAACACTGAAATGCGCCCTCCGCTGTCCCTTGCTCCCAAGGGCCAACCCACGCGCTGGAGGTCCACGCCCTTTGTCAGCCCGGGCTACGCCGTCGGAGTGACCTCCCCCCACCCACCGCGCAAGGAAAGGGCGCAAGCCGATGCCCCCCCCATTCCAAGCCGTCGTTCGCCGTTGCTCAAGGGGACGTAGCACGCCGGGGCAAAGCGTGGGTCAGCCCACTGTTGGAAACGGCAACCCGATAGCGCCAGGGGCGCAGTGGAGACCAGCAGCTTTGTTTTGCAGGCGCAGGGTGAGGGAGCCCCGACCGGAGCCAGCCCCTGCCGGCCGGCGTCATGGAGACCCAAGATGGAGCCGGAACTACCGCGCCGGCCCGCCTCGGTCGTGCAGCCGGGCCCTGGGCCGGGTCGGATCCGCTTCGCTGGTCAGGACCGCCAGACCGTCCCGGGCCTGGGGAGGGCGGCGGCTATTCCCCTCGTTCGCCCCGCAGGCACTGCCCGCGGCATTGGACTAGGTACCGGACTCTCCAGACATTGAGCCGGATGCCGATGCGGAACAGGCTGCACGCGGCCGGACGACAGGTCTGTTCGGTGGACGTCGCACCGGCTTGCTGTTCCAGGGCCGTGGAAAGCAGGCGCGTGGCTTTGTGCAGAACAGGGCCCTGGGCAAAGTGCCGTAGTGGCCGGAGGCTTTCTCCCGGACCACCCGCATCGGCAGCTCCACGGTCGCGAAGGTCGCGAGTCCGTGGAGGGAGCCCCACCGCAGGGCTCGGCAGCGGGGCGGTGTTGGGCCGGAACGGCCTGTTGGGCGGCAGCCGAGGCCTGCACGTACAGGCGGACCTGCGGCGCGGGGGCCGTTTTGGCCCGGCGGTTGCGGGCCATGGACGTTCTGGAAGCCACCGATGACCGTGGCGGTGACACCCACGGAGACGGTGGAAGGCACCGTCCTTGACACGAGCTCAGTCACAGGCTGCAGGGGGCCGAGCTTCATCTTTCCCCGCGCCATCGACAATCGATGAAATCACCGGCGCTGTCCGTGGACATCGCTTTCGGATCTTTTCAACGCCGGCCCGTTGACGTAGCGTGGGAAGTCCGAATCGGGCGGAACCTGTCCAACCCGGGCGGCCGCACCGAAGTCAAAGTATGGCGTTGATCGTTCAGAAGTACGGGGGCACCTCGGTGGCCAACACCGAGCGCATCAAAAACGTGGCCCGGCGCATCGCCCGTTACCATCAACGCGGCGATCAGCTGGTCGTCGTCGTGTCCGCCATGAGCGGCGTGACCGACGGCCTGATCCGGCTGGCCAAGGAAATCACCCCGCTGCCGAACGAACGCGAACTGGACATGCTGCTGGCCACGGGCGAGCAACAGACGATTGCGTTGACCGCCATGGCCCTGCATGCCCTCGGGATCCCGGCCGTCTCTCTCACCGGCGCCCAGGCCGGCATCGTCACGGACGGCATCCACACCAAGGCACGCATCCGCAACATCACCCCCAAGGCCGTGCGCGAATTGCTGAATGCCGGTTCCGTCGTCATCGTCGCCGGCTTCCAGGGCGAAACACCGGACGGCCAGATCACGACCCTGGGCCGGGGCGGGTCGGACCTGACCGCCATTGCCCTGGCGGCGGCGCTGAAGGCGGACCTCTGTCAGATTTACACCGACGTGGACGGCGTTTACACCGCGGATCCACGCATCGTGCCCACCGCCCGCAAACTGGAGGAGATCTCCTATGACGAAATGCTCGAGCTGGCCAGCCTGGGCGCCAAGGTCATGCAAAGCCGCTCGGTCGAGTTCGCCAAAAAATTCGGTGTGGTTTTTGAAGTCCGTTCCAGTCTCAACGACAACCCGGGAACCATCGTGAAAGAGGAAACCAAAAGCATGGAAGGCATCGTGGTGCGCGGCGTGTCCCTGGACAAAAACCAGGCCAAAGTCACGCTGGTGGGCGTGCCCGACCGGCCCGGTGTGGCTGCGCGGATCTTTCGGGCCCTGGCCGACGCCGCCATCAATGTGGACATGATCGTTCAAAACATCAGCCACGGCGACGGTCCGCCCACCACCGACCTGTCTTTCACCGTGGACAAGGCCGACCTGGCCAAGGCCCGTCACGTCATCGAGGGACTCCAGCCCGAACTGGGGTTCCGTCAAATCCTGGCCCACGAAAACATCGGCAAACTCTCGATCGTCGGCGTGGGCATGAAGAGCCACAGCGGCGTGGCCGCCCGCATGTTCGAAGTGCTGGCCCGGGAGGGCATCAACATCGACATGATCTCCACCAGCGAGATCAAGATCTCGGTGGTGATCGATCTGGCCCGTGCCGAGCACGCCATGCGCGCCGTGCACGCGGCGTTCCTGGGTTGAGCCCCTTCGACGCTCCTGCGCGCCCGGGAGCCCGCGGTCATGGGATCCGTGTTGGACACGCGCCTGGGGCCCGCGGACTGGGAACGTTTGACCTCTACAGACCTGGCCGGGGCCGCCTGTGTGGTATTCGACATCCTGCGTGCCACCAGCACGGCGGTGACCGCCCTGGCCCATGGCGCGCGTGCCCTCCTCCCGGTTGGCACGCTCGAAGAAGCCGTGGCTCTCCATCGCCAGCATCCCGAATGGCTGCTGGCCGGCGAACGCGGCGGCCTGCGCCCGGGGCCCGAATCGACCGGGGGGGTCGCGTTTCACCTGGGCAATTCCCCCCGTGAGTTCACCCGGGAGCGCGTACAAGACCGCACCATCGTTTTTACCACGACCAACGGCAGCCGCGCTCTCCATGCCTGTCGGCACGCGCCCGCGGTTCTGGCCGGAGCCCTCCTCAACCTCACCGCCACCGTGGAGGCCGTGCGGGCCCTGCGACCCGATCGCGTCTTGCTGATCTGTGCCGGGACCGGCCCGGACCCGGCCCTGGAAGACGTGCTGGCCGCGGGCGCTTTCATCGAACAGTGGAGCAGGGCAAACCTGGAGTCTCATCTGACCGATGCGGCGTCTGTGGCATGGCGGGCATGGCGCGGGGCAGGAGCGGACCTGTCCGGGGCCCTGCAGCACTCCGCCAACGCGCGGCGGCTTCTGGCCCTGCCGGAACTCCACGACGACGTCGCCTGGTGTCTGCAGCACGATCGTTTCCGTCTGACGGCCTGGCTGGACCCCGGCACCAACGCCTTGATCGCCCGGCCAGCTCCTGCAGGGCCGCACCCTCCTGCGCCGCGTTGACCGGTCCTTCCCTGCGTGGGCCCGCGCCTGCACTGCCCGGGCCCGGTTTCCCCCGGTCGACGTCCGGGAACCCCCGCTCCCGACCCACCGACCTCCCACAGGCGGGCTTTGCAAATCCCGACGGTTTTCCGCAACCTGCCCCTCGATGGGCACGCCCGAACCAAGCCTGTTGCTTCTGATTCCGGCCTACAACGAGGAGCGCCGCATCGAGCCGGTCCTGCGGCGGTACGCCGAGTATTTCGAGCAACACTATACCGCCCCGTTCCAAATCGTCGTGGTGCTGAACGGCTGCCGCGACAACACCCGCGGGGTGGTGGAACGCGTCGCCCGCGAACATCCTTGCATCCGCTGGCTGGAGTTTCCCGATCCCATCGGCAAGGGTGGCGCGTTGATTGAAGGACTCAAACTGGCCGGTCAGGCCGAGGCCATTGGTTATGTCGACGCCGACGGGGCCACCCCGCCCGCCGCGTTTCATGCCCTGGTACGCCGACTGCCCGAGGCCGACTGTGTGATCGGGTCGCGCTGGCTTCCGGGGGCCGTGCTGCACATCCCCCAAAGCAGCCGGCGCCGCTTCGCCAGTCGCGTCTTCCACGCCATCGTGCAGCTCCTTTTCTGGATGAACATCCGCGACACGCAGTGCGGCGCCAAGGTCATGCGCCGGGAGGCCGTCCAGAAAATCCACGCCAACCTGACCATCGCCGATATGGCGTTCGACATCAACCTCCTCTACTGCCTCAAACGCGCCGGCTGCCGCATCCTGGAAGTGCCCACCGAATGGACCGATCAACTGGGCTCCAAGGTCCGACTCTTCCGCACCTCGCTCACCATGTTGTTGTCGGTGATCCGGATTCGTCTCATCTATTCGCCTTTCTACCGATGGCTCCGCCCCCTGCGCCCGGTGGAAGCCTGGCTTTACAAGAAACTCCGCGCCCCCGTGCCGTTGCCGGGCCCCGACCCCGATCAAATCCCGCCCGCGGCCCGATCTTCCCCTCCCAACCGCGACGGCGCGTCCCCACCCGCCCGTTAGGGTGCCTGCCGATTCTCCCCCGAGCCGTGTCCACCATGCCCCCAACCGTCCAGTTCATCGGCCCCGTCGAGTTCAGCCCGGAATTCCGTCCGCGTCCCGGCCTGTCGCATGTGCTGTTCGATTTCGACGGCACGCTTTCCCTCATTCGCCAGGGCTGGCCCGAAGTCATGGTCCCCTTGTTCGTGGAGTGGCTGCCGCCCCTGCCGGGCGAAACCGAAGAAGAACGACGCCGTCTGGCCTACGAGGACATCATGCGGCTCAATGGCAAGCAGACCATCTACCAGATGATCCAGTTGACGGAACGCATCCGCGAACGGGGCGGGGTTCCGCGCGACCCGCTCTGGTACAAGCACGAGTATCTGCGCCGATTGGAAGCGCGCATCGCTCATCGCAAGGAGGCTTTGCGCCACCGTCAAACGCCCCCGGACACGTACCTCGTCCACGGCGCCCGGCCGTTTCTGGAACACCTGGTCACCCGCGGGTTCACCCTCTACCTGGCCAGTGGCACGGACGAACCGTTCGTGCGCGAGGAGGCGCAATTGCTCGACATCGCGCACTACTTCGGTCCGCGCATCTACGGAGCCCGCGACGATTATCAGTCCTTCAGCAAACAAAAGGTCATCGAGCGCATCCTCCGCGAAAACGGCATCACCGGGGCCCAACTCCTGGCCTTTGGCGATGGCTACGTGGAAATCGAAAACACCAGGGCCGTGGGAGGCCTGGCCGTGGCCGTGGCCAGCGATGAAGCCCATAACGGCTCCGGCCGGTTCGATCCCTGGAAACGCGAGCGCTTGCGCGGCGTGGGCGCCGACGTCGTCATCCCGGACTATCGGGACGCCATCGCCGTTTTGCAGTGCCTGCTGGGCGAGGCCGTGCCCCCTGGTCCCTCAGGACCGCCAGCCGGGGCCGACACGACCCGCCCCGAGCCTCACGGCGCCCGCAGTCGGTAAAACACCCCGCCTGAAGTGCCCGTCGGCCGGACTTCCCATTCCTGCGTAAAGGCCGAATCGGGCAGCGGGAACCAGGCAGCGGGATTGGTCAGGTCGGTCGCATTGGTCTCCAAAATCCAGCCGCGGTAGGCTGCGGGCCATTGGATGCGCCACGCGCCCGACCCGGGGACCGCCTCCCACTGAACCCGGGGCGGCTCGGAAACCCCCGAACGCACCACGCGAATGCGGCCCTGATGGATTTGGTTCGTGTCCCACGCCAACCCGAGGGGCAACGGAGGAAGGGTCACGGAGGCAAAGGTCACCCGCAAATCCACCCCTTCGAACCACTCGTAAACGTCCCCTGCCCGAAAGGCGCCCGGTTCCCCGGTGCGATTCGTCACCACCAAGGTCGCCGTACCGGACAACCCACCCAGTGCGCGCAACACGGCCTGGGTCCGCAGCAGCGGATCCACCGCAATCCACAACGTGCTCCCCGCGGGGAGGCTCAGCGGTTGCAACAACGTCAGCCGTCCCACCTCGTTCGCACCCGGCGCACAAACCGCCCCCGCCTGGAAAGTGACCGCTCCCGGGATGACCCCGGTGCCGCCCAACGCGGCCCCGGCACTTACCACCACCGGGCCCGGTCCCAGCGTGCCGTTCACCCACAGGGTGCCGCCCTGGACGCTCGTGGTGTTCGTGTACGTGTGCGTGCCCGCCAACGTCAGCGTGCCCGCGCCGCTCTTGATCAATCCCAGGGGTGCCCCATTGGTGGATGCACGAATCGGCCCGGTCACGCGGTGGTGCCCCGAGCCCGTGAACACCAGGTTCCGCCCTCCGGTCAGGCTGCCGATGTACTGCACCGGGCCGGCCAGCACCAGCAGACCCGAGTCGGATTGGAAGACCACCCGGTCGCCGCCGACCTCCAGGTACACCGGCCCGTTCAGCTGGTTGGTCCCCTCCAGATTTCGAACGGCCGGTGTGGCGTGATTTCGGCAATTCACCACCACGGTGGCCGGCACGTCGATGCCGCCCGCTCCGCCTTCCAATTCCAGGGTCGAACTGCCGCTGTTGTTGTTGCGCAACAAGATCCGGCTCAAATGGCGAAGCGCAGCGGGATGTGCCGCCCGCACGCGCCCATCTGCCGCACTGCTGCTGCCGCTGTCCAGATAAGCGGCACCGGACAAGCTGTTACTTGCGGCCAGGATCAGCAGACCCGGACCCGATTTGGCGAAGCCGTTGGTACCGGCCAACGGCACGGCCAGCGTCACCAGGTTCGTCACCACGATGGCCGGCGGGGCACTGCTGCCGGAGTCCAGCGTCAGGATGGCCTCGTTGGTCGTTTGCAAACTCCAACCCTGCCCTCCGCTCACATCTCCGAAACGCAGCGTCCCGATCGTGCGCGGGCTGTCGAGCCACACTGTCCGGGGCGAGGTGATGTTCAACGTACTGAAGTCGGCGGTTTGCCCCGGTCCGTGCGCGATCTGCCCCTCGCTCCACCGCGACGGATCTCCCCACAGACCGTCCGCGTCCACCGCCCAACGTCCACTGCCGAACACGGCCTGGACCTGTACCTTCACCACCGCGTAATCGTTCAGGCCGGCCTGATCGGTCACGCGCACCGTGATGTATTGGGGACCGACATCCGAGGGGCCGGGGGTTCCACTGAGCCGTCCATCCAGGCCCACCTGCACCCAGTCCGGTCCGGCAGCCTTGCGAAAACCCACCAGGCTGTCTCCCGGATCCGGATCCCGGGCGGACCCCGCCAGGGAGGCCGTCCACGGTTGCCCCTGGATCACCGTGCCCAAGTCGAACACACGGTTCGGGAATTGCGGCGGCTGATTGGTCATCAGCCGGGCAATTTGTTCTCCAGTGAGGACGTAGTCCGTGATCAGAACCTCGTCCATGAACCCGTTGAAGTGCGGGTCCGCCGGCCATTGACTTCGTCCCAGGAAATTGTATCGCGGCTGGAAGGCAGCCGGTGTGATGGAGGTGGCGTTGGAAGCCACGCGCACGCCGTTGACATAAATCTGTGCACTGCTGGCGCTCAACGTGACCGCCACGTGCACCCACCGGTTGGCCGGGAACCCGGCCGTTTCCACCATCTGTTCCGTGCCCCCGTTCCGCAGGCCAAACCGCAAGGTGCCCGCACTGCTGCGCGGCGTCAGAAACATGTAGTGCGTCGTGCTGTTGCCGAAATCGAAGATGCGCTGCCAGTTGCCTCCGCCCCGCCAATACACCCAGGCGGCGAAGGAAAAGCCATTGGCCCGCACCATCCCCGGCGGCAGGCTCACCCGTGTCTGCACCCCGTCGAACACCAGGGCCCGGCCCCGCACGCCGTTGGTGAAGACCGGACTGCCGGTGGTCACGCCATGGTTGGCATGTCCCGATTCATCCCGCACGTGGTCGTCGAACGAGTACTGGCCGATGCCACGCGTCCCCGGTTCCGGCGCCACCTGCAGATACCCGATGCGCGAGGGTTGGTCGCGGTACACCGCACCTGCCGAGGTCAGGGAACCGTCGTCCCACTTCACGCGGCGTACATCCTCGACCCAGTTGTACAACGCGTAGCGCTCCACCCACGGCGTTTCCTCCAGCATCTGAATCATCGCCGCAATACAGGCCGCCTGCTGCGCGAAGGTGGGATCCGCGCAGCTGGTCCAGTTGGCGCCGTTGTTCCACTCGGTGATCCAAAGGGGACGCCTGACCTGGTCGTAGGTGGCCTTGAGGAAGTTGTAAAACTGGTTGGCCGCGCCTGCGGGATCGGCCGGGTTCCAACACCAGTAATAGTGGACCGCCACAAAATCCACCCGCAAACCGGCGGCGTCCGCCTGCTGCAGGAAGGGATAAAGCGAGCTGCTGCGGCCACCATCGGAGGGCGCGGGCGAGCCCACGCGCAGGCCGGTGGCCAGCAACTCCGGCCATGCCGCCAGGGCCTCCGCCACGCTCAGGTTCGCCTGGTCGGGGCGGTCCGGCTCGTTGTAGCCCAACAAATGCACCGAGCCCCGGCTTCGCCAGTCCTGCGCCAGGCTCGGCCACCAGCGGTTCTGCTTGATCGGCACATACTCCACGTCCGCACCGGAGTTCTGGTTGAGGTTCCAGTTGTATTTCCAACCCACGTTCAGCCCGGCCTCGATGTCGCCCGCGATACCCTTCTTCGAAGTCCACCGCCACGGAACCACGTAGACAAAGCGCACCTTGCCGCTCAACTGCGGCGGCAGCACGCCCAGCTCCACGTCCCCATCCGCCGCCACGTAGTTCCGGCTGTAACCCGTGCCATCCTCGCGTTCGGCGAGTGTCACGGCGTGGCCGCGTTTGAGCCGAAAGGATTCGATCCGCCCTTCGAACGCCCCCAATCCGGGTCCCCGGTGATGAACATAAAACGTCAGGGAGGTGGAAGCCCCGGTGAAATGCGGCCCGGTGAAGACCTCCAGGGGACGAAAGGAACTGCCGTGCGGCACCACGACCGCGCCGTCGCCATAAGGGACCACGCGACAGTTGCTGTTGACCACGGCGCCGGCGCCGGCAATTCGAATCTGCGACAGCAGTCCGGCGCCCACGGCCGAAGGGCGGAGGGCCGTGAACACCAAATAAGCGTCGGGAGAATCCAGATGCACCACCGAACCCACCAGGGGCTGAACGCCACTGGTCAAGCGCAGCTCACAACGCCCTGTGACCACCACGGTGACATTGGTCAGGCCCGGGTACGTGTGCGTGCCCCCCTCCAAAACCCGGGTTTGTGCGCACGCCGCAAGGGAGCAAATCCCGGTGGACCATCCGACCCAGCGCAACAGACTCCTCATCCGGCTCGTCCCTGGCGTCGCCGTGACAATCATGGCGCTTAAATCTCCTCAGAAGAGCCGGACGGCACAAGTCACCCTTTCGGGGGAGCCACGGTTCAGCCTCCCCACCGGCCAACACCTCGCGTCTTTTCGGCGGGGATTACTGCCCACCCAGCCACCGGAAAAGGGCGCGCGACCGGAAAGGACTCCCCGGGCCCAACAGGGCCGCGCGACTTCGCCGCAAGTCAGCCTGGATCAACAGACCCACACTGTGCGCGCCGTGACCGTCCGACCGCAACGCGCGCACGCCGTACCCGTAGCCGAGCGCCACCTGCCATACAGCCGACTGATACACCAGCCCCAGGCCCACCCCGTGGTGCCACCGGCCCGCCACCGGCACCCCGGGCAGATCATCCACCCAGGCGCTCGCGCCCATCACCGTCCAGTGCCACCGCCGCCGTTCATCCAACGGCCACAACACCGCCGCATTGCCCAGCACAAAGCTTTCCGCGCTCAGTTCCTGATAGAAGTAACCCGGCAGGCTCAGTGCGAATTCGGCTCCCAGCGGCAGGAGGGCGCCCAACCGATACGACCCGAGCCGGTCGGCGTCCGCACTCCCGCCCGCCGTAACCCCGGCGGAAAACTGCAGTCCGTTGCGCCGCGTATGCGCCACCGTCGCCCGGGCCCACCAACGCTGCACCGCAGACTCCAGACTCCGATCTCCGCCGAATCCGTACCGACCCGGCTCGCTGCGGCCTTCCCACTCGTGCCACACCGACAATTCCAGTGCCGACCGCGGGAACAGGACGGGTTCCCGGCCGCCCCATCGCAGTCCCGTCCGCACCCGCCACTCGAAATGATCCGGGGGCACCGCAAACTCCGGAGCCGTCTCGTCGCTCTCGTCATAATCCACATAATGGCCCGAGACCCGCACCACCGCGTGCAGCGGCACGCGCCAGTCCGGATCGAGCCGATGATACAGACTCAGCGAGACCGAGCCTCCGTGCCCCTGGAAGGATTCCGCCTCGATGTAACGGCCCCGGCGAATCTCGTTGTAACTCTCCGCAAACCCGCCCCCGGCCAATCCCAGGGCCAAATGCGTCCGCGGCCCCAGCGCCCCGCGCCAGGCCAGCTCGCTGTCCAGATACACGGGTGCCACCGCCAGTCGCAGCGTCGCATTCGACGTCAGAAATCCCGGTTGATTTCGATAGTAAAAGGCGTAACCGGAAAACGGAGCGTGGCCGGCGAGGGCCTGGTTGTAGCCGAATTGCACAAGTTCCCGGAGCTCTGGATCGACCTGGGCCACGCCGCAGATCGCCGCAAAGCACAGCAGCATCCCCACCAGGCTCCCGCTCGCCGTCCACCGCCGGACGCGGGCGGGACCAGGGCTCCTCCCCCCCGGATCACGTAGAGCACCTCCCTGCACCGACCCTCCCTCGTGTTGATTGGAAACCGCAAGATTCGGTGAGGCCCACCGGCCCGTGCCCGCCCCGGTGGTCTTCTCATCCTGCGCGGTTAAAACTGGTGTAAAAACCGCAAATCGTTCTCGTAAAACAGCCGAATATCGGTGATCCCGTATCGCAACATGGCAATGCGCTCGATGCCGAAGCCAAAGGCCCAACCCGTCCACACCTCGGGGTCGTAGCCGACCGTTTCGAACACCACCGGATGGACCATTCCGCAGCCCGCAATCTCCAGCCATTCCCGTCCCATCTTGCGGGTCAGCGCGTTGCTGAAATCGATTTCATAACTCGGCTCGGTGTAACTGAAGTAATGCGGCCGAAACCGGATGCGCACATCGGACCCCATCAGTTCGCGGAACACGAATTCCACCGTTCCCTTGAGGTCGCCCACCGTGACTCCCCGGTCCACATACAACCCCTCGATTTGATGAAACGTCGGGTTGTGCGTTGCATCGGCATTGTCCCGCCGGTACACGCGACCCGGGACGATGATCCGCACCGGGGGCGCCTGACTTTCCATGACGCGAATCTGGACACTGGACGTGTGCGTGCGCAGCAGCCAGCGCCCTCCCCGGCCCGGAGGATCGGGCAGATAAAACGTGTCCTGCGTGTCGCGCGCCGGATGATCCGCCGGCGTGTTCAACGCATCGAAGCAGTGATACTCATCCTCGATTTCCGGGCCGTCGGCCACGGCAAACCCGAGCCGTCGGAAACTGCGCACGATGTCCTCGACCACCTGGGTCAAGGGATGCAGGCGGCCCACCGGCCGACGACGCCCGGGCAGGGTAAAGTCAAACGGCACCCTGGGCCGCGCCGCTTCCAACTCCAATTGACGCCGCCGCTCGGCCAGGGCCTGTTCCAACTCCGCCTTGGCCGCGTTGATGGCCCGGCCGGCAGCCGGGCGTTCTTCTTTGGGCAGCGAGCCCAATTGTTTCATCAGCCCCGTAAACCGCCCGTGGCTGCCCAGCCACGCCGCCTTGGCCTGCTCCAGACCGGTCAAGTCCTGCGCGGACGCAAACGCGGCCAACGCTTGTTGCTTCAATGGTTCCAGCTCATCCAACCATGACATGGCACCCGGCATTTAAAAGCAAAGACCGCCCCGGCAACAGCCGAAAACGTCGCCCGCCGGGCCCGGTCGGGGACGCGCGGGCTGCAGACACCCCACCTTCCAGCGAACCCTCTCATGAACCGCCCCTGCACCCGGCGCCTGGCCGCTCCGGGGGCCCTTTTGCGGGAACTCCTGCTTTTTCCTCCCACGGCCTCCAACCCATGCCCGACGCGGACCGCCCGGTCCCCGTGCCCGAGGCCACCGCGCGCCGTCAGGTGCCCCCCGAGCCGCCCACAACCGGAAATTGTTACTTGTTCCCAGGGCCCCAATCTGTCAGAAATGGCAGTGGGAACGCTGGAAATGAGTTTGCACCGGCGCAAGCCGTGAGACCGCGGCGGCCCATGCGGGCCCAATGGGGCCTGCGCACCCGCGGCTCCGGATCGAGGCGCAGAACTCGCTTTCGCGGTCGTGACCGGCACCTGCGGCGAGGCCGGACAACCTCCGCGGACCAAAGCCAGTGTATGAAGCAGGCGGTCAGCGGCAGACAGCGGCAACCAGGACACTCCGACCCCGGCTCGGAGTTCAATGCACGCCCAACACTGGCGGGCACCAACCTTCCATCCCTGCTGGACAACGGACTGGTCGTCCTGGATGCCAACGGACGCATCCAGAGCGCCAATGACAGTCTGGCCCTCTGGCTGGGCATCCCGCCCCGGGACCTGCCCGGCTGCTCCCTGCCCTCGCTGCTGGGCCGACGCCACCGCGCCTGGGAGGGCGCATTCTCCGACTTTCTCCAAACGGCCGCCGACTTCGATCGCATCGAGCTGTTTGCCGAAGATCCGCCCGGACCGGAACGCCTGGTGGTGGACGTCTGTCGCCACGGGCCGGACTGGTTCGTCCGCCTCGAATCCGCCCTGCCTCCCGCCCGAGAATGGGAAAGCCTTTTCCCCCCGGAACGCTGGGGGCGCGTGGCCGCGCATCAGGCCTATCAACGACTGCTGCGGGCCGAAGCCCAACTGGAAAACCTCAATCTGCGGTGGCCCGGGATCCTGTTCAGTCAGCGCCCCGATTTCAGCTTCAGCTACATCAGCCCCCGCGTCGAGGAACTCACCGGCGTGCCCGCCCGCGAATGGCGACGCAGCTCCGACTAT
The DNA here is from genome assembly GCF_049537125.1 of Limisphaera sp. VF-2. Classification (NCBI taxonomy): domain Bacteria; kingdom Pseudomonadati; phylum Verrucomicrobiota; class Verrucomicrobiia; order Limisphaerales; family Limisphaeraceae; genus Limisphaera; species Limisphaera sp. VF-2. The sequence continues at coordinate 1,129,066 of NZ_JBMVQY010000001.1, forward strand.
TTCTGGCGCGTCGTGCACGAAGCCGACGCGGAGATGCTGCTCCACCGCCTCCGCCGCGCCGACTGGCCCGAACAAGGGGGTGTCCTCACCTACCGCATCCGCCATCTCCACACCGGTCGCGTCAGTTACCTCTGGGAATACCGCCAACCTCTCCGCACCTCCGGCGGGCTCCTGTTGGGCTATGAAGGTCTCTGGCTGGACATCACCCGGCAAACCGTGGCCGAACGCCGCCTGCTCACGATGTCCTGGAAGGAAACCCTCGGCACCCTCACGCTCGGCCTGGCCCACGACTTCTGCAACATCATGACCGGCATCATCTCGCTGAGCGAAACCTACCAGGCCGAACTGGAAGCCAACAGCCGCCTGCGCGAAGGTCTGGAACTCATCCGCACCACCGCCATGGAGGCCAGCCAACTGGCCCATCGCTTCCGCCAGTTGCACCAGGGCATGCCCGGCGAAAAGAACTTCCACGACCTGAATGAAATCGTTCGCTCCATGGCCGAGATCCTCCGCAAGGTGCTGCCGCGGCGCGTGAAGGTGGTCGTGGAGCTGGCAGCCGGCCAGTGCCCTGTTTATCTGGATGCCGTCGAACTGCGCCAGGTGCTGGTCAACCTCGCCCTCAACGCCGCCGAGGCCATGCCCAACGGAGGGCAACTGACCTTTCGCACCTCCATCCACCACGAGCTGCCGCCCATGACACCCCTGCAGGGGCAGTGGCCGCGACTGCCGCTCATTGGCCTGGCCGTCCAGGACACGGGCATGGGAATTCCCAGCCGCCTGCTCCACACCATCTTCGATCCCTTTTTCACCACCAAGCCTTTGGGCAAAGGTTCCGGCCTGGGCCTTTACAACACCCGGCTGTTCGCCGAGCGCCACGGCGCCGCCATCTCCGTCGAAACCGCCGAAAACCAGGGCACCACCTTCCATCTCTGGTTCCCGCAGGCCGAGCTGGACGCGCAGCCCCAATCCTCCGCGCCCTCCTCCTCTCCCCTGCGCGGTGTCCGTCACACCCTCCTCGTCCTCGGCCCACCCGGTACCGCCCTGGATCAACTGGTCGCCCGCCTCCGCGAAACCGGTCTCTACGTCGCGCCGGCCCACTCCGAATCGGAGGCGCTGGAACTCCTCCATTCCCCCTATTTCCAGTTCACCGGGTTGATGGTCCTCTGCACCGAGGGCGGGCGGCCACATGGTCAGTTGCTGGACCGCGTCCGCGCCGAGAAGCTGCCTCTGAAAACCTTTTTCCTGACCGCCTGCAACCAGGACGAGCTGGACACCGCCCTGCTGGAACGAGTGGACCTGGTGTTGCCAGCCGATCTGCCCGCTGCCGAGTGGCAGCAGCGACTCCGTTCCGTTCTGGATGCCCCTTGAACCCATGAACCCCGTTGCCGAGCCCAAACTCGAATCCGAAACCACCCCGCCCCCGATCCTGGTCGTGGACGACGAGGAAATCGTCCTGGCCGCCCTGCGCGAAACCCTCCGGCGCACCCCCTACGACGTCGTCACCGAGGCCGACCCTCTGGCCGCGCTCGAACTCCTCAAGCAACAAGAGTTCTCCGTCATCATCACCGACCAGAGCATGCCCGGCCTGTCCGGGCTCGAACTGCTTGCCCGGGCCCGCCAACTCCAGCCCTTTGCCACCCGCATCCTCATCACCGCCGTCCTCAGTCTCGACACCGTCATCGAAGCCATCAACAAGGGCGAAATCTACCGTTTCATCGTCAAACCGTGGCTCCGCGAAGAATTCCTGGCCACCGTCAAAAACGCGGTCCAACGCTACGAACTGATCTGCCAGAACGCCCACCTCCAGGCCGCCACCCAGGCGATGAACGAACAGCTCGTCGAGCTGAACCGTTCCCTCGAACAACAGGTCAAACTGGTCGCGCAGCAAAACGAACAGCTGGCCCAAATGAACGCCGCCCTCGAGCGCAACCTCATGCGTTCGCTGGAGCTCTGCGTTCACACCATGCAAACCTTCTACCCCTCCCTGGGCAGCCAGGCGCGACGCGTCGCCACCCTTTGCAAGGCCATGGCCCAGATCGCCCAGCTCTCGCCCCAGGACCGCCGCGTCCTTGAAAGCAGCGCACTGCTCCATGACATCGGCCTGGTGGGCGTGCCCCGCCAGATCATCCGACGCTGGCAGGACGATCCCCACTCCCTCAACCCCGCGGAAAAAGCCCTGATCGAGCAACATCCCATCCTCGGCCAGGAACTGGCCGGGTTCACCAGCGATCTCGACCAGGTGGGACAAATCATCCGTGCTCATCACGAACGCTACGACGGCAGTGGCTACCCCGACCAACTGGTGGGAGAAAACATTCCCTGGCTGGCACGGCTCCTGGCCGTCGCCGTCGCCTACGCCTCCAGCCCCCTGCCGCCCACCGACGCCACCGAACGCATCAAACAGGAAGCCGGCACCGCGTTCGACCCCGAGGCGGTCCGCATCTTCCTCCAGGCCCTGCAAACCGTCGAACTGCCCCGCCGGGAACGCGAAGTTTCCTTGTCGGAGCTCCGACCCGGCATGGTCCTCGCGCGGGGCGTTTACACCGCCAACGGCCTGCTCCTGATCCCTGAAGGCCAACGGCTCAACGCCACCTTCATCGAAAAGCTCCTTAACCATCACCGGATCCAGCCGATAACCCAATCGCTGGTGGTCTACTGCTGATCAGGCCACCGGCGCACGGGATTGCATCGCATGTTGCACCGGTCGGATCCATGCCCAAGACCGGCCCCCGAGGTGGTCTGCCGTTGGTGGCAGGCCGCCTTCGAGGCCGCCGAACATGCCCAGGTGGTGTGCCACCGCGACGGTCGAGTCCTGCAATTCAACCGCCGCGCCGCACAACATTTCCACTGGAACGGCGGTGCCACGGCCGATTCGCCCCCCCTCCAAATCCTCCAGTGGCTGGCCCCGCCCGCAGACCAAAAACTCAAACTGCTGCTGCAACGTCAGCCCGCCCGGCCCGACATCCTCCACTCCGTCATCACGCTGCGGGAAGGCGCGCCCCACCTGCCCGTCGACGTGGAAATCATTCCCCTCGGCGAGGACCCCTTCCTCCTCATCTTCAAAGACGTCAGCCGGCGCCTCCGCCTCGAGGCCCACATCCAACGCCTGATCACCGCCATCGACGCCACCCCGGATGTCTTCTTTCTCGCCGATGCGGACCTCCGCATTACCTATGTCAACCCGGCCTTCCAAACCACCACCGGCTACAGCATGGAAGAGGTCCTGGGCCGACCGGATGCGTTCCTGCGCGCCCCCTTCGAACAGGAAAAAGTTCAGGCCTACCTCGACACCGTCACCCAGGGCCGGGAGTGGATCGGCGAACTGGTCAACGTCCGCCGCGACGGCACCCCCTACCACGTCGAGGCCACCATCTCGCCCATCTCCGACATGGCCGGCCGGTTCATGGGCTATGTGGCCTGCGAACGGGACATCACCGTCCGCATCCAGCTCCAAGAACAACTCCGCGTCCAGCGCGACTTCATCCACAGCATCCTCCAATCCCTCGACGGCGCCATCTACAGCCTCGATTGCGACTTCCGGCTCACCCACGCCAATGACGGGTGGCGTCACCTGCCACCCGAACACGGCGGCCTGCGCATCGACGTGCCCCCGCTCCTCGGCCGCAACCTCCTCGATTACGTGCCCGACCCAGGCCGGCGCGCCGAACTCGAACGCGTCTTCCGCGAAGTCCTCCAAACGGGTCGGCCCGCCGACAACCGCTATCAAAGCCCCGACGGACGCCACTGGCTGGTGAAGGTCTCCCCCTGGATCGACGGCTCCCAGGTCCGCGGCCTCATCTGCAACATCACCGATCAAACCCACTACCACGAACTCCAGCAGCAACTCTTCCAGGCCCAAAAAATGGAAATCATCGGCACGCTGGCCGCCGGCGTTGCCCACGACTTCAACAACCTCCTCCAAGCCATCCGCGGCAACTGCGGCCTGCTCCTGCGCGAAACCCAGGCCGACAGCCGACTCCGCCGCGAGATCGAACAAATCGACCTGGCCGCCGCCCGTGCCGCCGACATCACCCAGCAGCTCCTCTCCTTCAGCCGGGAAACCCCCGACAACTGCGCCGTCCTCGACCTCAACCAGCTGCTCCAGGAAGCCCTTGTGCTGGCCCGCCGGACCCTCCGCGGCAATGTCACCCTCCAAACCTTGACCAGCCCGGATCCGCTGCCCGTGCGCATCGACTCCACCCGTGCCAGCCAGGCCATCCTCAACCTCTGCGTCAACGCCCAGGATGCCATGCCCAACGGCGGCACCATCACCCTCGAAACCGCCCGCGTCGAACTCGCTCCGGAACAGGCCCAACGCCATCATCTCCACCCCGGCACCCTCTTCGCCCGTTGTACCGTGCGCGACACCGGCACCGGCATCCCGCCGGACCTCCTGCCCCGCATCTTCGAGCCCTTCTTCACCACCAAGGCCCGCGGCAAGGGCACCGGCCTGGGCCTGCCCATCGTCCAACGCATCACCGAAGAAGCCGGCGGCTTCATCGAGGTGGAAAGCACCCTCGGCCAGGGAAGCGCTTTCCATCTCTATCTGCCCCTGTCTTCCGAAGCCCCGGCCCCCCTGCCGGAACGCTCCGTGGCGCCCCTGGTCCAGGGCCGTGGCCGTGTCCTGGTGGTGGACGACCTGGACCTTCTGCGCGATTTCACCCGCAGCTTCCTGGAGGCCGCCGGCTTGGAAGTCCTGGTGGCCGAAGGCGGCCCCGAAGCCCTGCGCATCCTCGAAACCGCCAACCCGCCGGTGGATCTGCTGTTTACCGACTACAGCATGCCCGGCATGAACGGCCTCGAACTCATCGAAGCCGTCGCCCAACGCTGGCCCCACGTTCGCCTGGTGCTGGCGTCAGGGTACCTGGACGGACCCTTGCGCGCTCGCCTGGCCCAACTCAACGTCAGCGTCCTGGCCAAACCCTACGACATGCGGGACGCCTCCGAACTCATCACCCGCAAGCTCGCCGAGCCCCCCAGAGCCGACGGCGAAGCACCCGCCCACGTCCGCGCCCCGGCTCCCTCGTAATCCACCCCACCTTGCCGGGCGCGCCCGATTCTTCCGATCCACGCCCCCTGGCCCGCACCCGGGCTCTTCTTCCCCTCCGGCCCTCACGCGCCCCGCCGGCACCTTTCCTCCAGCCGCCCCACCAGCCGCAACAAACCGTCCAGAATCGTCAGGGGATGAGGCGGACAGCCCGGAATGTACAGATCCACCGGCACGACCCGATCCGCGCCATCGCACACCTCTGCGTGCCCTCGAAACGGCCCCCCGGCAATGGCACAGGCCCCCACCGCGATCACCATCCGGGGTTCCGGAACCGCCTCGTAAGTCTTGCGCAGCGCCAGCTCCATGTTCCGGCTCACGGGACCCGTGATGAGCAGACCGTCGGCATGCCTCGGGGAGGCCACAAACTGAATCCCAAACCGGCCCAAATCCCAGCCGATCGTGCCGAGCACATTGGTGTCTGCCTCGCAAGCATTGCAACCGCCGGCGCTCACCTGGCGCAACCGCAACGACCGCCCCAACAGACGCCTCAACTTTTCGTCCAGCGCCGTGGCCAGGCGCAGCTCCTCCCGACCCGGCGCCCCCAGCCAAAGATCCTCCCGCCGGCGCACGGCCATCCGGAAATCGCCGGTCGGTGCAACCGCCTTCGTCGGGCACACCTCGACGCACTGCCAGCAAAAAATACACTTCCCCAGATCGAGTCCCACGCGCCCGCCATCGCGGGTCACAAGGGCTTCCGTGGGACAAACCGAAAGGCATTCGCGACAGCGCTCGGCACATCGGGCAGGGTCCAGTCGCAGTGCGCCCTGGTAACGATCCGGCAACGCCGGCGCAGGTCCGTCCGGATAAGGAATCGTCTCGCACCCGCGTCGCCACCGATGAAGGATGGTTTCCAACGTAAACACACTCAAAGATCAAAACCGCAATACGACAGGTTGAAACTCTTGTTGCAGAGCGGAAAGTCCGAGATGGCCTGTCCCCGCATCGCCATGGCCAATCCCGTCCAGTTGTGAAACGAGGGATCCACGATCTTGTACCGCCGAAAACGACCATCCGGCCCCGTCACCGCCACATGACAAATCTCGCCGCGCCAGCCCTCCACCAGGGCCACCGCCACCGCGTCCGGTCCCGGAGGCCCCACCTCCGTCTTCAGCTCTCCCTCCGGGCCCGCTTCCAACTGCTGCAACAACAACGCCCCGGAACGCTGAATCTCCAGGTCCCGAATCTTGGCCCGACCATACACATCGCCATCCGGCCAGACCGCCACCGGCAGTTGCGCAAAGCGATACCATCCGGCCGGGTGATCGAATCGGACATCACGCACCAACCCCGAAGCCCGCGCCGCCACTCCCACCAGGCCCAGCGAGCGCGCCTGCGTCAACTCCAGCCGACCGGTCCCCTGGAACCTCGCGCGCACCGAGTTTGCCTCCCACAACCAGCCCACCACCTCCGCCACCTCCTCCAGCACGCCCGCCAACTTCTTCCTCAACGCTGCCGATCGCTCCGGTTCCAGATCCCAACGACATCCACCCGGCCGTACCAGTCCGCGCCCGAACCGATTCCCGCAAATCAAGGCCGTCAGATTCAGAAACTCCCCCCGAAGTCGACCACAGGCGGCTGCGGTCGGCAGAAACGCCACATCCCCCGCCAACGCCCCCAGGTCACCGGTATGATTGGCCAGTCGTTCCAGCTCCAGTGCCACCGCACGCAACCACTGGGCCCGCAACGGCGCCTCCACCCCCGAAAGCGCCTCCCTCACCATCGCATACGCGGTGGCATGTCCCACGGTCGTGTCCCCCGCCACCGTCTCCATCTGCCATAGCGTCCTGCCGTGCGGCCCACCGACCTGGGCCTCCTCCACGCCCCGATACTGATAGCCCAGCGCAATCTCCAAATGCAGCACTTCCTCACCAAAGCACTGAAACCGAAAATGCCCGGGCTCGATGATGCCTGCATGCACCGGGCCCACCCCCACCTCATGAACCTCGGCACCCTCCACTTGGAAAAACGTCCCCTGCAGCGGAGCCCCCGGCCCCATGCGCCGCACCGATTTCAACCAGGGATGCCCCGCGGGCTCCACTCCGAATTGCTCCCACAACTCCCGCTCGAACAAGTGCGCCTGCGGATGCCGCACGGTCAAACAGGGATAGGCTCCGCGGAACGGAGAGCTCCAGGCCACCCCCAGGACACCATCGGCGTCATACGCCAGCACCGCCACCACCCGGGTCTTCGGACCCTCCGCCACTCCGAACCACGCACACAACCGTGCCCCGCGGTCCAGCTCCTTCGCAGTCGCCTCCACCAAATCCGTCATTCCGCACTCCGGCACGCACGACAGTGCCGTGGCGGTCCCGTTCACCATCCATGCAAAAGGACTTGATCCCTTCATCTCAACGGTGGAACTGGTTGACCGCTGCAGTCCATGCCTCCTGCAAAACGTCCGGCGTCGCCACGCCCAGCCACAACGACAATCCCAGCAACACCAGGCAGGGCCAAATCACCCCCGGTGTTTCCGGGTATCGGCGCGCCACCTCGCGCGAACGAAGCCGGGGCCGGCCGTCCCACACCGCCAACGTCACCCGCGTCAACCCCAGGAACGCCAGCAGCAGCCCCCCCAACAACACCCCCGCCGCAAGACCGTGCCCCTCCTCCAACATCGCTCGCAGGACCCGCAGCTCACTGAAGAACGGAGCAAAGGGTGGAAAGGCCGTGACCGCCAGCAAGCCCGCCACAAAAATCCCCCCGGACATCGGCGTCACCATCGACAAACCGGCCACTTCATCCATGGTCCGCCCGCCGCCGGCCCGGCGCAAATTCCCCCCGCTCAAAAACAGGGCTCCCTTGCTCAGGCTGTTCGCCCACACATGAAACAACGCCGCCCACAGCCCGGCCCGACCCATGGCCGCCCCGACACTCAGAATCCCCATGTGCTCCACACTCGAATAGGCCAGCATTCGCTTGAAATCCCGCGTACCCAGCAGCATCAGCGCGGCCACCCCCAGGGAAAACAGCCCCAGCACCGCGAGGCTGCGGTCGGCCACCGCACCAGCCCCCGCTGCCTCTACCACGGCCCGCACCCGCAGAATTGCGGCAAACGCCACGGTTGTCACCGCCCCGGCCAACAGAGCCCCCACCACCCCGGGTGCTTCACCGTAGGCATCGGGCTTCCATGTGTGCATGGGGGCCAGTCCCATCTTCGTTCCGTAACCTGCCAGGATCAACACCCATGCCGCCAACAGCCAGGGCCTCGACAGTTGCGCCGCTTCCGCCGTAAGCCCGTCAAAGGTCAGATCCCCGCGCCCCGCGCCGTGCAGAGAGGCATAGCCCAGACAAAAGGAGCCCAACAACGACAGGGCAATCCCCGTACCACCAACCAGGAGATACTTCCACGTGGCTTCGAAGGCCCGGGGCGTGCCGTTGAAATGCAACAGGGGCACCGCGGCAAGGGTCACCGCCTCCGTGGTAATCCACAAAAGCCCCAAATGCCGCGCCTGATGCCCCGCACTCACCAAAGCGAGCACGGCCAGCAACGATGCCACAAACACGCGGTTCGGCCGCTCCTGGCGCAACCTCAGATACGTCACCGCGTACCACGAACACAACAGGAACAGGAGGGACACCACCGGCAGCATCGCCCGCGCCAATGCATCAAAGCCCCACCACCCGCCTGGCGACACCTCCGGCGGCGCACAAAGCAACCACAGCGCCACTGCCGTGTGCAGCCCCCCGGCCGCCGGCAACCACCACGAGCGTGTCCGCTCGTGCGGCCAGACCGCCGCACCCATCGCCGCCACCAGCGGAACCAGCACCAAAAGCCGCTCTCTCATTCTCGCAACACCGTCAGCTTGCGCGTGTCCAGCGAATCAAAAGCCCGCTGAATCCGGTCCACCACAATGCCCAGGATGAACACCCCCACCGTGACATCCAGTAAGATGCCCGCCTCCACCAGCAGGGGCATCGACCGAATCAACAGCAGCCCAAACAGGTAAATGCCGTTTTCCAGGATCAAATAGCCGCACACTTGCGCCATGGCTTTGGACCGCCCCATCAGCAACACCAATCCGGTGAACAGCGAGGCCAGCGATCCCGGCACCAACAAGCTGCCGTGGTGCTCCTCCAGGACCGGCATGGCACCGGCCAACACCAGCGCCGCCACCGTGCCGCCGGCCCCCAACAACAACGACGGCACAAATCCGAGAAACGGCTCCACCTCGCGATCCACATGAGCCGCACGCATCGCACGCCGCAACAGCAGCGGAATCACCCAACCCTTGACCACGACCGTTGCCAGTGCCACCGCGCTCAGCCGCCAATCCGCCCCCGGCTCCATCAACCAGGGCAGCGCCCCCAGCAGCGTTCCCTGCAGCGACACCACCGCGATCAGCGTGGGCAGGCGGCTCGTTCCCAGGGCCCACAGGTTGAGCCCCATCACCACCCCGATCAGCGCGTTCACCACCCCGCTCATGACACCCGGCCCCTCCACGCCACCAGCAATGCAAACACACACAACAAAAAGGCTGTGGTCAGCAACAACGGCACGCGGCGGAAGGCCGCCCGGGCCATGAACGACTCCACCAGGCCCACCCCCACTGCCACAACCAGCACGCCCCCTGCCAATGCCGCCAGGGCCGCCCCCCCTCGCAGCGTACCCAACGGCAGCACCGCCTCCACCAGCCACACGGAAAACATCATCAACTTCAGCGCCGCCCCGTGCAAAACCGCCGCAAGCAATGGCCCGCTATGATCCAACACCATCACCTCGTGAATCATCGTCAACTCCAGATGCGTGTTGGGATCGTCGAAGGGCACACGGCAGTTCTCCGCCAGCAACACGAAAAACATCCCCGCCGCCCACAACCCCGCGGCAGCGCCCGCGGCCGGCCACAACAGGGTCGCCAAACTCAGGCTCTGGCTCTGGATCACGAGGGTCAGCACGGCCGCCAACAAGGATGCCTCGGCCAGCACCGCAAAACTCACCTCCCGCGCCGCACCCATGCCCTCGAACGAAGAACCCGTTTCCAAGGCCCCCCACGCCAGGCAAAAGCGAGCCAGCGCCAGCAGACCCAACCACAGCACCACGTCCCCGGAAAAGCCGGTGCCGCTTCCCCACGGCCCCAGCGGCAACAGGAACGCCGCCAGCAGCAGCGCCACCCACGCCACCACGGTCACGCCCACAAAGCCGGGTGAGGCCGCCTCACTCAGCACCGATTCCTTGCGCCACAGACGCACCAGATCGTAATACAGTTGCAGCACCGGCGGACCACGACGGCCGGCAACCCAGGCCTTGACCTTGTTGATCACACCCGGCAGCAGCGGCGCCATCAGCACCCATACAGCCAGTCGTGCCAGCCACTCGAGGCTTCCTTCTCTCATCGGCTCCTTTCCCGGTCACCAGGTCTCGCGGCTACGGGCCGGACCACCCGCCGGACCCGCGAACCCGCTTGCCCGGCTCAATCCACAAAGTTTCTCGCTCTCCTTTCATGTCCCGGCTCCGACTTCTGGGCCGCCCCTGTCCACCTCCGCAGCAGCCGCCAACAGAGCTTCATCGCCCGCCCCGGCCAGCAGCGCCTGCCGAAACGGCCCACTGGCAACCGCCCGACTCAATCGCGCGAGCAAATCCAGATGGGCTCGCGGGGTCGGTGCCACGAAAAACAACATCCTTTGCACGGCGACACCATCCGGGGTCGGCCCCGCCGCCTCGAACCCCTCCTCCAGATGCAGCAGCGCCACCAACCCCGAGCCCGCGCCCAGGACCACCCGTTGACTCAGGTGCGGCAGCGCCATCCCGTTTCCCGCCGGAGCCCACGTGATCCCCCCAGCGGCCCGGAGCCGTGACTCCAACAAGCGTCTCACCGGGGCCGTGACGCCCGGCAACCGGTCCAGCACCCGCGCCAATACGTCCAGGACATCCCCCGGCTTTACGCCCCGCCACACCCCGCCCGCGCGCAACAACTCCGACAGGCTCCAACGACTCACCAACGGACCGTTTTCCGTCACCAAAAAGCCCGCCCGCGGCGCCAGCCCCCGTGCCGCCGCCCACTGCAGGACCTCGGCCCGGTCGAACAAAACCCGGTTCCCATCCCGCATGTGCGGCATGCGCTCATGACGAATCCAGTCCTCGATCACACCCTCGGAAACGCCCAGTGACTCCGCGATTTGAGGAAGCGTCAAAAACATGGCTGCCAACCCTGCCTGGCAATACCCCAGACCAGCAGACCCAGCCCCAGCAGTCCGGCCACCAAATACCCCACATAGGCCTGCACCCGGCCATGCTGCAGCTGCCGCAGGGCCAGGGCGGCCCGCAATACCAGCCGGCCAATCGGTTCCACCACGAACTCCAGTACCGTCTCCGGCGTATGTGTTTCCCACCTGGCCCGGCGCGGAAACGGTCCCTCCGGTCGCTGCTCCACCCGTCGAGGCCGCAAGATCCATGCGAACCACTGCGTCAGGATCGCTGCAAACGAACCCGCCGTGTACTGCATCCGCGGCGTGGGGAGAGCATAACCACAATCCCAGGTGACCGCCCGCCTGATCCCGTGGCGGTGCATCCGCCACGCCAGCAGCCCGGCCCCCAAACCGCTCAACACCACCAACGCCACATGCATTCGCCCCACGGCGGCCAGCGATGCCGGAGCCCCGTCTCCTGTCCATCCGGGCTGCCAAACCGCGACCGCCTCCGCCACTGCACCCCAAAACACCGTGGGCATCAACCCCACCGCCACACAGGCCGCCGCCAACACCAGCATGGCCCCCCGCATCCAACCCCCACACTCGTGTGCCCCGGCCGCCAACGGCGATCGCGGCGATCCCAAAAACACCACCCCGCAAACCTTGACGAAGCAGGCCACGGCCATCGCCCCCGTCATGCCCAACAAGATCACCGAAGGAATGGCCAGCCAGCTCACGGCCCCGCGTGTCAGCGCTGCCTCCATCAGCCCGGAAAACAAAAGCCACTCGCTCACAAACCCGTTCAGGGGCGGTAACGCCGAAATCGCGGCCGCCCCCAGGCCAAACAACCCCGCGGTCCACGGCATGCGACGCCACAACCCACCCAACCGGCTCATCTCCCGCGTGCCGGTCGCGTGGGCGACCGAGCCGGCCCCCAAAAACAACAGCGACTTGAAAAGGCCATGATTCCATACGTGCAGCAGCGCGCCGGCCAGAGCCAACCGGCCCCAGAACGCTTCTCCCTGTCCCGCCGCCACCATGCCAATGCCCAACCCCAACAGAATGATCCCGATGTTTTCCACGCTGTGATAAGCCAGGAGACGCTTCAAATCATGCTGCCCCAGCGCAAACGCCACGCCCAACACCGCACTGACCGCCCCCAACACGGCCACCACCCAGCCGGCAGACTCCGGGACCGGCAGCCACCCGCTGAACCGCGCCAGCCCGTAAACGCCAATCTTGAGCGTCACCCCCGACAACATCGCCGAGACATGACTCGGCGCGTTGGCATGAGCGGCCGGCAACCAGACATGAAGCGGAAACACACCCGCCTTCACCCCAAAACCCACCAGCGCCAGCCAAAACAAGGGCGCCAACTCCACGCGCTCCCGCACAGGGCCCAGCTCCCAACTGCCCGTCCGCGCCGCCCACAACCCGAAAAACGCAAACAAACAAACCGTCGCCAGATGGGAAGCCGCCAAATACAACCAGCCCGCCTCACGAACCGCCGGCGACCGCCGATCCAGTGTCACAAGGAAGTAGCCCGCAATCGCAAACAACTCCCATGCCATCAAAAAATGCAGGCCGTTCGCCACCAAAAGCACCAACCCCAAACCCAACAACAGCACACACCACCAAACCCGCCCCGCCGGGGCCGACCGGGGATGCTCCCGGTCGGTCCAGTACTGCCGGGCGTACAAGGTCCCCACACCCCCCACCACACTCAGCAGTGCCAGAAACAACGCACTGAGCGCGTCCAGCTGCAGATGCACAACCTGGCCGCCCACCGCAACGGCCCACTCCCACTCCCAAACTTGCCCCGTAACAAGAGTGCAAACCGACGCGCCGAGTGCGCACAGCGCACCCGCCAGGACCGAACCCAGCCAACACCTCGGCGCCCGGACACCGGTGGCCATCCCCACCAGCAACCCGAGCCCGGCGATTCCGAGCAAAAAAGTGCTCACATTAGCGCTCATGCCAAGCCCCACCGGCCCATGGCAACAAAAAAGATGCGACAGGCACACCCCGGAGGGCACGCCGCATGACGTCTGGCTTCAGCCCGTTTGTCCCTTTGCCCATTGACCGCGCCCAGGACCCGGTCCAGCCAGGGCTGGCGAAACACCCCGGATTCGGAAAAGAACTCCGCTGAACTCCAGGATCACCAGGAAACGCTCGATCGGCCCGGTTTTCACCAGGTTTCGATCCTGGAACGCACGGTCCCTGCCCGTCGGAAACGCACGCACGCGGCTTCGATCCCGGCCACGAACTTCCACGTCTTCACAGGCTGAGGTGCTGTCGCGGCCTCAGGTTCGTCTCCAGCCTTTCTGCCCCCGGCCGCTGCGCCGCAGAGCTCCCTGCCGGGTCAGGTCCATCCCCGGATCCCTGGCATCTCGGCCGCCGGAGAAATGAGCGGCGGATCGCGTCTCCCGTGAGAAGGCCACTGGTCACCTCGCCGGACCGCGGAACACCCACCCGCACGGTTTCATCCAAGCCGGTTGGCATCTGCGTTTGCCTTCCCGGCTGACGCGGCCGGCTCCGGGGGTGGTTGGGGCTGGCGAAAGAGCCGTAAATCGATTACGCTTCGGATTGCGCACGCAAACCTGCAACATTCCCTTTTGAACCATGAATCCGAACAGTGAACTCACTGTCCCTCCCGCCTCCCCACCTGCGGAGCATGGCGTCGGACTTGCCGTAGCCACGTTGGTTTTGGGGATTCTTGCCCTCTGCACCAGCCCCATCCTTGTGGGGGGCGTGTTCGGCCTGGCAGGGCTCATCACCGGTCTTCTCCAGTTGAGCCGGCGGCGTTCCGGGCGGGGCATGGCGCTGTCCGGCACCGTCCTTTCCGGCGTCGCCCTCCTGGCCAGCGTCGTCCTCGGCATCGCGTACTTCTCCTGGTTCGGTACCTTCTGGAATCGAATCGCTTCGCAAGCCGGTCCGGCCCGGACCGTGGAACCCGACTTCGAAGCCTGGCAGGGCGTCAAAGCTCCGGAGCTGACCGTCCAAACCCTGGAAGGCCGGCAAATCAAGCTTTCCGAGCTGCAGGGCCGCAGGGTCATCCTCGACTTCTGGGCCACATGGTGCCCGCCGTGCGTCCGAGAGATTCCGCACTTTGCCCGGCTCCACCGGGAAACCTCCCGGGACCAACTCGTGATCGTGGGCGTCAGTGACGAGGACGAAGACACCCTCCGCCGATTCGTCCAGAAACAGCAGGTCCCTTACACCGTGGGACGCGCCGCCGAACCCCTGGCCCCGCCATACAAGAACGTCACCGCCATTCCCACCACCTTCTTCATTGACCGCAAGGGCATCATTCAATCGGTGCTGGTGGGCTATCACAGTTATGAGGACCTGAGAAAACTGGCCCTCGCAGAGGACTGGCAGGGCGAACCCAACCCGCCGCCCAACGCCGAGGAACCCGACCGCTGAACGATTGCAGTCGCACCCGTGCGCCACGCCGGCGCCGCTGCCCGTTCCCCACGGCGACCGGCATGCTTCAGGAGCCGGCAGCGGCCACGATTTCGCACGTCACACCCTTTTGGGCCGTTGCGCCAGGGGCGAAGCCTGTCGATACGCTTTACCGGTCCCGAGTAGGAACCCGCCATTCTCCCAGCCGGGCCCTCTGCCAGGTCTCTGACGGCGCAGTCGAAGCCGGGCGAATCATCCGCAGGCCGATCGTCGCTGCGGGTTAATGAGGCGGCGGGCGGAGGAAACGCTTGGAGCTCGTTCCGGAAACCGCAGACAAGCAAGCCACCTCCCTCACCCTCGGACTCGCTCCCCGACCCGCTTCTTCCTACTTTCATCCTGCGACATGGGATTGACCCTGTACGATCTGCTGGTGCGAGATCCGGACAACCCGTCCAGCGAAAGCCTGCTGGATCGGTTCCTCGAGTACGTGGCCGACAAGGGGCTGACCCTCTATCCGGCCCAGGAAGAGGCACTGCTCGCCGTGTTCGAGGGCCACAACGTCATCCTCAACACCCCCACCGGTTCCGGCAAATCCCTCGTCGCCATGGCCATGCTCTTTGCCGCCCTGGCGCGCGGACGCCGCGCCGTGTACACCTGCCCGGTCAAAGCCCTGGTCAACGAAAAATGGCGGGATCTCTGCCGCGAGTTCGGCCCGGACAACGTGGGCCTCTCCACCGGCGACGCCTCCGTCAACCGGCATGCACCCATCCTATGCTGCACCGCAGAAATCCTGGCCAACATCGCCCTGCGACGCGGCGCCCGCGCGCCCGTGGACGACCTGGTCATGGACGAGTTCCATTGGTACGCCGATCGGGACCGTGGCGTCGCCTGGCAGGTGCCCCTGCTCACCCTGCCGCACACCCGCTTCCTTCTCATGTCGGCCACCCTGGGCGACACCCGTTTCTTCGAAGAGGAACTCACCCGGCTCACCGGCAACCGCACGGTCACCATCGCCGCTTCCGAACGCCCGGTGCCCCTCGAGTTCACCTGGTCCGAACGCCCCCTGGCCCAAACCGTCGAACAACTCCTGGCCGAGGACAAAGCCCCCATCTACGTGGTTCACTTCACCCAGGCCGAAGCGGCCGAAAGCGCCCAGGATTTCACCAGCCTCAACCTCTGCTCCCGTACCGAGAAGGAACAAATCGCCGCCGAACTGGAAACCGTTCGGTTCAACTCCCCCTACGGCCCGGAAATCCGAAAATGGCTCCGCCACGGCATCGGCCTCCATCACGCCGGTCTGCTCCCCAAATACCGGGTCCTGGTCGAACGCCTCGCGCAACGCGGTCTGCTCAAAATCATCTGCGGCACCGACACCCTCGGCGTCGGTGTCAACATCCCCATCCGCACGGTCCTCTTCACCCGCCTCTGCAAATACGACGGCGAAAAAGTAACGCTCCTCAGCGCGCGCGACTTCCACCAAATCGCCGGTCGTGCCGGCCGCAAAGGCTTTGACGACCGCGGCTGGGTGGTGGTCCAGGCCCCGGAACACGTCATCGAAAACCGCAAACTCGAAGCCAAGGCCGCCCGGGACGGCCGCAAACCCACCAAAAAACGGGCGCCCAATCCGAACCACATCACCTGGGACATCAAGACCTTTCACCGCCTCGTGCACGCGCCCCCCGAACGACTCACCTCCCGTTTCCAGGTCACCCCGGGCATGCTCCTGCACGTCCTGAGCCGCCCCGACGAAGACGGCTGTCGCGCCCTGCAACAAATCATCCGGCGCTGTCACGATTCGCCCCGCCAGAAACGCGAGCACTTCCGACGCGCCTGGCAACTGTTCCGTTCCCTCCTCAATCGCAACGTCATCGAAATCGTGCCGCCCGACCAACGCGATGCCCGAGGCCTGCCCAAACTCCGCGTCAACGTCGAACTCCAGGAAGACTTCTCCCTGGACCAGACCCTCTCCCTCTACCTGCTGGAAACGCTGCTCATCCTCGATCCCAACTCCCCCCAATACGCCCTCGACCTGCTCACGTTGGTCGAGGCCATCCTCGAAGATCCCGAACCCATCCTCCAGCGCCAGCTCGAACGCATTCGGGCCGAAGCCCTCGCCACCATGAAGGCCGAGGGCGTCCCCTACGAGGAACGCATGGAACGGCTCGAACAACTCGAATACCCCAAACCCAACCGCGACTTCATTTACGGCACCTTCAACGCCTTCGCCTCCCGCCACCCGTGGGTCGGCCAGGAAAACATCCGTCCCAAAAGCATCGCCCGCGAAATGTTCGAAACCTTCCGTTCCTTCGACGACTACGTCCGCGATTACCAGCTCCAACGCGTCGAGGGTCTCCTGTTGCGTCACCTTCACAGCGTGTACAAGGTCCTCAAACAAACCGTGCCCGAACCCGCCAAGACCGAGGCCGTCCGCGAAATGGAACTCTACTTCGGCACCATGATCCGCACCGTGGACTCCAGCCTCTTGGAAGAGTGGGAACAGATGCGCGACCCGGAATACGAGCGACGCCTGGCCGAAGAACGCGCGCGCATCACCGGCCAGCCGGTCGCCGCGCTCCTCGCCACGGCCCCCACCCGCCTCACGGCCGACCGCGCCACGTTCACCAGCCTGGTGCGCAACCGCATCTTCGCATTCCTCCGGGCCTGGAGCACGCGCCAGTTCGACACCGCCCTCGGCCATCTCGACCGCCCCCTCGATGCCCGCGGGGAAGCATGGACCCCTCAACGCCTTCAGCAAACGTGGGAGGCCTACCTCGAAGAACACGCCCGGCTCTGTCTCGACCCCGAAGCCCGCAACCGCCGGCACACCTACATCCTGCCCGCCGAGGACCAAAGCGCCTGGACCGTCCAGCAAATGCTCGTGGACCCCGACGGCCACAACGACTGGGTCGCAGAGTGGTTCGTGGACCTGGCCGCCTCCGATCAAGCCTCCCAACCCGTCATGCAACTCCTGCGCCTCGGCCCGCTCGCCGACCACTGAACATTCGCGTCCCCCGCGTCTGCCCGCCGGCATCCCTACGTCGTTGACGCCGAATCCGGAGGCCCGCCCAGCTTCTGCCGCGCACGCAAACGCGCCTGCCGCAGCCGTTCCAGCACCGCCTCCTCCCGATCCACGCCCGCCGACGGCCGTGCGCCGGGAGATTGCGTGGACGCGACCGGCGTCGAGGAGACCTCCGAATCCCCCGCAGATGGCACTGCCGTCCCGGTCGCTACCCGCGGCACACCCTTCCTCGGAGGTTCACGCTCCGCCAGAGCCAAACCCGAGCTCACAGGCGCGGCGGGAGAGCTCGCGCCCGACGGTTGCGCCCATTGCCCGCGCACCGCTTCCTTGCGCGCCAGCAGCGAGGCCAGCGCCGGTTCAGCCACCGGCTCCCCTCGCGCCGCGCCTCGCGATGCCGGCCAGGCCAGTCGTTGAGCCACCCACCGACGCAGGGCCAGCCAATCCTCGCGCTCGAAGTGGAGGCGCCGCAGCGCGATGTCCAACACAAACAAGAACAGCGCCAGACGCAGCAACGTCGGCCACAGCGGCCGCACAGCCCACGTGGGCTGCCGGTGGTGCCCAAACGGGTTGTCTCCCTGGGGCCCTGGCGCCAGCACCATGCCCCCGGTCGCCTCCGCCAATTGCGTCAACACGGCCCGGTTGGGCGCCGTGCGCGCCAGCTCCGGCGAATCACTGGTGGCAAACCCGAGCGTCTCGGCCGCGCGCAGGCGGTCCCCGTCCCACTGCCGCACCTGCACCGCGCCCGCGCCGGGTGGCCCGGCCGTGAACCGCGCCTCGAACAGACCGGGGGCGGTCGCGCGCATCTCCTGCGTCTCCCGGGACCCGTCCGGCCGCACCAGCACCGCCTCGAATCGCACCGCAGCATCAGCCGGTTCATCCGCCCCGTCCCATTCCGTCCAGACGCGGATCGTTTCGCCCTCGGCCCGCACCTGCGCGGTCCACGGACCCGTCTCCAGCCGTCGCAAGGACCACTGCACGAGCTGCGCCCAGAACTGCGAAAACTGCGGCCACGCCGGCCAGTCGCGCGCCCACCGCGCCCGCACGTCCGAGGTAAAGGCCACCACCCGGCCCAACCCGAACTGCCAGTGCGCCAACAAGGGATCGCCCTGATGCGTTCGCAACGGCGTCTCCGCGCGTGCCCTGGGAGCAGTGACAACGTAACCGTGCAGCTTCGGCCAGCCTTCCCCCGGCAAACCGGTCAGCGGTTCCGAAACGAAGATTCGACGGGGCTCGAACGTTTCCTCCACCAAGGCGGCGCGCAGCAGCAATGCCGTGTCTCGCAAGAAGAGTTGAGGCAGTTCCGCAGGATCCGTTGCCGCATAGAACCGGCCCCCACCCCAGGCGGCCAGCTGCTCCAAAAACGGTCGATCGAAGTCCTCTCCCACCCCCACGGCCGACACGGTGATCCCCTCGCGTCGCATTTGACGGGTCAGCGCCTCGAACTCCCCCGGCTGCGTGATGCCGTCGGTCAGCACCACGCAATGTTTCAAATGCGCCCGCGCGCGCGCCAACTGGCGGTACGCCTCCTTGAGCGCCGGATAGATGGAGGTGCCGCCCTCGGCTTGCACCCGGGCCAGCTGCGCCAACCAGGTCCGGCGCTGCCCCGCCGGCTGCAACGGTGCCACCTCGTACGGCCGGGTGTCGAAGGCCAGCACCCCCACCCAGTCCCGCTCCCCCAACGCCAGGATCGAAGCCATCGCCGCACGCTTGGCCATCTCGAGCTTCTCGCCCAGCATGCTGCCGGAGCGATCCAACACCAGCATCAACGCCACCACCGGCAACGGACGCCATTGCTCCAACTCCATGCTCACCGGCAACAGCTCCGCCAGCGGCGTCCCCCGATATCCCCCTGCCGTGAAGCTCTGGTCGCCTCCCACACAGATCAGCCCCACTCCGAGATCCGCCACGGCCCGCTGCAATTGTTGCCAGCTGCTCATCGGCAGGTTCGCCGCAGCCACATTCTCCAGAACCACGGCGTCGAACCCGTACCAGCCGGCCAAATCGGGCGGCGCCGCTTCGATCGGACGCACCGTGACCTCCGCCCCCGTCGTCCCCAGTGCCTTCAACCACGGACCCAACTCGCCCTCCGGAGTGGTGTGCAACACCAACACCCGCGGGGGGCCCTCCACCATCACGAATCCGTACCCTCGATTGTTGCGCGGCTGGAAATCGCCCGGCACATCACACAACACTTCGAAGTGATAGAATCCGGGTTGCTCCAGCCGCTGCGGCAGCCGGAACAGGTTCTTCCCGGGCGCCAATTCCACCGTGGGCTGCGCCACCAGCTGGTCGTTGGCGTACAACCGCAGCCGCGCCACGGTTTGCGTCGGACTGTACACCCAGAGCTTCAAATCAAAGGGCTCGTTTCGTCCGACCCGCGCCGGCACCTCCACCCGCTCCACCCGACCGTCCCCCGGTCGCTCCCTGCCCAAAACCAGCACATCACAACTGACCCTGCGATTCCGCAGTTGGGGCAGCCAGTCCAGCACGCGGCCCTGGGTCTCGTTGCCGTCGCTCATGATCACCAGCCGGTGCTGCCCCGCCTCCGGCAGCGTGGCCAGGGCCAGGCGCACGGCAGCGCCCAGGTCGGTGGCCGTGGTGTCCACCACGGCCAGCGGCCGGTCCCAACGCGGCGACTCCGTGGGCAAAAACTCCACCGCCGCATCCCGGCCAAACACCACCACGCCTGCACGGTCCCCCTTCGGCTTGTCCGACAGCCAACGGTCCAGCTCCGCCCAGGCCACCCGCTGCTCGTCCGGGGTCAAACTGTCCGAGCGATCCAGCAAAAACACCACGTTCATCTCTCCCACCCGCCGGGGCCATTGGAACCCCGCCAATGCCAACACCACACACAGCACTCCGGCCAATCGAAACCCCAGCACCCAGCGTCGCCGCGCGACTGACAACAACGCGTCGCTGCTCCGGTGCAGCCAGATCACCCAGGCCGCCGCCACCGGCAGCACACACCACCACCACGGCTGGGTGAAGAATCGGTTCATCCGCCGCACCTCAACATTCCCCAGCACCCGCCTCCGAACGAGTTTTTTCCTTCCACCGAAGCCGCCGGGCAGAGTCCATGCGGCGATCCTCTCCAGCCCCAGTCTCCCCGCCAGGCGGTACCGCACAACCCCGGCACGATGCCGGCGCCGGGCGTGTCCTTCGCTCCGCGAAAATGGTCCGATTTCACTGCGGAACAAAGGGCCCCGCCGGCCTGCCGACCCGCCTCCCAGTTTCGCGCAGACCGGCCCCCGGAATCTCAGAGCGCATCGCCGGCCCGCCCAAGTCGAACCTCCGCAGCTCGCCGTGCCACTTTCGCTTCTCGGCGGCACGGAACACTCCGGCCTTTCAAAGCCGGGCGGACCCGGATGCAACCTCGGTTCCAACACGGCAACGCGGCACATCGCAGGTTTCGGACACCCCCCGAGAGATCGGTGGACTCTTCGCGCGTCCTCGGCAGCAGGACACCGACGAACACGGGCACTGCCCCGAAAGCCTTGAATCCAGTTCTCCAAAAGCGGAAATGCGCATTCCGGTGTCCATGCATGGCACGAATCAATCCGCGCCTGAAGGCGCATCCCCTCCACCAGCCCGGGGCAACGCCCCGGGGACTTCGCGCCCCCATACCCATCGCGCCCTGAAAGGGCACCACTCGAGGACGCCCCTCGCGGGGACCGGTGAGCCCACACCGAATTCCGCCCCTTCAGGGCGGGGTGAATCGCGGCGTCCCGGTTCCCCAGGGTCTCGCCCTGGGCTGGTGAGTTCACACTATGTTCGGGCAACCATAAGGCGTGTTGGAGGGCAACCATTCGCGCGGTTTCGTGGGCAATTTGGTTGCCCAAGCGCCTCATGAGGCTGGCGCCTTGACGTCCCCCTGAGGCAAACCCATGCCGCGTCGCAGGCTCGAACCGTCTCCGGCCCTTGATGGGGCTTGCTGGCATGGAACGGGCAGGGGCCGCGTTGGCGAATTGTCCCTTGCAGCACTGGCTCAGGCACGGCCATCGGCACCGCAGATCCGCATTCGGGCGCCATTCGGATTCTGGACACGCCCCAGACGCTCGGCGCGATCGCGAATGTCCGCAGCACGAGAAAGCCCCGGTAAAAACGGCGTTTTCCCCGGGTCCTGAAATGAAGTGCCCACAGGGGAGATCCCCCTCACCCACGCGGGTGCCCAGTTTTTTCGTGACACCGACGCCGGCCCGGATATATTTCTGAGCGACGCTCGACCCTATCGTCTAGCGGTTAGGACACCACCCTTTCACGGTGGTAGCCCGGGTTCGAGTCCCGGTAGGGTCGCCATTTTTCTCGCCCAGACGCAACCATCCCGTCGGTTTTACCGAGAGGCGTCCCACGCGGTTGGACCAACCCGCCGTTCACACAAATGTGGCCCGCCGGCAGATCGAGCACCGGCGAAAGGGTTCGCTCTTGAAGGCTCGCATTTCCGGGGCCTGTGGAGCAGACGCGGGGAGGTTGCTCGCACCAGACCCTAGGAAGGCCTCAATAGGTCAACAAATCCAGCAAACCCAGGCCGCGCGGGCTCAAGGCCCAGCGGTTTCCCTGCCGCGTCACCAGGGCCTGACAGCGGCACCGGTTGACCTCGGCCTCGTTGACCTGCAAAAGCACGTACTTCCCGCCCGGACGCAATTCTGCTGCGCTCCGCGGCACCAGGCGAAACGGCAAACCGGAAAAATTAAAAGTCACATCATATCCGGCCACCGGGGCTGTGCGAACCGCAGCCGGCTCCACCAGGGCGGCGTAGCGCCGGACCCAGCCAAACTCTCCCTGTCGCACCTGCACAGTGCACAACGGCACCTGTTCCTGCACCAACCTGCGAAACGAGAACCGTGGCCCTTCACGCTGCTGTGCCTGGAAGACCGCCACCGGGTCCAGACCCAGGAAGTTGCGCCCGTTGAAATTCCCGTGGTCGTTCCGCTCCCGGGGCTCGGTGCGGCGGAACCAGGCGTCGAACCGGTCGGAGATCATGAGCGCGATTTCGAAGTGCAGATGCGCGCGATCTTTGCTGATGGGGGTTCGGGTGTTGGTGCTCCGACCCAGGGTGCCGATCGGTTGACCGGCGCGCACCTCCCGGCCCGGGCGCAAGTCCGGCGCAACGGCCCGCAAATGCGCGTACAACGTGTACACCTCCAGCCCGTCCACGCTGTGGCGCAGGACGATGTACCGGCCGTAGTTGGACAAAGAAGGATTCGTGTTGATGTATGCCACGGTGCCGTCCGCCGCCGCATACACCAGGTCGGTGGGTTCGCCCCGACGATCCCGCTGCACGGAACGAATGTCGATCCCCTCGTGCAGCTGAAAGCCCTCGCTCCGCGTGCAGCCGAACGTCCCCGCTACCCAGGTCCGGCCCGGTGTGGGGGCGAAGAAGCGTGCCTCGCCCCCGGGCTCGAACAGGGCCTGGTTGGGCGTGGGCAGCCGAAACGGTCCTGTCGCCACGGCTCCTGCCACCCACCCCAGGATCCCCAACCACACCAGACCGCCGCGCATGACCTGTTAGAAATCCCGTTTCTTCCGCTGCGCCGCCAGGTTGTTCAAGCCCCGCACGATCCGCTCGGCCTCCTCGCGACTCGCATCCGGCGTGAACACCAGAAATCCGTCCCCGATCCGCTGCTTGATCAAGGGCGCCGCCAGCCATCGCGCCTGGTCCGGTCGCTCGCCAAACTGACTGAAGATCACCATGCGTCGCCCCCGGTAGGCCGTGGTGTATTGCTCCAACAGCCAGGTGCCGGAACGGTCCAGCTGAATCTGAATGGCCGGCACCCCGAAGGCATCCACCACCTTCGCCGACGCCACATGCACCTCCGTGAGGAAAGGCGACTTCTCGATGGTCAGGCTGACCGGATCCTCCCGAAACAGCGTCACCGTCTCCGTCTGACCCGTGGGCTCGGGCCGGACCTCCAGATGAACGCGCAACGTACTGATTTCCTTCCGGCTGCGCGACTCGGGGCTCTGACAGGCCATTGTCACGGCCAGCAACGCCAAACCCACCCCCAAATAGAGATTGAACCGCATCCTCGGCCCATTCATATTGACCGGCCCAAACAACCGCATTCAGGCGGGCTTGTAAAGGACCTATGAGCAAACAATACAACAAGATTCTCAAACGCCGTCGGCGCCAGCGCTACATCAAGCGCAAGAAACTGGCCGCCAAACTGGCGCGCCAGGCCAAAGCCGGACAGACCGCGCCAGCCGCCAGCGAGCCGCCTTCGGCCCCGGCATCCGCCGCTCCGGCCCAACCAGCCGCACCAGCGCCCGCGGAGCCCTCGCCGGCGCCCACAGAGAATCCGCCACCCGCCGGGAGCTGACCCTCGCCACTCCGGCGACCGAAAACGTCACCTTTCCTCTCGTGTGCCGACCGCCGCCCGGACCACCGCCGGGCGGCTTGTGTTTCCCTCGGAAGCGCCCGCGACCTTCCCCCTAAGCACTGCGCCGCCCTGGCCGGATTCGCAACGCCCGGCCCGCTCGAGTGCCCGGGCCGTGGCCCCCGCGCCTTTACACCTCCGCCAGCGCCCGGTTCATCCGCTCGATCGCCTCGTCCACCTCGGCCGCGCTGGCAAACCCGATCGTGACCGCATCCACCAGGCCGCTCTGCATGGCATAGCGGATCGACCGCTCCCGATCCGCCGGCGAACGAAATTCGCCGTTCCCGATAATCTTCATCCCGATGACGCCGCGGCCCCTGGCCCGCATCGCCTGAATCTCCTGCACCACCCGTGGCACATGGGTGGCGTCGCCGCTCTCGTCCCAACGTTCGGACGGCCCGTCCACATGCCGGCCCTGCGGGTTCAAACGCACCAAATGCACGTCCAGCCCCTCGACCTGCGTGGCTCGACACAACGCCGGCAGGCCGTGACAGGAGACCCCCACGGCACGCACGATTCCTCTTTGCTTCGCCTCCGTCAGGGCATCGAGCACCCGTCGCCGTTCCGTATCCCAGCGAGGACTGGTCGCGCAATGCACCAGCACACAGTCCAGGTAATCCACCCCCAGTTCCCGGCGAAATCGGTCGAGTTCTTTCATCGGATCCTGCGGCACCCCCATCATCTTCGTCAGGAGAAACAGTCGTTCCCGGGGCAACCCGCGGATCGCCTCGCGCACGTACTCGTGCGTCCGATACGCGTCGGCGGTGTCGATGTAAGTGACGCCCTGGTCATAGGCGTGACGAATCAGGCGGTTGAAACCCTCCCGCCCGAGGCTCCGTTGCACTTCGCCGGCGTTGGTGCCGGTGCCCACGCCCAGTCGGCTGATCTTCAATCCGGTGCGCCCCAACGGCACCAGATCGGTCGCCGTTCGCCGCGTGGAACCGGTCGTGCGGCAGGCCGTCGGGCACAGGGCAAGCCCGGCCAACGCAGCCGTGGCGGTGAGAAACTCACGTCGAGTCAATCGCTGGCGGTTCATGGCAGTCCTTTCGTTGGCGGTTTGTCGCCTCCAGCAAAGCACGGCTCGCCGGCGGAGGCAAATGCTGTTTCCCAATGCGAGCCTTTTGGAAACCCGTCAGCTCCGACCCTCCAGGGCGGCCGGGAAAACGCAGCCGTGCGCGGGGTCACGCCATCGTGGACGCGTCCGAACCGTCTCCGTATCGGCTGATCCCTTTCCTTTCATCCCATCCCCAGCTCCGCCCTCAGGGCCTTCAGTGCGTTCACCATGAATTGCACCGCCACCGCTGCCAGCAGCAAACCCATGATCCGGGACAAAATGTTGAGCGCAATCGGATTGAGAAACCGACTGCTCTGCGCCGCCACGTGCAGAATCCAGTAGCTGGCCAGCATCACCAGCACGATCACACCATACAACACGCCGTGTTGCACCCAGCCTTCCGCCTGGCTCTGCAACAAAATGGCGGTGGAAATCGCGCCCGGCCCCGCCAGCAAGGGAATGGCCAGGGGCGTGACGGAAATGTCCTCCTTGCTTGCGCCGGCCTCGGTTTCCTCGCGCGTTTCCTGCACCCGGGAACGCTGCGCCTTCAACATGTCGAGCGCCACCATCAACAACACAATACTGGCCGCAATCTGAAAGGCCGGCAGCGTGATCCCGAGAAACCGGAAGATGTACTGACCCGCCGCCGCGAACACCACCAACACCCCGGCCGCCACCACGCACGCCAACCGCGCCATCTGGATCCGTTGCGCCGGCGTGTGCTCCGGTGTCATGGCCAAAAACGCCGGCGCCGTGGACACCGGATCGACGATCACAAACAGGGATCCGAACGCCAACAGCCCGAATTGCACCCACTCACTCATACCCCCACCGCCGCCGGCACCTCGACCGCCTCGTTCATCCCGTGGACGATCTTTTTGTCCAGCGGACAAATCGTCGCCAGGACACCGCCCAGGTGCGCGCGGGCCCGTTCCCGCTCGCCCGTCACGAAATAATACGGACACAGCCGCACCCGGCCCTCGAATGAAACCACCCGTCCCTGATCGAAATCAAACCACTGCGCCGGCTGTCGCGCCGGAGCATGATACCGCTGCAACACCCACGGATTCCGCGGAAACTCCGCCAGCGCACGCTCCACCGCCGCCGACCAATCCTCCAGGGACAAATCGCTGCCCAGATAAACCCCTCGCGCTCCCCACGCATGCGGGGCAAACCCGGAGACCTTCAGAATCAGTTGCCGCTGACGCTGCGACAGCGTCTTCAACTGTCGCCAATCCGTCAGCCCGAGCTCCGGAATGGCCGCATGGGGCGGCAGCGGCGCGGGATCCACCACCCACGTGTACGGCACCCAGCCCTGCAGGCGCTCCAAAAACGCCGCCCCCAATTCCCTGCGCCAAAACTCCCGCAGATTCCGATTCCACAACAACGCCAGCAACAGTTTCTCTTCCAGCGCCGGCTTGGGCGGGGGGGTGATGCGCAGCTCCCCGCGGGCCCCGCGATCGAACAACTCCCGAGCCACCGGCACGTTCTCCAGGTCGAACAACTCGAAAAACCGGTACACGGCATCCCCCGGGGCATACTCCCGGTACCGTACATCCCGCACCGCAAATCGCCCCCCCAACCGGCCCGCCAACCACTCCATCTCCGGCCGGTACATCGCCGATTCCTCCGAGACCACGATGTGCACGCGCGGCGCCGATCCGAAAATGCCGGCGAATCCCCGCACCATGCCGTCTCCGCCACCCAACAGGTGCCAGGCCGGCTCTTCTCCCGCCGGCCGGTGATAGACCTCCTGCAGCCAGGCCGTCAGCCCGATCCCTCCCGGAACACTGTCCAGCTCCGTGATCCGCGGGCCCTCCGCCGTCAGCAGCACGTCCGGCCGAATCACCCGCGGCAATTCATGCCGAAAACCCGCATGCCGCTGCCATGCAATCAGTTCCGGTGGCTTCCCCTGATCCAGCAATTCCGCCACCCAGGCCGGCTGCCTTCCCGCCACCGACTGCCGATACAGCAAGTCCGCCGCGCGATAAAACTGCAACAACACCCGCCCCAGCGATTCCAACTGCGCCGCCAGTTCGCGCGAAAGCAGAAACGGCGTCGGGCCCACGCGCCAGCTGGCCCCGGCGAACAAACCGCCCGGCGGCAACTGCGCCCGAATCCAACGAGCCCGCTCCGCCGCCTTCTCTTCACTCACCACGCCTTGTGGCTCCATTTGGCCGTCCTTCGCTCCTGAAATCGCTTCCGATCCGCCCCGGCCGGCAGTCTCGGTGGTGTCCCGTCTGTTTGACAAGGCCGAGGCTGAGTTTCCCACCCGGGCGTTTTCCCCGTCTCCAGAAACCCCGTGAGCCCGGCCCTCCGAACCGTTTCACTGGCCCGACAGTCGCCGGTCCCGCAAAAAATGGCCGTGCCCGTCCAACATCAATCGATTCCGGCCACCCGCATGCGCACTGCGCCCCTGCCACTCCGGGGCCACGGTGGCCACCGTCCCCGGAAAGTACACGTCCACCACCAGCTCCACCTCCGACGGTCCCTGCGGCTGGCCCACCATCGGATTGCCCGACACCCGCAAAAGTGCCAGACAATCCGACTCCGTCCGGCCCCAGAAATTGTCCGGCGGAACCGGCTCGTCCACTCGATCGAACCGCCACATCCAGTACCGCACCACCGGTGCGTTCGACTCCAGTCCCCCCGCCTGCGCCACCTGCGGCAATCCCGCCCACACCGAGGCTCGCGCGCCCGGGCAATCCCAGACCCCTCGCTCCGGCACCCAGGCCTTCAAGACCACCGCGGCCCAACCCGACCGCGGGTCGCTGGGCGGCCAGTCCGACCATGGCCGATACCCGCCCGGCAACCGCACCTTCAAATCCCGTCGGTCGGGAAAGCGACTTCCGCTTTCATCCAGGTACATCCGCCACGCGAGCCCCTGCTGGCGAAGTTGGTTCAAACACGCAGCCCGCTGCGCCAGCCGGCGTGCCCGCTGCAGGCCCGGTAACAACAGGCCGGCCAGGATGCCCACAATCGCCACCACCGTCAGCAATTCCACCAAAGTGAAGGCCCCGGGGCGCAATCGCACTCCGGGAAGGCCCGCCCGGCCGACTGCGCTCTGCGCCACGCTGAACACGAATCTCCTTACAACCGCCGTCATCCCGGACGCTCGCCCTGCACTTCGCCAATCGCGGCCCCGAGCGACTGCCCCCGGGCTGCACTGCATCGACCGTCGCCGCAGGCACCGGACCAACGCGCTGGTCGCCCTGCGTGCTGCAGCGGGTCGAGCCTCCCTGTGGCCCGAACCGCAAATCGCTCTCAGCCTTCCCCCGCCGGGGAGGTCCTCCTCCCCCGACCCCCGTTCGACCGTCCCCGATCAAGCAGCGGGCGCAGGAACCGGCCGGTGTGGCTCTGCGGACAGGCCGTAATCACCTCCGGCGGCCCACAGGCTACCAGACGTCCGCCCGCATCGCCACCCTCCGGCCCCAAATCGATCACCCAGTCGGCCTCGGCAATCAACTCCGGATGATGCTCGATCACCAGCACCGAGTGGCCCGCGTCCACCAGCTGCTGCAACACGTGCAAGAGACGTTCCACATCCGCCGCGTGCAGGCCGATCGTGGGCTCTTCCAGGAGAAACAGATTCCCCCGCCGCCGGGCCGTTCGCTCCGCAGACAGCGGTTGAGGACCCCTCCCCTCGCCCGGGCCGCGCAACCCGCTCAACAGATGCGTGACCAGTTTGACCCGCTGCGCCTCGCCACCACTGAGCGTGGGACTGGTCTGGCCCAGTTTGAGATACCCCAGGCCCGTGTCCCGCAACGCCTCGAGCGCGCGCCGAATCGAGGGCACCGCCCCAAACACCTCGAGCGCCTCCGCCACCGTCAGATCCAGCACTTGCGCAATGTTTCGTCCCGCATACAGCACGTCCAGCGTCTGGGGATTGAAGCGCGTGCCCCCGCAGGTCTCGCAACGCACATACGCCGTGGGTAAAAAATTCATCTCCAGCTTGACCTGACCGGCTCCCTGACACGCCGGGCACCGTCCTTCCGGACTGTTGAACGAGAACCGGCCCGGCCCATACCCCCGCATGCGCGCCTCCGGGGTCTGGGCAAACAACGCCCGAATCTCGTCGAAAAACCCCACGTAGGTCGCCGGGATGGACCGCGGCGTCCGGCCAATGGGCGACTGATCCACCTCGTACACCGCGCGCACATGTTCTGCGCCGCGCAGCAACGGCAATCCCTCGGACTCCGCTGCGGTCGATTCTCCCGTGCCCGCCGCCTTGCGGCCGGCCAGCGCCCGCTGGAGCGCCGGCAACAAACAGTGTCGCACCAACGTGCTCTTGCCCGAGCCGCTGACCCCCGTCACCACCACCAGCCGCTGCAACGGAATCCAAATCGTCAAATCCTGCAGGTTGTGTTTGCGCGCATGACAAAGTTGGAGCCAGGTCACGCCCTCCCCTTCGGTGGCCGGCGGGTCCGGAGGCGGCCAGGGCACGAACCGACGCGCCCCTCGCAGGGGAAACGTCCGCCGCTCCCGCAAACAACGCCCCGTAACGCTTTGCGGATGCCGGAGGATGTCGCCCAGTCGCCCCGTGGCCACCACCCGGCCCCCTTCCGCGCCCGCTCCGGGTCCCAGGTCAATCAGCCAATCGGCCCGCCGTAACGTCTGCTCATCATGCTCCACCACGACCACGGAATTGCCCCGCGCGCAGAGCCGCTCCAAACAGGCCAGCAACCGTTCATTGTCCCGCGGGTGCAACCCGATGGTGGGCTCATCCAACACATACAACACCCCGCTCAAATTGGAACCCAACTGTGCCGCCAACCGAATCCGCTGCGCCTCGCCCCCCGACAGCGTGGGAACCGACCGATCGAGGTGCAGATATCCCAACCCCACCTCGCGCAGAAAGCCCAACCGCACGCGGATTTCCGGCAGAATGTCCCGCGCAATCTGCCCCGCCCGACCCGAAAACCGCACCTGACGAAAGAACGACTCCGCCCGTTCCACCGGCAGCCGGCCCAGATCCACCAACGTCGGATTCTCCGGCACCCCGGGCTCCACCCTCCCCACGGGCAAACGCACCGCCCGCGCCAGTCGGTTCAACCGGGCCCCCTCACATTCGGGACAGACCTCACGCTCCGTGGCCCAGCTCCACCACGTTTCCTCGACCTGATCCGCATCCGCCCCGCGTTCCGCATCCGGCAGGTAAAACAGTTCCCCGAAGCCCCGGCAACGCGGGCACCATCCCAGCGGCGAGTTGTAACTGAAATGCTTGGGATCCAGCGGCGGATAGGACCGGCCGCAGCCGGGACAAACCCGTTCGATCGAATGAACGCTCACCGCCCCGTGGCCGTCCACCGCCAGCAGCAGGCCGCGCCCGAGGTCCAATGCTCGATCCACCAGCGCTTCGGCCGATTCTGCCGTCCCGCCCTCGTTTGGCCGGGGCCCGACCCGAATCCGCCGCGGATCCAGGGTCCCCACCACTATCTCCACATCGTGCTCCCGGTACCGATCCAGCCGCGGGAACCGCTCGGCATCGCACCATTGCCCGTCCACCCGCAACTGTCGGTACCCGTGGTCCAGGGCCCATTGCGCCACCTCTGCGTGGAACCCCTTCCGATGCCGCACCACCGGAGCCAGCAACCTGAGGGCACCGCGCCGACGCGCTTCGCGACGCAGCTGCTCGATCAGAGCTTGTCGGGTCTGCGCCTCCACCGGTTGCGCGCAGTCCGGGCAGTACAACACCCCGAGCCGTGCATACAACAACCGCAAAAAATGGTGCACCTCGGTTACGGTGGCCACCGTGCTTTTCCCGCCGCCGCGACTGGTACGCTGTTCGATGCTCACCGTGGGAGGCAGGCCCAGGATGCGATCCACATCCGGCCGCGGTAATTGCTCCACGAATTGCCGCGCATAGGCGTTGAGAGAATCGAGGAACCGGCGCTGTCCCTCCGCAAAAAGCAGATCAAAGGCCAATGTGCTCTTGCCGGAGCCGCTTACCCCGGTGATCACCACGAAACACCCGCGCGGGATGACCACCGTCAGGTCTTTCAGATTGTGCTCCCGCGCGCCCTGCACCACGATCGCATTCCGGGCCGCCGCCTCCCAAACCTCTCTGCCCCGCTTCATGTCCTTCAGTCTTACCACTGCAACCGACCCGACTCAAACGTGCGCCCGGTTTCGGCCACCCGCGGGGCGTTGTGCCCCTGCACTCGGACCGCAACGTTCCCACCCGCCGCCCGGGCGAATCCCCGGGCCCACGCTTTTCGATATGGAACCGTCCCGCTCACAAGCAAAACCTTCGCCTCTCCGAGCTGAGAAGCCCCGCAAACAGGGACCCAACCCGTCGCGGGTCCCGGGGCCGATTGCTTCCCCGCCTCCGCCAGTCCTCGAAGGGCGGCCACCCCCGGTGGTGCCGGCCACCGCGCAGAGGGCGGGAACTCCCGACAATCCCTGCCCCGGGAAAAGCGTTGCCTCCAGCCGGTCAGTTGTGGCTTCATCCAGAGGCTGGAATTGCGTTTTCGCGGTTCCTCGGAGCGCGATTCCGGAAACCGAATTGGGTAGCGACGAGCCAATGAGTGGGACCAACCGATACCGCATGCAGGTGCTCTATTCCGGGCACGTGCAAGGCGTGGGATTCCGGTACACCACCAAAAGCGTGGCCCAGGGATTCGAGGTCACCGGCACCGTCCGCAATCTGCCGGACGGCCGCGTGGAACTCATCGCGGAAGGCACCCGCGAGGAACTGGAGGCGTTTCGCCGGGCCATCCGGGAGGCGGGCCTGGACCGGTTCATCCAACGCGAAGAGGTGACCTGGTCGGAAGCTGTCGGTGGCCTGCAAGGCTTTCGGATCGTAGGTTAAGGCTCGGAACGAGCAGCAATGAAGTTTGCCATTATCGCGGACATTCACGGCAACTTGGAGGCCCTTCAGGCCGTCCTGGAGGATGCACAAAAACAGGGATGCACGCATTACGCCTGCATTGGTGACGTGGTGGGCTACGGCGCCAACCCGCGGGAATGCCTGCAAATCATCCGTTCGATGGGGATGCCCTGCGTCAAGGGCAACCATGACGAATACTGTTCCATCGACGAAAACGCCGAAGGCTTCAATCCCCTGGCCGCCGAGGCCGTCATGTGGACGCGTCAGCAGCTGAGCGAGGAAGACCGACAATGGCTGCGGGACCTGCGCTACGTCCGCATGGTGACCAATTTCACCATTGTCCACGCCACCCTGGACGCGCCGCAGCGCTGGGGGTATGTGTTCGACAAGCTGGCAGCCGCGGCCAGCTTCCCCTACCAAAACACGCCCGTCTGTTTCTTCGGCCACACCCATGTGCCGGTGGCCTTCGTGCGCGACAGCATGGTGCGCGGCGGCACCTACTCCAAGTTCCGCATCGAGCCCGGCAAGAAGTACTTCATCAACGTGGGCGCCGTGGGCCAGCCCCGCGACGGCAACCCCAAGGCCGCCTACGTCGTGTACGACGTGGACGAAGGCACCGTGGAGCTGCGGCGCCTGGATTACGACATCGCCACCGCCCAGAAAAAAATCCGCGCCGCCGGGTTGCCGGAGCGGCTGGCCGAACGACTCGCCTACGGCCGCTAGCCCCCGCGGCCCCACCCCGCCCGTGAACGCGGTCGTCCCGATCGCTCCCCCCTCCCCCACACAGGCCCCGCCTCGCCGGCCCCGACACATCCGCGTCCTTTCCGACGGCCGACCCGGCCATTTGAACCAGAGCCTGGGCCTGGCCGAAGCCCTCGCCCGCCGAACCGGCGCCACCATCGAAACCTTGCGACTCCCCGACGCGGGCGGACCACCGCTCCGCTGGTGGACCGCCCTGCATGCCGCAGGGCCCAAACCCGACCTCCTCATCGGGGCCGGCCACAAAACCCACCTGGCCCTCTGGCTGGCCGCCCGAAAGCTCCGGGCCAAATCGGTGGTCATCATGAAACCCACCTGGCCGGCCTTCCTGTTCGACCTTTGTTTGGTGCCGGCCCATGACCTCTCCCAAACGCCGGCCTCGCCCCGCGTCGTCCCCATCCGCGGAGGCCTGAACCGGATTCCGGAACAACTGCCCCCCAAACAACTCCGCGGCTTGATCCTGTTGGGCGGACCCTCGCGGAGCCACGGATGGGCCGGCGAGGCATTGATCGACTGCCTCCGCGAAGTCTGCGCCGCTCGACCCGAACTGCAATGGTTCGCCGCCGATTCACGCCGTACACCCGCCGGTTTTCTCACGGCTGTGGTCCAGGCCGGAGTGCCCGTCCAACCGCTACCGCGCGAGACCACGCCCACCTCGACGCTCATGGATCATTTGCTGCTGGCCCAGGAGGTTTGGGTCACCGCCGACAGCATCTCCATGGTGTTCGAAGCGGTCACGACCGGAGCCCGGGTCGGATTGCTCCCCGCTCCGGTCCACGCCCCCAACAGCGGTCCGGTGCGCGGCCTGGACGCCCTTGTGCTCGACGGCTACGCCACCCTCTACACCACCTGGCGCCAACAAGGTCGACGCCTGCCCCCGCCCCGACCCCTCCACGAAACGGGCCGTTGCGCGGACCTGGTCCTGACCCGATTGTTCCCGGAAAGACAGCCGTGAAAGTCCTGCAACTTGTCCCCGCACTGAACGAAGGCGGCGTTGAACGGGGCACCCTCGAAATCGGTCGTTACCTCGTCGAACAAGGTCACGAGGCGCTGGTGATCTCCCACGGCGGCCGCCTTGTGCCGGCGCTGGAAGCTGCCGGGGTCCGGCACCTCACGCTGCCCGTTCACCGCAAGGGCCCGGGCGGGTTGCTCCTTCTGCCCAGGTTGCGACGTCTCCTGCGCACCGAGAAACCGGATATCCTGCACCTGCGATCGCGCTGGCCGGCCTGGTTGGGGTGGCTGGCCTGGCGCAGTCTGCCGGCCCCACAACGCCCCCGCCTGGTCACCACCGTGCACGGCTTTTACACGGTCAATCCCTACTCGGCCATCATGACCCGGGGGGAACGGGTCATCGCAGTCTCCCAGAGCATCCGCGATTACATCCTCCAACACTACCCGCGCACCGACCCGGCCCGCATCCGGGTGATTCCCCGCGGAATCTCCCCCGCGGAGTTTCCCCGCGGGTATCAACCCGACGCGGCCTGGCGCGAACAGTGGCAGAGAGACTTCCCCAACTTGGTTGGACGGCGGCTTCTCACCCTGCCGGGGCGGGTCACCCGTCTGAAGGGGCACGAAGACTTCCTTCAATTGCTTGCGCGTCTCCGCGGGGAAACTGCCCCGGTCGCCGGGCTGATTCTCGGCGGTGCCTCCCCGGGCAAAGAAAAGTACCTGCGCTGTCTGCATGCCCTCGTTGCACGGCTGGGGCTGGAAGGCTCGGTCTTCTTTCTGGGACACCGCTCCGACGTGCGCGAGATCCTGGCCATTTCGGACGTGGTCTTTTCCCTGTCGAACCGGCCGGAATCCTTCGGGCGAACCACGTTGGAAGCGCTGGCGCTGGGACGACCGGTCATCGGGTACGACCACGGCGGCGTGGGCGAACAACTCCGGGCGTTGTTCCCCGAGGGCGCCGTGCCGCCCGGCGACATCGAGACGGCCGCCCAACTCACTCGAAAATTCCTGCTCGCGCCTCCCGAGCCGCGTCCCATTGTCCCTCCTTTCACGTTGGAAGCCATGTGCCGGAGCACGCTCGCCGTGTACGAAGAACTCACAGGGGAGAGAGGAGCCCGTCGCTCCGAGGTCCCGCGGCCACCGGCCGAAAGTCCGGTGGACCCGCAGCGACACTGAAAGCGCGGGCGCGCCAGTCCGACCAGCGGCGTGCTCCTTGGCGGCCGACAACCAACGGAACACCCAAAGGTCCGCGTCTCTCGATTCCCACGCCCTGCGCCACAAGCTCTCCCGGGCCCGTCCCCACCGCGGTCGTATGCCCCATCGGATCGATCGCCCGGACAGCTCAGGGATCCCCGCGCCCCCGGCCATCAAAACGCCCCCCCAAAGCTCCCTTCTTCGAATCATGCCGGACTGCCCCGTCTGCCTCGAATTCCCGCTTTTGCAGGGACCGCCAAAACCGGATAATGTAAGCCGTATGGTTCGCATTCAGAACGTGCATGTCCGCGAACTCATCCGGCTGCAGCCGCCCCGGGCTCTCTTGGCCGAGCTGCCGCTGGATGAGCAGGCGGCGGCAACCGTGGTGGCGGGACGGCAGGCGGTCCAGCGCATCTTGGAGCGGGTGGATTCGCGGATGCTGGTGCTGGTGGGGCCCTGTTCCATTCACGATCCCCGGGCCGCCCTCGAATACGCCGGGCGGCTGGTGGCGCTCCGCAGGGATCTGCAGGACACCTTCGAAATCATCATGCGGGTGTACTTCGAGAAACCCCGCACCACCATCGGCTGGAAAGGGCTGATCAACGATCCTCACCTGGACGGCACCTACGACATCGAAACCGGACTGCGTCGCGCCCGGGCGCTGTTGCTCGAGATCACCCGCATGGGCCTGCCGGCAGGCACGGAATTCCTCGACCCCATCGTGCCCCAATACATCGCCGACCTCGTCTCCTGGGCGGCCATCGGGGCCCGGACCACCGAATCCCAAACCCACCGGGAGATGGCCAGTGGCCTGTCCATGCCGGTTGGGTTCAAGAACGGCACCGATGGCAGTTTGCAGGTGGCCATCGATGCCATGCAGGCGGCGCGGCATCCGCACGCGTTTCTGGGAGTGGACGAGGAGGGCATCACCAGCATCGTGCGCACCACGGGCAATCCCTGGGGCCACATCGTGCTGCGCGGAGGCCGGCAGCGTCCCAACTACGATCCGGAAAGCATCCGCGTCGCGGAAGAACAGCTCACGGCCGCCGGGTTGCCGGCCGTGATCATGGTGGACTGCAGCCATGCCAATTCCGGCAAGGTGCCGGCGCGCCAGGAAGACGTGTGGCGCAGCGTCATCCGGCAACGTTGCCAGGGCACCCTTTCCCTCGTGGGCCTCATGCTGGAAAGCAACCTGTTCGAGGGGAATCAACCCTTCCCGCGTCCGGTGCACGAACTGCGCTACGGCGTGTCCATCACCGATCCCTGCATCAGTTGGGAGACCACGGAGCGTCTGCTCCGCTGGGGGGCCGAGGAACTCCGACAAGCGCGGAGGGATGCGGCTCGTGCGAGTGCCCCGGCACAGCCGGCGCTCTCGAGCTGACCTCGTCCCGGCCACACCGCCCGGCCGGCCGCCCGGGCCGCGGCCCCCGGCGTCTCCGCAACAAGGGCCGATCTCCCCCGGAGCGCTCCTCGGTGCTTTTTAGCGTCGTCCTCGGCCGCGGTTCCGCCGCCCGGCTCGTGGAGGACCGGAGCTTCCGACCGGACCGGCGCCGTGCGCCGGTTTCCCCGAGCGCCGTTGGGACCGTGGGACGTGCGCGGTTTCGGCGCGCGTTGCGGACTCGGAACGGCGTGGTCGCCGCTCACGCGCACGACCGGCAGAAGGAGCCGCCGGCGCAAAGTCCACTTGCTTCTTGAACCGGTCCACGCGGGCAACCACCACCGACAGCGAATCTCCCAGGCGAATCCGCCGCCGCGTGCGACGTCCCTGGAGCTGGTTCCGCGCGCTGTCGAACACGTAAAAGTCGTCTTTCATCGCCGACAACGGAACGAATCCGCTGAGGCCCAGCGTCGGCAGGTCCACGAAAAAGCCATGATTGCGCACATCCGTAACCATGGCGGGGTAGGGGGTCGGACGACCCGAGCGCAGCTGCTCCTCGAGATGGGCAAAAAGTTTGACCTCGCGGCTGTCCCGTTCGGCATCGGCCGAGTTTCGTTCCATCGTGGACAGGTGTTCGGCCAGGGATTCGAGCTCGACCAACGGGGGCAGTGCCCGCGGCTCGAACAGGGCCCGATGCACCACCAGGTCGGCGTACCGACGAATGGGCGAGGTGAAGTGCGTGTAGTCCTTCTTGTTCAGCCCGAAATGGCCGACCGGTTCGGTGGCGTACTGGGCCCGCATCAAAGACCGCAGGAGCCCGACCTTCAGGGCCGGGCCGATGGGCAGGTGATTGAGTCGCTCCAGCAGTCGCTGCAGCTCCGCCCGGTCGTCCAGCCGGCCGCACGGCACGTTGTGGCTCAACACCTCCTGGCGATACTCCTCCAGCCGGGCCGGGTCCGGAGGCTCGTGCACGCGGTACAACGCGGGACGGCCCGACTGCCGCAGCCGACGCGCCGCGGCTTCGTTCGCCAGCAGCATGAACTCCTCGATCAACTGATGCGCAATGTCGTGGACCACCGTCTCCACTCGCACCACACGGCCCCGCTCGTCCAACCGCAGCTTGACCTCCGGAAAATCCAGGTCCAGGGCGCCCTGGGCAAACCGCCGGCGCCGCAACCGCTGCGCCAGTTCATGAGCCTGGTGCAGCATCCGACCCAATGGATCGGTGGCCGGGCGGCGCAGCCGTTCCAGTGCCTCGCCATAGGTCAGGCGATGCCGGGAATGAATCACCGCCGAATAAAACCGGCTTTGCAACACGCGGCCGTCGGGCGACAAGAGGAATTCCACGCACTTGGTCAGGCGGTCCACCCCGGGCTTCAGCGAGCACAACTCGTTGCTCAGGACCTCCGGCAGCATGGGAATCACCCGGTCGACCAGGTAGGTGGAATTGCCCCGCCGCCGCGCCTCTTCGTCCAATGCGGTCCCCGGCTTCACGTAATGGGACACATCCGCAATGTGCACCCAGAGCTTCCAGTGCCCATCAGCCAGTCGCTCCACCGCAATGGCATCATCGAAGTCTCTGGCGTCGTCCGGATCGATGGTGACCACCAGTTGCCCGCGGCAATCCACGCGGCCGCGCAATTCCTGCGGGCGCACCTCCGTCCCGAACGCCTCGGCTTCGCGTCGCACCGCCGCCGGAAAGGCCGTGGGCAACTGGTACTGGCGCAACACCGCCAGCATGTCCACGCCCGGATCCGAGGGAGCCCCGAGGATCTCCACGAGGTCACCCTCCGGGTTGGTCTCGCGCGACGGCCAGTCCCGCAACGCCACCACCACCTTGTCCCCAAGCCGCGCCGTCCGATCGCCCACCCGGGGCGAGGGCACGTAAATGTCATGAGGAATCCGCGGATCGTCCGGAATCACGTAGAAAAACCGGCTGCTGCGCTGCAGGGTGCCCACCAGTTGCGTCCGCCGGCGCTCCAGAATCCGCACCACCTCGCCCGTGACCGGTTCCGGCGCCTCCGACCGCAGCCCCTTCGGCCGCACGTTTCGCCGCACCAACACCCGATCCTCGTGCAGGGCGGTCCCGGTGGCGTGCTCGGGAATGAGAATCTCCGGCAAGTGCGGGTCGTCCGGCTGCAAGAATCCCTTGCCCTGCCGGTTGATCCGGATCCGACCCGGAATGAGATCGGCAGCCTGGGGCAGGACATAGCGGTCGCCCTTGATCCGCACCACTCGGCCGCTTTGTTCCAACGCCTTCAGCGCGGCCTCGAACTCCGCCGACGCCACGGCGGGAGGACCGATCCTCCGCGCCAACTCCGCCGCCGTCCACGGCCTGGCCCCCGCTCGCCGCAGCGTCTTCAGGATCCGCTCCTCCAGCATCAAAAGTTGTGGATTCATCGCCGGCGGGACTTTACGCCAGCAGAAGCGCCTTGAACAGCCGACAAACCGTGCCGCTCCATTACCGAGCGGGTGACCCTGAGACTTACGCAATCAAATGACCACCGGCCGCGCCAGCACCTGACACGGTGGAAGCGCACTCAGCGGCACCTCGGGATCCCGGTCGATAACATACCGGCAAAACCACTCGTCCGGGAACAGGATCACCGGCAGACCCGCCATGTCCCGGGCCGGGCGCGCTCCCGCGGGCAAAGCTGCCTCCGCGACGGTCGCCTGCGGGTCGGCCAGCCATCGCAACACCCCCACGGAGCCGGCTGCAGTCGCGTCTCCACCCTGTACTTCCGCTGCAGCCGGTATTGCAAGACCTCGAACTGCAGCGGCCCTACCGCCCCCCAGCAGCGGCGGGCGCATCCTGCTCCGGGGCAGTTTGAACACCTGCACCACTTCCTGCTCCAACAACCTGCTGCAGGTCTCCCCAAAACCGTATAAACTGGCTCGTACTCGGACTGTGCAAAACCACAACGCAGTCCGGCGCAAACTGAGGAAGTTCCTCGTAAGCCACGTCCCGCCCCGCCCTCAGCGTGTCGCCCAGCTCGAAGTCCTTCATGTCCCACCAACCCACCACATCCCCCGCGTATGCCTTCTCTAACGTCTCCCGCTAGCGGCCAAACAACCGATGTGCACTGGCCAAACGCACCCGCCGTCCCGTCCGCGTGTGCACGACCATGTCGCGTTTGAACCTTCCCGAACATACCCGCACAAAGGCCAAGCGGTCCCCATGTTGCGGATCCGTGTTGGCTTGGACCCTGAAAATGAACCCGGAAACATGCGTTTTGGCCGGTTGCACCTAACCGTTGCGGACCCGACGCGGTTGGGACGGCGGCCCAAACCGCAGGAACCCGTCCACCAGCAGTTGCACCCCAGAATTTTTCACGGCAATGGCGAAGAACACCGGCATCTGCCGACCCGTCCTCACGGCTTCCGGATTGAACGCCACGCCTCCGGCCTCGAACAGTTCCAATTCCTCCCCCACCCGCCGGTGCACCGTGTCCCTCAATCGTTCTCGCGCCACGGGATCGTCCCCCTCGTGCACCAGCACCGGCGTCCGATACGCTCCGCATGCAACGCGCTCGAAGAGGTGGGCCGGCGGCCCTGCCAACGATCCACGCCACGACACTCCACACCGTCCCCCAGCGAGCAGCGGCTCGGGCACAGCGGAGAAGAACACCGAAGTGGGGATCAACCGCGGCTTCAAACGCCAGGGCCGCAGTTGGCCTCCGATGCGGGCCGTTCGGCTTTTGC
Organism: Limisphaera sp. VF-2; assembly: GCF_049537125.1. Classification (NCBI taxonomy): domain Bacteria; kingdom Pseudomonadati; phylum Verrucomicrobiota; class Verrucomicrobiia; order Limisphaerales; family Limisphaeraceae; genus Limisphaera; species Limisphaera sp. VF-2. The sequence continues at coordinate 1,168,904 of NZ_JBMVQY010000001.1, forward strand.
AGCTCAAACAACTGCAGGCCCAACCCAAGCACTGGTCGGACAGGTGGAAGTTCAAGCCCCCAATCCCGCCTCAGACCCAAGCCGCCGTAATTGCCCTTGATGCTAGTCGAAGAAGACGTACCCGTTTTCCTGCACGCACACGGCCTGTGCTTGACAAATCGCCTTTAGAGTCGAAATAGTGGATTATGAAAGCGCATGGCTTGCTCCTGCTCCTCGCGTGTGGACTGGTTCTGTTGCAAGGCCACGGCCTCGCCGCTGAAACCAATTCCGTTTGGGAATTCCAAAAGCAGGTTGAAAGACTGAAAGCCGAAAACGAGGCGTTGAAGCGCGAGAACCAGCTTTTGCGAAGCCTGCTTTCCGAGAGGCAAAGCGGCGTCGCGTCCAGGGCCCAACCACAAGCAAGACCCGCAGATGCTGTCAGAGTTCCATCGGTATCGTCGCAACGCCCCGCGCCCGGAAGTTCAGCCCAACCGACCTCCCATTGGTTGACCATTTCAAGCGGCAAACGCCATAACAGTTCATGTCGCTATTACGGGACAACAAAGGGAAGGCCCTGCGGTCCGAATGACGGCATCCCATGCAAAATCTGTGGCGGTTAATCTTGCTTCTCTGCGTCGCGGTCTCTGCCGCTCAGGGCGGAATCGTTAAGGTTTTGACCTGGAACCTGGAATGGTTGCCAAGCGGCGTCCGCAGTGGGCGGGCTTCGCTAGAAGTCGAACAGGCGATGGTGGCTTCTGTTGCGCCACTTCTTAAAGCGCTCAATGCCGATATTCTGGTGTTGCAAGAAGTGCGCGACTTGAAAGCATGCCAGGACCTCGTCCGCCAGTTGACACCACTAACGTATGAAGTCGCTGTATGTTCCCAGCTCAGCGAGTTTGCGGGATTGGTTGGGCAACAACAGATTGCTATTCTTTCGCGGCCCCCTGCCAATGCGGCCTGGTTTGACAACTGGCGCACATTTGCTCTCGCAGACCCACCGAGGGGCTTTTCTTTTGCTGCCTTTCGTTTACGCACCAACGATATTGGTGTTTACGGTATTCATTTGAAAAGCAACCTGTCGACGCGGCACGCTGAACCTACGCATCAATTCAACATCTTAAAAAGGGAGCTCGCAGCAGAACAGCTCATGGCTCACATTCCACGTGTTTCCACGCAATTGTCCACTGAAGTCAAGGTGCTCATCGTCGCGGGCGACTTCAATACTACACTTGACCAGCCGGTGTTCGCGAGTGAGAGCACGCTGACACTCTTGTACCAAAACGGATTTGCGTCCGGACTTGAAGAGCTCCCCTTTCCACAACGGATTACAATCCCGGGGAAGGGTGAGTACCCTCCTGCCACATTTGATTACGCCTTCGCCAAGCCGGCGGTAATCGCAGGAAAGGCCGCTGTTACATATACCTCTACATCGCACCATCATCCCGTTACGCGCACGATATCTCTCCAATGAGAACAATCCTGCAAGTACTCGTGTGTGTCAGCGTGCAGCTCCCTGCACTCGGGCATCCAGGGGCAACAGATTCTCGGGGTGGGCACTACAACCACTTCACAGGCGAGTATCACTTCCATCATGGGATGACTGCCCACTATCACCCAGGCGGCTTGTGCCCCTACGGATGGAGGAATCCAGCATCCGGTATTGCCAACAACTCTCAGCGTTTGACGGACGTCTCTACTTCGGCAATTGCGCTGCCACGGGCAGGGGCGCAAACGCCTGTGTCTGGCACGACAAGGGCAGCGACGCGTGCGGATTACACGGTACCCCCGAACACCATCTCTCCGAGATTGCTCAGCCCTTCGCGAGCTCTTTCACCCGTGCGCCCGTTCGTAGCTGAAAACGGCAGCTATTACGGTCAGCGGAATGCGTATGGAGTGCCCAAGACCGTCTATGTAAAGGGGTACTTTCGGAGGGATGGGACGTATGTTCGGGGACACTATCGCAGCGCGCGTAGACGGTGAGGCGTCTGCGATGGATTATCCGCGTTCCTGCTCGGATCTCCCTCAGAAGCCAGTGACATGCAAACGACGTGCCGAGCTGGCATAAAGCCAGGGGAATTGCACCTGCAAGTGCTTGCTCCGCAATGGCGTTGTCGCCGGCAGCATTGTTTATTCGTCGGGCTAGCAGGATTGTTGAAGACGTTTCTCGTTGATGAACTCTCCTGGCAAATCAACGACTTGTGCGGCGTTCTGAGGAAACGTGGCTCTTTTTCAACATCCCGCTAGAAGGCAGTCAACGTCGAATCGGCGTCACCATTCTCGCTATGCCTGCGATAATGCATGGTCCGCACCGGCCATTCGTTGGGACATGGGTACCAGGTTGCTCAGCCGCCGCGCCTGGCCGGCAAAGTATTTTGCCGTGCTGTCAGAGACAAAACGGCGTTTTGTCGCTTACCTTCGATGGCTCCGACATGTGACTGAGCTAAAAAACCCGTTCTTCCTCGGGCTACCCTGTGACTCGAACATCAACAGAAGCCCCTTTCACATGAGCCGCACCCTGCAACCAATGAGCCGTGGCGGATCTGAGCGTGTCGGGCCTTGCTAGAGCGTGAGGTTCTCAAGGGCCTTGGTTGAGAGCGATCGCGGTCATCGCCAGGGTCGCTTGCTGTGACAGTAACGGCCGCGACATCTCGCGTAAGCCATCATACTGCGCCCGTAGCACCCCCGACAGTTTGTAGGCCGGTTTTCGGCCCGACACTCATGCGAAGAGCGGCGCGAACGTGGTCTTCCGCGATGGGCATCTCGGATAAATAATCCGACCGAAATGGCCGAGCGATCGGACGAAGGTGCCCAGAACGGGAGAAACGACAAGCAGCAGCTGCTGCGCTTCCTGAATTCCTCGGGTCATCCCTTCGGCGTGGGTCTGAGCAGGACTGAACTGCACCACATGCTGACGGACTGCCAATGCCTTCGCCGGCCACTTGTCACTTGCGTCCGTCTCCTCCGCGTCCAATTCATCGCCCGGCACTTTGGATCCTTCCGCTCCCGTCCGTGAGTGCTCCAACCCGGCGCGTGCCGGAGAACGTTTGTCGCAGTTCCCCCTGCTTCCGAATCAGGGCTGCGAAGGGATGCAGGCGCGTGTTGGTGATGGAAGGGTGATGCTCGAAAGAGCCGGGGGTTGGTCGAACTCGGACAATCAGCACGCGGGGCACGACTCGCGCCGAACTCGAATGCTCCCGGAAGCCCAGGTGACTCTCCGGCTTCCCCAATACACTTGGCGCGCAGGTTGCGTTCTAAAAGTCGGCATACGCACAGGAGGTGCCCACAGGCTGGAACCGGAATGGGCGGGCGCCCCAGCCAGCGCTTTCGCCACATGGAGCGGGGGCCGGAAGCCGGAGAAGCGTCGGCAGGGGAAATGCGCCCCGATTGTTGCCGGGTTTCGTCACCCCTGCCCGCCGCGCACATGAGGCTCAAAGGCGGGCAAACCGCCTTCCGGGCAGGTCAGTGCAGGTTCGAAAACCCGGTCCCGGGCATGCGGAACCTGCGGCAGGGTCCGTCCCGGTCTTGTTTTGTGCCATTGCGTTTCGTCCAAACTCCTCTATGTTTGGCCAACGTTGCCGGCGGGCAGGGCGCCCGGGGCAGAAGGAAAGACATCGATTCGTGCAAAACGACACCATGAGCCAGAGCGACGCGATCGGGCGAAAGACCCGCGAACTGTGTGAAACGATCCTGGAGGACGCGGGCTTCAAGTCCGCGCAGCAACGGATCCAGGCCTTCCTCGACGACGAGAAGGCCCGGACCCAGTACGAAAGCGTGGTCCAACAGGGCCAGGAACTGCGGCGAAAACAGCAATATGGCGAGCCGTTGACCGAGGAAGAGATCGATCGATTCGAGCGGGCCCGCGAGGCCCTGCTGGCCAACGAAGTGGCCCGCGGCTTTCTGGATGCGCAGGCGGAGCTCGAGGAGATGCGCCAGGCGATCCAGCAGCAGGTCTCTTTGACGCTGGAACTGGGCCGCATGCCGACCGAGGAAGATATCAACGGTTGCGGCTGCGGTTCGGGTTGCGGCTGTCACTGATTTTGCGGATCGGCCGCGGATTGGCCGATCTCTTGCTCCCGGTCCGAGAATCGCACGGCCCGCCAGGAGGTGGGCTGTTTTCTTTTGGTTTGCCGGGGACGCGGCCGTTTCGAAGACGGGAACACTTCAAGCCAAACCGCCCGCCCGGCGGCGACGGCCCTACGCGGGGAGTGCGGCAGCGGTCCGCCGGATGATTTCGTCCAGCGAGGTGCGGGGGCGGAACCCGGTATAGCGGACCAGCTTTGCAATCCGGGGGCGCCGGCGGCGCAAATCTTCGAATCCCGGGGCGTAGGCGCGGGCGTACGGGACGCGTTCGATGCGCGAGCGCGAACCGAGCAGCTGAATCACGCGCCGGGCCAGTTCGAGGATGCTGACCTCCTCGGTGCTTCCCACGTTGAAGACCTGGCCGCGCGCCTGTGGACAGTGCTGGAGCCGGACCAGGGCTTCCACCGTGTCGAGCACCCAGCAGAAGCACCGAGTCTGTCGGCCGTCGCCGTACACGCGCAGTGGTGTGTTGGCCCTGGCAGCCTCGATGAAGCGGGGCAGGACCATGCCGTATTGACCGGTCTGGCGGGGACCGACGGTGTTGAAGATCCGCGCGATGATGATGGGAAGGCCGCGTTCATGGGCGTAGGCCATGGCCAGGAACTCGTCCATGAGCTTGGAACAGGCATAGGTCCAGCGCGCGTGCGTGGGGGGGCCGATGATCAGATCGTCGTCCTCGCCGAACTCGGGTCGGGCGCTCCGCCCGTAAACTTCGGAGGTGGAAGTCAGCAGCACGGGCACCCGCCGCGGGGCCGCCAGTTCCAGCATGGCCTCGGTCTCGTGGAGGTTGACCCGACAGACGCGGATGGGATCGCGCACCACAAGTTCCACACCCACGGCCGCAGCCAGGTGATAGACAGCAGAGGCCTGACGCATCCATCGACGCAGGGCGCGGGATCGGGACACCGGGGCCCAGTCCACTGCCAGGCCCGGATCATGGGCCACGGCCTGCAGGTTCTCGGGGCGTCCCGTTGACAGGTCATCCACCACCGCCACCCGGAAGCCCTCGGCCAGCAGACGTTCCACCAGATGGGAGCCGATGAAACCGGCTCCGCCGGTGACGACGATCAAGCGTTTGGATCTCATGGAAGAGCGGAGGCGACCGCTTCGGCCAGCCGCTGGCGGAAAGCAGGGTCGGCAATCCGTCGGGCGTCCTCGGGGTGCGTGAGATAGCCGCCCTCGAGCAACACGGCCGGCCGGCGCTGGCCCTGCAGGACCGTCATGAACCGGGCCCGGCGCACGCCACGATCAGCCAGCCCGGTGTGTTCCAACAGGGCCCGATGCAGGCGGACCGCAAGCTGGAAACTGGCCTCGTCAAACGCGTTGTTGGGATGGACCAGCTGGGGATCGTCCTCGAACTCCCGCCGGATCCCCGAGGGCATCCCCACCGGGGTCAGACAATACGTTTCCAACCCCCCGGCGTGGTTGGTGCCGGCGGCCCCGTTGAAATGCAGGCTGAGAAACACGTCGGCATCGGCCGCATCGGCGATGGCCACCCGTGCGGTCAGGGGAATGTCCACGTCATTGGAGCGGGTGAGTGTGACGGCCCAGCCCCGGGCCGTTAAAAGGCTGCTCAACCGCAAGGCCCAGTCGAGCGTGTACTCTTTCTCCCACTGGCCGGTGACCACACTGCGGGTGCCGGTGTTGCTGCCGCCGTGGCCGGGGTCCAGCACAATGCGCGGGGGTTGTTGCAGACTCAGGCGCAGCGGCTGTTGAAGCGGCTCGATGTGCTTGGCCAAATCGAGCCCGTGGAGCCAAAGGTCTCCCTCGAGCCACTGCGGGGCGAAGCCCAGCCGGATCTGGATGCCGTTCCAATAAGCGACCGGGCTGCCGGCGTGGAATTCCCACTGATGGGGTCCCGTGACGAGACGGTAGGTCACCACCGGAACGGTGGCGGAGGGACGGGGCGCCTCCCATCCGCGAGCAGCGGTCCATTGCGAAAGGGACTGCCAGGTCGGGAGGTTGGCCGCGGGCATGGGTGTGGGTACGGTTTCCGGGGTGGCGGGAGCCGGCGGCGGAAGCAGCGTGATCGCACGCTCCGAGGGCGTGCGATCGCCGGTGGGCCCGGCGCAGCCGGCCGTCAGGCAGAGCAGCAATCCGGTCCATGCCCGGAGGCGGTTTTGCATGGCGGCCATTGTGGGTGCGACATCCTGCGGCTCAAGCCGTTTTGTGGATTGGGGTCGGAACCTCCCGGCTCGAAGACCCCGCCTCCGGGCCCCGCGGAGGAAGGGCGGGACTTCGGCCCGGCACAGGGGCCGTGGCGGCGCGCGCCGGGGCAGAAGGCAGGATCAAAAACTCAGCAGCAGCTGCCAGATGTAAGTGTAACCGTGGGCGTCCACCTGTTTCCAGACCCGCTCCAGCAGCTCCAGGTCGCCGCTGAGCTCGGGCAATTCCGCGCGTTTGACCTCCCAGGACAGACACGTGCCGGGGGCCGGGCCAACCACAGAATGGCCCTGCAGACCGCGCAGGCCCGAGGGATCGGCACCATCGCACGGCCGCCGCGGCGGCTCGGAAAGTGCGGCCTCGGAGTGACTTCGGCCGGAGTAAACCCCGTGTTCGCGGGCGAAGCGCGTGAGGAACTTCAGGTTTTCCGGGTTGGTGTCGTCCTGCATGATGGCGCCGGCATCGAGGATGTACCCACCGTCGCGGGCCACTTCGGCAAAGATCTTGCGAAGCAGATCCTCCAGTTCCTCGGGGGTCCCGTAGCTGAGCAGGACATTGGGCACGCCGCCGCTGAGGGCGAATTTGGCGTGGAGTTTCCGATGGGCCAACCACAGGTCGCCCTGGTCCACGTGAAAGACGATGCTGCGCTCGGGCAGGGTGGCGAAGTCGTCGAGGTGATGATCCCATTTGCCCTCGGCGTAGAACAGGGTCTGATGCCCGTGGCGCCAGAATTCCTCGATGCAGGGCCGCAGCGTGGGCCAGTAATGAGAGGCGAAATGCTGCGGCGAAATGAAGGGGACACAGCCGCGGTGCATCCAGAAGCCGATGGGCACCTGGCGGGCCGGGTCCGCGGTCGTCAACCCCACATGGGTCAGGTGCGGCATGAGGGCTTCGCAGGCGCGCAACACCTGACGGGGCTGTTGGTGGAGGTCCATGACCAGCCCCACGTACCCGCGCAGTTTGTCGGCCAGGATGTCGAGCGGGGCTTTGAAAATGCCGGCAATGGCGGAGACCGTGCCGCACTCCTGCCGCAAGCGGGCACATTGCGGCCCGAAGGCGGTGAAATACTCCATCATGGCCATGGCGCTTTTGACCAATGCCAGATGGCTCCGGCGCGTGGCCGGCTGACCGGGCCGGACAATTTCCGTGGAAACCCGCGGCAGCCAGACGTCGTAAAGAAAGCCGGTGGGATCCGCGATCAACGCGTCGTATTCGTCGGCGCGCATGAACGCTTGATCTTCGGGCGGTTCGATGTAGTTGAACCCCACGTTGGGCGGCATGCCGATGCCGGGAATGCCGTAGTAGCGAAGTCCGGCCGCCTGGGTGAGCCCCGTCCAGACATACACCATGTTGGGCACGACGGCGTCCCAATCGAAATCGCGCGCGCACCGCAGGGTGGCCTCGAAAGCCAGGCGATAATCGTGCACCACCTGTTGACAGGTGAATCCGGCATGGCGGGCGACGAATTCTGCGACAAAGGGCCGGATGGGAATGCAGTCGGGCTGTTCGTTCCTCAGGGCGGTCAAATACCGGCGCAGGCGGGTTTGGTAGAGGACTTCCGTGTTCATGGCAGGTGCCTTCCCCGGGAACACTCTGCGAATTCCGCGCGGGGAAAGCAATGCCGGGCCGCGACCGAAGAAGCACAGGGCCGAACCCGGGCACGCAGGGCAAGGGGCGGACGATCTGCGTCCGGACGCGGGCCGGGGCGGGTGGCGACTCCGCGACGGCCGCGCGAGACGCGGGTCAAACCACCGCCACACCGGGCTCCCGCGACGTCACCCTGGACACGGACGGGTCGAACCCCACGATGGCCGGATCGCCGTAAAGGGTGTAGGTACCGGCGCGCACGATGCGGACGTCCAACAACTGGCCGCGGTGCCGTTCCGAACCTTCGAAGACCACGATCTTGTTGCAACGGGTGCGGCCCATCATGCGGTGGGGATTCTTTTTGCTGGGGCCTTCGACCAGGATTTGCACCGTGCGGCCGACCAGGGCGGCATAGCGGCGACGGGCAATGTCGTTGATGAGCTCCGAGGCGCGGGCGTGGCGCTCCTCGATGACTTCCTGCGGCAGCGCTCCGGGCATGGAGGCGGCCGGCGTGTCGCGCCGGGGCGAGTATTTGAAGAGGAACACGTGATCGAACTCGACCTGGCGGCACAGGTCGAGCGTCTGCTCGAAGTCCTCCTCGGTTTCGCCGGGGAAACCGACAATGACATCAGTGCTGAGGCCGATGTTGGGCTGCACCGCCCGCAATTTGGCCACGATTTCGAGGAATCGCTCCCGGGTGTAACCCCGGCGCATGAGCTTGAGAATCCGGTTGCTGCCGCTTTGGACGGGCAGATGCGCGCTTTCGACCAGCTTGGGGAGGCGTCCGTAGGCCTCGATGAGATCGTCTCCGTAACCCCTGGGATGGGGCGCGGTGAAACGGATGCGTTCGAGCCCCTCGATCTCGTGGATGGCCTCGAGCAACCGCACAAACGGAGAGCGCGGAGGCCGGCCTTCGGGCTCCGGTTGCGGCCACGGTTCCTCCGGTGCCAACCAACCCGGTCGGCCATCCGGCCCGGGCCGACGCCCGTAACTGGTCACGATCTGGCCCAGAAGCGTGATTTCTTTGACCCCCCGCGCCACCAGTTCCCGGCACTCCGCCACGATGTCGCGAATGCTGCGGCTGCGTTCGGGCCCGCGCGTCTGGGGCACAATGCAGAAGGTGCAGTGCTGATTGCACCCCTGCATGATGCTCACGTAGGCGGTCACCGGGGCATGCCCGTTGACCCCGACCAGATGTTCCCGAATGGCCGCCTCGCTGCCCGGCTCCGGCGCCGTGTCCACCACCTTGGCGGTCTGCCCCCGCAGCAACTGGTCCAAATAATCAGGGGTCCGATGCAGTTTCTGCGTGCCCACCACCAGGTCCACCCCGGGCAGTTGATCGATGAGCTCCCGACCCCGGCTCTGGGCCATGCAACCCAGGAACCCGAGCACCACGTCCCGGCCGCTGCGGCGCTGCTCCGCGATCAGGGCGCGCATCTTGTTCAAGGCTGTCTGCTCGGCATGATCGCGCACGCTGCAGGTGTTCAGCAGCACGACGTCGGCCTGCTCCTCGGACGGGGCCAGCGTGTAGCCGCGGGCCAACAGCCGGGCCGCCAGCGCCTCGCTGTCCCGCACGTTCATCTGGCAGCCGTAGGTTTTGATGTAAACGCTCGGCATGATCGAATGCACCACTTAACGTAAGCCAGAGTCATGGGCTTGAAAAGCCCCGACGGGCCGAGCGAACCGGGGCATGCTTCGAAGCGGACACCGCGTCGGGTTCCTCGGACCGAGTTTTCGACGGCTGCCGGCAGTCTCACGGCCGGCCCGGGCGGGACAGAACCATTGAACCCGGCAGAACATCCCCCTGGCCAGCCCGCCTTTTGAGGTGCAAAGGCCGTGAGGGGCCGCCGGCCCCGCAGCGACGCGGGAAATCCGGGGCGCACGTCTCAAGGGCCAAGGTTTGCCGGCCCAAGATGTGCCTGTCTCGGCCCAGGAGACCCAGGGAGCAAGCGGCGCATTTCGTTTTTTAAGCCGCGGCTTCAGGGGGCCCGAGGAAAGGCAGTTTTTGCCCCGTCTCGCCATGCCGACGCTTTCCGAGGGATCGCGCGGGGTTTTTGGTGGCTGCGTAAAAATCTGAGATGCGCCGGGCCGTCGACGCGCAGCACTCGGGCCCTGCCTGCGCCAACGTTGCAAGCCATAATCTCCAAAAGCAACCCCCTCGGATTCCTTCCCGCCCAACCCATCATAAGTCGAAAAGGTTTCGCGCCTGCGGCGCGTTGATTCGCCCGTGCAATTCATGGGCAGTGGATCCGCGGGGCGCGCCGGCATTGCCTGCGGCAAGGCTGCAAGCAACAAACCTCGCGGCGCACCGCGATGCAGATTCATTTCCATCAAACTTCAAGGATCGGAGAGGCTTCGCGCCCACAGCCTGCCGTGTGTCCGCTCCAACGGGGGGGAGATTCTCCAGTCCAGGGCAGCGCCCTGGGGGACGGGACGCCGCAATTCCCCCCGCCCTGAAGGGGCGGAATTCGGGTGGGCAGGCTCGGCCCTCACGATGGCGCTTACCGAGTAGCGCCCTTTCAGGGCGCAACGGGTTTTGGGGCCCGAGTCCCCGGGGCGTTGCCCCGGGCTGTCGAATCGACGCGCCTTCGGCGCTTCACGTTGCTGGCGGGTTGCCCTGGTCTGACGCGGATTGGTGTCCCGTTCGGCACGTCGCGTGGCTCTTACAAACCGGGCGGCGATTTGGCAACCGAGGGCCGGGCCGTGGGAGAGTGGAATGGCCCGGATACCGGGTGAGTCGTTTGCGCCTTTGGCGCGTTGTGGGTCCGCCCCAACGGGCGGAGATTCACCAGCCCAGGACAGCGCCCTGGGGGACCGGACGCCGCAATTCCACCCCCCCCGCCCTGAAGGGGCGGAATTCACTGCGGCGCACCCGGGCCTCGCGACCAGGGGGCCTCGGGTAACGCCCTTTCAGGGGGGTGGTGGGTTTTGCGGCCCGAATCCCCGGGGGTTGCCCCGCGCGATCGCAGTGAATGCTCCTTCGGCGCGTGGAGAGGCCCGTGGGATGAAATGGACGGCGGAGGGGCCACTGCAAGTTTTGAGTCCCGAATCCAAAGAATCTGGGAAATGGCCCTTTTCCCTCGGCCTTCTCCCACCGGCGAGGCCCGAAATCCCGCAGACCTTTTCGGGGTGTCCAGAACCTGAAATGCCCCGCGTAGCAAGCTTGTCACAGCTCCATGCTTGCCGGGATGGCCGAACTGGGGAATGCTATGGCTGATGGCCGAAGTGCCTTCGGTGAGCTCGACGAGGACCACCGGATGTTCGAGCCGTGACTGGCCGCACAAAGGCCATCCAACCAATCGAGCGGAGGAGTTCAGCCATGACAAAACGAGCCCGCAAAACCACGGCCAAGACGGCCTCCAAGCCTGCGACACCCCCGGGCCAAACCTTTCGCTACAATGCCCCGGGCGCGATGAGCGTCCTGTTGGCGGGGGACTTCACCCATTGGCAACAGCAGGCCATCCCGATGCACAAGGGCCCGGACGGGATCTGGACGGTCACGGTGAACCTGCCCCCCGGCACGTACCACTACCGCTTCATCGTGGACGGCGAATGGCAGGATGACCCCGAGTGCACGCTGCGCGTGCCGAATCCGTTCGGGTCCCAAAACTGCGTGCTCAAAGTTTCTTGAGGACGCAGCGGCGGTGTCAGGGCCGAGGCCGTCGGGGTGGAACCTTGAGGGGAGGGTCTCGCCCGGGAGGCATCGTGCACGCACGGGCTGTCGGGAGAGTTGCCCCGGCCCAACCGCACGGATGTGGCGCCTCGAGCGCGCAAAGGGCCGCCTGTTGGCCATGGCCAGACAATCCATGAACCTCCGCAGGTTTTCGAGCATCCCAATTGTGTCGTGGCTCGCCATCCCGGCACTGTTGGCCGGGCCGGTCGGCGCTGCCTCTGACCCGCCAGACAACTGGGCGTTTTCCCTGCGATGGGAGAACGACACGTTCAGCGGTACGGACCGCTTTTACACCGACGGCATCTCCCTTGCCCTGTTTCGCCTGGGACCGCGGTGGCTGCAGGAGTGGTGCGACCGGCGCGGTTGGGAGTCCGACCTGACCGCGCTGAGCTGGGAGGCCGGACAGATCATGGTCACGCCCTCAGATACCCAGCGAGTGATCCCGGATCCCCGGGACCGTCCGTACGCCGGACTGCTCTACGCAGCCGCCTCTCTCCATTGGGCGCGAGGACCGGCATATCACGGGCTCAAGGTCATCAGCGGTGTGGTGGGCCCGTGGTCCCTGGCAGAAGACACGCAAAAGTGGGTGCACAAACGCGTGGGCAGCGGCATTCCGCAAGGCTGGGGCAGCCAACTGCACAACGAGCCGATCCTCAACCTCGTTTACGAGCACCGCCGCAAATACCGGCTGTGGGGAGAGGCACAAGGATTCGCGCTTGAGGCTCTGCCCGTGGGCAATCTCATGCTGGGCAACGTGCTCACCCAGGTTCAACTGGGCGGACAGGTAAGGGTTGGCTATCGAATCCCTGACGACTTCGGCACCACCCTGATGCGGGGCATGGTCCACTTGCCGCCCCCGCGGTCTTCGAGGACGGAGCAGGCGCCCCCGCGCTGGGGCGCGTATGTGTTTGGCGGTCTCAACGGCAACGCCGTGGCGCGGAACATCACGTTGGACGGCAACACGTGGAAAGACAGCCCCAGCGTGGACAAGGAATGGTGGGTGCCGGCGGCCGAAGTGGGTGCCGTGGGATACCTGGGCCGGTTCCAGTGCGCGTTTGCCTACGTGTTTTGGGGACGCGAATTCAAGGGCCAGCCCGACTTCAGCGAGTTCGGAGCCCTGACCCTGACCTGGCGATTCTGACTTGAGGGCGCCGCGAGCTTCCGTGCTCCGAGCCGGGCGGCCCCGTCCCACCGAATCCCGTCCGGTGGGGTTTCCATGGCCTCCCGAACCGGACGGCTTCGTCAATGGCGGCCCACCGCAGGCCCAAAACCGTGGGTCATGGGGTTCTGCGACAGTCCGGAAGCCGGTTCGGGAACCTGCCGCCCCGGCCGCAGCCCCCACCACCCGCAGTTCTGGCGGGATTGAGGTTGGCCGGGCCAGAGTGTAAAGTATCACCAGCCCGGAAAGAGCGGAGTATCGCTCCCGGTCGCAAGGCCGGGGGAGGAAAGTCCGAACACCACAGGGCACGATGCCGCGTAACCTGCGCCCGAGTCCTCGGGGCCGGCAGGGTACACGCGGGCGGCGACGCCGCGAGGCGTCCCGACGGACAGTGCCACAGAAAACAAACCGCCTGTGCGCCGTCCGCGACCGGAAGGCTGCGGGCAGGCGCACCGGTAAGGGTGAAAAGGTGGGGTAAGAGCCCACCGCTCGGAGCGTAAGCGACGAGGCACGGAAAACCCCATCGGGTGCAAGGCCAAATAGGGGACGTCGAAGTGGCCCGCTTCGGTTCCGCCCCAAGCGGAACGCGTCCCGGGTTCTGGCCGCTCAGACAAATGATACTCTCCTCCGGGGGATGACCCCGGAGCAGACAGAATTCGGCTTACAGCTCTTTCCGGGGCTTTTGTTTTTCCAACCGCCGCGCCCGGATGCCCCGTCGGCTCCGCACCCGGGGGCGGACGGCCCTGGGTGGGAAATGAAGCACCCCTCCCCGGAGGCCAGGGAGGGGTGCTGTTGCGGTCGGGTGTGTGTGGTGCGTGGAAGCTCTACGGCAGCTCGACCACCCGGTAGTACTGCTGGACGTTGCCCCGCGTGGGTGTCAGGTAACTGACCGGCTGGCCGGTACCTTCGATGGGCTCGCCGATGTTTTGCCAGCCACCGCCCAGGGTCGACACGGCCTGAATCTGGTAGCGCTTGCCGACCTGGGTGTCGAAGGTGATTTCGGCCGCCGTGTAGATGCGGACCTTGTCATCTCCCCCGCCGAGGTTCTTGCCCTGGACGAACACCACGCCGTCGGGCAGCACCATGCCGGCCACGCGCGGATCGAGGCCAAGGGCAAACTTCAGCCAGTTGGGGATGCCGTCACCGGCCGGGCTGGCGTTGGGCGCGGCCATGGGATCGTTGATCCCGGCGAAGTAGGCCTGTTGCCACCAGTCGGGCAGACCATCGTTGTTGGCGTCGCCGCTCAGGTCGGCAATCGAAGCCTTCAGGAGGCCGACGGCATAGCTGAGGTTGTGAATGCCGTAACTGCCGTCCTCCAACACGAACAGGTAGTTGTAGAGCGCCCGCAATTGCGGTCGGGTGAACTTCTGCCGGGTGGCAGTGTCACTGGCCACCTCGGGCCGGCCCAGCGGCGGCAGCATCATGCCCAGTTTGTCGAGCAGACCCTTCACCTCGGTCTGCACGCCTTCGATGATGCCATCGCCGTCGTAATCCTGCCGCTTGAAGTCAAACGTATCGATGTCGCCGTGGCACTGGACACAGGCCTGCACCAGTTCGACCCGGTTGCTGCCGGTGTCCCAGGCCATCTTCCAAGTGTGCCCGCCGACCTGGAGGTGCGCCGGATCGGTCCGGGCCGTGTCCTGCATGTGGCACGTCACACAGCTGTCCTGCACCACCTGGTAATGGGCCGAGCTGGGGATGACCTTGCCATAGGTGACGGCATTGGCCCCCACCAACATGTCGGCCTGCGGGCCGTGGTGCGGACCAAAGACCGAGCTGCCGGCGGTGACCTCGACGTAGTTGGTGGCGTTGCGGCGGGCCTGGTGACAGTGCATGCACAAGAGCCCTTTACCGCCCTTGTCCACGACGGTGAATCCGTCATTGAGGGTGATGGGGCTCATCGCGCGGAGCTGGTGCGGGTTGGTGGCATCATGCGGGTCGTGACAGGCCGTGCAGTTGATCGACTCGTAGGCGGTGCGCCGCTGGGCCTCGGGCACGCCCTTCATCCGGTCGATGAATCCCAAACCCTGGTGGCAGCCGGCACAAGCGGTTCGTTCCTCGCGCACGGCCACGGCATGGCGCGAATTCGCCCACTGCAAGGGATATACGTGGTAGGGCTCCTCCGAATGGCACTGGGCGCAATCGCCCGAGCTGTAGTTGACGCTGATGCGCGGCCAGTTGAAGACGTTGGTCTGACCGAGGGCCATGCCGTGCTCGCTGCCCGGACCGTGACAGTTCTCGCACTGGATGTTGGCGAGGTTCTTGAGCTGCTGCGGCATGGCCGCCCAGTTGCCATTGGTCAGCCGGGAAGGAAACGTCCAGCCCAACTGCGCGGCCACGTCGTCAAAGCCCCCGTTGACAGCGGCCGGATCCGTATCGTAGCCGACCACGTGGCACTGGATGCAGCTGGCGCGGTAGTACGGAGCTTCCAACCCGTCAATGGCGCGGGTGAAGAACGTGGCGTGGGCGGTCTGTTGCCATTGATGATATTTGTCCTGGGCGATGACCCCGCCGCTGTGGCAGAGGGCGCAGGTGTGGGCGCCGAGGTAGGTGCCCACGGAAACGTTGCGCTGCAGGACCAGGTTGGTGGTGGCCGTGCTGACGGTGACCTGGACGGTATACTGACCCGCCACGGTGGGCTTCAGCAGGCGCCGGTCCGCCACGTTGTAATCCAGTTGGGCACGCGGCTCGTAAGCCGGCACGTTCGGCCCCAGCGGACTGGGTTGGAGCGTGTCGGTGCTGCCGACCGGCTTGAGCGTGAGCTCCCAGTTGATGCCGGTGATGTTGGTCAGGTTTTTGGGCAGCAACAGATCCAGGTACACCGGCTGGCCAATGCCCACCGTGTCCAGCCCGCCGGAAACCTGCATGTTCGCAGGCAGACCATAATCGTGGATGTCCTGGTGCGTCAGGGGACGCGGCACCAGCATCGGGCTCTGGGCCTGGATTGCGATCCAGGAAGCCGCCCAGACACCCAGCGCCACGCACGCCACACCACCGCGCCGGTTGAGCCGTTGAGCTTTCATATACGATTCGGTTGTTCTTGGTTCCAGATCCGACCGACCCTTTACGCACTCCCACTGTGGGCCGGGGCCGGCGGAAGCGCCTACGCAAGTTTTGTCAAAAAGCCAACTTAAGTTGTCTTGGAGCATCTGCAGGCGACGATTCAGGCACGCTTAGATTCCACCGGGCCCGATTCGGAAGGGGTACCGGCCGGCGGCGTGCTCGCCCCAACAGGGGCCGCCGTGGCCGCCTCGGAGGACCGCGAAGGCGCCGGACACATCGGATCCAGCGGGTGTTCCTCACGATACCACTCGGCCGAGACGCGGCCATCCCAGAACGCAGGGTTCACCGGATACACGTCGGGATCGAAGATCACGTGGTAGAAGTGCCAGACCACGATGGCCAGACAGGCCAGAATGGCCTCGTAGAAATGGATGGTGAGGGCCACGTCCACGACCCAGCGCGGCAGCCATTGGGTCACCTCCAACTTGAACCACATCAGCAGGCCGGTGACTCCCATGAGGACGGTGCCCCAGACCACGGCCCAGTACTCGAATTTCTCCGTGTAACCGAACCGGCCGATGAGCGGACGTTGGGACCGGCGCCCGACCAAATAGCCGATCATCCCCACCAGATCGCGAAAGTCCCGAGCGCGGGGCCGCAAGTCGCGCAGAAGGCGCCGACCCTCGGCCGAGACCGAGATGTAAACAAGATGCCAGAGGCCGGTGAGCAACAAAACCACACCCGCCCATCGATGCACCCAGCGCCGAAACGGTTCGCTGTTACCCAGCAGGTGCGCCAGCCAGGAGTCGGGATAGCTGAGAGCAAATCCGCTGATCGCCAGGACGAAAAAGCTGCTGGCCAGGAGCCCATGCTGCCATCGTTGGACGCGATCCATGCGCAGCACGGTCCGGGGATGCCCGCGGAGGCGGTGGCAGAGCTTGCGCCAGAAGAGCAGCCCGTTGTGCATCAACATGGCCCCCACCGTGCAGGCGATCAGGACCAGGTAAATGCGGCGAACCCACCAGTTGATGCGGCTGCCCACATCCGGACCACCGCGCACGCCGCGCACGTCCACGTGGACCCGGCTGAGGGCGAACTTTTCCGTGGCTCCCGGATGACACTGGCCACAGGTGCGAACCAGGTTGGCCGGATGGATGGAAGACTCCGGGTCGGTCGAAGGCAGGACCTTGTGGTAGCCATGGCAGCTGCCGCAATTGGCGGCCACGGGCAGGCCATACTGGGCAGCCAACCCGTGGTAACTCTGAAAGAAGGTCTCCACACGATCCGAAGGCAGACGAAACTTCGTATTGATCCGCTCCGAGGCATGGCACCGACTGCAGACGTCACGGGCAATGTACTGAGGGGCGGCTCCGCGCAGGGTCTCGATGCGATGTTCACTGTGGCAGTCCGTGCACGTGGGCGCTTCCCGGATGCCCCGGGTCAGGGCCTTTCCGTGGATGCCGGCCAGAAAGTCAGCCGCTTCGGTGTCGTGACAACTTCCGCAGGTTTCCGGCTGCCGGGTGAAATGGAGGGGCGACGCCGCGTCGGTGGGCGGCACGACTTCGTGGCCTCCGTGGCAATCCTGACAGGTGGCGGCCTCAGCCCGGCCGGCTTGCAGGGCGCGGCCGTGGACGCTGGCGTGGAAGGTCTCGCTCTGGGCGGCGTGACAACGGGCGCAGTCCACGGGCCCCACCGGCCGTTCGTCGTCCGGGTGTTGGAGAGTGACTCCGACGTGGCAACTGACACAGGTGTTGGTGCGGTGCACGGAGCGCGCCAACCGGGCCTCGTCCACGAACAGGGAAATCACGCGGCCGACGGCGTTGGTCCTGGTCAGGTCGGGGTCCGAGTGGCAGTCAAGGCAGTCCTTGTTCGACCGGTCCACGGGAACCGGGGCAGGGTTGGGCATCCCCTGACCGGCAAGACCGGTGGCGGTGAGGAACACGGATAACGTCAGTCCAAGCAACGCCTTCACACGAACACCCTGGGTTGGCGCACGGCGGGACGCCTTCCCTGGCTTGGCTTTTCTGCAGCCCTTCTTGCCTGCACGAAAATGCCTTGGGATATGCATTTCTTGGCCGGGCCGGGTTGGGACGGTCAAAGGAAGGGCTTGAGCCGATGGCCTGCACGGGTATGATCCCGGCATGCGCGGGCGGGTCAAGAGGACCGGGAGGCGGGCGCCCGACGACGGCAGGGGCGCAACATGAGCAAGACGACCATGTTACCGGATGCGGCCAGGACGGCGCCGGTGAATGCGCTGCCACGGCGCAAACCGGTGCTGTTGATCGTGGACGACGAAGAGGGGCCGCGGCAGTCGCTCCAGGTGATTTTCAAGGACGAGTTCGAGGTGTTGCTGGCCCCGGACGGTCCGACGGCGGTGGCGCTGGCGCAGCAGCATCCCGTGGACGTGGCCATCACCGACATTCGGATGGCGGGCATGTCCGGCATCGAGGTGCTGGAGCGCCTGAAGTACGTGAATCCCGGCATCGAGGTCGTGATGATCACCGCCTACGAGACCACCGAGACGCTGCGCCAGGCGTTGCGGCTGCAGGCCTGCGACTACATCAACAAGCCTTTCGACGTGGCGACGATCCGGGCCGCTGTCCAGCGGGCCCTCCAACGCCACACCCTGGAGAGTGAGCTGCGGAGCAACACGGAGCATCTGGAGGCGCTGCGCGCCGAGCTGCAGAATCAACGCATCGCCGAGCAGATCGCCCAGACGCGGGGCGAAATCTATGCCAGCATCATTCACGACATCAACGGACCGCTCACGGTGATCTCCGGGTTCCTGCAGTTGCTCAACCAGCGGCTCAGCCAGGCCCAGCGTCTGGAGGCGGAGGATCTCGAGTTCCTCCGGGAGAGGTTGCGCGTGATCACCCGGCAGGTCACCAACTGCATCGAGATCTCGCGCCGGTATCTGAGCTACCTGCGGCGATCGGGCGAGGACGCCCTCAGCGGTCATGTGGATCAGTTGCTGGGGGATCTGGCGCAGCTGGTGCGGGTGCATCCCAGTTCCCAGCGGCACGAGTTCGTCCTGCAAAACGTGAACGAGCCGGTGGCGGTGCGAACCAACGGGACCGACTTCATCCAGGTGCTTTTGAACCTGATCGTCAACGCCTTCCAGTGCTCCCCCCACCCGCACAGGGTCGAAGTCCGCGGCGAGGTGCTGTCGCGGCCGCTGGATCTGTCGCAGTTCAAGGACACGCCCCAGACCCGGTTCGTGAACATGGAGAGCTTCGACAACACACCCCCCTTGCTGGCGATGCAGGTGCGCGACAACGGGCCGGGCATGACCCCGGACATTCTGAGCCGGATCTTCGACCCGTGGTTCACGACCAAGGAGCGTCACCAGGGCACCGGGCTGGGCCTGAACATCGTGCAGCGGCTGGTCCGGGCCGCCCGTGGCGTGGTGCACGTGCACAGCGTGCCCGGCCGGGGCACAACCTTCACCGTGTACTTCCCGGCGGTGCGACTGCCCACAGGCGAGGGCAACCGCGGTTGAAGGGAAGGATGTCTCCGCGGGCGGTGCGGGATCCACTTCGCGAAGGGGACGCCAGGAGGTTTGTACGAGTGCCTCTGCGCGGATGGAAACCTGCCAATGCATTCTGCAGCGCCGTGGCACGGGAGCGGCCGGAGGCTGCGCCCCGTGGCCCCGGGACCCTTGGAGGTAAACGATGAGCCCTGCGGATCGCCGGGCGCAAACGTTTTACTACGAGCGGTGGCGGGCGGTCGCCGGGGGCATTCTGGAAACCGCGGGCACCACGTTTCTGCTGCTGATCGCGGTGCGCTGGTTCCAGGCCGGGGCACTGGCCAAGGCGCTGGTGGCCGGCGGCGGCAACCTGGGCTTCCTGTTGTCCCCCTGGTGGGTGAGCCGGGTCGAACGGGCCGGTTGGCCCGTGGCCCGCGCGGCGGGTGCGCTGGCCCTCAGCGGGGCGCTGGCGCTGTTGATCATGGCGCTGGTGCCGTCCCTGACCGTGTATGTACTGGGCGCCACGCTGGCCGTGGCCTGTCTGGCCCTGAGCGTGCCCCTGATGACGCAGGTGTTTCAGGACAACTACCCGGAGCACGAACGCGGCAAGTTGTTCTCCCGGGCGATCATGATCCGCATCGCGGTGGCCGCCGTGTTCAGCGAGCTGGCCGGGCGCGCCCTCTCCGGGCGCATTCAATACTATCCGTGGTTGCTGGTGGTCTTTGCCGGGGCGTTCCTGTTGGCAGCCTGGGCCCTGTTTCAGTGTCCCTCCCGGCCCCTGGAGCGCTCGGGAGGCACGCACCCGTTCAAGGCGCTCCGCTTCGTGCGCACGGACCCGCTGTTCCGACGCACCCTGGTCATGTGGATGCTGATGGGCTTCGGCAATCTCATGATGCTGCCGTTGCGGGTGGAGTACCTGGCCAACGAACGTCACGGGGTCACCGTGGGCGGCGAACCGCTGAGTGTCGCCGGCGTCGCCTTCCTGACCGGCGTGGTCCCCAACCTGGCCCGGCTCGTGATGAGTCCGGTGTGGGGCTGGTTGTTCGACCGGGCCAATTTTTTCGTGCTCCGCATTGCGTTGAACCTCGGCTTTGCCGTGGGCATCGGAACGTTCTTCACCAGCGATTCCCTGGCGGGGTTGCTGGCGGCGGCGATCCTCTTCGGCGTGGCCAATGCCGGCGGGGACGTGGCCTGGAGCCTGTGGGTGACCAAATTTGCGCCGCCGGGACAGGTGGCCGACTACATGAGCGTCCACACCTTCTTCACCGGCCTGCGGGGCCTGCTGGCCCCGGTGGTGGCTTTTTTGCTGATCAACCACTGCACCGTGGGCCAGGTGGCTGGCTTGAGCGTGGCCCTCATCCTGGCCGGCACCTTGTTGCTGTTGCCGGAGATTCCGCAGGGCCGTCGTGGACGCCGGGCGGAAGCCCTGGTGGAGGAGGTTTCCGAGTAACGGCCCTGGCCGAGCCGAACGCGGAAGGGATCCCGGTCCCCCGGCGTCGCGACGGGCCGGGCGGATGCACAAGAGGCTCGATCCCTCTTTCCGGACGCCGCGAAGGGCAACGCCACGGGACCTCAGCGCCCCAACCCGGGAGAGCTGCCGCCGGCCCGGCCAACGCTGGACCTGTTTGCGAGGGCGCGCCGGATCCGCGCCACCACGCGCAGCGGCCCGCGACCCGACTTCACAGGCCCGGCTGCGGCCAGTTCGTGCTCCCAAACGCGGATGACACACCAGCCCTGGCGCCGCAGCTGTCGGGTGACGAACCGGTCGCGTGCCATGTTGGCCGCCAGTTTCCGCCGCCAAAAGGCCTTGCCGGTTCTGCGGGTGCGCTGCGCGCCCGGGCTCTCGCAGGCGACCAGTGGCATGGAACTTTTCTTCAGCCACCGCGCGGGCGGCGAGTGCCTGGGACAACCGTGCCAGAAACAGCCGTCCACGAAAACGGCCACCCGCGGTCCGGGGAACACGAAGTCGATCTGCACAAAGCCGGCGCGCGACCCGCGGCCGCGCGGGGCCCTTTGCAGCGGCACTTTTACGTGACGTCGCCACCCCTTGAGACCATGGGCGCGCAACAAGCGGGCCAGGGCCAGCTCCGTGTCGCGGTTGCCGCGCGACCGGATTCGGGCCATGACCTCCGACCGTTGGCTTCCGATAAAGACGTCCGGCATGGTCATCCGGATCTGGTTGCAAACGGCGCAGCGAACGGAGAATCCGCCCGATCGAGTGCGGGAAACCGGCGGCTTTCGATCGGCATCGGCATTACAGTTGAAGTCGCGGTTGTGAGGTAGGGCATCGGTTTGCGGGGACAGTTTCATCCGCACTGGGTGATGTGCTAAACCAGCACACTTCAGGCGGCCAAGTCTCGTAAACTGGCCGCCCAATGACTCGAAAAGAACCGGTCAATTTGGTAGGGGCACGTGTCAAAATCGCACGTCTCCGCCGAAATCCGCCCCTGACACAGGACGAGCTTTCGGGTCAGCTGGCCGCCTACGGCATCCAACTCGATCGCATCGCCATCTCCCGAATCGAACGCGGTCACCGTTACGTGACCGACAGAGAAGTGCTGGCGTTTTCCAAAGTCCTTGGGGTCTCGCCCGCTTGGCTGCTCGGGATGGAGAAGTGAATCATGCCCGCCTTCTACCGAGCGTCCGTTTCCGACTTTCTGAATGCGGACCCGGCGACTGTCATCGGTCAGCTCCATCTGCAAAGTCGGCATGCGGTTTCTAATATGCGCACGGCCACTGTCGTCTCGTGGGAACGGACGGTCACCGCGCTACGGGACGCCTTGCGCGAAGTGGCTGCGGGCATCCCCACCGCCCGGCGATGGGGCTTGTTGTTGGAATACGAGATCCCCAGACGAAATTGCCGGATCGACTGCGTCCTCCTTGCCGGCCAGTTGGTGATCATCCTCGAGTTGAAGACCGGTGCCACGGGCAGCGCTTCCGCGGCCAAGCGACAAGTCGAACATTACGCCATCGAACTACGCGATTTTCACGCAGAAAGCCGAAACAGGCGGATCGTTCCCGTCGCCGTACTATCCGGGTCCCCCCTTTTCCAGCTCCAGCTTGACCCAGACGAGGCCGACCTCGTTCAGCCGGTTCAAATCACGGGAGATGTCACCCTTTCTCGGACGCTGCTCGCCGTCGCGCATGTCCATGAAACTGCCATCCGGGGCGGCCAAATCGACCTCGCGGCATGGGATGAGTCGGCCTACGCACCGATCCCGAACATCGTCGAAGCCGCCCAAATGCTCTTTGCCGGTCAGAGTGTGCGGGAGATCTCCCACGCCCACACCGACGCCTACAACCTCACCAAGACCACAGACGTATTGGTGGATGCCGTCCAACGCGCACAAAGAGAACGCCGCAAGGCGGTCTGTTTTGTGACCGGGGTGCCGGGCGCAGGCAAGACGCTGGCCGGACTCAATGTCGTTCACAGTCCCGACCTGCTCCGCGACGGGCGCCCTGTCGGCGCGTTTCTCTCAGGAAACGGCCCGCTGGTTAAAGTGCTCATCGAGGCGCTAGCGCAGGACCATCACCGTCGGACACGCGAAACGTTGGCCGAGTCCCGCCGGCGCGCCAGGACCTTTATCCAAAGCGTCCATGGCTTCCTAAAGGCGTACCGTGCCCCGGGGCGGCCTCCACCCGAGCGGGTGGTGGTGTTCGACGAAGCCCAACGCGCTTGGGACGCGGAAAAGGTCCGCAAGGAATTGCTCCGTCGAGCCACCTCGGAGGAACGCAACCATTTGGGACCGGCTCTCTCGGAGCCTGCGCTGATGTTAAGCATCATGGACCGATGGCCCGATTGGGCGGTCATCATCGCCCTCGTCGGTGGGGGACAAGAGATCCACGACGGAGAGGCTGGGTTGGCCGAATGGGGTCGAGCTTTGCGCGAACGCTTTCCGCACTGGGAGGTGGTGGCATCACCGGAAGCCTTGGAAGGGGGTCCAAGCGTTGCAGGCAGCCGCCTCTTTCCAGACGGCGAGGCCGGTTCGCTTTCCGTCCGTCAGGAGCGCTACTTGCACCTTCCAGTCGCTGTGCGATCGTTTCGGGCCCAGGCCGTAGCCGAGTGGGTGAACGCTGTGGTCAACGGTCATACGGAACAAGCCGCCCAGATCGCCGCCCAAGTCTCCAGCTTCCCGATCAAGCTCACCCGCTCTTTGGACGAGGCCCGACGCTGGTTGAAGCAAAAGACCCGGGGGTACAGGCGGTGCGGCCTGCTGGCCAGTTCGGGGGCCCTGCGGCTGCGCGCGCATGGGCTTGAAGTGTCGTCCGGGTTTCGCAGCTCCTTCCCGTTCCAGGAATGGTTCCTCGCCGAGCCTGACGATGTGCGTTCGTCGAACTGGCTGGAAGTCGCTTTGACAGAATTCGAGTGTCAGGGGCTGGAGCTTGATTGGGTCGGCGTTTGTTGGGGTGGCGATTTTAGCTGGGGCGGAAACACTTGGGAGTTTCGCCAGTTCAGAGGATCCACGTGGCAATCGGTGCAGAAGCCGACGACCCGCGAGTACATCCGGAACAAATACCGAGTCTTGCTAACACGAGCGCGGGAGGGGCTCGTCATCTGGGTGCCCGAAGGCAGTGTCGAAGACGAGACTCGTCCGCCTGAGTGGTTCGACTCGACTGCCGAGTTCTTGAGGCAATGTGGTGCAACAGACCTTTGACGGTCGTCGGGCATTCGAGAAGCCCTGACAGGGCGGACCGCCCACGATGACGTCCACCGCCGCCAGGGTGCGAAAGCCGGCCCGCTCCATGCCCAAACTGAACCCTCCGCACCCGCAAAAGAGATCCAAGCACGTGAGCGACGGCCGTGCGCCCGGCTTCCCGTCCTTCTCCCACCGGCGAGAATGGTTCGAATTGGGCAGGGCGGGTACTTGCGAAGGCTCGTTCAGATTCGCGGATCGGCGGCGCGCCATCAGTCCACCCCCTCCAACAGTTTCGCTGTGGGGATGCCCAGAGCCCGGGCGATCCGAATCACGTTCCTGATGCCGGGGTTGCGCGACCCGCGTTCGATGTCGCTGATGTAAGTGCGGTCGAGGTCGGCTCTCTCCGCCAGTTGTTCCTGGGTCAGGCCCTTTGCTTCGCGCTGCTGGCGCACTCTCAGGCCGAAGGCGGCCAGAAGCGGATCGCGCTTTGCCATACGCCAAGCTTCGGCCTGATGTCGGCAATGAGTCTATCGACGATCAGTGACATTGTGCCGGAATCGCACAGGGCCCCGCTGGCCCGGGTCGGGAGTCTGAAGTCCGTTTTCGCCTGTGGGGGCCGGGCCTGCATTGCTCTGGGCCCGCCCTTCCCCGGGTCGGAAACGTGCCGGTTTGGCACATGGCCGGTTGATTTCCACCCCGAGCGTCGGCCATTGCCCGGGGAGGGCGCCCGCCGGGGTTCGCCCCATGGATCCCGCAGCGGGGCGTTTCTCCCGAGCGGCGGGTCCCGGATTGGCTGGGGCCGCACCGGTCGAAGCGCAGCCGGGGAGGGTGGGGCGGACATTGCCAGTCGCGCCCGGGCCCGGCCGCCAGGCCCCCTCTCGGGCGGGCGATCGGGGCAGCGCGGGGAGGCAGCCGGGGGACGGTCGTCTGCTTGCGGTCTTCAGCGGCGCTGGTGGGATTTTGAGCATTGACAGAAGCGGCGGGGCCGCCCTATGGTGAGCGCCCCTTGACCGGAGACCGGGGCCGGCCGGGTGCAGCGGCCGGCTTCGGGGGTCGTTGGAAAGGATGTGATTGACCTTGAGCGAGATCCGACTGAAAAAAGGCGAACCGATTGACAAGGCCTTGCGGCGGCTGAAGAAGAAGCTGGACCGCGAAGGCATCCTGCGCATCGTCCGCAACCATCGGCACTACGAAAAGCCGAGCGAACGACGTCGGCGCAAGGAGAAGGCGGCACGCTTCGCCGCCATGCTCAATGCGCGGTACGCGGAAATGTGAGCGCCCGACGTTGTGGCGCCGGCCGGGGCCCGTGGCGGACGGGGCCGGCCGGTTTTTTGTTTTTCGGACCGGAGCCCGGGGCTGGAGAAAGGGCCCGGCGGAGGCGTGAGGCATGTATTCGTTTTCCACCTGTTGGAACTCACATCGGCATACGGATGGCCGGGCCATGCTGCGGGAAATTCGCGAGCTGGGCTTCGAGTATGCCGAGTTGAGCCACGGGATCCGCCTGAGTTTGGTGGAGGGCATCCTGCAGGCGGTGGACGCCGGGGAAATCCGCATTTCCAGCCTGCACAATTTTTGTCCGCTGCCCATGGGCGTGTCCCACGCGGCGCCCAACCTGTTCCAGTTTTCCGCCGAGTCGGCCCGTGAACGGGAGCTGGCCGTCAAATCCACGCTGAAGACCTTCGATTTCGCCGTTCGGGTGGGCGCCCCGCTGGTGGTGTTGCACATGGGGAGCGTGGAGATGAAGGATTACACCCGCCGGTTGAAGGAGCTGCTGGCCGACGGAAAACGGGGCAGCGACCGCTACGAGGCGTTGTTGGCCGAAGCGGTGGAGCGCCGGGAGGCCCGAAAGGAACCGTTTGTCGAGCGGGCCTACGAAACCCTGCGGCGTCTGATTCCGGAGGCCGAGGCGCGCGGGTTGCGCCTGGGCATCGAAAACCGCGAGGCGGTGGAGGAAATCCCGTTCGAAACGGATTTGCTCTTCTTTTTCCGCGAGTTCGCGCAACCCACCGTGACCTACTGGCACGATACCGGGCACGCGCAGATCAAGGAAGAGCTGGGGCTGATCCAGCACATGCTGCATCTGGAATCGTTTGCCGATCGGCTGGCCGGGTTCCACATCCACGACGTGCGGCCTCCCTGTCGGGACCATTGTCCGCCCGGCACGGGGCAGGTGGATTTTGCCGCGCTGCGACCGTGGGTGCGTCCGGAACACATCAAGGTCTTCGAACTGAGCCCGGCTTTGACGGTGGAGGAGGTGCGGGCCGGCGTGGAGCACATCCGGCGGATTTGGGGCGGGGAGTAGGCCACGGGCCAATCTCTCCGGGGCGCCGGGGCGGTTTCTACGGCGGGGGCGGTTCAGCTGGACGGCCCGCGCAGCCGGCGCAGAAAACGGAGCGCGAGGGCCCGGGCGACCCCGGCGCAGGCGTTGGCAGGAGCACGGCTACAGCGAACGGCCGGTGAGCCTTTGGTAGGCTTCCAGGTACTTGGCGCTGGTGGCGGCGACGATCTCCGGAGGCAGCACCGGTCCGGGCGGGGTTTTGTCCCAAGCCAGGCTTTCAAGGTAGTCCCGCACGAATTGCTTGTCGAAGCTGGGCTGGGGCCGTCCGGGCTCATACTGGTCGGCGGGCCAGAACCGCGAAGAGTCGGGAGTGAGCAACTCGTCGATCAAGAGAAGCCGATCCCCCTCCAGGCCGAATTCGAATTTCGTGTCGGCGATGAGAATGCCGCGGCTGCGGGCGTAATCGCGGGCTTCGGTGTAGATCTGCAGGCTCAGGTCCCGCACCCGCCGGGCCAAATCGGCGCCCAACAGCTGGCAGGCGGCGTCGAACGAGATGTTTTGATCATGCCCGGTTTCGGCCTTGGTCGATGGGGTGAAGATGGGTTCGGGGAGTTCCTCGGATTCACGCAGGCCCGGTGGCAGGCGAAGACCGGCCACCGTCCCGGTCTGGCGGTATTCCTTCCAGGCACTGCCGGCGAGGTACCCGCGGACGATACACTCGACCGGCAGGGGTCGGGCCTTGCGGACCAGCATCGAGCGCCGGGCCAGCACGGAGGCCCAGGGTTGCAACGGCGCGGGCAGCGGCGCCTCCGGGCCGGCCAGCAAGTGGTTCGGGACCTGCGAAGCAAACCGTTCGAACCAGAAGAAGGAGATTTGCGTAAGGACTTCGCCCTTGCGGGGGATCCCATTGGGCAACACGACGTCGAACGCGGAAATGCGGTCCGTGGCCACCAGCAGCAGTCGGTCGCCCAAATCGAAGATCTCGCGGACCTTGCCGCTGCGCAGTTTGGGGATGCCGGGCAGGTCCAGCCTCAGCAGCGGTTCGTTCGTCATGGATTCATGCTGGAAGCGGGGCGCAGGACCCGGCAACAGGAAAAGTGGAGCCCCCGAACCCGCCCAATGAGCCCGTCACCGGGGGCGGGCCGGGAAGAACCGCGTTCGCGCCATGCACAAACCGGACCGGGCAAGGCCCGCAGGGCCTTTTCGCGCGGATTTCCGTTTTTGAGCACCGCGTGCAAGGATCCCGACTGAAGGCCTTTTCGTCCCGGCTTTCCCATGCCGAAGACGCCCGGAGTAACGCCGACCTCGTACGGCCGCCAAAACCGGACTTGCGCCAGACCGCGGACTTGCGACCCCGGGGGGCCTCCTCTGCAGCGAGGTTGCCAGCAAAAAGTCTCCACACCAGCCCCCGGGGATTCATCCCCACGAAGCTCCCCAGGAGTCGAAAAGGCTTCGCGCCTTCGGGGCGCCGTGTGTCCGCCCCAACGGGGCGGAGATTCTCCAGCCCAGGGCAGCGCCCTGGGTGACCGGACGCCGCAATTCCCCCCGCCCTGAAGGGGTAGGACTCGGCACGGTCACCTGCCCGCCCGTCGCGATTGGGATCGCGGAGTTGCGCCCCTTCAGGGCGCGGTGGGTTCGGGGGCCCCGAGTTCCCGGGGCGTTGCCCCGGGCTGACGAATCGATGCGCCTTCAGCGCCTTGATTCGCACGCGTGATCCATGCGCAGCCCATGCACGAGGTGAACAGCCCTGTCTGTGACAGGGCAGCAAGCGACAATTTCCAGCGACGCGATGCGAACTCCTTTCCAGCAAACACATCGAGGATCGGAGAGGCTTGGCGCCCATGGCCGGCCATCTCTCCGCCCCAACAGGGCGGGAATTCATCAGCCCAGGGCAACGCCCTGGGGAGCCGGGTTCGCACAATTCATTCCGCCCTGAAGGGGCGGAATTCGGTGGGACAGGTGCGGCCCTTGCGAGGGTGGTTCCCGGGTTGCGCCCTTTCAGGGCTCGATGGGTTTTGCGGGCCGCATTCCCGGGGCGTTGCCCAGGGCTGTGGAATCGACGCGCCTTCGGCGCTTCAAGTTGCCGGCGGGTTGCCCTGGTCTGACACGGATTGGTGTCCCGTTCGGCGCGTCGCGTGGCTCTTACAAACCGGGCGGAGATTTGGCAACCGAGGGCCGGGCCGTGGGGCAGAGCGCACGAACAAACCCCAGCAGACAGCCAAGTTGGATTCGTAGTGTCTTCCCCCCGGCTCCGCACCGCCCTCGCCCGGGCAAAAACGTGAAATGCGCCCGGCCTTTTCCGAACGGCGGCGCGGGACTTGAGCCCGGCGCAGTCCTTGGGCAAGGTGAAAGCGGGCCGGTTGCGCGCGTGGCGGAATTGGCAGACGCGCCAGACTTAGGATCTGGTTCCGCAAGGAGTGGAGGTTCGAGTCCTCTCGCGCGCACCACATTTTGTTTCGAGTCGACCTGTCGGGTCCGGCGCTGCGTGTGCGAGCCGGCCGACCGAGAAGGAAGGCTGCCGGGCGGCCGGTGCCCTCAGCCCGCAGGGCCTTCGGGAGCACCGTTCCCGCGCCGGTACGCCTCCGCCAGGAGGGTCATGGGGTGCGCCACGCGCACGGGCATGCCGGCGCGCCGGACGCCCTGGATGAGTTGCAACAGGCACCCGGTGTTCGCATTGGCAACCACCATGGCGCCGGTGGCCCGGATGTTCCGCAGCTTGCGCTCCAACAATTGCCGGGCCATCTCCGGCTGGATCAGATTGTAGATGCCGGCACTGCCGCAGCACCAGCTGGCCTCCGGCAACTCCACCCAGGTGACATTGGGAATACTCCGGAGCAACACACGCGGCGCTTCCACGACTTTCTGGCCGTGCGTCAGGTGGCACGACTCGTGATACGTCACGGTCAGAGGAGGCTGTCCCTCGGGCGGCCTGCGCCAACCGATGCTCACCAGCCATTCGTGCACGTCCTTGAGCTTGCGATCCCAGAGCCGGGCCCGGTCGCGGTACCGCGGATCATCGGCCAGCAGGCGTCCATAGTGCTTGAGGTGCGACCCGCACCCGCCGGCGTTGCTCAGGATGGCGTCGTAACGGTCGGGCGGAAACTGATCGAGATTGCGTCGCGCCAGTTCGGCGGCCAGGGCGAGCTCTCCGTTGTGAGCGTGGAGGGAACCGCAGCAGTACTGGTGGGGCGGCGTGTGCACCTCGCAGCCGTTCCAGGCAAGCACCTCGGCGGTGTCACGATTCACTTCGCTGAACAGCACGTCCTGCGCGCATCCGGTGAGCAGGGCCACCCGATATCGGGTCTGTCCACGCGCGGGCATCACCGGCGGAATGAGTTCGTCCGAAAATGCCGGGGAAACCTCCGGTGTCATGGCTTCCAGCTCCTGCCACCGCGCGGGTAGAAGTCGCAACAGGCCACTGTGCCGGACGAGGGTCTGCAGCCCGGATTCTTGATAAAGTCGCAGCAGGCGCGCCGCCCACCGCAGCCGCCCCGGCGCCATGAACAACCAGCGGATGGTGACCGCTCGAACCCACCGTCGCCAGGGGTTGTCCAAAATCCGGCGTTCCTCGATCTCGGCCCGCGCCTGCTCGAACAACTCGGCGTAGTTCACACCAGCGGGGCAGGCGGTCATGCAGGCCAGACACCCCAGGCAAAAATACATCTCCTCTGCGAAGGTGCGGGTCAGGTCCAACCGCTCGTCCGCGATGGCCCGCATCAAGGCAATCCGACCGCGCGGGCTGTGGCGCTCGACCTTGGTCGCGTCGTAGGTGGGGCACGTGGGCAGGCACAATCCGCAATGCATGCACTGCTGGACCACGGAGTAATCCAGCGTGCGCAATCGAGATCGGGTCGCCACTTTGCTCATGCTCACCTGCTGGCGGGCCGGGGGCTGCCGACCGCCCCTGGAGGGCGCTCGAGGCTTTGCCGCTTTCGATCCCACCTCCGGACGGGCGCGCCGGGCCGATCCTCCCGCCCGCCCGGCCTCGCCGCGACGCTACTGCATCGGCCGGGCCCGGTTCAAATCCAAACCCGCGGCCGCGGCTTCGGGTGGCCGCCGCTGCGAATGCCCCGAAAAGGCCGCTCGCGACACGGGCGGTTGCCAACACGACGGTTGACCCGGCGAACGCATGACCCCACGAGAAGCCGGTGAGGTGCAAGCGCATCCCGCCCGGACTTTCGAATGGCAAACTCCTTTGGACCGGCTATGGAGCGGCCCGGTAGCCCCGGGCGTCCCTGTCCGCGATGCCGGCGCGTCGGTCGCCTCACTTGCCGGGGCGGTTTGGCGGACGGGGCGCAACCCCGCAAGGGCTCGGCCACTCGAGATCGTTGTGGTGAAGTTCGCAAGTGATTCTTTGGCCGGGCACCCGCGGTGGCGCGGCGTTTGATCCCGGCCGTCTGAGCTCGAAGTTTCTTCCGCCTCTTGGCCGGTCAACCGACTCCACGCACGTCTGCGGGTTCTTGCCATCCGGGGAAACGCTGGCAAGTTGAGTTCGCGCATGAACAATCTGTCGGCGGAAGACATTCGCGCAGCACTGCGGTCGGTAAAGTACCCCGGCTACAGTCGGGACATCGTCTCGTTTGGTCTGGTGCAGGACATTCGGGTCGATGGGGATCGCGTGCACGTGGTGTTGCATCTCAACTCGCCCAACGTGGAGGCGGGACGGAAAATCCGCGAGGACAGTCAGGCGCTGTTGGAGTCGCTGCCGGGCGTTCGCGAGGCGGTGGTGGAACTGATCCAGCCGGCGGCGGCAGGGGCCGGCGGTCCCGATCCCTGGGCGCATCAAACCCGTGTGCCCGGCGTGCGTCGTGTCCTGGCGGTGGCCAGCGGCAAGGGCGGCGTGGGCAAGTCCACCGTGGCGGTCAACCTGGCGTGCGCACTTCAGCGATTGCAAGCGCGGGTGGGCCTGCTGGATTGCGACATTTACGGCCCGAGCATTCCGCTGATGATGGGCGTGCGGCAGCGCCCCACCCTCAGCGCCCGCGAAATGTTGGTGCCGCCGGTCGGGCACGGCGTCAAACTCATGAGCATCGGCTTCCTGCTGGACGACGACCAGCCCGTCATCTGGCGCGGGCCCATGATCCAGAAAACCATCCAGCAGTTCCTGACGGTGGTGGAATGGGGCGAGCTGGATTACCTGCTGGTGGACCTGCCACCGGGCACCGGAGACGCTCAACTTTCCCTGTGTCAAGCCGTGCCCCTGGACGGCGGCATTGTGGTCACCACACCGCAGGCGGCGTCGGTGGGCGTCGTGCGCAAGGGCATTGCCATGTTCCAAAAGGTGAACGTGCCTATTGTGGGGATCATTGAGAACATGAGCTTTTTCGAGGCCCCCGGTGGCCAGCGCATCGAGATCTTCGGTCACGGCGGGGGCCGGGCCGAAGCGGCCCGCCAAGGTCTGCGCTTCCTCGGAGAAATCCCGATTTATCAGGAAATCCGCGAAGGCGGCGACCGCGGCCTGCCGGTGGTGGTCGGCGCGCCCGACCATCCCGCGGCCCGTGCGTTTTTGGAAATCGCCGAGGCGATTCGCCGCGCGGTAGATTGAATCGCCGCTTCCCCGGGCTCGGGTCGGGGCCCGATTGTTGCCCCCACCGGACCGCCCTTTTGCCGAGGTGCGCTGCAGGGGATCCGCCGCGCCCGCGATGGGATCTGCAAACCCCGCGAAATAGGGACGAAGACACGTTTCCCCGGCCCTGTGCGATCACGCACCGGATCGATCTGCCCTCGCTCGGGGTGGTCCGGATCCCACCCCCGCACACGTTTTGGCATTGTTTCTTTGTTTCGCCCTGCGGCAGGGTAAAAGGCATGCGGATTCTGTTGTTGGGCGGAACAGGAAATCTCTCCTCGGCCTGCGCAGCCGAACTCCGGGCCCGCGGGCATCAGGTGATCTTGTTGACCCGTGGCCGCAGTCCCGTGCCGGCCGGATTCGAGGCCGTGGTGGCGGATCGCAAGGATCCGGAGGGGATGCGCCGTGCACTGGCGGGTCGGTCCATCGATGTCGTCATCAACTTCATCGGGTACGAAGTCGCCGACGTGGCCCTGGACCACGAGCTGTTCCGTGACATCCGGCAGTACGTGTTCATCAGCTCGGCCACGGTCTATGCCAAGCCGCCGCCGCGGTTGCCCATCACGGAGGAGACCCCGCTGGGGAACCCGTTCTGGGACTACGCACAGAGGAAGCAGGCCTGCGAGGAATGGTTGTTGGGTCGGTGGCGCGCAGAGGGGTTTCCCGTCACCATCGTGCGGCCTTCGCACACTTATTCGGAGCGCTGGATCCCCAATCCGGTCTCCAGTGCCGGATACGCCTTCGCTGCCCGACTGGAACGCGGCGCGGCCGTGTGGGTGCCCGATCAGGGCGAAAATCCCTGGACGCTCACCTGGGCGGGAGATTTTGCCGTGGGGCTGGCCTGTTTGATCGGGCAGGACGCTGCCCTGGGCCAGGCGTTCCACATTACCAGCGACGAAGTGCTTACCTGGAACCAGATCTATCACGAAATCGCAGCGGCCGTCGGCGTTCAGCCGCGCATTGTGCCGGTGCCCACCGACTTCATCTGCCGGGTCTGCCCGGAATTGACCGGCCCGTTGAAGGGCGACAAAGCCCAACCAGCCATCTTCGACAACTCGAAACTGCGCCGGTTGGTTCCGGACTTCCGGTGTCGCGTTCCCTTCCGCGAGGGCATTCGGAACGCGGTCGCGTGGTTGCGCGCCCACCCGGAACACCAGCGCCTCGACACCTCTCCCGTGGACCGCGTGATGGATGCGGTGTTGCAGGCATGGAAGGCGTCGGGCAACGTCGGAGCTTGAAGCCTGGCGGCGTTGCGGAACCCCGAGCCGCTTTGCAGACACACCGGACCCGCTGCTTCGTTCCCCGATCCGGTGCGCTTCGACCACAACGCGCTGGTCCCCGTCGGTCGGGATGCGTACTCTGGCCCGGGCACGGAGCGCCACGCGGGATGTCCCATGCAAGCGACGCAAACAACGGCAGAGCCCGGCACCGGAGAGACGCAACGGCCATCGCGATTGCGGCGTTGGTGGCCCTTGGTCCGGCCCGCCTGGCCTCATCTGGTGGCGGGGCTGTTGGCCGGCGTCGGATTCGCCGCCCTGAGCGGCGCCGGGCTGCCCGCCATGCTCAAGACCGTGCTCCCGATCTTCTTCGGTCGGGAGCAGGAAGCGTCGCCCTGGGTGGTGCACACCGCGCGCGCGCTTTTCGGGGAGTCCTATCAGGAACGACTGCTGTTGCTGGCCTGCCTGGGCATGCCGGTGGTCTTTCTCCTGCGCGGCCTGTGCGCGTTCCTGAACCGGTACTGGATCAACCGGGCGGGATTCATCTTTCTGGAGGGCCTTCGCCGGGCCGCGTTCGAGCGTCTTCAAAGTCTGCCGCTGGCGTTTTATCAGGTGCACAAGACGGGCGACCTGGTCAGCCGACTGGTGAATGACGCGGAGCAGATTCGGTCCCTGATCCTCCTGTTGAGCAACGACGCCATTAAGCAGCCATTGGTGCTGGTGGCGGCACTGGGCTATCTGGTCTGGATCTCCGTGATGGAGCGCAGCGCCCTGTTTACCCTGGTGGCCCTGACCACCATCCCGCTCTGTGTGATTCCCCTGCGTCTGGTGACGCGCCGCCTGTTGCGGCGCTCCCGGATGGTTGCGCGTCAGAGCGGGGAACTGGCAGCCGTGGTCACCGAGGCGCTGCAATCTCCGGTGGAGATTCAGGCCTACCACCTGGAATCACAACTCTGCCGCCGGTTCGCCGAACGCCTGCGCGAAATCCTGCGCCTGTCCCTCAAAACGGTGAAGTACGAGGCCATGCTGGGACCCTCCATCGAGTTCATTGCCACCTGCGGTCTCATGGTGGCCCTGTATCTGGGCGTCCGCAGCGGCATCGACTTTGCCACCTTCAGCTCGCTGGCTTTGGCCCTCTACCTTGCCTATGAGCCGGTCAAGAAACTGAGTTCGCTCCACGCCGCGCTGAAGGGGCGACAGGCGTCGCTCGAGCGACTGGAAGAAATCCTGACGGCCCGGGACACGCTGCCCAATCCGGCGCACCCGCGCCCGTTGCCGCCGCCGGACGCGCCCCTGGCTTTCGAAGACGTCAGCTTTCACTATCCCAATGCCCACGGGGCGGAGGCGCTTCCGGCGCTGTCACGGGTCACCGTGCAAATCCAGCCCGGGGAAACGGTCGCGCTCGTGGGCCCCAGCGGCGCGGGCAAAAGCACCTTCGCCCTGTTGATCCCCCGGTTCTTCGATCCCACCAGCGGGCGGATCACCTGCGGCGGCGTGGACCTGCGCGAATTCGACAAACACGCCTGGCGCCGGCGCATCGCGTTCGTGCCTCAATCTCCCGTTCTCTTCAACGCCACCATCGCCGAAAACATCCGGATCGGCCGACCGGATGCCGACGACGCAGCCGTGCGCGAGGCCGCCCGGCGCGCCGGAGCGGCGGAGTTCATTGAAATGCTGCCCCGGGGGTATGACACCGTGGTGGGGGAACGCGGCGCCACGCTTTCGGGCGGACAACGCCAGCGCATCGCCATTGCACGTGCGTTTCTGAAGGATGCGCCGATTCTGATCCTGGACGAGGCCACCAGCGCGCTGGATGCGGAGAGCGAGGCGCTGGTCCAGGCTGCCCTGCGCGACCTGATTCGGGGTCGCACCACCATCCTGATTGCGCACCGTTTCAGCTCCATCAGCCTGGCCCGGCGCGTGTTGGTCTTCGAAGACGGCCGCATCACCGGCGACGGTGCCCCGGAAGCCCTGGCGCTGTCCCACCCCACCTACCGCCGCCTGCTCGAGCTGCAAAGGATCCCCTAACAGTCCGTCCCGTGAGGCCGGGCGGCCGCAGCCGACGCTTCCAAACAAAGGAACCAACGCATGACGTCTGCCCGGTGGAATTTCGACCCGCCGAACGCGACCAACCCGTCCGCCCCAGACTCCGTGCCGCCAGATACAATCCCCATACGTACGTCGCCGGCCGGCTGCACGCCCGGGGCGACGCGGGCCTCAAGCCCTCGACGTGTGGGTGCATAGCGAGGGGCCCTTGTGTCTTCGCTCTCGGAACACCTGCCACGATCAATCTGCCTTTCGAAGCCGGAAGAACCGGACCTCGCGGTCAGCGCGAAGGATCACGGTCATGAAGCCATTCTCGAACACCGCGGCTTCCTGGACCGGCTCCCATGCCCCGGTTTCGACGGAGTCACTGGCCTCGAGCCGATAATCCCCGACAGACGCCGGCCAACGCAGAATCACTCCCTCCGGCACGGTGGCGATGCCCAGTGCGGGAGCGTCCACCGCGACAGGTGCGGGGTTGCCAAGCCAAAAGTTGTCATAACCCACGTCATCCGCGTCATTGGCTGCCTCGTTGATACGGA
The DNA here is from genome assembly GCF_049537125.1 of Limisphaera sp. VF-2. NCBI lineage: Bacteria > Pseudomonadati > Verrucomicrobiota > Verrucomicrobiia > Limisphaerales > Limisphaeraceae > Limisphaera > Limisphaera sp. VF-2. The sequence continues at coordinate 1,204,297 of NZ_JBMVQY010000001.1, forward strand.
TCCATTGGATGGGTTCGTCGGCGATGACGCCAATGAAAGACAGGCTCCTGTTTTGCGCACTGACGGTATACAGCACGTTGGAGGAGCGCCCGTAGAAGGTGATCGTTGTGACCGCGTTCCCCGGGAACCATGCATCGACGAATTCCAGCGCGGCTGCCGTCCACTCGCCAAGAATGTCGATGTTGAGCGAATCGTTTTCACCGTCGTCTCCCGCCGCATACGGTCGCTTGCCGATATTCAAGTACGGACTGCCCCAGAAAAAATCGGCGGGTGCAACCTCCAATTGGCCGGCGGGTGGAGGAAGGGGTGAGCTGAAGACGAACCCGGCGCTCGTGAATTCCGTCCCCGAAATGGGTCCCTCGGGAAGGTCATCCAAGGTAACGCGTGACTGGGGAGCCTCCCCCAGTGCGTATGCAAAAGCATTCTTGTCGGCAAATACCCGCACTGTGGCCTGCACCTGCAGGCGTGTCGACGGAATCGCAAGAAAACCGATGACGAGCAGGGCAAGGGATGATGGTTTCATGGTGATGTCCGGTGTTGCTCTCCAGCACATTCTCAAAGTCTGGTGGTGTGCGTGTCCGGGTAAAGCACTTTGTGTCGCATCGGCCTTTACAATGATTGCTTGCGCCTGAACAAAATCAGCCCGGTTCCTTGCCCTGGACAGCGGCACGATCGAACACGCCCGCCAGGCCGCCATGGCGCAGCGGGCACCCAACCAAGCATTCCTCCGCGGCTGCGTTTGCACCGTGGAACCTTGGAGTTTGCAGGTCGGGCAGGCACAAGGTGCCGCGGGCTCGAGGACAGTACTGCCGAACGGCAGTCGCGGTTTCTGGCAAGCCTCTGGCTTTTCGAGAAGCACGTGAACAGGCCGGCAAGGTGCGGGCGCGAGACATCCTTTCGAGCTCCCCGGCCTTCTGCTGTTCCGACTTACGAGGTTTTCTGCGAAACCGAATGTCCGCTCCCGGCGGCTCGGAAGAGGTCGAAGACGGATTGTGCAAAATCTTCGCTGCGCTTGCGGCAACGCGGGTAGGCAATCAGCGTTGCGAGGGCAAAAAGAACCATCCGCACGGCAAATGGCGCGAGTCGAGCCCGTTGCCGCCACGCGGCCCAAACCGTACCGGCCAGCGGGAATCCGGTCAGCAGCGCGAACATCCTCAGCAGGGCGCGAAACAGGCCGTAATGGGCGTTGAAGCGCGCCGCGGGCGTGGACCTGGTCTGGCCAACGGCGTGGTAAATGAGATCGAACTACTCCGGGCTCTTTTTCAGGCGCAGATCAGGCGCGGTGAGGGCCGTTCAAAACGTCCAACGCTCCTTTCGCATCAGCCCGAGCAGGTTGATGCACGGTATGCCAAGATCGCGACACACATCGGGGATGTAATAGGTCCTCGCGGGCCGGCGCTTCTCGTTGGCTGAAGTCTCCTGCGAGACCACGGTCCACTTGTTCAACTTGGCCAGTGCGATGACCCAGGGATCGTAGGATTCATGGGGCGACCCGGCGTCCGCCAACTCGGGGTATCTGTCCTGGATGGCTCTCGCCTCGGCCTGCAACGACTCGGCCATGGGAACAAACAAGCGGGTCTGTTGTTTGGCCCATGTGATCAATGCGGGCGGGCCCACGGCATTGAGTTCTTCACGGACGATCGCAGGCGCTCGCATTTTTCCGGCGGCGATGAGTGCTTCCATTCTTTCTTTCAGCCGTACAAAAACGTCCGTTGGATAAAAACGCGCCTGCCAATCCATCAACGCGCTGGTGTCCACTGAATACATGGGCAACGTGCTCTTTTCAATCGCCCGTATCGAGGGGTTCGCGGGTTGCACCGGGGCCGACGCGCAGTTCCATGCGGAGTTTTTCCAGGTGATCCCATCGCAGGTCGAGATACTGGCACGCCTCCACGGCTGTGATCCGGTTGCTGTCTAGCGCCTCCAGCACCAATTGTGCAAACGGCCGACCTGCCCGGCCCAAGGTTTTCTCCGCCGGTGTGGCGAAACCGCCGCGCCGCGGCGGCAACTGCGCCACGCATGCGTCCCATTCCTGTTTCCACCTGCGATAGCCCGTCCACGTGAACTGCCCGGCGGCGCGCAGCCGCGTTGCCATGGCCAGGGGCGTCACCCGGAAGCGTGCGGCCAATTGCCGGACACGCTGCACATCCCGGGTGTCCCGTCGAACCGAGATCTGTCGCAGCGCTTCCTCCAGCATGGGCTGCGGAATGAGCACGGCGCTGGCGACTTCCTCAGCAAAGCGTTCCACCTGCTGCCAGTCCACTTCGGATCGTTGGTCACGCAGCGCCACGTCCTCTTCGCGAGCCAACGCCAGTGCCAGATGCACCAGTTCGTGCATAAGCGTGAACGAGCGCGCGCCGGCGGAAGTTTCCCTTGTGTTAATGCCAATAACCGGCGCTGGAAACAATGGCAGTGTAATTCCGCGCGCCTCTTGCAAGTCGACCTTGGGGAACTGAAAGACAAACACGCCAAGGTTTTCAACCGCTTCTCGCCACCTTCGCCACGCCTGCCATTCGTTCTGCCACTGTTGCTGCTCCTGTTCACTCACACGCAAGGCACTGCGAAGTCGCCGACCGACGTCGAGTGGGGATTCGCTCAGCCGGGCAACTTCACGGAACTCGGGCAGAGAATACCCCAACTCTTCGCTCAATTGAATGGCGGCTTCACGTCGCTGGCACATGACCCGGATGGCCACGCGCAGCTCGGGCGATTCCTTGCCGGGTTGGATTCCGGGCAACCGACGATACTGCGCGGCCAGCGGCGGCGATGAGGGCTTTTCGGGAAGAAAGAACACCGCCAGTGCCCGGTGATAAATCCTGGCCAGGGTCTGTGCCTGCCGCAGCGTCGGTTTTGACTCGCCGCGTTCCCATGCCAGAAGCCGTTCCGGACGGACACCCAGCCGTTTTGCCACGGGCTGCGGATCCTCATACCCGGCCTCGCGCCGGGCCCACTCGAGCACGGCGGGAGTCACGTTGGCTGGAATGGAAGCACCCATCGCCCCCTCAGGCCAGGTGCCACAGGATACCCTGGCGGTCTGGATGTGTCCACTGCCCGACCGGCTCCTCCCTGCTGCCGTGTATCGCCCACTGCGGCATTTCGTCGTACGTGCGTCCCTCCAGCAGGCGCCCGGTTAAGTTTTTGCGGACCCCGCCCCACTGCTTGAAGAAGAACGGGACGTTTGCCTTCCGGCACTGCCGCAGGATCGAACGAACCCATTCGATTTTCATGGGGCGCGCCCCCGGGCCCGACTCTCCGCCGACGATCACCCAATGGATACCCTCCAGCGGCAGATCGTCCAGCGGACCGATCAGAGGCTCGCACGACAAGAACCTCACCGCCGCCGGCACGGTGCGCAAATCGGCCACGCGATGAAGCACGCGGGCGTCTTCTACGCTGACCCCCATCCACACGTTGGGCGGCCAGTCCAATTGCCCGGCCAGTTTCCGCAAGCGAGCGCTGCGCTTGGTCAAAACCTGGAATGTGTGCTGGGGACAGGCCCGCATGGTGGCAAACACACGTCGGATGAACTCGAGCGGGACCGCCTCATGAAAGAGGTCGCTCATCGAGTTGACGAAAATCAGCCGCGGCTCCCGCCATCGTTTGGGCAGGTCGATCAGGTCGGGATGAAGCGTGACATTGAACCCGTTCCGATAGCGGGCATTGCCCATCCTTTGCAGCCGCAGGGCCAGCCGCTCGGCGTAACAGTTCTTGCAGCCCGCGCTGACCTTCGAGCAGCCCGTCACCGGGTTCCACGTCGCCTCCGTCCATTCGATCGATGAGTTTAACGACATCTCAACCTCCTCGTGGCGGAAACGTGATGATCACGTCGCCAGCAAATGTCCCCTTGCGCCGTTTCTGGCCGGGCTTACTGACAGTGATTGTACCCGATTCTTCCAGTTTTTTCAGGACCTGTTTATAGTTGCTTTCGATGTACGGTTTGCCAACGCTGTGCGTCCTGTATAGCCGGTCGAATTGGATTGTCTGTCCCGCAAAGTCCCGCAGCAGCATTCCCTCCAAGTCTTCGAGTGGACGACTCATCTCGAAGAGCAACGGATACCGTTTATCGGAAGGGCTGTATTCAAATGATGCCACGCCCTGCTCTTTTCTGGAGCTTTCGCCAGCCATCACGTTCTTCATGATATCGTAGCCGCGAAAGCTTTTCGAAACAAAAATCAGGTGATGACTTGTCCGACTACCACGATCATCCTTGAACCGAAACGGCAACACGTACCGGTCGCGTGCCGGCTTCAGCGCCTCGCAAAGCTTCTCGACGATGGTCAATTCGCGGTCTGCCGAAGACATGTTTTGAAGTTCGGACCGTAACGCATCCGCCCGCGCCTTCTCAAACAAGGCGTTCATGTGCTCTTCGACCAATGGATTATTAAGCCCCATGTTGATGCGGTTGTAGTTGAAAAAGAAGATACACTCGCATCCCCAATCCTTTACGACTGCATTCACCAGTTGCAGCGACAGACCTTTGTAGCCCCACGGATCAACGAAGAATAACGTTGGGACAAGCCGCAACTGCTGGAACACCTTCACCAGTTCCGCGCCTACCTCTTGGTTCATCACCTTTGGCTTGTGTTCCAGACGCTCGATCCCCGGCAAGTCATTGATCGCTTGCTTCAAGGACCGCGAATTGTCTTCGTCCTTGTCGTTGAACACGGTAACCAACATTTCGCACATGTCTGGATCGTTGATTGCCTTTTCCAAGACGAGGAGCGGCGTTGATTTCGTACCATCTTTGTATCGGCCCGGTCCGGCGAACAGATCGATATACGCGATTCTCCTCACGGTGTTCTTGACCCGAGGCATGATGACTTTCGCCCAAGCCCAAAAATACTTCGACACAATGGCCGATTTGACCAAGGACTGCTCCTTGCTTTCATCGAAAAATCGGTTTGTCATGCCGCAACTAACTATCCGCTTATCGCTTCGTGGTTTCCTCGATGGCCTTCGATCCCGATTTCCATAGCCTCTACCAACTACACTTGTTCGTTCATGCCTCGTTTTTCTGACAGGCCTTGGTTCTTGCCTCACAATGATCTTCTCCAGCGCGGCCACCACATGCGGCGGCCATGAAAAGGTCGAAGACGGATTGTGCGAAGTCTTCGCTGCGTTTACGGCAACGGACATAAGAAATCGCTGCAGCAGCAGCAAACAGCGCCGCGCAAATTCCAAAACTGGTTGCACGCTCGGCATGAACGCTCAGTGCGCAAAGAATCCCCACTATTGAACACAAGGTAAGGAGAGCGAACATGGTCAGCAGACCCCTGAAAAGCCCGTACTGAGCAGTGAACGAGAGCGGACGTTGGCTGGTTTGTCCAACCAGGTTGTAGCACAGGAAAAACAACTCGCGGTTCTTTTTCAGGCGCAACTGGAGCGCGCGGTCGGGCGGGCAATTGGGCGGTAGCTCGGGTTCGGTAGCGACTTGGAAACGTTCATGAATCAGCTTCAGCAAGCGCGCCTTGTAGTCAGATGAGAAATGATCGTCATCGGGCAGCAGCCAGCGGTCGGAAGGGAAACCGCCCCAGAGCGGTTTCAGGACGTACTTTTCGACAACGCTCTGGCTTACGCCCTGGAGCAACAGCCCTGTGATGTAGCCCAGCGCAATGAGGATGGAGGTTTCCGCCAGCCCGCCGGTGAAATCCAGCGGCGGCGTCCAGCCGAACAAACCGGCCAGTATTTGGACGCACCAGAGGAACACCAGCCCGGGAATTAGGTTGGCCACGAAATCGTATAGGTCGAAACGCGCGATCATGGTTTACTCGTCAACCTCCTCGTAAAAAGGCAACGGGGTTGCATTGCTCCATCCCTGCCGTTGCGGCGCGTCGCTGCTGTGATGCCAAAGCGTCCTCCTTGGGTTGCGTAAACTTGTGCACCGCGCCGCTTGAACGCGTTGACAACCTTCTTGGCCGGATGTTTTGGCTGACCGTCTTTGGAGGCCGAAACATATGCTGCTTTGTCGTAGGATTCGGTCTGTTTGATTGGGCCGACAATCCGATTAAGGATGGTCGGACCAACGTTGCGTTTGCTGCCATGATGCGGCACCTGGATGAACCGGACGTTTTTCAGGTCAATTCCAAGCGCGTCCGCACGGTTTGCTGCCTCAGTCAATGCAGGCACACCTGCATCGGCTGTGAACAGGAATCGCTCCCCATCAAGCTCAAGCAAAAGAACTACGGATGAGTTATTTTCAGCGCTGGTGGCGTCCGGCTCCGGGTCGGCCAGAGTCTCCTTGAACCACGTCTCAGCGGCTCTTGCCGCCTCCTTTGCCTTGGCAAACAACGCCTCGATCAATCGCTGCATTTGGGTCTTCTTGGCGACTTCGGGCATGCAACGGAAATTTGCCAACTGTTGCTCGTAGAAAGCTTTGCTGGGACTCAACACAAACTTGCAATCATCCGAGAAAGGCTCCCGAATCGGGATGCCTTTCCTTGTGGCAATCTTCTCTAGTTCGCGGACGTCTTGAAGCGCTCGCCAAACCCGTTCCTCGATCCGTGATCGAGTGACGCGCTCATCGTCAAACAGGTGGTGAATGTCCTCCGCATGATTCCAGGGCTGGTGCATCAGGAGAACGCCAACTTTGCTCATTTGTTCAAGCACGACGGAAAGGCCTGAGGCATGATCCGAGTCCGGATGCGTGCAGACCACCACATCAACACGATCCGTCCCGTAGTATTTCTTGATATGGCCAACAAGTGCTTGGCCGGATTCTTTCGTTCCGCCGTCGATGACCCAGACCTGTTGCTGATCGCGGCTGCCGGCAAGATTGCCGAAGCGTAGTGCGATGGCATCGCCACACCTTTCACCTTCGCCAACGGGCAGAAAATCAACTTCGTATGCCATATTCCCTTACGAGTTCACACACTTCTTGCTTTTTCGAGGCGGGCGCGGACGAGGTTGACGACGGCTTCCTACACGGCCTCGCGCTCGCCAGGCGTCAACCCCAACACCTCAAACACCACATCGTCCAACGCCCGACGGTCGGGTTGCTGCACTTCGTCGTCTACCACTCCAATAACTCGACGACCCAACGCCTCGAAGCGGGCGACCAGCCTTGAGGCAATGTCCGAAGGCACAACGGACGGGTTCAACATGACAAGCCTTCTCGCGTCTGAGGTCTCGAACTTCATCGCGCCCTGCCCCAACCCCCACCGTCCGTGGATGCAAATCATTAGCCACGTCAGCGTGGAATTGAGTAACGCTGCGACAATATTCTCGCGACGATGGTCTTGCAGGAAAATCCTATGAAAGCAGCGGTCGCTGGCCACGGGTTTATCTGCTAACGGTGCGATGAATCGTTCATTGTGCACATACAGCAGAAAGTTGCGCGTCGGCTCAAGATTGTCTTTTGGAATCGCCCACCAGCCGGGCGTCCTTCGCCTCACCGTCTCCGTTTTGGGCCAAGGAATCCCTGCCGCGGTCTTCTGCCGGGCGCGCGTGACTTGACGGCTTCCCCAATCAATGTAACTGCGAGCGCCCTTGAAGGGCTTCAATTCTTGACTACTCAAGTCACAGGAAAAGACTACAGTATCTAGGTCTGCCGAAGAGACTAGCGGTGACGTTGCGTCGCTGGGGCTACGAATGATCGGCTTGAGAAACTGGCTTTCAATTCCCAAATGCTTCGCATATTGGCGGTCTAGGTAAAAGAAATCGTTGATCCCCGAATAGCACCCCGGTCGCACTTCGGCGATGTCGCCGAGGCGGACGAGTTTGCCTTTGCCCTTTTCGAGGATGGTGAAGAAGATCTCCGGTGCGCGGAGGTATTTGCCGCCCCATTTGTTGGCTTCGTAACGGGCGGTTTTGATGTGGATAGTCTTGATCTTGCCGACGGTGTCGCCCTCTTCGTCTTCGTCGCGCACCAAGGCTTCTTCGAGCAGCTCGCGTTGCGGGCGGACGCAGATGCGCCAGCGGTCGGTGCTCTGCCGTTCGGTAACGGTTTCGAGCGTTTTGAAGGTATCGGCGTCGAGGACGCCTTCGAACGGTGCTTTGAACATGACGAAGCGGGCGGTCTTGTCGAGGCTGGTCTCGCGCTTGTCGTCGGGCGGAGCGAGCAGGGCGATGATGGTGTTGACGTCGGCTTGTTTGAAGGACCGTTTCTTTTCGTTGTCGAGGATGAATCTGACGTGGCTGTGGCGGAGGAGGAACTCCTGCAGGTCTGCGCCGTAGCCAACGTCGAGCCAGCTATTGGAGGTGATGAAGCAAAAACTGCCGCGCGGGTTCAGCAGCGACAGGCCGTGGAAGTAGAAGTAGATGTACAGGTCGCTTTTGCCGTCGGGTTTGCGGTAGGTGTCGCTGCCGGGTTTGTAGCGGAAGAATTTCGGCCATGCAGCGGCGACGGATTCCTGGAGCTTGGCCTTGTAGGCCTTCTTTTGCTCTTTCCAGCGGTCGGAGGTTTCGCCGCCGAAGTCGGCGGGGTCGAGTGTGGGTGGTGCGATCATTTCCTGCCGCACATAGGGCGGATTGCCGATGACGATATCGAACCCGCCGGTATCGCCCTCAAATATTTCGACGAAGGCGATGTCCCAGACGAATGGGGTGGTCTTGGTCTGGCGGAGGGCGTTGAGGGCTTGTTCGATGCGGCGCAATTCGGCCTTTTTCTCGTCGCGTTCGGCGCGCCAGGTGGTTTCGAGTTTTAGGCGCTCCTGTCGGGCGGCGGTGGGAGCGATGCATGACATTTCGATTTGTTCGGGCGCGCGTTCGATCTGGCGTGTGAGCGCGGCAATCTCCTTCTGCAGGGCGATGCGTTTTTGGTCAAGCATGTCGCGGAAGATGGCGAGTTCCTCGGCCTTGAGGTCGGCTTCGCGCAGGCCGGGTTCGCCCTGGTAGAAGCGGAGTTTTTTGCCTTTGAGCAGTGTGATGCGGCCTTTGAGCGGGGCCGGGATCTCGAGGTGCGTGCGGTGGAGGCCGAAGTTGATGCCGCCGATTTCCTGCACGAGGCTGTCGCCACAGCGGACTTTGAAAGAGAGATTGGGCAGCAGCGGGCGGAACTTGAGTTCGGCCGGTTCGAGTTCGGTTTCGACCACCAGTTGCAGCCAGAGACGTAGTTCAGCCACATGGACGGCCCAGTCCATGACATCCACGCCGTAGAGTTGTTCACCGATGATGCGGCGTCGTCGTTCGTAAGGCGTTTCTTCGATGCCGAGTTGTGCGTTGGCGCGCGCTTGGAGATCGTCGAGCACAAGCAACATGCCCACAAGGAACGAGCCACTGCCACAGGCGGGGTCGCAGACGGTGATTTGGTGCAACAGGCGGTTAAGCTCCGGCCACAAGTTTTGGGCGGTGAGGGCAGCGTCGGCGGATTCTTTGTCGGCGGGGTCGTAGGCGAAGACGGCGTCGTACAAGAGCGGTCTTTTGTCCGCGCCGATGTGGTTGGCGAGGCAATCCACAAGACTGAGCCGGCACATCAGGTCAATTTCGACGCGCGGTGTGTAGAAGATGCCGGCTGAGCCGCGCAGGTCCTCCTCGGTGAGGCCCTCGAAGGTGATGTTGACGAGGCTTTCATAGACCTTGCCGATCATTTCGGGGTCAACGGCAACCTCGACATCCAGTGGTGTGGATTCGGTGATGGTGAAGTTGTAGCGTTCGAGGAAGCCGGGGCTTGTGCCCTCGAAGCGGTCGAAGAGCATTTCGAAGAACTCGTCAGGCAGTTTCGGGTCGTAGGCGTCATCGAGTTGGTTGGGTGCGAACAGGCCGCCGTTCAGGAACGGCGCTTGGGCGAGAGCCTTGCGGATGTCGTCCGGGAAATGTTTGCGGTCCTGTCTGCCTGCCTGGAACTTGTTGTTGAACGCCTCGAAGAACAGGACCGAAAGCCACTGCTCGAAGAACGTATTCTTGGGTTGGCCGGAGGTTTTGTAGGTACGCCAAAACCTGGTGATGAAGTTCGGGTCGTCGCCCAGCCAGCGTTTGCGCTGGATGAAGTAAAGGAACATCAGGCGGTTGAGCAGCTGCAGGGCGTAATCATGTGCCCAGACCTTGTCACGTGATGTACGCGTCAGGCGGTCCTGCAGGTCGGCAAAGACACGTTTGTAATGTTTGAAGAACTCCTCGGTGACGGCTTCGACATCGAAGGCGTCATCGAGGCGGTGGCGCAACTCCAAGAGGCTCAGGTCCGGCTCGTTCGTCAGGTCCAACAGGGCCAGGCGTTCAGAGGCGGTACGGTACTTCTGGCCGGGACCGAGCTTGAACCTGCGGAAAATCTTTTTGTCCGTGCCCTTGACGTTGACGAGGTGCACTTCCGCGCCCTCGGGCTGGCCGAGGGTGGCCTTGCGGGCAAAGACAAAGAGTGCGTCCGGAAATGTTCTCAACAGCTGCGTGGCCAGGACGCGTTGGCGGGTGTAGTCGAGTCGGTCACCATCGAGTTCCGCGTACAGAATTTCGAGTCCGTTGTGGCCGGCCAGGCGGAGCGGTCGGCATTGTCGGGCGAACTCCAGAACCTGACCGCGGCCGAAGGTGTCTTCCCGGACCGGGATGGGCTGCTCGATGTGCGTGAACCCAAGGTCGGTGACGAACAGATGCAACAAATCGTCTCGCGTGCGAATGGGAGCATTCAGGCGGTTGAACACGCGCTGTTGCGCGGCAGGGTCGGGCGTTTGCTGGGACGCGGGCATGGTCAACCTTTGGTCGGTATATGGGGCAGCTTGCGCTGTTTGAGTTCGGGAACCGCTTCCAGTGCAGGATCTTTGTGGACAAGTTCGGCCCCCGCCGCCCGGGCCTGGGCGGCGGTGATGGCATCGGCGGTGGAAAGCTTGAATTGGGTGCGTAACCAACCAGCGGCGATGCAGTCGTCTTGAGTGGGGGAACGAATGTCAATCGGCATCTCCCGGATCAGGCGCAGGTCGTCGCGGGCGGCTTTTTCGCCGAAGGTCCTGGCCAGGACCGAGACGATTTCGGTGAGGCTGACGGTGGAGAGGAGGAGCGTGGCGCTGCCTTTTTCCGCGGCTTCGAGCAGGGCGGTGACCGTGTCGGTTCCCGGTTCATCCTGCAGGAGGGTCAGCAGGGCGCTGCTATCGAGCCAGCTTGCGGTCTTCATGGGCACGGTCGCGTCTTCCTTGTGCCAGCAGTTGGGCCGTCAGATTCGGCCCGCGCTTGCGTTTGCCAACCAGTGCACGCCAGCCTTCGCGGGGCAGGGGATATCCGATGAGTTTGCCCTCCTGGATTTCCCAGACGATCCGGGTGCCCGGCTGCAGGTTCAGTTGGTCACACAATTCCTTGGGCACGGACACCTGCCGTTTTGCTGAAAGCGTGGTTTTTCATACAGCGAACCGTATGGTAAAACGATGGTTGGGTCAATTTTACCAAGGGCGGCTCATACCAGTGCCTCGGTGCAGATGATGATCGGTTCGGTGGGTATTTCGGCCGTTTCGGTTCGTTGCGCGGCCAGCGCATCGAGTTTGTGCTCGAAGGCGAGGGTCTTGAGTCGCTCCAGGGTTTCTTCCGGCGTGAGCTTTTGCTGGCGCAGCCCGCGCAGTGCGAACTCAGCCCTGCCATCCAGCGGGGTCACGCTCCAGAGCCGGCGCAGGCTTTCCAGCCGGTCCGGGCTGAGCCGTGGGTCGGAGCGCGCGCTCGGGAGGCCGGTCGCCCTCTGGTAGGCGTCGCGGATGACCTCCAGTGCCCAGCGTTGTGCAGGGGAGAGTCGTTGGGGCGTGCCTCCGGCGGCCAGGTATTCCTGGTATTCCTGCTCGAACCGGGCCTTGAGTTTCGAGACCAGGGCGTTGTAATCGGGCGGAAGTGCCTGACGCGGCTCGTCGGGTGGGCAGGCAATGGCGGTGAGTGCGGAGTGGTTGTCCTGGGTGAGGATGTTGCCGTGGGCGTCCGCCAGCCAGAGGCGTTGGAAATCGCCGGCCTGACCGTAGAAGAAGAGGGCCGGGCAACGGGTTGGGTCCCGGGGAGGTGCGGTCCGGCGTTTGGCGGAGCGGATGGCGTTGGGGAGCGCGACGATGCGGTTGAAAAGCTCGGGCTGCTGGCGCTGGATGCGGCGCATGAGGTCCTCGGCGTCCTGAACCTCCAGGTCCACGGCGTTCTCCAGTTCGTCTTCGATGGCCTCGAGCTTTTTGCCGTCGCCCTCGTAGATGGCATACATGGCCTCGGGGTTCAGTTGCTCGTCGGGTTCGAGGATGGCGGCGTCTTCGCCGATGGTGCGGTGGATTTCGTCGATGCGGGCGCGGAGGATCTCACGCAGGTGCAGGTGCTTTTCGAGCTCCAGTTCGGGCAGGAAGTTGAAGGCGTAGATCTCTTTGTGGGGGGAGTTGATGCGGTCGATCCGGCCGAACCGTTGGATGAGCCGCACGGGGTTGAAGTGGAGATCGTAATTGAGGATGAGGGCCGCATCCTGGAGGTTGAGTCCTTCACTCAGCACATCGGTGGCCACGAGAATGTGGATGGGATTCTTGACGGGCGCCTTGACCTCGTTGGCGATGGGAGCGAAGCGGTTGACGAGGGTTTGCAGGTCGGCGCGGGTGCTGTCGGCATGTTCGATCGTCTCCGGAGGCCGGAGGCCGGCCTCGCGCAATTGCTTTGTGAGGTAGCGGGCTGTGTCGATGTACTGGGTGAAGATCAACAGTTTGTGAGTGCGCAGCAACGGCTCTTCTCCGAGCCACTGGAGCAGTCGCTGCAGTTTGGCGTCGTGTTCCGGGGTGATGGGGTCGACGTGTCTGGCCATTTCCCGGAGCGTGGCGAGGTCGGCTTCCACGTCGCGGCGGAGATCCTCGATTCGGAAGTCGCGGAGGTCGTACTTTTCACTGAGCTTTTCCAGCTCGGCCAGCAGGTCGTCGCGTTCGGCGTCGCCGGGTTCGATGCCCTTGAGGAGGTCTTCGACCTCTTCGCCGGCGATCAGGAAACCGTTGTCGAGCCCGCGGAGGAAGATCTCGTGCCGCTCGATGAGGCCGGCCAGGGTCTGGCGGAAGGCCTCGACACTGGATTCGAGCCGCTTGAAGAGCAAGGTGCGCATCAACCCGCGGAGGCGTTTGCCGGCGCGGGCCAGATCCTTGTAGGGATTCAGACGCTGCTTTTCCGGGAGCACGTAGTGGTGCAAGGCGTAGCGGGCGTAGGTCAGGCCCTCGTGTTTGCCACGCGTCGGATCGGGGGGCTCGATGAGGTCCCGCAGGCGTTTGTAAAAGCCGCCATAGGTTTTTTCGATGCTGTAGTCGATGGTCTTGAGCACGCGGTCGGGGAAGCGGACCGGTCTTCCATCAATTTTGGCATCCGGCCAGTGTTCGCGGATGTGTTTGCGTGTACGGCGAATGAGGAAGTGCTGCAGCAGCGGTGGCAAGGCACGCTGCCCCTCCTCGACCAGTTTGAAGTACTGAGTCAGCGAGCGGGGCTCGACCCCGAGGTCGATGCGGTCGTCGGGCGTGAAGAGTCGGATTTGGTTCAGGATGTCGCGGGCGCGGCTGTTGCGGGGAGTGGCGGTCAGCAGAATCATGGGCAGACCCAGGCCGCGGACGAGTTGGAAGAGCCGTTCGTAGCGGAGGGTGTCGCTGTGGCGGAGGTTGTGCGATTCGTCGAGCAGGACGAGGTCCTTGTTTTGGAAGCGCTCGGCGGACCAGTCAAAATCCGGCTGGCTGAGCATGCCCAGGCTGAGGACCTCGGCCCCAAGGTCGTATCGGTCCACGAATCGCTCCCGCCACATGTCCACCAGGTGTGCCGGGCAGATGATGAGTGCGCGTTGACGGTCGCGCATCTTCAGCCATTTGAGGATGGCGGCGGCGATGAATGTTTTGCCCAGGCCGACGACGTCGCTGATGAACACGCCGTTGCGGAGCTTGAGCACGCGCAGGGCGCTCTTGACCGCGGCCCATTGGAAATCTGCCAGGGGCGGGAAATCCAACGGCAGGACCACATCGGGTTCTTCCAGCCGGTCTTTGGTCAGGTGGTAGAGCACCTTTAGATAAAGTTCGTAGGGAGTGACAGAGTCGTTCAGGGCCCAGGACGCCTCCAATTGGCGCATCAGGCGCTGCTCAAAGGGCTCGGCTTCGTCCCAGAGTCGGTCAAACCACCGGCAGAGCTGCTCGTGATTGGCATTGCCGTGCACGACAACGTTCAGCTCGGTGTTGTCGTGCAGACCGGCCAGCGAGAGGTTCGAGCTCCCGACGATGGCGATCCCCCGTTCGAACCGACCGGCCGGGTAATCGAAGATGTAGGCCTTGGCGTGGAGCCGGCCACGCGTATAGACGCGGACCTTGAGGCGGCTTTCCCGAACCATCCGCGCCAACTGGCGGACCAGGGCTTGATCTGCGTCCGTTTGGTCGAGTCTTTCCAGCCTCTCGCGCAGGAGGCGTTCCGCGGCGGCCAGGCGCTGGGCACGTTGCTGGGGGCTCAGAAAGACAGCGGCTCGTTGCTGTTGTTGAAGGGATTGCACGGAGCTGTGTGCCTCCGCCAATTGTTCGATGGTGTAACGACCGGAGGTGTTCCCGATCAACAGGCGCAGCTCTTGAATGTTCTCCAACTCGCTGGCGATGGCTTTGAAACCGCTGAGGAAGAAGTAACCGACGGCGAAATGGGCACGTTCGGACTGGTCCAAAAGGGGTCGGACCGCATCAGCCAGGTGGGATTCCCGGTTGTCGATGATATCGTGTGGCATAGAACTGCTGGTTTTGTACCCGTCTCATCCGCGGTTGTGAAGTCCGGGCAACGGCCAGCCGGGCGGAGAGGATCCCGTTTGCACCTGGGGTCCATCCGATATTGTTCGGCCGGAAGGCGAGCTCTTGGTGCGCAGGTGGAGATTCCGGCATGGTCTGCCGCGCAAATCGGAAGGCGAGGCTGCGGCGACCGGAGGGGCCCGGCGCCGGATGGCATGTCCGTCCCATCCTAGTGTCGGACATTGGCCCGCCTCCTCGTGGATCGGCTGAGACAGGTTCGTGGGCTCCCTGGCCTGTGGACCTTTGCAGGCGCTTGGCCCAGGCAACGGATGCCTTGCGCGAGGGGCGGGGGCGTGGTTAAATAAAGGCGCAAGGGTGCGCATGTGGCGGAATTGGCAGACGCGCTACTTTGAGGTGGTAGTGGAGCAATCCGTGCAGGTTCGAGTCCTGCCATGCGCACCATAAAACTTTTGGCTTTCGAATGAACCTCGCGCGGCTCGAGAGGCTGCGCGAGGTTCTGTTTTGGGGCGCCGGGCAAACTGGGGCCGAAACCTCCAGACGTCGTTCGCAAAACAGGGTTCCCGGAATGGCGGCGGCAAAGCGGTGGGCTGCGGGTACGTTTTGCGAGCTCCAGCCTTTTGCCGGGGTGTGCCCGCAGGGACCTGACCCAACCCGGGGGTGCCGGCCCGAGGGAGTGGACGGGAACGGCCGGCTCCCGGCCGCAGGAGTCGCGCGCCGGCCGGGCGGGCTTCAACCTCCGGCAACGATGCGAACGATTTCCAGCCGGTCTCCTGCCTGCACCTGACGGCGCGGGAATTCGCTGGGCGGAACGGCCTCGCCGTTGTGTTCGACGACCACGCTTCGCGGGGGCAAACCCTGCGCCCGCAGGAATTCCTCGAGGGAACAGGGCAGTTGGGCCTCGATCGGTTTGCCGTTGGCGATGACCGTTTGCATGTGCCGTTTTCCCCCACACGTATGCCGCGGACCGGGGCGCGATGCAAGCAGTGGGCCGGCGCGGAGCCGTCCACAGGCCGGGCGGAGGGATTCCACGGAGGGTTCGGGGAACGTGGGCTTGATCGAGCCAAGTACAGCCTTGCCGCGGAGGGGCTTAATTTGCCCGCTTCCGCGGTCAATGGACGCCTCTTGGAGCGTCAGGGCCGCCTGGTCGAGCAGTCCCGTCCGCGGTCAGGTGCCGACTTCCGCGCTGGATGCGGTCCACGCACCGGAACCGGTTGCAGTCACGCGGCTGGCGAGGCAGGGGCCACCAGTGCCGGAGGATTGGCCAAACAAAAGACCGCTTCCCGCGTCCGCGAGCGGAGGTGCACCCGGCCGGCGTTGTAGAAGGCCGGAGCTCAGCCAGTGGTGGAACCCGGCGGGGCCGCAGAGCCCGGAGGTGTCTTCGGTTCAACGAGGATTTGGTGGCGTCGAGCCTTTTCTGCGACGATGCCGTGCGGGGTGGGCTCGTATTCGTAATCATCCGGTTCGACGTAGTCCTTGCGCATGGGGTAATCCTGGAAGCCGTCCCACATCAGGATTCGGCGCAGGTCGGGATGGCCTTCGAAAATGACGCCGAAGAGGTCGTAGACTTCACGTTCTTGAAACTCACAACTGCGCCAGACGGGGGTCAGGGACGGCAGTCGGACCTGATCGGTTCGGTTGCCTGTCCGCATGCGCAAGACCAGGGGGCCGTGACGGAGGGTCATGGAGTAGAGGTGGTAAACCACCTCGAGGTAGCCGGGCCGGATGTGTTTGCGGGTTTCCTCGACCTCGCGTTCCTCGCCTTCGATCCGGAGGCGGACGCGGACCTTTTCCGTGATTTCTTTGTCCAGCCAATCCACTCCGGTCACGTTGGAGCAGTAATCGAAACGCAGGGCCGGGTCGTCGCGCAAGAAGCGGGCCACGGCCAGCGCGTGCTCAGGGTCCACGAGCAACGAATGCTGACCCGAGGGGGACGGGTTGGGAACGATTTCGACGCGGGCCGCGGGCACGGCGGCCAGGATGCGGTCGCGGATGGACTCCAGAGGTTCCATTGGGTTCAGGCGGGTCGGCGAATGGCCGGGGGATGCCAAATCTCCGGGTTCTTGGGGGGAACGAGATCGTGCGGCCCGAATTCGGGCACGGGATACTCGCCCGGTTGGTCGGGGCGCAAATGGCGGGGGCGATCCGGTCCGGTCAGGGATTCTTCGGCGATCCGTTGCTGGAGGGTCATCAGGGCGTGGATGAGGGCTTCCGGGCGCGGCGGGCAGCCGGGGATGTGGACGTCCACGGGGATGTAGCGGTCGATGCCCTTGAGGACGTTGTAGCCCTGCTTGAACGGACCGCCGGAGATGGCGCAGGCGCCCATGGCGATGACGTATTTGGGTTCGGCCATTTGGTTGTAGAGGCGGACCACCTGGGGTGCCATTTTTTTGGTGACCGTGCCGGCCACGATCATGAGATCCGCCTGACGCGGCGAGGGTCGGAACACCTCGGCGCCGAATCGAGCGAGATCGTATCGTGCCATGGAGGCCGCGATCATTTCGATGGCGCAGCAGGCCAGGCCGAATCCCAGCGGCCAAAGTGAGTTGCTTCGACCCCAGTTGTAGAGCTGCTCCAGGGTCGTCACGAAGATGCCGTGCCGTTGGAGTTCGCTGCGCAGTCCCGGATCCATGGCAGGCTCAACGTAGTCGCAAAGGCGCGGTGACTCAAACCGAACTCGGAAAGGCACCGGCCCGACGGCGCCGGCCAAGGTGGACGCCGCAAGGGTTCAAGCCCATCGAAGCACCCCTTTGCTCCACGCCCAAACCAGGCCCTCCACCACGAGCAGCAAAAACAGCATCATGGCCAGCACCGCGCCCAGGGGAAGACCTCCAAAGGCCACGGCAAAGGGGAGCAAAAACACGATCTCCACATCGAACACCAAAAACACGATGGCATAGAGATAGTAGGAACTCTTGAACGGGCGCCAAGCGTCCCCATGGGATTCGAGGCCGCATTCGTAGAGACCGTTTTTGACCGGGCCCGGCTTGGGCGGGGCGAAGCGCCACGCCCAGAGACGGGCCAGCCCCAGGGGCACCAGGGCGAACAAGAGGGCCGCGATCAGGAACACCACCAGGGTCACGTAGCCGTCGCCGATTTGAGCTGTACCGATGCTGTTCATGAGCTTGCACCCGACCGACGGCACCCTAGGAATCCCGGCTGGACGGTGTCAAGCGGACCGCGATGCAGCTCTGGGTGGAGGCGGGGCCCCAACGTCCGCCTGGCGGGGCGAAAGTGAACGGGCCCGCAACGCGAGGGTGGCGGGGCGCAAGGAACGCGGCTCGGGGAGATGGCGTCGTTGAAACCGATCGGGCGGCAGCCCGAGAAGTTTCGCCGAACCGAATCGGGAAAGATCCGAGGTCCAGGCAAGGGGCCGGCCCGGGCTGAGCCAGGGCGGGACGTCGTCACGGTTGACGGGCCAAGCAGGCAGCCCAGTGGCCCGGCCCCGGCGTTTGTATGGGCACCCAGTCGCCGCCATGAAGAGAGTGGCGCGGGCCCCAGTCGCCGGTGGCGATGCTGATCCAGTGCAGGGTGAACGGGCCGTCGTGCCCCCGGAGGTCCAGTTCGACTGCGCCGCCGTCGGGGAAATACAGGGCGTAAACGCTGCCTGGGCGGGCCGCCAGGTACGCTTCATTGGGCTCGCGTTGGCGCAGAAGCTGGAGGGTTGGCTCCAGCTCCCAGAACCGGCAGAGGGAGGCCAGCTTGCGGGCGGCGAGGAGGGCAGCTTTGGCTTCGGGGCCGAGGCCCAGGCCGGAATCGGGACGATGAAAACGCACGGCGGCCGCGCCCCCGATGAGGTGTCGCCACCATCGTTCCAGCCCGTCGCGCGTGTTGCCGTACCGACCGGTGTCGGCTCCGTAGGTTTTCACGGTGTTGATGGGACGCGGTTTGGAGCCCAGGTAATGGCGAACCCACTGGAAGTGGTCCCAGTGCGTCTGGCCTTTTTGATGGTTGTTTTGGGAAACATCGGCGAAATCGTAGAGTTCGGGGTGGTCGAATGTGTTTCGGTGCATGGGGCTGCGGATGTCCCAGTCGTCCCACATTTCGGTGATGAAGACGTCCACGCCGGCGCCGCGAGCCTGCTCACGGATGTAACGGGCCCAGAAGGCGCTCCAGGCGGGATCGCCGGAGGTTTCGTTGTCGATGCAGTAAAGCACATGCGGCCAGGGCAAGGTGTGGCGGAGCAGCTCGTCCAGGAAACGTTTTTGGTAGCGGAAGACGACTTGATTGTTGCGCTGGTCCGGGGTGGTGAAGAAGAAGGGCTGCCGGTTGGCGCCGGGATGGTCCGGGTACTCTTCCGCCAGGCCGGATTCTGCGGTCGTGTAGTTGACGTTGTTGCGCGGGTTGTAGGGATGGAGTTCCCAGTTGCGGCGGGCGTAGTCGAATCGGTCCCAGACCTCGATCTGAACGATGATGTTGCGTTCCCAGGTCCATTGGAGCATTCGGGCTAGGCGATTCCAGTACTCGGGATTCCAGTGTTCGAGGTCGTATTTCCCGTCGGGGCGGCGATGGAAGGGATAGACTTCGAATCCTCCGTCGGGTCGGTCGCTCATCGTGTTTCGGATGTAATTGCCGCCCGCGGAACGGATTTCGTCCAAGTGCGGTTGCAGATCGGGGATTTGGAAGAGGTTGTCGTCCTTGGAACCTCCCAGGAGCAGGATGGGCCGGCCCTGATACTGCCAGTAGCGCGGGTTGGCGGCGTAGGGTCGGATACGGTCTTGATTGGGGAGCACCGGTCGGGACGGAGGATCGACAGCCCGGGCGGCGACCACGGCGAGCCAGATCCAGAGGCACACTGAGGCTTTCATGAGGCTCACTCTGCACCCGGGCTCGATCCGGAATCAAGAAGGTCGGGAGCGTGGTGGAGTTCGGTGCGAAGGGGGCGGAACGCGGCAGCCGACGGGTTGGGAAGAGACGGTGTTTGGCCCCCGCCTGCAGGAGTCGGACCGCTGCGGAGCAGGGGCACGGGGCGGCCACCGACCTCAATTGGCCGACTGTGACTCTTCGGTGGCGAAGGTTCGCAGGGCCTGTTCGAGGCTGCGATCGAATCCTTCCAGACTGAGCAACCGGTCGGAAAGGTCACTCAGGGCCTGGCGCGCGACCGTGAACTGCTCAGCCAGGGTGTCGAAGACCCCGCTCAGTCCGTACTGATGGGCGAGGCGATGGTCCCGGGCTGCGCGGTAACTGGCGCGGCCCACCTCCTCATAGTAGCGCAGGCCGGGGGCGCCGCGCCGCTGCACCCGATATTCCAAGTGAGAGGCGAACAGGCCCGACAGGAAGAGGGTGTGATTGGCCAGGTGGGTGCGCAGCAGGAAGGCGGTGGTGTCATCCACTTCGCGCAAGGCGGCCAGCAGCTCGTAAAGGTAGTCCACGCCGAGGTCCCGGTCGGGCAGAGGCTTGCGCCACCGTTCGGTCCGGGCGAACTCGGTCAGGAGTTCGGCGACGTAATCGGCCACCAATCGGTCTTCGAGTCCCAGGCGCCGGAGGACATGGCGGACGAGCACGTAGAAGTAGAGGCGGGCCGAGACGGGCAGACAACGGGGGGCTTCGAGCAGGGCCCGCAACAGGGCCGGATGGTCCAGCACCATGTCCCGGGCCTCTTCGTCTGCGAGCAACTCGCTCAATTTGGTGCGCTGCGCCTCGTCGGCGGCGAGGACGGTCTGGACAAAGGCCAGATCGTCCGCCGTCAGGCGCGCGCGGCAGCAGGGCTGGATGACCCGCATAAGTCGTTGCCTTGTCGCCGTTGCGGCAGCCGGGGCTGTCGGCCTGCGTGGGGCCCGACCGCACGCATCAGTCCCGATTCAACCCTACTCAACCGCCATCCGCTTTCAACAAGAGCATTCCTTATGCCAAATATCAAAAGACGCGTGGGCCGGCTCCCGAGGGTTTGCGCCAGCACGGGCATGTGTGGACCACATCGGGGAGGAACAAGCTGCAATTCCGGGTGCTGCATGCGTCCGCAGCATTGGAGCGATTCTATCGCGCGAAAAAGCGCTGGATGGCCTGGATGACCTCGATGAACCGATCGACTTCCTCCACCGTGTTGTAGAAGTAGAAGCTGGCGCGGGCGGTGGACTCGACCCCGAGCTTGCGCATCAGCGGCTGGGTGCAATGGTGGCCGCCGCGCAGGGCAATTCCTTCCCGGTCGGCCAACGTGACCACATCATGGGCATGGACGTCCTGGAGCAGGAAACTCACCAGGCCGGCCCGATTTCGTTTGGGTCCGAACAGCCGGACGCCGCCGAGGGCGGCGAGCCGGTCATAGGCATACTGGGCCAGTTCCTGATCATGCTGCCAGATCCGTTCCCGGCCGATCATATCCAGATAGTCCAGCGCGGCGTGCAGACCGATGGGCCCGGAGATGTCGGGCGTGCCCGCCTCGAACCGATGGGGCGCGGGCTTGAAGAGGGTCCGGTGGTATTCCACCGACAGGATCATCTCGCCGCCGCCCTGGTAGGGAGGGAGGGTTTCCAGAAGCTCCTGGCGACCATACAGGACGCCGATGCCGGTCGGCCCGCACGTTTTGTGACCGGAGAAGACGAAAAAGTCGCAGCCCAGGGCCTGCACGTCCACGGGCATGTGACCGGCACTCTGGGCCCCGTCCACCAGGGTGACGATGCCGCGGGCACGGGCGCGGGCGCACCAATCAGCAACGGGATTCACCACGCCCAGCGAATTGGACACGTGCACCATGGCAAACAGTTTGACCGGGGGCGCCAGCAGTTCCTCCAGTCGCCGCGCGTCCACGATGCCTTCGTCGCCGGTGACCGGTACAAAGGCCAGCTTGGCCCCGGTTCGCTCGGCCACCAGCTGCCAGGGCACCAGGTTGCTGTGGTGTTCCAGCTCGGTCAGCAGGATCACGTCGCCGGGCTTCAAGTGCTGGAGCCCCCAGCTGTGAGCCACAAGGTTGATCCCTTCGGTGGTGCCGCGGGTGAAGACAATTTCTTCCGGACAGCGGGCGTTGAGGAACCGGGCCACCCGGGCGCGGGCGGCCTCGTAGGCCTGAGTGGCGCGGTTGCTCAGTTCGTGGATGCCGCGATGAACGTTGGCGTTGTCGCGCTCGTAATACCGGCGCAGGGTTTCGATCACCACGCGCGGTTTTTGGCTGGTGGCGGCGTTGTCGAAGTAGATCAGCGGCTTGCCGTGGACGGTCTGGTGCAGGATGGGAAAATCCTCGCGCAACCGGCGCCAATCCGGCGCGGGGCCGGCCGGCTTCGGGGCGGCCGGCGCAACCGCACTGGAGGCCTCGGCGGCGCTCGGGCGCGCCACGGCGGGTTCCGTGGGAAGAGAGGGGGAGACGCTCACAACAGTCCCAATTGCAACTTGGCCGCTTCCGAGAGCATGGATTGATTCCACGGGGGATCCCAGACCACTTCCACGTTGGCCTCTTCGACGGCCTCGATGGAGAGGATCTTGTTCTGGGCGTCCTGCGCGATCATGGGTCCCATGCCGCAGCCGGGGGCCGTGAGCGTCATTTTCACGTCCACCCGGTAGGTATCCGGCTTGCCCTCGATGGGGGTCACCACGCAATCGTACACCAGGCCCAAGTCGACGATATTGACCGGGATTTCCGGATCGTAACAGGTCTTCAACACTTCCCAGACCTGTTTTTCGACCTCTTCCCGGGTCATGGGCTTGCCGGTGGCGACGGTCTGGGTCTGGACCGGCAACCCCAGGGCGTCGGCGTCCTTGCCCTCGATGCGGAACATGTTGCCGTTGACGATGACGGTGTAACTGCCACCCAGTGACTGGGTGATGTAGGCCTGCTCTCCCTTCATGAGGGTGACCTTGGTGCCGACGGGCACCAGGGCGGCCTCAACGTCGCGCGTCAGGGTAACCGGATTGCTGCCGCTCATATGGACGCCAATATAGCCAAAATCTGGGCAATGTCGCGTCGGAAAACCGCCGGGTCCATTCGCCGGGCTTCTTCAGACAATGACCGGTCCGGACAGGCCGCCGCCCCCTGGACGTCCCCGGCTAGATTCGGCCAGGGACATTGCCGAGGGGGAATGGACGCTTTGTGCCTCTGGCGCCCCGAGGTCAGCCATCCGAGGGGAAGGCCGTTTCCCTGCGGCTTTCCCGCGCCGGGGACACCCCGAAAGCCGCCGAGCCTTCCGTGGGTCCAAAACCATGGGCGCGGCGAAGGGAAGGGACCGTGGCCGGGAAGAGGCTTTTCCTCCGGGCCGGAATCGCTAGCATGGCATCCCATGCAGGGGTTGTCTGGCGCCGGCCTGCAACTGCACGCTTTGCTGAGCGTGGAACGCATTTGCTTGCAGCTCCGGGCGCAAACCCGGGATGACGTGCTGCGGGAACTGGTGGGGCTGATTCCGAGTCTGGCCGGAGCCCCGGAGCGGCAGGAACGTTTGTTTCAGGCCCTTCGCGAACGCGAGGAGCTGCACAGCACCGGTATCGGCGATGGCGTGGCGCTGCCCCATGCCCGGCAGGCTCTGCCCGATCTGTTGACCGAACCCGAACTGGCCTTCGGACGGCACCCGGCCGGCGTGGCGTTTCGGGCGGTGGACGGTCGGCCGGTTCGGTTGTTTTTCCTGTTGCTGGCGCCGAATTTGACGATTCACCTTGCGATGCTGGCGCGGATCAGTCGCCTTTTGCGGCAGGCGGCCTTGCGGGAGGCGTTGTTGGCGGCTCCCTCCCCGCAAGCGGTGATGGACCTGGTGCGGGAGGCCGAGTTGCAACTGAACCGGCCGGGGGTGTGAGTTTTGAGACGCCGCAGGTTTCGGGGCACCGGCTTGCCGCAAGATCGCGGGTCCTGCGTGCGCCCGGCCGGGCGTGAGACGGTCTTGGCCGCATCACCGCCCGAGGTGGGTTCCCAAGCAAGATACTCTCGGCGGTTGCTGTGGCTGGGAGGCGGAGCCTCAACGGGCGAACGGACCGCGACCGGCCCCGGCGTGGTTGGTCACCAGCCACGGTATCCATTGGGGTGGATCCGGCTGCCATGGATAGGGCGGGGCGAACACGGAGTCGGTGCCGCTGACCAATCTCACATTGCCGCCGGGATTCTCCCAGCGGGTGTTCACCTCCACGTTGCCCGCCGCGAAGATTCGGCCCGTGTCCCCCGTGGTGACCATCAGTTCCCATGGATTCCGAACGTCCTCGAACCAGTTGAATTCGATGCGACATTCGGCAAAGAGCCGGGAGCGAATGCAATAACGATTGCCCGGCGCCCGATAATAATTGTTGAACACGTGCACGCGGCCGAAGCGCACGGACGGCATGCGTTCGAGGCAACCGGCGTCCCACCAGTTGTGATGATACGTGACGCGCAGCCGTCCCTCGCAGGCGCGGTCGCGGTCGCTGGCGCCCAGCAGGCTGGCGAGTCGATGGGAGTTCTTGAGGTTTTGGTAACCGAATCGGCACCAGGAAATGGTGACCTCGTCCGTGCCGTGGGTCAGGTCGATCAACCCGTCCCCGCAGTCCATGACCGTGCAATGATCCACCCAGACCCGGCGGGCACCGCTGAGGCTGATGCCGTCCTCGGGAGAGTCCCGGAGGATGAGGTTGCGGAGGATGACATTGGTGGCGTTGCGCAAATAGAGGGCCCCGCCCAGAAGCACCGCGCCTTCGCCCCCACCCAGCAAAGTTTTGTTCGACCCCACCCGCACCGATTGGCGCCTCAGTTCGAATGTGCCTTCGAGGAGCAACACACGGGGCTCGTCCGTGCCGGCCAGCGCTTGCAGTTCCTGCACGCTGCGAACGCGAATGGGTTCGGATCCGTCGCCGCCGGTGACCGGGGCGCCGACGTGGGCAAAACCGACCGGGGCGAAGTTCGGGCGCGGCGGGGCGAGAGGGCCGGGTTCCGCGGCTTGGGTGGGGTTCAGTCCGAGGCCTCCCCCGGCGCCGACCCATCCCAAAAGAGCCAGGCACCACGGGACCCCTGCCCGCAGACGCATTGTGCCAAGGATCCTCAGGCTGGTTGCCGCAAGATCCGGTCGGAATCGATTGCCGCCGTCGGACCAGAGAAGCTTCATTTCGCCCGAAGGATATCTCCAGAGCGGCCTCTGCGGCTCCTCGAATTTGTGCACGCCGGTTTGAAATTTGGGCGGGAAAGATCGCGTGCGAATTCGCATCCGGCAAGGGCCGCCCTGTTCCGCGCTGCGCGTCGGGCCTCCTTGGAGCAGATCGTCCGTGTCCCTGCAAGGCTCCCGGGAAAGGGTTGCGTTTTCCTCGCTCCGGCCCGGATCGTCGGAGGCCAAACGAAGCACGCGGGTGAGGCGGACCTGGGGGCAAAAGGAGAGGAGTCGCGCCTGACTCGTGCCGACCACCCGTGCTTCGTCAGACCGGCGTGCATCCCTGCGATGGCAAACCGCTGTGAGCCGTTTGCCGAGCTTCCGGATGGCCAAGTCTCTCCTTTGTGAACGACCCCGCAGAGGACTCTCAGGACCCGATGCGCCTCAGCACGGGCGACAGGACGCTCGCCCGCGGTAGGCCAGCCCCGGAGCCTTCGGCAGTGCTTCAGTCCACGATTTGGAGGGAGTAGGTGGGCGAGAGGGCACTGTCGGGCTGAGGACCGCCCATGGCGTTGTAGAGAAAGTCAAAGCGGTAGCGGTAATGGATCAGATTGGTCCCCGGCGGCACGGGGATCATTCCTTCCCACCGGTTGCGCACCAAGGGGACGGGCCGCAAGGGATACGACTCAGATCCCACGAGGACCTTGGGATCGATGGTCTCCCAGCGAAGCGATTGCTGTCGACTGCGGAAGGCCACTTCGACCGGGTAAAGATGATTGGCATTCCGCGGCTGCTGCCGGGGGGTCAAATTGGTAAACGTGGCGGTGCATCCGCCCAGCAAAACCGGCAACAGCAATAAAACCAGCAGCTTTTTCATGCCAACGAAGCGTGGCACGCCCATGTGCGCATTGGCAAGGGGGATTGTGCCCGATCGCGGCAGTGGACCGGGGCTCATCTCCGGAACGTCCGGGGTGGACGGCGGATCCCTGACCGCCGGCCATGGTTTTGTGGACCAAGGTGTCCACTCCAATGGCGGGCGACAGCCCGGTGGAGGCCGCGAGCCCCGGGCCGCCGAGTGTGGAAAATCGGGCTTTCCGGTTGGCCAGTGGCAGAGCCCGACCGGGCCGGAGCCCGGTCCGGGAAGTCAGAACCGATCCAGCTCCCCGGCAGTTGCCGTGCCTGGCTGCCGGTTCTCACTGGTGACTGAAGAGCGCACAATCTGCACACGGCCGTCAGGGTTCACGACTGCGTGGCCGGGTCATTCTGCCACAACCGCGTGGTTCCGGCCGCTCAGAGCGGATGCCCGGATCTGGTTACGATTGCCCGCGCACTTCTCCCCGCACCCTTCGCAAGGGAGCCGGGAAAGACCGGGTAGGCGCAGGGGCAGGTGCTGCTGCCTTGATCTTGCCAAGCCGGTGATGCGCGATCATTGCCTCTCAGCGGCCCCTTGGGGGCTGTGGAGGCCGGACGGCAGCCGACGTCGCGAGCTTGCCGCGGCCCGGCGATTGCGGCGAGAACGTTTGCGCCGTTGGTTCTGCCTGTGCTAGGGTTGGGTCATGGCGTTCCGAATCGGAGATGCGGTCAAACGCGGTTTCTTGGATAACCGCGAGAAGGGCCGCGTGGTGGGCAAACTTTGGTTGTGTGGACGGGCGCGTCCCCTCGAGCTCGACCTGAAAGGCAATGCGCATTCCGACCTGGCGGGGCGTCTCGTTCATTTCCACTCTCGTCGGCTCGCCATGCCCATCGCCGGGCTGGAAGACCTGCCTGACGTCCAACGGGGCCATGCCGGGGATTTGACCGCGCGCCGTCAAATCGAGGTGCCTGATGTGCCGCTGAAGACTCTCTTGAAATGGCCGGACCACGCCGACCCGCCCCCAACCCGCACGACGTTCTGTTTGTACCTCGAATGGTTTACGCCGGAGGCAGGCCGCATGGTGGCGCAGGTGGTTGATTTTAAAATGCGCTACACACGGCCGACCTGGCAGCCCACCGGAGAGGACGAGACCGAGCGGAAACGTCAGGTGGAAGCCGCCTGGCAGGCCTACCTGTCTCAATGGGATGCGCTGCTGGAATTTCTGGACGGCACGGTCAAGGATCCCGAGGAAGAATGGGACGAGTTCGATTACGAACGGTTCCTGCAGGTTTGCGAGGCGCGGGGCGAAAAATACAACGATTTGCTCGAACGCTACGGGGACTCTCCCGAGGGCCGGGCCCGCATCGCCCGCGCCATGGGCTGGGAGGACGATTCTCTCGGCGCGGATGCCTTCGAGGAGGAGGCTGAACCCGACGAAATCGAAGAGGTGTCCGCCGACCCGGATCCGGCTCGCGAAGGCAAGGACTGGGTGCGCACCCCCGAGGGCGAGATTCTCCACCCCTTGGAGCGGCAGTGGCAGATCTTGTGCCGACGAATCGAGCGCTCCTTTCAACCGCAGTTTCGCTACGACGGCCTTCTGTTGCGGCCCGAGACCCTGGCGTTACTGGTCCAGTGCCGGGTCACGGCAGGCCGTCTGCGGGCCGCCCTCCGCGGCGTGGCTTTGGGAGAACCGGATTTGGAAGGGAGCCTGATCGTGGCCTGTCTGAAGCGCGCGCTCCATTCCCTGCACGACAGCCATCGTTTCTTTCAGCTTGCGGCGAGCAGCGGCCGGTTGTCCGCAGCCAGAACGGCCCGACTGCAAAAGGATTTGTTTCGGCTCCGGGAAGCGATTCTCCACCTGATGCAAGAGTACCGGCATCGGTAAAGCCGATGGACCGGAAGTGGTCGGCGGCAGACGCACGGCAGGGTTACTCGCCCTGGAACGGGTGGCGGAGCGTCCGCTTCTTCAGCAGCCGCTCCATCATGCCCTGGAGGAAACCCTTCGCAGTGCTGCGGACCACGGTCAGAGGAACACAATGGCCGCTGCATTTGGGGCACAGCCGCAGATACTGACCTCCCAGGCGGCGAATCAGGTGCACGCAGCTCCCGCAAAACACCTGGTGACACTGCGTGCACTGCATGCTGGCCGGGTAACTGGGATGGATGGAGCACATGGGTATCTCGTCGGGTCGCGGCGGCTCGGGTGCCTCGCGCACTTCCATCCGCACATCCCCCAGCCGCAGGATCTGGCCCTTCCGCAGCTGCACCGGTTCCGTCACGGGGACATCGTCCACGAAGGTGCCGTTGGCAGAGTCCAGGTCGCGCACCCACATGCCGTCGTCCCGCACCTCGATCTCGCAATGGAACCGGGAAACGGTGCTGTCGAAGACCACAAAATCATTGGCGGTCGAGCGGCCGAAGCGATTGATGCCGGGTTTGAGGGTCAGGACCTCATCGCGGCCGTTGGGCCCTTTGACGATCAGTTTCGCCATACACGCTTCCCGGCGCACCCGGCGGCAGCCAATCTTCGACCGGCCGGGCTTCCAATTCCACCTTTAGCACGGCGGGACGGTGGATCAATCTTGAAATCGGCGTGGCGGCTCCAATCATGCCGCTGTGCGGTTTGCCATCTGCAACGAAATCTATCAGGGCTGGACGCTGGAGGACGCGTTGGCGCATGCAGCGCGGACGGGGTATGACGGAGTGGAACTGGCTCCGTTCACCCTGGCCGAGTCGGTCACCGATCTCGGTCCGACGGATCGACGGCGGATTCGCGATCTGGCGGCACGAAACGGGCTGGCGGTGGTGGGACTGCACTGGCTGTTGGTCAAACCGGAGGGGCTCCATCTCAATCATCCGGATCCGGCCCTGCGGCAACGCACGGGCCGATACTTTGTGGAGCTGGTGCGCTGTTGTGCCGACCTGGGCGGGCGCGTGCTGGTGCTCGGCTCCCCCAAGCAGCGGAGTCTCCAGCCGGGGGTCAGCCGAGAGCAGGCCTGGGAATGGACCCGGGCGACCCTGCAGGACGCTGTTCGCGAGGCGGAAGAGCGCGCCGTCATTTTGTGCATCGAGCCGTTGTCGCCTGCGGAAACCAATTTCCTCAACACGGCGGCCGAAGCCATCGCGTTTGCGCAAAGTTTTGCTTCTCCGGCTTGTCGCATCATTTTGGACGTCAAAGCGATGTGCGCCGAGGACCGCCCCATCCCGGACATTATCCGGTCTTCGTGGCCGCACTTTGTGCACTTTCATGCCAACGACCGCAATCTGAAGGGTCCGGGATTTGGCGACGTGGATTACCGTCCCATCGCAGCCGCCCTCCATGAGGTCGGGTACGATGGCTACGTTTCCGTGGAAGTGTTCAAGTTCGATGAGGGTGCCGAGGAGATCGCCCGGCGGAGCCTGGAGTATTTGCGCGAAACCTTCGGAGAGCCGCGGAAGGGCTGAGCAGGGGGCTTCGATCCATCCGGTTCACTGTCGAAGCCGGAAAAAGCGCGTCGGGCCATCCAGCGCAAGGGGTACTTCCCACTCCACGCGACCGGCGTCATCCGCCCGCAGTTTTCCCCCGGGCAACCAGCGGGCTGACGTCAGGTCTTGTGCCGTTTCCCACGTGTAGAGCCGCCCGGGTACGGCTTCCGCGCGCAACACCAATCGGCCCGCGGCCGCCTCCGCCGTGGCCGGCCCCAGGCGCGGAGGTTGCCACGCCTTGACGATGGCGAAATGATCCGCGATCTCGCCCGTCTCCCGGAGAAACCAGGCGTCCAGGCGGTTGGTTTGGACCTCGAGGATTACGCTGCCGAGCACGGCCAGGCTCACCTGCATGGCGGGATGGTTCAGCGGCGCGTCGGCGCGCAGCATGCCGCTGCTGCCCACCACGGCGTACACCGTTCCTTGCGGGGTACTGCTCCTGCCGGGTGGTTTGATGTACGGATGCCCACCGTTGCGGTCCGATCCGTTTCCACTCATGAGCACCATTTCCGATTGAAAAGTATCAGACGGGCCATAGTGCCCGGCCAACAGGGGACTTCGTTCGTAGGAATGGCTGTGGCCGCCCAGCACCAGGTCCACCCCGCCCGCTTCGAGAATTGGGACGATGTTCTCCCGCATGGCTCGCATGTTGGGATCCGTGTCGGAATTGCGATGGCCGCGGCTGTACGGTGAATGGTGGAAGTAGGCAATGACCCAGAAGTTGGTGTTGGCGGCCAGGTCCGCACGCAACCACCGGGCCATGGGAGCGTTCGAGCTCAGATCCGCCGTCATGGAGTCCAGACAGATGAAGTGGACGTGGCCGTAATCGAAGCTGAACCAATGGGGTGTCCCCGAGGGCACGCCTCCCGCTTCGCCGGCGGTGGGAAGGGTGAAGATCTCGAAGTAGGGATAATTCGTGCTGAACGTGGTGGCGTTGGCGGTGTCATGATTGCCCAATGCCGGCCAGGTAACCGTCCGAGCCAGTAAATTGGAATACATGTCGAACTGGCCGATCTGATACTGATCATCCGTGCCCCAGGGATAGGCGTTGTCGCCCAGCTGCAGCCAGACATCGATATGACGCTGGCCGTTGTATGCGTAAAAGGCGTTGCGCACCGCCAACTGAGGGCCCTGATCATTCCACGGCGCACCGGCATCTCCGATGACCCAGATCCGGTATGTGCCCGGCGTGCCGGGCGGTGGTGCCGTCTGGTAATACTGCAGAGGGTGCGGTCCGATCAGCAGCCCGTCGTCCGAACCCACCGCGTAATAGTATCGCGTCGCAGGCAGCAAACCGGTCAGGCGCACCTGATGATTCGTTGTCCAAGCGGTGCCCCGCACCTCTCGATCCAGACTCTGCAGATTCGTGCCGTATCGGACGACGCTGCGCGTCGGCGCGTCTGTTCGCCAGCGGACGACCACGCTGTCCCAGGCGCCGGACTGGAGGTAGGGGCCCCGCACGACGCGCGGCGCCGGAGGCGGTTTGACCTCCACACGGACGGGCTCACTGCGGGCGATCCGGCCGTCCGGGCTGTGTACCACCGCTTCCAGCGTCGCCTCCCCGGGCTGGCCGGGGGTCCAAGCCCATGTGAAAGGTGCCGCAGTGGCGTTGCCCAGCGACTCTCCGTTCACCAGAAACTCCACTCGCTCCACCGGGCCAAAGGACTCTGTCACGACGGCCTCCAACAGCCAGCTTGCATTCCATGCCCCTTGAGCTCCGTCGGGTGGTTGCACCAACCAAACCTGGCGACGCAGATTCGGATCGTAACTCCCCCCGATCCGGAGGCCGAAGACCACATCCGAACTCAACTCGTTGCCCTGGTGCACCTCCGCGGCCAACCAGTTGGTGCCATTCCGAACCCTGGCAGCCGCCAAAACCGGCCATGGCACAAAGAAACGGTCCGGGCTGGTCACATCCGTTACTTCTGGCGCCGCCGGTGTCGTAAAAAGGATCGGCCCCGGGGGCATGCGCACCCGCTGGATTTCGTGTCCGTTGACGTACACCACTGCTCCGTCGTCTGCCAGCAGTTCGAATTGCATCCCGGCCAGGGACTCGACGTTGGTCAGGACAATCGACGTGCGAAAACAATAGGTGAAGAAGGGCCGCCCGGTATCCGGTCGGGCGGGCAGGGGGGTGAGTTTCGCAGCCGGCAAGTCAGCCTCCTCGATGAAGAAGAGGCCTGCTCCCCTGGGCCAGGAAGAATCGTCATAACCAGGATCCCTCCAGGGCACTCCGTCCATCCGATTCGTTTGGAACCGCCATGTGTGGGAGTAATCGGCCACCCATTCGAGAAGAAGAGTCTGGCCCCGGGTGGGACCTGCCAGCCCCAGGGCAATGACCAGAATCCAATGCCACAGGAGCCCTTTCCGTGGGGGACCCTGCTCCCGAACCCGGCGCATATGCCTCGGAGACATCCACGAGGATGGGCTGGATGCCCCCGGGACTTTCAGGCAGGAGTGAAACAGGCGATGGCGCATCGTTCGAAAGGGCCCGGCCGGGAACAGCAGGCTAGGGAACCACTCGCACGCGATAGTATCTTGCTCCAGCGCGCGGCGGCCCGCCCGTATCCCGGCCATCGTCCACATACACCATAAACCCGGGCAGACCCGGAGGTCCGGCATCCGTTTCCTCGAGCTGGGAGCGCACAATCTCGCGGAACGTGCCGTTGAAAGAGCCGTTGTCGTCGCCATCGCTGTATTCCACGCGATATCGCCGGCCGCCCACGGATTGCCAAACCAGGACGAAGCGGCCATCCAAGAGCCTTTGCAGGGCCAGGATGAGGGGAGCGGAGGGCACCGGGTTGGTAACCGTGGAGGCCACTTGGAAGCTGCGGACAGGTGTGCGGAACGAGCGACCGCCGGCCTCAACCTCTGCAAACCATTCCCACGCCTGGTTCGCGGCGCGGATGGGCCACTGAGACATGGGCGGGCTCATGACCACCGGTGCCGTCACGTTCGTTTGCAGCCCGATCACCCGAAACCCACCGAGATCCACGAAAAATGTGAAATCATGCGGCGGGCTGTCCTCGAACCGGTTCAACCAGGGTGAGAACGTGCGGACGCGGATTTCGTTGCGGGCCGGGGAAAACCGGAACAGCCGCATCCAGCCGCTGCCGCCGCTGAGGTTCTCGAAGTCGCTCAGCACCGTGATGATCTTCCGTCCCTCGTGGGTGTCGATCCGATAGCCCGTTACCGGATCATGTCCGCAAAGCATGAGGAACAGATTGGAGCTGGTCTTCATCGCTTCGTAAATGATCTGGCCCTCCGGACTCCACCAGCGCTGGCGAAAGTCCGTGTTTCCGACGCCCTGGGCATAAAGCAGCGAGTGACTTACCAAGATGGCCAGCCGATCTGCGTGTTGGGCGAGCACATCCCGGGCCCAGGCCATGACCGAGGCGTTGGTGCCCGCGGCAAACTCGAGGGTCAACACAATGAAATCCAGGCCCCCCGCGCTGAACAGGGTGTAGTGGTTGTTGTTGTTCTGGCCAAAATGTCCACCGTACCAGGGTCGGGTCCGAAACCGTTCCACGCCAAAATAACGATTGTAAAAAACGGAATCCTGACGGAATCGCGCGTAGTTGACGTAGCCGCCCGCCCGGCTTCCATCGTGATTCCCCAGAGCGACGGTGTAAGGCATACCGTCAGGCAGTCCCGTCAACAAAGGATCTTCCAGTTGGTACAGGGCATTGGTGGCGTTCCACCATTCCCATTCCTCCAGATCCCCACGATCCACGATGTCTCCCAGGTGCGCCACGAACACAATGTTGGAACGCTCGCGATTTTCGAGAATCCACCGGATCTGGCTCAGAAACATCGCCATCGTCCCGCCGTTGAACTGCCGCGTGTAGCATTGGGTGTCCGGCAGAGCCGCGATCGTGAAGTCTTGCCGCGGCACGGCGGGCCGGACGTAGAACCGTACATTCGTGCCGGACAACAGGCCAATGTCCAGCCCCACGGCCAGGCGCGTGTCCGGGCTCACATTGGTCGCGCCGTCCGGAGGTTCCAGCGGAACGACCAGGTCGGCCCGCGCCAAGCCTGCCGCAAGCAGCGCCGAGAAGAAGACCCTCCAAGCCCCGAGGACCCGCTGCCATTGGTCCGAACGGCGAAAGCAGACCGAAGGGGGTGGCCGGTTGAACGGTGGAACCGTACGGCTTCGACCAACGCGGGTCATAAGTGGCGTACTTTGTTGCGCGCGTGCCAGGCCTGCTGTAGCTGGCCGGGCGAAAGTTAGAGCTCCTCGATGAGGCTGCAAGTCAGATCCGCTTCCTTCCATTCAACCCATTGATCATCAGCATGTTGAGAACAGAGCCGGCCAATGTGATCCGACCGCCTCGCGGCTTCTCCAGAGCGCGAACCTTCAGCCGGAGCTGCAGGCTCCACGCCGGCTGGATGGGATCCTCTTGGCCAGCGGGGCGCGCCCACCCCTGGTGCTCTGCGCAGGAGAGTCGGAACCGCATTCATTGGCGGCTGCGCGACTCTGCTGGCCGCGGAATCCAGCTGCTGCGTACTCGCAACCCGTGGTCCGAAAGCTTCCTCCCCTCGCAATTCCTGCTGCGGGCCGCGGCGGCGCGCGCCCGTTGCGCACAACCAGGCAAGTCTCGTGAATCGTGCCCTGCACCGCTTCGTTTCCCCATGCACATCGCAGCGCCTTTCCGGTCATCGGAATGAAGCCCAACGAACTCCGCGCCGTGGAACCGAACGGCGGGAAGCCTTGCCCCATCGTCCCGCGAACCGGCCTTCTTGGAGAAACTCCGCTTCCGGGTTGCCTGATGAGTGCCGGACTCCGGGTCATTGACTCGGCCGGACCCATTTCTCAAGTTGGGGGTGGCATGATCATCGCGCCGTCGTTGTTGGCCGCCAATTATGGTCGCCTGGCCCGGGAAATTGCCCGTCACAAGGCCTCCGGGGCCGAGTGGCTGCATTTGGACATCATGGACGGCCATTTCGTTCCGAATCTTTCGTTCGGGCCGGGTGTGGTGAAAGCGCTGCGGCCGCTGACGCGCACGTTTTTCGATGTGCACCTGATGTGCAGCAAACCGGAGGTCCTGCTGCCGCTGTTTGCCGACGCGGGTGCCAACCAGCTCACCGTGCATGTGGAGCTCGGCGCACGCGTGGAATCGCTCCTGTGGAAAATCCGCAGCATGGGCCTCAAAGCCGGGCTGGCGATCAACCCGCCCACGCAGTTGAGTCTGGTGCGACCCTTCCTGGGGCAGATCGACACCTTGTTGATCATGACGGTGAATCCCGGCTTCGGCGGCCAGGAATTCATTCACGAGTGCCTGCCCAAGATCCAGCAGGCCGACAGCTGGCGGCGCGAGGGTGGGTATCGCTTCCACTTGGAGGTGGACGGCGGAATCAATGCGCAGACAGCCGCAGAATGTGCCCGCGCCGGGGCCGATGTCTTCGTGAGCGGCACGGCCCTGTTCGGCCAGCGCAACCTGAAGGCGGCCGTGATGAAGCTCCGGCGTGCCGTGCGGCTGGCACGGGCGGGAACGGCGGAAGGCCGGGATCCGGCCCCGAGTCCTTCCCACTCCCCTGCGGCCCTGGGCTCCTCTCTCCGGCACGGATCATGAGCACCCAGATTCGTTTCGGCACCGACGGCTGGCGCGCCGTGATTGCGGAAGGGTTCACCTTTGCCAACGTGGCGCGCGTGGCCCAGGCAGCGGCCGATTACTGGCGCGATCATCCTGTTCCCGGCTGCGACCTCCGCGTGGTCGTGGGCTACGACCGCCGGTTTTTCTCCGATCGGTTTGCCGAGTGCGCCGCCGAGGTGTTCGCGGCCAACGGGTACGAGGTGTTGTTGACCTCGATGGCCACTCCCACTCCGGCCGTCTCTCTGGCGGTACGCGACCGGCGCTGCATCGGCGGCGTCATGATTACCGCCAGCCACAATCCGGCCATCTTCAACGGATTCAAACTCAAATCCCATTACGGCGGTTCCTCGGATCCCGAGACGTGTCGGGCCGTGGAAAGCTACTTGGATCGGTCGCCTGTTCGCCGCCTGGCGGCCGCGGAGGCACAACGTCAGGGCCGGTTGCGCCGCGTGGACCTGCAGCCGCCTCACGTCCGGACCGTGCGGCGTCTGGTGGACTTTGCCGCCATTGGCCGTTCCGGTTTGCGCGTGGCCCACGACGCGCTTTTTGGGGCGGGGGCCGGGGCTTTCGAGGCCCTGCTGGCAGGCACGACCTGCCAGGTCACGTCCCTCCACACAGAGCACGATGTGCTGTTTGGGGGTCTGAACCCGGAACCCATTCCCGCCAACTACGGTCCGGCGGCCGCCTTTCTTCGGCGTCATCCGCACGATCTCTGTCTGGTGACCGATGGGGACGCGGATCGCCTGGGTGCCATGGACGGCCGCGGCCGCCCTCTGACCACGCATCAACTGGTTTGCCTGGTGCTGTATCACTTGCACTGCCATCGAGGGTTGAAGGGCCGCGTGGTCAAGGCGCTGACCCTGACGTCGATGGTGGACAAGATGTGCTCGGCCTGGGGGTTGCCCCTGTTGGAAACCGGCGTGGGCTTCAAATACATCTGTCCGGAAATGATCAAGGGCGACGTGCTGCTGGGGGCCGAGGAGAGCGGGGGGATGGGTCTGCCGGGGCACATACCGGAACGCGACGGTCTGGCTGCCGGCCTGATGTTGTTGGAATTGCTGGCCTGTGAACGGAAGCCGGTTCGCCGGGTTCTCCTCGGGTTGGAACGGCAATTCGGTCCCCACCGGTATGGCCGCCACGACCTGCACCTGCCACAGGCCCGTGTGGCCGCGCTTCTTGACCGCCTGCGCAATGCGCCGCCCGATCGTCTCGGGCGCTGGCCCGTCGCGGAGGTCAAGACCTTTGACGGAATCAAACTGATCGCCAACAATGGGGCCTGGCTCATGCTGCGGGGTTCGGGCACGGAACCCGTCCTGCGCATTTACGCCGAGGCCGCCACGGACACGGACGTCCGCCGGTTGCTGAAGCTCGGGTTGCGCTGGACCCGACAGGTCTGAGCCGCAACGCCGGGTCCCGCCGCGTCCTCCGGGGGCCGAAAGGGAAGAATTTCGTTTTCAACAGGCCGTTCTCGGCCACAATCGGACCAGACAACCTATGAACGTGAATTTGACCGAGGAGCAACGCAAACAGGTGGCGCAATGGTTGAACCAGGGCGCCAAACTCTCCGAGGTGCAGGACCGGCTGGCCAAGGAGTTCGGCATCCGCCTCACCTATATGGAGGTGCGCCTGCTGGTGGATGACCTCAAACTCCAGGTCAAAGATCCCGAGCCGGAAACGACGGAAGCGGCCAAGCCCGCCGGACGGGAAACCGAGAAGGCCGGCGCCGGCCCGCGCCGTGTGCGCATCAGTGTCGACGAACTCACCAGGCCCGGCGCGGTCATCAGCGGCAAAGTCACCTTCAGCGACGGCCAAACGGCCGACTGGTATCTGGACCAGATGGGCCGGCTGGGTCTGGCCACCGAAAAGCCCGGGTACCGGCCCTCGGCAGAGGACATCGAGGAATTCCAGCGTCAGCTCGATCAGGAGTTGGCCAAGTACGGTTTTTGAGGCCGTTGTTTTCGCGGAAAACCGCCGGGACCGCCTCGCGGGTGCACCTGCCGGGGGCTTCTCCGTTCCGCTGAATGCGGCTGCCGGCTCCGGTGTTTCCGGCGCGCTTCGCAGGGGATCAGGACGCCACCTTGCGACGCGTGCGCGTGCGAACCCGGGGTGCGTCGCCCCAGAGCCCTTCGAGGTCGTAGTGCGCGCGCACGTCCGCTCGCATGATGTGCATGATCACGTCGAAGTAATCCAGCACCACCCAGCCGGTGGTGTGATGCCCGTCCACCCCGTACGGACGCAAGCCATGCTCCTGCTCGAGTTTTTCGGTCACTTCCTCGATGACCGCCCGCAGATGCGGCTCACTGGTGGCCGAGGCGATCACGAAGTAGTCTGCGATCGAGGAGAGCTTGCGCAGATCCAGGATGACGATGTCTTCGGCTTTCTTGTTGTCTGCCAGTTTCCGACACAGCAGGGCCAGTTTTCGGGAATCCATCGTTGTGGGAGAACTTGCCATGGATGGGGTCAAAGATAAAGCCGCGCCCGGTGGATCGCCTCGGCAACCGGCGGAGGCACGAGGCCCTCGATGGGGCGCCCGGTCCGCACCCGCTCGCGGATCTGCGAAGAGGACACGCCCACCGGGAAGCCCGTCAAACTGACGCCCTGGAACGGGGGCGGGAATACTGGCGCCGGCTGTCCGGGCCGCATCAGGGCCACAAACCGTGCCCGCCGGGCCACCTCTTCGGCTTCGCGCCAGCGCGGCAAGGTGGGCACATGATCCGCCCCGACCAGGTAAAACAGCTCCGCCCCGGGATACCGCCGTGCGTACTCCCGCAAGGTTTCCACAGTGTACGAGATGCCGCCCCGACGGATCTCCGAGTCGTCCACGAGGCAATCCGTCTGGCCGGCCAGGGCGAGCCGCAACAAACGCAGGCGCTCGGCGGGCGGAGCCACCGGAGGCTGTCCGGCCTTGAAGGGCGACTGCGCGGCCGGGATGAAGAACAGCCGATCCAACCCCAGTTCCTCGATGGCCGCCCGTGCCGCCAGCAAGTGACCCACGTGCACCGGGTCGAAACTGCCCCCGAACAATCCCAAACGCCGCAGGCTTCCCGTCGGGCCGAGTTCGCTCATGGGCGACGCAAATGGCGGTCGGCAAAGTTCATGTACTGTTCCCAGTCCCACGCCGTCAGTTCGTGACGGCCGGCGCGGATATGGTAGCCGATGAATTGGCCGACGGGCTGGTGCAAGGGCGGCTGGGTTTCCACACCGACTCCCTCCCGACCGTAAAGGCGGTACACCACACCCGCCTCCCGAGCCGCGAGGAATTCGCCCCGCGGATCGGCCCACAGGTCCTCGGCCGCGCTGCCAACATAAACGGGTCGTGGTGCCATGAGGGCAATCAGCTGGTGCGCATCCACCGGCAAGTCGTCTTCCCGGTCATTGTAACGTTTGAAATTGCCACAGAACCAGTGCGGAAAACGCCGGTTGAGATCGGCGGTTCTCTCGCCGAACCGGCGCCGGGCCAGAGCGGCACCGCCCTCGCCGGATTCATTGGCCACCACCAGTGCAAATCGAGGATCCCGGGCTCCGGCCCACAGGGCCGTCTTGCCCAGGCGCGAGTGTCCGATCAACGCCACCTTGCGCGCGTCCACCCGCGGATCCGTCTCCAGATAATCCATCGCCCGACTCAGGCCCCAGGCCCATGCTGCAATGGCGCCCCACGCTTCCGGTGCGAACACGGTGTTCGTACCGGCCGGGCTCAACGCCGCGCGCACGCCCAGCTTCCAGCCCTCCGGAAAATCCGGTTCCAAGTCCCCGCAGTAGGCTGTGGCCAGACCATACCCCCGCTCCAGCAACCGTTCGACCGGCCATCGCGAGGCCATGGACCCGCGGCCGGCCGCGGTCGCGCGATGGTCGACCACCGTGCCGGCGCGGTCCGCCGGAACCCACTTGGTTGGAATCCGGATGCCGGGGTCCGGGTGCACCGTGTGGTTGCCCATGAAGTTCAGCCCCAAAAACACCGGCACGCGTCCGCGCGGTCCGTTCGGCAGATACAACAGCAGCTCCAACGTCGGGCCCCCGCGATCTCCCCGCAGCCAGATGGTCACCTCCTTGCGGGTGGCCCGACCGTTCAGGGCCTGGCGATCTTCACTGACCACTTCCCACCACATGCCCGGCGGACGGGTGGGCGCCCGACCGTACACCTGTTCCTCGAACAACCACAACAGCTCCGGACGACGACGTCGCTCCCACATCCGCGCATTGGTTACGCGGGTGCCGTCCTGGCAAACCAGGGGATCGGGCAACGTGTACGCCGGCACCCGGCTTTCATCGTAATTCGGCTCTGCCGCAACCCCCGGGCCGCATAACAACATCCCCAACAACGCAACGCGAAACGCCTTCCGGCCGGCCGCACGTCGACCGCGCGTGTGGCGGGTCTCCCCTGGGCCGCCCCTGCACGCCCGGCTCCGCCCCTGCGGAAGCTGCGCCTCAACAACACCGCCGCACGCCACGGAATCGATCCTCGGTGACCTGCACATAAAGTTCACGCGACACGGGAACACGGCCTGTGGACGTCGACGAGACGCGGCAGGGCTCGCACGGGCAGACGGCTGAGGCGGCAGCGGCCCGCGCGTGCGCCCGTTCCAGCGCAGCTTCGCCGGACAGTTCCTTTGTGAGAGCCACCGCCAGCGCCGTCGCCCCCGCCACACTCACGGGCACCGCTTGCGACCGCTCCCTCGCGGCCCAAGCAGGCAGCCACACCGGGGCCGTCTCCTGCAACTGGGCCGGGCGGCGACCTGTCCACAGCCGCCACCATTCCCATCCGCTCAACAAGAGGACCGACCCGACCAACGTGAGAAAGACGCCTGCGACCACCGCGTCCAGGCGGTTGTTGAACTGCAACACGCGGTTGGTGCGCAACGCTTTCTCGGCTGCGGCCACCGCCGTCGCGTCGCCTGTTGCGCGTGCCGCCTCCAACGCGGCCTCCAGGGCGGGGCGCTGACCGGCCAGCTCGCGTGCCTGCGCCAGGAAACCGATGCGTGGATCCGGGTGGGCGATCTTTTGAATGCCCGCCGTGAAGGTCACGCTCACCAGCCACACCAGCGGCACCAGGGTCACCAGGGCCAGCCACGGCCGACCGGGGCGCATTGGGGTGGGCTCATCCGGGGGGGAGGGATCCGGCTGGTGCCTCCGCCGCAGTTCGAGCTTCAAGATCACCGTCGTCGCCAGACACAACGCGATGGCCGCCAACATCTGATTGGCGATGCCGAAGAGCGGCCACAGGGAATTGATCCCGCCCAGCGGATCGCGCACGCCCTGCACCAAAAAGTATCCCCAGGCACTGACCATGAGGCCGCTTACGAGAAGGTTGGACGCAAGGTTCCGCGTATCGCCCAAGGGGCGCCACACATGACCGAGGAAATCATGCAGGATGTACCGCGCCACGCGGGTCCCGGCGTCGATCGTCGTCAGGATGAACAACGCCTCGAACATGATGGCGAAGTGATACCAGAGATCCAACAGGTGATGCCCCACGGCGCGTGCAAAGATTTGCGCCATCCCCACCGCCAGGGTGGCGGCTCCCCCGGTGCGGCCGAACAACGTGTGCTCGCCCACTTCGCGCGCCAGTGCCTCCATGTGTTCGACGGTGACCGGATACCCGGCGGCGCTGACGCGGGCCACGACGGCTTCCGGATCGCCCTTGAGATTCATCGAGAAATAAACCCCGGGCTCCATCGTGCAGGCGGCCACCATGGCCATGATCGCGACGAACGATTCCAAACACATGGCGCCGTAAGCGACCGGTCGTGCGTAGCTTTCGCGCGTAATCAGCTTGGGGGTCGTGCCGCTGGAGATCAGCGAATGAAACCCCGAGATGGCGCCGCAGGCGATCGTGATAAAACAAAACGGAAACAGCTTGCCGGCCACCACCGGCCCCGATCCGTCGATGAAGGCCGTCACCGGCGGCAGTTGAAGATCGGGCAGCACCACCAGAATGCCCAGGGCCAGCAGAAAAATCGTCCCCAGCTTCATGAACGTGCTCAGGTAATCGCGCGGGGCCAGCAACAACCACACCGGCAAAACGCTTGCCAGCAGGCCGTAGCCAATGATCGCCCAGGCCAGCGTGAGGTCCGACAGACCGAACCACGCCGAGGCGGCGGGATGCTCGTACACCCATTTGCCGCCCCACACCGCCAACAACAATCCCACCATCCCGAGCACGGACGCCTCCCGGACCCGGCCCACCCGCCAGAACCTCAGGTACACGCCCATGAACATGGCAATCGGGATGGTCGCCCCCACGGTGAACACGCCCCAAGGGCTTTCGGCCAGCGCCTTCACCACCACCAGGCCCAGCACCGCCAGCAGAATCACGATGATGGCCAGGATCGCCAACAACGCCACCAACCCGGCCGGCCGATTCAGTTCGTCCCGCACCATCTCTCCCAGGGACCGGCCCCGACGGCGCATGGAACAAAACAGAATGACGAAATCCTGCACCGCACCGCCCAGTACGCACCCGATCAGAATCCACAAGGTTCCGGGCAGGTACCCGAACTGCGCCGCCAACACCGGCCCCACCAGCGGGCCCGGACCCGAGATCGCGGCAAAGTGATGCCCGAAGACGATCCACTTGTGAGTGCGGACAAAATCCTTGCCGTCATCGTGCATCTCGGCCGGGGTGGCCCGCCGGTCGTTCAACGCCAGCACCCGTGTCGCCAGCCACTTCGAATAGAATCGGTAGCCCAGCGCATACGAGCAGATCGCCGCGATAAGAATCGTCGAAGCATTGACCGGTTCCCCCCGCGGCCACGCCATGGTCACGTACGCCCCCGCACCGGCCAGGGCCACGGCCAACCAAATCCCTGCACGCAACACCTTTTTCATCGCGTGACGGCCCCCTCTTTTTCTTCGAAACATCGCAATCCGTAAAGTCCGGACTTGGCTCCTGCGCGCGGAGGGTCGGAGGGCCGACCGGGGTCCTGGATTGCGTTCATCCGCGTGTCCTCGTCCGGACCGCGGGCTTCGCTACCGATGGATCGCGCAAGCCGCCCCCGGCCGCGTCACGGAAACCTTTGACGTCCGGCAGCGTTGCGGGCCAATCTCCTGCCGCCATGTGGACCGTCAAATGTCTTTTGGCCGTTGCCATCCTGGTGGCCCTCGCGGCTTGCGTGACGCCGCATCTGCCCTATCCCGTCACCCGCAAGGAACCGGTGGTGGACTTCTATCATGGTGTGCCTGTGGAAGACCCGTACCGCTGGCTCGAGGACGACCATGCCCCGGAGACCAAAGCCTGGGTGGAAGCCCAAAACCGGGTCACGTTCGATTACCTGGCCCGCCTGCCCGAGCGTGAACCCCTCCGGGCTCGCCTGACCGAGCTGTGGAACTACGAGCGCTACAGCCCGCCCGTGCGCCGGGGCAACCTCTACT
Organism: Limisphaera sp. VF-2; assembly: GCF_049537125.1. Taxonomy (NCBI): domain Bacteria; kingdom Pseudomonadati; phylum Verrucomicrobiota; class Verrucomicrobiia; order Limisphaerales; family Limisphaeraceae; genus Limisphaera; species Limisphaera sp. VF-2. The sequence goes on from NZ_JBMVQY010000001.1 coordinate 1,246,142, forward strand.
TCTTCAGCAAGAATGACGGGCTGCAGAACCAGTCCGTCCTGTACGTGACCGACAGCCTCGACGGGCCCGCCCGGGCCCTGCTCGATCCCAACCAGTGGTCCCCGGATGGCACGGTGGCACTGACCGGAGCCACCGCGACCGAGGACGGGCGTCTGCTGGCCTACGGTCAGTCCGTGGCCGGCAGCGACTGGCAGGAATGGCGCGTGCGCGACGTGCAGACCGGCCGCGATCTGCCCGACCATGTCCGCTGGGTCAAGTTCAGCGGCGCTTCCTGGCGCAAGGACGGCAGCGGCTTCTTCTACAGCCGGTTCGACGAGCCCGACGAGAAAACACGGCTCACCGGGGTCAATTATTTTCAAAAACTCTACTTTCACCGCCTCGGCACCCCGCAAAGCGAGGACCGGCTGGTCTATCACCGGCCCGATCAAAAGGAATGGGGCTTTTACGGCCAGGTCACCGAGGACGACCGCTATCTCATCATCACCGTCACCCGCGGCACCGACCCGAAGAACTGTGTGTTTTACCTGGACCTTCAGGATCCCGCGGCGCGCGTGGTGGAGCTGCTTCCGCAGTTCGAAGCCGACTTCACCTTCATCGACAACGACGGCCCCATTTTCTGGTTCCGCACCGACCTGGAGGCCCCGCGCGGTCGCGTGATCGCCATTGACATTCGCCAGCCCGACCGTCGGCACTGGCGGGAAATCATTCCCCAGTCCGACGACACCTTGCGCAACGTGCAGGTCATCGGCGAGCGCTTCGTGGCCGAGTATCTGCATCACGCCTCCAGCCGGATCCGGCTCTTCCACCTAGACGGCCGACCGGACCGCGAGCTCTCGCTGCCGGGGCTCGGCACCGTCAGCGCTCTGAACGGCCGGCGCTCAGACACCGAGTTTTTCTTTCACTTCACCAGCTTCACCGTGCCCGGCCGGGTGTACCGCTACGATCTCCCCTCCGGGGAGCTTTCCGTCTGGCGTCAACCCCGGCTCGCCTTCAATCCGGACGACTACGAAACGCACCAGGTCTTTTACACGAGTCGCGACGGCACGCGCGTGCCGATGTTCATCACACACCGCAGGGGGCTGGTGCGCAACGGGCGCAACCCCACCCTGCTGTACGGCTACGGGGGGTTCAACATCAGCCTCACCCCCGGTTTCAGCGTGGCCAATCTGGTCTGGATGGAACAGGGCGGCGTGTATGCCGTGCCCAACCTGCGCGGCGGCGGCGAATACGGTGAGGCCTGGCACCAGGCGGGCATGAAACAGAACAAGCAAAATGTCTTTGACGATTTCCTGGCTGCCGCCGAGTGGCTCATCGCTCAGCGCTACACCTCCCCGCGGCATTTGGCCATCGCCGGCGGCAGCAACGGCGGTCTGTTGGTGGGCGCCTGCATGACGCAGCGGCCGGACCGGTTCGCGGTGGCCCTGCCCGCCGTCGGCGTCATGGACATGCTCCGGTTCCACAAGTTCACCATCGGCTGGGCCTGGACCTCGGAATACGGGTGCGCCGACAATCCCGAGGCGTTCCGGTACCTTTACGCCTACTCGCCCCTGCACAACCTGCGGCCCGGCACCCGGTATCCCGCCACCCTGATCACCACGGCGGATCACGACGATCGCGTGGTTCCCGCTCACAGCTTCAAGTTCGCGGCACGCCTCCAGGAATGCCAGGTCCGCGGTGGCCCGCCGGTTCTGATCCGGATCGAAACCCGCGCCGGTCACGGCGCCGGCAAACCCACCGCCAAGCAAATCGAAGAAGCCGCTGATCGCCTGGCCTTCGCCCTCCACCACACCCGGTGAGCCCGACCGCCCCGTGGCCGCGCGAAAACCTTTGCTCCGCGCCATCACGTTCGACGCCGGCGGCACCTGGCTGCACCCCTGGCCATCCGTCGGCGCCATTTACGCCGAAGTCGCCACCGCGTGGACCGGCCGGCACTTTTCGGCCCGCGATCTGACGCGCCGCTTTCAGGAAGCCTGGCGGGCCCGACCGGACTTCGATCATTCCCGCGCCCGGTGGATGGAAGTGGTGGATGCCGTTTTCGCCGGGCTGCTCCCGGTTCCGCCCAGCCGAACTTTTTTTGGTGAACTGTATGAACGTTTTCGGCACCCCGACGTATGGCGGGTCGATCCGGCCTTCCCCCGGTTGCTGATGCGCCTCCGCCGCCGGGGCGTCAAACTCGGCCTGATCTCCAACTGGGATTTGCGTCTGCGTCCCCTGCTGCGGGCCCTGCGGCTGGAATCGGGGTTCGATGTGATCGTCGTTTCCGCGGAAATTGGTTTCGCCAAACCCTCCCCCTCGATCTTCCTGCATGCCGCGGATGCGCTGGGACTGCCGCCCGATCAAATCCTGCACGTCGGTGACGAGCCGGTGGCGGACGTGGAGGCTGCCCGGCGGGCCGGATTTCAGGCGGTCCTGCTGGGGCGCCGTCCGCAGTCCTCCGCGCCGCATGCCATCCGCTCGCTCCGCCAGCTGGAGCCCTGGCTTCGCCGGGCCGGATTCCAATGGCCCGCCTCGCGCTCCGGCCCGTAAGCCTTTACCACAACAACGCCACTGCACCGGTCCCTGCTGCGGCTGCCCACAACACCAGCACGGCACGCGTCGGACTCAGGCCGGCCCGCACGAGCAGATGCGAGAAGTGATGCGTGTCTCCGACGTAAAAAGGCTGGCCCCTCCGCCACCGGCTGATCACCACCTGCACCAGATCCGACAGCGGCACCGCCAACACCCAGAGCGGGGACAACACTGCGTGCCAGCGGGGATGCAGTTCACTGTAAAAGTGCGGCAGGATCGCCAGCACGGCCACCCAGTAACCCACGAGGTGACTGCCCGAGTCCCCCAGAAAAGCGCGAGCCCGCGGGAAATTCCACGGCAAGAAACCGGCCAGCGCTCCGCACACGGCAAATGCGCAGCACGCGACCAGATACTGTCCCTGCCGCGCCGCCAAGACAGCGAAGTACCACGAGGCTATCAACCCCAGCCCGGCACAAAGCCCGTTCATGTTGTCTGTGAAATTGAAGGCGTTGACCAGGGTGAGGATCCACAGCACGGTGACCAGGTAGCTGAACCACGGGCTGGGCACAAACAGCGTGATGCGGATCCCGGCCAGGGCCACGGCGCTGGCGACCAGCCATTGCCCCAAAAACTTTACGCCCGGCCGCAATTCATGGCGGTCATCCAATGCCCCCAGCAGGGTCATGGCCAGGGCCCCGCCGACCAGCACCGCCAGTTGCCCGGCGCGACGGCTGACCCCGTGCCACAGAGCCGCCCAGGTGGTGGGATCGGACCAGACCGTGAACAGGGCGGCCGCCCCTGCACCGAGGGCCAACAACCAACCCGTCAACACGGCCAGCCCGCCGGCCAGGGGCATCGGCTCGGCATGGATCTTTCGTTGTCCGGGATCGTCCACCATGCCCAGCCGGCGCACCGCGCGCCGCCACAAGGGCAGGCTGAGGGCGCTGCCCGCACAGGCGATCAGGGCCGCGGGCACGAACAAATTCCACGGCGTCTCCATGGTCAATCCTTTTGCGGTGCCCGACCCAACAACCGCACGTACAACGCATGCAACGCGTCCACCATGGTTTGCACGTCAAAATGCTGTCGCACCCATGCGCGGCCCTGCTGTCCCAACCGCTGCCGCAACCCTGCGTCCTGAAGCAGCCGCAGGATTGCCTGCTCCAAACCGGCCCGATCTCCCGGGGTCACCAGAAAACCGGTTTCCCCGGGCCGACACACCTCCGGCGCCCCGTCACAGGCGTAGGCCACGACCGGTTTGCCGGCCGCCAGCGCCTGGGGCAGTGCGCGCGGCAACCCTTCGCGTCGCGACAAGTGCACGACCACGTCCAGGATCCCCATCCAGGCAGGAATCTCGGCAGGCGGCACCAACCCGACGAAACGTACGTGCTCCGCCAGGCCCAGCGCACGGACGCGCGCCTCCAGACGTCCCCGCCAGGCCCCGTCACCCAGGAATACGAACTTCAGCTGCGGCACTTTTCGCACCAGCGCGGGCGCCACGTCCAACAGGTCGTCATGTCCCTTGAGCTTGAACAGCCGCGCCACCTTGCCCACCAACAGATCCTGCGGGCCCGCGCCCAGCCGCGCCCGGCGCTCCGGATCGTTCCTTGCCTGCAGAAACGGCTCGAGATCGAAGCCGCTGTAAATCCGGGTGTACTGGTCGGGTCGGCCGATGCCAGCGGCCAGATACTGCCGGGCCATGGCCTCGGCCACGACGACGAAGTGGGTGGTGACCCGGCCGGCCCACTGTTCTGCGGTGCGAAAGATCCAGTTCGCCAGTGGGCCCTGAAAGGTCCCGAAGGAGGGTCCGTGGATGGTGTGCACGATCACCGGCACGCCGGCGCGCCGGGCCGCCAGGCGCCCCACGAAACCGGCCTTGCCACTGTGCGTGTGCACCAGGTCGGGTCGCCAGTGCCGAAAGCGTTGCGTCAGCCGCAGCCACGCCCGCGTGTCTTGCCAGGGATGCAGGGGACGGATCAATGAGGGTTCGATCTCCAGAAGTCCGGGTACCGCCGCGGCCACCGGTTCCAGGGAACCCTCCGGTCCGCGGGTGGGGCCGGAGATCAGTTTGACCTCCCAGCCGTGTCGCTGGCGCAAGCCCAGCACGCTGGCCAGGGTGTTTTCCTGGGCCCCGCCCACGATCAGGCGGGTGATCACGTGCACCACGCGCATGGGGGCGGTCAGGGCGATCCCGGTTTCAAGAGCCGCAGCCGCGCCACCACATTGGAAGCCTCGGCGGTTTGTTGCGGGGCCGAGGCCAGGTAGGCTTCGTAGTGTTGGATGGCCGCATTGGTGTCGCGGCGCTGCCAGGCGATCTCGCCCAGGCCGTATTGCACCTGATACGCCTGCGGGTAGAGGCCCGCCAGGTACTGGTAATCCCGCCAGGCCTCGTCGAGTGCGCCGCGTCGCAGGTGGGCGATGGCGCGGTTCAGCATTGCGGGGTGGTTGTTGGTCTGCACGCGCAGCAGTTGATCGAGCACTGCGACCGCTTCGTCGTACCGGCCGGCCTGCAGGCAGGCATAGCCCTTGTTCATCATGGCATCCGTGTCGCCGGGCAGCACCTGCAGTTGTCGGTCGAACAACTCGATCGCCCGCGCCCATTCCCCGGCCCGGAGATAGACCTGCGCACAGACCGCCAGCAAATAGTGATTGGTCGGGCCGGTGCCGACGGCGCGGGCCAGGAGTTCGTGGGCCTGTTCCCGCTGGCCCGAGGCAAAGCGCGCAGTGGCTTCCAGCCCCAGCAGCTCGATCTGGTTCGTGAGGGTCAGACCAAAACGGGCCGGTTGACTCGTCACTTCGCGCACCACTTCCAGCGCCCGCGTTGGTTGCCGCACGGTCAAATACAAATGCGCCAACCACAACCGCGAGGGCAGGTCGTCCGGCACCAGTTGCCGCACCCGCTCGAACTCCACCAGGGCCTGGCGGAGCAGGCCCCCCTGCGCGAAAACCCGTCCCTGCTCGTAGCAGAAGGTCGGTTCATCGAAGGGACCATTTTCGCCGATGACCTGGTCCCAGTTTCGATACATCCGAAACTGGTCCTCCACCGGCCCGGTCAACGTGACTCGCGTCGGCCTGCCCGCCAGCAGGCTGCGGTTGTATTCCGCGTTGACCTGCGCCACGAGGTTCTGCGGATTCAACTCGAGCGCGCGCGCGAAGCAGTCCCCGGCCTCCTTCCAGCGGCCCAGCCGTTGCAATTGCACCCCCCACCAATTCAACGAGCGCGAGTAGAACACCGCCAGCAGCCGCACGTCCGGCAACACGGGTCGGCCCACTCGCAACCGCAACAGAACCCGGTCCAACAGGTTCGTGGGGCCGGTCCGACCCAGGCCGCGCCGCAACTGCGCCAGCGCACCTTCGGCCGCCTGCGCCCAAAAACGCTGGTTTTCTTCGACGAGCGCTGTCTCCCACGGCTCCGGCAGGATTTCTTCCGGCGAGTATCGGCGCAGTTCCCAGACCAAACCGTGCGGCCGGGGGGCAAAATACTCGAAGTAGTACCCGAAACTCGGATGCAGATAATAAACCGGACGCGCCTCGGACACGCGCAACAGCCGGTCGATCAACCAGAGCGGATCCAGCGGACCCGGGGGCGCGTTGGTGGGAGGCGCAGGCCAAAGACCGTCCGTCCGGCGCCGCAACGCCTCGTGATAGTCCGGGAACGTCAACAGCCGGGTGTCCACCGCCACGTGGGCCGCGCCCGGCGAACGCTGTTGCAGAAGGGCCTGGACCGGCCACAACCGCCGCGGGTCATCGCTCAACAACACGGCGGGTTGTTCGGGCAGGCTCGAGCGCGCCAACAGCGCAAACTCCCGCAACCATCGCCCGTCCGCTGTGCGAATGGCCGGATAGCTCCGGTAAAACAGCAGACCTGCCGCCACCCAACCCAACCCGCAGACGGCCAGCACCACGGCACGGTTCCGTCGCACCTGCGCCGGTGTCCACCGGAACGAACGCCGGCGTTCTCCAAACACCAGCAGGAAATACCCTGTCGCGTAACCCACGACCAATGCCGTCAACCAGTGCAGCGGCAGGAATTGGGGGCCCAGGCCGACCTGGGACGCACTGACGGGCGGATCCAGCGCCACCCACACCCCTCCCACCAGGAACATCCCCCGCAACACATGGAAACTGAACGTCGTCAAGCCCGAGCCCACCCGGCTGATGTCTCCGCTCAACGGCCGGAACCGCAGCGCCAGAATCACCAGCGGCACCAGGGAAAACAGGGCCACCAGTCCCAGCGCCTCCCGCGCATAGAGGAGATGCCCCACCAACTGGTTCTTCTGTTCCACCAGCAGCATGCGCAACGCCGGCCAAAACGGCACGGTCATCTCCGGATGCAGTTTGGCCAGCGCCGGGGTTGTCAGGTAGAAGGAACACCCTGCCAGTCCCAGCAGCCAGGCCCGCACCAGGAAGCGTAATCGGAAGAAGGACCAGCCCATGACCCACGCCAGGGCCACCAGAAAGCCGGGCAGCAACAGGATCAGCACCCAATTCTCCACCATCCCCAGCCCGTACACGAACACCGCCTGGTCCAGCCATCGCTCCCGCGCATCCAGCCGATACTCCAGCAGACATCGCACGACCCAGGCAAAGAGCAGCAAATCGAACATTTCCGGACCGCCGTCACGCGCACGATCCCAAAAGGTGAACTGCAAGCCCGCCACGGCACACGCCACCACGGGCGGGATCCATGCGCGGCGCCCCGTGAGCAATCCCCACTCGTTGCGCACGGCGAATTGCTCCAGCGGCGTCCGGTCATGGGGCAGAAGCGCCACGCAACGAGCCAGGAGCGCCAGCGTTCCCGCGGCACAAAGGGCGGAAAAGAGACTCAACAGAATCGGCACCCAACCCGGCGGCAACCATCGCAATGGGTATGTCAACAGGGTGTACACGGGAGAGGCCAGGCCCGGTTGCCATTGGAGCCCGGTGAGCCCTGCCACGGACAGGAGGTTGCCGAGCGTGAGACCCCGGTTGAGGGTGAAGAGGTAGAGGACCAACGCCACACCTGCCACGGCCCAGGGCAGGGTCACGGATACAAAGCGCCGTTCCTGCTGCATACTTGCCGGTTGGGTCGCCATGCGCCGCGCCCAAGGTGGCCCACCGGCCAGCCGGTTGGCAAGAGCCGCGTGTTCAATCCATGCCTCCGTAACCCAATCATCACAATCGCGAATGCCGCCGCGTCATTTGGCGGTGCTGCTCCGTTGGAGCCTTGTTGATCAAGCTTCGGGCGATCCGGGTTGTGTCCTGCCCTGGCACGCTCGCCCCTGGCCTCCCCTTCCGCTGCACGCAAGCGGAGACGAGCGGGTGGGGAGTTTCTGTGCGCCGAGAAAGCCCCGCACGACTCACCCGGCTCCGACGCCTCCGCCGCAGCGCGCAACCGTTTCCCAGGCATCGAAGAAGCCGGAGATGCCCCCGCACCCCTGCGTCGGGCCAGGGGATTGAATCGAAAGCGCCGCCGCATGGAAGGAGCTGAGCGTCTCGAGTCCAGAGGATGGGTCGTTTCGCCGCAGGCTCGTTCGGCTGGCGGGCCGACCCGCCAACGCGCGGGGAAGGGCCCGGCTCCCAGCTGCACCCGACATGGCATGGAGCTCTGGGTCGGCACGGATCCGGTGATTTTGGGGCGGGCGGTTGATCACTTCTTGCCTCGGTGCCACGCGGATCGTGCCCCGTACCCACCCAATGGCTCCTTGCCGCCAGGCAGTCGGGCCCGCAGAATCGCGGGGTGTTCCGGACGCGTCAGACGGATCTGGCCTGGACCGCTGGATTCCGGGGAGCCTGCGCCCGGCGACGGGCGTGGTGGACCGTCCTCGTGTGGTTGCTGGGGATCCGACTCGGAGCGGTGGAGGAGGCGGCACCCGCGTATTTCTTTCAGGTCTGGGGGACCGACGAGGGCTTGCCGCAGAGTTCCGTGGCGGCGTTGGCGCAAACGCGCGAGGGGTACTTGTGGTTGGGCACCTACGCGGGCCTGGTGCGTTTTGACGGCGTGCGCTTCGTGGTGTTCGACGCGGGAAACACGCCGGGTCTGTCGAGCAGCCGGGTGACGGCGCTGTACGAGGACGCCGAGGGACGTCTGTGGGTTGGACACGAAAACGGTTCGGTTTCCATCCGTGAATCGGGGCGGTTTCGCCCGGTGCCGGTGCCCCCGGGTTGGGGCACGGGCAAGGTGTTGGCCATCGTGGCCGACGAGCAGGAGCAAATCTGGCTCGTGGACGAGGAAGGACTCCTGGTTCGGGTGTCCGATGGTCGGCGGCTGCTCCCCGAAACGGGCGGAGGTCGGGGGCTGGTTTCCGTGGCCAGAGGCGCGAACAAGGAGGTCTGGATCGCCCGAAACGGCCGGGTCTCCCGCCTCTGGCGGGGAGAAGTTGCGCCAGTGGCCTTCGAAAAAGAGGGCGAACCCGGATTCGTGCAAGGGATCTGTGCGAGCCGGCGCGGAGGATTCTGGGTTTCGTACAGCGGTGAGCTGGCACGTTGGGCCGAGGGCCGGTGGCAGGAAACCCGGAACCGGGCTCCGTGGTACTCCACGGGAGTTCCGGTGATGCTGGAGCTTTCCGACGGCACCGTGGCGGCGGCCACGACCGAAGCGGGACTGTTCCTGGTGCCGCCTCGGGGACAAGCGCTGCACTTTACCCGAACGAACGGCCTGCCGCAGGACTGGGTGCGGTCCCTGTGTGAAGACCACGAGGGGAACTTGTGGGCCGGAGTGGGAAGCGCAGGCCTGGTGGCCGTCCGACCGAGCAAGGTGTGGACCCCGGCCCCCCCGGATCGTTGGCAGGGCCGGGCCGTGTTGTGCGTCATGGCTGACCGCAGGGGCGCGCTTTGGATCGGGACGGAGGGCGCGGGTTTGTACCGCTGGCACGAAGGTCGGTGGGAACGATTCGCCGTCGAATCCGGGCTTTCAAATCTGTTTGTGTGGTCCGTGGCAGAGGATGCCTCGGGCCAATTGTGGGTGGGCACCTGGGGCGGAGGCGTGTTCGTGCAACAGGCCGACGGCCGCTTCGCTCCCCCGGCCGGACTGGAAGTCTTGACGCCGCCGGTGTTGGCCATCCTGCCGGACCCGGACGGGACGGTTTGGCTGGGGACGGGCGAGGGGTTGATCGAGTATCGGGCGGGCCAAACACGCCGTTACGGGCGAGCGGAAGGTTTGGAAGCCCCGGATGTCCGCACGCTCTTGCGCACCCCGGACGGCGCCGTGTGGTTCGGCATGTCGGGGGGAGGTTTGGGGCGCCTCCACCAGGGGCAGCTGCGCCAGTGGCGTCGAAGCGACGGCCTGCCCAGCGATTACGTGCAGGCCCTGTGGCGGGACGAGCAGGGGGCGCTTTGGCTGGGCACGGCCGGCGACGGACTGGTCCGGTTCTTTCAAGAAGCCTTTGCCGCAGTGGGACCAAGCCAGGGACTGCCCAGCGGCGTGATTTGTCACATTGCCCCCGATGACTCCGGATCCATCTGGTTGGCCAGTTACAACGGCCTGATCCGGGTCGCCAAAGCCGAACTCGACCGGGTGGCCAGCGGCAGCACAGAACCGCTCCGGAGCCTGGTGTATGGACGAGGCGAGGGAATGCCGACCCTGGAATGCTCGGGAGGTCTGCAACCGGCCGGCTGCCGCACCGCGGACGGCCGACTGTGGTTTGCCACCCAAAAAGGGTTGGTGGGCGTGGACCCGCACGTGGTCAAAATCAACCGACAACCCCCGCCGGTTGTCATCGAAGAAGTCCGCGTGAACGGACGCCTGACCGCCGAGCCGGCAGCAGGGGCCCACGCCGTGCGAATCCCGCCGGGCCGACATCGGTTGGAATTCCGCTACACCGGCCTGAGCTTCACGGCCCCGGAGAAAGTCCGCTTCCGCTTCCGGCTGGCGGGCGTGGACCGGGACTGGACCGAGGCGGGCACCGAGCGCACCGCCGTCTATCAATATTTGCCCCCCGGCGACTACGTGTTCCATGTCATTGCCTGTAACAACGACGGCATCTGGAACTCCACCGGCGCCCGCGTGGCCTTTGTGGTGGAGCCGTTTGTCTGGCAAACGTGGTGGTTCCGCCTGGGCGCGGCCCTGGCCGGCGCGGGAGCCGTGGCGATCGGCGTGGCCCGCATTGCCCGGGCCCGCCTGCGTCGCAAGCTCGAACGTCTCGAACGTCAACAGGCCCTGGAACGGGAACGGGCCCGGATCGCCAAAGACATGCATGACGAGTTGGGCGCCAGCCTCACGCGCATTACCCTGCTCAGCCAAACCGCACGCGCCGAACTTCATGACCCCCAAACCGTCGCGGAAGGACTGGACCGGATCTATACCACCGCCCGCGAGCTCACGCGGGCCCTGGACGAAATCGTCTGGGCGGTCAACCCCCAGCACGACACGCTCGACAGCCTGGCCACCTACCTGGGGCGCTTCGCTCAGGAATTCCTGGCCGCCGCCCGGGTCCGATGCCGGCTCGACGTGCCCGTGCACCTGCCCGCCTGGCCCCTGACCGCCGAAGTGCGGCACAACCTCTTTCTGGCCTTCAAAGAAGCCCTCCACAACGCCGTCAAACACTCGGGCGCGGCGGAAGTCCGCATCGCCCTGGAAACCGAAGCCCACGGGTTTGTGCTCCAGGTCGAAGACAACGGGCGGGGCTTCCACCTGCCCCCGCCCGGCCCGACCGGGCCCGACTCCTCCTCTCCGCGGGGCAACGGCTTGCACAACATGCGACAACGACTGGCCGACATCGGTGGGAGCTGCCATATCGAATCCACCCCGGGAAGAGGGACTCGGATCCTCTTCCGCGTGCCCGTCCGCGGCCATTGAACCAGCATGACGCCCAACCCCCTCGTTCCCCCCGGTACTCCGAAGCGCGCCGCATCGCCCTGTCATGCGAATTGACGACAGGGACGCGCCCCCGACGTGGCTTAGGCTCCTGACAACCGTGAGCATCGCAGTGGCCATCATCGAAGACGACGCGCCGGCCAGGGAGATCCTGGCCCAGTGGATCCGGCGCGCCGACGGCTTCCGGTGCGTGGGCGAACACGACACCGCAGAAAGCGCGCTGCGCACCCTGGCCCAGGAAAAGCCGGACGTCGTGCTGGTCGACATCAACCTGCCCGGCATCAACGGCATCGAATGCGTGCGCCGACTCAAGCCGCTAATGCCCCACACCCAATTCGTCATGCTCACCGTGTACGAGGACGCCGACCACATTTTCGACGCCCTCAAAGCGGGCGCCACCGGCTACCTCCTGAAGCAGACACCCCGCCAGGAATTGTTGGCTGCGATCCGACAAGTGCATGCCGGGGGATCCCCCATGACCAGCAACATCGCGCGCAAGGTCGTCCAGTCCTTCCAACAACAGCCCCCCGCCCGTGCCGCCGAGGGGCCGACCTGGAATGAAACCGCCGAGCTGTCGCCCCGCGAACGCGAAGTGCTGGACCTGTTGGCCAGGGGCTATCTTTACAAGGAAATCGCCGACACCCTCGGCATCAGCCTGCCCACGGTCAACACTTACATCCGCCGCATCTACGAGAAACTGCACGTCCGGTCCCGCTGGCAGGCCGTGGCACGGTACGCCCATTGGCCCGCCACACCCGATCGGCCCGACCCGGGCCGACCCGGCAACGAACCCGGCAGGAAAGGATGATCCGAGTCAGCGGGACCGGCCGACGATCCACCGGCCGGGACGTCGGGGCCGGGGGTCTGCATTCCAGGTCCGCCGCCTTGCGGCGGCTACCTCCAATTCGTAGCCGCCGGAGGAAGCCGGCGGATCGACGGATGATCTACCGCATCAACACACTGGCCACCCAGCTGTTGGACAGCGCCCCGTTCCCGTCTGCGCCCGCGCAATTGGCCAGTTTGCCAGGGCAGTTTTTGAAACGTGTCCTTCAGCACCCCGACACTCCGAAGCGTGAGTTTGCCTCTGGATCCCGGAGGTCCGCCGCCTTGCGGCGGCGGCTACCCCCAAGTTCGTAGCCGCCGACGACAGTCGGCGGACACGCCACCCGCCAACCTCTCGTCTTTCTCCCTCGATGGCTTACAGAACGACGGCTGGGGATCGGCAGCCGCCGAGGACGCAATAATCCCAGAGGCATGTCAGAGAGCACGCGGAGTCCCACGCCACGCCGCAGAGCACGCAACAGAACGGGCGGGCATCCCGAAGCCCCGGAGCTTCCGAGAGCCATGGTCGGCTTCCATGCGCCTGCCGCTCCGCTTGTAACTGTCGCGAGAACGGACGTCCAAGAACCCGATCTCCGCGGCCTGTTGCTCCCCTGGTGGCTCCTCGGATGACCAGAATTGGCCATTCCCAACATTCGACGTTCTTGTTAGAGATCGGCGCATCAGCACTGGAACGCAAGTACGGCACGACTTATGAAAAACCCGACACTCAGCAACTCCCTGCGGCTCTGGAGCAGCGCGGTCCTGTGCCTGAGCCTGGTTTCCTCGGAGGCCGCGACCGCCTATGTCACCCGATCCGGCAGCACCTGGACCGGACGCGTCGACGGGCGAACGGTTTACACCGGCACCAGTTACAACGCGGCCATTCAGGCCTGCAGTGACAACATGACCTCCGGCACCATCTACATCCGCAACAGCGGCACGTGCGACGCCACATACGGCGTTTCGCCCCGCGACGGCCTGACGCTCGATTACGGAGGCACGCAATCCCAGGGCCAAAGCGGCACCATTTCGGTCATTCAGCTCGACCGCAAAAACAACATCACCATCCGCAACCAGCGCATCACGGGCTCTCCCCGCTACGGCATCTGGTCCCGCAGCAGCAACAACCTCACCCTCAGCGGATGCAGTTGCGACGTCTCGGGCGGGCTGATTTACCGGTTCGACGACAGCAAGGGCGGCGGCTCCCGCAACATCAACATCAACAGCCTCACGGCCAACGGCCCCACCGCGCACGGGTGCGAAACCTACACCGTGGACGGGTTTTACTGGAGCACGGTTACGGCCAACAACTCGGCCGGTTGCGGCCTGCTGCTGAACAACACGGTGAACTGGTCGGGCAGCTCGGTCTATGCCTACAACTGCAACTATGGCGGAGGCTATGCCGGTTTCCGGGTTGCCAACTCCAATCAGCGCGGGACGGTCAACTATGTGGACGCGAATCGTTGTGGCCGGGGCATTTTCAGCCTGACCCAGAGCCGGGATGCCACGGTGAACAACTGTTACATCCGCAATTGCAGCGGCATCGGCATCTGGCTCCAGGACTCCTACAACACCCATGTTCGCGCGGGCACCGTTCAGGGCAACGCCGGCGGCTGCTACAGCATCACCGGTGGGTCCGGGAATTCCGTCACTGTGAGCTGCCAGTAGGGCAGTTCGGAAACAGGAGGGATCGGGATCGTCAGGGGTGGAGGCAGGGCTCGCGGGTCCGTCCAACGCCGACCCGCGAGCCCGATCCTCTCCCGAAAGCAGAACCTGCGCATGCGTCGCTGGACAACCACTCTGGGTGCCTTCGTTGCCGGCGTGCTGGCGGGCGCATGGATGACCGACCGGTTCATGCACCGGGACGCTGCGCCAGCTCCGCCGCCCGGGGAAACCGCCGACCTCACGAAGGCCGGCCCGCCGCAAGAAGCCCGCGGGGCTCTCGGAGTCGGGCAGACCGCCACGGACCTTGGTCTGCTGGCCGCGCGAATCCGTGCCGAATGCGCCCGAGGTGTCTGGCAACGCACCCGAGAATGGGACCGCACGTTGGCCGCGCTGAACGGGGCTCAGCTGCAGTGGCTGGCCGAAGCCGTCGCCGACCTGCTTCGGCATCCGCTGCAACGGTCCCTGCGGGATGCCTTGCTGGGACGATGGATCGCGGTGGATCCTGCAGCGGTTCTCCATTTCCTGGTCCGTTGGCCCATGGCGCCCCTGCGCGACCAATGGATCGTGGCCGCAGCCCGCGAGTGGTTTTTCCGCGAGGCCGACGCGGCCGTGGAATGGCTGCGGACGCTCCCTCCCTCCGATCTGCGCAACGAACTTTTGGCCGAGGCCGTACACGCGTTGTGCATCTCGGATCCCCACCGGGCGCTGGCGTTGGTCGAGCTGCTGCCCTCCCCGCTTCGCGGAGGCAGTTATGCGGCAGTCTTTGCAGCCCTGGCCGTACAGAATCCCTCTGAGGCCCTGGGCCGGGCCGAACAACTCGCCCTGCCCTACTCCCAGCGGATCCAGGTCATGGAGGCCATTTTCCGGACCTGGGGAATGACGGAGCCGGTCGAGGCCCTGGCGAGGGCCGCACAACTGAGCGGCGGCCCCGAGCGGAACCGCGCCATCCGACAGATCCTCAGCGGTTGGGTCGAATACGCCCCGGACCAGGCAGCCGAATTCGTGCAGGCCATGGGCGAAAGCCCTGTTCGTAATGAAGCCATTGCCGCTCTTGTCGAGATGTGGCCCAACCAGGACATCGAAACAGCCCTGCGCCTTCTCGCCGCCCTGCCCCCTGGAACCGCGCAAGACAACGCCATGCGTCACTTGATCCCAAGCTGGGCCAACGCAGACCCGGGCGCCGCCCTCGAGCATTTGCAAAACCTTCCGGACGGCCCGGTCAAAACCGAACTGATCGCCAACGTCCTTCACTTGTGGGCCCAGGGAGACCCGACCGCCGCTCTGCAAGCAGCCCAACGACTCCCGTCCAGCCGGACCAAGCGGGAAGTCACGGAGGCAGCCCTGCTGCAGTTGGCGCTCTCGGACCCGCAACAAGCGATGACCCTCGTGCGCGGCATGGCCCCGGGCGCCGAGCGCGAGCACGCGATGCAGGCCGTGGCCCTGGCGCTGGCCGCGGAACACCCCGAACTGGCCGCAACCCTGGTGCCGGAGCTTTCCCCAACCCGCACCTCTTGGCAAACCCTGCCGGTCATTGCACGGGCCCTGGCCGTCCAACAACCTGAAAAGGCCATTGAGTGGGTGCAGTCGCTGCCTCCCGGCCCGGGCCGGTCCCTTGCCCTGGAGGCGGTCGGAGAAGTGCTCGCCGAAGCCAACCCCGTCCAAGCCCTCCAGTGGGCCCTGTCCTTGCAGCTTGGCGCAGACCAGACTCGGGTCTTGGAACGAACCATGGCACATTGGGTTCGGACAGACTCGGCCAGTGCTCTGGCATGGCTGGGCTCACTTCCGCCGGGCGCAGTCAAGGAACCCTTGGTGGCTGCGGCCGCCACGGAGCTGGCCTACAGCGCCCCGCGACAGGCGTTCGAGCTGGTCATGACACGGCTCGAGGGACAAACGCAGGAAGACGTTTTGGCCCGCGTGGCTCATGTCTGGGCGCGAAACGATCGAGAAGGTGCCCTGGCGCAACTCCACCAACTCCGCGCCGGACCCGAGCGTTCCAGGTTCCTGTTCAGCCTGGCCACGGTGGTGGCGGAGGAGTCTCCGGCAGAGGCCGCCGCGCTGCTTCAATCCTTCGCACTGGAGGGCCTGGACCCGGCCGCCGTGCGCTTGGTCGCCACCGAATGGGCCCAGCATGATCCCGCGGCCGCGGCTCAATGGTTGCAGCGTCTGGGCGACCCCGAGCTCCAGAGTGCGGCCATGGAGGATGTCATAACCTCCTGGGCTGAAGCCGCTCCCGCGCAAGCTGGCGAATGGATTCGGTCCCTCCCGACCGGCCCGATTCGCGATGGGGCGACGGCTGCTTATGTCTCCCTGCTGGCATCGCAATGGCCGGAAATGGCCACCCGGTGGATTGACCAGGTGCAGGACGCAGCCTTGCGTCAGCAACTGATTCACCGCGTTGCCCAAGGCTGGCTGGCTCGTGACCCCGACGCAGCCCGGGCCTGGATGGCGGCCCAGGGGCTGACGGGGGAAGACACCGCGCCGTGACAATGGCTCGCCCGAACTGCTTCCCCACCCATCCCGCCCGCCGCGGTGCCCGATCCAAAAAGTCGCTTGCACCCTGACTCAGGCCTGCTTCCCCGGCTCGATACATCCCGGGGACATCCGGGCGCGGAACCGCCGGCTCACCTGAAGAGAGAACCGTAATCCCCTCTCGCCCCCTTGCCAGATGCTGAGGCTGCGCGCCGGCCGGGTGGCTGCAGGAACCGAACCGACGCCCTGACCCCCTTCATCGGGCCCCCCGACCGGTGGCGGGAGGAACGCTGCGGTTCTCAAAGCACCGGCTTTCCCGAGCCGGCAGGGCATGGACGCGCATGCCTGCGACCGGCGCCTGCATATGGCCCGCCGGTCCTTTTCTTCCGACACCTGCTCGCTATGCTGAACTCGGTGAGGCTGCCATGGGATTGCGATTCTGGAGGCGCGTGAGAATCACGCCCTGGCTGTCGCTCAACTTCAGCCTGTCGGGCATGTCGGTATCCCTGGGGCCGCCGGGTGCCAAAATCACTTTGGGGCCACGGGGGACTCGCGTCACTGCAGGGCTTCCGGGTACGGGGATCTTCTACACGGTTTCCACCTCCCGGGCGAGTCCCTCCCGTGCCGGCGCTTCCGGTTCCTCGGTGCCGCCGACGCTGCCGCCCGTGGGAAGTCGCCTCAAGTTGGGCTTTTTCAAACGGCTCGTCACTCCGCAGGAGGAGGAAGACTTTATCGACGGGCTCCGAAAAATTCACGAGGACAATGACCGGGAAGGGTTGACCCTCCTGCAACGAGCCTCTCACCTGCCGGATGCAGCGTTTGTGGCGGCGTTTCTGTGTTTGAAGCAGGAGGACTGGTCCCGGGCCGCGCACCTTTTTGGCCTCGCCGCGGAACGGCATACGGAGCTCGGAAGGCTTTTCGCCAAATACGGACTCAGCATGAGCGTGGGTTTGCCCGTCACAAAGGAACTGGTGATCTACCTCATGCCGGGATTGCCTGCCGTGCTTCTCGGTTGGGCCGAAGCGCATCAACAGATGGGGCAGTGGCACGAAGCGGTGCATCGGCTGAACCAGCTGCTCGCAATGACCCCGCACGATCCGGTGGTTCGCCTGTCGCTGGCAGAGCTCTTGTGGACGTTTCCGGGGCGCGAAACGTCTTGTTGCCGCCAAATCCTTCAACTCACCGAAGAGGTGGAAAATGAGACCGCCCTTCACACCGGACTGTTGCTTTACCGGGGGCGCGCGTTGCGAACCCTCGGGCTCATGGAGACGGCCCGGACCACCTTGGAGCAGGCCCTGCGGCGGAAAAAGGATCGGCCGGGCGATCTGTTGCTGCATGTGCACTACGAGCTGGCCCTGGTATACGAGGCGCTCGGAGAAACCCGCCGGGCCCGCCGGGAATGGGAAAAAATCCATGCGGTCGACCCGGACTTCGAAGATGTCGCCCACCGACTCGGCATGAATCCCACGAGTGACGGGGTCCACAGAACCATGTAAGGTACGGCACCCGAACCCTCCTCCGCTTCTCTGTTTCCTCCCGGGCGCACGGGGTGAAAGTCTCGTTGAGGTGTATTTCCATTTTTCAGGCCCGGACGCAGGTATGCCAGGGGCATTGCCCGTTTTCCCTCGGCCTTCGCCTGTCGAGGACCCTCGAAACTTCCCCCGAGTTTTTGGCCGTCGCCAAAACCTGAAATGCGCCGGGTTCGTTGGCGCGCTTGCTTCAGACCTTTCCGTCCCCTGGCCGTGGGGAAGAGCGCGCGGTCCGAGAGTGACAGCTGCACCGCCGCCCTTCCCGGGAAAGCTGGATGGATTCCGACACCTGCCGCGACCTGCCCGGGAGATGGCAGATGCCCACAAAAGATGCGAAGGTTCCCCGCGTTCCCCCAATGGATCTCGCCCCGGCGCGGGCTCGGAGTTTCCGGGGTTTGAAGCTTGCAGGCCCAGCCGCCTTTGCCCCAACTATCCCCCGAGGATGAATCTGCCAAACAAACTCACCGTTTCCCGCCTGGGCATGACGGTGTTGCTGGTTCTGCTGCTGCAGTGGCCGCTGCCCCTGCGCGACACCGCCGCGCTGCTCCTGTTCGCCACCGCGGCCCTCACCGACTTTTTCGACGGTCGCATCGCCCGGGAGCGCGGCCAGATCACCAATTTCGGCATCCTCATGGATCCGCTGGTGGACAAGGTCCTGGTCTGTTCCGTGTTCATCGTGATGGTGGAGCGCGGACGGCTCGATCCCCAGGTGCCCGTGCAGGTCCACGCCTGGATGGCCATCGTGGTCGTCGCGCGGGAACTGGCCATCACCGGGTTGCGACTCCTGGCAGCAGCCAAGAACCTGGTCCTGGCCGCGGAACGTTACGGCAAGCACAAAACCACCAGCCAGATGCTGGCCCTCGGTGCGCTTCTAACCCTTCAGGCGGCCAGAGAGTGGCCCGTGGCGGTTGCCACGTGGTTTCAGCCGTGGTTGCCGCTTTTGGCCCTGTGCGCCGTGTGGACCGCAGTGCTGCTGACGCTTTGGAGCGGGGGGCTCTACCTTTGGCGAAACCGGAAACTGTATCTGACCGAGGTGTAGAAAATGGCCCGTCCGCCCGGGTCCGGGACACCGAACAACGCCAGGCCGCTCCCCGTGCGTCCGCTGCCCTCTGAAACTTCGGCGGAGGCCCATTCCACGAGGTTCTGATTCGCTTGCGCGCGCGACTCGGGCGCAATGGGGGGGGCACGCATGTGCGGGCAGGAGTCCCCGCCGCCCACGAGGGGTACCCCTTTGAGCCGGCAGGTCCTTGGATCGGACGGCTTCTTGGCGCTTGCCAATCCGCCGGCCGTGAATGGCGTGGGCCCGTCAAATGCGTCTCCGAACGTTCGCCCCGGCAGTGAAGTTGCCTCAACGGCCAGCTGGCGCAGACAGGTATTCTGCGTGGCCTGCCGTGCGTTCCTCCAAGGGGCTTCGGCCACGGGGCCGTCGAAAGGACCCGTCCGCAACCCCTCCCGGCCCGGTCGAAAATCCGATGGCAGCGCGGATTCGACCTGAATACATTCCGGTGGACATGGCAACCTCGAAAAACCTTCCGCTCGAGGAAAGCCCGGTTTCCGCCACGGGTGGCGGAGGGAATCCGCAGGGAATCCCCTCCGCACGATCTTCGCATGGATTCCCGAAATCCGGTTTGCTGGCGGTGGCTTTGTGTTGGATGGCGGCAGAAGTGGCCCTCCAGGCACAGTCCGTCACGCTGATTCCGACCGGGGCAGCCTGGCGCTGGCGCAAGGGCACCAACGAGGCTTCCAACCCGATCTCTGCCTGGCGGCAGGTCGCCTTCAACGACGCGGGCTGGACGGTGGGCAGCGCGCCGTTCCACTACGGCGAAGGGCTCACCGGCGGCACCCTTTTGAGCGACATGCGCAATAACTACAGCTGTCTCTTCCTGCGCACCGGCTTTGTGATCACGAACTTGAGCCAGGTGGACAGGCTGGAGTTGCTGGCGAATTACGACGACGGGTTCGTGGCCTGGATCAACGGCACCGAGATCGCGCGGGCCAACGTGACCCCTGCGAACCCCGTTTACACCAATCTGGCCTCCGCGGCTCACGAGGCCGGCACGTTCGAGTCCTTCCCCGTGCTGCTTTCGCCCGGTTCCTATTTGCGCGAGGGCACAAACGTTCTGGCGGTGCAGGTGTTCAACGTGACGCGAAGCAGTTCGGATCTGCGTTGGGATGCGCAGCTGCTGGTCCACTTCAAAACCCCCGCGACGCCGCCCGTCCTGCTCAACATCGAGCCCGCCCCGGGCAGCTCGGTCCCCGCCCTGACCCATGTGATCCTGACGTTCAACAAACCGGTCACGGGCGTGGACGCCCCGGATCTGTGGGTCAACGGGCAGCCGGCCGACCGCTTGCTCGGGGGGCCGGGGACCAATGTGTACGTATTCGAGTTTGCCCCGCCGCCCCCGGGATGGGTGGCCTTTGGTTGGGACGAAGGGCACGGCATCACCGACCTGACCGGGCAGCCGTTTGACGCCACCGACGCCTCCGCTCAATGGACGTACTTTGTGGCGGATACCTCCCCTCCGTTGGTCCAGCGCCTCACTCCCGTGCCCGGAGCCCGGGTGGGCCAACTTTCCTCGATCGAAGTCCTCTTCAACGAACCGGTCCGGGGCGTGGACGCCGCTGACCTGCTCGTGAACGGCCAGCCCGCCCGCAGCGTGGTTGGCTTCGGCCCCGGACCTTACGTGTTCGCGTTCGACTCCCCCAACCCGGGCTCCGTCCAATTCCAGTGGGCCGCCGGTCACGGCATCACCGACGAGGCCCTGCCCGCCAACGGCTTTGCCGGAGGAAGTTGGTCCGTTCAACTGGACTCTTCCGGCCAGGCCGGGGATGTGATTATCAACGAGTTTGTCGCCGTCAACGTGACCGGCTTGCGGGACGAGGATGGCGAACCTCAGGATTGGATCGAGCTTCACAACCGCGGTCCCCAGACCGTGAACCTGTTGGGCTGGTCACTCACGGATGATCCCGACGAGCCCGGCAAGTGGGTCTTTCCAGCGGTGACCCTGGCCCCCGGACAGTATCTGGTCGTCTTTGCCTCGGGCAAGGACCGCCGCACACCGGCGGGCAGCAACCGCATGCACCTCAATTTCCAACTCAACGATTACGGGGAATACCTGGCGCTCCATCCGCCGGATTATCCTCCCCACCCGCATTCGGTCTTCTCCCCCTCCTACCCCGAGCAACGCAGCGATATCGCCTACGGCCGAACCGCGGAGGACCGGTGGGCGTACATGCCCGTCCCCACTCCCGGCGCCCCCAACAGCACCAATACCCTGACCGGAATCACGCCGGAACCCCACGTGAATGTGGCGCGCGGCTGGTTCACCGAGCCGTTCTTCCTCTGGATCACTTGTCCCCTGCCCGAGGCGACCGTCCGCTACACGCTGGACGGCCGGGAGCCCACCGCGACCACGGGGTGGGTCTACACCGGCCCCCTCCGCATCACCAACACGACCACTCTCCGCGTTGCCGCGTTCGCTCCCGGGTACCTTCCTTCGCGCACCGTCACGCACACCTACCTCTTCCTCGAAGCCGTTGTGCGACAACCCACCAACCCCCCGGGATTTCCGACCACGTGGGGTACTTACAACACCTTTCCCAACAACATCGTCCCCGCCGACTATGAAATGGACTGGGATCCGCTGCGCACCGACCCGAACAATCCCGGCGCTCCGATCGATCCCACCAAACTCCAGGACCTCAAAGACGGGCTCCTCGAACTGCCGGTCCTGTCCATCGTGATGAACCCGGCGGATCTCTTCGAGTCCACCGGACTGTACTGGGCGGCCAACGTCGTCAACAAATCCTTCCCGAACAAACCCTGCTCGGTTGAACTGGTCCTGCCCGACGGGCGGACCGCCTTCGCCACGACCGCCGGAATCGAGGCCCACGGCAATGCCAGTCGCGAGCCCAGCAAGAATCCCAAACACGGCTTCAAGCTCAACTTTCGCGGAGATTTCGGGCCCGCCGTACTGGACCACCCCCTGTTTCCGGAGTCCCCCGTCACCCGATTCGACGACGTGGTCCTGCGGCCGGACTTCAACACCAGTTGGCGCCACTGGTCGGACAGCCCCAACAACGGCGCCGGCGCCTATCAGCGAAGCCGTGCCACCCGATTCCGGGATGCCTGGATCAAGCACGCCTTTCGCGACATGGGTCGGATCGCCAGCCACAACCGCTACGTCCACCTCTTCCTCAACGGTCTCTACTGGGGCGTGTATGATCTCAGTGAGCAACCCACGAAGCACTTCGGAGCCGCGTATTACGGCGGGGACGACGACGAGTACGACGCGTACGACCAGGGCATCCTGCGCGCCGGCACCGCCACCGCCTACAATGCCATGCTGGCGATCACCAACCTGACCGACAACGCCAATTACGAGCGGATGAAACAATACCTGGACGTGCCCCAGTACATCGACTATGTCCTGCTGCATTTCTTCGTCGGCCACCAGGACTGGGGATTCAACAAGAACTGGCACGCGGTCCGGCCCCGGCGTCCGGGGGGCACGTTCCAGTTCTTCCCGTGGGACGGCGAATGCATTCTGCTGAACGAGGATATCAACCGGGTCGCCAACACGGACGTCCCCGCCGGCCTGCACACCAAACTGCGCGACAACCCCCAGTACCGACTCGACTTTGCCGACCGCGTCCACAAGCACCTGATCGCCCCGGGCGGCGCCCTGACCCGCGAGGCCAACCTGGCCCGCTGGTTCTACTGGTCCAATCTCCTCTACAAACCCATTGTGGCCGAGTCCTGTCGGTGGGGTGATTACCGACGCGATGTGCATCCGTGGCAGGACGGCACCTACGTTCTCTACACCCGCGAGACCCACTGGCTGCCCGAAAACCAGCGGATGGTCACATCGTACTTCGTCAACCGTCCCGGCACCGTCCTGAACCAACTGCGCAGTGCGGGGTTGTACCCAGGCGTGGACGCCCCGGAATTTCGGCTGGGCAGCATTTCGGGGACGATCACCGCGGGCGGACCGGTCGCCCGCGGCACATGGCTGTATCTGCACAATCCGGGCACGGGCACCATCTATTACACCACCAACGGCACGGACCCCCGAGTCTATTACTCCGGGACCATCGCCGCGGATGCTCAGCCGTACAGTGGACCGATTCCGTTGCAGAGCACCGTCACCATCAAGGCGCGGGTCCTGGCCGGAGGCACCTGGAGCGCTTTGAACGAAGCGACCTTCGTGGTTGCCGAACTTGGGCTGCCCCTGGCCATCACGGAAATCAATTACAACCCGCCGGGCGGCGAGGCTTATGAGTTTGTCGAATTGCAAAACCAGGGCTCCCGGGCCGTGGACCTGAGCGGTTTCAGCTTCGACGGCATCGACTTTGTGTTTCCCGTGGGGACCGTGCTGCCGCCGGGGGGCATTCTGGTTCTGGCCAACAACGCGAACCCGGCGGCGTTCGCTGCGCGTTACCCGGGTGTACCGGTGTTCGGGTACTACCGGGGTAACCTCTCCAACGGAGGGGAGCGCATCACCCTGCTCGATCGGAACGGCAATCCCGTGTTGGTGGTGACCTACGACGACGAGGACGGCTGGCCGCTGGCGGCCGATGGCGGCGGTGCCAGTCTCGAAATGGTGGACCCGCGCGGCGATCCCAGTGCGCCCGCCTCCTGGCAGGCCAGCTCCCGCATGTACGGGAGCCCCGGCCTGCCCCCGACGCTTCCCGGTCCAGCCGCCGCCGTGGAGATCAGCGAGATCATGGCCGACAACGGAGGCAGTGTGATCCATGAAGGCGACCGACCCGACTGGGTCGAGCTTTACAACCGTAGTCACCTCCCTGTGAACCTCGGCGGTTGGAGCCTGACGGATGACAGCAATCCACGGAAATTCATTTTCCCCGAGGGCACCACGATCCCCCCGGTCGGATACCTGGTGGTGTGGTGTGACAACCGGACCAACACACCGGGCTTGCACTCGGGGTTTGCCCTGAGTCGCCGTGGCGATTCCCTGTTTCTCTATGACGCTGCGACCAACCGCGTGGATGCGGTGAGCTTCGGCCTGCAACTGACCGATTACACACTCAGCCGCGTGGATCAGGAGTGGCGGCTGTCGCTGCCGACCCCCGGGGCTCCCAACCAGGCGGCCCCCCTGGCCTCGCAGACGAACCTGTGTCTCAACGAGTGGCTCGCCAACCCGGTGCCGGGCGCCAATGACTGGATCGAATTGTTCAACCGCGCTTCCCTGCCCGTCCGCTTGCAGGGCCTCTATGTGGCCACCAGCAACGCCCTGACCCAACTTCGTTCGCTCTCGTTTGTCGCGCCCGGCGGATTCGTCCAGCTGCAGGCCGCCGCCGGTGCCGGCCCCGAGTTTCTCGGCTTCTCCCTGCCGGCCCAGGGGGATTCCCTCGCCTTGTACACGGACCGCGCCGAGCTGATTGACCGCCTCACGTACGGTCCGCAACCCGAGGGAATCTCGGAAGGAAGGTACCCGGATGGCTCCCCGTCCGTCACCCGTTTCCCCGGCACCGCCAGCCCGGGCGCGTCCAACTATCTCGCCACCTGGACCGGACCACGCCTGAACGAAATCCTGGCCCGCAACAGCCGCGCCGTCCTGAGCCCGTGGGGCGAGTACGCAGACTTTGTCGAGCTCTATAACCCGGGACCCGGCACGGCGAGCCTCGACGGTCTGGCACTGGCCCGCTCCACCAGGGAGGCAGATCGCTGGGCCTTTCCGCCGGGCCTGAGCCTGCCCCCGGGCGGCTATCTCGTCGTTTGGTGCGACGGCTCGCGCCCGGCCACGAGGGTACCCGCGGCTGCCCACAACACGGGATTCAACCTGGACGGAGAGGCCGGCGAGGTCCTCTTGCTCAACGCCCTCGGACAGGTGCTGGATCGCGTCGAGTACGGTTTCCAGGTCCCGGACCTGCCCATCGGACGGACCGAGGTCGATTGGGCCCTGTTGTCCGCAGTCACACCCGTGGCCTCCAACGCCCCTCCCGCCATCCTGGGTCCGGTCAGCGCCCTCCGGATCAATGAATGGTGCACCGCGAGTCCGGGCCAGCCCGACTGGATCGAGCTTTACAATACCAGTTCCTTACCGGTCAGTCTCACCGGCCTGTACCTGACAGACTCACCCGCTTTGCCCCTCCGCACCCGCGCCCGCCTCGGCCCTCTGAGCTTCATTGGTGGCCATCGTTGGGTCCGGTTGTACGCCGACGGGAACCCTGGGGCCGGGCCCCATCACCTGCCATTCGCCCTCGACCGAATGGGCGAGAGCATTCGTCTGTACAGCCCCGACCTGCAACTGGTCGATGCCGTGGATTTCGGCTTCCTGGCTGCCGGCCTTTCGCAGGGACGCCTGCCCGATGGCGGCACAAACCTCGTTGCCTTCGAAGTCCCGTCCCCCAACAGCGCCAACCACCTGCTCCTTACCAACGTCATCATCCACGAGGTGCTGTCCCACACCGACCCACCCTACGAAGATGCAGTCGAGCTGTACAACCCGACCGATTCGCCGGTGGACCTGAGCGGCTGGTTCCTCAGCGACAGCGAAAGCGATCCGAAACGCTACCGCATTCCCGACGGTACCATTCTGCCGGCCCGCGGCTATCGGGCGTTCTACCAGGTGGATTTTGGATCGCCCGATGGCGAGCAGGACGCTCCGCCCCGGTTCAGCTTCAACTCCGCCCGCGGCGATGCCGTCCATCTTTTCCAGGCCACGCCCTCGGGCGAGTTGACCGGCTATCGCGCCTCGGCCACCTTCGGTCCCGCCCCCAACGGTATCCCCTGGGGCATCCACCCCACCAGCCAGGGTTTCGATTTCACACTGCTGACCCATCCAACCTTTGGCGTGCTCCAGCCGACGAATGTCGCCCAGTTCCGTGCCGGCCAGGGAGCTTCGAATGCACCGCCGCTCGTCGGTCCCGTCGTCATCAACGAGATCATGTATCACCCCTTCGATGACACCAACGCCGCCGAAAGCAGCCTGCTGGAGTTTGTCGAACTCCATAACCTGGCCTCCACCAACGTGCCCCTCTACGACCCCGCCTTTCCGAGCAACTGCTGGCGCCTGGCCAATGCGATCAGTTACGAATTCCCGCCGAATTTCGTGATGCCGGCAGGAAGTTACGTGGTGCTGGTCCCCTTTGATCCTCAAACCAATGCCAGCATGCTGGGCCTTTTCCGGGCCCGCTACGGCACCAACGCGACCTCCATCCTGGGCCCTTATACAGGCCGCCTGGCCAACGAGGGCGAGCCTCTCGAGTTGTTGCGCCCCGACACTCCCCAGGCCCCGCCGCACCCTGACGCCGGCTTCGTCCCCTACTACCCGGTGGACCGCGTGCAGTATCAACCAACCGCGCCCTGGCCCTCCGCAGCGGCCGGAGGCGGTGCCTCCCTGCAACGAATTCGACCGGACCTTTATGGCAATGACCCGGCACATTGGAAAGCCGAAGCTCCCACCCCGGGCCGGACGAACGACCCCGCTGCCGGTGACCCGCCCATCATCCTGACGCCCCCGCAATCCCGAACTGCTGTGCTGGGTGAGACGGTTGAATTCACCGTGGAAGCAAGCGGCACACCGCCCCTGCGATACCAGTGGCTCCACAACAACCAGCCCCTGCCCAACGCCACCAATCAAATCCTCGTCCTCGCGATTCCATCCACCAACGCAGCCGGGTCCTATCGGGTCCGCGTGGCCAACGACTTCGGCTTCGTGCTCAGCCCGCCCGCCGAACTCGTTGTCTGGGTGCCGCCGCAAATCGTGGCCGCCCCCACCAACCAAATCGTGAAAGTCGGCGACGAAGTCCTCTTCACGGTCCTGGCCACCGGCACCATGCCCTTGTCGTATCAATGGCAACACAACGGCCTGGATTTGCCGGGGGAGACATCGGCCACGCTCCGGATTTCGGCTGCGGCTCCCCTCCATGCGGGCATTTACCGCGTGCTGATCACGAACGCGGCCGGCAGCACCAGCGCCGTGGCCCAATTAACGGTGCAGGCCCCACCCGTCATCACGCTGCCTCCCTCCGGCGGATTCGCAGTGCCCGGCACACGGTTCGAATTCCGTGTGGCTGCGACCGGAGATCCCCCGCTCATGTACCAGTGGTACTTCGGGAGCGAACCCATCGAAGGTGCCACTGCCCCCCTGCTGGTGATCGATCCTGTACGCCATGCCCACGCCGGCGATTACACCGTGGAAGTCCGCAATGCCGTGGGCGCCGTTCGCAGCGATCCGGCCCGTCTCCAAGTGGTGGAACCGCCGCGCCTCGAGGCTCTGGGCTGGTCAGAAGAAGGGGAATTCGTGGGCGTCTTGTGGGGAGAACCGGGGCGGTGGTACGCCGTGGAAGCCTCCACGAACCTGCTTGATTGGACGGAGATTGGCCGTCTCCAAACGTCCGAGACGGGTTCACTCTTTTACGACCCTGTGGCCAGCCGGGTCAGCCCGCGGTACTATCGGGCCCGATTGGTGGAGTGAGCACGGAGGCAATTCCCCGTAAGGCTCGTGGAGTTTCAATACGGCGGGCCGCGGACCTTCGGACTCAGTGTTGGAAATCCGCGGCGACCCCGGTCCAGACCGTGGGGGTCGAACGGATCCCCCGAGCAAAACTCCCGGGGCTCACGACGTTACTCGGTAAGTCCGGTCGGGCCGAAGCCACCAACCCAGCACCGTTTCGAGTAGCAGCCCCGGGGTCTGCTGCCAGCGCAACAGAGCAACCTGGCCGGGGAAATCGATGGCGCCCCGCGGGTGTGTCGGCGCAAGCGACCCCGCGGTTGAACATCGACCGGACTCGGGGACGCACGAGGACGCAGGGCGCTCACGATCGCGGAGATCAGGCCATCCCTGCGGGCATGGGCACCGAGGCTCGCCAGAACCGAAGGCCGGGTCAGGTAACCCGGCGGAAGCCCGACGGTTCCGCGAGCTTGAAGAGGAAAGCCCGTGCCACTTTTCGAAGCGGCGGTTCCCTTGAACCTCCCGGAAGCGGACTTCGATCAGAGCCACCTGCTGCACCGGTTTCTACTCATCGATTCCGGATTTCAGGGTGCTTCGATCGGAGCCCGCGTGCGCTGGCCGGCACGAAAAAGCTGCCGTCGAGAGAATCGGTCACTGAAACTCTTTCTCCCGGGTTGCCGGACAGGCTCGCTTTCCGTACAACGGCCGCATGCAGGACCGATTGCGCGGGCAGTGGGTGTTGATCACGGGCGCCTCGAGCGGGTTCGGCGCAGCCGCAGCGCGTGCCTTCGGCGCCGTGGGTGCGCGACTCCTGCTGGGAGCCCGGCGCCTGCAACGACTGGAGCAGGTCGCAGCGGAAGCACGGGCCGCGGGTGCCCCGGAGGCCCACGCCCACGTCCTCGATGTCACCAAAACAGACAGCGTGGAGGCCTTCTTCGCGTGGGTGCGCGACCGCCTCGGCGCGGGTCGCGCCCACCCCGAGCCCCTCCATGTGCTCATCAACAATGCCGGCGGCGCCCTCGGCCTGGATCCCGTCGCCGAGGGCAAGGACAGCGACTGGGAGACCATGCTCCAAACCAATGTCCTGGGTCTGCTCCGGGTCACGCGGGCGGCCCTGCCCCTGATGCTCGGCCATCCGGGTGGGGTGATCCTCAACATCGGGTCGGTTGCCG
Organism: Limisphaera sp. VF-2; assembly: GCF_049537125.1. NCBI lineage: Bacteria > Pseudomonadati > Verrucomicrobiota > Verrucomicrobiia > Limisphaerales > Limisphaeraceae > Limisphaera > Limisphaera sp. VF-2. The sequence continues at coordinate 1,274,520 of NZ_JBMVQY010000001.1, forward strand.
GTCACGAAGCCTACGAGGGCGGCGCCGCCTATTGCGCCGCCAAGGCCGGGGAACGACAGATTACACGGGCACTGCGTTTGGAGCTCTGCGGCACCGGACTTCGGGTGTGCTCCCTCGATCCCGGAATGGCCGAGACCGAGTTCTCCCTGGTGAGGTTCAAGGGCGACGCCGAGCGCGCCCGAAAAGTGTACGAAGGGCTTCAGCCGCTCACCGCCGAAGACGTGGCCGAGGCCATGGTCTGGATCGCCAGCCGCCCGCCCCACGTGTGCATCGACGAAATGATCATCAAGCCCACCGCCCAGGCTTCTGTGCATAAAATCCATCGCCAATGTTAGGCAGCTTGCGGCCATCGCTGTTCCGGCATCATCGGTTCCTGTCCAAGTCTATCTGGCTGGTCACAAGCGGCCACACCCATCCCGGGTGCCGAGCCGCCTCAGCCCGGTTGGGCAATGAATTCCGGACGGCTTTTTCAAGGGCGCTGCGCAGGCTCCCGGAAAGGGCCCAACTCTCCAAAGGCATCCGTGCCGCCGTTGATTCGCAAGCGTCGTTTTCCAGGGAGAAATCTCTTCTGCCCACTCGATGCCGGCTCCGGGGTCGGTGGCGACCCCGATGGTATGCAGGCCCCAGGTGCGTGTCTGCAAGTCATCGATCCACCGCGCGGAGAAACCATCCGGAGGCAGGCCCGGATGAGGCGTCGCATCGCACGAGTGGAGATCAAGTGCGCTTCAGCCCGGGTGAAACCGGGGCCCCGGACAAGCCGCGGTTGGAGAAGTACTCTGCCTGCGACTCGGGCAAGCGGAGCGGGACCAAACTGATCAACGCCCCGTTTTGGGGGCCAAGTGTCCCACAGTGGTGTTGCCGTGGTGCCCGTGGGCCACCCAGACATGTCCCCGGGAATCGACGACCAGGCTCTGGGAACTGGGGCCGCCGTGCTCATGGGGCAGGACCCGGCCCTGGTTGTAAGTCACCGGAGTCCCGATGGTGTGCCAGCAGCACACGTAGCTGCCGCCACTACGCTGCCAAAGGTAAGGCCGGATGGGATCGAGTGTTATGCCATACCTGCAGATGCCCTCGGCGGACAACCACTCCCCGTCCCGGCTTTCCTCCGGGGGACGGCTTACGGGCAAATGCACGCGCAGAAGAATGTTACAGCCCCGCTCGGAGGACCATGGGTTTCCCGCACCATCGACCATGCCGCCGTAGCCATCTGCCCCGGAATGCACCACCATTTCCCACAATGACGAGGGGATGAGTCCGTCGACCTGCAGGTGGGGTTCGGAGGCTAAAAGCCGCCCACCCAAATCTCATTCCTCCTGTCCACGGCCACAGTCCTGGTACCGACACAAGGCACGCGGACGTACGCGGTAATCGCTTCGTCCTCGGCACTCGACACGCCACCGGCCGAATCCACACCCGTGGCCGGGTCCCGACGGTTGGTCCAGGGCAAAATGTCGGCCAACCCCTGCGAGGTGTATGTGAAGCCGTCGCCGTCGCGGTCGAGACAGGTGTTGTACCCTGCATTGGAGAGCGCGATGTAGAGCCCGTCGGGGTCGGGATAGAACGCGCCGTTGCTTTTGGAGAATCGACTGCCGCCGAGGGTCAGCCCGATCCGGGTCATGGAGCCGTACCCTCTACCCCGGATCTCCAGCGTGTCTCTTCGGTTGGCCACGCAAATGTTACCGAACTGATCCACGGTTGTGCGAGAGGGATCCGGCGGATGCGGCAGCCCTGCCGGAGCGGTGAGATACTCGCCCACGACCTGTCCGTTGGTGGTGTTGATCCGAACGAGGGTACCCTGACCTGAGCACGCCACCGCAAGGAACGGGAATTGAGAGGGAAGTTGGGACTGGAACTGCAGTTGCCCGTCTCCTAACCCCTGAGCCGCCAGCAAGCCAATCCGCACGCCGTGGTTGAAGTCGGCCACCGTGATGAACGTTTTGGTGTAGGGCCCCAGAATCCACACGGTGGCAGAGGACTGGCCGGGCTCGATCTCGCAAGGACTGGCGTTGGTCGTCAGGGTCAGGGTGACGGTTTCCGTCCACTCCGGTTCGAGATCCTGGACCGTGTCGAGGGCGATCTCCACAGCCGGCTGACCCGGCGGCAGCGTGACCCCTACCTCCGTGGGATTGGGCGTGGCCGGCGCCAGCTGAAAGTCGGTCCCCAAGCGGGCTGAGCCGCTCAGCCGACAGGCCGCGATCAGGGGCTGGCCCAGGTAACCGCCCTGCAGCCACACCCGCCACCGGGCGGTCCGGTTCGCCGGCTGTTCGGTCGTCACAGAATCCACCACCACGATCCCCACCCCGGGACCGATCCGGTCATCCGCCGGATCCTCCGGGTCCGTGTGGGTCATCCGCTGCTCGAAGGCATCCGACAGGCCCCCACCGTCGAAATCATTGGTCCGGGCAAGCCGAAAATAAATCGCGGGGCGGTCAGGTTTGTGAGAAGCAGGTTGGTCTGGTACGGCAAGGTCCGCTGCAGCCAGCTCCAATTCGTAAGGTTCAATTCTGCCCCGAAGGGACTCAGGTTGGTGGTGGCGAACAGATCGTATGCGGCACCGGCCTCGGGCGTGTGGATCCTGAACCAGCCCGCCTGATTCGTGACAGTCACAAGTTCCAGCCAGAGATCCCGTTCACCGCCCGGCCCTCCGCAAGGCTGGATCCCGTTTCCCGAACCTCCGATGGAGCTTCGCGGCAACCGCACGGCGGGGCCCACGTCCGAAGGGCGAACGAGGCCGAGCCGTTGCTCGGCCTCCCTCAGCAGTTTGTCCAGCTCCACCAGGGCCGCATAATCGACCGACCGATCATCGACAACATAGTGTCCGGGATCCTGGAGCGCATACACGGGCAGCGCAAAGTCTCGCCCCATCGGCGGTAACACGGGCCAGGGCGGTTCATCCCGGGCAAGCAACCAAAAAGGGGCCGCCCTCCAGAAGCTGCTTGGACCGTACAGCCTCCAACAGGGGCAGAAGGGGATCCTGGGTCACCTCTGAACCCCGGCCCTGCCCGAGGGATTGGGAGGCTGCCAACAGCCATGGACCAGTGGCCGCGCTCGCCACGACCAGCGCCGTTCCGACCCGGCGTTGCCTCCTCATGACCCCTCCTCGCGAGCAGGTTCCCGGGCCTTTTTCCGGACCTCGTGTGCCCGGTATGCTGTTGCGAACGGACTCTGTCCCGCCGCCACGGCAGGAGGGTCTGCGGGTTATCCCTTCGCTCTGCGGAGACCCGGGGCGTTCCCGGACGTCGCGCAGCCCAAGATTGCTCGTGGCGCTGCTGGTGGGGATGGTCAAGCCCAACGTGGCGAGGAACAAGGGGCACCGGCGCATTTCAGCTTTTGGACATCGCGAAAGCGGGGGCATTGGGAGCCTCCCGGGCACGGGAAAGCCGAGGGGCCATGGCATCCCGCGGGGACCTCTGAGTTCGGGACTCACAAACGAATCGCGCCCGCCGCTGCCCACAGATCGCGCGCGCTCAACCCCGCGCCGCAGGCGCATTCAGTTCGGGAGCCCGGGCCAAGACACCGGGTATTCGGTCTGCAAAACCCACCGCCCTCTGAAAGGGCGTAACTCCGTGGGCCTTGCAAGGGGCGGGCATCCTCACCCCGAGTTCCGCCCTTTTAGGGCGGGAAGTATTCGACGGCCTGACTCGAGGGACAGCTGCGCCAACACCGGACGCGGGTTGCCAGCTGAAGTGTGATTTCGGTCGGAGGGGTACGTTCCGTCGCCCTGACAAGCGCCCGGCATCCTCTTTGTGTCCCCAACCCGGTGGGGGTCCGCGATAGGGCAAGGTGGCGGCCTGTTAGCGAGAGGTCCGGGGGTCCCGGCTCTGGCAAAACCCCGACCAGGGAAGGTGGTGTTCGCCTGCGGGCGGCCCGGCCTCGCGCGGCGGTCCAAGCAGTTTGGCGCGGCCGGATTCATCCGCGTAGGGTGGATGTGCAATGGCTGGCCGGAGCGTTGCGGGCTCGCCGGGTGGCGGGACCTTGTCGGAGTCCCTGCCGGGGGTAACCGGGCACGGTCAAGCCTGCTGGCAAGTCCGGCAAATCCATCCAGGCCGGAGAGCCGCAGCCCAAACCCCGCATTGACGCCCCGGGACGTTGTCGCCTTTTTTGCACTTCCGCTTTTGTCCTCATTTTGCCCCTTGCGGATGGTGCCGGCCGGGAGTAGAAGAGCAGTAACAATACCCGCTAATGAGACTCTGGAGGCAGAGTTCTGAGGCCCAAACATGCGGCCTGCATGACGACGGCGGGGCATTGGGCCCGCCGGGCCGGAGGGCCAATGTGATGGAGCGGGCTGTCATCTTGATCTGTCCATGGGAATGGATGCTCATGTTCCTCCCGGAGAGCTCGAACGGAGCGGGTAAGGACTGCGCGCCAGGCGAGCAAGTCGAAGGGATGTCCTCGCGAGACCTCGGGTAAAACGAACCGCGCAAAGGAAAGGAGGCAATGCGCATGATCCAAAGGGTTGTTGCGAAGATGGACGGCCGATCCTGATTCTGGGCGGCCTGATGGGACTGTTGACTCTGGTGGGCCAAAGTGTAGCGATTCCTGGCAAGGAGGAGTGCGTCGCGCGGCTCAACACTTTCAAGGGCTGTCCGTCCAACTGCGTCGGCTCGTGTTATCAGCTCGTGTTCGATGGATGCCACGACTGCGTGGAGGGGGATTCTGCGTGCGATCCGCCCGCGGGGCCGTGCTGGAGTTGGGTGGAAAAAGCGAACTGCGTAGGTGCTCAGGGAGGGTGCCAGTGTGGCGCTTGGTGGCCCGTTACCGAGCGCACCCAAGCGAGCAATGGGTGCAGCTGAGAGGACTTGGCCCGAGAGGGTTACCCCTCGGGCAACGCGAGATTCATAGCATGTTCGTGAACGGGGCTTCGTCTTGTCCAGCGACCCCTTCTGGCGATGGGTGCGGAAAAGCGATTTTACCCGCAGGAGCGTGCTTCGACAGGCTGTGAGTGATCTGGTTTTATGAGAGCACGGAGCGGGTGGCGTCCCGGAGGCCCGGTTTTGGCGCGGCGGGAGTTCCGTCGGGCAGCGGTAAGTCATGTGTGCGCGTGCTCAACAAGGGCGCGAGGAGCGATGGTGGGGCTTTGGATCTTCGCCATGGCCGTCGGCTGGGCGGGGAGCTTTTCGGACGCGGCCGAGGTGCAGTTTCAGGCCGAGGGAGTGGCCACGATGCACCTGGTCGGCTCAGTTTTCGAGGACACCGGGGAACCCTCGCGAAGTGCGCACTTTACCGTGGCGGTCTCGAATGTGTGCTGGTTTATCCGATGTCGGTTCCGTCACTCGGATTACGTGGAGTATGGATCCGATGGGGCCTCGGTCGTTGTAACTGTGGGAATGCCCAGGCTGCCGTCGGATGGCCGTCGCCCACCGCTCCAGTTGTTCTCGGTGCACCCAGTCCATGACCGGTGGGGTTTCGATCCCTGGACGCACGCAGTGTGGTTTGCGTGGGCTTCGGGGCACTACTTCAAAGATCGTAGCCTGCGGGACCTGATCCCTCCATTTGGAGCGGCAGGCAGCGATCCGGCTGCCTATGCGTATGAGGCGGAAGGCGTTTTGACCAACGACGCTTATCCCCTGCCGGTTCGCATGGCCTTCCGGGTGAGTGAGGAACGCCTGCGCAATGCACCCTTTCACCCGGAGCTGTTCCGCCAGCGTCCCGAACAGAGACATCGGCCTTTGGACTTCCTTCGACCCGGCGCCCTGGGGGGAGAGTACCGGGCGAGCGATTGGGCGCAGATCCATGGCCTTTGGATTCCTCGCCGATTCGAGCTGTTGGTGTATCGTGAGTGGGATCAGGCTTCGCAGGCCTCGGGCTCCCCGGCGCTCAAAGGCAGAGTTGAGGGAGTTATCACGAACCTCCTCGAACGGGTTGTTCACGTGGGCCCGCCACGAATGGAAGGGGTGGCGCGGGTGGTGGACTACCGACTTGCGGAGGGGCGGCCGGGGGTGGCGCACGGAGAGTATTACGTGACCAACGGGGTGTGGCCGAGTTTGGAGGAGGCGGCCCAACGCGCACGGTTTTACACCTGGCGAGGTGGGCACGGAGGGGTGTCATTCGACGCGGGGAGTCTCCCGCCTGAGGTTTCCCGGAGCAGACGCGCCGTACTCTTGGGTATCTTTTGCGCACTGGCCCTGGTGCCCTTGGGGGTTTGGGTATCTCGCACCTGGCAGCGCGCGACCAGAAAATCTCAGGATCGGCTGTCATCTTGAGGAGGTTCTCCGCTCAGCGGTTTCTGGGGCCGGGCCGTTCCGAGCCGCAATGAAATTGAGACCGGGCCGAGTCCCAAATCGGACACTGCCGGGGAAAGTTGTGCGGGGCGACGGACGTCGGGTGGCTCCGCCGGGGCGAGAGAGCGACACGAGCCCGGAAGCAACGAGACCTGGGGGAAGGCGGGATCTTGGTGAAGTGGGGGCGGACTTGCGGCGGTGCATGATCCGGCGGAGAATCCTGCGAAGGAATCCCGGGGAACAGTATGAAGTGCGGCGTTTTTAAGGCCCCGTTTGGGTGTCGGGGACGGAAGATGGGCCGTCCAGGGAGCCGGTGGGCGGTGTTCGGGGCATTGGTGGTCCTGTGCAGTTTGGCGGTGACGGGACGGCGGCTGTGGGTGTGGGCCACCTATCCGCGGAAGGCAATCGCGGTCGCAGAGGCATTGGGGCATGTGAGTATCCTGCAAAAACCGCCGCTGGTGGATGAAAGCGGAAACTGGGCGGCTCTGGTCCGTACCACGGAACGCGGGATCGAGATCGCCGTCGTGGATCTGCGGGACGGCCGATCCCGGTCACTGGCCGAAACGCCGGATGGGCGATACCACGCCAATTTGACCCAGTTGTTGGGCTGGCGCTCGAACGGACCGGAACTGGCCTACTGCATCGGCGGATTGATGGAGGTGTGGAACGCCGACCGAGGCCGTGTCCGGACGATGAATCCCGGTGGCAAACCTGTGGGGATGCAATGGATGGAGGGACGCGGATGGCTGTGTGTAACCTCGGATGGGAGGTTGCAGCAGCATTCCTTTGAGCCGGGCGCAGGGCGGGGTGGGCAGGAATGGCTTTTGCCGGTGCACGCCGGCGAGGTGCGCGCGTTTCGGGTGATCGGACCGGATCGGATTGCGTGGGCGGACAGGACGTCGGTGTGGGAGGGCGATCTGGGCACGGGACGGTGGCAGGCGGTGTGGAGGGACGACCGTGGCCAGATTACTGCGTTGGATCATGACCCGGTCCGGGATTGGTATCTGGTGACGTACAGCTACCGTACCAACCGCATGACGGTGAGTCAGTTGGTGGCGGTGCGGGGTTCGCGTGCATCCGGGGGTGCGCAAAGTCGTGTATTGGTGGACGAGGAATCGGTTTTGGACGGGTGCTGGCTACAGGGATCGGAGGGATGGGCCTATCGGAGTGTGCGCAACAACCGGCCTCGTGCCGTCGTGCACACCGGTTGGTGGGGAGGCACAACCCGCGTGTTGGAGATGGAAGCGGTGTACGGGCTGTGCGCGGCGCAAGGGGGTCGGGTGTTGTTCCTGCACGGGTCGCTTTCGAACGAACCTCCGGGGTTGTGGCGGTATGAAGCCGCGACGGATCGTCTGACGTGCGTGTGGTGGCCGCTGGAGCCGGGGGTGAATCTGCCGGCGCTGCAGCCGGTGTTGGCCGGGCGCGCACCCCGGGGCGCCGGTCATTGGGCGTCCTTCGATCTTTTGCCGCCGGCGGGTTACCAGCGAGGTCGGAAGTATCCGCTCGTCATCGGGTTGGGGGCTTACGAGTGGACGCCCATTGCCCATGCGGTATCTGCACAAGCCCTGGCGCAAGCCGGTGCCTATGTGGTCCTGGTAAAATATCGATGGGACCAGAGCCGGATCGAAACCGTGTACGACCATACCAATCACGTCCTGGCCGTGGAGAGACTGATGCGGGAACATCCGTCGGTGGATGTGGATCGGGTGTACCTGTTTGGATTTAGTGCCGGCACGGCGGTGGTAAGCACGTTGGCGGAAATGTATCCCGCTCGGTATCGAGGGATCATGCTGTTCAACCCGGTGGCTTTCCCGGGGCCGCGGGCCGGGCTGACGCGTCGGGTTCTGGCCACCTATGGCGAGGAGGAAGGGCTGGGCACGCAACTTCAGCGACAGCAGGTGGCATTTTGTCGCGCAGGTGTGCCCTTGGAGTGGTACGTACATCCGCACGGAGGTCATGTGATCCGCGCCCGGGCCAGTTTACGTGAGCGGGCCTTGTGGACTCTGGATTTTGTCTTTGGGCGGTGAGGACCTGGCGCCGTCGCCAGCGCCCGTCGCAGAACCGCCCGGAAGCCGGTGGCGCAGTCCGTGCGTCGTGGCCTTTCAACTCGGGGCGCTCGCGGACGACCGGACGCGGGCAGTGGGGCTCGAGCGGAAGCATGAACGGCGCAGAATCAGTTCGTTTCCGAGCGCGCCCGCTCTTGTGGGCGCCGGCCTTTTCCCGGAGGCTGTGGTGGGGTGGAAGGCAAAGGAGCGGGATTCCGAGCCGGCCGGGCGGGGCCGCTCGATCCCGGGAGGAACACCGTTACTGACAAGCCGGGCTGCCCGTTTACGCAGGGCTCGATGTCAGAGTTCGCCGAGTTTTGGATATCTCGGGAGCGGGAAGGCCAAAGGAATCGACCATCGCGGGATACCTGCATTCGGCACAACCGGTTGAAACAGGCGGGTCGTGCGCATGACCATGGGCGTCGATCCTCGAACGCGGGAAGGTAACTCTGACGTGACGGGCAGGAGCGGGGCTTTGGCCGGTGGGCGCCTCGGGCAGGGGATTTTGGCCGGGGCAGGTTGGGCGGGGGCGGTCGGGTTGGCGTTGACGTTCGAGCCCCTCGCCCGCCGGGGAGCGGTCAGCCCGGCGGGGGCGGAGCACTTTCGAGATCTGTGGGCCTGGGTCGCCGACCCGCATACGCAATGGATGATTTCCGTCACACTGGCCTTGTATCTCGCGGGTTTTGGGGTGATTGCGTGGCGAATGCAGGCAAGAAAAGCAGTCCGGTGGCGAGATGGCTGGCTATGGCTGACGCTGGCACTGCTTTGGGGCGGGGTGAGTTATGTCCGAAGTTACAGGGAGGCCGGAGGGGCCGTGGGTTATGTGGCATGGCTGGCGGGCGCGGCATTGGGCTGGGGGATGTGGTGGTGGGTCGGGGGCGGGTGGCAGCGGCCCCGGTTGGGGCGCGGGTTGTACCTGTTGGGGTTGCTGGTGGGCTGGCTGGCTTTTCTGGGCACAAGGACGTCTCCGGAGGGTTCGCCGATTCGGTATCGGGATGTGGAAAGGTGGTCGGGGTTTTGGGGACATCCGAACGAGGCCGGTCTTTTGATGGGGTTGGGGTTGGATCTCGCCCGGGGCCGTGCACCGTTCATGGTATGGCAGGGACGGACCGGCGGATTTCGGGGCAATCGGACAGAACGCCTATCTGTCGCTGGTGGTGCAATGTGGCTGGCCGGGGTTGGTTTTGCTGGCAATGGCCGCGGGGACCCTGGGACGGCCAATCGAGCGCGGGCCGTGGGGAACTGAGGCGGAGCAGGAGGCAGGTCGCCGTTTGGCAGGGACCGCGCTGGCGGGCGCGGCCGTATTGCTCACTGGATTCTGCTTTTGGCCGGGATTGGAAACGGTGGGCGCCGGGGCGTGGGTGTGGTCGTTGTTGGCGTTGGCGTCGGCTTTCGGATGGTTGCAAGAAGGCAACCGTTCGCCGGGATTGCCGACAGGTTGGCGTGTGTGGTGGATGGGCTTGATTGGGTTGGCCTGGGCCGGGTTATGGGTTTGGGCCAAAGGCGGCGACGAATTCGAGAGACAAAGGGTGCGGCTCCGGGACGACGCGGGAAGGCGGCGGGAGATTTGGTGGGTCGAGCCCCGGGGTGCGGGGCCGAAGGGGCCGTGGGTGATTTACGCGCCGGAGCCGGGGCAGTCGTGGCCGTCGTGGGGAGCGCACGCGGTGCAGTTGGCAGGAGTGGGCTTGCGGGTGGTTGCAGTCCCGTTGAATGCCGGGGATGAAGCGGAGGCGATGCGGAGCCTGGCCGCGGTGAAGGCGTGGTTGTTGGGTTGGGGGGAGTGTGGCGGGGGACGCGCCGTGTGGGTGGCCCACGGCGGAGCGGCAGCGGCGGTCCTGCGTTTTCTTGCCAGGGAGGACTTGGCGGATCCCTGGGTGTGCGTCGAGTCGGGGCCAACGTCGGGATTGCTGGCGATGTTGGCGATGTTTCGGGATTCGGACAAAGAAGGCGATGTCTGGAGCCGTTTGGGATCTGGCGAATGGATTTGGGGCGGCTGGGCGCCGGGGCGCGCGGAGTCTTCGTTGGAGGAGGGGCAGGAAGAATTGCGCCGCACGGGAGCCCGGGTGGGTGTGACGCATGTGATGCCGCTTGCGCATGTGGGGTTGGACCAAGATCGGCTCCTGTTCCGGGTCGCCGGCGAGGCGTGTTGGCGATTGTGGGGATACGGAGAGGTCGCTCGCCACGCGATGTCGTGGACCGCGCCGGTCGATCGCGGACCTTGGTGGATGGGGTTGCTGCCGTCCCTGGCATGGGCGATCGGCATGGGGGTGTGGCTGAAGCGAGAAAAGACGCGATCCGGACCTTCCCCGGGCGCGGGTCGAGCCGTGGAGGGCTCGGGGCTGAATCGGACGTTGCGGGTGATACGCGTTGGGGCCCTGTTGCTGGCTCTCGCTGCGCTGGTCTGGCACGGGCTGCATTGGGGGCTGCTGCAATCGCCCGCCGATGAAGGGACGGCCGGGTGGGCGCGGAAACGGTTGGTCGCGGACGAGGAGAGGGCAGACTGGGACCGGTTGATGCGGCGGATGGACTGGCGGGGCCGGCCGTGGCGTGTGGCGTGGGAACACGCGCATTTGGTGGCATACAACCGTTTGCTGCTGCCGTGGGGTTTGCCGAAGGAGGTGGAAGAACGTTGGGTACTGGACCCGCGGCTGAGCGATGAAGACGACGGTGAGTTGGAGTGGCGGCGGTGGTTGTGGGAGCGGTTGTATCCGCGGGTGCGAAAGGAGCCGACCATTTCGAGCGCTGTGGGAGTGGTGGTGGGGTATCTCCGGAGCCAGGTGGGCACCGGTTGGTGGGGGGAAGATAGCGATCTGCGGCGCATGTGGTCCCTGGGCTGGGCAACGGCCCGCGGGTTTGAACTGTTGTGTGTGGCGGGTCTGCGTTCGGTGGGCATCCCGGCGCGCCGGACGACCTCCGAAGGGGTGGTGTACTGGGAGAACGGCCGGTGGCACAAGGTCCCCGTGGTGACGCGCGGGGCCGGACGTTGAGCGCGTCGGCGGGAGGTTCCTTGCCGCTCGGGTGGGCCTTCCTATAATGCGCATGTGCTCGACATCAAGCTGATTCGAGAGGCACCGGATTTTGTGCGTCAACGGCTGGCCACGCGGGGCGGGGGCGATGAAGCCCTGGTGGATGAGTTGCTGGCGCTGGATGAGCGTCGGCGCAAGCTGTTGGCCGAGGTGGAATCGCTGAAGGCCCAGCGCAATCGCGTCTCCAAGGAGATTGGGCGACTGTTGGCCGAGCAAAAGACGGCCGAGGCGGAGGCGCGGAAACAGGAGACCCGCGCGCTGGGCGATCGGATAGCCGAACTGGATCGCGCGGTGGCGGAGGTGGACAGTGCCCGGGACGCGCTGTTGTTGCGGATGCCGAACCTCCCGCATGCAAGTGTGCCAATGGGGCGATCCTCGGCGGACAACCCGGTGGTGCGGACCTTTGGCGACCGTCCGACGTTTGGATTCGCGCCCCGGACGCATGTGGAGCTGTGCGAGCGGTTGGGGTTGGTGGATTTTGCGCGGGCGGCCAAGGTCTCCGGCAGTGGCTTTGCGCTTTACACGGGCCGGGGCGCGCGCCTGGAGCGGGCGCTGATTCAGTTCATGCTGGAGCTTCATACGCGGGAGCATGGATACACGGAGGTGTGGCCGCCGTTGATGGTGGGGCCGGCCTGTCTGGAGGGCGTGGGCCAGTTTCCGAAGTTCAAGGATCAGTACTACGGGGTGGCCGAAGGGGACGACCCGGCGCAGCTGGGGAAACTGTATCTGATCCCCACGGCGGAGACGGTGGTGGCCAATCTGCATCGGGAGGAGATTTTGCGGGAGAGCGATCTGCCCCTGCGTTACTGTGCCTACACGCCCTGTTTTCGGGGTGAGGCGGGCGCTGCGGGCGTGGGCACGCGGGGGCTCATTCGGATGCACCAGTTCGACAAGGTGGAGCTGATTCAAATCGTGGCCCCGGAGCGCGGCTATGAGGCGCACGAGGAGATGGTGCGGCATGCGGAGCGGGTGTTGCAGGCGCTGGGCTTGCATTATCGAGTGGTGCTGTTGTGCACGGGGGATCTGGGCTTTGCGAGCGCCAAAACCTATGACCTGGAGGTGTGGGCCCCCGGGCAAGGGGCTTATCTGGAGGTCTCCAGTGTGTCCAACTGCGAGGATTTTCAGGCCCGTCGGATGCGGCTTCGTTACAAGGATGCGCAGGGGCAGAATCGGCATCCTCATGTCTTGAACGGCAGTGGCACGGCGCTGGCGCGGTTGTTTGTGGCGCTGGTGGAGACCTATCAGCAGGCGGACGGCAGCGTGCGGATCCCGGCGGCGTTGCAGCCGTTTTTTCAGGAGGAACAGATTGTCCCGTGAGCGAGCCCCGCGCTTCCGCATCCACTCCGTTGCGGCTGCTGCTGGCCAGCAGCGAGGTGCATCCCTACTCCAAGACGGGCGGGCTGGCGGACATGACCGGGGCACTGGGCCGGGCGCTGGCCCGAGCCGGTCACCGGGTCGGCATCGTGAAGCCGTTGTTTCGCGGCGTGCGCGAGCGTTTCCCGGACCTGCAACGGCGCGACTGGCGCTTCGATCTGCCCCTGGGCGATCGCCGCGTGGACGCGGAGCTGTGGGTGCACGAGCCGCAGCCCGGCCTGACGGTGTACTTCATCGGGCACGGCGCGTATTTCGACCGGGAGGGGCTGTACAACGAGAACGGCGTGGATTACGCGGACAACGCCGAGCGGTTCATCTTTTTCTGCAAATGCGTGGTGCATCTGGCGCGCTACCTCCCGTGGCAACCCGAGGTGGTGCATGTGCACGACTGGCAGACGGCCCTGGTCCCGTTGTTGCTGATGCACCTGCGCACGCGGGAAGGTTGGGCCACGGCGCCGCGCACCTGTCTGACGATTCACAACCTGGCCTACCAGGGCATTTTCCCCGGGGCGACTTATGCGTTGACGAATCTGCCCTGGGACTATTTCCGGGCGGATTGCGCCGAGGCGTATGGTCAATTGAATTGCCTGAAGGCCGGTATCGCCACGGCGGATCGTCTGACCACGGTGAGTCCGCGCTATGCCCGCGAGATTTTGACGGAGGAATTTGGCGAGGGATTGGCCTGGTTGCTGCGCCGGCGGCAGGCGCATCTGCGGGGGATCCTCAACGGGGTGGATTACGAGGAATGGAACACGGAACGGAATCCGCATCTGCCGGCCTCGTACTCGGTGCGGGATCTGAGCGGCAAGGCGGTGGTGAAGGCGGCGCTGTTGCGCGAAATGGGATTGCCGGTGGAGCCGCCGCTGCCGTTGTTCGGGTCGGTGACGCGCCTGGCGGAGCAGAAGGGGCTGGACATTTTACTGCCGGCCCTGCACGAGATGCTGGCGGCGCCCATGCGGTTTGTGTTGTTGGGGAGCGGGGACCCGGGGTATGCCGAGGCGCTGCGGCGCTTGCAGGCGCGTTATCCCGACCGGGTGGCCGTGCGCATCGGATTCGATGCCGGCCTGGCGCACCGGATCGAGGCGGGTTGTGATTTTTATCTGATGCCGTCGCGCTTCGAGCCCTGCGGGTTGAACCAGATGTACAGCCTCCGCTACGGCACGGTACCGATCGTGCGGGCCGTGGGGGGGCTGGACGACAGCGTGATTGATGCGCGGGAATCGGTGGCGCGAGCCAATGGCATCAAATTCCACGAATACAGTGCCGCCGCCCTGGCCCATGCCATTCGCAAGGCCCTGGTCCTGTATCAGCATCCGGATCTGTTGCGACGCTATCAGCGCAACGGGATGAACGCCGACTTCAGCTGGGATCGGACGGCCGCCGCTTACGTGGAGGTGTATCGGGAGGCGTGCGCCTGCGGGGCGGCTCCCTGAGGCGCAGCCCGGCCCCCGATTGGCCCGGGCGCACGGCCCCGCGTGGGCGGGCACGGGTCACTTCAATTCCAAATCGTCCCGGGAGGGCAGCCTGGGGAAGGGTTTGTGCGGCTCGGTTTGGTACCAGTAGGCAACCGAGGCAATGTCGTCGCGCAACTTGAGATAACGGCCTCCGGACCGCCATCCCAGGGCCTGGATGGTGACGCGGAGATCCTTCTGGAATCGGATGGGATCCGGGATGTGCCAGCGGTACAGCCCGAACCGCTGTTGGGAGTCGTACAGGCCATCGGGCCGGATTACCTGCGGCAGGCCCGTGTAGGGCCCTGAGAACTCGGTGTACCGGCGTTTTCCGTCCGGCCCGACGGTGTCGAAGTTGTACGAGCCGCAGAAATAATCCTCGGTGCCGGTACCGCAGATGGTGGGGAAATCCCGGTCGCCGTCGATGTAGAATTTTACCTCCCCCTCGCCCCACCAGCCGGTGCTGTGCACTTCCCAAGCGAGGTAGGTGCCGACGTAATGGCCCCGGCCTTCGACCCCGTCGAGGATGGTGTAAATGCCCGGTTCCTTCAGGGGATCTTCGCGCCGGAATTGGGCATGGAAATAGGCGGCGTCTTCAGGGACGTCGGTCAGCACATAGTCGATCTGATAATAGATGGTGATGGGGCCGTCGTTGAGGTTTTCCAGCATGACCCGGGCGCGTTTCCGGAAGGGCATGGGCCAGTAGCAATTGAATGCGCTGCCCGGGTTGACGCACACGGCCAGGGAATTGATCTGGCAGTAGCGTGCCCACCCGCAGGCGAAGAAATCGCCCAACGGCACTTCCACGGAAGGTTCGGGTTCGTCGTCCCAGTAAAAGCGCAGGATCATGAAACGAGTTCGATCCAGCGGCGCCGGCGTCAGCCAGATGTGCTGGATGCAACCCGGACCCTGGATGTCGGCCAGGACAAAGTTGGTCCCGGGCGCCAGCCGAACGTAGGGGGAGATCTTCCATCCCTGGCCCAAATCGCGGGCGGCGTCGCGGGCGGGGCCGTCGATGGACATGCCGCCCCTGCCTTTTTCCCCGGTGAAATTCTCCGGGCTGATGGACCGGGATTGGGCATGAGAGAGACGGAAGAGGTTGCCCAGATGCACGCCGATGCCATTGAAGGGCGGTTCGGCAGCAGAGGCGGTTTGGAGGAAGACCAGGCCCGTCAGAGCGAGCTCGAGGAAACGTGGCGGTTTCATGGTCGTTGGCGGTGTCGTGGCGTGATGGTTGATGCGGTCACGGCCGGCTCAGCCGGCCCCTGTCGAGGTCAGACTGACAGGCCGTGGAAGGGGAGGCAACTCTTCGTGGGCCGCGGCCAACCAGCCGGGCATGCGGGGCCGGCTGGGACGCGGGGAAACGACCGGCGTTGGCGCTCCGGTTCGGTCCGCGCGACCCACCGCTCGGGGGACGGAAGCCCTCAGCGCTGGACGCGGGCGCTGCCGCCGGCCACCAGCTTTTCCACCTCGGCCAGCGAGGCCATGGAGGTGTCGCCGGGGGTGGTCATGGCCAGCGCACCGTGGGCGGCCCCGTATTCGACCGCCCGCTGGGGATCGTCCGAGGTCATCAGTCCGTAGATGAAGCCGGAGGCGAAACTGTCGCCGCCACCGACCCGGTCGAGGATCTCCAGATCGGGGTACGGCCGGCTCTGGTAGAAGCGTCCGTTGACCCAGGCGATGGCGCCCCAATCGTTGCGGGTGGCGGTTTTGGCGGCGCGGAGAGTGGTGGCCACGGCCTTGAAGTTGGGATACTCGCGAACGACGCGTTCAATCATTCGCCGGAACGCGGTGACGTCCAGGTGAAGCAGCTCGGCGTCCGCACCCTCCACCTCGAAGCCGAGACAGGCGGTGAAGTCTTCCTCGTTGCCCAGCATGACGTCCACGTAACGGGCGATTTCCCGATTGACCTCGCGGGCGCGGGCCTGGCCCCCGACCGCCTTCCACAGGCTGGGCCGGTAATTGAGGTCGTAGCTGACCACGACCCCGTGCTCGCGCGCCTTCCGCACCGCTTCCAGGGTGAGCGCGGCGGTGCTCTCGCTCAACCCGGCAAAGATGCCGCCGGTGTGGAACCAGCGGACGCCAATGCGTCCGAAGATGTCGTCCCAATCGAAGTCGCCGGGCCGCAACTGGCTGGCGGCGGAATGGCCGCGGTCGGACACCCCCAGGGCGGCGCGGACGCCGAAGCCGCGTTCGGTGAAGTTGAGACCGTTGCGGGCGGCCCGGCCCACGCCGTCGAACGGCCGCCACAAGATGAACTGTGTGCTGACGCCCCCTTGCAGCACAAAGTCCTCGAGCAGGCGGCCCACTTCATTGTCCACGAACGCGGTGCACACGGCGGTGCGCAGGCCGAAACAGCGGCGCAGTCCGCGGGCCACGTTGTATTCGCCGCCCCCCTCCCAGACGCGGAACCACCGTGCGGTGCGGATCCGGCCCTCGCCGGGGTCCAGTCTGAGCATGATCTCGCCCAGTGCCACCAGGTCGTATGTGCACGCGTTTGCCGGTTTGAGGTTCAGCACGCTCATGGTTGTGAAATGAGTCTCTGCCGCCCTTGCGGCGGGCTCCAACATGCCGGTTCGGGCCGGGGGGCTTCAATCTGTTTTGCACCGGGGGCGAAATCGAGGCGTCCGGCCTCCCCCAAGCGTCGGTTCCGGTTGGCCGGTGCACCGTCGTCTCCGATGGTTTTTGCGAGGGCCACGGGCGATCTTTGACGCTGCTCGGCAGGCGTCCCTTTCGCTGAAGTCGGAGTGGCCCGAGATCCGCGCTGGGATTTCGGTCCTTGGACCGGAGCTGGGCGCGGAGGTGGCGCTGTCCCGTGGTTCGGTGCCGCCGGATCCGGCTAACCAGCATGGATGCGGCGGGAGAGATGCAAGCGGGGACGGGCCGGAGCTTGCTCCGTGCCCGAGCGACAGCCTAAGCTGGCCGCGCTTATGAGCAGTCCCGTCCGCCTCAAGCTCTTCGGCATGATGGTTCTGGAGTTTGCCATTTGGGGTGCATGGTTGCCCCTGATTTACTCCTATCTGCCCAGCCTTGGATTCAGTCCGTTGCAACAGTCCTGGATCCTGAACGCGTTTCCGCTGGCGGCGATCGTGGGGATGTTTTTCAGCAACCAGTTTGCCGACCGCAACTTTGCCGCGGAACGGTTCCTGGCCTTCAGTCATCTGGTGGGCGGGCTGGCCATGCTGGGGTTGGCGTTCACGAAATCCTTCTGGCCGTTCTTCCTGCTGATGCTGGTCCACTGTCTCCTCTATGTGCCCACGATTTCGATCTGCAACTCGATTGCCTTTGCGCACATCAAGGATCCGCAGCGCGAGTTCGGTCCGGTCCGCATGGGGGGAACGATCGGATGGGTGCTGGCCGCCTGGCCATTTACGTTCATTCTGGTGGACTGGGAGGCGGTGCGCGCGGCGCAGCCGAAGGGGTGGATCGAGTGGTTGAGCACGGTGCTCGGTCACGGCTTGACGGGGCCCGAGCTGTTCCAGGCCATTCGTTCCACGTTCATCGTGGCGGGAGTGACCTCCCTGGTGTTGGCCGCTTACAGCCTGACCCTGCCCCACACGCCCCCGAAAAAGGCGGCCGAAACCGCGGACCGCCTGGCGTGGCTCAAGGCAATGCGCCTGCTGCGCAAGCCCTACGTGCTGGTGCTTTGGCTGGTGACTTTTGTGGACGCGTTTCTGTTGTACGCGTATTTCAACTGGACCGGTTTGTTCCTGGCCACCGAGCCGCAACAGGGCGGGCCGGGAATTCCGGGCAACTGGATCATGCCGGTGATGAGCATCGGTCAGGTCATGGAGATCCTGACCATGCTCATCCTGGGCGTGACGCTGAAACGGCTGGGCTGGCGCACCACCATGGTGCTGGGGATTCTGGGGCATACGGCCCGCTTTGCCGTGTACGCTTTCTTCCCGCAGAACCAGGTGTTCATCATCCTGGTGCAGATGTTGCACGGGATCTGCTATGCCTTCTTCTTCGCCACCGTGTACATCTTTGTCGACGCGTATTTCCCGAAAGACAGTCGGGCCAGTGCGCAGGGGTTGTTCAACATGATGATCTTCGGCTTTGGCAACATTGCGGCGAATTTTGTCTGTCCGTGGTTGCGGCAGGAGGTCTTTACCCGGGACGGTCTGACGGATTATCGGGCGATGTTTCTGGTTCCGACGGTGATTTCCGTGCTGGCAGCCGGGGCCCTGGCGTTGTTGTTCCGCCCACCTGCCCTTCCGCCCGCAGAGGAAGCGACCCCGCCGGAGGCGGCGGGGCGGGCCACCTGAAGAGGAGGCCCGAGCCCGGGCCGTGGACAGGAACCGGCAAGGGGTTGGCCCTCTGGCAGCCGGGGAAAGGTATTCCACATCGGAAACCCTTCTTTCAATCACCGGCCTGGGCCGGTGCTCTGGGGAACGGCAGGGCTTCTTTCGGCGCATGGTCTGCCGCATCGCCCGGTGGCTGCTGTGCGGACCCATGGTTTGGACTCGGATTTTGGTTCCGCTGCGTTAATGGCGGCAGCTACCGACTCCCGATCCGTGGCTGTCGATGCGGGCCCGCAAGAAAGCTCATCCGCGAAATCGTCCGCC
Organism: Limisphaera sp. VF-2; assembly: GCF_049537125.1. NCBI lineage: Bacteria > Pseudomonadati > Verrucomicrobiota > Verrucomicrobiia > Limisphaerales > Limisphaeraceae > Limisphaera > Limisphaera sp. VF-2. Next base: position 1,293,205 of record NZ_JBMVQY010000001.1, read on the forward strand.
GCGTTCCCGCGGCGGCTACTAAAGGACTTCTGGCGGCGGTTCAGCCCAGGTTCACCGCGTTCCCGCAGTGGCTACGAATCCCGAGAGACGGTTGGGATGGATCCTGCGCCCGCCGCCTTGCGGCGGCTACAGGACATTCAACATTCCTAGCCGCCGACGGGAGCCGGCGGATCAGCTCGTCATCCGCTGTGCTCATGCGGTGGAGATCCATGGTGAGCGTTGGTTCGCATTCTGGATCCCCGGTCCGCCGCTTTACGGCGGCGGCTACGGACCGGCTCAACGCCAAGGAGGCTATCGCCAGGCTGACCGGTCAGGATCGGGGCGGGTCAGACGGAGCCACCATGGAGTCTGACGCCGCTGCAGAGGTGGACTCAGAAAGTGGAGAGGTGTGGGGGGACAACAGCTGCGGGGATGGGCCCTCGGTTCCGGAGGCGGAGGACTCTGGGGCGGCAGCTTCTGAGGCCGGCCGGGCATCCGCCATGGAGGAACTCGTCTCCGTGTTCGAAGCGGCCGGGGCGCTTTCCGAACCCGCCGCAACCGGTGCGGGGGGCGTCCATCGGCGGAGTTCATCGGCCGCGGGGAGGTCTTCCAGGCTCCGCAGGCCGAAGTACTCGAGGAACAGGTCCGTGGTGCCGTAGGTCATGGGCCGCCCGACGGTTTCAGCGCGACCCAGTTCCTGGATGAGGCCACGCTCGAGGAGGGTTTGCATCACGCCGTCCACGTTGACGCCGCGGATTTGTTCGATTTCTGCCCGGGTGACCGGCTGGCGGTAGGCGATGATGGCCAGGGTCTCGAGGGCGGGCTGGGACAGGCGCGGGGGCCGCGCTTTGACGCCAACCAGGGTGCGGATCCAGGGAGCGAACTCGGGCTTGGAGACAAACTGCCATGCCCCCGCCACGCAAACGAGGCCGTAGCTGTGTCCGGCCTGCTCGTATTGGGTGGCCAGAGCGTTCAACTCCGCCTCGATGTCGCCCTCCGAGACTTTGCGCCAGGGGCGGGCCTCCGGGGGCGCATCCTCCGCGGCGGCCGTTTGAGCGAGGACCTCTTTGATTTCGCGCGGGGACAGCGCCTTTTGGGACACAAAAAGCAGCGCTTCCAAGATCGATCTCAGTTCCATGCTCAAGCAGAAGTTGAAGAGGGTTCCGCTCTTGGACAGGGCGGATTTTCCGAGGGCGTGACGGGCGCCGGCGCCGGGCTCGGCTCTTGCAGGGGGGAATCAGGGATGACGCGGGATGGGGCGCCCAGGTCAGGGTCCGGCTGGCGTCGGACCAGCTCGATTTCGCCGAAGGCCTCCGACTGCATCGCGGCGACCTGTTGAAGTCGGATGAGTTCCAGCAGAGCCAGGAAGGTGGCGACGATCTGCGAGCGATGGGCCATGGGCTGGAACAATTCGCTGAAGGTGATCCGGGGACGTTGGGTCAACACGGCGAGGATGTGTTGCATCTGACCGGCGACAGTCCAGGGGTCGTCGACAATTTCCTCGGCTTGCGGCCGTTCAGCCAGTCGCTTGAGAACCTGCTGGAGCGCGGCAAGCAGGTCGAACAACGAAGCGCGGGCAGCGGGCGGCACGGGAGCGGGAGCAATTTCCACGGGCGCAGGTCTGCGGGGATAAACCCTTTCCTGTCGGTGCTCGAGGTCCTGGAGTTGAGCGGCGGCATCTTTGAATTTTTTGTATTCGACGAGCTGGCGGATGAGTTCCCAACGAGGATCGGGCCCTTCCTCTTCGTCCTCCAGGGTGGTTTGCTGATCCACCGGGAGCAGTTCGCGGCTTTTGATGTAGATCAGGGTGGCCGCCATGACGATGAACTCGCCGGCCACATCGAGATCGAGTTCCCGCATTAAATCGAGGTACTCGAGGAACTGAGTGGCCAGACGGGTGAGGTTGACCTCGTAAATGTCCACCTCCTCCTTTTTGATGAGGTAAAGGAGGAGATCGAGCGGGCCCTCGAAGACCTCGAATGTGACCTTGTATTCCGCCATGAGACGCGGCGACCCCGCCGGCCGCAGGTGTCCGGAGCATCGTAGGCCGGGGCCGGGGGCTTGGCAACCGTCGGCATGGCTGGAGTCGGCAGGTGGGCAGCCGGGCGGGTCCCGGGCGCGAGGACGAGTTCTGTCGGGGACGGCTGCGCCGGGCCGAGGGCGCGGGTCATGGGAGCCGGCGGGTCTGACTGCACGATTCGGGGTGGCAGGAGGGCCCTCTGCGTGGGTTTGCCAGGTCGGGACCGTGTCCGGGAACGACGGCTGCGTTTTCCGGGCTGGTCAATCTCTCGGTGCTCCGTTATGCTGCGCGCCCGAACATGCGCGAGTGCGGGTGCAGCTGAACGGGACTGCGATCCGGACACTTTTTTGCCAACCATGAGCGAAGCGAAAGCGCCAAGCACCGCCCCGGCCTCGCATCCGGGGGACGAGTACGAACGAGAACCGGTGCCGGAGTCTGCGTTGAAGGGGCCGACGGCCTTTTGGGGGATGTACGCGGGCGAACACACGGCCGGCACGGAATTCATGATCGGCCCGTTGTTTGTGGCGTGGGGGGTGAGTGCGTTCGATCTGCTGGCCGGGCTGCTGGTGGGGAATTTGCTGGCGGTGCTGAGCTGGCGGTATGTGACGGCGCCGATCGCGACCCGTTACCGGCTGACGCTGTACTATCAGCTGGAGCGCATCTGCGGGCGCAAGCTGGTGGTGCTGTACAATCTCGCCAACGGGATTCTGTTTTGTTTCCTAGCCGGCGCGATGGTGACGGTGTCGGCCACGGCCGTCGGGGTTCCCTTCGAAAACGTGCGGATGCCCACGTTTCAGGACACGATGCCCACGAATGTGGCGTGGTGCGTGACGGTGCTGGCCTTGGGCGCGGCGATGACGTTTGTGGCGATTCGGGGTTACGGTTTTGTGGCGCGGGTGGGGCATCTGGCGGCGCCCTGGATGTTTTTGGTGTTCGTGGCCTGCGGGCTGGTGATGTTGGGCAAGCTGGGGAGCCTGAATCTGGTGGAGTTGCTGACGCCCCCGGCCGGCCACGAAAGCCGGATCGGCTTCTGGGGCGTGGTGTTTTTCGCCTGGTTTTGCAACGCGGCGATGCACATCGGCATGTCGGACCTGTCGGTTCTGCGGTTTGCGCGGAAGCCGTCCTACGGGTGGGCCTCGGCGGCCGGCATGTTTTTGGGACATTACATTGCGTGGATCTGCGCGGCGCTGCTGTTGGTGTACTGGGTCCGGCACAAGGGGGTGGACCCGGCCCAGGGGATGGCGCCGGGACCGATGGTGTGGGACGCCGTGGGCTGGGCCGGGCTGATTTGCGTGATCATTGCCGGTTGGACGACGGCGAATCCGACGATTTACCGGGCGGGCCTGGCGTTTCAATCGTTGTACCCGAGGATGTCGCGCGCCACGGGAACGCTCCTGGCCGGCATCGTGTGCACGCTGGCGGGGATGTTTCCCGCCGTGGCGATGAAGCTGCTGGATTTCGTGGGCCTGTACGGCACGACCCTGGCGCCGGTGGGCGCGGTGATCCTGGTGGAGGTGTATCTGGCGCGGCGGTTCGGTCTGGTGCAGGACTGGGCGGCGCGCACGGGTCGATCGTTCAACCTTGCCGTGCTGCTGGCGTGGCTGATTCCGCTGGCGCTGTTTTATGCGGCGTACTTCGGCTGGGGTGTGTTCCCCTCGTACCTGACGCTGCCGGTGTATGCGCTCACCGGAGCGTTGTACCTGGTGTTGGCGAAGTGGCTGAACCGGCCGGAGCCGGGCTTCGTCGGGAGGTGAAGCAGCGATGGAACGGGCGATGAAAGGATTGGCATTTGCGGCACTGGCCCTGACCGTGCTGGCTCCGTTGCTGTTCCTGGGACAGCGGCTGGGCGAAGGGCCGATGAAGGCCTGGATGTTGGTTGGGACGGTGTTGTGGTTTGTGACCGCGCCCTGGGCATTGAAGGGCGGCTCGCGTTGAAGGGGGGCGTTCGCGAGACAGGGAGGCAGCCATGGCCAAGGGCATGAACTCTCAAGTGTATCTGGCGGTGGATCTGGGAGCGGAGAGCGGCCGCGTGATGGCGGGTCGCTGGACGGGCAAGCGGATGCTGCTGGAAGAAGTGCATCGGTTTGCCAACGGGCCGGTCTGGCTGGGGGAGAGTTTGCGCTGGGATGTGCTGCGGTTGTGGCAGGAGATTCAGCAGGGGTTGGGCATGGCAGCACGGCAGCACGGCCGACGCGTGGTGTCCGTGGGCGCCGACACCTGGGGGGTGGACTATGTGTTGCTGTCGCGTCACGGGGAGTTGTTGGGCCTGCCGTACGCGTACCGGGATGCGCGGACACAAGGGGAGATGGAGCGGGTGTTCCGCAAGGTGCCGCGCGCGGACCTCTTCAAACAGACCGGGCTGCAATTCCTGCCCTTCAACACGCTGTTTCAACTGTTGGCCCATCAACGGCAGCATCCCGACGTGGTGGCGGCGGCCCGCCGGTTGTTGTTCATGCCGGACTTTGTGCACTGGGCGTTGTGCGGTTCCGAAGTGGCGGAGTTCACGATCGCCAGCACCTCGCAGTGTCTGGACGCGCAGCGGCGGGCCTGGGCGGAGGGCCTTCTGAAAAAGCTGGGGCTGCCGGTCAAGTTATTGCCGGAGATTGTGCCGCCCGGCACCAAACTGGGCCGGGTGCGGGCCAGCGTGGCGGCGCGAACGGGGCTGGACGGCGTGGAGGTCGTGGCGCCTCCGGCCCATGACACCGCCTCGGCGGTGGCTGCGGTGCCCACGCGCGACACGGGCAAGCTGACCTGGGCCTATATCAGCTCCGGCACCTGGTCGCTGATGGGGGTGGAGGTGAAACGGCCGGTGCTGACGGAGCGGGCGTTGGAGGTGAACATCACCAACGAGGGCGGTGTGGACGGGACCTACCGCCTGTTGAAGAACATCATGGGCTTGTGGCTGGTGCAGCAGTGCCGGAGGGCGTTCGAGGCCCGGGGACGCAGTTTCACGTACCCGGAACTGGTGCAACGGGCCAGTGAAGCCGCCCCGCTGCGGTCGCTGGTCAACCCGGATGATCCGCGGTTCCTGAATCCCCCGGACATGCCCCGGGCGATCCAGGAATTCTGTCAGGAGACGGGTCAGCCGGTGCCCCGGAGCGAGGGCGAGCTGGTGCGCTGTGCATTCGAGAGTCTCGCGCTGCGGTATCGGCAGGTGCTGGGTTGGTTGGAGGAACTGGTGGGCCGTCGGTTGGACGTCATTCACATCGTCGGGGGCGGGTCGCAAAATCGATTGTTGAACCAGTTCACGGCCGATGCCTGCCAGAGGCCGGTCATCACGGGTCCGGCCGAGGCGACGGCCATGGGAAATGTGCTGACGCAGATGCGGGCGCGGGGCGAGTTGAAGTCGCTGGCCGAGATGCGCGAGACGGTGCGCAAATCCGTGGAACTGGGCGAGTACGAGCCGCGCCGGCCGGAGGTTTGGGAAGAAGCGTTTGCACGGTTCCAGAAACTGACGGAAACGCGGACCGGCTCGTGAAGTGTCGGGCGAGGGGGGCGGGCCACGGGTTCGGCGCGCGCGTTTTTGCCGGCCCCGGGGCCCCGTGCTACGTTCCGCGCAGGGTTCAGTGCCGCCCGACCAGGGGAGGCCACAGCCATGAAGGTTCCGCTAGCCTATGGAGAAGGATATCTGACGGTGGAACTGCCGGACGATCGGACCACCGTGATTCAGCCGCGACATCAACCGGGGTTACCGGATGAACGCCGCGCGGTTTGGGAGGCCCTGGAACGGCCGATCGAGGCCCCGCCCCTGCGGGAATGGATTCGGCCGGGGATGAAAATCTGCATCCTGTTCACCGACATCACACGGGCCACTCCGAATCACCGTCTGATTCCGTGGCTCCTGGAGTATCTCTCCTTTGTGCCCCCGGAAAACGTCACGCTCCTGAATCAAACCGGCACGCACCGACCCAACACGCGGGCCGAACTGGAGCGGATGCTGACACCGGCCGTGGTGGCCCGGTATCGCGTCGTCAACCACGAGTGCGAGAAAGAAGAGGACCTGGTGTATCTGGGGGACCTGCCCAACGGAACCCCGGTGTGGCTCAACCGACATGCCGTGGAGGCGGATCTGCGGATTGTGACCGGTTTCATCGAGCCCCATTTCTTCGCCGGGTTCAGCGGCGGGCCCAAGGGGATCATGCCGGGCGTGGCCGGCTTGCGCACCATCATGGGCAACCACGGGGCGCGGAACATCGGTCATCCGAACGCCACGTTTGGCGTGTTGGACGGCAATCCCATCTGGGAAGAGATTCGCAAGGTGGCGCTCCGGGTGGGACCGAGTTTCCTGTTGAACGTGACCTTGAACGAGCAGCGACAGATCACCGGGGTGTTTGCGGGGGATTTGTTCCGGGCCCACCGCGTGGGATGTGAGTTTGTGCGGGCCTCGGCCATGCACCGCTGCGAGGCACCCTTTGACATCGTGGTCACCACCAACAGCGGATACCCGCTCGATCTGAACCTGTATCAGGGGGTCAAGGGCATGAGCGCCGGGGCGCGCATCATCAAACCCGGGGGCACGTTGATCCTGGCGGCCGAATGCCGGGAGGGAGTGCCGGCGGGCAGTCCCCTGGACCGGTTGTTGCGGAGTGTGCGCGGACCGGAAGAGGTGTTGCGGTTGCTGGCGAGTCCGGGATTCGAGCGGCCGGAACAGTGGCAGGCGCAGATTCAGGCGCTGGTGCAACAGCGGGCGCGGGTGCTGTTGTACAGCTCCCTGCCGGACGACGTGGTGCGGGCGGCGCACCTGGAGCCGTGCCGGGACATCAGCGCCACGGTGCGGTCCCTGCTCGCAGAGTTACCGGCGGATGCCCGCGTGGCCGCGCTGCCGCAGGGGCCACTCAGCATTCCGTACCTGGCCGGCAGCAACTGAACGGGCCGGCGGGCCGCCGGGAGTCCCACAGGTTTCACACCCGTTTGGGCACGACGAACGGCGGGCGATACTCGCGGGTAAGAAGGGCGTTGGCCTCGCGATCGCCGCGGAAGGTTTTCCGGCGCGGATTCATGCGCAACAGACGGCCCAGGACCACGGGTGTCTGCTGGAGGTTCACCCGGTTGGCGGCCAGATGTTCTTCCATGCGGCCGAGCATCTCCTGGACTTCGGGCAGGTTCCGGATGGCATCGCGAATGGCTTCGGGCGACCCGGTCCGGCCGAGGCGGTAGGAGATGTTGGCCGTGTGACAGAGGGAAGCCGACAGGTGGCCCTCCAGGGCGTCCGAATGCAGCAGCTCGGGCCGCCGGTTGCGCACGGCTTCGATGAAATTCGCGTAGTGATTGCCGCCGCCGTCGAAGACGCGCATTTGTTTGCCGGCGCGGTCGTAAACGATCGCCCGGGTGTAACTGGGGATCACCACGCTGCCGCCCTCGCAATCCACCACCACCCCGATGCTGGCCCCGCGGTAGTCGTCCATGCGATTCGAGCCGGCCTTTTCCGGCAGGCCGCGGACTTCGAACAGCAACGGAGCGGGCTTGTAATCGTGGAAGACGATGAGGGTGTTGGGGGTTTCGGCGTCGTCCACGTACCCCAGGCGTCCGCCGATGGCCAGCACGGCAGGGGAAAGCTCTTGATACCCCAGGATCCAGCGGGCGATGTCCATCTGGTGCACGCCCTGGTTGCCCAGGTCGCCGTTGCCCGTGTCCCAGAACCAGTGCCAGTCATAGTGCAGCCGGGCGCGACGCAACGGTTTGAACGGGGCCGGCCCCAGCCACAAATCGTAATCCACCGAGGCGGGAATGGGTTGCGGGCCCTGCGTGAGGCCGATGCTGTCGCGGCGCTTGTAGCAAAGACCCCGGACGCGCAGGATGCGGCCCAGATTGCCCGCCCGGATCCAGGCCACGGCTTCGCGCAGTCCGGCCGAGGAGCGACATTGCGTGCCGACCTGGACAATGGCCCCGTATTTCCGGGCGGCTTCGACCAGCTGGTGGCCCTCGAACACATTATGGGAGCCCGGCTTTTCCACGTACACATCCTTACCGGCTTGCACGGACCAGATGGCCGCCAGCGAATGCCAGTGGTTGGGCGTGGCGATGCTGACCACGTCCACCGGCGCGCTTTCCAACAACTTCCGGATGTCCGTGTAGGCTTCCACGGATTCGCCGCGGTCGCGGAATCTGCGGACTTCGCGTTCCAGGATCTCGCGGTCGGCGTCGCAAAGGGCTGTAACCCGCACATTGGGCAGGGCACGAAAGCCCTTGATGTGATCCTGGCCGCGGCCGCCGAAGCCCACCACGGCCACGCGGATGGTTTCGTTGGCGCCGAGGATGCGGGCGCGGGGGCGCGGCGCCGCGGTCTTGCAGCCCGACGCGGCGGCCAGAGAAGCGGCGGCCAGCAACGACTGTTTCAGGAAGGTCCGTCGATTCATCATAGGCTGGGTTTTGCTCGGGGGTTGCATGGGACAGGGACAGCGGATTCAGGGTTGCGTGCGGTTGGCGATCCACGCGGCGTACTGGTCGGCCACCCGGGCCCGGGCAGCGTCGCCTTCGTGAAGGTAAAGCCGGTAACGGAATGTAACCCTGCCCCCGGCGGGGACGACCAGGTTCCCGGCGCCGGCATCCGCCAGGTTCTCGAAATCGTGTCGGCCAAACGGATTGGCGGCGAACAAACCATAATCGCGCACGTGCCACCAGGTGGGATGCCGGGGGTTGTCCGGATGATCGAAGATGGCCAGTCCGACGAGGCGATCTTCCACCAGGCCGGAGTAATCGCACCACGCGGCCCGCTTCCCCCAGGCTTCGGTGTCCCGGTGGCCCTCGCTGGTGAGGATGCGACCGGGAGGCCGACCCGCATGGGCCTTGTTGGGGCGCACACGCATGGTTTCGGCCAGGCGCACCGCCAACGTCCCCTCCTTGGTGTCCCCGAATGTGACGGGGCCGTGCGTGGCGAGGAGAGTAACCTCGAAGTCGAACACCCGGGCGGAGTCTGGCGTGGCGTAGAATCGCAGCGTGCGCTCGTCGCTGCAGACGGTTTGGCCGTTCGGCGCCACCCAGCGGTTGCGCGAACGCAGGAGACCGGTGCGCGGTCCGGACTGAATTTGCAGGAACTCGTCATGCACGATGCGGCCCCGGTTGTTTCCCTCGGTCCAAAAATCCACGCCGTTGACACTGCCGTGGGCGTACCAGAAACCGCGGTGGTGCGGGTGGTCCCGGTCTTCACCCGGGACTTCTTTCATGGGCCAGTGTCGGGTCATGACGAGTCCTTGCGGACCGCGGAGCGGATGGCAGTACGGCTTGGGCACGTCCCGAAAGAAGTATTCCGTGAACGGCCGGCCCGCGATCTCGACGCGCACCCGGTCTGGCAACGCGACAAGACGGACTCCCTGACTCGGGGCCGCTTCGCGGGGAGTCTGCGCGCAACTGGCGATCAGCAGTGCCAGACTGATGCCGAGGCCGACCCACCCGACGAGGCCGGCACAGATGCGCGCCATTCTGCTCATGTCCTCAAAAAACCGAAGCACCCTTGCGTGAGCAAGCCCGGATTCACGGGACGGGCACGAGCCATTCGATGTCCTTGAAGAAAAGGTCGCAATCCTGGCCGCCGTGGAGCTGGAGGGCCAGGTGACCCTCGCGGCGGCCGGGGTCGTCCATGAGCTCGGCCGTTTTGTAGCCGTTGACGTGCACGACGATGCGACCCTCGTGGGCGCTCACGGTCAGGGTGTTCCAGTCGCCGGGCCGGAACCATTTCTGCACATCCTCGGGTTTGGGCTGGACGACCCAGGCACGGCCGTTGGTTTCATAGAGGCCGCCGACGTCCTTTTCGGCATCGATCTCGGCCTGGAAACCGGTCACGCCGCTGAACCCGGTGGGCTCGACGCGAAAGTAAAAGCCGCTGTTGCCCTTGAGGGCCTTGAACTTCAGGCGGGCCGTAAAGTTGGTGAAACGGCGTTCGGTGATCAGATGGCCGTACTCGGCCTGGTCCCGACTGTGCGTGCCGTGCAGGACGCCGTCTTCGATGGTCCAGCGGCCCTGGCCAATCGGGCGCCAACCGTTGAAGGTGCGGCCGTCCCACAGAGGTTCCCACCGGTGACGGCCCAGCTCCCGGATGCGCAGGTTCCGCCACCGCACCTCCAGGCCCGCCTCGGTGGACGCGTGGACCTGCAGGCCGATGAATCCGCTCAGGGTCATGGAATCGATCAGATCGGCTGCGGGCACGCCGTTGACCCAGGTCCGGATCGAGTCTCCCCGGCATTCGATGCGGTAGTGGTTCCAGTCACCGAAGCGAAAGGCCGCGCCGGCCCGGGGCTTGTCGGTCAGGGGCTGGAGCCAGGCACGTCGGCCCTCGTCGTAGATCCCGCCGCTCCACCGCCGGTTTCGGTTGTGATCGACTTCCACCTGATACCCGTGGACCCGCCCCGCGGGGATGCGCAGCGTTTCCCGGCCGAAAACCACTTCCGTGGGGTGATCGAAACATTCGCTGCGGATCTGGATGCCGGAATTCAACCGGGGATCGGCCCGGACCTCCAGTTCCAACACAAAATCCCCGAAGGTCTTTTCCGTGCAGAGGAAACTGTTTGGCGTGTTCAGAACGGTCCGCCCCACGATGCAACCGTCCTCCACGCTGTACTTCGCCTTTCCGCCCCGCTGGACCCAGCCCTGGAGCGTTTGACCGTCGAACAGGGGCCGGAACTCTTCGGCCGCCGGGCCCGAGCCGCCAGACAAGAGCCAGAGGAAGCCTGCGATCGCCGCGGCGGAGGGGGGGGCCGTCCTTGCGAATAATGCGCCTGCCTTCATTGCGCAGCAGCAAACACCTGGAGCGGCCGGCTGACAAGTCCGGACCCGGGTCGGACGTTTGTCGGAGCGACGCGGCCGGCCCGCGCGCGGCCGGGCATGCCTCGTTCCCGTGGACAATCGCCGGTCTTCGTTGGCCGGGCAGGGAGGCGTAACGATCGAGGGGGCCGGGACCGTCCGTGCCGCACCCCGAGAGCGTGTCGTTTTGAGCCCGGCTCGTTTTTCATCCGGTGGCCTGCTGGAACGCCTGGGCTCTCGCTTCCCGCCGGCCAACGGGTGGATCCCCGCCTCTCAGCCGGGGGCGTGGCCGGGATCAGCCGTCGTTTTTTTCAGCCGGGGCTCGAGCACGTTGGGTTTGGAAGGCGACGAGGCCATGGAAACCGTTTGCGAGAGGCGGGCCGGGGCTGGTATCAAGACCCGGATGGATGGTCAGCGGGCCAAGGGCAGTCTGCGCCAATGGACCGGGTGGGTCGGGATCCTGTGCTGGGCAACCTGCACGGGGGCGTACGCGGACCCGATCGTGGGCACGGCGGTCAGCAGCCCCACGTGGGAGATCCTGGTGACGGACTTCGGCTACGCAGACTTTGCGCTGGACCGGCGACCGGGCTTCGTGGGGCGCGAGTACCTGTCGGGCGAATGGGCGGCAGCGGTGGGATACGAGAGCGAAGCCGGCCCGGTGGGCCCGATTTGGTTGCAACCGCAGTGGTTTTACCCCGACTGGATCTCGAACTCCGACTTCGGAGTGGAACAGGGGGTGGCGCCGGTCAGCCGGGGTAGTCCGACCAACGCCTGGGGATTCCCGGTGTTTCAGTCCACCGTGACCAACGGACAAGTGCGGATCACCCTGTGGTACGAAATGATGGACAGCGGCGAGGGCATTGCCGCGGGCATCGTGCCGAGAAGCCGCGATTGGCCGGGCCGTTTTATGTGGACCGACCGGTATGTGTTCCGGCAGACCTGCGTGGTTTCGAACCGCACGAGCTCGGTTTTGCGGAACGTGCGTTGGTTCCAGTTTGTCCACGGGCTGGAGAGCATGAGCGGCGTGTACGACGACCGCGAATATGGCGGCTCGTTCGGGGAGTACCGGTACGACTTGACGTTGCACGGTCGATCGGTGGCCCGGGACACGCGGACGGACACGGCGGTGTTATTGCACGACGTGCTGACCCTGCATGCCGCGCGGGCGCCTGCGGCCTGGGAAGTCGGGTACTACGGGCGCGTGCAGGTGGACAGTCACATCATGGGCAAGCCGTCGGTCGGGGTGCATTGGAGTGTGGAGACAAATGCATTGAACGGGCTCGATTTTTTTGCCCCACCCGAGGGCCGCTACGTAAGTGGCGCGTTGGCGTGGGATTTGGGAGATCTTGCGCCCGGCCGGGCAGCTACGCACGTCGTGTTGCTGACGGTGGCCACGTGGCGGGTGACGAGCCTGCCGGGTGCCGTTCAGGTCCATGCGGTTGCGCAGGATCCGCCCGGATGGTTGCGCATCGCCGTGGAACCGCGGCTGACCGGATGGAGTCGGCTGGGCCTGCTGCACTCGACCGGCCTCCAACCCGGCGGCGGATGGCGGTGGCGGCCGCTTTGGTGGGCGGCATGCGAACCCGACCCGGGCCGGCCGGGATGCTACTGTTTCCAGATTCCCATGGAGGCGACGGGCCCGGCGGGGTTTTTCCGGGTGGAAGTCTGGCAGCCCCCGTGAACGGGCGTGCAAGCAGTCCGGCGCAGGACCGCAACGGGCAGGCGGCACTGACCCGGTTGCTCTCCCGCAGGCAACTCCCGAAAACCCTGCACTTCCCGGGCCGCTCCTACCCGCGGTACACCACCATGATCGCGTAGTCGGTGAGCAGTCGCTGCGTCCCGATGTCGAGGTGCGTGTAGGTCAGAGGAGTGAGGCTGATGATGTTGTCCTCGCCCACCTTCTGGAGAAAGTTTGTGACGGTCTCGTCGAACCGGTCGTGTCCCACCTCGATGCAGTCGGTGTGACGGATCGTTTTGATGCGGATTTTTTTGTCGCCCTTGGCGGCGGCTTCCAACGGGGGTTTGGGCTTTTCGATCAGTACTTCCGACGGGCCCTCCCGGATGGGGACTTTCAAGTGCAGTTCCTGCCGTGCTGCCGCCGAGGCCGCGATCGGGTTGATGATGCTGGGTTCGACCTTGGCCGGGCTTTCCGGTTTGGGCAGCGGCGATTCGGGTTCGGGCACGGTGATGAGAGCCTGACAGGAGGGACAGTTCAGTTGGGCGCCGGCGGCCGAGCTGTCCACCTCGAGTTCCTGATCGCAATTGGGGCAGTTGAATACGATGTCCATAGGTCAGCTCCGGATCCCTGATTTGGCACGAAAAACGTAGGCCGCCGGGGCGGGAGTTGCCAGCAAAAAGCAAGGGCGGCGGCACCGTGATCCCGTCGGCGGCGAAGGGGTGCGACGGAGTTGTGAGAGATGGAAAGAACCCCGGTGCAGGCGGGCGGCGCCGATGTTTGGGTCCGGAGGGAATTTGCACTGCGCTGGCCATTCCCTGCCTCCGGTTGGGAAGCACGAGACCGAACCCGCGGCAGGGAGCGTGGGCCTTCGACGCAGAAGCGGCCCCGGCTGGGGAGGGCGATCGCGCTTGGGAAACGGTGTTGCGCGCGCGGGCGCCGGATGGGTGAGAGAGCCAAGGGGAGCCCGGTGCGGACGCGGAAGCGTTCCGGGGAGTTGGTTGACTTTGCCGAGAGACCGGCCATTTCGTTCGGGAGTTAATACGCGATCCATGAAGGGGGCGCGCAGGAGCTGCCGATCGCGTGCCGGGTCATGGCCGCGGGCTTCATGACCAAGGGATCGAAATGCGCGAGCGTTTCCGGAGGGGGAAGGGAACGCTGTTGTGGAAGCGGGGCGCAGCCGGTAAAGTCCGTGCCGGCCGGGACCCGGGCTGCTGACGAGGTATCAGGTGGGTGAACCGAAATGTTGGACTGGACGATCTACGTTTCGTTTTTGGGTGCGCTGATGGTGGGGTTGTGGCCGGCGCGGTACGAGGGAGGTGTGCGCCGGGCGGCCCTGGGTGCGGCATTGGCGGGGGCGGCGCTGGGACTGACCGGTGCGTGGCAGGTGGGGCGCGAAGGGGGAAAGCTGATCACGCTGGTGGACGTGCCCTGGGTGCCGGAGCTGGGGATTCGCTATCACCTGGCGGCGGACGGTCTGAGTGCGGTGCTCGTGGCCCTGACCGGGGTGGCCGCGGTGGCAGGGGTGCTGTTTTCCTGGAACGTGCGGGAGCGGGTGCGAGAGTTCTTCGCCTTCTATCTGTGGCTGGTGGGAGGAGTGTACGGCGTGTTTTTGAGCTTCGATTTGTTTTTGCTGTTCGTGTTCTACGAGTTGGCGATCGTGCCCAAGTATTTTTTGATCGCGATTTGGGGGTCGACGCGGCGCGAGTACGGCGCGATGAAGCTGGTGCTGTACTCGTTTGTGGGCAGCGCGCTGGTGCTGGTGGCGTTGTTGGCGGCGTATGTGTGGGCGGGGATGCGGTCGTTTGCCTGGGCGGATCTGGTGGCGGCGGGCTATCCCCGCGGATTTCAGATGTGGGCCTTTCCGGTGATGTTTCTGGGCTTTGGGATCTTGGCCGGTCTTTGGCCGTGGCACACGTGGGCGCCCACCGGGCATGTGGCGGCGCCGACGGCCGCTTCCATGTTGCTGGCGGGGGTGGTGATGAAGCTGGGAGCCTACGGCTGTTTTCGAGTCGCCATGCCGATGTTTCCGGACGCGCTGCGACCCTGGGGGCCACGGGTGTTGGGGCTGGGTTCGTGGCCGGAGGTGTTCGGGTTGTTGGCGGTCGTGGGGATCGTGTGGGCGGCCCTGGTGGCGCTGGTGCAGCGGGATTTCAAGTTCGTGATCGGTTATTCGAGCGTGAGTCACATGGGGTTTGTGATCCTGGGCCTGATGACGCTGACAGAGGCGGGATGGCACGGCGCGGTGTTGCAGATGGTGTCGCACGGCTTGATTGCCGGGTTGTTGTTCGCGGTGGTGGGACGGATGGTGTACGACCGGGCGCACACGCGGGAACTGTCGGAGTTGGAACGGATGGAGCTCGGACGAGCGCTGCCGTTTGCGGCGGGAACTTTTGTGCTGGCCGGGGCGGCGTCGGCAGGGATGCCGGGGTTCAGCGGGTTCATGGCGGAGGTGCATGTGCTGCTGGGGGTGTGGCAGGTTTGGCCGTTGTGGGTTTGGGTGACGGCGGCCGGTGTGGTGTTGGGGGCGGCTTACGTCTGGCGGGCGATGCAGCGTGCGTTTTTCGGGGAGCGACCGGCTGACGGGTTGCACGTGGCGCCTCCGGAGGGATGGGGACCAATTACCGGTGCGGAACGTTGGGGTACGGTGCTGCTTCTGACGGGGGTGATCGGGCTCGGATTGTTTCCCCGGATCGTAACGGAGGTTGCGGGGCCGGTGCTGCGGGGTCCGGTGTTCGGAACGTTGCAGGGGGGCGGTTTGTGGTGAGGAGGCAGGAATGAGCGGCCTGTCCTACGGTGCGTTGATTCAGGGGGCGCTGGCGGAACTGGTGGTGTTGGGCGCCGCCCTTGCGGTGTTGGGTGCGGACCTGGTGGCGTTGCGGGAGGCGGGTCGCCGCGTGCGTTGGCTGGTGGGCGGGCTGGTGGCCGCGGCGGGGTGTGTGGCCGCGGGAATCTCGTTGTGGTTGTTCGGGGGATCGGAGGCGGGAGCGGGCGCAGTAACCGGCTGGGCGGGGGATGCGCTGACGGCCTGGGTGAAGGGAGTGGTGCTCATTCTCACGTTGTTGACGGTGGGTTTGTCCGTGGCCGGGGCGCGGACGGAACACGTGGGAGAGTATCTGGCGATGGTGTTGCTGGGGGCGGTGGGTATGCTGGTGTTGGCGGGGGCGGAGGATTTGTTGCTGGTGTTTCTGGGGTTGGAACTCACCAGCCTGACGTTGTACGTGCTGGTGGGCTTCGAGAAAGAGCGACCGGCCGCGGTGGAAGCGGCTCTGAAGTACTTCCTGTTCGGCAGTGTGGCGGCGGCCTTTACGCTTTTTGGGATGAGTTTGTTGTACGGGCTTACGGGGACGGTGCAGTTGCGGTCGATGGGAGAGGCGCTGGGTGGGACGTCCAACGCGGCGGCGGTGTGGGTGGCGCTGGTGATGGTTTTGGTGGGACTGGGGTTCAAGGTGGCGGCGGCGCCGTTCCACTTGTGGGCGCCGGATGCGTATGAGGCCGCGCCCACGCCGAGCGCGGCCCTGGTGGCCTCCGGTTCCAAGGTTGCCTCGTTCTATGCGTTGGCGAAGTTGTTGATGGTGGGGTGGCCCGAGGGGGGCGGCGGGGCTGTGCCGGGGCAATGGGTCGCGGGGTGGGGCACGGTGCTGGCGGCATTGAGCGTGGTCAGCATGGTGTGGGGCAACGTGGCAGCGCTGGTGCAGGGGAATGTGCGGCGGTTGCTGGCGTATTCGGCAGTGGCCCATGCGGGGTATGCATTGTTGGCGGTCATGGCGAACACCCGCATGGGACTCGCGTCCTTGTTGTACTTTGTCGCGACCTACGGATTGAGTGCGGTGGGGGCCTTTGGGGTTGTCTCTCTGGTCGAGTCGCAAAGGCGCGGCTCGGTGCGTCTGGAGGATTTTGCGGGGCTGAGCCGGCGGTCCCCGGAGGTGGCGGTGTGTTTGGCGGTGTACTTGTTGTCGTTGGCGGGCATCCCGCCGCTGGCGGGGTTCTTCGGGAAGTTTTACGTCTTCGTGGCGGCGCTGGGATCGGGAGTTCGGTTGGGATTGTTGTGGTTGGTGGCCGTGGCGATTCTGCTGAGCACTGTGTCGTTGTACTACTACCTGCAAGTACTGAAGCAGGCATGGGTGCGGCCGCCCGGGGATGGCCCGATGGAGCGATGGCGGCTGCCATGGGAGGTGCGCGTGAGTTTGTGGGCGACGACCGCGGGGGTGGTGGGGCTGGGGGTGTTCCCCTCCGTGGTGTTGCGAGGTCTGGAGCGGGCGCTGCAGGCGTCGGGCTTCTGAGCGCCAGACGAATCCAAGCGGGCGGTTGGCGGAGGCGGTTGCCTTGCGGCATGCGGCGCGTTGTAAATCGGAAAGATGGCGCCGAAGCACCGATGGAGGATCAGGTTGGGTTCTGAGGAGTTCCGCGTATGAGGCCGGGCCGGTGGTGTTTTTGGGCGTCCCTGGCGGCGGTGCTGCTGGAAGGCGGCGGGTGGGGGGATCTGCCGGCCGTGGGCCCGGGGTCGGAGGGAACGTGGCGGCTGCGGCCCGAGTTGGCAGAGGTGGTTTCGGAGGATGGCTTGAGGTTGGCGCCGGGGAAAGGTGCGGTATTCGAGCTGGCGGGGTTCGCATGGTACGAGTGGGTGGCCCGGGCGCCTGATGAGTTTGGCGACGAGGCGGGAAAGCAACCTCTAATCGTGGAGTTGCCGCGGCCGGATGGCTCGATGACGCGGGTCGAGTGTGTGGCCTCGCCCGTCATGGAGTGGCCCTTGGCGATGCGGTATCCGGAGGTGCAGACGTATCGGATTACCGGGCTGGACAACCGGGCATTGATAGGGCGCATGAGTGTGACGGGGGCGGGGGTGCATGCGCGGTGGCGGGAGGGGGATGGCTGGGTGGTGGTGGAGCCGTTGCCGGGAAGTGGGCCGGCACTGCATCGGGTGTATGCGCGGTCGGATGTGCTGGACGGGCCGGGGGAATGGATTTGCGAGACTGTGGCGCCGCCGCTGATCGCGGCCGGTTACGGGCCGCCGTCGTACGGCGGGGTTTTGCGGGTGTATCGGCTGGCATTGGCGGCCACGGGGGAATGGACGGCGGCGCATGGAGGCACGGTCAAATCCGCAATGGCGGCGCTGGCGATCCTGGTGAATCAGTTGAACGCGATTTACGAGGTGGAGCTGGGGATTCGCTTTGTCCTGGTCTCCGACAACGACCGTCTGGTGTACACCAATGCGGCCACGGACCCCTACACCGGCAACAACGCGAATGCGCTGCTGGACGAGAATCAAGCCACGGTGGATCGGGTCATCGGCGATGCGAATTACGATGTGGGTCATGTATTGAGTCGGGCCAGCGGGGGATTGGCCACTTTGTCGGGGGTGTGTCGTCCCGGGTTGAAGGCGCGTGGGCAGACGGGATTGGGGAACAGCAACGATCCGTTGTTCGTGGACTATGTAGCCCATGAACTCGGGCATCAGTTCGGGGCGCGGCACACGTTCAACGGAGTTCGGGGGACCTGCGGAGGCAATCGGGATGGTTCCAGTGCATACGAGCCGGGCAGCGGTTCGACGCTCATGGCGTATGCGGGGAACTGCCAGGGCGACAACGTGCAGTTTCGGAGCGACCTGTATTTCCATGCGGCGAGCCTGGATCAGATTCTGCAGAGTCTCACGAGCGGGCCGGGGAACGGTTGCGGAGCTCGCATGCTCGATGGAAACCAGCCTCCATGGGTGAATGCAGGACCGACGCGGGTGATCCCTCGCGGGACACCATTCGTGTTGGCGGCGGAGGGCGCGGATCCGGACGGGGACGAGGTCACGTTTTGTTGGGAACAGATGGACCTGGGACCGGCGGCGACCCTGGATGCGACGGACACTTCGCAAGGTCCGTTGTTTCGCTCGGTGCGGCCGGGCACGAATGCGGTTCGGGTGTTCCCGGAGCTGAGCACGATTCTGGCGAACCAGACGAATCTGGCGGAAAAGCTGCCCTGGGTGGGCAGGACGATGCGGTTTCGCGTGACGGCGCGCGACGGTCGGGGCGGTGTGGCCGGGGCGGAGACCGAAGTGTGGGTTGCGGACGGCGCGGGGCCGTTTCGCGTGGTTTCGCCCAACGGTGGGGGCAGTGCATCGAATTCCCTGACGGTGACGTGGGACGTGGCAGGGACTGCGACCGCTCCGGTGAATGCGGCCTGGGTGAATGTATGGCTTTCGACCAACAACGGCCAGAGCTTTCCTCATCCGTTGGCGTTGCGCACTCCGAATGACGGAGTGGAAGTGGTGCCGCTGCCGCCGATCCACACGACGCTGGCCCGGGTCAAGGTGGAAGCGGTGGAGCAACCGTTTTTCGATGTAAGTGACGGGCCCTTTACGATCCTGCCGCCGGAGCCAACCCCGGCGTTGGAGATCTGGTCCGTCACGGTGACGGAGGAGAGTTGTCTTCCGGCCAATGGGGCCGCGGACCCGGGAGAGACGGTGACCGTGCAGTTGACGCTGCGGAACAACGTTCTGATCCCGACGACGAATCTCGTGGTCACGTTGTTGGCGGGAAACGGGGTGGTGGCCCCGGGGCCGGCCCAGGTGTATGGGCGAGTGGCGGGGGGCCAGAGTGTCAGCCGCCCGTTCACGTTCACAGCCACGGGGCCATGCGGAGGAATGATCCGGCCGACATGGCGCTTGGAAGATGGCGGTCGGCTCCTGGGGACGGTGAGTCGGGCCATGGTGTTGGGTGCGGTCCAAACCCAAGTGGTCACGAGAGCCAACACCACGCCGTTGACGATCCCGGCCACGGGGACCCAGGGGCCGGCGTCGTTGTTTCCCTCGACCCTTTCGGTCAGTGGGATGACCGGCCGGCTGTCACGGGTACGGGTGACATTGACGGGGTTGTCCCATGGCTTTGGCGGGGATTTGGATGTGTGGCTGGTGGGGCCGCAGGGGCAGGCGGTGTGGCTGCTCTCGGATGCGGGCAACGGGACCAATGCCAGCGGGACCTTGACGTTTGACGATGCAGCGCCGGGGATTTGGCCGGCGGAGGGACCGCTGCGGACCGGAACGAATCAGCCCTCGGCGTATGACCCGGAGAGTGATCCGCAGGTGGACCCCGGGCCATCGAAGAGGGTGGGATTTCGCTTGAGCGACTTTGGCGGCGCGGATCCGAACGGCACCTGGGCTCTGTATCTATGGGACGACGCGGCGGGGGATACCGGGCAGCTGACGTTTGGGTGGCGCTTGGAACTGACCGCCACGCAACGCGTCTGCTGTGGTTGGGCCCCGGCGTTGCCTCCGGTGCTGTCGCAGATCCCGGATCAGGTGACCGAGGAGGACGTTCCGTTGCTGGGCCTCGGATTTACCGTGGAGGATTCGGACACGCCCCTGGAGCAGGTGCGGATTTGGGCGCATGCCGCGGACATGACCCTGGTGGCGCCGACAGGGATCGTGGTGTCGGGCTCGGGACCGCAAAGGAGGCTGGATCTGTACCCCCAGCCCGACGCATCGGGGTCCACGTGGGTGTATCTGGTGGCGGAGGATGAGAGTCAGGCGGTGACCAATACCTTTTTGTGGACGATACGGCCTGTGAACGATGCACCGGTGTTGGACCCGTTACCCGACCCGGTGGTGCATGCAGGGATGCGCGTGCTGGTGGTTCTGCGTGCGACCGATGTGGACACGCCGGTGGAACGGTTGCGGTTCGGTGTGACCCCGCCGGTGCCGGATGGGTTGGTGCTGGATCCGGTCTCGGGCCGGTTGGAATGGCAAACTTCGGATGCGTGGGCTGGCCGCCAACTCGAAGTCACCTTGACGGTCACGGACGACGGAGTGCCCCCGCTGGCATCGAATCAAGGGCTCCGGGTGACCGTGCGGCCGCGGCCGCAGTTGGCCGTGCGGGTTTCCGGAGATGGGGCACGGCGCCTGGAGTGGGGGGCCATCCCGGGTTTGCGTTACCAGGTGGAATGGAAAGAGCGCCTGGACGACGCGGAATGGTTCCCGGTGGGTGTGCCGGTGACCGCGATTGCAGAACGGGTCCACGTCCTCGACAGCGGCGCGACCAACGGTGCGCGGTTTTATCGGGTGCGCGTGGTCCCCTGAGGCAAACGCGCGGGGCAGCTGCAGGAGGGGGCGCGCTGGGGTGGACGCGGGAAAGCTGAGGGCACCCGGGCTCGGGGAGTGCAGCGGAGCGGGATGACCGGATGTGCCGACAGAGAGGGGTGTCAGGTTTTCCTGGCGGCGCGGCCTTTGCGGGGCCCTGGTTTGGCGGATGCGGCCGTGGAAGCGGCTTTTTTGCGTGCTGCTTTCTTTTTCGGCTGGGCAGTCGGAGTCGGGGCGGCGGTTTCAGGAGCAGCGCCGGAGGCGGTGATGCCGACGACCTCTTCCAGGTAAAGGTAGCGGCCGCAGGAATCGCATAGCTGGATGTCCTCGGCCTTCATGAGTTCAGAGATGGTGCCGATCGGCAGGCGCATGTGGCAGCCCGAGCAGGCCTGGCCCCGAACAGGGACGATGCCTTTTTTGCCACGAGCCATGAGCCGATCGTAGTGACCCAAAATCTGCGTCGGGATCTGGTTGCGCAGATCCGCGATGATCCTAGTGGCGTCGGCAACCTGAATTTCCTCCAGCTCGAGTTGTTGGAGCCGGATCAAGTTCTGGAGCAACGTTTTCATGCTGTTTACCCCAATGTTGGCAAGGATCATGACCCGAGAAACGGTTTCCGCCAATTCCTTTTTGGGAGCCACGGCAGGGACCGGCGCAGGCGGCGGGTCATCCGCCGACCCGGAAGGAGATGCGGCGGATGCGATTGGCGCCAAAGGCCTGTTGGAGTCGCCGGAGGATGTCGTGCCGCCGATAACCGACGATTTCGGCCAGCCAGACGTTGTTGTCCACGCTGACGAGGAGGGTGCCGTTTTTGAGCAGGCCCGTGGGGCGTGCGTGGGCGACGATCTCCGGGTCCATCAGGGTTTGCCAGACTTTGAGGATCTCGGCCTCCTGGCGGCGTTGGTCGAGTCGGAGTTCGGCCAGGACCTTGGGGAGAACCTCGGCCGGGGTGCGGAAGCGGGGTTGGAGCGTGTCTTCCAGATCGGAGAGATCCACGCGTCGCCACTGGGCCAGGGCCGTTTGCCGTGGTGTTCGGGGCGGTGGGCCCAAGGGGGGCTGGGGGCGAACAGGGCGCATGACGGGGCGACGGCAACGGCGGGCTTCAGGCGGGTTTGGCAGGGGCGGGATGTTCGTCCAGCACCAGCACGCCGTGGGGCGGCAGGTCGTAGCTGCCGACCAGCGTGGTGCCGGTGAGGTAATCGTGCATGGGCTTGAGGAACTGGATGCGGACCTGCTGATTGTGGTGATTGAGGAGGAAATACACTTTGACGTCGTCTTTTTGGCGGAGGCTGACCTCGACGGCCTCGGGCACCTTGAGCAGGGGATGGATTCCGCAGAGGCTGCGAAGCCAGTTGACGAGGTCGGCGTAAAAGGCGGGTCCGGAGAGGGTGCCGATATAGATGGCGCGGCCGTTGCCGTAGGGGTGCAGGGTGATGGCCGGTTTGCCGGCGTAGAAGTCCTTGGTGTAGGTGGCGAGGATCTGGCACCCCTTGGGTTCGATAATGTCGCACCAGATGCGTGCGGAGTGGAGGTGGCTGGTCTGGAAGCCGCCCTTGAAGCTGAGGTGGTTTTCTTCGTCGGGCGGCAGCGCGTCGAATTCCAGGACTTCAAGGCCGAAGAGGTCGGTCAGCTCGCGGGGGTAGCCGGTGTCCGGGGCGACGTGGTGTTCGTCCACCAGGCCCGTGCAGAAAGTGCCGACGAGGGTGCCGCCGTTCTGGACGTAATACTTGAGCATCTCGGCCTCGGCAGAAGAGAGGAGGAACAGCGAAGGGGCGAACACAAGTTTGTAGCGGGTCAGGTCCTCGCTCGGCCGCGCGAATTCCACCGGGATGTTGCGGTCGTGCAGGGCGGTGTAGATGAGCCGGAGATGGTCGCGGAGGTGGAAATGGCGGTTGGGATGGGTGGGTTCCTGGAGGGCCCAGTCGTTGTCGTGACTGAAGAGGATGGCGACTTCGGCGACGACGTGGGTGCCCTTGAGCACGGGGGCCAGGAGTTTGATTTCCTCGCCGATCTGGCAGATTTCGCGGAACACGCGGTTTTCCTTGCGGCGGTGATGCGAGAAGACCGCGCCGTGGAATTGCTCGGGGCCAAAGCGGGGCTGACGCCAGCGGAAAAAGAGGATGGCGTCGGCACCGCGACTGATGAGCTGGTAGGTGAACAGGCGCAGGACCCCGGGTCGGACCAGGGAGTTGAGGTCCTGCCAGGTCACGTGTCCGGCCTTGTGTTCGAGGACCCAAAACCCCGTCTCCCCGTCCGGGGTGCGGATGCCGGTTTTCTTGAGGGAGCGGAGGAGGTCGATGTCGAAGGCGGTTTCGGCGGAGCGGGGGCGCAGCACGGCGGCGCTTTCGATCCCGACAAAGTCGAGCACTTCAGCCAGGTCAAAGTGGTCGAACCGGAACACGGCCGGTTTGAGGTTGGTGGTGACGGGGGCGTGGGGGGTGAGTTGGCGAAGCAGCTCGGCCTGCATGCGGACGTATTGGACGATGGTGTCGCTGCAGAAACGGCGCCAGTCGAGAACCAGGCCGGGGTTGTGCGGAGCCGGGGCGCGCTGGGGCATGGGGACCTCGTCCCAGTCCGAGACGATCTGGCCCCAGTGGCGCAGCCCCAGGGCCTCGTTGAGGCGCTGGATCGTCTCGTATTTGGCTTTGAGCCACAGATGCCATTCCTCGCGGGAGGCTTCGTTGAACGATTCCTCCGTGTCGTGCCCGCCGATGGCGTTGTCGATTTGCCAGGCAAGCAGGGCCGGGTGATCGCCCAGGGCCCGGGCCATGGCGGTGACAATTCTTTTGGAATAGTCCCAGAAGGCGTCGCTGCACAGGCAGACGGCGCGACGGGTGCCGGGATGGCGGGTGAGGCCGGACTCGTCCAGGGGGAGGATCTCGGGGTGTTTGCGTGTCAGCCACAAGGGTGGCGCGGCCGTGGGGGTGGCCAGGATGACGCGGATGCCGGCCTGGTGCATCAGGTCCATGACCCGCCGCATCCAGGCGAAGTCGTACTTTCCCTCCTCGGGCTCGAGCAATCCCCAGGTGAATTCGCCCATGCGCACGACGTTGAAGCCGGCTTCCTGCATGAGGGCGATGTCTTCGGCCCAACAGGCTTCGGGGTTTTCCGGGGTGCCGCCGTAGGGGTAGACCCAGTGCTCGGGGTAGTAGTCCACGCCGAAATACATATGCAATCTCCCGCTGGCTCGACGCTTTGACTCTAGCCGGGCGGATGACAGTCTGCAACGGAAAAGGGGGCAAGGCGCGGGGACCTTTCCGTTTTTGAGCACAAGATTCAAGCATTCCAAGGCAATGCCCTCGGCCCAGGCTTTCCCATCCCCATGACGCCCGAAACTGCGCCGGACTTTCGGGGAGCTCCCAGACGTGAGACGCACCGCACCACGGAGCGGCGGCGCGGCGGCCCACGCGGGCGCCCATGCCGCAAAACGAAAATGCTCCAAAGAAGCCCCTGCAAATCCGTTCCCACCAAACCCCATGAAGCGGAGGCAAGGTTTCGCGCCCTCGACGCGCCCCGGGTTTACCCCAAAGCGGGCCTGGATGTATGCGTCCGACCCGGCGCCCGGGCCACCGGATGACCTCGATTCCGGGTGAATGGTTGTGCCTCCCGCGCGCCTTATTGCTGCTCCATCGGGGCGAATTCCCCCGCCCAGGGCAACGCCCTCGGCAAGCAGTCAACTGCAATTCACCTCACCCCGAACGGGCGGAATCCAGTGTGCCCACGCCCGGCCCTCGCGACGGGGGTCAACGGGTTGCGCCCTGTCCGGGCGCGAGGGGTTTGGGGGAATCCAAAGCACGGGCCGTTGGCCCCGGGCTGACGGATGGGATGCGCTCTCGGCGCGGTGATGGGCTCGTGCGACCCGTGGCCAGCGCAGGGCGCATCCATGTCCGAGCTCCGGGTTCAAGGCGATGCCCTCGTCCAACGGCATTCTCGAGCCGAGGCGGTCCGAAGTTCTGCCGGGCTTTTGGAGCTGTTCAAGTCCTCAAACGCGCCGGCATGCGGCGCTGGTGGAGCGGGGATGCGACGGTTGGGCGGCAGCCGCAGATGAAGGTTTTGAATGGATGCCGGCCGCCGTGGTGGCGAAGGGTCGAGGATCGATCGGTCACGGCAGTGAACGCCGAGGTGCATTGGGCATGGGCGGGAAGGTTGGGAGGCGGCAGCGCTGGGTGGAGTTTGCGGTGCAGCGGTTCGTCCTTTCCATCGCAGCGCCTCCAGGGGTGGCGCAACTTTGAGCCACGAGAGCCTCGAGCGGTCTGGATGCAGGAGGGAAGGATTGCAGGAATGCGCGGCGAGCTACCGGGCATGCCGCGGCTTGGTTCCCGGGTCGGGCCGACGGGGTTTTGCCTTTCACCGGGGCGAGGGCGGTCGTACATTGCGGCGCCGTGCCGGACGTGTTTGCGCGACCCATCGATGCTTCGACGCGTTATTGCGCGGTGTACGGGTTTCCGGTGCGGCATTCGGCTTCGCCGGCGATGCATAATGCGGGGCTGGCCGCGCTGGGTCTGAACTGGCGCTATCTGGCCTTTGCCGTGCCGCCGGTGCAGTTGCAGGAGGCCCTGCGAGGGGCGGCGGCGATGCGCTTTGTGGGGGTGAACCTGACCGTGCCGCACAAGGTGTTGGCGGTCGAGATGATGGATGTGCTGGATGCCTCGGCGCGTTTGTGGGGCGCGGTCAACACGGTGCGGTTCGAAGGGCTGCGCGCGGACGGGCACTGGGAGCCGCTGGGGCAATGGAGTGCCGAAGCGGAGCCGGAGCAGGTCCGCATGCAGGGTTTCAACACCGATGCGGATGCGCTCGTGCAGGCGTTGCAGGAGGAGTTGGGATGGCAGGCGAAGGGGAGCAGGGTGTTGTTGCTGGGGGCGGGCGGGGCGGGCCGGGTGGCGGCGTTGAAGTTGGCAGCGGAAGGGGTTGCGCAGCTGTTTTTGGTGAATCGCACGATGGAGAAGGCCGCTGCCGTGGCGGAGGAAATTCGGGCACGTTATCCGGGCTGTGCGGTGACGTTGGGGTATCCGGAGGGGACGGTGGATTTGTTGGTCAATGCCACATCGCTGGGGTTACGGGCAGAGGATCCCCTGCCGTTGGACCCGACGCGGTTTCCGTTGGAGCGGGCGGGGGCGGTGTATGACATGATTTACCGTCCTGCGGAAACGCCGTTGCTGGCGCGGGCGGCTCGAGCGGGTTGTCGGGTGGCCAACGGGCTGGGGATGTTGTTGTATCAGGGAACGCGGGCGTTGGAGATCTGGTCGGGTCGGCCGGCTCCGGTGGAAGTGATGCGGCGGGCGTTGCGGGAGCACGTCTATGGCGGTTGAAGCAGCGCTGCGGGCGGAGTACTGGCCGGGGCCGGAGGCGCCGTTGTGGGCGGCGGTGGCGTTCGTACTGGGGACGGTGGTGGGGAGTTTCCTGAATGTCTGCATTTATCGAATGCCCCGCGGATTGAGCCTCGTCTCCCCGCCCTCGCACTGCCCGCACTGTCAGTATCGCATCCCGTGGTATCTGAACATTCCGCTGGTGACATGGCTGATGTTGCGCGGGCGGTGTCGGAACTGTGGGGCCCCGATTGCCGCGCGGTATTTCTGGGTCGAGCTGCTGACGGGCCTGCTGTTTTTGGCGGTGTGGTGGAGGCATGGCCCGGGCTCCCCGGTGGTGGCGGTGGTGTATGGCGTGTTTGTGGCCGGGCTGATTGCGGCCTCGTTCATTGATTTTGAGCATTACATCATCCCGGATGAGATCACGTTGGGAGGGGTGGGCGCCGGGCTGCTGGCGTCGTTCCTGGTGCCCGCGCTGCACGGGCAATCGAGTGTGGCCACCGGATTACGGGAAGCGATGGTGGGGGCGGCCGTGGGGGCGGGCTTGATGTACGGGGTGCTGCGCCTGGGCAAGCTGATGTTTGGTCGGCAACGGGTGGACCTGGCGGGGCCGACGCGGGTGGTGTTTTCGGAGACGGCCCTGCATCTGCCGGACCGGGAGATTCCGTACGAGGAGATTTTTTATCGGCCGACGGACACGATTCGGCTGTGGGCGCGGCGAGTGGAGCTGGTGGATCGATGTTATCGAGATGTGGAGGTGCGGTTGAGTCCGGAGCGGTTGCGGATCGGGAACGAGGAGTTGGATCCCGGGGGCGTGGTGTACATGGAGGTTTGGACCGAGAAGCTCGTGTTGCCGCGGGAGGCGATGGGCCTGGGCGACGTGAAGTTTATGGCGGCGATCGGGGCGTTTTTGGGGTGGCCGGCGGTGTTGTTCGGTTTGATGGTCAGTTCGCTGGTGGGATCGATCGTGGGTTTGACGGCGGTGGTGCTGCGGCGACGGGAATGGTCGAGTCGGATGCCGTATGGTCCGTATCTGGCGCTGGCGGCGGTGTTGTGGATTCTGGGGGGACGCGAGTGGGTGGGCTGGTGGTTCGGAGCGTGAAGCCTCCCGCGGAGCGCAGCGGTCCGCGGTGTAATGTGGGCTCGTGCAAGGATTGCTTGGGCGAGTGGAGCGACGGAGGCGCCCTGGGGAAGGGAACCGCCGGCAACGGAATCGCCGCCAATCCGGCTCGTGCCGGCACCTCGACGGGGCGCCCCGGCTCTTGATTTCTGCCGGGTTTTCCAGGCGCAGCCACCCATCCGGCCCAGGGCGGGTTCAAGACTCGCGCAGGGCCTCCACGACGGCGTAGAAAGCAGGTTTGGGTCGGCCGTTTCGATCGAAGAGCAGGGGGTGGTTGACGCGTTGCCAGGGGAAGTAGTTAAGCCAGCTCTGGCCGTCGTGGAGGTTCCAGAAGGAGACGCGTTCGACGACGTCGGCGTGTCGTCGGAAGAGTCGGAAGAGTCGGGCGTATTGTTGGGCCTGACGATCGAGGAGTTCCGGGGGGAGGCCGTCCCGGTAGGGGTCGAGGCGTGCCATTTCTTCGCGGTATCGGCCACCGTCGGCCCACCAGCGGGCGCGGGGGATCATGTCGATGTCGAGTTCGGAGATGACGGCTTTGAGCCCGAGGGCACGGAGGGCGTCGAAGGTGCGTTCGAGTTCTTCGAAGGGGACCTGATCGATTTCGTAGTGGCCCTGGAGGCCGACGGCGTGGATGGGCACGTTTTGCTCGCGAAGGCGGCGGAGCAGGCGAAGGCACTTTTCGCGCTTGGCCGGCAGTTCATTGTGGTAGTCGTTGTAAATGAGGAGGGCTTGGGGGTCGGCCTGATGAGTCCAACGAAAGGCCCACGCGATGAATTCGTCGTCGCAAAGACGGCTCCAGCCGGAGGGTCGGAGCCAGTGGTTGCCGTCGTCGAGAGCCTCGTTGACCACGTCCCACTCGGTGATGCGTCCGCGATAGCGCCGGACGACGGTGTGGATATGGTTGCTCATGCGTTGCAGGAGGAGCTGGCGATCGGCCGGGGTGTCCCCCGGGGGATAGAACCAGGACGGTGTGCGATCGTCCTTGGCCCAGACCAGGCAGTGACCGACCACCTGGAGCCGGTGGCGTGCGGCGAAGTTGACGAATGCATCCGGGGTGGCAAAGCGCCACTGGTTCTCCCGCGGCTGCACGGCGGCCGGTTTCAGGGAGTTCTCGGGGGTCACGACGCGGAAGTGGCGCAGCAGGAGGACGTGATCCTCGGGGCGTTGAGGAAGGGCGTCGTGGACACCGACTCCGATGCGGAACCAGCGTTCGGCCACCGCCGCCAGGGACGGCTCGGGGGAGACATGGGCCGAGCGGGTTTGAAGCCCGTGCCGCGTGCAGGCCTGAAGCAGGATGCCGAGGAGGGCAAGGCCGCAGAGGGCGGGCCACCGAAGGGACCGCAGGGAAGGGTGTGGATGCGCTTTCATCCGTGGATGACGAGCTCGATGTTTTCGGGCAGATGCCGGGAGACCTCGTTGACGACGTCCCCTCGGAACAGTTGCACGAGGGTGCGGCGGGTCCGCGCCCCGAGGATGAGCATGTCCACGCCGAGGGTGGCGGCCAGGTCGAGGATGGTGGCGGCGGGGTTGTCGCTGACGGCGTAGAGGGGGACGACGCGGACGCCGAGGGGCTCGGCCTGGGTGAGCATGGTGGTCATGATGGGGGCGGCCACGGGATCGTCCTGCCAACGGGGTTTGTCGGGCAGGCTGGGCTGGCCCGGGGGCGCGACGGCGATGGTTTTGACGTAGAGGACGTAGAGGTTGGCCTGTCGGAGTCGGGCCTCCTCGAGGGCGAAGCGCAACACGGGGGTGAGGCCGCGGGCGGCCACCATGAGGTTTTGGCCGGGTTTGAGTTTGAATTCGAACCTGGGCATGGCTTCCGGGGCCACGGCGGCCGCGACCGGTTCGCTGACGATGACGGTGCGCAGTCCGGCGCGGCGATGGGCCCAGAAGCGCAGACTCAGCCCCAGCCCCACCACGCAACAGGCGAAGAACAGGGCATCGGGTTTGGTTTTGGCGATGGTAATCTCCACGGCAAACAGGATGAAAAAGGCAAGGCCCATGATCAGCCGTTCGTACCACCGCAACGTCAGGCCGCGGTTGAACGTGCAGGAGCCCAGGTTGACCGCGATGGCGCCGACCACGCCGATGGCGTACAAGCCGGCCAGCATCTGCAGGTCGGTGGCCACGGAGGTGGTGGCCAGGGGCAGGGCGACGGCCAGCGCCAACGGCCACCAGGGCACGCCGTGAGGATTGAGCCGGCCGAAGGCGCGCGGCATCTCGCCGTCGCGGGCCATCATGTAGAAGAGGCCGATGAGGGCGCCGATGGCGGTGTTGACCGCGCTGAGCAGGAGCAGACCAATGACCAGCCCGACCAACGCGCCGAACACGCGGGCGGCCATCGGGCCAAACCAGAGGCCGCAGTAATGCTCGCCCAGGAAGCGCACCATGTCTTCCCAGCGCTCCTTCATCTGCGGGGCCAGCTCCGGTGGCAACGAGAGCATCGCCCACCCGAGCAGGACGGTGGCCAGGACCACTTCCAGCGCAACCGGCAGGATGGCCTTGCGAGCCGTGCGGGCGACGCGCGGCTGTTCCGGAGTGGCCCCCGGGTCCAGTTGCATGACCCCGGTGAGGTTGGCGATGGCCTCGACGCCGCTCAGGGCCAGGATGATGCCGACGAAGGCGATCCAGTTGTGCAGAAAAGTATCGTGGGACGGCTCCAAGTACCGCGGGGTCAGGTGGGGAAGGCTCAACAAGATGATGCATGCGACCACAACCACCATCGGCAGGGCCATGAGCGCAGCGAGGCTGCCGGTGTGTTTGGGCCCGAAGTAGTTGATGAAGCCGATGATCAGGATGGCGAGCATGGTCGTGTGCCGCACCCATTCCTGCGGCACGCCAAAGTAGGTCATCGCGGCCCAGCCGCTGAGGGCTGCGGTGACGGTCATGTTGGCCACCAGCAACAGCGCACCCATGACCGCAAGGAACCGGTTTTGCAGCCGGGCGGCAGAATAGACCCCGCCGCCATCGGGGAACTCGCGGCAAATGACGGTGTAACAGTAGCCCACCACCGCGGCCAACAGACACACCGCCACGATGAGAGGAAGGGCCGCGTAGCCGGCGGCCAGAAAGGCCAGGCCGATTACGTAGGCCTTGCTGGTGCCCCAGTCGCCATAAAGCAACGCGGCCGCGCGTTTCCAGTCCAGGTTCCGGGGGCGGTGGACGACGGCAGGTTCCATGGGCCGCGGGTACTGTGGTTAGCCAGGGCGGAGGACGGACCGAGGTCGGAACGGTGGATCGATCCGAGTGCAGGTGCCGTCTGGCGAGAGGGGCCGAGGGCGGCGGTTTGGTTGGCGTGAGCCTTTCCGATTCATGTGCTCCAAAAGGACAATCCGCCCCATGCCCGAACCCACGGCGGTCAAGCTCCGGGCCCGGCGAGGATGCCGCTCTCGCGAGGCCTCAAGGGAGATTCATGTTCGGGCAGCGGCCCGTGCCAGGCGGGCACGGGTCCGGGCCTGCAATGCTTCCAGTTCCGGCTGCAGGCGCTGCCGGGTGGCGCGGTCCATCCGGTCGATGAACAGGATGCCTTGCAAGTGATCATATTCATGCTGGATGGCTCGGGCCAAAAGCCCGCCGCAACGGAAGTGCAGCGGCCGGCCTTCGCCGTCGAGGGCCCGGACCTCGATTTTTTCCGGGCGCGCAATGTCGGCGTAAATGTCGGGAAAGCTGAGGCAGCCTTCGGGGCCGACGACTTCGGGCGCCAGGGGCTGAATTTGGGGGTTGATGAGGACCAACGGCATGAGGGAGGCGGGGTCGGCGGGCTGACCGTCCAGTTCCAGAGTGGAGGGGCGATCGGTGACGTCGCGCAGGTCGAGCACGGTGAGTTGGAGGGCCTGTCCGACCTGCTGGGCGGCCAGGCCGATGCCGTGCGCGGCGTACATGGTTTCGAACATGTCCGCGATCAGCTGGCGCAAGTCGGGCGTGATGCGCTCGATGCGCCGCCCCTTCTGGCGCAGGATCGGATGGCCGTATTGGACGACTTCGAGCACCATGGCCTTCGACTCAGAAAAGATAGGGCCCGCTGGTGGTGGAGGGCCAGTTTCGAAGGGCACGGATCAGATCGTCCACGGTGGGGCTTTGGGCCTTGATCACGTAGTAGCCGCTGGTGGTGACCCCGGTGAGGAGGGCCTGGTCGTCACTGAACCCCAGCAGTTTGCCCAGGCAGAAGCCGGAGTTGAAATGGTCGCCGGCGCCGGTGGTCAGGCGCGGTTTGGTCGTGTAAAGACCGTCCACGATGCTGAGCCGGCCTTCACTGACGCAGAGTGCGTAGGCGACGGGATGGACGACCAGGGTGTGGACGGGCACCCGTTGGTGGATTTCCCGGGCCAGGGCGGCCACGGCAGCACGGGATCCGTCGCCCCGCTCCAGGCCGAACACGCGCGCGATTTCGTAGGCTTCCTTTTCGTTGAGGCCCAAAATGACGTTGAAATACCGGCGGAACTCCAGAATGAGGTCCAGGGCTCGTCGGATATCCTCGGACGTGCGTTTTTCGGGGTCGGCCAGGTCGAAGAACAGGGTGCGCCGCGGGCCGTGGGTGGGCAATTGAGGGCAGATCTCGCGCAGCACGGCTGCCCAAATGTCGCTCATGTAGGGGAGCATGGTCCAGTTGACGAAGGCCACCAGATCAGCGCTGGCGAACTTGGCGGCGAACCGGTCGCGACCGTAGCGCTGCACGATGTTCTCCCAGGTGATTTCTTTGAGCGAGGAGTGTTTGCCCAACATGATTTTGCCGTCCTCGAACTCGAGGGCGTCGGTCAGACCGGGCGGGGCAATCGAATGGACCTCGGCGCGGCGGGCGAACTCCTCGAAGACGGGGTGGAGATTGGGGTAACCCAGGTTGCCGACGTAGGTGACGCGGAGTCCCAGTTGGGCCAGGGCATTGCCCATGATGGGGCCGTTGCCGCCGAGCTTGGTCAGCTGCGTGACCAGCTCGAGGTTGGTGCTCTTGCCCGCCGCGGCGGCCAGTCGCTCGGCCAGACGCGCAATGGTGGGGGTGCGATCGTAACGCTCGGCGCTGTAGCGCTTGTCCACCACGTGAAGGATTTCGTCCACGAAGCCGTCCAGGCCGAGGAAGGCTTGCAGTTGGGACAGGCGCGGCCGTGCCGATTCCAGAGCGGCCGCAGTTTGGGATCGAAGTTCAGGGGTGTTCTGATTCATGGTCGGTTGGGTGCAAGGGAACCGGCCGGATCAATCAGGGGCCACGCCCAGGATCTGCAGGACCCGTTCCAGTTCCTCGTTGCTAAAGAAAGCGATTTCCAGGGCGCCGCGGCCGTCCCGGTACCGCAATCGGACGCGGGTACCCAACCGTTCGCGCAGCCGGTCTTCTAAGCGGGCCAGTTGGGGATCGGTCGGAGGACGCTCGGAGCGGCGCGACCGACCGGACCGCTGTTCGGCCACCAGGCGCGCCACCAGGGCCTCGGTCTGACGGACGTTGAGCCCCTCGCGCACGACACGTTCGGCCACGGCCTTCTGCAGAGTCTCCTCTTCCAGGCCCAGGATGGCCTTGGCATGTCCGACCGTCAGCTGGCCGGTGCGGAGGTACAATTGCACCCCGGGCGGCAATTTGAGCAGACGCAGTGCATTGGCCACAGCGGCCCGGCTCTTGCCGACCCGTTGCGCCGCTTCTTCCTGGGTGAACCCAAACTGGTGCAGCAGCTGCGCGAAGCCCTGGGCTTCTTCGATGGGATTGAGATTCTCGCGTTGAAGGTTTTCGATGAGCGCCAGCTCGAGAGCGGTCCGGTCGTCCACGTCCCGAACAATCACCGGGACCTCGGCGAGCTGGAGCATCTGGGCGGCGCGCCATCGGCGTTCGCCGGCGATCAGTTCGTAACCCTCGCCCCGGCGGCGCACGACCAACGGCTGAAGGATCCCCTGTTGCCGGATCGACTCGGCCAGTTCCTCCAACGACTCGGGACTGAACTCCTGACGCGGCTGGAGAGGATTGGGTCGGATGAGCTGCAGAGGCACGCGCAGGATCGGTTCAGCCGCCGGCGGGCTCGGCGGAAGGGCACTCGGCGACGCATCCGGGCGGGATGCGTCCGTGCCTGTGGGGGGCTGCGCTGCCGTGGGGGAGGTCCCCAGCAGGGCGCCCAAACCGCGGCCCAGCGCGGATTTTGCCATGCGCCGAGGCTGCCGCAGGGGCTTTGCGGTGTCAATGTTCTGCGGCCGGGAATCGCGCCAGAGGACGCATTGCCCCTCATCTCCCCGAGCCTTCAAAGGTGTCCAAAACCAGAA
Source organism: Limisphaera sp. VF-2 (assembly GCF_049537125.1). Taxonomy (NCBI): domain Bacteria; kingdom Pseudomonadati; phylum Verrucomicrobiota; class Verrucomicrobiia; order Limisphaerales; family Limisphaeraceae; genus Limisphaera; species Limisphaera sp. VF-2. The sequence goes on from NZ_JBMVQY010000001.1 coordinate 1,326,337, forward strand.
ACGCGCCGGACAACGGATTTGGGGCACTGAGGGCCCTGCCTGCGCCGGGGATCGAGCGACGCTCCTCCACAACAGCCCCCGCAAATTCATGCCAGAGAGGCGTCCTGAGCAACCCGATCACCTCGATCCGGATTCCACCTCCAGCGCGCCATGTGACGGCTCCAACGGGGCGGGAATTCGCCAACCCAGGGCCACGCCCCGGGCAACCGGATCGCCGTAATTCCTCGTGCCCTGAAGGGGCAGGAATCCGCACGGTCCCACGCCCGCCCCTCGCGATTGGGATCACAGCGTTGGGCCCTTTGAGGGCGCGATGGCTCTGGGGGCCCCGAGTTCCCGGGGGTTGCCCCGGGCTGACGAATCGATGCGCCTTCAGCGCGTCGCCTGTCCGCCCCAACGGGGCGGAATTCACCAGCCCGAGGCCCGCCTGCGGCAATGAGGTCGCACCGATCACGGACGAACGATTGCGCCTTCAGCGCGTGGATGGACCCGTGCAAATGGCGGAGAACCAAGCCGCCCGGTTGAGACCCCGAACCCGGAAGACGGCTCCGGCCGGGGGCGACGTGCCGACGGCTCCCGAGGGCCGGCGCCGAGGACGCCGGGCCCGGGACAGCCGACGCTCAACCCCAGATTTGGCGATCCAGAGTGCGATACTGAATGGCTTCGCTGACGTGGTCGGCCTGGATGCGGTCCGAGCCGGCCAGGTCGGCGATGGTGCGAGCGACTTTGAGGATCCGATCGTACGCCCGGGCGCTGAGTTGCAGGTCATTCATGGCGTACCGGAGCAGGTCCAGTGCGGTGGCGTCCAGCGCGCAGAACTGTTTGAGTTCCCGGGGCCCCATGTGGGCGTTGCAAGTGATGCGGGGTCGGCCCCGGAAGCGTTCCTGTTGGCGGAGCCGGGCGGCCACGACGCGTTCGCGCACGCGGGCGGAGGGTTCGGCGGGATGATCCGCGGTGATTTCGCGGAATTTGACGGCGGGCACTTCCACATGAAGGTCGATCCGGTCCAGAAGGGGTCCGCTGACGCGGTTGAGGTAGTTTTGGATTTCGCGCGGAGAACAGCGGGACTCGCCGGGCATTTTGCCGTCCGGCGTGGGATTCATGGCGGCCACGAGCATGAACCGTGCGGGGAAGGTGACGCTGCCGGCGGCGCGCGAGATGGTCACGCGCCCTTCTTCCAGCGGCTGACGCAGGGTTTCCAGCACGCTTCGCTTGAACTCCGGCAGTTCGTCCAGGAAAAGCACCCCGTTGTGCGCCAGGGAGACCTCGCCCGGAGTTGGGTTGACATTGCCCCCGAGCAGGCCGGCGTCGCTGGCGGTGTGATGCGGGGCGCGGAAGGGCCGGCGCGTGACCAGGGCCTGGCCGGGCCGCAGCAGGCCCACGATGCTGTGAATCTTGGTGGTTTCCAGGGCCTCCTCCAGCGTCAGCGGTGGCAGGATGGTGGGCAGGCGTTTGGCCAGCATGGACTTGCCGGTGCCGGGCGGCCCGATGAGGAGGACGTTGTGGCCTCCGGCAGCGGCAATTTCCAGGGCGCGTTTGACCGACTCCTGGCCCTTGACCTCGGCAAAATCGACATCGTCCTCGACCGGTTGGTCGAAGAGCCGGTTCACATCCACCCGCACGGGCGACAGGGCGATTTCGCCGGCCAGGAACGCGGCGGCTTCGCGCAGGTTTTGGACGGGGATGACCTCCAGGCCCTCCACCACGGCGGCCTCGTTGGCGTTGGGTGGGGGCACGAGTAATCCGCGTTTCCGCTGTTGCCGGGCGCACAGAGCAATGGGCAACACTCCCTTGACGGCGCGCACTGCGCCGGTCAGCGCCAGTTCTCCCACCACCATGTATTCCTGCAGTCGGTCGGCCCGAAGCTGGTCGGTGGCCGCCAGCAGACCCAGGGCAATGGGCAGGTCAAAGCTGGGTCCCTCCTTCTTGACGTCGGCAGGGGCCAGGTTGATGGTGGTACGGCCCATGGGGAATTTGTAGCCCGAGTTGGTCAGCGCGGTGGAGACACGGTCGCGCGATTCTTTCACCGCGGCATCCGGCAGGCCCACGATGACGATGGTGGTATCGCCCCAGCCGGCGTTGACTTCGACCTCGACCGGGCAGGCTTCGATGCCGTTGACAACCGCCGAATAGACCTTGGCCAACATCGTGGCAGTTGTGGAAAAGACCGGTCGCGCAGGCAAGCCGGTTCTTGGGCGAGCGCGGGAAGGTTTCCCTTCCGAGGACCCGCCGGGTTCAGGATCACACCGACCGCTCCAAGATCAGCCCGGTTCAAGCGGCCCGCGCGGCATGCCCGGGCCAGGCAAGCTTCGTGAAACCGCATGCGATCGGTCGACCCGACCGGCCCAGGGCCCTGGCAGACCGCTTGCCGTCGTGGGGCGGGTGGTCTGCGGGGGCTCCGAGGCCTGCCCCCCGTTCCCTCGCTCGTCGATTCGCCCCTGTGGTCAGCGGTTCACCGCAATCCGTGCCGGGGGTCGGGGGGAAGGGACAAATTCGCCTGGTCCGGAGCGCTCGCGCGCCCTTGCCAGGCCGAGGTCGCCCGCGCATCTTCGGCGCTCGAGGGATCCGGCCCGGCGCGCTTTTCCCTGGCCCCGGGGTGGAAAAACGGGCCGGACGGTGTTCAGATGGGTGCGTGCAATCATGACCAAAGACACTCGTTCCGGAGGCTCTCCGGAGAAATCCTCACCGACTGCCTCCCGCCTGCCGTGCTGTGTGCAGGGCTGCGCGCGCGGCACGCTGTTACAGGTGAAACTCCTGCCCCGGGCGGCACGAAATGACATCGGTGAACTCCGTGGGGCGCACCTCGTCATCCGCGTGACGGCACCGCCGGTGGACGAGGAGGCCAACCGTGCCCTGTGCCGGATGCTGGCGGAAACGCTGCAGATTCCGCTCCGACAGGTGCTGCTGCACCGCGGCCACCACGCCCGGCAAAAGGTCGTGATGATTTGCGATCTCGCCCCGGAAGAAGTCGCGGCCCGGCTGGGTCTTGGGTCGGAGTGAAAGAATGCGCAGCGGCGAGCCGAGATGCCCGCGACCGCGCCTCGCGTGCCCCGTGCGGAAGTCGATTGACCAGGCCGTGTCGTTTCCGTGCGGTCGCGGCCTTGCGGCCGTGGGCGGCTCTTGCGCAACCGGCCGCCGCTGCAGGATGCGGTCGTGATTCTGGGCGGCAGGGAGTCGCAGATTCAAATTGTCGGTCAAGGGCTCTCACGGCGTGGGCCCGCGTCAGCCCGCCCGGCGAGTGAAATGCCCCCGGCCTGGCCCGGTCGGTTGCCTGTCCCCGGCCGCAGAGTTTCGTGGCCTTGCGTTCCCGGGTGCGAACCGGGCTGCTTCTTGCTGCCTCCCGTGTCAGCGCGGCGCGCGAGGAGCCACAGCCTCGATGCCGAGGATCCTCGTTTCAGCGCGGACCGTCGGGACTCCGGCCCCGGGCGATTTCGTCACGAAAGCTTCACTTGCCGGGGGCCGCTTTTTTCCGGAAATTGCGCGCGTCATGAGAACCAAGGGTTGGTCGTTCCTCTGGCTCCTTGGGGTGCTTGCTGCGGCGTTTTGCGCCGCGGCCGCCCCGCGCGTCGAACACGTGGTGATCATCAGCATGGATGGTGCGGCTCCGTGGGTGATCCGGGACACGTCCATGCCCACCCTCCAGCAACTGGCCCGGGAAGGGGCCGTCAGCTGGGAAGCGGAAACCATTCGCCCGTCGGTCACCCTGCCCTCGCACACCTCCATGCTCACCGGTGTGACACCGGGCCGGCACAAGATCACGTGGAACGACTGGCGACCGACGAACGGGGTGGTGCGGGTGCCCACCATCTTTGCCGCGGCCAAGAAAGCCGGGCTGAGCACCGCCATGTTCGTGGGCAAGATCAAGTTTCATCATCTGCTCCAACCCGGCACCGTGGACCATTTCGATTTTGCCGGCAACGCCAGCAGCCACGAGGCTGCGTGCGAAGAGGACAACGCGTACTCGGATCGGGACCGCAAAAACCGTGCCCGGGCTGTTGCCGCCCGAGCCGCAGACTACCTGCGTCGGCGCCAACCCAACCTCTGCTTCGTGCACCTGGCCGACCCGGACGTGATTGGCCACCAGTACGGCTGGGGATCTCCGGAACAGCGTCGAAGTCTGCAGGAGGTGGACGCCGCGCTGGGCACGATCCTGAAAGGGCTGCGGCAGGCGGGCCTTCGCTCCCGAACCGTGGTCCTCGTCACCGCCGACCACGGCGGACACGAAAAGGGCCACTCCAAGGGCACGCCGGCGGATGTGCAGATCCCCTGGCTGGCGTGGGGGCGGGATGTGCGCAGTGGTACGCAGCTCAACATCCCGATCAACACCTGTGACACTGCGGCCACGGCCTTGTGGTTGTTGGACGTGACGCCGCTCGAGCCGCTCGATGGCCGGCCGGTGAAGGCTGCGTTCCGATGAGCCCCGCCGGGCGCGCTTGGGTCGCGGCGTCGAGCCGTGGAGCATGCGCGGGGCGGCCCGGTCGGCGCAGACTGCATTGCCTGCATTTCCGGTTGCCGCGCCGGTGGGCGCCGGTAACACTCGAGCCCGACATGACCGGCAGCCCGCATCCGATCCGTGCCGCAGAAATGTTTACGGCTCCGGCCCGCCCCATCGGCGCGCCGCAGGGCCGTGGCGCGGCCCGATCTCCCTCTGCATGCGGGGTTCCCCTCCGAATGCTGCTTCCCGAACGGCCATGAGCACTCCTTCCATGCCCGAATTCAGTCGGATCGCTCCCGACGTCAAACTGGGGCGCAACGTCAAGATCTACGGTTTCGTCAACCTGTATGGATGCGAGATCGGGGACGAGACCCGCATCGGGACGTTCGTCGAAATCCAGAAAAACGCGCGCATCGGGGCCCGGTGCAAGATCTCCAGCCACACCTTCATCTGCGAGGGCGTGGTCATCGAGGACGAATGTTTCATCGGGCACGGGGTTGTGTTCATCAACGATCGTTTTCCCAGGGCCGCCAACCCGGACGGCACGCCGCAATCGGAGAAGGACTGGCAGGTGATTCCCACGCGGGTCTGCCGCCGCGCCTCCATCGGCAGCGGCGCCACGATTTTGTGCGGAGTCACCATCGGGGAGGGCGCCATCGTCGGTGCCGGCAGCGTGGTCACCCGGGATGTCCCGCCGCGAACCATCGTCGCCGGCAACCCCGCGCGCGTGTTGCGACCGGTGCCCGACACGGTTCCTTGAGCCCCTCCCCCGGCGGAGCGGGCCAACGCCCCGGGCGCATGAGACCCATCCGCATCGCGTCCCCTCGCGCATGAGCGCCCTCCGGTTTTCCATCGTCACTCCCAGCTACCGGCCCGGGCCCTGGCTGCGGCTTTGCATTGCCTCCGTGGCGGACCAGGGGGTGTCCCTGGAACACATCATTCAGGACGCGGACTCCGATGATGGCACCCTGGATTGGTTGCGGCACGACCCGCGGGTTCACCTTTACGTGGAGCGCGACCAGGGCATGTACGATGCGATCAACCGGGGCCTGCGCCGTGCCACTGGAGACATCTGTGCCTGGCTGAACGCTGACGAACAGTATTTGCCCGGCACTCTCGCCGCCGTGGCCCGATTCTTCGAGGCCCATCCAGAGGTGGACGTAATCTTCGGGCATGTCGTCATGGTGGACGTCCACGGCCGCTACCTGTTCCATCGGAAGGTCGAGATCCCCTGGCTGCCCCATACCTGGACCTGTCATCTCACCACCTACAGTTGCGGCATGTTCTTTCGGCGCCGCTTGTTGGAACCGGGCGGGCTGTGGCTCGATCCCTCCTGGCGATACGGCGGCGACGGGGAATGGATGGTGCGCCTTCTGCGCGCCAAGGTGCCGATGGCCGTTCTGGACCGGTTCGTCGCCGCGTTCACTTGGACCGGCACCAACCTCAGCCGCCAAGCGGCGGCTCGCGCCGAATGGCGTCGACTCCGGCAATCCGCCCCGCGGTGGATGCGAGCGCTGGCCCCGCTCTGGGTCCTGCTTCACCGCCTGCGCCGTTGGCGTCGCGGCAGTTACCGACAGGAACCGTTCACGTTTGCCATCTATACCCTGGAAAGCCCGGACCGGCGGCAGTCGCAGTACGTCTCCGATCCCCTCGGTCACTGGCCCGCCGGCCGTCGTTGAGGCCCAAGGCTGCATTCCTCTTCAAAACACCCGGCTCAACCAACGCCACACCGAGGCCGTCTCCTCCAGCCACCACGCCAGCACCGTGCCCAGGGACACCCTGGCCGTCAGCAAAGGCAACCCCACCAGCAGCACCAGCACGTTGCCCAAATAAATGATCACCGCCGAAAACAACCAGCCCTGCCGCGTAATGTCCGTCTGCTCCGTCTTCAACGCCTCCCACGTCAACGTCACATGAAACGCGTAGGCGGCGCCCAGAAACAAATGTAGCCACTCCGGATGACGGCCCCACCCCCACAACAGGTGGCCAATCCCAAAAACGACCAGCACCAGCACCGCATAAACCGGAAAGAAGTACGGCGCCAGCGCGATGCACCAGTTGATCTTGGTGGCCACCACCTGGCCGCCGCGCGCGCTGACGCGGAACCGTTTCACCCGGCCGCCAAACAACCAGACCCACAGCGCGTGTGTAAGTTCGTGACCGAACACGTACAGCCACATCGGCCTCGGCAGCAGGAGAAACACGACCAACCAGCAAGCCGCGCCGCACAACAACGGCATCCACACCGTGGTCGCATTCCCGGTGGCCCAGAGCAGGCGCCACAACGCCCGACCAGCCCCCACGCACACGGGCAGCAGCAGCAACGCGATCAACAGCTTCCACATCCTTGCCACGGCCGCATTCTGGGACACGGCGCCGTGCCGCGTAAGGTTTTTCGCCATCCTTGCGCCCCGACAGACATGACGTTCGCGCCCGGATCTTCGGGCGCGGCCGGAATTGTGCCCGGGCCCCGATCCACCCGGGCTTCTTGCGGGATTGGCCGGAGGGACGCCGCCGCCCCGTTTTTTTTTGCTTCCGGGACAGATGACCTTCCCTCTGCAGCCGACCTGAACCACCGGGCCGCCGGTTTCTCGAGTCCTCGACGGCCGGGGAAAGCCTCTGCCCGCCGAAGAGGTATGCGCTCCGACGGGCAGGCGACGGGTCGGGGGAGATGCACGCCAAGCGATCACGAACGGCCTCCAACCGCAACGGCCTGGTTCACCGGACGTCGTTCTCCCGCGCGGGCCGCCTGTGTTCTGCCCCGCACGCGCTGCCACCGAGCCCCGTGTCGCGGCTTGCATTCGCCTCCTGCGGGCTTACAGTGGCCTTGTCGATCATGGTTCCTGAACGGACGCCCGCCCTCGAGTTGCGCCGTTCTGGGGTCTCCCCGGCCCGCGGCCGGCGTGTGACTGCGGGTTTCCTGTTGGCGTCGTTTGCCCTGATCCTGACCCTCGGAGCCGGCCTTTGGCTGCTGCGGCGGCATCCCGAACACACCCTGTGGATTGTGCTTGTGCAGACAGGCTTCCTGCTGTGCCTCGGCTGCATGGTCCTTGCCTTTGTCTGGCTCCAGCGCGAAATCGTCCGGGGACGGGAAAGAGAGCTGCGATTGAGCGAACTGAGTGCCGCCTGGCAACAGGAATTCGAGCGTGCCGAAGCCGCCAACCGCCTGAAATCCTCGTTTCTCGCCCACATGTCGCATGAACTGCGGACCCCGCTCAATTCGATCCTGGGTTTCACCGGCGTGCTCTTGCAGGAGTTGCCCGGCCCCCTCAATCCGGAGCAACGCAAGCAGTTGGGGCTGGTCCAGGCCAGCGCGCGGCATTTGCTGAACCTGATCAATGACCTGTTGGACCTTTCCAAGATCGAGGCCGGGGAACTGAAGGTCGGCTGCCTTCCCTACGATTTGCGTGAATTGCTCGAACGTGTGGTGGCCTCGGTGCGGCCCCAGGCCGAGGCCAAGGGGCTGGCGTTGCGCGCTGCCCTGAGCCCCGAGATTGGCGCCGCCACCGGGGATCCCCGCCGCGTCGAGCAAATCCTGCTGAACCTGCTGTCCAATGCCATCAAGTTCACCCAGGAAGGTGAGGTGGTCCTGTCGGCTCGTCTTTCGGACGACGGCCGTGCGGTTGTGCTCCAGGTCCGAGATACCGGCATTGGGATCTCCGCCGAGGATCGGCCCGTCCTCTTTCAACCTTTCCAACAGTTGGAAACACGACTGGCCAGGCCTGCGGAAGGGACCGGTTTGGGTCTGGCCATCTGCAAACGCCTGACGGAGTTGATGGGCGGAGAAATCCATCTGGACAGTCAACCGGGTCGAGGGAGCACCTTCACGGTGGTGCTCCCCTTGCACGGGAAAGCCCCGGCTCCAGTTGCGTCCGACGGCGCTTCAACCAGTCCGGGTCCATGAGCATGACCGACCCCAGCCCAAGGCCCGAAGTCCGAGCCGCAGAGTCCGGCCGGATGGGACGGACCCTCCTCTCGGAACCCCATGCTGCCGGTCCAATCAGCCTGGAATCCAACACCCTCCCGGACCACCGCGGGCCGCGGTCTCGACCTCCACCTCCCATGAAAATCCTCCTCATCGAAGACAACGAAGCCAATCGTTACCTGGCCACTTATCTCCTGGAGCGGGCGGGGCACACGGTCGTCCACGCTGCCACCGGCCCTGCGGGCATTGGTCAGGCCCGGGTTGAATCGTTCGATCTGGTTCTCTTGGACATTCAATTGCCCGGCATGGATGGTTATGAAGTGGCACGGGCATTGCGGCAGTTGCCGGGACTTGCCAGGACCCCGATCGTCGCCGTGACTTCCTACGCCATGCCCGGCGACTGCGAGAAGGCGTTGGCGGCCGGATGCACCGGGTACATCGAGAAACCGATCAACCCGCACACGTTCGTGTCGCAGCTCGAGGCCTGCCTGCAGCGTCCGCCCGCGGCGGGCGGCTGCTCCGACTCCAACTCCTTTTCCTCCACAGATGACTGAGCGCTCGAACAAGCTCGAAATCGGGGTGCGGTCCACGCGACGGCCCCGACTCATCTTGCCCGGGTTCCCGGACCCGGTGTCGGAGCCTGCCCCGAGCCCGGCGGTTCCCGACGCCCTCGGGCCGAATCAAACCCTCCGGTTCCTCTTGGCCTATGCGCGTGCTGGTGGTGGATGACAATCCGGACAACCTCTACTTGCTCCGCACCCTCCTGGCCGGTCAAGGCTACGAAGTGGAAGAAGCGCGAGACGGGGCCGAGGCTCTGGGGAAAGCCCGACAGCATCCGCCCGACCTGGTCATCTCCGACCTGCTCATGCCGGTGATGGACGGCTTCGCCCTGCTCCGGGAATGGAAAACCGATCCCCGGTTGCAACGCATTCCCTTTGTGGTTTACACGGCCACCTACACGAATCCGGAGGACGAACGGTTGGTTCGGGACCTGGGCGCCGATGCCTTCATTATCAAGCCGGCCGAGCCGGAGCCCTTCCTGGCCCGACTGCGCCAGGTCATGGAACAGGCCGCCCGCAAGGCCCTGCCGGTGGCCCTGCCCCGCGCCGAAGAGGGGACCCGTCTGAGCGCACGGCACGCCGAAGCTCTCATCCGCAAGCTCGAGCAGAAACGCACAGAGCTGGAGAAGCTCAACCGGGAATTGACCCTGGCCAGCGAACATCTCCGACGCATCCTGGACCTGCTGCCCACCGCGGCTTACACGTGCAATGCCGAGGGACTTCTGACCTACTACAACCTGCAGGCCCGCGCGTTGCTCGGGCGTGAACCCCGATTGCTCGATCCCGCCGACCGGTTTTGTGGCTCGTCCCGATGGCTGCACCCGGATGGTACCCCCGTACCCGCCGCAGAGAACTGGACGGCCGTTTGCCTCCGGGAAGCGCGGACGGTCCACGGCGGCGTGGTCCTCATTGAACGACCTGACGGTTCCCGCCGGACCGCGCTGGCCCACGCCGCCCCTCTCCTGGACGAAGCCGGCCGCGCCGTGGGCGCGGTCAACGTGCTCGAAGACATCACCGAAACGCTAGAGCTGTTCGACGCCCTCCAACAGAGCGAGGAACGCTTTCGCCGCCTGGCCGAAACCACCAGCACCGCCATTTTCGTGTACTCGGGCGAGTATTTCTGTTACGTCAACCCCGCCACCTGCGCCATTACCGGACGCACCGCCCCGGAACTGCTGTCCATGCGGTTCTGGGAGGTCGTCCATCCCGAGCACCGCGACCTGGTCCGACAGCGCGGGCCGGCCCGGCAACGCGGCGAGGCGGTGCCCGCCCGCTACGAATTCAAGATCCTTCGCAAGGACGGCACCGAACGCTGGATCGACTTCACCGCCGGGCAGGTCACGTGGGAGGGGCGGCCCGCCGCCATTGGCACCGCTTTCGACATCACCGAACGCAAACAGGCCGAGGAGGCGTTGCGCGAAAGCGAAACGCGCAACCGAATTATCGCCAACCTGGTTTCGGATTACGCCTACATTTTTCGCGTTCTGCCCGATGGCACCCTCCGCGGCGAGTGGGTCACGGACTCGTTCGTCAAGGCTTTCGGGCTCACCATTCCGGAGATCGACGCCCGGGGTGGTTGGCAGAGCCTCGTTCATCCGGAAGACCTCCCGATCGCCCTGGCCCATGCCCGCAAGGTGATCAGCGGCCAGCGCGATGTCTGCGAAATGCGCTGGGTCACACCCGCGGGTCAGATCCGCTGGATGCGCGATTACGCGGAGCCCGTATTCGATGACAGTGGCGCCCGGGTCATTCGGATTTACGGCGCGTCCCAGGACATCACCGAACGCAAAGAGGCCGAAGCCCGCGTGGTCCGGCTCAACCGCACCTACGCTGTCCTGAGTCAGATCAACCAGCTCATCGTGCGGGAACGCGACCGACAGGCGTTGCTCGAGGGCGCCTGTCGCATCGCGGTGGACGTCGGAGGTTTTGTCATGGCCTGCATTGCGGTGGCGGATGACCCCGGACAACGGCCGCGGGTGGTGGCCAGTGCCGGGGCCGGCCCGGACACCCTGGCCCTCGTCAAGGAAATCTTCGAAGATCCCGGCCTCGGGTGTGCTCTGTCCGAGGCCGCTTACACCACCGGCAGCCACGCGGTCTGCAACCGGATCGCCACGGATCCCCGGGCCGCTCCCTGGCGCGAGGCCGCCCTGTCCCGAGGCTATCGCGCCATGGGCGCCTTCCCGCTTCCGGTCTCCGGCCGGCCTCGGGGCGTGTTCCATTTGTATGCCGCCACGGAGGACTTTTTCGATGCGGAGGAAGTTCAACTGCTGAACGAGCTGGCGCAAGACCTCGGGTTCGCCCTCGAAACCATCGAGCGCGAGCAGGCCCGCCGCGAAGCAGAGGCACGCCTGGCGTCCAGTGAAGAACGCTTCCGCCAACTGGCCGCCACGGTGGAGGACTTTTTTTGGATCAGGGCCGCGCGGTCTCACCAGTTTCTCTATGTGAGCCCCGCCTTTGCCAAGATCTGGGGTTTACCTCCGGAGACCTTGTTCGAGGATCCCAACGCCTGGCTCCGGTACGTCCATCCCGACGACCAGGAACGCGTCCGCCAGACGACCCTCTCGCCCCCGGCCCAGGATCCGTACGACGTGGCATACCGCATTGTGCGGCCCGACGGCCAACTGCGCTGGGTCCGATCGCGGATCTACCGCGTCTACAGCCCCACGGGCGAATTGGATCGATTCATCGGTGTCACGCGCGACATCACTCGGGAGTACCAACTGGAGGAACAACTGCGGCAGTCCCAAAAAATGGAGGCGATCGGTCGCCTGGCCGGCGGCGTGGCCCACGATTTCAACAACATTCTGACGGCGATCCTCATGCAGACCGAGCTGCTGACCGATACGGAAGAATTGCCCGCCCACCTCCGGGAGGGGCTTCACCAAATCCATGCCGCTGCCGAACGTGCCGCCAATCTCACCCGCCAACTTCTACTCTTCAGCCGCCGTGAAGTCCTGCAGCCGCGCCTGCTCGACCTCAACGAGACCGTGGCCGGCATGGCCAAAATGTTGCAGCGGATCATTGGCGAAGACATCCGTCTTCAACTGGTCCTCCATCCCGGCCCGCTCTGGCTGCGCGCCGACCCCGGCATGCTGGATCAGGTCCTGATGAACCTCGCCGTCAACGCACGCGACGCCCTGCCCCGCGGCGGCCAACTGATGATCGAAACCAGCGAGGTCCTCGTGGACGAATCCCGGGCCGCCCTGCACCCGGGCACAGGTCCCGGTCCGTATGCGAGGCTCCGCGTCCAGGACACCGGCTGCGGCATCCCGCCGGAAGTTCTCCCTCACATCTTCGAGCCCTTCTTCACCACCAAGGAGCCCGGCAAAGGGACCGGCCTGGGCCTGGCCACGGTGTACGGCATTGTGGAGCAGCACCGCGGATGGATCGAAGTCCAGAGCACGCCCGGCCAGGGTACCACGTTCGAGATTTACCTGCCCCTCCATGCCGAAGCAAAAGCGCACGAGTCTCTCCCCGTCCGCCCCAAACCCCGGGGCGGCTCGGAAACCATCCTGCTGGTGGAAGACGACGAGCGTCTGCGCCAGATCGCCCGTGCCGCCCTGGAACGTCACGGTTACCGCGTCTGGGAAGCCGGGGACGCCGCAGAAGCCCTCCGCCTGTGGACCCAACGGGGCTCCTCCGTCCAGCTTTTGCTCACCGATTTGGTCATGCCCGGCTCCATGAACGGTCGGGAACTGGCCCGCCAGCTCCAGCAGGAGCGTCCCGACCTGAAGGTCATCCTGGTCAGCGGGTACAGCCAGGATCTGGCCGGCCGGGTTTTGGAACTGGAGCCCGGCCAGGCCTTCCTCTCCAAGCCGTTTGCCCCCGACGAACTCCTCCACCTGGTGCGGCGCGTCCTCGACGAGCCCTGAAGCCGCGCTGCGGAATCCCACAATGGAAAAAACATGCCCCGCGCGCCTGCCCGCCCGCGGGGCCCCTTGCCAGCTCTCCGGTCAGTCCCCTGCTTTCAGGGATGCCGGTACGTGATCCGTGCCTTGTTCAAGTCGTAGGGCGACATCTCCACGCTGACCTTGTCGCCCACGCTGATGCGGATAAAGTTCTTCCGCATCTTGCCGGAGATGTGCGCCAGCACCTCGTGCCCGTTGGGCAGGGCGACGCGAAACATCGTGCCCGGCAAAACCTGCGTCACCACTCCGGTCAGCTCGATCGGTTCCTCTTTCGCCATGACGTTGGTGCAGTCCGATCTTTACGTGCCATGGACCGCGTCAGAAGGCAATCCCTTTTCCGCGCCTTGGCGCCGTGGCCGTGTTCTGAAGCCTTCAATCGCCGTTCGCGACCGGGGGGCGGGAACCAGGGCCTGCACCCCGGCCGGTCTGCATGTCGGGGGCGCGCCGCCCGCGGAGCTTCCCTGTGGACCTGGGTAGACCCGGCCGGTCGTATGACCCGTTTTGCGTTGAGCCACAGGCGGCCCGTGCATAGCTTGCCGCCCATGCGAATTCTGGTCACAGGAGGCGCAGGGTACATCGGCTCGGTCTGCACCGAACTGCTTTGCGATCGCGGCCACGAAGTGACCGTGTACGACAGCCTGGCCCGGGGCCACCGTTCTGCCGTCGATCCCCGCGCCGGCTTCATTCACGGGCAGCCCTTCGAACCGGGGCACATCGCGGCCGCCTTCCAGCGGGTGCAGCCCGAGGCTGTGCTCCATTTTGCGGGCGACATTTTGGTGGGCGAGTCCATGCAGCACCCCGGCAGGTATTTTCGCAACAATGTCGCTTGCAGCCTGGAGTTCTTGGAAGCCGCCCGGGCCTGCGGCGTGCGCAAGTTCATCTTCAGCTCCACGGCCGCCACCTACGGCTTGCCGGAGCAGGTCCCCATCACCGAGGAAACGCCGCAAAGGCCGGTGAATCCCTACGGCGAGGCCAAGCTCATGTTCGAGCGCATCCTTCTCTGGTACCACCGAATCCACGGCCTGGAGTTCGTCGCCTTTCGCTACTTCAACGCCGCCGGGGCCACCGAGCAACACGGGGAGGATCACCGGCCCGAAACCCATCTCATCCCCAACGTGCTGAAGGTGGCCCTTGGCCAGCAACCTCATGTCGAAATCTACGGCACCGATTATCCCACCCCCGACGGGACCTGCATTCGCGATTACATCCACGTCGTGGACCTGGTGGAGGCCCATCTCCTGGCCCTGCAGCCCGGCATTTGCGGCTTTTACAACCTGGGCAACGGCGACGGTTATTCGGTCCGCGAAGTCATCGCCACCTGCGAACGGGTCACGGGGCGCCGCATTCCCGCCCTTGCGCGGCCGCGGCGCCCGGGCGATCCGCCCCGGCTGGTCGCCTCCGCTCAGAAGGCCATGCGCGAACTCGGTTGGAAGCCGCGCTTCCCCAAACTGGAAGACATCGTGGCCACCGCCTGGGCCTGGCACCAGAAACATCCCGAAGGTTATCCGGATTGAACCTGCCGGGCCCGGGGCGTTCGGTGGGTCAAGCCCGTTGTCCGGCGGGCTCGAGTGGCGTCGGCTCCACCCTGCCGGACGCCGGCGCGGCCCGTGGACCCACCGCGCGCAGCCCTTGCTTCAGATCCTCCATCAGCACGTACAGACACGGCACCAGGACCAGGCAGATGGCCGTGGCAAAGAGGATCCCGTATCCCAGCGACAACGCCATGGGAATCATGAACCGCGCCTGACGCGACGTTTCGAAGATCATGGGAGCCAGCCCGCCGAACGTCGTCAACGTGGTCAACAACACGGGACGGAACCGGCGCAGGGTGGCTTGAAAGATGGCCTCCAGCGCCGATTCCCCCAGCTGTTGGCGGCGCTCGTTGGCATAGGCGATCAAGACCAGCGAACCATTCACAACCACACCGGACAGGGCCACCATGCCCATCAGGCTCATGACGCTCAAACTGTAACCCATCAACAAATGCCCCAGCACGGCGCCCACGATCCCAAACGGGATGCTGGCCATGACCACCAGGGGCTGGCCATAACTGCGGAACGGCACGGCCAGCAGGAAGTAAATCGCCATCAGTGCCAGCGCAAAACCGCCGTACAGGCTTTCCAGACTCTCCGCCATGTCCTGCTGCCGGCCCGCATACTGACAACTCAGCCCCGGGTAATCGCGCATCAGCTGGGGCAGAATCATGGTGTCGAGCGCCTGCTTCACCTGCGAGGTTTGGCTGATGGGCTCCACATCCGCCGTGACCGTGACAGTGCGGCGACCGTCCCGCCGCGTAATGGTGGTATAGGCCCGGCCGCGTCGGGCCTCCGCGATTTCACGGAGCGGCACATCCCGTCCGGCCGGCGTGCGAATCAACAAGTTCTCCAGAGTGAACTCGCTGCGACGTTCCTCTTCGGGCAACCGCACCAGCACCTTGACCTCGTTGCGACCCCGCTGCTGGCGCAGAGCCTCCGCCCCGTAGAAGGCGTGCCGGATCTGGCGGGCCACCTCCTGGGACGTCAATCCCAACTGTCGCCCCTCGGGTTTCAACACGAAATCATACTGCGGCTTGCCGGGGGTGTAGCCGTCGTCCACATCGCGCACATTCGGGAATTCCTCCAGACGCGCCGCCAGGGCCGCGCTGGCCCGGTCCAGCACCTCGATGTTGCGGTGACTCAGCTCGATCGTCAGCGCCGCGCCACCGCCCGGCCCGCCCCGGTCGGCGTAAAACTGCAACGCCTGCACGCCCACGATCGAGCCCACCCGCTCCCGCCAGAGCCGCGTGAATTCCGAGGTGGAAATGGGCCGATGATCGGGGTCGGTCAGGAACACCCGAATTTCGACCACGTTTTGGTTGATCAAGCCCAGAAACCCGGTGACCAACCGCTCGCCGCCATGTTCGGACGCCACCGCACGGGCCGCCTGCAGCAGTCGATCCCGGACCTCCGCCACCCGGCTCAGGGGCGTTCCGTAGGGCATCGTGGCCGCCGCATACGCAAAATCGGCTTCCACCCGCGGCATCAGGATCATTCCCATCCGGCCACTCAACACATAGGCAACCACCAGAATCCACAACGCCAGCGCCGCGCTCACCGTCAGAACCCGCCGCCGCAGGCAGGCGGCCAGGAACGGACCGAACCCCTCGTGCACCCACCGGCCAAACGCGCGCCCGAACGCCTGCTGGCGCTCGTGCAACCATGCGGTCAGCCCGGTGCGCGGCTGACTCCGCGTGTGGGCCAGATGCGACGGCAGCACCAGCAGGGATTCGAGCCACGAAATGACAAATGTGGTGATCACCACCAGGGGAATGACCTTCCAGATCTTCCCAAAGGTCCCCGGGATGAAATACAGCGGCAGGAATGCGACAATGTTGGTCAAAATGCTGAAGGCGATCGGCACGGCCACCTGTCGGGCACCCTGAATCGCCGCCGTCACAAAATCCAGTCCCTGCTGCCGCAGCTCGTAGATGTTCTCCCCCGCCACAATCGCGTCGTCCACCACAATCCCCAGCGCCATGATAAACGCGAACATCGAGATCATGTTGAACGTCACCCCCAGGCCGGGCAGGAACAACAGAGCTCCCAGGAACGACACCGGCACGCCCATCATCACCCAGAAGGCCAGCTTGAACTCCAAAAACAGCCCCAGGCACAGCAGCACCAGGCACAACCCCAGGAACCCGTTTTTCAACAGCAGGTGCAGCCGCTGCCGGTAGATCTCCGATTGATCGCTGCGAATGCTGCACTCGATGCCCGGCGGCAGTTGAGACCGCACCTCGGCCAGCACCTCCCGCACCGCGTCGGACACGCCAATGGGAGTCTCCCGTCCCACCCGATAGACCGCCAGGCTCACCGCCGGCTGCCCGTTGAACGTGGCTTCCACGTCCACGTCTTGAAACCCCTCCTTCACCGTCGCCAGGTCGCCCAGACGCACCACCGTACCGTTGCTCGTCGTGATCACCGGAATCGTGGCAAACTCGTGCGCCCAGTCCCGACGCTCCTTGAACCGCACCAGCACCTCCCCCGCCGGCGTTTTCAGTCCACCGCCCGGCACTTCCACCGAGGTGGCCGCGATCCGTGCGGCGATCTGGCCCAGCGTCAACCCGTAGGCCCGCAGCGTTTCCTGCGGCACCTCCACGTGCACCTCGTAATTCCGCGCCCCCAGCAGGTCCACCTGCGTGATGCGCGGGTCCTGCAACAATCGATCCCGCACCTCCTCGGCCACGTTCCGCAGCGTCCATTCACTGGCCTGACCGTGAATCGCCAGCACGACGACTTCGCGCCGGCGCATCAAGAGCTCCACCTCCGGCTCCTCCGCATCGCGCGGAAACGTCACGATGCGGTCGATGGCCTGTTTGATGTCCGTGTAGGCCTTTTGACTGTTGGCGCCGCTGCGCAGCTCGATCTCCACCACCGCCCGGCCTTCGGCCGCCGTGGCGCGCACCTCCTTGACCCCCTCCAGCGCACGAACCGATTCTTCCACCGCCAGGATGATGCCCTGCTCCACCTCCTCCGGGCTGGCCCCGGGATAGAGCACGCGCACCTGCACCACGTCTTCCTCGAACTCGGGGAACACCTCCTGCTTGATGCGCAGGCTCATCAACAGCCCGCCCAGCAGGAAAAACAGCATCAGCAAATTGGGCGTGACCCGGTTGTGGACCATCCAGGCCACCGGACCCCGGGCGGGGCTCTCGCACGTGGAAGCGACAGGGGTCATGGCCGGTGCTCGCGCGAATCGGCCCGGACCACCGAGGCGGTTGCCTGCCCCCGTGCGTCGGACTGCGGTGCATTCGCCAGCCGCAACGGCAGGCCCGGCACGGCCGCCGGCAGCTCACTGATCACGATCCGTTCCCCGGGACGCAACCCGCCGGTCACCAGCAGAACCTCCGGCGCACGAAACGCCACCTGCACGGGCCGAATCTCCAGCTCGTTGCGCTCGTTCATGATCCAAACCTGGTCCCCGTCCCGGAACCAGCGCCGGTCCAGCGCCGCCGCCTCCACCGTCCGCCCCTCCAACTCCAGCCGCACCGCATCCCCCAGCAACAACGGCGGCAATGCCGTGTGCTGCGCTTGCAGAGCCAGCGGATCCATTACCGAAACCAGCACGCGCGCCAGCCGACCGTCCTTCTCCAGGTCCGGTAACAACCGCAGGACCGTCCCGACCCGCGCGGCTCCGTCACGAGAACCGGCCGCACGCCAGATCCGGGCCACCGATCCGGTGGGACTGTTGCGGCCCGGAATCCACAACCACTCCAACTGGTCCACCGGCACCGTCGCTTCCACCCAGTACTCCTCCGCGCCGGCCAGCGTCGCCAGGGGTGTCGCCGGCGTCACCTGACTGCCCACGTTGACCATCCGCGCCCGCACCGTACAGGCAAAGGGCGCCCGGACCGACGTCCGTTCGAGGTTCAGCCGGGCCTGCTCCAGCGCCGCCTCCGCTGCCTGCACCCGCGCCCGCGCCTGCTCCAACTGCGGCCGCCGCAGGACCAGGTCCCGATCCGCCTCGGGAATCTCGCGGCCCAACAGCTCGTACTCCTGCCGCGCCACAGCCTGTTGCCCCTGCTCGAGGGCCAACGCACTGCGCGCCTGCACCAGCTCGCTCTCCCGCTGCGCCACCGCCAGCCGGAAATCGCTCGGGTCGATCTGCACCAGGACCTCGCCGGCGGCGAACCGGCTCCCCGGCAGGAACTGGTCGTGGATCGCCACCACCTCTCCCGCGACCCGTGGATACAACGTCACCTCGCGCGCCGGCAGCACCAAGCCCAGGGCCGGGATGCGCACCTGCTGCGGCCCGAACCGCACCTCGACGACTTCCACCAACCGCGCCACCGGCGCCGGCGGCTGTCGCGGCGCCTGGGGCGCCGTGCGGATCAACCACACCGCTCCGCCGATCCCCAGCCCCATCACCAGCAGCGGCAGCGCCAGGCGCCAGGCCCGACGCCCGGGGCCCAACCGGCGGGAGGTCTCCTCCACGGACAATGGCGACTTGTGAGGTGGACTCATGACGCAGGCACTTCCCCGCGGGACCGGTCGGACGGTCTGCCCGATTCCGTCGCGTCCCAATCCCCCGGCCCGTCCGACCGGGCCAAATCCCAGCCCCCGGCCAGCGCCCGGCACAGGCGCACCCGCGCCCACACCAGGTCCCGGCGTGTCTGCAGCTCCGCCCGTTGCAGACTTTGCTGCGTCAACAAGGCGTCGAGCACGCGCAGATAATCCACCGCTCCCTTGCTGTAACTGTCCCGCAGTCGTTCCACGGTTCGGTCAGCCAGTTCCAACTGACGCTGCAGACTCTCCAAGAGCCGCTGGTATTGTTGCTCCTGCACCAGCGCCGTTTCAACCTCCGCCACCGCTTCCAACACCGCCTGCCGATAAGCGTGAAATCGCTCCGCCACCACCGCCCGCCGATAGGCGACTTCGGCCCGACGGGCCCCGCCCTCGAACACCGGTGCCACCAGGTTCGCTGCCAGGGTGGCCAGCCAGCGATCGAACAGGTCCCGACTGCTCGCCCCCGAGGTCGTGCCCTCGGCGGAGAGTGCCAGGCGCGGGAACTGGTCGGCCACAGCCGCGGCCAGGCGCGCGTCGGCCGCCAACAACTGTTCGTACGCCTGGCGAAGATCCGGGCGGCGCTGCAACAGCTCCGCCGGCACTCCCGTCTCCGGCAGGGGCGGCAACACCGGCAGCTCCGCGGGCGCCTGCGGCAGGTCCGTCCCCGGCACCCGCCCCACCAGCACGGCCAATTGATGCTCCAGGACCTGCACCTGTGCACGGGCCACTCCCAAACTGCCCTGGACGCTCTCCCACACCTGCCGCTGCCGCAACACGTCCGGCGCGCCCACCTGACCCCGGCGAAATCGGGCCTCCACCAGCGTCAGCATGCTGGCCTGCAGTTCCGCCTGGCGCTCCAACAGCGCCACCTGCGCCCGTTGTTCGGCCAGCTCGAACCAGGTCAGCGCAATCTGGGCCGACAAGGTCAGCGCCGCCACTTGGAGCTGTTCACGCGTGGCCCGAGCCTCGCGCCACGCCGCCTCGCGACCCGACCGCACCCGACCCCAGACGTCCAGTTCGTACCGGGTCGCCAGCCCCAGCCACAGGCTGGCACTCGGGCGGGTGTCCCACGCGCCGCCCGGCCCGGTCGGGGCTCGTTCCCACCGCCGCGCGCCCCCGGCCTCGGCCTCCACGGTCGGCCACAAACCGGCACCCGCCTTTCTGGCCAACGCCTCGGCCTGCTCCAGCCGCGCCCACACCGCCTGCAACCCGGGCTGTGCGCGAAGGGCCTCCTCGATGAGCGCCGACAGCACGGGGTCTCTCAGGCTTTCCCACCAGCGGTCCGGCAACGCCGCCGTGCCCGATCGACTGAACCGCTCCGGCACGGGCACCGCGGGCGGACCCGATCGCGTCGGGACCTTCGCACACGCCATCAGCCCGCCGACCAACACCGGCAGCAGACAGGCTCGCGTCAGGTCCAGCCACCGCGGGCGCAGGCCTCCGCCGGCAGCCCGGCCTGCTTCCCTGTCAAGCACACCTGCCCACCCGCCCCACCTGCATGGATGGAAGGAGAGGCGCAAGTCGATCCCTCCTTGCTTGTCGTTCCTGCGGATCCAACGGTCGCGTTGCGCCACGATCGGTCCGCCACAAAGTCTGCCCGGTCACCATGCAAACCGGCCGCGGGCTCCCGGGCGGCCGGGTCTCCGAGCACCCGGCGCCGCGCCTATTTCAACACCGGCCGCAAAACCAGGTTCCGATACTCCACGCTCGTGTGATCGCCCTGCAAATAGATCGGGCCCGGCCGCAATTCATCCGACCATAGCGCACCCCCCGTGCAGCCCAGCAGGGGTTGATTGTCGATGATCTTGCGACCATTGAGAATCACCGTCACGTGCCGGTCCACGAGGGTAATATCGTACTGCTGCCACTCGCCGGCCGGTTTGCTCGCGTTCTCCGTGGGGGCAATCCGACTGTAAATGGCCCCCATTCCGTGAGCACTGGGCGGTTTGCCGTACGAATCGGCCACCTGCACCTCGTAAATCCCTCGCAGATAAATGCCGCTGTTCCCGTTGGGCGGCAGGCGCAATTCCAACTGCAAGTTGAAATCCTCGAACTCCCGCTCCGTGCGCAGATTCGCGTAGCTGATGTGCTGGCCGGGCGGCTGCGGCGCATCATTGATCAGAACGCCGTCGGCCGCGCGCCATCCGTTCCTGCCTCCAAACGGCCGCCAGCCCGTCAAGTCCCGCCCGTTGAACAACACCACGGGTTCGCCGAACCGGACCCGGCTCAAATCCGGCCGCGGCGGCAGCGGTGGAATGCGTTTGCCGGTGAAGCGCCGGGGTTCCGTCCAGCCGTCGCGGGTCTGGCGCCGCGTCGTCAGCTCCAGTCGATCCCCCACCCAGCGGGCCTCGATCACCTCGCGCTCCTGCACCGTCGTTTCCCGCCCGTCCGGGCCGCGTTCCTTTCGCTCGTGGACGCGCGTGACCACCAGCTTGTCCCCTTCCACGGCCACCGAAGCCACGGGAACCACACTGCCGGCGCCCCACATGATCTGGCCCACCCACCGACCATTCGTGCGCGAGATCCCCAACCAACCCGCGCCCCCGTCAGGCAAGGTGAGCGCAAACCGGCCCTCATAATCCTCGGCCGCCCCTTGGACAAAAAGGATCCCCATCCCCAACAAGGCTGCTGTGAGCAGAGAACCAACTGGTTGCAAACACGTTCGCATGCCCCCAATGAAGGACACCCCACCCGCCGGCACAAGCGCAAACCGGGGCCGCCCGCCGGCTCCGGCCCCCGCGCAGATTTGCCCGGAAACGCGACCCGAGCCTTCAACCCTCCGCCAACCACGGCGCCAGCCAGCGGGCCATTTCCTCCACCGACATCCCCTTGCGCGCCGCGTAATCTTCCAACTGATCCCGACCAATCCGGCCCACGGCAAAATACCGGGACTGGGGGTGGGCGAAGTACAGCCCGCTCACACTGCTGCCCGGCCACATCGCATAGGACTCCGTCAGCCGGATTCCCGCGCGCCGTTCCACCTCCAACAGGCGCCAGATCGTCGCTTTCTCGGTGTGATCCGGGCAGGCGGGGTAACCCGCCGCGGGTCGAATGCCGCGATATCGTTCCTCGATCAGGTCCTCCAGGCTGAGGCGTTCGTCCCGACCATAACCCCACTGGCGACGCACCCTGGCGTGAAGCCACTCGGCGAACGCCTCGGCCAGCCGATCCGCCAGCGCCTCGGCCATGATCGCATGGTAATCATCGTGCGCCGCTTTGAACTCCGCGACCAGCTCTGCCAGGCCGTGCCCCGCCGTCACCGCAAACGCGCCCACGTAGTCCGGGCCCGCCCCCGGCCCGTCCTCCCGTCCCGCCACGAAATCCGCCAGACACCAGTGGGGCGATCCGTCCTCCTTGACCATTTGCTGGCGCAGAAAATGCAGGCGGGCCAACACCTCGCCGGCGCCGGCATCGCGATACAATGCCACATCGTCCCCGACGCGGTGCGCGGCGAAAAACCCGTACACGCCGCGGGGCTGCAACCGCTGTTCCTCCACCAGCCGCTGCAACAAACGCTGCGCATCCGCAAACAACTGCCGCGCCTCCGCGCCGTGCCGTGGATGATCCAGGATGGCCGGATACCGCCCGCGCAACTCCCAGGCATGGAAGAACGGCGACCAGTCGATGTACGGCACCAGATCGGCCAGCGACACCGTGGCATGTCGCACGCCCGGCTCTGCCAGCGCGGCCGGATCCTCGCCGGGAGGATGTAACACGCAGATCCCGAGAAACTCGGGCACCGGCCGATCCTCGTAGCTCAGCCGCGGCGCCCGCGCCCGCGCCTCGGCCAGGGACACCAACGGCTGCTGCCGCGCCCCGTGCGAGCGTCGGACCTTCTCGTACTCCTCGTGAATCTGACGAATGAAGGCCTCCCGTTGCTCGGGGTTCAGCAACTGGCTCACGACCGGGACCGCCCGGCTGGCATCCAGCACATGAATGACCGGATGCCGATAGGCCGGCGCAATCTTCACCGCCGTGTGCGCCTTGCTGGTGGTCGCCCCGCCGATCAGCAGCGGCTGATGAAAGCCCTGTCGGTCCATCTCCCGCGCCACATGCACCATTTCCTCCAGCGACGGCGTGATCAGGCCGCTCAAGCCCACAATGTCCGCCTGTTTCTCCCGGGCCGTCTCCAGAATGCGTTCGCAAGGCACCATCACGCCCAGATCGATCACCTCGTAATTGTTGCAGGCCAGCACGACCCCCACGATGTTCTTGCCGATGTCGTGCACGTCGCCCTTCACGGTGGCCAACACGATGCGTCCCTGCGGTTGCACCGCCTGCCCGGCCGCCTGGCGGGCGGCCTTCTCCTTCTCCAACCACGGCGTCAAACAGGCCACCGCCTTCTTCATCACCCGGGCCGACTTGACGACCTGGGGCAGGAACATCTTGCCGGCGCCGAACAGGTCCCCCACCACGTTCATCCCTTCCATCAGGGGCCCTTCGATGACCGCCAGCGGCTGGCCGAGCTTCTGCCGCGCCTCCTCCGCGTCCGCCTCGATGTACGTGTCGATCCCGTGAATCAATGCGTGTTTCAGGCGTTCTTCCACCGGCCACTGCCGCCAGGCCAGGTCCGCCGCGGCCCCCCGTCCCGCACCGCCTCCGGCCGCCCCCGAGGCCTTCAACTGCTCGCCGTACTCCACCAGCCGTTCCGTGGCATCCGGACGCCGGTTCAGGATCACATCCTCCACGCGCTCGCGCAGCTCCGTCGGAATCTCCTCGTAGACCGCCAGCAGACCCGCGTTGACGATCCCCATGTCCAGGCCGGCCCGGATGGCGTGGTAGAGAAACACGCTGTGCATCGCCTCGCGCACCACGTTGTTGCCGCGGAAACTGAAGGACACATTGCTGATGCCGCCGCTCACGCGGGCCAGGGGCAGATGCTGCTTGATCCAGCGGGTCGCCCGGATGAAATCCAGCGCGTAGTTGGCGTGTTCCTCGATGCCCGTACCCACGGTCAGCACGTTGGGATCGAAAATGATGTCCTCCGGCGGAAAACCGGCCTGTTGCGTGAGCAACTCGTAGCTGCGGCGGCAGACCTCGATGCGGCGCTCGAACGTGTCGGCCTGCCCCCGCTCGTCGAAGGCCATGACCACCAGGGCAGCCCCGTACCGGCGCACCCGCCGCGCCAGCTCCACGAACCGCGCCTCGCCCTCCTTCAGCGACAGCGAGTTTACAATGCCCTTGCCCGGCAGACACTGCAGCCCCGCCTCCAGCACCGCCCAGTTCGAGGAGTCCACCATGATCGGCACCCGCGCCACATCCGGCTCGCTCATCAGCAGCCGCAGAAACCGCCGCATCGCGGCCACGCCGTCCAGCAGCGCCTCGTCCATGCACACGTCCAGCGCCTGGGCACCGGACTCCACCTGCTGACGCGCGATCGCCACCGCCCCCGCGTAATCCCCCTCCCGAATCAGACGCGCAAACTTCGGAGAACCCGCCACGTTGGTCCGCTCCCCGATGTTCACAAAGTTCGTCTGGGGCGTGAACACCAGCGGTTCCAGGCCGCTCAACCGCAACGTGCGCGGCACCTCCGGCACCACCCGCGGCGCACAATCCCGCACGGCCCGCGCCAGCTGCCGAATGTGCTCCGGCGTCGTGCCGCAACAGCCACCCGCCATGTTCAACCACCCCGCCTCCGCCCATTCCCGCAGCTGCGCCGCCAGACTTTCCGGCGTCTCCGGAAAGCCCGTGGGCGACAGCGGATCCGGCAGCCCGGCGTTCGGGTAGAAACAGGTGAACGTGGGCGCGAGCCGCGACAGTTCCTCCGCAAACGGGCGCATCTCCCGCGGTCCCAACGCACAGTTCAACCCCACGGTCAGCGGTTGCGCATGCGCCACCGAAATCCAAAACGCCTCCAGGGTCTGCCCGATGAGCGTGCGACCCGACCGATCCGTGATCGTCCCCGAGATCATCACCGGGAGCCGCCGGCCCAGCGCCTCGAACAGTTCCTCCAGCGCAAAAATGGCGGCCTTCGCGTTCAACGTGTCGAAGATCGTCTCGATCAACAGCACGTCCACGCCCCCGGCCACCAGCGCCTCGGCCTGCTCCCGGTAGGCCCGCCGCAACTGATCGAAGTTCACCGCGCGGAACCCCGCGTCGTTCACGTCCGGCGACAGACTGGCCGTCACCGGCATCGGGCCCATCGCCCCCGCCACGAACCGCGGCTGCCCGGTCCGCTCCGCCACTTCGTCCGCCGCCTGTCGCGCCAGTCGGGCCGCCGCCAGATTCAGGTCCGCCACCAACGCCCGCAGCCGTGCATCCGTCACCACCCGCTCGAAATAGGCCTCATCCTTGCGCCCTGCCTCCGGGTCGGGCCCGAAGAACTCATGTTGACCGATGGTGGTGGCCGAGAACGTGTTGGTCTCGATGACATCCGCACCGGCTTCGAGGTATTGACGGTGCAGGGACCGGATGAGGTCCGGCTGCGTCAGGACCAACAGGTCGTGATTGCCCCGGAGGGGTTTGCCGGCATGGTCGCGGAAGCGCTCCCCGCGCACCTCGGCCTCGGAAAGGCGCTGCTGCTGGATCAGCGTTCCCATGGCGCCGTCCAGGACGACGATGCGCTGGCGCAGAAGCGCTGTCAGGGCCGCGGCGGCCGGGCTCAGTCCTGCTTCCATGGCACCGAACATAGACACACCCGGCCGCGGAGACAAGCGCACTCATCAATTCATCAAGATGGAACGATGCAAAGTGTCGCTCCCCCGTTACCGGTACAACACCGTCTCGAGGTCGTGCCGCAGCTGGCTCATCCAGACGTACCGACGGTTCGGGTCCGGCTGCAAACACCGCAACAGAATCCGCTCCAGGCCCGGCGGAATGTCCGGATTCAACTCCCGGGGCGGCCGCAATCGACCCGGACTCTGTTGTTCCCGCAGGATCTCGTCCGGCGTGCTGCCGCGGAACGGTTTCTGGTTCGTCAGCAACTCGTAGGCCGTCACGCCGTAGGCAAAGATGTCCACCCGCTGATCCAGCGGCTGCCGCGCCAGTTGTTCCGGTGCCATGTAGGCCGGCGTGCCCGGATTGCGGTCCAGACGCCGCGGGGCCGGCGGGATCGGCTGCGCGATGTCAAAATCCACCAGTCGAATGCTCGCCCCGGCCGTCACCAGCACGTTCTCCGGTTTGAAGTCCAGGTGCATGTAGCCCCGTTCGTGCATGTGCTCCAGGGCCGCCGCCATGTCCAGCAACAGCTGGGCCACGTTCTCCGTCAACACCGGGTCGTGCCGCGCGAATCGCTCCTTGAGATTGTCCCCTTCCACGTACTCCATCACCAGGTAATGCCGGCCCTCCCAGCGACCGTGCTCGTAGTACCGGACGATGAAGGGATGGGGTTGGAGTTGCGCCAGCACCTCGCATCCGTGCCGGAAACGGCGGCGGGCCGCCCGCTGACGCTCCAGGTCCGCATGCATCACACGCAACGCGTAATGATGATGCGCCTCGTCGCGAGCCAGCCAGATCTCCGCCATTCCGCCGCTCTTGACCCGTTCCTGCAGAACAAAACGCCCGAACCGGGCCATCGGCGACAGGGGACGCACCTTCCTGGGCCACCAAAAAAACACGCATCCTTCTCTATCATGGAATCGCGCGTTGCGCCAATCTTCCCTGGGGCCGCCGGGGCGCACCCCGGGCAACGAACATCGCTCCATAGCGGACGAACGGCTGCGCCTTCGGCGCGTTGCACGTCCGCCCCAACGGAGCGGAATGCTTCAGCCCAGGGCAACGCCCTGGGTAGGCGGATCCCGCAGTATGCCGCGCCCTGAAGGGGCAGAACTCGCTGGGCTCATATGCCCGCCCCTCGCGGTTGGAATTACCGAATTGCGCCCTTTCAGGGCGCGACGGATTTTGGGGGACCGAGGTCCGGGGGCGTCGTCACGAGCTGGTGCAGGGGGATGCGCCTTCGGTGCGTGGATGAGCCCGTGCGGTCCGTGGATCCGCACAGGACGGATTTCGATTTTTGAGCCCGGGATTCGAGAATTCCGGTGAAATGCGGTTTTCCCCTGGTTTTCCCGCGCCGGGGACGCCCGAGATTCCGTCCCGCTCTGGCGCGTGTCCAGAACCTGCAATGCGTCCCCGACCGCAGGGCGTGCCCTTTGCAAGGCGCCGGTCTTGTTGCACTCTGGTGTGCTGCCCGGGGTTGGCCGCGGGTTGGCACAAACGGGCGGCTCATGTACCCGGGAGCGGGACATGAACGAATCGCTCGAGATCCTGTACGAGGACGAGGATCTGCTGGTGGTGAACAAGCCACCGGGTCTGGTCTGTCACCCGACCAAGCCGGACGGGCGCTCCAGTCTCATTGCCTGTCTGCGCGCCCATTTGGGACCCGGCGCCACCCCGAGCATGGTGAATCGCCTCGACCGTGAAACCAGCGGTCTTGTGCTGGTGGCCAAAACCCGGGCCGCCGCCTCCGAGCTGGGCCGGCTGACCGAGCAGCGGGCGGTGGAGAAGGCGTATCTGGGCATCGTCCACGGTCATCCCGCACAGGACCAGGGCCGGATCGAAGCCCCCTTGGGGCGCGATCCTGATGCCCTGGTCGCCATCCAGGACACGGTGCGTCCGGACGGTGCGCCTGCCATTACAGAGTTCCATGTGTTGTGCCGGTTCGTTCGTCCGGTGCCCGACCGACCTGATCCCCGTTGGTGGAAAGATTCCGAGCCCGCCCAGGAAGTCGGCGGGGCGAACCCCGCAGCACCGGACGGCCCGCCACAGCCGTTCAGCCTGTTGCGCCTCCGGCCTCGCACCGGCCGCAAACACCAGCTCCGCATCCATCTGGCTCACCTGGGCCACCCGATCGTGGGCGACAAACTCTACGGGGGCGATCCGTCCCTCTACCTCGATTTCGTCCTGGGCCGACTGACCGCCATCCAGCAGGCACGGTTGATCCTGCCGCACCACGCGTTGCACGCGGCCGAGCTGTCCTTTTGCTGGCGCGGTCGGAGGTGGCACTTCACCGCCCCCGCTCCGACCACTTTCCGGCAATTCCTGGCCGACGCAGGCGTGGCCTTGTAGGGCCGGGACCGCGCGGGCCGCGGTCCGCAAGCCCGGCGCGCATTCACAGCAAACTCACCGGATCCACGTCCACCGTCAGATGCACGTCCTCGGGCAGCGTGGTCTCCTTGAGCCACGCGCCAAGTTCGCGACTCAACGCCGGCATGCGGCGGGTACGCAACATCAAATGGTAGCGATAGTAAGTCTGAGCCCGCTCCAGGGGCGCGGGTGCCGGTCCGGTCATTTTCAGCTCTGAGAACCCCTCCAAACGCCGGGACAAGTCCCGACGCACGTGCTCCGCCACGAACCTGACCTTGTCCTCGTTGCGTCCGCGCAGGGTCACCAGGGCCACGCGCGTCAGGGGCGGGTACTCCAACTGGGCGCGAAACTCCATTTCCTGCTCGTAAAACCCTTCGAAATCGTGGCGGCGCGCGTATTGAATGGCCGGATGATACGGCGTGAAGGACTGGATGATCACCTCGCCTTCCACCTCCCCCCGGCCGGCGCGTCCGGCCACTTGCGTCAACAGTTGGAACGTTCGTTCGGCCGCGCGAAAGTCCGGCTGATGCAGGGCCAGGTCCGCGTGCACAATGCCCACCAGGGTGACATTGGGGAAGTGCAGTCCCTTGGCGATCATCTGGGTGCCCACGAGGATGTCGATCCGACCGGCGCGGAATTCGGCCAGGATCCGGCGGTAATCTTCTTTGCGCTTCAGCGTGTCGGAGTCCATCCGCTGGACACGGGCGCGGGGGAACTGCCGCTGCAGCGCCTCCTCCACGCGCTGCGTGCCCAGGCCCGCGTAGCGGATGGCCGGGTCCCGGCAGGTTTCGTTGGGGCAGGCGGACGGCGCCGGACGGCGCTCGCCGCAGATGTGACAGAGCAGGTGCTGTCCGGCCCGGTGATAGGTCAGGGCCACGCTGCAATTGGGGCACTGGGCGACGTAACCGCAACGGGGACACTGCAGCGCGGTGGCGTACCCGCGCCGGTTGAGGAAGAGGATGACCTGCTCGCGTTTCTCCAGCCGCTGCAGGATCGCCTCCCGCAACTGCGGCGAAAACACGGGCACACCCCGTTCCGCCCGGGCCGCCTGCCGCATGTCCACCACCCGCACCCGCGGCATTTTCTGCTGATCCACCCGCTCCGGGAGCACCAACAACCGGTACTTGCCCCGGCGGGCGTTCCAGTAACTCTCCAGCGAGGGCGTCGCCGAACCCAGAACCACCACCGCCCCCTCCATCTGCCCCCGCAGCACGGCCACGTCGCGTGCATGATACCGCGGCGCCTCTTCCTGCTTGTACGTCGGCTCGTGTTCCTCGTCGACGATGATCAGGCCCAGGTTTTGCACCGGCGCGAATACCGCGGATCGTGCCCCGATCACAATGCGGGCACGGCCCTGCCGAATCTTGTGCCATTCGTCGTGACGTTCGCCGGCGGACAGGTGACTGTGGAGCACCGCCACCAGGGTGCGATGCGGTCCCGAGCTGAAACGGGCCTTGAACCGCTCCACCGTCTGGGGCGTCAGCGCGATCTCCGGCACCAGCACGATGGCCCCGCGTCCCCGTTCCAGCGCCGCGGCCATGGCCTGCAAATACACCTCGGTCTTTCCGCTGCCCGTCACCCCGTGCAACAGGAACGTCCTGGAGAGTGCGGCGCCTTCCTTCCCCGCCCCGGCGGCCGACGGCTCCCGGGCTTCGCTCTCTTCGGACGGCTTGAGCTGCAGCCCACACAAGCGGTCGAGAGCCTCCCGAATTGCCGCCAGGGCACGCCGCTGCGCTTCGTTCAACGGCAGAGGCTCCGTGGGCAGAATCTGTTCCCGTCCGTAGGGATCGCGTTCTTCGACCTGCGGAACAATCTCCACCAGCCCCTTGTCTTCCAGACGTCGCACGGTGCTGAGCGATGCCCCCGTCAGCTCCAGCAGCTCCGTCAGCGGCAGGCAACGCCGCTCTTCGACCACGTGCCAGACCTCCCGCTGTCGCTTCGGCAGTTTGGGCAACGGCCCCTGCGCCGGAACCATCCGCACTTGCAGGCGCTGTCGCCAGCCGGCCTCCGGTCGGCGAACCGCCTCTGGCAAGACGCTGCGCAACGCCAACTCCGGGGGGCAGCAATAGTACTCGGCCATCCAGCGTGCCAGCCGCAGCAGGACCGGTGTGACCAGGGCCTGCCCTCCCACCACGCGCAGAATCGGTTTCAGATGTACCTGCCCGGAAGCCTCGGCCAGGTCGGTCACGATACCCAACACCTTGCGCCGGCCCAGCGGCACCTCCACCCGCGAGCCCACAGCGACCTGGCCGGCCCATTCGTCGGGCACGGCGTAATCGAACTCCCGACCCAGGGCCAGCTCCAATGTCACCCGAGCAATCATTCCCCCCGAGTCTAATCCATTGCCCCCGAGGAGGGCAGGCCCGTGTGCATTCTCGTGCGCGGCGTCTGTCGTTCCCCCGGCGTACCCCCGCGGGCCGACCTCGCATCTGCGAAACATTCCCCCGAGTTGGCATTCCCCCGAGTTGGGCGGCTCCCAGTGTCGCGGCCGTCCGGGGTCGGACCCTCTGCGCAGGCTCGGGAGGTCGCACTCGCAGGTTCTCCGGTCCCGCGGAGAACACGCGACGGGAATGATGCACCCCGCCCCCGGGCTGTGCCCCCGCTCGAGGCGCAGGGTTCCAATCTGCCCGACCGCGGCCTTCCCGCCCGCAGGAGGCCGCGACGCTCGGGACGTGTCCGACACGCCGGCGAATCTTCGAGGTTCAGCTCACCCGGCGGAGTTTACAGGATCTCCTGTTCGCAGCTCTGGCGAACTTCCGGAGCGCCCGCAGGCCGGACCTTTGCCATGCGGCAGCCCGGGCAACCTGGGCTGAGCATCGGGCGGCGTTCTCGGCGCCCTCGGAAGAGCAGCCCCGGGCCACGTTTGCGGAAAGCCCACAAAACACACAGGGCACATAGAAGACCAATGATGAGCGGAGATCGTGCGGACGTTGGCCTCGGTATCTCTTTTTTCAGGAGCGAGTCCTTGACCAACTGGCTGTCGTGCTGGCTTCAAATGGAAATCTCGTGTCTGTTTGGATCTGCGTGGTCCGTGGGGTTGAGAGCCGAGCGCGCGGGCTTCAAACGGCCTTTTCGAGTGGTGTGGGCTACCGGGTCGTCAGCTTTCTGTGGGTGGATCAGTCGTGCTGCCCAGCCGGTACCGTGCGACCAGATCGGCTTGGAGGGAGTACTGAGCCGCGGAGGTGTACGGGGGCGATGAACCTCGGGGTGGCACGAGGCAATTCGGACGGGGTCCGGTTGGAGACGCGCATCCGTCTTGTGGCGCACGGCCTGGATCTGGTCGCAGCCCACTGTTGGAGTCCCGGATTCGCGAACCCCACGGGAATGCCGTTTTCCCTCAGGTTCTCCGTGCCGACGAGGTCCCGGAATCCAGCCCGGCCTTCGGGCGACCCAAAAACCCTGAAATGCGCCGCCCTAGTCCGGGGCGGAACGGGAACCTTCTTCGCGCCGCGCGACGGATGTACGATTCGGTAACCGAAACCCGCCGGATGCGGGTGATGCGCTGGAACGCGACGGATGGGGCCGGCCGGCGTCGGGGGCGGGTCGGCTCGGCGATCGTCGAGCAACACTGGCGGGTGCGGCTCCACCCGAGGAATGTCAGAAGCCGCAGACGTTTGCCGCGGTGCATTTCCGGCGGGCCGACGAGTTTTTCTGGGACCATCGGTTTGTGGCCTGTGACCCGAGCCGGACGGGGGCGGCGGTGATCTTGGATCGGCATCGGCTCCAAGGCGACAAGGAGAACTCACGGAAGGAAGTGTTGCGGCGACCGGACCTGCATCCTCCGCGCTGCGCCGAACTGAACGCCAACCGGATGTTCTGCGCGATTGCGGCGCTGGCCTCCAATGCAGGGATCGGGCTGAAGGTTCCGTACCTGCCGGACCGCTGTGAGCCCTGGCCGCTCGAGAGGCAGCTGCGGCAGGTGTTGCTGCTGCCGGCGGCGCGAGTGCGGCAGGCGCGGGTGCAGGTGCCGGCGGTGTGGCTGAGCGGATGGCATGCGGGGATGAGTCGCCGGTGCCGCAGCCGGAGGCGGGTCGACCCGCGGGGTGGCGGCGGGTCGGGCGGGGGCCGACCCACTCATTGGCGGTCCGGAAGCTCGGGCCCGGTGTCCGGGTGCGAAGGGAGTGTCGTGATGTGCGGCCAAAGTCTGCCCGGACAATCTTCGCACCTCGGGCTTTGGCCGGACCCGCCCTCGAACCGGGCGCTTTGGGCCCGTTGGAGGGATGAACTTGGGCCCTTGGGTGCCCCTTTGCGGGATGGACTTCGTTGGGCCGCCTTCCCCCACCAACATCAGAAACCGCGTCGAACTCCTCCGCCGAGGATTCGGGAGTTCGCGGAGCTCCGGACTTTTGAGGTTGCAGAACGGGGACGGCACTGTAATTTGATTGGGCTTTGGACGGTTCGAGAGCCGAAGATGAACGCTGAACTTTGCAAGCGAGCACTGGAAAAAGTCGGGGATCCGTACATCCTCGTCAACATCGTCTCCCGCCGGGTCCGGCAGTTGTTGTCGGGCTCAGGGGGGCTGAGTCGTCCCCTGGTCCCCAACGCGGAGAACCTGGGGGCGGCCGACGTGGCGCTGCTGGAGATTGCCGAGGGCAAACTGGGTTGGGAACTGCCCGAGCCCGAGGAATCCAGCCCGGTGGAGAAACCCCGGAAGCGCGTGCGTCGGACCTGAGGGCAGCGCCCCATCGGGGTGGGAGATGGCAACTGGCCAGAGGGGCAACCTTCTGGCAGTTGTAGTTTATGGAGCAGATCGTGGCCAATCCCACCGCCCGGCGTGACTACCACATTTTGGAGACCGTGGAGGCCGGGATTGTCCTGCGGGGCACCGAGGTGAAAGCCCTGCGCGAGAAGCGGGCCAACCTGCGGGACGCATACGCCGAGGTGCGCAACGGGGAGGTGTGGCTGCGCAATGCGCGGATCGAGGAGTATCGTCCGGGGGGCTGGTTGAATCACCCGCCCCAGGGGGACCGCAAGCTGTTGCTGCACAAAAACGAGATTCATCGGCTGGCGGGCCTGGCCGCGGTGAAAGGGCACACACTGATTCCGCTGGCCCTGTACTGGAAAAACGGTCGGGTGAAAGTGGCGCTGGCGGTGGCGCGCGGGAAGGCGCAGGTGGATCGGCGGGAAGAGATCAAGCGGCGGGAGACGGAGCGGGAACTTCGTCGGGCAATGAGCCGGCGCGACCGTCGGTCCGGTTCCTGAGCTCCGCAAGGTGATCTCCATGGCGAAGCCCCGCATCGGGAGTTGTCGTCGGTTGGGCAGACGGGGCGTGCGTGGGGCCTGTCCGTGGACGGATGGCCCCGGTGTGGAACCGTCCGAAAGGGATGCATGAAGGTTCTGGTCGCCATCACGGGAGCCAGCGGTGCGTTGTATGCACAACGGCTGTTGGACAATCTGGATCCCCGGCAGCACGAGATCCACGTGGTGTTGAGCCGGTACGCGCCGCAGGTCATCGAGGCGGAGCTGCCCGGAGGGTTGCGGTTGTCCGATGGCGTGCGCGTGCACAATCCGCGCAGCATGAACGCGCCGTTTGCCAGTGGGAGCAATCCGCCGGACGCGATGGTGGTGATTCCCTGCACGATGGGCACGTTGGGCCGGATCGCGCACGGTTACAGCGAGGACCTGTTGCTGCGGGCGGCGGATGTGGTGTTGAAGGAGCGGCGCAAGCTGATCCTGGTGCCGCGGGAAACCCCGCTGAACCTGGTCCACGTGCGCAACTTCGAGCTTTTGCTCCAGGCCGGGGCGGTGATCCTGCCGGCCAATCCCTCGTTTTACACCTGCCCGACGACGGTGGAGGCGGTGGTGGACACCGTGGTGGCGCGGGTGTTGGATCATCTCGGGGTACCGCATCATCTGGTGCCCCGTTGGGCTGAGGAGTTGGAGTGAACCGGGGAACCGAGTTTGTTCCGGTGGAGCCGGGATCTGCGACAGCCCCCGCGGGGGGGGCCGGGCGCCGGGGAGGTTTCCGGCCCTGGGCCGTGCTGCAGAAGTGGCTCTCGTTTGTGCGGTTTTCGCACACCATCTTTGCGTTGCCGTTTGCGCTGGCCGGTATGGCAGTGGCAGCGCGGGATCAGCAGGGATGGCCGGGCTGGCGCACGTTCCTGCTCATTCTGCTGGCCATGGTTTGCGCACGCACGTGTGCGATGGCGTTCAACCGGATTGTGGACCGCGACATCGACGCAAGGAACCCACGCACCGCGCATCGGCACCTGCCGACCGGGCAGATCCGGCTGCCCGCGGCCTGGGCGTTGTGGGCTCTGAGCGGAGCGGGGTTGGTGGCGACGAGCTGGTTCCTGAATCCGCTCTGCTTCGTTCTTTCGCCGGTGGCGCTGTTCGTGATCTGTTTCTACTCCGTCACGAAGCGGTTCACCCACTACACGCATCTGTTCCTGGGGGTGGCGCTGGGTTTGGCGCCGGTGGGGGCCTGGCTGGCGGTGAAAGGAGGTGACCTGACGGTCCTCGACGGGCTGCGGATGGTCGTGCTGGCGGCGGCGGTGGTGTTTTGGGTGGCCGGGTTCGATGTGATTTACTCGCTTCAAGATTACGAATTTGACCGGCGGCACGGACTGCATTCGCTGCCGGTGGCCTGGGGACCCAGGAACGCGCTCACCGCAGCTTTCCTGAGTCACATGCTCATGCTCGGGTTGCTGCTGTTGTTCGGGCTGCTCTGCCGATTCCGTCTGGCGTATCTGGTGGGCTGGTTTCTGATCCTGCTTTGCGTGCTGTTGGAACACTGGATAGCGCGGCGGCGGAGTTTGAACTGGGTTCAGACGGCGTTCTTCCGCCTCAACGCACTGATCAGCGTGGTCTTCCTGGTCGTAACGTTGGCAGAAGTGGTTTTTGAAGGGGGCTTCCGGTTGCGCTTGTAGGGCGGGCAGCGAAGGGTGCCAGAGAGGGCCCGGCTCGGGCGCCGGTCCCGGTCAAAAGACACGGTGTGCTTTCAGCAATCGACGCACCGACCGGATGCGGGGCGGGCAACGCGACCCTTTCTCCGGTGGGTTTGGACGTTTGCCCGGAGGGTCCGTGTGAGTCGGGCCGGGCGCGGCCTTCACGTTTGAGCCGTCCCCATGTCCCGGGGAACGCCGACCGCAGCAATGAAGCGGGGAGGACTGCGCCTCAGCGGGAGGCCGGTTCAAGATTCAAAACAGGCGCGGCCCGGTTGACAGGAGTTCTTGTGAACCGGCAACTGGTCGGGTCCCACCACCGTCTGGGTCAGGTTGCACCAGAAATGGCAGGGGGCAGCCTGTTCCAGCTCGGGATCGCTGAAGGCATCGTCCGGCACGGCCTCGATGTAAAGCTTTTTGGTGCGCAGATGCTGGCAGACGGGATTCATGGCGCTAGCCTCGGAGTTGAAGCAGGGTCCGGCGGATCAGGGCCCGGGCCATGGGGATTTTGTAGGCGTTGTGTTCCTGGGGCTGGGCCCCGGCCAGCAAAAGGTCCGCCACCTGATCCGCGGTGGCCTCGTCGAGGTTCTTGCCCTCCAGGAACTGGTTGGCCGCCGTCACCTGGTGGGGCACGGGCGATACACAGCCCAGGGCGATCCGGGCATTGTGGATTCGGCCGTTTTCGATTCGGGCCGCCGCCGCACAACTGACGAGGGCCCAGTCGAAGCTGTGTTTGTCGCTGATCTGCAGGTAGGCGCTGCGCGGACGGACAGTGGGGATTTCCACACGCAGCAACAGGTCGCCCGGTCGCAGCGAGTGATGGGCGGTGGGGTTGTCCCAGGCCAGCTCGTAGAGTTCGGCCATGGTCATGCGACGTTCCTGACCGTCGCGCCAGACCACCGCCGTGGCGTCCAACGCCGTCAGCGCGATGGCCAGATTCGAGACCACCGGACTGATGCAGACGTTGCCGGTGAACAGGGCGTGGTAACGGTTGTCGCCCTCGAGGGCGTAACAGATTCGGCCCCGCTTCTTAAGGCACTGGATGTCGCGATGCCGGTAGTACCAGCAACGGGAGTGCTGGGCCAGGTTGCCCCCCAGCGTGGCCACGTTCCGGATCTGCTGCGAACCGACCTCGGCGGCGGCCTGATGGAGTCCGGGAAAGACCCTGCGGATTTCCGGGTGATCCTCGATTTGGGCAATGGTCACCAGGGCGCCGATCCGCCAGGTTTGAGGTCCGGGCTCGATGCGGTTGAGTCCCGGGATGGCCTTGATGTTGACGAGGCGTGAGGCCTCGGTGATGTCGTCCTTGAGCCGGCCCAGCAGGTCGTTCCCGCCGGCGAGGTAGTGACCGTTGGCGCCGGCCAACTGACGCGCGCTTTCGACGGTGAGAGCGGTGGCGTATTCAAACGGTTTCATGCGGCAGAGGATTTGGGAGCGGGGATTTTGCCCAGGGCAGCCAGGACTTTCCGGGGCGTGATGGGCAGGCTGGGCACCCGCACGCCCAACGCATTGGCCACGGCGTTGGCAATGGCAGCCGCGGTCGGGATGTGGACGGGCTCGCCCAGTCCGATGACGCCGCGCTCGGGCATGTTGAGCAGGACGATGTCGATCTCCGGAACATCGGCCAGGCCGGGGAGCTTGTACGTCTCGTAGTTGGGGTTCAGGACCACGCCGGTCTGCCAGTCCATCACCCGTTCTTCGTACAGGGCAAAGCCGATGCCCATGATCACGCCGCCGTTGACCTGGCTTTCCGCAGTCAGGGGATCCACGACCAGACCACAGTCCTGGACCACGACGATCTTCTTGACCGTGACCAGCCCTGTTTCCGTGTCCACGGCGACCTCGGCGAACTGAACGCCGCCGACGCCGCTGGAGGAAAGGCCTTCGCGCCATTGCCCCTGCACGACCAGGGGCGTCACGCCGAGCTTCTTGCAGGCGGCACGCCAGTTCTCGCCGCGGGCATCGGGTACACCGGTCTGCTTTTGCAATTGTTCAAGGGCGCGGGTGCAGGCGTCGAACACCGTGGGGGCCACCGACGGGCTGGTGACACTGCCGCCGCTGCCGGGCCCCGGCGGGAAACGCGTGTCTCCGAATTTGACCGTGATTTGTTCAGGCTTGAGGCCCAGGACTTCCGCGGCGACGACCGCGGCCACGGTGCGGGTTCCGGTGCCGATGTCCTGGACCCCGAGGCGGACCTCGACCGAGCCGTCCGGGTTGATTTGCACCTCGCCCTGGGTACGGCGGCTGCCCCCGCCGCCCCAGGTGGCACTGGCCACACCGACGCCCACTTTGACCGGCCCGGGCGAACTGCCGGGCTTGCGGTATTTCTCCTTCCACCCGAAACGCTCGGCGCCGATGCGGTATTCGCGCTGGCGGATTTCGCTGGGATCATTCTTGATGCGCAGCTCCAGCGGGTCCATGCCCAGTTTGACCGCCAGGTCGTCCATGGCCGATTCCATGCCGAACGAGGCGACCGGGTGTCCGGGCGCGCGAAAGGCGCGGGCGGATCCGGCATTGATGGCCACGGTGGTTTGTTTGATGCGGCGATTGGGCACGCGGTAGATGTAGGGCATCGGCAGGTCCGCTCCGCCGCCACCGCCCTCCGTGGCCTGACCGGCGCCCACCCCGGCCGTACCATAATTTTCGTACTCGAAGGCGTGCAGTGTACCGTCCGCTTTCGCGCCGAGCTTGATGCGTTGAAAACTGGAGGGCCGGTTGCCCACGGCCAGGGCTTCTTCGAACCGCGACAACATCAGTTTGACCGGCGCACCCGCCTCCCTGGCCAGACGGGCCGCCAGAATCCCCTCCACGCCGGGGCCGAACTTGGAACCAAAACCGCCCCCCATGTGTTCGGTGATGACCCGCACCTTGCTCTGATCGACGCGCAGGGCGCCGGCCAGACCGTCGCGAACGCTGAAAATGCCCTGGGTGGAAGCCCAGGCAGTGATGCCCTCGTCGTTCCAGAGGACGGTGCAGCCGTGGGTTTCCATGGGGTGATGCAGCTGGACGGCCGTGGTGTAGAAGCCCTCAATGACGGCGGCGCACTCGGCAAAGGCTGCATCCACGTTGCCCGTTTCCTGGACGCGGGGCGGCGGTGCGTTGGGTGCCTGTTCCCACACACGCGGGGCATCCGGCTTGCGTGCGTCCTCTTCCCGCACCACAAAAGGCAGAGGTTCGGCCTCGATTTCGATGGCCCGCAGGGCGTCTTCGCATGCCTGCCGGCTTACGCCGGCCACCGCGGCCAGTTCTTCTCCGTAATAGCGCACGATGCGGGGGCCGTCCTGGACGGCCACGGCGGCCTTGATGCCGGGCATCTTGCGCGCCTTGTCCAGGTTGATGCGGAGGATCCGCGCCGCCGGCCATTTCGAGCGGAGGATCATGCCGATCAGCAGGCCCTCCAGCTGGACGTCCGATGTGTAACGCGCCTGGCCGGTTACCTTGGCCGGGCCGTCCACGCGCGGCACACGGGTGCCGAGCACCTTGGGTTGAGCAGGCCACTCAGACATGGGAAATCACCTCCGTGCGGGTCATGGACACCGGGCGAACTCCGGCAGCGATCAAAGCCGCCTCCAACACACGTGGATGGGTGCCGCAGCGGCAGACGTTGCCGGCGCACGCGTGCAGTACATCGTCCACGGTGGGTTTGGGTTTCTTGCGCAACAGGGCCGACACGCTCATGACAAAGCCGGGCGTGCAATAGCCACACTGCAGGGCGTCGCGCTCGACGAAGGCCTGCTGCACGGGGGTCAGCCGGCCGTCCGGCGTGAGGCCTTCCACGGTGGTAATCTCATGCCCCTGGGCGTCGATGGCCAGCTTTTGGCAGGCGTAAATGGCCACGCCGTCCAACCAGACCGTGCAGGCGCCGCAGGCGGCGCGGTCGCAACCCTCCTTGGGGCCCGTCAGGCCCAGATGATTTCGCAGCGCATCCAGCAGGGTCACGCGGGGCTCCAGCTCGAGCCGATGGGTCTTTCCGTTGACCTTGAGCGTCACCGGGACGGGACCGGGCCCGAGGACCTTTTCCGCATTGAGCTTTTGCAGCTCCTGGGCGACGGATTCGGCCTGCGCGGCCGCGGCGGCCACTGCCGTGGTGCCCAGACCTTTGAAAAAGTCGCGTCGGGACAGCCGGCCGGTTGAGGAGGCGTCAGTAGGTTTCATAGTCCTGGTTCGTCAACCAGCCCTTGATTAGACCGAAGAGGAACCCCTGTCAAGCAACCTAAAGCGAGCAAGCCCGTTCTTGGTGGCCGTGAGGGTTTCGCGGGCGAGGGTGGAACGGTGACCCGGAAGAGGCCCCCGCGCGGTCGGAGGGATTCCGGAACTGGACGGTGCTACGGGCCTGGTGGTGTTGCCGGTACGGCGGGCCTTCCGACGTGTTTCGTGGGTGCGGTCGATTCCCGGCTGGTTTGGCCCCGCGGTTTCGGTTCTGTGTGAAGGCTTCGGTGGCGAACGAACGCCTCCTGGCTCCGGGGGCCGACGCGAGGTGTTGCCGGCCTTGACCCGGACCACACCGTCTCGAAACAAACGCGAGGCAATGGTCGCCGGTCACGCGTGTGACCCTGCGGAGGCGACTGCCGGGCGATTGCCACGGCCCGGGGGACAGCCGTGCGGCTTTGCCCTACAGGGCCAGGAGCTTCCGACACGCCGCGCGCAACCGGGCCAGGTTGCGCTCGGAACGCGCCTCGAGGTAACAGCGGACCATCGGCTCGGTACCGCTGGCCCGGAACGCCACCCATTCCTGGTTGGGCAAAAGGAACTTGTAGCCGTCGGTGGTGATGAACTGCTCCACCTTGAACGGGCCGATGCGGTCCAGGCCACTGGCCAGACGCTTCAGGATGGCATCCTTTTGCTCGGGGACGATGCGGATGTTCAGGCGCTCGGTGTAGAACGGGCCGGTTTGCTTCTCCAGGGCGGCGAGGATTCGGCCCAGGGATCGTTTTTCCGTGGCCACCAACTCGGCCATGAGCAAGCAGGCCAGGATGCCGTCCTTTTCCGGCACGTGTCCCTGGATGCTGAGCCCGCCGGACTCCTCTCCGCCCACGATGACCGGCTCGGATTCCATCACCGCGCCGATGTATTTGAAGCCGACGGGGGTTTCGCGCACGGGCACGCCGAACAGGGCCGCCACGGCATCCACCTGGTGGCTGGTGGGGACCGACCGGACCACGCAACCCTTCCAGCCGCGATTCCTGACCAGGTGATAAAGCGTCAGGACCAACACTTGATTGGGCGTCAGCCATCGGCCGTCCGCGTCCACGACCCCGAACCGGTCGGCGTCGCCGTCGGTCCCCAGCCCCAAATGCGCCCGGGTCTTTCGCACGAGTGCGGCGGCCTCGGCCATCCCGGCGGCGTCGGGCTCGGGATGATGCCCGCCGAAGAGCGGGTCGGGTCGTTCATTCAAGACCGTGACCTGAGCCCCCGCCTCTTGCAGCAGTTTGTCCAGGTACCCGCGGCCGGTACCGTGACAGACGTTGACGATGACCTTGAGTCGCGCGCGGCGGATGACATCGAACTGCACCAGGCGCCGGAGATGACGCACATAAGCCGGCTGGGGATCGAAGGTCGGGCACCGGTAGGTGCCGATGACCGCGCCACGGAACGTCCAGCCCTCGGCCTGGCGTCGCGCGATCGCTTCCTCGATCTGGCGGGTGATCTCCGGCGGGGCCGGAGCGCCATTGGCCGGGGAGAACTTCAACCCCTGATACTCGGCGGGGTTGTGGCTGGCGGTGAAGTTGATGCCGCCGAGGGCCCGGCGTTTGCGAATGGTGTAGGCCACGACGGGCGTCGGGGTGTCGCGGTTGCACAGCAAGGGTTGCAACTCGTTGGCGGCCAGGACCTCCGCTGCCGCCAGGGCGAACTCCCGACCCAGGAAGCGGGTGTCGTAAGCCAGGATGACCACGGGCTTGCGCCGGGACAGCGCCGATCCTTCCCGCTTGCGCTCCGCGTTCAGATAATCCGCGATGCCCTGGGTGGCCAGGCGCACATTGTCAAAGGTAAAGTCCTGGGCGATGATGCCGCGCCAACCACTGGTACCGAACTTAATCGGTGTTGTCATAGCCTTGTTGCCTGACATCGTGCGGAACCAGAAAGGGAGTCTCCGACAGGGATGCCCGTTGCGCCGCGTCCGGGGCCTGCCGCGGACGGGTTATGTTTGCCAGTCAAACCCACGTTTTTTGATCTCGTAGAGCAGGCCCACGCCCAGAAAACCCAGGAAAGGCAGAATCCCGCCGAACACCAGGGCGCGTGTGGCGGGATCGCTCAACATCTCCCGGTACACCACCGCCCACGGGTAGAGAAAGACCACCTCGATGTCGAACAGGATGAACAACATCGCCACGAGATAAAACCGAATGCTCACCCGACCCGGCCCGGAACCGGCCGGGATCATGCCGCATTCGTAGGCCGTGTCCTTGATCCGGGTGCGTCGCGCCCGTTTCCCCAGAAGAAACGACAGCACGATCATGCCCCCGACGGCGGTGACCGCGAGCACCAACAGAACCAGGACGCCCCAGTATTGCTCAAATTGCGACCCAGCGCTCATTTGCGCGCAAAACTAAGGCCAGTGACGCGTGGCTGGCAAGTTTGGCGGCCGCAGCAGCGCCCGGGATCAGTGACCCGCCCGGCCGGCGCACGCGCAACGTTGCCGCCGCGAGGCCCCCGGAGGGTCGAAGCCCCTTTCGCGTCGGGCAGCGAGAGCTGCGCCGCCGAGCGCGGGGCCGGTTTTCATCAAAACCGCCCGGCTTTCAGACCGTGCGGGGAGGGGACAACCGCTTGTCCACAGTTTCTCCCGACGTCACTTCAACTCATCTGCGCCGGGGCTTCCCCTGTTGCGGCCTCCTGCAAGCCGCCGAAACCGTGGGACGATACCGCAACGAGCCCGGGTCCTGCATCTGCGCAAGTGCCAGCGGACCGTCGGAGGTCCCGGCAGGAGCCTGCTGAGGTCACGGGCGGGACGGTCAAATGGCGCCGGCAGGACTCCGGTGGATTCGGAGTCCTGTCCCCCGACCCGGCCCCGGCCCCCGGTTGGATCAGGGCGGCAGGATTGACAGCAAGGCACCAGGGCCCGGATGATGAGGCCCATGAGCGAAATCATCTATCCGCGCAGTCCCCGTGAGGTGATGGACGGGTGGATGCATCTGCCCCGGTACATCGACAAGATCCGGCTGTTTCTGGCCGGGCGGCTGCACCCGGATTACCTGCCCAACCTGGGCAAGGGCTTCGACGGCCTGTGGCTGAAGTATGCGGGCCTGACGCACGAGCAGATGGTGGAGGTGGTGAAGAATTCGATCATTGACGGGCAGGTCTGCGACTGGGTGCGACAACACGTGAAGGTGCCGCCAGAAGTCAAGGAGGCGCATCGGCAGGAAATGCTCAGTTACCCGAAACCGGACGATGCCGAGGGCCAGGCCCGGTTGCGTTGGCGCAAGGAACAGGCCGGGCTCGCGCATCGGGATGACATTCGGACCTTTGTGGATTTCATTGACGCCGATGAGAAGCGCATTTGAGGGCGTCGTGGAGCCGTGGATGTGAATCCCTGGACCGATCGGCATCTGTTTCTGCTGGCCGTGGTCGCCTACGGGCTGGCCACGGTGTATTCGGTGTTCCTCTGGCGCCGCGGGTTCCGCCGGGACGACTGGATCAACTACGGCTTGATGGCGGCGGGTTTTGTCGCGCACACGTGGGCTTTGCTGGAGCGGGGTCTGAGTTTGCAGCACTGCCCGGTGCGCAATCTTTACGAGGCCACCATGTTCGTGGGTTGGAGTCTGATGGTGGCATACCTGGGGCTGGGACTGTGGCCCCGGATGCGATCGGTGGGGGCGCTGGTGGCACCGCTGCAACTGGCGCTGGGAGTCTTTGCCCTGATGCCGGCGCTCGACACGCCTTCGGGCCCGGTGTTGCAGGCCAACCGGGCCCTGGAAAGCATGCACGCGGCCCTGGCACTGCTGGCTTATGGCGCCTTTGGACTGGGGGCGGCTGCGGCGGGGCTGTACCTGATGCAGGCCCATGATTTGAAGTGGCACAAGCTGCGCGCTCTGATGGCGCGGCTGCCGCCCATCGAGCGTCTGGAACTCGTGGCGCGGCGCCTGGCACAAACGGG
The DNA here is from genome assembly GCF_049537125.1 of Limisphaera sp. VF-2. Taxonomy (NCBI): domain Bacteria; kingdom Pseudomonadati; phylum Verrucomicrobiota; class Verrucomicrobiia; order Limisphaerales; family Limisphaeraceae; genus Limisphaera; species Limisphaera sp. VF-2. The sequence continues at coordinate 1,369,203 of NZ_JBMVQY010000001.1, forward strand.
CTGGGGGCTTTTGACCGTGTCGCTCCTGCTGGGCAGTCGTTTGACGCCGCCGCCGGGCACCCGGTTGGCCGGCGATCCCAAGGTCGTGTGGTCCGCGGTCCTGTGGGCAGCGTATGCCGCGCTGTTGCTCTGGCATTGGCGCGGACTTTCCTCGCGGCGGTTTGCGTGGGGGTTGGTGGGCGTCTTCGGCTTCGTGCTGCTGACGTTCTGGGGGACGAACCTGCTGTCCCCGCTGCATCATCCGTAGAGGGCGGGGAGATCCTTGCGCATGGGCATCCTGGTCATCGGCATCAATCATCGCACCGCCCCGGTGGCACTCCGCGAGCGACTGGCCTTTGCCGAGGCGCGGATCCCGGCCGCCCTGCAAACGTTGCGCGAAACGGGCGTGGCCGAGGAGGCCGTGATCCTCAGCACGTGCAACCGGGTGGAGATTTACGTGGCCACCCGGCTGCCCGCGGAACTCGCCTTCGACGACCTGGAGGAGTTTCTGCATCGCTGCCATGACTATCACGATCCCTTGACCGACCACCTCTACCGCTACACCGAGCCGCAGAGCGTGGAACATCTGTTCCGGGTCGCGTGCGGGCTGGACTCGATGGTGCTGGGAGAGACGGAAATCCTGGGTCAATTGAAACAGGCTTACGAGCTGGCCCGACAGCGCGGGTTCACCGGACCGCGTCTCAACAAGGCGTTTCAACGCGCGTTTCACGTGGCCAAGCAGATTCGCACCGAAACCCAGATTCAGCGGGGGAGCACCTCGGTGGCCGCCGTGGCCGTCGAGCTGGCCGAACGGCTGTTCAGTTCCCTGCGGGATCGCACCGTGCTGGTCATCGGCGCCGGCGACACCAGTGAAAAAGTGGCGCGTGCGCTGGTGTCACGCGGAGTCACGCGTGTTTGGGTCACCAATCGCACCCCGGAACGTGCCGAGGCCCTGGCCCAGAGCCTGGGCGGCAGGGCGATTCGGTTCGAAGAGTGGCCCGAGGCCTTTCCCCAGGTGGACATCGTCATCAGCAGCACCGCCTCGCCGCATTACCTGTTGGATCGCCCGCGCCTGGAGGCGTGGATGCGACAACGGCCGCGGCGACCCTTGTTGCTGGTGGACATCGCCGTGCCCCGGGACATCGACCCGGCGGTCAACGAGCTGGACGATGTGTACCTGTACAACGTGGACGACTTGCAGTGCATTGCGGATGACTATCTCCGACAGCGCCAGGCCGAAGTTGCTCGCTGCGAAGCCATCATCCGCGAAAAGGTGCGCGCCCTGCTCGATCCCCCGCCGCGCCCATCCACGCCGGGCGACCCGGCCCCCTCCCATGCCTGACGCGTCTCGTCCCATCCTGGTGGCCACTCGCGGCAGTGCCCTGGCCCTGGCACAGGCTCACGCGGTGCTGGCCCAGTGCCGGGCCGCGTTTCCGCGGCTCCGGTTCGAACTCAAAATCATCAAGACCACCGGGGACAAACTTCAGACCGCCTCCCTGGCCCAGTCCGGACGTTCCCTGCCCAAGGGTCTTTTCACAAAGGAACTGGAAGTAGCGTTGCTCAAGGGCAGGGCCGACCTGGCCGTCCACAGTCTCAAGGACCTGCCCACGGAGTTGCCGGCCGGATTGAAACTGGGCGCAGTCACACGGAGAGCAGATGTACGCGATGTACTCGTGTACCGGGACGGCGCCTACTTTGCGAGTTTGGCGCAACGCCCTGCGGAGGAATGGGTGCCGGGCCAGGCGGCGCTGCGCGGCTGGGGACCGAATCTGCGACTGACCGATCTGCCGGCAGGGGCGGTCATCGGCACCAGCAGCACCCGACGGCAGGCGCAACTGCGGGCGTTGCATCCGGGGCTGAAGTTCGTCGAGCTGCGCGGCAACGTGCCCACGCGGTTGGAGAAACTGGCCACCCGCGACAGTCTCGACGCCACCGTCCTGGCCCTGGCCGGATTGAGCCGGCTGAACTTTCAGATCACGGCCGAGGGCCGACTCGTTGGGGACGCCGTTCCGGAGGGATTGCGGGCGGTGATTTTGCCGCTGGAGCTGATGTTGCCCTGTGTGGGCCAAGGGGCGGTGGGCCTGGAAATCCGCGCGGACGACGAACGCATGGAGGCCATCTGCGCCCAGCTCAATCACTACAACACCTTCCAGGCCGTAACTGCGGAACGTGCGTTGCTCCGGGCCATGGGGGGCGGCTGCCAGAGCCCCGTGGCCGCGTATGCCGAGGCCGAGGGCGATCGGCTCCGCTTGCGCGCGATCTCCTTTGTGGAAGGGGTGCGCCGGGCAGAAGCCGTGGGATCCATCAAGGAACCGGTGCCCCTGGGGGAAACCGTGGCGGCTCGGCTCAAGGAACCGACCGGGTGCACGGGCTGAGGGAGGTCGCACGGACGCGCGTGGCCGCCCGGCCCCACGAATTCCGGGGACTCAGGCCTCCGGTCTGTAAAACGTGCCCGAACGCCACCGTCCATCCCGACGCGAACGCACACAAACCAGCCCCAGGGCCTCGTACGCCCTCTGCACCGCGCCGAACTCCCGATCCAGAATCCCGGCCACGGCCAGCCATCCGCCGGGAGCCAGCCGCCGTGCGAGCCGTTCCCGTGCCGCCAACAACACCGGGGCGGTGACGTTGGCACAGATCAGCCCGTACCGCACCCCTCGCAAAGGCAGTCGCAGCAGGTCAACCTGGCGAACCCGAACCTGGTCGGCCACTCCGTTGGCCTTCGCGTTGATCCGGGCGGTCTCCACGGCAACCGGATCGTAATCCAGGGCGTCCACGGGCCGGTACCCCAGTTTGGCAGCGGCAATCGCCAGAATGCCGGAGCCGGTCCCGGCGTCCAGGAACGGTCGCGGCAGCCCGGGGGTGCGCCGGCGCACCAGTTCTTCCAGGCAGTACCGCGTGGTGGGATGGTGTCCGGTGCCGAAACTCAGCCCCGGATCCAGGACAACCTCGCACTGGTTGGATTGGAGGGCCGTTGTCTGCCAACTGGCGCGAACCACCAGGGGTCCCACGCGGAGGATGTGGAAGTGGCGCTTCCAGCTTTCCGCCCAGTTCTCCTTCGCCAGGGGCCGGGCGCGGATTGTGCAACGACACGGCTGCCGCCCTGCGCTGCGGAGCTGCGCGAGCCGCTGCCGCAATGCGGATCGTTCCCGCAGCCACTGATCTGCCGGAGGGGCCGAAGGCAGAAAGGCCCGCACACAAGCGGTGGAGCGGCCCGGGCGATACTCCACCACGGGGGTCACCTGCCAGGTTTCGGCCACGACCTGCGCCACCGCCTCGGCGCAGGACCGCGGACACCGTACTTCCACCTGCCAAAGCTCGCCGGAGCAATCGGCGGAGGCCATGGTCCGAAGGGGGTCAAGCATGCAACGCCCCCAGCTCGCGCAGCGAGACGTAGTCCCGGGTCCGGGTGGCGGTGGCCCGGCCCAGGATGATGTGGTCGAGGACATCGATGCGCAGGATCTGGCCGGCGCGGACCAGGTCGCGTGTAACCCGCAAATCCGCCTCGGACGGAGTGGGGTCCCCGCTGGGATGGTTGTGGATCAGGATCAGGGCCGCAGCCTTGGCCGCGATGGCCAGTCGAAACACCTCGCGGGGATGCACCAGGATCGTGTCGAGAGTGCCCTGGGAAATCTTTTCCAGCTTCAAGAGCCGGTGACGGGTGTTCAACAAGGCCACCCAAAAGGTCTCCACGGTGGCGAGGCGGGCCTGTTCGCGCACGAGTCGGGCCACCGCCTCGGGATGATTGAGAGGTTCGCTTTCCTCCACCCGTTCCTCGACCAGCCGACGCGCCAGTGCGAATGCGGCGGCCACGGTGACCGCCTTGTCCCGGCCCACGCCTTTGATCTGCCGGAGCTCTTCGACGGTTGCCTGGGCCAGCGCGTGCAAAGAGCCGAACCGGCGCAACAGTTCATGGCCCAGTTCGACTGCGTTGGCGCCGCGGTGGCCGGTGCGCAACAAAATGGCCAGTAATTCCGCCGAGGTCAGCGCGTCCGGTCCCCGCTGCGCCAGCCGCTCGCGTGGTCGCTCGGCCGGAAGCTGATCCTTCAAACGCAGATGCGATGCCACGGCCCGTCATTTACCGGGGCCCGCCCCCGGGCGCACGCCCAAAAAGGTCCGAGGGCTCCTGGCCTTCTGTCCCGGAGGGTGCACCCGAGTCGGCATCCCCGGCCCGGCCCGCAGCGGGGAGCCGGGGCAGAGGCAGACCCAGTTCACCCAGCACTTCGGCCACGGTGCGAAAGTGGAGTTTGGTCGTCTGGCGACAGACGTCGGGGCCGTGACGCTGCACCAACTCGCGGAGTGCCGTCCGGGCCTCCGGGCCGGCGCCCCTCGGCAAAGCTACGCCCCAGCGGCGGCTCATCTGGGTCAACCGATCCAGAAACGCCTCCCGCGCCAGGATCGAAGCCGCCGCCACCGCCGGGTCGGCCTCGGCCCGGTGCCGCTGAATCAGCTCCAGTTGACGCCCCCGGGCCATCAGAGCCCGTTGCACCAGCCGCGGATCCCGCGCGAACTGATCGCTGATCACCCGCACGGGGAACGGTTCCAACCGACCGTCCTTGTGCAGCAGGTTCTCCACCGCCCGCGCATGGGCCCAGGCCAGGAGACGGTTGACATTGCCCATTTGGGTCCAGCAGCGGTTGTAGGCTTCGTTGCCGATCACCACCACCTCGAACACACAGCCCGGCGTGGTGCGAATCTGCCGGGCCAGATCCCGAATGGCCGCGTCACTGCCCACCCGTTTGCTGTCCCGAATGCCCGTCTCCTGCCAGGCCCGGACCACCGACTCGTTCACGTAAACCGCCGCCACGCACAGCGGCCCGAAAAGGTCGCCCTTGCCCGATTCGTCCACGCCCACCCGCGCCAGTTTCAGCTCCGGCTGCAGTTCCAATTCGTAACCAAGCCGCGCTTCCCTGAGAATCTCCGGCTCCAGCACAAACTGCACAAAATCGCGCGTACCCCGGCCCTGGACCACGGCCTTGCCACTGCGGTAGCAGACGACGTTCACATCGTCACGAAACGCCCCGAAACGCGCGTGAGGCACCTCCCGGAAGGTGAAGCCGTGCTGTCGGCAGTAGGCTTCGAGGGCCTCGGCCTGGCGTTCGGTGAGCACCACGGTGTAATGACTCAAAGGCGCGGCCATGCTGGCGCAACCTACTGACACCCGTTACGCTGCCGCAAGTCCATGTCGGTCCCATCCCAACCCCCGTGGACCGCGCGGCAACGGCGGGCGCTTGTCCGCGCGTTGCTGTGCTGGTTTGGAGCGAAGGCGCGCGACCTGCCCTGGCGGCGCACTCGCGATCCCTATGCCATCTGGATCGCAGAGGTCATGCTGCAACAGACGCGCGTGGCCACGGTGTTGCCGTACTGGGAACGCTGGATGCGATGTCTGCCCGACGTGGCCGCGGTGGCACGCGCCAAACCGGACCGGTTGCGGAAACTGTGGGAAGGGCTCGGGTACTACCGCCGGGTGCAGCATCTCCAGGCTGCGGCCCGCCAAATCCTGCAACAGCATGGCGGGCGGTTTCCCGAACGATTCGAGGACGTGCTGGCCCTGCCGGGCGTGGGCCGTTACACCGCCGGCGCCATCTGCAGCGCCGCCTTCAATCAGCCCACGCCCGTCGTGGACGGCAACGTGGCCCGTGTGCTGAGCCGGTTGCTCGGCCGGCCCTTGGAGGCTTCCAGTTCGCTGGCCTGGGCGGCTGCCCGCCAGTTGGTGGAATGCGCCGTCCAATTCCCTCCGGTGCGTCTGGAACGGTGCACCCCTGCCTCGCACCACGGCGGCCCGCCCGCCTGCCCTCCCTGTTCCGCCCTCAACCAGGCCCTCATGGAACTGGGCGCCACAATTTGCACGCCGCTGCGGCCACGCTGCCCGAGCTGCCCCCTGCAGCGCGCCTGCAGGTTTCGGCGTCACCCGGGTCCGTTGCACCCCGCCAACTCCGGAAGGCCTGCTCCGGAAGAACGACCTCTGCTCGTCTGGCTCGTGCGACAGGGGTCGCACTGGCTGGTTCGAGTCCGCCCCCCGCAAGAAGTCAACGGCGGTTACTGGGAACTGCCCACATTCGAGCCGCGGCACCTGCCGCAGCCTGACGGAGCGGCCCGCGTGAACCCCGGGGACCCGCCGATTCGAGCGATCGGGGCCGCGCCACTGTTTCGACTGACCCATCATATCACCCGCTACCGGTTTCGCGTGGAGGTGTGGGAAGGCCGGCTGCAGGGCCCCTGGCCCGAGGGCCGCTGGCTCACGCAGCGACAGCTCCAGGCGCGTCCCATGACCCGGCTCACCCGAAAGATCCTGCAACACCTCCGACGCGAGGGAGCCGGCAGGCCGCCCGATACGAAGGCCCGGACCCCACAAGAGTAAAAACCCGAGAAAAAGGCCTGCGTTCAGCCCGGGCCTTCTGCTTAAATGCCGGCCCGATGACGATCATCACGGATGAACGTTGCACCGGCTACCACGCGCCCGGCCACCCGGAACGACCCCTGCGCATCCGCGCCACGCTGGAACGGTTGCGTGGCCAGTCCGACCTCTCGTTGACCTGGGCGGAGCCCGGCGACGTCACCGAAGCGGAATTGCTGCGGGCCCATACCCGTGCCCACCTCGAGCGGCTGCTCGAACCGCGGGATTTCGATCTGGACACGGCATGGTTTCCGGACATTGCCGAACACGCCCGCCGCTCCGCGGCCGCCGCGCTCACCGCCTCCCGACGCGCGCTGCAGGGAGAGCGCACCTTCAGCCTCATGCGCCCCCCCGGCCACCACGCCACCCGCAATCGTGCCATGGGTTTCTGCTATCTGAACAATGCAGCCATCGCCGCCCTGGCGGCCCGTGCCGAGGGCGTGGACCGGGTGGCCGTGTTCGACTTCGACGTCCACCACGGCAACGGCACGGAGGACATTTTGCTGGATCAGCCCGGCACCCTGTACGTCTCGGTCCATCAGCATCCCTGCTATCCCGGCACCGGCACCGAGCATCGCGGCACCAACTGCCGGAACTACCCCATGCCCCCGGCCACACCGGCCGATGAATACCGACGTGCCCTGGAACAGGCCATCGATGACATCCGCAGGTTTCAGCCCGGGCTGTTGATCGTCTCCGCCGGGTTCGACGCCTACGTGCGGGACCCGCTCGCTCGCGAGACCCTCGAAGTCGAGGATTTCCACTGGCTGGGACGCATGATTCGGTCCCTGAACTGTCCCACCGCCAGCTTGTTGGAGGGGGGGTACAGCCGCGACCTGCCCGAGCTCATCTTCGCCTACCTCAAAGGCCTGCATGACCTCTGAACCGGCACGGCCCCGCAAGGCTACCACCGCCGTCCCGGGGAAACGTCCTCCCGGGGCTGTTGAGATCCGATAGACCGCCGGCCACGGCCGCCCTGCCGCGCACACCTCTTCGTCCCAACAAAGGCCCGGAGGCCTTCCAGCGCGCACGGCCACCTTCCACTTTGGACTTCTCAGCCCATGCCGTCCGGCTAAGGTGGGGCCGCGAACCTATGAAACCTCAACCATACAAATTCTGTTTCGGCCCCTGGAACATCAGCGAAGGGCAGGATCCCTACGGCCCACCCGTGCGTCCCCCGCAAAGCTTCGAATGGAAACTCGAAGCGCTGAAAAAAATCGGATTCGACGCGATGATGTTTCACGACGACGACGCCGTGCCGGACATTGACCAAAAGACCGACGCGCAGGTGCGCCAGGAGGCACGCGCGCTGCGGCGCAAACTGTCCGACGCCGGCATCGCCGCCGAAATGGTCGCCCCGCGGCTGTGGTTCGATCCCCGCACCATTGACGGCGCTTACACCAGCAACGATCCCAAATGCCGCGCCTACGCCATCCAGCGCTCCCTCCGTTGCATCGACGTGGCCCGGGAACTGGGCACCGACCTCATCGTCTTGTGGCTGGCCCGCGAGGGGACCTACGTGCGCGAGTCCAAAAACGCGCGGCGGTGTGTGGACTACCTGGTCGAGGCCATCAACCGCATGCTCGCGTATGACCGGAAAATCCGCATCGCCATCGAGCCCAAACCCAACGAGCCGATGGACCAGGCCTACATCCCCACCATCGGGCATGCCCTGGCCCTGGCCCAACTGACCGACGACCCCGACCGCGTCGGCTGCCTCATCGAGACCGCACACGCCATCCTGGCCGGCCTCGACCCGGCGGACGAAATCGATTTCGCCTGCGCCTTTGGCAAGCTCTGGTCGATTCACCTCAACGACCAGAACGGGCTCAAGTTCGATCAGGACAAGCCCTTTGGCAGCGCCAACCTGCGCGTGGCGTTCAACCAGGTGCGCGCCCTCGAACGCAACGGCTACGGGCGCAAGGGCGAATACGTCTGCTTCGACGTCCACCCCTTCCGCACCACCAAGGTCGAGCACTGGTTGGCCCATTTGGAAAACAGCCGGCGCACCTTCCTCCGACTGGTCGAGAAAGCGCGAACCTTTGACGAGAAACAGGCCCGGGCGTTGATCCGCGACCGCAACTACGCGGCGCTCGATCAGATGGTGCTCGAGCATTTGATGGGCCGTTGACCCGGCGGAGGGCCGGGCGCCCCGACCGGCGCCCGCCCCGTGCCCGCGCGCCGACGTCAGCCCCGGGAGAACCTGCGGAATCCGTTGGGCCGTCGAGGGAGCCCGCAGCGGGACCCCGGGACCCTGCAGCCACCGCGACGGTCCGTTCCAGGCCTTTCAGAGGTCCACCTCCGGAAACCGCTCGCGAATGCGCTGGCGCAGGTGCGCTTCGTCCTCGGGCTGGTAACGTCGGCGCGGGACGAGCCGTCGCACCGCGTCCAGCAGGGCCAGCCAATCCTCCAGGGGCGGATCCTTGACGGGCATCCACCTCTCGTACCGGCGGCTGCGGATGTAAAAACGCCATTCACCCCCCACCAGGTGGGCGTACACCTGCAGCCTGGTGCCGTCGGGCGCCCTGCGTTTCCAACTGATCTCGGCCTTGGCCATGGCTTGCGCCTTCCGGGCGATCGGGACGGCCCCCGCCTCGCTCACACCGCCGATGTCCCCCTCTGCTCTCCCTCCACGGGCAATTCCACCGCGGCCACCGCCAGGGCGGCAATGCCTTCCCCGCGGCCGAGAAAACCAAGTCCCTCGTTGGTCGTGGCCTTGACTCCGACCTGACCCGGACTCAACCCCAGTGCCGCGGCAATGTTGGTGCGCATCGCCGTCACATGCGGGGCCAGGCGCGGCTGCTGCGCCACCACCGTGGCGTCCACGTTCAAAATCCGGCCGCCGCGCTGCCGCACCTGCCGGGCCGCCTCCTCCAAAAAGATCCGGCTCGGCACGCCCTTCCAACGCGGATCGGTGTTCGGAAAGTGCTGTCCGATGTCGCCTGCGCCCAGCGCCCCCAACACCGCATCGCAAATGGCATGCATCAGCGCGTCCGCATCCGAATGCCCTTCCAACCCGTGCGTGTGCGGAATCTCCACCCCGCCCAACACCAGGGGCCGGCCCGCCACCAACGCATGCACGTCGTAGCCAATCCCCACTCGCACCATGCGACGCAGTATACCGACCCGCCGCCCCGCGACAACCGCGCTTGTCCTGAAACCGGCCCTTCCGCTCACGTCCGCGTGCCGGACGCAGCCCTGAAAGGCCCCTCCCACGCGCGCCTGCACGCTTTCGAGCCCTGCAGGTGCGCCGATGCATGAAGGGTTTGCCGCCCTGATCTAACGTGGCCCGGAATCAGCAGGCGATGCAAAGCGGCGCGGCCCCGCACGCCCAAGCAAGGGCCTTCCCCTGTCCCGTTCACCCTCGCCCTCGTCAGGAATGGAAACCAACGTTTCTGCCGCTGCCCGTTCGGGCTCTGCTTGGCGCGGCTGTGAACGCCGCGCCTCCGTCTTCAGCCCAGATGCATCAGGTGTTCGATCCGCTCGAACTGTTCCCGAAGCCGCTGAGCCATGGCCTCCAGGCGAGCATCGTCCAGTCGAAATCGGTCCCGGACTTCGGCCGTCAGGTGCGTCGCCGCAGAACCCGAGGCGGCATCCTCCCGGGCCCGGTGCGCCACGGCGTTGGCCACATGGGCCACCACCGACAGCTCCGCCGGAGGGCCCAACCTCGGCTGATGATGCCACCGCACCCCCTCGACCAAGACCTCCGGAAGGCGCCACATCCGCAACAGCTCGCCCCCCACTTCCGCGTGGTCGGTGCCCACCACCTCCTGTTCCGCCTCCGGCCGCGCCATGCCCGCCAATGCCACCCGGGCCCGAATCTCGGCCAGTTGTTCCACCGACAGCACCTGGCTCATGACCAGTTTGCCCAGGTCATGCAACAGGCCCACCGTGAACGCCACCGACGGTTCCACCTCCAGGTCCAGGCCCTCTCCCAGCACGGTCTCCGCAGCCTGCGCCGTCGTCACCGAGTGACGCCACAAATCCTCCGCTTCCAAAGCGTGCTGCGGCAGGGTCACGGACATCGCCCCGCCAAAGGCCAGGGTCAACACAATGTGCAGGATTTGCTGATGCCCGAGCAGGAACACCGCTTGATCCACGGAGGCCACGGGCTCCTCGAGACCGAAAAACGGAGAATTGCACGCCCGCAGCAGCTTGGCCGTCAGCACATTGTCGCACTTGAGCACTTCGACAATCTCGTCGTTGCTGATGGCCGGCTGATCGAGCATCGATACCAGTCGCAACGCCGCCTGAGAGACCGGCGGCAGATTGCGCACCTTCCCCACGATCTCCTGCGCCTTCATACCCTGTTCCTCGGACCCCGCACCGGGTGGGGGCGTCTGGCATTTCCGGAGTCCGCCCCGCCGGCGCACAACCAGCGCACCCGTGCCGAGTTCTCCAGCACCCCGGCAAGCCACCTCAACGCCCTCCGGTTCCCCACGGGCAAAACTCGAACTTCACCAACTCGTTCCATCCAGCGCTGCTCTCCTCTGCCTGCCCGGATCCGGCTTTCGCCCTCGGCCCCAGCATGACGACTCAGACGCCGAAAGGAAAGCCTCCGGACAACCGACCCTGGCTTCCCCGGCATGCAGATCCCAACATCTCTGGTCCATTCACCGCGGCGGTGCAAAGGCCTCGACCCGCGCGGGATCAGTACCAACGGCATCCAGAGCATGCCCGTCGTGCTCTGAGCAGCCTCTGGCGACTCCTCATCGGTTCAGATTGGCAGAGGCTTGAGCCCCGCATGGAGCCGGGCTTGCGTCACGGCCACTGGCGCCCCGGGACACGCGCACTGAACCGTGAATCGGAAACTCGGCGCCCCCTGCGCAGGAGCTGCGGGCCGGTCTCCGCGGACCGGGGCGCGTCCCATGCCCGGGGACGAGTTCGGCGTTCGCGGCCATCACCGTGCGGGCAGGGAGCCACGACGATCCGTCAGCCGGCCTTCGGCCCCGTGCGCCGTGTGAACTCTGGCCAAGGCAGGACGCACGTTCCTTGCGCGGGGCCGGGCCCTTGGATCGGCGATGATGGGCCGCGTGACGGAGCTTCCGACAGTGCACTGCGCCCCGCACAAGCCGGAAGTGCCGGTTCCGCCGAGCCGTCGGCCGGAACCCCTGCGGCCCCGGCATGCCGAAGCAAGCGCCGGAGGAATGCCGCCCGGCGCTCCCGTACGCTTTCTGGTTAGTCCTTCTTTTTGAACAGCTCGCCCAGGCCCCGGGTGATCTTGCCGGCCGCCTCGCCAGCCTCTTTCCCCAACGTTTCCGCCGAGCGCACGGCTTCCTTGCCCAGTGTCCCCACCGCCTGCTGTGCCGCCCCCGCTGTCCCCTCCACCAGGGCGGCGAAGATCTTCTGCGTCAGCTCCGCCGGGGTAATGCCGTCCGGACCCGCGCCCAGATTCTCCAACTGAATGTCCGGCAACCGCACCGGCACGGAGCCCCCCAACGCCGTGGCCCCGAGCCGGAAACTCGCTCCCTTGATCACCAAGCGATCCACTTGAAGTTTCCGACTCGCACCCGCCTGGCGCTCGTTGGATCCCGAGGAATCCCCCGGCCCGGCCGCAGCCTCCACATTGGCGAGGATGCGCTTCAAATTGTTGCCCCCGGGCCCGATCTCCACCGTGATCTCGGGCGACTCCACCTCGATCAGGCGGATGTGCAGCTTTTCCGACCACAAGGATCCCGGCACCACCGCCATGCGCGCCTCGCCGACTCGAATGGCGTGCGGTGTTTTGTAGCCCTCGGGATTGCCGATCACCAAACCCTCGATCCGCCCTTGTCCCGACCATGGCGACAAGGAGACCGCCCGCAGTTGCACGGTCACCCCGGTCATCCGGGGACCGAGCGTCTCAATGCCGCTCTTCACCACACGATCCAAAAACAGGCCCGCCACCAACAACGCACCCACGATCACGGCAAGGCCCACGCCGACGGCAATCCAGAAAGGCTTTTTCATGCCCTCACTCTCCCATGCCGTGCACAATCCGCAACCTTTTCTTTGGCCGCACGCGTCGGCGGACTCTCCTCCGCGCTCTTTCAGAAGCCGCCAGGGCCTGCCCACCTTGGAGTCCGGGCCCGGCAGATCTCGGGCCACGGAGCGCCCCGGGACGTCACGATTTGCCGCACGCGAAGGTCCGCCACGGTCAACAGCGCTCTGGCAGCGTGCGGGCCCCGGCCCGGGTTCCGGCGAACTTTGACTTCTTCAGTCCGGCGGGCGCCGCTGCAATTGCGGAATGTGCTGCCCAGCGCTGCCGGCCACGGCGGCAGGCCGGCTTCCAACACAATCAAACAGCCCCGGGAGCCCTGACTCTCCCGGGGCTGCGTCGTGGTCCTCCTCGCTCGGGTTCCCGAACCCTGATGTGGCACCCGGGCACGCGACCCGGGACAAACTCACGGCAGCGTGCGCACCCGGTAATAACGGGCGTCTCCCTGCATCGGAGCGTCAAAGTAAAGCTTCGCCCCGTTGCCCGTTACGATCTCCGAGCTGGCCTCCCAGGTCCCCGAAGTGAGCGACGGGCGCGATTCCAACTGGTACCGGGCCTCGGGCCGAGATTGGAACCCGATGCGCAGACCGGCGCCGGAGCGACCGATCTCCAGACGCACCGGCTCTCCGACGCCCGGCGGTGTGGCGCCTTCACTGGTCAGCACGCCGGAGGCGGACAGGAAGCTCCAGCCGGCCGCCCAGTTCCACTCCCCAAACGCCCCACGATACGTCACCGGCGTGAAAAACCCGTCGCTCGGCGGCGTCAAACTGCTCGGACCCCAGGCCGGACTGCCCGGCTGCGGCCGCGGATCCAGCCCCCCATCGGTCGTGCGGCTGATCCCCCGCAACCTCGGATCCACCACACGATTCGAAAACGCCAGCGTCTGGAAAAACAACGCCGAATACGCATCCTCCCAAATCGGATCCCGCGTAAACCCATACCAGAGATTCTCCCGAAACTCCATCACCCCGTTGGTCGCATACTGACCCGACTTGTCATCCGCAATCCGCATCGCCGGCCCCCCAAAATCCGTGAAAATCGAATTGTAAAACCGCGGCGCCGAATACACCCGAATCAAAAACCCACGGTTGCCCGACGTGTTCGTCCCGGCCCCAATCCACGTCGCATTCCACACCTGAAAGTTCGACACCGGCGGATTGCCCGCATTCGACTCGTTGGGCTCCCCGTTCAACTCCCCCCCGTTGTCCTTCCGTCCAGGCTCCTGGATCGCAAACCAGAACTGGTGTTTGCCGTTGTGCCCCTGGTCCGCATCAAACGCATCGTCGTCGTTGAAGGCACTGATCAAATACTTCGTGTTCACCGTGCCCCCGAAAAACTCAAACCCATCGTCCGCCGTCGCAAAGGTCTCCACAAACTCAATCACCGTCCCATCCCCCACCCCCGCCAAACTCAACCCGTTCAGCTCCCGGTTCGGCTGAAACACCGTCCCGGCCCGCCGAATCGACACATACCGCAGCACCCCGCTGGAATCATGCGGATCCCCGCCCCCAAACCGGTGCACATACTGACCATCCACCTGCAGATCCGGCAGACCCTCGAACACGTCGTACTTCGGACTGGCCGCATTGCCCGCAGCGTTGATCGCCGTGTTGATCGGCGCTCGACCCATGATGGCCACCCCGCCCCAAAGCCCGCGCTCAAACAACGGCAGCGCCGCAGGATCCGACGGATCGTCCGCCTCCGCCGTGAAGATAATCGGTCGCTCCCGCGTCCCCTCCGCAAAAATCTTGCCCCCTCGCGTCACAATCAACGCCGAGGCGTTCACATCCTGACCCGCCTTGCCCTTGATCACCGTCCCCGCCTCAATGTGCAGTTCCGCCCCCTCCATCACGTACACAAACCTGTCCAAATAATACACATTGGTGCTGTACCACCGGTGCACCCCGTGCAACGCACCGCTGACGGTGATCTCCGCCGCCCGCGCCGGCAGCGAGCACAGAAGCGCCAGCGCGGCAGTACCCCGAACGAACATTCGCAGACCGCGTGTCTTCTTCATAGCAGCTTTGTCGATTGGATTTGGTTTCCTTGCGCTCATGTCGGGCCCCACCATGGCCGCGGCACGTGACGGACCCATGGCAGGTCGGTGAAAACTCGGTCACAACCCGTGCGGGATCCCGTGTCCGCGGGCGGTCCGGCTCACCACTCGCGCGAAAGGCTCAATCCAAAGAGACGTCCGCGATGATAGCGGCTGAACACCGCCGCGCCGTCCTCGCCGTAGGTTCGTTCCCAGGCCGGATCCAGAAGGTTGCGCGCCGTGAAACGCACGGACCAGTGACGGCCCAAACCCTGCCGGAGGACCACGTCGAGGCTCGGCGCCGGCTGTTCGTAAACGTCGGGCGTGGCCAACCCGGCGATGACGATCCGCGGTCCGAAGATGTTGAAGCCCACGGTCAGACTGGTCTGCGTTCGCGGATGGTCCCACGTCAAATCCGCGTTCACGACATACGGGGATTGATCGTAAAGGGGACGGCTGCGCGATGTGTCTCCCAAAAAGTCCGTGCGGTTGCGAACTTCATCCTCGGTCAATTGCACTTCCGACGCCATCCACGCTGCATTCACGCCCAAAGAAAGTCCCGAGAGGGCGGTCCACCACACGTCCAACCCTCGTCGAAACTCGAATTCCACGCCGTACACCTCGGCCGCGGGCCGGTTCATGAAGGAAACGATGTCGCCACCGATGTTGACGAACCGGCGCTCGATGGCGTTTTGCAGGTCCTTGTAGAACAGACTCAGTGAGAGAACCTCGCCGGGGCGCGGGAACCATTCCCAGCGCAGGTCGTAGTTCTTCACAGTGGACAACCCCAGTCGCGGATTGCCTTCGATCAGTTCGTCCGTCAACGGGTCGTAGCTGCGGTAGGCGGCCAGTTCACGGAACGTGGGCCGCGCCAGGGTCTGGCTGAAGTGAAGCCGCACCGTCATGTTCGTCCGGGGCTGGAAGATCAACCCGACTGCGGGAAGCCAATCCTCGCGTGCGAGGGAGGTCTGGTTCACCGGAAGGCCCGTGGTCTCGTTGGCCACGTAGCTGAGGGAATCCATGGCGATCTCGGTTTGCTCGAAGCGGACGCCGCCGATCAATCGCAACCGACGAGTCAGGGGCGCTTCCGCCATCACGTATGCGGCCGGAACCGTCTGCTCCCCGGTGTACCGGCTGTCCCGCAACTGAATGTATCGGTTCCAGACATAGGAGATCCGGCCCGCGGCGTTGGTGGTGGCCCGATAGCCGAGACTCCCGGGAGGTAAAAACGCATTCGCATCTCCCAGGAACGGGAACCGGTCGGTGGGGGCATACAGGCCTTCGTAGAACACTTCCCGATCCTTGAAGGTGCGTTCCCCCTGCTGCCATGCGCCGCCCCACTTCCACACCACCTCGCGATCCTGTCCCCATCGCAGCGGCACGGTGAGGTCCGCGCGGGCACTCCGGTTGTTCTCCTCCAGGTCCCGGAAGTAACGGGTTGGTTTGTTGGGCGTCGGGAGCGACTGGTGATCGGGCTGAAAAAGGTGGCCGTCGGTGCGGTAGTGAAAGAATCGCGCATCCGGTTCCTCTTGAGCGCTCCGGGACAGTGCGGCCAACCATTCGAGTTTGGCATCACTCCATCGCGGCAGGGTGTGTTCCCCGTGCAACTGAAAGGACTGCAGATGCCGCTCCGTCCAGTGCAGCCGGTGCAGCACAAACTCCCAGCCGGGATCGTCGCTGATGCGGCCGCGCTGGGTTCGGGCCAGATCCTCCGCACTTTGATTGTGATAGAATGTGAACTCGAGTTTTTGCTCTTGCTGGTATCGCCAGGCCAGGTTGGCCACCGTCGCCCAGGTAATCTCCTCGATCCCCTGTACATCCTCGAACTGTTTTCGGGGCTGGATCGTCTGATGGAGGCCCGGTGCGTAGCGGTTGTTGACGCCGTCGAGATATTGAAACTTGCGCTGATACGTGATGCCGCCGAAGTACCCCAGGGCATGGGCTTTCCCGGCCCGGGTATCCCCCAGGGCCAGGGAAAAGTTGTGATTGGGAAGCGCGTGTTCCGGGCGGGGTGCAAAGTCCGTGGGTCCCAGGAGCCGTGTCAGGTGGTGCACGGTTTCGGCCTGCTGAATTCTCGCGGCATACGTGGAGCTGGATGGAAGACCGCTGTTGGCCGGCGGTCGGGGAATCTGAAGTCCGGGTCGGGAGAGCTCCGCCGGCAGGGCCCGGGTGCCGTCGTCCAGGGCCAGCCAGTCGGTCCCGCCCCCGGCATACCGGGGAAAATCATCCCGAAAAGTCGCCCGGGTGTTGGCCTCGACTCCCCCCGAAAGCCGGAGCTGAAACTCTTCGGGGAAGGAGCGCGTCTTGAGAAGCACGCCCCCGCCGGAAAAGTTCCCGGGCAGGTCGGGGGTGAAGGTTTTGGTGACGGTCACCGATTCGATGAGGCCGGCGGGGAACATGTCGAGCTGCGCCGATTTTTTGTAGGGGTCGGGCGAGGGGACTTCGGCCCCGTTGAGCAAGACGCCCACGTAACGTTCATTCAGACCGCGCACCACCGGCTCCCGCCCCCCCACCACGGTTACGCCCGGAACCTGCTCCAGAATGTCCGCGGCATCACTGGCGGCCAACCGGCTGAACTGCTCGGCCCCGAGGACGTCCATGGCCACCGTCGCGCGTTGCCGCATCTCCAACAACTGCACGACCTGTTCGCTCATCTCCGCGGCGGTCACGACGTACTCCTCCAATTCGTAGAACTCCGGTCGCAGCGCCGCGTCCACCCGGGAAGTTTGTCCCTCCGCCACCAGCACATCCGTGACCATCGTTCGCGCGTAACCGGACCGGGAAAAAATCAATTCATGCCGGCCGGGAGGCACGCCGCGAAGCCGGTACAACCCCTCGTGGTCCGTCACCGTGGCCAGGGTGGTCCCGCGCAGGGTCACCACCACGCCGCTCAACGGGCGGCCGTCCCAGTTGTCCAAAACCCGACCTTCCAACACTCCGGTGGAGAACGTGTCCTGCCCGCAACAGGCGCCGGCGATGTGAAGAACCCCCAGGACCACGAGGATCGGCCATCGCAACCATTCCCACCCGCGGCACTGCATGCGCCTCCCACGTGAGAAATCCCTTTCCGGATGCAACGCCTTCTCCTTTCGAATCCACGCGCTGACGCGTGTCACAAGCATGTTCCCCTCCTGAATCCGTGCGGCGCCGGATGCGGGTGCGGCCGGGGTTCACGAGGAAGCGGGACGGGACGTGGCGAGCTTCACCACTTCATCCAGATAACGCTGCACGGGCTCCCGCGGACGCAACCGCTGCGCCCGTTGCAGCAGCTCGGCCGCGCGTCGATACTCCTGATGGCGGACCAACAACTGGGCATGCTTCACCAGGGCATCCGGCGCCACGGCCTCGATCTGCGCGGCGGCCTGATAACGAAACTCGGCCTTCTCGCGATCGCCCGCGTGCGCATACCAGTCACCTGCCAGCAACAGCGCCTGGCCATCGGCGGGAAACCGCCTCAGACACTCCTCCAGGCGCTCCAGCGCAGCCTCCGCCTTGCCCTCGGCCCACAACCACCGCGCGTGCAGCCGGAGCCGCTGGTTTTGCACGGCAGGCGGCAACGCCCCCTCCACCCGATGAATGGCGTCCAACAACGCACCCACCACGGCCGTCTGCCCCTGTGCCAGCAGAACCTCGGCCGCGCGCAGCGCCCGTTCGGGAGCCGCAGCAGACCCGGTGGCCAGCGCCTCGCGATAGACGGCCGCGGCTTCTTCCGGAGCGTCCGACATGACGTAGAGGTCGGCCAGGGCAAAGAGGTCCTCCGCCCGCGCGCCTCCGAGCCGGCGCAACGTCTCGTACGCGACCAGCGCCTCCTTGCGTTCATTGCGCTGGAGATGCAACTGTGCCTTCCACTGCCACAGCGCCACACGGTCGGGCCGCGTGCTCAACAACTCGTCGACCAGCCGCAGCGCCGGCTCATATTGGGCACTCGCAAACCACGCCTGGAGCAACTGCAGTTGCAGAGTGAAATCGTCCGGCTTGAAAAGCAGGGCCTGCTGCGTGGCCGCCGCGGCCGCCACGGGCCGGCCCGATTGGAGGTACATGGCGCCCAAGATACCGAGCGTGGATGCGTCCGCGCCTCCCAACTCCAAGGCCCGCCCCAGAGCCCGGGCTGCACCGGCGGCATCGCCCAGCCGCGCCCGCACAAAGCCGAGATTCTTCCAAGCCCGCAAGAACTCCGGGTGCTTTGCCACCGCGGCTTCCAGGTGCACCTGCGCGTTGGTCGGATCACCGGCCTGCAGGAATGCGGTGCCCAACGTGAAGTCGAACAGGGCCGAGGCCGTCGGTCCCACCAAGGGCTTGAGTACTTCGATGGCCTTGTGCGGATCCTCCCGCAGCGCCGGCACGACCGTCTGGCGCCACTGTTCCTGTTCCTCGGCCGTCAAGGGAGGCTCCAACCGGCCCAAGAATCCATACGATCCCACCACGCGCCGCAAAAACTCGGGATCGTTCCAAAAAGCAGCCAGCGGGTGGTCCTCCGGCAAAGGGATCCAACCGGGGCTGACCGGACCAGCCGTGGAGGTTTGCGGCTCCACCCGCGCCTTCTTTGCCGGGGAGGAGTCTTTCCGCGTGCGCGGAGCGGCCTCGGCTGCCCCGACCGGACCGATCATCCCGACCATCCCTGCCAGGAGCAACGCCATAACCCGGAGGGTGCCCCTGCGGTCTGCGCGGGATCCGCCGACCGCGCGCGGCCCCTGCAGCCACGACCACCACTGGGGAAACTGCGGTTTCGACTTTTTCATGGGGAAACGGAGAACCGTATGGGCTGACGCAGGAACGTGCGGACCGGCTGACCGTCTTTCATGCCCGGTCGAAAACGCCATTTTCGAATCGCCTCCAGTGCGGGCGCCTCGAACTCCGGCCGCGTGGATCGTTCCACCCGTGCCTCTTCCACCCGACCCTGTTCGTCCACCACCACCAAGAGAACGACGCGCCCCTCCACGCCGGCCCGCCGCAGCGCCGCCGGATAAACGGGCGGCACCGCAGACAACACTTCCGGCGGCCGCTCCAAATCTTCCACCCGGAAGGCTTCCGTAGCGCTCACGGCCTGGACCGGCTCCCACATCCCGAGAGAATTTCCGGCCCAGGGTCCGCCCGCGCCCGGAACGGCCTCCAGGGTCAGGTTGAGCGACAGGCTCGGCGCCGCTTCGGCCAACACGGGCGGCGGCGGTTCGGTGGGGTCGGGCTCCGGGGGCGGGGGTGGCGGCGGGGTTTCCGAAGGAGGCTCTGACTCCAGGGCAACCGTCTGCACGGCCGTCAATAATCGCAACCGCTGAACCCGGCTCGAGGCCATCTGCGTCAACGGCAACACCAAAAACACCGCCAGCGTCAGCAGCGCCGCACCGGCCCAGATGCGCAACCAGTCCCCGCCCCCCTCGCGTTGAATTCTCATACTGGGAAGGGATCCAACGGCCTCGCTGTTCAGCTGCTGGCGGGATCGGTTGCGATGCTGACACTCTTGGCCTTGCCCAGCTTGGCTTCGTCGATAACGCGCACCAACAAGCCGGCGTTCGCGTTTTTGTCCACTTGCAGGATCACGGGCAGCGGTTGTTCCCGACACAGCCGGCTGACCAGGGGGCGCACCCCGCCCACGCCGATGTCCTTGCCGGCGTAAACCACGTTTCCCTGGGCCGTGACCGCCAGCAAAATGCTGTTCTTCTCGAGGGTTTCGGCCGAAATCGCCTGCGGCTTGTCCACCTCCGTGCCGGTTTCCTCCACAAACACCGTGGTCACGATGAAGAAAATCAGCAGGATGAACACCATGTCGATCAACGGTGAAACGTTGATCTCGGTGAGCTCGTCTGCTTCCACCAGCGCGCGACGATACCTCATACGGACAATTCAACGAGCGCCTCCGGACGCACCCACGCCTGCTCGCGGCTCAGAGTCTGGACCGGCCGAGCCGTCGTCCTGGAGCGGATCTGTCGCGTGCCCAGACTTTCCAACCGCACCAGGAACGCCTCGAACTCATGCCGGCGGCGCCGACACCAGTGCGCAATCACCAACCCCGGCAGGGCAATGCACAGCCCGATTTCCGGCGGGAACAGTGCCTGGGAAATGCCCGCCGCCATGGCTTCGGTGATCTGGCCCCCGCCCCCGAGGGCCAGGGCGCGAAACGTGACCAACATGCCCGAGACCGTGCCCAACAAACCGACCAGCGGAGCCGCCGCAACCAGGGTGCTCAGCAGGGCCAGTTGCCGGTCCAGCGGCGCCAACCAGGCACGGTTCAGACCGGCGAAACTCCGGTGCAGTTGCGGCACGGACGTTCGATGCATCCCGGTCTCCAGCAGAAGGGTGCGCACCTCCGGGGGCGCGCTGCTCGTGTCCCTCACCCAACTCTGCCAGTCGCCGTCGGAGCCCCAGCGATCGGGCAGGCGGCGCATGCGCAGGACCAGACGCAAGCCCACGACAAACATCGCCAGCGACACCGCCACCAACGGGAGCATCACCCAGCCCCCGCGCACCCAGGTCTCGAGAATCGTTGGAATCATACGTTCCTCCTCGAATCCACGCCTCGTCACTACCGCGCCCCGGCCGGCTCCGGCAGGGCATTCAAAAACGCAACTCCCAACTGTTCCACCCGGCCCAACCAGCCCTTGAGCTTGCGCGACAACATCGCGTGGAGCAGCAGGGAGGGAATTGCCACGATCAACCCGAACTCCGTGGTGATCAGGGCCTCGGAGATACCCCCGGCCAGCGTCTTCGGATCGCCGGTGCCAAATACCGTGATCACGTTGAAGGTGTTGATCATTCCGGTGACGGTGCCGAGCAGGCCCAGCAAGGGTGACGCCGCGGCCGTCAGGGCCAGAAACGGCACCCCGCGCTCCAGCCTGGGCCGAAGGGCGAGCATCTTCTCGTACAGGATTTCCTCGATGAATTCCTTCGGCTCGCGCCAGTGCTGCACCGCCTCTTCCAGCATGCGCCCCGCCGGCCCGGGCAGTTGACGCGCAAGCACCATCGCGCGCTCCGGATCCCCCCGCTCCAGGGCGTTCACCAGTGGCTTCAGCTGGTCGGGCGTGACCTCCGGCAGCCGTGCCAGTTGCGCCCATTTCCAGGCAAAAATGCCCAGCGCCAGAGCCCCCAACCCCAGGATCGGGATCATCACGGGACCGCCCTTTTGAATGTGGGTCCACAGCGAGTCTCGGGTGGCCTGGAGCTTCCAGGCATTGCCCAGCGTGGGGTCCACCGGCAGTGTGCCGCGGCCCGTGGACGCCACCTGCGGGATGCCCGCCGCGGAGACACCCTCCGGCCGGCCCATCTCCGGCGCCGGGGCGTTCAATCGCAGTTGCGCCACGCCGGCCACCGGAACCGTGCCGGTGGAAGCGAACCACGCCAGGGGTCCCATCAGGACGAATTGCCCCTCGACCAACTGGCCCCGTTCATCCAGGGCGCGCCCCTCCAGGCGGTCGCCTCCCATGCGCCGCTCCAGCCGCTGCACAGCCGCGTCCAAGAGGTCCAACTGCGGCTTCAGACGGACGTCAGGAGCAGCCCCGTCCAGAGCCCGAGCCCGCTGAAACTCCCGCAGCGGCCCTTCATAAAGACCGGCCTCGACGGGGTGCAAACGGCCCGCAAACGCCTCTTGGTATCCGACCAGCAGGCCCTCGATGGCCGCCACCTCATTGCTGCGCGCCCGCAGCTCCGCCTTCCACGCGTTCAATTCCACCAGCTCGTTGTCGACCCGACGCCTGGCCCGATCCAGCTCGCTGCGCCGCTGGGACAGTCGCTCCTCCCACTCCCGAATCTGGCGCACGAGTGCACTCCGCTCGGACTCGACCGCCTCGCGGGTCCGCGTCAGCTCCTGCAGCGCCTGTTCCAAATCTGCCCTGGCCCGGCTCGTCAGCGTGGGCAAATCGCCGGACTGCCCGAACGCCGCGGCGGCCAACCCCAACCCCAGGAGACCCAGCACTCTGAAAGAGGCCCTCCGAATCTCTGACGTGCGACGCGACATCACTGAACCTCCACCGGAAGCTCCACATAACGGGCCGGCCGCCGCCCCTCATGAACAGCCACGGCCTCCTGCACGCGCGGACCCAATCCCGGCTCTTCCACCCATCGCCAACCCTCCGAAGTGGGCACTCCCCGCCCCGCGATCCGACCGTTCTGGTCCACGTACCAGGCCTGCGCCAGCCCCAGATAAAGGGTCTGGACCTTGACCGGTTGGCCGTCCGGCCCGGGCCGCAATTCGGCGTGCAACGTCAGGCCCTGATCGAACTTCTCCGCTTCGTTCAAAAGCGTCACCACTGTCTGCAACCGTGCTCCCGCCGACTGAGTTGCACCCTGCCCCCCTGCCGCCAGGCGGTCCCACAAGGGGGACACGGCCTTTTGCAACGGCTCGGGAAAGCTCGGCTGCAGGCGCTGCAGCCGCGGCACCAGGGCGGCCAGTCGGTCCCGCAACAGTGTCAGCGCCGCGTCATATGACTCCTGCTGACGCTTCACCAATGCGCGCTCGGCCGTGACCGCCACGGACTGGGTTTCCGTCTGGGAAAGGGCTGTCTCCAGGGATTCGACCTCACGCTGCAACATCGCCAGGGTTTGCTGCAGCATCTCGCGCTCGGCGGCCCATTCCGATTTGGCCTTCGAAATCAACTGTCGGGTCTGAATCCATTGCTCGAGAACAGCCCGGAACTCGGCCGCCGCGGGATCCGCCTCTGCCGCGGCGCCCGCGCCGGCGCTGCAAAAGCCCGCCAGTCCCATCGCAAGCCAAAACACAACCTTCATCCACCGCCAGCGTGGTGCAGGGGCGTCACAGCTTGTCGACAGCTCGGTTACAAATCCGTAACAACCCGCCGGGCTTCACGAGTTCACCCGGACCACGGGTCAACCCGATCGCACGTTTGAGATCACCGTCCCCTGCCCGCAGGCCCTTGTGGCGCAGGGCAAAGAAGTGTGGCCCTGCGCACGCGGTCTGGCCCACACTCCCAGGGCCATGATGCGCACCGTGATTTGCCTCGGACTCGTGATGATGCTGCAGTACCCGGGCCAGGGTTCGGAGACCGGTTCCTTACGTGCGCCGGAAGTGACAGAAACCCGTTCGGCCGGCCGGCTCCCGCGCAACCCTCTCTTCCCCGGAGCCGACCCGCACGCAGTTGTGGTGGGTGACGCCGTGTGGATTTATCCCACGTGGAGCGACGGTGCGCTGGACCGTTTTTACGCGTTTGTTTCCACCAACCTTCATCACTGGCAAAGGCACGGGCCCATCCTGCGCTTCGACGAGGTCCGGTGGATTGGAGACGACGGCGCGCCGCGGCACTATGCCTGGGCCCCGTGCGTCGTGCACCACGAAGGTCGCTGGTTTCTCTACTACTCGGTGGGGCCCCAAAACCCCACGCCCTCCCGGATTGGCGTGGCAGTGGCGGATCGGCCCGAGGGGCCCTTTCGCGATTCGGGCCGGCCGCTGTTGATCGGCGACGCCACCTTCGAGGCCATTGATCCCATGGTGTTTCGCGATCCGCGATCGGGTCGGTTTTTCCTCTACGCGGGAGGCAGCGCCGGCGCGCGACTGCGTGTGTTCGAACTGCAACCAGACCTTGTCTCCCTGGCCCGCGAAATCCCGGTGGCAACCCCGCCCCGTTTCACGGAGGGCGCCTTCATGCATTTCTGGCGCGGCAAATACTACCTGTCCTACAGCCACGGTAGTTTCCGACACGCCTCCTATTCCGTGCATTACGCCACGGGAGATTCGCCGACCGGTCCGTGGCAATATCAGGGCGCCATTCTCACCAGTGACGCCACGCGCAAGGGCCCGGGTCATCATGCCTTCTTTCAACATCCGCGCACCGGGGAATGGCTCATTGTTTATCATCGTTGGGAGAATCAGATGGGCGACGGCCCCTACCGCGGCTCGCGCCAGATTTGCATTGACCGTGTGGAGTTCGAACCGGACGGCCGGATCCGCCCCGTGGTCATGACCGGGGAAGAACCGACCTCCCGGCGTTTCGCCCCCTGAGGATCGCCCCACGGGGCTGGTGGTCCTCAGCGTTCAGCGCAGAGCAATACCAACAGCAGCAGTTTGGTGGGACGACATTGTCGAGGGCCTTCGATTGCCCGTGCCCGCACCCACGGCGTCTTGGCACGGCAGGCTTTCCACCCGAGGTCGGAATTCCAATGACTCGTTCGCTTGCTCGTCCCCGGAAGCGCTTCTGCGCCCATTCAGACGGCGCCTGCAGACTTTCGGATGCATCCCCGTGTCGAGCCGCTCCATGAACCGGACATGGCCTTCCGGGTCCCGGACCGGGACGGGAACCATCCCACACCAGGGCGGACAACAGCCCGGTCAGTTGGGATTCGCCGCCGGATCCGGCGTCCACACAATGCGGGTTTGGGGTAAAATGGCCTTGCCCTTGTTTGGGCTGCCGGGGGTCGTCTCCACCACCTGATCCCCGCGGAGGGATTCGACATGCCCGTCGGTGAAGACCAGATTGCCCCGATTCCGGTGGCGCGCCACAAATCGCGAGGCATAACTCGACGGCTGGCCCAGGTCACTATCGGCCTGGGCCGGATCGACCTTGGGCTCGGGGGGAAGTCGGTTTTCCAAAAACACCACCGTTTGGGAGGGGCGTTGGATGGCAGAGGCGCGCACGGGGGCCGCACCGCTCCTGAGTTTGGAATTCATGGCCAGGGAGAACAGCACATTCCCCAGCGTCTCCGGGGATTCCGGAAACCGGGCAGCCGCACAATGAAAGAGGCTGTCGCGGGAGTAAAAGCCGGCCCGCTCGTGAACATAATCGGCTGCGGCACGCAGGGACAACACGCGCGGCAACGCGTTGTACCAGACGTCCGCGGCGGTCGGGTCGCTGACTTGCGCCCAGTTGTTCAGGCGCGAGGAGGTGCCAACGGCTTCGCGTGGGAAATGGTCATCTTGATCCTGATGATACAAGGTCAGCGCCAGGCCCCACTGGCGGAGCTTTTGCAGACAGGCGGTCCGTTGCGCAGCCGCCCTGGCGCGAGAGAGCGACGGCAACAACATGGCTGCCAGGATGGCCAGAATGACAAGGACCACCAGCAATTCGACCAGCGTGAACCCGATCAGCCGAGGGCGTTGGGCGAACGCATCTTTCATGGTGCCGGAAACGGAAGGATGGTGCTCAATCGGTAAAAGTGGCCGGCCGGGCTGCGGACATCCGTGATCGACATCAGGTCAGCCTCCGCCACCACCTCCCTGAGGACCGTCCAGGTCTCCGAGCCCAGCGACTCGCGACGTTCAACGGTGTAGCGCCGGCCGGGGACAGCTCGCCAACTCAGGCGGACCGACTCCCCGGCGGGTGCTGCGAGGAGCAAACGTGTGGGCGCAATGACGCGACCGGGAGAGCCGACGTCGCCATTGGCCGCCACCCAGGCCCCGTTGACCTCTGCGGCAGCCCATAGGGTTAGAAGCCCGGGCACGGGGGTCTGAGCGGTCGGTTGATCCGGGTCGTACACAAAGGTCTGACGGGGCCCCGTGGCCGCGGCGCCGAACGTCACGCCGCAAATGAAGTCATCGTCCGCAGAAGCAGCAGCATTCCACAGGTAGAGACCGTCGCCGTTGCTGCTCAATCCCAGTCCCGGGCCGGCATAGATCACGACCCTGCTCCCTTGCGGGCCCTCGTGAAGTCCCCACCAGGAGCGAAACAGGGCCTCGGTCATCGGTCTGCCTGCGGTCGTCTCCACAAAGACAATGCTTTCCCCCGGATGAATCACCAGGTCGTTCGTGATGACCGCGGCTGCTGACAGAGATCGCGAATCGTCGTCAAACCGGTAACCCTTAAGATTGAACGGTCGTGTGTCAAAGCTGGTGAGCTCCCACCAATCTTGAAACTCTGCCGATCCAGTGGAGTGCACCTCGGTAATCAGGAACCGGGGTTTCGGCGTCACGGTGACCCGGGCCGACGCGGTACGGGCTCCGGCCAGATTGGAAGCCACGACGGTGTAAACGGCCGTGCCGAACGCTTCCGACAGGGGCAGCACCAGGCGATTGGCCGTCTGACCCGGGAGAGGAATCCCGTTGCTCAGCCACTGATACTCGGGCGGCGGATTCGCATGTGCCATGGCCACGAGACTCACCGTTTGGCCCGGGTAGGCGTCCACATCCGCGGGGGGCACCACAAAGCTCGGAGCCGCCGGCGAGCTGTCCACGATCAGGAGCGCCTCCGAGCTGAGGATGAACTCGAGCCCGTTGGTGACCTGAACACGATAAGAGCCTTCGTCCGAGGCCCGGACGGCCGGCAGCGTCAGAGTGGCCGCGGTGGCACCCGGAATCGGGTCACCGTTGAACACCCACTGATATTTCGGGCGGGGCAAACCGTGCGTAGCCACGGAAAATGTAACCGGGAATCCCACGTACCCTACCTGGTTGGTGGGCTGCAGCGTGATCCGCAGGGATACCGGGCCGGCATGGGTACCCGGCGAAGCGATGTCATCCGACAATGCGGCCCTGAACGCGCCGGCCAGACCGTTGGAACTCACCACGGTCAACAACCCCGTTTGTCGATCATATGTGAAAGAATGCCCCCGCGTCGCCGGGCCGAAGTCCACGCGATCCACGAACTCTTCATCCCTGCTGGCCTCCGGACCCCACAGAATCACGCTGTCTCCGTCGCTACTCAGCCCGTTGCCGCTGTAGAAGACCACCTGCTGAGCGGGCGGCAACCCCCACCAGGCTCGAAACTCTTCCGGAGTGTCGATCTCCGGAATGTTGTTTTGCACGAAAAGAATTGTCTCCCCGGGACCGATGTTCAGACCTTCAAAAGGCGTTGCGTCTGCACCGGCCAAACCTCCCGAGTTGTCGTTCCAACGATACCCCGTCAGGTCGATCCGGTTGGTCCCGAAGTTGGTCAATTCCCAGAAGTCCGGGCCCTGAACCACACCCCAGGAATGATTCGTCGACGCCGAAGACATGACCTCGGTAATGGCCAGCTGGGCCATTGCCATGGACGTGGTCCACAAGCAGGAGAGGAAAAGCCCGAGCCCTTTCCAATGCCTCGAAACCTCACCGTTCATACAACCGTTCAGCTACCCGGGCCCGGTTACATCTCCGCGTGTAGCCTGCTACGTTCTCGTAACAGCGAGGCCGTGGCGACGGGCACTCGAACTTGTCTCCGCAGTTTCCCCGGCCGGCCAGCGGTCCCGACCCCGCTGGGGAGCCTGCGGCAGCGCTGTCGGCAACGCTTCCGTACCTCCATCCCAGGGGGCGGGCAGGCCGCATCATCCCGGGAAGCGAGGGTCCTTGCTGGTGGCATGAAAGGCCTTCAGGAAATCCGCACAATGCAAAGCCGAGGTGCAAGGCGATCTCCCGCTTCTGCAATCCCGAAGTCACGGTCCTGGAACCGCGGAAAGCATCCAGGACCCGGGGCACAAACGCCCTCCAGCCCAGGACCCGCGAGTGCCGAGGCCCGATCCAGACTGGTCACTTCGCGGTCCGCGCCACGATCCCATCGTGCAAGCCTCACTGGATCGCCCACGCCCAACCGCGGCTCCCTCTCCCGCGGGTGCTTCAACAGGTCCGTCGCTGCCAAAAGGTTCAGCGCTCGCAACAAGGCCGTGGATCCGACCGGCTCGGGAACCAACAACCGACGGGGGCCGATGCGGATCGCGTCGTTCCATTTCACGGCCGCCCGCTTGCAAGTGCGGAAATGCCCGGTCCTGAATCCCATGCGCGGCGCTAATGCCAGCAGAACAAGGTCCCAAAAGATTTGTCAGATCTGCCTCGCTCCCGCGCGCCACGCGACCGAACCCACCCCCGGCAACCGCATCGGCGACAACCTTCTTGACCGGGCAACCCGGGCCGTGACCTCGAGAGACCCGGGCCGTGGAGTGGGGCGCGCCGGCCGGACCAGCCCGTGTCAGCCCAGCTTCACCGCAATCACCGGACTCGAGCTTCCTCAGCAGACGACTCGCACGCCACCGGATTCACGGGGAAGCAGGCACAGCTTGCAGAGGCCTGCACGGCCAGCCGGGGCTGGTCGAGCCGCCCCGGGGAGCGCTTCGCCGCTTCACGATTTGGGCGGTTCGCCTCGCCCGGGCCCAACGAGCGCAGGTCGCACTCCCACTGCGCAGCCTTCGTTGCCGGGCTGGGTCGCCCGGTCCGGAGCTCGCTCCCGGCGTCTTTCAGGTGCGTCAGGTTCAGTGAACGTGTGTGGTTCCACCCTTGTCCGGCACTGCGTCGGACACGGAGAAGGCGGGAGGGTTCCACGCCGGTGGCTTGACGCACAAGGGACGGTCCGTTAATTGACGCGGCGGAGTGCGCACGACCCACCAGGGCAGGATCCACCTCGTCGCGGTGAGCGCCGCTGTTTGCCTGGCCGGACTGGCGTCCGCCCGGGACGGTGGTCCGCTCCTGGATGATTTCCCCCTGACCTTGCACGAGGGGCAGCGGACCGAAGCCCTGGGGCCCTTGTTCAGTTGGGAGCGCCAACCTGGGCAACGCCGCTGGGCCGTCCATCCGTTGCTTTCCATGGAGCGTCATCCGGAGGTGGACCGGATCTCGGTGGATGTGTTCTACCCGCTGTTCACGTATGACCGGTCCGGCCCGGAATATCGGTGGCAATTCCTGCAATTGCTCAGCAGCAGCGGCGGCGCCGACCAACAAGATCGGCGCACCGACCGGTTCACGTTGTTTCCGGTGCTCTTCTGGCAACGGTCCGAGGATCCCGAACGGGACACCTTTGCCGTGCTGCCGCTTTACGGTCACTTGGAACGCCGATTGTTCCGCGACGAGATCGATGTGGTCCTTTTTCCGCTCTGGAGTCGCACCCGCAAACGGGATGTGGTCACAGAGAACTGGCTTTATCCGCTGTTCCACACCCGCCATGGCGAGGGCCTGCAGGGTTGGCAATTCTGGCCGCTGTACGGCCGCGAGGAAAAGCAGGTCACCTGGCGGACCAATCTTTGGGGCGAAGAAGAGCTTGTGGCCGGGCACTCGAAGCGGTTCGTGCTGTGGCCGTTCTATGTGGATCATCGAACCGGGCTGGGGACCGACCGCCCTTTGCACCAGAGGGCAATCGTGCCGTTTTACGCCACAACCCGCGGACCTCACTTCCAGTCCACTTCGTGGGGCTGGCCCCTGGGCCTGACCCGCAGCACCAACAGCCTCACCGGATATCAGGAAACGGCCGTTCCCTGGCCGTTCGTGGTCCGGGGCCATGGCCCCCATCGCTCGACGCATCGGTTCTGGCCGTTCTACGGGCTCACTGTCACCACCAACCAACAGCGCCAGTTTTGTTTGTGGCCCTTGTGGCAAAGCCGACGCAGCGAGTCCCCCGATCTGCTGCGGCACGACAGACGCGTCGGGCTGTTTCTGTACCGGGACCTTCGCGAAGATCCCCGCGACGGGACGGTGCGCCTGCGGCGGGATCTCTGGCCCCTGGGGACGTATCGCCAGGAGCCCGATGGCAAAGCCCGACTGCAGGTGCTGGCCCCTTTGGAACCGATTCTGCCCGCCAACCGGGGCATCGAACGCAATTACAGCCCGCTGTGGTCGCTCTGGCGCATGGAGCGGGATCCCGCCACCGGCCGCTCCAGTCGGTCGCTGTTGTGGAACCTGTTCCGCAGTGAACGGGACCCCGAGGGGCAGAAGTGCTCCCTGCTCTTCGGGCTGGTGCAACACGAATCCCGCGGTGGCAGTTGGCGTTTGCGCCTGCTCGGGTTACCCTTGCAAGGCCCGGGCGCAGCCGGAGCGGCCGCAGTGCAGGCGGATGCGGTCTCCGGCGGGCCCGGGAAGGGCGGAACAGCCTCGGAGTGAAGCACGCATTCCGACGACGAGCATGTTTCAGAACCTGGGCGAAATGATTCTGTTGTTCGGGCGCACGGTGCGTGCGTTGCCCCTGGTGTGGCGGCAGCGCCGGAAGGTGTTCGAACAGTTTTACGACATCGGCAACGCCAGCCTGTTGATGGTCTGCGTCTTGTCCTTTTTCATCGGCGCCGTGGTGGCCCTGCAGACCGGCCCGGTGCTGGTGGACCGTGCGCTGGGCGCGGCGCTGGGCGGGATCGTGGGGATTTCCATTTGCAAGGAACTGGCTCCGGTGATGATGGCCATCCTGATCGCCGGCCGAAACGGCTCCGCCATGGCCGCGGAAATCGGGTCCATGCAGGTATATCAGGAAATCGATGCGTTACGAACCATGCGGATTGACCCGGTCCATTTTCTGGTCCTGCCCCGGCTGGTGGCCCTGGCCGTGGCGCTGCCCTTGTTGGTGCTCGTTGCCATCATGGTCGGCTGGTTTGGGGGGGCCCTGGTGGCTGCGTACAACGAGCGCATCGCCATCGGTTTCCAGGCGTTCTTCGAGAACCTGCGCGACGTCGTCGCATTGGAAGACGTGGCCAACGGCCTGTTCAAGAGCCTCATCTTTGCCCTAATTGTCGGCACGGTTTGCTGTCACCAGGGTCTGACCACGCGGGGCGGCCCGCGCGGCATCGGTCGGTCCGTGACCAAGGCGGTGGTCAATTCCATCGTCCTGATCGTCATTTCGGATTACATCCTCACCCGGCTGTTGCTCTCATGAACGCCCCCTCGTCCGCCTCCGTTCCCGGTCTGGCCGTCGAAGTGCGGAATCTTCGCAAGCGGTACGGCACGCAGGAGGTGCTGCGCGGCATCAGCTTTGCGGTGGCGCCGGGCGAGGTACTGGTGATCATGGGCCCCAGCGGCAGCGGCAAAAGTGTCCTGCTGCGGCACATCATCGGGTTGGAACAGCCGGACGAGGGCGAGATCCGGCTCAATGGCCAGTCGGTGCAGGGCTCCGACGTGCTGGATCGGTACCGCCTGGCCATGGTCTTTCAATCGGCGGCCCTCTTGAACTCACTCACCGTGGCGGAAAACGTCGGGCTCTATCTGGCCGAACACCGGCTCCGGCCGCCGGAGGAAATCCGCCGCATCGTGTCGGAAAAGCTTGCCCTGGTGGGGTTGGAGGGCACCGAGGACAAGCTCCCCGGCCAACTGTCCGGCGGGATGCGCAAACGGGTGGCGATCGCGCGCGCCCTGGTCATGGAACCTCAGCTCATTTTGTATGACGAGCCCACCAGTGAGTTGGATCCACTGTCCGCCCAGGTGATCGCCGAAGAAATCCTGAGCCTCAGAGACCGGATCGGCGTCACTTCCATCGTCGTGACTCACGACAGCGCCCTGGCATTTCAAGTGGCCGACCGGATTGGGTTCCTCCACGACGGCCGTCTGGTGGCCCTGGAGAAGCCGGATCAGCTCCGGGCCCATCCCGACCCTTTGTTGCAACGCTTTCTGCAGGCCCGTGCTCATCGTCAACCGCAGGAGGTCGCACCATGAAAGACTCGCTGGAAACTCGATTGGGCATGTTCGTGGCCCTGGCCATCGTGGCCGGCGTCCTGGTCATGGAAATGGCCGGCGGCGTCGAACGTTTCCGCAAAGGACCGCGGATTCATGCCCTCTTCCAAAACGCCCTCGAACTCAAGGTGGGAGACCGCGTCAAAATGGCCGGCGTCGAAATCGGCCGCGTCGAAGCCATCCAACTCGAAGGCGACCGGGTCCGCGTGACCATGAAGCTGCGTCCGGATCATCCGGTGAACACCGAGTGCGTCGCCACCATCAAGTTCACCGGGCTCATGGGCCAGAATTACGTCTCCCTGGATTTTGGGCGGCCCGAAGCCCCTCGGGCCGCGGACGGCACCATCCTTAAGACGGCCGAGCAACCCGACTTCGCCGCCCTCATGGCCCGGCTCGACAACGTGGCCAGCGGGGTCGAAAACCTCACCCGGAGCTTCACCGGCGACCGCATCGACAACCTCCTTGGCCCGCTGACCGATTTCGTCCGCCAGAACAGCGGCGTGTTGAGCGAAACCTTCACCAACCTCAAGTCCATCACCGCCCAGGTCCGCTCCGGCCAGGGCACCTTGGGCCGGCTCGTGATGGAAGACACCCTCCACAATACTGCGCTCGAGACCGTTTCCAATCTCAACCACACCGTGGCCACGGTCCAGACCACCCTTCAGGATGCCCGTCAAATCGTTCTCGACGTCCGCGCCGGCCAGGGCACCCTGGGCCGACTCGTCACCGATCCCAGCCTGTTCCAGGAAACCACCAACGCCGTGGTCCAACTCCGGGAGATCCTGCAAAAGATCAACCGTGGGGACGGCTCGGTCGGGAAACTCGTCAACGACGAAGCCCTCTACAAAAACGCGCGCCTCACCCTGCAGAAGCTCGACAAGGCGACCGAAGGTCTCGAAGACCAGGGTCCCCTCAGCGTCGTCAGCATGCTGGTCAACACCCTGTTCTAACCCCGCGCCTGCGCCCCTGCGATTCCCCCCATGAGCACCCGACGCATTTACGAGGAAATGGCGCGGCTCTCCGCCGCCGGCCAACCCTTCGTGCTCGGCCTCATCGCCGGCGTGAAGGGTTCCAGCCCTCAACGCACCGGCGCCAAGGCCCTCTTCCTCCCCGACGGCCGCATCATCGGCACCCTCGGAGGCGGCTGCCTCGAAGCCGAAGTCCACGCCCGGGCGCGCCGCGCCCTTCAGACCGGTCAGCCCGACACCTTCGACCTGCTCCTTGACCATGACTTCGGTTGGGACGACGGCCTGATCTGCGGCGGCCGTGTCTTCGGCCTGATCCTGCCCCATGCCAGCCAGGCCGGCCCTTTGTGGGCCGAGCTGGCCCAGACTTCCACCCCCGTCCGGTGGGGCGTTCGCCAGGACTTCTCGATCCAGCGCATCGACGCAGCAGGAGGATCCTGGCTCTACCAGGAAACCGTCAGCCCGCCGTGTGCCCTCTGGATCGCCGGCTCCGGCCATGTGGCCCAGGCCGTGGCCCCCTTGGCGCTCCAGCTGGATTTCACGGTGACCGTATTCGACGACCGGCCCGGCCTGGCCAATTACGATTTCTTTCCGCCCGCCACCCGCCTGGAAGTCGGCCCCTGGCATGAACTGCTCAGCCGTCCCCTGCCGCAGGTGCCCACCTTCGGTCTCATCGTCACCCGCGGCCACCAACATGATGCCCTCGTGCTGTCCGAATGGATCCACCAGCCCTTCGCCTTCCTTGGCATGATCGGCAGCCGCCGCAAGGCCCGGCTCATCCGCGAGCAGTTCCTCCGTCAAAAGCTTGCCACTCCGGAACAACTGGACCGCGTCGTTTGTCCCGTGGGTTTGCCCATCCACGCCATCGGCGTTCACGAGATCGCTGTCAGCGTCCTGGCACAGTTCATCCAACACCGGGCCGAACTGCTCGGCCTGGCCAAGCCCCGTCCGGCCGTGGAGCCGGAAACCGAAGCCTGCTCCGCTCCCCCAACTGTCGCGCCTCCTCAGACCTGACAGTGCGGGCAATAATACGAGCTTCGCCCTCCTTGAACGGCCCGCCGAATCGCCCCGCCACACCGCCGACAGGGTTGCCCCTCCCGATCGTACACCGCGAACCGCTCCTGCACCGCGACCGCACTCCCCTCGGCCCGCCCGAAGTAAAACAACCGGTCACCCCGACCCCGGGCCCAATCCAACGGCACCGTGCTCCCCAACCGGATCGCCCGCTGCAACACCCGCCGGATCGCGGAGGCCAGCCGCCCACATTCCCGCTCGGTCAAGTCTCGGGCGGACCGAAAGGGTGAAATCCGCGCCACCCACAAACTCTCGCTGACGTAAATGTTCCCCAACCCGGCCACCACGGCCTGATCCAACAGCCGCACTTTCACAGCCTGCCGCGACTCGCCCAACCGCAGGCGCAACTGCCGCCCGTTGAAGGTTCGATCCAACGGCTCCGGACCGAGACGCGTCAACACCGACTCGTCCAAACCGCACCGGCCGAACCCCCGCGGATCCGAAAACACCAGACGCCGGTCTCCGTCCAGCTCCCAGACCATCGCGGCATGGAGAGGCAACGGACCACCCGCCGCCTCCACCCAAACCCGTCCGGACATCCCCAAATGCAAAAGCACCCGGCCCGCCGGTTTGCTGTCCTCGGTGGTCAAGTCCATCACGATGTACTTGGCGCGACGTCCCACCCGCGCCACGCGCTTTCCTCGCAGGCGTCGGGCCACCTCCTCCGGGGCCGCCGGCCGCACCGCCCGCGCCCGGAGCACCTGACACCGGCGGATCCACGAGCCCACCAAACAGGGCTGCAGAAACCGCACCAGCACTTCCACCTCGGGCAGCTCCGGCATGAGAATCGCCTCACCGTTGCCCCAGTCGCCGCAACAAGTCGAGCACCTCTTCTTCCCCCGGAGGCTCGAAGGACTGATAATACTGCCCCACCGCGGCAAATGCGGGATCCTGCCACAGCACATGCACCTGGTCGACCACCCGACCCAGGCGCTCCACCGTGTCCGGAGCGGCCACCGGCGCCGCCAGAATCACCTGCTCCGCGTCCTGCTTGCGCACCGCCAGGGCCGCCGCATACGCGGTCGCCCCCGTGGCAAAGCCGTCGTCCACCAAGAGCACCCGACGCCGCCGCAGGGCCGGCACCCCGTACGGATGCCAACGCTGTCGGTACTCCTCCAGGCGACGCTGTTCCTCACGCACCACCCCGGCCAGGGCCCGATGCAACGCCGGGTCCAGTCCCACCAGGGTCCGGTCCAACCACAACACATCCGGCTCCGCCAAGGCCCCCAATGCAAACTCCGGGTTCGCCGGATGCCCGATTTTCCGCACCACCCACGTGTCCAGCGGCACCCCCAAGCGTTCTGCCACCGGCGCGGCCACCACCACACCACCCCGCGGCAGTCCCAGCACCCAGTCCGGCTCCAGCCCCCGTGCGGCCAGCAACTCCGCCAGCCTCTGTCCCGCTTCCTCTCGCGACGCAAACATCATCGGACCACGCTACGTGCTCCTGGGCATCCGTGCAAAGTGGAGAATCGAGCCCCATGGATGCGGCGAACGCCCGCGATTGAGCCGCGTCCGCTGCGCAGTGCCGCGAGAACGACCCACCGCACACACGGAAACCTTCCGGCGCGGGCAGGCTGCGCGACCCACGCTCCTCCCGGGTCACCGGGCGTGTTCACCCATCCGAAGGCGGCCTTCCCGGTCGCCGACGCCCGCCCAGCGCCCGCACCCTCGATTCAAGAACCCACCGGGCTCTGATTCCCGCCGAGCGCAGGCCCCGTGCCGGGGACAACCGCGGGATCTGCGAGTTTTTCGAAACCGCCGGGCGGGGCAAACGCTCGCGCGCCGTGCATTCCCGGTGCCGGCGGCGCGGAGGGCCACGGTCAAACCGTTTCCCGCAAACCGGCGAAGCCCGGCACGGCCTTCGCGCGGCGCCGCGGAATTCCCTACTCCGTGTTGGGATACGACCCGAGCACCTTCACGAAGTTGCAATGATCCGCCAGCAGCTTCAGGGCCCGCGCCAGTCGCGGTTCCTCGGCATGGCCCTCGACGTCGATGAAGAAGAAATACTCCCAGGCCTTCCGCCGGCTGGGGCGCGACTCGATCTTGGTCATGTTGATGCGGCAGCGGCGAAACGCCGCCAGCGCACTGTGCAACGCGCCCACCTTGTGCGTGACGCTGATCATCAGACTGGTGCGATCGTTCCCCGTCGGCGGCGTCGTCTGCCGGCCCAACACCAGAAACCGCGTGGCGTTGGTGGCGTTGTCCTGGATGTCGTACTCCAGAATCGGCAGCCGGTATTTTTCCGCCGCCAACACGCCGGCAATGGCCGCCGCATACCGCGTTTGCCGGGCCAGCTCCGCCGACCGGGCGTTGGAGGACGTTTCGATGATCTCCACCTTGGGCAGGTTGGCCTGCACCCAAGCGCGGCACTGGCCCAGCGACTGGGGATGGGCGAACAGTTTGCGGATCTTCGATTTCGGATAGCGACTGAGCAGGCAATGCTGAATGGGCAGCACGATCTGCGACACGATCTTGAGGTCGCTGTCCACAAACATGTCCAGCGTGTGCGTCACCACGCCCTCGGTCGAGTTCTCGACCGGCACCACACCATAGTCCGCCCGGCCCTTGCTCACCTCGTGGAAGACATCGGCAATGGTCTTCAACGGCACGTACTTCAGACTCGAGCCGAACCGTTGAATGGCGGCCTGATGCGTAAAGGTCGCCTCCGGTCCGAGGTAGGCCACGATCAACGTCTTCTCCAGCGCCAGCGCACTGGACATGATCTCCCGGTAGATCGCCCGCAGTTGCTCGTTGGTGATGGGCCCTTTGTTCAGCCGACAGACCCGTTGCAACACCGCCTGCTCCCGATGCGGGGCGTACACCTCCTGGCCGGCCCGGCGTTTCAGCTCGCCAATGGCCAGCACGTGCCGCGTCCGCTCGTTCAGCAACCGGACGATCTGCTGGTCGATCCGGTCAATGGCTTTGCGATGCTCCTGAATGTGCATAGCCCGGGTCCAGCATACCCAACCCCCGGTCCCTGTGGGCAGGAAAAAGTGGGGCCCGTCGGACGAGCAGGTCTGCCTCCCGACTCCGGAGTGCCCCTTCCCCCGGCAACCGGTTCGGGGGCTTCGGGGCGCACGGGAGGGGCGCCCCTGCCTCCGCAACGCCCCTTCCCACCTGCGCTGCCCCGCCCCCTTGGATGGCCGAAGCACCGACGCACAGGCGGTGTCTTCCAACGAGGCAGGTCCCGCCGCCAGGGTTCGAGGATCGCAACGCCGTGCAGCGGGTCCGTCGTCCCCGCCCCGGGCAGGTGGTTGAATAAGTCGCACGAGAAGTGGACCCCCATGCCCGGAGGCGCCATCAAACAGGTATGGGTGCCCCCAGGATCCAGCCCGAACTCTTCGGTGTCCCGAACCTCAACGCCGCAGCAGGGGCGAATCACCCATTGCGCGCCATCAAGCGCCGCGTGGACGTGAGCCTCAAGGAACGCTCGCCCCTGTTGGACAAGCCGGACGAGCGGAAGGGTCGGCCCTGCCCCCGCCGAGCAACTGCTGAAGACCCGCCGGTGGAGCCCTCTCGACGGCGGCCGAACAAGGCGTCCTGGTGCGAGCCGATCGACTACAACCTGCTCTGGCTCTGGGTCCCGGACTGCGTGTTCAGCGAGGGCAGCTCTGATCCCAGCTCCCCGGCCAAGAGCTGCCATCGCGTGCCTTCCTCCGACGTGGCCGGGCTCTTCTCTGCTAAGGGCCACAAGCCGTCGCACCCAACGGGCCAGACCCGCGATGACTACTCCACCGTCAGCAGCCTGCTCAACGAGTCGTGGGCAAGCCTGAAGCCCTTCGTCCGCAACGACAGCGCGGCTGCGGCAAAAGTGCAATCGGCCAGGGACGAAGACGCCGGCAATCCGAGCTGCCCCCTCTGCGGGGAAAGCCCGGGCGACGCCCCGCTCCAGAGCAGCACCGAGCCACAGGGCGTACCGGACTGCAAAGCCAGGAGGTTAGTGGCCCGGCTCCGTTTTGGCAGGCACATTGTGACGGATCACTGCCATGGGTCGTTCGCCGACCTCACCATCCATGATCCTTTAGCCGGGCCGGAGCCCGGCGATGGCTCTGCTCCACGGTCAGGTTCATCCAGAACTGCCGGAAGGGCTGCCGCTCTGAAGACGGCTGGCGACGGCCAGGACCCTTATTTCGTCTCCTTGAAGGTCGCCTTTTCCCCGACCTCCGCAACCCGGCACAAGGGACACGCCCCATGATCGCGGGGTCCGCGCAGCGGCCGCGGGATGGCCGAATACCAAAGGTCGAGCGTTGCGCCTCCCGCGAGGGCGAACCTCGGAGGGGCCCTTCGCTCCTCGGCACCGTGCACTCTTCTGGCCTGTCAGTCAGACCCGATGATGTCGTCAGGGTCGTGTGCGGATACAGCGCCCGTGGTGACCTTCATGAACATCCGGTAGCTGTTCAGGATGGCGTATGGAGTGATTCCCCCTTCGTAAAGAAATTGATAGTCGCAACAAAGCGTGGTGGGCTTCAGCATGGAGAAGCGCACGCAGATCAGGCGATTATTGAGCGTATTGACAAACTCAAGCTTCTTTGCCTCCGGTACGCCGGCCTTTAGGCGCCACAGGGAGAAAAATGTAATCAACTTTTTTTCCTTGTTGACCCGGACAAAGGTCTTGACACCGTTTTCCTCGATCTTCAGGTCACCATCCTCGTCGAACTCGGCCTTCATCAGGGCGGTCTCAAAGATGGTCTTTATCTTCCCCAGGGTAACATCGGCCTCGGGCACGGGCGTGGAGAGATCGGCCGCTGTCGCCACAAACGTGGACAATACCGCACCTACGAGGGCCGCGAACAGTCGGCGCACGGGTTTCGTGATCATCATTGTCTGTCTCCTTTCTGTTTGGTGTTTGCTGATCGCCAGTTGCGGGAAAAAGGTGAAGGCTCACCCAGATTGGTCCTTGTAGTTACGCCTGCTCAAGGGAGGGTTCGTTCCGCCACCTTCGTTTGTGGCACGGTCGGCATAACCGGCGACTTTCAAAAGGTCGATGACTTCAGCCGGAGCATTCCGGAGGCCACCCTTGTCGCAGGATGAGCGATGTATGCCTGCGGCCCCGCCCCGCTGCAGGAGCTCTGGCCGGTCCAACACTGCCCGGGCTTTCGGGCCCGGCATGGGCGCCCCGTTCACGGGGTCACCCCCTTCGGGCTGGTGGCGCGGCAGGCACAAGCGGTGCGGTACAAAGCTTCCGGTTGCTTACGTTCTCCAAAGTCCGGCTCCGTCACAACGTCACCCGCGCGCTTTCTCCGGCCGCGGAACAGGAAATGAGCGCGGCGGCCACCGACCAGAACCAGCGCTCTGCTGCCTGCGATCTCTTCCGCCGGGTCGGCACCCGCCACGGTCCGGGGCAGGTCAGGGGTTGCATACAATACCCCGACACCCGCCTGCTGTGGGAACAAGACAAAGGCCCGCCACCCCCGGGTCGTTCGATGAGCGTCCCGGCCCCGATCAGCCAACTGGATTCCATCCGGGCCAAAGCCCAACCCCGTGGCTGGCGCCCCCGGGTTCCCGATTGCGTGATTCACCAGAGTCAGCCTGACACCAGCCCCTGGCGCCGCCATCAGGCCGGCGGCTCCCCGGATCTGCGCCGGCACAACAAGCACCAGCTGGTCTTCATCGAGCCTTTGAGGCTCTCCGGTCGTTGTTTCCAACTGCTGGCCGACCGGCTCTTTGTTCCAGCACTTTACGGATGGTGGAGCAACCTCGCTGGAGAGTGGGAACGGCTGCGTCCATGGGATTCCCCGCACCGCTGCTGCGTGTGGGACCGCTGCCCCATTGCCCGCGCGGGATGAGCTCTCACCGTTCCCGACCAGGAGCCATTCCACCGGCCCTTGTGCCCGGTCTGGCAGGCCGACAGCCTGGCGAACCGCAAGGCCCTTCGTAGCAATCCTCTGCCTCAGCGGCGCCTCACAGAGTTCCATGCCTTGTCCCCCTGCCGCGGGAACAGCCGCGGGGAACTCGAGGTTTGGCGTCAAGTCCGGGCCCGCCTTCCGATCCCCTGGGGGCGCGGCGCCTCGCCTCTCACGGCCAATTCGGGCGCGCTGCCGCAGAACATCAAAGCCGGGATCAACCGTCGCTTCAGGCCACAGGGCCGGAGTTGTTATCCGGTTTCGGCCGGGCCGCTGTTGCAACCCGCACGCCCGGCCCCCGATTTCCAGCGCTGGTCTGGCTGGCGCCACCCCGACCCCACATTTCCCCTCAACCCCAATCCACCTTCAGCCCACCCCAACTGACAGCGGGCGCAGACCACCCTTTCGGCTTGTTTGTAGAGGGTTCCAGTTTCCGATCGGTGCTTGCGTTCACGCTTCTACGCCCCGCTCCTGTCTCACA
This sequence comes from Limisphaera sp. VF-2, assembly GCF_049537125.1. Classification (NCBI taxonomy): domain Bacteria; kingdom Pseudomonadati; phylum Verrucomicrobiota; class Verrucomicrobiia; order Limisphaerales; family Limisphaeraceae; genus Limisphaera; species Limisphaera sp. VF-2. The sequence continues at coordinate 1,409,220 of NZ_JBMVQY010000001.1, forward strand.
AGAGAGCGTGGCAGTTCGCGTAGCAGTTGAGGCCACGCGGGCACCCTGACGCGGTTGGGCAGGCGGGGTCAAGGAGAATCTCGCAGATTCTTTGGGAAGGCCTGGATACGTTGTGCTCCCGGTCGGAAACCTCGAGGTTACCAGCCCCCCGGCCGCAAAGAACATCTCCTGCAGGGGTGGCGTCGGCGCCGCAAAGCACCCCGGACATCTTCCTTGCGTGCACGGAACCTGCTCTGCGCTCTGCTTGGCCGCGCGCCACCGCCACTGGCTCTGGCAGTGGTTCGTCGCCTGCGCCCGCCCCACGGCCATGAAACCGCCGCACGTCATTCCGGTTGCTCCCCCAATACCGTGCGCAGATGAACCCGACACCACCACCCCGGCAAACGTGTGGCAAACCAACAGCGGCAGTGAACTCCCCGAAAACTTGCAGCGGTGCGGCTTGCCCGCCACCGTTCGCACCTCGGGCTCCCGGCACCGTTCCATCCCACCCATATGCTCCCCTCGGCAGAGCAACGTCCAAACCGTCCACCGCCTCCTCGAAAACGAGTTGGCCGACCGCGCAAAACCTTCCCCAGCCCGGCCGACTTCTCGGCCATGGCCACCAGCCGATACCGCTTCTCCAAGCCCGGCCATTCCAGCCATGGGAAAGAATGGCAAAGTCTCTGGAGATCCTCCAATCCCGGGATCCAAACCTGGGCCCAGCCCGCTTGGCCCGGGTCTCCTTAAACATCTCCGACGGCCAGAACCTCTCACCCGACGGGAAGTGCCCTCGCCCATTGATCCGCGGCGCACGTTTCCACATCCCCCTGCAGGGCCATAACCCGCACGGCAGCCTTTCCGGGCCACCCCATCCCACCCTTGATGCGTATTGCCCACGGACTGCGGAACCGCTTGCCTGAGGGAGGCGATGGGAAACGCAACCGAGATCCCCTACGAGTGGTTGTGGTTCGATGCCGACGGCGTGGTTTTCGATTACGACCGAGCCGAGCAAGAGGCACTGGCCTGCGCCCTTCGCAGCTTCGGTCACTCGCTCACGCCGGGGCTGTTGAAAACCTACCGCGCGATCAACCAGGAACTCTGGGCGGCATTGGAACGATCGGAGATCTCCGCGGCGGAACTTAAAACCCTGCGTTTCGAACGTTTTCTGTCCGCCGCCCAACTGCCGGGCAACGGCGCCGAGTTCGGGGAACGCTACCTGGAGGCCCTCGCCCGCATGCACATGCTGTGGCCGGGGTGCGAGACCTTCCTGCCGCGGCTCCGGAGCCGATACCGACTCGGCCTTCTTACGAACGGACTGCTGCGCGTCCAGCAGCCCCGCTTGGAACGGGCCGGACTCTTGATCTGCTTCGACGTGGTCCTGATCTCCGAGGAAATCGGCGCCGCCAAGCCAAGCCGGACCTTCTACCAAATCGCCTGGGAACAGTCCGGCCGACCGCCCCTCCAACGCGTGCTCATGATCGGGGACAATTGGAACGCCGACGTCGCGGGCGCCGCCGCCTTCGGCGTGCACACCTGCTGGTTCAATCCGGAGGGGCGTTCCGTCCCGGACAACCCTGCCGTCCAACGCGTGGTCCGTTCCTGGGCGGAGCTGGCTGAATGGCTGCTACCCGAACACCCCGCCACGCTCGGGGCATGGAATCCGCCCTTCCAACCGCTGTCTCACCGACGACGGTTCCAATAAACCTTCACGTTCCGCGTGGCCCGACCCGTGGCCACCAGGTCAACGTCGCCGTCCCCGTCCAAATCTGCCGCCGCCAAATCTTCGCAGGCCATTCGATCGTCCAGGAGGATCATCTCCCACTGGCGGCCCCGAGCGTCGCGCGATACCCACAAGGCCACGCCGACGGTCGAATCCGGACCCGGCCGACCCCGCCACCCCACGGCAATCTGGTCGTTCCCCAATCCCAAAAAATCCGCCGCCGCCAGTGCGTGCCCCTCCACCAGGTTCGTGGTGAGTACCGTCCGGACCCAGCGGTCGTTCGCCCACCGGTACGCGCTCAAACAATGACCATGCATGGGCTCCACCGCCGCCAGGAAGCGGCTGCCATCCGCCCCATGGCCGACGCGAACCTCGCCCATGCCACCCAGGTCATTCGTGGCCAGGAGCGTCAGCGTGGATGGTTGCCCCGGAGCCGGATCCCAGAGATACAGTCCCTGACGCGAGGCCACGACCAGTTCATCCGGCGGATCGGCATCCCAGGCGACCACATCGAAGTTGTGCGTCTTGTTGAGCGCTTCGAACAACAGGACCCGCGACCAACCTCCTGAGCCGGGACCGGACGGCGTGTACCGGTGCACCCGAACCCCCGCGCCGACCCCGCTGCGCGGATCGTTGCCCCGGCCGTGCAAGGGCAGGCTGACGAGAGTCTGTCGCCCCTGTTCGTCGCGCGCCCACCGAATCCGATGCAGCGTCGGTTCGGCCGGCAACGGATGCGGCCGCCACGGACCGGTCCGCTCCGCCCCGGCCTCCAGCCAGAACAGCGCTCCCGCGCCCACCGTGTCCGACGGATTCCAGCCCGCACCGGCCACCACCTCGGCCCGACCGTCCCCGTCCAGGTCGGCCGCCGCAACACACACGTGATCCCGCTCCGTCAAACGCTCCGCCATCACGTGTCGTGTCCAATCCGGGTTCCGATACCAAAGCACCCTGTGCTGATCGGCCACGATCAGGTCCGGTCGCCCATCCGCGTCCACATCCGCGATCGCCACGCCGTAGCCGATGCGAATCGCATCGTCCACGGTTTGCGCTTCGAAGCGCACCGACGCCGCGCCGCCGCCGAGGGCGCTTGCGGTCCACAAGCCAACCCAGCACCAAAGCCATCGCATACCTGCAATGCATGTCCCTGATGCGAGCGTCTTGCAACTCGGGCCCCGGAGAAATCCCGCCAGCCGTCCACCTATGGGGCCGCTGTTCAGTCGCACGTTTCGTGCATGGTTCCGAGCTCTGGGTGCCCGGGACACCAGCTTGCAATCCGCCGGCCGGTGGACGGTCTGGACGCCTTCCCCGATCCGGGCTCAACGAGTGACGAGCCGAATCTCCCGCTGCCATCGCACGGGCCCCGGTTCTCCACCTTGCTCCCAGAAGAGGCGCCAACACCGCGCCCTCGCAACCGGTGTTGCGGCCGCGCCGAGGGTTCTCGTCCGGGCCCGGCCCTGTCTTTCCTCCTCGGTGAGTGTGGAGGATTCCTCATTCAACCAGCCGGACCGTACAAGGCAGCGGACTGTGGACAACTCCGGCCGGGCCACATGTCTCTTGGGCGTGGGTCCCTCGGGCTCCGGCACTCGGACGTCCCATGGTGCACTACGGGCTCTGAAAAGCCTCGAAAGCCCGGCGGATCCTCAGGTCTTGCGAGGGCAAAACCGATGGCAAACGACCCTTCCTCGGGACCCTTCAATTCGGGGCGCAAAAACGGAAATGCTCCGGGGTTCCGAGAGTCCAAACTTTGAGCTGGCTTTGGCCCAAGGGCACGGGAACGTTGGTGTGCCGTGCCCGAACGGTCCGATTCCGGTCCCAAGGGGTTGGGCGGGTTCAGCCCCCCGGCGCCTCAGGGACCCTCGAGCGCGTACAGCCGCGACGGATTGGAGGAAGAATGCGTTCATGAAACCGAAGAAACGCGTCGAACAGGCATACCGGCTGGCCCGGGAACGTTATGCAGCCCTGGGCGTGGATACGGAAAAAGCCCTGAAGACCCTTTCACAGTTGCGCGTCTCTCTGCACTGCTGGCAGGGAGATGACGTGCGCGGTTTCGAGGGCGGCGCGGACGCCCCCGGCGGAGGCCTGGCGGTTACGGGGGCGTATCCCGGCCGGGCGCGCACGCCGGACGAATTGCGCGCCGATGCCGAGAAAGCCTTCTCCCTCATCCCGGGCCGCCACCGATTCAATCTCCACGCCATCTACGGGGAGTTCGGGGGACGCAAGGTGGAACGGAACGAGATTGAACTCCGGCACTTTCGGGGCTGGATCGACTGGGCCCGCCAGTTGGGCATCGGGCTCGATTTCAATCCGACCTGTTTCGCTCACCCGCTGGCGGCAGACGGCTTTACCTTGTCCCATCCGGACCGGTCGATCCGACGATACTGGATCGAGCACTGCCAGCGCTGTCGGGAAATCGGCGCGGCCATGGGCCGCGCGCTGGGCACCCCCACCGTGACCAACGTGTGGATCCCCGACGGGATGAAGGACCTGCCCGCGGATCGACGAGGTCCGCGCGAGCGGCTCCTGGAGGCCCTCGACGAGGTCTTCCGCAAGCCGTTGTCCCCGCGGCACAACCTGGATGCCGTGGAGGGCAAACTCTTCGGAATCGGCGCCGAGAGCTACACCGTCGGCATGCACGAGTTCTACCTGGGCTACGCCGTCAGCCGGGGCAAGTTGCTCTGCCTGGACGCCGGTCACTATCACCCCACGGAAAGTCTCGCGGACAAAATCTCGTCCGTGCTGTGCTACGTGCCGGGCATCCTGCTGCACGTCAGCCGCGGCGTGCGCTGGGACAGCGATCACGTCGTCATCGTGAACGATGACCTGCTGGCCATCGCCCAGGAGCTCGTCCGGGGGCGGTACCTGGATCGCACCCACCTGGGGCTGGATTTCTTCGATGCCAGCATCAACCGCGTAGCGGCCTGGGTGATCGGCGCACGCAGTCTGTTACGGGCCCTGTTGTTCGCGCTGCTGGAACCGTGGCCCCAGTATCAGGCCCTGGAACGCGCGGGCGATTACACGGGCCGCCTGGCCCTCATGGAGGAGGCCAAACACCTGCCCTGGGGCGCCGTGTGGGATTACTATTGCGCCCAACAGGGCGTGCCCGTGGGCGAAGCCTGGTTGGAGGAGGTGCGGGCCTACGAGAACCAGGTCCTGCGACAGCGGCAATAAGTCTGTCCTCATCCACTCCGGAGAAGGGCGGGCCGTCCCATAACCCGCGGGCGGGCTTTTCGCTCAATCCAGGCGCAGCCAGAGGCACTTCAAATAAGCCGGCTCCTCCGGATGCACCGGAAAATCCGGAGGCTGCGACACATAGTGCTCCTGCCGAATGGGCCGGCCCGTGGCTTGCACGCCCGCACGGACGGCTTCGACAAATTCTTGGGCCGGCCATTGGGCCGCATTCGAAGAAACGAACAGCACGCCCCCGGCCCTCACCAACCCGGCGGCGGCAGCTACGACCGCCGCCAGATCTTTCTCCACACGAAACACTCCCCCCGTCTTGGAGCGCGAGAACGTCGGCGGATCCAGCAACACCAGATCAAACCGCCGGCCCCGGCGCCGGTACCGACGCAGCCAGTCGCGCACATCGCCATTCACAAACTCGTGACCCGTCGGGTCCAGCCCGTTGAGCTCGAAATTGCGTCGGCCCCAGTCGAGATACTTGCGCGACAAATCCACGCTGGTCACCCGCGTCCCGGCGCGGGCCGCGGCCACCGAAAAACCGCACGTATAGGCAAACGTGTTCAAAACCTCCCGAGCCTCCTCCGGACTGCCGGAGCCGGATCCCCACAGCGGGAAATGCGCGGCCACATGACCCGTCAGAATCCGCCGCCGATTGTCGCGCTGGTCCAGAAACAGTCCCACCGAGTAACCCTCCTCGAAGCTGAGCTCGAACCGCAGTCCGTTCTCGCGGATGACGAAGCGCGAGGGGGCCGGCCGGCCCCACCACGGACGCGGGGCGGCTTCTGCCGGTCCCAGCCCCTCCAGCCGGCGCCGGTGCAGCTTGTGATACACGGCGGCAGCGCCCACCGAGGCGGCCAGCCAGGGCCACGGCTCTCCCGCGACGGGCTGATCGCTCTGGCACAAAAGGTAAGGGCCCAACCGGTCCACGTACCAACCCGGTCGGCCATCGGCCGCACCATGCACCAACCGGTAGGCGTCCGTCAGAACGGGCTCGATGCAGGCTTGCCGCAATGCCAGGGCCGGCCAGCTCGAGAAATCCGCCGGCACCTCGAACTTCATGAGCCGATCCGTAACCGGATGGCGGAACTCCAATCCCGCCGCGTGCAGACACAGGCGCGGCCACGGCAACCCCCCGTAGAGACGGTCTCCCAGTATGGGAAAGCCCGCGGCGGCCGCCTGTGCGCGGATCTGATGCGTCCGTCCCGTCACCGGCCACGCGGTTCCGGGCCAGACCTCCAGGTCCGACCCCGGCGCCGTTTCGGCCCAGGCGGGTGTGGAGACCCGCAGTGGGGGCTCCGTCCATTCAAACCGCGTCTCGGCCACCGGCTGACCCGGCCGGGGCGGCTCACTGAGATAGCGCGCACCGGAACGCACCAAACTCGAACGAATCGTCACACTCGGGCGGGCATGGCGCCGGTGGCTCCAAAACACGTAGCGCTTCCGAACCCGATGCTCGACGAATTGCTCGGTGAGACTCCGGTTGGCCGCGGCCGTTTTGCCAAAGACCATCACGCCACTGGTGTCCTTGTCCAGGCGCTGCACAATGGCCAGGTTCGCCCACCGCGGTTCGCGGTGCCGCAGCCACTCATACAAACCCTCCCCGGACCATGGCGACGGGGCGTGCGTGCTCCAGCCGGTCGGCTTGTGCACCACCAGAATGTGCTCGTCTTCGTAAAGCACACAGGGCGGAGTGGGCCACCTGCCCGGGGCCGGTGGCCCGTCGAAATCCAGAGTGCCGGAGGAATTGCACCCATTCATCCGGTCGATCGAACTGCCGGCCGGGCCCGCACCGTTCACCAGAACCCCCACGCGCCCCGACTCACCACCCACAAACCCAGGAGGAAATTGGTGATCGCGTGGGCCGTCATCGCATCCCCCAACCGGTTCTTGCGCAACACCAACCCTTGATACAACAAGCCGCACAAAATGCCCGCCAGCCACTCATAATGCACCAGGCCGAACACCAGGGACGTGACCCCCCAGGAAAGCACGTGCCGATGGTTCAGCGGAAGGTTCCAGAAGTCCACCCGCACAAACCACCGATAGAGAAAGGACCGATAGAACACCTCCTCCAACGGCGGCACCACCAGACTCGAGCCCAGAATCCGTCCCACGATGCACACCCACGCCTGCCAGGAATCCTGACCAAAGACCTCGTGCGGATTCCATCCGCCCTCGCTCGGCTTGAAGAACAGGTGATTCTTGGGAACCCAAGGATCCAGCCCCACCCAGAGGACGAACACGATGACGCCAACGACCACGGCCTCCCAGCTGAAGGCCCATCGCATCTCGGCCACGAGGGGCCGCATTTCCCAGATCATCCACGCGCCCACCAGCGTTTTGAAGAGGTACATCCAGTAGCGTCCTTCGCTGCCGAAAAAGTCCTGCCCCGCGGTCAAAAGCAAAAAGATGAAAAACGGCATGACCCGGGCCGTGGTGGGCGACCGTTCCAAGTAACTCTGCAACAGCTTCATACGGCCCCAGCCTGCACCGTCCCTTCCTTTCAGGGAAGTTCCAACACGTTGGTCCGACCGTGTCCGACGAGAATGACGCGCTCCGGCTCGATGCGTTCCACCCGCCAGCCGGCCAGTTCGCTCCCGGGGCCCACCGTGCGTTGATTGATCACCGCCAGCGGCCGCTGCGGATGATAGAGAATCCCCTGCAGCCGCAGCGCGGGAATGGCAGAGGTGCCCGGAAGGTCGCGGACGGAAACGGCCTCGGGCAGTGAAACCGCTGCGGCCCCGGTGCCGACATTGGTGGGCGCGGCAAGTTCCGAACCCGCCACCTCCACGGAAACCGGCCGTTCGGCTCCGCCGGGCCCGGTTCCACCGGAGTCGGGAATCGCTCCCGAAACCTCCACCCCGCCGGCTCCGGTTGGACGCGACACCGCGCCCGATCCCCGGTCCCCAGGGCTCGGACTGGCCGCGGTTGTCGGGGCAAACCGGGCTCCGTCGGTTTCGCCGGTGCCATCGGGCCGTGGCGGTCCTGGGTCGGAGCGTTCCCCCCGCCAACCCTCCCAGATCAGCACAATTCCAAACGCGGCCACCATCCCCAAAAGCACCCAGCCCCAGGGCCGCGGCCGCGGCGGCGGTGGCGGCACGGGCTGCCACGACGGCTCCGGCGGGGCTCCGGAGGCACCGCCCGGACGCTGTGCCTGCGCCCGGCGCAGGGCATCGTGAATCAGGCTCATGCGCGAATGTGACCTTCCAGTTCTCGAATCGCCCGTCCCACCAAAGCGAGGTCGATCCGGTGCGTCTGATACACAAAACCGGCCAACAGCGCCTTGTCACAAACAGCGTTGACCAGGCGCGGAATGCCGCGGCTGTAGGCATACACCCGCCAGAGGGCCGGCAGGGTAAAGTAGGGCGTTCCTTTCGCTCCGGCCACGGTCAGTCGATGCTGTACATACCGTGCCACCTCGGTCCGCGTCAGCGGCCGAAGATGATACCGCACCGTGATCCGCTGACGCAGTTGCCGCAGCCGCGGGTCGTTCAAGCGGTCCCGCAGCTCCGGCTGTCCCATCAGCACGATCTGCAGCAACTTGCGATCCTGCGTTTCCAGGTTGGAGAGGAGCCGCACCTGCTCGAGCAGCTCGTCCGTCAAATCCTGCGCCTCATCAAGGAAAAGGACGGCCTCCCGCCCCTGGGCCGTCAGTTCGAGCAAATGCCGATTGATCGCCTGCAGCGCGTCCAGTCGATCGCCCCCGTGTACATCGAGCCCGAACTCCGTCGCAATGGCCCGCATCAACTGATCCGGACTCAGCACGGGATTGAGAATCAGCGCCGTCGAGTAGTGGCGGGAATCCAACTGGTCGAGCAGCGCCCGGCAAAGGGTGGTCTTGCCGGCCCCGACTTCTCCCGTCAACTGCACGAACCCCTTGCGCTCGCGAATGCCGTACAGCAGATGATTGAACGCCTCGCGGTGTTTCGCGCTGTAAAACAGAAACCGCGGATTCGGCGTCAGGTCGAACGGCGGTTCGCTCAGCCCGTAATATGCGAGATACACGCCGTTCATGTACCACATCCCGGTCCGGCCAGAAACAGCAAACCCCCGGAGCCCCAAACTGCCGGCGCGTTTCCGGTTTGAAAACCTCCGAAAGCTCGGGAGAAATCCGAACGTCATCGACACGGATCGGCCCGGGGCGAAGGGCACGGGGCTTCCCTCGAATCCTCGAATCGGCGGCTCAATAAATGTGCGCCCTTCACGGTGGACGGATCCCGGGGGCCCATCCGCGGCACGGAGGCGCATGGCCACTCCGTCAGCCCGGGGCAACGCCGCAAGAACCCGGTCCCGTGAAAATGCCCCGCGCCTTGAGAGGGTGCCACCCGGCGATCCCGTCGGGAACGCCGGCCGTACTAACACCGACTTGCGCCCCTTCAGGGCAGGGAAAAAGCAGAGTCCGGTCACCCGGGGGCGTTGCCCCGGGCAGGTGCACGCGCCCCGCAGGGACAAACCCACGGCGCGCTGAAGGCGCGATCCCGTTCGGCCCCTCGATGGATTCGGTGAAAACACGGGGGAGAGACCGGTCCGGCCCGATTCGGCTCGCTCAGGGACTCGGAAGCCGCTAAAGTCCGGGGCATGGACACGGAGTATCGGGTGGAAACGGATGCCCTCGGGGAAATGTTGGTTCCTGCCAATGCCTACTACGGCGCGCACACGGCCCGGGCCCTCCATTGTTTTCCGGTGAGCCGACTGCGGTTTCCACGGTCCTTTATTCGCGCCCTCGGTTTGATCAAAAAACACGCGGCGATCACCAACGGAAGGCTGGGGCTCCTGCCCCAGCGCATCGCCCAGGCCATTCAACACGCCGCCCAGGAAGTCATCCAGGGCCGCTGGGACGACCAATTCGTGGTGGATATTTTCCAGACCGCCTCCGGCACTTCGGTCAACATGAACGCCAACGAGGTGATCGCCCACCGTGCCACCGAACTGCTGGGTGGCAAACTGGGGGACAAACTGGTCCACCCCAACGACCACGTGAACTGCGGCCAGTCCAGCAACGACGTCATCCCCACCGCCGTCCAAATGGCCGCCCTGGACGGCATTGTCCATCAGGTCATCCCGGCCTTGAACGAGCTGCACACCGTCCTGGATCGCAAGGCGCGGGAGTTTCATCCCATCCTGACGATCGCGCGCACCCATCTGCAGGACGCCGCCCCCATCCGGCTGGGCCAGGAATTCAGCGGGTACGCCGCGCAAGTGGAACACGCCGTGGATCGCCTCTGGAACGTGGAGGAAAGCCTGGGAGCCTTGCCGTTGGGCGGCACCGCCGTGGGCACTGGATTCAACACCCATCCCGAGTTCGCTCGTTTGACCATCGCCGGGATCGCCAGCGAGACCGGACTGGCCCTGGAAGAGGCGCACAATCACTTCTATGCCCAGTCCAACCTCGATGCCCTGGTGGAGGCCAGCGGCGCGCTCAAGAGCGTGGCCGTGACACTGATCAAGATCGCCAATGACCTCCGCTGGCTCGGCTCCAGTCCCCGCAGCGGCCTGGGCGAGATCAAGCTGCCCGCCGCCACCCCGGGCACCGCCACCCTGCCCGGCAAGATCAATCCCGTCCTTTGCGAGACGGTCCTGAAGGTCGGGATCCAGGTCATTGGCAACGACGCCGCCGTCACCGCCGCCGGCACCTTCGGAGAGTTCCAGCTCAACACCATGATTTCCGTGGCCGCCTACAACCTGCTCCTGAGCATCGAACTGCTTGCCCCTGCCGCCCAGGCCTTCGCCCGACATTGCGTGGCCGGCATCGAGGCCGACCGCCAGCGTTGTTCCGAGATCCTGGAGCGCAGCCTGGCCCTCTGCGCGCCTCTGGCCCCTGTCCTGGGCCACGACAAAGCCACACAAATCGCGCGCATCGCCCAGGAAGAAGGTCGCACCGTCCGCGAAGTGGCCCTGGAACTGTCCGGGTTGGACGAACGCCAGCTGGACGCCCTGCTCGATCCCGCACGGCAAACCGAGCCGGGTGGGGCTGTCCTGCCGCCGCCCCTGGCTCCCGGCACGGTCTCTCCGACTCACGGTGCCACCGGCCAGCCCGGGGCCCCCCTCCAGGTCCCGCCCTCCAAGAGCAACGCCTGAGGCGGTTCCAGCCCCACACCGCCCCGCCGTGTCCACGCCGGTGGCTCCGGCTGGTCTCACAGGGGCGTTTGCGCCACACTGCCCATCGCATGAAATGCCTGGTGACAGGGGCTTCCGGGTTCGTCGGTGCCAACCTCGTCCACGAACTGCTGGCGCGGGGCCACACCGTGCGGGCCCTCGTCCGCCCGCGCAGCAACCGCAGGGGCCTGGACGGCGCCGCTTGCGAGCTGGTCGAAGGCGACGTGACCGATCGCGAGGCCGTCACGCGTGCCGTCCAGGGCTGCCACTGGTGCTTTCACGTGGCCGCCACCTACGCCCTCTGGATGCGGGACTACCGACCCATGTTCACCACCAACGTCGAAGGCACCCGCATCGTGCTGGAGGCCGCCACGCGGGCCGGCTGCGAACGCATCGTCTACACCAGCACCGTCGGGTGCATCGGTCTGCCCCGACCGCGCCACGGTTCCATCGTGCCGTCCGACGAGAGCACCCCCGTCAGCATCCGCCAAATGAGCAACCCCTACAAACTCTCGAAATGGCAGGCGGAACAACTGGCCCTCCAACTCGCCCGGGCCGGAAGTCCCGTGGTGATAGTCAATCCCAGTGCGCCCATCGGTCCCCGCGACGTCAAACCCACACCGACCGGCCGCATCATCCTCGATTTCCTGAACCGTGCGCTGCCCGCCTACGTGGACACGGGGCTGAACTGGGTTCACGTGCGCGACGTCGCCGTGGGCCACATCCTGGCCGCCGAGCGCGGCCGGGTGGGCGAGCGTTACATCCTGGGGCACGCGGAGGGCAACTGGACACTGCGGCAAACCTTGCAGGTGTTGTCCGAACTTACGGGATTACCCGCACCCCGTTGGCGCATTCCCTGGTGGGTGGCCTTCCTGGCCGCTTGTGCAGAAGAGGTGCGCTCTCGTTTTACCGGCCAACCCCCGCGGGCTCCCCTGGCCGGCGTCCGCATGGCCCGGTACAAAATGTTTTTCAATCCGGCCAAGGCCATCCGGGAATTGGGACTGCCCCAAACACCCCCGCGCGAAGCCTTCGCCGAAGCCATTGACTGGTTTCGCGCCCACGGCTACGTCCAGGCCCCATGAGGAGCGCGAACCGAGCCCCCATGCGGATCGCCGCCGCCGCCACGGCCCTTCTCCTCCTCGTCAGCGCGGCCGGATGTCAGACGTCCCGACCGCCCTTGGGCGGATCTGATCCGAGCGAAACTGCGCGACAGGAAGCCCGCCAAACCTTCGCCGAAGCCTGGCTGGTCAAGCCGGTCGAAGCCTCCAATGAAGGCGGTTTGCCGGGACTGTTCGCGCCACTTCTGGTGTTGGAAACGGACCCCGCGCGAGGCCGGCCCCCGAACCCGCCGCGCGTCCTCTGGGTCGAGGAACAATCGCTGACGATTCATCAACGTCCCTGGCCGCAGCTCATCTATTTCTGGCAATCCCCCGGCCCGCGCAGCCGGGAAGGCGCCGGGAGACCCGCAACGGTCTGGCTGGCCTTTCGCATTCTCCTGGGCACACGTGGTCAGCCCGTGCTCTGGGAATTGCCCGGGACCGAAGACCAGCCCTCACGCCTCTTCGTGGCGCGTCACTGGGAAGAAGCCGCCCGGCAGTCGTTCGGCCCGGCCACCCCGCCGCGGCATTTTGCCGCAGAATCCGATATGCCTCTGTCCTCCCCGCCGCGGGCCGTGGTGGTGGAGACATTCGACGACGCGCCGATGCCGATGGGTCCGATCGTGCACGTGTCCCACCAGAACCGAATCACCGCGCTCATTTGCCGCTGCAGCCCCGTGCGCGTCCAGCGCCTGAGCGGACAAGCCTGGTACGAACTGCAACCCGCTTCTGCGTCCCCACGGGCTGCCGTCACGGGTGGCGCAGCCTCGCCTCCGCATCTGCGCTGGCTGACCCCCGACGAACTGGAAGCCCGCCTGCGGTGGCTGCCCGAGCTGTGAGGTTGGCCACCGTTCCGGACCGTCGCTCTCCCGCGATGCCTACGCGTCCACCGGAGCCGGCCTCTCATACACGTGCCGGTAGGCCATGTAGTAAAGCACCGGCACCGCCATGCGACTGACCAGCAGCGACGCAATCTCGCCCGCCATCAACGAGATCGCCAACCCCTGGAAAATCGGGTCCGCCAGAATCACGGCCGCGCCCACGACCACGGCCATCGCCGTCAACAGCATCGGCCGAAACCGCACGGCTCCGGCATCCACCACCGCCTCCGCCAGCGGCATGCCTTCCGCCAGCCGTTGCTCGATGAAATCCACCAGGATGATGGAGTTGCGCACCACGATGCCCGCCCCGGCCATGAACCCGATCATGGAGGTGGCCGTGAAAAACGCGCCCATGGCCCCGTGGGCCGGCAGGATCCCAATCAAAGAGAATGGAATGGCGGCCATCACCACCCAGGGAGTCAGGAAGGACCGGAACCAACCCACCATCAGGGCATAAATCAGCACCAGCACCGCGGCAAAGGCCAGGCCCAGATCCCGGAAGACCTCCAGGGTAATGTGCCATTCGCCGTCCCATTTGATCGCCGGTTGCTGGTCCGTGAACGGCAACGTCGCATTGTAGATGCGCAGCGGAGAACCGTCGCCGCCGAAGGCCCGAGTATCCAGCTGTCGCAGGGCCCGGTTCATCTTGAGAATGGCGTACACCGGGCTCTCCGCCTCGCCGGCCACGTCCCCGATCACGTACGTCACCGGCAACAGGTTTTTGTGATAAATGCTCTTGTCCGCCACGGTGGATTCGATCCGCACCAACTCCCGCAACGGAATCAACGGTGGCGGTCCGGCCGTGCCCCCGGGCTCCGGCAACGCGTTCGCGTCCCCCGAGCGCACCCACAACGCCAGCAGATCCTCCGGCGAGGTGCGGGCCGAACGCGGCAACTCCAACACCAGATTCACATCCTCCTTCTCCCGGGGTTGATGGACCAGGTCGATGGACAGCCCTCCCACCGCGATTTGCAGCGTTCGGGAAATCGTCTCGGCGCTGATGCCGTGAAGCGCGGCCTTCTCCTTGTCGATCACAAACCGCGCCTTTGGTTGGTCGGCCTCGATGTAGGCATCCACGTCCACCACCCCGGGCGTTTGCTTGAAAATGGCCCGCACCTCTTCCGCCAGCCGCAAACGGTCCTCCTCCGTGGGCCCGTAGATCTCCGCCACCAGGGTTTGCAACACCGGCGGCCCGGGGGGCACCTCCGTCACCGCCACCCGCGCACCGTATTGCTCGGCGATGGCCGCCACCCGGGGCCGCACCCGCTTCGCAATGTCATGGCTCTGCGCCTGGCGCCGGCCCTTCGGCAGAAGATTGATCTGCAGATCCGCAACGTGCGCCCCGCGGCGCATGAAGTAATGCCGCACCAGCCCGTTGAAATTGAAAGGCGCGGCAGTCCCGACATAGATCTGGTAATCGGTGACCTCCGGTTCGTTCCGGATCGCCGCGGCAATCTCCCGCGCCGCCCGGGCGGTCCGCTCCAGGGAGCTGCCCTCCGGCATGTTCAAAATGATCTGAAACTCACTTTTGTTGTCGAACGGCAGCATCTTCACCTTGACCCATCCCAGCGGCACCGTGGCCATGGCGGCCAGAAGCAACAGCACCACCAGCCCCAGAAACGCATGCCGCCACGAAGCGTGCGCAATCAACGGCCCCATCCACCGCCGATAGAGCCGCGTGAACAGGTCCTCCGGATGCCCGGCATGCGACGCGGGCCCCGACCCCACGGGTGCGCCCTCGGTCAACTGCCGATACTTCCGCCCCCACCGCAAAATCCGCACGCTCGCCCACGGCGTCACCATGAAGGCGATGAGCAACGACCAAAACATCGCCGCACTCGAGCCGATCGGGATCGGGCGCATGTACGGCCCCATCAGCCCGCCGACGAACGCCATCGGCAGCACCGCCGCGATCACCGCAAAGGTCGCCAGGATCGTCGGATTCCCCACCTCCTGCACCGCCTCGATGGCAATGGCACTCCAGGAACGGCCCCGGTTCTGCGGCAAATGGAAGTGGCGAACGATGTTCTCCACCACCACGATCGCATCGTCCACCAGAATCCCGATGCTGAAGATCAACGCGAACAGTGTGATGCGATTCAGGGTGAAGCCGGTCAGATAAAACACCAGCAAGGTCAACGCCAGCGTGGCCGGAATGGCGATTCCGACAATCCCCGCCTCCCGCCAGCCCAGCGTCAGCCAGATCAACAGCGACACGCCGAACACCGCGATGGCCATGTGCAGCAGCAGTTCATCGGACTTCTCCGCCGCGGTTTCCCCGTAGTGCCGCGTAATCGTGATGGACACATCGGACGGGATCAGCGTGCCCCGCAACGTTTCCACCTTCCGCAGCACCCGCCGCGCCACGGTGATGGCGTTGGCCCCCGGGCGCTTCGCCACCGTCAACGTCACCGCCGGTTCCTCTTCCGTCGAGGCCCCCGTCGGCCGCCCCGCCGCCCCGTACCCGAACAACACATACTGGCTCGGCTCCTCCGCACCGTCCACGATCTCCGCCACGTCGCGCAGGTACACCGGCTTGCCCCCGTGCACGCCCACCACCACCTGCGCCACCTCCTCGGCGTTGCGCAGGAATCCACCCGTCTCGATCAGGATCTCCCGATCCTCCCCCGTCAGGCCGCCGGCCCGGTACTGCCGGTTTGCCTGCTGCAGCATCGGAATCAAACCCACCGGACTGAGATTCCGCGCCGCCAGCCGCACCGGATCCAACAGCACCCGCACCTGACGCCGCGCCCCGCCGATGATCATCGTCTCCGCCACCTGCTCCACCTGCTTGACAGCGTCATCCACCTGGGCCACCAACCGGCGCAGCGTCAGGTGGTCGTAATGCGGACTGTGGAACGTCAGCGCCAGAATCGGCACATCATCAATCGACTTCAACTTGATCAGCGGCTGCGTGACCCCGTGCGGAATCCGATCGAAATTCGACCGCAGCTTTTCCGTCAGTTTCACCAGACTCTCGGTCGGGTCGGACCCCACCTTGTACCGCACGATCACCAGGCTCTCCCCCTCCCGCGACGTCGAGTAAATGTATTCCACGCCGGGAATCTCCCAGAGCAGCTTCTCCATCGGCCGCGTGACGCGTTCCTCGATCTCCTTGGCCGAAGCGCCCGGCATGGAGACCATTACGTCGATCATCGGCACCTTGATCTGCGGCTCCTCCTCCCGCGGCAGCTGCACCACGGCAAACACGCCGAGGAACACCGACGTCAGCACCAACAGCGGCGTCAGTTTCGAATCAATGAAGGCCCGCGCCAGGCCGCCGGCCAGCCCCGGACCCGAGTGAACCGCAGGTGTGGGTTTGGATTGCTGCGTTGCCATGGCTCTACCCAGAAGTCCGCCGACGCACTCCCCGCCTCCGCGATCGACCCGCTACTTGACCCTCACCGGCTGGCCGTCCCGCAAGGGCTGATCCGCCTCCACCACCAGGACCTCGCCCGGCGCCAGGCCCGAGACCACCTCGACCTCTTCCGCGAGGCGTTTGCCCGTCTTCACCAGCCGCAGTTCCGCACGCTCCCCGCGCACCACATACGCCAACTCCATCTGCCCTCGCACAAGGACCGCCCGCGCCGGCACCCGGATCGCCTCCACCTCCGCCACCGGAATCACCAGACGGCCGAAAAGACCGCTGCGCAACCCGGGTTGCGGCGGCAGGTCCACCTTCACCGGGAACGTCCGCGTCCGCGGATCCGCCACCGGCGTGATCTCGCTGACCGTCCCCTCCAGGGTCACCTGCGCCGCCGGGATGCGAACTTCCAGGCGCTGCCCCAACTGAACCTTCTCCAGCAAAGCCTCCGGCACATCCGCCTCCAGCCGCAGCGCCCGGGGATCCTCGATTTCCACCAGCGGCCGTCCCGGAACCGCCAGGTCCCCGACGTCGGCATGTTTGGCCGTGATCCGACCGTCAAAGGGCGCGACGATCCGGGTGTGGGCCAGTTGCGTCTCCGCCTCCTGCAGGGCCGCAACGGCCACCCGCAACTGTGCCTCCGCCGCATCATATTCGGCCCTTGAAATGGTCTGCTCCCGCCACAACGTCTCGCGCCGGCGAAAGTCCCGCTCGGCCTGCTCATGCAGTGCCCGCGCCTGTTCCAGTCGGGCTCGAATCTCCCGATCCTCCAAACGCACCAGCAACTCCCCCGCCCGAACCAACTGCCCCGGCACCACGCGCATCTCTTCGATCCGCCCGCTCACCTTGGCCTCCAGGACCGCGCGCAATCTGGGTCGGACCGTGCCCACCACCTCTTCCGTGGCCCAGCGTCGCTGGCGTTCCACCCGTTGCGTGCGCACCTCCACCACCGGCAGTTCCGTCGTTCCGTCGCCCGGGGCGGCCGGTGGCTTCTCGCATCCGACCCACGCCCCGACCAGGGCGAACAACAACAAAAGCCTCGGGGTTGACGTCGTTCGTTCCATAACTCTCGGGAATAATGTGCGGCCCAAGGACAAGCTTGGGCCGCACGCGCGTCACTCCTTTTTATCGGCTGCAGCAGTCTCCGCCGGCGCCGGCCGAAGCCGTGGCGGTCGCCGGCGTGCCGGTCGAACCGGCCGGTTTTTCACTGCCCACGCCGAGCCGCCGCAGCAGCTTCTCCAACGGACAGAACCCCGTGAAGGAGCTCTGCAGCAGGTTCAGCCCCACGAAGGCAGTGAACCAGAGCCAGTACCGACTGTGGTACTGCGCCAGCAGCAAACTCAGCAAAATGAAGCTGCCGGCAAACCGTCGAATGATTCGTTCCATAACCCGTTCCTCCCGTCTGAAGGGGTTGCTCAATGCAGGCTGGTGGCCACGAGGGCACCCAGCACTGCACCATAAACCGTGCTGATGACCGGGTGACTCGTCAAGGGGCAGGCCCCGGTGCTGCAGCCCACCAGCTTGTACCAGCCGTAGCCCAGCAGGGCCCCCACCCCCGCGCCCAGGAAAACACGCCAGATCATGGGGTTCTCCAAACCCACCTCACGACCGTGCCGCATGCGCCAACACGCCCTGAGCCAGCCACTGCTCCAGGGCCCGCGGCGGGACCAGGCCCACGATCTGATCCACCGGGCGGCCGCCGGCAAACATCATCAGTGTGGGCACGCCAGTCACGCCATACCGCATCGCCAGTTCGGGCGCCTCGTCCACGTTGACCTTGAGAAAGCGAATCCGGTCGGACCACTCGGCCGCCAAACGCTCCAAAACCGGGGCCAGCATCCGACACGGCCCACACCAGGGTGCATAGAAATCCACCACCACCGGCCGGTCGGCGCCCTGCACCTCGGCCTCGAACTCCATCTCATTCACTTCGCGCACCATACGCTTCATCCTTTCCTCGGCTTTTTTTCTGCTCGAGTCACGGGGCTAGAGCCGCGAATCGGTCCCCGGTTACAAACCCATGGCGATTCCGCGGTACAAATCTGATGAGTCGACCCTTGAAGCCCGGGTGAAGAACAGCCTCCGGACAAGCGTCCCACGGGCTGCAAAACCCAGGTCCTCCCTGGTCAGGCCCCCGCGAAAGTCTCCGGGCAATGCTCCCCGCCCCGTCAGAGATCGATCCCGCCCTGCGCCCGTCCCGGCAACCGGCTCCCGCGCCGGCGGCCGTCACCGCGCCCGGTACACCAGGGCCTCCCGAATGGCCACTTCCCGGCCTTGCGAGCGCGGATCGACCGCGCCCGTGGTTACGATCCGCAGTGTGTGACGCCCGTTCCGCAAGCCGTGGATTTGCCACAGGACATTGTCGTGCGTGTTCGGTACGATGTACGCGTCCAGGAGAAGATCCTGTTTCTTGCCGTCCAGATACACCTCCGCGCGACCTCCGCGTTGCGTCAGTCGGCCCAGAATCGCCACGGCCACGCCCTCGAACTGCAACACGGCTTCGTCGCCCGCCTCTACACTCACCCGGGCGCCGTCCCCGTCCCGCCACCCGCCCGACCAGGTCCATGCGGCATCCTGCACGGACAGGCGCCGATCCGGAATTCCCGGCGACCACTGCTCCAGCCGCGGGGCGCGCGGGCGCTGGGTTCGGATCACGACCTCGGTCTCCGTCACCCGCCCGCCCGTGCGGCGGATCAGCTCCAGTGCCCGCGCCTCGGTGGATCGAACAATGTCGTTGAAAGAGTAGTCCGTGAAGTCAAACTTCCGGTCCACCAGCAACTCCAGGCCCGCCTTGAATTTCTCCGGAATGCGTTCATATCCGAGCATGACCCCGAGAATGCCTGCGGCGTTGGACGGATTGCAGTCCGAATCCTGTCCGCACCGGGTACTGATTTCCAACGTGCGTTCGAAGTCAGTTCCGCCGTACAACAGTCCCAGGGCGATGTACGCCCCGTTCAGCTTGGCGTCGATGTTGAAATCCCGCTGGAAGCCATCCGGGCAGGGATCGTCCCGGTTCCATTTCTCCTCGATCCGATGCCACACCCGGCGCCAATCCGCGGGATGTTCCGCATGCCAACGGAGGACGTCGGCAATCAGGCGGGCATACTCGCTCCGCGCCGGAAGACACCGAAGTCCGGCCTCCACCACCCGACGTGGGTCCTGCTCGAAGAAGGCCGCCGCGTACATCCCGCAAACGAACATCCCGCCGTACAAGCCGTCGCCGTAGTTCATGACCCGGCCCACGCGATCACAGTACCGGATCGCTTCCCGGGGCAAGCCCGGGCACATCAGCCCGATGAAGTCCGACTCGATCTGAAAATCGATGTCATTGGCGTGAAAGTTGTACCGGGGATGTCCCGACCAGGGCGCGGCGATCCCTTGATTCAGCGCGCGTCGGGCGCCAGCATTGGCATGCCAGAGGTGATACCGGGAAGTCTTGAAGGCCTCCGCAAAGTGCTGCAGAGTCGCGTCCAGCCCCACCTCGTCCAAGACCTTGGCAAATGTCATCTCCACGTAGAGATCATCCTGGTGGAGCGCGTTCTCCAGCATCCCCGGCTCCCATCGCAGTTCCCACTCGCCGATGCGCCCGCAGGACCGGAACTCGGTGGGCGCTCCGTAGGCCACACCAATCATCTGGCCCGCCCAGCCGCCGCGGATTTTGTCGAGCAAGGCAGCGCGGCTCAGCCGTTGCGCGGCTCCCGACGCGGTCAGGATTGCATGTCCCCAGAAAAGGAGTGTCAGGACAACCGGAAGGGAGAGGACTCGGTTCATGACGCCAGACTGGGGCGCCCCCATTTCCCGGTCAATTCCCTTTCACGTTCGGAGCTCCCGGCCGATGTCTGTCGCCCCGCATCGCGTCGCCTGCTTCCTGGCAAAACCTTGGACCGTGGCGGACGGCGCCTTCAGGGCCGTGGCGGGCAAGGGCGACCAGCTGCTGGCGGCGTCAGTGGCGGTCGGTGTGCATACGGGAAGGTTCAGACCAGGGCACACCCCGGCCGGAGGGATCGCCCAAGGGCTTTGGGACGTCGACGCCGGACCTGCAGGAGGTGTCGGAGCTGCGTTTTTGGGGCTCATGACCCCGAGGCTCCCAAGCCGGGCTCATGAGGCGCGCGGGCTTTCCCGGACTCCGGGACTAAAGATATTGACGATGGCGGAGAACGATTGAATGATCCCTGTCAGACACCTGGCCCGCGCCCGTGGGGGCACCAGGCCGCCTTGCGGGAAGTCGGCTCGAGTCCGACAGGGCGCGCCCGGGAGCTCATCAAATCCAAAAACTCATCCATGGACAAGGTCACCCGCTACGAATGGCACGGAAGCTGGCTGTTGCTAACGCTGCTGGGCTTCTTCGTGATTACGATCCCCATTGCGGTCGTTTACTTCATCACGCGCCTCCTGAAGATCGAGACCCAGGTGAGCGACGCACAGAAGTTGTCCGAGTTCCTGCGGTCCAAAAAGTAATCCGCCGGAGCAGACAAGCCTGCGCATTCGCTGACCTTGGTTCGCATGGAGTCGCTTGTTTGCGACCGCCGGGTGCCGCCGCGCCATCCTTGCCACCAGGCGGGGTCCCCGGCGCAACGGGCGCCACAGGTTGGAGATGTGGGCCACGGAACGCGGCGCAAGCGCGGATGCGCGCATTGAAAGCGCCGCGCAGCCGTTCCGGCAGGAGCTCCGGCCGGGTCAAGAGTCAAGTGGCCCCGGCTCGATGTTGCGCCCTGTGCACCAGCCGGCCATCGGAAGTATTTCAGAGGGGGCTTACAGGTCGTGAACCACGAAAACAAGCAGGGACTCAGATCTTGATCCCGTAGGCCTTGATTTTGTTGTAGAGGGTCTGGCGGCCGATGCCGAGCCGCCGGGCGGCTTCGACCTTGTTCCCTCCCGTGGCTTTCAGCATTTGGATGATGGCGTTGCGCTCGACGCCCTCCAGAAGGGTGAAATTGGTGTCGGGGGAGACGGCTGTGTCGTCCGGGGACCGTGCAATGGACAAATCGGCGGCGTCGATCATGGGGCCGTCGCTGAGCAGCACGGCGCGTTGAATCTCGTTCTGCAACTGACGGACGTTGCCGGGCCAGTCGAAGTTCAAGAGCCTGTCGATGGCCGCCGGAGTGAATCCATTGATGACACGGTTGGCCTGGGCACTGAACCGGCGCAGGAAAGCCTGCGCCAGCGGGAGAATATCGTCCCGGCGCTCCCGCAGGGGGGGCAGGTGAATGGAGACCGTGCTGATGCGGTAGTAGAGGTCCTCGCGCAATTTGCCCTCTTTGATGGCCTCCTCGGGTTTGCGATTGGTGGCGGTGATGATGCGGCAGTTGGTTTTGTACGTGACCTTGCTTCCGATGGGCCGGACCTCCTGGTCCTGCAGGACCCGCAGCAGTTTGCTTTGCGTGTCCACGGGCATCTCGGAGATTTCGTCGAGGAAAAGGGTGCCGCCCTCGGCCTGGCGAAACAGGCCTTCGCGGTCCGTGTGAGCTCCGGTGTAGGCCCCTTTGACGGAGCCAAACAGTTCGCTTTCGATCAGTTCGCGCGGCAGGGCGGCGCAGTTGACCTTGATGATGCGGTTTTTGTTGCGCTTGCTGAGGCTGTGGAGCAGGTCGGCGATGACTTCCTTGCCCGTGCCGCTCTCGCCGGTGATGAGGACGGTCACATCGGTCGGGGCAATGCGTTCCACGGTGCGGATGACCGCCTGCATGGCGGCGCTCTTGAAGATGGGCGAATTGAGGCCGCTGAAGGTGGCCAGGGCATCGCGGAGGGCACTGTTTTCAGCCTGCTGCGCCTTGTGTTCCAGGGCGCACTGCAGGTCGGCCATCAACTTGCCCAGCTCGAACGGCTTGCTGATGAAGGTGTAGGCACCGAGGCGGCCGGCCTCGACGGCGACGTCGAGGGTGCCGTGACCGCTCAAGATGATGATTTCGGTTTCGGGCCAGCGCTGCCGGATGCCCGGCATGAGGGTGAGGCCGATGTCCTGGGGAACGGCTCCGGGCGTTTCCGGCAACTTGTAATCGAGCAGAACGACGTCCGGCGCCTCCCCGTCCAGCAGGCTGCGCAGGCCGGCGGCGCTGTCGGTGGTCTGGACCTCGTAATCGTTCTGGGACAGAAAGGAGCCGACCAGCTCCCGCATGTCCGGGTCGTCATCCACCAGGAGGATTCTTGCCTTCATAGCATCCGGTTTCCATTGGCCGCGCAGGCTTGCACAAAGGCCGTGAAGATCGCCCGGTGACCCGGGTAACGGTCCTGCAGCCGCTCGGGATGGAACTGGACCGAAAGAAGAAATGGCAGGGCATGGCGGTACGTCCCTGCCAGTTCCAAGCCCTCGATCACACCATCGGAGCTGGTGGCCGTTACCTGTAACAGGCCGGCGACGCGGTCCACGGCCTGGTGATGGGTGCTGTTAACCCCGAGCACCTGCGTACCGGTTATAGTGTGGAGCAGCGAGCCGGGTGTCAATTGCACGTCATGCGCCACATCGTTCTTGCGCCGGCTCTGGTAATGCCTCAACGCGCCCGGTCGCTGCGTGGGCAGGTCCAGCACCAACGTCCCCCCCAACGCCACGTTCAGCAGTTGGTGTCCCCGGCAAATGGCCAGCAAGGGTTTGCGCTGTCGAAAGACCTCGCGAAGGACCAACAATTCCGCCCAGTCGCGCCGCCCGCCATCAGGCGTCAGTTTCAAGGTCTTTTGCAAAGCGGAAGGAACGCGCGAACGGTAGAGCCTCGGGTTGATGTCGTAGCCGCCCGTCAGCAGCACACCGTCACAGCGGGCGACCAGTTCCACCACGGAGGATTCCTCCGCCACGGGCGGCAGGGCCATCGGCAGCGCCCCCGCCTGTTCCAGGGCCAGTCCATAGGCCCACGACAAACTCAGCGAAGGGTCTCCGAACTCCACCCCGCGCCGATCGACATCGGCGGTGACCAGCACCAGAGGCTTCCGGGTCATCGTCCGGACCGTAGCAAATGATTCAGTCTCTTGCCAATACGCGGCCGGCGGCTGCCCCCGGCCGGCGCATTTCAGACAGTCCCGGAAGCGCGGCGGAATTTCCGGGCATCCCCGGCATGGCACACCCGGGGAAACGGGCCTTTGCCCGGAGCGCTGGAATCCGCGGCTCAAAAACCGAATGCGCGCCCAAGAGACTCAAGTTCTCCGGCCAGGGGCGTCCGGAGGGCGTGGCTCCACCCGGGCCCGGGGCGGAACCTTCCACCAGGTCCACAGCACCAAAAGTCCGAACCCGGTGTAAAGCACAGCAAACAGCCACAACGGCGCATCGTAAAACAGGAACCGGTGGACCCAGTGTTGCATAAACGTCTGTTGATAGGCCGGTTGGCCGGCTTGCAGGCGCAGCCAGGATTCCAACTGCGTCAGGGGACATAGCCGGCCCAACCACGCTTGTACGATGACCAAACCCAGCATGACCGCGTGCGCCCAGCGAAACGCCGGAGACCGAATCCAGCTCCAGCCCAACCACGCCCCCACCCAAACGGCCAGCCACCCGCCGACCACGAACACGACCACGGCCAGGTGCACCGCCAACACCGCATCGGCCAACACCGAGTACATATGGGCCCTCCCCATGTTCCGGTCCCGCACTCCGCACTTTTACGATGAACCCGTTGCTTCCGCGAAGCCAGCCCGGGACTCGACCCCCTCGAAGAGCTCCCCTTCCGTGCCGGCCTCCCGGGAAGTGGACTGCGAGGTCGCCCCCGGTTGGGGCCGACACCGCGTTGCCGGTGGCTATTCGCGAGTGTCGCCCCCGGAAAGGCCCCCATTACCGGCGACCTTTGAAGCTGCAGAAGGGGCGGCGGCGACAGCAGGGGACTCCGTAACCGCGACCGCAGGTTCCGGCGCAGACGGCAGGGTGAAATAAAAGGTCGCGCCGCGGCCCGGCTGGCTTTCCACCCAAACGCGACCGCCGTGCCGCTGCACGATGTGTTTCACGATGGCCAGGCCCAACCCCGTACCGCCTTGCTCGCGGGAACGGGCCTTGTCCACCCGGTAGAACCTTTCGAACACCCGTTCGCAGGCCTCCGGTGGCAGACCGGGGCCGTCGTCGGCCACGGCGACCTCCACCCATTCGTCCGACGAGGTCCGGGCTCGGACCCACACACGGCCGCCCTGCCGGCCGTACTTGATGGCGTTGTCGAGCAGATTGGCCAGCACCTGTTCGAGGCGCAGTGGATCGGCCCGGACACGCAGAGGGGGAACCTGGGATTCCAATTGGATCTGCCTGGCAGACGCCCGCGGCTGAAAGTCCTGCAGGATTTTGCCGACAAAATCCGGCAACGAGATCGGGCGGGGTTGAAGGGCCACCTGACCGGATTCCAATTCCGCCAGGGTGAGGAGGTCCTCGATCAGCAGCTCCAGACGGTTCGCGTTGCGTGCAATGGTCTGAAGGCAGCGTTGTTGGAGGGCGGGATCGCTGGCCGCGCCGGTCAGGAGGGTTTCCACATACCCTTTGATGTGCGAGAGCGGGGTTCGCAACTCGTGGCTCACATTGGCCACAAACTCCTGTCGGACACGTTCGAGTTGTTTGAGCCGGGTCAGGTCACTGAACACCAGGATGGTGTGCAGGCGTTTCCCCGCGGCATCGAAAAGGGCGGCGGCACTGACCCGCAGCCAGCGTTCGGGAGGACCGCTCCAGGCCAGTTCCCGGGTCAGGGCGGGCTGTTCAGGCGACAGCGCGCGGGACAGTTCATCCAGCTCGTGCCAGCGCAGGGCCGCCAGCAGCGGTTGGCCCTC
This sequence comes from Limisphaera sp. VF-2, assembly GCF_049537125.1. Taxonomy (NCBI): domain Bacteria; kingdom Pseudomonadati; phylum Verrucomicrobiota; class Verrucomicrobiia; order Limisphaerales; family Limisphaeraceae; genus Limisphaera; species Limisphaera sp. VF-2. The sequence continues at coordinate 1,434,261 of NZ_JBMVQY010000001.1, forward strand.
CGGAGCGGCGGGCGGCTGGAACAGTGATCGAAAGGCGGGATTGGCAAGCAAAACCCGGTGATGTTCATCCAACAGCAGAATGCCTTCGGCCAGCGTGTTGAGCACCGCGGTCAAGCGTGTCTGAGCTTCTTGAACAAACTCCGTGTGGGACCGGGCCCAGCGTTGGACGGTCTGTTCATGGATCTGCCGGAGCTCGCGGTAGCGGCGGCGCCAGCCCAGGTGCAGCAGCACCAGCGCCACGAGCAAGCCCGCACACAGGACGGCAAGCCCCATGGACGTATCATGGCCCACGCCATCGAGGTGCTCAAGGGGCGAACCGGTAACCGACTCCACGAACCGTTTCCAGATGGTGCGCGGCCGGGCCCAGTTTCTCGCGCAGCCGCCGCATATGGGTGTCCACCGTGCGACTGTCCACCGTCGGGGCGTAATCCCAGACGTCGCGCAACAACTGTTCCCGGCTCTGCACCCGGCCGCGACGCTGCGCCAGGGTGGCCAACAGCTTGAACTCGGTCGCCGTCAGATGCACGACCTGCCCCGCCACGGTCACCTGATGCGCCGGCACGTCGATCACCAGGTCCTCGAACTGCAGAACCTCGGCGGGCTCGCCCGGGCCTTTCCGTTCCAGGAGCTTCCGGACGCGCAGCACCAGTTCCCGCGGGCTGAACGGCTTGGTCACATAGTCGTCCGCTCCCAGTTCGAGGCCGAGCACGCGATCCACCTCGGTGGCGCGGGCAGTCAGCATCAAAATCGGGATGCCGGCCGTGGCCGGATCCCGCCGCAGCCGTTTGCACACCTCCAAACCATCCGTTTCCGGCAGCATGAGATCCAGCACGATCAGTTGCGGCAGACGAGCCCGAGCCTTTTCCAACGCGGCCGCTCCATCTTCCGCGGTGAGGACCTCGAAGCCGGCCTGGCGCAGATGCAAACTGACCAACTCGAGCGTCTCCGGCTCGTCGTCGACGACAAGGATGCACGGTTTGGCGCTCATGATCCGATCATGATTCGGTCGGGGCGGGTGGAGCTCCCGTCTTGGGCAGGTGACGGATGTCACTGGCCTCGCAAAGATAGACGACATCCTCGGCGATGTTGGTGGCGTGGTCGGCGATTCGTTCCAGGCACTTGGCGGCCGTCAGCACCTCCAGACACTGGGGAACCGCCTCCGGATGGGCCTGCATGTAGCTCACCAGTTTCTCGCGCACGGCCTTGTGAGCGGCGTCCACAGACTGATCCCGGGGGATCAGCGCCCGGGCGGCCTCCGGATCCCGTCGCACAAATGCGTCCAATGCGTTTTTGAGCATCGTGCGCGCCTCCCAGGCCAGTGGATGGAGGTCCACGTCGATCCGCACCGGAGGCTCGCTGGCCAGTGCGCGCGCCCGCTTGGCGATTTTGGCCGCCTCGTCCCCGATGCGTTCGAGGTTCTGGGAGATTTTCATGGCCATGGTGACCATCCGCAGGTCCCGCGCCAGCGGAGCCTTGGACAACAAAACAATGGCGCGTTCGTCCACCTCGATCTCCAACCGATCCAGAACCGTATCAGCATCGCGCACCTGCGTGGCCAGCTCGGGATCCCGCTGCTCGAAGGCCTGCAAAGCGCGGTGGACTGCCTGCTCGGCCAGGCTGCCCATGGTCAACAGGCGTTCGTTCAGCTCCTGCAATTCGCGCTCAAAAGGAACCTCCATGGATGGACTCCGGCTCAGCCAAATCGGCCCGTGACATAATCCTCGGTCCGTTTGGATTTGGGACTGGTGAAGATCTTGTGCGTGGGGCCGGCTTCCTCCAGCCGACCGAGATAGAAGAAGGCGGTGAAATCCGAGATCCGGGCGGCCTGCTGCATGTTGTGCGTGACGATGACGATGGTGAACTGGCGCTTCAGTTCGAGAATGAGCTCCTCGATCCGCGCCGTGGCCACCGGATCGAGTGCCGAGCACGGCTCGTCCATCAACAGGATTTCGGGCTGATTGGCAATGGCGCGGGCGATGCAAAGGCGTTGCTGCTGGCCCCCGGACAGCCCCAGGGCACTGCTGTGCAGCCGGTCCTTCACCTCGTCCCAGAGCGCGGCCGCTCGCAGACTCCGCTCCGCCACCTCCTCCAACACCGCCCGCTGCCGCACCCCGGCCACGCGGAGCGGATAAACCACGTTCTCGAAAATCGACTTGGGGAAAGGGTTCGATTTCTGAAAGACCATGCCGATCCGTTTGCGCAGTGCAATCACCTCCAGGTGAGGATCGAAAATACTGCGGCCGCGGATGCGAATGTCCCCGCGATGATGCGCCCCCTCGATCAGATCGTTCATCCGGTTGAGGCTGCGCAACAGCGTGGTCTTGCCACAGCCCGACGGACCGATCAGGGCCGTCACGTGCCGTTCGGGAATCGTCAGATTCACATCGAAAAGCACCTGCTGCGGCCCGTAGAAAAAGTCGAAGTGCTCGATTTCGATCAACCGCGGGTCGTAACCCGGGGCTGTATCCGCCTGGCCCCGGGGCTCCGCCGTCTGCAAACGCACGGCCGTGCCTCCGGCCGGGGCGGTCCCTTGGAAAGAATCGGCATCCATGGCTTGTGGCTGGGTCAACGATGTCAGAACCGGCATAACCATCTCAAATCAAAAGGCGCCGGAGGCATACTTCCGCCGCAGATGATTCCGCAGGCCGATGGCAGTCAGATTCAGCACCACCACCAGGGCCAACAGGAACAGGGTCGTGGCAAAAACCATCGGCTGCGCCGCGTCGCTGTCCGGCGATTGAAACCCCAGGTCGTAAATGTGAAAACCCAGATGCATGAATTTCTGGTCCAGGTGGACGTAGGGAAACGTGGTGTTGATCGGCAGTTCGGGCGCCAGTTTCACCACCCCGACCAGCATCAGCGGCGCGACCTCGCCGGCCCCGCGGGCCATGGCCAGAATCAGGCCGGTGAGGATGCCCGGAGCAGCCGCGGGCAGCACCACCCGCTGGATGGTCTGCCATTGCGAAGCGCCACAGGCCAGGGAACCTTCGCGTGTGCTGCGGGGCACGGCCGCCAGAGCCTCTTCGGTGGCCACGATGACCACCGGGACCGTCATCAGCGCCAGCGTCAGACTGGCCCACAAAAGGCCCCCCGTGCCGAAGGTGGGAGTCGGCAGGCGCTCTGCAAAAAACAGCCGGTCCACCTGTCCCCCCAGCACGTACACAAAGAACCCCAGCCCGAATACCCCAAACACGATGGAGGGCACGCCGGCCAGATTGTTGACCGCAATCCGGACCGCACGGGTCAACCAGCCCTGCCGCGCATACTCGCGCAGGTACAACGCCGCCACCACGCCCAGCGGCGTGACGGCCAGACTCATCAGCACGGTCATCACAAACGTGCCGAAAATGGCCGGGAAAATGCCGCCCTCCGTGTTGGCCTCCCGCGGCTCCTGCGTCAGAAACTCCCGCAGCCTGGTGGCAAACACCTGCAGCCGTCCGAACCACCCCAGATCGTTCGGGGCGTAAAACGAAAGGAGGCGTCCCACCGGCACCCGGTGCTCTTCCCCGGTGGGCAGACGGCATACCAGCCGATCCCGCTCCTGCGCCGCACGCAGTTCCCGTGCACGGCCGGCCAACGTTTCGTAGGCGGCCTCCAGTTCCCGCTGACGCTGACGAATCCCGGCCAGCTCCGCGGACACGTCCCCGCCGCCGGCCTGCCGACGTTCCAGCGCCCTCAGCCGCCAGTGCAGCTTTTCCAATTGCCGATTGAGTTCGCCGATCTCCCTTTTCTCCAGCCGCCGGATCTCGCCGCGGCGCTGATGGGCCTCCTCGATCCTCTGCTGCAACGTGGCCAAAAAGGCCGGGTGTTCTGCCGGAAGCGGTTCGGCCCCCGGACTCTCGAGTGCCACCGGATAGGCCAACAACGGTCCGTACTCCGTGCGCTCCAGCCGCAGCAATCCCGAGGGCATACGCACCCGCTCCACGTCCGCAACGTCCACGAAGCGGAAGGCCTGGCCGTACACGTCCTTGTTGCCCAAAAACAACTGCCACTCGCGGTCTTCCGACGGCCCCGCCACCTCCACCGCCGGGTGCCTCTTGCGCCGCTCCAGCACCCGCTCGCCCGCCAGTACCCGCGAGCCCCGAAACTGGGGCGAGCTGTCCGCCTTCAGGGTGATTTCCACCACGCGCCGGGGCCAAAAGGCTTTGAGCCCTTGCACCAGCACCAGGCCCAGCAACCCGAGAATCATTACCAATCCCACGGTCAGCCCGACCGCGGTAAACCAAACCCACGGCTCCCCGGGTGCCCGCACGCGTTCCTGCCATGGACCTCGGCCTTGCATCGCTCAGAGCGTCTTGAATCGATCCCGCAACCGTTGGCGCAAGATCTCGGCCACCGTGTTGATGACGAACGTGAACACGAACAACAGCAGCGCCCCGAGAAACAGGGTGCGGTACAACGTGCTGTGATGCGGCGCTTCGGGCAGCTCCACAGCCAGGTTGGCCGACAACGTCCGCATCCCGGAGAACGGGTTGAAACTCAGGATGGGCGTGTTCCCCGTGGCCATCACCACGATCATCGTCTCGCCCACGGCCCGGCCCAACCCGACCATCAGGGCGGAGAAAATGCCGGCGGAGGCCGTGGGAAGCACAATGTAAAGGGCGGTTTGCCAGCGGCTCGCCCCGAGCGCCAGCGATCCGCTGCGCAAGGTGGCCGGCACGTTGGACAGGGCATCCTCCGCCAGCGTGAAGATGATGGGAATCACGGCAAATCCCATGACAAATCCCACCACCACCGAGTTGCGCTGCTGAAAATCCGCCCCCGTAAACGCCGGCCACCAGAGCCGAAAATCCGCCACCCGCTCGCCGGTCGCGGGGTCGGTCACTACAAACAACCATCGCTCCAACACGGGCCCCCACATCCAACCCGCCAAACCCGCCAGACCCAGCACCGGCACCAGGGCCAGAAACTCGTACCCCGGCCGCACCCGGGCCCGCCACACCACGGGCAAACGCGACCAGAGCGCCCCCATCGCCAGGGCCGCCAGCGGCACGAGGACGAGGATCAACAACACCGAAGGCACGCGGGTTTCCAACCGCGGGGCCAACCACAACGCCCCCAGAAAACCGAGCACCACCGACGGCAGCGAGGCCATCACTTCCATCGTCGGCTTCACCACGCCCCGAAACTCCGGTGGCGCAAACTGCGAAACATACAGCGCCGCCAGCAGCGCCACCGGGACCGCAAACAACATCGCGTAAAACGTCCCTTTCAAGGTGCCCACCATCAGCGGCACCATCGAAAGCTTCGGCTCGAATGCATCCGACCCGCCCGTCGACTGCCATTCAAACCGCGGCCGATCCGCCCCCTCGTACCAAACCCTGCCAAAAAAGGCGCGCCAACTGGCCTCGGGATGCGGATCCTCCAGGCGGTACACACGCAGATTCTGCTGCGCATCCAGCAACACCAGCCGATCGTACTTGCTGTTGAGCGCCGCCAGTTGGACCGGCACCTCCAGGTCCGTGTGCCACCGTACCTTCTCCGTGGTGGCATAGCAGAGACGCACCTCGGCTCCCTGACCGATGACGAAAGCCTTGTTGCGCTGACTGGCACAGTAAAACGCCGGCGGGCCCGCCAGATCGGGAAACTGCTTGGTGCGCCCGAAGACCCGGTCGCCCTCGGCCCCGGGCCGGAACAGCGAGTACAACCGCACGCGCCCCTCGGCATTGCCCAGGACCAGCGTTACGTCCCCCAGCAAAAAGTCCATCAACACGATCTCGGTACGGAGACAGTCTTCGAAGGGACGGAATCGCTGCCGCAACCGGAGGGCCCTCCCCTCGCGGTGAAAGTAGAGAATCTCCCCCTCCGCCGTGGCCATCAGAATCGCATCGGCCATCCGGTTGACCAACAGGTGAGTGAGGCGGCCGGGGACCTGGTCGGTCAGATCGAAGGTCGCCTCCACGCGCACCTGGCCCGCGCCAAGCAGGCCGCGTGTCTGCGTCAACAGGGCGGCACGGACCTCGAAACGCCCCTCCACTTCCTGGGCCAGGGCCACCAGTTTGTCCGTCCCGCTGTCTCCGTAGTCCACCGCGCGCACCGGATGGCCCGGCCTGGCCAGGGCGGGCAGGAGTTGCACTTGCACGTCGGGGTCCAACCGACGTTCGCCGCCACCATGCACCGTCCGATACCGGATTTCGATCCGTTCCAGACGCCCATCCCGCGTCCCGCAGAGCAGTTCCTGCCGGCCGGGGTGATAACGCCAGGCCGTTACCTCCACGTTGTCTTCCGGAAAAAGCGGATGCACCCGGTGCTGCCCCGGCCGGTTCAACTCCACAAAATGCAACCGTCCCCGCCGGTCCAGCAGGAACGGCATCTCGCCATACTCATCCAAACCGAGGGCCAGATACTCGGCAGTGTCCGACGCGGGCACCACTTGCAGAGTCTGCACAGTGGCCCCGCGAAACAGCGGCAGCACCTGCCAGAGAATGAAAACGAAAATGCCCAACACCACCGTGATGATGGCCACGCCCCCCACGGTGATGAACCGGTTCATGAACCGGTCCCACCACAGTGTGCTCCGCGCCGTTTCGTAGCGCTGCGGCAGTGGCGCCCGGGTCGGGGGTGGCAGAACGGCTTCGGGCATTCTCGGGAAAGGCACCCCTGCGAGGTGGCGCCCGGAGATATTAGTCCATCAGTTTTTTCAGCTCTTCCTGCACCAACGCAGCGGGCAAGGGGTAGTAACCGTCTTTGACGACCACCTCCTGCCCCGCCCTGGAGAGGACGAACCGCAGAAATTCCAGGGTCAACCGATCCAACGGCCGCCCCGGCGGCTTGTTGACATAGATGTACAAGAAGCGCGCCAGGGGATAAGTCCCGTTCAGCGCGCTTTCCAAAGTCGGAGGATGCGGCTGGCCGTCGGGCCCCACCAGCGGAACGGCCCGCACTCCGCTGGTGATGTAACCGATTCCCGAATACCCGACCCCGGCAAGGTCACTGGCCACGCCCTGTACCACCGACGAGGACCCGGGTTGTTCCTTCACCGTGGGCTTGAAGTCGCCGCCAAGGAGGGCGTGGTCTTTGAAGAAGCCGTAGGTGCCCGAGGCGCTGTTCCGGCCGTACAGGGAGATGGGCCGACTGGCCCAGGCGCCGGTCAGCCCCAGGTCTCCCCAGCGTTCGATGGGCGGCCCACCGCGCTTCCGCGTGCTGGAAAACAAACTGTCCACCTGCTCCAGAGTAAGACTGGCCAGCGGGTTGTCCTTGTGAACATAAATGGCCAGGGTGTCGATGGCCACGCGAATCTCGGTGGGTTTGTAGCCGTACTTCCGCTCGAAGGCGTCGCGTTCCGTCCCTTTCATTTCGCGGCTCATCGGACCGAGCTGCGCGGTGCCCTCGATCAATGCCGGGGGTGCCGTGGACGAGCCCTTGCCCTCGATCTGAATGCGCACGTTCGGATACACCGCCTGAAACCCCTCCGCCCACAGGGTCATGAGGTTGTTGAGAGTGTCCGAGCCAATCGAGTTGAGATTGCCCGAAACCCCGGGGACCCGCTCGTATTCGGGAAGGTTCGGATCCACCTTCACCGGCGCCGCCATCGCATGCACGGCCACCATCAAACAACCCCACGCCCACAAGGCCCGGGATTTGCGCTGCCTCCAAGCGGAGGGCGAAACAAACGAGGGCATCGTCCTCACTGCGTGAACCGTGCCGGATCGAATCGTGTTCATGATCATGTCACCTTTCCTTGCCACGTAGTTGGGCTTGGGACCCGGCCGGCCACGGCCGAGGGATTGGTTCCGGGAACCAACTCCCGCACGGGCACCAACCCGCAGCCCGGGACCTTTCCGGATCCCACCCCAACCTCCTCCGCCAAGATGACAGCTTTTTGACGATTTTGTTACGGTTCGGTGACAACCCAACAACCGATCCGCCTCGACCCCTCTTGGGCGCATTTCCGTTTTTGGTCCCGGGGATTGGACTGCCCGAAGCAAATGCCGGTTTCCGCAGAGTTCCCCGGACCCGGGAGGCCCGACAGGCCACTGAGCCTCCGCAGGGTTCAAAAACTGAAATGCGCTTCGAGAGCGTATCTGCGGCGTCGGGGTCCTGCCTGCACCAACGCGGCAAACGACAATTGTCCCACGCCGCCTCTGCAATTGCTTCTCCACGCAATCCTTTCAGGACCGGAAACGTTTCGCCCTCCTCGGCGCACCTTGGATTTTCCCTCAACCGGGCGCAGAGACGCCGATTCAAAGAGGCGCCTCGGGCAGCCGAACCGCTTCGTTCCGGGGCGAATGGGTGAGCCTGCGGCGCTCTTGACGCCCTGTCTGTCCATCCACCCGCCCGAGGCAGCGCGTCGGGGAACCGGATTCCCCAATTCGTTCCGCCCTGACGAGGCGGAATTCGGTATGGGCACGTCCGGTCCGCGCGATGGGGTCACCGGGTCGTGTCCATTCAGGACGCCGTGGTTCCCTGGGTCCTGCATTCGCAGAGCGTTGCCCCGGGCCGCCGATGGAAATCCAACTTTGGCGCGTGGACGGACCGGTGCGATCCGCAGAGCGCGCAGGCTGCATCTGTTTTTGGAGATCCGGATTCAGGAATTCCGACGACATACCCTCTGCCTTCATTTCTTCTCCACGCTCTCTTCTCCACGCCGAGCAGGTCCAAAACTCCATCGATGTCGAGGATGCCCGAAAACCGGAAACGGGCCGACCTCTCTCGACTGCCGGCCTCGCGCGTTGACGGTCCGAGGATCCCGTGTAATTTGCGGCCGAGCGATTATGCGAAGACTCCTTTGCCTCTCATTGCTGCTCCTGAACTTCGGTCTCACGCACCCATCCCACGGTCACGACCGCGCCCGCGCGCCGCTGCGCGTCCCCGACCTGCCCGGCTTCCTCACGTTGAAGTGTGACTTCCATACCCACACCGTCTTTTCCGACGGCAAGGTTTGGCCGGACATCCGCGCGGAGGAGGCCTGGCGGGAGGGCCTGGATGCCATCGCGATCACGGACCACATCGAACATCAGCCTCACAAGAAGGACCTCCCCACGGCCCACAACCGCTCCTACCAAATTGCCCGCGGCCACGGCGAGGCCCTTCAGCTCCTCGTGATCCCGGGGTCCGAAATCACCCGCTCCATGCCGCCGGGACATTTGAACGCCATTTTCCTGAAGGACGCCACCAGGCTGGACGTGCCCGACTGGCGGGACGCACTTGCGGAGGCGCGTCGGCAGGGCGCTTTTATCTTTTGGAATCACCCCGGATGGCGCGCTCAACAGCCCGACGGCCGCGCCCGGTGGTACCCGGAACATGACCAGCTTCTGGCTCAGGACCAGCTCCACGGCATCGAGGTTGTCAACGAGCGCGACTACTACCCCGAGGCCCACGCCTGGTGTCTGGAGAAAAACCTCACCATGCTCAGCAACTCGGACATCCACAACCCCATCGGCCTCGATTATGACCTGCACCTCGGAGACCGTCGGCCCGTCACGCTGGTCTTCGCCCGGGAACGCAGCCTCGACGCCATCCGCGAAGCGCTCTTTGCCCGTCGCACGGCCGTCCTGGCCGGCCACCGGCTCATCGGGCGCGATGAACATGTCCGGCCCATCTTTGAACGCTCCCTCCGCATCCTGACCCCGCAAGTGCGCGTCCGCGGGACCGGCCGGGCCTATGTCCAGATCCAAAACGATTCGGACATTCCTTACGAGCTCCGGTTCCGCGCCGAGGATCCGGACCTTGCATTTCCCGGGGAACTTCGTCTGCCGGCCGGACGCGTGGCCCTGCTCGAAGTGCGCGGTCGCGCCGCCGATCGCCAGGGCCAACGCACCGTGCGCCTGACCTGTGAAGTCACCAATGTGTTGATCCGCCCGGACACTCCGCTGACCGCCCACTTGGAATTCCAGGTCACGCTGGTGCCCCAGTGAATGGGGGATGAGACCGCGGCGGCCCGGAGCGGCGCGGCCGGGCAATCACCACCATGCGCCTGTACGACGCCCACAATCACCTTCAAGACGAGCGCTTCGCCGGCCGCCAGGCCGACCTCTTGCAAGCCTGCCGGCAGGCCGGCTTGGTCCGCATGGTGGTCAACGGATCCTGCGAAGAGGACTGGCCGGACGTTCTCGCCCTGGCCCGGACCTACCCCGAAGTGCTGCCCAGCTTCGGCTATCATCCCTGGTACGTGGCAGAGCGAACCGACGCTTGGCTGAAGGCGCTTCAACGGCACCTCGACGCCGCCCCGTCGGCCGTCGGGGAAATCGGGCTCGATCGCTGGAAATCCGATCTGCCGTACGAGGGTCAGGAGGAGGTGTTTCTCGCCCAGCTTGAGCTGGCGGCCGAACGAAACCTGCCCGTCAGTATTCATTGCCTCCAGGCATGGGGACGGCTCTACGAGCTGCTCCGACGCCATCGCCGGCCGGCCTGCGGGTTCCTTTTGCACAGCTACGGCGGGCCCGCGGAAATGGTGAAGCCTTTGGCCGACCTGGGCGCGTATTTTTCCTTGCCCGGTTACTTCGCCCACCCGCGCAAGACCCGCCAGCAGGAAGTCTTCCGCCTCGTGCCCCTGGAGCGATTACTCATCGAAACCGACGCTCCGGACCAACCGCTTCCTCCCGAGCGCCAACGGTACGCGTGGACAGATCCTCGAACCGGGCGGCTCCTGAATCATCCGGCCAATCTGCCCGCCGTTTACCAATTTGCTGCGGAGCTCCGAGAAATGCCGATGGAAACCCTCGCCGCTCAGGTGGAGGCCAACTTTCATCGCCTGTTCGGCGCGTTGTGCGTCCCCCACACTTCGCCCACGAGCAACCGTACCACGACGGAAGCCGCGGCAAACCCGAACGCGCCGGTGACATAACAGGCCGTGCCGTAGCCGCTGCGGCAGTCCAAACGCAAATCCACGCCGGGTGCCGGCTGCCCACACACGGAGCCGTCCGGCTGGGGAAACACCGGAGGTTCGGGCGAATAGACACACCAGACGCCCATGGGCCGACCCGGCACCCGCGGAAACCCGTGTCGCGTGCGCAACAACTTGCGCGTGGCTTGCAACAGCCGATCATGCGTGACCCGCGCCAGATCTTCCACCCGCACCTGTGTCGGGTCCCGCCGCCCTCCAGCGCCGCCCGAGCTCACCACCGGCAGATTTCGCTCCCGACAACCGGCAATCAGCAATGCCTTCAGCGCAGGCCGGTCGATCGCGTCCAACACCACGTCGTACGGGTGCGCCAAGATCTCCGCCGCCGTCCGCGCCGTAAACTGCGTCTGCCAGGGCCGCACCTCGGCCTCGGGTTGAATCAACCGCACCCGCTCGGCCAACAGCTCCACCTTGGGCCGGCCGAACTGGCCGCTCAGAGCGGGCAACTGCCGGTTCACATTCGTGATGCAGACCTCGTCGAAATCCACCAACGTCAGCCCCCCGATACCGCTTCGCGCCAGCGCCTCCACCGCCCATGAGCCCACCCCGCCCACGCCCACCACACAGACATGGGCCCGCCGCAGCCGCTCCTGCGCCGCTGCGCCCAGCAGGCGCCGGATTCCACCAAATCGTGCCTCGTAGTCTCCCGTCACAAGCCCGTTCCCATACGCAGCCGCCGATCCCGGCTCAATTCCAAACCCGCATCCGTCCTCGCCACGCACCACCGGCTCCGAACACGGCAAGTCCCGCTGCCGACGCCGAACAGGGTTGCATTCCACAGCCGCCACCGGCGCCGCAGCGGGCGCCGGTTCCCCACCCACCGCATCGCAGGGGCCCTGTCCCGGCTGCGTCCATTGTACAGGCGCCTGCACAGTCCAAACCGAGCCGACCCGTGGCTCGCTCGACCGGGGTTCGGCATTTCCGGTTTGGCCGGCCATGCTCGGTCGTGCATGTTGGCTCCGTGATGCCGCTTTGGAACCGACGCGACTTTCTTCGGGGTGTGGCCGGAATGACCGCCTGGGCGGCCACGCTGGCACGCTCCGCGAGTGCCGGGGAATCCATCGACCGCCGCGCCGTCGTGCGCCGGCACGAACCTCATGTGCACCGGTTCGATCCCTTTGCCGCACTGAGCGTGGGCAATGGCCGGTTTGCGTTCACCGCCGATCTGACCGGATTGCAAACGTTCGCACCCCAATGCGAGAAAGACTTTCCCCTCTGCACCACCGCCCACTGGGCCTGGCACACCACACCGCCCCCGCCCGGCGTGAACCCGGACGACTTCCTCTACGAGGAATACGAAACCGACGGCCGCAAAGTGCCCTACGCCACCCGATCGACCGGGCAGGAAACCCTCTACCGTTGGCTGCGGGAGAATCCCCACCGGCTCCATTTGGGCCAGCTGAGCTTCAGCCGCCCCGACCGCCCCGAGGCGCCCTTTGCGCCCGAGGACCTGCACCACTGCCACCAGCACCTGGACCTCTGGCAGGGTCTGCTCACCAGCCGCTTCGAGTGGAACGGACAACCCGTTCTCGTCCGCTCCTGCTGCCATCCCGAGCTCGACGCGTTGGCCTTTGAAATCGAAGCCCCGGCCTTCACCCGCGGCGCATTGGCCCTGTGCCTCCGCTTCCCCTACGGCTCCCCCTCCGTCGCCATGGCCGACTGGTCCGCGCCCGATCGGCATTTCACCGAGGTCGAGGCCCGGCGCCCCAACCAACTGCGATTGTTGCGCACCCTCGACGACGCGCGCTACCACGTGGTGTGGGCCTGGGAGGACCCGGCCGAACTCCGCCCCGCAGGGGATCATTCATGGCTCCTTCGACCGGCCGGCCCGCGCCTGCGCTTCGTGCTGGCCTTCAGTCCCCAACCCCTGCCCCGCCGCCTGCCCACGGTCCTCGCGACCCAAACCTCTGCCGCCCGTCACTGGACGCGATTCTGGCCCACCGGCGGCGCCGTGGATCTCGACGGCAGCACCGATCCACGCGCCGAGGAGCTCGAACGCCGCATCATCCTCTCCCAGTACAACACCGCCCTGCACTGCGCCGGACCCCTGCCGCCCGCCGAAACCGGCCTGCTCTTCAACAGCTGGTACGGCAAGTTCCACCTCGAAATGCACTGGTGGCACGCCGTCCACTTCGTCGCCTGGAATCGCTTCGACCTCTTTGCCCGCAGTCTGGACTTCTATCATCGCATCCTCCCTGAAGCCCGTGCCCTGGCCCAACGACAGGGCTACCGCGGCGCGCGCTGGCCCAAAATGGTCGGGCCCGAGGGTCGCGACAGCCCCTCGCCGGTCGGCCCCCTGCTCATCTGGCAGCAGCCCCATCCCATCTACTACGCCGAGCTCTGCTGGCGCCAGCATCCCCATCCGCGCACGCTGCAGACCTGGCGGGACATCGTTTTCGAAACCGCCGAGTTCATGGCCTCCTTTGCCCGACGCGACCGGGCCACGGGTCGCTACGTGCTCGGGCCCCCGCTCAAAACGGTCTCGGAAAACACCGATCCGCGCACGACCCGAAACCCTACCTTCGAGCTGGCCTACTGGCGCTGGGGCCTGCAAACCGCGCAGCTCTGGCGTCGCCGACTCGGCCTGCCCCGCGAGCCGCGCTGGCAGGCGGTGCTTCACGGCCTGGCTCCGCTCCCCAGCGCGGACGGGCTCTACCTGATGCAGGAAGGCATGACCGACACCTACACCCGCTGGAACTGGGAACACCCGGCCCTCCTCGGTGCCCTTGGCATGCTGCCCGGCGAAGGCGTGGACCGCGACATGATGCGTCGCACCGTTCGTCGCGTGATGGAAACCTGGCAGTGGGAACGCTGCTGGGGCTGGGATTTTCCTCTCACCGCCATGGCGGCCGCCCGTTCGGGGGAACCCGAGCTGGCCGTGGAAGCCCTCCTTCTGCCCGTGGTCAAGAATCGGTATCATCCCAACGGCCACAACTACCAACGCCCCGGCCTCACCGCCTACCTTCCCGGCAACGGGGGCCTCTTGGCCGCAGTGGCATTGATGGCCGCCGGCTGGACCGGTGCACCGCCGGTCCACGCTCCCGGCTTCCCCACGAACGGCCGCTGGCGCATCCGCCACGAGGGACTCCGACCCTGGCTGTAACCCCGCTCTCTACCAGGATCCCCGCACTCACAGAAACAAAGCCTCTCGCTGCCCGTGCCCTCGATGCCCGAACCCCGCAGAAGTCTTTTTGGCGCTTCCGGCAGCTGCTGCCGTGAGGCGGCGGAGGCTCTGTAGGAGGACTCTCCGCCGACTCCCGTCGGCGGCTACGGAGTTGGAGCTCGGTCGGCGCCGGCGTCAGGCGGCGGACTTGGCCCGACCGTCACCCTGAAGCGGGGATCATGCAGCGAGGCGGTGGAGCAGGGGGCATCCGCCAACTCACGTTGGCGGCTACGGATCGGAGCCGGGGTGCCGCCGCCCTCAGGAGGCGGACACAGCATTCGAGACGAGCCGGTGAGGGGTCCCGTCAACGGCCGTGCGCAATTTCCCGGGACCAGCGGCCCCGCCCCGCCGGCGCCAGGATCACCGAAAGGGGCGCACACCCCCTGGCGCGGTGAACCACCAAAAAATCGCCACCCAAATCGCGCCGCGCCTCACGCCGACCGGCCTTCAGAGCTTCCACGGCTCGCGCAGCGGACGCCGCATGAGCCGGCTTGCCTCCGAATCGCCCAGAATCTGTTCCCGATTTCCGTCCCACCGAATCTTCCGCCCGACCAACAGGGCAATCAAACCCAAGTGACCCGGAATGGCCGAGCGGTGCGCCACCTCCACCGGCGTGATGGTCGGCTTGCGCGATTTCACGCAGTCCAAAAAGTTTCGGAAATGGCCGGGCGACTCGTACAACTTGACCTTCCGCACATCCTCGGGCAGGGAACGCCGGTCATTCCACTCCGGATTCGACGAATCGAACTGGTTGCCCCGGTCCACCCACACCCAGCCATCCGTGCCGATCCACTTGGTGCCGCTGCGGATATCGGGATGCCCGCCGGCGATCACCACCTCGATGTCCCCCGGATATTTCGCCACCAAACGGTAGCGGGTGCAGGTGTTCCAGATCGCTTTGGCCGGCGGGAACTCGCCCACGCCCTCGATCTCCAGCGGACCGATGCGGTCGTCGTCGCCCAGCCCCCAGTGGGCAATGTCGCAATGATGCCCGATCCAGTCCAGCAACTGGCCACCGCCCACATTGTAGTTCCAGCGCCAGTTCATGTGCACCCGCACTTCGATGTAGGGCTCCATTTGGGACGGCCCCAGCCACATGTCCCAATCCAGCTCCGGAGGCGGATCCGACACCGCCGCCTTCCAGGCCTCCGTGCCCTCCACCACCTCGGCGGGATTCCGTGGCGCGCCCGGGATGGCCGCCATCTTCCGCTGGAACGCCTCCAGGGTCCGCGCAAAATCCGTATGCCCGGCCGGCAACCCCACTTCCACGCGCCGGATCTTGCCGATCAACCCGTTGCGCACAATCTCGCAGGCATACCGGAAATGGCGTTCCGACCTCTGCCACGAGCCCGTCTGCCAGATCCGCTGATGCTGCCGGACCGCCCGCACAATCGCCTGTTGCTCGGCCAGGGTCCGCGCCAGCGGTTTCTCCCCGTAGATGTCCTTGCCCTGCCGGGCGGCTTCCACGGACATGACCCCGTGCCAGGTATCCGGCACCGCCAGCATGACCGCATCGATGTCCTTGCGCGCAAACATCTCCCGGAAATCCGTGTAAGCCTTGCAATCCTTGTTCCCGTAGTGGCGATTGATCGTGTCCACCGCCGCCTGCAACCGTCCCTTGTGCACGTCGCACGCGGCCACCACCTGACAGTCCTTTTCGTTCAAAAACGCCCGCGTGTTGCTGGGCCCCTGCATGCCCCAGCCCACGATGCCCATGGTGATCCGTTCCGAAGGGGCGGGCCGCCCGGCCCCGCCCAACGCACTGGCAGGGATGATGGTCGGAAAGGCCACCGCTGCTGCAGCAGTCGAAAGAAATTCACGTCGGCTGATTCGGCGAGGTTGAGAGCTCTTCGTGTTCATAACCGCTTCTGAATCTGCGCAAGGCCGCTCGGCTTGTCACGTCCTCATTTCCAACGATCCCGCGCCGCCCCGGCCCGGGGAATGCGCAGCCTCGCACCCGCCAGGTTCGAGGCCATCGCATTCAGCGCCGGCCCCGAATCCTTGGGACCGCCCGCCGCCCCGGCTTGGAGCGCCGATGTCCCCGGCACACCCTTTCGGATCTCCGCCAAGGCCAGCGGCAGGCCCGCTCGGCCCGCCCATCGTCGCATTCTCCAGAAAGCTGCTCACCACCCGTCGCCCAAAGACGCTGGGGGCCCCAGCCGGCCCTGCCCGTCGCATCCGCACGATTTCGCAAAAAATGTCAAGAAAATGGCCAAAACGTGCGTTGCCCCTCGAACGACCTTGCCGAAAGGTCATTGGCCGAAACTGATGCAACGTCCGGGTTTGAATCCGAATCACCAAGGGCAGCTCGTTTGGCAGCCCAACCAGCCAGAGCGAGTCGGCTCATCTGCATTGGCAGCTTTCGAAACCAGAAACCCCAACCGGAACCTTCAGCCATGATCGACTGGCGCAAAAGCAACGACGTCCTCGGCACCGCCAACCGCGGCAATCCCACCGAATCGGGTCTCTGCACGCTCTGCCGCGCCGATTGTACCGGCAAGTGCGAGACCTGGCTCGCCAGCATGGTCGGCCGCAAACTGCTCTATCCCCGCGACTTCGGCATGGTCACCGCCGGCAGCGGCAACACCTGGCACATCGGCGTGGGCTACAACTCCCTGCGCATCCAGGGCCGCCTCTACGGCGCCTACGGCCTGCCCCCGGTCTCAGCGACACCGTGGACGACTGCGTGTTTCCCCACGTCAACATCGAGACCAGCTTCGGCCGTCACCAACCAATCCGCTGCCGTGTCCCATGGATGACCGGCGCCCTCGGCTCCACCTTCATCGCCGCAAAATACTGGGAATCCTTCGCCGTCGGTGCCGCCCTCGTCGGGTTCCCCATCGTCGTGGGCGAGAATGTCGTGGGCGTCGATCGCCAGGCCGTTTTCGAAAATGGCCGCGTCAAGCACTCCCCCGAACTCGACCGCCGCGTGAACACGTTCCTCCGCTATTACGACGGCTACGGCGCCATCATCGTCCAGATGAACGTCGAAGACAGCCGCAATGGCGTCGCCGAATACCTCATCGACAAGTACGGGGACAAAATCGTCATCGAACTCAAATGGGGTCAGGGCGCCAAGGACATCGGCGGCGAAATCCAGGTCACCACCTACGAATACGCCAAACTGCTCGCCGACCGCGGCTACGTCCTGGACCCGGACCCGAACCAGCCGGGCGTCAAGGAAGCCTTTGAACGTGGCGCCATCCGCGCCTTCGCCCGTCACAGCCGACTCGGTTACACCGACCGCCACAGTCGCGAGGCCGTCCGCGAGAACTTCATGACCACCGTTGACCACCTCCGCCGCCTGGGCTACCGGCACATCACCCTCAAAACCGGCTCCTATGGCATGGAGGAACTCGCCATGGCCATCAAATACGCCAGCGACGCGGGCCTGGACCTCCTCACCATCGACGGCTCCGGCGGCGGCACCGGCATGAGCCCGTGGAACATGATGGAAACCTGGGGCGTGCCCTCGCTCCTCCTTCACGCCAAGGCCTGGCAATATGCCAGGATCCTCGCCGACAAGGGCCAGCGGCCCGTCGACATGGCCTTCGCCGGCGGCCTGGCGCGCGAAGATCACATCTTCAAAGCCCTCGCCCTGGGCGCGCCGTTCACCAGGCTCGTCTGCATGGGCCGCGCCTTGATGATCCCCGGCTTCCTCGGCTCCAACATCGAGGGCGTCCTGCGGGGTCAAGAACGCGAAGTCATCGTGGACGGTCAACTCGTCCGCACCGACAAGGTCCACGGCAACTGGGACAAACTGCCCGCCTCGGTCCGCGACCTGGGCCAGTCCCCCGAACAGATCTTCGCCGGCTACTACGAGGTGGAACGCAAGGTCGGCAAAGAGGAAATGAAAAACATCCCGTTCGGCGCCATCGCCATCTGGACCCTGTCCGACAAACTGGCCGCGGGGCTCCAGCAACTCATGGCCGGTGCCCGGAAATTCTCTCTGGCCGCGCTGGATCGCAGCGACCTGGTCTCCGCCAACCGCGAAACGGAGCGGGAAACGGGCATCCCCTTCATCACCGACGAACGCAACGACATCGCGCTCGAAATCCTCAACAGCTGAGCTGGATGCGCGCGCCGCGCGCGTGAACGCGCGGCGACGCGAAAGGAACATCATTCGAGAGCCCCTCCCCCAGTTTCAATCCGCGCCGCGCGCGTGAACGCGCGGCGACTCACGGTGCCCGGCATCGGTCTGCCGGTCGAGAACGTTTCAATCCGCGCCGCGCGCGTGAACGCGCGGCGACCTGCGGTTGCGCCACGAATGACGACTTGCCGGATGGGTTTCAATCCGCGCCGCGCGCGTGAACGCGCGGCGACCAGTCGATCCAAGTTGCTGAAGCAGGAAGTCCAGGTTTCAATCCGCGCCGCGCGCGTGAACGCGCGGCGACTCCCCCTGGATCTGGATTCATCCGGAATGGGGAAGTTTCAATCCGCGCCGCGCGCGTGAACGCGCGGCGACGTGCCTGCGCTCCACGGCCCGATCAAAACGCAATCGTTTCAATCCGCGCCGCGCGCGTGAACGCGCGGCGACTGATGTACGGCGACGGGAAGTTCGTGCTTGTCAGCGTTTCAATCCGCGCCGCGCGCGTGAACGCGCGGCGACGCATCCCAATCTGGTCGAGTTGGATGCGATTCTGGTTTCAATCCGCGCCGCGCGCGTGAACGCGCGGCGACCGGTCCAATGCCGCAAAAGCCCCCATCCCATAAGGTTTCAATCCGCGCCGCGCGCGTGAACGCGCGGCGACTCGGTCAAAGGATGGCCGCGCTTGTGGAAAGTTTGGTTTCAATCCGCGCCGCGCGCGTGAACGCGCGGCGACCCGCCGCGGGCCGGTAGCCAGTAGGAGGCGACAAGGTTTCAATCCGCGCCGCGCGCGTGAACGCGCGGCGACAAGAAGAGATTGCGCCGGCTCTCACATTTTCTCTTGTTTCAATCCGCGCCGCGCGCGTGAACGCGCGGCGACCCGACTGGACCTTGCCTACGGGCCGCATGAATACGTTTCAATCCGCGCCGCGCGCGTGAACGCGCGGCGACCGGTGAATCCGAAATGCGGATCCGCCGCGCGCTGACGTTTCAATCCGCGCCGCGCGCGTGAACGCGCGGCGACTGGCGCGTTCCTGCCGGTGGCGGCGGTGGTGGTGCGGTTTCAATCCGCGCCGCGCGCGTGAACGCGCGGCGACCCAGCAAGCGCTTTTTCGATCTCGTCGATCCAGCAGTTTCAATCCGCGCCGCGCGCGTGAACGCGCGGCGACTCCCGACCACCCTCGATCGAGCCGCACGCACTGGTGTTTCAATCCGCGCCGCGCGCGTGAACGCGCGGCGACAACGACTGATCTGGAAATGCACCCGTGCCAACGGGGTTTCAATCCGCGCCGCGCGCGTGAACGCGCGGCGACACAAGCAATCGAACTGAATCTGGAGGTCGCATGAGTTTCAATCCGCGCCGCGCGCGTGAACGCGCGGCGACCCGACGGGTGGCCTGGAGCGCGTACAGCCCGAATGTTTCAATCCGCGCCGCGCGCGTGAACGCGCGGCGACACGTTTAGCATCGATGGCATTTCTGCAGCCGTTAGGTTTCAATCCGCGCCGCGCGCGTGAACGCGCGGCGACCAGAAATGGCTGCCCGTTGACCGCAGGGGCCGACAGTTTCAATCCGCGCCGCGCGCGTGAACGCGCGGCGACCAGAAATGGCTGCCCGTTGACCGCAGGGGCCGACAGTTTCAATCCGCGCCGCGCGCGTGAACGCGCGGCGACCTGGTACGGTCTGTGCCGCCCGCCAACCGTGCCAAGTTTCAATCCGCGCCGCGCGCGTGAACGCGCGGCGACCAGGCCTGCCTCACAGGCAATGGTGCCTGTGGGAGTTTCAATCCGCGCCGCGCGCGTGAACGCGCGGCGACCCAAATACCTGCTCCGGCTGCAATGGTGCAGCCGGTTTCAATCCGCGCCGCGCGCGTGAACGCGCGGCGACTCGGGGCTCCGCCCCGGTCCGGTCCGACTACCAGGGGTTTCAATCCGCGCCGCGCGCGTGAACGCGCGGCGACGCCCCGGTCCGCCGGGGCTCGCACGCAGGCACCAGTTTCAATCCGCGCCGCGCGCGTGAACGCGCGGCGACTACTGTGGTCATAAGCAGACTGCATCCACTACATGTTTCAATCCGCGCCGCGCGCGTGAACGCGCGGCGACCGCACGGGGTGGCATCCGGGACACGCCCGGCCAGGGTTTCAATCCGCGCCGCGCGCGTGAACGCGCGGCGACCTCTCTATTGAACAACCGACAAGCCGTTACGAAAAGTTTCAATCCGCGCCGCGCGCGTGAACGCGCGGCGACGCAAGAACCCACGAGTCAACACAATGAGCCTCAAAGTTTCAATCCGCGCCGCGCGCGTGAACGCGCGGCGACGCCGCGATGAGACTAATGTTCCACTATTTTGCGGGTTTCAATCCGCGCCGCGCGCGTGAACGCGCGGCGACTGGCAGATACCAGCTTCGCGCCGTGGCAACGTTGGAGTTTCAATCCGCGCCGCGCGCGTGAACGCGCGGCGACGCCTGCGCGAAATTGCTGATCAAGTGCGCAAGCTAGTTTCAATCCGCGCCGCGCGCGTGAACGCGCGGCGACTGGGCCCGCATCTCATAGATCTCAAGATCCATGAGTTTCAATCCGCGCCGCGCGCGTGAACGCGCGGCGACCATGCGCGCATTTGCGGCGTCCCTTGGCAAATCGGTTTCAATCCGCGCCGCGCGCGTGAACGCGCGGCGACACGTAATGGCAGTCGGGCACGGTCAACCATATCGCGTTTCAATCCGCGCCGCGCGCGTGAACGCGCGGCGACGTGTCCCGACTGATGAACTGCGCATCAGGACATGAGTTTCAATCCGCGCCGCGCGCGTGAACGCGCGGCGACGACGAACCTCCGCCTCCAGAGCCCTGCAGATCATGTTTCAATCCGCGCCGCGCGCGTGAACGCGCGGCGACTTCCGTCAACGGCTTGCCCATCTCGTTGCGGTGCCTGTTTCAATCCGCGCCGCGCGCGTGAACGCGCGGCGACGCGCAAATCCCTGATTCTCAAGGGCCGCAACCGCCGAGTTTCAATCCGCGCCGCGCGCGTGAACGCGCGGCGACACCGGCTCCTTCGAGATGAGGCCGGTGATTTGGGCGGTTTCAATCCGCGCCGCGCGCGTGAACGCGCGGCGACTCACTGCCTGCGCAATCCCACGGAACACCGCGTGTTTCAATCCGCGCCGCGCGCGTGAACGCGCGGCGACCCACCCGGTTCGTTCTTCTCACCGGTGTCTTCGAGTTTCAATCCGCGCCGCGCGCGTGAACGCGCGGCGACTGAGACCGGATTCTGGGTTTCCGGGAATGGGGTGTTTCAATCCGCGCCGCGCGCGTGAACGCGCGGCGACGGGCCGAGGTCGAACAGGTCTTGGGCGAAGTCCCGGTTTCAATCCGCGCCGCGCGCGTGAACGCGCGGCGACCCACGCCCAGCGTCACCATCAGCTTCTCGCTGCCAGTTTCAATCCGCGCCGCGCGCGTGAACGCGCGGCGACCAAGGGTTACGTGGCGATCGTAACGGCCATCGAAGTTTCAATCCGCGCCGCGCGCGTGAACGCGCGGCGACCCGCCACCAGCGCGATGGAAAGCGTCATGCACTCAGTTTCAATCCGCGCCGCGCGCGTGAACGCGCGGCGACTAGCGAGCCTACCATAGGCCCCAGGAGCCTCCAGGTTTCAATCCGCGCCGCGCGCGTGAACGCGCGGCGACTACCACGCGCGCGTGGGTCGCGTGGTACAAGGAGGTTTCAATCCGCGCCGCGCGCGTGAACGCGCGGCGACCCCCGGCAGCGTGTACGTTGGCGACATAGTGCTTCGTTTCAATCCGCGCCGCGCGCGTGAACGCGCGGCGACCCTACGAGACATCTGCACCCGCGCCCGCCACAGCGCGTTTCAATCCGCGCCGCGCGCGTGAACGCGCGGCGACTCTGGCAGGCCCAACAACCTCCAGCCCAAGAGGTTCCGGGCAGAATGTCGCGAACCCTCCCCATTCATGAGGAAAGGTTCTTCAAAAACTGTCAAGGAGCGCTCGCTGATGGCCGTGGCACGGCCCGAAATCGGATCTCGCGAACCGGCAGGGGGTAGGCCGTCACTGAGGGTTCGCGCCACCGCTTGCTTCCGGACCTGCCCGGGCCACCCGTGCGTGTCCCTGCACGCAACCAACAGGCTGCCGTCCCGGATTCTGACAGCACGCGCGCTCACGCCCGTGGGTGATGAGAATCAAAAGATCAGGGGCTCGGCAAGATCGAGGGGCTTGTCCACCCCGTGATGCTCGATGCGGGTCCTGGCAGCCTCATCCAGGAAGTAAAAGCGCAAGGAATCCTGGTTTGGATCGATCTCCTGCAGAAGTCGGTGTCGTAGTTCCGTCCATTCTCTGGGCCCGACCAGGCATTCGAAGACGCTCTTTTGGACGCGCACACCGTAATCCTGGCAGGCGCGGGCGACGCGGCGCAGGCGGGCCAGACCCGCCTTTTCGGCGGTGGAGACGTCGTAGGTAATGAGGACAAGCATGGCGGTGGTGGGCCGGGGGTTATCTGGGCACGAAGGGAACGTAGTCGGGCAGGTCGCCCCGCAAGTGGCGTGCGAGGATGCGGGCCTGAACGAATGGAATCTGGGCAATCCGGAACTCCTGATCCAGGAGCGGATGGGTGAGCCGTTGCTGCTTGCGTTCCTGGTAGGCCTTGAGGATGCGTTTTCGACCGGCGTCGGTGAGTTCGACGGCGCCACCGTCGCGCTGAACGAAGTCCTCCGGGCCGATTTGTTGACGGTTGATGAGGGTGAGGGCGAGACGGTCGGCAAGCCAGGGTCGGAATTCTTCCATGAGGTCGAGGGCCAGGGCGGGTCGGTTGGGTCGCTCGGCATGGAGGAAGCCCACAAAGGGATCGAGTCCCACGCTGGTGAGGGCCGCCACGCAGTCGTGGCGGACCAGCGCGTAGAGGAACGAAAGCAGGCAGTTGATGCGGTCGCGGGGCGGGCGGCGACTGCGGGTGATGAAGGTGAAGGCGTCGCGTTGTTGTTTGAGCATGAGCGAGAAGTCGTTGAAGTACAGGGCGCCGGCCTGCCCCTCGACGCCGCGCAGGCGATCGAGGGCGTCGGGCCGGCAGAGCTGGTCTTGCGGCCATTGCCCCAGGGCCCGGAGGTGGGCGGCGAGGGCTTCGGTCGTTTGGCCGAGGCGCTGTTGCTCCCGGGGGTGATCGGATTCCCGGGCGGCCCGCAAAAGGCTGTTGCGCGCGTTTTGGATTTTGCCGGCGATGATCTGGCGGGCAATGGAGGCGCAGCGGCCCGGGTCATCCGCCGCGCGGAACTGGGTGCGGCGCAGGGTGACGCTGGTGTCGGGCACGCCCACGCTGCGAGCCTGCAGTTGGCCAAGGTCGTTCAGGAAGTTGACAGCCACGCCCTGTTCCCAGCAGAGCTGCAGGGCCGGAGGGCTGATGGTACTGGAGCCGAACACGCAGATGGATTCGAGGTGGTGAATGGGGATGGAGACCTTCCTCCAGTCGGAGGCGCGTTCGCGGACGCGTTCTTCGGGGGGAAGATCCTCCGGGTACACCGGAACTTCCACCCGCAGGGTAAGGTGATCCCGCGCAACGTAGCTGCCGGGGGTGGTCAGGTAGAGGGTGTTCTGGGCAACGTCCACGGTCGGGTGCTTTGCGGGTTCGGGGTGGAAGCGATGGGTCAGCGTGCGTTTCAGCTTTTCGGATCGTGCGTCTCGAACAGGTCGCGGAGCAGCCGCTCGGAACGACGGGGTTCCGCGACGGCGCGGGGGAGGCAGAGGTCGAAGAGGGAGCATTCCTCGCAGGCCGGCCGCCAGACGGCGGCGGGGAGTTTGGGCATCGGGGTGTTGGGACCGCGGCTGTGGAAGGCCGCGAAGAGTGCGTGCAACTCGGCCACGGCCTGTTCGGTGGCGGCGCGCAGTTCGGGGGTGAACTCGACCTCGCGGCGGCGTTTGCTGTCGGCGTGGAAGATGGCGCCGCGGGGGACGGGGATGCCGAACATTTCCTCGAGGCACAGGGCCTGGGCGCAGAGCTGGGCGTCGTCGTTTTCGAAACGGCGTCGTTTCCCCAGCTTGAATTCCACCGGTTTCAGGGCGGCGATGGCGTCCGATTTCAGGTTCGGCAGTTCGGCGTTCGGAGACGCCGGGGTCGAGCGCAGCTCAACCTCCACGATGTCGCACCGGCCGGAAAGGCCGAGCCGTTCGGACCACACCGGCAGGGCGCGCCAGAGCAGGACGCCCCGGGCGACCTCGTAGCCGGCCAGGTCGGTGTGCTCATGGACGATGTCGCCGCGGAGGGTGTGCTCGTTGTCTTTGAAAATACCCTCGAGGTGAATCAGCGCTGCTCGGCGAGGGCAAAACAGGTATTGATTGACGGCGGAGAGCGGGATGAACTCCCGCTCTCCACCAGAAGGGATCCGCGCCGGCAATGGACCGGTCACGTCAACCATGTTTGGGGCCGATGGTGCGGTGTTTGCCGTCCGGGCCGATTTCGTGGCGGAGGTGAAGAACAATCCCTCTGGGCAGGTTCTGCTCGGTCCATTCGCATTTGACCTCGTAGTCGGCGAAGGATTCGGGGAAGGCCCTGCCTTCGCGCAGGGTGACCTTGATCCCCTCGAAGAGCTTGTGGGCGTGGTAGCAGCCGAGCCGGGCTTCCTTTTTGTTCTGCTCGGCGTTGTTGGGGTGCTGCGTGCCGACGTGCTCGAAGTCGTAGAGACCGCGCACGATCATTTCGCCGCGGGCAGCGGAGCGGTCGTGCTCAAACATGTTCAGGAGGGCCTGAAAGAGCAGTTCGAGGTCCGCGTTGGTAAAGCCGGTGCGCTCGGCGAAGGCAGGTGACACGTAGCCCTTTGCGGCGTAAAGGGCATAGGGGACGATGTGTTTGTTGCCCATGGTCCGTTCTTTTCCGGCATCTTCCTCTTTGGTCACGGCGCAGCGGGTGATGGTGACCTCCAAGGGCGTGATGGGGTGGAAGGACTGGGCGAAGGTGAACTGTACCGGACCTCGCACCTGACCGTAAGCGGAGCCTTTCAAGACGTCGTCGCCGGTGGAGAGAACGCCACCGAAGGTGCGCACATCGTAGAACTCGCGGCAGAGCCAGTTCTTGGCACGTTCAGCGTGCGAAGACCCGGCGATGGAGCCTTCGTCTTTGGCTGCCTTGATCGCATCCTGCTGGGCTCGTTCAATCACAGAACCTTGCTTGATGAGGATGTTGTAGCCGTTGGCGGCGTCGCTCACGCGTTTGGGCGGGAAGAGTTCGACGTAGTTGCGCACCTTCCGCTTGAGGCAGACGTCGGAGACGATGCCGCGGTTGGTGTTGGGATCGAGGCGCGGCAGGTTGCCGGCGTCGGGATCGCCGTTGGGGTTGCCATTGACGACTTCAAACAGGAGCAGGAAGTCGTGACGATTGGTGAGGATGTTGTTGTTCATGACTGTGTTCATGCGGATCGGTTAGGTGGTTTCGGCGTTGGATGTTGAACTGTTGTTTTTCTGGGCTTGGGCGGCCTGACGTGCGGCAACGTCGGCTGCTTGTTGCTGGTAGAAGCCAAGGGCGAACCGGCCCTGGGCCTGGAGATCGAGAGTGCGCGGGAAAGCCGGCGGCTGGCCGGGTTTCTCGGGTTTGAAAAGTGTCAGCACCTGCTGGATTTGCTCGCTGATGAAGCGCTCGTGACCGGCGAAGCGCTCGGACTTCGCGATTTTGTTGAGGTGATGCCGGTTCAAGCGCAACAGGAGCGGGAAAACGCTGGCGGGGGAGACCGAGGCGGTGCCGAAATAACGCTCGGCCACGCCCGGGCCTTCGAGTTTGTACTCATGCGCCTTGTCCTGGGCTGCGGCAAGGATGGCGAGCAGGCGACCGCAGTTGTAAGCCGGGTCGTCGGTGTCATGAATGAGTTTGGGTTCGATGGTCATGGTGTTTGCCTTTCGGTTGCGGTTGAGGATGAGTTTGAGCAGCGCGAAGCGGCTCTGGTCGTAAACGAGTTGATAGTTTTTATCGCCAACGAGTTTGGAGTGAAGTTGATCGAGGATGGGTTTGATGAGGGAAATCGAGGGTGCGGTGCCTTCGAGGGCGGCACGGTAGAGTTGGGCGGCAATGTCAGGTTGCAACACCTCGTAATCCGGCACCAAGCGTCCGTCCTTGAGCGTCAGCGGTGCCACGCAACCGGCCAACCGCCTAACGGCCAAAGGGGCGGGCTGTTCTTCGTCAGCGACGGGCGTCCGGGGCGTATCGGCGTCATCGCCAATCGTCAGATCTTGGAACCACCTTCGAAAATTCTCTGCGGCATCGACCAGGGGCATCTGAAGCCAGTCCTTGATGACAATGCGCGGTCCGGCTGCCGTCAGGGTGATGGCAATGAACTTATCGGTCGCCGGTGGTGGCTTCTCCAGCCCGCTCCACGGTGACGACATGAACGTCCGGACCGTAAGCGGGTCCGGTCGCCGAAGCAGCCGTGCAAAGAGACTGGATGCCTGCTCCGATTCAACCGCCCAAAAGCAAAGCCACGCCGGACCGAGCGAAAGCCAGTGATCTTGATGCTTGCTCAGGAACTGAAGGGCCAACAGGTAACCCTTTGAAGCGGCTATGGATGTAGGCGCGTTGTAGCTCTTCTCGAAGCCATAAGACCGGAATGACGGGCTTTCAAAGCCAACGATTCCGGCGCCGGTGCCTTTCGCGGGCTTGGGCAAGCCGGTGACCATTGGTGTGTGAGTCCGGGCAAGAGGCACGTCAAGCTCACCAGTCACCAAGCACAGACCGCGCTCCGCTTCCTGCTCAGCGTTCTGCATCTCGACGGCGAAAACCTTTCTCCAGTGGTCACGAACGGTTTCGTCTTCGAACAGCGGTTCCGCCCCTTTGCCGGACACTACGAAACTGAAGAGGTCGT
Source organism: Limisphaera sp. VF-2 (assembly GCF_049537125.1). Lineage (NCBI taxonomy): Bacteria > Pseudomonadati > Verrucomicrobiota > Verrucomicrobiia > Limisphaerales > Limisphaeraceae > Limisphaera > Limisphaera sp. VF-2. The sequence continues at coordinate 1,461,194 of NZ_JBMVQY010000001.1, forward strand.
CTCCGAGCGGCTTTTCGATTCCATTGGCAGTGCGAACCAGCCACCCTGTGCCCTCGTCGTTCAAACGCAGAAAGGTAGGTGGACCTCCAGCCAGAGATTTCTTGAAGCGCAACAATGCCTCGAATCTGGCATCCCCTGTTGCTTCCTTTGCCTCTTCGATTTGCCGCCAGAAGTCTTGGTGCTTTTGCTTCAGCTTCTCCGCGGCGCGTTCGTTTGGCGGTTCGCCAGGCTTGGTGCTGAGGCAAAAGATGGCCCCGATGTCGTCCACAAGAAAATCGGCGACTGTGCCGGAATTCGTGGCACGGCTGGTCTTGGGCACCTTGTATTCTCGCCCCTTGTTCTTTCGTTGGCCTTCGGTTTCCTGCGGTCCTTGGCCTAACAGATTCCCGTTTTGATCAAGGTGAATAAGCCAGCGAACGGGTTTGAGTGCGAACGCGAGATCATCCAGCAGCTTTCTGGACTGGGCGAAGTCGTAGAGATGTTTGAGCAGCATGGTCAGCGTCCTCCTTTGCTGGGGAAGAGGATCTTCACTTCGGGGTCTTCGGGGTGGCAGCGCATGACTCCATGATGCACGCGGGCGTGGAAGAAGGCGGCGCGGGGTTGAATGGGCGGGCGGGACCAGCGCGGCGGGTTGGCGGCGAATTCTTTGCGGCGCTTGGTCTGCTCGCCTTTTGTCAAGCCGGCGAGTGAGGCTTCAAACTCGCGCTCGCGGGCGGCGATTTCGTCGGGCCGCAACCAGCGGAAGCCTTGGGCGCGTTCGCGGGGATCGAAGACGTCATAGAGCATGAGTCCGAGGTCCTCGGTCATCGGCTGCGGTTCGGGCAGGGACGCGCGTCGGGCTTCGTCGCGCAGTTCGGCGAGGCGGCGTTCGTAGGCGGCTTCGGCGTTGTCCTCCCACTCGAAGTCGGCGGCGAATTCTCGCATGCCCAATCCGGGGCGGTGGAAGCATTTGCCGCTGCGGGCACGGCGCTCGATTTCGTCGAGGTACTTCTCGCATTTGTCCTCCGGCCGGTCGGCGAGTGGTGTGGTGCGGACTTCTGCAGTGATGAGGTATTCGACGTCCTGCAGGGCAAGCATGTTCCGCTGGGTACCGTCATCCGCACCGCCACCCGCCTGGATGGGCGTCGTCTTTTCTGGCTCTTTCATCCAGGTCTTCGCGCTGTCGAGGCTGATGACCTTGATGACCTCATTGCGCCGGAAGGAGACCCATCTGCCGCGTTTGACGACGTGGATGGTGTCAATGAGGTAGAACATCTGCGGCTCCCAGAAGATGGCTTCGAGGATGCCGCGCGCGGCGGAGGGCGTCATAACCGGGTAACTGACGCGTTCGACTTTCATTTCGGGGCGGGTGAAGCAGGCGAAATCGCCCCAGACCCGGAGGGTGATGCGGTTGTGTGGTCTCATAGTAAGAAGTCTTCCAGCGGGCGGTGCTCGATTACAAGGCCGAGGTCGCGGTGGTAAAGCCCCTCATTGAGGACGAAGAGGTCGAGGTTCGGCAGCAAAGGGCGGATGAGTTGCCGAGCTTTGAGCTCGCGAAAGCGGTGCGAGCGCACGTTCACCATGAAACGCTGAAGACGGCGGAGGTCGTCCCGGGTGAAGCGCGGGTGGCCGGGCCGGTCCTGCCGGTCGCGTAGTTCGCGGATGATGCGCCGGGCCTTGCCGATGGGCACGATCACCGGGCGGCTGTCATCGTCGATGACCTTGGCATTATGCGCCACGGTGCGGAAGCGCAGCTGCTTTCGATCTTCCTGAATGTTCTTCTTGTCCGTTGGGACGCTTTGCCAGAGGGCCTGGAAGTATTCGGCAAAGACAGTGGGGTCGGTAGCGAGCAGTTCCTCAACATCACCGCGCGACGCGAGGCGGTCGAGTTGGATCGCGGCCTGGCCGGCGGCGGCTTCGTAAAGGAAGCCGGGAAGCTTGGCTTCGACGGGTTGGAAAACGTGCATTTCGCCAGCGGCCAGACGGCCTTCGCGATTGCAGCGGCCGGCGACCTGCACGATGGCATCCAGCGGGCCGAACGCACGCCAGACGACCGGAAAATCCACGTCCACGCCGGCTTCGATGAGTTGCGTGGACACGACACGGCAGGGCTGGCCGGATTTGAGACGGCGCTTGATGAGATAGATGAGCGCCAGCCGGTGGGCCGGGCACATGGCCGCAGAGAGGTGGATGGGACGTTCGCGTTCCGGCAGGCGGCCGCAGAGTTCCTCCCACAGCATGGCAGCGTGGCGGGTAAGGTTGACGACACAGAGCACCTGGGGCGTAGCGGCCAAACGTTCTGCCAGAGCAGGCCAGTCAAGGGATTCAGGTCGGCCGTGCTCGTTACGCCTGGGGAGGTGGTAGCGGACGCGGCGCAGTGCACGGTAGATTTCACGCTGTTCGGCTTCGCTCAGAATTGGTCGGAGCTCGTCCGGGCCGAAGCCGTCAGGCAAGCTGGGGGACTTGCGGAACGCGGGCTGGGTTGCGGAGCTGAATATGAAGCTCACGCCGTAGTTGCGCTGCAGCTCGCGCAGGACGCTGAACGTGGGCGCAAGCAGGTGCAAGGGCATCGTTTGCACTTCGTCAAAGATGACCACCGAGCGTGCCATGCGGTGGAGCTTGCGACAGCGCGCAGGCGACGCGGCGAAGAGCGTTTCGAGGAATTGAACCGAGCTGGTGACGATGATCGGCGCGTCCCAGTTTTCTGCGACAAGCTCGAGGCGGTCTTTTTCCTGCTCGGAAACGTCGGCGGGCGGTTCCACGGCAGAGTGCAGTTCGGCCACGACGTCATCGCCGAGGATGCGGCGGTATTCGGCAGCGTTTTGCTCGATGATGGAAAGGTAGGGTATGACGACGATAACGCGCCGCAGCCCGTGCTCCCGGGCGTGCGCGAGGGCGAAGGCCATCGAGGCAAGCGTCTTGCCCCCGCCGGTCGGGACGGTGAGCGAGAAGAAACCGGGCGGCTCTGCGCCGGCGGCGAGGCACCGGTCGAAAACGCGGTTGCGCAGCACGGCGAGGGGACTGTTGGGATTAGCGGCCTGCTTACGGTCGCGCTCCTCCAACACGCGGGCGAGAAGCGCGGAAGCGTCGAGAGGACGATCCTCCGGCACCGGGTCGGGCCAGTGCGCGGTGTCGAGCCGATCAGCATCCACGAGGCAAGAGAAGAGGAAGCGGACGTAAACGTCCGCGGCGAGTTCGGGTTGGGCAGAGTTTTCCAGAAAAGCGGGGATTCCGGGAGGTTTTGGCAGCGGGCCGAGTTCAGTTTGGAGTCTTTCGACGAGCGTCTGGACCGCGCTTGTCACTTGCGGCTTGGTGACATTGGGTTCCAGCTCGTGGCGGTTGTGAAGTCCAGCGTGATGGCCGGCGACGGCGCACGGCGCGGCCACCAACTCCGCCGCCCAAGCCCACGACGCACCGAAGACGGCATGCTGCGTTTCGTTGCTGCCGGCGCGTTCGCCCCGGAGGTAGGCCTGGAACTCTGGCCGGTATTTTCCCAGATCATGCAGCAGCCCGGCCAGTTCGGCCTCGGCGGCCAGGCCGAGCGGTTCGGCGAACCGGCGGGCCAGGGCCGCCACGTTGCGAAGATGGTCGGCCAGCGGCTGCCAGCGTCCGGAGCTCTCGGGCAACGGCCGTCCCTCGGCGTCCACGGCGGTGTGCGCATAATAGACGGGGGGTTCGGGAACCGAGAGGCTGAAACTGCGCAATCCGCCGGCAGCCCCGCGAGGTGCCGGGCGGTCCGTGGCCGGGTTGTCTCCCCTGGCCGCCATGTACAACAGGTTGATTAGGAAAGGTTCCGCACGTTGTCAACCTTCGCCCAAGAGGAGGCGGTGCTCGAGTGCGCCCGCCTCCCGTGCTCCACCGCCACCAACGCTTCGTGGAGAAAGAAGGAGATCCATTCCAGGGCGGCCTGGCGGTCGGCGGGCGTGCCGCCGTGGAGGCGATATCGTCCATCGGGCTCGCGCACGAGCTTTGCAGTGCCCCAACACGCAATCACACGCGGGTGCCAACTCCACATTCCCAACCATCGTTTTCGCATTTTCATGCCTCCGAGCCTACCTCAGGGGGTCGGTCAAATACTGGGGTAGGCTCAAAAAAATTTTTCTCGTGTCAGCGGGGCTCCTGGGCCGCGCCGGAAAACGGTCGCGGGCAGGGAGCGCACCGTCAGCGGATTTGCTGGCCGAGCACCCCAGAGCAACCGCGCTCACTCCCGCCGCGGGCGCGGTCGTTCCGCCCGGGGCCGCGCCCAGAAACCGCGCAGGAACATTTGCGCAGCCGCGAGCAGGGGCAAAGGAATCGGATCGTTCCCGCGGCATGAATCTTCACCCCCGGGCTTGGAAAAGCACCCGCGCGGGCCGTAAGGTGGAACGCCGCGGAGCAGCACGGCCGTGGCAAGGCCGACTCTTCGGCGCAGCGGATGCGACGTCCGGGGCATGAGGATCAGGAGAGGAGGCGGGCCAGCGGCGGGTGGCGCTGGTTGCCGGCGGGCTGCCTCGCTCTTGGATGGTTGCTGGTGCCGGTGCTGCCCGAGCGATTCGCCGGAACAACTTCCGGGGCGCCGGAGGCGCCCGCCCGGTTGTCAGCGGCCGACAGGGTTGCGCTGGCGCCGTACGCGGGTTCGGCCGCGTGCCAGTCGTGTCACCGCGAAATCTACGACGCGTGGTATTTCTCGCATCACGCACGGGCAGAGCGGGAGTTGCATCCGGTGCGGGATCGCGAACCGTTCGATCCTCCCCGGTGGCTGCCGCACGGAACGCAGGTCTCGGGGTTTGTGGCCAGCAACGGTCTTTGGTTGCTGGTGCAGGGTCCCGAGGGCACCACGAATCGATTTGCCATCTGTCGCGCCCTCGGCGTTCGCCCGTTGGTGCAGTATCTCGTGCCTTTCCCCGGCGGCCGACTGCAGGTCACGGAACTGGCGTACGACCCGGCACGGCAGGAATGGTTTCATGTCTTCGGGGCGGAAGATCGTCAGCCGGGCGAGTGGGGTCACTGGACGGGCCGCGGGATGAACTGGAATTCGATGTGCGCGCACTGTCACAACACGGCGGTGCGCAAGAATTACGATCCGGCGCAGGACGGGTATGCCACGGTGATGGCGGAACGCGGGGTGGGATGCGAAGCCTGTCACGGCCCCATGCGTGCGCACGTGCTGTGGCAGCAACAACGGCCGGGCGCATCCCCGGACCCCACTCTGCGCAAGACATCGCCCCGGCGCCAGATGGAGACGTGCGCCAGTTGTCACGCGCGCCACACGGATCTCACCGGGCGTTTCCGCCCCGGCGATTCCTACGAGGACCATTTCCGGCTGGCGACGGTGGATGGATCCGACGTGTTCCATCCGGATGGCCAGGTCAGGGAGGAGAATTTCGAGTGGGCGGCGTTTCTGGGGAGCCGAATGCACGCGGCCGGGGTGCGATGCGTGGATTGTCACGATCCCCACAGCGGCCGGCTGCGGCGCCCGGGCAATCTGCTCTGTTTGAGCTGCCATGCACCCGGGGCGCATCACCGGGCGCCGCCCGTGGATGTGACGACCCATTCCCGGCATCCGCCGGGTTCGCCCGGCGATCAGTGCGTCGCCTGTCACATGCCGCAGACGGTGTACATGCAACGGCACCCGCGTCACGATCACGGTTTCACGATTCCGGATCCGTGGCTGACCGTGCGTTTCGGCATTCCGAATACCTGCAACCGGTGTCACACGAATCAGAGCGCCGCCTGGGCCCTCGAACATGCGGAACGGTGGTACGGCATCCGGTTGGCGCGCCCCGAGCGACGTCGTACCGAACTGATCGCGGGGGCCCGGGCCGGAGATCCGGCCGTCCTGCCCGGGGTGCTGGAGTGGGTGCAGAGGGAAACCAACGCCTATTGGCGCGCGGTCCTCCTGGGGTTTCTCACCGCCGCAGCGCAGGATGAGAAGGTTTTCCAAGTGGCGTCCAATTGCCTGCACGACCCGGCTGCGTTGGTGCGTGCCGCGGCGGTGCGGGTGTTGGAGGAGGGGCTGGCCGGAGGTTCAGCAGGCGCGAGGGCGTTGCTGGAAAGGGCCCTGGTGGATCCGGCACGCAGCGTGCGCATCGCGGCAGCGTGGGCGCTCCGGGCGACGTTGGACACGAACCAACCCGCCGGGCGCGAGTTGTTGGATTCTCTGGCGCATCACGCGGATCAACCCATCGGACAGTTCCTGCAGGGCTTGTTCTGGTTGGACCGCGGCCAATGGGAGTTGGCGCGGGAGGCCTTGCACCGCGCGATCCGTTGGGACCCGCATTCGGCTGCCCCGCGGGCCGCATTGGCCGTCGTTTGCAGCGCGCTCGGACAACCGGAAGCGGCGGTGGAGCAGTTGCAGGAGGCCTGTCGGCTGGCGCCCGGGGAGGCGGAATGGTGGTATCGCCTGGGGTTGGCATGGAACGAGGCCGGGCGTCCGGACCGCAGTGCGGAGGCGCTGGAGCGGGCCACGCAACTCAACCCCCGCCATGCAGCGGCGTGGTACAATCTCGGGCTGGCTCATGCCGGGATGGGGCGCGAAGGCGCGGCTCTGGAGTGCCTGAGCCGGGCGGAAGCCATGGAGCCCCGGGATCCACGCATTCCCTATGCCCGGGCCACCGTCCTGGCCCGGATCGGGCGATGGGCCGAGGCTCGCGCCGCCGCCGCACGGGTGCTGGAGTTGGATCCCGCGCATGCGGGAGCGCATCACCTGCTGCAGCAGCGTCCGCCTCCGAGATGAGCCCCGCCGGTCTCAGGCAAATCCATGGGTGCGGTACCACTCCCATTCCGGCTCATTTTCGTAGAGCCAGCGGTAATAGTCCTTTTGGGAAAGCAACGCGCCGGCCGCTTCATCCAGCACGACCGTGCAACGGGGGTGCAGCTGCAGCGCAGAAGCCGTGACCATGCTGGTGATGGGGCCCTCCACGGCGCGGGCGATGATTTCGGCCTTTTCCGCGCCGGTGGCCAGCAGGAGACACCGGCGGGCTTCCATGATGGTGCCCACGCCCATGGTGATGGCGCGGCGGGGCACGTGTTCGGCTCCGCCGAAGAGGGGAGCGTTTTGCTCGATGGTAACGGGGGTGAGGGCCTTGACGCGGGTCCGGGACTGCAGGGCCGAGAGGGGTTCGTTGAACCCGATGTGTCCCGCGCGGCCGATGCCGAGCAGTTGCAGGTCGATGCCGCCGGCGCGGCGGATGAGGGCCTCGTACCGCCGGCACTCGGCCTCCCAATCGGTCGCCATGCCATCCGGCAGGTGCGTGTTGCGGGGATCGATGTTGACGTGCGCGAACAGGTGCCGGCGCATGTAATGCCGGTAGGAGCGCGGGTCGTCCGGGGGCAGTCCGACGAATTCGTCGAGGTTGAAGGTCCGGCAGAGGGAGAAATCCAGGCCTTCCTCGCGATGCAGGCGCACCAGTTCGCGGTACACCTGTTCCATGGTCCGGCCCGTGGCCAGGCCGAGCACAAGATGCGGATTGGCGCGCAACTCGTGCGCAATCACGTGAGCCACGAGCCGGGCAGCGTCTTCGGCCGTCGGGCGCAAGATGACTTCCACGGGGTGGATGGAAGCACAACCCGGGGAGGTCTGCGATGCGGAAGAGACGTCCGGCCTGCCAGCAAGGCTGCGCAGGCCGACTCCCTTGACAGAGGCGGCGAGCAAATCCCGACTCCGTGGCCGCCGCCCGCTTGCTTGGCCGCCGACGGAACTCCGCGGATCAACCCATCGCCCACTGGGTTCCCGCGATGGCTTCCGTCTGCCGCGGGAGGTTCGCGCTCGGAGTCCAGGTCCGCCGCCTGACGGCGGCGGCTACCGCGGATTCCGTAGCCGCCGAAGAGAGTCAGCGGAAATTCCACCAGCAGAAGTCCGCCGCGTTACCGCGGCGGCTACCGAGCAGCGGCTAACTCAGCCTGGCGGGAGGCAGCGGATACGTGGTCAGCGCGCGCATGTACTGCGCACGTTCGAAGGCCGTCGGGTCCGGGCAGTTCTTTTGGCTGAGGCTGCCCTTGAGCTGGGCGACGGACTCGTACTCGTGCTCCTCGAGCCAGGCGATCATGTCGCGTTTGACGGTGGCCAGGTGCTGGGGGCCGTGCCGGATCAGGGCCGAGCACATCATGGTGACGTCGGCCCCGGCCATGAGCAGTTTGATGGCGTCGGTGGCCCGGTGCACGCCGCTGGTGGCGGCGAGACTGGCGGACAGGCGGCCGTACAGGATGGCAATCCAGCGCAGGGGCAGGCGCATGGCCATCGGGGTGCTGAGGAGCACATTGGGCCGTATCTCGAGGGTTTCCAGGTCAATGTCGGGTTGATAGAAGCGGTTGAACAGCACCAGGCCATTGGCGCCCGCGGCCACGAGGCGTTTGGCCACGTGAGCAAAGTTGGTGAAGAAGGGGCTGAGTTTGACGGCCACCGGAATGCTGACAGCGGCACGGACGGCACGGACGATCTCGACGTAGGTGTTTTCGATCTCCTCGGCGCTCTGGTCCGGATCGGTGGGGATGTTGTAAATGTTCAGTTCCAGGGCGTCGGCGCCGGCCTGCTGGATTTTGCGGGCGTATTCGGTCCAGCCGCCCAGGGTGGATCCGTTGAGGCTGGCGATGACGGGGATGCGGAGGGCCTGTTTGGCGCGGGCGATGAGTTCGAGGTAATCCTCCGGTCCCAGACGGAATTCGGCGGGTTCCGGGAAATAGGTCAGGGCCTCAGGGTACGACTCGACGCCATGCGAGAGGTGATAGTCCAGCTCGGCGCTTTCGGCACGGAGTTGTTCCTCGAACAGCGAGTGCAGGACCACGGCGGACGCCCCGGCGTCCTCCAGGCGTTTCAGGTCCTCCAGTTTCTCGGTCAAGGGTCCGGCCGACGGAACGAGGGGGTGTTCCAGCGACAGACCGAGGTAGGTGGTTTTCAGGTCCATAGGCGTGTGTTGGGGCGGGGGGGTCCAAACCTCGGAACGGCTCCGGCAGCACCGGAGCCGTCCCTGCGAATCCGCTCAAACCTTGGCCGGTGGGGCCACCGGTTCTTCGACATGTCCGTTGCCGTTGACCTTGCGCGAGGCCAGGTAGGCGAAGAACTTCCAACGCGCCTCGGCGTCCTTCTGGGCCAGTTCGAACAGTCGCTTGGCTTCTTCCGGCTTGCTTTTGAGCAGCATTTTGAAGCGTGTTTCGCTCAACAGGTATTCTTCGAGTTTGGCCCGGGCTGCCGGTGAATCGAGCTGCAACGGGTTCTCTCCGGCGGCGGCGCGGCGCGGGTCATAGCGATAGAGCAGCCACTGGCCGGAATCCACCAGGAGCTTTTGCTGGCGGGCGCCGACCCCCATGTCGAGGGCGATGCCATGGGCGATGCAATGGCTGTAGGCGATGATGATCGAGGGACCCGGGTAGGATTCGGCCTCCAAGAAGGCCCGCAGGGTGTGCTCGTCGCGGGCCCCCATCGCCACGCTGGCCACGTAAATGTGGCCGTAGGTCATGCAGATGAGTCCGAGGTCTTTCTTCGGGGTGGACTTGCCGGCGGCGGCGAACTTGGCCACGGCACCGCGCGGGGTGGCCTTGGACATCTGACCGCCGGTGTTGGAGTAAACCTCCGTGTCCAGCACCAGGACGTTGACGTCGCGGTTCATGGCCAGCACATGGTCCAGGCCGCCGTAGCCGATGTCGTAGGCCCAGCCGTCGCCGCCGATGATCCAGACGCTCTTGTGAACCAGGGTGTCGGCGATGGGCAGGAGGAGGCGCGCCTCCGGGGAGGGATGGCTTTTGAGCTTTTCCTTGAGGGCGGCGACGCGCTCGCGTTGCTCGTAGATGCCCGCTTCGTCCCGGGCCCTGCTGCCCTCGAGCAGGGCCTGCACGAAATCGTCCCCCAAGACCGGGGCCAGCTTTTGCACCAGTTCGCAGGCAAATTCGCGTTGCTTGTCCAGACTGATGCGGAAACCGAAGCCGAACTCAGCGTTGTCCTCGAACAGCGAGTTGCACCAGGCCGGTCCGCGCCCGTGGGCATCCTGCGTGTACGGGGTGGTGGGCAGGTTCCCTCCGTAGATGGAGGAACAACCCGTGGCATTGGCGATGAGCAGGCGGTCGCCGAACAGCTGGGTGAGCATCTTGATGTAGGGCGTCTCGCCGCAACCGGCACAGGCGCCGCTGAATTCGAACAGGGGCGGCAGCACCTGCTGACTGCGCAGTTGCCCCAGCTTGACGGTGCGCCGGTCGGGATCGGGCAGGCGCAGGAAAAACTCCCAGTTTTCGCGTTCCTGGAGCCGCAGCGGGGCCTGCGGACGCATGTTGATGGCCTTGAGCTTGGGCTCCTGTTTGTTGCGCGCCGGACAAACCTCCACGCAGAGGGCGCAGCCGGTGCAGTCCTCGGGGGCCACCTGCAAGGTGAACTTGAGACCTTTCCAGTCCGGGTTCCGGGCATCCGTGCTCTTGAAGGTGGGCGGCGCACCTTCCAGGTACTTGGCGTCGTACACCTTCATGCGGATGGTGGCATGGGGACAGATGGCCACGCACTTGGCGCACTGAATGCAGACTTTCTCGTCCCAGACGGGGATTTCCAATGCGATGTTGCGTTTCTCGTAGCGGGCCGTGCCGGTGGGGAAGGTGCCGTCCACCGGGAAGGCGCTCACCGGCAGTTCATCGCCCCGGCCCAGGGCCAGCCTGCCCAGGACATTCCGCACGAAATCGGGCGCGTCCGGGGTCACGCCGCCCAGCAATTCCCGGGTGCTGGTGACGCGGTCGGGCACGGGCACCTCGTGCAGGTTGGCCAGCGTGTTTTCGACGGCCTGAATGTTTTTGCGGACGACCTCCTCGCCTTTCCGTCCGTAGGTCTTGCGGATGGCCTCCTTGATTTTCTCGATGGCCTGTTCCCGGGGCAGCACGCCGGCCAGGGCGAAAAAGCAAACCTGCATGATCGTGTTGATGCGGCCGCCCATGCCGCTGGCGCGGGCCACGCTGGTGGCATCGATGATGTAAAAACGGGCCTTCTTGCGGATCAGCCCCTCCTGCACCACCCGGGGCAAATGATCCCAGACCTCTTCCTTCGAGTAGGGCGTGTTGAGGAGGAACGTGCCCCCCTCCACCAACGGGGCGGTCACGTCATACCGCTCCAGGAACACCGGCTGATGACAGGCCACGAAATTGGCCCGGCTGATCAGATACGTCGAGCGAATGGGCCGTGGACCGAAACGCAGGTGGGACACGGTCATGGAGCCCGACTTCTTGGAGTCGTACACGAAATAACCCTGGGCGTAGTTGTCGGTCTCTTCGCCGATGATCTTGATGGAGTTCTTGTTGGCGCCCACGGTGCCGTCGGCCCCCAAACCGTAAAAGAGGGCGCGCACGACGTCGTCGCTCTCGGTGGAGAAGTTCGGATCGTAGTCCAAGCTGGTGTGGGTGACGTCGTCGTGGATGCCCACGGTGAAGTGATTCTTGGGCCGGGCCGCGGCCAGGTTGTCGAACACGGCCTTGACCATGGCCGGAGTGAATTCCTTGGAGGAAAGCCCGTAGCGGCCCCCGACGACGAGGGGCATTTGCGGGAAAGGTGCCCAACCGTTTTGCTGAGCCTCCAGCAGGGCTGCCAGACAATCCTGATAGAGCGGCTCACCGGCCGAGCCGGGTTCCTTGGTGCGGTCCAGCACGGCAATGGCCCGTACCGTCGGCGGCAAAGCAGCAACGAAACGCTTGATGTCGAACGGCCGGAAGAGCCGCACCTTGACGATGCCCACTTTCTCGCCCCGTTCCACCAGATAGTCGACGGTTTCGTGGGCCGTTTCGCAACTGGACCCCATCAAGACGATCACGCGTTCGGCATCCGGCGCCCCGACGTAGTCGAACAGGTGGTATTGCCGGCCGACCTTCCGGGCCAGCTCGTCCATGACGGTTTGGACGATGTCCGGGCAGGCCAGATAGAAGGGGTTGCAGGCTTCGCGCGCCTGGAAGTAGGCATCCGGGTTTTGCGCCGTGCCGCGCAGGACCGGGTGATCCGGGGAGAGCGCCCGCCGGCGATGGGCCTCGATGGCCTCCATGTCCATCAGCGACAGCATCACCTCGTCGGGAATCACCTCGATCTTCTGCACCTCATGCGAGGTGCGGAAGCCGTCGAAGAAATGCACAAACGGCACCCGGGCGCGGAAGGTGGCCGCCTGCGCGACGAGCGCAAAGTCCATGGCCTCCTGCACCGAGGCCGAGCCCAGCATGGCAAACCCCGTGGCCCGCGCGGCCATGATGTCGCTGTGATCGCCGAAAATGGACAGCGCGTGGGTGGCCACGGTGCGGGCACTGATGTGAAAGACGGTCGGAAGCAGTTCGCCCGCGATCTTGTACATGTTGGGGATCTTCAAAAGCAGCCCCTGCGAGGCGGTGAAGGTGTTGGCGAGGGCGCCGGTCTGCAGCGCCCCGTGCAGGGCCCCGGCCGCGCCCGCTTCGCTCTGCATCTCCACCACCGTGGGAATGGTCCCCCAGAGGTTCCGTTTCCCTTCCGCGGCCCATTGATCGCACCACTCGCCCATGGGTGAGGAGGGCGTGATGGGATAGATGCACATCACTTCGTTGAGCCGGTAACTCACGTAGGCCACGGCCTCGTTGCCGTCCACCGCCATGTATTTCTTTTCGCTCATGGGTCGCTCCAAACGAAAAACGGGGCCCGGCCGCCGGCCCGCCCAGCAGGCCCTGTGCTGCGGGCTCTCGGGGCCCTGTGCGGGCAGCGGATGCCGTTCTCTGCACGGTTCAACCTACCCCAGGGCGCTCCGGTGGCCTGCCGTTTTTTGCCAATCTACGATCAAAGTTTGTCCGGTCCACCGACCGTGGTCCAACTCGCAGTTTGCGGGGCCCGGTCCACCCCGCCGGGACCGCCCAGCAGAAAGCGCCAAAACGTGGTTCCCAGGCTGCGGGCGCCCTCCCTCGGCCATTTCCAGTGGTTGTAGAGACCGTGCACGATCAACGGTGCCAACACCAGAGCCCCGAGGCCCAGCGACGTGGTCTTCAAGAGCGTCAACACCAGGACGAAACTGCTCAAATTCGAGACGATGATGGGCCAGGTGAAGGGGGTGCGGTTTTCCGTGCTGATCAGGGTGCCCCAGAACACGTAATTCATCTCCAAAAAGCCGTGCAGCGCCAGCAGGGCCAACCATGGCATGGGCAGAAGGCTCTTGTCCGGTTGGGCCACCTGCAACAGCCAGGGCACCAATCCGATCACCAGGCCGGCCAACAAGAGGTAGGTTGCATATTGCAACCACAGCCGGGGCCAGACCACCCGTTGCATGGCGGGCAGATCCTGGCGGACGCGCAACTGTCCCAGGTAAGGCCATTTCACGGTGGTCCACACCTGGGCCATACTTGAGCAAAGGGTGATGAGCTGCAAGGTGAACCCGTACTGACCACTGGCCGCCAACCCGAGCAGGGGCAGGCAGACCAGGGTGTTGGCCTGACTGCCCAGGTAATTGCTGAAGAGCTGCAGGCCCACGCGCCAGCTGTTGGGCCACAGCACCGCGATCAACTCCCGCACCGTCCGGGAATCGGTCCCCCCGGGTTCGGGGCCCAAGATGGCCAACACTTCCCGCCGCGCCAGGTACCGCTGGACCAAGGCCGCCACCAAACCCGCCAGAGGAACGCTGAGCAAGCCGCCCCCCGCCACCAACAAACCGCAACTCAGGGCAATCTTGATGGTCTGGGCCAGGGCCACCTGCCGCGTGCTGCTGAGCACACGATCCAGATTGCGCAGGAAGACATTCCACCAGCCGCTGTAGATCTCCCAGAGAATGGAGAGCAGGGTCAGGCCCCAGGCGACCCAGGTGAGGGCAGGGGAACTGGTCTTGTCCACCGCTTTGCTGACGGCCCAGGTCCCCAGGGCCGCCAGAAAGGCGAGGGCGCCCAGGGTCAGCAGCCGGTACAACCACCGGGTGGTGTGCAAGAGTTGCCAGAGCAGCACTCGATTGGGGCCGACGGCACCGGGTTCGGGGACGAACCCCTGGGCGCGCAGCTGCCGGGCCCCCCCCATGGCGTAACTGACGGCGCGACCCACGCTGGAGGAAAACCCCAGATCCAGGATCGGAACCAGGGCCGCCAGGCTGAGGAACACGAAGTAGGTGTCGAAGTCCGGCTTGGACAGCCGCGTGGCCAGCAACGGCAACACCACCAGTCCGGCGGTCAGGCGCAAGCCGTTCATCACCCATGACCAGGCAACGGCCGACTGCCAGAGGCGTCGCATCCAAAATGCCAAGCGGGATCGGTCCGGCCCGGGCTCTGAGGCTGCGGTTGCCATGTGAACGTTGCTCAGTGGAGGCGAGACCCCGGGGCAGGGTCAAGCCGGCGCTACCCGGGGCGGAGCGGGTCGGAGCCCGCCGCAAGACAGTCCGACCGAGCCACGTGGAGATCCGGCCCGCCAGAGCCCCCCGGGCAGAACGCCCGCTCTCCCATGGAGTGCGCCCGATCGGATGGACCGAATGGGGCGCGAGTCCCGTGGCCGGGCAGTCGGTGCGCTTTCACGCAGGCGGTTTGCCCCGGTGGCCCTGCGTGCGGTACCATGCGCCAACCGGGCCGCCACCTGCGGACCCGGCGCGATTTCCGGGATTGTTTCGCCGGGCGGCGGCGAGTATTGAACCTTGTGCCCCGGCCCGACAATGGTTCGGGCGGGCAACAGCAGCATCCATGAAAGTGGTGATTTTTTGCGGCGGGTTGGGCACGCGACTGCGCGAAGAAACGGAGTTTCGTCCCAAGCCCATGGTGCCGATCGGGGATCGACCGATCCTCTGGCACATCATGAAGACCTACGCCCACTACGGGCACAAGGAGTTCATCCTCTGCCTGGGCTACAAGGGGGAGATCATCAAGGAGTACTTTCGCAATTACCAGTGGTTCACCAGCGATGTCACGCTGCGGCTGGGACCGCGGCCCCGCATCAAATACCACAACCAGCACGACGAGGAGGACTGGGTGGTCACGCTGGTGGACACCGGTTTGCACACGCAGACGGGAGGCCGCCTGAAACGTGCCCTCCGGTTCATCAAAGAGGACACCTTTCTCTGCACCTACGGAGACGGCCTGACCGACAGTGACATCAACGCCTCCATCGCCTTCCATCGCCGGCAAAAGAAAATCGTCACCATCACCGCCGTCCATCCCACGGGACGGTTTGGCGACCTGGAGATCGAGGGCGACCGCGTGGTCGCCTTCAACGAAAAACCCGAAAAACAAACCGGCTACATCAACGGCGGCTTCTTCGTCATGGACCGCCGCATCGAGGAATACCTGACCGACGACAACTGCGTGCTGGAGCGCGAGCCGCTGCAGCGACTGGCCGCCGAGGGGCAGATTGCGGCCTGGCGGCATGACGGATTCTGGCAGTGCATGGATACCTACCGCGAACAGCAACTGCTGACGCAGTTGTGGAATTCGGGGCGCGCCCCCTGGAAGGTTTGGTGACGGCGTGAAGGAGTCGGCGGAAATGTTTGCCGGGTTTTACGCCGGACGACGCGTGCTGGTGACAGGACACACCGGATTCAAAGGCGCCTGGCTCTGCCTGTGGCTGCGGCGGCTCGGGGCCGAAGTCCACGGATTCAGCCTGCCGCCCCCCACCCAACCCAATCTCTACGAACTGTTGCCGCCGGAGACCTTCGCCAGTGAGACGAGGGGCGACGTCCGGCAGGCCGAGGCCGTGGTCGCCGTGGTGCGACAGGTTCGGCCGGAGGTGGTTTTTCATTTGGCGGCCCAAGCCTTGGTGCGCCGCTCCTATGCGGAGCCCCTGGAAACGTTCCAAACCAACGCCCTGGGTACGGCGCACCTGCTGGAGGCCGTGCGCATGTGCGGTCAACGGTGCATCACGGTAGTGGTCACCAGCGACAAGTGCTACGAAAACCGCGAATGGGTGTATGCCTATCGCGAGAACGACCCGTTGGGCGGCCACGACGTCTATTCGATGAGCAAAGCGGCGGCCGAGCTGGTGGCCCTGGCATGGTACCGCTCCTTCTTCCGGCCCGACCCCCGGTTGGGTCCGGTGGTCACGGCGCGCGCCGGCAATGTGATCGGCGGCGGGGACTACGCACCGGATCGGATCGTCCCGGATTGCGTACGAGCCCTGTTGGAGGGCCGGCCCATTCCCGTGCGGCGCCCCCGGGCCGTGCGGCCCTGGCAACACGTCCTAGAATGCCTGAGCGGGTACCTGTGGCTGGCGGCTCGACTCGCAGAGACCCCGCCGGATTCCCCGCTCATCGGTCCCTTCAATTTCGGTCCCGACCCCACCGCCCAACAGCCGGTGCAGGTACTGGTCGAAACCCTGCTCCGGCACTGGCCCGGCCAATGGGTGGACGCTTCTGACCCGGCCGCCCCCCACGAGGCAACCCTGTTGAGCCTGGCCATCGAGAAAGCGGCGGCGCTCCTGGGCTGGCGCCCGGTCTGGACGTTTGCCCGGGCGGTGGAGGAAACCGTGCGGTGGTACCGGCGCCGGCACGTGGACGGCCACACCGACATGGCCGGCTTCAGCCTCGAACAAATTGCCGCCTACGAAGCCGACGCTCACCGGCTCGGACTGGCCTGGGCACGCACCCCATGAACACGACCGATCGCTGCTGTCGTTCCTGCGGGGCCCCGGACCGGGTGCTGATCCTCGATCTCGGTACCCAGCCGCTGGCCAACAACCTGCTGCGGCCCGAAGACCTGGACAAACCGGAGCCCCGTTTTCCCCTGCGCCTGGCGGTCTGTCCTCGTTGCTGGCTGCTCCAGATCACCGACCTGGTTCCGCCCGTGACCCTCTTTTCCGAGTACCTTTACTTTTCGTCTTTCTCGGATGCGATGCTGCAGCATGCACGGCAGGCCGCCGAGCGGTACATCCGCGAGTTTCACCTCGGTCGACACAGCTTCGTCATCGAAATCGCCAGCAACGACGGCTACCTGCTGCAAAACTTCGTGGCCGCCGGGGTACCGTGTCTGGGGATCGAACCGGCCTCCAACATCGCCCGAGTGGCGAGACAAAAAGGGATCGAGACGCTGGAAGCCTTCTTCGGTCTGGACCTGGCACGGCGCCTGGTGACCGAGGGTCGCTCGGCCGATCTGGTGCTGGGCAACAACGTGTTCGCCCACGCGCCCGATACCAACGACTTTGTGGCCGGGCTGGCCACGTTGCTCCGGCCGGGCGGCCGGGTCATTTTGGAGTTTCCCTACGGGGTGGACTTCATCGAACGCACCGAGTTCGACACGATCTACCACGAGCACGTCTTTTACTTTACGCTCACCCCGTTGATCCCCCTGTTTCAGCGGCATGGACTGGAAATCTTTCATGTGGAGCGCATCCCCATCCACGGCGGGTCGCTGCGGTTGTTTGCGGGCCGACGCGGGGACCATGCGGTCAGCCGGAGCGTGGCGGATTTGCTGGCGGATGAACAGCAGCGCGGTGTGGCTTCGCTCGGGTACTACGAAGGTTTTGCCGGGCGCGTGGCCCGGCTCAAGACGGAGCTCTGCAGCCTGTTGCGGGACTTGAAAGCCCGCGGACAACGGCTGGCGGCGTATGGCGCCGCGGCCAAGGGCAGCACGCTGCTCAATTACTACGGCATCGGCAGAGAGACCCTCGACTTTGTGGCGGATCGCAGCCCCTACAAACAGGGTCGGCTCATGCCCGGAGTGCATCTGCCCATCCGGCCGCCGAGTGCATTGCTCGAGGAGCGCCCGGATTACACCCTGCTGCTGGCCTGGAATTTTGCGGATGAAATCCTGGCCCAGCAGGCCGCCTACCGCCAGGCCGGCGGTCGGTTCATCCTTCCCGTCCCCGAAGTGCGCGTGGTCTGACGGTATGAAGTTCCAACCTGCACGGTTGCCCGGCGTGTGGATCATCGACCTGGAACCGCGCGAGGATGAACGCGGGTTCCTGGCCCGCACCTTTTGCGAGCGCGAATTCGGAGAGCGCGGCCTCAACACCCGCTGGCCCCAATGCAACCTCACGCTGACCCGCCGCCGCGGCACCATCCGCGGCCTGCATTACCAGGCCGAGCCCAAACCCGAGATCAAACTCATCCGGTGCGCCGTGGGCGCCATCTGGGACGTCCTGGTGGACCTGCGTCGGGACTCGCCCACCTTCGGCCAGTGGGAAGCCTTCGAACTGACCGGACAAAACCGGCGCATGCTCTACGTGCCCGGCGGCATCGCCCACGGATTCCAGTGCCTGCAGGATAACTCCGAGGTCTTCTACCACATGTCCGAATTCTACGTGCCCGAGCTGGCCCGCGGCGTGCGTTGGAACGATCCGCAGCTGGGAATCCCCTGGCCCCTGCCCGACCCCATCCTGTCCGAGCGCGACCGTCAGTTGCCCTTGCTGGCCGAACTTGCATGAGGCTGTTGATCACAGGCGCCAACGGATTCATCGGGGCCGCCTGCGTTCGCGCCGCGCTGGCCCGGGGCCACACGGTTGCCGGATTGAAACGGCCGGGGCGCCGTTGGCCGGCGGACCTGCCGCCTTCGGACCGGTTGCGCTGGCTGGAGGGAACCCTGGCCGACCCCCCGTGGGCCGCCATCGAAACCTTTGCGCCCGAGGTCTGCCTGCACGCCGCGTGGGTGGCCACACCGGGGGTGTACCTGGACTCGCCTGAGAACGAGGTGCTTTTCCGCGAGAGCCTGGCGTTTCTCCAGGAGCTGGCACAGCGGGGTACGCGTCACCTGGTGGGCGTGGGCACATGCATCGAGTACCAGATCACCCACGCCCCGCTGTCCGAAGTCCACACGCCGATAGCCCCCACAACCCCGTACGCCCGTGCCAAGAACGCCCTGCGCGAGGCCCTGGAAGCCCGGGCCCGAGAATCCGGCTGGCGATTCGTCTGGGGGCGGGTGTTCTATCCCTACGGACCGGGCGAACATCCGGCTCGTCTGTGCACCTGGCTGTTGCAACAGCTTCGCCGCGGCCAGCCCGTGACCCTCAAAACGCCGCAGAGTCGGAAGGATTACATCTTCATCACGGACCTGGCCGAGGCAATCCTGCTGACGCTGGAGTCGGGGATCGAAGGTCCGATCAATTGGGGCACGGGCCAAGGCGTCACGGTGCTGGAGATTGCGCGCACCGCGGCGGATCTGGTGGGCAGACCCGAGCTGCTGCGCTGGAACGAGCCGGCCGCACCCGATCCCTTCGACTTCGTGGTGGCCGACGTCACTCGCCTGCGCCAACTGGGCTGGCAACCCCGTGTCGGCCTGCGCGAAGGTTTGGCCCGGCTGTTGGAATCGCTACCGGCGCCCTGATTCGTGCTTACGCGGGCTGGTCCGGCCCACACCGCCGAACCGCTTCCAGTTCCAGCCGCCTCATCGCCACGGAGACCGACCCATCCGGCCCGACCGGGCAACGGCGGAGGTACTCCTCCACCACGGCCTCGATGAACGGGGCTCGAACGGGCTCCGGGACCCGTTGGGTGTACGGCAGCCACGTCGTCCGCAACCAGGCCGCCAATTCCGCTGCGCCCGGGAACCGCTCCAGCCGCGGCACTTCGGCCACGCGGATCCCTTCAAAGCCGGCTTCTCTCAGCCAGGTCTCGTAGCGGGCGGGCTCGTGAAACACCCAGGGGCGCGGCACCGGCCAGAACCACGCCCGCCAGGGCCTGCGTCGCATCACCCGGCACAGGGCCTCGAAGACGACCTGCGCATTGCCCCGTGCATTGGCAAACACCCACAGTCCGCCGCCCGGCCGCAGACAGGCTGCAGCGGCACGCAGGAACGCAGAATGGTCCGTCACCCAGTGCAACGTGGCGTTGGAGATCACATGATCGAAAAGCCCCAGCCCGTTCAGATCGCACGCGTCGCGACGCTCGAAGCGCAGTTGGGGCAGCGCCTCTGGCGGATGGTGCGCCCGCGCCCAGGCGATCATCTCCGGGGCGGCATCCACACCCAGCACAAAGCCCCGGGGCACCCGACGCGCCAACTCGGCCGTGAGCCGGCCATCGCCGCAACCCACGTCCAGGATCCGTTCCTCTCCGCGTAACGGCAGACGAGCCAGCAGGTCGCGCCCCCAGGCCTCTTGGATCGCCGAATGCGCGGCGTAATCCGCCGGATCCCACCGCACCGCAGGATTCACATCAACCCGGTCGTCTCCGGGAATCCGCAGACCAGGTTCATGGATTGCACCGCCTGACCACTGGCGCCCTTGAGCAGGTTGTCCTCGGCACTGATCAGGACGAGCCGGCCCGTGCGCCCATCCAGTCGCCACGCCAGCTCGCAGACGTTGGTGCCCACCACGTTCTTCGTGTCCGGCAATGCCTTGCCCTCCAGGACGCGGACAAACGGTTCGGCCCCGTACGCATCCGCGTAACAAGCCGCGATCCGTCCCGTCAACGCAAAGACCTCGCTGGCGGTGCCCACCGGAGCGGTTGGCGTCGTTACGATTGTGGTCAGGATGCCCCGCCGCACCGGCACCAAATGGGGCGTGAACTGGATCGTCACCCGGGACCCCGCCGCCAGGGACAGCTCCTGTTCGATTTCCGACAGGTGCCGGTGCTTGGGCACACCGTAGGCCCGCAGGCTTTCGGCGCATTCGCAGAACAAATACTCCAGTTCGGCCTTTCGGCCCGCGCCGCTCACCCCGCTGAGCGAGTTCACCACAATCCCGTCGGACCGGATCAGTCCGGCCCTGAGCAACGGCACCAGGGGCAGAAGGATGCTCGTCGGATAACAGCCCGGCGAGGCGATCAAACGGGCCTGCCGAATGGCCTCCCGGTAAAGCTCCGGCAGGCCATATACCGCCCGGGAAAGCAACTCCGGCGCGGGATGGGCGTGTCCGTAAAACTCCTCGTACACCGCCGGATCTCGCAATCGGAAGTCGGCGCTCAAATCGATCACGACCCGACCGGCCTCCAGCAGAGGCCGGGCAAATTCGGCCGCGACCCCGTGCGGCAGTGCCAAAAAGACCACCTCCGCCTCCGCCGCCAGTCGGGTCACATCCGGCTCCTGAAACAGCAACTCACGAGCCCGGGCCAGGTGGGCAAACCGTGGAAAGACCTGGGCCAGGGTCTGGCCGGCGTATTGGCGCGACGTGACCGCCACCAGCTCCACCCCCGGATGCCCCAACAACAGTCGAACGAGTTCCTCGCCGGAGTACCCCGACGCTCCCACTATGGCTACCCGTCTGGTTTTCATGTCCCGTACCGGCCCAGCAAACCAAGCGTGCGGTCCGGATTCAATGCTGCGGTGGCCCCTCCCTTCCAGCCTTGTCCCCTCGGCCCTTCTGACCGCCCGAAGCCCCGGGTCCATCGACTGACACTCTGACGCACGCCGAGCTCCCCCGTAAGCGTCCCCCAGGGTCCCAACCCGCCGGAGTCATCGCCACGCAAGCCGGGGAAGGTTTTGAAAAGCGAACAGCTCCCCACCACGCGTCGTTCTCAGAATCAACAGGCAAACAGCCTGGTGAGCACCGCAGGGACCCGCTCGCCCGCGGCCGAGAAAACCGGAAGATCACTGACCGCTTTCCGAGCCACCCTCGCCCGAGCCGCTCCAGAGTTCCTTCAAACGCGGGTCGTCAAGGTCCGGAATCGCTTCCACGCGCGCGTAATAAAGCCCGAGGTTGTGCTGCGCAGTCTTGTCGCCCTGGCGCGCGGCCCGAATGAACCATCGCACCGCTTCATCCGTGTTCTGCGGCACGCCGCGTCCCAATTCGTAACACAGGCCCAAATTGCACTGGGCCGGAGCACACTCCTGTTCGGCGGCGAATCGGTACCATTTGACCGCCTGCCGATAGTCTTGTTTGACGACGCGCCCCTGTTCGTAAAACACCCCCACATTGAACTGCGCTTGTGGCTCGCCCTTTTCCGCCGCCGCCAAATACCACTTGAATGCCTCCTCGTCGCTCTGCGGAACCCCGCTGCCCGTCTCGTAACAAACGCCCAAATTGAACTGGGCGGCCGGATCCCCCTGCTCGGCCGCGGCCCGGAACCATCGGGCCGCCTCCACCGGATCCGGATCCACGCCCTGACCGGTCTGATAGCAGTACCCGAGGTAACATTGCGCCGTGGCGTTGCCCTGTTCGGCCGCACGCCGGAACCACTTGACGGCCTCGCGATGATCCACCGGCACGTTGTGGCCCGTCTGAAAGCAGATGGCGTAATAGCACTGCGCCTCCGGATCGCCGGCCTCCGCAGCCTGCCGGACTTGCTCGATGGACAACCAGACTTTGGCCCGTTTGGGCATGATCGTCGAGGCGCCGGGCCGGACCCGTTCGGGAGCGGGGGCGTGTCGATCGCCTCAGCCCGGTCCGGCGAACTTTACGATAGGGATCGCCCCGCCGATTTCAAGCCCGTGGAGGGCCCGGCCATCTCCCTCCCACGCTGCCCACACCGGCCCGGGCCGGTCCACTCGATGAACCGGGCATCGTGTCCGCGGCAAAAGGATGCACCCCGCACTTGCAAGGCCAAAAGCAGCCGGAGAAACGCGTTCGAACCAAAAACCCCGGATCCGTCAGAAACCGGCCCAATACGGCTCCGGGCGCGCCTACTGGCGAGGCGTCCGATTCGCCATCCACTCGTAGTCCTCGCTGTGAGGGACGGCCAGGCCCGGGAAGTCCCCCATCCGCACCGGCTGCGGCGTGCGCGGGTCCACCCACTTTTTGATTTCGGCGTGTCCGTCGGCAAAGGCAAACCCGGCGGCGCCGCGGTGATAACTGGCCGGCAGATCGCGCCAGGAGGCGTCGCTGCCGCTCTGCCAGGGATTCAGGAAGAAACAGCCGTCATTGATGCTGTCGGGATGCTCATCCACGAAGAGCCAGGCCAGGGCCGGCGGAGGTGTCTGAATGTCCGTCAGCCGAAGGGCAAAAAAGAAGGGAGGCACCCAACCGGCGAAATTGGTCTTGTTGCCCGCGCCCAGGGCCGCGTTCATGGAAATGCTGCGGACGCGCGGGCCCGGGTTCTGGCGGCTGCGGTACTGATCGGCCGGGCACTTGTAAAGGCGGGCCGATCGCATGGTGTAGGGAGCCAGCCGCGCATAATAGGGATCGGTTAGGAAAGTGGTGTTGGTGTTGTCGCTGCTGCTGGTCCAATCCATCCACCCGCTCACCCAGTTGTTGGGATTCCGGCCGCGGCGGGTCTCCGAACCGTGGAGATTGGGCACCAACACCCCGTCGTGATCGTCCGCGTACATCTGCCAGGCCAGCGCAAGCTGACGGCTGTTGTTCATGCACGCAATCGCCTGGGTCTGCTGCCGGGCCCGCACCAGGGCCGGAAACAGCAGGGCCGTCAAACCGCCGAGGATGCCGATGACCAGCAACAATTCCAGCAGGGTGAAGGCCGCCCTGCGGCACCGGCGGTCCGGGCTGTTGGCCGGTTGCATTGACATGGTTCGCGCGTGACCTGCCTGCGGGGTCACCGAGCCAACCTTAGCCCACGTCGGCCAGCCGTCAATGCCAGATTTTGCTCGATCAAAAGGCGAACGTATTCGCCAATTGTCCGTTGGCGCGGGAGTCACCACGGAAGGTCGGATGGGGAACCGGGGTCTGGACCTCCCCCGATGTGACCCTTGCGGAAGCCGGGTCGCGAGGCGTTTGAACCGAAAGAACTGCGTTTTTGCGTGGTGCCGACGTGTGCGTCACCGGCGGGTAGGCACGCGGGCAGGCTCGGGCCCGCATCGGATGCCAAGGGCACCCCTGGCCATCGAACCTGCGGTCGTTTTCGACCGTAATGTTGTAGCTCACCGCACCAACAGCCGGTGCACAAGCGGGCCGGGATTTGTCCCCGGGCGGTGCATCCCCCGGCGGGTGCTGCCCCGCAGGGAGCCGCAGAGCGCCTGAAACCTCTTGAGCCGCTGATTGCGCAGGGGACCGGGGCGCAGCACTTCACCGCGCTCAAAAGCTCCGATTTTCGAAGTGTGCCCCCGGGGCCGGCATGATTAAATCGCCCCGATGAAGGTACGAGTCCGATTCGCACCGAGTCCCACAGGGTACCTGCACATCGGAGGTGCGCGCACCGCCCTGTTCAACTGGCTGTTTGCGCGGCACCACGGCGGCGTCTTCATCCTGCGGATCGAAGACACCGATGCCGCCCGCAACTCGCAGGAGGCCGTGGAGGTGATCCTCGACGGATTGCGCTGGCTGGGCCTGGAATGGGACGAGGGGCCCCTGACCGGCGAGGCCACCGGCCCCTGCAAGGGGGATCGCGGACCCTACTTCCAGAGCCAGCGCAAGCACCTCTACCTGCAGCGTGTGGAAGCCCTGTTGTCCCGCGGCCTGGCCTACGAACAGGACGGCGCCGTCAAGTTCCGCATGAAGCGCGAGCCGGTGGTCATCCGGGACCTGATCGTCGGAGAGGTCGTGCGCCGCCTCACCGATCGGGAGGAACAAGACCCGGACTTTGTCATTCTGCGATCCGACGGGCAGCCCGTCTTCCACCTCACGAACGTGGTGGATGATCTGGAGATGGGCATCACCCACGTGATTCGCGGTGAAGATCACCTGGTGAACACGGCCAAACACATCGCGCTGTTCGAAGCCTTCGGGGTCAAGCCACCGCACTACGCCCACATCCCGCTGATCCTGAATCCCGACGGCTCCAAGATGAGCAAACGCGACCGGGGTGCTGCGGTGCACTTTTACCGCGACGAGGGCTACCTGCCCGAAGCCCTGGTCAACTACCTGGCCCTGCTGGGCTGGTCTCCCAAGGACAATCGCGAAAAGCTCAGCCTGCCCGAACTGATCGAGCGATTCGACCTTCCCCAGGTCCTGCGGCACAACGCGCGCTTCGACCCCGAGAAGCTGCTCTGGTTGCAGGGCGAATACATGCGCGAGTTGCCCGTGGAACGGTTTTATGAACTCGGGGTGCGCGCGCTGGCCCGGGCAGGCTTGGACACGACCCGGTACCCGGTTGCCTACGTCAAGGCGGCCCTGGACACCTGCTACGGCAAGATCAAACGATTCTGCGAACTGCCGGACTACGGGGGATTCTACTTCCGGGACGTCGTGGACTACGACCCGGAAGCGGCGGCGAAACATTTCGTGCCCGAAAACGGGCCCCGACTGCGCCGGCTGCGACAAGCCCTGGCGGATGCACCCGCCTTCGATGCGACCACGCTGGAGTCCACCCTGAAAGCCGTGGCGGCCGAGTTGGGGGTCAAACCCGCCGTGCTGGTGCACCCACTCCGCCTGGCCTGTACCGGGCGCACCGCCGGTCCCAGCCTGTACCACCTGATGGAAGTGCTGGGTCGGTCCCGGGTGTTGGAACGGCTGGATCGCGCCCTGGCCCGACCGGAGCTGGCGGGGTAAATTCGGCCCGGCTCCTCTTCCCACCTTCTCTGCCGGAGGGTCGTCGCCCCGCGCCGCAGGGTCTCCGGTCGCTCGCCCCGCTCAACGGCGGCCGGTGCCACTGACGATCTCCGACATCTTGAAGATCGGCAGGAACATACAGATCACCATCCCGCCGATGACGATGCCGAGAAACACAATCAGAATCGGCTCGATGAGCGAGGTCAGGCCGGAAAGGGCCGTCTCGACCTCCTCGTCCAGGAAGTTGGCCACCCGCTCCAGCATGTTGTCGATTTTGCCGGTCTGTTCCCCGGCGGTCATCATGCGGATGATCATGGCGGGAAACACCGGGTGCTTCGCCAGGGCGGCCGAAATGCCCTCGCCCCGCTCGATGTCCACGGCGGCGGCCTTGATCGCGGTTTCCATCACCACGTTGCCCACCGTCTGCGACACGATCTGCAGCACCTCCAGAATCGGCACGCCGCTGCGAATCAGCGAGGCCATCGTCCGCGTGAACCGGGCCAGGCAGATCTTGTGGGCCAACACCCCGAAGATGGGCATGCGAATCCGGTACGCGTCCCAAAAGCGCCGGCCCACGGGGGTCTTGATGAAATGCAACCACCCATAGGCCAGCGCGACCCCGCCCACCAGCAACAGCAGGATGTAGCGTTTCACAAACTGGCTCAGATCGATCATGAACTGGGTGGGGCCCGGCAGTTTCGCATCGAAGCTGCTGTAAATCTCGCCGAATACCGGCACCACCTTCACCAGAAGGAAGATCGTGATCAGGATGGCCACAATGGTGACCACCGTGGGGTACATCATGGCCGATTTGACCTTTTTGCGCAGCCGCGCCGTGTTCTCCAGGTAGGTGGCCAAACGGGCCAGAATCTCCGCCAGCAACCCGCCCTTTTCCCCGGCCGCCACCATGCAGACGTACAGGCGGCTGAACACCTTGGGATGCTTCTGCAACGCCTCGGAAAAACTGTCGCCGCTCTCCACCCGGGCACAAACGTCCCGGATCACATCCCGCATCACCTTGTTGGTGGTCTGTTCCGCCAGTGCCTGCAGCGACTGCACCATCGCCAAGCCCGCGTCGATCATCGTGGCAAGTTGGCGCGTGAACAACACCAGGTCCTGCAACGCCACGCGTCCCCCGGCGGTGCGCCCCTTCTTGCCCACGCGCTCCTGAATGGAGAGCACCAACAGGTTCCGGTTCAGCAACGCAGCAATCGCGGCCTGCTCCGAGGCTGCCTCCACCACGCTTCGAACTTCCCTCCCGGTCACACTGTCCCGGGCCACGTACACATACGCCGGCATAACG
This sequence comes from Limisphaera sp. VF-2, assembly GCF_049537125.1. Lineage (NCBI taxonomy): Bacteria > Pseudomonadati > Verrucomicrobiota > Verrucomicrobiia > Limisphaerales > Limisphaeraceae > Limisphaera > Limisphaera sp. VF-2. Next base: position 1,487,629 of record NZ_JBMVQY010000001.1, read on the forward strand.
GGTCTTTCGTCTGCGCAAGTCTCCGCCCCGGGCCAGGCCCGACCCGAGTCACGCCCGGCCGCGGGGCACTAGACACGTCGCTTCAGTGTCAGCTCACGCAGCAACCCGCGTTCCAACCCGCTTGTGTGCAGGACGCTGGCCGCCGTTCGTTCGGAGTGCGAACGCCACGCAGCCTTTTCGACTCTCCGGGGTGCAAGCCACAGGAAGCCACGGACGCAGCCGGGGGAGCATTTCCTCGCAAAAACAGCAGAACCTCGCCCGCCAGGAAATCCTGCCGGTCCCGCTGCAAGCCGCTCCGGGCCGCTGCTTCGACCGGCACTTTTTTCCCTCAGGCCTTGGGCAGCTCCGTCCAAACAATGGACAGAAGGAGGGCTGCATCGAGGCAAATCCGTCGGGCCTCTCTGCTGTCCCACCAAAACCGGCAAGGTTCGAGTTCGGGTCCCCGGGCCCTGGGCCATCCCGCGGCCGCGGCCGCCGTCAACCCCCTTTCCGGCCGGTCATTCCGCGCCGGTGGCCTGCAGACGCCGTTCCCGGCGCGCCCACCACCAGGCAATGAGGGTGCTGATCTCGTAAAGGATGTGCACCGGAATGGCCATCAGGAACATCGTGAACGGATCGCCCGAGGGAGTCAGGAACGCACAAATCACCAGCTCCGCCACCACCCAGTAGGGTCGGAAGTTGCGCAGCTTTTCATAATCCAGCAGCCCGATCTTCACCAGGGCCAGCAGGACGATGGGCAACTCGAAGCTCACGCCCATCACCAACATGAACATGCAGACAAAGGTGATGTAGTCCTCGGCCCGCCACTCGTCGGCACGAAACCCCAACCAGGCGGAAAACTGCACCGTCGCCCCCAGCGCCACCTCCAACATCACGAAGTAACAAAAGGCCATCCCCAGCAGGAACAGAAAGCCCCCGACGCCCAGCGCGCGCAGCACGAAACGTCTCTCGTGGACCTTCAAGGCGGGCAACACGAACTGTCCGATGAAGTACAACATGAACGGCAGGGCCAGGACCAGCCCTCCGTACAACGCCAACTTGATGGCGACCATGAAGGCGCTGATCGGGCTGTAGTTCTTCAGCAGGACGAACGGATCTTGTTCGGGCACGGGGGACTGCGCCTCGGGCTGCAGCGCCAGCACCCACTGGCCGTTCACGTGCATGGGCACCACGTTCAGGGCCTGCACGTTCGTCGACCAACCGGGTAACCATTGGCCGAGGGTGGATCGGTCCAGCCGCGCCAGCACATTGGTGCCCCAATGGACGGTGACCAGCGAACCCGGCGGCGGCGTGTAGAAACGCGACGCCGCCTGAAGCGGGTAGGTCAAAAACCGCACCAGATGATCCCCTGCAACCAGACAGACCAGCATGGCCACCGCCAAGGAGGTAAACACCTTGATCAGTGTCCAGCGCAGGTCTTCCAGATGCTCCAGAAAGGGCTTGACCGGACCTCCTTCGCTTTCCTCCTCGTCGTAAAACGTCTCGTCTGCCTCGTCGGCCATCGCAGCCTGTCAGCACCAACAGTTGCCCGGACTCAAGCCGTGGGCGGGTTGTGCGGTTGTGTCGGTTGCGAAGTCGGAGAGGCGGGACCGGAGGTGGAAGTCGGAGTCGGCGGCGGGACCGGCCGGGGCGGCGGAGGCGGTTCCTCGATCGCCCGCTCCAGCTCGCTCTGCACATCCTGCGTGGCTTTCTTGAACTCCTGAATGCCCTTGCCGAGGCCGCGGGCCAGTTCCGGCAGCTTTTTGGCCCCGAACAGCAGCAAAACGATCGCCAGGATGGCCACAATCTCGGGCCATCCAAGGAACGCCAACATGATCCCGTTCGTCATATCTGCACCGTGCTTTCCCTTTGCCTGCGACCCGGTTTCTGCTGTTCGCTCTGCGTTGCCCTTGCTGAGTCCGACGCGAAGCCGCCCTGCAAGCCTCCGCACGAATGGGAAGGTGCAGGACCGTTCTGCGTCCCCGGACGCACTCTAGATCAACCCTGCCACTTGTAAAGGGGCAACCGCATTCGGCCCCCCGCGGCCAACCCCGCCCTTTCCCCACTCACCGCGGCGGCGTCAGCAACACAAATTCCGCCCGACGATTTTTCCGCCACGCTTCTTCGTTGTGTCCCGGGTCCACCGGACGATCCTCCCCGTAACTGATGGTGACGATACGCTCCGGGGCAATGCCCGCGGCCAGCAGGACCTCTCGCACCGCCAGGGCCCGTCGCTCTCCCAGGGCCCGGTTGTACTCCTCGGTGCCCCGTTCATCGCAGTGGCCCTCCACCTTCACGGCATGGAAGGGATTGGCCTTCAAGTGGGCGGCCACCACGTCAATCTTGGGCCGCTCCGAGGTCTTGATCACCGAGCTGTCAAAGTCAAAGTACACGGTCTGCGCTTTGAAGGTCTCCCGGTCTTCGGGCCAGCCGTCGTACGAACCTCGTGGCGGCAACGGAGTACCCACCGGACTGGGCAGCTCGGTTTCCGTCACCCCGGGCCCGACCGGCCCTCCAATGATCCCACCGGGCGCCGGTTCGCTCGGCCCCACCCGGGCCGGCGGGGGCAGGGGTGTGATCCCTGCCGGATTCTGCTTGCAGCCCGCCACCGCGACCACCAGTACCAGGGCCGCCACCCCCATCTGCAAAAATTTCGCCGTTTTCATGTGTGTTTGGTTCAAAGCCGACCTACCGCGCCCAGCTGGGCTGAGAACTGTTACCCGAAACCCGGGCCACATCCTTGACCTGCCGGGTGGCCACGTCAAGCAAAGACAGGACGCGCCGATCGCCCTGTCGCCTCGTAAAAATCAACGTGCGCGAGTTCGGCGCCCAGGAAGGATCCTCCCCGCTGACCAGCACGGTGGCGGCCCCGCCCTCCGCCGGCACCACACAGATCTCGAACCCCCCCATTTGTGCGGTGAAAGCAATCCATTTACCGTCCGGCGACCAGTCCGGCTCGGACGGATTGGCCACCCCGGCCGTCCCAATCCGCTGAAGCTCCCCACCACCCGGCGAAATCCGCGCCAGCATCCGGCGCCCGGCTTGGCGGGTGGCAAAGCCGATCCAGCGCCCGTCCGGCGACCACGTCGGCGAAGACTCGTCTTCTCGACTGAACGTCAGGCGCTTCAAATCGCTGCCGTCCGCTCGGGCCACGTACAGCTCCGGCGCCCCGTCCTTGCTCAGGATCATGGCCATGCGCTGACCGTCCGGTGAAATGGCCGCGCTCGTATTCAAACCCGGATGAGCCGCCACCACCTGGCGCTGCCCCGTCGTCAGGTCATGCCGCAAAATATCCGGACTGCCACTTTTATAGCTGGTGTAGTAGAGCACCGGCCGACCCGGCACCCAACAGGGCGCAGCCACCAGACTCCGGTCCCGCGTCACCGGCCGGGCACCATGCCCGTCATAATCGCTGACGTAAATCTCGCTGGTCCCCCCGCTCTCCACCTTGAAGGCAATCCGCGTCTGCGCAATCCCGGGCCGACCCGTCACTGCCAACACCACATCATCCGCCAGAGCATGCGCCTGTTGACGCAACGAGGCCCCACTGTACGCACGGGCAAACAACGCCGCCTGCGACACCCGATCCACCAGCGTGCCCTGCAACCCGGTCCCCGTCCGATTCCCCCGCAACTCATACTGGGCGGCATCGGGACCGACGATCTGGAAACCCGCCACCTCCAGATCGAACCGCAACACCGCAGCAACCTCCCCTTCGAATCCGGTCAGGGTAATCGGCACGGGCCGGGCCGTCCCCGGCTGCCACAACAACTCCCTGCGGATTTCGATCTCCTGGGCTGCCGCCGTCACACAAAACAAGACGGCCAGCCCCCACCCACTGCACCATCCCTGGTTCGTGCGTGTCTTCATCCGGTCAAACGCTTCGCCTTGAGATTGAAATGAATGGTGAAAGTCCGCTGGTCCTCCCTGGCCCCCGCGGGAAACTCACGCCCGATCGTGCGCACCCGCTCCAACGTCCGCTGCACGGAAGCATCCACGGCGGGATGACCCGACCCGCGCACAATGCGCGCGGACACCACCGTACCGTCGCGGGCAATGGTCACCGACGTGGTTACGGTGGCATCCTCGATGTCCAGGTCCGGCGGCACCAACCAGGCCCGCGTGTACACCGTCTTCACATACTGCGCGTAATTCGCATAGGCCTCTCCCCCCGGACCCGGCACCGCCACCTCGGCGCCGGAACTGGCCAGATCGCGAAGGCGGCTGAGCGCCTGATTGAGGGCCTCCTGGCGTGCGCGGGCCGCGGCTTCGGCCTCGCGACGTGCCTGCTCCGCCGCCGCGTCGCGAACACTGCGTTCTGCCTGGGAAGTCGCCCGCGGCCGCGTGACCAGCTTGGTGCTCACCTCCGGCAACCGCCGCGCGGGCGGCGTCGGCTGAGGTTTGGGCGAGGGTTCCGGCGGGGAAGTCGGCCGCGATGGCTGAACCGGAGTTTGCGACGCAGGCCGGGGTGGGGGAGGTTGGGGCTCGGGGACCGGCGGGGCCGGCGGCGGAGGCTGCGCCCTCGGCTGGCCGCCGCCCGAGAAAGGTTCGTCCACCAACCGCGCCGGCAGAATCTCCAGGATCGGCAAATCCGGCACGGACGGACCCCGCGCCCGGAAGGCGGGTCCGAACACCAGCACTGCCGCCAAAAGGGCGTGCAGCACCAGCGACACGATCAAACCGCGCCTTTGCCACCGATCCATCATCGTCGTACCGGTTCGGTCCGCAGCGAAAACCGCGTGATCCCATGCCGTTGGCACCGGTCCAACAGGGCCGCCACATGTCGATACGGCCCGCTTTCGTCCGCCCGGATGTACACCACCAGGTTCGGGTTCACGCGAAACTCCTGCGCCAACTGCGCCTCCAGCTGATCCAGTCGCACCGGCCTCCGGTCCAGATAATACACGCCCTGGGCGGTGATCTCCACGGTGCGCACCTGGCGCGGATCCAGCGGCCGGTCCGGCTGCCCGCCCTCCGGGAGTTTCAACGGAATGCTCTGCTCCAGCAACGGGGTCGTGATTACGAAGATGATCAACAACACGAACGCCAGATCCAGCAAGGGCGTGATGTTGATCTCGCTCAGCGTGACCAGGTGCGTTCGTTGACTGAACCGGCGCATGGCAGGCTCCTCCGGCCCCGCATCAATCCTCGGCCAAAAACTCCGTTTCCATCTTCGACGCCAGCTCCTGGGCGAAATTGTCCAGCTCCACCGTCAGCACCCGCAGGTGATGCAAAAGCCAGTTGTAACCAAACATCGAGGGAATGGCCACCAACAAACCGGCCACCGTGGTGATGAGCGCGGCCGCCACCCCCGGCGCCATGGCCGTCAGCGTGGCCGTGCCCTGCTGCGCCACGCCGGCAAAGGTGCTCATCACGCCCCAAACCGTGCCCAACAGCCCCAGAAACGGGGCCCCGCTCACCGCAATGGCCAACAGAATCAAACCCGATTCCAGTTTCAAGGCCTCCTGCGCCACCGCATTCTCGAGGACGCGTTTGACATGTTCCATGCCCTTCAGCGACACATGCCGGCGCCGCGTTTCCCCATCGGCCCCCCGCAGGCGTGCATCCAGTTCGGCACAACCGGCCTGATACACCACAAACAAAGGGCATCCCTCCGCCTCCACGCGCCGATCGAACAACTCCAACAAGCGCTTCTGCGATCGAAAGGCCGACAGAAAATATTGATTGAGCTTCCGCGCCCGCCGCATCTGCAGGGCTTTCGAAATCATGACCGACCAGGCCATGATCGAAAACAGGAACAGGCAAATGATGATGACCTTGCCCTCGGGCCGGGCCTGGCTCCAAATGTAAACCAGCTCCCACTCGGTGGACAGCGGTCGCGCCACCGCAGCTGCAAAAAAAAGGGGTTCTTTCATGCCCACACGTCCTTCACTACCGCTCCAGGTCGTAGAGGAACCGATGCGCCGGGCGGAACGTGACGACGGTCCGGATCTTCACGGGCGAGATCCGAACGATTCGGACGGCGCACTTGATACCGCTGCCGAACCGCCCATGCCAAGGCTTTTCGCACGCGCCGCCTCAGCATGCCGCGCCCGGGCGGAGCAGCCTCTCAAACCGCCCGTCCGGAACACTCCGACTGCCCCGGCCCCCTTTCCGAATCTCCGGCCGGCCCGGAGGAAAAAAGACCGGCGGCCCCGGGGGACCGCCGGCGGATCGCAGGCTGTGGGTGTGCCCCGCGTCAAATGCCCTTCTGGATCATGTGCTTGAGCAAATCGCCCACGCGGCAGCTGTAGCCCCACTCGTTGTCGTACCAGCTCACCAGCTTGAAGAAGCGCTTGTTCAGTTCAATGCCCGAGCCTTCATCGTAGATCGAGGACAACGGACAATGGATGAAGTCGGTGCTGACCACCTCCTCGTTGGTGTAACCAAGAATGCCCTTCAGGTAGGTCTCGCTGGCCCGTTTCATGGCCGCGCTGATCTCGGCATAGCTGGTCTCCTTCACCGTGCGCACGGTCAGATCCACCACCGACACCGTCGGGACCGGCACCCGGAACGCCATCCCGGTCAGCTTGCCCTTGACCTCGGGCAGCACCAGACCCACCGCCTTGGCCGCCCCCGTGCTGGAGGGAATCAAATTGATCGCCGCCGTGCGGCCGCCCTTCCAGTCCTTCTTGCTGGGGCCATCGACCACCTTCTGCGTGGCCGTGTAGGCATGGACCGTGGTCATCAGGCCCTCTTCGACGCCGAAGCCCTCCTTCAGCAACACGTACACCAGCGGCGCCAGACAGTTGGTGGTGCAGGAAGCATTGGAAACGATGTGATGTCGGGACGGGTCGTACTTGTCATGGTTGACCCCCATGACCACGGTCAGGCAATCCCCCTTGGCCGGCGCGGTGATGATCACTTTCTTGGCCCCGGCCGTCAGGTGACCCTTGGCCTTCTCCACGTCCGTGAACAGGCCGGTGGCCTCGATCACCACGTCCACCCCCAGATCCTTCCACGGCAACTGCGACGGATCCTTGGCGCTCACCACCTGCATCCGGTGGCCGTTCACAATGAGAATGTCGTCATCCGGCCGGTCCGGGCTGGATTTCTCCGAGGCGATGGTGCCCTGAAACCGCCCCTGGGTGGAATCGTACTTCAGCAGGTAGCCCAGGTTGTCCGCCGGAACAATGTCGCCCACCGCCACCACGTCAATGTCCCGGCCCACCATGCCCTGCTCCACCAGCGCGCGGTACACCAGCCGTCCAATCCGGCCGAATCCGTTGATCGCAACTTTGACTGCCATAGGTTTCGTTTTGTCTTCCTTGTTGTCCTTGCCAGAAACTTAAGCAAGCATGCTAGCCGACGAACCGCGCCGGTCAACCCGCTTTTCCTCGTCCACCCCTGTGTCGCCGGCCGCGCGTCCCGGCGAACCAGGCAGCCCAGTCCGGCCTTCGCACCCGCCCGGACGCTTCAAAGAGGTCCGGGGGTCGGTTGGGGATTGGGACCCACGACTCCGGCGCCCGGACTCGAAAGGTCCGCCGGGCGCTGGGGGTTGTCTCCCCGCGCCGTCGCCACCCCGCGGTCCCTGCCCACCAATCGCCGGGCCGGCGGCCCGGGGGGCGTTGCGCCCTGCCGCAATGCCCTGGTCCGGGTCGCTCTATCGCTCCAGCCTGATCTCGGCCACGTCGATGCGCCCGCCGCGCACCTCCAGGAAGGGCCGCCCGCGGCGTACACCCACCAGGCCGTAGCCCGTGGCCGTGGCGATGAAACATTGAAAATCCCCGCGCAGCCGCGGACGCAGATGCAGCACTCGCGTGACCGCATCGTATCGGGCCCCGCTCAGCGCCAGCAACAGGCCATAACTCGACAACGCCCGCGCGTACCAGTGGCCGCACTCGTACTCGTTGAACGGGTTTCGCACCCGGCCGTCATAGCGCGCCCGGGCCGTGCGCACGATGTGCAAGCCCTCGGCCACATGGCCCAGCAGGATCAGGTGAGAGGCCACCTGGTATTCGATCCCGGTCCAGACCTCATTGGAATACACAAACGGCAGCGAGGGCATGCCTCCTTTGGGCCAGGTACAGAGCAGCAAACCGCCCTCGGCACCGCAGGCATAACTCGGCCGCTGCGGATTCGCATGATCCGTCAAATCCTCCCGCAGGTTGTAACGGTACACCGACAGCAGGTGCTGGCGTACCTTGGCCTCGTCGAGCACCGGCGGCACTCCGCACATCCGCGCCAGCCAGTCCCCCAGCACACCATCCGACAAACAGCCGGTGCCGTACTGGTACTTCGGCCCCTCGCGCCGGATGAGTTCGGCCGCCTCGGGCGAGTCGGCCCCCGGCAGCACCGCCCCCGGCGACCATTGCACCTTTTGAATGAAGTACTCGCCGTTCCACAGCTCGGTTTCCATGCGCTGGCGACCCGCCGCCAGCAGGGTTTCGTAGCGGTGCACTTCCTCCCCCAACGCCCGCCCCATCTCGACCGCCGCCCGCAGCGCGCCCAGGTAAAAGCTCGTGCACATCCCGTCGGGTCCGAAAAACTCGATGTCGTAGGTGTTGTGATGCGGTTCTTCGAGCCAGCCGCGCTGGTGCGGGTCCCAGGTCGCGATGCAATACTCCAACGACTGGCGCACGCGCGGCCAGAGCCGGCGCAGCCACTCCGTGTCCCCGCTGATGCGCCACTCGCGATACACCTTCATGATCCCGCCCAACTGTCCGTCGGCGGCGGCATGAAAATCGTGGACCGTGGGCCGGATGGGCAGGTTGCTGCGAAACTGTTGATGGCCGCGTTCATCCTGCGAGGGGCCGAACTCCGTTTCGCGCAGGGTGCGTTCCAAAGCCGGGAACAAGTGCGGGATGGCCTGCGCGTAGTTCCAGACGTGCGTACAACTGCCGTGGCAACACCCGCTGTTGTCGCTGCAGCCCTCGAACGCCCACAGCCGTCCGTCGGCCTGCCGCAACACCGTGGGGGACTTCAGGATGGTGAGGTTGGCCGCCACAGCTTCCATCACCTCGGGCGGCAGGGTCGAGGCATGAAAACAGTCGCTGAACCGTTGCGACCGTTCGCGGAGGTCGGCGTAGTGCCGCCGCCAGTATTCCGTCACCTCGCCGATGCCGCTGAACCGCGCGGCGTACCACGGCCTGTAGGGATCCACGGGCGGTGCACCCTCGGGGTCGCGTCCGTAGCGAAGGTTTGTCTCGCCGACGTACCAGGCAAACCGGAGGATAACGGTGCGAGTCGCTCGGGGCTCGAGTCGAAACGGCACGAACAGCGTGGCGCCGGGCGCCGGTGTGCCGTCCGTGACCGGCGGCCGGTCCACGCAACGTCCCTCCGCAATGTCCTTCCAGGCCATCGTCAGCGGATCGAACCAACCGCCGCGAAACCATGCATGGTTCACATGCACCTCCGGCTCGTCCACCGTGGCGGTGAAGGCGCCGGACTCCCACCCTCGTTCCTTGGGCGCGATCCCTTCCAACAGAAAGCCGCCAGGCACCGCTCGAACGGCGTGGGGATTCCGTCCCACGGCCATGAAATTCCGCGCGCTCCAGCTGAACACCACGTCCAGGGGCCGACGCGTTGGGTTGATAAACCGATACTCCAACGCGGCCACGGGGAGACTGCAGGCGTCCGCATCCCCCGGCTCGAACGGGCTCCAACCCGTGATCTGCACCCGCAAGGGCACCTGCGCGTCCCACAGGGTCACCCTGGCGAAGGGAAACCGCGCCTCGAACCGGGCCCCCCGGAACCGTGGCAGACCAAACGCCGTGCCCGCCGCCCCGTTGCCCGAGCCCGGCTGCCCGAATTTTTTCCAGTCCGGCACCGGCCCTTCCAATACCCGCGCAACCGGCTTTTCCCCGCGAATGCACACGGCGCCGAACGTGACCGGCTCATGAAAGATCTCCGGCCGATGCCGCAGCGACACATGCGACAGGGCGCCGGTCCCCTCCAAACAGAGCATTCCCGCGCCAAAGCCCCCCAGGGGAAAGGCCACACGACGAAGTCGCTCCCCTTCGTAAACCAGCGTCCAACCCGCCTGCCGGTCCGGCCGACGCGCCACCGGCTGCGCCGCGCCCCATCCTGCCGGGGCACCTGCCAGAACGCCGGTCGCCCCCAGGCCGGCTGCGCCCAGTTTCAAGAATTCCCGCCGGCGCATGCCGCGGGCCGCGGAAGGGGTCACACGTGAAGCCATAAGCTCAAGCACGCAGGGTTCGCAGTTGGTTGGCGGTTGTTTGGAAACTGGTCCGGTCGCTCTCTACCCCGACGCAGCCGGGGGGCGCAAGTCCGGAATACCGGTCCTGTTGGGTGAGGCAACTCAGTCGCCGCGCCGGCCGGCACCTCCTTTCGGCGTGGAGTTGCGCCGCCGACACGGGTAGTCTGGCGCTCGCTATGCGATCACGCGTCCGATCCGATGAACTGTTCACCGCGGCACAAAGATGGCTGGTCGGTGGGGTCAACTCGCCCGTACGCGCCTTCCGCGCCGTGGGCGGCAACCCGTTCTTCGTGGAGCGCGCCGCCGGATGCCGCGTGTGGGATGTGGACGGTCATGAGTATGTGGATTACGTGCTGACCTGGGGCCCGGCCATCCTCGGACACGCTCATCCGCGCATCGTCACCGCGGTTCAGGCGGCCGCGGCGCGCGGGACCAGCTTTGGGATCCCCAACCCCGCCGAGGTCCGCATGGCCGAGCTCATCTGCCGCAGCGTTCCGACCATCGAAAAAGTCCGCTTGTGCAATTCCGGGACCGAAGCCTGCATGACCGCCATCCGGTTGGCCCGCGGCTTCACCGGCAGGGACAAAATCATCAAGTTCGCCGGCTGTTACCACGGCCACGTCGATTCGCTCCTGGTGAAGGCCGGAAGCGGCGCGCTCACTTTCGGCCATCCCGACAGTGCCGGCGTCCCGGCCGACTTCGCCAAACACACGCTGGTGCTGCCCTACAACGAGACCGAACCCGTCCGGGCGGCCTTCGCCGCCTACCCCGGACAGATCGCCGCCATCATCCTCGAGCCCGTGGCCGGCAACGCCGGCCTGTTCCTGCCCCGGCCCGGCTGGCTGGAGTTTCTCCGTCAAATCACTGAAAAAGAAGGCGCCCTACTGATCTTTGACGAGGTGATGACCGGTTTTCGCCTGGCCCCGGGCGGAGCCCAGCAACGCTTCGGCATTCGACCGGACCTGACCACCCTCGGCAAGATCATCGGCGGCGGACTGCCCGTGGGGGCCATTGGCGGTCGGGCCGAAATCATGGATCATCTGGCGCCGCTGGGGCCCGTCTATCAGGCCGGCACCCTCAGCGGCAACCCGCTCGCCATGGCCGCCGGGATCACCGCCCTGGAAGAGTTGGGGGTGGAAACCCATCCCCCGGCCACCAACCCGGTTTACCAGCGGCTGGAGCAGTTGGGAGCCCAACTCGAAGAAGGATTGCGTCAGGCCGCCCAAATGGCCGGAGTTCCCCTGGTCCTCAACCGCTGCGGTTCCATGTTCGGCCTCTATTTCACTTCCCAACCCGTCTGGAACCTGGACGACGCCCTGCGCAGCGATCGCGAGCGGTTCCGACGTTTCTTCCACGGCATGCTCGAAGCCGGCATCTACCTGGCTCCGTCGCCTTTTGAAGCCGGATTCCTCTCCACCGCTCATACGGACGCGGAAATCGAAAGCACCGTCCGCGCGGCCGCAGCGGTCTTGAAAACCTTGTAACATGCCGGCGCCCGGTCCCCTGTCCTCCGCGTCCCGATCCGACCCGAGGGAGCTGCGGCCGCTGCCCGAAGCTGCAGGCCTTTCAGGCCCGTCCCCCGGTCCCGCGCCCGGTCAGCACAAAGGCGATCTCCGGGGTTTGCGGAGCATCCTCCCGCACGAGTGGGTTTTTGGCGCATATCTGGCCATCCTGGCCGCCCGCCTCACGCTCGCCGGAGGCGCGGCCGCCGCGTGGTCGTGGGTCTTTTGGACGTGCCTGGCCGGCAGCGTCGGCGTGATCATGTGGGCACGCCGAAAGCCGAGTCCCCTCCGCTGGCGGATCCGGCTGCTGTACTACCCGGCTGCCATGGGGATCAGTTTCTACGCCATGGAACCGGCCCTGCCACTCCTGCAGCCCAAGACAGATGATCTGTTACTGGCCTGGGACAGGGCCCTGCTCGGAGAAACCCCGGCCGTCGCCTGGGAGGGTTGGCTCCACCCGTGGCTGGTGGACATCGCCATGGCCGGCTACCTCTTCTTCTTCTACTACCTGATCGCCTCGCCCGGCTGGTATGCCCTTCGCGACCTGCCACGATTTCGCCAGTGCATCGTGGGACTCTTCACCCTCTACGGCCTCGGGTTCCTGGGATACACGATCCTCCCTGCCGGCGGACCGCATCGGTATCTCGAGTTCAATCGCCCCCTCGAAGGAGTCTGGTTGCTGCCCCTGACCCTGGACATCGTGAATGACGGAAGCAACTGTGTGGACGTGTTCCCCAGCATCCATTTCGCCGCCACGCTCTACCTGCTCTTGTTCGACTGGCAGCATCACCGGCGGCATTTCTGGCTGGCCTGCCTCCCCTGCGTGATTCTCTGGTTTTCCACCCTTTACCTGCGCTTCCACTACTTCGTGGATCTGCTGGCCGGCTTGGGCATCGCGGTAATCGGCTGGTGGGTCGCCCGTGCCTACGCAGTCTCGAAGCTCGAAGCCGCCTGCCAGGCCGAAACAGAGGCCCTCCGGGTCGAGCGCACCCGGGGGCGCCAGCACAACCCGTCCACTTCCCCCGGACCCTGACCGGGCCTGCAAAGAAAGCAGTGCCGGAGCCCGACCCGTTCCACCGGTGGCGACCCGGGAAACGAGGCCCGAGAGAACGCGCTGTCGAACGGCCGCGCCAGCGGCCACCGAACGAAGCTCAATCGAAAACCACGAAGCTCCTGCCGGGGTGCAGACGGCCCGCTGAGACACGCGGATTTTCAGCGGCGATCAAATGATCGATCCCCCGGCAGGAGCCCGATGGTTTCCCGCCGCCCACCCTCGTGGGGGCGGACCATAAATCCCCCCTTGGCGGTTTGAACCAACCCGGAAAAGCTTGCGCGGAACTCAGACCGGCTGCGGCAAAACCTGCTCCGGCGCAGCTTCCCCTGCCTCCATCCCATGCCCCTCGACGCCGTAGTGGAACCCGGTCTCGTCCTCGTAACCCACTGGGGCAAAGTGGACCGCCACCAAACTGACCAACCAGGCCACCACGCTCAGCCCCGCATATGCGCCCAGAATCTCCATCATGCCCCACTGCAGAGCAGAACCTATACCACCTGCCAAAAGTCCGCTAAACCCACGCCGCGAGCCCTCCGCCAACGCCGCTCATGTCTTCAAAGAAGACAGTTGCCGTCCAAGAACTGGACACCGGCTCTGAAACAACCGCCAAAATCGACACCCGGTCCCTGCCGCACCGCGCTCCCACGCCTGCCTCGACCCGCACCTCTACGGCCATCCCCGCCCCCTGCTTCGCAGATCCGAGATCCGAGACAAATTCGGTCCTTCCACCAGATGCACCCGTTTCAGCCTCGGGGTCGGGACAAAGCCTTTGTCAGGAGGCCCGTTGCCCCGGTCCGGTCCCGCCGCCCGGGCACACGCCACCGTTCCTGCCGCACCAACACAGCCGCCTCGGGAAAGCGCGGTTCCAGAACTACGTCCCACGAAAGCCCACCGACCCGGGCCATTCCCCGCCTGCCACCTGACCTGCCCGAACGAACCCTCGCAACTTCTGCAGACGTGTTGCCGGAAACCCCTTTCTTGGCCGGTCACCCGCCCACGGTCCCCGTCGAAGCAGCCGATGCTTCCACCACACAACCGTTCGGGTACGCGACCCCGGGTCCCCGAACCGCGTAACATCGCCCTTTCACAAACCGCGCTTTAAAAAGGATCTCGTGCGGGGCAACCTGCGAGAGCCACCTCCATTTCCAACCTGCTTGGGGGAACACCCCCGAGGGTTCATACGCCGGCCGGGATCTCCGCGGACCCAAGCTCCACCATGCCGGGCGTTCCAACCGTTCGGACTCTCTTTCCCCCACCGGGCGTTCCGACACCGATTTCCCCCCGGCTTGCGACCGTGACCACAAAAACATCGGCGTGCCCCGACGGGCTGGACTGCCCGTTGGACATCCGCTTCAGGCACGCACCGCGGCATCCGCCCGCATCAGCAACTGGCGCAACACATACGGGAGAATCCCGCCATGCCGGTAGTAATCGATCTCGATGGGCGTATCGATGCGGCATTGCACCGGCACCGATTCCTCACGCCCGTCCGCCCGCCGAATCCGCAACGTCAGCATCTGCTGCGGCTGCAGCCCGGGCCCGAGATCCGGTACCTCGTAAACCTCCGTCCCGTTCAGGCCCAGCGTTTGCGCACTCACCCCCTCGGGGAACTGCAGGGGCAGGACCCCCATGCCCACCAGATTGCTCCGATGGATCCGCTCGAAGCTCCGCGCAATCACCGCCCGCACCCCCAGCAATCGCGTCCCCTTGGCCGCCCAGTCCCGGGAGGAACCCGTGCCGTATTCGTGCCCGGCCACGACCACCAACGGCACCCCGCGCCGCTGATACTCCATGGCCGCGTCGTAAATGGACATCTTGACGCCCTCGGGCTGCAGCAGCGTGTACCCGCCCTCCTCGCCGCCCAGCATCAGGTTCTTGATGCGCACGTTGGCAAACGTGCCGCGAGTCATCACCCGATCGTTCCCGCGCCGACTTCCATAGCTGTTGAAGTCGGCGAAGGCCACGCCCTGTTCCAACAGGTACCGTCCCGCCGGCGAATCCTTCTTGATCGACCCGGCCGGCGAAATGTGGTCCGTCGTAACGCTGTCCCCAAAAATCCCCAGCGCCCGCGCCCCCAGGATCGGCTGAATCCCGGGCGGCTCCAGCGAGAAGTCCTGGAAAAACGGCGGCTCCTGAATGTACGTCGATTGCGGGGACCAGTTGTACACCAGACCCGTGGGTGCGGGGATTTCATTCCACTTGGGATTCTGCCGGGCAAAATCCCGGTACAGCTTCCGGAACAACTCCGGCCGCAACGCCTCCTGCATCACCGCCCGCAGTTCCTCCGCCGTGGGCCACAAGTCGGCCAGGAACACCGGACGCCCCTCCCGATCGTAACCAATCGGCTCACAACTCATGTCGATGTCGGCCCGACCCGCCAGCGCAAACGCCACCACCAACGGCGGCGACATCAAAAAGTTCGCCTTGATGCTGGGGTGCACGCGCGCCTCGAAATTGCGGTTCCCGGACAACACCGCCGCCGCCACAAAGTCGTGCTGCTGCACCGCCTGCTCGACCGCCGGATCCAGGGGCCCCGAGTTACCAATGCAAGTCGTGCATCCATACCCCACCACATGGAAGCCCAGCCGATTCAGGTACTTTTGCAGCCCCGTTCGTTTCAAGTACTCGGACACCACCCGCGATCCGGGCGCCAGCGACGTTTTCACCCCCGCCGGCACCTTCAACCCCAACTCCACCGCCTTCCGCGCCAACAACCCCGCCGCCAACATCACGCTGGGGTTCGACGTGTTCGTACAACTGGTAATCGCCGCAATCAGCACCGTCCCCGTGCCCACCCGCGCCCGGCGCCCCGAAGCCATCCGCACCGTCACCGCCCGCCCATACTCCCGGCGACTCTTCCCGAACCCCCCTTCCGTCACCGGCCGCTGCAGAGCCCGGAAGAACTCCCGGCGCAGATTCGGCAGCTCGATTCGGTCCTGCGGCCGCTTCGGCCCCGCCACGCTCGGCGTGACCGTGCTCAAGTCCAGCTCCACCACCTGGGAGTAATCCACCTGACCCGGCTGCGGCATTCCCCACAACCCCTGGGCCCGGTAATACGCTTCATACAACCGACAATGTTCCTCGCTCCGCCCCGTGGCGCGCAAATACTCCACACACGCCTCGTCAATCGGGAAGAACCCCATCGTTGCCCCGTACTCCGGAGCCATGTTGGCAATCGTGGCCCGGTCCACCACCGGCAACGCCGCCGCCCCGGGACCGAAAAACTCCACAAACTTCCCCACCACTTTCGTCCGACGCAGCAACTGCGTCACCGTCAGCGCCAAATCCGTCGCCGTGGAGCCCTCGGGCAAACTCCCCGTCATGTACACACCCACCACGTCCGGCGTCAGGAAATAAACCGGCTGCCCCAGCATCCCGGCCTCAGCCTCGATCCCCCCGACGCCCCAACCCACGATGCCCAGCCCGTTGATCATCGTGGTGTGACTGTCCGTCCCCACCAACGTGTCCGGGTAATACAGGGGCGGCTCCCCATCCGACTCGGGCCCCCGCAACACCCCCTGCGCCAAATACTCCAGATTCACCTGATGAATAATCCCGATGCCCGGGGGGATGACCCGGAACGTCTCGAACGCCTGCATCCCCCATTTGAGGAACTCGTACCGCTCCCGGTTCCGCGCAAACTCCAATTCCAGATTCCGCTGCAGCGCATCCGCCGAGCCGTACGCGTCCACCTGCAGGGAGTGATCCACCACCAAATCCACCGGCACCAGCGGCTCGATCAGCTTCGGATTCCGCCCCATCCGCGCCACCGCCGAGCGCATCGCCGCCAGATCCACCAGCAACGGCACCCCCGTGAAATCCTGCAACACAATGCGCGCCACCACGAACGGGATCTCCTCCGTGCGCGGCGCCTGCGGCCGCCACGCCGCCAACGCACGCACCGCCGATTCCGGCACTCGCCGCCCGTCACAATTCCGCAGCACCGATTCCAACACCAGCCGCAACGACACCGGCAGGCGCGAAATCGGCCCCAAACCCGCGCGCTCCAACTGCGGCAACGAGTAAAACCGGCCCCGCCGGCCGTCGCCCACCTCGAACGTCTGCAACGTGTCGAACAAATTGTGCAATGTGCTCATGATCCGCTTGCCTCCGGCCCACGTTTGCGATGGGCGCGTGTGACTGCTCACTCTGACGCCACCCTGCCCGACCGTCAAGCGAACGAACTCCCGCGCCTGGGAATGGCCCTCGTCCGCTGCCCGGGGAAGGGAAACCACACGATGTTCGAAAACCGCCTTGATTCAACGCAGGCGCCTTCCACGGCAAGAACTTGTGCGGGGGCTTTCCCAGGAAATCGGCTCTTTTCCGGCGCCTGGTTACGGCGGGTCGAGCCTGCGCGCGATCCGGGGTTCGATTTCCAACCGTCCAGCGCACCAGACGGATCGGCAGCCCGTCATCCTTGCCGCCGCGTTCCCCGCGGGCGCTGCACACCTGCTGATTCGAACACCGCCCGCTCCGCCCCGGGGATCCCTTCACACGTCCCCTCCACCACCGAAAGCGGCAACAATCGTACACCCTTCGGTCAAAAAGCCGCCTCGGACGAATGAGGGTCTCCGCGAAAAGTGGAATGGATCCCGCTCAGAAGCGCGGCAACCCAATCGGGCCGGAAGCTTGCAAGTCCCCATCGGACCCGAACCCTGCGTGCCGGAGAGGCACCCGGCTGAGGGAGGAAGCGCGATCACGCAGCCGCCGGGGCCCAAACCAGGGCGGAAGCCAATGCTTTCCACTCTCCCCGGCACCCCAATTCTCCTGCCGGAGGTCCGGCCCCCGGCACTTTGCCCGGGCGCAGTGCCGGCCTGAAGCGCCAACTCCGCAACTCCCCGCGCGAATGCCGTGTTTCTTCGGGTTTCCCGTGCCGAGGACGCCCGAAACCCGGCCGCGCTTGCGGATGTCTCCGACACCCGAACCCTGCCGATTCCCCCCGGCCCTTGCCGGTTTCAACTTGCTGCACGCGGTCGCCCCCGTTCAGTATTACGAAAGATTTGGATAGTATGAAAGCGAAGATCCTCAGGCGACACCGGTTCCCGACACGGCCCTCCCGAACCAAAGGCGTCACACCCAACACCTCCACCCCCTCCCGGCTCCGGCCCCGATGGGTCCGCCCCGGCCTCTGCCTCGGGCTTCTCCTCGCCCTGACCCGCCCCCCTGCCACCGCCCAACCGCTCCCCCCGGCGCAAACCCTTCCTCCCGTGGTCGTCACCGGCCGCGCCGATGACCTCGTCGGCATCGCCGACGCCGCCAGTGTCGGCTACATCGGCTCCGCCCAACTGGACTCCCGCCCCAAACTCCGCCCGGCCGAAGTCCTCGAAACCGTCCCCGGTCTCATCGCCTCCCAACACAGCGGCGCCGGCAAGGCCAACCAATACTATCTCCGGGGCTTCAACCTCGACCACGGCACCGATTTCGCCGCCAGCCTCGAAGGCATGCCCCTGAACCTGCCCACCCACGCCCACGGCCAGGGATATCTCGACCTGAACCCGATCATCCCCGAACTCATCGACTACCTCGAGTTCCGCAAAGGTCCCTACTACGCAGACCTGGGCGACTTCTCCTCCGCGGGAGCCGCCGACCTGTACTACGTCCGCCATCTGCCCTCCGCCCTCTTGCGACTCGAAGCAGGAAGCTTCAACTACGCTCGGGGCCTCTGGGCAGAATCCCTCCGGTTCGACTCCGGTGATTGGCTTTACGCGATAGAAGGCCACTATAACGACGGTCCGTGGACTCACCCCGAACATTTCGTCAAGGGTAACGCGTTGCTTCGCTGGTCCACGGAACGCGACGGCACACGCTTCAGCCTCCTGGCCACCGCCTACCGGGGGGAGTGGGACGCCACCGATCAAATCCCTCGCCGTGCCGTGGGCCCCACCTTCAGCCAGTGGAACACCCTGGATCCCACCAGCGGGGGAGACTCCCACCGCTTCAACCTGATGGCCCAGTGGGCCCAACACCGCCCCCAATCCCACACCCGCGCCCTGGCCTACGCCGCCCACTACGACCTCGACCTCTTCTCCAACTTCACTTACTTCCTCGACAACCCGGACCGGGGCGACCAGTTCGAACAAGCCGACCGCCGGTGGATCCTCGGCACCAAAACCGAACACGCACGCCTCTGGGATGCCACCGAACTGGCTTTTGGCCTGGACCTCCGCGCCGACTTCATCCGCAACGGGCTCCATCGCACCCAAAACCGCCTCCGCTGGGAAACCATCCGTGCCGACCGCGTCACGCAGGTCGCTCTCGGTCCGTACCTGTATCACCGCCAGCAATGGTCCGAATGGCTGCGCAGCTACGCCGGGTTGCGACTCGACGCCGGATTCTACGAGGTGGACAGCAACCTGCCCGTCAACAGTGGCTCCGAGTCCGATGCCCTCTGGAGCCCCAAGCTCGGCCTGGTTTTCGGACCGTGGAAGCGGACTGAATTCTACCTGAACGCAGGATTGGGCTTCCACAGCAACGACGGCCGCGGCGCCACCACTCGCCTAGACCCGGCCTCGGGCGAGCCCGTCTCACCCGTCGACCCCCTGGTGCCCACCCGCGGCGCCGAAATCGGCCTGCGCACCACCTGGATCGACGGTCTCCACAGCACCTTGAGCCTCTGGATCCTCGACATCGACAGCGAACTGCTCTTCCTCGGAGACGCCGGCACCACGGAGGCCAGCCGACCCAGCCGCCGCTTCGGCGTCGAATGGGCCAATTTCTTCACCCTCCGCCCCTGGCTCGTCTGCGACCTCGACGTGGCCTGGTCCCATGCCCGCTTTCGCGATGACGACCCGGCCGGCGATCACATTCCCGGCGCCCCCGAGTGGGTCATTGCCGCAGGACTCACCGTCCCCGAGGCCGGGCGCTTCTCCGGCAGCCTTCGCCTGCGATACTTTGGCCCCCGCCCGCTCATCGAGGACAACTCCGTGCGCTCCGAGGCCACCGCCCTGGTCAGCGCCGAAATCGGCTATCGCTTCCTCCCCCGTTGGTCCGTGGCCCTGCAAGCCTTCAACCTGCTCGATCGCCGCGACAACGACATCGATTATTACTACATCTCGCGCCTGCCCGGGGAACCCCTCGAGGGTGTGGCAGACGTCCATTCTCACCCCGCCGAACCCTTCGCCCTCCGCCTCGTGCTCACCGGCCGATTTTAGCCAGCACCCGCATAAGTATGACTTACGCGGCTTCGGCCCCGCACCCCTCGTGGAGCCGCGGTCCACACCCCCGTCCGCACAAACACAGACCGCCGCGGCGCGGTCGTGCCGCCGCGCTTGTTCAAACCCCGCAGGCCACCCTCGAACAATCCTCCCTCCTCGTCCCCACCCCGGGTGCCCGCCCGGGCGGCCGGGGCCCGGAGGCTTCTCAATACACATCCCGGCAGTATCGCCGCTCCGCTCGCATCCGGGCCACGTACTCCGCGGCAGCCTCGGCACTCAAACCACCCGCCCGCCGAATTACCTCGTGCAACGCCGCATCCACATCTCGCGCCATGTGTTTCGCATCACCACAAACGTAAAAGGCCGCCCCCTCTTCCAACCACCGCCACAACTCCCTGGCATGTTCCAACATCCGGTGCTGCACATAGACCTTGTGCTCCTGATCCCGCGACCAGGCCAGCTCCAGGCGCGTCAGGATCCCGTCGCGCTGAAACTCCTCCAGCTCTTCCTCGTAAAGAAAGTCCGACTCCCGATGCTGGCCGCCAAAGAACAGCCAGTTCCTTCCTCGTGCCCCCGTGGCCCTGCGCTCCTGCAGGAAGCCACGAAAAGGCGCGATCCCTGTCCCCGGGCCCACCATGATCAGCGGCGTGTCCGGCGCCGGCGGTCGGAAGGAGGGATTCCGGTGGATAAAGACCGGCACCGGCCCCTCCGTGGCCGCCCGGTCGGCCAAATACGTTGAACAAACGCCCCCGCGCTTGCGGCCCCGCAACTCGTACCGCACGACGTTGACGGTTAAATGGACGTCATGCGGACAACACAGCGGGCTCGAGGCAATCGAATAAAGCCGTGGCTGCAACGGCCGCAGACACATTACGAGTTCCGCCGGCGTCAACCCGAGATTCGGACACTTCTCAATCAGATCCAACAGATGCCAGCAGCTGCCGTCGCCTGAAACGCCGTTGTTCCCGGGCCGTAGCAGCTCGGCACACGCCCCGTTGTCCTTCGCCCTCTCACGCAGGAGCGCCATCCATTTGTCAGAAGGCCGGGCAATGTCGTAATGCTTCAAAAGCGCAAGCCGTACCGGGACCACCTGCCCGTCGGGGCCGGGTACCGGATCCTCCCCGTCCGAACCCAGCCACTGTAACAGCGCCTCCACCAGAGCCGGGTCATTCGTGGGATACACACCCAGGGCATCGCCGCAGGCATAGGTCATGCCCGAGCCTTCCAGGGACACGACAAAATGCCGGACTTCTTTGGCCGACGCCGGTCCACTCAGCCTCCGGTTTTCAATCAGCCGGGCTGGAAACGGATTGCGGCGATTGTAACGCGATCCCTCGGCGGGCGATGGTTCCCCGGCGACATCCTTCGGCGCCGCGCTCTGCACTTCTTCATGCGGGGGACGGGGGGCGTCCCGGAGACCGGGCGGCGCCGCCCCGGGATTCCTCAGGAGTGCATTCAGCGCGGCCTGCAGCCATTGTGCAAAGGGTTCCTCGAAATCCACGTCGCAATCCTGCCGCGGAGCCACCCGCCGCGCCCCCAACCGTTCCAATCGCGCATCCAGGTCCCGACCAAACTGGCAGAACCGCGGATAATTACGGTCCCCCAGGGCACAAACACTGAACCGAACGCCCGTCAAACTCGGGGCCGTTTCCCGACGCAACGCCTCCCAGAACCCCTTGGCATTGTCCGGAGGCTCTCCGTCTCCGTATGTGCTCGTGATGAGAAGCAGGCTTTCTTCTCGGGTCAGTTGCGACACGTCGTATTGTGCCATGTCATGAACCCGCGGCACGAACCCCTGCCGGGATGCCTCCCGGGCCGCACGGCGCGCCAGCCGCTCCGCATTCCCCGTCTGCGACCCAAACAGGATGGTCAAAGGTCGAAGCGATCGCTCCGGCGCCTGCGGCACCGGTTCGGTCACCGGCACATACGAAAACAGGCCCGCCAGAAACCCGTTCAACCACGCCCGTTGCTCCGCTGTAAACGGAGCCGATTCGGGAATGACCGGCACCCACCGCAACGGAGGCCGGGAAACCGTGGTCGCACCGGGCCGGGAAGCCGGCCGATCGACCCCCGACCCGTCCGGTAGCGTCGACCCCATCCATGCGGATTCCGATTTCCCGCCGGGCGTCCCCGCCATCGCCACCGCGCCCGGCTTCTGATCCAAAAGTTCCGAGACAGGTCGAACACTCATGAACTGAACATCTCCTGCAGTTCTTTGAGCTCGTGCCGCCGGGTGAAATCGACGAAGGATTCCCCTCCCCGACGGCGCTCCAGATACACCCGAAGCATGCGTTCCAACAGGCGGGGGAGCTCCGTAGCCAGGATCCCCGAAAACAGCTGGCGGCCGATCCCCGCTGCCGGCCCGGTCCCGCCACCGACCACCACGTTGTATGCCTCCACGCTTTCCCCCTGGAGCGTCACTTTCACGCCCTGCAGCCCGATGTCGCCGATGTAATGCTGCGCACAAGAATGTGGACAGCCCGTAAAATGAATGTTCATCGGGAGGTCCAGGGACACCCTCTGGCTCAGCCATTGTCCCACCGCCACCGCGTGGCCCTTGGTGTCCGTGGCCGCATATTTGCATCCCTTGCTCCCCGTGCACGCCACGAGTCCTCCCAGAACATTCGTGGCCTCATAGTGAAACCCCATGCGTACCAAACCTCGCTTCACCGTCTCCACGTACGCGTCCGGAATGTCGACCAGCAGCAGATTCTGCCACGGCGTCAAGCGAATCGAACCCGAACCATAGTGGGTGGCCAGTTCCGCCAGGCGCCGCATCTGCCGACTGCTCATCAGTCCCACGGGGATCACCACGCCGATGTAGTTCAACCCCTTTTGCTTCTGGCGATAAACCCCGATGTGTCCGTGACGCACGGGCGGCGGGGGCAACTCGCATGCCTCCAGAGGCACCCGCACCAACGGAAATGCCAGCTGCTTTTGCGTCTCCTCCAGAAACCGGTCGAGTCCCCAGCGATCCACCAGGTACTTGAGCCGCGCCCGCTGGCGGTTGGTGCGATCCCCGTGCTCTGCAAACACGCGAATCATGGCCGCGGCAACAGCCACCGATTGCTGGGGCGGGATCAAGATTCCCGCATCTTGTGCCAACTGTTTGTGCCCGGTAATGCCGCACACCCTTACCCGAAAATACACGCCCGGAGAAACTGCCGTCGTCCCCGCAACCCCGGAGCGCTGGAGACTTTGCTCCGTCACCCGCACGGCCAGGAAACCGAGGTCATTGGTGTCCGACAGCGTGTCGATGGCGCCCCCGCCCTCGAAGGCGACATTGAACTTCCGCGGCAGGTCATAGAGGTCCCGGTGATTCAGAATGTAATGATGCAGGGCATGGGCATACGGCCGCACATCCAGCAATTCCTGAGGGTCGATCCCCGCCGTCGGAGAGGCCGTGATGTTTCTCACATTGTCCACGCCGGCTCCCTTGGACGTCAGGCCCAATCCCTGCAACCGGATCAACACCTGCACCATGTCTTTCGGCTGGATCTGGCGAATCTGGATGTTCGACCGCGTGGTGATCGCGGCGCGACCGTCCCCAAACTCGTCCGCAAGATCGGCCAGCCCCTTGAGCTGCGCGGCGGTGAGCTCGCCGGCAGGGATGCGGCACCGCAACATGAGGCTGTTCTGCGCCGGCGCCACGTAAAACAACCCGTAGAAACGAAAGCGAAACGTGTTCTCCTCATCCGGGAATCGGTTCGCCTCGGCATGGGCCAGGATCCGATCCCAACAATCCAAACCGTGCTCCTCAAACTTCCAACGCTCCTGCTTGCACAGCTCCTCCACCGGCGTTCCGTGAAAGGTCGGCCGGTCTGCCAAATTCGCACCTCCCTGCGCGGGGTCGTCAGTCAGAGTCCCCTCGGCCGTGACCCCGACAAACGGGTATTGCGCCCGCTGCGCCACCCCCGCCAACAGGCCGGCCAGATACTCCTTTTGCTCGGGCGTGAACGCTCCCTGCTCCACAACCCTCGCCGTGTCGATCAACGCTCGATTCATGAGGCCTCCGTTCCACTGCGATCCCCCGCGGCGCGCCGGAGCCGCACAGCCGTATGCTTATAGGCCGGCTGCCGCGAGAGCGGATCAAACGCCGGGACCGTCAACCGGTTGGTTTCCCCATAGTGCATCGGCATGAACACCTGCCCGGGCTGAACCCCGGGCGTCACGAAAGCCACCGCGTGCACGGCAGCATGCCTCGAGCTGACCTCCACGCGCTCCCCGGACCGCAGGCCCAGTCGGGCCGCATCCAACGGGTTCACCTCCACATACGCCTTCTGGGGATACAACTGCCGCAACACCTCCGACTTGCCGGTGCGGGTGTTGGTATGCCACTGGGCACTGGTCCCGCGCCCCGTCAACAGCACCATCGGATACCGGTCATCCGGGCGGTCCGGCGGGAGATCGGGCGCTTCGAACCAAAACCGGGCACGTCCATCCGGAGTAAAGAACCGACCGTCCGAAAACAACCTCCGCTCCCGGCACGGACCCGCCAGGATCTCCATCGCCGCCTCCTCCCCGCGAGAGCGCGTTTCGGACTCCGGCCACGGCCACTGAATCCCGCCGCAACGTTCGAGCATCCGGTAGCCCGTCACACCGGAGAAATCGCAGGGCCGCCCGGCCGACAGCCGTCGCAGGATGTGAAACACGGCCTCCGGGGAACTCCAGTCCCGGAACCATTCCGCACATCCCCAGGCTTCCGCCACGAGCTGAAAAATCCGAAAATCCGGCAACGCCCGCCCCGGCGCACGCGACACTTTCCGCACCAGCCCGATTCTGCGTTCACTGTTGATGAACGTGCCATCCTTCTCTCCCCACCCTGCCGCGGGCAACAACAAGTGCGCGCGCTGCGCCGTTTCGGTCGTGGCATACATGTCCTGCACCACCAGGAACTCCAGCTTCTCCAGGAGAGCCGCCCAGCGATCCCGGCCGATCCACGAATGCACCGGGTTGGTGCCCACGACCCACAACCCCTTGATCGCCCCGGCGTCGATCGCGTCGAGGATCTGATCATAAGCCAGCGAGGGACGGTCAGGGATCCGATGCAACGGAATGTTCAACAGCCGCGCCACGTCCTCTCGATCCTCCCGGTTCAGGAAATCCCGGCCCGCCGGAAGACTTGTGAAGTTGGCAAACAACCGGGAGCCCATGGCGTTGCACTGTCCGGTGATGGAATTCGCTCCCGTGCCGGGTCGGCCGATGTTTCCGGTCATGAGGGCCAGGTTGATGACGGCTTCGGCCGTGCGCGTGGCCTGATGCCCTTGATTCACGCCCATCGTCCACCAAAAACTCACGGCGCGCCCCCGAGCAATGGCCCGGGCACAACGTTCGATCTGGGCCGGACGCAGGCCCGTCTCCCGAGCCACGCGTGCCACGGAAAAATCCCGCACAAATTCCGCAAAGGCCTCGAAGCCGGACGTGTGCGCCCGGATGAAGTCGGGCCGGAACGCACCCTGCTCGATGAGCCAGCAGGCCAGGCCGTAAAGCAAAATCAGGTCGGTCTTGGGGCGCAGCGCCAGGTGCTGCGTCGCACAAAGAGCCGTCTCCGTTGTTCTCGGGTCCACAACAACGATCTCCGGTCGGTTCGGATTTCGCATCACCCGCTGCCACAGGATGGGATGAGCAATGCACGGATTGGCCCCGATGAATACCAGCACGTCCGATTCCTCCAGATCCGCGAAGGTGTACGGCGGGGCATCGAACCCGAACGCCTGCTTGTAGGCCACCACGCTGGTGGCCATGCATTGCCGGGTATTCGAATCCGCATGCAGCCCGCCCATCCCGAACTTGAACAACGCCCCCAGGAAAGCCATCTCCTCGGTGCAAATCTGCCCGGTGCTCAGGACCGCTACCGACTCCGGCCCGTGCTTCTCCATCAGGGCTTTGAACCGGGAAGTGAACACCGCAAGCGCTACCGACCAGTCCACCGGCTCGAAGCGGTGCGTCTCCGGGTTGCGCAGCAACGGGCAGGTGGCACGATCCGGTGCCCGCAGGGGCGTCAGCGCTTCCCACCCCTTGGGGCAGGCCATGCCTTGATTGACCGGATAACTCGGATCCGGCGTGAGATTCACCGGTTCCCCGTCACGTATGTGGATCCTCAATCCGCATCCGACGGAACAGAAGCCACACACCGACCCTGTGGTCGCCGTCGGCACCAGACGCGCCGGAACCATGCCCAGTCCGCACGGCCCCGCCGACAACCGGGACTCCCGGCTCAACGGTCCGTCGCGACGCACCAGCCAGTCAGGCCATTGGAACGATCGACTGCTCATACGACGGGATTCCCGGGCATCTTTCGAGACTGCACCGCCATGAAAAAGCCGGCTCGCTCCAAAACCTCTCCCACCCAGGTACATGACGCACTTGTTACTGCACCCAGCAGCAGCCACGGACGGGGTTCCTTCCAGGTCTCACTCCACAGGGCCAGACAAAGAACCAGCGGAATTACCACCGTACCGATCAACGTCCAGGCCACCCGGCTTCGATCCCACCGGCCCAGCTCTCCGGTCAACACCAACGCCGTCTTGTGCAGCGGACCGAAATCATCATCGTAGACATGCCGCAGGATCCTGCCGTCGCCGGCCAGCTTGAAGACTCCCCCGGCGCAGACACTCAGGGCAATCCACGCCCAACCATCCACGGGAACCGGCCCCAAACTCGCCAGCACAAGCGCGCTCACACCCCCCAACAACCACACACTCCCCAGAAACCGGGGCCCGGCAAACCGCAGTTTCCAAAACTCCCGCCGGGTATCGTCATAGACCTTGCACGAGCAAAACACCGTCAGCAGCCCCAGGGCCCCGGCGACTGCGGGCCATAAAAAACCTCCTTCGGAGACAAACACCTCCCGGACCACCGCAAGCCCGGCCCCACAGGCGAACAGTCCGAGTGCGACAATCTCCCGGCTCAACCACGAGGTTCGCAAACCCAGAAACGCCCGCCACGCTCCCTCAGGCCTGCCCAGGTGCAAAAGGCTCACTCCCACCCCCGCCAGGACCATGGCCGCAGCCGTGGCCACAGGCATCCAGGACAACATCGAACCCGCGGCAGCTCCACCGAAGGCCCGCAGCAGGCCTGCATACAAAAAGAGCCCCGCGGCGCCCTGGGTCAGCAACAACAGGAACACCAGCGGCCAGTGTGCCGGCTGGCGAGTAACATGCTCCCGATCAGCCGCCCGCAGGAGCCGGAACATCGACCGCTCCGTCTTGTACACCGTGGCGGGAAGCGTGATCGCAGGATCTGGTGCATCCGGCAACCATGACTCCGCCGTGGCCCCGGGCATCCCGGGCAGGCCACGATAACGGCCGCGCAGCCGCGCAGTGTCGACCAGCCGAATCCGGATTGCGTGGTGCGGGCAGGCCTGGACACAGGCCGGCGCCTCGCCCCGGGCCAGCCGCCCACTGCACATGTCACACTTCCGCACAATGCCCCGCCCGCGGGAATACTGCGGGACCTCATAGGGACACTTCATGATACAGTACTGACAGCCGATGCACTGGTCATCCAGGTGCCGGACAATTCCCGTAACCGGATCCTTCTCATACGCCAGCACGGGACAACCCGCCAGACACGCAGGCTCAACGCAGTGATGACAAGCCGTAGTGACCGTCTGATGCCATGCATGCCGGCTGCTCCCACTCTGTAACACCCCGGTCCAACGCCACGTTTCCCCCTCATCCAGACCGTTGAGGGCATGGCAGGCCGCCACACACGCCTTGCAGCCCGAGCACAGATCCAGGTCCACCTCGAACGCATACTGCTCCCCTGCGGCCGGCATCCTGCCGGGCAGCAGATCCTGATAAACCCCGCGCCGCCCGGCACCCCACCGATCTTTCCACGAGGCAAACCGTTCCGCCGCGGAAAGCTCCTCCGGACCGGGGAGCAGCGGGTACGCCATGCCGGTTCCATAACTCGCCACACCGCTCGCCCCCCATCGCCTCCTTGTTTCACCCGTAGCCATCGCCGACCCTTCCTCACTTGGGGCTGACAGCCACTTCCGTTTCACGCCCGGGCCGCAACCACACCTCCTCGGCACGCGGCAGGGCCCTTCCGTGCTCGGCGATCCAGCGGCCCACCCAACGGACCTCCACGCGCAACAACACCACCAGCGCCAGCGCCGCCATCATCGCCAACCCGAAGTATCCCGGCTCATAGGAATCGAACCACTGCCGGGAACTGCCCAACAGATTCGGCACCACGAAACCACCACACCCACCCGCCGCGCCCAGGATACCCGTCGCCGCGCCGAGATTCGCGCTGTATCGGTGGGGCACGAGCTGGAAGACAGCCCCGTTGCCCATCCCCAAACATGCCATGATCCCCACCAGCAGGGCGGTCGCGACCCCTGCTGTGTCCGCCCGGGTTACCAGCACCAGTAACAACCCAACCGATCCATAGAGAAGCCGCAGCATCCTCAATCCCCCGAAGCGGTCTGCCAACGCGCCACCCACGGGCCGCAAGAGGCTCCCGGCCAGCACCGTGAGCGATGTCAGATCCCCGGCCGCCACCCTCGAGACGCCGTACCGGTCATGCAGATACACGGACAGGAAGCTGGCAAGCCCTACGAACCCTCCGAAGGTGATCGCATAAAAGAAGCAAAAGATCCCCGTATCCCGTTCTCTGAGAACCGAGAGAAAGCTCTCGCGGCAAGCGCCACCTGGCCGGGAGCCGGGAGCCTCGCGGGCGCAACAAACGAACACGACCGCCACCAGGATCAAAGGGATCAGAGCCAGTGCAAAGACGGCCCGCCAGCCGTACAGTTCCGCCAGTCGCGGCGCAAACAGTGTCGCAAACAGCGTACCCGAGTTCCCCGCCCCGGCGATCCCCATCGCCAGACCCTGATATTGCGGCGGGTACCACCGCCCGGCCAGGGGCAGGGCGGCCGCGAAACTCGCCCCAGCCACCCCCAGCAACAAACCGACCAGATACAACTTCGGCATGGAGTCCGCCCAAAGCCACCCGAGGCACAACGGCACGGCTGTCACTGCCATGCCGAGCAAGCCGGTTCGTTTGGGCCCGATCGTATCCGTAAGATGGCCGAGGACCAATCGCAGCAGCGAGCCCCCGAGCAGCGGTACCGCCGTCATCAGGCCCTTTTCCGCTGGACTCAACTGAAACTGTGCGGCCACATAGTTACCGAGGGCGCCCAGCAGCACCCAGATCATGAAACTCACATCGAAATACAAAAACGCACTGAACAATGTCGGCCAATGACCGACCCTCCAAAACGAACGGTTCGCCATGCCGCATCCCTTTTAGCAACCGCCATGCCGAAACCCCGTTTCATACGCCGGGTTGCACGGAAAAAGGCCGGCGCACCCCTTGGGAGTGGCCCGTGGCGCCGGTCTGCGGCGCGGCCGGAGATATGCAGAGGAGCGCCGGGACCCTCGGATGTCGGAGGATGACACTCCGGGGCCATGGCCACACGACGAACCCATGGATAAAACACGCCACCTGATCCCGTGGATCAGGTACGCTTTTGACCACATTGATCAAAAGAAATCCAAGGGGTGCAGGTTCCCGGAAAAGGACCGGTTCGTCACCCGACCGGGATGCCTCTGCTGCGCCGCCCGACCCCTAACCGCACCCCTCGAAGGCACACCCGGGTCCCATCGACCCTGAAGGCGGGATCGCGATGGGCGGGTCGGGAACGACAGCGGCCCATGCAGGACGGCGGATGTTTTTCCGGCACGTCCCGGTAGCGGGTTACCCGATCCCCAACCGCGACGGCCCCCAGGCCCTCGCCACGACCGGCACTGACGCGGAAAACGTCCGGAAGCCCTTGTGGCCCTCCCCCCATCGGCGATTCTCCACCTGCCGGATCCAGCCGGCCGCTCACGGTCCATCGCCCGTCCCGCTGGCGTGCGAGACGCCGCGTCCCATTCGGTTCCCCACCGCCCAGACGGCCCGTGTCGTCTCGACCGGCCTTTTTGCGCAACGTTAAGCTGGCCGACACCCCGCAGGAAGCCGGCAATTCGGCCGGGATGCCCTCCTACTTCCCGAGTCCCCAGGTATGCGCTCACGCGCAGTCCTGTGGGTGAGCCGGCAGCAGAGGGGCACAGGAGTACCGCAGCCCGCTGGTTCTCGAAGGGGGCAGCCACTCGCGGCTTCATCAGGGCTCCTGGACTTCTCCTGCGCTCGAACCCTGGTCTTCGACACAGAGCACCACACCCGCGGCGGGTATGGCGGACCCACCCACCGCGCTTGCAGAAGCCGCAACAGTCACGAGCAGTTCGGGCGGACTGACGCCATTAGCAGCTTTATCCGGAGGGGGGCCATGGCCTTGGCTGGCAAGGCATGTTAGGTGCCAGTGACCGTTTGAGGGGCCGCGCCTTTGTGGGCGCGGAGATCGCAATGATCCACAGCATGCTCGTCAGCGCAGATGCTGCTTCAATGGGGCCGCGCCTTTGTGGGCGCGGAGATCTGGACATCGGGTGTCCAGCGGTTGTCGCGCACGGGCTTCAATGGGGCCGCGCCTTTGTGGGCGCGGAGATTCATGTTATCGCCCCCCAAAGTACCCTCGGCAATGCGCTTCAATGGGGCCGCGCCTTTGTGGGCGCGGAGATCAGCTTGGGCCGTGGGAGGTCCTGGTCGGTTGCTTGGCTTCAATGGGGCCGCGCCTTTGTGGGCGCGGAGATGTGTGGCGTCGCGTGTTGCGTTTCGTGTGTCTGCACGCTTCAATGGGGCCGCGCCTTTGTGGGCGCGGAGATATCGCCCCTCTCGGGCAGAGTGCCATCCACGCCGAAGCTTCAATGGGGCCGCGCCTTTGTGGGCGCGGAGATCACTCCAACCGCCACCAAATGTCAACACCAAATGCGGCTTCAATGGGGCCGCGCCTTTGTGGGCGCGGAGATACCGACCACGCCTGCAACGACACCCACGCCACGCCACGCTTCAATGGGGCCGCGCCTTTGTGGGCGCGGAGATATGCGCACCTGCCAGGCGCAACACCAGGAATACTCACGCTTCAATGGGGCCGCGCCTTTGTGGGCGCGGAGATCGAGCCCGTGCAGCGCTGTGTCATCGCGCACGAGGTGCTTCAATGGGGCCGCGCCTTTGTGGGCGCGGAGATGCACCAAGGGCGTGGAGCTTGTGTGGCAGGGGCAAGCTTCAATGGGGCCGCGCCTTTGTGGGCGCGGAGATAGAAGAGAGAGATTGGTTCGTCTGCTGCTGGGTCTTGCTTCAATGGGGCCGCGCCTTTGTGGGCGCGGAGATAGCAGAGGGCGAGGCCCTGGCCCGGGTTTTTGCGATGCTTCAATGGGGCCGCGCCTTTGTGGGCGCGGAGATGAAACTTCATCGCTACGGCGGATGCGTATACGTCGTTGCTTCAATGGGGCCGCGCCTTTGTGGGCGCGGAGATGTAGTGCGACCCATTCTCCATCGCCGCCCAATGACCCTGCTTCAATGGGGCCGCGCCTTTGTGGGCGCGGAGATGCAGAGAGAAGACCGATAGAGGGCAGCAGCCTCCGGCTTCAATGGGGCCGCGCCTTTGTGGGCGCGGAGATGACTGGGGGGATCTCGACGACTGGGACGATGAGCCCAAGCTTCAATGGGGCCGCGCCTTTGTGGGCGCGGAGATCCCAATTGCTGATGCCGATGCAGCCGACGATGGTCGCGCTTCAATGGGGCCGCGCCTTTGTGGGCGCGGAGATGCCGCGTTTCTGCGCACGACGGCGCGCAGCGCGCACCTGCTTCAATGGGGCCGCGCCTTTGTGGGCGCGGAGATGCATACTGGACCATGGTGGCGCCCTGGGCCGTGATGGTGCTTCAATGGGGCCGCGCCTTTGTGGGCGCGGAGATTGCCGCGTTCGCGATT
Organism: Limisphaera sp. VF-2; assembly: GCF_049537125.1. Lineage (NCBI taxonomy): Bacteria > Pseudomonadati > Verrucomicrobiota > Verrucomicrobiia > Limisphaerales > Limisphaeraceae > Limisphaera > Limisphaera sp. VF-2. The sequence goes on from NZ_JBMVQY010000001.1 coordinate 1,519,295, forward strand.
AAGTTAGGCGGCACGTGGAAAGCTTCAATGGGGCCGCGCCTTTGTGGGCGCGGAGATGACCTGGTCGGAGCCGGGGAAACCCGGGGAGGCCGATCGCTTCAATGGGGCCGCGCCTTTGTGGGCGCGGAGATGTGGATCCCGCCGGGGCACCATTGCCCGAAGGGGTCGCTTCAATGGGGCCGCGCCTTTGTGGGCGCGGAGATCGTGGACTGGGCAGAGGGTCATGCGTACGGTCTGAGGCTTCAATGGGGCCGCGCCTTTGTGGGCGCGGAGATTGCGGCAAGCTACGACATCTCCACCGAGACGCTGTTGCTTCAATGGGGCCGCGCCTTTGTGGGCGCGGAGATTTATACGTGGGATGCAACTCTGTGGTGCTTTGCAGGTGGCTTCAATGGGGCCGCGCCTTTGTGGGCGCGGAGATTGGGAGGCTGCGTGTCGGGGGCGTAGTGTCTGCACGCTTCAATGGGGCCGCGCCTTTGTGGGCGCGGAGATGATACTGGGAAGCCTCCAGCATTGGGCAGGTGGCAAAGCTTCAATGGGGCCGCGCCTTTGTGGGCGCGGAGATCGCGGGTTCCGCGTCGGAGCTGATCGAATCGTTTAGCTTCAATGGGGCCGCGCCTTTGTGGGCGCGGAGATGGCCCAAACCGACTTCCTGCGTTGGCTGTCGGACATTGCTTCAATGGGGCCGCGCCTTTGTGGGCGCGGAGATAGGTTTGGGCCCCCTATTTGTTTTTTTTGTACGCTCGCTTCAATGGGGCCGCGCCTTTGTGGGCGCGGAGATCCGTCGGGCGCCGCGGACCGTGCTCGCGCCCGGCATCGCTTCAATGGGGCCGCGCCTTTGTGGGCGCGGAGATCGGCTCTGGGGGTACCCTGGCGGGTGTTCATCGGTTCGGCTTCAATGGGGCCGCGCCTTTGTGGGCGCGGAGATGTCGCGTGGACCGATTGATGATCCACTCGCGTGACACCACGCTTCAATGGGGCCGCGCCTTTGTGGGCGCGGAGATCGCCCGCGGCTTCGCGGGCGGGTACACGCCCGCCTAGCTTCAATGGGGCCGCGCCTTTGTGGGCGCGGAGATATGAGGCTCACGGTCCTGTTCATTGGTTCCTCCTATGCTTCAATGGGGCCGCGCCTTTGTGGGCGCGGAGATTCGGGATGAGCCCCCGGGCGGAGCCGGTGGTTATTGGCTTCAATGGGGCCGCGCCTTTGTGGGCGCGGAGATCGCCTGCGGCGTGCCAACGCTGGTCGTACGGGGCGGGCTTCAATGGGGCCGCGCCTTTGTGGGCGCGGAGATATGTGGTGAGACGCCTCTATGATTTCGTGCATCACTGGAGCTTCAATGGGGCCGCGCCTTTGTGGGCGCGGAGATCTCGGGTGCCTCTGTCGGGGGCACCGCCGGGCGCGTCGCTTCAATGGGGCCGCGCCTTTGTGGGCGCGGAGATGAGTGCGGGATCCTGGGAGTTTGGCGACCTACCTGTCGCTTCAATGGGGCCGCGCCTTTGTGGGCGCGGAGATCCTTATATTGGAAGTCGTCCTCCTTTTCTTCCTACTGCTTCAATGGGGCCGCGCCTTTGTGGGCGCGGAGATCTGCCGTCGATAGGTGGCCGGATTACGCGGCCGAGGGCTTCAATGGGGCCGCGCCTTTGTGGGCGCGGAGATCGATGAACGGCTCGTCTGGTTCACCGCACAACTTCGAGCTTCAATGGGGCCGCGCCTTTGTGGGCGCGGAGATATCTTGCCCGGCACGGCCACTATCCGGACCTGCGCACGCTTCAATGGGGCCGCGCCTTTGTGGGCGCGGAGATCTAGCGGTCGGACCGACCGGACCGGTCCGGACCTACTGCTTCAATGGGGCCGCGCCTTTGTGGGCGCGGAGATCGCCCTGGCCATCGGTGGCGTCGCAGGCACGGGCAACGCTTCAATGGGGCCGCGCCTTTGTGGGCGCGGAGATAAAAATGGACACTTTTGGGCGGTTGGGCGCTACCAGGGCTTCAATGGGGCCGCGCCTTTGTGGGCGCGGAGATGGGCCTAGGTGGGGCTGGAGGGTGAGTGTGATGATTGCTTCAATGGGGCCGCGCCTTTGTGGGCGCGGAGATACCGACGGAGCAGCCTGCGACACACCCCGCGTCATCCGCTTCAATGGGGCCGCGCCTTTGTGGGCGCGGAGATAGCTTGACCCTGACCGTCTCCCCGTCGTCACCCTTGCTTCAATGGGGCCGCGCCTTTGTGGGCGCGGAGATGGCCCCAAGCCCGATCGTGATGCGTCCGGAAAGGTTGCTTCAATGGGGCCGCGCCTTTGTGGGCGCGGAGATCCGGGGCTCGCACGCAGGCGTCAGGCCTGCCCACAGGGCTTCAATGGGGCCGCGCCTTTGTGGGCGCGGAGATGGCGGGCCCACCAGTAACACCCGCGAGCCCGCCTTTGCTTCAATGGGGCCGCGCCTTTGTGGGCGCGGAGATGCGGAAAAGCCGTTGGGGCGGCTTCAGGCGGCTAGTGGCTTCAATGGGGCCGCGCCTTTGTGGGCGCGGAGATAGGAATAACATCGTGTATCGGAACAGTGCGGGGTATGGCTTCAATGGGGCCGCGCCTTTGTGGGCGCGGAGATGCCTGCCCTGCGGGCAATGGTGCCCCAGGCTCAATGGCTTCAATGGGGCCGCGCCTTTGTGGGCGCGGAGATCTCGTGCTGACGGGACTACTAATCCTGTGAGCGAGAGCTTCAATGGGGCCGCGCCTTTGTGGGCGCGGAGATACCAGTGCGGACCGCATGCCGATGCCCACTACCAGGGCTTCAATGGGGCCGCGCCTTTGTGGGCGCGGAGATAACATGAACATGGTTGTTGGTGTAGAGCTGCGCTACGTCCCTGCTTCAATGGGGCCGCGCCTTTGTGGGCGCGGAGATTGACGACAGCGACCAAGTCGGCCGCTGCCGAGCCTACGCTTCAATGGGGCCGCGCCTTTGTGGGCGCGGAGATTGGGCCGTACGGTTGGGGCGGATAGCCGACCAGTGCGCTTCAATGGGGCCGCGCCTTTGTGGGCGCGGAGATGATAGTCCTGCCCGTCTACCGCGATAACCGCATAGCAGCTTCAATGGGGCCGCGCCTTTGTGGGCGCGGAGATCTCCCGCTCACCAAATAAACAATGTTAGTCATGGCCGGCTTCAATGGGGCCGCGCCTTTGTGGGCGCGGAGATCAAACCCCGTCAGCCTCAGTTCTACCAAACAATAGTCAGCTTCAATGGGGCCGCGCCTTTGTGGGCGCGGAGATTTTCTCCGGTCTTCTCGTCGCATAGGCACAGGAGGTTGCTTCAATGGGGCCGCGCCTTTGTGGGCGCGGAGATCAACCTGCTGCCATTCACGACTGCCCCAGTACAGATGCTTCAATGGGGCCGCGCCTTTGTGGGCGCGGAGATGAATCCACTCCGACTTGATCACCCACAGCCGCCAGTCGCTTCAATGGGGCCGCGCCTTTGTGGGCGCGGAGATGAAACATAGCAACCCCGCTTAACTTGACCGAAATCAGCTTCAATGGGGCCGCGCCTTTGTGGGCGCGGAGATCTCACCAGGACCGATAAACAATCGGCGCACAGTCACGCTTCAATGGGGCCGCGCCTTTGTGGGCGCGGAGATCCGGTCGTAGACCCCGACCTCGAGCTCGAGCTTTCAGCGCTTCAATGGGGCCGCGCCTTTGTGGGCGCGGAGATGTACGTTGAAGGCGAAGTCCGCGTGGTGTGCCCGACGGCTTCAATGGGGCCGCGCCTTTGTGGGCGCGGAGATCTTTCATGCCCCGTTCTCCCCGCCACAGCTAGGCCCGCTTCAATGGGGCCGCGCCTTTGTGGGCGCGGAGATCGTTCGCAATCCGGAAGGTTTGGGTTCTTATCTTGCGCTTCAATGGGGCCGCGCCTTTGTGGGCGCGGAGATCTCGCCAGGTCCCAGGAACAGCCTCCGCACCCAGGGCTTCAATGGGGCCGCGCCTTTGTGGGCGCGGAGATTGAGTGGTTGCGGTCGGTAATTGAGGCTGATGGGACGCTTCAATGGGGCCGCGCCTTTGTGGGCGCGGAGATAACGCTCGCCCACGCGAAAACCGACGTCCTCGATCTGCTTCAATGGGGCCGCGCCTTTGTGGGCGCGGAGATGTAGACAATCAGCGCGGCCGTCAGAGACGCCGCCACGAGCTTCAATGGGGCCGCGCCTTTGTGGGCGCGGAGATTAAACAGGGTCGGCGGCAGGCTGCGGACGTTGTCCGGCTTCAATGGGGCCGCGCCTTTGTGGGCGCGGAGATGTGTCGCGTGCGGGTCGTCTGGTCCTTGGTGGAGCCGGCTTCAATGGGGCCGCGCCTTTGTGGGCGCGGAGATGCAGACACGCCCAAATAACCGCTCAGTACACTCGACGGCTTCAATGGGGCCGCGCCTTTGTGGGCGCGGAGATTCCTTTCTTCACTCCCCAGGCATCGCATCCAACCGCGCTTCAATGGGGCCGCGCCTTTGTGGGCGCGGAGATGAATTGCTTTGTCAAGAGCACCGCAAGCCTGGGTCAGCTTCAATGGGGCCGCGCCTTTGTGGGCGCGGAGATGCCGCTGCTCGGCGGGGACGGTTCGCCCCTACGGCTCGCTTCAATGGGGCCGCGCCTTTGTGGGCGCGGAGATGCCACGACAAACCCGATACCGAACAACACGCACAGGCTTCAATGGGGCCGCGCCTTTGTGGGCGCGGAGATAAACAAGGTTCCTTGCGCGGTTGGGAGAACATGCTGCGAGCTTCAATGGGGCCGCGCCTTTGTGGGCGCGGAGATGCGGAAACAACAGGCGCACAGTGATTACGAGCGGTGGGCTTCAATGGGGCCGCGCCTTTGTGGGCGCGGAGATCACAGGGCTGCTGCAGTTCAATGGTCGCGCCGTGCTGCTTCAATGGGGCCGCGCCTTTGTGGGCGCGGAGATGACTAACTTTCTTTTTTTGTCCTCTGTAGATGGCACGCTTCAATGGGGCCGCGCCTTTGTGGGCGCGGAGATGGGGTCTGGCGTGGGGGCTTCGGGCGTGGCTTGGTGGGGCTTCAATGGGGCCGCGCCTTTGTGGGCGCGGAGATAGCAACCCCTCGCTGACCGCGATTTGCACGGCTGAATTGTGGCCGAAGCGAGCGGTGGCGACAAGGCGAGGTTTTCGCGGGGAGGCGCGAGTGGGGGTGCGGTGCAAGTGGTTGATGCAGTGGGATTTGGCGGCTGCGAGCGGCAGCGCCGATTCTTGCATCACCTCGCCGCTCGCACAGGGGTTGTGTCAAGGATCGCTTGCTGGCGGCCCAGCGCACGGTCAGCCTAGAAAACGTAGCAGGGGGCGTCGAGTCGGATATATGGCAGGCCGAGGGAGGTGATCACCCGGTCGCCCCGTCCCTCGGCGGGCCCGAGGTCGACGAAGAGGACCTGGTCCTGGTCGTGATGGATGATGGCGCTGAGGGCGGTCTCGAGTTCAATTTTTTCCATGGGGGTGAGGTCGCATTCGAAGATGGAGTACTGGAGGTGGTTGCCGTAGTTGCGGCAGGTTTTGAACACCTGCCGCAGGCGTTTTTCATCGGCGATGTCGTAGCAGACGAGCCAGGTGTTGCGCATGGTTCAACGGGTGGTGAGGGGGATGTATTCGGAGATCTCCCCGGTGAGGGTTTTGGCCAGGAGTCGCGCCTGGAGTTCGAGGGCGCGGCGGTAGCTGACCTTGTAATCAAAGAGGGGATGCGTCAGGAGGCTGTTGATGCGCTGTTCGTAGACTTCGAAGAACCGGCGACGCGCTCTGGGTGCCAGGTTGACGGCGCGTCCTGCGCTTACGAAGTCTTCGGGTGTGATGATGCGGTTGTTGATGGCGGTGAGCACCACGGATTCGGCGATGAGGGGGCGGAATTCTTCCATGAGGTCGAGGGCCAGGGCGGGGCGCCCGAAGCGTGGTTGGTGATAGAAGCCGACGTAGGGATCGAATCCGACGGCGAGCAGGGCCAGGGTGCAATCCTTGGTGAGGAGGCTGTAGGCCAGGGAGAGCAGGGCGTTGACGGGGTCGGTGGGAGGACGGCGGTTGCGCTGGGTGAAGTTGAAGGTGAACTGGAGAGGCCCATGGGGGGATGGAGCCGGCGCGGAGCCGGCCAGGAGGGCCTCTTCCGGGATGTTCTGGGTGACTTTGATCATGCCGCTGAACTGCTCGAAGTAGGTGCGAGCGGCCTCTCCCTCGATTCCGAGCAGGGTTGGGAGGTCCGGGGCGGACAGGGCGGCCTCGGCATAGTGTTTGAGGAGGGCCAATGTGCGAGGGGGCGGTTCGAGGTGATTTCGCATGAGGAGGGTGCGGTGATTGCGGATTTTGCCGTGAACAAACTTGCGTGCCAGGGGCAGGGCGTGTTGCGGGTCTGCCGCGGTACGGAACTGTTCGATGCGCAGGAAGACGTTTTTGAGGTGATGTCCGCGGGTCAGGCCGTAGAACCAGCCGCCCATGGAGAAGAAGGTGATAGGTACCTCGGCTTCGCAGAGGGCCTGGATGGCCTGGGTGGTGATTTGGATGTTTCCGAAGAGGGCCACATGGGAAAGGTCACGGATGCGGACTTCGTCGATGACTCTGCCTTCCTGAGAGATTTGGAGGGTTTCCTCTTTGCGGCCGACGCGGAGTCCCTGCGTGTTGAGATAGAGGGCGCGGGTGTCGTCGCGCGGGGCCATGAGGCGTCGGACAGGCTCCGGCGATCGCGAAGGGCCCGGGGTGTGAGGGGATGCGGTTGCGGGGGAGGGTCCCGAGGGGGTGTTGGGGGAGGGGCGTTGGTCGCTCAGGAGGCGGGTTTCGTCCGGGAGACAGATGGGGGCAAGGGAGCACCGGGGGCATTTGGGCGAGGCGACCAGGGGTGGGGGGATGGGTCCGACGGCGCAACGGCGCGCGGCGTCGATTTGTTGAAGGACCCATTGCTCGAGGTCGGGAGTGAGTTCGAGCCGGACGCGTTGTTTGGTGCCGCGGTAGTAAATGATACCTTCGCGGCATTGGTAGCCGTTGTCCCGCAAGATGAGGCACTGAAGGGCCAGTTGCATGCGGTCGCCGTCCCAAAGTTCCGGGACGTCATCGCGGAGGCGCGGGGAGCCGGCTTTGTAATCGACGGGGCAGACTTCGACTGCAGTGAAGAGGTCGGAAGAACCGGTCTGGATTTCGACGAGGTCGATCTTGGCGATGACCCCGAGCCGGTCGGATCCCAGTTCCACGGAGCGGGAGTGAATGATTTCTTCGCGGGCGGGTTCGGGGGCGCTGGAGGGGTCTGCGGGGGCAGGGGCGGAAGCGGCGGGGGGTGCGGGTGGGGGCATGGCGCCGGTGCCGGCATCGACGCGCTGGTGCAGGGCGGCGCCCCGCAGGGTATCGGCATTATGAAGAAACACGCCCTCCACGAATTCGTAATAGAAGAGGCGGGGGCAGTAGACGAACTGGTTCAGCATTCGTGCGGGAATGATGCCGGTGAAGAGGGGCGGGGAGGCGGGATTGGGCGAAACGTGAGGCGGTGGGCTTTCTTGATCGGGTTTATCAGCCGAGCCGGGGGGCGGGTTCGAATCTGTGGCCTGGGTCGAGCTGGGCGGGGAGGCGGGAGCCGAAGGGTGAGCCGGAGCAGGGGCGGCGGCGTCTGGGGGACACGGTGTCGGGGGTTCGGACGGAGATGGTCCGGATTCTCGTGCCAGAATGGGCGCCTGGGGGCCGGTCGGGGTCGGGGAAGGGAGCGCCGAGGGTTGTTGTTCAACGGGACGCTGGAGAAGTCGCGCCGAGCGCCGGAGCATCTCCAGAAGCTCGCGGGCCTCTTCGGAGTGCGGATGCCCGGTGTCGAGGCTGTGGGCCGCCAACTCTAGCCGGGCGTTGCGCCGGGCCACAGCCTTTTGCGCCGGTGAGAGCCGTTGGTTGGCGCTGGTTTCGTTGCTCATGCATTGGCAATGGAAGCACCCTGCATGCCAAAGAGCCAAGGTTTCGCAGGGAAGACAGGTGAATCGCGAAGTGCAGGGCGTGGTGAAGACCGTGGTGAAAGGCATGGTACGGTGCCGGGCGGTTCAGATGCCCCGGGCGCAGGGCCGGCACCTCCCAGGGACGTGTTTGCAGCCTGCTTTCTTGTGCAGGTTACTGGCGGGCCAGGACGCCCCAGATCGCAAAAGGGAGCCTCGTTGCCTGGCGGCCTTTTCAGGCGGCGCGAATCGCCGGAAGTCCGGGGGATCGGTCGGAGGGGTTGGATGACATCAGCGTGCCCGGGTGGGCGATCAGCCGAGCGTCGAGGCGACGCTGCGCGGAGGGAGAGCCATTGCAGCGTGGCAGGCGGAGCGAAGAGGAGATGCGTCCAAGCGGTGGTGCAAGAAACCGCGGGTCGATTCCTGAATCTTACAATCGCCTTTCTCCGCAAGGACAAGCTGCGAAAGGTCCCGTGGCCACAAACGGCGGACTTTCGAGACAGCCCATTTTGTACACCTGTCGGCTGTCATGAAAGACCACGGATTCGGCGCTGTGCCATCGTCCCAGCGCATGGGACAACCTGCCAATCGCAGTCAGAACTCGTGCAAAGGCATGAATCCGGTGACTGCAGGGTCCCTGACAGAAGCACCGGCAGGTGGTTCCAAGCCGCAGAGACGGTCCTTGAACTGTTGCGGGATCGCACGGACGGTCATTTGACGGAAGGATGGGTATCGGACCTTCGGAAAAAATCGCGGGCCGGGCCCGGACCTTGGGTCGCGAGGCATGATGACGTCGGAGGGGGAGGGCTGACTCTGCTGGCGCGTTCAACGGGTGGAGTTCAGCTCGAGCCGGTGAAGTTGTTCGCGGGAAGGGGCGGTGCTGATCTTTGGGGCACTTCTCCAAGCCAGTGGCTCGTTACGAGGACGGAGGAGGCGGAAAACGTTGGATCGGGAGCCGGGGTAGCTCGTCTTCGCGGAGGTTGGAGAGTTTTAGGGCGGCCTGGAAAAGCTTTGGAGCGACATCTTTTTCCACACTCTGAAAGCCGTGAGCAAGGATGCTGTGGTTTCTCTTGGTCAAAAGGGAGCGGTTCGGATCGGCGAGTCCAAGTTCTCGGAATTGTGCGGCAGCGGGGTGGCCGAGGCTGTCGAGGAGCCGCCATGCATCGCGGAGGCCGAGTCTGACCCGGTCCTGGTCCGCGCCGGGGCGAAACTCGCTCCGCAGAGGTTCGGGGATGGAGTCGAGGGGGACTGCGGCGGTGGAGGGGATGCCCTGGTGAGTCAGGAGTAGCTGTGCGATGGCTTCGATGGCTCGGTAGAGGCGGGCGACGGCGTCATCCCATCGGCCTTCGTCCATGCGGCGCCGGGCGTTGGCCAGCAGATCGATTAACACGGCGCGACTGGGGGCTGCGTTGCCTGCTTCCCTGACCTGCTCCAAGTGTTGGTGCAATGCCTCCAGGGCCGGGAAAAGGCGCGAAGTGAGATCCCGACCCAAGGCGGCTTCCAGGTCGTGGATTCTTCTGAGCACTTTCTGGAGAGAATCCAGGGCATTTCGGTGATCAAAACGATCCCAGGCAGCCAGCGCTTCAGAGAGGAGAACCAGGGCACTCAGTTCGGCTTTTCGGCCGGGATCCGTGACTTTGTGGATCGCGTCATTCAGCACCCGCGCAGCTGCGGCATAGGCGTGTTGGGAGAGGAGGGAGAGGGCGGAGTCAACAGCCAACCACGCGAGTTCATCGGCGGGGTTTTCAGAGGTGATTACGGTTTCGGCTCCCTCGAGGACGATGCCCATGCCATCTTTGGTGCGCTGTTTCCCGCCGATGTAGGAGAGGCGGCAGGGCCAGCGGCTGGCCACCAAGGTCAGTGCGGCGGTCATGACCTTGGTGCCGCCGGTAAAGTCGACCACGACGGAGGCTTGTGGGCCGCGCGCGAGCCAGGAGTAAACCGGCTCGTCCAGAGCGCGCAATTTTTTGACAACGACAGAGAGATTTTCGGGGTCTTCGATGGTGAAGCAATCATAGCGTCCCGAGTCAAACTCGGCCCAACCTCCGTTTTGGATGGCCGGGATAATCTCGGCGGACAGGGAAGAGGCCGTTTGGGGGGAAACAATGAAAATTGCGCGCTGGGGGTGCCAATGGAGAACGCTGGTCACAACCGGCTGCGGAGAACCGCCGACGGTGGCGATGAGGAGACGGAGAGGTGTCATACAGGGATCTGATTGAGGCGCTTGGCGACTTTTCGCCAACGCTCTTTATGGACGTACTCTTTGCTTTTGCCACCGGTTTTGTCGGGATCTGCAAGAATGCCCGGGAAATGCATTTCCAGTAGGGCTTTCAAGCGTTGCAGAGCATCAGGCACGGGATCTTTTTCGAGGCGTTCCACCCAGCGCTCGACGAGGTCTCCTCTGGTGAAGGCGTTTTTATCTGTTTCCCACTTATGCTTGGCGATGTCGGTTTCGAGTTCGCGGGCAAGGGGGCTGAGGCGCGCAAGGCGCATTTCCTGTTCCCTTTCTTTCTTGCGGAGCTGCAGGCTTTCGCGAAGTTCGGTTTCCTGACTCGGATCTCGGGTCAGGCGTCCATAGCCCACGGCAGTTTTGGCGCCGATGCCCAGCCGGCCGAGGGCGTCCACCAACCAGTCTGCTGCGATGCGGGCGTCCTCCACGGCCTCAGGGGAGCGGGTTCGTGGCGCCAACGCGAACAGAAAGAGGGCGCCGGGAGCGAGGGTCAGGAAGGGAATGGGCTCTGGTTCGAGCCAGTCGGCCGGGGGTGAGACGCGGTCGCGGTCGCCAGGTTTCCCCTGATAGTAATTCGCGTAGTGCACGGTCATGACGTCCGGCTTCAAACGCACGGGGCTGACGGGCACGGCATCGAAAAATATGACGCTGCCCACGGAGGGTGGGGCCGGCGCGGGGGTCGGCCCACGGGGCCCGGAGCCGAAGATGCGCTGGAAGGCTTTTGCATCCAAGTCCGACCCGGCGCCGCCGGATTCGGCCCAGGCACGAACCAGGCCTTTGACGGAAGAGCCCGGAAGGTAGGGGGTGCCCAGGGAGGGATGCCAAGTGAAGCCGTTTTCGATAGGGTGATCTCGTCCCAGCCCGGTGGCGAGCCGGCTGATGGACTTGAGGACGCGGATCTGGCCCCCGAGGGCGTCAGCGAGGGCGGTGATGCGGAGGGCGTAACTTGCGAGGAGGGCCTTGTCACCGATGGGTTGCCCCGTGACTGTTCGGATCCAGTCCAGCTTGGGGTTGGAGTTGTTTCGTGCCTTGAGCGACCACGGGCTGCCGTGCTGCGCCTCGGGATCATCGGCCCATTGGTTACAGAACTTGTCGAACCAGAGGCCGGTGTGGCCCCTGGCGGGGCACGCGCGGGGAGCGTTCGGCAAGAAATAAAGCGGGAGTTTCATTCTTCGGCTCCTCTTTCCAGGAACGCGCAGGCGAACTTCTTCAGCCAACCGAGGTAGGCGATGGCCTCGGCCTGGGCGCGGACGTAAGCCCGTTGGTCTCCGGAGGTGATGGCGTTCATGAGGCGATAGTCGGTCTTCGGCGCGTTACGGAAGGGTGCGGCCTCATCGGGTCCGCAAAGCCAATCCTCGAGGTCGGCATATAAGAGGCCATGCGGTTGCTTGGGGTCGCCCGCGGCTTTGGCCAGGAGCATGGCACAGGCCTGACCCAGGCCGTTCATGACAATGGTAGCGGGCAGGGCCTGGACGTAGCTGACATAGTTCCCGTATTCCCGGGGCCCTGCTTGCCGGTGCTTCAAGACTTGTTTCAGGGCGTGTTGGGCGCGACGTTGGGCGAGCGTTTGCATACTCAGGAGGCTGGCTCTTGGGAGTTGTGGACCGAGATTTGGAACCACCCCATGCCCACGGTTTCGTTGCCGCCGACCTGCAGATAGGGATGAGCCTGGAGGAGGTTCCAGAGGGGCTCGGCGGCTCCGGGCGTGCGTTCCGCCAGGATGGCATAAAAAAGGGCATCAGGCGGGATGCTTTCTTCGTACCAGAGGTTCTGGCTGGTTTTTCGCTCGGGATCGAGAACGTTCCGGGCCTGGATGGGCAATCCATAGCGGGCGAACCAGGCGAAGTCGCCATCTTCGAGCACGACGAGTTGTTGCGGAAGGCGTTTGCGGGCGGAGGGGTCCGGCAGGAGTTGCTGCAGCGTTTGGAGGAGGCCGTCGGGGCAGGTGGCCTGGTGGGTGAAGAGGCGTTCCTCCAGGAAGAGCTCTTCCTGGGTTTGTGCCAGGTACCGGCCCGGAGCGGGAGGGGTGATTTCGGTCAAGGGGGAGGGGATGCGGATTCCGGCACGGCGCAAATCGCGGTCGAGTCGCTCCAAGAGGTAGGGACAGGTAATCCATTTGTAGGCCGATTGCAGGCTTCGAACCGGCAGGAGGAGCAGGCGGGCATCTGAGACGAGCAGGCCGCCGGCATGGTCGGCCCTGCCGAAGATGCGCTCGAGATCGTTTTGCTGCATGGAGTGCTCGCGTGCCAAGCCTGCAAGGGCACCTTTCAGGCTGGAGCCCGGGATGACGGGGCAATCGGTGGCGGCCTCGCGCGCCACGGGCAGGTCGACGAACCCGGCGCCGGCTTCGGCTCCGGGGTGGATGGAAGTTTCCGCGAACAGGCTGATGAGTCGGGCGTGCATGGCTATTGCGTTGGGTTGGGCGGCCAGAGGCCGATGGCGATCTGGCCGAATCCGTGCCGCGTGTAATCGCCCAGCCACTGGCCGTGGTGGTTGTAGATTTGGGGGAACTTCTCCGCGGGGGTCTCGCAAAACCACACGGAGCCCGCAGGGTAGAACGGCTCCAGGGCCAACGGTTCGTGGTTGAGGGAGTCCCAGCCGCCGATCCATTGGGGTCGGGCGACGCATGCAGAGATCACCTCAGCGGGCAGGGGCAGGTTGGATGCCGGGTTTGCCGGCGAGGTGAAGCGGGCGGGTGTGAGGAGCAGGAGCACAAAGCGAATCATCCCGCGGGAGTCGGGTTGGAAGGAGTTGACACCGGGCGCGGCCGGAAGGGGGTTCTGGGGCCAGGGTTCCGCCGCGGCCAAGCGAGATTCCCCTCCCAGAGCAAGGAGCGGGGGTAATGGGTGCATGGACTCGGGCAGGCCCTGGATGCCCACGCCGAGGGACACGCGGGGGTGGAGTCTCACGTAGCAGGGGCTGTACAGATCCCCCGGGCCGACGATGAGGGAGTCGGGCTGCCGGCGGAGTCCGATGCGCGATTCCAGCGTCCACAGTTCTTCAGCGGGGACGATTTCGTCGGCCTCTGGCAGGCGGCCAGTCAGGATGCGTTCGAGGCCGCGCGAGGTCACCCAGACAGCCTCGGGCGGCTTGAATCCGCCCTGGGACTGGCCCGGGGGGAGGTTTGGGCGGGGAAGTCGGCGGCTGCCCAGGTCGCTGGGGATTTCCCGTGAGTCGGGGATCAAGAAGGCCCGCGGGATCCAACGACCTTTTTGATGGGATCCGAGCAAGTGCCGGGGCATTGGCCAGAGGGACCGGGCGCTCGGGCCGATTCCACGGATCAGAAAGGGACCGGTAAATTGGAGGGTGCCAAGGTGATGGGGGCCGTCACCGAGGACGGGGTTCAAGGCGGGGGGCCAACGATGTCCGTCGTGCCAACCGTGGGCCCGCGCAAGGGCCGCGCGCAGTGCTCCGCTCAGTGTGCGCGGGGAGGGGGGAAAGACGGAGGGCACGTCGGCCTGGTTGGATTCACCGTGGTGATAGGGGCGACCATCCCGGAAGAACCAGGCGTCGCAGGGCGAAAGGGAGTAGTACGAGGCGCTCATTCGGCTCCCTCCTTTCCTTCGAGGGCGAGGAACTTGAGCAGGCGCAGTGCGCTCAGGTCGATGCGCGGCTGATCGGGCATGTCGGGATCCGTGCAGCAGCACAGGTGAACCAGTTGCTGGATCAGGCGCCGAGCCGACCTGCGCTGCTCGTCTGCACGAGCTGGGTCCGGGTCCAGGCGACCGTGCAGGTATTCGGCAAGGAAAAGATGCTCCAAGACGGAGGGATCGAAGCGGCCGTTGAAATCCTGCGTGGTGGCGGGACTCCGGGCCAGTTGGGAGAAACGCTGTTGCAGGTTGTACAAGAAGCTGGCGGAAATTCCTTCGGCTTCGCCCCGGAGGCCGCGGCGGAAGGCCTCCACCAGGGGTGCAAATGCGTGAGTGTCGTCCCGGATGAATGCGTCGAATTTTTGTGCCCATTCGCAGGCAATCCCGCCCGGCTTCAACACGCCGATGGCGATGGCGTCGCGGCCGATTCGGTCCTTGGCGACTTGGTCGAGCAGATATCGGGCATACCGCAGGACCCGGCTGAGGGCACATCGGTAGTGAGCCAGGGCCAGCCCGGCGGAAATGGTGGCCGAGGGGACTCGTGCCTGCTCTTGCAGGGTGGTTTGGTAGAGGCGGCGGACGGCCACGGCCGCGTCCAGGGCGGAATCGACGGGCAGGAGGGCCAACAGGTCATCACCACCGCTGTAGACGCATACGCCGGAGAGGGTCTCCTGTTCCAGAAGGGCGGGAGCTTTTGTGGCGAATGCACTCAGGCCGGCGGTGAGGCGTTCCGGGGACTCCTGCCGCAGCAAGCGGCCCATGGAATCGCCATCCATTACCAGCACCGCGTAGAAGTTGCCCGCCCGATCCTGGCTGGCCTGTTCGAGGCGCCGGAGTTTTTCCGCCAACTCAGGCCGGGAGGCTTCGCTCTGGAGGCGGGTGCTCCGCTCGTTGAGAAGCGCGCTTCGGTTCAGGAAGTTGCCGCTGAGTTTGGGGAAGTCTCCGGCAGCCCTGGGGAAATCCCGCAAAAGGGCAATGCGCCCGCTTGCGCCGGCCAGGACTGCGCGTTCACTGCTGACCGAGCGTACGTAGCGTGCATATTCTGCACATTGCTCCAGGAGAGGGCCGGGCGCGGATTTCAGTTTTCGGAGCCATGGGACCGCGGCAATGGTGACAGTGGACGGCCAGTGTTCCACCGAGAGGTCCCGTCCGAGTGCCTGTCGGCTCACCAAGGGGAGAAAGCGTTTGACGAACGCGATCGCACAAAGCCGTTCGTCTTCCTCCAGATCGAAGACGGAGGCCTGAAGACTGTGCAGCCGGGTTCGGACCGCATGCCAGAACTCGTCCTGGGCCTTGCGTTCGGTTGCACGAATCCAACCCGAGAGCTCCTGCCATTGGCCCATGAGGGTGCAGTGGTCGCCGGGCTCGCTGGTCGGGGGCAGGGTCCGCCATTGTCTGCGTCGGTCCAACAGGTCGTGTTCGGCGGGGGGCCCGACCACCCAGAAGATTTCCCAGAAGGAATCGATTTGCCGTTCCCAGATGGCGCGGGAGTTGCGGCCGAGGGCGGCGCCCGGCTCCAGGCACTGGGTCCAAACGACGTCGGCGATCGAACGCCATTCATTTTTCAGGGCCTGCGCGGCAGCTTGTCCCGCCTGCGCCGCGACGGCTTCATCACTAAACTCTGCCAGGAATCGATTGGGGGCCACCGCGTGGGCGAGGCCCGACTGAGCTGCGGCGGACCGGATCCTGGCCAGGTCGGGCAAAACGAGCCTTCCCCCCGCACTTGCGGCGGCTTCCATGGCCTTGAGAGCAAGGTGGGAGAGCAGGAACGAGCCCACGTACAAATCCCGCGTTCGACGGGCTTGTGCGATGAAGGCCTGGACCGGGCCGAAGGAGAAGTGAAGGTGACACCTCATGCTCGAGGGGTGGAATCGCGTCGTTTCAGTTCCTCGACAAATGAGCGGCCGTGCGCGCCCCTACCCGGGATTCGCGGGTCGGATTCCAGGAAATCCGCCGGCAACCAGAGCGCGCATGGCAAACATTGGCCGCCGGGACACTGGTGGACATGCAGAAACAGCGGACTGGCCCTCCGCTCTTTGCGGGGGCGATCTCTGAAAGGCCGGGGCAGACCAAACTGGGCGCGATCGTGCTTGGGAGAGCAGTCTTTCACCCGAGCCCGATATCGTGAGGCCAGCCACTCGTGAGCCTTCTCGCAGGAGTGCTGGGGAGGGCCTGCGGCCCAGACGCAGTCGCGCCACAAGGCCGTGTAAGGGGGCTGGTGGACGGGGGCTTTGGGCTTGAGTTCGGCGATGGCCCGCTCCCATTCGTCCTGCGAGCGGGGGCAGGTCCACGCATCGCCCTCCAGGCGCATCAATGTGATACTGCCCCACCCCCTGCGGCTGCGTGCGCCGAGTCCTCCCGCCAAGCCCAGCAGTTTCAGCGCTGCGAGCACCTGCTGGATCTGCGAGTGAGAGCAACGTTCCAGGTCCACGAAGACGGAGAAATCCTGCCCCGGCTTCAGGTACCAACGGCTCCCTTTGTCGGTCAACCCGTAGCCGACGTAGCCCTGCCAGGAGCTGGGCTTCCACTTTTCGGCGCACTGTTTTTCCGGGGTGACGGCATTGGACATCCAGATTCGGACCCGGCTCTGGCCGGTGAAGGAGCTGCCGAACAGGTCGGCCTCCTCGGTCCGCAGTTGCTCGAGAGATTCCACTTCGCCCCATCGGAGGGCCCGCCACCAGAAACGCAGAGCCCCCTTGAAACTGGGAAGTCGCAGCTCGGCCTCTTCCCCGGGCTGCGCTCCTCCGAGGAACATCTGTGTCACGATTCGGTAAGTGGCAACGATGGGATTCTGCATGCGACGGGGCTCAGGGCAGGGTTACACACGTTCTGAAGGTTTCATGCAGGTAATAGACAGGCAGGCGAAGAAAGCGTCCAAGTTCGTAAAGAACGGCAACCTCGGCTTTGTAGCCCCCCGTGGCGTTGAGGTGGATGCTCAGGTCGGGGGACTGCTCTTTCAGGCGGATGATATGACGGATGACGCGTTCCCGCATCTGCGTCAAAGCTTCGAGCGCTTCCCGTTGGGCAAACTCCGGGTCGGCATCGCCCGCTGGTTTGTCAAAGCCCTTCACGGGGATCTTATCGACACGGACTTTACATTTCTTGAGGAATCTTTCGAGCAGGGAACAGGTGCATTTCCCCAGCGGCGTCTCCGTGTGGATCAGAGTCACCGAGAGGCTCGGGGGAGATGGGGAGCTCAGAAAGCGGGTTCGCATTTCGAGGGAGTTGATTTCTGCGGAGGCCGCCGTGGGGTTTTCCAGGAGAAATGTCCACACCTCCGGATGATGTTTCAGGGCGAATTCAAAGTCGACGGGTGGACTTTTGGAGCGGGCGAAGTTCTGCAACAAGCTCACACCGACGGTCAGGATGTGATGCTCCATACGCCAGATTGGTTACTGTAATGGAATGAACAAGCCAAGTCCAAAATGGGCGCCATACCCGAGGGCCAGGGGGCCCGTGACAGGTTCGGGAAAGACCAGCTGGAAGGCAGTGCCGGTGCGGGCACCGCGTCGGCCTTCTCCGTGCAGCCGCTCGGTTTGAAATTCGAGGGGACGGAGGCGGCGGGATCCAACCGGGATGGTCTCCAGGGGTTCGATGCGGGTGGGCATGGGTTTACCCAACTCGGCCAACAGACGACGCAGGTCGTGGGCAGGGGACCCGATCCACCATCCGTCAGCGTCGAGTTTGGGCCGGCCGTCGCGGTGGGTTTTCGGGTGACGTGTGGCGACAAAGGGGGTGAGCGAGCGCCAGACTCGTGCGGGGCCGAAGAGTTTGCAGTCCGGAAACAGGTCCGGTCCGCCCAGGCCCAGAAGGACCAACTGGATGTCGTGGCCACCATGACCCCAGACGCCGTGGCGGGTGAGGATTTCCAGCGCCCGCCGCGCGCGGCCATCGAAGCCCATGGGGGCAAAGACGGTCACGTGGGTGATGGCGTCTCGACGGCCATTGGCCTCGCAGAGGATGAACGCGTGCTGGTGTCCCTCCAGAGGTTGGCCCTCTTGCTTGCCGGAGAATACGGGCGCCTGCTCGGAGTATTTGACCAGGGATTGGTGGATGCGTTCTGCAACGGAGACGGCGCGGGTGAGGCGGGGCGGGACGGCGCTGGCGAGGCTGAAGCGGGCGACCGTGGGCAACGCGCGGCTGATGCGTGTAGCCCGGATCGGTGCGGGCTCGAAGCAACGGGCGGGGCGGACGTAATCCACCCAGCGACTGCCCGGAGGCAGGGTCCAACCGGCTTGCTGCAGGTCGCCGGTGTCCGTCTGCAGGGCATCATACAGGCTGCCGGGGATGGGCGGCCCCGAGGTTTTGGACTTGCGACTGCGGGCTTTGGACTTCGATGCCTGGGCAGAGCGGGCATGGGCATGGAGTTCCAGCCAACGCGCATAGTTCTGCGGGGTTTCCGGGCACAACACACGAACCAGTTCAGTGCCCTCCGGGACAGGCTCATTCTCGGGCAATGGCCGGGCATTGGGTTCGAAGCCGGGCAGGTTGGTCAGGACTCGTGCTTCCACGACGCTTTCGGCGCGTCCGAAATAGGTCAGGCGCCCGCAAAGCAGAGCGAGTGCCTCGCGCAGCTCGGACGGAAGTTCCATGTCCCAAGCGATGATCAAGGGGCCGTCCGCGTGGATAAATGCGTCGTAAACCAGTTTCGATTCGGTTTTTTTGCTCTCAATCACCGGCATGTAATGCCGTGTATGACCCAGGGTGGCCCGAGGCAGCCAGAAGACGGGCAGTTGAGAGGCCAGGGTGTCGACCAGTTGGCGCACGAGCGGCTCCGCCAGGTCGGTTTTCGCCTTGAGGTGCCAGGTGGCAACCAGGGCGCGCAAGAAGCGCCAGGGAGACGGGGGCCACTCGACAGCCCCCTCGTTCACGTGCCGACCCCACGGGGTGGCGTGGAACCGGCCGGCTGCCGGCAGGATTCGGAGCAGTAACATGGCTCAGGCGAGGAATTGCACGGTGGTTTTGGGTGGATTCGCAAAGAAGGGTCTGGCCTTTTCGACAAGTCCCGGCAGCGCACTTTCGACTTCTGCCAGCGAGGGGATCCGAAAGGCCGCGGGACGTTTCACCGTGAGAGGGCCATCGAGCTCGAGATCACATGCCGACCGGAGGCGCAATCCATCGCGGAGGAAACGGTGAATTTTGTAGAGGGCCAGCGCCACCAGGAGAGTTTCGACGCTTTCGTCCAGACGAAATCCGCGGATGAGGGCCAGATCGAGAATGAACGAGGCGGTGAGATCTCCGCAGAATTCCTCGCGGTGGAACGGTACGTTGCCAAAGCCTTTCGTGGCGTCGCCACTGGGGTTGACGGGATCATTCTTGACGCCTCCGCTGGCCGCAGTGGTGACGTTTTTGGCCTCGATGAATGCCGTCAGAGCGCGTGGCAACCGCATTCGGCCGCCGGCGATCTCGGACTTGGCGAGGAACACCCCATGCAGGAGAGAGTTGATGTCGTATTTCAGCAGGACCCTGGCCAACAGGGTAAGATCGACGGGGCCAAAGTCGCCGATGGCCAGTTCCTTTTTCAGGGTCTCCACGAAGGACTTGTCGCGGCTCTCCAAGATATAGGGGCTGTTGAGCCGGTGGGCTTCGAGCACGGAGTTGGTGAGCGGTTTTCCGTCTTTGTCGATGACCAGGACGCACGGGAGGCCCCGGAGGGGTGCGACCCAATCGTTGGTTCTGGTATCCCAGCAGACGGCCTCGAGTCGATTGGCCATGCTCTGGGCGGATTCGACCAGGAGCATCTCGGTGCCGTCGGGTAAGCGGTATTGGGCGGGGCCCAGGTCGGGGAAGCCGGTGGGCTGAAAGCGCGTGCCGGCGATGGGCTTGAGTTTGGCCTCCAGGACGAGACGTGGTTCGTTGTTCAGGGCTGCAAGGTTCATAACACGGTTTCAGGCTCAGGTTTGAGTACGAGGTCCCGCAGTCGGGAGAGATCCCGTGGGGAAAGCGGAAAGAGCAGGGCGGCAGCGATGCGTCGAGCGGCCGCCGGTGGGACAAAAACCTCTTCGAAGGCCGGGCGTAGTCCGGAGCCGCGGAGGCGGCGGACGGCAAGGCGCGAGGCTTCTACTGCTCGTCCGGCGGCGGCGAGTCGATGGATCATGGAAACCGCCGGAATCTCGGGGAGATCTTTTCTCTCACCGGGTCGGGGGTAGGCCAGCCGCAACAGGCTGTAACACGCAGGGGGGATTTCCGGGATGCGACCGTTGCCCGTTTCAGACTCCCGCCCGGTGGCGACTGGAGAGTCTGCCGTGGGGGCCGTCGCCCGGGCGCCGGGGCGGTCCCCGCCGGGTCCCGGACTTTGGGAGTTGGCGGGGAAGGTTTGCCAGTTCAAAAGAACCAGTCCCCAGAGAAGGTCGGCCAGGAGAGTGTCATCCGTGCGGCCCTCGAGGAAGGCGATTACGTCTGGCAGCGGGGCCGGACAATGGGCGTGATCCGGCAGATCGGATTTTCCGGCCTGTTGGGCGCGGATCAGTCTTCGAGCCAGGATGGCGATGAGTACCTGCACGAGGTCACCTTCATGCCACACGACATCATTGGAAGGTGGGTCATCCCAGGTGAGAGGGCCTGTTCCGGAGCCGGCTCTGGTGCCGACCGGTTCCAGGTGGTGTCGCAGGGTGAGTAGGACTGGCCGGCCCTCGGCATCCTTGTACCAGCCGTGGACGGACGCCAGGGCGGCGGCCAGGCGGAATTCGGTGCTGCCGTCGTCGGCCTGCTGGAGCCAGTGCGGGGACAGACCGCACAATGGGTACAATTTGATGCGCGGAGGTTTCTCGTTGCGGCCGGTGGTCCAGGCCAGGCTGCGAGCCAGGGCTCGCTCGGCCTGACCGAGGGCGATCAGGACGGCCTGAAGGCGTTTGGGACTGCCCTCGCGGCACAGCTCCAGGATACGCGTTTCAAGCTGACGGAGAGCCCGACTGACCGCGGAGGGAACCTGCTCGGCCCGGGGACCGGCCTCCCTGCGGAGGCGGTCCAGCCAGCCATCGATTTCGGCGAGCAGGTTGGCCCGGGCGTTCCGATGAGTTACAAAGCGCCCCAACGGAGTGGCAAAAAAGCTGCGGCCGTTGCGGATTTGAAAGCCCAGGCGCTCGAAGGCCTCGAGGCCGCGGTCCACCCCCAGGGTCACCAGGGCTCTGGCGAAGTCCGTGCCGGTGCGTGCGGGTCTGGATCCTACGTGGGCTCGACCCTCGCCGAAAACAGCTTGCAGTTCGGCCAGGGTGGTGGGTCGGGACCAGAGTGGAATCCACATTTCGCCACGGGATCCGATGGGGCGCTTCGGGCCGGGGCTTAGCTCGTCCGTGGCGGAGGCTGTACCATATCCGGCAGCAGTCTGCTGCACATAAAACGGGAAGGCGGCTGTTCCCGGCTGGCCGGTCTCCAATTTTTTGACGGCTGCCGCCGCGAACAACAAGGCTCCTTCCAACATCAGAACATAATCCCAGGGATTGACGTTGCCCTCGCGCGTGAACCCAGAAGTCGTATTCGGTCCGCCTGCAGCTCCCGGATAAAACTGGCCCACGGGCGCCGGGGGAACCTGGAAGCTCTGGACGCCGTCGTACAGGGCGGCGTCCAGCCACGTTTCGACTCCGGCCCGCGGCAAACCGGTCTGTGGATCCAGAATCTCCACGATTCGCTGCATGAAATTGTTGGTAAATTCCAGGCGTCCGTCATTACCGCCCGTGCCCAGCAGGGGCGGGTATTTCACTCCCTCCCAGGTCAGGACGAAAGCGGCGTCGAGCCAGCGCAACGCGGATTCCGGAAAGAGGTTTCGACAGGCGTACAAAAGTTGCTCCTTCACATCGGCCCTGGGTTTCTCCTCCAGGGCGAATTCCTTCAATGCCCTGCGTGCGGCGGCGATCGCCTTCTGGTAACTCGCCAGTCGGGGGCACTGGCTTTCCTCGATGGCCTGGAGGGCAACCGAGTTATCACCGGGGTAGAAGCCGCTCCCGCCGTTCCAAGGTGCCAGGATTGGTGTCGGGGCATAGTGGTGCAGGAAAAAGTCGAGCAGCCCCTGACGGTCGAGCCGGCTGTGCAGCACGAATACATCGCGGTGCCAGCAGCCGGCGGCCCGGGGATCAGCCTGTTCGGAGACCAGCCGCAGGACCCCGAGGGCCTTGAGGTAATGGGCCAGCGGGATCGGGGCACATCCGGGCAGGAGAACACGGTTCATGGCACGATCTCCTTCTGGGAAGCACGGGCGTCCGCAGAGCGCAACAGGGTTTCAAGAAAGGCGAGCTGAAACGGGCCAAAACGGTCGCGCAGCACGAGGGTCCTCTCGAGCCAGGAAGGCTCGCCCTGAGGATTCCGACCCATTTCCATAAGGTCCAGGGACAACTTCAGCGGACCGCTGGGAGGGGTCGAGCCGATGGCCAGAAAGGCTTGGGTTGGGATCTCGTCTCCCTCGACGATCCCTCGTGCGATGCGGGCTTCGGGCCGATCCGGAGGAGGCTCTTCCCCGGGCAGGGACCGGATGGACATTCGGACTTTCCCATGGTGGGCGGCGATGAGATAGGCGATCAGGTCTCGCTCTGGCACGTTGAGTGGGCCGGCTTGTAACCAGGCCAGAGCGGAGGCCAACTCGTGACGGAAAAAGGGGCGCGAGCATGTCCGAGAGGGTTGGGCCGACTTGGCCCACAGAGCGGCTGCGCGCGCGAGGTCGTCCCCTCGAAGCATGGTTTGGAACGCCTCATGGGCTTTGCCCAGGTCGTGCCATCGGGCGGCAATCTCGAGCACCGGGGACGAATCGCAGGAGAGAAGTCGGGAGAGTTCCGTGCTCAGGGCCTCTGCGAGGCTGCTCGTTTCGGCCACGACATGCTGGGTGTGATCTCCGAGGGTGACCCAGGCACTGCAAAAACTGGCCTCATCCCGCGAATAGCCATGACTGGGAACCTGAGCCTGAAGAGAAACGGGCTCGACGGATGCAAAGAGACCCTCGACGCCGATCCAGCCCAACTCGGGGGAGTAACCTCCCGCCCCGGCGTGGAGGAGATAGACGCCGCCGGGGCGCGGGTGGTCCACGCGCTGCCATTGCTCGGCGAGAGCGTTCCACGACCATGCGACCGATCGGGCGGCCTCGACGCCGTTGGCCGGGGATTTGGCGAGCTGCTCGAGGAAGCGGCGGAATTGCGCCAGGGAGACGGGACACAACTCTGTCGCGGCAGGTTCCGGTTGCGGCGGCTGGTTGGGGTCATCGCCAAAGGCACGCCAGAACACATGGACATCGGTGTCCTGACCCTCGCGGATGAAACGGGAGATGTCGAGGTCGTGTCCTGCCAGGTCCGGGGTCGTGTCGAACAGTTCGATCAGGTCCTTTTGTCGCAGGAGCGGGCGCACGGGACCGACGTCCGCACGCGGCCCAGCGTCGGCGACAGAGGCCGGGCTTGCATCGGCGAGGGTTGGAAGGAGCTCCCGGGCCTGGTGTAATTCCTCGGCGGTATAGGGCAGGGTTAGCTCGTCGGTTCCATCCCGGCCCTCGATGTCGATCCAGAAAACCCGGGCTTCTTCGGGTGGCTGAGCCTCGCCGCGCCGGTTGCATCGGCCGAACCGTTGGACGAGCGATGGCCACGGTGCGAGCTCGGTAATCAATGTGCGAGCCGAAATGTCCACGCCGGCTTCGACGGCCTGCGTGGCGACAACGATGCGGTCGCCGTCCTCGCGCAGGAGGGTTTCTTGGTGCGCCCGGTCGTACGGGCGGAACCGGGAGTGAACCAGAGCAAGTGGGCGTTGGGGAGCGAGCCGTCGGAGTTCCTGGTAAACCTCTTGCGCCCGGGCGACCCGATTGAGGATGACGAGGGTCAGGCTGTTCGGTCGGTGTTTGGCGAGCACAAATTCCGCCAGTTGTCGGGCGTAAGATTTGGCCGTGCCCGCCTTCAGGACCAGCCCGGCCCGGGCGAGTGGTTTGGGAGCGCGGTAGCGGCGGTGCACTTCGGGCAGCGCCAGATCCGCGGAACTCAATCGGACTGCGGGCCATCCTTCGGCCGGGCGGGGATGATCGGTCGTCGCCAGCCGGGCCTCGTCCAGGGTGGCGCTCATCCACCAGGTGAAGCAGCCGGCCCCAGCCGTGCGCAGCCGTTCGCGGAAGGCGTCCAGCTGTGCCGTGGTTTCAAAGCCCACGCCCATGAGTTGGGTTTCGTCCACGATCCACAGAGAGTCGTTGTTGAGCAGGGCAAAGTGCATGGGCCAACGGTACCGGCTCATGCCGTAGCCGCGGTTCAGGGCGCGGGAGAGCAACATGTCCTGCGTCCCGATGAGGATGGCGGGCTTTTCGGGATGGAGATCCCAGTCGCGTCGTCCGTCATCGAGCTCTTCGCCGCCCATGAGGACGATGGGCGAGTGTTTGGCCAGCCAGAGCAACGGGTCGCGGGCATGGGCCAGCGGTCCCTTGAGGGTCGCCAGGCGGGCAGCATCTCGTTGCAGGCGCTCCCGGGCGGGCGGCGGCAGGGATCGGACGGCCGATTCAAGGAGGGGGTCGTCAGCAGCCACAGCCCGGGCAAGGCGCACGAGCCATTCGGAGACGTTGTCCCGCGTTTGTTCCACAAGGGTCCGCATGGGCAAGCAGTAGACGAGGCGACGCGGCCAGGAAGCACGGTGCTCCGGATCCGGGTGCAGAATCCGGTTCCACAACCATGCCATGACCACGGCAGCGGTTTTGCCCATGCCGGTGGGGATCGAGATCAGTTGCGACCGGCAGGTCACCCCCACCGGACCGCCGGGAGCGGGTTGGCTGGCAGGTCCGCATGCGAGGCGGACCTGATAAGGATAAGGCTTGGATCCCACAATCGCGGCGAAGCAGTCGCGGTAAGTCATGTTGGAGGCCAAAGGTACATTCCGGGAAGGGTCAAAATGGTCACTGAGGCAACGCTGCTGCCGACCGAGAGCCACTGTCGCCGGCTAGGGGTGGGGATCCACCGCCAGAGTTTCATCAAACTCCGGGCGATCGATGGGATCTGAAGCTCCATCGTCTTCCTCGGGCGTCAGGCTACTATCTGCCTCGATGGAGGTCAAGCATCGACGTGGCAAGCTTAAACAAAGAGCACCTTGGTAATCTGCGGTGAGCTCCGGGCCGGGGCTGGTCATTCGAAGAGAAGACCGCGGCCCAAGCGTCGACCTGGCAAAGAGCGGTGGCTGCACTGGACCGCGAGGAATTCCTCCGATCGGTAAATTTGTGGTGGTCTACTGACAACCAGGCTGGGCGGGTCGCAGAGCCGTGCAGCGGCGTCACATGGCTCCTGGAGGTCCCGGGCGTGCCCG
Organism: Limisphaera sp. VF-2; assembly: GCF_049537125.1. NCBI lineage: Bacteria > Pseudomonadati > Verrucomicrobiota > Verrucomicrobiia > Limisphaerales > Limisphaeraceae > Limisphaera > Limisphaera sp. VF-2. Next base: position 1,544,275 of record NZ_JBMVQY010000001.1, read on the forward strand.
GGGGTGCGGCGCACCGGGAGGGCCGTCATGAGTTCGAAGGAGGCGCCCCGGTCTTCGCTGAGATGGCACGGGTTCGCCCGGGGAGCGCGAACCCGACGTCGCTTGAGAACCGAGCTCCGACCGTCGGTTCCACCATCGCGGCGTGCTGACTGGCAAGGTGCGGAGGCGCGGCCCGGATTCGGCTTCTTGACGGCCCCGGGCGGCCGCGCCTAGGGTTGCCGTACAACGAACTTATGCGTACCGGTTTGAGTCCAGATTCCCGTCCGCGCCACTCTTCTGCCCGCAGTCGGCGTCAGTTTCTTCGCACCACGATGCTTGCGGGAGCGGCCCTGGCTGCGCCCGCCATTCTGCCCTCGCGGGCGCGCGCGGCCGGAGGCCGTGAGATGTTGCGGGTGGGCCTGATTGGGTGTGGGGGCCGCGGCACGGGCGCAGCACAACAGGCGCTCAAAGCGGACCCGAACACGGTCCTGGTGGCCATGGCGGATGTGTTCCCGGAACCCATCGAGACGGCGTTGCGGTCCCTGCAGCAAAATGCGGAGATCGCGGCCCGGGTGCAGGTGCCCCCGGATCGGCGGTTCGTGGGACTGGACGCATACCAACGCCTGATCGATTCGGGCGTGGACGTGGTCCTGCAGGCGGCCCCGCCGGGGTTTCGCCCGCAGCATGTGCGGGCCGCGGTGGAGGCCGGGAAGCACCAATTCGTGGAAAAGCCCGTCGCCACGGATGTGGCCGGGGTGCGGTCCGTGATGGAATCGGTACGGATCGCACGGGAGAAGAAGCTGGCCTGGGTGGCCGGGTTTTGCTGGCGATACGATTTTGCGCGCCGGGAGTTCTATCGCCGGATTCATGACGGCGCCATTGGGGAGATTCGCGCGATTTACGCGACATATTACACGGGCCCGGTGAAGCCGATGCCCCCGCCCAGTGCGCGCCCGCCGGGCATGGGCGACGTCGAATGGCAAATCCGGAACTGGTATAACTTTGTGTGGTTGTCGGGGGACGGACTGGTGGAACAGGCCTGTCACAGTGTGGACAAGATCCTGTGGGCCATGCGGGATCAACCTCCGGCCAAAGCGGTGGCCACGGGCGGCCGGCAAACACCCAATCATGAGGGTAACATTTACGACCACATGCATGTGGTCTACGAGTGGCCCAATGGTGTGCGGGCCTTCATGGGCCAACGACAGATCGCGGGCTGCTTCAATCAAAACTCGGACTTCTTGATGGGGAGCAAGGGGGAAGGGGTCATTGACGGCTGGCGGGCCGTGTACATCAAGGGGGAGAGCCCCTGGCGCTACACCGGCCCCAACAATGACATGTATCAGCAGGAACACGACGAATTGTTTGCCTCGATCCGGAAGGGTGAGCCGATCAACGACGGCGAGTGGGAGGCCCAAAGCACCCTGGTGGCCATCATGGGGCGCATGGCCGCGTACACGGGACAGGAAATTACCTGGGACATGATTCTCAACTCCAGGGAGAAACTCGTGCCGGAGCCTTTGACGTGGGACATGAAACTGCCCATTGCGCCCATGGCCATACCCGGGCAAACAAAATTCATCTGACCGTTTCGCTCCCCGCCCTTCCGAAGTTCTTATGACGCGACGCCAATTTGTTCAAACCACCGGCCTGTGGATGGCGGCTGCGGTGTTGGGAAGCACGACTGCTCCCGCCGCATCCGAGCGACGACGCCCGCACAAGAAGGGAATCATGTGGGCGACCGTCGGGGTTCCGGGCAACGTGCGGGAGAAGATGGCCGCCGTCAAAGCGGCGGGCTTCGACGGCGTGGAGATGATGAGCCACATGGACGTCGAAGAGGTGAAGGCCGCCCGGCAAGCCACCGGACTGGAGATTCCCAGTGTTTGCGGTGCTCATCACTGGAGCAAGCCCTTGTCGCATCCGGATGCGCGTGTGCGGCGGGAGGGGATCGAGGCCCTGGAACGCGCGTTGCGCGACGCGCACGCCTACGGGGCCACGTCGGTCCTGCTGGTGCCGGCCGTGGTGAACAAGGAGGTTTCTTACGAGCAGGCCTGGGAGCGGTCCCAGGCGGCCATTCGGGAAGTTTTGCCGCTGGCGGCGGAACTGAGGGTAAAAATCGCCATCGAAAATGTTTGGAACCATTTTCTCCTCAGCCCGCTGGAAGCAGCCCGGTACGTGGACCAGTTCGAAAGTCCGTGGGTCGGTTGGCACTTCGACTGTGGCAACATCGTAACTTACGGCTGGCCGGAGCAGTGGATCCGGATCCTGGGCCGGCGCATCTGCAAGGTGCACGTCAAAGAGTTCAGCCGAAAGAAGCGGGACGCCGAAGGTTTGTGGAAGGGGTTCGAGGTGGCGCTGCTGGAAGGTGACAACGACTGGCCGGCGATCATGCGTGCCCTGGACGAGGTGGGATATGGCGACTGGCTCATCACCGAGCAGGGAGGTGGGGACACCCAGGAAGGTTTGCGGGATCTGGCGCGCCGGGTGGACCGGATCCTGGCCCTGTAAGATTGGAGGCGGGTCAACAGGGCCGCGCCCCCGCAAAGGCGCCGGGCGATTGAAGCTCCCATGTGCCAGGGAAGGCGCACGGTTGCGGAGGCAGGCAACCCTCGGAGCTCACGGTTCAACCTGGCCGCGCAGAGAAGGAAGGGCCTGCGAACAACGACTCCGGGATCGTCGAAGCTCGTCACACGCCCACCCGACACACTCCCCGTCCGTATCGGGGACGGTGACCGTCTTCAGGTTTGACCCGTGACAGGAAGGCGCACTTCTTGCCCGGCCCGTCCGTCAACACAGCAGGCACGCGGTGCACACTTCCCCGCGGGCCCAATACCCGGGCCCGCCGAGTCCATCTTGCGGGTTCCATGATCAAAGCCGCTGGACCCCTCGAGCGGACCCGGATGCCGTAAAGTGCCCGGCGAGCCGCTGACCGGACACGCCGCAGGTGAGTCGACTCTCCTCCGACGGCACGCAGGCCTTACTCAGGAGGTGGAGCGGAAGGGTCGGGCGGAGCCGGGTGCTGTCGGACTGACCCCGGGGCGGAGATGCTTCCTCGGATCAGCGGCCCCTGGACTCCTCGGCGCCCACACTCTTGAGAGTCCCGCTTCGGAGGAGCGCTGGAATGGCAAACAACTGGTGCAGGTGGAACGAGCGGGATCCCACGTCTTTCTTTGCACGCGTGGACACGCTCCGGCGGAGAGGGCTGACGGGATTCGGGTTTGACAGGGGGCGAGACCGCGCTTAGGTTCGCCCCGAGTTGACGCTTATGGCCGAGAATATCCCGAATTTGCCGGGCGGAGCGGTTCCGCCGAAAAAGGAGACCGGCAAGGTCCAGCCCAAAAAGGAGACGGTGCGGATCACTCTGCCGCCCAAACCCACGGCCGCGCCCACTATCAAACTGCCGACGTTGCCTCCGGCGGGCCCTGCGGGAGCACCGCCCCGGGCGGTGACGCCCCCCGCGGCGGCCACGGCCGCTCCGGCGGCGGCAGCGGCGCCGGCAGCCGCTGCGGCGGCGCCGACGGCGGCCACGGCTCCTGCGGCGGGTGCACGGCCCGCTCCGGCCGCCACACCGGCCCCGGCGGCTGCCCCGGCCGGCCGCGTCATCGCCAGGGCCCCGACCGCCGCGGTGGGCGGTTTGGAGCAGGGCCTGGCCATCGGCGCCATCGTCGCCGCTGCGTTGGCCCTGCTCTCGGTGGTGTACCTGGGATTCCTGCTGCCGCTGGAGTGATCCAAAGCGGTGAATTCGGGAACAAACGGTTCCCTGACAAGTTTTCAAGCGGTCAAGCCAACCTCAGCATCTTTGCGTCTTTTGCCTATGGCCTCCCCTTTGATTGTGACGTTGACGGAGCAGAACTTCGAAACCGAGGTGTTGAAATCGCCGCAGCCGGTGCTGGTCGATTTCTGGGCCACGTGGTGCGGTCCGTGCAAGATGATTGCACCCCTGCTGGATGAACTGGCGGAGGCTTACCAGGGCCGGGCCAAGATCGGCAAAGTGGATGTGGACCAGGAAAGCGGCCTGGCCTCGCGCTACGGGATTCAGGCCATTCCGACCCTTCTGCTGTTCAAGGACGGCCAGGTCGTCGGCCAGATGGTGGGGGCCAAGGGCAAGCGAGAGATTCAAGCTTTGATCGACCGGGCCCTGGGCTGACCCTGTCCGGCCCGAGGTTGTATGTGGGGGCCGGGGGCCGCACGAGCATGGGCGCGTCGGGCGGTCTTTTTCGATCAATGGGCGGGGCTGCTTGATGCAGGGGTGCCGCTGGTGGGCGCGCTGCGTCATTTGAGCCAACACCCTCCATTGCCGCAGGCAGGGCGATTTTTAGCCAGGGCAATCGAGCACATCCAGTCCGGGGCGACGCTGACGGAGGCGTTGCAAGCGTCGCAGTTTCCTTTGCAGCCCCTGGAACGGGCGGTGCTGCAAGCCGGGGAACGGAGTGGTCGTCTGGTGGCCTGTTTGCGGCTGTTGGCCGACGAAGCCCGGCAGAAGGCCGCGTTGAACCGGGAGGTTTGGTCCGGCTTGGCCTATCCGTTGTTTCTCCTGCATTTCGCCGTGCTGGTTTTGGCGCTGCCCGAGTGGATGCGAACCGGTGACGCCGGCGCGTACGCCGGGAGGGTCCTGAGCGTGCTGGTGCCCCTGCACGGAGCGGCGTGGTGGATCCTGTGGTGGAGCAGCCGAGAACGCCGCGGCTCTGCCGCGGCGGTGGCGGAGGCGTTGCTGGACGCGACTCCTCTGTTGGGATCCGGACGACGAGCGCTGGTGATGTCCCGTCTGGCGGGCGGACTGAAGCTGTTGCTCGAGGCGGGTGTCAGCGTGCTGGAAGCATGGCCATTGGCAGCCCGGGCCTGCGGTTCGGCGCGGCTGCACCGGGCGGTCGAGGAGTGGTGGCCGCGTTGGCAACAGGGCGAAACGCCCGGCGAGACCCTGCGTGCGTCTGCCCGGGTCCCCTCGCTCTTCGCCGATCAGTACGCCACCGGGGAACTCACGGGGCGGCTGGATGAAGTGCTGGGGCGGCTGCAGCACTATTATGCGGAAGAGGCCCGCGCACAGCTGAAAGCCTTTGCAAGTTGGCTTCCGCGCCTGGTGTATGTCTTGGTCGCGTGCTGGATCGGTTGGCAGGTCGTTCAATTCTGGTCGGCGTACTTTGGTCAACTCGAGGAATTGCTGGGGCCTTAGCCGGCTGTTCAGCCGGCCGGATTGCAGACCCGCGATTTGCAGGCGCTCTTCCGCCTCTGCGATGCCGCAGACAAGGGACCGATCCTTGCCCACGGTTCAGTCACGCCCGGACGCTTCGCCCGGGCGCCCGAGACGATCCGAGCGCCGCGACGTCCGCGGGCTGGAAGTCCGGGATCCGACAAGCCGGGAACCTGCGGCACGGAACCTCTCTGTGGGTGCCCTCGACCCCCGCCCTACAACATTTTCGGTTCCGGGCATTGCCTCTCATCGATGTGCCCGCCTCTTTCTCCGTGCTGTGCGGGCTCAAATCCGTGGATGTTCGTGTGCCGCGTCGGCATTTTCACGAGCCGGGTGTTGAAAGGATCTCACCTGGCGCCTGTCGGCTCCGGGGAGAGCTCGCGCGGGACTCTGGAATGGCGCGGGAAGAGAGCTGCGGCGTGGGCGACGTGCTGCCGCAAAGATTGCGAGATTCTGTCGTCAGGACGATCTGCAGGATGTCGAGAGACCTCTGTCCCGGGGAAACGGTCCTTCGAAGTCAGGCCCCGGGCGCGCGGTTTTCGGAAGGGGGCACTTTTGGCACGGCTCGTTGGCGGCGCGTCTGGTGCGGGACGTGAGGGCGGCGCGGTGCAACGACCCGGGGAATGGCGGTTCAGTTTGTCGAAGTTTTTTCCGGGGCGGTCGGGTTGGGGGACTCGAGTTTCTGCAGATCTTCGGCCAGGAACCGGGCCACGTCTTTGAATCGGGCCTCGTTGGCCGGGCTGAGCTGCATGAGGACCTGGTGGGCTTCGAGGCTGGTGCGTGCGAGTTCGGCACGGTCTGCGGGGGTCTGACCGAGGGGCGATTCGGAGGCCGAGGCGGGTGCAGGTCCGGCGGGCGGAGTGTGAACGATGCGGAGGAGCTGACAGACGCCGAGATTCTCGAGCAACTGAACGATGCGGGGGGGCGGGTTCAGCAGGTCCACGCCGGCCTCGGGGCTGCCGCTTTGATGGAGTTTCACTCCGAGGCCGCACAGGAGTCCCAAGAAGGTGCTGTCCAGCAGGACGCACTGGCTGAGGTCAACGAGGAAGCGTCGGTAACCTTTGTCGTGGAGTTCGTGGAGCAGTCGTTTGAAGTCGGGCGCAACGGTGAAATTGGCATGGCCGGTGATGCGGAGCCAGACGTTGGCTCCGTCCACCCACACCATCACTTTGGCCTTGGGCAGGCTCATGATCTGTCGGTGGTTCGATGGGCCTCTGCGGCCGGGCGTTTCCGGCCGATGATCCGAACCAGGAGTTGCTGCAGCAGCAGGGTTGGATCCAATCGGCTGCCCACCAGGGCCCGGTTGCATTCGAGCAATTCTTTCATCGCCCGGACGAGCTCGGATCTTGAGTAGTTTTGGGCGTCGCGCAGGGCCTTGTGCAACACGAAAGGGTGGAGGGCCAGGGGATTCAGTCGGCGGTCGGAGGGGAACAGGTCGGGGGGAAGTTTTTCGAGGCGGCTTTTGAAGGCGTGGTATTCGAGGCGCGGGTGGACCCAGCCCTGGGCGGCGAGTTCGCGGGCCAACAACATGGCGCGGACCTTGGTGACGAGGCCGTAGAGCAGGCCCAGGCCGGCGCGGTCCCGTTCGCCGGCCGTGCTGCGGCGTTCGTCGTCGAGGCAATGCAGGGCGCGGTTCAGGTCGCGTGCGCCGAGGGCGTCGGCCAGGGCAAAGGCCTGCGCGGTGCGGTTGTGGACGCAGATGGTGGCGACGTCGTCGAGTTGGATGCGTTTCCGGGGTGCGACGAAGAGCTGGAGTTTTTCGAGTTCGCTGCGGAGGAGTGCGGGGGAGGGGCCGACGCTGGTGACCAGCCGGGTCAGGGCGTCTTCTTCGATGTCGAATCCGGCCTGGCGCAATCGGGTGCGGGCCCACAGGGCGGCTTGTTCGGGCCAGTCGCGGTCGTCGGGGGACCATCCGGCGTGGGTTTCGATGTGTCCGATGTCGGCAATGACCTTGTAGAGACTGCGTCGGCGGTCGACCTTGCCGGCGCTGATGAGGAGGCGCACGCCGCGCCAGTCGAAGCGGCGGAGTTGTTCGGCCAGGCGGCTCAGGGCTTCGGTGACGGCGGGGGAATCGCCGGGTCGTTCGCCGCCCAGGAAGGAGCAGTTGCGCAACCAGACGATCTTGGTGGCGCCGGGCAGGGGCAGGGTTTGGAGGGCTTCTTCGAGCCGTTCGAGCACGGCCAGCGCGTCAGCGACAGTGCCCACGGCGCCGTCGAGGATTTCGTCGCCGAGCTGTTGTCCACCGCCCCACCGGGCGAAGAGCTCACGTGCGCGTTCTTTGACAGCGGCTTCGTCGTCGCCGCAGACAAGGACGACGGGGACGTCCGCAGGCGGGGCGGAGGGCATGGGGTTCGGGCAGGATACGGCGGAGGGACGGGTTATTCGGTCTCGTCCTGTTCGTTGATGCGCTGGAGGTGCTCGCTCATGTCCTCCATTTGGTCGAACAGGCTCTGGGTGACGTACATGGGCGCCTTGAGGGCCACGGCCAGGGCGAGGCAATCGCTGGGCCGCGCGTCCAGTTCCACCAGTTTCCGGCCCAGTTCGTTTTCTTCCTGGAGGATGAGGCGTGCGTAGAAGGTCTGGTTCTTGAGCTCGGTGATGACGATGCGTTCGACGCGGATGCCGAACCCCTTGAAAATGCTGAGCATGAGGTGATGGGTGAGGGGCCGTTCGGGTACGCGTTGATGGATGAAGTCACTGATGGTTTTGCCCATCCAGGGGTCCACGTTGATGATGAACACCTTTTCCTCGTTGCCGATGAAAAGGGCACATCCGCTCTGATTGGGCCAAAGGCCGCGGATTTGCACTGGCACGACCCCGTGCTTCATGCGGTCAACGTAGGCCGCTCGAGGCCAAAAAACAAGCCCGGCCGGGGTGGGCGCGGGCGGCTCCCGAGGGGGCGAAGCGGGAGGTCCCGGGACCGGGAGGTCGGGTTTTCGGGTTGTGCGATCGGCAGCGTCGCGCCAGCGGCGGTGCTTGTGTCGGGGAGCCGGGGCGGGTTCTGCGGGGCTAGGTTCGTTCGTACGCGGCGTAAAGGGTGGGGATTCCGCGGGCGCGGAACTCGCGCTCGAAGTCGGTGAGCAGGGCGGCCAATTCGGGGGGCGTGGGGATGGGCTGGAAGACGGGCGCGGCGGCGAAGACCTCGCGGATTTGGGCGAAGTAATCGGGATCGTCGGTGCGGATGTAAATGCGCCCCCCGGGTTGCAGGGCGTTGTAGGCGAGGGAGGGGAACCGTGCGTTGATGAGGCGATGGCGGCGATGTTTTTTCTTGGGCCAGGGATCGGGGAAGTAGATGTGGAAGACGGTGACCGAGCCGGGGGGCAGGAGGTATTCGAGGAAGTAGGCGCACTCGATGCGGATGCCGCGGAGGTTGGTGAGGCCGAGGCGGCGGCCTTTTTTGTCGAGTTTGCGGATGCGGCCGAGGAGGCGTTCGATACCGAGGAAATTGCGGTCGGGATGTTGGGCGGCGTATTCGACGAGGAAGGAGGCATCGCCGCAGCCCAGTTCGACCTCCAGGGGCTGGGGTTTGGGGAAAAGGCGGCCAGGGTCGATGCGTTCGAGGATGGACGGCGGGTCGTAGAGCAAGGAGTCCGGAGGGGCCGGGGGGGCGTCGGGGAGCCGGGGAGGGGAGGGGGGCGTGGGATTATTCATTGTGGGGGATGGCGAGGGTGCTGCCGCCGATGAACTCGCGCACGAGGGCATCGCCCGGGATGAGGCGGTCGGCCAGCTCAAAGGGAATGGGTTCGACGCTTTGGAGGAGGGCGTGGACGCGCTCGTAGCGGATGCGGGCATCCAGGAAACCGGCGTAGGGGGCGAGTTCCTCGGGGCGGGGCCAGAGGGCCGGGGGCCCGAGGAACCAGGGTTGCAGCAGGGGCCAGTCGAACGGGAATCCCCCGTTGACGATGTGATCGGCCAGGCCCATGAGGGGGATGATGCTGAAGAGTTCGCCGGCGCGGACGTAGTGCCAGTGGAGGAGGGTGAGGAGGGGCCGGTGGGCGCGGTGTTTCATGTCGCGGAGCATGCGGCGGACGAGGCGCACGTCGGTGAAGCGGGTGAGCCGGCCGGAGGAGCCGTCGCCTTCGAAGAGCGGGTGGAGGGTTTCGATGTAGATGCGGAACTGGGCGCGGGGGTCGATGCCCTCGGTGATGGGCGGGTAGAAGCCGTGGAGGCAGTCGAGCAGGAGGATCTGGTCGGGTTCGCGTCGGACGGGTTTGGTGCCGATGCGTCGGCCCTCCTTGAAGCTGTAGATGGGCTTTTCGATGGTGCGGCCCTCGAGGAGGTCCTGGAGATGGCGGTTGAGCAGTTGGAGGTCGAGGGCCTCGGGCGTTTCGTAGTTGCGATCGTTGATCCAGTCGGTGGGGTGCTCGACCAGGGACCAGAAGTAGTCGTCGAGATTCAGCATGAGGAAGCGCAGGCCTTCGCGTTCCAGGCGCCGGGTGAGCTTGACGGTGGTGGTGGTCTTGCCGGAGGAGCTGGGGCCGCTGACCCAGAGCAGGCGGAGAGGATCGCCGGCGTTGAGGCGGGCCATGACCTTGCGGGCGGCTTCATCGAGGCTGGCCTCGTAGCGGGCCAGGGCGGCATCGACGACGGGGGCCCAGCGGCCGGTGCGGGTCAGTTCGTTGAGGCCGGCGACGGTGTGGCAGCCGAGAGAGCGGGCCCACTCCAGTTCGCGCTCCAGGATGTTCGCGGGGAAACCGTTGCCCATGAATTGGTCGGGCCGGATGGCGCCCTCGCGCAGCCAGTGACGGCCCCAACGGTAGCAGGCATAGGCATCGGCGGTGTTTTGGAAGCCGTAGCTGCGCAGCACGTGCAGCACGTCGTCTTGGATTTCTTCGATCGTGGGGGGAAAGTTGGTGATGAGGTGATGCGGATCGCTGTTGAGGCAGACGATCACGGCGTCGGCCAGAAAATCGGCCAGTTCTTCATCCGTGGGACAGGCCTCGAACAAGCGCCCGTTGATGTGGGGCAGATAGTCCTGGCGGAAGCCGCCGATGGACCGGGCGGCGCGGTAGATGGCATTCCGGATCCGGTCAGGGTCGAAGGTGACCAGGGCCCGGTTTCGCTTCTGCACTTTGACAATGCGGTTTTGAACGGCCATGGCGATCAGGCAGTGTAGGCAAAGCCGGGGTGACTGTCCAAGGCTGCGATCCGGCGGGGCCGGGGCGGAGGCGGCGCGCGCGTGGGGTCAGGCGCACGGCGGGGCCGGCGAGTTTGGGCGGAGGGCTTCGACGGCCGCGACGCAGCGGCCGCAGAGGGTGGGATGTTCGGGATGGGTGCCAACGTCGGTCTCCCAATGCCAGCAACGTTCGCATTTTTCGCCCGAGGCGCGGACCACCTGGACGGGCACGACGCCGTCGCCTTCGGTTTCGATTTCGAGCTGGGAGACGTTGAGCAGCTCGCGGAACGCGGCCAGGTGGGTTTTGGCGTTGAGATAGAGCGGGTCGCGGCCGCGGAGGATGACCCTGGCTTCGAGAGACTTGCCGATGACCTTGGCCTGGCGGGCTTTCTCCAGCTCCGGCAGGAGGCGGTCGCGCAGTTGAAAGAGGGCGTCCCAGGCTTCGACTTCGGCCGGCGAGCGATGCAGCGGGCTGGGTTGCCAGATTTGTTCGTGGACGCTGCCGGGCGGTCGGCCGGGGATTTGTTCCCAGGCTTCGTCGGCGGTGAAGGCCAGGATGGGCGCCAGCATGCGGCAGAGGCCCTGGACGAGGCGCCACAGTGCGGTTTGGGTGGAGCGGCGTCGGGGGGCGTCGGCAGCCTCGGTGTAGAGGCGGTCTTTGATGATGTCGTGATAGATGGCGGAGAGTTCGACGGCGACGAACTGGCTGACTTTCTGGTACACGACGTGGAACTCGTAGCGGTCGTAAGCGGCGAGGACCTCGGCTTCGAGTTTGGCGAAGGCGTCAAGGATCCACCGGTCCAGGCCCGTCAGTGCCTCGTCGGGAACGGCATGACGGGCGGGGTCGAAGTCATAAAGGTTGGAGAGCTGGTAGCGCAGGGCGTTGCGGAGGACGCGATACGTCTCGGCCACCTTGGCGAGGCGATCCTCGCTGACGACGATGTCACTGCGGAAGTCCTGGGAAGCGACCCAGAGCCGGACGATGTCGGCGCCCCATTTTTGGACGTAAGCCTCGGCGGTTTGGGGTTTCTCGTAGCCGCCCTGCGACTGCCGGCTTTTGGAAATCTTCTCCCGGTCGGCGTCCACCATGAAGCCGTGGGTGAGGACGGTGCGATAGGGGGCGGCGCCCTGGGCGGCCAGGGAGAGCAGCAGGGAGGACTGGAACCAGCCGCGATGCTGGTCCGAGCCTTCGAGGTACAGATCGCATTGGAAGGGCAGGGGATGCCCGCGCAACTCGGGCCGCCGGGCAATGACCGCGCGGGAAGAGCTGCCGGAGTCGATCCAGACATCGAGCGTGTCGGTGGACTTGGCCACCGGGTCCGGCCCGGTCCAATGGGCGGGCCGGACCCGCGCCCAGAGTTCGGCGGCGGTTTGTTCGAACCAGATGTTGGAGCCGTGCGTCTCCACCAGGCGGGCGGTGTTGCGGACAATGGCGGGATCGAGGATGGGCCGGCCCTCGGCATCGAAGAAAGCCGGGATGGGCACGCCCCAGGCGCGTTGTCGGCTGATGCACCAATCGGGTCGGGCCTTGACGGCGGCGGCGATGCGGGTTTTGCCCCAGTCGGGGATCCACGTGACCTTTTCGATTTCGGCGAGGGCGCGCTCGCGGAAGGTGGGGGTACCGGGCGGGCTGCCCGGCGGCACGTGGTCCAGGCGGATGAACCACTGGTGCATGGCGCGGAAGATGACGGGGGTTTTACTGCGCCAGCAGTGCGGGTAGCTGTGTCGGTAGTTTTCCTCGTGAAGGAGGAGCTTGCGCACGCGCAGTTCATGTAACACCGCCTCGTTGGCCTCGCTGCGGCCGTGTTTTTCCAAGATGGACTTTCCGATGAGCGCCGCCGGCATTTGGGCCTCGCGGGGCAGGTCGTCCGTCCAGGTGAACCGCCCGTCGTCGTCCACCGGCGAATAGATGGGCAGTCCGTGTTCCAGGCCGAGCAGATAGTCTTCCAAACCGTGGCCGGGCGCGATGTGCACGAAACCGGTGCCGGTGACGTTGTCCACGAAGCTGTCGCCGGGGAACAAGCGCCCCGTGCGCTGACAGAACGGGTGCTGGTACTCGACGTGTTGGAGGTGGCCACCGTCGAGATGGCGAACGATTTGGAAATCCGTCCAGCCGCACTTGGAGGCCACGGTATTCACCAGCATGGCGGAGAGGATGTAATCCTCCTGGCCCACGCGGACGACCGCGTAGCTGAAAGTGGAGTTGTAAGCGACGGCGAGGTTGGCCGGCAGGGTCCAAGGGGTGGTGGTCCAGATCAGCAGATAGACGCCCGGCCGCCCGACGACGGGGAATTTGACATAGACGCTCTGGCTGACATGCTCCTGGTATTCGACCTCGGCTTCCGCCAGGGCCGTGCGGCACGGGATGCTCCAGTACACCGGCTTTTTGCCGCGATAAACCATGCCTTGTTCGACCAGATCCGCAAAAAGACGCAGTTCTTCGGCTTCGTAAGCGGGATCCAGCGTCAGGTAGGGGTTTTCCCAGTCACCCAGTACGCCCAGGCGCTGGAACTGTTGGCGCTGCAGTTCGACAAATCGGCGGGCATACGCTTCGCAGGCGCGCCGGATTTCGGCGGGATCCGTCGCGGGGGCCGAGGACGTGCGGCGTTCCTGGACGACTTTGAACTCGATGGGCAGGCCGTGGCAGTCCCAGCCGGGGACATAGGGTGCCCGGTAGCCGCGCAGCGTTTTGTATTTCAGGATGAAATCCTTGAGGATCTTGTTGAGCGCGGTGCCGATGTGGACATCGCCATTGGCGAAGGGTGGCCCGTCGTGCAGAACAAACGCCGGCGCCTGGGCGCGCGCGGCCTGGATGCGTTCGTACAGGCGCGCGGCCTGCCACTGTTTGAGCCGCTCCGGTTCCCGGACCACCAGATCCGCCTTCATCGGGAACTCGGTGCGCGGCAAATTGAGCGTGTTTTTGTAATCCATGCGTCGGACTCCCAGCGTGGGTCGGACGCTATCAAGCGGGGACGGCGAGTGTCAATGAGGCGGTCCGCCGGCCAAGGTCCGTCTGCGCGAGGCGCTGCGGCCGGGCAGAAGTGTGAGCCGAGCCGAGGCCGGTTGCGCCGGAGGCCGGGGTTGGTGGGTTCCTTGAGGCGCACCGGAGTGTTGCCGATCGGCTCCCAACCCGGGGTTCCGCGGAGGACTTTCGTCTCTTCACAGTGCCTGCAAGGGCTGGACCCGGCTGCCGGCAGGCCATGCTCTGGGCCCGGAGGCCCGGCCGCGGTCCCCGGGGTGTCCGCAGCAACCGGGCCGAAGCCGGTCGAGCTTGAGTCGGGATTCGGAGGGGCTTCGGTGTTCGGGCAGGGTTTGTGGCGCCCGCGATTGGACCGGGCGGCGTTGGAAATTGTTCGTGCGCCGCCGGGGCCGCGCCTCTAAGCTCGGGCCGCCATAGCATGGGAGAGTTACTCATCCAACCGTTTGCCGCGGTGCGGCCGCGGCCGGAGCTGGCGGCACGCATTTGTGCCCCGCCGTATGACGTGGTGTCTACCGAGGAGGCCCGGCGCATGGCCTCGGACAATCCGCTGTGCTTCCTGCGCGTAAGCCGACCCGAGATCGAGTTTCCGCCGGGGACGGATCCCTACCGACCGGAGGTGTATGCGCGGGGCAGGGCTCGATTCGAGGAGTTGCTGCGCACGGGGGCGCTGTACCGGGAGCAACGTCCGGCCTTTTACGTGTATCGACTCAGCACGGGCGGCCACACGCAAATCGGCCTTGTGGCGGTGGCCAGTTGCGCAGCGTATTTGCGGGGCGACATCCGCCGGCATGAACTGACCCGGCCGGAGAAAGAGGAGGATCGGGTGCGGCACATCGAGGCGCTCCAGGCGCAGACCGGGCCGGCCTATTTGATTTATCAGGCGCAGCCGGCGCTGGATGAGTTCCTGGCCCGGCGCACCGAACCGCCTCCCGAGGTGGATTTCGTGGCCGACGACGGCGTCCGGCACTCGACCTGGACGCTGGGCGATGAGGGAGGCATGGCCCGGGTGTCGGAGCTGTTCGCGGCGGTAAGGCGTTTGTACATTGCAGACGGGCACCACCGCACCGCCGCGGCGGCGCGCGTGTTCCAGCAACGGGGCGGGACCGGGGGCAGCAGCCATTTCCTTGCCGTGCTGTTCCCGCACGATCAACTGCGGATCCTGCCCTATCACCGGCTGGTTCGGGATTTGAACGGGTTGACGCCGGAGGCATTTCTGGAGCGGCTGCGGAGCGTGGGCGAATTGGGTCCCGGCGACGGTCGACCACCGCGGCCGCATCTGGTGGACGTGTTCGTGGAGGGACGCTGGCACCGGTTGCAGTTTCGCAACGTGCCGGACCCGGCGCAGGACCCGCTGGGGAGTCTGGATGTGAGTTTGTTGCAGGAGCGGGTGTTGCGACCGCTGCTGGGGGTGGAGGATCCGCGCACCAGTCCGCGACTGGAATTCGTGGGGGGGATTCACGGGCCCGAACGACTCGAGGGTGCGGTGCGGCGCGGGCAGGCCGCATGCGCCTTTGCCATGCACCCGACCCGGATGGAGGCGTTGCTGGCGATCGCGGATCGCGGCGAGATCCTGCCCCCCAAGAGCACGTGGTTCGAGCCCAAGCTGCGGGACGGGCTTTTCTGTCATCTGCTGTGAGCGCCGGCCTGTGAAACGAGTGCCGCTGACGCGATACGCATGGCTGTCGGTGGGCGCGGCGGTGGCGACCATTCTGCTGAAAACCGCGGCGTACCTGATCACCGGCTCGGTGGGGCTGTTGTCGGACACGGTGGAGTCGGGTGTGAACCTGATCGGCGGGGTGATGGCACTGGCGATGTTGGCGGTGGCCTCCCGACCGGCGGACGAGGATCATGCCTACGGCCATCACAAGGCAGAGTATTTTTCGAGCGGTCTGGAGGGCGGGCTGATCCTGCTGGCGGCGTTTGGGATCGGGGTTGCGGCGGTCCACCGATTGATTTGGCCGCAACCGTTGGAGGCGGTGGGGATGGGCCTGACCGTGGCCGGGTTGGCCGCGTTGATCAATCTGGCGGTTGCGGTGGTGTTGCTGCGGGTGGGCCGGCGACATCACAGCATCACGCTGGAGGCCAACGCGCATCATTTGCTGACGGACGTGTGGACGTCGGCGGGCGTGATCGCCGGGGTGGGGTTGGTGGGCTGGACCGGGTGGCGCTGGCTGGATCCGGTGGTGGCCCTGGCCGTCGCGGGCAACATCCTGGTGACGGGCATCGGCATTGTGCGACGGTCCGTGTCCGGGCTGATGGACACGGCCCTGGGCAGTCAGGACGTCGCCGCGGTGCGCTCCATTCTGGAGCGGTACAAGGCCGCCGAAGGGGTGGACTACCATGCGTTACGGACGCGGCAAGCCGGGGCGCGGAAGTTTGTTTCCGTGCATGTGCTGGTGCCGGGCCACTGGACGGTGAACCAAGGGCACGCGCTGCTGGAGCGATTGGAAGCCGAGATTCGACAGATGCTGCCCGAGAGCACCGTGTTCACTCATCTGGAATCGCTGGACGATCCCAGTTCGTGGGAGGACCAGGAGCTCGACCGGTCGCAGGCGCGACCTACCTCGGGGCCCGGGTCCGGCTCGGGCGGGCTTTGAAGGGTTCTCGAAGGCGGGGCCGGTCTCGGCCAAGGACGCGAGGGCGCGTGCCAGGCGGGAGCGGCTCAGTGGTCTTTGCGCGGGAAGAGCACTTCCGGCTGCCCGACGACGTGTCCGGCGCGCAGCCCGCCCCATGCCGCCTCGGCAAATCGGGACGGTTCGCCCGGCAAACCCAACTGGGCGTAGATGCGGGCGGCCGTGGTCGGCAGGTAGGGCCAGAGGAGGACCGCCAGGACACGGCACGTCTCGGCGAGGTTGTACAGGATTTGATCCAGGCGGGAGGCCTGGGCCGGGTCTTTGGCCAGTTTGAACGGGGCGGTGTGGTCCACGTACTGGTTGGCCCGGGTGACGAGGGTCCAAATGCTCACCAGCCCGGCCTGGAGGCGATTTTGTTCGAGGCAGGAACGGACTTCGCTGGTGACGCGTTGGGCATCCGGCGCCAGTTCGTCGTGAGGGGCCGGCACGACGCCCTGCCGATAGCGCCGCAACATGGAGAGGGATCGGTTGACGAGATTGCCCAGCCCGTTGGCCAGCTCGGCGGAATACCGGGCCCGGAAGCTGGCGTCGGTCCAGTTGCCGTCCGGTCCGATGTCGAGTTCCCGCAACACGTAATACCGGAAGGCGTCCAATCCCCACTCGTCGATGACGGCGACCGGATCGACGACGTTGCCGGTGGTTTTGCTCATTTTCTGGCCATCCTTTTGCCACCAGCCGTGGACGAGAACCTGGCGGGGAGGTTCGATGCCGGCGGCGTGCAGCATGATCGGCCAGTAAATGGCGTGAAAGCGGACGATGTCCTTGCCGATGACGTGGATGTCGGCGGGCCACAGCCGCAGGCCCGGGGCGGGTTCGGCTGCCGGCTGATAATACCCGGCCAGTGCCGCCCGGGCTTCCGGGTCGCCCCACGCCACGGGAATGCTGAAGTAATTGGTCAACGCGTCGAACCAGACGTAGTTGACGTAGTCCGGGTCGAAGGGCAGCGGGATGCCCCAGCTCAGCCGGGCGGCAGGGCGGCTGATGCAAAGGTCTTCCAGGGGCTGGGACTGCAAGAAGCTGAGGACCTCGTTGCGCCGGGTTTCTGGATGAACGAACTCGGGATGCTCCTGAATGTAGCCGATGAGCCAGTGTTGGTACTTCGACATGCGGAAGTACCAGTTTTCCTCGACCAGCTCGGTCACCTCGCCCCAGACCGGGTCGAAAGTGCCGTCCGGGCGCCGGTCCTTTTCCGTAAGGAAGGTTTCCTCCTTCCACGAGTACCAGCCGCGGTAGGGGGCTTTGTAGAGTTCACCCCGGTCGTAAAGTTTTTGCAGCAGGGCCTGCACGACGGCCTTGTGGCGGGGCTGGGTGGTCCGCACGAAGTCGTCGTTCGAAATGCCCAGCTTGTGTACGAAGGTGATCCACTGCCGGGCCAGCTCGTCGCAATATGCCTGCGGTGCCTTGCCCTCTGCTTGAGCGGCCTGCTGCACTTTTTGGCCATGTTCGTCCAGGCCGGTGAGGAAAAAGACCTCCTGCCCGAGGCTGCGGCGTGCGCGCGCAATGACGTCGGCCACGACTTTTTCATAGGCATGCCCGAGATGAGGCTGCCCGTTGACGTAATCGATGGCCGTGGTGATGTAGAACCGCTTGCTCATCTGCGGCGCAGTGTGTCGCAGGTCGACTGGATTGGCAACGGTGGGGCGCGGTCTGGTCGGGTCGGAAGCGGTGCGTGCGAGCCCCGGGTTGCAATGGGAAAGGTTTGGGCAATGGCGGCTAGGGGTTGGGTTCCTGCTTGAGCTGCTGCTGCTCCAACCAGGCCACGGTCCGGCCCGGAGACCGCCAAGGCGCCGGATCCTCGGCGGTGACCACGAGGGTGAGCGGATGCTGTAGGCCGGGAAATCGACCTGCATGCAGGGCTTCCAAAGCGGCGAGCCACCAGCCCGCGTGTCGCCGGTCCAAACCCTGCAGCGGGCAATCTACCAGCAACAAGCGGGGCTGCAGCATCAATGCGCGCGCGAGGCCGGCACGCCGCTGCCATGCGCGCGGCAAAGCTGTGGAACGCCGGTGGGCCCACGGACCCAGCTCGGTTGCGTCCAGCATGTTCGCCACTGCCCGGGCGATTTCTGCGTCCGAACCGATGCCGTGGTAGGCCAGGGGCAGGGCGAGGTTCTCGAACACGGTCAGTTCCGACAGCAATCGACCGTCTTCAAACACCAGGCCGAGGCGCCTTCGCAGAGTCAGCCGGGCCGACTCGGTTTGGGGAGCGGGTTGCCCAAACCATTGGATGCGACCTGCGCGTGCCGGCAGCAGACCGGCAGCCGTCAGGAGAAAGTCCGTGCGCCCGCTGCCTTGAAATCCCGCCACGATCCAGAAATCGCCCTCCGACACCCGCCAGTGCACATGCCGGAGCACCACGCGGTGCGGATCGTGAAAACAACCGACCTCCACATCGTCCATTTGCAGCAGGACCTGCCCGGTGGCGGGTTCGTCGTTCATGCGCCGACCAGATAGACCACGAGGAACAGGGCATCCCACAACACGCAGCCCACCAGTGCCTGGCCCATGGCACGGACGGTGGCCGGGGCCACATCATCGAGCCGCAGGGGTCGCGCCAGGCCGTGATAACAGGTCACCACCGCGAGTACCGTCCCGAAGCCCGCGGTTTTCAGAGCCAGCACCACGAAGTCCAACCAGCGCAACGAAGCGGCCAGTTGGCGAAAATACTCGCCGGGTGTCAGCGGCACATCCTGAAGGAAGGCCCACAGGTAGCCGCTGAGGATCGTGCCCAGAAGCAGGTACACTGTGAGTGCCAGGACGGACAGCGCCAGGCCCACGACACGAGGCACGACCAGGTAATGCACGGGATCGATGCCCAGTGCCTCCAATGCTTCCACCTCGCCCAGCGCTCGCGCGGTGCCCAGCTCGACCACCAGGGCCGTGCCCACCCGGGTCAGGACCACGAGCGCGGTCAGCAACGGTCCCAACTCGCGCACCATGACCAACACCATCACCGTGCCCAGGTAGTCGATGGCGCCCAGTCGAGACAGCCAGGCGACCGTCTGACCGATGACCAGAAAGCCGAGGGCCAGGGCGAGGAATAGAAACAGCGGCAGCAGCTTCACGCCCGCGCGGACCACCTGCTGCCGCACCAGGCGCCCCACCAGGGCCGGAGCCCGTCCGCCCCTGGTCCAGAGCACGCCCAGCGTGATGAGCGCGAACGCCAGCAAACCGCGCGCGGTCCGGGCCGCCCGGATCAGCGGGCGGCCGAGCACAACCAACGAGAAGGAACCTTCGAAAGCGCTGCGGCCGGAAGGCTGCGGCGGCAGAGGATCCATGGCTTCGCTGACCGTCACGCCTTTGCAGCCTACGATCCGCCGCAGCGGCAGCAAGTGTATTGGGGCCCTTGAGGCCCGGCACCCGCCGGCGTAGTGTACCGCAGTGGTTCACTTTCGGGCCGCAGACTCCACCCGGTCCGGACCGGCGCGCGTGTCACCCGAAATGCCAAGGAGTTGGTCGCAATGAAAACAACCCGCATCCTGTTGGTGCTCTGGTCGGTGGCAGAAGGTTTCCTGGCGGGAAGCCTTTCCGGACAAGAACCCACCCCCGGCCCGATTCATCAAACCCTGCTCCCTGCCAGCCGCCTGGTGGATCGTTGCGACATTTGTGGCCGACCCGAAATCCCGCTGCCGCTGCGCGGGCGGTTTCGGGTGCGATTCGTGGAGGCCAACCCGATCCAGGTCGTGTATGCATGGGAAGGCATCGACTGGACGGCCGGCGGGGCGGGCCTGCCCCTTTATCGTGTGCGGGGTCAGGGGGTGCAGCGGTGGTTCGGGGAGCTGGCGGTGTTTCAGGAGGTGGTGCTGGGGTTGACCATAGAAACCGCTCAGGGAGTTCGGGAGGCCTGGTTCACGAACCTTTCACCGGTGGTGGAACGGCGCTGGCCCGTTCTTCGCGTCCCGTTGCTGCAAACGAACGGAACGTTCATTCAAACGTTCGAGTTGCTGGTGGAGGCCGCCCCGGTCCGGGATTTGTGGTTTTCCACGGTGCACGGCTTTACGCCCGGTTCCGGCACGGGGACGGCCGAGCCGCGTCGTGAAGGCGATCTGGTGTCGTGGGAGGGCCGGGTGGTTCGGTCCCAATGGGAGCTGCTGGGACGGCTGGGCATGATGCCGCCGCCGCCGGAACTGGGCCTGGACGCGGTGGACGTGCTGCCGGGTGGGGAAGTGGTGTTTTCGGTGCGGGCCCGCGCGTGGAGCGAATCCCTCGGCCAATGGTTGCGCGAGGGCGATCTGTTGTCCGAGCGGGGTCGGGTCGTGCAAGCGGTGGAGAGATTGCTGGCTGCGTTCGAGCCGGAAGGGTCTGTGGAGGAGGTAAAC
Organism: Limisphaera sp. VF-2; assembly: GCF_049537125.1. Lineage (NCBI taxonomy): Bacteria > Pseudomonadati > Verrucomicrobiota > Verrucomicrobiia > Limisphaerales > Limisphaeraceae > Limisphaera > Limisphaera sp. VF-2. The sequence continues at coordinate 1,564,487 of NZ_JBMVQY010000001.1, forward strand.
GTGGACGCCCTGGTGGTCCGGCCGGACGGGGAGCTTTGGTTTTCGATCGACCGCGAAGTGACCTCGGCCAGGCTGCGTCGCATACTTCGCCGCGGCGACCTGCTCTCGAGCGCGGGCCGCGTAGTCCGCAGCTTTCCCGAGCTTCTGTCGCCCTTTGAACCTGCCGATCCCGCGCAGGACCCCGGGTTGGATGCCCTCTACGTGTGGCCCCACGGCGAAATCTGGTTTTCGGTCGAGAACTTCTTCCAAGACAAGCAGGGCAACCGGTACGGTGCGGGCGACCTGCTGAGCGACCAGGGGTGGGTGGTCGCGCACAATCGAGATTTACTGGCCGCGTTTCAGCCCCTGGAGGATCTGGCTGACTTCGGCCTGGACGCGCTCCAGATCGTCTCGGACACGGACCCGGTCTGGTCTGCGGTGACCATGGAACCGCGGTTGCAGCTGTGGCGTCCGCCCGGCACATCGCATCTGCAGTTCGACTGGACGGGCAACGGGCGGTTCTACCAGTTGGAACGCGCCCTCACTCTCGAGGGACCGTGGCAGCCGTGGGGCCCGGTGTATCTGGAGCCACCGGCAGTGGACACGAACGCCGTGCAACGCGACCCGGGCGCTTTCTATCGGCTGCGACAGTGGTAACCCCTGCGCTGCGCATCGAGCCCGGTCGCCCGCTCGGTCCTCATGGTGCCACCAAGCGGAAGAAGACGGAGGGCGCGGTCGGGTCCAGCGGAATGATCACGCCACTGGCCGGTGCGCCGGGATAGTCCATCCACTCCGTCCCCAGCCCCACGTTCAACGCGTTGGTTTGGACCTGCAACCGGTAGGTTCCGGTCCAGTGCAGTTGCAGTGCCCCGGGGATCCGCACGAATTCCAGACGCGGCATTTCGCCCACGCTCACCACGCCCACGGTGCCGTCCACCGTCAACTGGCTCAGGTCCCACGCCAGGCCGGGCCCTGGCGCAGCGGGTTCCACCGCGTCGAAGGCTCCGTAATAAGTGCCGGGGGCATCGAACAGTTTCCAGCGTTGCCCGGGGGCGAACGCACCGGCCACTTTGATCACCCGCAGTGTGCCGCCGTAGGTGACTGCCCACAAACCCGTTACGAGGTCGCTCGCGCCGGTGGCGGCATCCACCTCCACCGCGGTGACACTCCCCGGCCCGAGGGTGAGGGTGTGGGCCACGGTGAGAGTGCCGAGCCCGGCGCCCGGGGCGAGCGTGCCGCCGCTTTGGATGTCCACCGGTCCGTTCAACATCCCCGTGCCCGATAACGTGCCGCCCGCGGCGGTGACCGGTGTCGAGCCGAGAGAGCCATCCACTTGGAGCACGCCGGCTTCGATCCGTGTCGGGCCGGTGTAGGTGCTGGTACCGGTCAGGCGCAGCGTGCCCGGGCCCACCTTGGTCAACGCCGCCAGGCGCGAAGCGGCGGCATCGGCGATGGTCCCTTCGAACGTGGTGAAGGATTCCGTTTCTTTGGAGCCGATGGTCCACGTCAGCGTGCCACTGCCGCTCCCCTGGCCCAGCACCTGGGTGGAGGGGCCTCCTCGCAGAGCCCCGACATACATTGTGCCGGCGTTGCGCGCCTGCAAGGTGGCGCTGCCCTGCCCCAGGTCCACGGTCGCGTTCGGACAACCCAGTGTCGTGTTGCCGCCGCCGCTGTTGAACCGGAAGGTGCCCGCGCTGTCTCCCAGAGCGAAGGTGCCGGTGAAATTGGTCAGATCGCCGTTGAACGTCAGGACCGTACCGGCGGCGATGCTGACGTCGAGCGTGTTCGAGCCCGTCACCGGACCGTTGATGCGATTGTTGGCGCTGCCCATGACCAGCCGACTGCGCGCGGCCACATGCAGCGGGTTGAGCAGGTCGTTGTCGCTGGGCAGGGTCAACGCCAGGGTGCCTCCGGCCAGCTCGATTCGATTCGTGCCGGCAGCACCGGGGACCTGGAGGCGCAACGTGCCTTCTCGAAGGAGCGTGGGGCCCACGTAGGTATTGGGAGAGGACAACGTCAACGTGCCTTGACCGGCCTTCGTCAACCCGCCCGGCCCCGTGAGCAATCCCTGCCAGGTCAGTGTGGTGGATTCGGACGCCACTGCGATCGTGCCCCCGGGTTCGTGCAGCCACGCCCCGCGGTCCACCGTCACCGACGGGCCCGTGTAGCGAAGCGTTCCGCCGGCGAACTGCAGGTGAAGGGGATCCGCGGTGGCCGCGCCCACGCCGCTGGGCATTCCGCCGGGGGTCAGAATCGGCGTCTCGAGCACACCGCCGGCCAACCAGGTGATGCCGGTGTAGGTGTTGGTGGTTTCGACGACGAGCGTGCCGTGGTTGGTTTTCAAAAGCGCCATCGCTCCGCCCATGCCTCCCGGCCCGGTGAAGCGATAATCGCCCACGCTGTCCACGCGTACTTCGCCCGGCTGGACCGCTTCGGGAATCTGCACCGGTCCCTGACCGGTGCCGCGATCGTCGAACAGCACGCGGTCCCCTGGCACAAACGAATCCAGCGATTGAAGTGCCAGATTGAGCCAGTTGGTTCGACCGAGAGTGTCCCACACATTGGCCTGTGCGTTGCCCACCCACACCAGCGAGGTCGGCGCTCGCACCGCCTGGGTGATCACCAGGTACAGCCCCCTGGCCGTGGTCGTGTTGTTACTGAGCACGCCCGTCAAACCGGAGAGTCGGATCGCCGACAGATCCCCCGCCAGCGTTCCCGTGTAGCGGATCAGCGGGTGCACGCTGCCTGCCGCCCCCCGCCGGAAAGCACGAGGGTGACCGCGCCGGCCACGATCAGATCGCCCTCGACCTCCACGCGATCGCCGTCGGGGGCGTTGGGATCCCGGGCCAAAACCAGCTCGCAGATGGCGCCCTCCCCGAGGGTGAGCGAACCGCTCACAACCAAGGGGCCGCCTCGATTCGTCAGGCCGGGCGCCAGGATGCCGCCGTTCTGCAGGGTCAATCCACCCTCCACCCGGCCCAGCCCGCTCAACGTCCGCGTCCCTGCCCAGGTGAATCCCGGCACCGGGGTTACGTCCAGCACCGCCCCCTCGGACAGCTCCAAAGCCGGCGTGTTCTGAAGCGCCTCCGGGTGCCCGATCCGCAGTCGCCCTTCCCGAACGAACGTTCGACCCGTGTAAGGCGCCGGCCCGTTCAGCACGAGCACTCCCGAGCCCGTCTTGAGCAGGCCGCCGCTGCCGCCCAGTGTGCCCCCGATGGTGATGCTTCGGGGCTGTCCGACGGGATCCGCCGTGTGAAACGTCGTGGCGCCCCCGGCCAGCGTCGCATCTGCCCCGATCTCGTAATCCGCCAGAGCCCCCAAGAGGCCGCCGGCCAGGTACACCCGATAGGACGTGTTGGCCACGCCCACGTGGGCCTGCAGTCCGCCGCTGCCCAGGTACATTGCGCCCGGATTGGAGAGGGCCAGCGTCGCGTGCGCGTTTTGCAAGGTGGCGTCGCGGATGAGCGTGAGTTTTTCCGCCAGCACCTGACCACCGCTGATTTCCAGAGTGGCCCCGATGACGCTGTCGCCGGCGACGCCCGTGTTGGACTGGTTCCCCACCACAATGCCGTCCGGGCCGGTGCTGACGACGGTGCCGCCGCGGACCTGGAACCGGATGCGACGATCGCCGCTGGTGGCGCCATTGGTGCGATCGCCGATCGTGAAGAGGCCCGTGTTCGTCAGGGCGCCGCCGTAGATCGTGGCGTAAGCGCGCGAATTGTGCGTGCCCACGCGCAAACTGGTGGCCACCACGTTGCCGTTGCTGATCAAGAGGCCACCGGCCGGTGTGGTTCGAGAGATGCTGAAATCGCCCAGGAACACCTCCCCTCCGTCGATCAGCCAGGGCCGTTCCTGGTCATTGGAACCTTCGTAAATGCCCCCGCCGGCCCGGAGCTCCAGTCGCCCGCCCTGGTGCAGGAACCGACTGAACCGGCCCCGAAGCAGCACGGGGATCTCCGTCACAAGGTGTCCGCCACGGTTGGTTACACCCGCGCCGTTGTTGTTGCCGTTGACCCCGATGTTGAGCACGGCCGTGCCGGACGGATGGTTCGTGAGAAACACCGCGCCGCCGTCGAGGGACAAGCTGCTGTCGGTATTGAAGGCCAGGGTCCCTCCGTTGGTCACCACCAGGACTCCGGCTGCGGTCACCTGCAACGAGCCGCCAGGCTCCAGGGTCAGCCCGGCCAGGCCTGCCCCGTCCACCACCAGACCGGGGGCCGACACCCACAATTGGCCGGCCAGGGTCAATGGCCCCACCGGCATGGCGGCCGTCGGCTCCAGGTAAGTCACGACCGCGCCCGCTCCGATGACCACGTTCGTCCCTGGCCCGGGCAGGGTCGGAACGCCCAAACCGTCCAGGTCCCAGTTACCCGGGTCGTGCCAGAACCCGTTGCCCGCACCGCCGGTCCAGTACGCCGTCTGCGCCCGGGCGGCCAACCCGGCACCAAGCATCAACAGGAAGGACGTGTAGCGGAGCATGCCTTGCGGAAAGAGCCAGCGACGAATCGGGGTTTGCGCGCTCATGGGTTGTCTCTCGACGATGACGACTCACCTTGGACGGCCCGGGTCGTATTGCCACCCTGCCCGCTGGTTCGGGCCGGGCGGGTTCATAAGGCCCTTGGGCCGGACCGCACGATTCAACCTACGCCCGCGGTCGAGGCATGCCCATTTCGCAAATGTGCAGGGGATGCTGAAAAATCTGCACCGCCCGGAGCCCGGGAACTCCGGGGCCGACAAAGGCCGGAAGCAAACGGCTCTGCCCCGGGGCGGCGCGGTGCCGGTTCTGACGACGGGCCCGCTCTCTCCCGGAGGGCGCAGTTAGAGACCAAAGGCCTTCCGCAGCAGAGCCAGGCTCTTGGGCACGGCGGTCTCCGGATCTTCCTTGCCCTCCATCTCCAGCGAAACGTAACCGGTGTAACCGGCCTCCGCGAGGATGCGCGCAATCCGCCGATAATCCAGGTCGAGGGTATACCACTCGCCGCCGCCGGGGTAGGTCTTCGCCTGGACGAACACCGTCAGGGGCGCAATCTGCTGGAGCTGTTCGTAGGTGTTGTCCAAGAAATTGCCGGTGTCCATGAGCACGCCCAGCCAGGGCGACGGCAACGCCCGCACGATGCGCAACAGGCCTTCCGCGGTGCGCGCCAATCCCCAGTGATTCTCCAGGGCCAGAATCACGCCGCACTGTTCCGCCTTGTCCAGGCAGCGCCCGATCCCGTCAATGCACCACCGAAACCCGTCCTCCTCCGTATATCCCGGCAGCACGGGTTCCACCCCGCGGTTGGCCATCAGTTCGTCAAAGCTGCGAATCGTTCCCCACCGGCCGGTGTTGATCCGGATGCACGGGATGCCCAGTTCGTACGCGATTTCGATGCACTTGTGGGTGTGCTCGACATTCCGGCTGACCACCGCCGGATCGGGACTGACGAAACTCTGGTGCGTCGAGAGACAAATCAGATCCACGCCGTTGCGAAACGCATGCCGTTTCAGCCGGCGCAAGTAGGCCCGGGCCTCGGCATCCAAGGGCGCCTGTTCGGGGATGTCCATTTGCCGATGCAGAACATCCACGCCGCTGACGCCCAGATCGGCCGCTTTTTCGATTACCCGTTCGATCGGCACGCGTTCGCTGCGAAAATGCCAGTAGGAGTACGTGGAAATGCCCAAACGAATGCGCCGTTGCGGAATCGGCGCCCGTGCCGACAGGCCGGGAGAGCCCAGGACCGGTGCGGCGGCGGCCAGGGTGCCGGCCGCCAAGAAGCCTCGTCTTGAAATGCGCATGGGCCCATTCGACGGTGCTCTTCGAGCCAACTCAATGTCAAAAGTGTCGGAAGCCCCGGCAGGTTGACCGTCGCTTGCCAGAATGCCTCTCGGACCCCTCGCCCTTCGCAGAGCCCTGCGCGCGTGTCATGAATTCTGGGGACATGACAGCCGTCCGAGCAGTGGTAGCTTGAAAGCAAGCAAACCCGGAACCATACGGGCATCGCATGGACGCTGTCGGACGGACAAGTCGGCCGGCGCGGAGATGTCGACTTTACGACATCTTTGGCGAACGGTTGTTGTCCGGCCCCGCATCCCGGGATGCCCGGAACCGAGACCTCCTATGAAAGCCATGCAAAAACCGTCCGTTTGGGCCTCTTGTGCGGCCGCTCTGGTATTGGCCGCCAGCAGCCTCCAGGCGCAGAACACCAATTACGTCATTGATACTTTCGACACCGGCGTGCCTTCCCAATGGTGGGCCACCTGGTGGGGCAATGGATCCATCAGTTTCGACCCCGGTCAGGACGCCAACGGCGACCCGAACTCCGGCTCTGCGTACATCACCGCGGACACCATTCGGGGACAGAACACGTACGTGGTCGCGCGGTCCTTCGGCGATTGGGCGTGGCATAACGCGAAGCCCGTGAACTTCACGCTGTTCACGAACCTCCAAATCTGGCTCAAGTGGGACAGCCAGAATTCGTCCATGCCGTTGAGCGTGTTCAACACCTCGGGGGACCGGCTCGGCGTTTTCATTCATCCCCAGAGCGCCAACTGGGATGGTGGCCGCTTGGTGTCGCTGGGCACGGTGACCGTGCCGGAGGAAGCCTCCAACCGTTGGGTTCGCATCGATGTGCCCATCAACCCCCAACTGGCCGGCATTGAAGAAGCCACGGCGCTGGTCTTCAAACGCTGGGATCCGTCGGCCAACCTCAATCACACCATCGCGTTCTGGATCGACAACCTGGAGTTGCAAGCCGCGGTGGCCCCGCCGCCCCCGCCCACGGTGTCCGTCGCGCCCACGGTCACCGGGCTCAACTTGATTGCCTCCGGTTCCGGCCAATACCAGCGCCAGAGCATCTACACCCGTGGCGACACCTATGGCTGGGTGGGGGCTCCCGGACCCGTCACCTACTCAGTCACCATCAAGAAACGTCCCGAGGGCGGCTGGAATGGCTTCCAGGCGCACATCTTCCTGGCCCCGACGCAGGACAACCTGCCCTGGGGCGTGGGCGACGCGGCCATCGACTGGAACGCCACCAACATTGTGTTCGTTCAGATCTCCGGCGGAGCCGGTCCGGGTGCCAGTGCCCGGTTCATGGTCAAGACCAACCAGGGCTCGGGCAACAGCATGCTTTGGAGCCACGGCACACTGGCCACGGTGTACAGTGAACAAGACGAGGGCACCTGGCAGGTCATCTTCAACAACAACACCGACGTCACGATCCTGACGCCCAGTGGCACGTCCACCAACTTCACCATTCCGGCCGAGTGGGTCCAATACTTCAACGGGCCGGTGGCGGTCCACGTGGGTGCCCAGCCCAACTCCTTCGCCAACCTGGGCAAATCGGTGGTTCTCTCGCGCGTGCAAATCACTGGCGTGCCCACCCCGCTGGACGACGACTTCTCCGGTTCCGGCCTGAACACCGAACTTTGGGGCATCGCCGCCGAGAACGCCGCCGGCGTGCTGGTCGTGCCGCCAACCGCGCGCTATTGGTTCCGTTGGACCCTGCCGGCAGATTCCGATGCCATCGTAATGGCCCGCACCAACCTCACGGCCAGCCCGTGGCTCGAACTGGCCGCCGGGCCTCCGATTGCCCTGGGCGGGGCGCGACAAGTATTGCTGACCACGGAGAACCTGCCGAGTTCCTCCTCGCTGTTCCTTGCCCTGGGCAAGCGCGTGTTCAGCAAACTGCTCGTGCTGCTGCCCGGAGAAACTGCAGCGCCCGGCACGCCCACCGGGAAAACCGGTACGCCGACGCCGCAAATGGCCTGGACACCCTTCGATGTGGTGGTCATGGCCGTGGACGACAACTGGTATCCCGTGCGCGGCATCAATCACGTGATTCATCTCAGCAGTGACGACACCATGGCGGTGTTCCCGCCCGACGCCGCAATGGTCAACGGCACGGTCACCTTCGCAGGTGCCTATTTCGGCTCCGAAGGCACTTGGACCATCACCGCCACCAGCGTGGATGATCCAACCAAGACCGGCACCAGTAGCGCGGTCGTCGTGAGGCCACTGCAGTAACTGGCCCTCCACGCCCGGGCGAGTGGCCCGGTTGGAGCCGAGATGTAACACGGGAGGGTGGTACGGGCCACCCTCCCGTGCTTCATTCTCGGCGGGCTGGCGGCACCCGGGTTCATCGCAGAACCTCAAGTCCCACCCACCCGGATCCGATTGGTCATTGAGCCGTGCAGCCTGCGATCAGGACGACGCCCGAACACCCCGGTCTCCACGCATCCAGAACCTCTCCCTCGAAGGCGTGACCCGATGATTTGGCCCCTGCTCCTGATTCTCCTGGGTGCTTCCGCGGCCCGCGGCCAGGCGCCACTCTGGATCTACACCGATCGACTCGTCAACGGCTTCGCCGATTGGAGCTGGATCGACCGTGACCTCTTCGAGACCGGCGTGGTCCACCGGGGGACCGCCGCGATTCGCGCCACCGGAAACGCCGCCCAGTGGCCGGGCCTCTCGTTTCGGCGCGATCCCTTCGACGCCCGCCTGTACGAGAGCCTTGTCTTTTGGGCCCATGGCGGCACCACCGGCGGACAACGGTTGCAGGTGCTGGCCGAGGACGACGCGGGCGCCGGCCCCGCCTACGTGTTGCCCCATCCGCTGCCCGCCCATCAATGGCGCCAGTTTGTCGTCCCCTTGAGCGCCCTCGGCAAGGCCTCCAGCACCAACCTCCACCGCATCACCCTGCAACTTCGCGCCAACGGCACTTCCGGCAGCTTTTACATCGACGACATGTCGCTGACCGCCAGGCCCGCGCCTTCGCCCGTTCAAGTCGCTGTGGACGCTGCGCGGATCGTCCGTGTCGCGGACACCCGCTGGTTCGGAGTGAATGCCGTGATCTGGGACGGAGACTTTGCCGACAACACCCCCGAACGAGAGCGCACCGTCGCCCTGCTGCGCGAAGCGGGCATCACCACACTGCGCTTCCCGGGCGGATCCCTTTCCGACCAGTACCACTGGCAGTCGAACCGCACCCTCACCAACACCTGGCAGTGGCAGACGAGCTTCGACGAATTCATGAGCGTGGCCACCAACCTGGGCGCCGAAATCTTCATCACGGTCAACTACGGCAGCGGCACCCCCGAGGAAGCCGCGGCCTGGGTGCGGTACGCAAACGTAACCCGGCGTTTCGGGATTCGTTACTGGGAGATCGGCAACGAATGTTATGGCCCGTGGGAATACGACACCAACGCACGCCCGCACGACGCCTACACGTATGCCGTGCGCGCCGCCGAGTACATCCGGCAAATGAAAGCCGTCGATCCCACCATCCGCGTGGGCGTGGTCGCCGTGCCCGGTGAAGACAGTTACGACAACGATTACCGCGACTTTCCCGGCGTCAACCTGCGGACCGGGCAGAGCCGCTACGGCTGGACCCCGCGGCTGCTCACCGCCCTGCGCAACCTCGGCGTGCGCCCCGACTTCCTGGTGCACCATCATTACCCCCAGTGGACCCCGGAAAACCCCCTGCACATTCCGGTCAGCGATGCCATGGCCCTGCTCTCGACGGAAACATGGGCCGCAGACGCGGCCGATCTCCGTCGGCAAATCGAGGATTACTTCGGCCCCGGAGGGGAGCAGATCGAACTGGTGGTCACCGAGAACAACATCGACGCCGGTTCCCAGGGCAGCCAATCCACCAGCCTGGTCAATGCCTTGTATTACGCCGACAGCCTCGGCCGGCTCATGCGCACCGAGTTCAATGCCTTCGTCTGGTGGAACCTCCGCAACGGCACCGACACGCAGGGTGCCTTCGACGAAACCCTCTACGGGTGGCGCACCTATGGCGACCTCGGCATGATCAACGGGCCCGCCACGCGTCACCCGGTCTTTTATGCCGCGAAGCTGATGTCCCTCTTTGCCCGCGCGGGCGATGCCATTGTGGAGGCCACTTCCGAATCCCCCTGGCTGGCCGCCCACGCCGCCCGCCGCACCAACGGCAGTCTCACCGTCCTGCTGCTCAACAAAACGACGCAAACCCCTCTGACCGCCCGGCTCGAAATCCGGGGCTTCCGCCCCCGCAGCTCCGCCACGGTGCATTTTTACGGGATCCCTCAGGACGAGGCCGCCCGGACAAACGGTCCGGCCGCCGCGCAGGATTTGACCCGGTTCGAGGCCGCCGTGGACGGCCCAGTGCTGACGAATCTGTGCCCGCCGCTTTCCCTGACGTTGTGGACCTTCGACCCGGCGCCGCTCGAACCGCCGCGGCTGGGCTTGACGCGAACGTCCGATCCGTTCCGCTGGCAACTGGAAACCATCGGCCCACCCGGAGTCCTCCACGTACTGGAAAGCTCCTCCAACCTGCTCCATTGGGTGGCCGTGGCGACCAACCAGCCCACCGACGGTCTCTGGACCCTGGAACTGCCCGTCGAGCCGACCGCCCCGCAGCGTTTCTGGCGGGCGCGCCTGGAACCCTGAGCCCGCAAGCAACCCTGCGAGTCCAAGCCGATCAGGCCTGTGCCCCTCTGTACGGCCTGCAAGCCGCCGACAAGAAGGCTCCGATCTCGCAGCCCGGCTTCTTTGGGAGAACTCCCCGTCCAAGTGCAGCAGCCAGTGTTGGCCCTCAGCCCACACACATCCGAGCCCGGCGCTTTTTGCCCGCCAGAGCCCGGCTCTCCCAAGAGACCCACGGCCGGATCGGTGCGCGCCGAGCCCGAGAAACCCTGTGGACGGCTCGCGCCGCAGCCCTGCCGCACCCGCGAATCCGAGACGCGCCGGCCGGGCGACCCGGATGTGGGCAACGCGCCCTGCGAACATGTCGAGGGATCACGGCCTCGCGACGGGAGAGACCTGGTTTGCCCGGAGCCCCTGCCGAGACGGAGCGGAATCCGAACCATCAACAAAAGCCGCTTGACAACGCCATACCGATCGGTATTTTGTCGCCTGCGTGAAGGCTCGCCTCCCATCGCCTCGTGCCCGGGCGGATCGGCGGATGCCGGCCAAGCTGGCCGCCAGCGCCTTCGCGTTGTTTGCCGAAAAGGGCTTCGACGGGGTCAATCTCGACCAAATCGCCGCGCATGCCGGCGTCACCAAGGGCAGTCTCTACTGGCATTTCAATTCCAAGCGGGAACTGATCCACGCCGCTTGCGCGCACTACTACCGCATGTATCAGCGCCGGATCAACGAGGCGCTGGCAGGCGTCACCGACCCCGCCGCGCGCCTGGAGCACACCCTGCGCGTGGCCGTGCGCACCTGCCTCATGGACCAGGCCAACCGTGTCTTCACCATGGAGATCTTCACTTCGGCCGTCCATGATGCGGAGTTGCGCCGGGGCTGGCAGCAGTTCTACGACAGCGTCCGGGAGTTCTACATCGGGCTGGTGCGGGCCGCAGCCGTGGCCGGCGCGGTGCACGTGGCGGATGCCGAGCAGGCGGTCAATCTGATGCTGGCCGCCATGGAGGGCATCAAGCTGCGGGCGTTGTTCGAACCGGAGATCTGTTCTCCCACGGAAGAAGAACGGCTGGTGGAAGGTCTGAAGGAGATCCTCGGCTTCCCGGCCCCGAAGCCATCCCGAAACGGCTGACTTCCGGTGCTTGCCCCGGCAGCGGGAGCTCCTGCTGCGAACCATACTGACCAGTACATTTGGCTCCCCCTCCATACCGAACAGTATGCAGTACCGTCCCCCTCCAACCAGACCCGGTCGCGGCGTGCCAATCGGCTGCCGTCCCACGACCCCGCCCCGGAGCCGCCGCGGCTTCACCTTGATCGAGCTGCTCGTGGTCATCGCCATCATCGCCCTCCTGGCGGCGATGCTGTTGCCCGCCCTGGCCAGGGCGAGATCCAGGGCCTACCGCGTTTATTGTCTCAACAACGCCAAGCAAATGGGGCTGGCCTCCGCCCTCTATGCCGGCGACTTCGACAACCGCATCCCGCGCATGCTCAACTGGGGCAGGGCCTGGGGGCTCGAATACCGAATCGGAGACAAGTGGATGCCCGAAATGTTCGAGCCGTACCTGGGGCCGAATCCGGTCAAGCCCCAGGGGCCGCGCCCCAATTATCAGCCCCTCCACGGCCTCTACGCCTGCCCCTCGGGACTCCGGGCCAAAATCGTGTTGCGCGGATCTTATGACGACGTCTTCAGCCGGGACTTTTTCTATGACAACGACGGCGTCAGCTATGTTTGGTCGCACATCTACTATGATCCCTGGCAACGCGCCTACGCCTTGAACAGACCGATCAGCGGCCGCAGAGCCAGTGATGTACGAAATCCCAGCAAGGCCGTCCTCATCTGGGAGATTCCCTATCATCGGGCGCAAAACATGCCGCACGAAAACGGCATGAACGTGGTGAAGGCGGACAACAGCGCCCAACGCATCCGCGGCAATCCCAGGGAAACCGACTGGTGGCTCAACCACAGCTTCGAAGGTTGGGACTCCGACCAACCACCGCCCACCACACCCCTTTAACCCCACGTTGTTCAACTCCAACCCCATGCAACCATGAACACTGCAACCTCGAACCATCGGACCCGCGGGGTCCTGCGCGGGCGTCCCCTTGGCCGGGACGCTTTGGTCTCCACCCTGGCAACCGCCCTGGTAGCCTTGCTCGCCCTGCCGTCGACCGCCTCGGGCCAGGCGACGTTCATCGCCTACGTGGTGCCCGCCGGGACCCAGGGCAATCAGGAATTCGGAGGCGTGCTGGGCATGGACTTCGACGTCAACAACCCCATCCTCGTCACCAGGCTGGGTGTGTTCGATGACGGCTCGGACGGGCTGACTCTCCCCCTGACCGCGCGATTGTGGGACCGCTCCACCCAGACGGAGCTGGCCTCGATCGAGTTCACCCCGGACGATCCCGGCGAACTGGTGGGGGGCAGCCGGTTCAAGTCGCTGTCCAGTCCCATTCGCCTGGAGATCGGGTTCCAGGGCACCATCACGGCTGAAGGCTACGGAGCCGGCGAACGATTGCGCAACCGACTCAACGACCCGGCCAACATTGTGTGGACCACGCAGGACGGCGACGGTTCTTTGGCCTTTGTCGGCAGCAGCCGCTGGGGCACGACGCCGGGGGCCTTTCCGGACGACGTGGACCAGGGGCCGGCTGCCCGGTATGCGGCGGGTACGTTCGAGTTTCAGACCACGCCGCCCGTGACGCCCGGAAAACCGGTGCTCACAACCCGGCCGGGGGATCGTCAAGTGCTGCTGCTCTGGCTGGCAGTCACGTCCCCGGTGCCCGCGGTGCGCTACGAGGTGTTGCGCGCGCCGGCCGGCACAGACAGCTTCGTGACCCTGGCCAGCGTGTCGTCCACGAATTACCTGGACCTCGATCTGACCAATGGGGTGGAACTGTGTTACAAGGTGCGCGCCATCGCCTCCAACGGTCGGCCGGGACCGGATTCCGACATCTGGTGCACGGCGCCCTATGTGCTGGCCTCGAACCATCGGATTGCCTACTTCACCCCTGCGGCCCGCGGCAATCAGGCCTTCGGGGGGTCTCTGGGTCTCGATTTCGACGTGGAAAACCCCATTGTCATCAAGCGGCTGGGCGTGTTCGATGACGGCGCCGACGGTCTGAAACGGCCGCTCACCGCCCGGATCTTCAATCGCGAAACCGAGGAGGTGCTGGCCGAAGTGGGCTTTGCGCCGGGCGAAGGCGTGCTCATCGAGGGGATGCGATTCAAGGAACTGGAATCTCCCCTGCGGCTGGAGGCCGGATTCAAGGGCGTGATTCAGGCCGACGGCTACGGAGCCGAGGAACGTTTGCTCAACTCGCACGGGGACACCAACGCCATCATCTGGTCCCTGCACGACGGGAACGGGTCGATTCGCTTCGTGGGATCGAGTCGGTGGGCTTCGCTCGCCGGAGTCTTCCCCAGTGTCATCGACCAGGGACCGGCGGCGAGGTTTTCGGCGGGCACCTTCGAGTACGAGGTGCTCCCCCCCGAGCGGCCCGGCACTCCCACGTTGTTCGTCGTGGTCCCCTACGAGGACGCCGCCGTCACCCTTTTCTGGTCGGCCATCACGAATCCCTTGCCCGCCGTAAAATATCGGGTATTGCGCGCGACGGATCCCGAGGGGCCCTTTGTCACGGTGGCCGAGACTTCGCACACCACCTTCCGTGACACCGGCCTGCAAAACGGTGTCGAGGTCTTCTACAAAATCCGCGCGGTCGCGGAAGGCGGTCAGGAGAGCCGGGACTCGAATCTGGTGCGTTCCACGCCCAATCCGCGCCAGGCCGGCGTGGCCTACATCGTGCCGGTCGGTCTGGCGGCCGCCGGCACCTTCAGCGGGTCCCTGGGGATGGACTTCGACGTGGCCCGGCCCGTTCGGATCACCGAGTTGGGCGTGTACGACGACGGGGCCGACGGGCTCTATCTGCCCCTGTTGGCGGTGCTGTATGACCGCGACACGCGCCAGGCCCTGGCGAGTCTGGAGTTCACCCCCGAAGACCCAGGCACCCTGCGCGACAGCAGCCGATTCAAGCCCCTGCCGGAACCCCTGGTCCTGCCGGCCGGCTTCAAAGGCGTCATCGCCGTCTCGGGCTACGGGTCGGACGAGCGCGGAGACGAGCGGTACTTCAGCAACGCCCAGGGTCTGCCCGATCTCCAGGTCTTCAGCGGTGGGTCGCTGATCTTCGTCGGTTCCGGAAGGTACGGCCCTGCGGGACAGTTCCCGGCCACGCCCGATACGGGGCCGGTGAACCGCTATGCCGCCGGCACCTTCTATTTTGAGCCGATCTTCGCGGGCCCGCGCCTTTTCATCCGCCGGAATGGCAACCAGATCACGCTCCAATGGAGCGGCGGGGGGAGACTGGAACGAGCCCCGGAAATCACCGGCCCTTGGAGCGAGGTGCCCGACGCCTCTTCCGGCGTTACCCTGCCCATCGAACAGGTCCGCCAGTTTTTCCGGGTCCGGCAATGAGCCGCACCCGGTGTCAGGGACGGAAAACACAGCCGGCATCCACCCGGCTGCCGTCGGAACGGCAGGCGAAACCGAGCAGGACATGCTCGGCGGGAAACCCCTCGCTTCCTCCCCGGAAGCGAGGGGGGAGTTGGCCTGCCGCTCGCGCAGCCATGACCGGCGCAAAGGGAAAGGGAAGAGCCGTGAAAATTGGGTTCCACACCGACGCGTTCAACTCCGCTTATTGGTCCTTCGACAAGTGTCTGGAGTGGGCACAGCGCCATCAGGTGCACTGGATCGAGTGCGGTCTCATCGACGGCGTCAGTTGGATTCACGGTCTGGGCTATCAGCCGCACGTGGCCCTCTATGAAGACCCCGTGCTGCTTCGGCGCAAAATGGAAAGATACGGTGTCCGCTTCTCGCAGGTGGATGCCGCCTTCCCGCTGTCGCAGGAGGACGGGCCGCTGCGGGGCGTGCCGTATGTCATGAAGGCCATTGCCTGGGCGGCGCATGCCGGCTGTCCCTGCGTGGACACCACGGACGGCTTGCACGCCCCGGAAGGCATGACGGAGTCGGAAGTGATGGCCCAGATGAGGCGCAGTTACCAACAAATCCTCCGGGTGGCGGAAGCGCACCGGGTGATCGTCAACATCGAACCCCATGGTTATTTCACGACCCGCCCCGGGTACCTGGCCGAGATGCTCGCCTTCAGCGACAGTGCCTGTCTCCGCCTCAACATGGACACGGGAAACACGTTCATTGCCGGGCAGGACCCGGCGGATTTTCTGGCCCGTTTTCTGCCGCGCGTCAGCCATGTCCATGTGAAAGACGTTTCAGAATCTTTGGCCCGATCCCTCCGCGGGGGACTGACCGGCATCGCCGTCAGTCACTGTCCGCTGGGCCAGGGGGTCAATGCGGAGAACATCAGGCGTTGTCTGCGCCTGCTCCGCGATGCCGGCTACACCGGCGTTCTGAGCATCGAATGCGAGGGCGCCGGTGGCCCCATGCTCGAGGAGTCCCTGGCCTGGCTCCGAAGCACCCTCCGCGAACTGGGCATCGTGGAGAGCAGCTGAGACGCCGGCGGGTGTGCTGCTTACGGTCCCTTCCCCTGAACTTTGCTCCTCACGCCAAACGGCTTTCTGCGCGGTCCTCCCTCGGTTCTGGGGCCTGTGCGTCCCGGGGTTTACCGCACGCACACCGTCTTGATGTTCACAAACTCCCGCAGGCCGAAGACGCCCAGCTCGCGTCCGTACCCCGAGTCTTTGATCCCTCCAAAGGGGAGGCGCGGGTCGGATCGCACAAAATCGTTCACGAAGCAGACCCCTGCTTCCAGGTGTTCGCGCGCCAGGCGCTCGCCCCGGTCCACGTCGCGGGTGAAAATGGCTGCGCCCAATCCGAAGGGACTCTGGTTCGCCAACCGCAGCGCGTCCGCCTCGTCTCGCGCCGGCACGACGGCCGCCACCGGGCCGAAGGTCTCCTCATCGAACGCCGGCATCCCGGGGCGTACATCGGTCAAGACGGTGCATGGGTAATACGCCCCCGGTCCCTCGGGGATGGTTCCCCCGCAAAGTCGCCGCGCGCCGCATGCCAGACTTTGTTCCACCTGCCGGTGCAAGTCGTCTCGCAAATCTCGCCGTGCCAGCGGTCCCAAAGCCGTGGTCTCCTGCAAGGGATCGCCCGGCGCCCGGGCCTGCATGCGCTCCACCACGCGTGCCTCGAACTCCGCACGGACCGCCTCCACGACGATGAATCGCTTGGCTGCGATGCAGCTCTGTCCCGTGTTGATCAGCCGCGCGTTCACACAGGTCTCGGCCGCAAGGTCCAGGTCGGCATCCTCCAGAACCACGTAGGGATCGCTGCCCCCGAGTTCCAGCACGGTCTTTTTGAGCATGGCGCCCGCTCGTGCCGCCACGGTGCGACCGGCCGATGTGCTGCCCGTCAAGGTCACGCCGCGAATCGCAGGGTGGGCGATCAGGTTCTCCACCTGGGCGGCGCCCACCATCAACACCTGCAGGGTGGCCTCGGGCAGGTCGGCGGCCAGGGCCAGTTCCTCGATCGCCAGCGCACAGCCCGGCACATTCGACGCATGCTTGAGGACAAAGACGTTGCCGGCGGCCAGGGCCGGCGCCGCCGCGCGAAACACCTGCCAAAAGGGGAAATTCCACGGCATGATGCCGAGGATCGGTCCCAGCGGCTCAAAGGCCACATAACTGCGCCGCCACTCGGTGGCCACCGACTCGGGCTGCAGGAAAGCCGCACCGTGCTCGGCATAGAACTCGCAGACCCAGGCGCATTTTTCCACCTCGGCCCGTCCCTGCACCACCGGTTTGCCCATCTCTTCCGCCATCAGGCGCGCCAGCTCGGCGGCCCGCGATCGAAGGGCCCCGCTCAAAGCCCGTAACGCTCCGGCCCGTTCGGGCCATTCCATGCGGCGCCATTGCTCGAAGGCCCGCACCGCGTTCCGGAGGCGACGCTCCACTTCTTCGCCAGACATCGTCGGTACCCGCCGCACCAGCCGGCCTGTAACGGGACAGATCGATTCCAACATGGCGATGCTCCCTTTTCGGCTCAAACATCCTCCCGCTCCAGGTCCGGCGGCAAGCATTTGCCGCGCAGCAGTCGGGCTCGGCCCTGGGGCTCGAGGCGGAGGTGCGAACCCTCTGTTCCCGCCCGCGGGCGGACCCTCTTCGGTGCCGGAGCCGGTCCCCGACAGTTTCCCGTCCCTCGAGGCAGCGACTGCCCTGGCCTGCCGGGCTGGGGCAGCCGCGGTTCGAAGATCGCCAGACTGCCCGGCTCTGATTGGCGACGTTGGGCCTGCGGTCGTCGCTCCGCAGCCCTGCTCTCGTTGCGCAAGCCCCGGAATCTGTCGGGCCCAAGCCCACCCGGTCTTCGCACACCAGGGACCGGGACCCTGTTCTCGGTCCACCACGGAAAGGAGCGGCAGGATTCCTTACACACCGCCCACCGGCCGGTTTCCATTGTAATGAAACCGTCACCTGACTGCCGTCCGGTTTGCCTTGCCAGTCGGCTTCGGTCGGCGTTCAATAGCGCCATCGGAAGTCAAACGAAACCACTCCAGATCCAGGTCTGCGATGAAAACGATCCGATGGTTCCCACTGATCCTCGCGCTGTCGGCCACCGGTTTGACGGCGCAAACCCTCACCGAAGTGGCGCTGCCCCGCTACGGCATCAACGGTAACAGCACCGCGCTGCGGGCCCCGAGCGCGGCATGGCTGACCATCAGCGGTCTCCAGCCCAACGCAACCTATCGATACTACGTCTCGGGTGACACAAACGTTCCCACCGGAACCGGTGCGGGGAACTACTTCGGGATCAACTCCGTCGCCAACAATGCGGGCTACATCCAGGGGTATACGACGCAAAAGGGACTGGGGGGATCCTTGCTCGCCAATGACGAGTTTGCGATGGCCAATCGGTATTCCGAGTTCACCACGGACGCCTCCGGCTCCTACTCCGGGTGGTTTGCCCTGGTGCCCACGGGCAACAACCGATTCGCCGTGGGGAACGAGGTGCGCTTTGGCCTGGTTTTCAATGACGGGGCGGGCGGCACGAGCGTCGCTGGCAACATTTACACCACCAGCACGCTCCTGATGCTTGGTCCGGGCACTGCCGAAGGTGCCAACCAGGCCACGTTCCTGGTGGGCGATTCCCTCGGGGCCCCGGGCGAGACCATGGTGCTGCTTTACGACAACGTCGCCGGTGCCGGCCGGCCCATTTGGGCCACGTGGGTCGAACCCGACGGGATCGCGGATGTGCCCTCAACGTTGTGGCACACCAACGTCACTGCCGGCCGCTGGGGTGCTTACGTGCCCAACGACCTGGCCAACGGGATCCGGCGCGTCGAGTACTGGGACATCGGCAGCCTCAGTCTGATTGCTGCCGTGACCGACGACGACGGCGTTTGGACGCCGATTCCGGAGGCTCCTTTCCTGACCGCCAACGGTGACACTCGTTTCAACGGCGGCACAACCACCCTCATCGGGATCATCGCGCCAATTCCGGAACCTTCCGCAGCAGCCCTTGCGCTGCTGGGCCTGGGCGTTTGGGGCTTGCGCCGCAAGCTGGTCCGCTGATCCTTCTTCGCCCGGTTCGCGCATTTCAAAGCAGGCGCCGGTTCGGCCTCGGATCGAACGGCGCCTTCGTTTTCCCACGGGAGAGCCCTCGCCGATCTCGCTGGATCGGCGCGGAGAGACTCCTTCACCTGCCCTCGCGCTGCACGATCACCGGGGTGTCGAACCGGACCGGGCCCAGCTCCGCGCGGCCTTCGTCGCCCAGACGAAAGCCCAGCCAGAGATCGCCCGACGGCCCGCGCAGCCGCACCCCGACGGCGCTCTTCGACCAGATCCCCTCCGCTTCTCCCCACGAGGGTTCTCCGCCCGGGCGGGCGACTTGCAACACTGTGAGGACCTGGATGCGATCCCGGGTCTCTTGCGTGGACGCCTCCACGTGCCACTGGTTCGGGAAGGCCCGGTCGGGTGGCGGCTCGTAGCCGTCCCATTGACGGAACCGCAGCGGCACGGGCGCAAGATACTGCGCCGTCAAACGGGCGCGCGGCCGTTCCAGTCGCAGCCGGCCCGCGGCCTCGTCCACTTGGAACGGACTCAGGCCATGGAGCAGGAACTGGAAGGTCGCCGGTCGCGGCGCTGCCAGATCGTCGCACAAGACCACGAGGTCCGGTTTCACGAACAAAAGTTTCCGTCGCGCCCGTGTCAGCCGGCCTCCGTAGGCGCCCACGGCGTCGCCCTCCACGTAATCCCAGGCGGGAGTCAGGATCGCTTTCACGATCCGCCCCGTGGACATGGCCGAGTGCGGCACCTGGCCCTCGCCATCCACCAACACGGCGTTGTGCGCCCGCGTGCTCCACGCCCAGCGCGTGTGAAACGGGCTGCCGTGGAGATCGCGATACACACAGGTGGTCAGCAACGCCTCGCCAAAGGCGTTCAACTGGAAACTGTTTTGCGGATTGTGTCCGTGACTCTGCGATCCGAAGGGACTGGACTTGAACAGGACATGCACGTCGTCCGCACTGTCCAGCAGCGTGGTATGGAGACTGGCCACGCCGATGCCATGAAACACCTTGGACACCGGCAGATTCGTCGGGGGCCGGGCTCCGGGCAACGGGGCCAGGGTGGCGCGATACAGGAAGCCGAGCACACCCTCGGCCGGCTGCATCCGCCACTGCTCCGCCCACCAACGCCATTCGGGAGCGTGCGCCGCGTCCGGGTGGTGTCCGCCGCGCCGCAGGAAATACTCCAAAAACGCACCCCAGCTCCGCGAAGGCGTGTTATGGGACAGGTCGCCGAACCCCATGTTGGGTGAGCCCGGCGGCGCCACATACAGCGCGTATTCACCCACGCGGGAGAAGAACGGTTTTCGGAAGCTGTCGATGCCGAGGGCGGCTTCGGCCACCTGGCACCACCAGACAATCTTCCCCATGTAACCGGCCCAGTAGCTCAGGCCCTCGTGCCAGCCCCCGTCGTCGTCCGCCCACACCGGATAGGCCGCGTAAAACTTGTGCACGGCGTAGTCCAACCAGGTTTCCGCCTCCGGGATCTCCCCGTAAAAGGCGATGGCGGTCTCGGCCAGTTTGTGCCAGGTGCGGTTGCCATGCGAACTGAATGGCCGCTCCAAATGGCCGACGCCGCGTCCCACTTCGCCGCTGTTCCACGCATCCCGGGCCCGGCGAGCCATTACCTGGCGGACCTGTTCCCGCTCAGATTCCGTGAGCACGTCCCAGGCCCAGTCGTAGGCGCGCGAGGGGCGGTGCAGCATCACTTTGCCGGCCTCGCAGTTGAGGCGAAAATTGGTGGGACCGTCCGGATCCCACGAGGCCAGGTGAAGAATCCAGCGCCGTGCGGCCGCGGCGTACTTGGGTTCACGGGTAATCAGATAGACGAAGGCGATGGTCTCGGCTTCCTGACAGGCGCGGAGCGCCTGTTCCCGGTTGGGCCACCAGTAACGCACCATTTCCCGATTGCTCCGGTCGTTGATCGAGCCCAGGTGTTCGGGCTCCGGCGTCGGGCCGGCTTCGATGTACCGATCCGCCGCGGCCCGCAAGGTCGCGAACTCGGCTGCGCCAGGCCCCTTCGCCCACTCCCGCAGACGGGACAAATCCTCCGGGCGCAGGAACAACCGGGGCCGTCCCTGAGGCAGCCGGGCCCGTTGTTCAGCCCGCGTCGGCATGGGGAAAACGACAGCATTCGTGGGCACTACGAAGGATCGCACCCGGCTCCAAGTGGAGGTCCGGCCCTCCTGGGTCACGAAACGGTAACGCCAAAAGTAACGGCCGGCCTCCAAGGGGCGTGCGTGTACGTAAACATTGAAGGGCAGGTCCTCGGCGGTCTCGGCCTTCCGAAAGTCGGGCTCTCGACTCCATTGAACCGCCCACCGGGTCGCTCCGCGGTCCACCAACCATGTGAACGCGGGAGGATTCAATGGCACGACCTCTCCCTCCCTTGGGCGGTACCCGATTTCATCCGGACGGGCCGGTCGGTCCGAAACCTGCGGCGGTTCGGAAGCTGCGGGAGGCTGCGCGGCCGGAAGGTCGGCAGCCACTGTCAACCCGCCGATCATGAAGACCACGCGCAGCCACAGGCCACACGCCCGTTTGCAACCGCCTTGATGTTTCATCGTTGGAATCGATCTTCCCGGCCCTCTGGCCGCTCCCACTGCGGCACTCCACGCGGTGGCCGGGCCATCCGCCACATGGTCCGGCCCTTGTCCACCACCCGGGATGACCGCTCATCGGATTGCCGTCAAGACCGCGCCGGGTCCTGCACCACGGCCCCTCCGGTGACCTCAACCACAACGGTTCGGCAGCACGGCCCTCCGTCTGAATCTCCCGTTGGTGTCGCGACACCGCAATCCGGAACCTGAGGTCCAAAAATCGGATGCGGTTCACCGCAAGTTCCGGTCGGTCCCGCGGCAGGCGCGGAGGCAACTCGACTCCCTCGGCCCGCCGTCGGAACCCGAGGAACCCGTCCAGCATGATCTCCGGCACCAAGACGTTTTCACAGGATTTGTGGTCCAGTGCCAGAGCACCCGGGGTGCCGCCGCCCTGGAGCGTGCCGGGCCGTTCCAACTCGATGATCCCCCTCCTCTCCCACGCCACCGGTATGTGCTCCCGCCGGCAACCAGGCGTCCGGCCCATCCAATGGATGCGCACTGGAATCGTACCGGGGCGTGGCCACGGAGCCCTCGGAATTCATGACCCGCCAGCTCAGTGCATCTGGCCAAGCCCGCCGCATTCGTTCCGCCCAACCCTCACTGTCCACCGCCCGCGCCCCAGCGCGGGCCCGCTCAACCACGCGTCCCACACAATCTCTTTCGGCCCCGCCACCGGGTCACGTCGACAAACCAAATCCTGCAGCGACGCCCCGCCCGACCTGTCCCGGCACCTGAAACCGCGGGAACTATCTTCCGGCACCCGGGGAAGGCTCCGCCCGCCAAGGGTTCCCACCGCGACGAAGAGCGTGACGGTCCCACGCCTGCGGCCGGGTTCTCGCGTTGGGGAGCCTGCCAGGTTCACAAAACGATGAGTGGTCCACGGCGGTCGGGATTGGCGCTGCGAGGACCGGGCTGGGGTCTGGCAAGTGGCCGGAGGTCCCTCGGGCGCTGCAGGCTTCGGCCGTGGCGGACCGCCCCTGTCTTCCCCGAGCAGGGCGCCAGATCGTCCAACGCGGGGCCTGCGATGGCATGCCCGGCGGGGAAACCGCCTCTTCCGCCGGAGTGTTTCGGGCCCTTGCCGGGTTCGATCCGCGCACTCGACCGCGGTCCGGACTGTGCTAAGGTTGTTGCCGATGGCAGAATCCACAACGCAAACGGCCGGGAAGATCAATCTGCGCCGCCCCGACATCATGGAGGCGGTGCAGGCGCAGGTCATGTCCCATTATCGCAGCGAACTGGTCGAGCGCATTCGCGCCCGCGGTCACCAGCTCTCCGCCCGGGGCCTGACGGTCAAACTGGCCAAGGAATTCGGCTTTTGTTACGGGGTGGAGCGGGCGATCGACCTGGCCTACGCCGCCCGCAAGGTCTTTCCGGACCGCCCCCTCTACATCCTGGGCGAGATCATTCACAACCCGGAGGTCAACGACCAGATCCGCGCCATGGGAATCAAGTTCCTGACCGGTTCGCAAAAGGACGCCAGCATGGACGACCTCCGGCCCGGCGACGTGGTCATCATCCCCGCCTTTGGCACGGACGTGGCCACGCGGCGCCGGCTCGAGGAGATCGGCTGCCAGTTTGTGGACACGACCTGTGGCGACGTCATGAGCGTGTGGAAACGGGTGCGTCAATACTCGCGCGAGGGGGTCACCAGCATCATCCACGGAAAGGCCTGGCACGAGGAGACCAAGGCCACCAGCTCGCAGGCCCGCGCCTACGGCCACGGGCACTACCTGGTCGTTTACAACCTCGAGGAAACGGATTACGTCTGCCGCTACATCGTGCACGGCGGCAACAAGGAGGAATTCCTGCGCAAGTTCGCCGGAGCCTACTCCGAGGGGTTCGACCCCGACGTCCATCTCGAAGCCATCGGCGTGGCCAATCAGACCACCATGCTCCGGGGCGAGACGGAGGAAGTGCAGCGCCGCCTGCGCAACGCGATGATCCAGAAATACGGAGAGGCCAATCTCCACAAGCATTTTCGCTATTTCGACACCATTTGCGGGGCCACCCAGGACCGGCAGGATGCCCTGGAAAAGCTGCTGCAGGAGCCGCTGGATCTGCTGCTGGTCATCGGGGGATACAATTCCTCGAACACGTCCCACTTGGCCGAGATGGGTGAGGCGCGCCTGCCCACCTATTTCATCAAGAACGCCAGCAAACTCGTTTCGTCCGACCTGATCCGTCACTACAGCCTGCAACGGCACGAGGAAATCGAGACCCGGAACTGGCTGCCCGATGGCCCCGTCACGGTCGGGATCACGGCCGGGGCGTCTTGTCCGAACAACCTGATCGAGGACGTCATCCGTCGGCTCTTCGAGCTGCGTGGCGTCTCCGTGCAGGAACTACTTGCCTCTTGATGGCGGCCTGTCTTCGGACCGGCCGCGCCTTCAGGGCCTGCGGAGTTTGAGCCCGGGAATCCGCGGCGGCACGGGCGGCGTGGGGCGGCCGGAGGTAGCCTCGCCTTGGGCCCCGGTTTCGGCCCCGGCGCGCGACCCGGGGCCCTCCAACACCCGCTCGGCCTGCTGCAGTTTCTCTGTCAGCCAGTCGGCCGCTTGTCCCAGGGTCCGTCCGATGGGGGTTTCGCGCAGTTCCAACGAGCCCACGCGGAAGTCCGTCAAGCCCTGGAAGGCCTCCACCGTCTCGCGTGCGGCTTCCACCACCCGCTCCACCCGCGCCGTCAGGCTCGGCAAGGTTTCGTAGCCGTTGACCACCCAGTCCAGCCGGCCAGTCTCCAGATCCACCATGAGCCCGTGCACCGGCACCTGCGGACTGATCAAGGGGCTCTGTCGGACCACCTCGCAGGCCAGGTGCAGGTTTTGGACCTCGCTGCCGAACAACCGGAAGCATCCCTGCAGATCCTCGGGCAACCGATCCCGCGCAATGCCCAGCGCGGCCAGGCGATCCAACAGGCTCATCAGCGTTTGCCGGGCCACGCGGCAATCGGTGTGGCCGAGGATCAGAATTTCCCGTGCGCCGTCGGCCAGACAGGCCAGTGCCAGCGACCGCACCACGTCGCTGAACGGGCCCGTCACCACGTTGCCCGCGTTGCGGACCCACAAAAAGGCCTCTTCCGGGATCCCCAGCACCTCGGGCAGGACCGGATTCAATCGGGCATCCAGGCAGCTCAGCGCGACCACCGGCAACGCGTCGGCATGTTCCGAGGGGCGCAGGCCGGCTGTCGCGTCCCCCGCCAGGGCGCGGTGATTGGCATGAACGATGGCCTCGACCAATCGCATGGCTCTTCTCCCACCCGACCGCACGCTCCCCCGGCCACGTTCGGGATCGGCGCCGAAAAGCGCAGCCCGGTTCTCCCGGCCGCGCGGGCACATCCGGCGCCCGGCACCGACCCCGCTCACGCCGCGGTATCCGGCCGCCGACAGCACCCGTGCCGATCGCGCGGTGCGCTTTCGACGGGGACGCCGCCTGCCGCGGCCATCCCTATTTCGCCCCCTGATCGATCCAGGCGCGGATGAGCCCGACCTGCTCCGGCGTCAGTGGCTGGCCCTTGCCCTCGGGCGGCATCCAGTGATCCTCCTCGCCCACTCGCGCCACGCTGTGCACCAACGGGCTCCTGGCACTCTGGCCCGGCAGGATCACCTTGCCTTCCCGACTTCCCTTCAAGGCCGCTTCCCGACTGTCCAGTCGCAAACCGGCTTTCGGCTTTTCCTCGCCGTGACACTTGAAGCAGTGCTTTTCAAAAATGGGCCGGATGTCCTTTTCGTAGGTGACGCCGGTCCGTTGTGCCGGGGGCGGCAGCTTGGTCACGTCCACCTCGGCAGGCCGGGCCGTTGTGACCAGGGCTGCGACGGCCGCCACACTCCACCAGGTTCGATGCATCCGTTTCATGGCCCGCCACGATAAGCCGTTCAACTGACCGTGCCAACTTTCTCCCATCGACCCGTCCGGGCCGATTTCAACACCGCGTCGCACACCAACTGTGTCTCCAGCGCGTCGCGGAAGGTCGGGCGGGCCGGCTGGCCGGTCTCCAGACCCTTGAGGAAGTCGGCCACCTGATGCACGAAGCTGTGCTCGTAGCCGATCTGCAGACCCGGCACCCACCAGTGCTTCATGTAGGGTTGATCGGCGTCGCTGACATGGATGCTGCGCCAGCCCCGCACCACGCTGGGATCCCGGTGATCGAAATACTGCAGCCGATGCAGGTCATGCAGATCCCAGAACAGGCTGGCGTGCTCCCCGTTGATTTCGAAGGTGTACAGCGCCTTGTGCCCGCGCGCGTACCGGGTGGACTCGAAAGTGGCCAGGGATCCGTTCTCGAACCGCGCCAGGAAGGCGCAGGCATCGTCAATGCCCACCTTCTCCACCTTGCCCGTCTCCACGTGCTTGCGCTCCTTGATGAAGGTTTCGGTCATGGCGCAGACCTTTGCGATGCGGCCGTTGATCCACAGGGCCGTGTCGATGCAATGCGCCAGCAGGTCTCCCGTTACTCCGCTGCCGGCGGCTTTCACATCCAGGCGCCACAAGGCCGTGCCTCCCTGCGGCAGATCCGGATTGATCGTCCAGTCCTGCAAGAACTTCGCCCGGTAATGGAAGATGCGGCCCAACCGGCCCTCGTCCACCAGTTGCTTGGCCAGCGTGACGGCAGGGACGCGTCGGTAGTTGTACCAGACCATGTTCGGGACGCCGGCCTTTTCCACTGCGGCCACCATCTTGCGGCCCTCGGCCGCGTTCATGGCCAGCGGCTTTTCGCACAGGATCATTTTGCCGGCGCGGGCGGCGGCGATCGCGATTTCGGCGTGCAGATGATTCGGCACGCAGATATCCACGAGATCAATGTCGTCCCGCTGCACCAGCTTTCGCCAGTCGGTTTCCACGCTGGCGTACCCCCATCGCTGGGCAAAATCGCGGACCTTCGCCTCGTCGCGCGCACAGACCGCCTGCAACACGCATTCGTAGGGCAGGTCGAAGAAGTGCCCCACCTTGAGATACGCGTTGCTGTGCGCCCGCCCCATGAAGCCGTAACCGATCAGTCCGATCCGAATGGGTTTCTTCGCCATGGCCGTCGTCTCCTGTCATTCCGGGGTTGGGAGGTCTCGGGAGGGCGCGACCGCCGGCCCTCGCCCGGCCGCGGTTCAGGCGCGCCAACCGTGGTTTTCCCGCACCTGAATCATCGCAGCCAACACGTCGTTCCAGGTTTGCGGCCGCAACAGAACCTCGTTGGGGAACATGCAGCCGTCCCAGCAGATGTGCTGGAACTTGCGCGTGACCCGGCCCGCCTCGTCCCGCAACCAGTAGCCCGAGTCCCGCGGGATGTTGAGCTTGCCGTTGGGATCGGTCACGGGACAATGCTTGCCGGTCTTGTCGTGGGTGCCGCTGCCCCGCACCGTGGCGTCGTTCTGAGCCACGTGAAAGTCCACCGTCCACGGTCTCAGGGCCTTCGTCAGCTTTTTCATGCCCTGATGAAACTTGTCCGGTTCCCACGAAAACTTTTCCGGCACGATGCGATGTTCCGGCGCGTTGTATCCGAGCAGGTACAGCAGGGTGTGCGCCATGTCCGCCTGGAAGCCGAGCCACTTCGGCTGCCCCACGCCCTCGAGAATCTGAAGCATGTACTTCCAACTGTGCATGCCGCCCCAGCAAATCTCGCCCTCGGCGGCCAATCGTTCCCCGGCGTCGCGGGCGATTTTCACCGCTTCTTTGAACGTGGCGATGATGCGGCGGGTGTTGCCCCGCGGGTCTTTGGCCCAGTCACTGACGCTGCACGCCGAGTCGATTCGCACCACGCCGTACGAGCGAATCCCGACCTCGCGCAGTTTTGCGCCGATGCGACAGGCCTTGCGCACCTGCTCCAGGAAACGCTTCCGTTCCTCCTCGCTGCCCATGGCCGATCCGCCGCCCGTGGGCGGCCAGACCGGGGCCACCAGCGACCCCACCACCAGGCCGTGCGATCGGATCTTGTCCGCCAGCCGCCGGATTCCGTCGTCGTCGATGTCGATGCTCACGTGCGGGTCGTACAAAAACAGGTCCACCCCGTCGAACCGCACCCC
Organism: Limisphaera sp. VF-2; assembly: GCF_049537125.1. Taxonomy (NCBI): domain Bacteria; kingdom Pseudomonadati; phylum Verrucomicrobiota; class Verrucomicrobiia; order Limisphaerales; family Limisphaeraceae; genus Limisphaera; species Limisphaera sp. VF-2. Next base: position 1,591,990 of record NZ_JBMVQY010000001.1, read on the forward strand.
GTTGACCTCGGCTTGGGCTGTCAGATTCAACATCGTGTCCAGGTCCAGACACGGTTCGGCTCCCGGACTGCCCTTGCCGACCAACCCGGGCCACATGGCGTTGTGGAGTTTGGGGTAATTATTGGAAGGCTGCGTCGCGCTCATAACACCGGCTGTTGGTTGATGACCTACTGGTTCTTCCGGCCTGGCCTCGGCTGATTCACGCAGACGGCCCCACCTTAGCGACCCCTTGCCGCCAAGGCAACTTGAAAGGGCGCAACCCGAGGACGCCCATCCCAAGGGCCGGCCATCCTGCAACGAATGCCGCCCCTTCAGGGCGGGATGAATTGCGCAAACCCGGTCACCCGGGGCGTTGCCCTTGGGCTATTGACTCGCCGCCCCGTTTGGGGCGGACACGCATGCCGGGCTCGAAAGCAGGAAATGCGCCCCGGGACCGGCGTTCGATGGCGTTGGCATTGCAGGCCATGCCAACCCGGTCTTATGCTGCGGCCATGCTGTTGAGCGCTGATGAGCTGCGCAGTCTGGTCGAGTTCCGTCACGCCACCCCCCATGATTTGCTCGGGATGCACGTCCTGGGAGACCGATCCGGGGTGGTCGTGCGCGCGCTGGTCCCGGAAGCCGCCGCCATCGAGGCGGTCCCGGTCCACGAGCCGCAGATGCCTCGGATCCGCTTGAAGCAGATCCACGAGGTGGGATTGTTCGAAGGCGTCAGCCGCGAGGTCCAACGGGTGTACGCCTATGACCTGGTAATCACGGACAAGGCGGGCCGGGTGATGCGGACCCGGGATCCGTACTCGTTTTTGCCCACCATCGGGGAGATGGACCTCTACTTGTTCGGCAAGGGGGACGAGCGCCGGATTTACGAGAAACTGGGGGCGCAGCTTCGCGAGTTGGACGGCGTGCCGGGGGCAAGTTTCGCGGTGTGGGCTCCGCATGCGCAGCGGGTGAGCGTGGTGGGGGATTTCAACCAGTGGGACGGCCGAAGGCATCCGATGCGGCGGTTGGGGGCCTCCGGGGTGTGGGAGATTTTCATCCCCGGGGTACGCCGCGGTGCGCTCTACAAGTTCGAGATTCGCAACTGCCACGGGGAGATCACCCTCAAGACGGACCCGTACGGCCAGTTTTTCGAGGTGCCGCCGAAAAATGCTGCGATCGTTTGGGACACGCGCGGCTTTCCGTGGACCGACAGCGACTGGATGGCGGAGCGGCAACGGCGGGATCCGTTTCGCTCGCCCCTGAGCATTTACGAAGTCCATCTGGGTTCGTGGCGGAAAAAATCCCCGAGCGAATCGTTCGGCTATCGGGAGCTGGCAGGGCCTTTGATCGATTACCTGCGCCGCATGGGCTTCACGCACGTGGAGTTCCTTCCGGTGGCCGAGCATGCCTACTACCCCAGCTGGGGCTATCAGGTCACCGGCTTTTACGCCCCGACGAGTCGCTATGGCACTCCGGAGGATTTCCAATACCTGGTCAATGCCCTGCACGAGGCCGGCTTCGGGGTGATTCTGGACTGGGTGCCGGCTCACTTCCCGCGGGATGCGTGGGCCCTGGCCCGTTTCGACGGCACCGCACTGTATGAACACGAGGATCCCCGGCTGGGCGCCCACCAGGACTGGGGTACGCTGATTTTCAACTACGGCCGGCACGAGGTTCGGAATTTTCTCACCGCCAATGCCCTGTTCTGGTGCGATCGCTATCACGTGGACGGGTTACGGGTGGATGCCGTCGCTTCCATGCTGTATCTGGACTATTCCCGCAAACCGGGCGAGTGGATCCCCAATCGCTACGGCGGTCGCGAGAACCTCGAGGCCATCGAGTTCCTCCGTCAGGCCAATGAGCTCGTGCACACGCATTTCCCCGGGGTCCTGACCATCGCCGAGGAGTCCACTGCCTGGCCCATGGTGACGCGGCCGCCCCACCTGGGCGGGCTCGGCTTCCATTTCAAGTGGAACATGGGCTGGATGCACGACACGCTGCGGTATTTCCGGCGCGATCCGATTTATCGCAAGTATCATCAAAACGAGCTGACCTTTGCCATGCTCTATCATCATCACGAAAACTTCATCCTGCCGCTGTCGCACGATGAAGTGGTGCACGGCAAAGGTTCGCTCTGGGGCAAGATGCCGGGCGACGACTGGCAGCGCGCCGCCAATCTGCGGGCGTTGCTGGCGTATCAATGGCTGTTTCCGGGCAAACAACTCCTGTTCATGGGCGGCGAGTTCGGGCAACGGACCGAGTGGGACGCCAACGCGGAGCTCCCCTGGGACCTGGTGGACCGGGAGCCGCTTCATCAGGGACTGCAACGGCTCGTGGCAGACCTGAATCAACTTTATCGCGCCGAGCCGGCCCTGTGGGAGGGTGATCACGATCCGGCGGGTTTCCAATGGATCGATTGCTCCGACCACGAACAGAGCGTGCTTTCGTTCATCCGACGCGCCCTGCGTCCGGCCCCCGAGTGCGTGGTGATCCTGAATCTGACTCCCGTGCCGAGGCACGGATACCGGGTGGGCCTGCCCCGGGGCGGCGCGTGGCGGGAACGCTTGAACACCGACAGCGCCCACTACGGAGGGAGCAACCTCGGCAATGGCGGCCGAGTTCATGCCGAGCCGGTTCCCTGGCACGGTCAAGGCTGGTCCGCCGCGTTGACGCTGCCGCCGTTGGCCGTGTTGGTCTTGCAGCCCGAGGGATGAGCCGGCACGAAAGCGCCCCCTCCAGGGAGGTGGCCCCGGCTGCACCTGCCTTTGACTTTTGCGGTGCCGGTCCCGGTGCCGATGCGGTGGCGGAACCGCTCTTGGACACCGGGGAAGCTCCCTTTGCCGCCTGCGAACTGACTGCGCCGTCCAGCAGAGCGCACCGCCGGGGAAGCCGTGCATTCCGCGGCCCGGCCGATCGCCAGCACGCCGATGTTCCACACCAAAGAGACGACGGATCGGAAGCGACCGCTGACCCTGGCTTCGAACTTCGGTCCTTCGCAGTTGCGAGGTCCGCGAAGAAACACCACCTTGAGGGTGCCGATGAGGTTTGGTAACTCGCATTCCACCTGCCGAGGGGCCCGACTGGCGCTCTGTGGATTCTTCATGGGGCTGTTCCTCTCCCGTGGCTCTGCACAGGCCCAAGAACCTTTGACCGGCAGCCTCGGCGCCCACGATCCTTCCTCCATGATTCAGGCGGGGGACCGGTACTACGTCTTCACCACGGGGCGCGGAATCCCCATCAAAGTCTCCACGAACCGTCTGCATTGGTCGTCCGCAGGGACGGTATTCCCGGTCGATCGTGCCCCGGCCTGGACCACCAACGCGGTCCCACAGTTCGACGGCACGTTTTGGGCCCCGGACGTGGTGTATGTCGAGGGCCGATATCTGCTGTACTACTCGGTCTCCTCCTGGGGAAGTCAGGTCTCCGCCATCGGCCTGGCCACGAGCCCGACGATCGAGCCCGTCCAGGGGGTCTCCCCGTGGACCGATCAGGGGCCGGTGATTCAATCCCGCGTGGGCGATCCGTACAACTGCATCGATCCGAGTGTGTTTCGCGACTGGGATGGTCGGCTTTGGCTGGTGTTCGGATCTTATTGGCAGGGCATTTACATCGTGGAGCTGGATCCGCAAACCGGCATGCGTCTCCAGCCCTCGGCACCCCCGGTGCGACTGGCGTGGAACGACCAGATCGAGGCGGCCCACCTGACCCGGCGCGGGCCTTACTACTACCTCTTCGTCAACTGGGGCACCTGCTGCGCCGGGATCGACAGCACGTACCAGATTCGCGTCGGCCGGGCCCTGTCGCCGACCGGTCCGTTTCGGGATCGCAACGGCGTGGATCTGGTCCAGCGCGGGGGCGAGGTGTTCCTGGAAAGCAGCGGCCGGTTCGTGGGCCCCGGTCATGCGGCCCTGTTCCATGATGGCTCCCTGTCCTGGGTCACGTTCCATTACTACGACGGCCTGGACCGGGGGATCCCCAAGCTGGGGATGGCACGCGTGGAATGGACCAGCGATGGTTGGCCGGTCGCCGGGTTGGATTGGAATGCGTTTTACTCTTTGGAAACCGATGCCCGCGACCATGGCCGGCTGTATGATGGCGCGTTGCACAACGGTGCCCGGTTGGAAGCGGTGCCGGACCGGGGACAAGCCGCTCGCTTGAACGGAACGGGTGAGTATGTGAGCCTGCCCACCCCCTTGGCCAACGCCCGGACGGTGGCTTTCTGGGCCCGGTGGGACGGCGGACCGAACTGGCAGCGATTCCTCGATTTCGGAGACGGCACCAGCCGATATTTCTTCCTTACGCCGCGGGCCGACAATGGACGCCTGCGGTGTGCGCTGACCACCAGCGGTCCGGCGGGCGAGTTGCGCCTGGATGCGCCAATGGCCTTCCCCACGGGCAGTTGGGCGCACGTGGCCGTGACCTTCGAGTCGCGGAGAGCCGTGCTGTATTTCAACGGGATTCCAGTGGCCATCCGCAGTAACGTTGCCCTGCTGCCCTGGCAAATTCAGGCCCGGAGCAACTATCTCGGATTGAGCCAGTGGCCGGATCCTTCTTACCGGGGCTGGATCGATTCGCTGCGCGTCCATGGTCGGGCGCTGACGGCGACCGAAGTGCAGCGGCTGGCGTGGGTGCACCCGGCGTTGGCGCACTGGTACGACTTTGCCGTGGACACGCGGGACCGGATCGGCACGGCGCATCCGCGGGCTCTGATCGGCGTAACCCAGTCCTCCGACGGCCTGGTCTTTCACGGAACGAGCGAAGCGTCAGTCGAGTTTCCGGGTGGTCTGATCAGCGTGTCGCATCCGGTGACCGTGGAGTGTTTTGTGCGGTTTGGAACGAATCTGCCCGGAGCGCGGTTGTTCGAATTTGGCGATGTACAGCGCGGCTCGCCCGTGCGGTGGGTTCAATTCGTTCCCCGCACGGCATCGGGCACGGCGCGTTTTGCGTTCAGCTATTCCGGCGCGGGCGCGCAACTGGATGTCGGCCCTGCCATGGACGGGCAGGAGATGCATTTGGTCTGCGTGCTGGATTCGACGGCAGGGCGTGTCACGGTGTACACCAACGGCGTTCAAGCCCTCGTGTACGAGGGGGTCGTGCCTTCCTTGTTGGGGGTCGGAACGGAGCGGGCGTATCTGGGCCGGTCGCTTCTCGGGGACAGTCCTCCCTTGCGCGCGGTGGTGCGGGATTTCCGGGTGTATGGTGGGCGGCTGACCCCGGAAGAGGTTCGAGCGAATGCATGGGCCGGTCCGGGTCAGGCCGCCCTGGCAGTGAAACTCGCCATGGACCGACGGGACGCGACCTTGCGGCTTCGCTGGCCGGCTTATGCTCTGGGGTTTCAGTTGGAGAGCACGGATGCGCTGGGCGGTGCGGGCCTCTGGATGCGTCAACCTTACGGCCCCGTGTTACGGGACGATTTCTGGGAGTTGACCCTGCCGTTGCCCACCGGGCCGCAATTCCATCGACTGCGGCGGTAATCCTCTCTTGGTCGGAATGCCCGCGCCGGACGCGGGCCGGGTAACCGAAGCCTCATCGAGCTTGTGCCCAATTCACCCAAGTCCACGGGGAAAGGGTGCTCCAGCAGGAGCCGGCCCTTTCCTCGTTCAGGAGGGCCGGGAATCCGGATACGTTCGCAGCAGGATCCTCGCTTTGTCTATGGCTGGACAAGCCGGTAGAACACGCTGCCGGCCTGGCGATCCACGGAGATGACGACCCGATTCGTCAGCTCGGAGCCGGGAACGGAAACCCAGTTGGTACTCAGGCCAACGGTCAGGCTGTTGGTCTGCACTTGCAGGATCCAACCCCGCTGGGCTTCGGGCCAGGAGAGCGTGAGTTGGCCGTCTGCCAGCACCCAGTTCAGGCTCACTTCGGCAGGGGCCACCGAAGCCACCCGGACCGTCCCGTCCACCGCCAGGTTCGACACATCCCACTGAACCGTCTGGCCGGGGGTTTCCGCGGTGACGGTGGTGAAGGCACCGGCGTAGGACGGGGCCACGAAAAGTTGGAAGGTGTCGTTGGCGGCCAGGGGCGGGCCCACGTTGATGAGGTGCAACCGGCCGCCGTAAGTGAGCCCCTGCTGCACCACGAGCCGGTCGGCCCTGGGATTCGCGGACCGATCCAGTTCCATGACGACGGTGCCCTGGAGTTGGGGCGCGCGACTCAGGGTGAGCGTGCCGAGGCTCTCGCCCGGACTCAAGCTGGCCCCCGGCTCGATGGTCACGGTGCCGGCGAGGGTCCCGGTGCCCCCGAGCGTGGCGCCGGCCCGTGCCGTGATACTCGCCGAGGCGGAGTTGCCGTTGATCCGGAGCGTGCCGTTGCTGATGACGGTGGCGCCGCTGTAGGTGTTGTCGCCCAACAGGGTGAGGGTCCCGCTGCCGAGTTTGATCAAACCGCCCCCTCCGTCGAGCAAGGGTTGCGAGAGGCTGAGCTGGTTGGTGTCCGTGTCGATGACGGCACCCCCCGGCAGCACGTACGCAGCACCGAGCTGGTACATCAGGTCGGGCCCGGCATTGGGCAGGGCTTGCAGGAGGCCGCCGTTAAAGTTGAAGGTGCTGACGCCCTGACCGCCGGCGACGCGGCGGACCCGCAGAACGCCGCCATCGAGGTTGACCGTCCCCGAGGCGCTGGCGGTGTGGGCCACCACCAAACGGTCGCCCAGGGTCGTCAGGACGCCGGTGCCGCTGAGATTGAGCGTGCCATTCCCTTCCTCACCCACAAACAAGAGCCGACCGGCATCGGTATGCGTGAACTCGCCGCCGGAAAGGTTCACCGTGCCGTTGACCCCCGGGTAACGGCCGATGGCCACCCAATGCCGCGGCGCGATCACGGTGCCCCCCGATTGTTCCCAGATACCTTGTCCATTGGCACCAATCTGGAACACATCGCCCGTGTTGCGGAGTTCGACCCGTCCGCCGTCCTGCCGCCAGAGGCCCGTGCTTCCGGCGCCCTTGCCGACAAAGAGGTTGTTCGCCGACACCACGGCGCGGTCGTGGAGTTCGAAAAGGCCATATCCGGTGCCCACGTCGGTCACGTTCAGGTCCCAGAGGACCCAGAGATAACTGTCGTCGCGCAGCGAAGCGGTGCCGTGCCCGCCTTCATGTCCGAAAGACAGCCACGCGTCCACGAACATGCGTGCCTGATTGACAAGGGCGAGATGACCGGTGGCGTTGAAGTGCCATCCAATGAAGACTCGCCAGTCGGAGAACACCGTGGCCTGATCGGCCAGCAGAATGTGGGCCTCGGAACCGGTGCTCTCGCCGAGGTTCATGTCGCCCAGGTTGGTGATGCTGGAGTTGCCGCGCAGCGTCAGTTGTTGTCGAGCCAGGTTGTTCGGCAAACCGGCGTCGAATCCCATGGCAAAGTTGCCGGAGCGCAGTTGGGCGTTGTGAAGGGTGAGCGAGGAAAGGTTGCCCAGGCTGCCGTTGCCCCGGCCCACGGCGACCCAGGCATCCACTTGCACCGCGGTATTGGTCAGGACGAGCGCGGCGCCCTGATCGGGTTGGTTGCCGACCCACAAATCGGGCGCCACGCGCACGAGCTGGCTGCCGGCGGAACCGTCGAAGACGACCGTGCCGGCGCCGATGGTGTAACCCGGCCAACCCCCGCCGGACAGGTCCAACACGCCCGGGTAAGTGTAGGTGAGCCGGGCCGGACCGGTTTTGTGAACGTAACTTCCGGCCTGGGCCGTGGCGGGGCCGCCCAGGGTCAGGTCGCCGCGGACATCCAGCACGTTGTTGGTGCTTTGGAGCGAGTAACCGCGGTCGGTTTGCGCGGGCGCACCCTCGAAGCGCAGCGTGGCTCCCGCCAACACGAGGTTGGTGGGCGAGGCGGAGGCCGCGCCGATGGCGCTGGGTTGTCCCGCCGGGGCGAGGTTCGTGACGACCAGTGTGCCGCCCTCGATGCGCGTCGGTCCGGTGTAATCATTGGCGGGCAGCAGCAGGTTGAGCGTGCCGGTGCCGCGCTTGATCAATCCGGTGGCGCCGCTAATGCGGCCCGAGCCGCTCAAGGTGTAGTCCCGCGTGCTGTGATCGGCCACCACCGCCGCCGGCCGCACCACCGTGTCCAGGGTGACCGAGGTTGTGCCCCGGGCGTTGTCATCGAACAGCACGGGATTGCCATCCTGATAGACGGTCGGATCGCCCGTGCTGATCTCGATCCAGTTCGTGGTCTGGCCGACGTCCCAAACGGACCCTGCCAGGCCATCCCATCGGGGCTGCCCGACCGCGGTAACGAGGAGATCCAGGGTGCGGTTTGCCGTGTTGTCCACCAGGGAGGCCTGCACACCCACGGGGAGCTGGCCGAGCGCGAAGGTCCCGGCGCCGGTGCGGGAGCCGTACCGAATCAGAGGATAGCTGCCGGGGCGGAGGTTCCTGGCATCCACCTGCAGCACCACGGGGCCGCGCAGGTTGAGGGTGCCCTGAACCTCAAGCAGGGGCGCGGAATGCGCCGTGGCATCGTCGAGATCCAGTCCGAGGGACGTGGACCCGGTGCCGCCCACGGCCAGCGAGGCCACGATCAGTGTGGACGAACTGCCGGAGCGTCGGACGACCAGGGAGGCGCCTCCGGCGACGTCGAAGGCCCCGGCGCCAGCATGCTCCGTGGAGATCCGCAGTTGCCCGGCCTCGACCACGGTGGGGCCGGAGTAGGTGTTGGCGCCGGCCAGGGTCAGAGTGCCGCTGCCGCGCTTGGTCAGGCCGCCGGAACTGACCGGGCCCAGCACGGGCGTGTCCAGGGTGGCCGGGTCGGAGGTCCCACCGCCCACCAGCATCGCCAATGCGTACGTGTACCCATAGCCCGGGCAGGTGACGACGATATTGGTCAACTGGCCGCTGGCCGGATCGACCTGGGCCACGGCCATGGCGCCGGTGCCGTCGCCCTGGATTTGCACCAGCGGAGCGCCGATGTACCCGGAGCCGGGATTCAGAATTCGAATGCTTTGAATGCCCTGGCCGACGGGCGCCTGCAGGGCGGGCCGGAACGTGATCTCGCGGTTGCCCGTGTCCACCACCGCACCGCCGGCAAACACGCGAACATCATTGACCCCCGCCGGCAAAAAGTCGGGATGATCCGCGGTGGCGCGCAAGGTGCCGCCGTCCCAGGCCAGAAACGCAGTGCCCGCCCATTTTTCGAATCCCGGCACGGTCAGGGTCCCGCCTTTGAGGACGAGGAGTGCCTGCCCGTTGGCGAAGGCCACCGGCCGCAGGGTTTCGACCTCGGCAGTGCCGGTGATCGACACCTCGCCGCGCCCGTTTTCACCGATCATGTAGCGCGTGTTCGCGCCGTTGTGGAGAAACCGGCCCCCGGAAAACCAGGCCACACCAAAGCTGCCGGGGAACCGGGCGGTGTCGCACCAGCCCGACTGTACGTTGGTGCCGCCGCTTTGATAGAACACCCCGTACCCGTATCGGCCCACTTGGAAGTTAAACGGGCAAATGAGTGTACCGTCTTGCAGGGCATAGAATCCGTAGGCGGTAGCGGACGCGGCATTTTCACCGCCGATGCACCACTCGTTGGCGTTGGCCCCGGTGCCGATCACCGCGCCGCCGTTTTGCCAGAGTGCGCCCGAAACCGTATCGAACTTCCCCACCCAAAACCTGGAGACGTTGAGCGTGGCCTGGTTGGAGAGGAAACAGCGCCCCACGGCACCCCCGTAATCGCCCACGTTGAAGTCATAGCCCGAGGCGTTGACGGTGGCCTGATCGCGCAGCACCAGCAGTCCGCGACTGGCGGCGCCGTTCCCGATGCCCCACCAACCCCCGGTGACGTTCACGGTCGCCGTGCCGGCCACAATCATTTCCCCCGGCGAACTGAGCCCCTGAAAATTGTCGCCCACGATCAGGCCGTCGCCGCTCTTGTTGAGGGTGCCGTTCTCGATGATCAGCCGGCTCAGCGGGGTTTCCACCGTGGACTGATACATGCGGGCGATGACCAACCAGTTGTTCACGGTCAACACCCCGCCGTTGGTGACGATGATGGTGCCGGGGCCGCCGCCATTGCCAGCCCACGCTTCGTTCACGGCCGGGACCGCGGTGCGCACGATCGCGGTGCCACCGTTGTTGACGTTCCCGATGGCCCAGCCCCCTGCGGCGTCCGGCACTCCGGTGTCCCAATTGGCGGGGTCATCCCAATAGCCCACCGTGCCGGTCCAGACCGCGCCGGAGACCGGCCCGGCACCGACCAGGCAGAGGGCAACCAGCAGGGGAGCCGTGAACCTGCGCCATGGTGCGCCGGTAGCAGAGTTGGAGCGGAAGAACGGTACTTCCATCGGACCGAAGTCAGGACGGCGTGTCATCATCTCGGACCTCCGATTCAAAATGGGCTGGAGCAAGCTTTCCTGGGGTCCCGGTGTAGCGGGCCCCCATCCACGGCTCAAATAGTGCGGGAAAAACGGCCGGCTGTCTTGTGGCATAAAGTGGCGACAGAGATTCTTCGACGGGGCGGTGCACTCGCCACCGGGGCTGGAGTGGAGCGTTCCAGCGCAAGGGCCCTGCACAAAGAGCGCATTGCACGATACCGGATCCATGGCTCCACCTTCAGCGTGCTCTGGATCCGCTTCAACGGGGCGAGGCTTCATCAGCCCAATGCAATGCCCAGAGCGGGCAGTCAAACCGGATTCACGTCGGCCTGAAGGGGCGGGATTCGTTTTGACAGGCCCGGGCCCTGCGTTGGTGGCAAGGCGTTGCGCCCTTTCAGGGCGCGGCGGCTTTCGAGGGGCACAAGTCCCCGGGGCATTGCCCCGGGCTGACGAATGCGTGCGCCTTCGGCGCGTGGATTCGTCCGCGTGACTAATGAGTGGGGCATCACGATGTTGGCCCTCGTGGAGAGGCGCCGCACGGCGGGAGCCGGCCTGCGTCAGCCCTGAGAGTGGCGATTCTCGAATCCACCGTCATCCAAAACGATTCCACCTCAACGTACCAAGACCCGGATCATGTTTTGCGCCTTCGGCCCGGTCCGTGTCCGCCCCAACGGGGCAGTGAGTCATTAGCCCAGGGCAACGCCCTGGGTAACCGGGTTCCGCAATTGATTCCACCCTGAAGGGGCGGGATTCGGTTGGACACACCCTGCCCATGGGATGGGCGTCTCCGGGTGGCGCCCTTTCAGGGCGCGGCGGCTTTTAAGGGGCCCGAGTCCCCGGGGCGTTTGTCCCGGGCTGAGGAAGGGATGGGCCTTCGGCGCGTTGATGGCCCCGTGCAATCCTTGGACAGCAGAGGGCGAATTTCCGTCTTTGGGCCGTGGATACGGCATCCTGTCTTCTCTCGGCTTCCACGTGCCGAGGACGCCCAGAGTTCCGCCGCGCTTCCGTGGGCGTCCAAACCCTGACGTGCGCCGGCCGTAAGACGCCCTCGGGGCATGGGCGCTGCTGCGCCGCGGGACGGGGTAAGCGGGCACAAGGCAGGGGCTGGCTGAGGCCCCGGCAGGCTCCGCGCACGTCCGCCGAGGGGAGGGATGTCGGAAACGCCGGGCTCGGCCGGGCGCGGTATGGGCAAGCGAGCTTGCGCTGCGCCGGGCCGCGAAGAGGAGCTACGGCCTTCTCCGGCCACTTCGGAAACAAGAACGCCGTGCTGGCCTGCCAGCACGGCGCGAGGGAAATGAACCGGTCCCGGCGCACCTTCAAGGGTGCCGGGGTCCGGGCCTTCAAGCGCCCATGCCTTCCTCGAAGGACGCCGCGGCCATCGGCCAGGTCAGGTGATCGCGCACATAGGCGATGCCATTGGCGCTGGTCCAGTCGAGGTCCTTGTGCGCGCTCTCGGCCTCGACGACCAATGGGGCGGTGGACCGGCCGGTGACCTGGCAGTAACGCGACGGATAGCCGATGTGCAGGAGCAATTCGGCGTAGCGCTGCATGTTGATGTCCCCCGAGGGCAGGTCCACAAACTGCATGGCCCGTTTGGGCCATTCGGCCTGAATGGCGCGGAGCGGGAAGCCGGGGCGGATGACGAAGTTCTTGATGTGCGCGGCATACACGCGCGAACCGACTTTGAGGAAGCGCGTCTCCCAGCTTTCGCCCTCCCAGCAATGAGACGGGTCGGCATTGACCGCCAGGCATTTGTCGCCGTCGCAGATGTCCACCAGCATCAGGAAGTCATCCGCGCACATGGCCGCGGTGCCCGGGTGGATTTCATGGCACAGAAACAGCCCGCGTTCATTGGCGGCCTTGCGCAGTTTGGCGGTCTTTTTCACGAACCGCTCCTGGCCTTCCTTGATGAGGTCGTAGTCGGCCCCTTTCCAGAAGCCCCACGGGTAGCCGGTGGCCACTTCCCAACCAAAGGCCACGCCCCAGAACATGGGCAGGGTTTTGACGCCCAGCTCGGCGGCCAGGTCGAAGAGCTTCAGCAAATAGTTCTCGGCCCACTTTTCGATTTCGGGCGGGGATTTCTTGGCCACGTCGGCCGGGATAAAGGGGCGAATGGTGGGGCTGCCCGTCCAGGCCGTGGTGTGCACCCAGAAGGGGCAGTGGCAGGAAATGCCGTCCAGAGTCAGGCCGGCTTCCTCGAAGGTGTCCTTGATTTCCTTGGCGCTCTTGAAGAGCTTGCCGCCCTGCAACATGTAGTTGGAAGGTTGGGCTCCGGTGGCGCCGGAACGTTTGGCATAGGCGAGGAACTCCGCCAACGACTTGGCCCCGTGCTGGGCTCCTTCGATGCTCGGGTGGAAGACTTGCTGTGCCATGGTTGTCCTCTGGTTCGTTTGGTTGCGGTTGCCAGTTTGCTGACCTCCAACTAATAACCCCCGCCGAAGCAAGGCAACCGCAAAGTGAGCGGTTGGACCCGACGGCCGCGGCCTGCCGGCTCCGGGCGATCAGGGCGGGCGGGAATCGCCGTTTCCTTCTCGACGCGTCCCGGACCGGTCGGTACGTTGCCGCCCAATGTGGACAAAGACACGCCTATGGACGAGCTGTTGAAGATCCTGGCCAGCAACGCGCTGGAATCGCGGGAGACGATTGCCCGCATGCTGAACCTGTCGGTGGAAGAGGTTCAGGCCCGCATTGCCGAGTACGAGCGCGCAGGGATTATCCGCGGGTATCAGGCGATTCTGAACGAGGACCAGCTGGACCTGGACAAGGTCACGGCCGTGATCGAGGTCAAGGTGACCCCGCAGCGGGAGGGCGGCTTCGACCGGATCGCGGAGCGGATCAGCCGGTTTCCCGAGGTGCGCTCCGCGTATCTCATGAGCGGGGCCTACGATTTGCTGCTGTTTGTCGAGGGACGCAATCTGCGGGAGGTGGCCGCTTTCGTGAGCGAAAAACTGGCCCCGCTGGAGGGGGTGTTGTCCACGGCCACGCATTTCATGCTCAAGACGTACAAGCGCCTCGGTGTGTTGATGCATCCGGAGACCCCCGATGAACGCCTCGCTGTCTCTCCGTGACCGGCTGGCCCGGCAGGTGCGCGACATCCCGCGCTCCGGCATTCGTGATTTCTTCGACATCGTCAGCACGATGCGGGACGTGATCAGTCTCAGCATCGGCGAGCCGGATTTCGACACCCCGTGGCATGTGCGAGAGTACACGGTTTTCGCGCTGGAACGCGGGGCCACCCATTACACCAGCAACCTCGGCTACCTGGAGTTGCGGCGCGCCCTGTCCCGGTACGTGGCCCGGCAGTTCGGTGCCGAATACAACCCGGAGACCGAGATCCTCGTGACCGTGGGCGTCAGTGAGGCCCTCGACCTGGCCCTGCGCGCCCTGCTCAACCCCGGTGACGAGGTCCTGTACCACGAGCCCTGCTACGTGTCCTATCGGGCCCTGGTGTTGTTTGCCCACGGCGTGCCCGTGGCCGTGGAAACCCGCGCCGAAGACGGGTTCCGTCTCACCCGCGCGATGCTGGAGGCCCGGGTAACCCCGCGCACCAAGGTGCTTCTGCTCAATTTCCCCAACAATCCCACGGGCGCGGTGATGAGCCGACAGGACCTGGAGGAAATCGCCGCTTTCGTGCGGGAACACGACCTGTTGGTGATCACTGACGACATTTATGCCGAACTGACCTACGATCAGCCCCACACCAGCATCGTCAGCCTGCCCGGGATGCGGGATCGAACGATCCTCCTGCACGGCTTTTCCAAGGCCTGGGCCATGACCGGTTTCCGGCTCGGCTACGCGTGCGCTCCGGCGGAACTGACCGAGGCCATGATGAAGATCCACCAATACACCATGCTCTGCGCCTCGTCCCTCAGCCAGAAGGCGGCCCTGGAAGCGCTCAGTCGGCCGGAACAGGACGTGGCCGAGATGGTGGAGGAATACCGGCGCCGCCGAAATTTCATCGCCTCGGCGTTGGCGGATCTCGGTCTGCCCTGCACGCGCCCGTTGGGGGCTTTCTACGCCTTCCCCAACATTTCGCGGTTCGGGCTTTCGTCGAAGGACTTCGCCCTGCGCCTGCTGCGCGAGGAGAAAGTGGCCGCGGTTCCGGGCACGGCGTTTGGAGAATGCGGCGAAGGCTTCCTGCGGTGTGCCTATGCCACGAGCATGGACAAACTGAAGGAAGCCATGGAGCGGCTGGCGCGCTTCGTGCAGCGGCTGGAGCGGGAGCGTCGTTAAGGCCTCGACCCTCACGGTCGGTTCCCGGCGTGTCCTGCGGGCGGCCGCAGTCCGGCCCGGCCCGGGGCGTGCTGGAAGCTCCTCGAAAACCCGGCCCCTGTTCCACCCGGCCCGCAAGGTGGTCTGCTGTTGAGGCCCCCTTTTGGGGTCGGCATGCATGGCCACCTTTCCGGGGAGTCGAACCCATGAGGGGCCGGGCAACAGCAGAAGCGAGCCATGGACGGCAGGCGGGGACCGAGCCAACAGGTCCCGGCGCTATGGCCGGCCGGTGACGGCGCGTGTCTCAGGAGGAAGAGGTGGAAAGGGCCCACCGGCGGGCCAGAACGGCTGCGCCGGTGATCCCCGCGTCGTCGCCCAGCCGGGAGGCCATGATCTTGAGTCGGGCGCAACTTCCGGGCATGGCATGTTCCCGAGCCGTGCGACTGATGCGGGGCAACAGTTCCGGCCCCAGCGCCTGCATGAGGCCGCCGCCCAGGACCACCACTTCGGGGTTGAGCAGATTGATCAGATTGGCCACGCCGATGCCCAGATAATCGGCGGCCTGCAACAGGATGCGGCGCACGAGTTTGTCCCCCCGCTTCCAGGCCTTGCGCAGATCGTTGCTCCGCAGGTCCTCCAAATCCTCTCCCAGCCACTCGGTCAGGACGGTGTTCTCCCCGCCTTCCACGGCTTCGCGGATGCGGCGGAAAATCGCGGTGCGACTGGCCACGGCCTCCCAACAGCCGCGGTTGCCGCAGCCGCACCTGGGGCCGTTGACCTCGACGATCATGTGGCCGATCTCTCCGGCGGTGTGCGAGCAGCCCTCGTAGAGCCGGCCCTCCAGAATCAACCCGCCGCCGATGCCCGTACCCACAAAGACGCCCACCACATGACGCGGACGCGCCCGCAGTTCCACCTCGTACACGCCCAGGGCGCAAACGTTGGCGTCGTTGCCGATCACAACGGGCCGCTCTAGGGCCCGGGTCAGTTTGCGACCCAGCGGAATGTTGCGCCACCCCGGCAGGTTGGGAGCAAACCGGACCGTGCCGCGGGCGGCATCCACGGCCCCGGGAGCGCCGACGCCGATGGCCGCGACGTCCCCGGTGCTTTTGCCCGCGGCTTCCAGCGCCTCCCGAACGCAACGCACGATGCGTTCCAGCACCACCTCCACCCCGCGCTCGGCGCGCGTACTGACCTTGGCCGTGCCCAACAAGCGAAGCTGCGCGTCAAACACCCCCGTCAGGATCTTCGTTCCCCCCAGGTCCACCCCCACCCAGCAACCGGAGTCCCGTTTCGCCATGGCTCGTCACTTCAGGGGGCGTCCCGACAGGACCGCCTGGATTTTGCGGCGCAGCTCCGCGTTGATCACCTCGATGGGCCGATGCCCGTCGATGATGTGAAACCCGTAGATCTTCTGAAGCCTCCGAAACTGTTCCGCCATCAACGTCTGATACTTGAGGAAGCTGTCGAACATGTCGCGGGACAGGCCCAGGTCCATCCCGCTTTCCCAGTAATCCAGGGCGGCGTATTTGGCGAAGGTGCGCTGCACCAGTTCCTCCGGAGCGACATTCAGGTAAAAAACCGCATCGGGCACCACCGCCATGCCGTACAGATTGCGCAGCCAGGCCTCGTCCATGCCGCGGACCAGGTCCCGGGCCATGAGCGTGTAGATGTACCGATCGGCCAGCACCATTTGGCCGGCGCGCAACCCGGGCAGGATCTGGTTCTCCAACTGATCGGCAAAATCGGTGGCGTAAAACAGGCTCAGCGTGGTATGGCTGAGGATGTTGCCCTGTTGGGCGCGTTCCAACTCCTCGCTGACCAGCCGCGAGCGTTTGAGCCCCACCTGTACGGTGGAATGCCCGCAGCTTTCCAACCAATCGACCAGCAACCGGATCTGCGTGGATCGGCCGGAGCCGTCCGCCCCCTCGATCACGATGAGGTGACCGATCAGTTTCTCCGGTTGCACGCCGGGGATGCCGTGCCCGTAAAAACGGTGCGGCGTGCGGCGGGGCACGATGACGTAGGGCCGGCGGGGGGAAGCAGGCTTGCCTGTCATGGGACTCAAGAGGTGCGGGTCGAACGCGCGGCGGAACGCCGGGGCAGCCGCGTGCGGCGGAAGTCATCGAGGTTCAGCCGCGCCGAGACGATGGCGCGCACGATCTGTTGTTGGGCTTCGATCGTCTGGTTGGCGTCCACCACGTGAAACCGGAACTCGGTGCTCATGGCCAGGTACTGCTCCAACAACCGTCCCTGGAAAATGCGAAAGCTCTCGTAGATGTCGCTGGAGAGCCGCAGATCCATGCCGGCCTCGTAGAACTTCAGCTGGGGCCGGCCGTCGAGGATGCGCGCCAGGGAGACCTCCAGGTCGGCTTTGAAGAAAAAGGTCAGGTCCGGGAGGGCGGCGAAGCTGTAGATGCCGCGCACCCAGGCCGGCGGGCAGCCGCGGACCACGTCGCGCGCAAAGGCGGTGAACACGTAGCGGTCGCACAGCACCAGGTAACCGGCCCGCAACAGCGGAACCAGATGGCGCTCGTACCGGTCGGCGAAATCGGTGGCATGGATCAGGCAGAACGTCGTGGGCGTGAGCAACTGCTGGGCCTTGCCCCGGCTGGTGGCGCTCTTGACCAGTTCGGAGGAGTTCCACTCGCTGAGGAAAACTTTGAGATCCTGGTCCTCCAGCCACCGCTTCAACAGATGGAGCTGCGTGGATTTCCCGGAACCGTCAATGCCCTCGACCGCGATGAGGCGTCCGGGGAACCCGAGTTGGGCAAACGTCTTCATGCCTGCGTGTGGCAGCATAGTCACGGGAGGGTGACACTTCAACCCGCAGCTGCCCGTCGCGCTTGCCCCGCCGGCCGCAAAGGCGCTAGGGTAGAACGGTGTCGCGGCCCGGACACGGGGCCGGGCCCGACCCTCGGGCCGGTTGCCGCAACCGCCGCGCGGATCCGGGGGATCCGACCCGCACTCGCGGCTCCGCACACTGGATGGTATTTGAGAGGACGGATGCGCCAAAAAACCGAAGGTCACCGGAACGGCTTGCGCCGGCCGGGGGCATTTACCCTGATCGAGTTGCTGGTGGTCATCGCCATCATCGCGATTCTGGCAGCCATGCTTCTGCCCGCTCTCGGCCGTGCCAAAAGCAAGGCCCAGGCGGTCAGTTGCCTCAACAACATGCGGCAATGGTCCCTCGGGTTCCGCATGTACGCCGACGACAACAGCGACTTCGTGCCTGAAGAGGGCAACACCACGGTCTCCATCATCGACCCGCAAAACACGGAGGCCTGGTACAACACCGTTGCCGTTTACATCAACCAACCCCGCCTGGCGGACCTCTACATGCGGACGCCACCGGCGCCCCCGCTGCCCACCACCAAGAGTGTCTTTTCCTGTCCCAGCACTCCGGATCCCTCTCGGGCGGCCATACCCTATGCCAACCCGCCGAACTACACGCGCGCCTTCTTCATGTACGGCGAGAACGGCCGACTCTGCATCAACCGGAACACCCGTGCGCAACTGGGCATCGTCAACACGCGCTTCTCCAGCATCAAGAAGCCCGTTGACACCATCCTAGTGGCGGAGGTGGACCCGAACTCTCCGCAAAACACCGCCCCGGCCCAGTCCAATGTGACCGGGCAGTACGCCGTGGCGCGGCATGATCACCGGGGGAATTTCGCCATGGCGGACGGCAGTGGCCGCGTGGCCCGCACAAACGAGTTCCTGCGCACGGCCGCCGAATCCAACAGCGCGGCCGAAGAGTGGAAAATCCAGCGCCGCATGTACTGGTACCCGAGTGAAACCACGCCCAATTAAAACGGATCGCGTACGCGCGGAAAATCCACCCGGGATGCCCGGCCCCCGGCCGCTCCCTGCGGAACGGGTGGATTGGCCGCAAAGCCACGATCCCCGGTTCTTTTCCCACCTCGCTCCCCAACGCCCAACCACGGACAAACCATGAAACCCATTCACCTTGTTGCCGGCCTGGTGGTCGGGCTCTGCGCCGCCCGGGCCACCGTTTACGTCGATGAATCCTTCGATTATCCCGACGGTCCACTGAGCGAAGTCTCCGGCGGCCGTTGGGTGACCCACAGCGGGACTACAGGGCAAGTGGACGTGGTCTCGGGCGCGGCGTCCCTGACCCAGGCTGAATCGGAAGACGTCAGTCTGGCGATCACCAACGTCCCCGGCGCCGCGATTACCGAAGGGCTGCTTTATGCAGGGTTCACCGTCCGTTTCACCGCGTTGCCCTCCGGCGCCGGCACGTATTTCTGGCATTTCCGCGACACGGGCACCTTCAATTTCCGCGCGCGGGTGTTCGCCACGACCACCGGGGCCGGCTCGGGCAAATTCCGCTTCGGCATCGCCAACGGGGGGAACACCCCGGTGATCATCCCCACCGACTGCGACCTCGACACCGAGTACAAACTGGTGGTGCGCTACGACGTGGCCACCGCGGTGGCCACGCTGTGGTTGAATCCGTCTTCCGAGGAGTCCGCCGTGAACCGCGCGCAGGGCTCGGACAATACCACCAGCGTCCCCATTGTGTTCGTGGCCATGCGCCAGGCGCTTTCGGGCGGCAACGGGATGGGAAGCCTCTCTCTCGACAATCTTCGCATTGGCACCGAGTTTTTGGACGTTCACACCCCGGGCGGCACACCCACCATCAGCGGCATCCCTGACCAACATCTGGCCGCCGGAACCACCACCGGACCGCTGCCCTTCGAAGTGGACGACGTCGAGACTCCAGTCGACCAGCTGCAGGTCGCCGCGGTGTCCGACAATCCGCTGCTGGTGCCCAACGAACCAGAGCATCTGACGCTGAGCGGCACGGGCAAACAACGCACCCTGACCGTTACCCCGGTGCCCGGTCGGGAGGGGCTGGCCACGATCCAGGTGACCGTGCGCGATGGACAGGGTTTCGAAAGCAGCATCAGCTTCCGCGTTTACGTGGGCGAACCCACGATCTCCTCGCTGGCCAATCAGGTTGCGCCCACCAATACGGTGATTGGCCCGCTTGCCTTCACCGTGCAGGATGCCGAAACGCCCAACCAACTGGTGGTCACGGCCAGCTCCTCCAATGAAGCGCTCGTGCCCTCCGGCAACATCCTGCTCGGCGGCTCCGGCACGCAACGGACGGTCCGCATTGTCCCGGCTGCCGACATCTCCGGCACCGCAACCATCACCCTCACCCTCAGCGACGGAACCTGGAACATCCCCACGAGTTTTCAGGTAACCTTCTATCCGAAGTTCGGTCAGGTCCTGGCCGATCCCTTCGACTACCCCGACGGGCCGTTGATCGAAAGCTCGGGCGGGTTCTGGAGCACCCACAGTGGCACCACGGGCCAGCTGCAGGTGGTGCAAGGTCGGGTGCTGCTGACCCGGACCCAAACCGAGGATGTGAGCGCTGCGTTTACCAACTTTTTGCAGGCGGTCGGCCAAGGCATCGTGCTCTTCACCAGTTTCAAGCTCAACCTCACCAGCCTCCCCACTGGGGCCAACGGCGACTATTTCGCGCACTTCCGCGACATCGGCACCATCAATTACCGGGGACGCATCTTCGTGACCACCAACGGCGCGGCCCCGGGGACGTATCGAGTGGGCGTCGCCAACGGCGGTCCCACGCCCAACGCGGTGCTGCCCCGCGATCTCCAACCCAACACGACCTACCTCGTCCTGACCCGCTACAACGTGGACACCGCCGAAACGACGCTCTGGGTGAATCCCTCCGAGGAGTCCAGCGGCGGGGTTACGGCGACGGATCCGACCACGCCGGTGACGCTGTACTTCTTCAGCCTCCGGGAAAGTGGCGGCATCGGGGAGCTGAGCGTGGACGACCTCAAGATCGGCACGCAATGGAGCGATGTGTGGGAGGCTGCTGCGCCGGAACCGGAGCGGCTGCAGTACAGTTGGGACGGACAGCGGCTGGTGTTGCGCTGGAACCAGCCGGAGCTGCGATTGCAACAAGCCGACGAGGTACAAGGGCCGTACACGGATGTCGCGAACGCCGCCAGTCCCTACACCGTGCCCCTCGAGAGCCGGGCCCGGTTCTATCGCCTCGCTCACTGACACAAGAACGAAGTGGCGGGGTTCGGGCCCTGCTGGCCGACGCGCCGGCCGGGACGGCGTCGCGTCCGCCGGGGGTCCCTCCCCGGCGGCTCACGCCGCGTGGCTGACGAGCTCTCCCCGCCTCGTCACCGGCTGAACCCGGAACGGCAGGCTGCCATGGAGCGACTACGGCTCTCCATTCGCGGGGTGGTGCAGGGGGTCGGATTCCGCCCGTTTGTGCATCGGCTCGCCTGCGAGTTGGGGCTGGGGGGCTGGGTGCGAAACTCTCCTCAGGGCGTGACCGTGGAAGTCGAAGGCCCCCGGGAAACCCTGGAGCTCTTCCTGAGCCGCCTTGTGCAGGAACGGCCGGCCCACAGCTCCATTCAAAGCCTGGAAACGACGTGGCTCGACCCGCTCGGTCACCAGGGATTCACGATCCAGCCCAGTGAGCATGTCGGTCCAGTCCGGGCCCTGGTGCTTCCGGATATCGCCACCTGCGACGATTGTTTGCGCGAGCTGTTCGACCCGGCGGACCGCCGGTTCGCGTACCCCTTCATCAATTGCACCCACTGCGGCCCGCGCTACAGCATCATCACCGCGCTGCCCTACGACCGGCCGCACACTACCATGGCCGGGTTCGTCATGTGCGCGGCCTGTCAGGCCGAATACCACGACCCCGCCAACCGCCGTTTCCACGCCCAGCCGAATGCGTGTCCCCGCTGTGGTCCGCACCTGGAGCTTTGGTCGCCCCAGGGCCGCCGACTCGCCAGCAGCCGGCCTCCGGAAGGACGGAACGATTCCTCGGCTGCGGCCGCAGCCACGCTGGGTTTGCTCCGGGAGGTGGCCGACGCGTTGCGGTCCGGCGCGATCGTGGCGGTCAAGGGGCTGGGCGGATTCCACCTGATGGTGCTGGCCCGCCTGGAGGAGGCCGTCCAACGGCTCCGGCAGCGAAAGCACCGCGAGGCCAAGCCTTTTGCGCTCATGTTTCCCTCGGTCGCCCAGATTCGCCAGGTCTGCCGGCTGGAGCCGACGGAGCTGCGCGTGTTGACCGGGCCGGAGGCTCCCATCGTGCTGCTGCGGAGGCATGCCCGGCCGGATCCCGGCGCGCCACAGATTGCTCCGGCGGTGGCTCCGGGCAATCCGTCCCTGGGCGTGATGCTGCCGTACACGCCGCTCCATCATTTGCTGCTGCGCGAACTGGCCGAACCCGTGGTGGCCACCAGCGGCAATCTCAGTGACGAACCCATCTGCACCGACGAGCAGGAAGCCCTCGAACGGCTCGGTGGCATTGCCGACCTGTTCCTCGTCCACAACCGTCCCATTGCACGGCACGTGGACGATTCCGTGGTCCGTGTGGTGGATGGCCGCGAACTTCTGCTGCGCCGGGCCCGCGGTTACGCACCGCTGCCCGTTCCCCTGCCCGTGCGTGCCGCATCCGGCACCCCGGCGACCTCGGAGACGCCCCCGTCCGTGCTGGCCGTGGGGGCCCACCTGAAAAACACCGTGGGCCTGGCGATCGGCCGGGACGCGTTTCTCAGCCAACACATCGGCGATCTCGAAACCGAGGCCGCGGAACGGGCCTTCCGGAGCGTGGTTCGGGACCTGCCCCGACTGTACAACGCGCCGCCCGCAGTTGTGATTTGCGACCTGCACCCGGATTACCTTTCGACCCGGCACGCCCTGCGAATGGCCCATCTTGGCGAGACTGCTGCCGCCGACCCGGCGGCACCACAACCGCCGTTCTGCCGCGCGGTGCAGCATCATCTGGCCCACGTCCTTGCCGTGTTGGTCGAAAACGAGTTGGAGCCACCCGTGCTCGGGGTGGCCTGGGACGGGACCGGTCTGGGCTGGGACGGGACGGTTTGGGGAGGGGAATTCTTTCGTGTGGCACGCGGACAGGCGACGCGCGTGGCAACCTTCCGCCGATTTCGCCTCCCCGGGGGAGACGCCGCGGTCCGGGAACCGCGCCGCACGGCGCTGGGCCTGCTGTACGAGCTGTGCCGGGAGGATCCGACCCTGGAACCACGCGCGCGCGACTGCTGGAGACGCTGGTTCACAGCCCAGGAAACCGCGCTGCTCTGGCGCATGGCCGAGGCCGGCATTCACGCGCCGTGGTGCAGCAGTGTCGGACGGTTGTTCGATGCCGTGGCCTGCCTGGTGGGTCTGCGCAGTCGAAGCCAGTTCGAGGCCCAGGCGGCGATGGACCTGGAGTTCTGCGTGGACGCCGAAGCCGCCTGGGCTCCGTACCCGCTGCCCGTGCGCGAACCGCGCGCGCCCGGCGGACCGCGGGAGCTCGACTGGGGCCCGCTGATTCGCTCGATCCTCACGGAGGTCGCCACGGGCGTGTCCCCGGCCGTGGTGGCCACGCGATTCCACCAGAGCCTGGTCGCGGCCATCGTGGCCGTGGCCCGACTCGAGTCGTGCGAAGCGGTGTTACTGGGCGGCGGCTGCTTTCAAAACCAGTGGCTCCTGGCCTGGTCCGTCCGCCAGTTGCGCAGCTCGGGGTTCCGGCCGTACTGGCCGCAGCGCGTGCCCCCCAACGACGGGGGCATCGCCCTGGGTCAACTGGCTGCGCATCGGTTGGGCCTGGATCAGCCCTGTTCCCGCTGAGGCCGCGAGCTTGTGTGGTGGGGCGCGCAGCCCCACAAAGCGCGAAATGCCCCCTTTGCCATGCGCGAGCAAACCCGTGCTCCTGACTCTTCGGGGCCGTGGAAGCGATTGCCCTCGCCCGCCCGGAATTCGGAGGCGCATCCGAACCGGGGCAACGATTCCGGGGCGGCCGGCCTTGCAGGGCCGAAAGAAAGGATCGTAGGCTGGGCGCGGAGGATACCATGCAAGCCGTGCAGTGGATTGTGGTGGTGGATTCGCACACGGGCGGCGAACCCACACGGGTGGTGATCGAGGGCGGACCCGATCTGGGCCGCGGTCCGTTAGCGGAGCGGCGTCGCCGGTTCGAGAGCGAGTTCGATCTCTACCGCTCCGCCATTGTCAACGAGCCGCGGGGCTCCGACGTCTGGGTCGGCGCGCTCCTGGTTCCTCCCGAGGATCCGGCGTGCATCACCGGGGTCATTTTTTTCAACAACGTTGGGTACCTCGGCATGTGCGGCCACGGGACGATCGGCGTGGTGGCCACGCTGGCGCATTTGGGGCGCATTGGCCCGGGAGAATACCGCATTGAAACACCGGTCGGCGTGGTCCGGGCCACGCTCCACCCGGACGGACAGGTTTCGGTGGTGAATGTGCCCAGTTACCGCGTCCGCAAAGCCTACACCGTGGAAGTGCCGGGTCATGGTCCGGTGACCGGCGACGTGGCCTGGGGCGGCAACTGGTTTTTCCTGGTGGAGCACCACCATCTGTCGCTCTCGCTGGAGCACGTGGAGACTCTGACCGATTTCGCCTGGCGGGTGCGTCGAGCGGTGAACGCGCAGGGCTTTCCCGAGGTGGACCACGTCGAGCTGTACGGCCCCCCCACGCGCCCGGGGGCGCACGCGCGCAATTTCGTCCTGTGCCCCGGGGGCGCCTACGATCGGTCGCCGTGCGGCACGGGGACCAGTGCGAAACTGGCCTGCCTGGCCGCAGATGGTCGATTGGCCGAGGGCGAAACGTGGGTGCAGGAAAGCATCGTGGGCAGCACGTTCGCAGGACATTACCGGTGGTTGGATCGCCCACGCGGCTGGATCGAGCCCGTGATCACCGGGTCGGCCCACGTAAACGCGGAGGGGCGTCTGCGTCTGGACCCGGCGGATCCGTTCTGCTGGGGAATTCGCCGGTCATAGGAACGGGCTGCGGGGCCGGCCCGGGCCCGGGGCGATGGGCTCGGGTCGATCTGGCAGCTCCTTGGGCCCAAGGCTGCGGGACGTTGTCCTCGCCCGCGCGGGGCCGCGCAAGAACCGCCGACCCGGAATGCCGCCGGGCCCTGCACCCGGGGAACACAGCGGCTGCGGGCGCGAGCCCCTCACCGGCTGGCAGAGGAGCGATCCGCAGGGCCTGTGGGTTGGCCGTCCACAATGCGGAACAGGCCCAGCGGATTGGCCTCCTGCAGCGTCTCGGGCAACGCCGCGTCGGGAAAGTTTTGGTAGCACACGGGACGCAGGAAGCGAAGGATGGCCCGGGTACCGACCGAAGTGGACCGGCCGTCGGACGTGGCCGGGTAGGGACCGCCATGCACCATGGCGTGGCACACCTCGACCCCGGTGGGAAACCCGTTGAAGATGAGGCGACCCACCTTCAGTTCGAGCGCCCGGACCAGGTCGCGGTGCTCGATCAACTCCTCCGGCGTGGCGTGCAGCGTGGCGGTGAGCTGGCCCTCGAGGCTCTCTGCCACTGCCAACATTTGCGCAAAATCCCTGCACAGGATCACCAGGGTCGAAGGCCCGAACACCTCCTCCATGAGACTCTCGTGAGCAAGGAAAACCTCGGCGGTGGTGGTCAACAAGGTGGCTGCGGCACGGGTCCCGGCCGGGTCGGACTCGGCCCGCGCCGACGTCAGGCGTTGCACCCCCGGGATTTGCAGGCACCTTCGCACCCCGGCATGGAAAGCGGCACACAGCTCCGCGGTGAGCATGACTCCCGGTGGCGTGTTTTCCATGCGCTGCTGCAGCGCTGCCAGGAACCGATCCGTGTCGGGACCGGTCGGGGCCAGAACCAGTCCCGGACAGGTGCAGAACTGTCCCACCCCCAGGGTCAGCGAGGCATGGAGCCCCGCGGCGATGGTTTCCGCATTTTGACGAAGTGCCCCCGGCAGGAGGAAGACCGGGTTGATGCTGCCCATCTCGGCATAGACCGGGATGGGTTCCCGGCGCGCCGCGGCCGCGTCCATGAGTGCCCGCCCGCCCTGGCGCGATCCGGTAAAGCCCACCGCTTTGACCAGGGGATGCCGCACGAGCGCCTGGCCGATTTCCGAGCCCCGGCCAAACAGCAGGGCGAAGGTGCCCTCCGGAGCGTTGCATTCCCGCACAGCCTGTTGAATGAGACGTCCCACGATTTCCGAGGTGCCCATGTGGTTTTGGTGGGCCTTCACCAGAACGGTGCACCCGGCCGCCAGGGCCGAGGCTGTGTCCCCTCCGGCCACCGAGAACGCCAAGGGGAAGTTGCTGCTGCTGAAGACGGCCACCGGTCCGAGGGGAATGAGGTGCGACCGCACATCCGGCTTGGGCAGGGGCTGTCGGGTGGGATCGGCATGGTCAATGCGGGCATCCCAACACCAGCCCTGTTCGATGAGCGTTGCAAACAGTCGGAGCTGGTGACAGGTGCGGGCGGTTTCGGCCCGCAGCCGCGGCGGCGGCAGCGCGGTTTCGAGGTGGGCGCGCTGTTGGATCTCCGGTGCTGTGGCCTCGATCAGCTCGGCAATGCGCCGCAGCAGCCGGGCGCGTTCCGCCGCGGGCCACAACCGGAATTGTCGAAAGGCCTCCCAGGCTAGGCGCGCTGCACGATCCACGTCGGCAGCGTCGGCCCAGTAGTACGCGGGCTCAAGGTTCTCCCCGGTGGCGGGGTTCACCGCACGAGTGGGCGAACCTTTCGGCTCTGCGCAACCATGCCCGATCAAGGACAGACCCTCCAGTTTCATAGGCTCTCCGGCGCGAACCCTGTGCAAAGCGGTCCAACGCGACCGCGACCTCGCGTGCCGGTTCTTCGCAGCCGCGCAGGTCCGGCGCCACGGGCGGGACGAATCGCTTCCCGGATCATGGTCGAGAACGCGTGCAAGCGGTCGCGTCTTTGGGTCGTTGCGCGAGGCAGCGGCGGATGAGTTCCAGCGCCCTTTTGCGCTCGGCACCTGCCAGGGGCAGGCGCGGCGGTCGCACGCGCTCGCTGCCCGTACCCGTCTCCTGTTGGACCAGTTTGATCAGTTGCACGAATTTGTTGCTGGTGTCGAGGCGGAGCAGGGGAAGAAACCACTGGTACAGCGTTTCCAGCCGGGATTCCGGACCGCGACGGGCCAGTTCGAAGAGCGCCACCGATTCCCGCGGCAGGGCGTTGGCCAGCCCGGCGATCCATCCCACCGCCCCGGCGCGCACCCCTTCCACGATGAGGTCGTCCACCCCCACCAGCAGCGCCAGTCGCTCCCCGCACAAGGCCCGCAACGCGGTAATCCGACGGACATCGCCACTGGATTCCTTGACGGCGTGCAGATTGGGGTTCCGTTCCGCCAACTGCGCGATCTGCTCGGGCAAAAAATCTGTCCGATAGGCGATGGGATTGTTGTAAAGCATGCCGGAGAGGCCGCTGCTTCGCAGCACGCTCTCCACATGGCTCAACATCTCACGGGCGTCGCCGGCGTACACGTAGGGCGGCAGAATCATGAGCCCGGAGCAACGGATGCTCTCGGCCTCGCGGGCCAGTTCCACCGCCTCGGCGGTGCTCAGTGTGCCGATACCGGCCACCACGGCGGCACGGCCTTTGAGGGCATCAACGACCGTGCGCAAGATGGCCACCTTTTCCTCAAAACGCAGGGTGGGACTTTCCCCGAGGGACCCGAGGGCGACCACCCCCGTGCAACCGTGGTCCACCAGCCACCGTGCATGGCGCCTCAGGAATTCATGGTCCACCTGCCCATCGGCACGAAACGGGGTCGTGATGGCGGGCAGTACGCCCTCCCAGCGCATGGTGGATTGCTTTGCCTTCATGATGTGCGCGGTCTCAGTGGTAGCGGTCGGGCGCCAGCAAAGGCGGCGCGCTCTCCGAGCGCCGCCCGGCAATCGCCTCCGCCAGCCATTGTCCCGTGGCGGGCCCCAGACTCAATCCCAACATTGCATGCCCGGTGGCGATCCACAGATTCTCCCAGCCACTCGGGCGCCCGAGGTAGGGTAGGCCGTCCGGCGAGCAGGGCCGCAAGCCGGCCCAGGGCGGAATTCGGTCGAAATCCTCCGGACGGAAATCCGGAAAGTACCGGCAAAAAGAATTGACGAGGCCGCGGATCCGCACGGGGTTGATGGACGGATCCGTGCCCACCAGCTCCATGGTTCCGCCGACGCGCAGCGCGCCGTTCATCGGGGTGACCGCCACGCGGGCCTCCGTGCAGAGGCAGCCCATCTGGGGCCGCTGGCGCGGCGCGGGAAGGGTCAGACTGTAACCCTTGCCCCCCTGCAAGGGCAGTCGGAGCCCGAGTTTGGCAGCCAGTTCGGCGGACCACACGCCCGCTGACAAGACGAAGGCATCCCCCTCGACGGTGCTGCCGTCTCGGAGGCGCACCCCCCGGATGCGGTTGGCCTGCACCACCCAATCCTGCACTTCCGCCTGCCAGAGAAACCTCGCCCCCGCCTCGCCACTCATGCGCTGGAGCGTGCTCATGAAGCGGTCCGGTTTGAGATGACAGTCCATCGGATAGAACGCGGCTCCAACAATCTGCAGTTGGAGGCCCGGATTCATGCGCCGCACCTGTTCGGCGTCCAAGACCTCGGCGGGCATTCCCAGTTGCCGCGCCTGGGCCGCGGCTTTCGCCTCCTCTTCCAGCCCGTGCCCGGTGGCACAAAGCATCAGGAGTCCCTTTTTTTCGAGCCCGAGCTCCGGGCCGGCGTTCGCGGCCAGTTGCTCGAACGCCTGTCGACCTGCCAGAAGCAGGTCCCGCAGCACGGGGGCCGCTCGCTCGACGTGAGCCCGGGTGGCCGCTCGCCAAAAGCGCCACGCCCACCCCCACAGCCCGGGATCCAACCGCGGCCGCACGTAAAATGGCGAGTCGGGGCGGAACATCCATTTCAGAGCCAGTTTCACCATGCCGGGGGCCGCCAGCGGAATGAAATGGCTCGGCACGACGAGCCCGGCGTTGCCGAAGGAACAGCCGTCCCGCTCCGGTCCGTTCCGATCCAAAACGCAGACGTCCATCCCCCGGCGGACGCAGTACCACGCTGTGGAAAGTCCGATCACCCCCGCCCCCACGATGACCACCCGGGTTTTCATATCGCAAAGTTTCCCTCGGGCCTGCGGCGTTGACGAGGCTGCCGCGCCAAGCCGCCATGGCCCTGGACAGCCGGCAACTGGGCCGCGGCGCTCCATGGGCAGCCCGAAGCCCACACCGGGACCGCCACCGGCAGGCGGGTCGCGATCTTACGAACCGGCTGCCGGGCACCAGCGGCAGTTTACGAGGAGCCCAAGACACGCGCAAACTTCCGGGCCGGGCACCAGCCTGAATGAAACCCGGCATCGGGGCGCACTCGTGCCGCCCTGGAATCCCACGGCGCGCCCGCGGGCGTGCCCCCCTCGAACCTGATCGGCACAGCCATGGCCGGCATTCTAAACAGCGGCTGCGCCTCTTCCAGCACACCGCCTCACCAACTCGGCACACAACGCGGTGCGGTCGGCCAGCCAAAGCGGCTCTCCCCCGTGTTCGACAATCGCAAAACCCTCGCCACACGCAGGCCCGTTGAGCACACAGGCGTCGGTCCGGTACCGCGCCAGTTGGGCACGCGCCTCTGCGACTGCCTCTTGAGGGTTGCCGTCCACGACGTACTTCCAGCCCACCAACCAGGCGGTCGGAAACCAGCGGCGCAGCGAGGCAATGAGTTTGGGCGTGGGGATCAGCTCCACCCAAATCGGCCCCAGCTCCGTGGGAATCTTTCCAGCCGTGATTGGGCGGCGCAGCCCGGACGGCCCGATTTGCCACGCGGTGCCCGGCTTGTAGTCGCTAACCGCGGCGGCATGGAAGACGGCACCGAACCTTGTCCCGCTGCACTCCTGCAACAAACGCTCCAGACTCTCCGTGGTCGTGAATCGGCGCAGCTCCGCGGCGCGGGCGGGGAGGCTGCACGTGGCCAGTTCACCCAGCAGCAACGTCACCCGGTGTCCGGCCTCTGCGAGCGCGTTGGCGAGTTCGATGCCCAATCGGCCCGTGGAGAGATTCGTGAGCCTGCGCACGCGGTCCAGGGGCTCCCAGGTTGGACCGGCCGTGACCAGGCAGTTCATCTGGCGAAGCCGCAGTGCACCAGCCCGCAGCGCTACGTCAGGCGCATGGGCATCACGACGTAGAGGAACGGGCCGTTGACCTTGAGGACGCCCGGGCTCAGCTCGTCCGTGAGCTCGAGGAAGACCTCATCGTACTCGGTCAGGGCCGTCAACGGTTCGATGAGGTAGCGCGGGTTGAACGCAATGGCCAGTTCGTTGCCGGCATAGTTGATCGCCAGGCTCTCCCGTGCCTCCCCCACGTCGGGTGAATTGGCCGTGATCGCCAGATTATTGCGCGTGAAGGTGAGTTTCACCGAGTTGGCCTTGTCGCTGGTCATGAACTCGGCGCGACGCAACGCGTGCAAGAATTCCTCGCGGGGCAACGTGACTCGTTCGCGCGCCTCCGTCGGGATGACCTGCCGGTAATTGGGATAGTGGCCCTCCACCAGCTTCGTGATCAGCAGTACCGGAGCGCCCTTCTCGTCCTTGAACTCGAAAGCCGCCTGGTTCTCCGCAAAGCGGACCAGCACGTTCCCCGGGCCCGGAAGGAGCCGCGCCATCTCGCCCACGGCCTTCGCCGGCAGAATGAACTCCCCCTGTCCCTGCTCCGGCAGGTCCACCTCCTCCTCCACCAGCGCCAGGCGACGACCGTCGGTCGCCACCAAGGTGAGCTTGTGCTCCTTGAGGCTGAAGAACACGCCATTGAGCACGTACCGGGACTCGTCGGTGGACATGGCAAACGAGGTCTTGCGCAACATCCCGGCCAGGCGCTCCCGGGGCAGCTCGACCTGTTGCGCCTTGGGAAACACAGGCAACGGAGGAAATTCATCCGCACTGATGCCCCGCAGTCGATAGTAGGACGACGCAGCCCGCAAACTGCAGGTGTTTTTCTCGTCCACCTCCATCTCGATCTCGAGGCCGTTGAGCTCGCGGACGATGCCGAAAAGTGTCTTTGCGGGGACCGTCGTGGCACCCGGACTGCCCACGGTGGCCGGTACACTGCACGAGACGGTCATGTCCAGGTCCGTGGCGGTCAGTTCAAGCTGACCCGGTTGTGCGCGCAGCAGAACGTTGTGCAGGATGGGAAGCGTCGTGCGTCCCCCGGCCACGTTCTGCACGGCTTGCAGTCCGCTCAGGAGGTGCTCCTTGGCGATGGTCAGGTTCATGCGCTGCCTGGGCTACTAGGGTTCAACGAGCTTTCAAAACCGCCGTATTCTTAGGGGTTGTGAATAAGGCAGAATGCGCGCAGGTGTCAAGGAAAGGCGGGGAAATCAGGCCCTGATCCATGGTCGATAACCCGGGGACAAGGTGCGTGCCGGGCGTTCTCGGGCGAAGTTGTTCAGGACGTTCCTCCATTGTTCGCACTCCGTTGGACTGGTTATCCACAAGTTCTTGCACGTTCGACCACCCGCCGGAAGGCCTCGGCAATTCGGGGCACGTCGTCCGGAGTGTTGTCGCGACCGAGGGAGAAGCGGACCAGTCCGGCGGCCACCTGGGGCGGAACACCGAGGGCCATTGCCACGTGCGAGGGCTCCATGGCACCGGCCGAGCATGCAGATCCTGCCGAGGCGCAGACACCCTCCAGGTCGAGTCCGGCCACCAATGTGACGCTGTCGAGGTCCTCGACGGCCACTGCCAGCGTGTTGGGGAGGCGCGCCGTCCGCGGGCTCAGCAGATGAACGCCGGGGATCGACAAAAGCTCCGCGGCGAGCGAATCGGTGAGCGACTGGAGCCTTGCTGGGTCGAAGACCGGCGGCCGCAGGAAGCGTTCCATCGCAGCCACCAGACCCGCGATTGCCGGGAGGTTCTCGGTGCCGGCCCGGTTCTCGTTCTCGTGCGGCCCGCCGAACAGCAACGGCTGTACCCGCAATGGCGAGCGCACATACAACAGCCCGGCCCCCTTGGGACCGTGAAACTTGTGGGCGCAAAGGGACACCAGGTCGGCCCCGAGATCCCTCACCGAGGTGAAGGGCATCTTCCCGAAAAACTGGACGGCGTCCGTGTGGAACCAGACGCCCCGCTCCCGGCACAGAGCAGCCAGCGCCGGTACCGGTTGGAGCGTGCCGATTTCGTTGTTGGCGGCCATGATGGACACCAGGACCGTGTCGGGTTCGAACGCCGCGGCGAGGCGCTCCGGCTCCACGAAACCCTCGCGGGTCACGGGTAACCTGGTCACGCGAAACCCCTCGTGCCGCTCCAGGTGCGCCATCGCCTCCAGCACGGCATGGTGTTCGACGGCCGAAGTGATCAGGTGCCGCCCCCTGTCCCGCAGCGCGCGCGCCGCTCCCAGCACCGCCAGGTTCACGCTCTCGGTCCCCCCGCTGGTGAAGATGATCTCGCTCGGCTTGGCACCCAAGACGGCAGCTGCCCGTTCACGCGCCTCGTCCAGCGCGGCGCGGGCACGGCGGCCGTATTGATGAAGGCTGGACGGATTGCCCCAGATCTCCGTCAAAAACGGCCACATCGCCGACCGCACCTCCGGGTCCAGAGGAGTGGTGGCGTTGTAATCGCAGTAGATCGTGTGCATCGATGCTCCCAAATCTAGCCTGCGGCCAACGAACCGCGAGCCCGAAGGCGCCCCGCTGTTCCCATTGGCAGGGGAGGGGGACAGCAATTCGCGCCCGACAACCCCGGCGCAAGGCCAGACCGCAACGCCGGCTTCTTCCAGCCTCGGGACCACCATCGCATCGCTTGGGAATCGCGACGCCGTCAGGCGCCCGAGGTCCGGCTGCGGAGTGCGGATGATGCAGGCTCGCCTGCGGGCGTCCCCTCGCAACGGAGCGGCCCGGGCCGGGTGGAACCGCAGACGTGCAACATCAACGCTGCTCGCCCGATGCCGGCGGGGTCGGACTGGCGAGAGAAGCTCCCAAGCTTGGCGGCGTTGCCGGCGGCTTCCGCCTCGGCGGCCACAACCAGCAGCCCCCGGTACTGAACTGGATCCACCCCCATCGCAGCCAACGCAGCAGCGATACTGCCAGCCACAATGCCCAGGCCAACATGGCCAGCCGGTACCACCAAAGCGATACCGCCCACGCCTCGGGCAGGGGTAAATGAGGGCCGGTGCGCGGGCTGAACCAGCGATGCTCCCAGGTCGTTGAGCCATTTCCCGTGATGAACATCTCCACCCGACCCAGGAGACCAGCAGAGACCGCCATGTAGAGCACCGCCAACGCCATCACCGTCAGGAACACCAGGAGGACCTGAAACAGGTCTGCCAGCCACCAGCGCTGCTCCACCAGATTCCAGCTGCCCCGCAATTGGAGCCCCGCGAACCAGACCACCACCAACCATGCCACCCACACGGGCACCTGGGTCAATCCAACAAGCAGCAAAAACCATCCGAAATGACCCAACGGGCCGGCCTTGAGCCGGCTCAGGATCACGGCCATCACAGCCGCCAACGCCAGGACAGCCCAGAAGCGCACGGCCGGCCCGAGCACAGGTCCCCGCGTGCCAAGCACCCATCGATCCGTTGGCAACCGTACTACCTGCTGGACATTGGCGGCCTCCACCGGCAATCCCACAGCCGACGCGCGGATGCGGGACTGCAAGGGTTCGGACTCTTTCCATGAAACCATGATTTCCTGCTCGCCCGGCACCACCGGGACCAGAAGCCGATGGCCCACCCGCTGTGGCGGCAGGCTGTTCCCGTCGCGCTGCACCGACTCGATCTCCGCCCCCTGGGGGAGTTCCAAAACGAAGTCCTGACCGAGGCTTGAAACGACGCGCAGTCGCAGGCGGGTTGTGCGCAGTCGATGTCCCACGTCGGTCACGTGATCGACGGAACGCACCGTCAGGGTCGCGCCCGGGATCGGCTCCGGACGCGAGACACGCAGACGCGTTTTCTCTCCGGGCCACGGCCGCCAAACCGGGGCTAGGTCTCGGCCCTCCTCATAAACCGGGGCGAGCTCCTCGAACGCCACGTTCCACACCGGACCCGCCAGCAGCCGCCACTGCTCCGCCCACGTGTCGTCAGCGCGTGCCTCCAATACGAGGACCTCCACCGGGGCCAGTTCGCTTTCCCAGGAGAATTCTGCCTGCCCGGGACCCAGGTTGACCTCCACCCGACCCTCCTTGGGCGTGATGCCGCCGGTGAGGATCTGTTCCCCCGGCAGGATGGGCACGGCCACCGTCGCCGCCCTCACCGGCGGGGACAACCGACGCACCCGCGTCCGGACCTTCCAGCGCAGACCCAGCTCCAACTCTCGAAGCACTTCGAACGCCGGGACAAGCGGTTGCTGATCGTAGGCGGTGGATTGGGCGGTTCGGGCTCGTGCGCCGGGCTCGGCGGCCACGCGCTGGAAAAACACCTGCGATTGCGGGACACCTTCCGGGTCGATGCCGGTGAGGGTCCACCCGGGGGCCTGCACCGCCACACGACGCGGCCGCAAGAGGAACGACCACACCCACTCGTCCACTTCGGCCAGGAAGCCCTCCAGACGCACGTGATGGACGCCGGGGGACACAACGACCCACAAAGAGTTGTCTTCACGCCGCAAAGCCGCCACCGGCGCCCCGTCCAGGGTCACGCGGAGAGGGGACCACTGGGCAAACCGGGCCGGTAACGGCACCGCACACGTCGCCGCGGCTTCGATGCGGCTTTCCAACACAAGGTGTCGATTGGTCAGCGTCAGCGTGGCGAAGGGAATCTCGGCTGCGCCCGGAAAGGCCGGGGGAGCGGCCAGGAGACGTTCCCGCAACTGATTGAGCAGGTCGAGCGGCGGAAATTCGGACGCGGACAGCGGCCGCGGCCCCCCGAGGACCAACAACAACGTGGTGAACACCACGGCGGCCGAACCACCTGCGGCGGGTCGGGAAGCCTGGGGCGGGGCCACCGCGCCTAGGGGCCGGCTGGCAGCAGAGCGGCCGGAGGCACGCACCAGGACCAGCGCCAGCCACAACAACAACAGTGCCCGCAGCGTGCTCAGGCATCGCTCCAGCCAGCGCGGTATCAGCCACCAGCGTACCGTCTGATCCGGTTGGACCGGCCCGTTCCATTGGAACTCCACCCTGCGCCACGTCCATTCGGGCACGCCCGGCCCGGTTTGAATCCGGGCAGAAAGATCCTGTGCCAGATTCGCCGCGAGACCGGCATCCGCCGCACGATCGGGAGCGGCCGCCTCAAATGCGGCGCCCAGTTCCACTTTTCGCCAGGCAGATGGCAAGACGGCCCTCCTGCGGGGCTGGATCGCTTCGGGCTCCTTGACGGCGGCTGCGGCTGGCAGCGTGGTCACGGGAGACGGACCCGCACCGGGGACCCATTCGAGCTGGGGATACAGCGCTTGTTGGAGTTGCCGACCCACGAATGGCACGAGGGCAATCCCTAGCCACAGCAGTGCGACAGCCTGGGCAGCACGCAGGGCCAGTTCGGCCCGGGCCGTGCGCACCAGACGCAGCAGGGCCAACAAGACCAATACCACCCACCAGACCAGCCGGGGCGCCCCGGGCTCGTGATAAGCAAGCACCGCAGCCACCAGCGCCAGCGCCCCTGCTCGCCACCCCAGGAGTTGCCGCACGGCCAGAACAAAAATGAGCACACCAAACAGGTCCAGCAACGTCCACTTCCGCAGCCAGTCCCCTTGCACTCGGTCCGGCCCCCACAACGCGAGCAGACGCCATCCCACGGGCAGGTGCAGGACACCGCTCAGCTCGTCTGCCGACACCATCCATCCAGTGGCCGACATCGGCCCCCGAACCGGCTGCCGGCCCACACATTCGGCGGCGAACTCACGCACGCGGAGTTCGAACCCGGCCCGGCCCGTCAGCGGGTTCCGGGTCAGAAGCAGCCTCTCTTCGCCCAGCCGGGCCGAACCCAGCTCGACCCCCTCGGCCACATCCAGCCGCCAGAGCGTCTGACCGTTGCCCGCAATCACGTCGCGGAACGTCAGTGCGCGGCCGTCCTCGTCCAACCACCATTCCCGTTGCAGAGTCAGCCGACGGGTCGGGCCGGATCCCTGGCCGCGCATGCGTTCCACGATCCGCAGGACCCGTCGGGTATCCCATCGGTACACGGGCAGACCCCGCCACCGTTCCGGGAAACGGGTTTGGGAGGCATCCACCTGGTCCCCGCCCTCGAGTTCGACCACCCGGAATGCGGGGTTGGCCTGTAGTCCGATCAGCACGACCCCGCCCGGATGTCGGGCGTCGGAACCGAACTGCAGCTCTTCCTTTCGCCCGATCCGAAACGCATCCAGATGGACCTGCCATTGACCGGGCCGCACTTGCGCCCGAAGCCGTCCCTGTTCGTCCACCAGCACCGGGATGGGACTGCGGACCTGGGCCAGTTGCCAGCCTTCGGGCAACACCGTTCCCACCGTCTCCTCCCGCGGGCGCCCGGCCACGGACAATTGCACTTCCACACGCAGCCACTGGGGGTGACCATCTTCCAACACGCCAAACCAGTCAGCAGCCAGGAAATCCGGTTGCTGCTGTGGTTCCGCCGGTGCCGGTGGGGCTCGGAACCAGAGCCAGCCGGTGCCGTCCCAGGACGGGTGAGATACCCGCTGCCCTTCCAACGTGAGTTCGATCAGTCCGATTTCGGTCGGGACGGCCATCCGCAACGGGATCTGGCGCCAGCGAAACGACCCTTCCAAGCGCCACTGTCCGGGCGTCAGGCGTACCGTCGGCCGTTGCTGGCGAAGCACCACGGGGTGGGGTTTTCCGTTGGCCACGACTTCCTGGGGCCAGAGGCTCTCATCGCCGGGCAGCGGCACCCACGATTCCGCAAACACCTGCACTTCGAGGGCGAACCGCGCTCCCGCGGCGGTGACCTCCAGTTGCAATCGGCCGGGCCAGATCGTGCGTCGCTGGTTTGCGTCATCCCAGCGCGGCGGAGCATTCTGGGCCTCGAGCCCGTGGAGAACCCACGGGATCCAAGGGCGGAGGGATTCGGGCACCCACGCGGGAGTTCCGGACCCGGGAGAACCTGGGGGCTCCGAGGTCGAGGCCCACGAGGAGAGGATGACCTGGCAGACCAAGAGAACCCAACCGAACCTGGCCCCGGGCTTGTTCATGAACCCGAGACTGACCCTCGGACCCGCTGCCGTCAAGCGACTTGCTCGGAACCGGTGGGAACGGGGGCGCCGCGTGACCCCGCTGATGCGTGGGACACACCTAAATGCCGGAGCGGGAAGAACTCGAGAGGCCCATCTCGCGAACAGCCGCGGTTGCATTTGGTTTCCGAGCTCGAGGGCTGGTCAGAGTCCATGGGCATGCCTTGCTGCGGACGGGACCGAGGGGTCGAAGGAATGCACCAAGGGGTGACCCCGGCCCGGAAGTTGCCATGATCATGGCGGTTTCGACCTCGCTCGGCAGAGCGCGGCGCTTGGATGGATATGGGGAGGTGGACGCCCATGGTGCAGACTTTGGAGTTGGAGAAGAGGTGCCTTCTGACCCAACCCCTCCGTGCGATCGACAGTGTCTTGGCGGCGGGGGAAAGTCGTGGACCGGGCCAACGAGTCGGGCGTCAGGCCGTGAAGGTCCCCGTTTCGGAAGGGCTTGGGGGCCGGTGCCTCCGATCCCAACCATGGCCAAGGGGGAATGGAGAAGGCACAGCGGAGGCTCAAGTGATTCGGCAGTCGCATGTCCCTTTGGACCCCGGGAGGTGGGGAGAAAGGGCAGTCGGAGCCCGATTTCGCCGGGTGCCTCCGCCCTCGTCCCAACAGTGCCTGAATAGAGAGGGGAGGTTTGGGTTAAGCAAAACTGCATGACCCATCCGGGAGGGGCTGGGTGCGGGTATTCAAGGGTTTCTTGAGGTTTTCCTAAGAAAAAGCTTGTCAAAGGGTCGCGTCCCGGCTATGAACGCGCTCAAGCTGAGACTGCAAAACCCAGAACCAGTCAACCATCCTATGACGAACAACGCATTGCAGAAGCTCAAGGGGGCTCCGCGTGTCTTGTGTGCAGCAGGCGTGCTGTGGGCCGTGGGACAGTCGGCGATCGCGCAAGAAGCGGAACAACCCGAAACCATGAGGCCGGTCATCATCACCGGGTCTTACATCCCCACCGTGGACGTCAATGCAAGTCCGTCGCCGGTGAAGGTATTGACCGCGGCCGAGATTCAGAAGATCGGGGTTGCGACGGTCAGTGATGTGCTCCAGCGCATGCCCCAGAACAACGCCGGCCAGTTCAACGAGAGCTTCCTGGGGGGCAATTCGTTCTCGAAAGGGTCTGCTTCCGTTTCGCTGCGCGGCCTGGGCCCCAATGCCACCCTGGTGCTGCTGAACGGTCGCCGGTTGGCCAGTTATGGGTTTGCGCAGAACATCACCGATCAGTTTGTGGACCTGAACAGCATCCCGCTGGCGGCCGTGGAGCGCATCGAGATCCTCAAGGATGGTGCTTCGGCACTCTATGGTTCCGACGCCATCGCCGGCGTGGTGAACATCATTCTGAAGAAGGAGTTCACGGGAACGGAAGTCACGGCACGGATCGGTAACGTCACCCGGGGCGACGACATGCTGGAGCAGTCGTACAGCGCGGCTTGGGGCGTGCTTACCGAAAAGGGCAGTGCGTTGGTGATTGCCGACTGGTTCAGCCGCAACGCGCTGTTCTACCGGGATCGCGATTTCTCCAGGTCTGCCAACCAGAGCGCGCGGGGCGGTGTGGATCTGCGCAGTTCCTCCGGCAATCCCGGCACCATCATCCTGACCAGTCCGTGGACCGCTCCCGACGGAACGGTGTATGGCTCCGGCCGCTATCGGGTTCCGTCCAATCCCGCTGTGCCCGGGCGCCCGACCGCCCTTGAAATCGTGGCCAATCCGGGCCTGAACCGATATGACTTCAATCCGTGGATCTCGGCGTTCCCGGACACGACGCGTTACGGCGCCTTTGCGGCGATCGACTATCAGGTGGTGGAGAGAGTCAAGGCCTTTTTGGAAGCCTCGGTGCGTCGCGTGAATTATGAAGTCAGCGCCGCGCCCACGCCGGTCTTCGGCGATCTGGATGGTTTCACGGTGGCGGCGGGCAACCCGTACAACCCGTTCGGTCAGGACGTGACGTTCCGGTACCGCATCACCGAGGCGGGCCCGCGCATCGACGAAGGTGAAACCGATGCGATTCGCCTACTGCCCGGTTTGAAGATCGAGCTGGGCGGAGACTGGACCGCCGAAACCGCCTTCCTGTGGAGCGAGAGCCGCACCTTGGAAATCGGCAAGAACTTCATTTCTGCGCAAGCTTTGCGCGACGCGCTCAGCTCCACCGATCCGGCCACCGCACTCAACGTGTTCGGCGCGGGCGAAGGCATCAACTCGCCGGAAGTCATCAACAGCCTGAAGGTCCGAACCTTCCGCTCCGGTACCTCCACCCTGTGGAGCCCGGACATTCGAGCCAGCGGTACGCTTCCTCTCGACTGGGGCGCCGGCCGCGTCGGCCTGGCCGTGGGCGGTGAGTACCGCCGCGAAGACGTCAAGGACCTGTCGGATCCTTTCTCCGAAGGCGGTCACATTGTCAGCTCGGGCGGGACCTCCGGTGCCGGCAGCCGCGATGCCTGGGCCGGCTACATCGAGGCCCGCATTCCGCTGCTGGGCCAGGATCTAACCTTCCCCGGGGTAAAGGAGTTCGAGGTGCAGGCAGCCGGTCGGTTTGAGCAGTATTCGGACTTTGGCAACACGGCCAACCCGAAAGTGGGGATTCGCTGGAAGCCCCTCGACCAGGTCGTGCTTCGCGGCACGTATGCGGAAAGCTTCCGCGCCCCGTCGCTGGTGGAACTCTTCCAGGGCAGGTCCACGTCCTTCGATTTCTTGAGCGATCCTGCCCGCGGAGAGAACAACCTGCAGTACCGGATCGAACGCGGTGGGAACCCCAACCTGGATGCCGAGGAGGCCCGGTCCTGGACAGCGGGCTTTGCCGTCGAGCCCATCAAGAACCTGACCCTCTCGCTGGACTGGTTCAACATCAAGCAGACGGGCAAAATCGAGGATCTGGATCCACAGCGGATCCTGGATAACGAGGCCCTGTTCCCCGGCCGCGTGATCCGCAACCCGCCGACCGCCCAGGACATTGCCCAGGGCATCCCGGGCACGATCGTCAAGATCATCAGCGGTTACGAGAACATCGCCGAACGCGAGGTCGAGGGCTTGGACTTCGGCATTCGGTATGTCTATCCGACCGAGTCCTGGGGAGAATTCACGCTGGATGCCAGTGCCTCCTGGCTCTACAAATTCGACGAGATTCCGGGACCGGGAGATCCGACCATCCACTATGCAGGGTCGTATAGCGTTCCGGAGTGGCGTGGTTACGGCACTCTCTCCTGGGACTACAAGGGCTTCACCTTCAGCTTCACCGCCAACTACATTGGCGAGTACGACCAGGACAATCAGATCCGCTACAAGTACGTGGACGATCTGTGGACGTTCGACCTGCAGGCCGGTTACTCCTTCCAGAACATGAAGTACGACCTGCTGAACAACGTCCGATTGATCGTGGGCGTGCTGAACGTCTCCGACGAGGATCCTCCGTTCTCCGACTCGAGCAACGATGTCGCGGGATATGACACTTCGATCCACGATCCCCGCGGCCGGTTCTGGTACGTCCAGGTCTCCAAGAAGTTCTGATCGCACCTGACTCGGGTGAGCACGGCCGACCCCGTCCCGTGGCGGGGTCGGCTTTTTTGTGGCGATCTGCGTTTTTGGCGCCTCCGGTGAAAAAGTCCTACAAGAGGTGCGCTGTCCCGCCAGCAAGGGAATGGGGCGAAGAGTGGTGGGGTCGCCGACGCGGCAGGATGCACGGCGGGGGCTGATCCTCCGCCGGGGCGGAAGAAGCCG
The DNA here is from genome assembly GCF_049537125.1 of Limisphaera sp. VF-2. Classification (NCBI taxonomy): domain Bacteria; kingdom Pseudomonadati; phylum Verrucomicrobiota; class Verrucomicrobiia; order Limisphaerales; family Limisphaeraceae; genus Limisphaera; species Limisphaera sp. VF-2. The sequence goes on from NZ_JBMVQY010000001.1 coordinate 1,632,145, forward strand.
GGTGCATTAGAAGGTGAGTCATGCTATGTTGGGGCCATGAAAACCACCAAACCGATCCGAGGTTGGCCCTCCCCGCTGGCGTGGGCGCTCGCACTGCTCCTCGGCCTGGCAGGTGGAGCGGTGGTTTCCGCGTCGGACGCAACCCAGCCTCCGAAGCAGCCAAAGGACAAGACCGTCCGGCAGGACAAGATGGTCCGTCAGCCCAAGCTGGTGAAAGTGACCGGTCCCAGAGAAACCAAGCGGGTCATCACCGGCTCCCACATCCCGCGTGAAGTCAAGCGCATGGGACAAACGGCCGACACTCCCTTCCCGATCCACATCTTGGACAGTCGCGACATCGAACGCAGCGGGGCCGCCACCGTGGCGGAGGCATTGCGGCGGGTGCCGGCCGTGCGCTGAGCGCCTCTGCTGCGGGCGGGTGAGCGGTGAGGGATCCGCACCGCCCGCGTGCGGCGGGGGGCAGAAAAGTCTAGCGTTCCAAGGTGACGTCGCCACCCAGGACGCGTTCCAAGTGGCCGTGTTCGGTGCGCACCAAGAGTGCGCCGGTGTCGTCCAGGGCTTCTGCCCATCCTTCGAGACGCCGGGCACCCCATACAATCGTGACGCGACGCCCCAGCGTGGTGCACTGTCGGGCCCATTCGTCGGCCACGGCACGGAACTGGCCGGCGGTAATGCGCCGGTAGTCGTCGTCCAGAGCGCGGAGCACCGCCGCCGCCAGGGGCGGCCGGTCCAAGGGCCGTCCCAGCTCCAGCCGCAACGACGTCGCCAGCTGGCGCAGGTCGGCCGGAAAATCCTTGCGTTCCAGATTCACGTCCACGCCGATGCCCACGACGACATGGCGAATGCTGTCGGGGTCCGCACTGAGCTCTGTGAGAACACCCGCCACTTTTCGTCCCTGGCAGGTCAGGTCATTGGGCCATTTGATGGCTAGGGGCAGGCCGGTTTCGGCCTGCAAGGCACGGCACAAGGCCGTGGCCGCCATCACGGTGATTTGCGTGGCTTGATCGGGACGCAACCGGGGCCGCAGCAGGACGGAAAACCACAATCCTTTGCCCGCCGGGGAAATCCAGGAGCGACCCAACCGACCGCGTCCGTGGGTTTGTTCTTCGGCAAACACGACCACTCCTTCGGCAGCGCCGTCGCGGGCCAGCCGTTCGACCACGTCGTTGGTGGACGCCGTACGGGCGAACACCCGGATCTCCCGACCCACCACGCGCACCTGACCGGCCAGTCGCGCCAGCAGGTCATCCGCCAGCAGCCGGTCCGGGGAATGGAGCAGCCGATAGCCGCGGTGGGGACTGGCCTCGATTTCAAAGCCGAGGCTGCGCAGCTCCTCGATATGCGCCCAGACCGCGGCGCGACTGATCCCGAGCCGCTCGGCCAGCTCCGCCCCGGAGACCCCTTCGGGCCCCGCAGCCCGCAAAGCCACCAGAATCCGCGCTTCCGTGGTCATCGCCCGACGAAATCCAGGCCAATGTCCACTGCCGGAGCCGAATGGGTCAACGCGCCCACGGAAATGTCGTCCACTCCGGTCTCGGCCACGGCGCGGACGTTGCCGAGGTGAATCCCCCCGCTGGCCTCGGTTCTTGCCCGTCCGGCCACGCGCCGGACCGCCCGCCGCAGTTCCGTCAACGACATGTTGTCCAACAGAATCCGGTCGGCCCCTGCCGCAACTGCTTGGTCGACCTGTTCCAGGGTGTCTGCCTCGACTTCGATCTCCAAGCCCGGCCAGCGCCGTCGCGCCCGGGCCACCGCCACGGCAATGGGATTGGGGCGAGCCCCGGCCAGGGCTTGCAAATGATTGTCCTTGATCAACACCATGTCGTGCAGCCCGAAGCGGTGGTTGTGCCCGCCCCCGCACACCACGGCGTATTTTTCGAATCGTCGCCAGCCGGGCGTGGTCTTGCGTGTGTCCAGAATGCGGGCGCCGGTGCCACGCACCGCCTCGACAAACCGCGCGGTCAGCGTGGCGATGCCCGACAGGCGCTGGAGAAAATTCAGCGCCACGCGCTCGGCCCGAAGCAACGCCCGGGCCGGTCCATACACCTCCAGCAACACCGTGCCAGCCGGGACCTTTTGCCCATCCCGCACCCGGCATTCGATCCGGACCAGCCGGCTTTGCTGCCGGAACGCCTCCCGGGCGAAGGCCAGGCCCGCCACCACCAGGGATTCCCGCGCTCGCACCACCGCCCGCGCCCGGATCGCGGGAGGGACCACTGCCAGCGAGGTGACGTCGCCCGGGCCCACGTCTTCCTCCAAGGCGGCCCGAACGGCGCGGCGGATCTCCTCCATGTTCAACTGCTGCACGAGCGGAGAGTGTGAAAGCCAGAACCGGCCGGGCCAATGGAAAAATGGCCGGGCCGCCTGTGTCCCATTGACAACGCCACCCGTACGCCTAGGCTGGCCGCCGAAAGGCAGCCCGGGCGGCACTTCCCCTGGTTGACGGGTGGCGGCGATCCGATCGGCGCCGGCGACCGCGATCCCTGCCGGCACGCGGGCCCGGAGGCTGGTGGCATGCGGATCGCGCGCCCGCAGCGGAGGGGCCGGAAGCGGGACGGGCCCCGGGCCCAACGCCCGGCCGTTCGCAACTCCGGGCCGTGCAAGCGCGAGAGTTGAAAACGACCTATGATCGCCACCCGCATTCGTCAGAAGGACGCCACCTTCTACTTCGTGGCATTCCCGGCCGAGGACCTGTTGCAGCGGGTTCGTTTCATCACGCGGTTTTACGGCGAGGGCGGTTCCATTGCGCCGGCGCCCGTCGAGGCCCACGACGAAGTGGCGCAGTTCATCGCGCAGATCGAACGGAGCGAGAGGGCATTCCAGCGGCAGCTGGCCCGGGCCAAGGTGAAAGCGATCAAGAACTTTTACGAGACGGCGGTGACCCAACCGCCCATCCCAGGGACGGTGCTGCTGTTCACCACGGAGCGGCTTCAGTTCCAGCCGTTGGGCGAGCTGGCGGATGTCGGGGACCTGCAGCAGCCGCTGGAGAAGTATCTCATCATCGACGGACAGCACCGGCTCGCGGCACTGCATTTCTATGCGCAGGCCCATCCCGAAGAGGCCCGCACCATCCACGTACCCTGCGTCATATTCGATGGGCAAAGCGAGGACTTTGCCGCCGAGATGTTCGTCATCATCAACTCCACCCCCACCCGCATCAACAAGAGCCACCTGGTGGACTTGTACGAACGGGTTTCCTGGGCCACGCCCGACCGGCGCCTGGCCGCCATGGTGGTGGACCGGCTCTATCGAGAGTCCGACAGCCCGTTGCGGTATCGCATCAACCGTCTGGGCGGGCGCAGCCACAAGGACAAGTGGATTCTCCAGGCCGAGTTGTTCAACGAAGTCCATCGTTGGCTGCGCCAGCGCTCGGATCACGCCACGGCTGCCGAAGCGGATCGTTACTACCGTGTGTTGCGGGACTTCTTCAAAGCGGCGCAAGCCGTTTGGGGCGAGGCATGGGGGAACGACGGGTTCATGGTCACACGGCCGGTCACGCTCAAAGCCATGGTGCGCGTGTGCGCCGACCTGGTGGCTGCCGGGGAGGATCAGCCGGAGGAAGATCGGCTGGCCCGCTGGGTGGAACGGCTGCAGCCCTGGGCGGAGGTGAAGCGGGAGTTTCGTGTCGATGGGTTCTACCAGCGCTTTCCCGCGAAGGGCCAGGTGGAGCGAGTGTCCCTGCTCCACCGCGAGCTCGCCCGCTACGTAGGCCTGCGCAACCGCTCCGGCCGGAACAACGGCGGTCGTTCTGTCTGAGATGGGCTGGCGACCGGTGCCTTGCATTCGCCGGCCACACAGGGGATCCACGTCCCTCCTTCGTCCAACGGTCTCGAGCCCGGCCGGGAGCATTTCCAGCCGAAGTGAAGTTGAGACCCATCCACAGCTCCCGCGGAGGTTCCGGGGACGCGCCCCTTGGCCTTGGGGCTGCGGGCTGGAGATCAAGGGGCTCCCCCGGTTGCCGCCTCGGAACGCCGGAGGGCCTTGCAGCGCGAAGGACGCGCTCGCTCTGCGAAGGCAAGCGCGGGTCGCCAGGGGCCGGTCAGGTCGATCGCGGCACGCGTGCGGCTGATCGGAGCGACGGGGGACAGGCCAATTCGGCCCCGGCTTCAACCCAAAGGCTCCGGTGAGACCGGAAACTGTTCGCGAACCGTACAGAGGACCGCGTTGCCCTTCAGAACCTCGAAGTCTCTCGAACCGCGGTAGCCGGCTGTTGACTCCACGACCGGCCTTTGCATTTGTTCGGCCGAACAAGCAGAGCTATGCTGCGCGGCGTATGCAGCGCAGGAGGTGGATTCTTGGCTGGCTGGGCTTGTGGGGGCTGGTGGCCCTCGGCACGCCCCCGATTCATGACGACTCCTATGGCTATCGCCTGCCGAGCCCACCCGACTGCAGCCTCTGGTGGTGCGAGGCGCCTTACAAGGTGGGGCGGCATCGTGCATTGCCCGGGGCCGCGTCGGAGACAGTGTGGATCGAGGCGGCCCGCAACGAATACGAACCGTTTCAGTTGGTCCTCTATCCCCACCAGGGCCTGACCAACGTGACCGTTCAGGTGGAGCAGGACTGGGCTTACGCGACGCAAGCCTCTGTCACGTTCGCCGCCACGAATGTGGAGGTGCGCTTGGTCGAGTACGTCCCGGTCGAGTATGCCAGCGACGCCGGCGGGGTCCCCGGCTGGTACCCGGACCCGCTGTTGCCCATGCCCGCAGCACTGACGCTCCCGCCCGGGCAGCAGCAGCCCTTTTGGATCACGGTATACGTGCCCAAAACCCAGCCGGCCGGGATTTACGCAGGATATCTCCGCATCGATGCCGAGGGGTGGTCGGAGCCCGTTCGCGTGCCCGTTCGGTTGCGCGTCTTCGACTTCACGCTGTCGGATGTCACTCACACGCGCACTTTGTACGATGTGGCCATCCCGGGCGTCTGGCACGGCCCCCTGGACGATGCCCAACGGGCCCGGGTGTGGGACCTGTACATGGACAACTTTCGCAGGCATCGCGTTTCGCCCCAGTTTCCCCAGCGCTACGCCCCTTTGCGGTGGAGCTGGGGCACGGGGCAGTTTGCGTATGACTTCACCAATTACAACCGGGCCCTGACCCGTTACCTCGATGAGTTCGGCTTTCGCGACTTTGTATTCATGGACGAACCGTGGAGCATCTTCGAGCAGCCACGATATGAGCCCCTGTACAACTCGCTGTTTACTCTGCTGATGTCGGGAATCGCCGAGAACCTGCGTCGAAAGGGCTGGATGGACAGGGCGCTGAGTTACTGGATCGACGAACCCGCGGACTCGCTGCTGCCCTTTGTGCGAGCCGGCATGCACGTCCATCTCCATGCCGCGCCGGATCTCCGGCGGCTGCTGACCCGGGAACCCTTGCCGGACCTGTACGGTCTGGTCAATGCCTGGGTCCCCCTGGCCGTGATCAGTATTTTCAACACGACGTCCGAGCGATGGTTCGAGCGGATTCAGGCCGGCGAACAGGTTTGGTGGTATGTGGCCACCTATCCGAAGTGGCCCGTGCCCAACTATTTCATTGATCACCCGGCCATCACGCACCGGATTCGCTTTTGGTTGGCCGAGCGTTATGGATTGCAGGGGGATCTGTACTGGGACGTCAACTGGTATCTCGACCGCCAGTACCAACCCATCGATCCGTGGACCCAAACCACGGTGCTCAACGAGCTGGGGCAGCCGATGGGCAACGGCGACGGTGTGCTCGTCTATCCTCCGGTCAAGACCCCACCGTCGGAGCCGGTCGTGGCTGGTCCCATCGACTCGCTGCGTTGGGAGTTGATTCGGGAAGGTTTGGAGGATCGGGAGTATTTCTGGCTCCTGCGGGAACTGCGGCGTCAAGCGGCACTGCGTTGGGGGCCCGTGCATCCGGCGGTCGCCGCGGCTGAAAACACCCGCGCGGAAGCTCTGCAAGTCGCCAGCGCCCTGACCAATTACACGCTCGACGTCCGGCAGCTTTTGGCCGCCCGGCGGGCCCTGGCCGAAACGCTGGAGAGACTGCATGGGCCCGAACCGTTTTGGGTGGAAGAGCCGGTGGCCAAGGTGGTGGATCCCGGCGAGGCGATGATCCTGCGCTGCGAAGCCCTCGGGTGGCCGCCGCCGGTCTATCACTGGTACAAGGACGGGGCCCTCGTGATGTCCTCGCCGGAAGGTCGTCTGCGCGTCCCCGTGGTGGGGATCGACACCCCGGGGGACTATTGGGTCGTGGCCAGCAATGTGGCCGGTGCCGTGACCAGCCGCGTGGCCAGGGTGCGCGGCTCGTGGAGCGTTGCGCCCGAAATCGTCGTACCCCCTGCCCCGCAAACCGTGCGCCTGGGCAACCCTGCCGTACTGACGGTCGTCGCGGTGGGCCGGCCGCCTCTGGAGTTTTTCTGGTTCAAGGACGGCGAACTGGTACAGAGCGACGGCCCCGTGGGCCCGACCTTTCTTCGCAGCAACACCCCGCCCGAAGCCCGGGGACTTTATCACGTGGTCGTGTCCAATGATCTCGGCATGGTCACCAGCGCCCCGGTCCGCGTGGCCGTGGTTTGGGATTTGCTGCGGGAACCCCTCCTGGGGAGCAACGCCTCCTGGCATTACCACCTGACGACGGAAGAGCTGGCTCCTGACTGGCCTCTCGACCCGGAACGTTTTCTAGGCTGGCGGACGGGCCCGGCTCCCTTTGGCCACGGCTCTTCCAACGCCGCCACGATCCTGGCGCGCGAGGATGGGACGGCGCCTGCCACCGCGGCTTTCTTTACCGAACTCCTCGTGGACGATCCTGACGTCCCGCTGGAAGGCCACTTGGCATGCGATGACGGCGCCGCAGTGTTTGTGAATGGTCAGGAAGTGTTCCGACTGAATCTGCCGACCGGGCCGTTGGGATTCGACACCTCCCCCTCGACCTTGGTGGACGGCCCGCCGCTGCAAGCGGATTTCTTCATCGCGCCGCAGCTCCTGCGCCCGGGAACCAACCTGTTGGCGGTGCAGCTCCATGACTACGCATTGCCCGTGGCCCCGTTGGCGGTCTGGCCGTTTGACGAGCCGCAGTCGCCCTGGGAACGGCTGGGCGGTGGGCTGGGCTGGACCGCGGTGGGAACCGGCATCGTAAGCGGCGTCGGCCGTTGGCTCGGCTGCGTTTCCAACACCGCGGCGGCGGACAGCTGGTTGGAACTGCCGGACGAACCGGCGTTGCGGGCCCAGGGACCATTCACCGTGGGCGGATGGTTCGCGTGGGACTTCGGTTTGGTGAACACTGCTGCCCGTACAGCGATCGAAAAGGCGGGCGAGTATCGACTCTACTACACGGGTCCCTTGATCAATCGCTATCGCTTCCGGCTTGGCGACAGCGAAGTCCAAGAGCAAACGCCCGGAACCCGCGCCGGCCAGTGGCGGCTGGTGATTGCCTGGTTCGACGGAACCAACGCCAACATCCAAATGGACAACGGGCCGGTTTACTCCACGCCCGCATCCTTGCCGGAACCAACCGTCCACCCTGTCGTCGCGTTGCGGCTGGACCCCGGGGCGGGTGGGTTCGCGGCAGACGATCTCTTTTTCTTCCCGCGCGCATTGTCGGCTGCCGAACGGACGGCCATCTACCAGCTCGGCATCCGAAGGTTTGTCACCAACCTTTTGGAAAGTGCGCGGGAGGATCTTTGGTTCGAGCTCCGGGTCAGCCGGCTGCGTGGCAGCCCGCCCCAGTTCCTGGCCGGCCCGGAGAGCCTTCTGCGCTTCGAGGGTGAGTCTGCGGCATTTGAGCTGTCCGCGGTGGGTACGGCACCGCTGCGCTACCAGTGGCTGTTCAATGGCGCGCCGTTGCCCGGGGCCACGGACGCAGTGCTGTTCCTGCCGCAACTGACCGCGGCGCAGAGCGGGCTTTACGCCCTGGTGGCCAGCAACATCGCCGGCGCCGTGACCAGCCCGCCCGCGCGCCTCCAAGTGCTGGGTCGGCCCCGGCTCGAGGTCGTCCCGGAGCTTGTCCCGCCCGGCTTTCGGCTGGATCTGCCGCAGCTACCCGTGGCCAGCGTCTTGCAAGTTTCGACCAACTTACAGGACTGGGAAACGGTCTGGGACCGGCCGGCCGACAGTCCGGCCGCACAATGGTCCGTTCCCGTTTCTCCCGACCGACCGGCCGCCTTTTACCGGTTGCAGCTTCGGCGGTAGGTCTCGGGGGGAAGTGACATTCGGCGGAGTTCGCGTCGGAAGACCCTGTTCAGGAAGCGTCACCACCTCGCGGGATCAGCCCGGTCCTGCGAAACATCCGCGCGTTTCAAAGGCCCAAACGACCCCCTCGCCGGGCTCACCGCCTTCACGCTTTACAGGGGCGGTGAAGGGAAGCCCGGTTGCTTGTCGGCCATTTGCTTCCTGGCGGCCCTTCACTGAACTGGCATCGCTTCCCGCCCGGCACCCGGCGGCTCCGCCGGGTCGGTCAGAAATTGATCGCCAGCAGTTTCAGTCCGGAAGCCGCGCCGGTCACGGGATCTCGCACCAGATTCTGCTCGCCGGGACCGGCCTCGGGTGGCGCCCAGGGGTTCAGCAACTGCAGCGGCTGCGGGCTGCGGATCAATTGCACCAGTATGCCGCTGTATCGTCGCCCACCCACGGTTACTTCGTTGGGCCGTTGGAGCGGCTCCACCGACTTGGTCCCGAGCTCGCGTGCCAACCGATTGACCAGCGATTCCGTCAGCGCCGAGCGAGGCGACCCGTTGGCCACATGAAACCCCTCGGGCATCGCCGGCGCGGGGTTGGTGGAGGCCGCGACGGCAGGCTGCGCGGCCGGGACCGGCGATGACTTCACGGGCTCGACCTGTTCCGCCGCAGTGGCCAGCCCGATCCAGCAAACCCAGCAGGCCATGAGCAAGCTCGTTTTCATGGGCGTCACCCCGGGCGGAATCTCCACCCGGACGGGCGCCTCGTCAACCCCCGAGGGGGCCTCAGCCGTGATGCCGGAAGAGGCGTTCCCGATTTGCAAGGAGGTACCAAACGATGCCGACGTTGATGACCAGCACGACGGCCACCGTGGGAGAGAACCGGTGCAGCAGTTCGTACACTTCAATGGGGATGAAGAAGGCCGATTCGCCAATGGCCATCCACCCGGCCCACCCGGCGCGCAACCAGAGCCCCACGCCTTCGGCCAGCGAAAAGAGGCTGTAGAAGAGCGTCGCCGCGGCCACCCACTGAATGCGCTCGGCCGACAGCCGACTCAACTGCAGGCCGAGGTCCACGAAGAATTGCTTTTCCGGATCCAGATGAAGGAACAACAACAACTGGCGGAGCAGTGCCGGCAGGTTCCGATCCGAGAGTTGCCACACCCCCAGGGCCAGAAGCATGAGCAGCAGGGCCTTGCCCAGCTTGAACCAGATGATGGCGTACAACGTGGGCGCCCGGGTCCGTCCGGGGCCGGGATTGCGGGAGCGCCTGCTCATGGGTTCGAGGCGAACCGAAGTCGCTGGGGGCCGCCTGCGCAAAGGTTCTGAGACAGGTCGCCGGCCGTTTAACGCAGCCGTTCCTGCAACCAGCCCAGCAGATCGGCAATGGCCACTCGCGTCTGCTGCATGGTGTCCCGATCGCGCACGGTCACGGTGTCCTTCAGTTCGGGGCCCTTCTCGCCGAGCGTTTCGAAATCCACGGTGACACAAAACGGTGTGCCGGCCTCGTCCTGGCGCCGGTACCGCCGCCCAATCGCGCCCGCGTCATCGTAGAACACGTTCATCCAGGGGCGGAGCAGGTCGCGAATCTGCAGGGCCTTCTCCACCAGGGCCGGTCGGTTCTTCAACAGTGGGAACACCGCCACTTTCACCGGCGCAATGCGTGGATGCAGTCGGAGCACCACCCGCGTTTCCAGCTCGCCCTTTTCATTGGGCGCCTGGTCTTCGTCGTAGGCATGACAGAGCAGCGCCAACGCCAGCCGATCCACCCCGGCCGAAGGTTCGATCACATGGGGGATGTAATACCCTTTGGCCAGCAACTCGGCGTCCTGGCGGGCCAGGGTCTCGGCCTTGTCCGCTGCCTCGCCCATGCGGGTCAGATAGCCGAGGCGATGCCGGTAGTAGCGTTCCTGGAGCTCCTGTTGGCGCGAGGCCGGCAGTTTGGGCCAGGCCGCACGCAGCTCCTCGTCGAATACCGTCATGGGCTTGCCCGAGTAACGCTGATGCTGGCTCAGGTCGAAATCGCTGCGCGCCGCAATGCCCTCCAGCTCCTGCGTGCCGAAGGGGAACTTGAACTGAATGTCCACACAGGCACGGGCGTAGTGCGCCAGCTCCTCCGGCTTTTGCCAGTATTCCTCCAGCGTGGTTCGCGGCAGGCCGATGCTCTCGTAAAAGCGGATGCGTTCCTCCACCCAGTACTGGTGCCACATCTGCCAGCCCCAATTGGGCTGCGGAGAGCCCGGATGCCCGGGCCCGGTCGGCCGGGCCACCTCACCGTAAATGGCCTCGACGGCTTCGTCCGGCCGAATGAAAAACTCCAATTCCATCTGCTCGAATTCGCGCGACCGGAAGGTGTAATTGCGCGGGGTGACCTCGTTGCGGAAGGCCTTGCCAATCTGGGCAATGCCGAAGGGGACTTTTTGCCGCGAGGTCTCCAGTACATTCTTGAACTGGGCAAAGATCGCCTGGGCGGTTTCCGGACGCAGATAGGCGACGTTTTCCTCGGACTCGATCGGGCCCACGATGGTCTTGAACATCAGGTTGAAGGGGCGCGGCTCGGTCTTTTCTCCGTCGCATTCGCTGACCATTTTGCTGGGCTTGCGCGGACAGGGCGTCTCGTGGAGTTGGTCGGCCCGGAACCGGCCCTTGCAGGTTTTGCAATCCACCATGGGATCGCTGAAGGTGGCCACGTGCCCGCTGGCCTCCCAGATGCGGGGATGCATGATGATGGTCGCATCCAGCCCCACCACGTCGTCCCGCCACCGCGTCATCCACAGCCACCACTGCTCCTTCAGATTGCGCTTCAACTCGGCCCCCAGCGGACCATAGTCCCAAAAGCCGTTGATGCCGCCGTAGATTTCCGACGACGGAAAGATGAACCCGCGCCGTTTGCACAGCGCGACCAGTTTTTCCATGAGCTGCTGCGAGGCTGCCTGCGCCATAGGGCCGCAGTCTTTGGGAACCGCCCGGGCCTGTCAAGGAAGGGGCCGCAGGGCGTTTCGGCCCACCGCGCCTTTCAAGCCTTGGACACTTCTAAAACCTCGGCGGGATGGCGAGCGTGCCCGGCAGGGGTAAGCCGAGGGAAACCACCCGTTTTTCGGGATCGTGAATCCGGAGCTCAAAAGCCGAAATCCGCCCTTTGCTGTCCGTGGATTGCACGGGTCCATCAACGCGCCGAAGGCCCATCCCTTCCTCAGCCCGGGACAAACGCCTCGGGGACTCGGGCCGCTTAAAAGCCGCCGCGCCCTGAAAGGGCGCAACGCGTTGACACCCACGCAGGGCCCGGGCCTGTCAAAACGAATCCCGCCCCTTCAGGGCGGCGTGATTCTGGTTTGCCTGCCCGCTCTGGGCATTGCATTGGGCTGATGAATCCTCGCCCCGTTGGGGCGGACGCGCCACGACCCAAGGCGCAACCGTTGGTCCGTGATGGGCGCAATCTCGTTGTTCCAAGCGGGCCCTGCTCTGGCGAGTTTCCCCTCCCGACGGGCCAACGATAAGGCGCGGTGGAGACGCAACCCCTCGCGCAGCTTCTGGGCAGTCCGGTTGCTCGAGCGCCACCTCGGGCTCATACCCCGCGCCAATGTCGGACAAACTCGCGGGGCGCCGAGGGCGCGAACCTTACCGACCCCTGATGGGTTGGGTGGGAATCGATTGGTTGGGGTTGTTTTGGAGAATCGTCACCTGGATCCTTGCCGCAGGCAGGCTCGTCGGCGCAGCGAATCGGCTGTCCGACGCATTCCTGGTTTTTGGACACTCGTGAAACCCCGGTCGAATTTTGGGCCTCCCCGCCACCGGAGATTCGAAGGTAAACGACCGTTGCTTGAGAGTAGTTGAATCCGGAGCTCAGAAACGGAAGTGCGCCTTTTGCGTCCGGCGAAGCACGATTCGGCTTGAACCGCCCCTCCAAGTGCGATAGCAAGCTCTTCCAACGAGCAAGCAATCGAGGAACAAGACACCGTCACCATGAAAGCTGCCTTCCCCAAAATCGGTAAGATCCAATACGAGGGTCCCAAGTCCCGCAATCCGCTGGCCTTCAAACATTACAACCCCGACGAAATCGTCGAGGGCAAACCGATGCGCGAGCATTTCCGCTTCTCGGTGGTGTACTGGCACACCTTCCGCAATCCTTTGGCCGATCCCTTCGGGGTGGGAACGGCCATCCGGCCCTGGGACGACGGCACCAATTCCATCGCCAACGCCCAGCGCCGGGTCCGCGTGGCCTTCGAATTCATGGAAAAACTCGGCGTGCCGTTTTACGCCTTCCACGACCGGGACGTGGCCCCGGAGGGCCGCAACCTGCGCGAGACCAACAAGAATCTCGACGCCGTCGTCAAGGTGATGAAGGAGGAACAGGAACGCACCGGCATCAAGCCACTCTGGGGCACCGCCTCCCTCTTCACCCACCCCCGCTACGCCATGGGCGCCGCCACCAGCCCGAACGCCGACGTTTTCGCCTACGCCGCTGCCCAGGTGAAAAAGGCCATCGAAGTCACGCACGAACTCGGTGGCGCCGGTTATGTCTTCTGGGGCGGCCGCGAAGGTTACAGCACCCTGCTCAACACGGACATGAAACGGGAGCTGGACCATCTGGCGCTGTTCCTGCACATGGCGGTCGAGTTCAAGAAGGAACTCGGCTTCAAGGGCCAGTTCTACATCGAGCCCAAACCCAAGGAACCCACCAAACACCAATACGACTCCGACGCGGCCGCCTGCCTGAACTTCCTGCGGCAGTACGGCCTGCTGGAGCACTTCAAGCTCAACATCGAGACCAATCACGCCACCCTGGCGGGGCACACCATGCAGCATGAACTGGAAGTGGCCGGCGCCGCCGGTGCCCTCGGGTCCATCGACGCCAACACCGGCGATGAACTCCTCGGCTGGGACACCGACCAGTTCCCCACCAACATCTACCTGACCACCCAGATCATGCTCACCATCCTGAAGTACGGCGGGTTCACCACCGGCGGCGTGAACTTCGATGCCAAGGTCCGGCGCGAAAGCTTCGAGCCCATCGATCTCTTCTACGCCCACATCGGAGCCATGGACGCCTTTGCCCGCGGCCTCAAAATCGCCGCGGCGATCCGCAAGGACGGTCGTCTCGCCGAGTTCGTCAAACAGCGGTACTCGTCCTGGGACAGCGGAATCGGTGCCGAAATCGAGGCCGGTCGCATGAACTTCAAGAAACTCGAGGCCTACATGCTCAAGAAAGGCGAGGCGGCTCCCAACACCAGCGGCCGCCAAGAGCTGCTCGAAAACATCATCAACGAGTTCATCTGACGCCCGGCAACCGGCGCCGGGGAACCGGCCGCCGCAAACCTCAACTCCGGCTGCACGACTCCGGACTTCCCGTGGAGTCGGTGCGGCGAGTTGAACGTCGCAGTGCCGCCGATGCGGACACCTGCCGGGGAAGTACGAACGGTCGGGCAAACGCGCCTCTGCGCCGGCGCGACGGCGACGCCGGACAGCGCGGTGTAGCCCTGCGCCCGCGGCCCTGTCCGGGTGCCGGGAGAGTCCGTTGGCAGGGCGCCGCGGGCCCGGGCTGCTTTCGGATCGAAAGCGACGACACTTTGGGCCCCGCGTGCTGAAACGGCGGGCCCTTGGGGCGACCAAAGGTACCGGCCGTGCCCGGGCGTTCAGGACAGACCGTTGGACCGGAAGGTCACCGCCATGCCGCGGCCTTCCGTTGTGCGAATTCCCGGAAGGTCATCGGTTTTCGGCCGCTCACCTGTTCCACGTCCGGGGTGATCCGTGCTGCGTGACCCGCCCGCACCGCGCGGTACAAGTTGGCTGCATACTGGACCGCCCCTTCCGGCAGCCCGGCCCTGCGGAAGTTCTCCAGCATTTGCTCCTCTGTCAGGGCGTGATAGGTAATGGACCGACCGGTGACCCGGGACAGAATCGCGGCGACCTCGGCGTGATCGAGCGCCTCGGGTCCGGTGAGATTGCATTCCCGGGGCGGAGAGTCCTTGCGGAACACCGCCACGGCCACGGCCGCAATGTCCTCCACAGAGATGAAACTCGTTTTGCCATCCCCTGCGGCCAACCAGATGCCTCCCTGCCGTACCATGGGGGCCAGGAATCCGGTGGAGAAATTCTCCATGAAAAAGTTGGGCCGCAGGATGGTGAAGGGCAGTCCGCTGGCCATCAGGTGTCGCTCCACCCGTCGCAGCGGCGCCTCTTCCACCGCATCGACTCCCAACGCGGAGGTCAGCACTACGCGTCGCACTCCGGACCGGCGCGCAAGGTCGATCACCGGGTTCAGCTTCGCTGCCGCTTCCGGATCCAGGGGCGGCGCGATCAGAAACAGCCCGTCGACACCCGAGAGCGCAGGGGCGTGCGTGTCGGGTTGCTCATACACAAAGCGCACGGGCTCGACTCCGGGGTGAGAGCCCAATTTGCCGGGATCCCGCGCCGCCGCCCGGACTTGAAAACCCCCCGTCGCAAGCGCGGCTACAACCGCGCGACCGAGATTCCCCGTGGAACCAGTCACCAGGATCGTTTGCATGGCCGGGAGCCTACGTTAACCTGTTCCCGCGCGTAAGACGGCACTTTGAAGTTACCAAGTATGCCCGAAGTAACCGGACCGAACCGCGTCCGTCGCGACCAGTGCCCCGTCCGGCACGTGCTCGATCGAGTGGGCGACAAATGGAGTCTGTTGGTGCTGCTCACACTCCGGGGCCGGCGTCTGCGCTTCATGGAGCTCAAGCGCAGCATCGGCGACATCTCTCAACGGGTGCTGACACAGACCCTTCGCAACCTGGAGCGCGACGGTTACGTAGAGCGTCAGATTCACCCCTCTGTCCCGCCACGAGTTGAATACTTCCTCACCCCGTTGGGCCGCTCGCTCCTGGGGCCTGTGACCCGGCTGGTGGCCTGGGCCGACCAACACTTCGAGGCCGTAAGCGCCGCACGCCGACGTTTCGATGCGAAGTCCTGCCCACCCGCAGCGTCGCGAAGCGATGCCCCGCCGTCGAGCTGATCGGCCTCCGGTGCGCCTCCCCACTGACGACCGTGGCCACCGCGGGGACGCGCTGGAATGGATCCGCTGACTTTTTCGGCGGCTGCGGATCTGGTTGTGGGTAGCCGCCGTGAGGCGATGAACCCGGGACCCACATGAACCCTCGGCCCGGAGGGTTGCCCGTGCCGAAGCGGGGGACGACGCATGGACCCGTTGGCTGTCGCAGCGACTGCCTGACCGAATCTGCTCTCGCCCCTCGAGCGACTTCGGGCCGTTGGGATCGGCTCACGACCTTCATGCTCCCGGGCAGGTTGCCCGAGCTGGTCCAACCGGCGGCCCGGGTCCCGCTGACGGCAAGGGACCCGGTTGCGGATTTGCGGAACGAGCGGCTCGACGTTTCCAGGTCCGACAAAAACCCCGTTTTCCCAACGACCTCCGCGAGGCGTTGACAGTGAGAAGGCGTGTTTCGAGTGAACCGGTTTCAAGAGCTCGCGGCTGAATCGCGGCCTGAAACCTCCCTTCGCAGATCACCGGCCGGGGACGCCTTCGATCGGCTCCGGTTCGTTCGCGCGGCGACGGTCCCCTTTGTCCCTTGCAGGTCCCGCAGTCCGGCCCTATCGTGCGCGTCATGAAGGCGCGGACTTGGATGTTGGGGTGCGCAGCCCTGGTGTGGGCGGCAGCGGTGTGGGCTCAGGACCCGGCCCTGGAAGAACGCCTCAACCGGATGGAAGGGAACATTCGCGATCTGCTCGCCGCTCAGGCCGAAACCCAAAAGCGAATCGCCACCCTCGTGCAGGAACTGGACCAGTTGCGGGAACAGATTCGCAGCAACCATGGGGACTGGGCCACGCAATCTGACGTTAGACGCCTGACTGCTGCCCTCGAAGAAGTGGACCGCAAGCGGCGAGAGGATTACGAGAAGATCCATCAGGAACTCCGGAATCTGGCCAAAGTACTGGCCTCACCTGCCCCGACACCACGACCTGCCACTCCCACCCCTGCCGAACGAGAAACTCGGCGTCGCCCCACACCCTCCACGGGCGCGGGCGAGGCCGGCGGCGGCGTGGAAACCGGTTACGAGTACGTGGTCAAACCCGGCGATACCCTGTCGGCCATTGTGCAAGCCTATCGCGAACAGGGTGTCAACGTAACCGTCACGCAGGTGCTCAAAGCCAATCCCGGTCTGAATCCCAACCGTCTCCTGGTCGGACAAAAGATCTTCATTCCCGCCCCGCAGGAACAGTGAGCAGGTCCGGCCACCGGAGCGTTGCCCTCTAACTCATGGCGCGGTGCAACGCGCGATCGGGCCATGGGCGGCTCGTTTCTCGTCGGGCTGCGGGGGCCCCGGGTGCCGCGGAGCCGCGCTGCGACTCCTCATGCACCGGATGGGGCCAGCCGCAGCTCAGCCGCGGGTTGAGCCCTCCCGGCGGTCCGGCGCGACGACTTCGGGGGGCAAAGCGCGGGAGGAGGTCCTGCTCCGGAGCGCCTGAAAGAGGCCGGGCCACCTGCCTGCCCACGGCCATGAGCTTGACGGCCCACGCCGAAAGCTGTAGAAGGGGCCTTAAAGTCTTGGACAAGTCGAAGAACTGCAGTGTGCGAAGGCACAGTTGCGGTTAACCGGAGTTGGTCCAAGCCATTATAGGTACGACCATGAACGACATGAACCCCTTCGTCCTGCGGAACCCCTTGGTGTTTTGCGCAGCTCTTGCAAGCCTGCTGGCCGCCGGCTTGGGTCAGAGCCGGGCGCAGGTCACTTATGTGGACGCTACCCCCGGAGTGAACACGTTCCCGACCTCGGCCTTCGCCGGGTCGGCCGCGCAAGATAACCTGTGGGGCTTGCGAGCCTTCGGAACCGGCAACACGATCTACGAGTCTTCCGGCGTGGCCTCGGGCACGGAAAACAGTCCCGAAATCTACACGATTCTCAGCGGCTTGAGTCCCGGGGCGCCCTATCGTGTCTGGGTCAATTTTTACGACGTTGCGTCCAACAACACGGAGAACTGGCCCATTCGTGCCGGGTTTAGTTCCGGGAATCTCACGCTTTTTGCCAACGGTGTCGATGGGGGCGCGGGTTTGCTCGCCGGCGCCACGCCCGCCATCATGGCCACCAACCTCAATTACGTAACTCCCCCGAAGTTCGATGACGGAGGCAGTCGACTGCTTTTGGCCGGCGATTTGGGCGTCACTCAGGCCGACCCCTCGGGGCAGATCACGGTGTACATTGACGATCTCCCGTCCACCATCGGGGCCAACAACCGCACTTGGTACGATGGTCTGAGCTACGAGCTGGTGCCCGAGCCTTCGGTGCTGGCGCTGGGGGCCTTCGGCCTTGCCGCATGGGGGCTGCGGCGCAGGGTCCGCGGTTAAAGGGCCAACCTCCCGGTCTTTCGCATTCGCATCGGCGGAACGGCGGACTCACTGTCCTGCGGGCAGCGCAATTCCGCGCATTTGAGCCGGCCACGGGGATGACAGGCAGACCGGCTGCTGAACACCCGGTCAGAATTCGTGAAGAATCGCTCGAGGGAGCCCCGGGTTCGCACCGGCTCGTTCTTCAGCCCGGGTTTCAGCCGGTAGCGAACGGCGTGGATGCGCCGGGTCGGGGAGGCTGAAAAGGACGACAGCGCGGCTCTTTCGCCGTGAGTCACTCTGCGTCGCGGTTGGGAAGTGGCACAAGGGGGCCCCAGGTTCGTTTCTTGTTTGAGCCCCGGATTCAGGATCCCATGGGAATGTCGTTTTCGCTTCAGGTTTTCCCGGGCGGGGGACGGCCGGAGTTTCGCCGAGTTTTCAAGGCGTTCAAACGAGAAACACACCGGACGGCGCATTGAAAGC
Source organism: Limisphaera sp. VF-2 (assembly GCF_049537125.1). Taxonomy (NCBI): domain Bacteria; kingdom Pseudomonadati; phylum Verrucomicrobiota; class Verrucomicrobiia; order Limisphaerales; family Limisphaeraceae; genus Limisphaera; species Limisphaera sp. VF-2. The sequence goes on from NZ_JBMVQY010000001.1 coordinate 1,650,068, forward strand.
GCCCGGTGTCCGGCGCTTTATGCGTTTCCCCCAACGAGGCCCCGGAAGGCTCGGCCCGCGCCAGCCCCGACACGGAAGTCAACCCAGATCCGTCCCGCGCTGAAGGGCGCAATGCAGTGCGGGCCCGCCCGGCCCTCGCAAGGAGGGGTATTGGGGGCACCCACTGGGGGCACGATGGAATTCGGGGGACGGACTTCCCGGGGCCATGGAATCAGGTGCGGGTTCGGCGCGTGGATGAGCCCGTCCGATCCGTGGACAGCAAACGCCCCATTTCGGTTTCTGCGTGCCGAGTTCAACGATCCCCAAAAACGCCTTTTCCCTCTGTTTCCCCGTGACGGGAACACTCGAAATGGCGCCGAGCCTTCGGAGGTGTCCGAGATCTGAACCGCGCCCGGAGGCTTCTCGGGCACTTTTTCAACGTTGCCGCAAACCCGGGATCTGTGGTATGTAACCCCTCCCTCCTGCCCGGGTGGGCGTGGGGCAGGGGAGACACTGAGGGCACACGCCCGGCATTCAATCGAAGTCGGCCTCGGGTTTTTATGTCACAGCATCGAAGTTTGCGGGCGGCGTCGGTCGCTGGCAGCAAGCGCAATGTTCTGAAACGGTTTGAACGGATCGCGTTGCTCAAGAAACGCGGTCTTTGGAAGCCGGGCGACCGCATTACGGGCCTGCCCAAGACCAAACCGGAAGCCATCTGAGCCACGGCGATTCTCTCGCCGGGACCGATGGGCTTCACCGCCCGGGGGATTCGGGCCGGGGGGATGCGCTTTTCGGGCATTGCGCGCGGCCACTGGCGCTTCCGGGTGCATGAAGGTTCGTTTGCAAAAGTACCTTTCGGAGGCCGGCGTGGCATCGCGTCGTGCCGCCGAACCGCTGATCCTGTCCGGTCGCGTCTCGGTCAACGGACAGGTCGTGACCCGACTGGGCACACAGGTGGATCCCGACCGGGATCAGGTCGCGGTGGATGGCTGGACGGTGCGGCCGCGACGCAAGCTTTACGTGGCCCTGCACAAGCCTCCGGGCTACGTGTGCACGCGGAGCGATCCGCAGGGACGCCCCGTGGTCCACGACCTGTTGCCGCCGGAGTGGCGCTCCTTGTTTACCGTGGGACGGCTGGATCGTCAGAGCGAGGGCCTGCTGTTTCTGACCAACGACGGCCAGCTCGCTTTGCGCCTGACCCATCCGCGCTACGGCGTGCGCAAGACGTATGAAGTGACCGTGACCGGACGCGTGAATCCGGCGTCGCTCAGGCCGGCTCTGGACGGGGTGCGAGACCGCGGCCAGCTGCTGCGCGCGACTGCAGTCCGGCTCCTGCGCGCCAGCCAGCGCCGCAGCGTCATCGAGCTGGAACTGGCCGAGGGGAAAAACCGCGAAGTCCGCCGCATCTGTGCCCGCCTGGGTCTCAAGGTGGAACGACTGGTGCGAGTCCGGATTGGCCGGATCCCCCTCGGCGACCTGCCGCCGGGGCGGTGGCGGACGTTGACAGCTCCCGAGATAAAAACTCTACTGGGCCAGGTATGAAAAGCATTGCATGGGTGCTGCTGGGCTTGGCCCTGGCCGGCACCGCGTTTGCCCAAGCAGACACCAACCCTGCACCAGCCGCGGCGGCGAGTGGTTTGCGGCCGGGCCCGGCCGTGGTGCAGGCGGACTCGGTCATCGTGCGCGGTCAGCCCGGCTTGCGCGGGGAACGACTCGCCCTTCTGCGCAAGGGCGATCAGGTCCGGGTCTTCGAAGAAATCGTTCTCGACAAGCCGGCCAGGGGCGAACCCGACCGGTGGGCGCGCATCGCCCTGCCGGAGGGCGTCAAGGTCTGGATCCACAGCCTGTTCATCGATGTCACAAACAAGACAGTCAGGGCCAGCCGTTTGAATCTGCGGGCCGGTCCGGGGGAGAATTTCAGCGTCCTTGGCCTGCTGGAACGCGGCGAAACCTTCGTGGAGACGGGCGTGATGGAGGGGGATTGGATCCAGATCGAGCCGCCCACCAACGCCTACGCCTTCGTGGCCTCGCGGTTCCTGCGCCAGGAAGCCGGGGAAGCCCCCGCACCCACGCCGACGCCGCCGGCAGCTTCGACGAATGTGCCGCCGACTCCGGAAACCACCACCCCGGTCACGGTTGCGGAACCTCCGGTGTTGGCGGGCCCGCCGACCGAGCCCGAAACGGAGCCTGCGCCAACCTTCACGGAGCCGCCGCCACCCGGGGTGGGCGCGGACCCGGCAGCTCTGGAGAAGGCTCGTGAGGCCATGCGGCAAAAGATGGCCGAGCTCATTGCGCAAGATGAAGCGGCCCGCGCCGCGGCGGCGGCCCGGGAACTCCCCGAAGTGCGCGTCGTCACCCGCGAGGGCCGCGTCCGACGCACCTTCAGCATCCAGGCTCCGAGCCGTTACGCGCTGGTGGACCTCGAGACCGGCCGCACCATGAATTATCTCTACACCACGGCCACCAACCTGGACCTCTCCCGGTACATCGGCCTCACCATTCGCGTGACGGGCGAGGAAGGGTTGGACCCGCGCTGGAAGGCCACGCCGGTCCTCACCATCCGCCGCATCCAGGTGTTGGAGTAATGGAGCCCGGCAACCTCATCAACGGCCGCGCCATTGCCGCGCAGGTCCTGGCGGATTTGCGTCCCCGGCTGGCGGCCCTGCGCGCCCGCGGCGTGCAGCCCGGGCTGGTGTTCGTACGCGTCGGAGAAGACCCGGCCTCTCGCGTGTACGTGGGCCGCAAAGAAAAGACCGCCGCCGAACTGGGGATCCGCTCCGAAACGCACGTCCTGCCGGAGAATGCCTCCGAGGCCGAGCTGTTGGAGCTCTTGGACCGCCTGAACCGCGATGAGCAGTGGCACGGAATCCTGGTCCAGGCGCCCCTGCCCCGGCAGATCCGGCCCGAGCGCGTCTATGCAGCCATTCGGCCCGACAAGGATGTGGACGGGTTTCATCCCATCAACATGGGGCGCTTGTTGTTGGGAGACCCCGGCGGGTTCAGGCCCTGCACCCCGGCCGGCATCCAGGAGCTGCTGGTCCGCGCCGGCATCTCGTGGGAAGGCGCGCACGTGGTGATCCTGGGCCGGGGAAACATCGTGGGCAAACCCCTGGCGGCCCTGCTTTGTCAAAAAGCCCCCCGCGCCAATGCCACGGTCACCCTTTGTCACTCGGCAACGCGGGACCTGGCCGCGCACTGCCGGCGCGCCGACATTCTCGTGGCCGCCATGGGCGTGCCGGAGTTTGTGACCGCGGACATGGTGCGGCCCGGCGCGGTGGTGGTGGACGTGGGCGTCAACCGTGTGCCCGACCCCGGCGCCAAGGGCGGCAGCCGTCTGGTGGGCGACGTGGCCTTTGCCGCCGTGCAGCCCATCGCCGGCCGGATCACGCCGAACCCCGGGGGCGTCGGACCCATGACCATTGCCATGCTCATGCAAAACACCGTCCAGGCCGCGGAACAACTCACCGCCTGACTCCCCGTCCCGCCTGCATGGCCCTGAGTAACTCCCATGACACCAACTCGCATTTTGCCCGACCTCCAATGCTCGCTGCTCTGTGAAGACGTCCGGCAGGAAGTGACCGGCAACTTCATCCTGGTCGGCGTCCTCAATTTCATCCGGGTCCCCCAGCTTCCCGTGATCGCCCTGAAGCTGAGCATCTTCAACCGCTGGACCGCCGGTGTGGGACAGTTCCTCGAGTCCACCCGACTCGTGGCGCCCGACCAGGTCACTGTGCTGCGCAAGGGCGAGGTTCGGTTCGTGCTTCAGGACCCCAACCATCATGCCACCAACGTCACACTGTTCGGGCAGGTCGAATTCAAAACCGCCGGCGTGTACTACATCGAAGTCCTGGTGGACGACGTGATGAAGCTGCGCTATCCGGTGCCGGTGATTCATACGCCGCCCCCCCAGGCAGCCCCGGGGCCCGGCGCTGTTGCGCCCGGCGCCAAACCGCCGGAGCCGCCGACTCCCAGCTGAGCCTTGCGGCCGCTGGTGTTGCGAACCTGCCGCGCCTTGCGAGCGCGGACTGCCGGAGCGCGTGGCCTCTGCGCAACCTGCTGCAGGCTCGCTCGCCGGCTGGCGCAACGGGGCGAGCTTCGCCCCTCCTGAGGGCGAGGGGACCGAGGGGTACAGGGTGCCCCACCTCTGGCGTTGAAAAGCGGTTCGTGTTTCGCTGCTGCCGCGCGCGAGCACAAGACGCCCTTCGGAACTACGGGGGCGCAACACTCTTTCCCTCTACCCCCTGCGGGCCACCGGGCGTCGAGCGTGACGACAGGTGTCGCGCCGCTCGCTGTCCTATCGAGACCAGCGGCAGCGGAAGTGGTACGTGCCGGATTCCACGGCCAGGACCGCGCGGTTCTCATCCAGACCGATGAGCTTCACGCCCCGGGCCTCCCGCAACGGCTGGCCGCTCTCGCTGGGCGAGGCGCGATCCATCACCGGCAGATAAACGGTGGCAGTGACATTGGCCGGGATGGTCACATCCCACTCGAACCAACCATCCCGGACCTGCCAATGACTCGTGATCCGCCCGCGGATGGAGTCGTAGTGCGCCCGCACCCAGGAGAGCCCGGGCGGGGTGCCGTGGGTCCCCGGGTCGGGCGGGCCGGGTCGCAACAACAGATGGGCAAAGCCCGGCGCCCGTGTATCAATGCCGGCCAGATCGCGGAACATCCACTCGGCCACCGCTCCGAAGGCATAGTGGGCGAAGGAATTCATGGCGGCGTTTTGGAACCCGCGCTCGTGCGTGTAACTGTCCCACCGCTCCCACACGGTGGTGGCGCCCTGCTCGACCTCGTAGCCCCAGGACGGGAATTTGCGGCTCTGGAAGAGGTGCAACGCCAGGTCATGGTGGCCGAAGCGGGTCAGCACGGGCAGCAAGTGACGGGTGCCGAGGAATCCGGTGCGCATGCCGGATCGCGTGTCGGACTCGCCCTGGCGAATCTTGTCGGCCAAACGCCGGGCGGCGGCAGCGCGTTGGGAGGCGGGGATCAGATCGGTGAACAGCGCCAGCGCATAAGCCGTTTGCGTGTCCACGGCGAGCGTGCCGTCGGGTTGGACATACTTGCGGGCGAAAGTCGCCGCGATGCGGCGGAAGAGGTCACGGTACTCTTCGGCTTCGCGGGTGCGCCCGAGCGCCCGGGCCATGTCTGCCATCAGGCGCGTGCTGTAGGCGTAGTACACGGTGTCGATGAACTCCAACGGGGTGGGCTCGTCCTGGTTGAGCCAGTCGCCCCAGCCGTTCCCGTGCGCCACGCCCAGATCCTCGCGGCTGCTGGACTTGCGCCATTCTAGGAATCGGGTCATGGCCGGCCAGCAGCGCTCCAGGATGCGCTGATCCTGGTACACCCACCACACGGTCCAGGGGCAAATCACCCCCGCGTCGCACCAGGCGGTGCCGAAGTCCCAGCCGTGCTGGAAGGGGAACGGCGCGTAGCCGGGGAAGGTGCCGCTGGGGCGCTGACTTTCCATCAGTTCGCGCAGCCACTTGGTGTAGAAGGCGGCGGTGTCGGCGTTGTACGTGGCGGCGCGGATGTAGATCTGCGCGTCGCCGGTCCAGCCGAGCCGCTCGTCTCGTTGCGGACAGTCGGTGGGCAGGTCCACGAAGTTGGCGCGCTGCGTCCAAACGATGTTGGTGAACAGTCGGTTGACCACGGGATCGGAACATTCGAAGCCGCTGGCCAACGGGGTGTCGCTGTGAAGCACCAGTCCGGTAATGGCGTCGAGCGCGGGCTCGCCCGGATAGCCGGTCACTTCCACGTATTGAAAGCCGTGGTAGGTGAACCGCGGGGACCAGACTTCCCCCTGCGGATCGCCGCGGAGCACGTAGGTGTCAGTGGCCCGGGCGCGACGCAGGTTCTCCGTCATCAGGGTGCCGTCCGGGTGCAACCACTCGCCGTACCGCAGACGGACGGTGGTGCCGGCCGGACCGCGCACTTTCAGTCGGACAATGCCGGCGAAGTTTTGCCCCAGGTTGAAGATCCACACGCCCGGTTTGGGCTGCGTCCTGCCCACGGGTTGCAATTCCTGCGTCACACGCACGGGCATTCCCGGGAAGGATTCCAACCGTGCCGGCCGACGGAAGCCGAGGTCCACGGGACGACCCTGAATTTCGGGGCCGCGGCCCGGCTCGGCTGGATTCTGGAATTCGTAGAACGTGGCGGGGACCGAGCCGTTTTCTTCGGCCGGGATCGCGGGTTCCCACGAGCCGTCGTCGAATCCGGGCTCGGCCCAGCCGGGTTGTTCCCGGCGGGCATCGTAGTGCTCGCCCATCAAGAGATCCGCTTCGCGAATGGGCCCCTCGCCGGTGACTTTCCAGTCGCGTCCTTCGGTGACGATGATTTCGCGGGAACCGTCCCTGTACTCCACCTCCAGTTGTCCCATCCAGGCGGGAGTTTTGCCGTAGGTATACCGGCCGATGCGCTCGGTGCCGATGCCTTCGAGCAATCCGAACCCGACATAGCCCGCGTACCAGCCGTCGGCCACCCAGGCGCCCCAGGCGTTCCGGCCGCGCCGCACCCACGAGGTCACGTCCCAGGTCCAGTAGTACGCGCGCTGTCGATAATCCGTCCAACCGGGCGCAAAGTACGCATCGCCCACCCGGCGGCCGTTCAGATACAGCTTGAAGATCCCCAGGGCCGTGGCGTAGAGAGTGGCCCGGCGCACCGGTTTGGTGAGGGTGAATTCGCGTCGGTATTGCCGTGCCGGCGGCAGGAACAGACGCTCCCGATCGCGATGCACGGGCGCGGCGTCACGAAAGCTGATGAACCGTGCCTGCCAGTCCTCGGGGCTCAACAAACCCATGGTCCAACGGGCCGGCTGGCTCCATTGGGGACGACCGTCCCGGTCCCATACGCACACGCGCCAGTGACATTCCTGTCGCGAAGTCAGCGCCCGGCCGCCGTACGGGATGTTCACCGATTCCCCACTTTCCACGCGACCGCTGTCCCACAGATCTCCCACCTCGCGTTCGAGCAACGCCGGCTGGCTGGCCACCAGGATGCGGTAGGCGGTCTGACGCTGGCCCCGTTCGGACGATTCCACCCGCCAGGACAAGCGCGGCCGGGGCTCGTCCACACCCAACGGGTTTACCCGGTATTCACACTGCAAGCCCACCGGCTGCAACGTGGCCGTGCAAATGCCTGCGGTGGCCAGCCAGGTCGAGAGGAGGGCCGCTCCCCAAGCGGCGCCCTGCGGACGAACGGTTGAGGTCGCCAAGCGTTTCATGGCGCCATCGTGAAGAAAACGCCGGCCGAATCAATCCTCCGCGCGACTCTCGGGGGCTTTGAAAGAAGCCCGACCGGGTGGTCCCGAGTTCGAACCAGCGCCGACCCCGGCACCTCCCGGATCATCTGGCCGGATCCGGCATGCCACCGGTCCGCCGCGAGGGGCGGCACAAGCGGGCACGGTGCCCGGGGTGGAGCATCCGCGGCGAAAATCGGGCCCGACGAGAATTCTTGCCGGCTCGGCCCGGGAGCAGAGCGGGGGTTGCGTCGGTCTTCATCCCGGGCCATGGTTGTCTAGATCTGCCGGGGGCCTGCCCGCGCGCGGCCTGTGGTCGGGAACAGGGCCGAGTGCCTCGGGGGTCGGCGGCCCCGCAGCTTTTGAATGGGTCGCTGCGGCGGTTCGTCCCATGGTGTGGCGGGCCGGGCATATTCGGCTTTCCATGGCCTCTGGAATCGGGTATCCGGGAGGGCCAAACGACGACGCAGGAGAAAAAGATTCATGAGAAGGGATCGCAAAACGTACCGGAAGTGGATCGGCTTGGTGGGCGCGGTGGGGCTGGCCTGGGCGCTGGCCTCAGGAGCGGCTGTGGCGCAGGACAAGGTGCCCCTGGAGTTGAAACTGCCGGCACCCACGCTCAAAGGAACGCCGGAGGATTTGCCCAGTGGACCGAATGTGGAGCCCCTGTCGGACAAGCCTCGTCCGCCGTTTTACGTGCCCAAAGGCGTGACGAACGTGGCGTTGGGCAAGGCGGTCACGTCCAGCGTGCCCCCGTTTACCGGCGAACTGAGTCAGATCACCGACGGCAAGAAAGAGGCGTTCGACTACGACGCCGTGGAGTTTCGCCGCGGCACGCAGTGGATTCAGGTGGATCTCGGTGCGACTTACGAAATCCATGCCATCGTCATGTGGCACGATCATCGGTACATCCAGGTCTTTCATGACGTGATCGTGCAGGTGTCCAATGACCCCGAATTCCGGGAAGGGGTGGTGACGCTCTTCAACAACGACGTGGACAATTCCTCCGGCCTGGGCGTGGGCACGGACCGCGAGTACTTCGAGACCCATGAGGGCAAGATTGTGGACGGCAAGGGCGTGAAGGCCCGGTACGTTCGCTGCTACACGCGCGGCAGCAGCCAGAGCGCGCTGAACTGCTGGCAGGAGCTGGAGGTCTACGCCCTCCCGGCCTCATGAACCGTGGCTGGGCGTGGGCGTTTGGCCTGATCGCCCTCGGGGCGCTGGGGATCCGCTGTGTTCAGTTGGATCTCCGGCCCATGCACAATGACGAAGCGGTCAATGCCATCCGGCAGGCCGCCGCGTGGAGTTCCGAGCCGTACCGTTACGACCCGGGCGAACATCACGGGCCGACGCTCTATTACTTCTCCCTGATTCCCATTCGCCTGCGGGGTGTGCCCAGCTTTGCCGCGCTGGACGAGGCCACCCTGCGGTTGACCCCCGCACTCGCCGGGGTCGCCATGGTCCTGCTGCTGTGGCCGCTGCGACACGCCCTGGGCGCCGGTGCGACCGTCGCTGCGGCCGGATTCACCGCGCTCTCGCCGGCCCTGGTCTTCTACAGCCGCAACTTCATTCATGAAATGTTGTTGGGGCTGTTTACCCTGCTGCTGGGCGTTGCGGTTTGGCGATACACTTCCGAGCGCCGCGCCTCGTGGGCCGTCCTCGCAGGTGTGGCCCTCGGACTGATGCACGCCACCAAGGAAACGTTCGTCCTTCCCCTGGGCGCGTTGGCGATCGCGGTTGCAGTCGTGAGCCGATGGGAAGGCGGACCGGGGTTCCTCGCCCAATGGCGGAGGACATGGAACGGCCGACACGTGCTCTGGGCGGCCTTTGCGGCCCTGGTGGTGTCCGTGACGTTTTACACCTCCTTTTTCACGCACTGGCGTGGTCCCCTGGACTCGATCCTTTCCTACCTGCCCTGGCTGCAGCGGGCCGCCGGTGACTCGCCGCACATTCATCCCTGGTACTTCTACCTGGAACGGTTGCTCTGGTTCCAGCGCCCCCGGGGACCATTGTGGACCGAGGGGCTGATCCTGGTCCTCGCATGTGTCGCCATGGGCTTGGCGCTGCGTGGCCAGGGCCTGGGGCCAACGAATCGCGTCCTGGTCCGCGGCGTGATGATCTACACTCTGACCCTCACCGTGTTTTACACCCTGATCCCTTACAAAACGCCGTGGTGCCTGGTGGGCTTTTGGCACGGGTTCGTGCTCCTTGCCGGCGTCGGGGCCGCCCGTCTTGCCTGTTGGTTGATGCCGCTGACGGCCCGGGCGCTTTACGCGGGACTCTTGACCGCGGGCGTCGTCCACCTGGGCTGGCAGTGCTGGCAGGCCAACTTTGTGCGTCACTCGGACTGGCGCAATCCCTACGTGTACGCACAAACGGTGCCCGACGTCCTGCGCATGGCCCGGCGGGTCCTGGATCTGGCGCGGGTGCATGCGGACGGCCCACGCATGCCCGTTCAAGTGGCGGTGCCGAATCACGGGTACTGGCCGCTGCCGTGGTATTGGCGGAGCCTGGAGCGAGTGGGTTGGTACGATCGGTTTCCAGAGGCACCGTGGGCGCCGGTGGTGGTCGCCGCGGCGGAGTGGAATGTGAAGCTCGACGAACGGTCGGGGCGACGATGGGTGATGACCGGGCTGTACGAACTGAGACCCCGTGTGTTCTTGGAGTTGTACGTGGAATTGGAGCTGTGGAAACGCTGGCTGGCGCAACGCACACCGCCGCCGGACACAGCACAGCCCTGACCCAAGAGTGCGCATGCGCCCTCGCACGGCTTCAAAGTTCGCACACCTCCTCCTTCGGCGTGCTTTCTGTGGAGGCTCCGCGGCCCTGCCGCAGGGCGGTCATGCCTCGCACATTATCCCTGACGGACAACATGGCGCGCCGGCCCGGATCTGGGGAGACCCTCAAGGACGGGCCCGGTGGAGGCCCCGAGGGCAATCTGCCCAGAGCTCCCGACCCAGCTCCGAACGTGCACGTTTCAGCGAGCCGCGGCGGAAGCCGGCTCGGTGACGATTCCCAATTCGCGCAAGAACGGCTCCTTGCGGACGGGCCGGCCCAGGAACTTTTCCACCGAGAGGTTGACGTCGCGCGAGTCGCCGGGCTCGTAAATCTCCCGGCGCAGCCGCCGGCCGGTGGGCACGTCCAAGTACCCTTCCGGGGCTTGTTCGAACACCGTGGCCATGTCCGCCGCGATCACATCGGCCCACGCATAGCCGTAGTACCCGGCGTCATAACCGGTGAGATGTCCGAAGTAGGTGACGAAGGTCGTGTCCTCGGGCACGGGATAGAACACCTCGCTCAGAATGCGATTGGCCAACGGGATGGTCTCGGACGCATTTCCTTCGTGGATCTGGGTATGTAACGTGAGGTCGAGGATCCCGAAGGAAAACTGGCGCCGATAGAAGTGGGCGATGCTGGAGCGCTTGGCCTCTTTCAGTTGCCGCAGGATCTCCTCGGGAATCTTCCGGGACGGGTCGCGATAATCCGCGGCAAAGCTGTCGAGGACGGTTTTGTCCCAGACCCAGTTCTCGAGCATCTGGGAAGGGGCTTCCACGAAGTCGCGCGGCACGCTGGTGCCGGCGAACCGGCTGTACTTGGCCCGCGTAAGAATGGAATGCATGGCGTGGCCGAACTCGTGGAACAGTGTTTCCACCTCGGCATGCGACAGCAACGAGGGCCGGTCTTTTTGGGGAGGCGGGAAATTGCAGACCAGGGCCACGGTGGGGCGCTGGTAGCGGCCGTCGGGCAACAGCTTGCCCTCGATCAGCCCGAATTGGGCGAAGTGATTGAACTTGCCCTCACGGGGAAACATGTCGAGGTAGAACAACCCCAGGGGTTCCCCCGTGACGGCGTCGCTGACGGCGTAGAGCTGGATGTCGTCCACCCAGCGCCATGGCGGGTCGATCCGGTCGAAGCGCAACTCGAAGATGCGCTGGTAGATCCGGAACATGCCGTCCAGGACCTGTTGGTAGGGGAAGTACACGCGCAACTGCTCGGCGTCCACGTTGTAGCGTTCCTTCTTGAGCTGGTTGGCGTAATAGCGCCAGTCCCAGATGTGGACCACGGCGTTGGGATCGCCCGTGTCCCGGGCCTTGAGCGCCTGGAACTCGGCCTTTTCCTGATCGAACTTGGGCTGGAGCGCGGCCGAGGTTTCCTGCAGGAACTGCAGCGCGCGCGCCGCGGTCTTCGCCATCTTCGTTTCGATCTGATAATCCGCCCAGTGGGCATACCCGAGGGCTTTGGCAATGCGATCGCGCAGGGCCAAGATGCGCCCGAGCAGCTCCGCATTTTCTTCCCGGGCCAGGCGGTAACGCTCCGTCTCCACCAGGCGCCGAACCTCCTCGCGCCGCGCGTTTTCCATCACCATCAGGTACTGCCAGGTCACATTGACCTGGATCGTGTATTCGTCCGGGCCGGTTTTGATGCCGGGCTGATCCAGGAAACTGTCGGGTAAGCCCTCCAGGTCGGCGCGGCGAAACTTGAGGGCCTTGGTCGCCTGGGTGATGTGCGTGTCGAAATCCGTGCAAAGCCGGGCCAGTTCCTTGCGCCATTGCTCCACCTGATCGCGTTGTTCCCTGGGCAGGGCCAGACCTGCGCGGCGATAGTCGCGCAGGGTTTCCTCCAACAACTTGGCGTCCTCGCCGAAGAGCTGCGGGCGGGTGTCCGCGTAGGCGCGGATGACCTGGTAAACGTCCTCTCGATACTCGATGCCCACGGCCCATTCCTGCAGGGTCTTGAGGGCCTCGGTGGCGGCCTGCCGCAGCGCGGGGTTCGGGCTGGTCTCTTTGATGAACGCCAGGCGGTTGGCCGCCGTGCCCACCAGGTGATTGAGATCGTCCAGCGCGCGCACGGTGTCTTCGAAGGTCAGACGGGTGCGGTCCAGACCGGCGATCTCGTCCAGCGCGGCGTTGCCGGTGGCCATGGTCCGATCCACCAACCGCCGGATGGCCTCGGGCGTGGTCTCGAACGCGGGCACGGCAATCACCGAGCCGAAGTGCGCCGCCCGCGCCTGGGCTTCCTTGAGCGATCGAATTGGCGTGTGAAACGCCTTTTTCTTGGAGGCAGCCGTGCATCCGGTCATAAGCAACGCCAGGCCCAACAAGCAAGACAGCCTTGCATACATGGCGCGAAAGCTTAGGAAGCCCGCGGAGGACCGGCAAGCGCAACAGCCGCCTGCCGTGAGCTCGCGCATCCAAGCCGGGCCGTGCGGGCCGGGGGACCTGAATCGAAAGGTCGCTGACGTTCCCGCACCCGCGCTCTTCCACCCGCGTTGGCCCGCGTTTTGGGATGGTTGCCCGTGGCGACGAACCGGCCGGCCTCCACGCACCCGTTTTCCCTGAACGGCTCACCGTGTTCCCAACCGACCCGGTTGTGAAAAGCCGGGGATAGCTGCGTGTTCCCTTGGTCCAGGCACACCCGGCGGGCTGCCCCACGGGCGGTACAAGGTGTTTTTCGGCGGACCGATCCATGGCGACGAACCCGGACTTGCGAAGGGATCGGGATCCCGTTCTGCGCAGCGAAGGCCCGGGGCACGCCCGCGCCCGGCCCCGGCGGGCAAGTGCTGGGAGCCGGTGGCGCGCGTTGCGATATGGCAACCCGGAGCCGGGGACGCTATCGTGAAAGCGCTATGCAGCTCCGATTGCGGTGGTGGTTGGCCGGCACAGGAGCCCTGGCCCTGGTCTGGATCCTGATCTGGACCGGCTACCAATGGGCCGCTGCGCAAAAGATGACCGCAGACAAGCTGCGGCAGTGGGTCGAAAGCACCGACCTGGCCCGGCTGCGGGGTCCGGAGCGGGAGCGCGCGTTGCGTCAGTTGGCCGAGGGACTCAACGCGCTGCCTTACGAAGAGCGACGTCGTGTACGGCTGGACGGCTTCTGGACCAACTGGTTCGCGGTCATGACGGAGGACGAACGCGCGGCGTTCCTGGATGCCACCCTGCCGCAGGGGCTGCAACAAATGATTGCCGCCTTCGAGGAACTGCCCGCGGATCGTCGGCAGCGGGCCTTGCGCGAAGCCATGCGCCGCGTGCGCGAGGCCGCAATCGAGTCCGGCCGAGTCACTCCGGCCGAACCCCCTCCGGGTTGGAGCGAGGATCTGCAGCGGCAGGTCACCCTCCACGGACTGCGCGCCTTCTACTCGCAGAGCTCGGCCCAGACCAAGGCCGAGTTGGCGCCCGTTCTCGAAGAACTGCAGCGGCTCATGCAGAGCGGACGATTCTTCCGGGGGCGACCCGACCGGTGAAGACGACCCATGAACGGAATCCTGGCAGAGCCCCACAATGGATGGTCTCGCGGTTTCACCCTGTTGGAGCTCCTGGTCGTGCTCGGCATCCTGGCGCTGCTGGCCGGGCTGCTCCTGCCGGGTCTGAGCCGCGCGCGCGAAGCCGGCCGCGCCACCGCTTGCATGGGGCACCTGCGCCAGATCGGGCTGGCCCTGCAGATGTACGTGGATCAAAACCATCAGCGCCTGCCGGTCATGCGGGATCGGCCCCCGGACACCAACAGCCTGCCGCCCGGACCTGTCCTGCCCGGTCCGGACCAGGTCCTGGCCGACGAGGTGGGAGATGTGCGGGTGTTTCGATGCCCCTCCGATACGGCGCAGTTGTTCGAGCGGACGGGTTCCAGCTATGCGTGGAACAGTCTGCTCAATGGCCAGCGCGCCGATGACCTGCAGGTGTTCGGCATGCGCTTCGGCAGCTCGCGCATGCCGCTCATGTTCGATAAAGAAGGGTTCCATCGCGCCCGCGGCGAGCGGCGGGCGGTGAACTATCTCTACGCCGACGGTCACATCCGCAATTTGTTGGTACTGGAGGGGGCCCGATGACGGCGGCGATCGAGCTGCATCACGTGACCAAGCGGTTCGGACGCCGCACGGCGGTGGAGGACCTCACGTTGACGGTTCCCATCGGAGAAGTCTTCGGTCTCCTCGGACACAATGGCGCCGGCAAAAGCACCGCCATTGGCATGATGCTGGGACAGGTCTGGCCCACCGCCGGACAGGTGCGCATCCATGGTTGGGACGTCGCCACGCAGCGGACCCGGGCGCTGGCCCGGGTGGGCGCCATCTTCGAAACTCCGGCCTTTTACGAATACCTGAGCGGATTGCGCAACCTGGAGATCTTCTCCAGCTACACCGCGCCCGTGTCGCAACGGCGATTGGCCGAGGTGTTGGACTGGGTGGGCCTGACCGGGCGCGAGCATTCGGCGGTGCGGACCTACTCGCACGGCATGCGAGCCCGCCTGGCCCTGGCCCAGGCCCTGTTGCCGCACCCGGATCTTTTGATTCTGGATGAGCCCGGCGAGGGCCTCGACCCCGAGGGCGTGCACGAGCTCCGACAAATGCTCCAACGGCTGCACCGGGAACTGGGTCTGACCCTGCTGATCTCTTCCCATCAACTGGGCGAGATGGAACAGCTCTGCACCCGCATCGCTGTGTTGCGCCAGGGCCGCAAGGTCTTCGAAGGCCCGTGGGACCGCGTCCAATGGGCGGAGGGTCCGATCCGATTGGAGGCCCGCCCCTTCGAACGTGCCGTGGCGGGCCTGCAGGCCGTCGGGCTGGTGCTCGAGGCGGGCCGGGACGCTGAAGGCGGTTGGGTGCGCCCGGCCCCGGGCATCACCCCCGACCAACTGGCCCGCTGGATCGTCGAGGCCGGATTCGATCTGTTGGAGCTCCGCCGGCCCCGGCAAACGCTGGAGCAGTTTTATCTGTCACTCATGCGGCCCGACCCGCAATCGGACAGCAGGTCCGACAGCCGGGAGGTGACGCGCCGTCCGGCCGCAACCTGAAAGCTCGCGATGTTCTGGCTGCATCTCAGGAACGAACTCTGGAAACTGTTCGGCAAAAAGCGAACCTACATCGGCTTCGGCATGTTCCTGTTGGCCCAGAACGCCATGCTGCTGGCGTTCCGATTCACGCGTTGGCAGCAGGACCTGGAACGTTTGCTGGAAGGCAACGGCTACCTGGCCCGCGAATTCATCTCGGCCCTGACCGTGGCGGTGATCATGCTGATCCCCCAGATCCTGCTTCTAATGCCTCTGTACACGACCCTGGTAGGTGGCGATCTGGTGGCCAAAGAGGCCGAAGACGGAACACTGCGCATGATTCTGTCCAGACCGATTTCGCGGCTGCGCCTGTTGACCGTCAAATGGCTGGCGGGCGCCTTGTTCGCGTTGTCGCTGGTGTTGGTGCTGGGCGCCACGGCCGTCCTGTGCGCGCGGCTCTGGTTTCCGTGGAAGGGGATGTTTGTCTTTGCGCCCGGCCAGGCCTTTGCGGTGCTGAGCAGCGAAGCTGGGCTCCAACGTTACCTTCTGGCCCACGTCTTTCTGGGCATGAACGCGGTGACGATGTTGAGCCTGGCCTTCCTGTTCTCCTGCTTCAACATGAAGCCCGCGGCCGCCACGATCCTGGCGCTCTCCTACCTGTTCGTGAATCTGGTCCTGGAATCCATTCCCTTCTTCGATCGCTACGAGGTCTGGCTTCTCCCCCACCACTTCCGCTGCTGGCTGCGCGTGTTCGATTCGCCCATTCCCTGGTGGGAGATCCTGCAGTCGCAACTGGTCCTGCTCGGCGCCAACGCCACTGCCTTCATCCTGGGCGCGGTGGGTTTCCAGGTCAGGGATTTCAAGACCTGAGCCGTCCCGGTGGATCGACGGTCGCCAAGGCGCCGACCGCCGGGTGACAGGCGTGCGCGCAACCTCTTCCTGATTGCCAGAACACGCGCTGCGCGGTGTGCCGCTCACCCGGCCGTCGGCTCGCGATGTTGCTTGGGCCGGACCCCGGCATGGCCGCTCGAGGGAAGAACGCAGCCGGCCGCGTGCGCACACGGGCTTGCATCTGCCCGCGTGGATCCGAGCCGGCCAAAACCCCGGCTGTTACGATGCCACCACGGGAGAGAGTGCGCACCCGCGCTGGCCTCCTTGATTGGGGTCCGCGGGATCCGAACCGGTCCTCGCCCGTGAATCAGATGTGCCGGCTGTCCTGCTCGTCCTTGGCGGTGTAGCCCGTTTCCTGCCGCTGGAAATTCACCGCATTTTTCTTGAGATACGCCTGATACAGGTCCTCGGCGGTCATTCCCAGCACCTGGGCGAGACTGATCAGGAAATGGAACAGGTCCACCACCTCCACGCGCGCGTTCTGTTCGTCGAACCTTTGGTACCGGGCCCACCATTTCCACGGGACGCTGTCGGTCAGTTCGGCGATCTCCTGGGACATGGCGCGGCAGTAGTTCAGAATCCAGTGGATGCGCTCGGCCTCGCTCAGACCTTCCGTCCGCACCCCGATGCGCTCGTTCAACGCGTGCTGCAGCCGCCAAATCTCTTCCAGTCGATCCGGTTGGTTCATGGGAGCCCGCACCATAAGACCAACGGCGCCTGCGGAACAGCCGAAAATGTAACGCGTCGCAGCCTCGCAAACCCGAGCCGCCCGGGCCGCGGACCAAACTCCTTTCCCTGGAGACCTGCCGGCCGCGCAGCACCGATTGGCAGGCCGGCCGAGCCGATGAGCTTTTTGGATGGACGTGCCTTGCCGGTTACGTGTGTCCTGAGCCCAGCCTCGGGGCTCCGGCCGCCTGCGGACTGGGCTGTCACTGCAGGTTCGTAACACGTTTTGCGGGGGTCCATGAAGGTGCCTTCGCTCCAGGCGCCGTCCGACGTGCAAGGAAACGAGGAGCCTCTTGCTTCCGTTTCTGCCGCGGTCTGTCGTCGGCTCTCATGCAGGACGTGGCCGTCTCTTCAACCGCCTCGCGAAAACTCAAACCGCTCCGTCCTGCGTGAGGTCGTGCCGGCGGCTTTTCGCCCCCAAAAGGCGGAGCGGCTCCCGAACCGCATCAAGCGTGGCGGATTCTTGTTGCAGGGGACGAACCCGGCCCCGAGTTGCACCTTGAACAGGGCAGGCGATCAACGCTCGGGCCGCGGGCGAGGTCCGGGCGGCCGCGGAGGGGGCGCTGCGCCCGGTTCCTCGGCCCTCCGCCCGGGCTCCCGCCGCAGCAACCGTTCAAAGGCACGCCGCTGCTCTGGGGTCAGTTCTTGTTGGATTCGCTCCCGGGCTTCCGCCACCTCCCTTCGCAGCTGCGGCTGGATCGAATCCCACAACTGCCGGATGCGTTCCTGACTTTCCCGGATGTGCTGTTCGATGCGCGCGCGCTGTTCCGGGGAAAGGTTCAGTTCGCGGGTTGCCCGCAGCAAGAATTCCATGCGCCGTTCCTCCAGCCGACGCTGGAGCTCGGGTCCGGCCCGGTGCCGTAACTCGGAGAGAGGCGGCAGGATCGGAGCCGCCGGGGGCGCGGGAGCGACCGCATTGGGGTGGGTCGGCCCTGGAGCAGCCGCGGGGCCCATGGCACGAAAACGGCCGACCCGTTCGCGCACGGCCTTGCCGACCAACAGGCCCCCGGTCAAAACCCCCGCCGCAAAAATGATCGCCGTGGCCAGCGCGATCTTCCACGCAGCTGCGCCGACCCCGGCGGTCCGCGTTGCATTCCCCGTGATCGGTTCACTCATAACCCCATTGGATCCGGTCGCCAGCCATGGCCGCACACTGGTCGGACACGCGGTTCACCAAGTCCACTCGGAATCCTCTACCGCGGCCAACAAGGTGGATTCCAGGTCCGCCGCTGCTTCTCCGGCGCCCTCGCCCATGGGCACCATCCAGAGCCACAAGGTCAACAGCAGGCTCAAGCCGGCACACGCCCAGGCGGCCCGCATGAGCCCCTGGATCCATCCGCGGATCGGGTCCACGGAAGGTGCCCCCTGCCGCAAGGCCGCTACCACCCTGGCTTCGAAGCCCGGTGGCACCGAGGCCGAGGGCGGACAGGCCCGGGCAGCCCGCATCAATCGTTGCCTCAGTGCTTCCACTTGCCGGTCCATGTGCTGGTTGACCTTTCTTTGAGACGTGCGGGAGGCCGGCCGGGTTACACAGCGCAGCGCCGGCCTACAAAAACTTGTCCTTCATCAGCCGCGACAAAAGGCGCCGCATCCGCGCCCGCGCCCGAAACGCCCGTACCTTGACCGTGGTCACGGACCAGCCTGTCAGCTCGGCGGTTTCCTTGACCGACCGCTCTTCCAGCTCCAACAGGGTCAATATCAGCCGGTCCGCCGGGGACAATAGCTCCAGCAGCCGATCCACCAACTGGCGGGCCGCCTCGCTGCGATGCCGATCCGAGTCGTCGGCGGTCTGCGTCAGACCCATGAGCCATTCCTGCTCCGCCTCGGTCAAATCTGTAAAGGTCGCTTCCCGGCTGCGCCGATGGGCCCGCAACGCATCGTAACAGGCGCGCACCGCGAGCCGCATCAACCAGTGCTCGAACGGCGCTTCACCCCGAAAACTCGACAGCTTCTGAAATGCCCTGATCCAGATTTCTTGCGCGAGGTCCGCCACCTCGCTGTCCCGCCGGGCATACCGGCGAACCGTGGCAAACACCCGCGGGCCGTAGCGCCGCATCAGTTCTTCGAAGGCCGCCATGTTACCGGACCGCACGGCCTGCACCAGATCGGCATCCGTGGGGCCGGGGTCGCGAGCCACCTCCGTCGGCCGCGGCATTGACCCGGTCGAGGCGGACTCTTCTCCTGCTCCGGAGGGTTCAGCCGCCGCGGGCGTGGTCAAATCCGGCCAGCCTTTCATGGAGAAGAGGGCGGGGAAGGCGATTGAGCCGACCGTGCGCCAGGGGCACCCGGAGGCAGCGGGGGCATTGACCCCGCCTCGAAGAAACCCGGGGGCAGCGGCGGCAGTTCCGGCACCTGTCGCACCAGCCGACGCCAGGTTTCCCGCTCCGAGGGACTCATGGCCGCCCAACGCTCCGCATTCCGCAGAAACGCGCGTCGCTCTTCTGGCGACATCGCCGCCAGGCGACGAAACGAGGCGATCACGGCCCGACGTTGCTCCCGTGACAACCGCTCGAATTGCCGCAAGCTCTCTTCCATCAACCGGCGCTCCGCCTCGCTCAGCGTGGACAACGCTCGCTCGCGTTCCTCCGGCGTCCACTCGAAAAAGCGCGCCAACTGCCGCATCGCCGGTTGCCAATCTGCAGACCGACGGCCTCCCGGCAGGCGTACCGCCTCGTTTTCCCTCGCGGCTGGAGCACCGGTTGCCCCGACAGCCACCGGTGGACGGCCGCCCGCCGGGAGCGCGCCCCGAGGGATGCGACTGAAGTAGTCCAACGCGTGCTCGCTCTGCAGGAATTGCTCCCGGACCGCAGCCGGTAACCGGTCCCACAGCGCCAGCCGATCTGCCACCGCCTGACGCACATGCGCCGGTACGGTCGTCTCCAGCGGGGGCCGCTCCTGCGGCGCCTGCCGCATCAGAGGTGCCAGATACCACCGCAACTCCGTCGCGCGCAGCCGAAGCTCACGCTCCTCCGCCGAAAGTTTTGTGTACTCTTGGATCTTGGCCAACAGACGCGCACGAACCTCGGGCGGTCGATTGCTCAGGGCCCGCTCCCGGTCCTCCGGCGCCATCGCCAATAGCTCGCGGAAGGCATCCACCGGCGAGACCACAGGAGGCAGTGGCGGCGTCGATGGGACCCCCACGGGCTCTCCCGCCCGCCCCACGCTCAAGCAGGTCAGCCACGTGCCCAAAAGCAACAGGATCCAAAAACGGGTGCCCGCCTCTCCTGCGCATCCACCCGTGCAGACCAGCCCAGCGTCGCCCACCACGCCGACCGTTCTCATTGGAGCAAGCTCAACAGCTCCACATCGGGCGCAGGCCCGACCGGCAGACGAGCCACGATGTCGAACTCCGCCAATGGCTCCGGCGAGAGTAGTTCCGCCCAGACCTGTACGGCCTCCGGCTCCAGCACCTTGGGCGCCTGCCACCCTTGCCACCAGACCATCACGACGATGAGGGCTGCAGCCCCTGCCACGGCCCAACGAATCCACACCGCCCGCACCCACGAGAATCTGTGGGCCCAGCGCCACCGCTTCGGGGCCGCCTCCTCCCGCTCGATGGCCGACCACACTCGAGCGGCCAGGTTCGAAGGCACTTCAACTTGGCGCAGCCGGCCCAGTGCGTGGGTCAAAGACCGCTCCAGGTCCCAATCTTCGCGTTCCTCCGGATGCCCGGCCAGCCAGGACTGAAGTCGCGCTTCTTCCTCGGGACGCAGCGGCCGTTGCCACAACGCTGCTCGCAGCTCTTCCAGCTCGCGCTTGTTCATGACCGTCTCTCTGCACAACACCGAGAGGCGCACAAAGTTTCCGCAGCAGGTTGCCAAAGCCGAAAGGGCCCGGGGCGACCCGCTTTCGACCGGCCCTTTCGTGCTGCCGGGAGGAGGGGGCGCCAAGGCCAAAGCGTAGATGCCGGGCTGCATCCGCTTGCGCCAGAGCCCGGGCTCTCTCGGAAGGGCAGCGCCAAGGGGGATTCGGGAGTCCGACGGCCACGTCCGGGTTTGAGGCGGCGCCGCGGCTGTGGTAATGGTGTCTTCCCGATATGAGTGCCATGAATCTCCAGCCCACCTGGGAGCGGACGCAACACCCCCTGTGGGACGGCGGACTCTTGCGACTGCCCGCACTGGGCCTGAGCGTGGATGTCCGGGAAATGCGGATCCCGGTGTCCTACGTGCAGGCGATGGAGCCGGCTTTTCAGCGGGCTTTTGAGGAAATGCGGGCACTGGAGGCCGGTGCGATTGCCAACCCGGACGAGGGTCGGATGGTGGGTCACTACTGGCTCCGCAATCCGGACTTGGCGCCGACGGTGGAGATTCGGGACCAGATCCAACGCACGCTGGCGCAGATCAAGGCGTTCGTCCGCCAGGTCCATTCGGGCGCGGTTTGTGGCAGGGATGGATCCTTTCGGAATCTGTTGCTGATTGGGATCGGCGGGTCGGCTTTGGGTCCGCAGATGGTGGCGCATGCGTTGGGGGATCCGGACCGGGACCGGATGAAACCGTACTTCTTTGACAATACCGATCCGGACGGAATGCAGCGTGTGGTGCGCCAGTTGAGTAACGAGTTGGGTCGGACCCTCTGTATCGTTATCTCCAAGTCGGGCGGGACCAAGGAAACGGCAAACGGCCTGAAAATCGCGCAGACTGCTTATGCCCACAGAGGGCTTCCTTTCGCCCGACATGCCGTGGCTGTTACGCAGGAGAACAGTCAACTGGACAAACAGGCGGTCACGGAGGGTTGGCTTGGGCGCTTTCCTATGTGGGACTGGGTGGGGGGCCGGACCAGCGAGACCTCGGCGGTTGGTTTGCTTCCTGCAGCGCTACAGGGGTTTGACATTGATTCGATGTTGCTGGGGGCCAAGTGCTGCGATGCAGCGACGCGCGTCTGTAACGTTAATCTAAACCCGGCAGCCCTCCTGTCTCTGGCTTGGCATTTCGCAGGTAACGGTAAAGGAGCAAAAGACATGGTCGTCCTGCCCTACAAGGATCGACTCGAGTTGTTCCCCAAGTACCTGCAACAGCTCGTCATGGAGTCGCTTGGCAAGGAACTGGACCGCAACGGCCAGGTCGTTCACCAAGGGCTAACTGTTTTCGGGAATAAAGGGACGACCGACCAACACTCTTACGTCCAGCAACTTAGAGACGGTTTGCCGAATTTTTTCATCACATTCATTGAGGTGCTCCGACACCAAAACGGTCCGCCGGTCCTCATGAACGATCTGGTCACCGCAGGAGATTACCTTCACAGCTTCTGCTCCGGCACCGCCAAAGCCATCGCTGAAAAGGGCAGAGGCGTCATCCGCATCACGCTGGACGTGCTCAGCCCGTTCACGATCGGTTGCCTCATCGCTCTGTTCGAACGTGCCGTTGGACTTTATGCCTCGCTGATCAATATCAATGCCTATCATCAGCCGGGCGTGGAAGCTGGGAAGAAGGCGTCGGAAAGGGTCATCGCCCTCCAGAAACGTGTGATAGGCCACTTCCGCGCCAATCGCGGCAAGCCGATGACCAGTGATGAAATCGCTCAATCCTTGGAAGCCGGGTCGGATCGCGAGGAAATCCACGACCTTTGTCTGATGCTGGCCCACAATCCGGCAAGTGGAATCCAAGCGATCCCATCGCGCGAAGTTATATTCTTCCGTGCATTCTGAATATTTTCCATTCCCCAAGCCATACGACGTCATTGTGGTGGGCGGGGGCCATGCCGGGATCGAGGCGGCCCTGGCCGCGGCGCGCATGGGATGCCAGACCCTGTTGCTCACCTTGAATCCCGACTCGATAGGCCAAATGTCCTGTAACCCGGCCATTGGTGGCTTGGCCAAGGGAAATCTGGCGCGGGAGGTGGACGCATTGGGCGGGGAGATGGGAATCAACACCGACATGACCGGACTCCAGTTCCGTATGCTGAACACCACCAAGGGTCCTGCGGTCTGGGCGCCACGGGCTCAATGCGACAAAAAGGCCTATCAGATGCGGATGAAATGGGTGTGTGAGCGGCAGGAGAACTTGGACATCATGCAGGCCGAAGCCACGGAATTGGTGACAGATAGCGGGGAGATCGTGGGAGTGCGGACCTCCCTGGGCGTGGAGTACCGTGCCAAATCCGTGGTGGTAACGACGGGGACGTTCCTCAAAGGTCTGATGCACATCGGGTCCACACAGCTTCCGGGGGGCCGTGCCGGGGACAAGGCCGCTTTCGGGATCAGTGAATCGCTGCGCCGCCTAGGACTGGAGCTGGGCCGGATGAAGACCGGCACGCCTCCGCGTTTACTGCGAAGCTCCATTGACTTTTCCAAGACCGAACCACAGCCGGGGGACGAGCCGGTGCCTTACTTCTCGCACTGGAAGGACGAATTGTTCCACGTGGAACATTCCATCGTGCGATTCCCTGCTTCATACTCCTGCTCCGGACCCTACCCACCCGGGTCGATCCTCGCCCAGCTCGGCGGCCAGATGCAATGTCACATCACGTACACCACCGCGGCTACCGCCGAGATCATTCGCGCCAATCTCCACCGATCCCCACTCTACAGCGGCGCCATCAAAGGGGTTGGCCCCCGTTATTGCCCTTCCATTGAGGACAAGATCGTCAAATTCGCCGATAAAGAACGGCACCAAATCTTTTTGGAGCCCGAAGGAATCAGCACCGACGAGATCTACGTCAATGGCCTGTCCACTTCGCTGCCTTTTGATGTCCAACTGCAGCTGGTAAAAACCGTCATCGGCTGTGAAAACGCGGTGATGCTGCGGCCGGCGTACGCGGTTGAATACGATTACGCCCCGCCTACGCAGTTGACGCCCTACCTTGAGACCAAGGCCTGCAAGGGACTTTTCCTCGCCGGTCAAATCAACGGCACCTCCGGCTATGAAGAAGCCGCCGCCCAGGGTATCATCGCCGGCATCAATGCAGCCCTGCGAGCCCAAGGGAAACCGATGATCACTCTCGGACGGGACCAGGCCTACATCGGGGTGCTCATCGATGACCTGGTCACCAAGGGAACCACCGAACCTTATCGGATGTTCACCTCACGTGCCGAATACAGGCTCTTGCTGCGCCAAGACAATGCCGACCTCCGCCTCTCGGGCATCGGCTACTCAGTCGGACTCCTTCCGGAGCGGCGCTACGCCAAGGTCCGGGCCAAGCAGGCAGCCATTGTCGAAGAACTTCGCCGACTTCAAGCCACGAGGCACGGCGCCCAAACCCTCGCCCAAATCTTGGCCCGCCCAGAGGTCCGGTACCGAGATTTGCCCGGGGCTCGACCGGACTTGGACCCTGATGTGGTCCACCAAGTCGAGGTGGAGGTAAAGTACGCCGGTTACATCGAGCGGCAGAAGGCCGAGGTACTGAGGTTCAAGTCATTGGAAGACAAGATGATACCGGATGATTTCGACTACGCCACCGTGCCCAGCTTGCGGTTGGAGGCCCGACAAAAACTTTCGAAGATCCGGCCCAGAACGTTGGGCCAAGCGGCCAGGATCTCGGGGGTTTCTCCTGCGGACATTGCGATCCTCGCCGTCTGGTTGAAGCGTTACGGCGCGGGCCAACTCCGTTCGGGGTCGCCGGCTCGCGGTTAGCTTTTTCGGCACCCCAATCGTGCCCGCCCGCCGCCACCCTCAGGGCGAAGCACGACCAAGGGGGTTTTCAATGCCCATCCTCCTAGAAAGTGAGTCCATGGTCTGCGCAATTCCTCAGTGGAGCCCAAAAGGTGATTCTTGATCCGAAAAGCCGAAAGGCAACGGCTTGGTGGACTCCGGAAGAAGTGGGCTTTTCAAACAGCGATTCTTGCTTGCGGCAAGGGTACCTTATCGGCGCAATGGTTTCGTCCACAGCCTTTCCGGCGCACCCAACGGGCGCTCCAAAAACCACAGATTACTCAGAGGATCCTGATCCACATCCCGTTGCAGAGGCACAAGGCGAAACGGGATGCGCCTGTTTGCAGCTCCAATCACGTCAGGTGGCCAAGAGGGTGACCACGGTGAATTCGACAAGAACCGCCTTCCCAAGTGGGGTGAGGGCAAGCGGGCGGTTTCTACGCTTACAACATCCTGTGAAGCAGTCAGATGGATTCAGTTCCGCTCTGTGTTCTGACCTCTGGAGCGTGGTTCGTTGGGCCTGACTTTGGGCAAGAAAGAGAGCCCCGGCCTGTTCACTGCCAGACCGGGGCTTGACTCCAACGCCGTGGAAACAGGGCTTGCGGAGGAGAGTCTTTTCGACTACGAGCGGACAATCCAACGCCGACCGAGCCCGACCATGCCGAGGCCAGCGATCCCCAACAACATCAGGCTGCTGCCGCCTTCGGGGACGCGCTGGCAATGCACGTACTCGATCCGGTCTACGATTTCGATCAAGCCGATAGCACCGCTTGGGCCGGTCGTGAACGGATTGCCTTGAGCATCACCGTACCAGAAGTACGCTCGATCAAAGCATTGGCCCGCCCATCCGATGTTCTGGTTCATGATGTCGTCCAGGTTCAGTGGGCTGTTCACCGTGGCCAGCAGGACTGCGCCATTCCAAATCTCCAACCACGCTAGGTCGGTGGGGCCGGCCCAACCGGGGTCGTCATTCCCGAACCACAGACTCAGAGAGTCAACGGGTACCGTGAAGTCGATCTGGAGCTTGCTACCATCGGTGTCGTCAAACACGACCAAGGACTGGCCGATGCCCTGACCACCGAAGTTACCCACGAGGAGATCCGTCCCGGCAGTGTCGCTGAACTGAACGGTGGGATGCCCCACGGGAGACCATCCATTGGGCTTGAGTCCGGGAGCATCTGCCTCGAAGTCAATCACCGCGGCAGAGCCGCTCAGGCTCGCCGCCGCAACTACCGCACCGAGCATCAGTGTCTTCTTCATTCATCGCCTTTCTCAACTGGCATTTCCGGTGAAGCCGGAGCATGCCGAGGTTTTTCCGTTTGCTACACACGACTTCGACCGCCGTGCAATGAATTTGTAGCATTACTCGTGCCATAGTATTGCATGGCCGCGCGCCACGACCTCGGCAACATATTGCAGGCAAACATGTTGCGGTCAATTTAACTCTGAGTTGCGAGCACTGTTATGGAGCTCATGCACGGACCCATGGCGCAAAAGTGTTCAACTATCCGACACATTCTGGGCGCTTGGACTGCCGCTGGGAGCCATGAATAACGGTATCTCATTGGTGCGCAATGGATTGCGAGCGAATCGCGAAAATGTAAGAAAATCCGTCACGTCGGGCACCTACGGCGACCTGTTGTTTGGAATGCCTTAAGCTTGAATCGGGGGGCATGGTGTCGGAAAAACTGGCGATGGCCCGATCCCCCGGCGGCCCGTGTGGTATCCTGGCGGTCTACCCTTCACTGAAGGCCCATCGCCAGCGAGGGTCGGATCCCGCACCTCGTTCATGTAAGAGCGGCAGGAAGCACCAAACAGGCTTTTCCCGCCCACAAGCTGTGAGCGTGGAGAACGATGCACGAAGTCGGCTGGGAAGGGCGAGTCTGCCCGGCTCGGCAACTTCCGTGCTCAGAGCACCAATCGATTCGCACGACAACGGTTCAAAGAGCGACGCGGCCCGATCAGGGAGTCGAAACAACCGCGAGTGGCTGAGCGCCGAAGTGCGTTTTCCTTCCCGAAACGGCTCGTTCCAATCCACGAGTCCCTCTTGGGCTTTTCAGGAATGCGACTGTCCTCACCGCACTCTTGGAGCTTTCCTCCTTGAAAGACCGTATGCCCCGGGCGCGTCTCTCCTGCGTTCGAACCTGCCGATGAGGCGCAAACCATGAACAGAGCCGGGATCAAAGAGCCGGGCGGGCGCCGCAAACCGTTCCTGCCAGGGAAACCTCACACCTCGCCAAATCCCGATGGTCCCTCGCCCGGGTTGCCCGAGTTGTGACCTCCGGCTGGCCGAACCTGCTGGATCGCGGGGAGGGGCCGCCTCGGGACACGGACATCCCAAGCTGGGGCGTGCCGGCCATTTCACGCGTCGGACCGCTCTCGGGACGACGCTTCGAGACGCCTGGAACAGATGGTGACCTTTTTCCTGCGGTGCGACGGAGGACGCGAAGCCCAAGAGCCTGGCAGCTTTTCAAGCCTGCCCTTCTTCGTCCAAGGGCACGATTCCTTGGGCAATCGCGTAGCGGGTCAATGCAGCCACGGTGTGCAGGTCGAGCTTCTTCATGATCCGCTCGCGATGGGTCTCGATGGTGCGCGGGCTGACGCCCAGGCGCTGGGCGATCTCGCGGTTGCCGAGCCCCCGGGCAATGAGTGCCAAAACCTGTCGTTCCCGTTGACTCAGAGCCGTGGTGGCGGTCGGGCGTTTGCGGCGGCTCACCCACTGGTTCAAGGCGACCTGAGTGACCTGGGGACTGAACACGGGCTGGCCCTGATAAATTTTTTGCACGGCATCGACCAACTGCTCCGGGGGCGTGTCTTTGAGCAAATAACCCTTGGCGCCCGCGCGGATGGCCCGCTGGATATATTCCGGCCTGTTGTGAATGGAGAGGATGACCACGCGAACCTCTGGTGCCGTGGTTTGGAGTGCTTCGCACAACTGCAACCCGTCCATCCGCGGCATGTTGATGTCCACTAACATCACATCCGGGTGCAGCGCCTGGGCCAGCCGGAGGGCTTCCTCGCCATCGGCGGCCTCTCCCACCACCTTGAACTCGGGGCGCTCGCCCAGACAGGATTGGAGCCCGCGTCGGACGACCGGATGATCGTCCACGATCAGCACGCGAATGGCTTTGGATGACGTGCGGTTCATGCGCCGCAAACCCGGGGCCGCTTCGGTTCTCAATCTAGGTCGCCCGGCCCGGACCTGTAAAGCCACCGCGCGCGGGGCACGCTGGCATGGCTCCGAGCCGACAGGTGGGGCAAGTGCACGCCTCTAACCCGGGTGACGTGGGCAGGCGTGGACGCGGTGCCCCACTCCGCCCGGGTGTGAGCTCCTTCAACGTGATTTCCCACCAGCTCCGGACAACTCCCGATGCCAATGGCCCAAGGCGAGGAACCGGGCACCGGAGCCCTCGTCCGGGTGTGTGCCTCTGCCCACCCCGGCCTGCTCGGGCTGTGTTCGAGGTGAATCGTGGGCCCTGGCTGCATCTTGCGTTTTCGACACCCCCGCGAGGTCGTCGGAATTCGGATCTCGGCGGCCCGGGATAGCCCGCGGAAAACGGCATTTCCTTGGACCTCCCCGATGGGATGCTCAAAAACGGAGAAGCGCTCGGGTCCCGTACTTCGAATCCTCGCTTGCCCTTGCCGGCAGTTCGCCTACTTTGGAGGCGGTGAAGCTATGAGTGCCCCGACCGAACCCGTCGGCCCCGGTGGTCTGCCCGGTCCGGAGCCAGAGCCTCTTGCCCCCCGCGTGTACGAAATCCCGGAGGATCCGACCCAGGCCCGCGCGCAGGCCGTGCTGGTGCTGGAAGATGATCCGGAGTTCTGTTCCATGCTGCGAGTGACGCTGGAACAGCAGGATTACCGGGTCACGGTGGTCTCCAACGGCGCGCAAGGCATCCAGCAGATCCTGGTGAGGGATTTCGATGCCATTCTCTGCGACATCATGATGCCGAATTTCCCGGGGGACATGTTTTACCTGGCCGTTCAGCGTGCCAAACCGAAATTGTGCGAGCGGTTCATCTTCATGACCGGACACCAGCACGATCCGAAGATCCAAGAATTCCTCAAGCGAGTGCCGTGTCGCGTCTTGTTCAAGCCCTTCACGATGCAGGCGTTGTTCGATGCGCTGGAGTCGGTGACCGGTCGGAGTCAATGAATGCGCCTGCGCCGACCGGCGTCGCGGCGGACGGCGGAGGGCTTGCCGGATCCCGGCCCGGCGCCGTGTAGTCCTCTGGCCACGATTTCAATGCGGCGCTGGGTTTCGCTCCTGACGAATCTTTTCCCTGTCTGGGTCCTGCTCGCAGGGGCTGTTGCCCTCGTGCGACCTGCGTGGTTCACATGGTTCAGCGGTCCATGGATCCCGTGGGGACTGGGCATCATCATGCTGGGCATGGGCCTGACGCTGCGGGTGGAGGATTTTCGCGGAGTTCTGCGCATGCCCTGGGCGGTGGCGGTGGGATTTGCGGGCCAGTACCTGATCATGCCCCTGTTGGGCTGGACACTGGCGCGAGCCCTGCAGTTGGAGACCCCCCTGGCGGTCGGACTGATCCTGGTGAGTTGCTGTCCGGGCGGCACGGCTTCCAACGTGGTAACGTTCCTGGCGGGCGCCAATGTGCCCTTGTCCGTGGTCATGACCATGTGCTCGACGTTTGCCGCGGTGGGCATGACCCCGGTCCTGACCGCCTGGCTGGCGGGCCATTACGTCCCGGTGGATGCCTGGGGGCTGTTTCGCAGCACATTGGTCATTGTCCTGATGCCCTTGCTTGCCGGGCTTGCGCTGCATCATGGGGCACCCCGACTGGTGCAGGCGGTGTTGCCGGCGGCGCCGTTGGTCTCCGTGGCGGTCATCACGTTGATCTGCGCCAGCATCATCGGCGGCAGCGCCGAGGTGCTGCTGGGTTCGGGGCTCCGACTGCTGGCAGCCGTGGCGCTGCTGCATGCGGGAGGTTTTGCACTGGGCTACGGGTTTGCCCGACTCTGGCGGCTGGGCGTGCGCGATGCCCGCACCGTGTCGATCGAAGTGGGCATGCAGAACTCGGGCCTCGGCGCTGCGCTGGCCCGCGAACATTTCGCAACCCTTCCTGCCGCGGCCCTGCCGTGCGCACTGTCGGCCACCATGCACTCGGTGATCGGCAGCCTGTTGGCGGGCTATTGGCGGTGGCGAGCTTTCGCGTCGGCGCAGACGGCCCGGCCCCACCCGGAGGCTCTCAGAGCATCGAAGCGGCCAGAATCCGAATGATTTCTTCCAGCGTGGTTTCGCCGCGCAAGGCTGCGTGCAGCGCGTTTTGCCACAGGGTACGCATGCCGTTCTGAATGGCGATCTCCTCCAGGGCACTCGTGGGCATGCGTTTCAGGACCGCCTCCCGAAAGGGCTCGTTGACCACCAGCAGCTCACAAACGGGCATCCGACCTGCGTAGCCGGTGTGCGCGCAATGCTCGCAGCCGACGCCGCGTCGAAACCGGGCGCGCGGGATCCAGTCCTCCGGCACCACCTTCAACAAGCTGGGCTCCGGTTCGTACGGGTGCGCGCACTGGGGACAGACGCGGCGGACCAGCCGCAGCCCCATCACCCCCAGCACACTCGAGGCCAGCAGGAACGGCTCGATCTCCATGTTGATGAGGCGCGTGAACGCGCCGGCGGAAACTCCGGCGTGGATGGTGCTGATGACCAGGTGGCCGGTCAGCCCCGCTTGCACCGCGATGGCAGCGGTCTCGGCATCGCGGATTTCCCCCACCATGATCACCTGGGGGTCCTGACGCAAAATACTGCGCAGCGCCACGGCGTAGGTGAAATCCTGCGCCGGATTGATTTGGGTTTGACTGACGCGCGGCAGATTGAACTCCACCGGATCTTCCACGGTACTGATGCTCACGGCGCTGCCGTCCCGCTGCACGATGTGGCAGAGGGCCGAGTACATGGCGGTGGTCTTGCCCGAACCGGTCGGGCCCGTAAACAAAAGCAGTCCGCTGGTCCGGCGCAGCAACCGTTTGAGGCCCTGCAAGGTGTCGGGGTCGAACCCCAGATCGTCCAGGTCGAAGCGCCGGTCGTGGGGGTCGAAGATCCGCAACACGATTTTCTCGCCGCGCGTGGTGGGGAAGATGGAGACCCGCAGCTGCACATGATCCAGCTCGGGTCCGCAGACGATCTTGCCATCCTGCGGCAGACCCGCCTGGTAGGTTACCAGGTTGGCCATGACTTTGAATCGGGCGGAGATCTTCTCCAACAGGTTGAGCGGCAGATGCACCAATTCGGTAAGCACTCCGTTCACGCGGGCTCGCACGGCCAGGGATTCCTCCCACGGCTCGATGTGCAGATCGCTGGCCCCCAGTCGGATGGCATCTTGTAACAGGCAATTGACCAGGACGCTGATCTCAATCCCGTCCCGCGCCGATTCCAAGTAGTGCGAGGTGAAGCTCATGGCCCTGTGGTGGATGGACATGTCCAGCCGGGCAGTCGGCCGTTAGCCTACTGCGGGTGCGTGGTGCATGGCAAGGGGCCCGGGTGGCTCACCTCGACCCGGATTTGTAGGCGCGCGCCCGCACTCTGAAGGGGTCGGCCGGCGGAGTCCCGACCCCTTGGTCGATGGTGGCGAGCCGCTCGACGGGCCCGCCGGTCGAGGGGTTCAAGCGGGCGGTCGGGCCCCGGTTTCCGGGGGCAGGAGGCCGCCTGCCAGCCGGTGCCACAGTTCATCGTTCAATACCGCTTTCCGCAAAAAGTCGGTATCCGAGAGCGCTTGCGCCGGGGCGGCGGGTTGCACCGGCAACCGGATGACGAACGTGGTCCCCTGCCCGGGTTGACTGCTGGCATGGATGGTGCCCCCGTGATGGTGCACGATGAAGTAACAGGCCATCAGATTGATCCCGAATTCCGCCGGGCTGTCTGTCCGCGACACAAACGGGTCGAACACCAGCCGGAGCCATTCCTCCGGGAGACCCGGGCCCGTGTCGGTGACCTGAATCTCCACTTCCGGCCGTGCCGGGTCAGAGGGTTCCACGGGCCGCGCTTTGAATCGCACGCAGGACCCGGGCGGGAGCGTCACCAGTTCGTCCTTCAACAGGAGCTCGAACAACCTCCGGAACCGCGGCGCGTCCACCTGGAGCTCGGGTAGATTCGCCGGAACGTCCTGTTCCACGCGGATTCCCCGGGCCGTCACTTCCGTCTGCATGCGCAGGCAGGCCTCCTGGATCACCTCGTGCAGACGCACCCGATCCGTGAAGGGTGCGGCCGGTTGTTCCGAGGCCTTCCAGAGCTCCAACAGCAGGTTGTTGATCCGTTCGATCTGCTCCTGCACCTTGCGATGGTACACCTGCCAGAACTCGGGGTCGCGCAACGCCTGGAGATTGACCTCTTCGGCCAGCTTGACGGGGGCCAGGTCCAGAAAGGTTTTGACGGCCACCAGGGCGTTGCGGATGTGATGGCTCAGACCGGCGGCCAGCAGACCCAGACTCAGAATGCGATCGGCCATCAGCATCTGCCGCAGCGTGGCCATCTTCTGCCGCAGCAACTCGTCGCGTTCGCGCTGGATCATGAACAGCTCCAGCGCATGTTTCAGCGTCTGCTCCAGCTTCTGCAGATCCCACGGTTTGCTGATGTATTTGTAAATGGCTCCGGCGTTGATGGCCTCGATGGCCTCCTTGTAGTCGCTGTAGGCGGTCACCAGCACCCGGATGATCCGCGGGTCAATCTGCCGCGCCTGTTCCAGCAGCCACACCCCCTTCTCGCCCGGCATCCGCTGATCGGTCATGAGCAGCCCGATCTCCTCCCGGTGGGCCAGGAGCAGCCGGTGCCCCTCCGTTGCACTGGAAGCCGTCAGGATGCGAAACGTGTCGGAGAAGGCACGTGCAAAGCTCTTCAGGGACTTCTCCTCGTCGTCCACGTAGAGGATGGCGAAGCGGCGGTAGTCGTACGTCGGCGTCATGCGTGTGTGCCTGGCTGCAGGTCAGGCTGGGAGGAGGGGGTCGGGAATTCAAGGGTGAACTGGCAGTACCGGCCGGGTTCGCTCTGCACGCGAATGCTGCCCTGGCACTCCTGCATCAGTCGATAACAGATGCTCAGTCCCAACCCCATGCCCTCGCCCACGTCCTTGGTGGTAAAGAACGGGTCGAACACCCGGGCCTGATGCTCCGGGGCAATGCCCGGTCCGTTGTCCCAAACCTCCAACCGGACGCGATCCTTCTCCGTTCCGGCGGTGATGCGAATCCGCGGGGTTTCGCCTTGAAACGACTTCCGGCGCAGTGCGTCCAGCGAATTCTCCACCAGGTTGATCAACACATGCACCAGTTTGTTGCGGTTGGCGCGTACCGCCAGGCCCGGTGGCACCCGCACTTCCAGTTGGACGGAATCCGGCGTCTCTCCGCTCAGGTAGCGGAGTGCGGCCTGGACGGCTTCTCCCAGATCCACCGACTCCAGATCGCCGCTGTCCGGATGGGTGAACAGGCGCAGGTCGGAAACGATGTTTTTCACGCGGACCAGACCGTCTTCGATGTCGTCGAGGATTTCGTCGATTTCGGCTTGTTCGGCAGCCGGCAGGGCGGCGACCTTCTTGCGCAGCGCAAACAGGTTGGTGGTGGCAAAGTTCAGGGGATTGTTGATCTCATGGATGATCCCGGCACTCAAGACGCCCAGCGATGCCATCTTTTCCTGCTGCACCAGCTGTGCTTCCGCCTCGCGCAGCCTGGTGAGCGCAGCTTCGAGCTCCTGCTTCCGTTGCGCCAGTTCGTATCGGGTCGCAAAGTCTCTCTGGCGGAGCCGGTTAAAAAAGTGGTTTCCCACTACCACGATGATTCCCGTCTCCACCATGAAAATACAGTTCGCAGCAAAACGGCCGTCGAGCCTGTCCCATGGCCCATGAAGCATGCAAGTTGCCAGGTAGAAGAGAATCACACCACCAACTGCGATGGCGGATTCGACCGCGTTCCAACGCACCACGAGGCTTATGGCCAGCAGGATAAGGTTCAACCCGGCGTAATAGGGGGAGGCCGGCCCCTCCCGGTCGTAAATCATCCAGCAGATGCAGATCGCCGGTAACCATGCGGTGGCGAACCCCAGGCCTCTGTGGTGCCTGATCCCCCAGGGCCGGGTTAACAAGTACCAAATCCCGCAGGCGAGGACCGAGCTTCCCAACCGTATCCAACCGAAGAAGGCCAACCGCTCCGGATAGACTGCCCAGTCCAGCGTGGCTCCGAAAGGCATGAGGACCGCCACCAACAGTGCGGCTACCTTGCCCGTGCTCACCCGGTTCTCGAGTTCGTGGGCTTGAAAGGCCGCACGAAATGCCGGATCACGCTGAAGGGGAGGCGTGTTCTTCATTCCTCGGGTTTGCGCGCTTGGAGGAAAACGTTGACTCCCGTGGGGTCCGCCAACACGCGGATGTCGGCGTACTCTCGCAGCTCCGCAGCGAGGCTCTCCATGTCCCCGGCACTGCGGTGGACCAGATGCCAGTCGAGCAGATGTTCCATCCCGTTGCGCAGGGGGTTGGAAGGATGCACATTGGTGGCGATCAGCAGTCCGCCGGGCTCCAAATGGCGGAGCATATACGCCAGCAATCTCCGGCAAACCGCATCCGTCAAGTAATCGAAGAGGCCGGCACAGTACACCACATCGTAGGTCTCTACGGCCTGGCCCCTGCGGGCCTCCTCCCGTTCCTTCAGCAGTTGGAACACGGACTCTTGGAGGAACCTGAACTCAGTGGCACGATGGTATCGCTGGGCCAACCCTTGCAATGCGTGCGCCGCGTGTTCAATGGTCTCGCGATCGAAGTCGAGGAGAGTGATTTCGGCCTCATTACTGAGGGGACTCGAAACCAGGAAGCGCTGAATCTCGTGCGCCGGACCGCAGGCGAGGTTCAGAACCCGCAGCCGCCGCCGGCGGTTGACGACACGCACGGCTTCCTGGATGAGACACTCGGTCAGGTAGGCAATTCGGTTCCGATGAGCCTCGGCTGGTGGTTGCTCGAGAAACCACTTGTTGACGACTTGGGCGTACAGGGAAGGCCCTTCCCATCCGTTCCGGATGATCATGTTTACCATCTCGTAGTCGCCGGCATACCCCAGGGGCTTGTGAAACGTTCGATGAGCAAAGGGTGCGCACAGTGTCAAAGGGTGGAGCTGCCGGCGCATGTAACTCCGGTGCGCAGGCAGAAGTTCTTCCGGGATTTCCGCGCAGCACTTTTCAAATCGCGCAAAGAGCTCATTGATGCACGGGATGACGCGGCCGGCGACTGCACGCGCAACCGGGGCGACATGTCCGTGAGGCGAATGATCGGCGTACATCTTCTGCACAAGCTCGACCTGATCCAACCAAATGCGGAGACCAGAGAAGAAGGTATGCATGTCCGCGATCACAGATTTGTAGGCGGGGACGATTTGGTACGCCTCCGCCCAGTGTTCCATGAACTCGCTGAATGCCTCTTCCAGAGCTCCATTCAGGATGGCAGGGCTCTCATAAACATGATCTTGCCATTCAGACTCGCTGAGCTCGGCTTCGCAGGTCCAAGTGGGTCCGCCTTGGAGCAGCGCACGCACCACGGCTCGCCCCTTGTACACTTCCCTCCCTCGGATGGTGATCGTTACGTTTTGCAGCATCTCGGAGATCCGCACCTCGCAGGACTCCGAGAAAACGTCAAACACCACACTGAAGCGCCCGAGACGACGGAGGGCTCCCCAGAAACACCCTCCGCTGGCAGTCCGAAACCAGACGCCTTCTTGGGTTAGGGTCGGAGTCGGCATGGTAACTGATCTCTCAACGCTCCCACCAACGCCGGTCGGTCATACAGAGCAGCCTATGTCAAAACGCCCATCCTGCCGACACAATCACCGCATGGCTGAGGTACTTGTAGCGGCCGTCGGCGGACTGGCCCGTGGCCGAGGGCCGGCTGCCGCGCACCGTGTGCTCGGGGCCG
Source organism: Limisphaera sp. VF-2 (assembly GCF_049537125.1). Classification (NCBI taxonomy): domain Bacteria; kingdom Pseudomonadati; phylum Verrucomicrobiota; class Verrucomicrobiia; order Limisphaerales; family Limisphaeraceae; genus Limisphaera; species Limisphaera sp. VF-2. The sequence goes on from NZ_JBMVQY010000001.1 coordinate 1,685,152, forward strand.
TAGCCAAACTGGTATGCCACATCCCAGTTCCACCGCGGACCGCGATACCCGGTTCCCACACTGAAGAAATGGCGGTCCAGATCGGCCACCAGGGGAGAATAGGTGGCATCCGGGACCGACCCCTCGTTGAAGATGTAACCGGCGCTGATGTGCCAGCGTTCCCCAACGTAACGCGTCACGCCCCATTCATAATACCAACTTCCCTCCCAGTTGAGCGTCAGTGGAATCGCGGGGGGCAACAAGCCGGGAAGGCCGCCGGCCTGGCGAAGGGTGACCGTCCGCAACCGGTTCCAGCCCGTGAAATCAGCGTTGAACTCGAGATTCCAGTCGGGCGTCGGACGCCAGGAAATCCCAAAGACCGCGTTCAAGGGAAACGGCCAGTCGGCCTCCGCGGCCCAGCGCTGCTCGGGGAAGGCCGGCACGACAGGCCCCCCCGGCGGGAAGGGCTCCCGATTGTACGCGGCCGTGTGCCCGTCCAGTTCCACCGTGGTGGGACTGCGGAAACTGATCCCGATCGTCACTTTGTCGTGGACCTGCCACAGCAGGCCCAGGTTGTAGCCGACGTCCCAGCCGTCCCCTTTGAAACGGAACTGGTCCAACGGCTGGGCCGGCCAGACGAGGCCCTGTCGCAGGTCCAGTTCCGCGTAATTGAAGGTGACCCCGGCGGCCAGCGAAAGCCGGGGCGTGACGCACCAGGCCGCTACGGGATTGATGGTGAAGTATTTCACCTGGCCGCGGGTGGCCACGGTGCGGAATCCGGTCAGGTCGGACCACTCGGAACTGAGCCCGAAAGGCGCGTACAGACCCAGGCCGAAACTCAGGGCAGAAGCCTCCGGTCCGTAGGTGTAGAAGAAATGCGGCACGGCGTGGAGGTCTTTCTCGTTGTCGAATTCACCGCCACTGCCCGGCGCACGGTAGGTGGTTTGGAGGTTGAGGGCATAAACGCCGGCGCGGACCTGGTGACCGGGGAGTTGCGTGATGCCGGCCGGGTTGTAGTAGATGGCGGCGGGATTGTTGGCCGTGGCCGCAAAGGCCTCGCCGCGGGCCGACGCGAATCCGTCGTGAGTCGCTATTCGGAAGCCACCCGCGTGTGTGTTGCTTGTCGAATCTAGACCAGCAAGAACGCCGACCGTGATCAGACACGCGGAGCGCACAAAGCGCTTCGCGACACTCCGCGGAATGATTATCGTTGGATTCATGCGTATCCTTTGGAGAATGACCGCTCTACGGTCTTTCCGGGCGATTGAGCCGGTGCGGGCAATGTTCCCCCTTGCGTGGGCGGCAGCGAAAGTAGGACGAGAAAACCCGATGTCAGCGAGGGTGCTAACCGCGTTTTTATACCCCGGGAAGGGAGAAGGCGCCCCCGACTGATGGCCTTGTAGCGCAGCTAACGCGCTTAACTGGATGAAACCGGGCTTGATACGGTTTGTCTCGAAGACATGCAGGTGGTTGGGATTCTGGTCCGCGCAGCCGGCATCTGCGTACGGTCCAATGTCTGCTAAGAAGCGGCTCGTGTTTTTAACTTTATGGCGACGTTCCAGGATCTCCGTCGCGAGACGAAGGGAGTGTCGTTGCTGTGCCCCTTGCTGGCGCAGTTCGGCGGCCAGGGGTTCGAGCTGTGCACCGGGATGGGCCACCAGGGCCAGTCGCACGCCGCGTTGGGCCAGCGCCCGCGCCATCACACTGCCCAGTCCGCCTGAAGCACCCGTCAACAGGACGGTTTGACCCGCTTCGATCTGCATCGCCGCATCTCCAAACTAACGCGCCCTGCCCGTCTGGCAATCGGAAAAAGGCCGTTTTTTCGCCCTGCGGAGATCTCCTCATCGGCTTTCCCACCCCTTGCCTGAAGCCCAAAAGCCGGCGGGGGGCAGCGTTCCTAAGGCCCGGAACGGGCGGTAACACGGCCGTTACGCAGCGTGCACAAGGCCTCGCCGGCCCCGCACAAGGCTGACCTTCCTCTGCATGGATCTCTCGCCACCTTTTTGGAAGTCCCTTGGGGAGGTGTACTCCAAGACCCGCGGGCGCTGGCGATCGATGCCCACTCTGCCGTCTCCTGACCCTGCCGGCAGGACCCATCCCGGGTGATGGTTCCCCGGTCACGGCTACCCCGCATCTCCGCTGCGTTTCAGCAGCGAGGACGCAGCGCGGCGGCGCTTGCGGTTTCACCGGCCATCTGGCGACCCGCAAGCGGGCGGTGGAGCCAGAAGGGTTCTCCGAAAAAAAGGCCTTCGGGTTTTGCGGGACCTCGCCTGTGGCTCGTCGGTGGAATGGCCGCTGCAAAGTCTGCCAGCGAGTTGGGGAAAAAGCCGTTCTGCCGACAAAACACATGCGGGTCCGCTCGGCACATCGAGGGGTGGGTTCGGCCCCCACGTTCTCAGCCGTCGGCTAGACGAATAACTGCCACAGCCGGGCGACAAAGAAGCACACCACGATCCCGAGCCCGAGGGGCAACAGAGCCGCCCACATCGTCCAGCGGAGGCTGCCGGTTTCCTTGTAGATCGTGTACAGCGTGGTGCTGCAGGGATTGTGGAGCAGGCTGAACAGCATGAGGTTGATCCCGGTCAACGCGGTCCAGCCGCCCTGGAGCAACAATTGTTTGAGAACATTGTCGTCCTCGATTTCAAACATGACGCCGGCTCCGGCCCCGGCCTCGGGGGTGCCCGTGACCAGGACCGTCAGCATGAGGACGGTGGGAATGACGATCTCATTGGCGGGAATGGCCAGCACATAGGCGAGAAGGATCACCCCGTTCAACCCCAGCCACAGGGCCACGGGATCCAGGGTGCGCACGAGGTGGGCGGCGATGCTGTCTCCGCCCACATGTACGTTGGCACTCAACCAGATCAGGGCGCCGGCCGGAACCGCAAAAACCACGGCCCGCCAGAGCACGAACAGCGTCCGATCCAGCAGCGACGTGTAGAGCGTTTGCCAGAGTCGGGGAGGTCGGTAGGGCGGAAGTTCCAGGCTAAAGGCGGAGGGCTGGCCTTTGAGCACGGTCCGGGTGAGTGCCCAAGAGACGAGAAACGTGAGAGCAACGCCGAGGGCGGCCACGCCGGTGACGGCGGCTGCGGCGGCCAGGCTGGACCAGGGAGCGGGCACCAGGGCGCCCACGAACAGCGTGGCCATCAAGAACTGGGTCGGCCACCGGCCGTTGCACAGGGAAAAGTTGTTGGTGAGAATGGCCAGGAGCCGTTCCCGGGGGCTGTCAATGATGCGCGTGGAAACCACCCCGGCGGCGTTGCAGCCAAACCCCATCATCAGGCTCATGGCCTGCTTGCCGTGCGCGCCAGCCTTGCGGAACAGCGCGTCCAGGTTGAAGGCCACGCGCGGGAGGTAACCGAAATCTTCCAGCAGGGTGAACATGGGGAAGAAAATGGCCATGGGCGGCAGCATCACGCTCACCACCCACGCGGTGGCCAGGTACACGCCGTCGATGGTCAGACCCCGGAGCCAGTCCGGCCAGCCCCAGGCCAGGGTCAGCTCGCGCAGCCACGGGTGTCCGCGCTCGACCAGCAACTCTGCCAGAAGCCCCGAAGGCACGTTGGCGCCGCTGATGGTGATCCAGAACATCACCGCGAACAGGGCGAACATGATGGGGAAACCCCAAAGCCGACTGGTGACGATGCGGTCGAGGGTACGGTCGAAGGTGGGGCGGGCCGGGGCCGCGGGCGAGGAGACGGCGCGGCTCACGATCCGTTCGGCTTCGGTGTAGATGGCCTCCACCACCTGTTCGTGGAGGTCACCTTGCAATCGTTGTCGGTACTGCTGGGCGGTCCGCAGCAGGTCCGCCACTTCGGGGGCAAGGGTTGGGGCAGAGGTCTCGTTCATGGGTTCCCGCGGCGGGGTCAGGGGGTGGCGGGTTGGGCGGCTGTCTCCCGAACGGTGCGGGACCGGACCAGCTCGGCCAGTTCCCCGGTGCGGATGGCGTTGAGGATGCTTTCGTCCCCCGCCAGGAGCCGCATGGCCACCCAGCGGGCGTTGGGCAGGCCGGGATAGGCGCGTTCGAGCTTTTCCACCAGCACCCGGATGGCCTCGCGCAGCGCGGGCGGGGGCTCGGGCAGGCGATGCGGGCGACACCGGACGCGTCCGGTGGCCACGTCTTCGATGGCCTGCAGCAGCTCGGCCAGGCCCTGGCCGCGTCGGGCTGCCGTGCCCACCACGGGCACGCCCAGGTCCCGGGCCAGTTGGCGGGTATCGACCTGCAACCCGTGTCGTTCCGCTTCGTCCATGAGGTTCACGCAAAGGACGGCGCGGTCGGTAATCTCCAACACCTGCAGGACCAGGTTCAGGTTGCGTTCGAGCCGGGTGGCGTCGGCCACGATGACCGTCACGTCCGGCTGTGCGAACAACAGGAAATCGCGTGCGACCTGTTCATCCGGGCTGGTGGACAGCAACGAGTACGTGCCCGGCAGGTCCACGAGTTTGTACCGGTGGCCGTTGTATTCGAAGGCGCCCTCGGCACGGGTGACGGTTTTGCCGGGCCAGTTGCCGGTGTGCTGGCGCAGACCGGTCAGGGCGTTGAAGACGGTGCTCTTGCCGGTGTTGGGATTGCCGGCCAGGGCGACGACAAAATCGGCGTGGCCGATGCGGACGCCCAGTTTGCGAAGTCGGGCTGCCCGGAAGACGGCACAGCTGGCGCATGCCTCGCTGGCGGGCAGGGCGGCGGCCGAAGGCGATTGCGGCGTGGAGTTCATGCGGCCGCCGCCTCCAACGGCTCGACCCGGATCCAGCGGGCCTGATCCTGCCGCAGCGCCACCACGGTGCCGCGCACCCGGTAGGCCCGAGGATCCCCCAACGGACTGGTCATTTCCACGGACACCACGGTGCCGGGGACAAAGCCGAGGTCCAAAAGTCGTCGTCGCTCCATCCCGCGGCAGGCGGGAGAAAGCTCGAGGACGCGAGCGGTCTGCCCCGGCGCCAGTTGATGCAGAAATGCTTCGCGCTGCAGATCTTGCAGCGTTTGACCGCTCAAGGGTTCGACCGTGATGCTTTGGGCCTGCAACGGTGACAGCGAATGCTCCCGGCCGTGGCCCCACAGACGGACCTCCTGGGGGGTGCGCTGCAACACGCAGACCTTGACCCCGGGCCGCAACCCCTCGCGGGCCAACTGCGCGTACAGGGTTTGCGGTTCGTCTTCGACGTGGGTGATCACGGCCGGGGCAGCGACGGGCAGGCTGTTGAGGGAAGCCCCGCGTTCCGCAGGAAGTTGCCCGCCGGGTTCGGGGATGGCATCGCCGTGGGGATCGGTGCGCGGATGGCCCAGCCGGGCGGCCAGGGCCTCGGTTTGTTGTCGGGAAAGCAGGTGCTCCTGGCGCTCGGCCTGTTGATGCCATTGTTCTTCGGTCAGGCCGGTCTGGTCGGCCAGATAACTTTCCCACAGCCGGTGGGCGCGCACCACGTGCGTGGCCAGTTCGCGGCCTTCCGGGCTCAGTTGCATGCGGCCTCCTTCGAAGGAGATCAGGCCCCCGGACTCCAGCTCGGCCAACAACCCTGCGGTCTTCCGGGGGGACAGTTGGAGCGCCCCGCTCACACTTTCCAGGGTGGCCTCCCGGCCGTTGGCCTCGGTCTTCAAGAGATGTTTCAAGGCGTCTTCCCGGCGCGCCCGCGCGGCCAGGGACCGGGCCCTGCGCCAGCGCGCCCATGCCCCGATTCGGGGCCACAGGACCGCCGCCACCAACACGGCGCACAAGAACACCCAGGCGACCCAGTTCATCGGCGTTCCGAGCGGATTGGGAAATGCTCCGGGGCCACCGGGCGCAGCGGGGTTTCTCCCCGCTTACGCCCTTTGCCACTTGGTAGGTTCGTTACACCGGACGGGCCGAGAAGTCAAACCGCGGCGGAGCCTCAGCCCCCGGCCGGGGGAGAATCGGGAAGCGGCGGATGGGACCCGGGCCGGTCGTCCGTGAGGGCCCCCGCCACCGCAGAAACAGAGGCTTATCCCGCAGGTGGCTCGGTGGAGGCAAGGGCCGGATCATTCGGAGCGGCCGCGTTGGCGGGCTCGGGTCCGGTCTGGGCCTCCGGGGACTGCGTGGCCGTGTGCGTGCCCTCATCCCGCCGGAACCGTACGCTGACGATCTTGCTCACCCCGCGCTCCTCCATCGTCACGCCGTACAGCACGTCGGCCATGCTGATGGTGCGTTTGTTGTGGGTGATGATGATGAACTGGGAGTGCCCCAAAAACCGCTGAAGAATGCGGAGGAAGCGGCCGATGTTGGCCTCGTCCAGCGGGGCATCCAATTCGTCCAGGACACAGAACGGACTGGGTTTGACCTGGTAGATGGCGAAGAGCAGCGCCACCGCGGTCATCGTTTGTTCGCCGCCGGAGAGCAGGCTGATGGTTTGCAGTTTTTTGCCCGGCGGCCGCGCCAGAATCTCGATGCCGCTTTCCAGAACGTCGTTCTCGTCCACGAGGCGGAGATCCGCGCTGCCGCCTCCGAAGACCTCTACAAACAACTCGGCGAAGTTGCGGCGAATCTGCTCGAAGGTTTCCAGGAACATCTGCCGGGTTTCGGTGTTGATCCGCTGAATGACCTCCAGCAGCTGGGCCTTGGCACGCACCAGGTCCTCATACTGCTGACTGAGAAACTGGTGGCGTTGCTCGGCCTCCTCGTACTCTTCGATGGCCACCAGATTGACCACGCCCATTTCGTCCAGGCGCTTTTGGAGCGCTTCCACCTGTCGAGCGACTGCATCCCAGTCGGTCGCCAGGCCGGCCCGGGCCATTTCTTCCGGGGTCAACACCTGGACGCGGGCCGGTCCCTCGTCGGCGTAGGTGATGGTGATGCATTCGCTGCGAACGTCCTGCAGACGGATTTGATACTTTTCCTGGATGCGTTGGCAGAGGTTTTCGATTTGGAGCTGCCGTTGGGCGCGCTCGAGTTCCAGGCGGTTTCGTTGTTCCTGAAGCTCGGTCAGTCGATGGCGTTGTTGGCGCAACGCCTCTTCGGCCTGTTGAATGGCCGCTTCCTGTTCGGCCCGCTGCTGGTGTCGCGCGGCCAGTTGTTCGTTGAGTCGGTCGCGGTCGGTGCGCAGGCGTCCCAGCGCGGCGTGGGCGGTTTCGATTTCCTGTTCGGCCTGTGTCTTGCGGGCCACGCTGTCGGCAATCTCCTGGCGGCAACGCGCGGCTTGTTGGTCCAGCTCGCGCAAACGCTGCTGCAATGCGGTCAGTTGCTGTCGGGCGGCCGCCGCCCGTTGCTCCTCGGACGCCAACGCCACGCGGGCGTCGCTCAGGGCCGCTTGGGCCTGGTCCCGTTGATGCCGGAGGTCTTCCAAATTCGCCTGGAGGGTCCGGACCTGTTGCTGAAGTTCCTGGTCGCGCTGTTCCAACGCGGTCAGGGTTGCGGCCAGTTCCGTCCGTCGCTGTTTGGCCTCCTCGATCTGGCGCTCGAACGACTCGATTTCGTAGGCGACGGTCTCGAGCTTTTGCAGCAGGGTCTGGCGCGCCTGTTGCAGCGCGCGCAGTTCGCCTTCCCGGCTGGCAATGGCCACTTCCTGCTGCCGCAGCTCGCTCTGGACCTGTTGCAGGCCCGCCTGCAGGGCGGTCTGTTCACTGAGCAGGGCGCCGCGACGCCGGCCGGCCTCTGCCACGGCCTCCTCCAGGCGTCCCAGTTCGGCGCGCAGTTCGGCGATTTGGTTTTTCCGGCCCAGAATGGAGGCGGGGCCCTGTCCGTTTCCCTGGCCGTTGAGGTAGCCCCCCGTGTAGATGCCGTGTCGACTGAGCAGTTCGCCCCGCAGGGTGACGAAATCGCAGCCGCCATGGCCGTTGCACAACTGCGCGGTGGCCGTGGCCAGGTCGGGCACGATGAACGTCCGCCCCAGCAACGCCCGCACCAGCCGCTGAACCTCGGGATCGGCCTCGACCACATCCAGGGCCCGGATCATGCCGGCCGGCGGCGCGCTGGCGGCGGGATTCCCGGATGAACCGGAATCGGCATCTCCGGGGGCCAGGTCGCCCGGAAAGGTGAGCTGCCGATCCTCGGCCGGTTGGATGGCCAGGGCCGCCACGCTGGCGCGCCCGGCCCGGGTTTGCGCCAATTGTTCCAGAATGGCCTGGGCCGCTTCCGGCTGCTCGGTCAGCACCAGCTGCAAGTGATGGCCCAACGCCTGTTCGATCGCCACCACGTACGGCGCGGGCACGCGAATCCGATCCGCCAACGATCCCAACACGGCCTCGGACTGGCGCAACGCGGCCAGCGCGCCGGGATCGTACCCTTCACGGCTTTCCTCCAGTTGTTCCAGGACCCGCAGGCGGGAACGAGTGGCCGCCTGGGACTGCAAAAGCTGATCGAGCGCGCTGGTGGCCTGCGCGACTTCCTGTTGCAATTCGCGCAGCCGCTGTTGCCGTTCGGCCACCAGGCGGCGGCGCGTCTCGGCGTCCTGCTTGTCAGAGGCCACCCGGCTTTCGAACTCCTGCAGACGGGCCAGCAGGCGTTCGCGTTCGGCTTCCAACTGGACCTTTTCGGCCGCCAGTTTTTCGAGACGGGCCGCATACCCCTGCTGCTGGAGTTCCAGTTGATTGAGGGCGTTCCGCACCCGGGCCAGTTCCTGGGCCTGGGCCAGCGCGGCCGATTGGGCCTGTCGGAGTTCTTCCTGCCCCTGACGTAACGCCGACTCCAACTGTCGGAGGGCTTCCACGCGGGCCTGATGGGTTTGCTGGTGCTGTTGCACCGCCGCTTCGGCCTCTGCCAGGCGTTGCCGGACCGCCAGCAGTTCCTCCTCGGCCACGCGGCGCCGCTCTTCGATTTGCGCGATTTCGGTGAACGCTTGTTCGTCCCGACGCGTCAGTTCCCGAATGCGCTCCTGGTTGAACGCGATCTGGCTTTCCTGGCGTTCCACCTCGGCCTTCAGCTCCGTGGCCAGCTGTTGCAGGCGCCCCAACTCGTGGACCAGCGCGGTCAATTCTTCCCGGCGCCGGGCCACCTCGGCTTCCGCCGCGGACACGGCGGTTTCCGCTGCGGCGATGGCCTCCGTGACCGTCGCCAGGGCCGCTTCCCGCTCCCTCAGTTCGCTCTGCAACACGTCGTAGTGATGCCGCGCCAACTGCGTTTCCAGATGCTGCAGTTCGGCCTGCAGGGCCTTGTACCTGCGGGCCTTGCCGGCCTGCCGTTGCAGCGACCCGATTTGACGCTTGACCTCGCGAATCAGGTCCGAGACGCGAAGAAGATTCTGCTCCGTGGCTTCGAGTTTGCGCAGCGCCTCCTTTTTCTGGGCCTTGAACCGGGTGATGCCCGCAGCCTCTTCGAATACCATCCGACGATCCTCCGGCCGGCTGGAGAGCACCTGGGTGATGTTGCCCTGGGCCATGATGCTGTAGCTGACCCGCCCCATGCCGGTGCCCGCGAACAGTTGCTGGATGTCCCGCAGCCGGCACGGAACGCGGTTCAGAAAGTATTCGCTGCCCCCGTCGCGGTACACCCGCCGGGTCACCGTCAGCTCATGGTAATCCACCTCCAGGCCGGCGGCCCGAAGTTGCGAGGCGTCCACGCCGCCCAAGGTCAGGGAGACCTCCGCCATGCCGAGCGGCTTGCGCGTGTCGGTGCCGTTGAAAATGACATCGGCCATCTCGCTGCCGCGCAAGGCCCGCGCGGACTGTTCGCCAAGGACCCAGCGAATCGCGTCGGCCACGTTCGATTTGCCGCAGCCGTTGGGTCCCACGATGGCGGTCACGCCCGGCTGAAAGCTCAACGTGGTTTTGTCGGGGAACGACTTGAACCCCAACAACGTCAGATTCTTCAGGTACATGCGCCGCTTCAGCGAACCAGACCCCACCCCGCCCGTAAAGCGCAAATCTACAACAGGCTGGGGTTCGGTTGTTGTCGGAGCACAAGCTGTTGAGGAGAGGAACCGATCTGAACAATTGTGCCCTCAACCGTCAAAAACCACGCTGTTTTGTCAAGACAGCGGCCTTTATACACTCGGGCAAGGGACATTTCCAGTCCTTTTTGGCGGAAGCCCCGGGTCCGCTTGAGACTGCGGTTGCTTCGTAAGAGCCCTGCCTGACCCTGTTGCAGTGCGGAGCCCACGCATGACTCGCCGGGGAGCGCCGGACTTCCATGAGCGGGGACACCCTGACCGGTTTTATCGCCACAACCCAAGCGGCTCCGTGCAGCATCGCCGGCTCAATCCGGGGCGTGGTGAGCTTGAATCCGCCTTTCGAGTCCGCCGCGGCGGAGCTGCGTGACCCGGGCAAAAGTTCCGCGCGGTAGCCCAAGCTGCGGCAGGGCTCTGAGTTGGTTTTGGCGCTCCTTCCGTGGGAGGCTGATTGGAGAAACTTTTGGATTCGCCTCCCTGGCATGGCAAACGGGAGGCGACGGTCGGGCTGAAACGAGGATTGAGCCGCATTTTCGGGTTGGAGAGCCGCTTCTCAGCTTTGAAGCCCGTGGCCCCGGTGTCGCCGGCGCATGTATTTCTGAGGTCAAAGCCGCGGGCAAGGCCGCCACCTCCGGCGAGCGCTTGCGGTTTGGCGGGCTATCCGGCTCCTCCGGGAGACCGATTGGGCTGCGCACGAGGGGCCTGCGATGGAGCCGCGTTTCCCTCAGGTCCACGCCACACCCAACCCAACAACCCGAGGGCCACCAGCACCCCGGCCAAACTCACATAGAGCGGCCCCAACGGAGGCTGGTACCAGAACTCCACCACATGCTCGCCCGGCTCAAGGAAGACCCCGCGCACCAGATAATTGCATCGCAGCACGGTGGAGGGGCGGCTGTCCACTCTTACATGCCAGTTGGGATCGAACTTGTCGTTGAGGCGCAGTACACAGGATCGCTGCACTTGTGCGCGCAATACCACGCGCTTTGGCTCGTAATGAGCGAACTCAACCGAGCCGGCCGAGCCGCCCGCGGAATCGTCCCCTCCAGCCGGGGCGGGCAGTGGCTGGGAGACCAGGACTGTTCGATGCGGATCGAAACCTGGATCCGGCAACAGGGCCAGCGCCTCGGAATCGTTGGTCACCACCTGCCAATGCTGGTGCAGGCCCGCCTTGGGCAGCGCACCCAAAAACTCCATGAGGGCAAAGGGCCCTGCCGCGTTCGTATGAATCAACCACGGCCCTTCCGGTCCCTTGGGCCGCACTTCGAACCGCATGAGCTCGCGAAATCTGCGCCGCTCAGGGTCTACTTGGTTGTTCAACGCCTCGGCCATCCCGGCCGCGCCCAACAAATAGCGCGTGCTGGTCAGTTCCCATCGGCGGAGAACCCGCTGGACCCAGTTGGTCATGTCCTCGGGGCCCTTGGGGCGTCGGGCGAGCGCCCCCTCGAATGCCTCCATCTCCACAGGCACGCGGGGCATCTGCACGATGTCCGGTGACTGGATGTTGTTGAACGGGAAGAGATGTTGCATCCACTCCACGCGATACAGTTGCGCCAGCAATGCGTACCGCGGCGGCAAGAACGGCTCCGCCAGTGCCACCCGGTGTTCCCACGGCCGCTCCCGCAGGAACGCGATCACCGGATTGTCGCTCGCCTCCACGTACCTCTCTCGCCAGTTGTAGGTCACCACCCAGGGGCGGTTGGCCAGCCCCAGGTCCAGAACCAGCAGACCGCACCCGGCCCAACCCGCCCAGCGCCACCCGGGCCGGGGCCATCGTCCGCTCACCGCCAGCGCCGTCCAACCCAATGCCAGCCCCAGAAACAACACTGTCCGTCCCACCTGCCCCACACTGAACGCCGCTTGCGCCTCCGCACGCGCCGCCGCAGCTGCCACGTCCTCGCCCGCGCCCTGCGCCCGGGCCTCCAACAGGTGCATTTCGGTCAGGTACCGCTCCAATCGGGGTCGCGCCCCCGCATAGAGCAACCAGGCGATCACCGCCAATCCCAAGACGCACACACTCCCGGCGAGCCAGCCCCGCTCAAACGTGCCCCGTTCTGCGCCCTTCACCGCCCCCGACCGTTCCCGTCCTGCGGACGTTTGGTCGCCGGCCAAGTAAGCGCGCCACAGCCCCTGCAGCCCGTAGCCGCACAGAATCAGCAGAGCCCATTCCAGGATGTGCATGAACTTCGCCGGATTCCGAATCGCCGAGGCGTACGGGAGGGCGAAAAAGAACTGATAAAACGGCGCGAAGCGTCCGAACATCAGGAGCGTGGCCACGACCGCCACGGCCATCCAAAACCCGATCGCGCGGCGTTCGTCGGGGCGGAACCCCGAGCGTTGCCCCCGGAAGACCTGCACCAGCGTCCAGCCCACCAACACGAGCACCAACTGGCCGGCGTAGCCACTGCCCATCCCGTATCGGAAAAAGCCCATGGGCGGCGGGCCCTGTCGGTCTCCGGCCAGATAGGCATCCCAGGCCGGATCACTTCCGCCTCTGCCCCAGTAGTCGCCTCCGCCCGGGGTGTCCATGCGGTACCCGAACAATCCCGGCACCACCACGCTCATGATCTCCACCTTCGGCAGGCTCCACTGTGTGGCCCAGGCCCAACGCGCCTCCCGCGACCAACCCTCCTGTTCCAGCTGAGCCACGCCACGCACCTGGGTGGCCACCAGCGTGCTCAAAGTCGATGCGGCCAGAAACGCGGCACAACCGGCCACCAGGCCCAGCCGCGCCACTCCGCGGCCCAGGCGGACGGCGGCAGGGCCCTCGCCGGTCCAGGCCTGGAAGAGGACGAACGCCGCGATCACCAGGCTGAACAGGGCCCCGATGTCGTAGGCCTCCACCACCCCCATTCCCACGGCGAACCCGGCCAGGGCCGTCCGCACCCACGGACGGGGGGCTCGCGGATCGGCCAGGGCCGCCAGGGCAAGGAAATTGCAGCCGAAGGCGATGGGTTGGGCGCAAACGCCCCAACATGCCGTGGCAAAAAAGTCGCCGTTCAGGCCGGTGGCCAGTGCCAGCAGGATCGCCACCCAGGGCGACCATCGCATCTGCCGCGCCCACACCCAGGCCGCCCAACCCACAAACAGCAATGAAAACGGTGCGTAAAGCTTGGAGAAGACCACCGGGTCGGTGAGCAACCGCACCAGCAGGGAGACACTCGGGGCCGGAGCAGGGGCCGGGCCGCCGAACCAGTTCAGATCCTGCCACAGCCCCGTCACGGTGGTGGCGGCCTGATTCTGAGCGGCGACCATGCCTCCGAGGGGGCCGTCGTTGGAGAATACGACCCGCCCGGGAAGGAATCCCTTCCAAAACAGCCCGCCCAGCACCAAGCCCAGGAGCACCACGCACCCCGAGCGGCGGATCCAGGCGGGCGAGTTACCTGTGCCCGGGTTCATCATCGGTCGAGCACCATACCGGGCGCATCCCGAAGGGGCCATGAAAAAGAGGAGAACCGCATCCTGCGGACCGGCTGCGCCGCGGATTGCTGCAGCGCGCTGCCCGGTTGCGTTTCATTTCAGCCGCTGTTGCCCGGTGGACTGAACACAGGTTGGACAAGACCTCGTTCATGCGTTATTGGCATGCGGCTGTGGCGCGTATTGCAGTGGTCCACCTGGTGCGAGAAGCTCATGGGCCGGCCCCTTTTGAGGCCTTCCTGCGCGCTTATCGTCGCCACCCCGCCGGTGTGGAGCACGACCTGATTTTCGTCTGGAAAGGATTTCGTGACCTGGCGGTGTTGGACTCCTACCGGCGAAGGGCGGCCGATCTGGTGTTTCAGGCGTTCTCGGTGAGGGATTGGGGCTACGACATCCGGGCCTACGGAGTGGCCTTGCGCCGCCTGTCTCATGAGTATTTCTGTTTCTTGAACTCTTTCAGCGAGCCTCTGGTCGCCGACTGGCTGGCGCTGCTGTTCCGACACGCCCAGCAGCCCGACGTTGGCCTTGCCGGTGCCACCGGGTCGTGGGAGAGCATGTATCGCAACTGCTTCCTCCCTTCTCCCCCGGGCCTGACGGGGGCGCCTCCGGTCCTCCGGTGGCGATTTGCGCGGCGGATCCTCTGCCGCGTGATGTTTCCCCCCTTTCCGAACTGGCATGTCCGGACCAACGCGTTCGTCGTGCGACGCTCACTGGCTCTGGAATGCTGGCCCCGGTGGATTTTCTGCAAGCGCCATGCCTATCTGTTCGAAAACGGGCGCTGGAGCCTGACTCGACGCATCCTGGCGCGGGGTCTGCGCGTGGTCGTGGTCGGCCGCGACGGTCGGGCCTACCTGCCTCAAGAGTGGCCCGGCAGCCGCACCTACCGCTCAGGCCGGCAGGAAAACCTTCTGGTTGCGGACCGCCAGACGCGCGCGTACGAGGAGGCCGATCCTGCCACACGGCATTGGCTGGCGGATCTGGCGTGGGGAGAGGCGGCGGTGCCTGCTTCGTGAATGGCCGTGGCCTGCGATTCTCCCTGGGCCATGGTTGCCGCTCGGGTGCCGTCGAGCCCCGAATCCTCGAACACGGCGGTGCCAAGCCCTTTTTTCGACGGCTTGCTTCCCGAAACGGCGGCCTTTAGCTATGTGTCCATGGAAGAGCCGCCGCAAATCCGCACGATTCCGCGGTCAACTTGTCCCCTCTGTGAAGGCCGCGGGGTCGAGCTCCATGGCAATCTCCGGGATGTCCTGTATGGGGCGCCGGGTTGCTGGGGTTTCCTGCGGTGTGAGAATCCCCGATGCCGTCTGATCTGGCTGCATCCGACTCCGGTTCGTCAGGACATCGGTCTCGCTTATCGTTGTTATTTCACGCATCCGGAGTCGTTCGAGTCTCCGGGTCTCTCCGCGCGTCTTCGCAGCCGGCTTTACGCCGGTTACCAGTGCCTCCTGCGCGGCCTGGATTCACTTTTCGGCCTGGGTTCGGCCCGTGACGCCCTCGAGAGGCGGCACCTGGATCCACGCTCGCGCGGTCGGCTCCTGGATGTGGGATGTGGCGACGGCTCGTTTCTTTACCGCATGCAGCAACAAGGTTGGCAGGTCACCGGGATCGACCTCGACCCGCAAGCGATCGCGGCGGCCCGCCAGCGGTATGGGTTGGAGCTCGTCGTGGGTGACCTGCAGAGCGCCCGCTTTGCATCCGGCTCGTTCGACGCCGTCACCATGAACCACGTGATCGAGCACCTGTTCGACCCTCGGGAAACGCTGCAGGAGGTCCGTCGAATTCTTAGGCCTGCGGGGCTTTTGGTCCTCGTAACACCCAACCCGGACAGTATGGGCCATCAGCGCCATGGCGCCCACTGGTTTGGACTCGATCCGCCGCGGCACCTGCACCTTTTTCCTCCCGCCACATTGCGGGCCCTGGTCGAGCAAGCAGGCTTTCGAGTCGTGGCCCTGGAAACCACGGCCGTGCACGCCGACATCTTTTGGGGCGCCAGTCGGTCCATCCGGGAAGCTCGTCGACACCACCGCATCGGCCCGCTTCCGCAAAAGGTTCGGCCGCTGCGCGCGTTGCGCGCCGCGCTCGAACGGTATTACGAACATGTCCAGCTGCGACGTCACCCCCTGGCGGGCGAAGAAACCGTGCTCGTGGCCCGATCCGATGCTCCATGAACCTGCAATGACCGTTGTTGTGGCCGGGCGTCGAAGGCGCACTCGTCCCCTGAGCTCCGACCGGGCGGGGCGTGGCGGAATCCCCGACCGTCTCGCTGCCTCCCCTGCGCCCCGCACCCGACGCATCGGGTACCTGTGCTGAACCACTTGCCTTCCATGTCCTCCCTGCCTGTTTCCACCGTCTCCTGGCCCCCGGTTGGGGTGGTCATTGTGAACTGGAACCTGCGGGACTCGTTGCGGGAGACCCTGCAATCTTTCCGACAGGTGGATTATCCCGACCTGCGCATCGTGGTCTCGGACAATGCCTCGACCGATGGCTCGCAGGAAATGGTGCGGCAGGAATTCCCCGAAGTGAGGCTCCTGGCCCACGACCGCGGTCTTGGCTACGCCCGGGCGGCCAGCCTCGGCATGGCTGCGCTGTTGCCCGAGGTGAAATACATCTTCAGCACCACCAATGACGTTCTTGTAGCGCCCGACTTGATTCGCGTGCTGGTCGAGTTCGCAGAGGCCCATCCAGAGGTCGGCGTTGCAGGCGCCAAGATTTTCTTTCACTCGCCCCGGGACCGCCTTTGGAGTGCCGGCGGGTTCTTCTTTCTCGGTCATCCCTGGCACCACGGCTGGATGCGCAAAGACGCTCCGCGTTACAACCGTGTGCGCGACTGTGCCTTTGTCACAGGATGCGGGTTCCTCTTGCGGAGCGAAGCCCTCCAAAAGGTCGGCTTTTTCGAGGAAAGCCTGGTGTTTTATTCCGAGGACGCCGATCTCTGTCTTCGCATCCGCGAGGCCGGGTACCGGGTGGTTTATTTTCCCCTGGCCCGCATGTGGCACAAGACGTCGACGACCCTGGCAAAAAACCGGCCGGTCCAGTTGTACTATAGCACTCGGAACAATCTGTACGTGCTGCAACGGCATCGGATTGGCATCCATCCCCTGACCCTCTGGGCTTATCTGGCACTGATCTGCCCGGCGAAGATGTTGCTGTTCCTTTTGCTGGGCCGCTGGGGGAATGCGCGGGGCATCTGGCAGGGCATTTGCGACTGGTATCGGGGCCGATATGGCTGGTACGAAGAACATCATGCCGGTGATCGCTGACCCGACCTGCCCTTCGCGCCCTCCCTGGCACCTGTCAACCCCGGGCCGGCGTGCGTGCTTTGGGGAGATGCAAACCGAAGCCGGGCTGCCGGCTTTGCGGTCCGGGGCGTGTCCTCGCTTTTGGAGTTCCGGCGGGTTTGTGCCCGGGATTCGGCCTTTTTCTGAAAACCAGAAGCCCGGGGTTTCGGCTGCTCCGGAGGGTCAGGCACTCGTCACAAACTCCAGATCCGGGGCCTGGGGGAGGAATCCTCGCTGGTGTCCCAGCTGCAGAAAGCGGCGAATGGCTTCCCGGCCCCGCTCGCCATAGTCCAGCGTCCAGTGGTTCACGTACATGCCCACGAAACGGTCGGCGAGCTCTCGATCCAGACCGCGCCCGAACGCCAGCGCATACTCCAGGGCCTCCGGCCGATGCGCCAGGCTGTATTGGATGGACTCCGTCAAAACCCGTGCCACTCGACGGCGCAACGGTTCCGGATGTCGCTTGTGAATGACGTTCCCTCCCAAGGGCAGCGGAAGGCCTTCCTGGGTTTCGCTCCACCAACGACCCAGATCCACACACACCTGCCAGCCCCCCTGCCCGTACGTCAATTGACCCTCGTGAATCAGCAACCCTGCGTCGGCCTGCCCGTCGGCCAGTGCTTCGAAGATCCGATCGAAGGGCACCACGACATAATCGAGCTCGGCTGCCGGCCGATCCAACCACAGTTGCAACGCCAGAAAGGCCGACGTCAGTGTTCCCGGCACGGCCAGTCGGAGCCGGAGCAGGTCGGATCGGCCGTAGGGGCGTCGGGCCACCACCAGCGGACCGTACCCGTCGCCCATGCTGGCCCCGCTGGGCAACAGCGCGTAGTGGTAACAAACGGCCGGGTAAGCGGCGAAGCTGATGGCCGAAATGTCCAGTTCTCCCCGCAGTGCCCGCTCGTTCAACGTCTGGATGTCCTGGAGCACATGTTGGAACTGCAGTCCCGGCGTGGGGATGAATCCCCGGGCCAGCCCGTAGAACATGAACGCGTCATCGGGATCGGGCGAATGCCCCAGCGTCAACACGGTTTCCTGCATGGCAGCGCCAATTTCGTTTGGAGCGGCGGGAAGTCGAGTGGAAAAACGTCCCGGCACGGTGCCTTGCTCAAGGATTCGGCGGTCCCACGTGGCCGGGCAACGGGCAACGCTTTCCGAATCACGCGCTTGGAGATTTGCGCCTGGCGAAGCGTGCCGCCGGGTGCTCTGACCCGCCTCCGGCCATTGTCGAGCTCGGATTGACCCGGATCTCGCCGCGCTCCATGTGCGTGGCTCTCACGGGCCCGGCTCGGATCTCCAGACAGAGTCCGGGCGTCAGCTCTCGACCGGCTCCAGTCGCACCACGCGGTCGGGTCCGTTCAGCACCACATAAAGAAAGCCATCCGGCCCCGAGGCCACGTCCCGAACGCGGCCAATTCCCTTGAAGACGATCTCCTCTTCGATCACTCGATGCCCGTTCAATTGGAGCCGGCGCAGCTCCTGGGAGGCGAGCCCCGTGACGAACAAGTGGTGGCGCCAGCGCGGAAATCGGTTCCCCCGATAAAAGTCCATGCCGCAGACTGCGATGGACGGGGTCCAATGCACCACGGGCTGTTCCATGCCCTCGCGGGCGGTCCAGGCGGTGATGGGCGTCCCGTCGTAATTCATCCCGTAGGTGATCACCGGCCAGCCGTAATTCCGGCCTTTGATGATCACGTTGAGTTCGTCGCCGCCACGCGGACCGTGTTCGGTCTCCCACAGCTCGCCGGTCTCCGGATGGAAGGCCAATCCCTGGGGGTTGCGATGGCCATGACTCCAGATGGTGGCCACCGCATCCGAACGGCCCGCATACGGATTGTCCGGCGGCACGCGGCCATCTTCCAGGATCCGGTGAATCTTTCCGTTGGGCCGGGTCAGGTCCTGTGCGTCCTGGGCGTGGCCCCGTTCGCCGTGGGAAAAGTACAGGCAGCCATCCGGCCCAAAGACCATGCGGCAACCGAAATGGATGTTGCCCGGGCGAAAGCTCCAGAGGGGCGCCCGCCAGATCACCTCTTCCTCCGTCCACTGCAGGGCGCGGAGTCGGCCGCGCACCAGAGTGGTCATGCTCACGTCCCGGCTTTGGGCGCTGCTGGCGGGTTCGCTGTAGGCCAGGTAGATCCAGCCGTTGGTCGCGTACCCGGGATGCACCAGAACCTCCATCAACCCGCCCTGCCCGCGGTATCGCACGGTGGGGGTGCCGGCCACGGCGGCCGGTAGCAGCTTGCCGTCCTGGACCACGCGCAGTCGCCCTGGCAATTCCGTCACCAACATTCGGCCGTCCGGCAACCAGTCCACCGACCAGGGCGTGGCCAGTCCCTCGACCACGGTGCGCAGCCGGAACCGGTGCAGGCGGGTTTCGGCGGTTTGGTCGGGCCGCGGCTGCGGGTAGCGTGTGGCGGCGTGGCGAGCCTCCGTGGCTTTCTCGCGGATGTAGATCACTAGGGCGCGAATCTCCTCGTCGCTCAGTAGGTTTTTCCAGGGCGGCATGCCGTTGAGCTCGTCGCCCTCGCGGATCACCTGGAACAGTGTGGCGTCATCTCCGGAGCCGTGCACCCACTCCTCGTCCAGCAGGCTTCGGGCCTGGCCACCGCGCAGATCGATGCCGTGACAGTTGGCGCAAAGTTGTTCGTACAACCGGCTGACCTCGCGGCGTTGCGGCTGCCCCACGCTGGTGGGCGATGCCAGGAGTCCCAATGCGCAAGCACTGATCGCCAGGCCTGCGAATCGCCGACACGCCGCCCTCCAAGCACCCTCCGGTTTTAAGGTCCACATAAGTGGCCGGAAGTTGGATGCATCAGCACCTGGTTGTCAAACGGCCGGCGCGCCGTCCGGCGCGGCCCGAAGTTGCTCGAACGCCTCCGGAAAAGAAAAACGAAGCGCGGCGCAAGCATGCGGACGCTTGCATGGTGCACAAGCAGGAAAAACGCTCTCGGCTGGCAGCCCCGCGGCGTTGCCGAAGCCCTGGCCGGTAGTGCAGGCTTGCGTCCCGGGCATCCGGGGACCTTCGGTCTGTATCGGACCTTTGTGGATCTCCGCCGGCTTTTGTCCCTGCGGCCGGCCCGCGCTGTGCAAACCCGCCTTCTTCGAGGTTCCACACCGCCGGCGTTCCTGGCTGCCGTTCAGCCGCCGGGTCAGCCGCGCATCGCGAGGCCGGTGGACGGCGCCGCTGTCCCGGGCATCCCGTTGCCTCCGGGGAGGCGTTGGAGGTGTTCAGGCTTTGCCCTGGCGAATCCTTTCTTTTTTGGCCTCCAGCTCTTCCTGCAGCTTGCGACGTTCCTGGACCAGTTGCTGTTCGAGCTCGGCGGCTTTCGCCCAGTCCCCGGCGGCTCGAGCGGTGGCGATTTGTTGCTGAAGCGTGATTTCCCGCTCGGCAATGCGCGCTTTGTAGCGCGACTCCAGTTCGGCAATCTCCCGCTTTTGTTCCTCGGTCAGGGGCGTCAACGGGGCCGCCCGATTGAGCCGTTCCATCGCCAGTTCGTATGCCGTTTTCATCGTTGCTCCATGCCGTGCTTGTCTCGGCCGGGGTTGCGGCCGGATCAGGCTGTTTTACCTCCCGAAAACCTTAGGCCCCGGGGTGCTCGCGGGCAACCCCCGGGTCAGTCGCTGCGACGGTCCCATTGCTGCGCCAGGCCTGCCGGCTTTCCGATCATTCATGTCGTGCGGTCTCCCCGGGCTCTTTCGGCCGGCCCGCGGGGTGCCCCGGGGTCTTTCGGCCGCCGCCCGTGGCGCGCCGGCCAAAGTTGCGCTCGCCTCGCGCGGCCCGGCGGCCTAATCTGGCCTGCCTGTCGGTCAGGGAAACCGTCCGGCGGGGGCATGGCCCGTTTCGCCCTTTCGGCGCGGGACGATGCCCGATCAGGTGTTTTGAGAGCATGCGCGTGATGACCTCGGCTGAGATCCGGCAGTCGTTCCTCGACTTTTTCCGGTCGAAGGGACACACGATCGTACCGTCTTCGAGTCTGCTGCCCGATTCGCCCAATTTGTTGTTCACGAACGCGGGCATGAACCAGTTTGTGCCCATTTTCCTGGGCCTGCAGCCGTGTCCCTACGATCCCCCGCGGGCGGCGGACACCCAGAAGTGCATTCGGGCCGGCGGCAAGCACAACGATCTGGAGGACGTGGGATTGGACACGTATCACCACACGTTCTTCGAGATGCTGGGGAACTGGTCGTTTGGCGATTACTTCAAGCGGGAGGCCATCGAGTGGGCGTGGGAGCTGGTGACCGAGGTGTGGCGGTTTCCCAAGGAGCGGATCTATGCCACGGTGTACCGACCGGGTCCGGGAGATCCGGCGGAATTCGATGAGGAAGCCTGGGAACACTGGGCGCGGTTGTTCCGGGCTGCGGGGCTCGATCCGCAGGTCCACATCCGCACCGGGGGACGCAAGGACAACTTCTGGATGATGGGAGACACCGGCCCGTGCGGCCCCTGCTCGGAGATTCACGTGGACCTGACGCCGGAAGGCGACACCCGCGGCGCGCTGGTGAATCAGGGGCATCCGCAGTGCATCGAAATCTGGAACCTGGTGTTCATCCAGTTCAACGCAAATCCCGACGGCACCTTCACGCCGCTGCCCGCGCGCCATGTGGACACCGGCATGGGATTCGAACGGGTCACGGCCATCATTCAGGGGACCCGCGGCCTGCAGGACTTTGCACAGGCACGGATTTCGAATTACGAGACGGACGTGTTCCGGCCGTTGTTCGATGCTTTGGAGCGGTTGAGCGGTCGTCGCTACGGCTCCACTTTGCCCCGACCGGGCACCACGGGGGCGACGGAGCAGGAACGGGTGGATGTGGCGTTCCGCGTGATTGCGGACCACATTCGCACGCTCGGTTTTGCCATCGCCGACGGGATTCTGCCCTCCAACGAAGGGCGGGGCTATGTGTTGCGACGGATTCTGCGTCGGGCCGTCCGGTACGGTCGCAACCTCGGCTTTCGCCAGCCGTTCTTCCACCGGCTGGTCCCGGTGCTGGCCCAAACCATGGGCGACGTGTTCCCGGAAATCCGGGCACGCCAGGCCCAGGTGGAAGAAGTGATTCGCCAGGAAGAAGAAGCGTTCAACCGCACGCTGGATCGCGGGCTGCAACTGTTCGAGGAGGAAGTGGAGCGTCTCCAGCAGGCGGGGACCGGGCCGGCGGCTTCCTGCATCCCGGGCGAGTTTGCCTTCAAGTTGTACGACACGTACGGCTTTCCGCTGGACCTGACCCAGCTCATGGCGCGGGAACGCGGCTTGACGGTGGATACGGCCCGTTTCGAGGCGCTCATGGAGGAGCAGCGTGCACGCGCCCGGGCCGCTCAGAAAAAGACCGTGATCGAGGTCACGCAGTTGGAGACCGAGACGCCCACGCAGTTCCTGGGCTATCAACAGTTGGAGGCCGAGGCCCGCGTGCTCCGCGTGGTCCGCGTGCAGGATCGCCCCGCCGTGGTCCTGGAGGCCAGCCCGTTTTACGCCGAGATGGGCGGCCAGGTGGGCGACACGGGAGAACTGATCCAGGGGGAACGCCGCTGGCGCATCGTGGACACGCGAAAGGCGGGCGAAACCTGGCTGCATTTTCTGGCGCCCCCGGAGGCAGCGGACACAGAAGAGTGGCCCGAGCCGGGTCAGCCCGCCCGGTTGCGCGTCGACCGGGATCGGCGTCTGGCCATTCAGCGCCATCACACCGCGACCCACCTCTTTCACTGGGCCCTGCGCGAGGTGGTGGGGCGGGAAACGGCCCAGAAGGGTTCCTATGTGGGGCCCGACAAATTGACCTTTGACTTCAACAGTGCGCCCCTGCGCCCGGACCAGCTCCAGCAGATCGAGCGCCTGGTCAATGAGCGCATCCTCGAAAACGCCCCGGTGACGTGGATCGAGGTGAAATACGATCACATCCGCCACCGACCCGACATCCTGCAGTTTTTCGGCGAGAAGTACGGGCAATGGGTCCGGGTGGTTCAAATCGGTGGCACGCCGGGCGGCCTGGATGGTTACTCCATGGAGTTGTGCGGCGGCACGCACACGGCGGCCACCGGCGAGATCGGCCTGTTCCGGATCCTGGGCGAGGGTGCGGTGGCGGCCGGCATTCGTCGGGTCGAGGCCGTGGCCGGGCTGGCGGCATGGGAACATGTCAATGCCGAGCAGGCTCTGTTGCGAGCCGCGGCAGCCCGTGTCAACGCCCCGGTGGCGGAACTGGACCGCAAACTGGAGGCGTTGCTCGAACAGCAGAAGGCCCTGGAGAAACAACTCAGGGCGCTGCAACAAAAACAGGCTGCCGCCGCGGCCGAGGCGCTCCTGGCCCGCGTGGAGTACCGTGGGGATCTGCCGGTGTTGATCGCGCGCCATGACGCCGATGCCGAGACCCTGCAAACCATGGTCAACGCGCTCAAGGCGCGCGTGCCGGGGCTGGTGCTGCTGGGCGGGGTGGCCGATGGCGTCGTGTCGTTGGTGGCGGCGGTCTCCGGACCTCACGCCGCTCGCGTGCACGCGGGCCAGTTGATCCAGCAGATTGCGCCGCTGGTGGGTGGAAAGGGCGGGGGCCGTCCCGACCATGCGCGCGGGGGCGGTCGGGATGCGACCCGGCTGGATGCTGCTCTGGCCCGCGCGCGGGAACTGGTCCAGTGACCTCCCCCGGCCGCCGAAACCTTCTGAGAACCTGCAACGCCGCGGGGCAGGCAACCCTGCCTGCGCGCGTCAGATCCGCCAACCGGGCCGGTTCTCGCGTTTTACCCAGGCATTGAGCTCGGGCAGATTAGTCACCCGCATGTTGGGGCCGTCCCACTCGACCTTGTTGCCCACGCCGGCCTTCTGGGCCAGGTTGCCGAGCGCACAAAACTCCGTGAGCCGCGTGCCGTACTCGAAGCTCGAGGCGGTGTCGGTGCGACCCTCGCGCACCGCCTCCAGGAAATCGGTGAAAATGTCCCTGGGCCGCGGCAGAGTTTTCGGGGGTTCGGGAATCTCCCGCATTTTGGCCCAGGGCACCACGTGCATGCGCTCGCCGTAGGTACCGGTGAAAATAATCCCTTTCTCGCCCACGTAGAGTGTGCCGCTGTCGCCGCGGTCCAGCTCCTCCTCCGGGTATTGACGCCGCAACTCGAGCAGGAGGGGCGGCAGATTCCGCGCCTCGCCCACGGCAGCGCGCAGGGCCCCCTGGGGACGGTCCTGGGTCGTGGGATTGAGTCCCTCGTACCAATACACCTTCAGCGGGGGAAGGTCCCCGCGGGCGGGCACGTCCCAACGGATGCGAGAGCCGATCGGATAGCGTTCGTCGCTGCCGCCGCGCAGATACTCCACTTCCACACTGGTGGGATGCTCGATCTTCAGGGCCCAGAAAACGCCGTCCAACACGTGGCAGCCCATGTTGCCGATGGAGCCGTTGCCAAAATCGTACCATCCGTGCCAGGAATGCGGATGCAAATCGTCATGAAAATCCCGGTACGGCGCGGGGCCGATCCATTCGTCCCAATGCAACCCCGGTGGCACCGGCTTGGCCGGCGGACGCGGGCCTTCGCCGCCGTTGCAACGATTGGTCCAACTGTGCGTTTCCCGGACGGGCCCGATGACGCCGGCCCAGATGTATTCGCACAGGCGCCGGTAGCCCTCCTCGTTGTGGCCCTGGTTGCCCATCTGGGTGGCCACCTTGCTGCGGCGGGCCATCTCGCGCAGTGCGCGTGCCTCGCCGATGTTGTGACACACCGGCTTTTCCACGAACACGGCCTTGCCCAGCTGCATGGCGAGCATTGCCGGCAACGCATGTTGATGGTTGGGGGTGGCCACGAAAACCGCATCCAGACTGCGCCCCACCTCGTCGAACAGCCGCCGATAATCGGTGAAAAACCGCACCCTGGCCGGATCCATTCCCCGGCGCTTCAACCAATCAGCCACGGCTTCGTGACGTTTCTCGTCCGGGTCCACCACCGCGACGATGTTTTCCTTCGCAATCGCGTTCAGATGACTCATCCCGCGGCCGCCGCAACCGATGACGGCGCAATTGAGTTTGCGTCCCGCGTCCTGGGCGAGGAGCAGATTGGGGCCGGGCATCCAGCGGGGCGCGCTCAACGCGCCGGCGGCCAGCACGGCCCGCTTCAAAAAGGAACGTCGAGAGTACGCGACTTTCATGGGCATGAGGGAAGGGAACGATCGTTCGGTTCGATGGCACAGCCGGAGTCTGGCGAGCCCGGCACCGTGGCATCGGTTCGACCGCGCGCTACACCGCGGGTCCCGGGCAGTCCCTTCGGCGATGGGTCTCTCCGGTCCATGTCCGATTTGAGCGCGAATCTGCGCCGATCCGAGCCCCTTGTAAACCGCAAAGAAAGGAAGGGCAGGGAACACGCCCTCGTGCTCTCGTCCGCTTGCGGCGTTCGACCGGGCCTCGATGCGACAGTTTGTCCCTCGCAGTGGGGATCTCATCCGGTGCGACGCTGAACGGCGGTGGTGATGGCAAGCGCGGAGAGCTGCGTTTTCCTGAGAAAAAATTCTCGTACCGGACCTTGACGGGATCGCGGCGTCGTCGCATATTCCGCCGCATCGCCGCTCAGCGGACTGAGTCGCGCCCCATCCTATGGCCAGGACGAAGCTCAGAACGTCGGTCGCCAGCGCGAAACCCCGCCGCGGTCGCAACGGTTCGGTCCGCTCCCGGTCCTCGCCCGCGCGTCCGCCTCGATCTTCTCCCGCGGAATCGTCTCCACCTTCGAGTCCGGGGGCAGAGTCGAACGCCCCGGCATGGACGGGTCCGTTGCGTCGCCTTTTGCAGATGGCCCACGAACAGGGCGCCGTCACCGAGGCCGAGGTGCAAGAGGTGATCGGCCAGGCTGGTTTGAGTCCCGAAGACGCCGACCGACTCTGGCAGGAACTTCAGGCCTTCGAGGTGCGCATTCAAGACTCCGAAGCGGACGGCGTGGGGGAGGATGCCTCGGAGGATGATTTGGCGGAGGCGGGCCGGCTTGAAAGCCTGGACGATCCGGTCCGCATTTATTTGCGGCAGATGGGCGCGGTGCCGCTCCTGACCCGCGAGCAGGAAATCGAGATCTGCAAACGCATCGAGGCCGCCGAGGCCGAACTGCGCCAGATCCTTTATCGTTTCGGATTCACCGCCAAAGAACACATCGCCCTGGCCGAGAAACTGCTCAGCGTGCCGCCCAAGGAACGGTTCGACCGGGTGATTTCCGACCAAAAACTGGAGCGTCGACCGCAGCATCTGCGCCTTCTGCGCCGACTGCTGCAGAAGGTGCGCGCCCTGGATACGGCCGCCGACCGTCACTGGCGGGCCGCCCGCCAGGCCTCGAGCCCGACCGCTCGCGCCCGCGCCCTGCGGCTCTGCCAACGCGCGCAAAAACAACTCGAAGCCCTGTTCCCGCAGTTCGCCCTCAAACCCAAAATCCTCGAGGAAATGCTGCTGGTGGCGCGGAATGTGGCCGAGCGGTTCCGCCAGTGCCAGGCGCGGCTGCAGCAACTCCAGCAGCAACCGTCCTCGCCCGAGCAGGCGCAGGCCCTCCGCACCGAGCAGGAGCAGTTGACCGCCCTGGAGGATCTCGCGCGGGCCCCGGCCGCCGAGTTCCTCGCCGCCCACGACCGACTCCAACAGGCCGCCGACCGCGCGGTGCAGGCCAAAACGGAAATGGTCGAGGCGAATCTCCGCCTCGTCATCTCGATTGCCAAACGTTACACCAACCGCGGCCTCTCCTTCCTCGACCTGATTCAGGAGGGCAACATGGGCCTCATGCGCGCGGTGGAAAAATTCGAATACCGGCGCGGCTACAAGTTTTCCACCTACGCCACCTGGTGGATTCGGCAGGCCATCACCCGCAGCATTGCGGACCAGGCGCGCACCATCCGCATCCCCGTCCACATGGTGGACGTGATCAACCGGGTCCTCCGCGCCCAAAAGGAGCTCTTTCAGGTCCTGGGCCGCGAACCTTCGCCGGAAGAGCTGGCCGACCAACTGCAAATGCCGCTGCATCGCGTGCAGAATCTCCTGCGCATGGCGCAGCAACCCTTGTCCCTCCAGGCCTCGGTGGGCGAAGGCGAAGACGCCACGTTCGGCGATTTCATCGTGGACCGGAATGCCGACGATCCTGCCGATCAGACCAGCTTCAGCCTGC
Organism: Limisphaera sp. VF-2; assembly: GCF_049537125.1. Classification (NCBI taxonomy): domain Bacteria; kingdom Pseudomonadati; phylum Verrucomicrobiota; class Verrucomicrobiia; order Limisphaerales; family Limisphaeraceae; genus Limisphaera; species Limisphaera sp. VF-2. The sequence goes on from NZ_JBMVQY010000001.1 coordinate 1,711,753, forward strand.
TGCGCGAACGCCTCCACAAGGTGTTGGCCAGCCTGGCCGATCGCGAACGCAAAGTGCTGGAGCTGCGTTTCGGTCTGCTCGACGGCTACGCCCGGACCCTCGAAGAGGTCGGCAAACAATTCAACGTCACCCGCGAACGCATCCGTCAAATTGAAGCCAAGGCCCTGCGCAAGATGCGCCATCCCACGCGCCTGCGGCTGCTGGACGGGTTCCTTGCGCCGGGCGCGTGGCCTGTGTCTCATCCGCGACCGGCCTGACTACGGTCGACACGGCCCACCTGCTTCTGGTGGGGTGGTGTTTTGCCATTGCACAGGGTGCCGCGCGGCGCCTTTGCCCGTGGAGGCTGCCACCCTCCTGCGGCCTGTCGCCGCCAGCCGGCTTCCTGCGGCTGACACCGCGAACTCTGCTCCCCGGGCCGGTCTCGCGATGCCCTTCCTCACCGGAGTCGGTGCAGCCGTGTCTTCCACCAGACGTGCGAAGTGTCTTGCGCGTCCACGGATGATCGTGCTGCCGCGGACGCTTTCGACCCAACGCGGCAGTTGCAGGTGGTCGCCAACCGTGGGAATTATGCTGCGGCTCCGTCCGGCGGGGCCCGCTGCTTCCGGAGGTGCTGTTCGCACCCGTTTGATCTAAGCTGGGGCCATGCGGATCACAGGCGGTCGCGCAGGCGGGTTGATCCTCAAAGTGCCCAAGGGACTGGCCATCCGGCCGACGCCGGACCTGGTCAAGCAGGCGGTGTTCAACAGCCTGGGCGCGCGGGTGGTGGACGCCGAGGTGCTGGAGTTGTTCGCCGGCACCGGGGCGTTGAGCTTGGAATGCATCAGCCGCGGCGCGCGCCTCGCGGTCTGCGTGGAAAAATCCGGCCGACACGCGGCGGTTCTGCGCGAGAACTGGCGTCGGGCCGGATTCCCGCCGGAATCGTTGGAGCTGCGCCTCCAGGACGTCTTTGCCGCTCTCCCGCCGTTGGTCATGGCCGGACGCGTGTTCGATCTCATTTTGGCCGACCCGCCGTACGGCCCCAAGAATCTGCAGGAACGCTCTCGTTCGTGTGCCCAGCAGTTGCTCGACGACCCGTGGCTGCCCCGGTTGCTGCGGCCCGGGGGACGTTTCATCCTGGGACATGCCCGACGCGATCGACTCGAGCTGCCGCCTCCCTGGCGCGAGATCAAGGTCTTGCAGCACGGCGACAGCGTGATGCGGTTTCTCGAAGCTGCGTCCGAAGTGCGCGAAACTCTGCCGGGCCCGGCCGAGGGCCCGGCGCCATAGCCCCCTCTACCAGGGTTGGGATTTCACCCGCTCATGCTCCGCCACCAAAAAACTCAGCCACTCATCCATCCCTGCGCCGGTCTTGGCGGACAGCTCGAAAATCCGGGCGTGATGGCTGACCCGGTGCAGGTGGTCCAACGCGGCGGCTCGATCAAAGCCCACCACTTCCGCCAGATCCACCTTGGTGATCAACGCCACGTGTGCCGAATGGAACAACGGTGGATACTTGAGCGGCTTGTCCTCCCCTTCGGTCACCGACATCAGAACCACCCGCAGATCCTCTCCCAGATCGAAATCCGCCGGGCAGACCAGGTTCCCGACATTCTCCAGGATCAGCAGTTCCAAGCCGTCCAACGGCAGGTCCCGCAAGGCCCGCCGCACCATCTCGGCATCCAAATGGCAAACCGTGCCGGTGGCCACCTGCACCACCGGGATTCCCGCCCCCCGCAGCCGCTGGGCGTCACGGTCGGTCGCCAGATCTCCCACGATGACCCCGCATTTCAGGCGCCCCCGCAGGCCCGACACGGTGCGTTCGATCAACGTCGTCTTCCCGGAACCGGGGGCTGACACCACGTTCAAGACCAGCAAGCCCTTGGCTCGAAAGAACCCCCGATTTTGCTCGGCCAGCCGCTGGTTCTTTTCGAGCAGGGAGCGATGAAGCACCACGGTTTGACCGGTGGCTTCCTCTGGGTGCGCATGCAGTGGTGCTCTGTGGATGTCCGGGTGCTCATGCCCGTGCGGAGAGTGAACCTCGCCGGCCACGGGACCGGTCGAAGGACCGGGCCGGGCCTGCATGGATCCAGAGCCGCCCGTTTCCGCATCGCGTGCCGACAGGATCCGCGGCTCACCGCCCAAACCACAGCCACATTCCCTGCACATAAAACCCTAATCCAGCTCGATGCTCACCAGTTCCAGTTCCCGCCCCTGCAGGAGCTCGCCCGGTGCGGTTTCACACCGCGGACAGGCGGACCACACGTCCATGCTCTCGTACTCCGCCCGGCACCGGGGGCAACGCCACCGTGCCGCAACCCGTTCCACCTCCAGGCGCGCGCCCGCTGCCGGGGTCCCGGCCGTCACCAAATCGAACGCAAACTCGAGCGCTTCCGGCACCACTCCGCTCAATGCCCCCACGCGCAGTCGCAGCGCCGCCACCCGCTGTGCCCCTCGGGCTCGGGCCTCCTCCACGGCCAACCGCACGGCTTCCGCCATCAATCCAACCTCGTGCATGAACCAGTCTCATGTTAGCATGAGTTTGCGCCAGGAAAAGTGAAGCGCAAACCGTTCCCGGTCTGACTTGGGGGACTTGGGGCTTTGTCAGGCTGGAACGAATCCCCGGTGCGGCGTTGCCGACCGGCCTCTGCGTGCCCCGGGGGCGGAGGTCGCTTCTCCGGACCAGGCCGCTGCGAAGGCGGGGCTGCCGATTCCCGGGGTTCCCCGGGGGTATCCGGAGTTCCAAAACCGGAGCATTGACGATGAATGTCTTTGCATTAGTTTGAGTCTAATCGAACGCTCAACAGGATACGCACCGATATGCAAAAACCAACGACCAGCCTCGGGAACGCCCCCGCCAGCCGGCGGGAATTCCTCAAGAAAACCGCCGTGGCCGCCACCGTGGCGGCCGCCGCACCGTTGCTGCGGACCCCGGTATACGGCCAGAATCAAGCCCCTTCCGTCAACGTTCTGGGCGCCAACAACCGCATCGTTGTGGGGTACATTGGCACGGGCAACATGGGTCAGACGCATATTCGCACCCAGAAATCCCGGGCCAACGAGAACAATATCGTTCAAGCCGCTGTCTGCGACGTCTCCAAGCACCGCGCCGCTCAGGCCAAGGCCCTGATCGGCGACAACGTCGACGTGTACTACGACTACCGCAAGCTCCTTGAACGCAAGGACATTGACGCGGTCACGATCGCCACCGTGGACCACTGGCACGCCCGTTGCACGATCGACGCCCTCAACGCCGGCAAGCACGTGTACGTCGAGAAACCCATGACCCGTTACCTCGGCGAGGCGTTCGAGGTGTACGACACCGTCAAGAAAACCGGCAAGATCCTCCAGGTCGGGTCGCAGGGCTGCTCCGACCTGAAGTGGCACAAGGCGGCCGAGTGGATCCGGCAGGGGAAAATCGGGCCCGTGGTCATGGCGCAGGGCAGTTACATGCGCAACAATCCCAAGGGCGAATGGAACTACACCATCGAACCCTGGGCCACGCCGGAGGATATTGACTGGCAGTTCTGGCTCGGACCGGTTCACCGCAAGAAGCCCTTCAGCGCCGACGACTACTTCCGTTGGCGGAAGTACTATCCGTATTGCGGCGGCCTGCTCAGCGATCTGGTGCCCCACAAGGCCCATCCCTACATGCTGGCCACCGGCAACCCCGAGTTCCCCCTGCGCGTCGCCTGCGTCGGCAGCAAAAAGGTGGGCACTGACAAGAACACGCAGGGCACCCCCGAGCGCGACGTGCCGGAGATCGTGCAAATCATCGCCGAATTCCCCAGCGGGATGGTGATGCACATCACCAGCAGTTCCGTCAACGAGCAGGGCACCCAGGAAATGATCCGGGGCCACATGGCCACGCTCACCATGGCGGGCAACCGCGTCGAATTGCGGCCCGAACGGCCCTTCGCGGAGGAAATCGACCCCGAGACCAGCGAGGCTTTTCCCGTGGAAAGCGTCGAAGCCCACGAAAAGAACTGGTTCGACTGCATCCGCGCCAACAAGGAGCCCAATTGCGGCATCGAACTGGCCATTCGCGTTCAGACCATCGTCTCGCTGGCGGAGATCTCCGAACGGCTCAACGTCATGTGCCTGTTCGATCCGCAGACGCGCAAAGTCACCACTGGCGACGGTCGGCCCGTGCCGATCCCCACGTACGGTTGGTCGGAACTCTCTTGAGTTCCCCGGCCACGCGAAGTCGATATTCCCAGCCCGGGCCGCCCTGGCCCGGGCGTTTGTTTTTCTGAAGACGGGTTTCGTCCCGCTGGGCGTCTCCCCACTCCTGGCTTGCCCGGCTGACGCGGCCGCGGCAGGTTGAGCCCGCCAACTCGAGCGCGAACCATGCAAACGATCACTCTCGGGGTCAGTCCCCTTCGCAGTAGTCGCCTGGCCTATGGCTGCTGGCGCGTCGCCGGCTCCTGGGATCCCAGGGAAATCACACCGGAAAGCTGGGCTGCGGGGAAATTGGCCATCCGCACCGCCTACGAGGCCGGGTACACCCTCTTCGACAACGCGGACATTTATTGTGGCGGGGAGGCCGAGCGGCTGCTGGGCGAAGTGTTGCGCGAGATCCCCGGCATGCGCGAGCGCGTGCTCATCGCCACCAAATGCGGGATTCGCCCGCCCAATACCCCCTACCCCGGCGCGCCCCAACGCTACGACTTCTCCGCCGAACACATCCTCCGCTCTTGCGAGGAATCCTTGCGGCGGCTGGGGATTGACACCCTTGATCTCCTCCTTCTGCACCGGCCGGACTTCCTGGCCAACCCCGAGGAGGTCGCCGATGCGTTTGCGCGCCTCCAGGCCGCCGGCAAAGTGCGCTTCTTCGGCGTCAGTAATTGTCGCCCCACGCTGCTCACGGCCCTGCAGTGCGCCTGCCCCATGCCGTTGATCGTTCACCAGGTCGAAATCAGCCTGCTCCAGCGCGAGGCCTTCACCGATGGCACCCTGGACCAGTGCCTCATCGAACACATCACTCCGCAGGCCTGGAGTCCCCTGGCCGGGGGATTGTTGGCCGATGGGGCCTCGCGGCTGCTCCGCTGGCAGGAACGTTACTCCACCGCGGGCGTGTTGCAGGAGCTGGATGCACTGGCCCGGCAATACCAGACCACTCGCAGCGTCATCGCCCTTGCCTGGCTCCTCAAACACCCCAGCGGCATTGTGCCCATCGTCGGATCCACGCGGCCCGAGCGCATTCGCGAAGCGGTGCGTGCCACCGAGATCGAACTTTCACGGGACGACTGGTACCGGCTCCTGCTGGCCGCTCGCGGCGAGCCGTTGCCGTGAATCTGCTCCGGAGGGAGCTGCGCTCCCGTTCTCCGTCCCCGGTCCCAGACCCGGGTCTTCCTCAAAACCGCAGGCCCTCCAGCAGCCGCACCACGAACGGATTGATCCACTGGAGCAACGCCTGCGGCCACACCCCCAGCACAAACATCAGCGCCACGGGCACGCCCAAACCGACCCGCTCTCGCCAGCTCAGATCGGGCCACCCCGACCATTCCGGCCGTAGAGGCCCGTGAAAGACCCGCTGCATCATCGTAAGCAGGAACACCGCCGTGACCAGAAGCCCCGGCACTGCCAGGACCGCCGCCCAGGGCACCAGCGGAAAGACACCCCGGAAGATCAGAAACTCCCCCACAAAACCGTTCAGGCCCGGCAATCCCAGCGACGCAAACACCGCGATCCCCATCAGCCCGCAAAACACCGGGGCGGCAGCGCGCAATCCTCCAAAATCCTCGATACCGCGGCGTCCCCCGCTCCGCGCCTCCAGCAGACCCACACACCAAAACAAGGTGGCTGCGGTGAGTCCGTGGTTGAACATTTGCAACACCACACCATTGAGCGCGGCCGCCCGATGGACCTCCGAGCCGGTTGTTTCTCCCGCTGCCGCCACCGCGAACACCCCCAACAGGCAATACCCCAGATGATTGACCGAGGAATATGCCAGCATCCGCTTCAGGTCTCTTTGCACCAGCGCCGCGCATGCCGAGACCACCACCGTCCACACCGCCAGCCCCAGCAGCCAGGGTCCCGCCGCCCGCATCGGTTCCCCGAACACGGGCAACAACACGCGAACCAGGCCGTACACGCCCATCTTGGACATCACCCCCGTGAGCAGCATGCTCACCGGTGGCACCGCCTCCGCATAGGTCTGCGGCAGCCAGGTATGCAAGGGCATCATCGGGACTTTCACCGCCAGCCCGGCCAACACGCCCAAAAACACGAGAGTCGCCCACACACCGCCCGTTGCGTTTCCACCGCCCCAGCGTTCTTCGAGGGCCGACCACAACCGTCCCTCGCGTGCCCACTGGGACAGTTCGGGAAAGTTCATCTGGCCGCTGGCCAGAAAGAGCGCCAAGAACCCGAGCAACATCGCCACGCTGCCCGCCAGCGTGAACAGAAAGAATTGCAGCGCGGCCCACTGCCGCTGCGGTCCTCCCCAGAGGCGCACCAGAAAGAACGCAGGAATCAAACTCAACTCCCAGAACAAGAACCAGTGGACGAAGTTCAGCGCGGTGAACGTCCCAAACAAACCGGCCATCAGACACAGCACCAGCCCGTAAAACAAATGCGGCCGCTCGCGGATCCCCTCCATGGCCACCAGTGCCATGCCCGTTACCAGCACGGTCAGCAGCAACATCACCCAGCTCAATCCGTCCACGCCCACGTAATACTCGATGCCGAGGGCCGGGACCCACGGGTACCGCTCCACCGCCTGTAACGCCCCGGACTGCAGATCCACCGCCGCGCCCAACCCCAGCACAAGGACGAGTGTCATCGCCCATGCACCGATCGCGACGCAGCGCGCCAGCCGCGCACGCGCGACTCCCCACCGCATCACGCCCAACCCGGCGCACAGCGGAATCAGCGTCAACACCGTCAACCAGGGAAACGGCCTCATCGGCTGCCTCCTCCCCACACCAGCCACCACACCAGCACGACAAACGCCCCTGCCAGCGTCCCCAGGTAGCGGTGGACCCGACCATTCTGCCACGCCGACAAACCCCTCCCCTGCCGGCGCAATCCCTCGCAAACCTGATCGAACGCGCCGTTCACCACGACCTCGTCCGTGCGCCGACCCAGCAGGGCCACCGCAGCGGTCATCAGGGCCACCGCCTGCACGATCCCGCCCCAAACCCACCGGTCCATCCGATCGCACCAGTTCGACACGCGAGCCAGCCCGGCCACCACGGTGCGCTCGTAAAGTTCGTCCACCCAGAGCTTGTTGCGCAGGGCCGGCCAGACCGCCGCCGGCAGCCGTTCCAACGGATCCCGCAACGCCTCCCGCACCTGGCGCCGGCCGTACAGCCAACCGCCCAGTCCCATGCCCAACATCACCAGCGCCCCGGAAACCGCCGCCAGCCCCCAGAATTCACCCGAAAACAACCGTCCCCAGTCCACGGCCACCGCCCGACCTTCCAAATAACCTTGAAGCCATGGCCAGGCGGGCGTTCCGACAAACCCGGCACCCACCGACAGGGCCGCCAGGGCCAGCAGCGGGGCCGTCAGGATGGGTGGACTTTCGTGGGGTTCAGCCGAACCCTCGGCCTCCCGGCCACTTCCACGGAAGCGCTCGCCCGCAAACACCAGCACGACCTGACGGGTCATGTAGAACGCGGTCAGGCAGACGCCGGTCAGCGCCAACCAGAACGGTCCTTCCGACCCGCGCCATCCGTGGGCCGCGTGCAGAATCTCCTCCTTGCTCCAGAACCCCGAAAACACCAATGGGAACCCGGCCAACGCCAGCATGCCGACCGCGTAGGTCACAAAGGTCAACGGCATTCGTCGGCCCAGCCCGCCCATCCGCCAGATGTTTTGTTCCTCCGCGCATCCGTGGATCACGGAGCCTGCTCCCAGAAACAACAACGCCTTGAAGCAGGCGTGGGTCAGCAGATGGAACATTCCCACCGCAACTCCACCCGTGGCCAGACCCAGCATCATGTACCCCAGTTGCGAGATCGTCGAGTAGGCCAGAATGCGTTTGATGTCGTCCTGCGCCACCGCCACTGCGGCGGCAAACACGGCCGTCAGGGCACCCACCCAGGCGACCACGTGCGCCACCGCAGAAATCCCCTCGCCCGCCGGTTCCCCCCACAACGGGTACACGCGGGCCATCAGAAACACGCCGGCCGCGACCATGGTGGCCGCGTGAATCAGGGCGCTCACAGGGGTGGGCCCTTCCATGGCATCCGGTAGCCACACGTGCAGCGGCAGTTGCCCGGATTTCCCCACCGCGCCCGCAAACAGCAGCAACCCGATCGCAGTGTTGGCCGTCAGGCCCCACAGCGCGGTTTCCCTCGTCACCTGCTGCAATGCGGTCGCCTCCAGACATCCGCGGCCCCCGTCAAAGAACAGCTGCGTTCCCGTACTGCCGAACCACCACACCAGCCCCAGCAGAAACGCCATGTCCCCCACGCGGGTCGTGATAAATGCCTTCTTCGCCGCCGCCGCGGCCGCCGGCTTGCGATACCAAAACCCGATCAGCAAGTACGACGTAAGCCCCACCAGTTCCCAGCAAATGAACAGTCCCACCAGACTGTTGGCCATGACCAACCCGAGCATCGCGGCCGCAAACAGCGACAAGAAACAGAAGAATCGCGTAAAATTCTCGTCGTGCGCCATGTACCCCAGGCTGTACACGAAGATCAGCAGACCCACCCCCGAGACCATGACGAGCATTGCGGCCGACAAAGGATCCAGCACCCAGCCCAGCCACAACACGCCGGCCTCACCGGCGGCGAACTCCAGCCAGCGGACGTTGCAGACCTGCCGGGCGCCCGGTTCCCAGGCCAGCGTCTCCACGAACGCCCCCACCGACAGCCCGAGGGCCACGGCGAGACTGGCAATGGCCAGGCCGGCCGCCGTGCGCCGACACACCCGCGGCAACAGGGCACTGACCGCCGCCGCGCCCAGCGGCAGCGCCGGAATCAACCACAACCACTCCACCCACCCTTCCATGCCTCCGCCCTCAGCCTTTCAGTCGGTCCACTTCGTCCACGTTCGCCGTCCGATAGTGCCGGTACACGGCAATGACCAGGGCCAACCCGACCGCCGCCTCCGCAGCCGCCACTGCAATCGCGAACAACACAAACGTCGGCCCCGTCAGAAAGTCTCCCGCGGCCCCGTACCGCCAGAACGCCACAAAATTCAGATTTGCCGCATTCAACATCAACTCCACCCCGATCAGCACGGCAATCGCGTTCCGGCGCGTCAGCACCCCGGCCAACCCGATGGCGAACAGGCCGGTGCTCAGGAGCAAATAGCCCGTCAGCGGAGTCATGAGTGCGCCTCCGATCCTGTCTTCGGCCCGTCGCCGGCTCCCCCCCGCCACGCCAATAAAACGGCCCCGATCAATGCGGCGGTCAGCAGGACGCCCAGCACCTGAAGCGCCACCACCCAGCGGCCCATCAAAGCCTCTCCCAACCGGCCCACGGCCAGCGTCGGGGGCGTGGTTTGCAACTCCCGCGGGAGCGCCATCGAGGATGTGGCCCATCCCACCGTCGCCAAAACCGCCAGCGCGACCAGCGCCCCGACCCACCACCGGCTCGCATGCACTCCGCCGACCGGCACTTCGCCCCCCCGCGTCAGCAGCACCGCAAAGACGATCAGGATCGCCACCGCCCCGATGTAAATGAGGACCTGCGCAAACCCCAGAAACTCTGCGCCCAACTGCAGATAGACCGCTGCCACTCCTGCAAACGTCACCGCAAGCGCCAGGGCCGCGTGAATCAAATTCCGCAACATCACCGCGGCAAGCGCACTGGCCAGCGTCAGCAGCGCCGTGAGTCCAAACACCACACTCATGCCTCGGGCCCTCCCTCCCGCGCTCTCATCGTCCGCCTTTCAACGGGCTGGCCGGGCCCGTCACGGGCCGCCAACGCACCTCCCGGATGGCAGCCATGGTCTGCCAGCAGGCGATGCCGAGCGGGATGCACTCCTCGATGTCGCCCGGGCGCACCGAGATCCGCCGACCGCGCGTGTCCACGTTGACCACCTGCTCCTCGTCAATCCACGCCTCCAACCGTTCCTCCGTCACGCGCATACGGATGCGGTACCATCGTCCCTTCTCGAAGCCCATGAACTTCGTCGTCTCGTTTTCCGAGGCGTCGTAGCCGTCCAAACTGGAAATCCCCACCAGCCCGCCGCCCCAACCGCCTACGATCAAACTGCAGTGCGAATCGCCCACCGGCACGGTCAATCCGCAGAAGAAATCGGATCCCGTGACGCGCATGGCCTCCACGGCGATCTCGTAGTTCATTTTCGGGAATGCATTCGTGTATCGAATGCCGGTGAAGGGGCTGCCCATGCCCATCACCAGCAGTCCGTTTCGCAACTCCAGTTCGCCGCGGCCCGCGTAGGGAATCTCCAACCACCCCTCGAGGGAACGGCCGTCGAACAGGGCGCGCCAGCCCTCCCCCGGCCATTGCGCTGCCGGTTGCGCGGCTGCCCGGGTCAGAATGTCCGAGACACTTCGGGCCGCGGGCGGCACCGGTGCCTCCACCGCGGCTGCGGTGCGGGTCACGTCCACGGCCGGCGCGGCCGCTGCAGGACGACCTCCGGCCACCGGATCCGGCGAGCTGCATCCTGTCCAACCCGCTGCTGCCAGCAACGTGGCCCACGCCATGGGTTTGAGTCTCCTGCACATATCGGTTGCCCTGCTCCCCTTCCCTGCCCGGTGCGTTCGCGCCGAGCTCAAGGAGGTCGGATGGCCCTCACTCTATCGCACCCGGCGCGCCAGTCGAGCCCGCATCCAACCCCGCGCCGGCCGCGGGATCTTGCGGGGACCTGCTTGAAACCACCGGTCGGCTGCGTCCTCGGGAAAGGAACACGCCCGCCGGCTGGCCTCGGCTCCAACGGCGTCGGGGTGGCGCATGGGCCGTGCCCCGCGGCGGCCGCTCAGGCCGCTGCCCTGGGCAGCTTCAGAAAAAGTTGGCGCCTGCGCCCCGCTCTCCGGACACTGGCTTTGATGCCAGCGCACCCTGCTGTGTTTCTGGACCGCGACGGAACCTTGATCGAAGAGCGGCACTATCTCCACAGGCCGGAAGAGGTTCGGCTGTTGCCGGGGGCGGCGACGGCCTTGCAACGGCTGCGACAGGCCGGGTTTCTGCTCTTCCTGGTCACCAATCAGTCCGGCGTCGGCCGCGGTTACTTCACGCTGCACGACGTGGCCCGGGTCCATGAGCACCTGACGCGATTGCTTGCCCCCTACGACGTACGTTTTTCCGACATTTACATCGCCCCGGAGGCGCCGGACCAACCCAGCCCCGGCCGCAAACCGTCTCCCCACTTCCTACTGCTGGCCAGCCAGCAGTACCAGATCGACCTGGGCCAGAGCTACATGATCGGCGACAAACTGGCCGATCTTGAATGCGGCTGGAACGCCGGGGTCCGGGCTTCTATTCTGGTGCTGACCGGCTATGGCATGGAAACGGCTCGCGCGCTGCCAAGCCCACCCCGGGGCAGTCTGGCAGTCGTTCAAGATCTGGCGGCCGCGGCCGATTGGATTCTCAAGGACCGGGCGCAGCGGACGAGGCAACAGGCCTCGTCCCACTCGGTCCGTTGAAGGCATCAGCATCGGCGGCTCGGGACGGACACAGCGAAGAGACAGCCAGCAAACGTTATGTGTGGGATCGTGGGTTACGTGGGACGGCGCGATGCCGCCCCGATTCTTTTGGATGGGCTCAAGCGTCTGGAGTACCGCGGCTACGATTCCGCGGGCATTTGTACCCTGGACGGATCCGGCCTCCAGCTGCGCAAGTGCGTGGGCCGTGTGGACGCGTTGATCGCCGCGGTCCGCGCGCAACCGCTGCACGGGCAGCTCGGGATCAGTCACACCCGCTGGGCCACGCACGGCCTCCCCAGCGATGCCAATGCTCACCCGCACCTCGACCAGTCCGGTCGCTTGGTGATCGTGCACAACGGGATCATCGAAAACTACGCCGACCTGCGTCGCCGGCTGGTGGAGGCGGGCCATCATTTTCAGTCCCAAACCGACACCGAGGTGCTGGCGCACCTCATTGGCCAGGAGCTCGACCGGCTCGTCCCTCGCGGCCAGCGGCCCGGGCCCGAGCAACTGGTCACGGCCGTGCAACTGGCAACCGCCCGGGCCGAGGGCACCTACGCCATCGCCGTCCTGCACGCCGACCTGGACCACTGCCTTGTGGGTGCCCGGCGGGGCTCGCCGCTGGTGCTGGGCCTGGGCCGGGGCGAAAACTTCCTCGCCAGCGATGTCTCCCCCATTCTCCCCCACACCCGGCAGGTCATCTACCTCCACGACGGGGACATCGTCCTGCTATTTGCTGACCGTTACCAACTCTGGGCCGGTACCCAACCGGTCGAGCGCCCCGTGGAAACGGTTCAATGGTCAGCCGAGGAGGCCGAACTGGGCCGGTTCCCGCACTACATGCTCAAGGAGATTCATGAGCAGCCCGGCCGCCTCGCCGACGAACTCCAGCGGGCGCTGCGCCCGCGCGAGGGCACCGCGGAACTCGAGAGCCTCACACCCCACCTGGACGAACTGGCCCGCCTCCGCCGCATCGTGCTGGTCGCGTGCGGCACCAGTTGGCACGCCGCCCTCGCCGGAGAGTACCTGCTCGAGAACCTCGCCGGCATCCCCACCGAGGTGGAATGCGCCAGCGAAATGCGGTATCGCAACCGGCCCTTCGAACCTGATTCGCTCGTCATCGCCATCTCCCAGTCCGGAGAAACCGCCGATACCCTGGCCGCCACGCGCCTGGCCCGACAACAGGGGGTCCGCACGCTCGCCCTCGTCAACGTGGTCGGCTCCACCCTCGCCCGGGAATCCGACTGGGTCCTCTACATGCGGGCCGGGCCCGAAATCGGCGTCGCCTCCACCAAGGCCTTCACCATGCAGCTGCTGCAGCTGACCCTCCTGGCCCTGAGCCTGGGACGGCAGCGTGGCCGACTTTCCCTGGCCGAGGGCCGCCGCCTTGTGCGCGCCCTCCAAACCATCCCTGCCAAGGTTCAGAGGATCCTCCAGGCCGAGCCCGGCATCATTCGGCTGGCCAAAAAGTATTATCGATTCACCGATTTCCTGTACATGGGCCGCCAGTTCAACTACCCGGTGGCGCTCGAAGGAGCCCTCAAACTCAAGGAACTCTCCTACATCCACGCCGAGGGTTATCCCTCGGCAGAAATGAAACACGGGCCCATCGCGCTGATCTCTCCCGAGTTTCCCAGCGTCTTCGTCATCCCGCGGGACGCGCTCTACGAGAAAAATCTCAGCAACCTCGAAGAAATCAAAGCCCGCAACGGGCCGATTCTCGCCGTCGCCACCGCCGGAGACCGCCAGATCCGCCAGAAGGCCGACGACGTCATCTACGTGCCGCCCACGCTGGACTGTCTGCAGCCCCTGCTGACCGTGATCCCCCTCCAGCTTTTTGCCTATCACGTGGCCCTCCTGCGCGGCTGCGACGTGGACAAGCCCCGCAACCTCGCCAAGAGCGTCACGGTGGAATAAGGGTGCGGGCGGGCCGTCCAGATCGCTCGCGGGCGGGGCAGGAGGCCGCACCCGGCTCACGTGTGCTCATCGCTCGGGACTGGCCTCGTCCGCTTTAGCCGGATCAACTCGGCCTCATATCCTTCTCGAAACGTCGGATATCGCGGCCGCCAGCCCAGTTCTGTCTTGATTCGGGCATTGCTCACTCGCTTGTTCCCGCTGCCCGGACGTCGCCGCACCTCTCCCGGCGCGCCCCCGGCGGGTGCGGGGCGTCCGGTCCGCTCCTCCAACCATGCAAACAGGCGGCCCAGCTGAACCGGTTCGTCGTCCGTGACGTTGTACACCGCTCCGGGTTCCGCATGTTCCAACGCGCAGATCACGGCTGTCACCACGTCGTCGCGGTGCACCTGATTGATCCAGCGATCTGCCTCCTCCGGGCCGAGACCCGGTCCCTCGAAAAACCGCCGTATGTAATAGCCCCGCCCCGCGCCGTACATGCCGGAAACGCGCAGCACTACCGGTCGCCAGGCCGCGCTCTGTGCCGCTTCCAGCCAGGTCCGCTCCGCCGCCAGCAACCATTGACCTTTCTCCTCGAACGCTGCGGTCGCACTCTCTTCGGTGACCCAGCCGCCCCGGGCTTCGGCATAGACCCCGGTGCTGCTGGTGTACACGGCCCTCCGCACCGGATGGCCGAGCAATTCCTCTACGACCCGGCGGACACCGGCGCCGTACACGGCTGCATAGCCGGCAGGATCCCCGCTGGCCGGCGCCGCACAGTACACCACCCAATGCACCGGCTCCGGCAAAACGCCCGACCAACCCGGCCGGGTGACATCGGCATGCACAGGCCGGATCCCGGCCCCGGTCAGGACGGCGTCCCCATCCGCCGACCGGCGCATGCCCCACACGGTGTGTCCCCGGCGCGCGAGCTCTTCTCCCAGCGCCGTTCCCAGGTACCCGCAACCCACGATCAGCGTGTTCATCTTCCTGTGGCTCCGTGTGGTGAAAGGCTGCCCACTTGCGGCCGCCTCGCGCAACGCCTTCCTTCACCCCGGCTCGCGCGCTTCAAGGAGTGCTGCTGGCAGGGCAACTGTGCCGGCCAAGCACGAGCCTCTCGTGTCCCGCGGCGGCTTCAGTGTCGCAGAGTCGCAGATCCAGCCAGCGGGGATTGGGCCCCTCTGATTCCTTTGCCCCCACGGAAACGCTGCGGCCCACTCCGCCGCCGGGCAGGCTTGCGGTTGCCCGGACCGGTTTTGGCGGACGCATTCGATGGCCGGCAACTGCTTCGCGAGGGCCGCGGTTGGGGCCGGGCTTCGAGCCCGGAAGGGCGCGAGAACAGCGTTCCCCGGGGCTTCACGCATGCCCCGTGATTGGCTGCCGCTGTTGTGCGTGCGTCCCGGATTTGTGGGTGAGCGGGGCATCCATATTCCCTTGCGCTGGCGGCCGGCGGCGCCGCGGGGGATCCGGAGCCATGAACGAGGGCTGGAGCCGGTCCTGTGACGAGTCAACCCGGGCTTGTTTCCGAGGGGCCCAGGCCGCATTGTGGGGGTCCGTTTTGGGCAGACGGAGTTGGTCGTCATGAATGAACCCGAGATTACGCCCGAATTGGTGGCGCAACACAATTTAACGCCGGAGGAGTACGCCCAGATCCTGCAGATCCTGGGCCGGCCGCCCACGTACACGGAGTTGGGCATTTTCTCCGTGATGTGGAGCGAGCATTGCAGCTACAAGAACACCCGGCCGCTGCTGAAGCTGTTCCCCACCCGGTCGCCGCGGGTGCTGGTGGGCGCTGGCGAGGAGAACGCCGGCATCGTGGACATCGGGGACGGCCTGGCGGTGGCGTTCAAGGTGGAGTCGCACAACCATCCCAGCGCGGTGGAGCCGTTTCAGGGTGCCGCCACTGGTGTGGGTGGCATCATTCGGGACATTTTCACCATGGGCGCGCGGCCGATTTGCGCGGTGAACTCGTTGCGGTTCGGCCCGTTGACGGAAGAGGCGGCTAGGGACGCGGCGGCTGCGAACAATCGCCGGCTTTTTGCCGGGGTGGTCTCGGGCATCGCCCACTACGGCAACTGCTTCGGCATTCCCACCCTGGCGGGGGAGGTGTACTTCGACCGTTCCTACGAGGGCAATCCGCTGGTCAATGTTTTCTGCCTTGGCGTGCTTCGGCATGAGCAGATCGCCCGGGCGCGGGCGCAGGGAATCGGGAATCCGGTGTTTTACGTGGGTCCACCGACCGGCCGGGACGGCCTGGCCGGCGCCGCTTTTGCCTCCCAGGACTTGACGGAGGAATCTGCCGAACTGCAGCGGGGCGCGGTGCAGGTGGGCGATCCCTTCATGGAAAAGCTGGTCTGCGAAGCCTGCCTCGAATTGCTGGCCACGGGCGCCGTGGCGGGCATCCAGGACATGGGCGCCGCGGGGCTGACCTGTTCGACTTGTGAAACCGCCGCCCGTGCCGGCACCGGCATCGAGATCGATCTGGACAAAGTGCCCCAACGCGTTCCGAACCTGTCGAGCTACGAAATCATGCTCAGCGAGTCCCAGGAACGCATGCTGGTCATCGTTCACAAGGGACGCGAGGAAGAAGTCCGCCGGATTTTCGAGAAATGGGAGCTACCCTGGGCGGAGATCGGGGTCGTGACCGACACGGGCCGGATGGTGGTCAAACATCAGGGACGTGTGGTGGCCGACATCCCGGCCGCCAAGATCGCCAACGAGTCGCCGGTATACCACCGGCAGGGCCGCCCTCCCGCCTGGCTGGCCGAGGCCCACGCCTTCCGGCTCGAACAACTCCCGCAGCCCGACGATGTATCCGCCGCGTTGCGCAAGCTGCTGGCCTGGCCCTCCATCGCCTCCAAGAACTGGGTCTACCGCCAGTACGACCACATGGTACGCAACAACACCGTCGTTTGTCCGGGGAGCGACGCGGCCGTGTTGCGGATCAAGCCGGACTGTCTGCCGCCGGCGCCGGCCCATGTGCCGGAACGCCCCGTGCCCGAGAAATACCTGGCCGTTTCCGCGGACGGCAACGCCGCCTACGTCCTGCTGGACCCTTACGAAGGGGGGAAAGCGGTCGTGGTGGAAGCCGCCCGCAACCTGGCCTGCAGCGGCGCCGTGCCCATCGGCGTCACGGACAATCTCAACTTCGGGAACCCGCTCCATCCGGATTTGTTCTGGCAACTGAGCGAGAGCGTGCGCGGCATGGCCGAGGCGTGTCGCGCCCTGCAAGTACCCGTAACCGGCGGCAACTGCTCGCTGTACAACCAAAGCCCGCGTGGCCCGATCGATCCCACGCCGACCGTGGTGATGGTGGGGCTCATCGAGGAGGCCGCTCACATCACCACCCAGTGGTTCAAGGACGAGGGCGATGTCATCCTGCTGCTGGGTCAACCGGTGGATCTGGAAGATCCGCTGCAAGGGATGGGCGGCAGCGCCTGGATGCAAATCGCCCTGGGTCGAAAAACCGGTCGGCCGCCGCGGTGTTGTCTCTCGACGGCCTCCACTCTTCACAGCGCGCTGGTGGGTCTGATCCGGGCCGGGGGCATCAAGAGTGCCCACGACTGCAGCGAAGGCGGGTTGGCCGTGTGCCTGGCCGAAAGCTGCATCAGCCAGCAGATTGCCCGGCACACCCCGCGGTTGATCGGAGCGGACGTGGATCTGACTCCGCTGCTCGAGTCGAACGCCTCGCAAGTTCGACCGCGCCTGGATGCGCTGCTGTTCGGGGAAACGCAGTCCCGCGTCGTGGTCACCTGCGCGCCGCTGGAGGAAGCCAAGATCACCGAGCGCGCCCGGCTGCTGGGCGTGCCCGTCACACGCCTGGGACGGGTCGGAGGATCGGAGCTGGTCCTGCGCGCGGGAGCCAGCGCCTGGCGCTGGCCCGTGGCCGAGCTGCATGATTTGTGGTGGAACTCCCTGGCCCGGCTCATGGGTTGAAACGCCCTGTCCAGCCTCCCTCGCTCAACCGTGCGCCACGGCCCTCCGGTGCGACCCTGTCCCGGACGGCCCGAAGGGCATCGGGCACGGATGCCTCTTGCGCTTCCTGTGCCTCCAGTGCGTCCCCTTCGGTGCACGGCCAGATGTGGAACCCGCCGTGATTGAAGGGCGGGATCTCCCACGTCCCCCAAATGCCCCGTCCCTCGCGGAACCCGCGATAGAAGACGTCGTGGCCGCCGATGTATGTCTTCGTCCACCAACACTCCAGGCTCTCGGCGTCGTAGCGGCCCCGTACGACAAAGCGACCGATATCGTCCACCCCGACCCCTTCCATCCGGCCCTCTCGGAAGGTGAGTTCCAGGTCCATCCGGTGCCGGTCACCGGGCCGGTAATTGTAGAAACCGGTCCACGGACCCGATGGAAACAGTGCCTCGTTCACACCTGCCTCACCCATAGGCCGGTCCGGCGGCCATGTCAAAAAGAGGGCAATCCCCGCTGATGCAGGACGAAATCGGTCGGGAGCCAGGGCCAGCCTGATCAGGCCTCTCCTACGGCTTCGGCCGGCCCGAGAGAACCCCGGCGAATGCCCCGGCAGACCGGGGGGCTCGATTTGTCCGGGCGGGTTCGGACCAAACCGGCGCCGAAGGGGTCGCACCCAGCGACCGGCTCCGAACCCGCCTTCCAGGGCTGCCTTCGGGTGGGCTGGGTAAACGACATTTGGTTCCGCCCACAGGCACGGGCAAGCTGCCCCGACGCAATTGTCCACCTTCCGGGCCAGAGCCCGCGCCGGGTCTGATCCGCCGCAACCGTCGGAACAGACTTGACCCTGCGGCACGTCATCCCTCAGCGTGCCTGCAAAACGGAGTGTGATCTATGGAAAGCCTCGACCGACTCCGGGACGCCATCCTCAACGGGGATGCTGACACCGCACGCACCCTCACCGAACAGGCCCTGGCCGCGGGCGTGGATCCGTTGACCTTGGTCAATCAGTACATGATCCCCGCCATGGCGGAGACCGGCCGGCGCTTCGAATGCAATGAGTTTTTTGTGCCCGAATTGCTCATTGCCGCCCGGGCCATGAAAGCCGCGCTGAGCCTGGTGCGCCCGTTGTTGGCCGCCAGCGGTGTCCCCCCGGTGGCACGCGTGGTGCTGGGCACAGTGCGGGGCGACCTCCATGACATCGGGAAAAACCTCGTCGGCGCCATGCTCGAAGGCAACGGATTCGAGGTCATCGACCTCGGCGTCAACGTCCCGCCCGAACGCTTCGTGGAAACCGCCCGCGAAAAGGGCGCCAAAATCGTGGCCATGTCCGCGCTCCTCACCACCACGATGCCCGCCATGCGCACCACCATCGAACTTCTCCAGGCTTCCGGCCTCCGGCCCGCGGTGAAAGTGCTCGTCGGCGGCGCGCCGGTGACTCCGCGCTTTGCCAGTGAAATCGGCGCGGATGGCTACAGCGACAATGCGGTCGGCGCCGTGGCAGAAGCGCGGCGCGTCCTGGCCGCCTGAGCTCCTGCTCCATGGGCGTTCACCCGGCACTTGCCGCCCTGCTGCAACACGCGCCCGTGCTCACCGACGGGGCCTGGGGGACGGAACTCCAAAAACGCGGGTTGCCTCCCGGCCAGCCCCCCGAATCCTGGAACCTGACGCACCCCGACCAGGTCCGTGCCGCGGCTCGAGCGTATGTTGAAGCCGGCAGCGAGATCATTTTGACCAACACCTTCGGAGCCAACCGAATTCGACTGGCCGACGCCGGCCTGGCCGAGGAGGTCGGGCTCTTGAATCGACGGGGAGTCGAGTTGAGTCGGGAAGCGGCAGGCAGCCGCGCGGCGGTGTTCGCCTCGATCGGTCCCACCGGCAAACTGCTGATGGCCGGAGAAGTGACCGCCGAAGACGTGCGTGCCGCGTTCGAGGAACAAGCCACCGCCCTGGCGGAGGCCGGCGCCGACGCCCTGGTCATCGAGACCATGAGCGATCTGCAGGAAGCCCAACTGGCGCTGGCCGCCGCCAAAGCCACCGGATTGCCGGTGGTCGTCTGCATGGTCTTCGACTCGGGCCGGGAGCGGGATCGGACGCTGATGGGTGATCCGCCGGAACTTGTGGCGCGCACCTTGGAGGCGGCGGGAGCGGACGTGCTCGGTGCCAATTGTGGGCAGGGCATCGAAGGTTTCCTGCCGATCTGCCGACGGCTCCGGGCCGCATCCTCCCTGCCGCTCTGGATCAAACCCAACGCCGGCCTTCCCCAGCTCATGGACGGCCGCCCCCGGTACACCACGACCCCCGAGTCGTTTGCGGCCCATGCGCCGGCGTTGCGCGCCGCCGGAGCCGATTTCCTGGGAGGCTGTTGCGGCACGGACCCGGAGTTCATCCGCGCCCTGCGTCGGGTTCTGGATCGAGCGTAGGGCTTCAAGCCCCGCCCGCTCCGATGCAGCCCGGCGGCCCGGAGCCCGCACGGCGCGCCCCCGGTCAGGTCATCGCCGCTCGAATCCGGGCCAGCAACTCCTCGTACGTTTCCACAGCGGGGAACTGGGGAAACTGTCGGCGCACATTCTCCGGCGCGCGAAACAGAAACCCCACATGGGCCTCCGTCAGCATCGCCGTATCGTTGAAAGAATCGCCGGCCGCGATCACATGGTAATTGAGAAGTTTGAACGCGGCCACGGCCCGCTGTTTCTGCTCCGGGATGCGCAGCTGATAGTCCACGATGCGGTCCTCCTCGACCACCAGCCGGTGACACAACAACGTCGGCCAGCCCAATTGCCGTAGCAGCGGCGTGGCAAACTGCTCGAAGGTATCGGACAGGATGATCACCTGCACAAACGAGCGCAGTTCATCCAGGAATTCCCGGGCGCCGGGCAGCGGAGCCAGCGTGCCGATGACCCGCTGGATGTCGGAGAGCTTCAAACCGTGCTGGTTCAGCAACGCCAGCCGGCCCCGCATCAGCTTGTCATAATCGGGCTCGTCCCGTGTGGTGCGCCGCAACTCCGGAATGCCGGTCCGCTCCGCCACGGCAATCCAGATTTCCGGCGTCAGCACACCCTCCAGATCCAGCGTGACCAACGATTGTTTCACGGTGACCCAATCTTTCCCAACCCCGATTCCCCTGTCCAGCGTTGCGGGTTCTGAAGACCTTTCGCCCCCCGCCCCCGCCGGGTTTCTGCTTTCACTTGGCGTCCGCGGCCCCGTCCCCGTTTCACCGGCGTCGCATCCCGCACCCAACCTCCGCTCCCGGGCGGATTCATCAGGGCTGTGCCCCCGGGCCCACACCCCGGGAATTGCCTTCCCCGCCCGCCTTGAGCCGGGAGAAGCTCCCTCGTTACCCGACGGCTGTCCGGGTTTTCGGGACCGAACCGCACGGAGCGCCGAACAGCGGCTGCCGCGGGGATGCTGCAAGGCCTGGGCATGCCGTCGGCAGCCGGCGCACGAGATCGCGCGCCGGGCCCGGTTAACCGAAAGCCTCGCCACCCCGCGTGTGGAAAACTCCTCCGAACTTTCCCCGGTCAAGGGGGCCCTGCTTCGGGGCCATCCGGGTCTTCAACGAGGCGCAGCCGGTGGTGTTACTGGTTGGTCTGAGCCTTGGCGGCGGCTTTGCGCTGTTCCTCCTCCAAACGCTTCAGGTCTTCGGCCTTGATGACCTCGATCTTGGCGCCGCGCGCCAGTTCCTCGGCCGACGGCACCTTGATGATGTCACTGGTCACCGGCGCGGTCGGC
Organism: Limisphaera sp. VF-2; assembly: GCF_049537125.1. NCBI lineage: Bacteria > Pseudomonadati > Verrucomicrobiota > Verrucomicrobiia > Limisphaerales > Limisphaeraceae > Limisphaera > Limisphaera sp. VF-2. Next base: position 1,732,841 of record NZ_JBMVQY010000001.1, read on the forward strand.
GTGCTCGCGGGCGCGGGCGTTGTCACGGAGATCAGCTCCACTTCAAAAATCAGCGTCGAACCCGGAGGAATGTTCGGCCGCCCCACGTCGCCGTACGCCAGGTCGGCCGGAATGAACAGTTCCCACTTGGCCCCCGGCTTCATCAACTGCAGCGCCTCGGTCCAGCCCTTGATCACGCCGCTGACATTGAACGTGGCAGGCTGTCCCCGGCTGTAACTGCTGTCGAACTCCGTCCCGTCGATCAAGCGGCCCCGATAGTGCACGGCGACCGTGTCGGTGGCTTTGGGACTGTCGCCAGAGCCCTCCTGGATGACGCGGTACTGCAAGCCGCTGGGCAACGTGACCACCCCGGGCTTTTTCTTGTTTTCTTCCAGGAACGCTGCGCCGGCTTTGCGATTCTTCTCCGCCTCCTCCCGCTGCTTTTGCTGCATCTTGGCCTGCATGAACTTGCTGAACTCCCGCAGCGTGGTCCGCATCTCCTCCTCGGTCATGCGCGTCTGGGCACCCGTCAAACTGTCGCGCAGCCCCTGCATGACCACCTCCAGCGACACTTGATCCGGCTCCAGGGCATTGCGCTTCCAGTTGCTGCCCAGGCTCATGCCCAGGGCGTAGCTGATCTTTTCCTTTTCGTCCTTGAAACCGGTGGTCTCCTGAGCCGCGACCCAACCGGCGGCCAGCACCAGACCGGCGGTGAAAACGGCAATCCGTAGGTTCATGGTTCGCATACTTGTCCGGATTGTGTGGTGGAAGGGCGGGCCCCTTGCAACTGAATTATGATGACCAAGCCCGCGCGCCTCCGGCGCATTGAACAGGTCGGTTTGTCCGGCTTGCTCTCCCGGGCCTTCACACCTGCTTGCCGCCGGGCCTCCCGATCCCGGGCGCACGCGGAACTCTTCCAAACCCTCCGGGCCCGTCAATCGACCGGAGTCGCTCTTGCTTTTGCCCGGGATGCCGATCCAACGCCGCCCCACCGGTGGCGGATAAGGTCATCCCGACAGCCGGGCCGCTCCAAAGCCGTCCCCTCCGAGCGTGTTCGGGGCTGCCTGCCTTTTCCAACCTTTTGCCGAGCGCAGGGATGGCTCATCGGTTGGGAACTCCTGAAGCGACCTTGGGCAACGCTTCGGCGTCGGCCCGAGCCGTAAATTTCCCCTGCGCCCTTGCTGATGGTCGGCCGCCGAAGAACCTCGCCGAGGGTTAAAAAGAACGCACTTCGAGGGTTCTTTTACAAGCTGGGGCTTGCGACGGTGAGTGCCGGTCACGCCCCATCTTCTCCCCGGGGGCCGGCTCCGCGATGGATGGAAAACTTCCGGAGTCCTGTCGATCGCCGGTACGCTGGTTGGGCCGGCCTGGCTTCAGGAGGGGCAGCCACCTTCGCGGGTGGCCGGGCCCGAAGGGCCCCTCCCTTTCTGCGCTTCCGATTTTCAAGAGCGCTCAGTACGGCCATGGAGGCGTGGTCGACGTGCTGAGGATCTTGCGCATCACGTCCGTATTCTCCTCCGCGCGTCGGGTGTAACCCTCGATGGAATCCGGCAACCGCCCCGGCAGACATTCCGGTGCCTGGTTCAAGTAGTCCAGCCCGGTGCGCCGTGCCAACTGATGCAGCATGGCATTCAACGTTGGCTCCACGCGGTGCAGTGGCTCCTCTCGCCCGGCGCACAGGGCGATCAATGCCCCCTCCCGACCTTCCCGCTGCTGCAACCAATGTTCCAAGCGGGACAGCACACCGGCACGCAGTTGCCGCGGCTCCGCCAGGGCCACCACCACGATGTCCGTCTTCTGCAACCGGCGTCCGGCTTCTGCGGCTTCCGGCCCTTCCAGCTCCTCCAGGGTCCACCACGTCAGGTCGAATTCGATCTGCGACCAAAACCGGCGCACCAGGCCGTCACAAGCCCGGGCCGCGCATTGGCGTGCCTCGGGTGCATCGTACAGAACGGTTACCAGCCACGTCTCCGCGGGGTGCTCGCGTGTGGGATCCGGTTTCATACGCCGCCTGCTGGTTTGGTCTTCGCCGCCGAAAAGGCGGGCCACTCGCCTCTGGCTGCGTTAACCAACCATCGGCCTTTTCTGGAAAAGCGCAAGCGAAAGTGATAAAAACAGCCCAGCCCTTTTCCCCGAAGTGCGCGGCGCAAGCGCGTTCCCTTCGGGGCGCCGGCCCGGACGTTTCGAACCCGGGCGCTTCCGGGCCGTTTTCGCGCCCCCTTCTCAGCCGTATCGCCAGGGGCCCGACAATCCGAAGCTGTTGGGCAAATGCCGCACCTCTTGCACGACCCCCTCCTTCAGCAGCACCTCCACGATGTCGAAGCGAACCCTGACGGGCGGGTGGCCGATCCGCCGCAAATACCAGAGCGCTGCTCGGGTGAGCCTGCGCCGCTTCTCCGCATCGACCGCCGCCGCCGGCCGGGTCCAATCCTCCGAGGAGCGCGTCTTCACTTCCACGAACACCAGACAGTCCCCGTCGCGAAACACCAGGTCCAGTTCCCCTCGCGGGGTTCGATAGTTTGCCACCAGGAAGGTGAGCCCGGCCCGTTCCAAATAGCGCCGGGCCGCTTGCTCGCCCAGGGCGCCCCGCCGCAGGTGCTCGGGTGGCGTCCGGAACCGCCGGACCCGGGAGCCGAACCAGCCCTCCCACCAACGTCGTACCGCCGTCAGAAATGCCATACCATCTGCCGCGTGCGCACCGGCGTGAAACTCCGCCGATGAGCCGGACAGGGCCCCAGTCGTGCCAACGCCTCCAGGTGTCGGGGGGTCGGATAGCCCTTGTGCTCCGCAAATCCGTAGCCCGGGTATTGGCGGTCCAGCTCCACCATGAACCTGTCCCGCGTCACCTTGGCGAGCACACTGGCCGCGGCGATGGAGTAACTGCGCGCGTCGCCCCGCACCAGGGCGCTGTGGGGCACGGGCAAGCCCGGCACCGGTCGTCCGTCCACCAGCACGTGCTCCGGCACCGGTTGCAGCCCGGCCAGGGCCCGCTGCATCGCCCGGTGCGTCGCCCGCAGAATGTTCAGTCGGTCGATTTCCTCCGGATCTGCCCAGCCGAGGGCAAACCGGACCTCCGGATGATTCACCAGGCGATCGTAAAGCGTTTCGCGGGTCGCGGGGCTCAGTTGTTTCGAGTCGTTCAGGCCCGCAAACTCCGGGTCCACCTCCCCCGTTTCTCGCCAGCGGATCGGGAGGATCACCGCAGCCGCCACCACCGGGCCCGCCAGAGGACCCCGCCCCGCCTCGTCCATTCCGGCGACGCACCGGATCCCCCGCGCCCACAGCCGGCGTTCCCACTCCAATCGGTCCACCCGGCCAGCACTCATGATTCGGACACCCTCGACCCTTCCGGTCTCCGGGAGCTTCCCCGCCATCGCGTCCTCCGAGGAGCCCTGTGACCCCGGCCCGGGAACCACGCGGTTCAAGGCCGGGCCGAGATCTCCAGCATGCGTTCGATGGGCCGCCGCGCCCGCTCCAGCACGTCGCGCGGCAACTCGATCCGCGGTTCCAGTCGCCGCATGCAATCGCGCAGCTTCTCCAGTGTGTTGAGTTTCATGTATTTGCACTCGCTGCAGCGGCAGGCGTCCGTCGGCATGCGCCCCACATCGTACGTCGGCGCACAGTAAAACGTCTTGTCCGGGCATTCCTTGCGCAGGCGGTGCAAAATGCCGGACTCGGTCACGATGATGAACTCCCGATCCGGACTGGCCTTGCACCATTGAATCATCTTCTCGGTGGAGCAGATGACGTCGGCCAGCTCGCGCACTTCCCGCAACGACTCCGGGTGCACAACCACTCGCGCCTGCGGATGTTGGGCCTTCAGGCGCAACAGGCTGTCCCGCCGGAATTCCACGTGCGCATAACAATGCCCGCGCCACAGCGTCATCGGACGCCCTGTCTGTTCCATGACCCACTGGCCCAGGTTCTCGTCGGGTACGAACAACAGGTCCCGGTCCGCCGGCGCCGCGCGGACGATTTTCTCCGCATTGCCGCTGGTGCAAATCACGTCGCTCAGCGCCTTCACGGCCGCACTGCAGTTGATGTAAGCGATGGTGTAAAAGTTGGGGTTCGTCCGTTGCAGCGCGGCCAGGGCCTCTGCCGGGCAACTTTCCTCCAGCGAGCAGCCTGCCTCCTTGTCCGGCAACACCACCAGCTTCTCGGGGTTCAGAATCTTGGCCGTCTCGGCCATGAAGTGCACCCCGCAGAACACGATCACGTCCGCCCGGGTCCGCGCCGCCTGTTGCGACAGTCCGAGGGAATCCCCCACAAAGTCGGCCAGATCCTGGATCTCCGGCACCTGGTAGTTGTGGGCCAGGATGACCGCATTGAGCCGGCGCTTCAGATCCAGGATCTCGCGCGTCAAGACCTCCCGCTGCGCCTCGGCCGATCTCGCCACGGTAGGCGCTGTGGTTTCCCGGGTTGCCGGCGGTGCCATCGTCGCTGCCATCGCCCCAACCTAGCAGCCCCTCGGACTGCCCTCAAGGGAACCTTCCCAAGCCGGCACGCCCGCCGAGGAGTCCTTTCCGGATCGCGCGACCGGAACCACGGGGTCTGCGAGGCTCGCTTGCATCCCGGCAGGTGGCACCCGGCTCAGCCTGTGGACGCGGGCGGCGCCGCAGATCGACGAGGGTTTCGAACCCTTGGAGGTCGGCGACCGGGCACTTGTCCCGCCGCATCGGCTGGTTCACGCGCCCTCCGGCCGCGGTCATGGCCAACCCGGGCGGAGCAAGCGGAGGACAGCCCATCAAGCGTTTAGAACAAAGCCCCAGAGAGGAGGAGGCTGCGGCGCAGGGAGCCCACGGCGCCCATGGATCACCAGAAAGGAACGAGGGACAAAGGCTGCATCGGCGGCCGGTCCGGTCGCCAATCCCACGGGTCCCAAGCGCGCCCGAGAGGAAGAACTCAAGCAAGGCAGCCGCCGGGGGAAGCCGGCCGGTCGCAACAAAGTCTCCTCCGAAAGTCGGGGATCGAACCTTGGCCGGCCGGGTGGCCGAAATGGCCATCCTCCGGAGCGAGGAGTTGGATTTGGATTCCGGGTCCGCTGCCTCGAGGCGGCTACTGTCCCCCAATCTGGAGCCGCCGACGGTGCTCAGTGGAAAACCCGCGTGCGAGTTGTCTGCCACGTGCCTGCGGCATTGATAAAATGGCCCGCTGGGCCATGATCGGCCGGCACCATCGCATGAAGTTCAGCACGGCGGGGAATTCGGGCCGGGTGCCGGCTGTCTATACGCAGTGCCGTTGGGGCCGCTCGAACCATCCTGCGCAAATGTCTGTCGGATTGTTTCCGACAGCCTGGTCGGCGGTGACCGTGGCCCCGGGGCCGGGATGGCTTCCCTTGGCCGGAGATGATGGTTCAGATCTCCACAACCGCGGGCACGGCGCAGCCAGGCTTTGCCGGTTCGGCCAACTCTGGCGGTTGCAACCCGGGTCTGCTGCGCGTAGGTTGGTCGCTCCGGCGATCCCGGCGGCGTGGAGGCATGGCCCCGGGCCGCGGCACGAGGGGTCAGCCGGAGCTGTTTACAAGCGGAAGGAGAGGGCCAGAATGACGACATTACCAACGGTTTATGTGAAGCCGGGGGAAGCGGATCGCTTGGTGGCCGGGCATCCCTGGTTGTACGAGAACTCGGTGCTGCGGGTGACGGCGGAGGTGCCGGACGGGGCGCTGGTTCAGGTGAAGGATCATCGGCGCCGATTCCTCGGGGTGGGGTTCTACCATTCGCGCTCCAAGATTCGGGTGCGGTTGTTGTCGCCGGAACGCGTGACGGTCGACACGGCTTTTTTTGAGAGCCGCATTCGGGCCGCGTTGGAGGTGCGCCGCCGGCACATGCCCCAGGCCAGTTCGTTTCGTGTTGTGCATGCCGAGGGGGACTTCCTGAGCGGGCTGATCGTGGACAAGTACGAGGAGGTGCTGGTGTTGCAGATCTCCTCGCTGGGGATGGAGCAGCGCAAGGCGCAAATCGTCGAGGCGCTGCAACGGGTCCTGGCGCCGCGGGCGATCCTGGAACGGAGCGACGCAGCGGCCCGGAAATTCGAGGGGTTGCCGGTTGTGGAGGGCGTCCTGGCGGGGGAATGGCCCGCACCGTCAGCGACGGGACCCGCGGCCGACGAAGGAACCCCTTCCCCCACGGCCACGGCTGGCCGCCCTCCCGCCCACCCGGTGAGGATCAACGGGCTGACGTTCGAGGTGGATTTGTGGACGGGGCACAAGACCGGGCTGTATCTCGACCAGCAGCTGAATTATCTCGAGGTGGCCCGGTGGGCCCGCGGGGCGCGGGTGTTGGATGCGTTCTGTTTTCTGGGCGGGTTTGGGCTTCATGCGGCCCGGGCGGGGGCTGCCCATGTGCACCTGCTGGATCAGAGCGAGGCGGCCGTGCAGGCGGCCCTGCGCAACGCCGCCTTGAACGGGCTGCAAGACCGCTGCACCGGCGAGGCCGTCAACGTGTTCGACTGGCTCAAGGCGCGCACCCAGGCCCGGCCCCATGAGAAACCCGTGCCGCAGTTCGATCTCATCATCCTGGACCCGCCGTCCTTCACGCGGACGCGCGCGTCGGTGCCGGATGCGTTGCGGGGTTACAAGGAGATTCACGTGCGGGCCCTGAAGCTGTTGCGCCCGGGCGGGGTGCTGGCGACGTTTTGTTGTTCGCATCATGTGGATGCGCGGACGTTCCTCGATGTGATCCTGGCCGCCGCCTATGACACCCGCAAAATCCTGCGTCGGATTGCCACCTTCAGTCAGGGGCCGGACCATCCCGTGATCCCGATGATTCCGGAGACCGAGTATCTGAAGGGCTACGCGTTTGAACTGGTGCGTTGAGCCGTTGCCGGGGCCGGGCCGGAACGCGTGCACCATGCCCACGGCCCCCGGGACCGGCACCGACCGGCCGGGTCATTGACCTGTCAGAGGGCTTTTGCAAGGCTGGGCGGAGTTTTGGGAGCGTCGCACATGAATGTCGGGCTGTTAACCCTGGAGATCGCGGTCGTCATGCTGGGTGTGTTGTTGTTGTTGGCGGACCTGTGGCTGCCGGCCGGGTATCGGCGGCCGTTGGGTCTGGCTGCGGCCGCGGGGTTGGGGTTGCTGCTGGTCCTGAGTTGCACCGGGGCGTTCGGGCTGGCGGAGACCGGCACGGCCTTCGGCGGGCGGTTTGTCCAGGATGCTCTGTCCCTGTTCTTCAAGCGGTTGTTTCTGCTGACCGGGGTGGTGGTGTTGTTGATGGCCGTGGAGTTTGCGGATCGCTTCCGCGGGGGAGTGACGGAGTACTACTCGCTGGTGTTGTTTGCGTTGAGCGGCATGATGCTGGCGGCCTCCGCCCAGGATCTGGTGCTTCTGTTTGTGGCCATGGAGCTGATGACCGTGACGTTCTACGTGCTGACGGCGTATCAGCGGACCCGGCGGGTCTCCGTGGAAGCGGGCGTGAAGTATCTGATCCTGGGGGCGCTGGCCTCGGCTTTCATGGTCCTGGGGATCGCACTCGTCTGGGGGACGACCGGCCGCATGCATTTCGCCGAACTGGCGATGGTCTCCGATGGGTACGCGGAACATCCGTTGTTCGTAGCGGGCGTGGTCCTGATCCTGGCGGGGCTCGGATTCAAACTGGCGGCCGTGCCGTTCCAGGTGTGGGCCCCGGACGTATATGAAGGGGCGCCCACCCCGACCGCGGCTCTGTTGGCGGCCGGATCGAAAGCGGCGGGGGTGGTGTTGTTGCTGCGGTTCCTCTTCACGGCGGTTCCGGAGGTAACCGAGCGCGGCGCGACCCTGGCCATGGTCGTGGCGGGAGCCACCATCCTTTATGGGAACCTGTGCGCCCTGCCCCAGCGGAATCTGAAACGCCTGCTGGGATATTCGAGCATCGCACACGCGGGTTATTTGCTGCTGGGGGTGGCCGCGTTGAGCCGGTCCGGACAATCGGCGGTGCTGTTTTACCTGCTGGCTTACGCGTTGACGGTGTTGGCCGCGTTCCTGGTGGTGACGCTGGTGCTGCGGCACCTGGCCGCGGAGGATGTTTCCGGCCTGGCAGGGTTACATGAGCGGGCGCCCTTCCTGGCGGCGACCTTGACGCTGGCGATGGTTTCGTTGGCGGGGATTCCTCCACTGGCCGGCTTCTTCGGGAAGTTCCTGCTGATTCGATCGGTCGTGGAGCAGGCCGCACAACAACCGGCGTACTGGGGGTTGGCCGCAGTGGCCGTGGTTGGGGTGGTGATTTCCCTCTATTACTATCTGCGAGTGGTGCGGGTGCTCTGGTGGGATCGCCCCGCGGAGAACGCAGCGCCGGTGGAGTTGCCGCAGATTCTGCGCTTTGCGGCCGCGGTGTGTGTTGTGGGGATGCTGTACCTGGGCTTGTTCCCTGCGCGGGCGCTGGGGTGGGCCGAACAGGCGGCGCGGGCCCTGGCGTACTGAGGCAATCTCGGCAGGGCCTTGAAGGGCGGCGAATCTTGAAGGGCCCTCGCCTGGGAAAGACCAGAGGACGTCACGAGCGCCGTTCCTTGTCCGCCACGATGCAGACGTTCCGCAGGCGCCGGGGCTGAGTGCCTCCTCCTCTCGGGCGCGGATTTCGAGGCCGTGCCGGAGAAGGGATTTGCACACAGGGCGGAAACGCTCTGCAGGGGCCGCCCGAGGGGAAGGGATGCCTGAACCGGGCCTTGCCCGGCCCTTTGTCGTCAGCCCCCGCATCCGGGATTGCCATCCGCGGGGCTTGTCGGGAAACCCATTGCTCGGACCACGGGCGGGGGATAGCCTGAGCCGCATCCAATGGGGAAGCAATGGCCACTGTGGCTGTCCCGATGGATCTGCTGGAGTGCGATCGGGTGGACCGGCGTGGCGGGCGCCGCGGCCCCGGACAACCCTGCGCAGATCCACCAGCTGGACGCCTTGCTTCGCGCGGCCAACCCGGGTCGGGTGGTGGCTCTGGACCTCACCGGGGTGGTGCTCTGGGCCGGCCGGGCGGAGTCACGGCTGGTGTTGGCCCAAGAGGGGCAGATTGGCCTTCTGGAGTTGAATTGGGAGGGGGCCGCGCCCGCGCCGGGTCGAGTGGTGCGCATTCGCGGACGAGTCCTGGCGCAGCAACGCGGGGATTGGGTTCGCCTTGGCCCCGTGGGCCCCGTGGTGGACAACGACGGGGTCCATGCCTTCAAGACCAAATCAGGCGCGGTGTACCTGGAGGCAGGGCGACATCCGGTGCGACTGGAGTGGTTCAACGCGAGGGACGAGGCGCGCCTGGAGGTCGAGTGGTGCGGTCCAAATCAGGCCCCGGCGGCCGTCCCGCCCGAAGCTTTGTTTCGTCTCAAGGGTCCGGACAAGAACGAGGTTTGGGAGCCGGGTCTGAGCTTCCAGGCTTTCGAGGCGGAGGGGGAAAGCCTGCCGGATTGGTCACGGGCCAGGCTGCTGCAAGAGGGAACCTGCGACGTGTGGGATGTGCGCCGGGCGCCTCGCACCGAGCGGGTGGCTCTGGTGTTCCACGGTTTCCTCCACGTGCCGCGATCGGGCTTGTGGACCTTCACTGTGGGGTCCGACGACGGGAGTCGCCTGTTTGTGGGAAACCCCACCCTGGCGGTGGAGCTTCTGGGTTGGCAGGACCTGCCCCGGCCTGTGCACCTCTTGCCGGGACAACCGTGGGCGGCGGCGCAAGCCGTGTGGGCCTGCACGGAGGGCATCGTAACCTGGGCTGCCACCGATGATGAGCGGCTGAACCTGGAGGTTTCCGGCGGCGGGAGCCGAATGCAGGCCACGGTGACACCGCGAGGGACCACGCGGGCCGAGGATTGGATGGGACGACGGGCACGGTTGTGCGGAGTGTGTCTGCCGGTGGTGGGAGCAGATGGAGTGGCCGCCGCGGGTCGATGGCTGGTGCCGGGGCTGGAGCATCTGGAACCAGCAGGGCAGACACATGAGCAGGGGGCCGAAACCGGCCCCGGCGGTTTGCCCGTGTTGAGAACGGCGGCCGCCGTGCATGGACTGAGTCGGCAGGCGGCCCAGCGGCAGTACCCGGTGCAGATGGAAGGCACCGTGACCTGTGTGCTTCCGGAACACCAGGCCGTCGTTGTCCATGATGCGACCCGGGGCCTGTATGTCGTCGATGAATCGGGGCAAGGGGCGGGATTGCCCCGAGCCGGGGAGTGGGTGCGGGTGGAAGGGATTACCGATCCGGGCTTGTTTGCCCCAATGGTGCAGGCCAGGCGTCTGGAAATAAGAGGCCTGGGCCGCTGGCCCGAGCCGGTGCGCCCGGCGTGGGAACAGTTGCTCAACGGCAGTCTGGACGCGCAGTGGATCGAGCTGGAGGGGGTGGTCACCGCCGTGCACTCCAACCGGGTCTCGTTGTTATTGCGCGAAGGGTTGTTGGATGTCGAACTGCGGGTACCCGGGCTGCTGCCCGAACAATTCCGGCAGTTCGAAGATGCGCTGGTCCGGATCCGGGGCTGCCTTTTCGCCACCTGGGATTATCAAACCCACCAGGTGCGGGCCGGATCGATTCGGCTGTATGGCGCGGAAGTTCACGTGGAACAGCCGCCACCCCGGGATTGGTTCGACCGGCCGCTGAAAACCGCAGCGGCCCTCCGCTTGTTCGATCCAGCCGCCGGACTTTTCCAGCGCGTCCGTGTGAGCGGCCAGTTGTTACACCGCAGCGGCCGGGAACTGTTTCTCTCGGAAAACGGCGCGGGCTTCCGCGCCTGGTTGAAAACGGACACGCCGGGGTTGGAACCGGGCGACTGGCTGGAAGTCGTGGGATTCCCTGATTTGTCGGTGCGAAGCTCTCCCGTGTTGCGCGAAGCCCGCGTCCGTTCGACGGGGCAGCGCGCCCCGCTCCCGGAACCGTGGCCGTTGCCCGAACAGGAGTGGAACCCCGCCCAACTCGATGCTCGGCGCGTGCAAGCGGAAGGCGTGTTGGTGGAGCGGCGACGCGCCGAAGACGGCCGGGTCTTTGAACTGCAACGCGGCCTGCGATTGCTGGCGATTCGTTGGGACCGGCCGGATCCGCCCCCGGAGCCGGCCCTGGGCAGCCGCGTTCGCGTCACCGGCGTTTGTGCGGTCCATCCGGTTCGACCGGCCAGCGCCCTCGAGGCCGGCTCATTCCAGGTGTTGGTCGGCCCGGCCGACCAATTCCTGATCCTGGCGCGCCCGCCCTTTTGGACGCTGGAACGCCTCTTGGGACTGATGGGAGCGTTGGCCGGGGTGTTGTTCCTGGCCACCCTTTGGATCACCCAGTTGCACCGCCAGGTGGAACGTCGGGGCGCGGCTCTGGAACGAGAGATCCGCGCCCGACAGCGGCTGGAGCAGCAGCAGGCTCTGGAGCAGGAACGGGCACGCGTGGCCCGCGATCTCCATGACGAGTTGGGATCGGATCTGACCGAGATTGCCATGTTGCTGGACCGCGCCCGCGCTCCCCAAACCCGCCCCGAACGGCGCAACGAGTACCTGGAGCAGGCCGCAGCCACTGCCCGCCAGATGGTCACTGCCCTCGACGAGATCGTCTGGGCCATGAACCCGCGGCACGATACCCTGGGCTCGTTGATTAGCTACCTCTGCCTCCACGCGGAAAGATTTCTGGGGGCCGCGGGCATCGCCTGGCGCCTGGAGGAAACGCAAGCGCCGGCCGATCTGCCGGTCGATTCCCCTCGGCGACATCACCTCTTCCTGGCGTTCAAGGAAGCGCTCACCAATGTGGTCCGTCACGCGGGTGCCACCGAGGTGCGCTTTCGACTCGACGCCGGGCCCGACCATCTGTGCCTGACCGTGCAGGACAACGGGCGCGGTTTGCCCGCGGCCTCCGCCGAACCCGGCATGGATGGCCTGGAGAACTTGCGCGCTCGCTGCGAGAAACTGGGTGGCCGATTTCAAATCGAAACCGCCCCGGGACAGGGGACCACCCTGCGCTTCTGGTTGCCGCGTTTGGCCTCCTCATGACCACGGTCGCCATCGTCGAAGACAATCGGATCATCCGGGAAAGTCTGGCGGAGTTCGTGGAAGCGGATCCCGAATGCCGCGTCGTTTGTGCCTGTGCCACCGCCGAGGAGGCCCTCCGTACCATTCCCAGGCACCGACCCGATATTGTCCTCATGGACATTCAGCTCCCCAACCAATCCGGCATCGAGTGCACCGCGCAGCTCAAACAGCTTCTGCCCGACCTGCAAATCATCATGGTCACCGTGTACGAGGACACCGACCGGATTTTCAAAGCCCTGCGCGCCGGGGCGTGCGGGTACCTGCTGAAACGTTGCACGCCCGAGGAACTGCGAGCGGCCATCCACGAGGTCCGTCAGGGCGGAGCCCCCATGTCCCGCGAGATCGCCCGCAAGGTCATCGCTTCCTTCCGGGAACCGGTGACCGCGGCCGCCCAGGTCGAAGAATTGTCGCCGCGAGAACGAGAGATCCTCGAACTGCTGGCCGCCGGTCATTCCAACAAGGAAATCGCACAACGACTCGGGCTCACAGACGGCACCGTGCGCTGGCACCTGCGGCATGTCTATCACAAGCTGCACGTGCGCTCCCGCATCGAGGCCGCACTCAAGTTCCGGTCCGCCACGGGCACCTGAATCCGGGCCGGCCCCTCCCCACCGGATGCGAAGGGCCCGGGCGCAACAGCCGATGCCGCGCTGGCGGCAACCTTTGCTCCAAACCGCACCTGCCGCCGCGGACCGGTAATTTGCCCCACCCTGTGCTCGCCCCAGAAGCGGAAAAGCGGCCCCGCCACCCCGAGCGTGCTCCGGCCCGCGATCGAGCGCCGATCCAGGGGAACCGCCGGAGGGAACGACGGAGGATTTGCGGCGCGTTCACTCTTTGTGCGGGCCAACGGGGATTCGAAATGGGGTTGGGGCTCCGGCCTCCCTCGCAGTGTGGTCGGCGAGCGCGGTTCTGCAGCCATAACGACCGGACTGCCTCGCGCCGTGGGACGGAGAGCGTGCTCGGTGGCGGTTTCGCCCATCCCCGGCAGAACCCGGGCCTGCTCGCTCCGGCTCAACGCGCCGGCCGCGCGGGTCCATGTCCCCCGCCCATTGCGGCAGTCACGCCCGTCCCCGGACCGAGCCTGAATTGCGGTTCCGCTTTCGGGCGCGGCGTCTCGTTTCCTCCCGGCTTTCCTGCACTGCCGCCACGCACTCAAAAAAGTTCAGGACGCACGGCGTGCGAAGTCGGTAGAAAACCTGAGCCCCGCGCTTTTCGTCCTCCACGATGCCGGCCTCCCGCAACAGGGCCAGATGACGCGAGGCCGTCGGCACCCGTACTCCCAGCAGCGCCGCCAGATCGCACACACATCGCTCGCCCTCGGCCAGTTCCTGTAAAATCCGCAGCCGCCCCGGATGCGCGAGTGCCTTCAGAATCCGGGCCTGCTCCCGCAGATGCGAGGAAACCGGTGACCGTTCCATCGGGCTCAACCTGCGGAACCCGGCCCGCGTTGTCAAAACCGGTCTGGTCGCTTCTACGCGTTCCGATTGGGGCAATCCCGACGTTGCGAAGCGCGGAGGACACCACGCATGGCGAGCGAAGTCTTCTGTCCAAGCGGGTCCGAACTCTCCGAGCGCCGCCCACAAACGGGAGCGGAGAGTTCGAACTCGGGGCCCGGACCAGAACTGTACGGGGTGGCCCGCCTTTCCGTCCGGTCCGCGCTTTGCCAAAGACTCGTCGGTTGCGGTCGCGAAATCCCGCGCACGTCCCTGGGGAGAACGCTGTGGGCGGGCCGGGGGGCCAGGGAGCTTTGGGAACCGTCCTGGTTGTTTGCGGAGTGGGCCCGCGTTTCGTTGCCACGGGCGGCCGGGTGTGGCGCCGGGCCGCGCGCCGGGCTCCCATTGCGTCGTCCGGGACCCCGCGGTTATTCTGCAGGGCAAATCATGCGCGTGGCGAACGTCATGCTCGGCCGTGGGCGGGGCGGGCTGGAGGAGAGCTTCGTGGTCTATCACCTCGCCTTGCGGGCCGGAGGTCACGAGGTGGTCTCCTTGCTGGACGGGCGGGCCGCAGTACGACCCGACGTGGAAGCGCTGGGTGTCCCGGTCCTCGCCACCCGCATCTGGTCCCACTGGGATCCCTGGACGGTCTGGCAGGTTCGCCGCCGGCTGCGCCAGGCCCGGCCGGATGTGGTGGTATGCCATGGGAATCGAGCCGGTCGGCTCGTCTTGCGCGCCGCCCGCGGTCGGTGGCCCGTCGTGGCGCGCCTTCCGAACTACCGCTTCCGCCGGATCCTCGGTTGTGACGGGTTCATTGCCATCCTGCCCGATCAGCGCGACGCGCTGATCCGCGCGGGCGTGGAAGCCGCGCGAGTCTTCCACATTCCCAGCATGTTGCCGGAACTGCCCGCTGCGCGACGAACGGGTCCGACCGCCCCACCGGTCATTGTCGCCATGGGCCGATGGGTGTCTATCAAGGGCTTCGATCTTTTCCTGCGCGCGCTCGCCTGGTTGAAGGCCCGGGGTCACCTCTTCCGCGGCGTACTGGCCGGCGACGGCCCGGAACGGCCCCGGCTGTTGCAATTGTTGAACACCCTGCAATTGCAAGAGCAGGTGGAACTGCCCGGCTGGATCACGGACCGGACGGCCTTTTGGAGGCGTGCCACGCTGGCTTGTGTGCCCTCCTGGACCGAGGCCTTTTCGCGTGTCTTGTTGGAGGCCATGGCCCACGAAGTGGCAGTGGTCGTCACCGACTCCGAAGGCCCCCGCCAAATCGTCGAGCACGAACGAACCGGTCTGGTGGTTCCTCGCGGGGATTGGCAGGCCATGGGGCAGGCCCTGGAGCGACTCCTCCTCGAGGGCTGTTTCCGCTCCAGTTTGGCGGCAGCCGCACGCAGGAAGGTCGAGCAATGCTATACCCTGGAGGCGACCGCGCCGCAGCTGTCCGCCGCACTGGAAACCGTGCGCGCCCGTCATTTGGCCCGTGGGATTCCCCAGTGAATCAGAACATCCTGGTCATCAAACTCGGAGCCTTCGGGGACATTGTCCTGGCCTTCGACGCATTTCATGCGATCCGGACCCATCATCGCAGGGATCGAATCGTCCTGTTGACCCGCCCGGCGTATGCAACATGGGCGAAGACCATGCCGTGGTTCGACGAAGTCTGGGCCGAGCCTCGGCTCTCCTGGTGCCGGGTGCTTCAGTGGCTGAGGTGGGGCAGCACCTTGCGCAACGCCGGCTTCACGCGCGTTTACGATCTGCAGGGTAACGACCGAACCGCACTCTATTTCCACCTGTTGGGGCGCAGAAAGCCCGAATGGTCCGGGCCCGTTCGAGGCTGTTCCCATCCGCGCCCGGATTTTCGGGGCCAGCGCCTGCCCGCGTATGAACGATTGCTCCGGCAACTCGAAGCGGCCGGCGTTCCCAGGGCCGGCCCGGCCGATTTGTCCTGGTTGGACGGCGACCTCTCGGCGTTCTCGCTTCCGCAACGCTACGTCATCCTGGTTCCGGGATGTTCGGCACATCGGCCCGAGAAACGTTGGCCGGCCTCCTCCTTCGCCGCCCTGGCCAACCGCCTCCAGGCGGACGGCGTGGCATGCGTGGCCGTGGGCACGCGGTCGGACCAGGCCACCCTGGCAGAGCTCATGGCCCTGGCTCCGCACGTCCTGAACCTGGCGGACCGCACCAATTTTGGTCAGCTTGCCGCTCTGGCGCGTCGGGCCCTGGCGGTGGTGGGGAACGACACCGGGCCGGTCCATCTCATGGCCGCGGTGGGCGCCCCAACCGTGGTGCTGTACAGTGCGGCTTCCGATCCCTTCGTGGTCCGGCCCAACGGGCCGAGCGTTGCGTGGCTGCAACGCCCCCGGCTCCGAGACCTCGAGGTCGACGAAGTTTGGGCTCTTCTGGTGCAGACGTGGCGAGAGGCACCCGACTCAGGTCCACACGTTTGTCCCGCCTCCTAGGGAGCATGCCTTGGAGTCGCTCTCCACGGTGGAGCCTCCGGAGGTGGGGGGTCGTGCCTTTGGATGTGCCGGTGGAAGACCGGCCCGAAAGGGCACCGCTCCGCGGGTCATGGAGACGCCAGCATGCGCTGGTGTCGCCGGTTCAGCAAACAGCGGACGCGCACGGCGCATTTTTCCGTCAACTCCTCCACCGCGCCCCACCAGCACTCAGAGCGCACGCGGTACCGGCTGGCAATGCGTGCCCCGGCGGTTGCGGCTCCGGAGACGACGGGGTGCCGTTCCTCGATGAGCCTTGCGACCTGGGCAAACAGCCAGTAGCGCTCCAGGTACCGTCGGCGGCTCTCCAAAACGGCCGGGCGCCGTTTCTCGTCCTCCCGGTCGCGGATGGCGCGCCGGATGATCTCCAGCGAGCGATCGAAATCAAAAATGTCGATGGGAATGACGCTTTCCTCGGGGAAATAGTCTGCGTAATTGGGGCATCCGTGATAGAAGGGGACGCATGCGCCCAGGAATGCATCGGCGAGTTTCTCGGTCCAATGATGGGGCGCCACATGGTTCTCGATCGCGAGATGGAAGCGGTAGGGATCCAACGCGTCGGCCTTGTCGGGCACATAGTTCCAGCCGTGACCGTACACATCCAGCTCGGGCAGGACGGCCTGCAATCGGGTCACGAAACGGACGCGCTGGTGGTGCAGCGTATGCCGCATGCTCTTGGAGGATAGAACCGCGGAGAGGACCCGCGTTTTTTGGAGGGGGACGTTTTGGACGATGGCATCATAGCGACCGCGCGGGCTGATGACGGCGTCGCCGTGGCCCGTGGCGCCGTAGTACCAGACCAAACCGGGCTGGCACCGGATGGCCCGTGGATGGCGCAGCGCCCAGGGTTCCTGGCTGGTCAGGACCCAGCCGAACTGTCGCGTGTAACGCGAACCGTACACCTTGACGCTGCTCGGCTCGGCGGTGATCAAGAGGGTGTGGTCCGGCGGGCAGGCCAGGGGCTCCCAATCCCGGCCCGGATCCGAGGGCAGATCGTCGTAGACCACCAGCCAGTCGTATTCCCGCGCCGCCGGATCGAACAGGAACTCGCAGCGTCCCCACCGTGGCACGCCCCCGGGAAATCGCCCGAGCCACGCGTCGAGATTCCGTTCCCGACACGCCTTGGACAGAAACTTGACTCGAATGGGCCGGTTGGGATGTTCCACAGCCGATTTCTGGATGCTTTGCGGCGCTCCGTGGAACTCTAGGCGCCCCCTGGTTCACGCGTCAATGCACCGTACGAAGCGTGGGGTTCGTTCGCATTCGTTGCCGTCCATCGCGGAGGCGCAGGGCCCTGATGGGGGAACCTGCCATGGCTGTGCAACGTCGCAATCCCGCGCGACTCAGGCGCCCGGGACACCGGCCTTCCCCACCCGGCCCGACAGCCAGGAAAACGCCAAAGTAACGTCGCGCTCCCATGCCCCAATCGCTCGGCATCTCCAATCCGCCCCGCATGCTCGGGAAGGACAGGTTGTGCGGTCCGCGCCGCCTTGCGAGTGGCCAAGGGAACGAACAGGCAGCGCTCCGTCCGGAACCCGGGGCCCGGTCACGGGGCCGTAGCGGGACGAAAACGGGGACTGTTTCTCGCATGAATCCGGTGGACCCGTGAAGCTGGTTCAGGTGGGGTCTGCCAGCTCGATTTGTGGATTTCCCTCAAGTACGGCTTCTTGGAGTTTGGGCCCACGCCGTCCCCCGCCGGGCACCTCCTCGCCGTCAGCATCGCTGGGGCACACAAATGAGA
This sequence comes from Limisphaera sp. VF-2, assembly GCF_049537125.1. Taxonomy (NCBI): domain Bacteria; kingdom Pseudomonadati; phylum Verrucomicrobiota; class Verrucomicrobiia; order Limisphaerales; family Limisphaeraceae; genus Limisphaera; species Limisphaera sp. VF-2. The sequence goes on from NZ_JBMVQY010000001.1 coordinate 1,750,427, forward strand.
TCCCTGGGCTTTGTCTGCGTGTCCACAGGGCCACGACGTCTCTTGGGGTTGGCTTTGGGTCGAGCCTCTGGGCGCTGGCACAGGCGACCCTGGCTGCGTCCCTCAGTTGGAACGGCGCGTGGATGTGGCCGTGGGCACTCGAGCGCGTTTTCGCTCCGCCCCCCAGAGGGCAACGCGAAGGTTTCGAGCCGCGGGATGAGAATCGGGCAGCAACTTTCGGTGGCGGCTGGACCCGAAGGCTGCAGGCACGGGGGTGGCAAGGCGTGTGAGCGGGGACCGGATGTGGCGAACGGGCCACTTCGGGTCCTGGGCTGTTTCAGGAAAAGAAAGCCCGGAGATTGGGCGGGGATCTGGGCCCGCCGGCCCGGGCGGACCGGTTTTCCTTGCGTGGGCGGCGATTCGCTTTACGGTGGGTTTCGGTTTCGGAGGATGACCATGCAACCTCAAACGTTGGCACGGTGGCTGGGCATCGCATTGCTGGTGTTCGTGATTGTGCTGATGGCCGCCAACGGCACCTACGTCGTGCAACCCGGCTATCGCGGGGTGGAGGTGACGTTGGGACGCGTGTCCGAGCAGTTCAAGGCCGAGGGCTTTGGCTTCAAGATGCCCCTGATCACCGAGATCCACCCGGTCTCGATCCGGCAACAGACCGCCCGGGAGACGGCCGAGTGTTATTCCTCCGACCTGCAGCAAATCGTGGTGGCGTTGCGGGTGTTGTTTCGCATCCCCGAATCGGCCGTGGTTCGGTTGTTTCGCGACTATGAGGGGGAGCCGTTCGCCCAACTGGTGGCGCCGCGGGTCCATGAGGCACTGAAGGAGGTGGTGGCACTGGAGACGGCCGAGCAGATCGTGAAAAACCGCGAGGAAATCAAGGTCCGCACGCTAGAACTGGCGCGGCGCAAGGTGGGCGAACTGGTCGTGCTGGAGGACCTGGTCATCGAGGACATCAAGCTCACGCCCGAGCTGGAGCGGGCCATCGAACAGAAGATGATTCAGGAACAGGAGGCGGCGAAGGCGAAGTTTGTGCAGCAACGGGCCCAGATCGAAGCCGACACGGCCGTGATCAAGGCGCGGGGCGAGGCCGAATCGATTCGCATCCGCGGCGAGGCCCTGAAGGAGAATCCGGCCTACGTGGAACTGCAGATTGTGGACCGTTGGGACGGGATGCCGCCGTTGGTCGTCGGCGGGGGCCCGGTCCTGATGTCACTGTCGGAGTTGTTGCGATCCATTCCAGCCACCAACCATGCGCCCGCGAAACCCGTATTATCCCCACGATCGACCCGTTGAGGTGGTGATCCCGGCGCTGCTGCCGCGGCTGCTGGCCGTGGCGGCGGGGATCTTCGTGCTGGTGCTGCTGGCCGGCGCCAGCAGTTACGTCATTCCGCCCGGGCACCGCGGGGTGAAGGTCACCCTGGGCCGGGCCTCCGACCAGTTTTTGCCCGAGGGGTTCGGTTTCAAACTGCCCCTGGTGACGCGGATCGTTCCCGTCAGCGTCCGGCAACGGACCGCGCCGCTGCGCGCGGATTGTTTCTCCTCGGACCTGCAGCAGATCACCCTGGACCTGCGCGTTCTGTACCGGGTGCCGGAGAGTTCCGTGGTGCAGATTTACCGGCAGTATGCGGGCGATCCCTTCGACAGTTTGATCGCGCCGCGTGTCCAGGAGGCCGTGAAGGAGGTGACCGCCCTGCTGACGGCCGAGCAGATTGTGAAAGGTCGGGACCGGGTCAAGCAGCAGGCCCTGGCCAACGCGCGGGAGAAGATCGGCGCGCTGCTGGAAGTCCACGACCTGGTCATCCGGAACATCGATCTGTCGGAGGAGCTGGAGCGGGCGATCGAGGCCAAAATGGTGGCCGAGCAGGAGGCGGCCCGGGCGCGGTTCGTGCAGATGCAGACCGAGATCGAGGCGCAAACCGCGGTGATCCGCGCCGAGGGTGAGGCCCGCGCGATCCGGATCCGGGGGGAAGCGCTGCGGTTGAATCCGGCCTTTCTGCGGTTGCAACTGGTGGAAAAATGGAACGGCCGGGCCCCGTTGGTGGTTCCGGCCGACCCGGGGACCAGCGGTGCGGGGCTGCTGCTGCCGCTGGGGGACGCTTCGCAATCTGCGGAATCACCATGACCGGTCCCCAACGAGCCATCCTGCGGATTTTGCTTTTGGCGGGTGTGGCAGGCGTCCTGCTGGTTTTGTTTCCGCGCGCCCTGGGAGTGATGGAAATGGCGGCGCGGGAGTTGCGGTATTTCTGGTGGGTGATCCTGCTGGTGGCCCTGGCCTGCTGGTTGATTTGGGGCCTGGGCCGGCGGTGAGTGCGGTGTGGAGGCTGGGAGGACGCGGGGGTCGCAGGGGCTGAATCTTGGTGGAGTCAAGGAGCGGCAGCCCCGGGGGAGAACGGGTTGAACTCCATTACGGCGTGTTCGTACCGGCTTTCCCCGGTCCTGTTGCCCGGGCCCTGGCGAGGGCACTGGGCAATTTGCGGGGATACTGCGGTGGCGGGGGCCGGCCGATCCCGAGGCGTTGGGTCGGGAGGGCGCGGGTTTACACCTACCAGCGCAGGGAACCTCCGGCCTGATACTCGGTGACGCGGGTTTCGAAGAAGTTCTTTTGTTTGCCGACGTCGATGGCCTCGCTCATCCATGGGAAGGGGTTTTTGGAGTGGTAGCGGGCGGTGAGCCCGATGCGCTCCAGGCGGCGGTCGGCGATGTACTGCACATATTCGCGAAACATCTCTGCCTTGAGGCCCAGAATGCCCCGCGGCAGGCAATCGCGTGCGTAGAGGACCTCGAGCTCGACGGCCTGTTCGATGAGGGATTGTAACTCCTGCCGGAAGGTCGGTGTCCAGATTTCCGGATTTTCCATGCGGATACCGTTGATCAAATCGATGCCGAAGTTGAGGTGGATGGTTTCGTCGCGCAGGATGTACTGGAATTGTTCGCCGATCCCGGTCATTCGTCCCTGGCGGTGAAAGTTGAGGATCATGGCGAAGCCGCTGTAGAAGAACAGGCCCTCCATGATGACATAGAAGCCGACGAGGTTTTTCACGAATCGTTGCAGGCCCTCGGTGGTCTCGGTGGTAAAGTCGGGTTGCAAGATGTCCTCGGTGAGGCGCATTTCGAAGAGGTCCTTGTCATGGATGCTGTTGATTTCGTGATACATGTTGAACACCTCCCGGGCGTCGAGGCCGAGGGACTCGCAGATGTAGTGGAAGGCATGGGTGTGGATGGCCTCTTCGAACGCCTGACGCAGCAGGTACTGGCGAGCCTCCGGGTTGGTGATGTAACGATAGATGGCCAGGACGATGTTGTTGCCGACGAGACTTTCCGCGGTGCTGAAGAATCCGAGGTTTCGCAAGATGACCCTGCGCTCGTCGGGGGTTAACTGGTCGGATTTCCACAGTTCGATGTCCCGCTGCATCGGGATCTCGGTGGGCATCCAGTGGTTGGCGCATCCGTTCAGGTAGTGTTCCCAGGCCCAGTGGTATTTGATGGGGACCAGCTGGTTGACATCGACGGTTTTGCAATTGACCAGTCGTTTGTGCTCCGGGTTGATGAAGCGTGAGAGATCCCACGGTTTGGGTCGTTCGGTGGTGACGTTGCAGCAGCTCATGGTTGGTTGCTGAATTGTGTCCGTGGAAGGTTCAGGTTTGGGAAAGAGCCAGACGGACGCGTTGTGCGGCTTCTACCAGGTTTTTGAGGCCCGCTTCGACTTCCTGTGCGCTTCGGGTTTTGAGACCACAGTCGGGATTGATCCAGAGTCTTTCCGGGGGAATTCGTGTGAGGGCCAGTTGGATCCGCTCGGTGAGTTCGGCCACGGTGGGGGTGTGGGGGGAATGCACGTCCCACACTCCGGGGCCCAGGGCGAAGTACTGCGCCCAGGAGGGGCATACGTCGAGGATTTCCATGCGGGACCGCGCGGCTTCCAGAGAAAGAACGTCGATCTCCATGGCACGCAGAGCGGGTTCGATGGCCCGGAAATCGCAGTAGCACATGTGGCTGTGGATCTGGGTTTCATCCTTTGCCTGGCAGATGGCCAGCTGGAAGGCACGAGGGGCCCACTCGAGGTAGAGGGCCTGGTCCGGGGCGGACAGGGGAAGGCCCTCGCGGAGGGCCGGTTCGTCGACCTGGATGATGGAGCAGCCGGAGGCTTCCAGATCCCGGATCTCCTCCCGGATGGCCAGAGCGAGTTGGTAGGCCACTTGGTCCCGGGGCAGGTCTTCGCGGACAAAGCTCCACTGCAGCAGGGTGATCGGGCCGGTGAGGATGGCCTTGACCGGTCGTTGGGTGGCGGCCTGGGCGTGCTGCCACCAGGGGACAGTGATGGGGGCCGGGCGGTAAACATCCCCAAAGAGGAGAGGAGGCTTTACACAGCGCGAGCCGTAGCTCTGCACCCAGCCGTGATCAGTGATCGCAAAACCCGCCAGGTGCTCGGCAAAGTATTCGACCATGTCGTTCCGCTCGAACTCGCCGTGGACGAGCACGTCGAGGCCGGCGGCCTCCTGGATCCGGATGCACGCGGTGATGCGTTGTTGCAGGAATTGTTGATACTGCTCCGGGCCGAGTCGTCCCTGTTTCCACTGCGCCCGCATGCGCCGCAGCTCGGCATCCTGTGGGAAGGATCCGATGGTGGTGGTGGGCAGGGGAGGTAACGCGAGGCGCCGCTGGTGGAGCTGGCGCCGGATGTGGGCGGGTGCGGAGCGACGAGGTTCTTGCTGGGTGGCTGCGGCCACGCGTTTTCGGACCTCGGGGATTTCCCTCGGGTTGGGAGAGGAGGGACCCGGGCCGCCTGTGTCTGGGGGGGCGGGAGGAGAGGTTTGCAGAGCCGCGGTGGCCAGCAGGTTCAACTCCTCGAGTTTTTCGAGGGCGAAGGCCAGCTCGGCACGCAGCCATGGGCTTAGACGTGTCTCGAGGCGTGCCGAAAGAGGCACATGCAGCAGGGAGCAGGACGGGGCAATCCAGACCTGTGAGGGGCCGAGCGCGTTGACGGCGCGTCGGACCAGGGCCCAGGCCCGGTCGAGGCGGCAGCGCCAAGGGTTGCGTCCGTCAATCACGCCGAGCGAAAGGACCCAATGGCGGGGAAGGACCGGCAGCAGGGCAGCCAGGTCGTGCGGCGCACGCACCAGGTCCAGGTGCAGCCCGTCCACGGCCAACTCCAGCGCGGTGGTCCGGTTGTCGTCGAGGCCGCCGAAATACGTGGCGACAAGGATGCGAGGGGATTTGGACCAGAGCCGGAGGCGCTCATACGCCCAGATGAGGGCCCGTTGCCACTCCGGGGTTAGGGGGGTGGACAGAATGGGCTCGTCCAGTTGCACCCAGGTCGCTCCCAGGCTGGCCAGCCGGTCCAGGATTTCTGCGTACACCGGCAGGAGGGCCGGCAGGAGCTTGAGTTTGTCCATGCGCGGCGTCTCGGCGCGGGCCAGCGCCAGGAAGGTGACGGGGCCCAGCAGAACCGGCAGGGAGCGAAGGCCGAGGGCTGTGGCCTCGGAGAACTCCCGAAAAGGCTTTTCCGAGCCCAGGCGGAAGCGTTGGCCCTCGCGGACCTCGGGGACCAGGTGATGATAGTTGGTGTCGAACCACTTGGTGAGTTCGAGCGGAGGGATACCCGGCAGCCCGCGGGCCAGGGCGAAGTACGTGGACAGGGGAGGCTCACCGTCGATTTGGCCGAAGCGTGGCGGGATGCAGCCCAGCAACACCACGGTGTCCAGCACGTGATCGTAGAGGGAGAAATCGCCCGACGGAATCCAATCGACGCCGGCGCGATGTTGTGCGTGCCAGACCTCGGCGCGAAGCACGCGCGCTGTTTCGAGCAGTTCTTCGGCGGAACTGCGACCGGCCCAGAAACTTTCGAGGGCGTGTTTTAGTTCCCGGCGAGGTCCGATGCGCGGGAAACCGAGGTTGTGAACGGCAAGTCGAGACGTGTTCATGTGCAGTACGGTATGCGAGAATGCCACGGCGGCCCGGAAGGGCTGTGCGCGTGGGGGATTATTGGCAGGCCTCGCATTCGGGGGCGTCCACCGAATCGCCGGGCCGCAGGGAGCAGGCGGTTGCGGGGTCGCGTTGGACGACGATTTCGGCGCTGGGAGAGCGGTGCTTCATCCAACGGGGCTGAAGCCCGCGGCGATTGATGTCGACGGTTGCGGGCTCGACCCGGGTGGCGGCCCGGGTGTGGAGATAATAAGTGGTTTTCAGGCCCTTGCGCCAGGCCAGGAGATACATGTGGCTCAGGAGCGCCCCGTCGGGCTGCGCCAGGTAAAGGTTCAGGGACTGGCCCATGTCGATCCACTTTTGTCTGCGGCTGGCACACTCGATGAGCCAGGCGGGCTCGATCTCGAAGGCGGTGCGGTAGAGTTCCTTGAGCTCGCGGGGAACCCTGGGGAGCGACTGGACGGAACCGTCGTGATACTTAAGGTCCTCGATCATCTCCGCGTCCCAAAGGCCGAGGGATTTCAGGTCGCGCACCAGGGCGCGGTTCCATGTCAGGAAATCGCCGCTCAGGTTGGCACGGACATAGAGGTTTTTGTATGTGGGCTCGATCGAAGGCGACACCCCCACCGGGGTGGCGATGGTGGCGGTGGGTGCGATGGCCATGGTGTTGGAATTGCGCAATCCGAAGCGGCGGATGCGTTCACGGAGGGGCTGCCAGTCGAGGGTCGTGCTGCGATCGACCTCGAGCCATCCGCCGCGTTGTTGTTCCAAGTGGGCGAGGGTATCGACGGGTAGATAACCCTGATCCCACTTGGACCCGCGGAAGGAGGGGTAGGCGCCCCGCTCTTCCGCCAGCTCCGTGGAGGCCCAGAGGGCGTGGTAGGCGATCCACTCCATGATCCGGTCAGAAAATTCCACCGCCTCAGGACTCGCGTAGGGGATGCGGAGATGATAAAGGGCGTCCTGAAAGCCCATGAGGCCGAGGCCGACGGGGCGATGGCGCAGGTTGGCCCGTTGAGCCTCGGGAATCGGGTAAAAGTTAAGGTCAATGACATTATCCAGCATCCGCATGGCGGTACGGATCGTTTGTGCGAGCTGCTGGCGGTCTATGCCGCCGGGGACGAGGTGGGCGGCCAGGTTGATCGAGCCCAGGTTGCAGACCGCGGTCTCCTCGGGGGAGGTGTTCAGCAGGATCTCCGTGCAAAGATTGGATCCATGAATCACTCCCACATGGCTTTGTGGATTGCGCACGTTGGAGGGATCCTTGAACGTGATCCAGGGATGCCCGGTCTCGAACAACATGGTGAGCATTTTCCGCCACAAGGAGGTGGCATCCACTTGCTTCCAGAGGCTGAGGCGGCCGGCTCTTGCCTCGCGCTCATAGTGTTCGTAACGCTCCTCAAACGCGCGGCCGTAGAGGTCATGTAAATCCGGAACCTCAGCGGGGTTGAACAGGGTCCAGGGTCCCCCCTGGAGCACCCGCTTCATGAAAAGATCCGGCACCCAAACGGCCGTGTTCATGTCATGAGTGCGCCGCCGCTCGTCCCCTGTATTTTTGCGCAGTTCGAGAAACTCCTCGATGTCGAGATGCCAGAGTTCCAGATAGACGCAGACGGCGCCCTTGCGTTTGCCTCCCTGGTTGACGGCAACGGCAACGTCGTTGACGATTTTCAGGAAGGGGATAACTCCCTGGCTGCGCCCTCCGGTGCCGTGAATGAGGGCGCCGGTGGCGCGCACCGGGGTCCAGTCATTGCCCAGACCGCCGGCCCACTTGGAAAGTTTGGCATTGTCGGCAATGACCTTGAAGATATGGTCCAGGTCATCTCGGACGGTGCTGAGATAGCACGAGCTGAGCTGGGGATGGTTCGTGCCGGCGTTGAAGAGGGTGGGAGTGCTGCAGACATATCGGAAGGTCGACAGCACGTCGTAGAATTCCAGGGCGCGCTGGTCTTTGGAGGGGCCCTCGCCCAGGGCCAGACCCATCGCGACTCTCATCCAGAGGAATTGCGGCGTCTCGAGGAGTATGTCCCGGTCGCGCAGAAGGTAGCGGTCGTACAGGAGCTGAAGGCCGGGATAGAGAAATAGCCGGTCGCGGGCGGGTTGCAGCCCGGCTGCCAGTCGAGGGAGGTCGAAGCCGAGCATTTGGGGAGACAGGAGTCCGGCCTGGACGCCGCGGACCACATAGTCGGGAAACCGGTTACGTTGCCAATCTTCCCAGCTTTGATGCGGGGGAGGTGCACCCAGGGCGGCATGATAGATTCGCTCGAGGAGCAGGCGTGCCGCTACGTAACTCAGATCGGGCTCCTGCTCGACAAGGCTGCGAGCCGCCAAAAGCATTGCCTTTTGCTCTTCCTCGTGTGTTGCATCCTCGGGGAGCTGGCGAAGGGTTTCTTCGACGAGGGCGGGAATCCAGGAAGTCAGTCCGAGAGCTTCACAGGCCCGAGCGAGGACATCCTGGAGGCGCGCTGCTCTTGGAGAGTGGGACTGTCCGACCGGGGCGTTGTGGGTAGTGCCGCCGTTGCCGGAACCTGCGGAGGCGGTGGCGACGGGGAGGCTGCGGACCCGGGTGTCCTGACTCGTTTGACAGGCGCAAGGCGAGAGACGGCCGACCGCGTGGGAGGTCTCCTCGTGCGTACAGGGTTTCGCAGCCGGAGTCCTGATGGCAGGACCCATGGGCACCGACTCGTCCTGTTGCGTTGTTGGACAGGCCGGGTTGTCAGGAAGGCAGGCCGCGGCATTTACGGAAGCGACCGGACTCGAGGCGTTTGCGTGATTCGTCATGGGATGATGTTCCTCCCGGATTGCTCGCAGGGAGCATAGGAGAGGGACCCTCGGCCATCCCGGGACGGACCGGGTTGGTCAGGGGAAAACGGGCCTGCGGGAAGAACAAGCTCGTCATTCCCTCATCCAATCGTTATGCGCGATTGTTTGGCCGGGCTGCCACCCGGCAGTCGGCCTGATGAGCGTGAGTAAGCAGGTCTTCTGGCTCCGGGGTCATCCTACTCCGCCGACCTTCCCATTCCTTTTGGAACAGTGGTCCTTTTGGCGTTTCGTCGCCCGTTACAGCGGCGCAACCGCGCAGGGCTTTCACCTGCTTCCCTATTCTCCCCGTTGCGGAAACGGGGCACTTACTCACGGCGCACTCACACAACGGTTCGTTGTGTGATGCACTCAAAGAGCACGGTCACTTATAGAGGCATGTGCCCCGTGTGTCAACTGATCAACGTCGGAGATTTTCACCGGCACCGGGGGGTTGCAAAAGTCGCGTTTTGCGAACGACTTGCGCAGGGGAGGAAACGTCAAGAGGCACTTTCGCAGAACGTCCGCGGCCCGGCTTTCGTAGTGAGCAGTTCTCGAGAGCTGCGGTGGGCCGGTGGATCTCACCCAACTCTTTTCGGGGCCGGTGGGATTGGGGGGCTTCCGGGCAGGACAGCGCGCAAGCGGGTCCGAGTTGTCGGACGTCCCGTTCTCCGAATGTGCGATCCGGCGGCGCGTCCCCTGGGAGACCGGGTGTTGCGTTCCCGCGAGCCCCTCAGGGTCGTTCATCTCCGGGTCAACGCGGAGCTCCGAGCAACGTGGTGGTGGGCACCCGGTTTGCCCGGGCTCCGGCCCAGCGACATGGACGGAGAGCGGTGCTTTGTCCAACATTTCGTGGTCAAGAGCCCCGGTGGGTTGCGGGATGTTTGGAACTGCCGTGTCTCCGGGAGATGAGAGGTGAAGGCCACTGCGGCAGCAACGGCCGGTTTGCTTTTGGCCGCTCGTGACCCTGGAGTTTTGAGTGGAAGCGGCAGACAGCTCCTGCCGTCCGAATCTTTCGCCCTGGCAATGGGCGCGGGAGGGATGCCGGGGTGTGACGTATGAGGGTTCTAGCGGGGGGGAATGGGCCGGCGGGCCGGCGGGGTCGGTGACGGGAATGTCCATCAGCCTCGCCGGCGTGTCCAAGAGATATGCTCCGTGCACTGACGGGTCATGGTGTCGCCGATTGCGAGGGCACAAGCGAGCTCGGACGTGGGCGTGCGCAAACAGTTCTCATGGCCGGATGGCGTTGATCGGCCGGGCGAACCCGGGCGGCAACCGGTCGCGAGGTGCGGTGCGCTGATGGCTGTTGTCCGAGCGCGAAGGACGTTGCTTTTGCGCAGCTTTGAACTGCCGATGGGGCGCCGAGGAGGAGGTAGAGATGCCATTCGCGCGGGTTGATGGGGAAGGACCTTCAACACCCGCGTTACGGCAGGCATGGTTGCTCGTGTTGCCGGCAAGCTTCCGCGTGAAAGGCAGCTGGCGTCATGGTTTCGAGGCACCCAGCTCGCCGGTGTCCGATTGCATGACTCAGGGTGCGGGGTGGCTCGCAGGGGATGGAAACCAGCCGGGGAAAGGCTTGCATCCCATCTGACGGATGGCTTTGCTGAGCGGCCACGGCCATGCGTCCGGCGCACCTGGTTGTCCTCATCGTGATGAACGCCTTTTGGGCGGGGACCTACTCTGCCTTCAAGGCGTTGGCGCCGCATCTTGACGCCGGGGGTTTGGCCACGCTGAGGTACAGTTTGGCCGCGTTGCTTCTGGCCGTGGCATGGCCGTGGTTGGGGGGCACGGCGCCGCGAGGTCGGGATCTGGTCAGGGCCGCGGTGATGGGCGTGATTGTGTTCTGTGCGGCGCCGCGACTGCAGGTGGCCGGGGTGCAGATGGGCCGGGCCACGGATGCATCCGTGTTGATGGCGTTGGAGCCGTTGGTCACTTCGATTGCCGCGGCGGTGTTTCTGCGGGAACACATCGGACCGCGGCGCTGGCTGGGCTTTGCGCTGGGCATGCTCGGGGTGGTGGTGATGGCCGAGGTGTGGCGTCCGGACTTTCGCCTCCCGGGGCTGGCGGCGAATGTGTTGTTCCTCTCCTCGTTCGTGTGCGAGGCGGCCTATTCGGTGATGGGCAAGCCGTTGTTGGGGCGTGTGGGCCTGGCCAAGCTCGTGGTCGTGGCGTTGGGGGCGGGGAGCCTGGCGAATCTGGTCCTGGACGGCCCGGCGGCGTGGCGTGCGGCGGCGAGCCTGCCGGCCCCGGGATGGTGGCTGCTGGCATATCTGTCGGTGATCTGCACGGTGATCGGGTACGTGGCGTGGTTTGCGGTGATCCGGGAGTCCGAAGTGAATGTGGCGGTGCTGACGGTGTTTTTGCAGCCGGTGCTGGGGGTGGGGATTGCCGCCGTGGCGCTGGGCGAGCGTCCACACTGGGGACATCTGTGGGGCAGTGTGGTGATTCTGGCGGGGGTGGCCGTGGGTTTGTCCCGGCAGATTCGGCTTGTGCGAACCGCCCCGGCGGAGCGGACGGCGGATGGGGCGGCGCCGGCGGAGTCGGTGCGGGAGTGATGCGAGGTCGGCCGGGGCGGCGCGGTGCCCGCGCTGCGGGAGCTGCGCGTCCGGGTCAGGGCTCGGGCTTCTTGCGGCGACCGGATTCGGCGCGCGCGCGGCGGTCGGATTTGTCGCTTCGGATGGGCGGGATGGTTTGGGGGCGCGGTCGGGGCACGAGCACAATGGGACAGCCTTCGAAGCCAAAGGCCTTGCGCAGTTCGCCCACCAGGTACTTTTTGTAGGGCTCGGAGAAGCCTTCGTCGCGGTTGACGAACATGAGGAAGGTGGGCGGGGTGTGGCTGATTTGCGTGGCGTAAAAGAACTTGAGCCGGTGTCCCTGTTTGCTGACGGGCTGCCGACGCTCGACCGCCTCATGGAGGGTGCGGTTCAAGAGGGCGGTGGGCACGGTTTGGCGCATTTGGGCGGCGACGTACCGGACGGCTTCCAACACGCGGTCGAGTTGGAATCCGGTCACGGCCGAAGTGAAGAGGACGGGGGCGTAGTCGAGGAAGAACAGTTTCTCGCGTACCCAGCTGCCGAAGAGTTGCAAGGGATCGGGGGGGCGTTCCTCCCGTTTGCCCCGTGGGCCGCCGGCCTGGCGTTTGGCCCACTCCTTTTGCACGGTTTCGTGGAACAGGTCCCACTTGTTGACCAGCAACACACACGGTTTGCCCGCTTCCACGATCAGCCCGCCGATTTTTTTGTCCTGCTCGACGATTCCGGCCTCGGCGTCCAGGACAAAGAGGACCAGATCGGCGCGGCGAATGGAGGCCTCGGCGCGGGTGATGCTGAAGAACTCGATGGCGTCGGCGCGGCGCCGGTGTTTCCGCAGGCCGGCGGTGTCGATGAGGATGTACGATTCCTTGCGACCTTCGACTTCGATCTCGAAGGGCACATCCACGGCATCCCGGGTGGTGCCGGGGATGGGGCTGACGATGACGCGGGCCGAACCGATGAGCGCATTGATCAGGGAAGATTTGCCGACGTTGGGGCGACCGACGACGGCCAGTTTGAGGGGCTGAGGGGTTGAGGTTTCCTCGGGAGATTCGACCGGCGCGGGCCCGGGCAGGAGGGCCAGCGCAGTGCGCATGAGCGGTTCCAACCCCCGACCATGCTCGGCGGACACGGGAAAGATGCGTTCAAAGCCGAGCTCGGCGAACTCGACGATCTGACTGTCCCATTCCGGGGTGTCGGCCTTGTTGGCCACGACCAGGACGGGTTTGCCGCTGGCGCGGAGCCACTCGGCCACTTCTTCGTCCAAGGGGACCAGTCCCTCCCGAACATCCACGACGAAAAAGATCACGGCCGCCGAGGCCACCGCCAGTTCCACCTGTTGGCGCGTGGCCTCCGTGAGGATGTCCGGTGCCTTTTCGCCGGGGCGCAGTCCGATCCCGCCGGTGTCGACCAGCGTGAACGGGCGGCCGCGCCATTCGACCTCGGCGGTGACCCGATCCCGGGTTACCCCGGGTTGATCGTGCACGATGGCGATGCGACGACCGGCCAGGCGATTGAACAAGGCGGATTTGCCCACGTTGGGTCGCCCGACGATGGCGATGATCTGCGACATGCGCCGAGTCTGTGCCGGGCCGGGCAACGACGAAAGCCCAAAGGCCCGACCCGCCCCCGGAGCTTCCTCCCGGCAGGGCGCGCGAATCCGTCGGACGGACCCGAGGGCCAAGCTTTTTCGGTTCGCGCGAGTCCGCCCGGACGTGGCATGCCCTTCGGAGGACGGGGCTGGTAGGGGGTTCGGGTGCGGGGACCGGGCGGACGGCTCCGGGACCGAGACCCTGCGCAAAATGGCGTTCCAAGGGCGCGGTCGTTCCGCTGCGAGCGGGCCGGGTCGCGGTGGCCAGTGGCTTTGTGCCTGGGCTCCGGAGGGATGGCTTTTGCCGGTCGGCGACGGGCCGGGACCGGTTTCGTGTATCATGGGCGGGCAGGGATGCAGTCCAGTTCGTTCTTGCCTGTCCCGGGGGCCCGCCCTTTAACTGGGCGTGGCGATCGTCACGCATGACCGCACCAGCCACCAGCAGCCATCCGAGTGTCCCGCCGGGCCGGCCCGTCGTCTTCGCGGTGGACGACGAGGTGATGATCCTGGAACTGATCGCCATGGTCTTGTCGCCCCATGGATTTCAAGTGGAGACGTTCGACGACCCGGTACGGGCGCTGGAGGCGGTCAAGGCGGACCCGGCCCGGGTGTCGCTGGTGATCACGGACTACGCCATGCACACGATGAATGGCATGGAGTTCATCGAACAATGCCGCGTGGTGGCGCCCGATCTGAAAATCATCCTGGCCAGCGGCACGGTGAACGAACAGGTGTACGCGCACTCCCCGGTGAAGCCGGACGCATTTCTGGCCAAGCCGTTTCAAACTGCGCAACTGGTGGCCATGGTGCGTCAGTTGACGGGTCGCTAGTGTTCCTTTTCCCAACCAGGATCCTCATCCCTCACATCCCGCAGGTCGCATGACACGTCGCCAGTTCCTTCGACTCAGTGGCGCCGCCCTGGCGGTGTCGGCATGGAAAGGCCGGGCCGCCACGGCTGCCCCCCGCCCCGAGCTTCCCGACCCCAGTCCGAAGCGGCTGCCGCGCTGGCGCGGATTCAATTTGTTGGAGAAGTTCACGGCGCGTCCGGAGGGAAACCCGCCGTTCCGCGAATCGGATTTTGAGTGGATCGCCGAGCTGGGCTTCAATTTCGTGCGCCTGCCGATGTCCTACCGCTGCTGGGCCACGGCGGAGGAACCCACCCGGTTGCAGGAGGAGCCGTTGACGCACGTGGACCAGGCCGTGGCTTGGGGACGGCGCTACGGGATTCATGTCAATCTCAATCTGCATCGGGCGCCGGGTTACTGCGTCAACCCGCCCAAGGAGCCGATGGATCTGTGGTCCGATCCACGGGCCCTGGAGGCTTGTGCGTTTCACTGGGCGCATTTTGCCCGCCGCTACAAGGGCATCTCCAACCGCCACCTGAGTTTCGATTTGTTGAACGAGCCGCCCGACATTCCGGAGGCGACCTACGCGCGCGTCGTCCGGCACTTGGTGCAGGCGATCCGCAGCGAGGATCCGGACCGCCTGATCATCGCCGACGGACTCCGGTGGGGGCTCGATCCCGTCCCGAGCCTGGCCGACCTGGGCATTGCCCAAAGCACCCGGGGTTACCAACCCATGGAGATCAGTCATTACCGGGCCGGTTGGATTCGGGGCTCCGATCGCTGGCCCGAACCCACGTGGCCCTTGCGCCGCGGCGACCAGGTGGTGGACAAGGAAACCCTGCGCCGGGAGCGCATCGAGCCGTGGCGCCGGCTGCAACAACAGGGCGTGGGGGTGCATGTCGGCGAGTGGGGCGCATTCCAGCACACCCCGCACAAGGTGGTGCTGGCCTGGATGCGGGATTGTCTGGAGCTGTGGCAGGAGGCGGGCTGGGGCTGGGCGCTGTGGAATTTCCGCGGCTCGTTTGGGGTCCTGGACAGCGGCCGCAAGGATGTTGCCTACGAATCCTTTCGGGGCCATCAGCTGGACCGCGCGATGTTGGAGCTGCTGCAGGCCCATTGAGGCAGCGGTTGTGGCGATCGGGCGTCGCGGTCCATTCCTCGGGAAACGCCGTCGGGGGCGCCCCGGGCGGCGCCCCGCACCATGTCTGCGGGCGCTCCGCAGACGAAACCTCGCAACCCGGGACAACCCGCGGCGCGGTTATGGTCGGCGCACGACTCGCACGCCGAAGACACCCCCGGCGTAGTTGCCGGGATGCGCCTGGAAACGAACGGTGACGCGTTCCTTGCCGCGGGTGAGCCGTTCCGGCAGCGGATAGACCTTGTCCCAGAACTCGTCGGGCCGGTCTTGATGGAGCCGGGTGGTGGCGATCGTTTCGCCTTCCACGATCACGTCAAAGGTGCGATTGCCCGTTTCACTGCCCCAGTAGGTGATGACGAGATCGGCCGGCGCATCCGGGGGCACGGCCACCTCGAAGGCGAACCAGCCACCGTCCCAGGCATGCCGGAATTTTCGGCCGTTGAATTCGCCCGGTGCCGTCTTTTCTCCGCGCAGGTTGTGATCCCGTTCGGGCTGCATTTCGCCGATGTCGAACCGGTCCACGGTTCGCGCTTCCAGTTCGCGCAGTCGCGCCTGTTCGGCCTCGTAGGCGGCCCGGCGCTTTTCCCACTCGGCCTCGGTGTAGAGATCCCAGTAGACGGTGTGGCGACAGTCGTAGGTGGCGTACAAGGGGCGCAGCACGACGTCCCGTGGCCGACCCACGCCCGCGGTGCGAAACTCCAGCGGACGGCCCCAGAGAGGCTGCAGCCAGTCGCGCACGGGTCGGTTCTCCGGGATCAGCACGGGGACCAGATCCTGGGAACGCGGCGGTCCCACTTCGCCGGCCAGCAGGATCGGCCCGTAGAAGATGGCCACGCGCCGGTCGTTGTCGGGCATCGGTTCCGTGCGGAGGGCAAAGGGCATCTCGACCTGCACGACGTCGTCCGGATGCCATTCCCGCTCGATGACCGCATACGAACCGGGCCGACTGACGACGTTGAGGCGCTGACCGTTCAACAGGACGTCAAAGCCGTTGGTGGCCCAGAACGGGTGGCGCACCCGCAGGCTCAGCCGCACCGGTCGTTCCAGCCGGAAGTGGAGGCGCACGACCGGTTCCTCGGGGAATCGAGTGTGCTGGCGCAACCGGAGTCCATGCTCGGGCCAATGCAATTCGGCCGCGAGGAACTGGTCCACCCACAGCGTCTGATCGCCGTGGAAAAAGATGTTCTCGTTGTAGCGGGCATGGTTTTCCATGCCCGTGCCACTGCAGCAGGTGAAGGCGTGGTCATCCATGAAGCTTTTCTGGCCGCCCGGCCGCAGGGGCAGAAAGTACAGAACCTGCCCGGTTTCCGGGTGTTGGGAGGCCAGGATGTGATTCCAAAGGGCCCGTTCGTAGTAGTCGCCGAGGGCGGCATCCGGCCGCCACCGGTACAGGGCCCGTGCGAGTTTGAGCATGTTGTAGGTGTTGCAGGTCTCGGTGGTGTTGGCGCCGAGCCGGTTGCTGAGCCGACCGGGCGGTCCGAAGTGTTCGCCCTCGCTGTTGCCCCCCGTGGCATAGGTGTGGCTGCGCAACACGATGTGAAAGAAGTTGCTGGCGATGGCGGCATACCGCGGCTCCGCCGTCAATTCGAAGATCCGGGCGGCACCGATGGTTTTGGGGATCTGCGTGTTGGCGTGTTTGCCCCGAAGCTCGTCACGACCCTCGGCCAGCGGATCCAGCACGGCGCGGTCGTAGAATTTGCGGGCCAGGTCCAGATAGACCGGGCGACCGGTCCGGGCCGCCAACTCGGCCAACACCTCGTTCATTCCGCCGTATTCGCATGCGAGCATCCGTTGCCACTGGTCCTCGGTGAGATTCCGGGTGACGTTGTGGACCCAATCTCCCAGGCGCGCCGCGATTTCCAGGGCGCGCGCGTTGGTGCAGTAGGCATGCGCGTCCAGCAACCCGGCGAACAATTTGTGCAGGTTGTACCACGGCACCCAGGAGCCGTTCAGATCGAAGCCGCCGGACCGGATTTCGCCCCGGGCAATCTCCGCGAAAACGCGCCGGCTCTCGGGCATCCCGCCCACGAACCCGTCGCCGCGCGCCTCCTGACAAACGGCCAGTTCCTCCACGATGTACTCCACCCGACGCCGGAATTGGGGATCGCCCAGGGCCTGGTACAGTCGGGCGCAGGCAGACAGGTAATGCCCAAGGCTGTGCCCGGAGATGCTCATGGACTCCCAACCTTCGTACCGTGGCGCTTTGGGCTGCAAACCCGCCTCGGTGCGGTATGGCGCCAGCAAGCGATCCGGCTCCAACCGCAACAGCCATCGTGCGTCCATTTCCTGCGCCGTTCGAAACGGCCCGGGCAAAAGTCGCACTTGCGACGGCGCAAAGGGCCGGGCCTCCCACGGGACCGACTGTGCGGGCGCCGGGAACCACTCCGCGGCACGTGCTGTGGCGCAACCCGCAACACAAACGCAAACCGTCAGCAGGAACGAAATCCGGCCCCGGTGGACAGCCGATCCGCGGCGTCGCCCCTGCGTCCGATGAACAGCCCCCTGCCCTGCCCTGCCCGGATGCTCCAGCGCTCGACCGCCCCGACGAGCCCGGGCAGGCGTCGGTTGAGCATCCCACGGTGCCGCGAGCTTTGTGTGCCGCTGGCAAACCGCCACGGCCTTCCTTCCACGGTTCAGCCGCCGGATTTTGTGCAGCCATTTCATAACTCTGGATTGCTGGGTTGGCATCCCGGGTTTGGCTCTGGCCTTGGTTCCGTTGCGCCGGCGCAGTTTTGGAGAACTGCGCCTTGGCCCGACGGAACAGGATTCTGCCTGTGCCAGGCACGGGGCGCGACACCAGATTGCGCATTTTTCCCTCCAATTTGCGTCCCGGTTCCGCAGGGCCCGGCGCTGTTCAGGGGAGCCGAGCCTTTTTGTCCGTTGGTCCACCTCTCGACTGACCGGCCGGTTGAGGGACACGCCCGCGTGGCTTGTCGGTCTTTCGGGAGCGGCCGTTTGGCCACCGGGCACCAGAACGGGCCGCGCCATGGCGCCTGCCTCGGTCTTGGTACGGCACGGCCTGTGGCGCCGGCACCGGCGTGTCGGGGAATTGCCAGCGTTCCCTGAGGCCGGGGGTTGTCCCCGGCAAGCCGTAAAAGGGACAGCGAATCCGAGGTGTGGACAACACTGCGGCAGTGTCTCAGGACCCTTGCCCTGACCGCTTGCCGAGGGACTTGCGAGAAGTCGGTCACTTTGCGCGAAGTGAGAATCTGCTCTGGTGTCTCTTCCCGGTTTTGGGAAACACGCCGGGGGTTTTCCCCGCCACGGACATGCATCAGCCCCGGTTTGGGCTAACTTTGCGCCGACGAAACAGCCGGCAGATCCGCCCTGGGCAAGAACGGCTCGGGCGGATGGTGCCAGAAACGTTTCGGAACCGTGATCCGATCATGAAAACGACCGCCTGCAGTTCACTGCTCCTGATTGGCCTGCTGGGTATCGCCCGGCCTGCTTGTTCTCAAGACTGGGCCCGGGCCCGCCTGGACCGGTCTCCCCGACACCTGGAGTGGGTCCGGGTGCGGTACGACAACCGGGAACTTCAATGCTACGTGGCCCATCCCGAGCGGCCGCAGCCCGTGCCGGCGGTGGTGGTGATTCACGAGATTTTTGGATTGAGCGACTGGATTCGCAGCGTGACCGATCAACTGGCCGAGGCGGGGTACGTGGCGACCGCGCCCGATCTGTTGTCGGGAGCCGCTCCGGGCGGCGGAGGCACCTCCGAGCTTGGATCGCCCGAGGCCGTGCGCAAGGCGATCGCGGGACTGCCGCAGGACCAGATCGTGGCCGACCTTCGCGCGGTGATCCGATACGTGTCCCGACTGCCTGCCTGCAACGGCCGGGTGGCCGTGGCCGGCTTTTGTTGGGGCGGGAGCCAGGCTTTTCGACTGGCCACGCTGGCGCAGGAACCTCGCGCTTACTTCGTGTTCTACGGCGCCGGCCCGGATCGCGAGGAGGACCTGGCGCGCATCCAGGCGCCCGTCTACGGCTTCTACGCGGGCAACGATGCACGCGTCAATGCCACCCTTGGAGCCACTTCCAATGCCATGAATCGGTTGGGCAAGCGGTTCGAGCCGGTGATCTACGAGGGCGCCGGGCACGGGTTCATGCGCGCCGGCGAGGCACCGGATGCCTCTCCGGAGAATCGCCGCGCTCGAGAGGCTGCGTGGGCGCGCTGGAAGAGGCTCCTCGAAGGCCTGTGAGCCGTTCGAGGACCGGTTTTCTGCCGAGGGGCGTGAGGCTTTTCGGCTCGGTCTCCACGTCAGGGCGTGCGGCCGCGATGGAAACACCTGCTCTGCCGACGGCCTCCTGCGCCCGGATGACCGCCCTGGGCGAACAGTTCATCCGGACCGTACGCGCCGACCCGTCGCAACTTGTTCGCGGCCCGGCTCGAGCCGGAGGTCTCCTCGCCTGATCAGAGTCCCTGTGGGCCGCCATGGCGGGTGACCGGGCCGGAAGCGGTCGTTGTTGCACCAGCGACGGGGAGAATGCCTCTGCAGGGAGAGGGTCGCCTTGCGGTTGTGGTGTGAGGGCGAGGTTCTCGCGGACAGATCGGGATTTCAACGGGCTTCAAGGCTCGAACTCGTGCACCACCTCGGCCCGGGGCCGCCGCGGGGTCCGCGCCGGTTGTTCGGCCGGCCAGCCAATCGGGAAGAGCGCCACCGGCCGGAGCCCGGGGCGCAACTTCAGGCGACGCGCCAGCTCCGCCTCGTCGAAGGCACCGACCCAGCAGGTGGCCAATCCCAGCGCCGCCACGGCCAGCTCCGCATACGCCGCGGCGATCGTGGCGTCCTGAATGCTGTACAGCGTTTCACCCTTGGCCCCGTATTTCGCCGCCGAGCGGGCCGGATCGGCACAGAACACCAGCACCACCGGCGCCTGGGCAATGAACATCTGGTTGTAGCACAGGGCGGCCAGCGCACGTATCGTCGGCGGATCTTTCACCACCACGATCTCATAGGCCTGAAGATTTCCGGCGGACGGCGCCCGCTGGGCCGCTTGCAGGATCTTCTCCAGTTGCTCGGGCGCCAGAGGCCGCGGCTGATAGGCCCGGACCGATTGCCGGGCCTCCACCGTTGCAAAAAAATCCTTCATAGCTCAGGCGCTCAACATAAGGAGAGGTGCCACCCGCGACAACCATCAAACCGCGCCGGGCGAAATGCTGCCCAGGGAACGGGCGGGCTCCGGGCAAAACACCCTGCTCGGTTGCAGCGGCGTTGAACCAGCCGGTCCCGCGTATTCCGAGATCCGCCTTGGGGCGATTCCCGGAGTGTACCCGGGCTGCGCGAAGGGGCTCCGGGTTTCCCGGGGGCTCGATCTGGTGCGGCAAAGGGACACCGGGGCCTGCGCAGGAGGTACGAACGAAATGCCGCAGGGGCAACAGAACCCGGAGACGTTCGTCCTGGCCCGCCCGGGTCAGCATTCCGATCGGAATCCGTCCCACGGTTGCGGATTCCGTGGATCTTGGTGGCGAGGGTCCCGGTCCGGTTCCGCTGCGGCGTCCCGACCGTCGGGCCGGCCATTCATCCCCTTGAGGGTTCCAAGGGCATCCGGCCATGGTATGCTTCGGTGGTCAGCCGGACCGGAGTCCGTGAGTCGGAGCTCGAAGCCGTTGGGCCGATCCGGCCGTGGATGGGCGGGCGGGTCGCGACTGCTTTGGCATCGGGCGGGCCATGTTCGACCAGGCCACATGATTGGCAGTTGTGGCGCAGGGGCGTTTGGCCTAAATTGGTGCCATGCAAACAACCGCTGCTCAGTCCTCGCCTGAGCAAGCCACCCCTGCCGCCGCCCGGTCCGGCGGTGCCGGCAAATCGCCCGTGGAGAAAAACTCTCCGGCTCAGCCCTCGGGGCGAGAGGTCGCCACCGAGAAGGTCACCCTGATGAACCCGGCGGAAAGCCGGAGCCTCATCGAGGCGCTGTTGCGCTCGGAGATTTACCAGGAGTACGAGCGGGCCTTTTCCGAGGCCACGGGTCTGGTGGTCTCGTTGCGTCCGGTGGAAAGCTGGCGTCTGACCCACCACGGCAAACGCAACGAAAGCCCGTTCTGCAGTTTGATGTCGGAAAAAAGCCGGTCCTGTGCCGCCTGCCTGCAGGTGCAGGAGCGGCTGGTGGCCATGGCCGTGGAGGGCGCCCGCACGATCACGTGTTTTGCCGGCATGAGTGACACGGCCGTGCCCATCCGGCTCGGCAACCAGGTGGTCGGGTTTCTCCAGACCGGGCAGGTCTTCCGGAAACGACCCACGCGCAGCCAGTTTGCCAAAGTGTGCGAGACGCTGGAGCAGTGGGGTCTGGAGTACGACCGGCGTCGGCTCGAAGAGGCCTTCTTCAAAACGCGGGTGGTTTCGCCGCGACAGCATGAGTCGGTGGTCAAACTTCTGACCATCTTTGCGCAGCATCTGGCGATGATCAGCAACCAGGTGCTGCTCCAGCAGAAGAACGCCGAACCGCCGGTGATCACCCGGGCCAAGGAATACATTTTGGAACACATGGCCGAGGATTTGTCGCTCGGCCGCGTGGCCAAGGCGGTCAACACCAGCACGTTCTACTTCTGCAAGATGTTCAAAAAGGCCACCGGCATTAATTTCACGGATTACCTGTCGCGGGTGCGCATCGAGAGAGCCAAGAACCTGTTGCTCAACCCGAACCTGCGCGTCAGTGAAATTGCCTTCGAGGTGGGGTTCCAGTCGCTGACGCATTTCAACCGCGTGTTCAAAAAGATTCTCGGCCAGTCCCCGACCCAGTACCGGGCGCAGCTCCTGGGCAAGCAGGGCTGAACGCCGCTCGAGATCTGCTGCGGGTCCGGCCGTTGCCTCCGGGGAGGTGGCAGAGCTGCTTCAATGGTTCGGATTTGGCGGGTCGGCCACAAAAAACGGTGATCTTTTGACAAGTCGGGCCAAGCCGCCACCATGGGGTGGTGCATCTTGGGAGCGCGGCCGGTCGGCTCCAACCGCGCCGGCGCCGCCCGGATCGACAGGACCGTTGCGGCCGGGAACCGCGACGGCTGAGAACACATTGCTATGTTGGAATCGTTGCTTTCTCCGAACACGGTGGCCGTGATTGGCGCCTCGCGCAGCCCCGGCAAGGTGGGCCACGCGGTGGTGGCCAACCTGCTGGCCAGCGGCTTTCAGGGCACCATTGTCCCCGTCAACCCGCAAGCCAGTGAAGTGCTCGGCCTGCCCTGCTATCCCAGCCTGGACGCCTACGGCAAGCCCGTGGACATGGCCGTGATCGTCGTACCTCCCCCTGCGGTCCGGGAGGCTTTGGAGAGCGCCATTCGGGCCGGTGCCAGGGCCGTGGTGGTCATCACTGCGGGTTTCAAGGAGGTCGGCCCGGAGGGCGCGGCGCTGGAACGGGAGCTGGTGGAGCGTTGTGCGGCGGCGGGCGTCCGGCTCATGGGCCCCAACTGTCTGGGGGTCATGAACCTTCATCACCGGATGAACGCCACCTTTGCCGCTGCCCTGCCCCCGCCCGGCCCCATCTCGGTGATCTCCCAGTCGGGCGCTCTCTGCGTGGCCATTCTGGACTGGGCCGTCAAGGAACGGGTGGGCCTCAGCAAGGTCCTCAGCATTGGCAACAAGGCCGACCTGAACGAAGCCGATTTTCTCGAAGCCCTCACCGAAGACCGGGAAACCCGTGTCATTGTCAGCTATCTCGAGAACATCACCGACGGCAACAAATTCCTGCAGGTGGCGGAGGCGGCCGCGTCCGTGAAACCCGTCATCGTGTTGAAGGTGGGCATCACCCAGGCCGGCGCGAAAGCCGCTTCCTCGCACACGGGCAGCCTGGCGGGCGCGGACATGGCCTACGGGGCCGCGTTCAAACGGGCCGGAGTCATCCGCGCCGAGCATTTCGAGGAGCTTTTCGACTACGCCCGCGCCTTCGCCTTTCAACCGCTGCCGCGCGGGAACCGTGTGGTCGTCATCACCAATGCGGGCGGACCCGGCATCATGGCCGCGGATGCGGCCGAGCTGCGGGGCTTGCGCATGGTGGCGCCCTCCGAACCCATTCGGCAGCGCCTGCGCCAGGCTCTGCCCGCGGCGGCCTCGGTCGGCAACCCCGTGGACGTCATCGGGGATGCCGACCCCGACCGGTACATGGCGGCCTTCGAACTGGTGCAGGAGGATGAAACCGTGGACGCCATCATCGTGCTGGTCACGCCGCAGAACATGACCCGGCCCACGGAATTGGCCCGTCGGATCATTGAAGCCCACCGCGGGGTCAAACCCGTGCTGGCGGCCTTCATGGGCGGGCGCGAGGTGGCGGCGGCCCAGGAGTTGCTCGTGGGCGCCGGCATCCCCAATTACCCCTCCCCGGAACGGGCCGTGGCCGCTCTGAAGGCCATGTGCGATTATTCCGCCTGGCGCAACCGGCCGCCCCGGGTGGTCGCCCGCATCGCCGTCAATCGCCGCCGCGTCAACCGCGTCCTGCAGTGGCACGTCCGCAGCGGCACCCGTCAGGTGGGCGAGGTCGAAGCCAAAGAGATCCTGCGTGCCTACGACTTCAACGTGTTGCCGGGCCAACTGGCGCGCACGGCCGATGAGGCCGTCGAAGTGGCGGAACGCATCGGATACCCGGTCGTGCTCAAGATTTCCTCTCCGGACATCATTCACAAATCCGACTTTGGCGGGGTCCGCATCAACCTGGCCACGGCCGAACAGGTCCGGGATGCCTTTGACCTGATGATGGTGCGCATCCAGAGGCGGGCCCCCCGGGCCCGGGTGCGGGGCGCATACGTCGAAAAGATGGGACCCCGGGGCCGGGAGGTGATTCTCGGGATGACCCGCGACCCGAATTTCGGTCCCCTGTTGATGTTCGGCCTGGGTGGCATTTTTGTGGAAGTGATGAAGGACGTGACCTTTTACCTGGCGCCCATCACCCAGGACGAGGCCATGCAAATGCTCAAGAGCACCCGCTCGTACGCGCTGTTGGAGGGGGCGCGGGGCCAGGAGCCCGTGGATCTGGAGGCCATCGCCAGCGCCCTGCAACGCATCAGCCAGCTGGCCACCGACTATCCCCAAATCCAGGAACTCGACATCAATCCCTTTGTGGTCGGCCCGGTCGGCATGCGCCCGTACGTGGCCGACGCCCGCATGACCCTGACCGGTCTCGATGCTTCCGCCCATGAGCAAGTCGCCCATTAAATTCGATCCGAACTGGAAACAGAAGTACGCCGCTCAAATCCAGACGGCCGAAGAGGCCGTGCGCCGCGTCCGGCCCGGTCAACGCGTCTTCGTGGGCACCGGCTGCGCCGAGCCCTTGGCCCTGGTTCGGGCCCTCACCCGGCGAGCGCAGGAACTGCCCGACACGGAGATCGTCCACCTGCTTACGTTCGGCGAGGCCCCGTATGCGCACCGCGAGCTGACCCAGTACTTCCGCGTCAACTCCTTTTTCATCGCGGAAAACGTCCGCAACATCATTCAGGAGGGACTCGGCGACTACACCCCGATCCACCTGTCCGACATCCCGCGACTTTTCCACTCCGGTCAGCTTCCCCTGGACGTCGCCCTTATCCAGGTGAGTCCGCCCGACGAAAACGGCATGTGCAGCCTGGGAATCTCGGTGGACATCGTCAAAAGCGCCGCCGAAAACGCCTCCCTGGTCATCGCCCAGGTGAATCCCAACATGCCCTGGACGCACGGCGACTCGCTCATCGACATTCTGAAACTGGACATCCTCGTTCCCTGCGAAGATCCGCTGCTGGAAGTGCCGCCCGCCGAGGTCACCGACGTCACCCGCCAGATCGCCGAGTACATTGCCGCGCTCATCGACGACGGCTCCACGCTCGAACTCGGCATCGGCCGCATCCCGCACGCCCTCCTCGGGTTCCTCACCGACAAGCGGGACCTCGGGATCCACACCGAGATGATCACCGACGACATCATCCCCCTCATCGAGGCGGGCGTGATCACGGGCAAACGCAAAACCCTCGACCGCGGCAAGATCGTCACCAGCTTCTGCCTCGGCACCCGCAGGCTCTACGATTACATCGATCGGAACCCCGTCTTCTCCTTTCAGCCGACCGAGTACGTCAACGACCCGCACATCATCAGTCAGCAGCACAAAATGGTGGCCGTGAACGTCGCGCTGGAGGTGGATCTTACCGGTCAGGTTTGCGCCGATTCCCTGGGATCCAAGTTCTTCAGCGGCGTGGGGGGCCAGGTGGACTTCAACCGGGGTGCCGCCAAGGCGCCGGGCGGCAAGGCCATCATCGCGCTCCCGTCCACCGCGCAAAACGGGACCGTCTCCCGTATCGTCACCCGGCTCAGTCCCGGTGCCGGCGTCGTCACCACCCGCGCGGGGGTCAACTACGTCGTCACCGAATACGGCGTGGCCTATCTCCACGGGAAAAGCGTTTCCGAGCGGGCCCTGGCTCTCATCAGCATCGCCCACCCCAAGTTCCGTGCCCAGCTCCTGCGGGAGGCCATCGAAGCCAAGTATCTCTCCGCGGAAATGGCGGACAAGGAGGGCAAGATCATCGTCGGCCCCAAGGAACTGCGCACCACCTTCCTGCTCAACGACGGCACGCTGATCAATTTCCGGCCCATCCACCCCACCGACGTGCCCCGCATGCGGGAGCATTTCTACAGCCTCTCCCAGCAATCCATCTATTTCCGCTTCATGCAGGCGGTCAAAGACGGCGTCATTCCCCGCCGGCAGATCGAGGACTTCGTCTACATCGATCATCGCAACGACGTCTGCATCGTGGGCGTGCTGCCGGATCCGGCGGGCGAACAGATCATCGCCATCGGCAGTTACTACCTCAACCCCAGGACCAACCGTGCGGAGGTGGCCTTCACCGTTCACGACGCCTGGCAACGCCGGGGCATCGGCACCTTTCTGCT
Organism: Limisphaera sp. VF-2; assembly: GCF_049537125.1. Lineage (NCBI taxonomy): Bacteria > Pseudomonadati > Verrucomicrobiota > Verrucomicrobiia > Limisphaerales > Limisphaeraceae > Limisphaera > Limisphaera sp. VF-2. The sequence continues at coordinate 1,776,079 of NZ_JBMVQY010000001.1, forward strand.
CAAACACCTCATGCGGATTGCGCGCCGCAACGGCATCAGCGGCTTCACCGCCGAGGTCCTGGTGGAGAACAAGGCCATGCAGGCCGTGTTCAACAAGGCCGAGTGCAAGGTCAGCAGCCGCCTGGTGGGCAATGTGTACCACTATGAGCTGGAGTTCACCTGAACCGGGGAACTTCGCCCTGCGGGCCGGCTGAAGGCGGCCCGCCTCGAGCATGAGCGATCGCATCCTGGCCCTGGTGTACGCGCCGGAAACCGAGGCGCTCAGCTATCCGCCGGACTGTCCCTTCAAAACCCAGCGCGCTTCCGCCACCCGTCGGCAGTTGCTCAACGCCGGTCTGCTGGGCGCCCCTCACCTGTGCGAGGTCCGTCCCCAGCCCGCCTCCCGCGCGCAACTCGAACGCATCCACACGCCGCGGTACCTTGATCTTCTCCAGCGCGCCGCCCGCGGCGAGCTGACCGCCGAGGGGCTTCACGCCGGCCTCGGTGGGCCCGATACCCCCGTCTTCCGCGACCTCTGGGATTACGCGTGCTGGGCCTGCGGGGCCGGCCTGACGGCTGCCGAAATCATTTTGCAAGGTCGGGCCCACATCGCCTTCAACCTCCACGGCGGGTTCCATCACGCCCACCCGGAACACGCCGGCGGTTTCTGTTACCTCAATGACGTCGCCCTCGCCTGCGATTTCCTGGCCGCCGCGGGCCGACGGGTCATGGCCCTGGACCTCGATGCCCATCACGGGGACGGCGTGCAGGCCATCTTCTACCAGCGCAGCGACGTGCTGACCGTCTCGCTGCACGAGTCCGGAAGCACCCTTTACCCCGGGACCGGATTCGAGCAGGAGCTCGGAGAGGGCCCCGGTTTCGGCTACAACGTCAACGTCCCCCTGCCCGCCGGCACCTACGATGCCGCTTTCCTCAAAGCCTACCAGACCATCGTTCCGTCTTTGCTCGAAGCCTTTCGACCGGAGGTTCTGGTCGTCGAACTGGGCATGGACATTCTCGCCGGCGACCCGCTCACCCACCTTCAGATGACCAACAACGTCGTGCTGGAAATCGCGCGGCACCTCCGACAAACAGGGCTGCCCCTCCTGGTGTGCGGAGGGGGCGGCTACCAGTTCGAACCCACGGTGCGCGGTTGGGCGCTGGCCTGGCGAACGCTGGCCGGCGAGGAGGGAGACGACGCCTGGGCCTTCGGCCTCGGTGGTGCGATGATGAGCACCCTCGACTGGGTCGGCGGCTGGCGCGATCCCGAACGTCCCGTGCCGGACGAGCTTCGCAACCGCGTGGAGCCGGAACTGGCGCGCACTCTGGAGACCCTGCGGCGCATTCATCCCCTGCTGCAGGCCCGGAGTGCACGGTAGCCGCGGCGCGCGAAAGGCGCCGGCTCCTCGTTGCGCGGATCCCCGGAACCGGCCACGCGCAGGGCGGCGCATGCGGGAGCCGAGCCGCCCGTGCGACCGGACAAACGGCCCGTGGGGCGAAGCGGGTTGACAGGCCCTCCCCTGCGTGCTTTGATCTTTTGCACAGGAAGCGAAAAGCTAAACGCGACTTATGAGCAACGCGAGCACTACCACCTCGACCGTCTCCCTGTTACAAGAACATCGCACGTTCCCACCGCCCCCGGAGTTCGTCCAGCAGGCGTACATCAACGCCGAGCAATACCGGCAGATGTACGAACGCTCCATTCGTGAACCGGATGCCTTCTGGCTCGAGCAATGTGAAATGCTCGAGTGGTACAAGAAGCCCACGGTGGCCCGCAAATACGTTTGGAACACCCGGGAACGCAGGATCCATCACACCTGGTTCGAGGACGGCGTGCTGAACGTGTCGGTCAACTGCCTGGACCGGCACGTCCGCAACGGACGCGCCAACAAAGTGGCGCTCATCTGGCAGGGCGAGCCGGAATCGGACGTTCGGAAGTTGACCTACCTGGAATTGCTGGAAGAGGTTTGCCGCTTTGCCAATGTCCTCAAGAGCCTCGGCGTGCGCAAAGGCGATCGCGTGAGCATCTACCTGCCGATGATTCCCGAGCTGCCGATTGCCATGCTCGCGTGCGCCCGCATCGGCGCCATCCACTCGGTCGTCTTTGGCGGGTTCAGTGCCGAGGCCCTCGCCGGCCGGATCAATGATTCCACCTGCAAGATCCTCATCACCGCCGACCAGGGCCTGCGCGGCGGCAAACAGATCCCCTTAAAGACCATTGCCGACGAGGCCTGTCGCAACTGCCCGAGCATCGAGAAAGTCATCGTCGTGCGACGCACCGGCGCTTCCATCCCGTGGGTGGAGGGACGCGACCTCTGGTGGCACGAGCTCATGGCCAAGGCGGTGCCGCGGTGCGAGCCCGAGCCGATGAACGCCGAGGACTTTCTGTTCATGCTCTACACCTCGGGCTCCACCGGCAAACCCAAAGGGGTGGTGCATTCCACCGCCGGATACCTCCTGCACGTGGCCCTGACCACCAAGTACGTCTTCGACATCAAGGAGGACGATCGCTTCTGGTGCACGGCCGACATCGGCTGGGTGACCGGCCACAGTTACATTGTGTACGGCCCGCTCTGCAACGGGTTCACCAGCCTCATGTTCGAAGGGGTGCCGACCTATCCGGATCCCGGCCGGTTCTGGCAGATCGTGGAGAAGTTCCGCGTGACCCAGTTTTACACGGCGCCCACGGCCATCCGTTCCCTCATCCGGTTGGGCGAGGAATGGCCCAACAAGTACGACCTGAGCTCGCTGAAGGTCCTCGGCTCGGTGGGCGAGCCCATCAACCCGGAGGCGTGGATCTGGTATCACCGGGTCATCGGCAAGGGCCGCTGTCCCATTGTGGATACATGGTGGCAGACCGAAACCGGGGGCCATCTGATCACGCCGCTTCCCGGGGCGCACACCCTCAAGCCGGGCAGCGCCGGCCGCCCCTTCTTCGGGGTTGAACCGGTGGTCCTGCGCGACGACGGGACCGAATGCGCCCCGAACGAGGGCGGCAAACTTTGCATCAAGAAGCCCTGGCCGGGCATGATGCGGACCACCTGGGGCGACCACGATCGCTTCATCGATACGTACTTCACCATGTACCCGGACATTTACTTCACCGGGGATGGCGCGCGCGTGGACGAAGACGGCGACTACTGGCTCCTGGGGCGCATCGACGACGTGGTCAATGTGTCCGGTCACCGCATCGGCACCGCGGAGGTGGAGAGCGCCCTGGTCAGCCATCCCAAGGTCGCCGAGGCCGCCGTGGCGCCCATGCCGCATGAAATCAAGGGGCAGGCCCTGTACGCGTTCGTGACCCTCAAGGACGGCGTGGAGCCCTCCGAGGAGTTGCGCAAGGAACTCATTGCGCATGTGCGCAAGGAAATCGGGCCCATCGCCACGCCGGACAAGCTCCAGTTCGCCCCGGCCCTGCCCAAGACCCGCTCGGGCAAGATCATGCGTCGCATCCTGCGCAAGATCGCCGAGGGCCAACCCGACCAGATCGGGGACACCACCACCCTGGCCGATCCATCCGTGGTGGAGATCCTGGTCAAGGGCCGACTCTGAAGCTTCGGCCCCTGCGACTTCGTCCTTGCAGCGAGCCCGGTCGCCTCTGCGGCCGGGCTTTTTTTGATGGGCGTTCCGGCTTCTTGAACCTCTGGGGTGGTGCATCCGGTGCGTGCCGTGGTGGTCCTGCTGCCGGTGACTCGGGCTTTCCCGCGCGGCGGGGAAAGGAGCCCGACGCCTCAAGGACAACCCCCTGGCCGGGAAAAACGCGCGGGCCGTCTTCGGGAGCAACGGGGTTCACCTCCCTGCGCGGGGCGAAAGAGCCGGTCGAGATTTACAACTCGTTGCGCATCGGTTCCGGACCGACCACGAGAAAAGTCGGTTTGGCATAAACAGCGGTTCGTTGCCCGGCTCGCGGTGTCGTGCTCCGGTTGCGTCCCCGGCCTCGATTTCCGACCGATCCCCGCCCTTTTCGCGGCGAACCTCGGCCGCCGGGATCCACCCTGTCGGGTCGAACGCAACCGGTGAAACCTGCCCCAGGGCGGGGCTCATGTCCGCGGGCGGCAAGGCAGGGTGGATCTTTGCCAAGAAAAGGTGTGCTTGTTCGGTGCGATGCCGATATGCGGTGCTCTGATGATCAGGCGTGCATTCCGACGCATTGTTTCCGCGGGCCGGAACGGCACGCTGCTTGTCACGCCGGCCTCCAAACGGTGTCCCGCGGTGCGTCACGGCCGCCCCGGCGCGGGAGTCGGTGGTTCTTCCCTGCACGAGCCATGAATGCTTCCAGTGAACCCACTGCGGCCTCGTCTCTGCGCGGCTGGGTTGTCACCTTCGCCGGCACGGGCATCAACCTGGCATTGGGGGTCCTCTACACCTGGAGCCTGTTCAAGGGCGCGATCGAACAGCAGTTCGGTTGGAAGGGGGAACAACTCAACGATCCCTATGCCCTCTGCTGTTTGGTCTTTGCCTTCACCATGATCCTGGCGGGTCGATGCCAGGACCGGTGGGGCCCTCGCGTCACGGCCACGCTGGGTGGCTTATTGGTGGGGGCGGGAATGGTGTTGATCTCCACCACGCAGAGTTATCCGCTCTGGCTGCTGGGGTTTGGTCTTCTGGTGGGAGCGGGGATCGGATTCGGGTATGCCTCGGCCACACCGCCGGCGCTGAAATGGTTCCCGCCCCAACGCACCGGTCTGGTCGCGGGTTTGGTGGTGTCCGGATTCGGTCTCGCCCCGGTGTATTTGGCGCCGTTGTCCCAGTATCTGTTGGGAAGGTTCGGCCTGCAGCAATCCATGCTCATTCTGGGCCTGGGATTCGTGGTGATGGTCTGTGGATTGGCGCAGCTTCTGAAGAACCCGCCGGCGGCTGTCGCACCGACTGCAGGTGCCGCTCCCAACCCCACCGCCGCTGCGCAGCAGGGTACGCCGCCGCGGGAAATGCTGCGACAAGGCCGCTTCTGGTGGCTGTGGATCATTTACTGCATCGGTGCCGGTGCGGGGCTCATGGTGATCGGGAGCGTCAGCGGCATGGCCCGGAAGAGCATGGGCGACTGGGCGTTCCTCGCGGTGGCGGTGCTGGCCATCGGCAACGCCGGAGGCCGGATCCTGGCAGGGGCACTGTCCGACCGGCTGGGACGGAAGCAAACCCTGCTCCTGGTCCTGGGGCTGCAAGCGTTACTGATGTTCACCGCCATCCCGATTACCGGTTCACCGGGGGTGCCCGGACTGCTGGTGGTTCTGCTGGCCGCCCTCATCGGGGCCAACTACGGAGCCAACCTCGCCCTTTTCCCTTCCTTCACCAAGGACCTGTGGGGCCTGAAACATTTCGGGATGAACTACGGATTGTTGTTCACCGCGTGGGGCGTGGGCGGCCTGTTGTTGCCCCGGCTGCAGCAGACGCTCACCGCGCAAAGTGGTGGCAGTTACACCTCCTCGTTTGTCACCGCCGGCCTTCTCCTGCTGTTGGGAGCGGCCCTCACCTGGCGGCTGCCCTCCAGCCGGGCGGGTTCCTGAGTGGTTTCCCCGACGTGACCAACGTCGTCGCGCGCCGAGGATGAAGACATGAGACGCATCACGGAATTTTGGAAGGGTGACCTCCCGGTGCCCGGCCAGAGAGGCGAAGGGCTCCCGGTGGCAAGTCGGGGGCGCTTTTTCGCGTCCGGCCTGGCAGTGCTCGTGATGACACTGACGCACGTCGAGGCGACCTGGCTGGTGCATTCCAATCTCACCCTGAACGCCAGCCTGGCGGTGCAGGAACTGTACGATGACAACGTGTTCATTCTGGACACAAGGCCGGCTCCGGGAATGACCGGCCCTCCCGGACCCACCGTCAGCCTTCCCAAACGGGAATCGTGGGTGACAGCGGTCACGCCGGGTCTCACCCTCCAATGGCGGCCCGGTCCGGGGCTGAATCTGGCGGCTTCCTACGCGCCCGAGTTCACTTGGTTCCATCGGGCCTCTTCGGAGGACTTTGTGGCTCATCGGGCCAGCTTGAACCTTTCGGGTGTCTGGGAGGGAGCCAAATGGGAGTGGCGCCATCAGTGGATGGGGGTCGACGGCAGCCACTGGGGGCCGGTGACTCTTCGGCCCGGCGATTGCCGTGCCATTGGGGGGATTCCTCTGCGGGACCGCCGGGACGCCGTGCTGTACCGCAGCCAGTGGCAGGCCACCCTCTCGTTGTCGCGCGGGTTCGTTCGACCCGTGGCCGGCGTTTACATCCACGATTTCCGCACGGAACAACTGCCCAACCCCGAACCGAACCGTTATCTGTACGAGAACTACATCGACCGTTGGGACGCCTGGGGCGGCCTGGACCTGGGCATCCCCATCGGGGCGCACCTGCACGGCATCCTGGGGTATCGCCACGGTCACCAACACCAGGGCCGACTCCGCGGCGCGCCGAGTCCCTACGCCAACGATTATCACCGATTCCTTGTGGGCCTCGAGGGATCGCCGGTTTCCTGGCTCAAACTGGCCGTACTGGCGGGGCCGGACGTGCGCGATTGGGACCAAACCCCGCCGGCCTTCCATCAAAGCGAGATTCTTTACTGGATGGACGCAACGGTCACGGTTCTGCCCACGCGCAGGGACACCCTCGTTTTCCGGGCCACGCGGTTCGAGCAGCCCGCCTTCACCAGCCATAGCGTGTATGAGGACATTCGGTACGAGTTCAGTTGGCGGCATCAGTGGACGGCTGGCTTCTCCCTGACTGCGGGGCTCACCTTGTACATCGGCGATTGGCAGGCGCCGGTCCAGCGCGAGGACTGGATTTACACGCCAGGGTTGACGGCTTCCTACCGGGTGAATTCCCACCTGGAGCTGGAGTGTAGTTACACGCACGACACGGCGGTGAACCGGGTATCCACGCGTCTGGCACCCTACGCCGAGGGCCGCGAATTCAATCGAAACCGACTGGGCGTCACGATGCGGTATACGTTTTAGGCCCCGGGCTCGGGAAGCTTTGTGAGGACCTGCCGGCGCCTCGGGGCAAGCGATCTGGCCGCAGGCGGTTTCCGCAGCCGCTCACACGGACGCGCCTCCGTCGGGTGGGCCTGTGGGTGTTGGTTGCGCCTCCGGTCTCCCGGGCGCGGGTGTGAAACCGGGGTTCGCCGGTTCGGCCATCTTGGCAGCAGGCTCTCGCACCAGCGGTGGTTTGCACGAGCGCCCTTCGATCTTTCGAGGACACCCGCGGGTTTTATGTTCGCCCGATGACTTTTCCAACCGGCTGTCGGAGATCCAACGCGCCGCCGGGGAGCCGGACGCCGATGACCCCACCGGTTTCCAATTCGGCGAACTTGGGCGCATCGGCTCGCCTCGGGCAGGAGGAATCCTCGGATGATCCCGTGGAATCGCGCGGGGCGGATTGTCCGCGAAGGAGGCTGACCCGGCCAAGGCGGCCCAATGAGAGGCGAGCGGTGTCGCCGGTGGCGACTCTCACGGGGTGTTTTCCCCGGCCGGTAGCACCTGCCGCGGACAGAGACACCTGAACAAGCAGGACGCAGGGTGGTTCCTAGCCACTTCTGCGACTTTCATCCGGGGGCTCCCGGCAACCCCAGGGCGCGAAGCCGACTCAGGATGCGTTGCCAGTGCGTGCCCTTCCAGAACAGCCCTCCGCAGCTCTGACAGAGGAAAAACTCTTCCAGCCACCGGGCGGTGCGGGGTGGGATGCGATCCGCCACGGCGGCTTTTTCCACCGGGCACAATCGTCCGCCGCAGCGCATGCAACGGGGAGGCAGTAGCTGCAACCCAAGCTGATCGAACACCAGGGCCAGTTGTTCCGTGACGCGCAAGGTGGGAGGTACCCATACCGTGGGCAGTCGCCCGGACCGAACCACGCGCCGCTCGAGCAACAGGCTGTCCGTGGTCAGCAGCACCGCCCCTGCCTGCAGTGCACGCCGCACCAACTGGCTGTCGTCGGCATCCCGGCACCAAACCGCCGGTTGCCCTGCGGCCCACAGCCAGCGTGCCAGTCCACCCAGACCGGCATCGCAGAACAATGCGCGGCCCGACGCTGCCGAGGGCGGCCGCCCCTGCCGGCGCCACCGGAATCGCCGCCACTTGCCCTGCAGCCGGGCATCGACCCAGACCAGTGCCTCTGCCAACGGCACGCCGTGGTTCTCGCTGATTTCCCGCGCTTTTTGCATCCACAGCGCCACGGCTTGTTCGGGGCGTCGGGCGCCGAAGCGCTGCGCCAACTGCTCGAAGCGCTGCAGGCAGGCTTTCTGAATCCGTCTCACGGGAGGCAACCTACCACGATCGGCCCCCGGTGGGCCGGCGCAATCTTCGCCGCGGCAACAAATGTCGTCCGTCGCCGCAGGGTCAGCCCCCAGGCGGCGCGGGCAGCCACCTCGCGTCCAAGAGCGCCGGGGCCGGCCCCGCGCAGCCGGCGTGGATTTGCCGGGGAGAGCCGCCTGGTGCTAGAATGCAGGGCGATCGAGGGGATCGAGCGGGACGGGGCCCGGGACGCCCCATACGTTTTCGAAGCGCGGGTCATGTCACTGCGGTGGATTCGGAGGCCGAATGTGAACCCGGCCATGGAGGGGCGGCCGGCCCGGGCGGTGGCGTTCGAACGGCCCGAACGCGAGCGGGCGCCCACCCTCGTCGCGACTGTCGTTGAGCTTCACCATGCCGGTTCCTGAACATTTGCGCGAGAAACTCCGGTCGGTGCCGCACCGGCCGGGGATCTATTTGATGAAAGACCGACTGGGCACGGTGATTTACGTGGGGAAGGCCCGCGACCTGCGCAAACGGATCAGCCAGTACTTTCATCCCTCGCGCCAGATGGCGTGGGATCCCAAGTTCAGTGCCCTGGTCGACAGCATCCATGACTTCGATGTCCATGTGGTCCGCAGCGAGGCCGAGGCCCTGCTGCTGGAGGGCAAACTGATCAAAGAATTCCGCCCCCGGTACAACGTCAGCTTCCGTGACGACAAGCGGTTTCTGATGGTGAAGGTGAACCTGAACGATCCGATTCCGCGGTTCACCTTCACTCGGATTCGCAACGAGGACGGCTCGCGTTATTTTGGTCCGTTCCCCAGTTCCTCGGCCCTCCGTCGTGTCATGGATTTGGCCCGCCGGCAGTTTCATTTGCGCGGTTGCCGGGCCCTCACTCCCACCGAGGCCGATTACCGTCACTGCCTTTACGCTCATCTCAAGCATTGCACGGCCCCCTGCATTGGCAACGTTACGCGCGAGCAGTATCTGCAGCAGGTTTTGGCAGCCTGTGAATTCCTCGAGGGCCAGTGCCGCGATACAGAGGCCCAACTGGAAGCCGCCATGCGCGAGGCGGCGGCGCGCCAGGAATACGAACGCGCCGCCCGGCTGCGCGACCTGCTTTTTGCCCTGCGCGAGACCACCCGCAAACAAGAGCGCTTCGAGCGCCTCCCCTACACCCTGCCTGTAGCCATCCAGCCGGAACGCGACCTGGCCGCGCTGGCCGAAGTGCTCGGACTGCCGGCGCCCCCGGAACGCATCGACGGCTTCGACATCTCCAACATCAGCAGCTCCCTCAAGGTCGCCAGTGTCGTCCGCTTCCGGAACGGACGCCCCGACCGCGCCCACTATCGCCGCCTGCAAATCAAGACGGTCGAAGGCCAGGACGACTTTGCCTGCATGGCCGAGGCGGTGCGGCGGCGCTATCGACGCCTCCTGCGCGAGCTGCAGCCCGAGGCCGGCGCAACGACCGTCGAGGCCCCTTCCGCTGAGGCCGCTGCGCGGGAAGGAACCGTGGATCCCCGGGCCGAGCGCCACGAGGGGGTCGAACCCGTGCCGGCCGAGTTGCAGCAGTTGGTCCGGGAGACCGAACAGGCGGTGCGCGAAGGTCGCCCTGCGCGACGCCCGGCGCCGGCCGGTCTGCCCGACTTGATCCTCATCGATGGCGGGAAGGGCCAGCTCAACGCAGCCAAGGCGGAACTGGATCAACTCGGCCTCGGCCACATCCCCATCATCGGCCTGGCCAAGGAGTTCGAAGAGATTTATCGGCCCGGGCAGTCGGAACCCTTGCGCCTCGACCTAGACCACCCCGCGCTGAAGCTGCTGCAGCGCATCCGCGACGAGTCCCACCGCGTCGCCAACGCCTACAACGCCCAGTTGCGGCTCCGGAAAATCTCCGAAAGCGTGTTGGACGAGTTTCCCGGGATCGGAGAGGTGCGCAAGGCAGCCCTGCTCAAACATTTCGGATCCGTCCAACGACTTCGCCGGGCCACGGCCGAGGAGATCGCGCAGGTGCCCGGCTTCGGCCCGCGGCTGGCTGCGGAACTGCGCCGGTTTCTCGATGCCCGGTTTCCCAGCGAGCCCTCCACGGCTGCACCCCAGGAAGCCGGTTGCCCTTCACCCGGGCCGGGTTGAGCGGGCTTTCCCGAGGAGGCCTGCTGGTCGGGGCTTGGGCAATGGTTCTCGCCACAACTCTGAGACGGGGACTCGGATGGAGGCGCGGGCCGGCTCTGCCGGGGGTGCACCGGTGATTCAGGCCCGACGCACGTGCGCCTCGGTGGGGCACCCCGGCCATCAACTTCCGCCGGTTTCTTTGGCCTCCAACAGCCGCTCGATGTGCCGGTCCAAATCGAGCAACGCGCCGGCACAAGTGGCCGCTTCCACCCGGGCCACCATCTCCGCGGTCCAGGCTTCCTCTTCCACCTGTTCGTGGATGAACCAGTGCAACATCACCTGCGCCGGATAATCCTTCGCCGTCACCGCCGCTTCGTAGGCGGCGTGGATGCCGCGACTGTTGTTTTGCTCCATGGTCCGGGCGTGGCGGGCCACCTCCAGCAACGAGGCGAAGTCACAGCGGGGCGCAGGGATGGCTTCGACTGCGGGGCAGATCCCGCGATCGATCAGGTGCCGCCCGATGCGCGCCGCGTGTTCGCGCTCCTCGGTGGCTTGTTTGCGGAAGAAACGGGCAAACCCCGGCAGGGTTTGGTGGGCGCACCACCAGGCCATGGCCTCGTAGTGATGCGCCGCCATCAACTCATGATTGAATTGTCGGTTCAACTCCTTGCGGACCGCCTCGGGAATGACTGTGTCGCCCATGGTGACTGCTCCAGGATTCGTTGCGTTGTTTTGTTCGTGCTCAACATGGGCTCTGGCTCCGCTTCCGGCAAGGCCGCGCTGCTTCCGCCTCCGGGAACGGCGCGGGCTCAGCCCGGCCGGGGCGATGCGTACACGGGGTTTTTCGAAAACGCCGCGTGTCGCGGGGGGGCTTGAAGGACCAACGCATTGCCGTGGCCGTGCCGAAGGGTCATGGGTTGTTGAGGGGCTTCATCAGGGTGCCCTGGCGGAGGATCACCTCGTAGCCGGGCGTGGTGACCAGGGCGCGTGCGGTGGCATTTTCGTTGGCGCGGGAGACCATGGCACCGGCGGCGACCGTTACGGGAAGGATCGTCTGGTTGGGGATCAGGACGAAATCTCCCACGCGCCGGCCGGTGCCGGTGTTTTGGAACGGTGCGAGGGTGGCGCTGATCCCGGGCATCTGCCAGGCGCGCAGTTTGTAACTCTGGTATCGGATGTTCTCGACCGAGCGGCGCACGGACTTGCGCTGGACCGCGCGCCAGATCTCGGTGGCCGCTGCGGCCACGGCCGGATCCGGGTCGAATCGCCGGCCCAACAGGGTGCGCAGAAACGTTTCGTCCGGCACGACATCGGCGTACGGGTAGGTGGCAAAGACACGTTGCCAAGGCAGCGATTCCAGCGTGACCTCCGTGGGTTCCCTGGGTTGCACATCGATCTTGCGGATGATGGAGTAGGTCTGACTGAACACCCCCGGGCTGAGCTGTGCCTCCAGGGGAATGGCGATGGACAAGATCTTCACGCCCACGGCTTCGGCGCTGCCCAGACCTCCGAACGTCTCCGCCGAAAAGGTCGCTTTGATCTCGTCCTTCAGCTTTTCGAGCGGATGATTCAGCAGATCGCAGAAGGAGGTGGGACGGTTCAGGAAATCCGGGATACGTAGGTGCGAGGAAATGTGAAGCAGAGCCCGGCTGATGATCCCGACTCCGTTGGTGGACGGATTATCAGGGGCGTTGGTCAGTACGCGTAAGATGTTCGGGTAAAGCAGCGGGTCCCCGAGCAAACGGGTGGACGCGCCCCAATTGACGCCGGGAATGGGCAGGTTGGTGACCGTGAGGGAGGTGAAATTCCGGTGAATGAAATGGATGGCATCCCGGTTGCTCTTTTCGAAATACGGCTCCATGAACTCTGCATCCACAATTCCGAAAACCAGATTGCGGATCGCGCCGAGGGCCTGCCGTCCGAGCTCGGGATGTTCACAGGCACCCAGGAAAAAACCCTCGAAACCGCCGCCGGTCACTGTCGCGAGCACGGCTCCGGCCGTCATGTCCACTACGAAATCCACCGCCGTGTCGGCCACCAATTTGAGGATCGGTTCGTGGCCTTCGCTCTGGCTGGTCACGACGAGGTCCGGGCGGTTGTCCGCCGCCAGTTGTTCCCGGACGAGGATGTTGGGCCGGAGCTTCCAGGTGGCGGGGTCCTCGGGGGTGACGTTCGGTGGATCGGTGAGGACGGCGAAGTGCAGGCGAGCCTGCACGGCCGTGCGGATGGAACGCTTGCGGTCCTCGTTGTTGGCGAAGCCGTGCACGAAACGTGGTGCCGGGGTACCCAGGAAGCGGTCTTCGCGGATCAACCGGCCGGTGTCATCGCGCTTGATGAGCACGTCGCGGATGTCGTCCTCGAGGAGCGAATTCCGGGGGTCGATCAATTGGTCGGGGCGGCCGAAGGTGAGGAATCCCGCATGAAGTCCGGGGAGGTCCGCGCCCGGGGTCTTGGCCTCGGCCCCCAGCCGCCCGGGGGCATGGCGGGTCCGATCCGCAAACCCGCCCGAGGTGCCGCCAATGCGGCGAAGAAGATTCGCGTCTGTGAGGGTGAGGTCTCCCAACGCGGCCGCGACCACGGGAAGTCCGAGCAGCTCGGCGCTGTTGGGATCCGCATCCACGCGCTGGGAGGCGAGGAATTCTGCGACCGGCTTCCGGTCGCCGAAAAAGTCGTGAAAGCGGGGCTTGGGGAAGTTGATCGAAGTCGGATCATACAACACGCCGTCCAGATCCACGCCAAAGGTGACCCGCTGGGCTCCGGTGGGGGTGGGACCGACGTAGCGCGAGCTGTAGGGTCGAAAACGGTCGTCGGTGAACATGGGCACGGCCCCCGGCAGGCCGCTGCTGCGGACGTTGATCACCCGGCGCTGCCAGGCCTGGTCGAGCACGCCGCCGTAGAACTGAAAGGGGAAGAAACCGTAGAGAACCGGCTCGTCCGGATGGAAATCAAAGGGCGTGGCGTCGTGATCCACGAACGCAGCCAGGGTGCGGGAAGCCCGGGTTTCGGCAGCCGGAGAGCCGAAGATCAGAGAATCATCCACACTGCGGTAGGCTCCGTAGGTGGCGTCGCGCGGGTTGGGCGCCAGCACCAGCCGGTCCAGGGCGAAGCCCGGGTCCGCCAGATCCTCGCGCATCTCGGTCATGAAGTTGTACACGGAAAAGAAACGGACATCGAGAAGGTTCCCGCCGTGTCGGGCCAGAAGACCTTCTGCGTCTGCGACAGGGCTTACGAAATCCGGGATCAGATCCGGATCGAACTTCTCGCTGAGTCGGCGGGTTTCCGGGTCGAGCCGCCGGTGATCGGTCGGGTCGCCGAAGACACGAAATTGTCCTCCAAAGGACGGAGCGATTTCGCGGACCAGTTGCCGGACGCGGAACGCGCCGGTCCGGGGATCGACCTCGCGGCGGAAACCGACCAGCGGGTTTTCCGGTCTTGCTGAGCGAAAGCTCACCGGCAGCGCGATGTCCTGCTCGGTCAGGAAGCCGTCCCCGTCAAGGTCCTCGCCCGGGTCTTCCTCTCCATTTCGGTTCGCGTCCCAGGTGGCATGGAGGGAGGGAAGCAAGTGGAGCTCCACCGTTCGGAGGATGCCCCGGAAGACCGGGCGGCCCTGGAGCTCGAAGAGTACCGAGCCCTCTTCCTCGCGGAAGGGGATCGGCCGGCCGTTCGGGCCGATTTCCCAATAGCCGTAGGCTGCGTTGAGGGGGATGTTGCGGTCTGACATGGATGGGTGCAGTTCAATCCGGCCGCCGAAGAGCAGGATTTCGCTCACCCACACGGAGCCGTCGGGGAATGCCAGGCGAACCGTGCGGTTTCCATAGCGTGCGCCGGATTCATCGGCCTCGTAGTAGTCGAGGTCCGTACTTACCTCCACGATCAACCGGGCGCCTTCGGTGCGTTGGCTGATGACCCGGATCCCGGGGTCGGGCTCGTAGGTAGCCCACGTGGAGTCGAACACCAGCACGGCCACGTGCGGTTCGGCTCCCGCCAGAGCGGCGGCGAATTCTGCCGGCCCGTGCAGCGCGAACGTGGCCCGGTCGGATCCGGGCGGGAGCCTGCCTGCGGTGACGGCGTCACGCACGCGGCGTGAGGCGACCGGGATGGCTGAGGGCAGGGCGCTGACGCCGCGGCCGGGAAAGGCCAACGTTTGGAACAGATAGGCGGTGTCCGCCGGATTGACATATTCTGCCACGCCCAACGGGACGCGGGTGGCGGCGACCAGCACGCCATCCAGGTAATCGAGGAACTCCGTCGGCAGCCCCTCGGGAGCCTGGGGGAGCTGCGCAGGATCCACACTGACGAACCCGGGTCGGAGCGTCAGGCGCACGGGGCGTCGGATCTGGGTGGGGTCGCGATCTGGTGGCACTGTGAGGTTGAAATGGACAAAGCCGTCCGGATCCGCGGGAAACAGACCCCCGATCGCGGCCGACTGATCCAGGCGGAAAAACCGGCTGCCCGCGCTGCTGGCCACGAAGGCTCCGCCCAGGACGTAGTTGGTGGTAAACGATGCTTGGTCCGGCTGATTCGAGCGGCGGAAGCGGCGGACGATCCGCTTGCCCAACCGCTTGGCCACGCCGTCGGCCGCATACAGCCGGGCCACCACGGTCAGGGGGACCCCGTCGGTAAACCCACCCACCACCGGGGACTCGAATTGCACGCCGGCATATTGCTGCGAGGGCGGCACGAGGATCCCGTCGTCCATCACTTCCTTTCGTGCCAGCGGCGGCAGTTCGTCAAACTGACCGGCTGCCGGGGCCACGACGTTCACCGCCACGCCCGCCGTGCGCATGCCGGGGTGGTTGCGATAACCGAGCCAAATCTCGTGGGGGCCGGTCTCGCGCAGCGTGGTGGGAAACGAACCGAGCTGGCCGTTCCAGACCTCGGCGATCAGGACGTTGGTCTGCCCATTGGGACGCTTGACGAACCAGGCCAGCGTTTCTCGCTCGTGGTACGAGCCGGCGCCGAACGTGACCTCCGGATGCATCGGGGTGGACAGGAAAGAAGGCGGCCCGGCCGGCAGTTGCAGGTCGAAATAACTGTTTTGGACGATTGCGGATCCGGCGCTCAGTCCGGCGGCCGGCCGGATGTCCAGCGGCGGCGGTTTCAGGTGAATCGCCAGTTCCACCGGGGGGACCCCGGGATCCGAGGGCATGTCCACCACGAACCGGTGTTCCCCGGTGCGCCGGGCCATGACCCAGAGCTGAACTTCGCCGAGTCCCGGCGAGAACTGACCCGGGTTGCGGTCACTCGGTCCGCTGGGCAGGAGATGCACGTATTCCGTGGTCTCCACGAAGTGCTTCGGCGCGGGCAACCGAATGAAGCCGACAGTTTCCGGGATGTGTGCGACCAGGAACGGTTCGCCCTGCTGGCGCACCCGCAGGATCGTATCGCCCATGAAACGGCTGTTTTGGGTCCGCGGATTGGTCACCCGGATCCGGAGCGCCAGCCACTCGCTCAGAAACGCCTCGTTGGTCTGGCCCGTGACCGCTCCGCGCAACTCGGCTGCGAGATTCAACCGGGTGTACCGCAGGGTTGTGGTGGTGGTGCGGGTGACCACGCCGTCATCGTAGATCATCGTCACCACCCCGGCGCCGGGCGTGTCCCCAAACTCGACGAAGCCCGTATGGCGCTCGACGCGTGCCACCAGGCCCGCGGTGTGGACCACCCGGCCGTCCAGCTCGAAATCCCGTACGAGGTTGCCGTCTCCGAGGAACGAGACGGCACGATGGCCCGCGCCGGCAAACGAGCTGGTGTTGAAGTTGGTTGCGCCGCGAAAGAAGAAGATGTCCGGCGCCAGGTTCAACAGGACCCCCGGCTGGGTCACTTCGATTTCATGAATCGGCGTGTCGGGCGCCTGGAACACCACCCCGCTGGCGGTGGGGTTGACGTTAATGACGTGGGGACTCCGTTGCCGCACGCTCAACAGCCTCAGATGCACGTCGGGACGCGATTCGACCAGCATGCTGTCCGTGGCCCCCGTGGCCAGGTGGGTGGCGGAGATGGACGCCACTCCCATGGCGTCCCCGACGGTGATGTTGCCGGAGCCGTCCACGGTCGCGGCCGCGTCGAAGCTGCTTTGGAAGGCGACCTGCCCCGGCCCGAGGATCGAGGTGGTGTTGTCGGACAACCGCAATTCGGCCGTCACGGTCCCGACGGGTCCTGCTTGAAGCGACACCAAGTGGGGTGGCGAGACCCGGAGCTCGGCCAGCGTGACAGAGGCGGCCGCCAAGACCGGGCCCTCGAGCGTGGGCGAGAAGCCCACCTCGATCGTCCGGGGCAGATTCGGTGGCATTTTCGGGGGGGCCGTGAACCGACCGTCCAGATCGATCATCCCAAGCTGCAGGCTCGGGTCGGCGCCCACGTGGCCGTTGATCTTCCAAACGCCCTGGTTCCAAGGCACAAAACCGGCGCCTTCGACTTGAGCTCCGACCGCAAACTGCTGAGTGCCGCCCAGGCGCAAGGTCACGGCCGCGGGCGTTACGACCAGGGTGGCCGGCAGCGGATAAACCGTGACCGTGCCGCAGAAGGTCCGGGCCGGATCGCTCGGGTCTTCCGCGCACACGCGGAAATGGACCGGGCGGCTGATGCCGGACGGGGCCCGATAGGCCGCCGTGGCGGGATCCGCCGGATGGGGTTCCAAAGTGCCGAGGGCCGCGTTGCCGTTCGTGACCCCATTCACCTTGAAGATCCAGGCGGTCCCGCGCGATGCCTCGTTGACCCGGAACAGGATGCTGTCGCCTGCGAACATGGTGACTTCGGAGGGGGTGATTTCGTGCAGCAACACCATGCGTCCCCGATAGAACCGCTGCCCGCCCTGAATGACTGCCGGATCGGAGAAGGCGGTGGCGCCTTCGACCAGTTCGTTCGTCAGCACGGCGGACCAGTCGGTCAGATTGGTTGAGACTTCAACCACCACCCGTGCTCCCTGGCCGGTGACGTGCACCCGGAACTGTCCGCCGAGGACGCCGCCGGGAACCAATCGCAACGGTTCGTCCGCATGCGCGGCTGCGACCGCAAGCCAGACGAGGTGGAACAACCAGGAGCAACAAGCAGGGCCCGATCCCGGTCGAGCACGGCAGGGCAGGGGTGTGCAAGACAGTCCCACGCGGGGACGAGAAGAAGCTGGAATGGAGTTCATTATACCTCTTAACTGCGCCTCGCCCCGCGGTTTGTCAAGCCGGACACGCCCGAGGTATGGAGAAGGACCGGACGCACGCGCCGCCGTGCAGCAGCGGGTCAGACTCTTGCCGTTCGGGACCGCTTTGGCTAGTGTGCGCCGGTTTTTCGGCTCCGGGAGCGCGGGGCCGGGAAACGAACCTATGGCAGCTTCA
The DNA here is from genome assembly GCF_049537125.1 of Limisphaera sp. VF-2. Lineage (NCBI taxonomy): Bacteria > Pseudomonadati > Verrucomicrobiota > Verrucomicrobiia > Limisphaerales > Limisphaeraceae > Limisphaera > Limisphaera sp. VF-2. Next base: position 1,793,702 of record NZ_JBMVQY010000001.1, read on the forward strand.
TTCATTCAGGAACGCTTTGCGCAACGGATTGGCGGTCGGAACTACGGCCAGTCCACCGCCATTTACAAATTCGAACGGATCAAGCGGGCCAAACGGGCGGCGATGGCCGCCCAGCCGGGCCGACGGCTCATCGACCTGGGCGTGGGCGAGCCGGACGAGATGGCCTTTCCCGAGGTGGTGGCCAAGTTGTGTGAGGAGGCCGCCAAGCCGGAGAACCGCGGGTACGCCGACAACGGCGATGACGTGTTGAAAGAGGCGGCGGCGCGGTACCTGGAGCGGGTTTTCGGGGTGCCGGGCATCGATCCGCAAAAGGAGGTGATTCACTCCATCGGCAGCAAAGCGGCCTTGTCGATTCTTCCGGCGGCGCTGATCGACCCCGGCGACGTGGTGCTGATGACGGCGCCGGGCTATCCGGTCTTCGGGACGCACGCGCGCTACTACGGCGGCGAGGTGTACAACCTGCTGTTGCGGCCGGAGAACGGGTTTTTGCCCGACCTGGACTCGGTGCCGCCGGAGATCCTGGCCCGGGCCAAGGTTCTGGTGCTGAACTATCCGAACAACCCGACCGGGGCCAGCGCCACGCCGGAGTTCTACGCACACGTGGTGGAGTTTGCCCTGCGGCACCGACTGGTCGTGATTTCCGATGCGGCCTACGCGGCGCTGGTGTACGAGGGCCGCCCGCTCAGTTTCCTGGCGACCCCGGGGGCCAAGGAAGTCGGCGTGGAACTGCACTCGGTGAGCAAGGCGTTCAACATGACCGGGTGGCGGTGCGGTTTCGTCGCCGGCAACGAACTGCTGGTGCGCGCCTACGGAGACGTGAAGGACAACACGGACTCGGGCCAGTTTCTGGCCATCCAACATGCCGCCGCGTACTGCTTCGATCACCCGGAACTGACGGAGCGGATCGCGGCCAAGTATTCGCGCCGCATGGATCTGCTCGTGCGCGTGCTGCGGGAGGCCGGGTTCGATGCGCGCAAGCCGGCCGGCTCGTTTTTCCTGTACGTGCCGGCCCCGCGCGCGGCCATCACGCGCTCGGCCAAGCACATTCGCTTTGCCAACGCGGAGGAGGCCGCGCAATGGCTCATCATGGACAAGCTCATCTCGACGGTGCCGTGGGACGACGCCGGCCCGTACCTGCGGTTCAGTGTGACGTTTCAGGCGCCCACGCCGGAGGCGGAGGTGGAAATCATGCAGGAGCTGGCCGATCGTCTCTCCGAGGTGCGCTTCGAGTTTTGAGTCCGCCGCCGGGGCCGCGGCAGGAGCCGGAGCCGGTTGGCCGGAGGCCCGCCCCGGCGCGGAAGATCTGTGGGCATGGAGAGCACGAACCTGTGGGTGTGGGTGGCCGGGGCGGTGCTGGCGGGGCGCTTGGGCGCAGAGTGGGCGCTGGAGGCGCTCAATCGGCGGCATTTGCGGCAGGTCGCGGGCTGCGCCGAGGCCGGAGGCTCCGAGGGATCCGGCCGGGCGCGGGCGCTGGCTTATGCCGAAGCGCGCAGTCGGTTTCGGGAAATCGAATTGTTGTGGGAGACCGCGCTGCTGGCCGGGTTGTGGTTGACGGGGTGGCTGGCGCGGGGGTGGGAAGCGTGGCAGCAGGTGGTCGGGACCGGCGTGTGGGCCGACGCGGGTTTTGTCTGGGCCGTGTTCACCGGCGCGTCCGTGGCGAGCTGGCCCCTGCGGTGGTACGAGCGGTTTCATCTGGAAGAGCGCTTCGGTTTCAACACGACCCGCCCCCGGACGTGGTGGGCGGACCGTGCGAAGGGGTTGCTGTTGGGCACGGTACTGGGCCTGCCCGTGTTGGTGGGTTTGTTGGGCCTGATGCGATGGGACCCTGCGGGTTGGTGGATGTGGGGTTGGGCGTTTGTCGTGGCTGTGCAATGGGCGGTCTCCTGGCTGGCGCCGGTGATCATCCTGCCCTGGTTTCATCGGTTCAGCCCGTTGCCGGAAGGCCCGTTGCGCGAGCGGCTTTTGACATTGGCCCGGCGCATCGGGTTTCGACTTGCGGACATCCAGGTGATGGATGGAAGTCGGCGGACGCGACACTCCAACGCGTTCTTTACCGGCTGGGGCCGATTTCGTCGGGTGATTCTCTACGACACGTTGCTGGCCCAGTTGGCCTCCGAGGAACTGGAGGCGGTGGTGGCCCATGAGATGGGGCACGACCGACTGCGGCACTGGCAAAAGATGATGGTCGGCAGCGCGCTGGGCTTGCTCGCCGCGTTTGCCGTGGCGGCGTACGCGGCGCAGGTGCCGTCCCTGTTTCGGGCGTTCGGGTTTCCCGGGCCGGAACCGGCGATCCTGTTGGTGGGGCTGGGCTTGTGGGCCGGCCCGGTGAGCGCGTGGCTGGCGCCCTTGATCCATGCCTGCTCGCGAAGGTGGGAATTTGCGGCCGATGCATTCGCGGCCCGGGTGTTGGGGACGGCGGAACCCTTGTGCCGCGCGCTGGAACGGTTGCATCGGGAAAACCTGATGAATCTGCCGTCGCACCCGTGGTACCGTTGGGTGCACGAGTCGCATCCCTCGTTGGAGGAACGTCTGGCGGCTCTGACCAGAGCAGGGAGAGGGCCCGCACCTGCGGGGGACCGGTCGAGCGCGTGACGGGAAGGGTCCCGAGCCCGGCGCCGGGGACGGGCGGCGTCGCGGTTGCTGCGGCCCGGATCGGGAACCGTCCGGTGGGGGGTTGGAGATTTCCGCGTGCAACTCCGGGCTCCCCTTTGACAATTTGAAAGGACTGTGAGCGAGGACGTGGAACCCATGGACGAATCGCGACGGCGCTTGTGGCTCTGGCTGGGCGCGGTGGCGGTGGGGCTGGCGTTGATCGGCGCCGGCGTTTGGTGGGGCCGCCCCGCCTATCGCCAGTACAAGGAGCGACGGTATCTGCAGCTGGCGGATCGCTACCTCGAGGGGGGCGACCTGCGCAACGGGATGCTGAGTCTGCGTCAGGCCCTGGCGGCCAACCCCCGTAACGCGGAGACGGCGCGCCGACTGGCCGCGTTGCTGACGGAACTGCGCTCGCCCCTGGCGCTGGGCTGGTGGCGGCGGGTGGTGGAACTGGAACCCACGGCGGAGCATCGGTTGCGTTTGGTCAGCGCCGCCCTGCTGCTGGAGAATCCCCCCTACCCCATCGCCACGCAAACGCTGGAAGAGATGGTCCGGCTCGGCGAGACGAACCTGGCGCGCTTCCACGTGCTGGCCTCGCAACTGGCCCTGCAAACACGGCGCATCGACGCCGCCGTGGCGCATCTCACGCAGGCGGTCGCCCTGGAACCGACCAATCGGCTGCACCGACTCAATTTGGCCACACTTCAGGTGCAGAGCACGAACTCGGCGGTGGCCGAACGCGCGCGTCAGGAATTGTTGGAACTGGCCGACTCCCCAGAAGACCCGCATCTGGCCCTGCTGGCCCTGCGGTCCCTCGTCACGGTCAGCCTGACGCAGGGCGATCCCCTCGCGGCCGAGCGGTTTTCCGCACGACTTTTGCAACTGCCGGGTGCCGGCTTTGGCGACAAGGTGCAGCACCTGACGGTCCTGGTGGCGGCCGGGCGACCGGAGACGAATGCCTGGCTGCGGCAGTTGCAGCAAGAGGCCGGCACCAATGCAGCGCGCGTCACCCAGTTGGCCAGTTGGCTGACCGACCGCCAGCGGGCGCAGGAGGCGCGGGATTGGTTGGAGACTCTGCCCCTGGCGTTGCGCACGAACCCCCCGGTGACCCTGGCTGTGGCCGATGTCCTGGTGGCTCTCCAGGACTGGTCGGGCCTGGAAGCCTGGCTGGCGCCCCAGCATTGGGAGGAACAGGATGCCATGCGTCTGGCGCTGCTCACGCGCGCGGCGCGGGAGCGCGGCCGGCGCGACCTGGCGGAAGCCTACTGGCGCAGGGTGCTCAATGCGCCGGGCGGACGCGGCGAGTCCCTGGCGGCGGTGGCCCAGGTGCTCACCACGTGGGGCTGGAAATCCGAGGCCGACGAGGTGTTGTGGGTCCTGGTGAAACGGGCGCCCTGGCACGAATGGGCCTGGCAGTCGTTGGTGCAAAACCGGTACGCCGCCGGTGACACTGCCGGGCTCTACCAGGTGTACGCCGCCATGTTGGAAGCGAAGCCGAACGTACCGGAGATCAAGAACAACGTGGCGGCCCTGGGCCTGCTGCTGGGACGCGATCTGGACCGCGCCCGCCGCCTGGCCCGCGAGGTGTATCTGGCCGATACGAACAACCCTGTCTTTGTGTCCACCTACGCCTTTTCGCTGCATCAACAGGGCGATACGAAGCGGGCGCTGGAGTTGCTGGAAAGCCTGCCGGAATCGGTGCGGCAACGGCCGGAGGTGGCGGTGTACATGGCCACGATGCTGGCTGCGCAGGGGCGCTGGGAAGAGGCGCGCGCCTACGCCACGCGGGCGGCCGACCATCCGATGCTTCCCGAGGAAAAACGCATGGTGGAGTCAGTGCTGCGACGCGCACCTCCGGCGGGCTGACCCGGCGATCCGGAGCCCGGCCGCGCCAGCCCTGACACCACGCGCGGCGGCGCGCGTCGTGTGCCGCGGACGTTCCCCAGTTCCCGCAATCGCCGCCGAAGGAGGCCGCGACAGCATCGGGTTCTGGCCGGCAGCGTCGCCCATCGGAGGGACCCCGAAGTTCGCTGGCGCTGTTGTCTTGCGCCCGCGTCGCGGTCCCTTGTCGCGGCGGGGCAGGCCCGATTTCGGTCCGACCCTTCACGCGGTTGCGGAGGCGGGCAGCCTGGGCGAGCGCCGGTTCTGCGGCCCGGCTCTCCGTGTGCCAATCATGGACACTCCGACCGCCGCCACCGTCCAAGCCGCGCACAGCCAGCCCCAGACGTCCCCGTACCGTGTGTAAAACGTGGGCGTCTGGCGCGCGGCCGGATCGGGCAGGAACACCAACCATTGCGCCCAGCCGGCCCCATGGACGCTGCCGCTACGGTCCCGGAGCACGGCGCGCACACGGCCCAAGGGGTCGATCCAACAGCTCACCCCGTTGTTCGTACAGCGAATCAAGGGCCGGCCGGTTTCGACGGCGCGAAAGACAGCATTGGCCGCGTGTTGCCATTGGGCTGCGCTTTGGCCGAACCAGCCGTCGTTGGTCAGGTTCACCAGGAAGTCCAGACCCTGACGGGCAAACCGTCGTGTCAAATGCGGAAAAACATCTTCGAAGCAGATCAGCGTGGCGGTGCGCAGGTTGGCGCCCGGTTGAGCTGCGAAGCGGGCGGGGCCAGAAACACTCTGTTCGAGCTCGAATACCACCGGGTCGCGTCCGGGCGTGTACTGGCCGGTAATCGGGGTGAACCAACGCAGGAACGGCAGCCAGCGCGACAAGGGAATGAATTCCCCGAACATGACGAGCCGCATTTTGCGGTACGTGGCCCGCAGGTTGCCTTCGGGGCTGACGAGGAACGTGGCATTGAAGTAGTCGGTCGCCCGGCCGGTCGGATCGTCCCGGACCGGTTCGGCATCGTCGCTGCCCACGATCATCCAGAGGCGGTGGTTGCGGGCCAGCTCGGTGACGGCCTCGTAGGTGGCCCGGTCATACCGGATGGGCATGGGAATGGCCGCTTCCGGCCACAGGAGCAGGTCGGCGGGTTCGCGCAGGGCCTCTGCAGTAAGCTGCAGCAGCCCGGCGAATCGGTTGCTGTTTTCGCCCGGATCCCAGATCAGCGTTTGGGGGATGCTGGGTTGGACCACGGTGACGCGCAGTGGATGAGGATCCTCCGCGTAATGGCGGACCCGGAGCCAACCCCAGGCGAAGACCAGGGCCAGCGCCAGTCCGGGCAACGCCAGCTCCGGCAACCATGCGTGCCGGCGAGTCGGCTCCGTCCAAATGGCGCGCGTTGCGTGGTACAACCCCAGCGAAACCCACACGATCAGAAAGGACAGCCCGTACACACCGGTGAGCGCAGCCAGTTGGATGAGCGGGATCATCGCGTGTTGAGAGGCGCCCAAGAGGTTCCAAGGGAAACCTCCCAGCAGCCGCGCTTGCACCATCTCGAGGGTCACCCAGGCCGCCGCGGCCGTGAGCGCGCGCAGGGTCCGCGAGGTCCACGGGCCCGGTTCACTCGCGAAGCCGCCGACCCACCAGAGCCACGCCGCCGGATAGAGTGCCAGGTAGGCACTCAGCGCCAGCCAGCCGAGCACGGGATAACCACGCACCGGGATCTCCAACAGCCAGTGCAACGACACCAAATACTGGACCAGGCCGGCGACATAGCCCAGCCGCCAACGTTGGCCGGGTGCGGCTCCGTGCCCGGCTGCGACCAGGAGCGCCGGCGCCACCCAGGCCAGGCCTGCCCAGGAAACGGTGGGGACGGCCAGGGCCCGAGCCAGCCCGGCCAGCAGGGCAACGCCGTAGCGGGCTCCGCGAATGACCGTATCCGTTCTCAACGAATCCAGCTTGGCGGCACCGCTGGAAGCGGAACAAGTCTCGGCTGTGCCAGCGGTGTCACTGGCGACGCTCGAGCCCCACCCTGGCAACTCGGCGCTCTCGGCGGGTGGGCCGCGGGGGCCTGCGCGCCGTTCCGTCAGCCGGGCGGTCGATCGAGAACGCCGTGGCCGGGCGGCCGGGATCTGCTTCGATCCCTCGGGTCTGCCGTTCTCGACGGCCGAGAGGCGTACGCGGTCGAGCTCGCGCAGGCGCATTCGTTTGGAGCCGTGCAAGGTTGCCCGCAAGCCTGCCCGCGGGCCGACTGGACGGGAATCTACAGTGAACGTAGACTGTCGCACATGCACAGCCGCGCGATTCCGAATCGGAGGGGGTGGCTTGTTGTTGGCCTGCTCGCACTCGCGTTCGGCGGGGGATTATCGGCGCCGAAGGCGGTCGCGCTGGAACCGACCCGGTTGCGTTGTGAAGATCAGGTGGATCCCCTGGCGGTGGACGCGCCGGCGCCGCGCTTGAGCTGGGAGTTGGTCGCGTCCCGACGCGGGGCGCGTCAGACCGCCTACCAAATTCAAGTGGCCTCTTCGCCGGCCCGCTTGCGCAGGGGGGAGGCCGATTGGTGGGACTCCGGCAAGGTTGTTTCGAGCGCGCAGAACCAGATTGCCTACCAGGGCCGGCCGTTGGTTACCCACGCGGAGTGTTACTGGCGGGTCCGCGTGTGGGACGAGAACGATCGCGTTTCCGGCTGGAGTCGGCCGGCCCGGTGGATCATGGGCCTGTTGCGGCCGGAGGATTGGAAGGCGCAATGGATCACGGCCCGGCCGGCCGGTCCGGCCCCCCTGGAAGGTTGCGTCTGGATTTGGCATCCGGAGGGCACTCCGGGAGGCGAAGAACCCGCCGGCACGGTGGCGTTCCGCAAGGTGTTCATCCTGCCGGAGGATGCGGTGGTGGTGCAGGCAGCATTTCTGTTGGCGGCGGATGATCAGGCCGCCGTCTATGCCAACGGCAAACTCGCCGGGCGGATTCGCGGGGCCGACACGGTGCATTTCGTCGATCTGGCGGACCGGTTGCGTCCGGGGACCAACACGCTGGCCGTGGCGGTGGAGAACCACGGCGGCCCGGCGGGTTGGATCGGTCGGCTGACCATCGTGCTGGATCGCGGGACGACGTGGTTTGTGCCCGTGAACAGCTCGTGGCGATGCGCTCGCGAAACTCCGGCCGGCTGGAACGATCCCGGATTTTCCGATGCGCACTGGGTGCCGGCGCGGGAGCTGGGCCCGTTGGGAATCGATCCGTGGGGCCGGCATCTGATCGGACAGGAGCCCATGCCTCTGTTCCGGCGCGAGTTCGTGGTGAGCCAACCGGTGCGACGGGCGCTGTTGCATGTGTGCGGCCTGGGCCATCACGAGGTGTACCTGGACGGCCGCAAGGTGGGCGATCACTTCCTGGATCCTCCCTGGACGGACTACGCGAAGACGGTGCATTACGTAACGCACGACGTCACGGACCGGCTGCGGCCGGGCCGGCACGCGTTGGGCGTGATGTTGGGGAAGGGATTCTTCAACACCGCGGCGGACCGCCGCGTGCACGGGGTGCACCGGCGCGAGCCGTTGCGGCTGGGGTTGCAGTTGCACGTGTGGTACCGGGACGGGAGGGAGGAGGTTGTGGTGTCCGATCCCCGCTGGCGCACGGCGCCGGGCCCGATCACCCACTGCACCATTCTGGGGGGCGAAGATCACGATGCGCGGCTGGAGCCGGCGGGCTGGACGCGTGCCGGGTTCGACGACCGGGGCTGGAGTCCGGCGCTGCCGACGAACGGGCCGGGTGGCCGCCTGCGCGCGGCCTTCGCGCCCCCGTTGAAGGAGCAGGAAGTGTTTCGGCCGGTGCGCATCGACGAGCCGGAGCCGGGGGTGTTCGTGTATGATTTCGGGCAAAACGCCTCGGCTGTGCCGCGGCTGCGCATTCGAGGGGCTGCGGGGCAGCTGGTGCGGCTGACCCCGGCAGAGCAGCGCCACGGCATGTCGCCGCGACGCAACGACGGGCGGGGTCGAGTGAACCCGGCCGGGGTGGGCCGTCCCAACTACTGGCAGTACACGCTGCGCGGGGACTGGGTGGAGACCTGGCAGCCACGGTTCAGTTACTCGGGGTTTCAATACCTGGAGGTCATCGGCGCGGTGCCGCGGGGGCACCCCAACCCTCGGGGACTGCCCGTGGTCGAGGAACTCGTATCGGTGCACGTGCGCAACGACGCGCGGCGTGTGGGCCGGTTCGAGTGTTCCGAACCCCTGTGGAACGCGATCGATCGCATCATCGAACGGGCCGTGCAGGCCAATCTGTCGCACGTGTTGACCGACTGCCCGCATCGCGAAAAGCTCGGCTGGTTGGAAGTGCCCTATCTCATGGGTCCGGCCATCGCCGGTCGCTACGACGTGGCGTCCTTTTATCGCAAGATTGCCCGCGATTGCGCGGATGCGCAGCAGCCGGACGGTTCGGTGCCCACGGTGGCCCCCTGGTATCCGCGCTTCGGTGGGGCCTTTGATTACACGCCGGAGTGGGGAGCGGCGGCCGTGTTGGTGCCGTGGTTGTTGTACCGGTGGTATGACGATCGCTCCATCTTGGCGGAGCAGTTCGAGACCATGCGGCGGTTCGTGGATTTCATGGAACAGACCTCCACGAACCTGGTGCCGCGGGCCGGCCTGGGCGACTGGTACGATTACGGCGAGGAAACCCGCGGACCGTCGCAGTTCACACCGCCGGAGCTCACGGCCATGGCGACGTTCTACCGGTGCGCCCGCGTGGTGGCCGACGCTGCCGGAGTATTGGGCCGGGCCGGGGACCGGGAGCGGTATGCCGCCCTGGCCGAACGCATCCGCGCAGCGTTCAACCGCGAATGGTTCGATGGCCGGTCGGAATACCGGCACCTGGGCAGTCCCCAGTGTGCGCATGCCATGGCACTGGTGTTGGGATTGGTACCGGAGGGTTGCGAAGCGGCCGTATTGGAGCGACTGTTGGCGGACATTCGTCAGCGCGGTTACCAGCAGACGGCCGGGGATGTCGGGCACCCGTATCTGCTCGAGGCGTTGGCCCGGTTTGGGAGGCACGAGGTCATCCATGCCATGACGGTGCGGACGAATCGCGGCAGCTACGGCTTCATCGTGCAGAACGGTTGGACGACGCTGCCGGAGGCGTGGGACGCCGAAACGGGCGCTTCGATGAATCATTGCATGCTGGGGCACATCCAACAGTGGTTCATGGAGCATGTGGCGGGCATTCGGGCCGATCCGGAGGTGCCCGGCGGTGCGCGCTGGATTGTGGCCCCGCAACTGGTGGGCGGTCTCACGTGGGCGCGGGCGGAGCATGCTTCGATCCGGGGTCCGGTGCGGGTGCAATGGGAACGCCGGCAGAACCGGTTCCGGTTGCAGGTGGAGGTTCCGCCCAACACTGTGGCGGAGGTGTGGGTGCCGGCGAGCTCTGCGGAAACGGTCGCGGAATCCGGGCAACCGGCGACCCGCGCGCCTGGGGTGCGCAGCCTGCCGGTGGTGGGGAATCGGGCACGGTTCGAAGTGGGGGGCGGACGATATCGGTTCGAAAGTCCCTGGCCCACCGGAGGGGCATCGCCTTGAGTGTGGCGCCGAGGATTGCCCCCGCAGCCGGGGTGTGGCCCGCACACGGTGGGCGCGCGGGCTTCCACTCGCCGCGGGGGGAAAAAGCGGTGCAGGGAACATGCCGGAACCGCTTTCTTGTGAGGACGGGCGGCTTCTGCCACCTTGGCCACGGATGCAACGGCTGGGATGTCTGGTGGTTGGATGCTGGTTGGCCTGGCAGGCTGCGGGGGCGGAACTGGCCTTTGACTTCGGCCCCGGTTGGGTCGGCCGGACGCCCGAGGGATTTCGCAGTGTCCTGGCGGGTCAGGGTGCACCCGGGAATTGGCAGATTGTCTGGGACGAAGTCCCTTCCCAACTGCCGCCCTTGTCGGACAAGGCCCCGGTGGTGAGTCGGCGGCCGGTGCTGGCGCAGCTGTCCGAGGACGATACGGACGAGCGTTTTCCGATGCTGGTGTACGAGCCGGTGGTGTTCGGCGATTTCGTGTTCACCACGCGCTTCAAACTGGTGCGCGGCCGGCGCGAGCAGATGGCCGGGTTGGTGTTTCGGTGGCAGGACGAGCGGAACTTCTACGTGGTCCGTGCCAGTGGCCTGGGCAACACCTTCCGGTTTTACAAGGTCGTCGACGGGCTGCGGAGCCAGCCCATCGGGCCCCAAGTGGAGGTGCCGGCGGGCGTCTGGCACGAGCTGGGCGTGGAATGCCGGGGCCACCAGATTGTCTGCCGCCTCAACGGTCGGGAACTGATCCCGCCCCTGACCGACACCTCGTTCACTCGCGGCCGTCTGGGGTTTTGGACCAAGTCCGATGCGGTGAGCTACTTCGCCGAGGCCCGCGTGGTGTACACGCCGCTGGAGCCGCCGGCGCAAAAGCTGGTGGAGGAGCTGCTGCAGCGGTATCCGCGGGTCCGCGATCTGCGGGTGTACGTGCCGCGGGGGGAATCTGCACGGCTGGAACTGGTGGCGGCGCGGGACCGGGGGGCCGTGGGCCAGCCGGGCGGGCCCACGGAGGAACGGGTGTTGTCGGAGGGCCGCCCGTATTACGTGCCGGGCAAAGAGGTCGCCACGGTGGTCGCACCGCTACGGGATCGCAATGGCGACCCCATCGCGGTCGTGCGGATCAGTCTGGAGTCGTTTCGCGGTCAAACGGGCCAGACCGCGCTGGCCCGGGCCCAACCGATCCTGCATCAACTCCAGAGCCGGGTGAATCACCGGAGCGATCTCGTGGAATAGGGCGGGCGGCGAACGAACAGAAGGGCAGAGGCAGACATGGAGACCGAACCTGTTTCGCTGCTGATTCTGGCCTCGGCATCTCCGCGGCGGGCCGAGTTGCTGCGCCAGGCGGGGTTTGAATTCGAGGTGATCCCGCCGCGGGTGCCGGAACTCGAGTGGGATCAGTTGTCGCCGGTGGAGTTGTGTCAGTTGAACGCTCACCGGAAGGCGCGGGCGGTGGCCAAGCAGCATCCGGATGGGGTGGTGCTGGCGGCGGACACGTTGGTGTTTTTGGAACGGCAGATTCTGGCCAAGCCCGCCACGTGGGAGGATGCGCGCCGGATGTTGCGGGCGTTGTCGGGGCGCACGCATCAGGTGGTGACGGGAGTGAGTGTGCTGCATCTGCGGACACATCGGGAGGCGTTGTTCGCGGTGCGCACGGAGGTGCGGTTTCGTGCGCTGACGGAAGCCCAGATCACGCGTTACTTGAGGGCCATCGACCCCCTGGACAAGGCGGGGGCCTATGCCGTTCAGGATCACGGGGAATGGATCGTGGAAGAGATCAGCGGCTCCTTCACCAACGTGGTCGGGTTGCCGTTGGAACGGGTGGAGCTGGAGCTGGCGCGCTTTGGGATTCGGCCCCGGGAAGGGGCGGAGGGGCGTTAGAGGCCGGCTTTTTGGCGCTCCCTGGCCCAGGCGTCTTTGAGGGAGATGGTGCGGTTGAAGACGAGCCGGCCGGGCGCACTGTCCGGGTCGAGTGCGAAGTAGCCGAGGCGCTCGAACTGATACCGTTCTTCGGGCCGGGCCGCGGCCAGCGCCGGTTCGCACCAGGCGGTGACCACCTCGAGCGAGTTCGGGTTCAGGGCGGAACGCCAGTCGGGCAGCAGATCCGGCTCCGGCACCGTGAAGAGTCGGTCGTACAACCGGCATTCGGCCGGCACCGCGTGACGGGCGCTGACCCAGTGGATGGCGCTTTTGACCTTGCGCTGGGCGTTGCGCCCGCCGGCCTTGCTTTCCAGATCGGCCGTGCACCGCAGCTCCACGGGCCGGCCGGAGGCATCCTTGATCACCTCGTCGCACCGGATGATGTACGCGTATTTCAGCCGGACCTCACCGCCCGGCCGGAGCCGGAAGAACTGCGGGGGCGGGTTTTCCAGGAAATCCTCCTGTTCGATGTAACACTCGCGACTGAACGGCACACGGCGGGTCCCGGCGGAGGGATCTTCGGGGTTGTTGACGGCCTCGACCTCCTCGACCCGCTCTTCGGGGTAGTTGGTGATGATGAGACGCAGGGGCCGGAGCACGGCGAGGCGTCGCAGCGCACGCCGGTTCAGGTCCTCGCGGATCGCATGCTCCAGGACGGCCATTTCCGTCAAGCCATCGTACTTGGTGATCCCGATGCGGTAGGCGAAGTTGCGGATGGCTTCGGGTGTGACGCCGCGCCGGCGCAGGCCGCGCAGGGTGGGCAGCCGGGGGTCGTCCCAGCCGCGGACGGCTCCCTCGCGCACCAACTGCAGCAGCTTGCGCTTGCTCATGACGGTGTAGGAGAGGTTCAGACGGGCAAACTCGTATTGTCGGGGCAGCGGCCGCGGCAGGTCGAGGTTTTCGAGGATCCAGTCGTACAGGGGGCGGTGCACCTCGAACTCGAGGGTGCAGATGCTGTGGGTGATGCCTTCGATGTAATCGCTGAGACAGTGGGCGAAGTCGTAGGTCGGGTAGATGCACCAGGCGCGACCGGTGTGGTGGTGTTCGGCATGGCGGATGCGGTACAGGACCGGATCCCGCAGCCAGACGTTGGGCGAGGCCATGTCGATCTTGGCGCGGAGGGTGCGGGCACCGTCCGGGAATTCGCCGGCGCGCATGCGTTGGAAGAGGTCGAGGTTTTCCTCGATGCTGCGGTTGCGCCAGGGGCTTTCGCGACCGGGCCGGTCGGGGGCGCCCCGGTAACGGTCGGTCTCCTCGGGCGACAGGTCACAAACGTAGGCTTTGCCCTTGCGGATGAGCTGCAGCGCAAATTCGTAGAGCTGCTCGAAGTAGTCGGAGGCGAAGAAGGGTTCCAACGCATCGGAGGTGGCGGGTCCCACAACCGCGGGCAGATAATAATCCGTGGCACCGTTGCGACTCACGGTGTCCGGTTTTCGGCCCCGGGGTTTGAGGCCGAGACAGTGGTCAGCCCAACCGGCGATCAACCAGCGCACGTCCTCGCAGATGGCCTCGACGTATTCGATGTCCTCCTTGGTGGGGTTGGTATCGTCCATCCGGAGGTTGCAGATGCCACCGAACTCGCGGGCGATGCCGAAGTTGAGGCAGATGCTTTTGGCGTGGCCGATGTGGAGGTAACCGTTCGGCTCGGGCGGAAAGCGGGTGTGAATCCGCTCGTACCGTCCCTCCGCGAGATGCTGGCGGACGATGTCGCGGATGAAATCACTCGGCGGCGTCTCCGGGCCGCCCACGTCCCCGGCTGTCGGTTTCGTCATAAACAGGCTTGAAGCTACACGGGGACGGCCCCGGAAGGCAATGCCCCGGCCGGTGATGGCTGGCAAGGCCCGCAGGGGGATTGAAACTCCCCGGGTGTTGGGCGGCGTGTGTCCAGGGGTGCGAGTCACTCGAGCCAGCCAAAGGTTGCCGGTTCAGCCCCCCTCTTGCCACATGACGTGGAGTGAGGTATATATTGCCGTGCCATTCGGAGTGCCCGCGTGGCGGAATTGGCAGACGCGCTAGATTCAGGTTCTAGTGGGTAACACCGTACAGGTTCAAATCCTGTCGCGGGCACCAAATTTTATTTTTCCCGCTGGCCCCGCACTCCTTCGAGATTCGCTTTCGACGGAGTCTCTCCTCGAAGACACGGGGCCGACGGATTTCGCCGCAAAGCCGACGCTCGTCCATCTCGTGGACACGACGTTGGGTCGAAATCCCGGGGTTCACGGGACTCGGGCCTTATGGGGTGCCGACGACGTAGCTGCCGACGGGAGTCGGCGGATCTCAGGAAAGCTGCGATGGAGGTTGGCGGGTCAATTCGCGGACCGATCCGTGGCCGCGGAGGTTGCCATCGTGCGAGGCTGTTCGACATGTCATTATGCTTGGAAAAAACACGCGGGTTTTCCCCGAAAACCGACGCTCACTCCTTCGAAACCGGGCTTTGTTCGACAGCCGGCCAGGCAGCGGGCTGTCTTCAGGTCTCCTGGTCCGCCGCCTGACGGCGGCGGCTACCAGTTTCCCTGTAGCCGCCGACGGGAGTCGGCGGAAGCCAACCCCCCGCATATCGCCCGCCGCGTTCCCGCGCCGGCCGCCTAAAAAACTGGCACTTTTTCCCCAGAGTGCTAGACTGAAGGCGTATGGATTCGACGGCGAGCGAGCATCTCACTGAGGCGAACCCGGAGAGCCCGGAGGCGGCCGTGACCGTGCTGGCGGTGCAGGGCATGAACTGTCAGGGGTGTGTGCGCAAAGTGACCGAGGCGCTGCAGGCGGTCCCGGCGGTGGATCAGGTGCTCGTGGAGCTGGGCAACGGACGCGCCACGGTGCGGTGGCGGTCCGGCGCATCGCCCCAGCCCGGCGTGTTGGTGGAGTCATTGCGACGCGCAGGGTATCGGGCCGAGCCCCTGAGTGAAGAAGTGTTGGAAGGGGTCGGTCAACGGGTACGCCGGTGGCAGTGGAATCTGTGGGTGGGCATCGCTGGCACGGTCCCGCTGATGCTGGGCGAGTGGGTGTTCGGGTGGGGCATGCAGCGGTGGTTTCACTGGATGGGGTTCGGTCTGGCCAGCGTGGTCCAGGTCTTTTGCGGGGCGCCCTTTTATCGGGGGGCCTGGCAACAGTTGCGCGTCGGCGGGGCCAACATGGACACGCTGGTGGCGCTGGGCTCGTCGACCGCATACCTGTACAGCGCGTGGGTGTTGGCAACGGGCCGCGGCCATCACGTGTATTTCATGGAAGCCGCGGCGATCATCACCCTGATCAGTCTCGGTCATTGGTTGGAAGCTCGCATGACCGCCCGGGCCTCGGATGCGCTCCGGGCGTTGATGGATCTGCGGCCGCCCCGGGCGCGGCGCCTCAGCGGCGCCGGGCCCGGCGTGACAGGGGGTCCTGCAAAAGCCGAGGAGGTGGTTCCGGTCAGCGCCCTGCGCGTGGGAGACCGGGTAATGGTGGGACCGGGCGATCGTGTGCCGGTGGACGGTGAGGTGCTGGAGGGGGAATCGGCCGTGGACGAATCGATGCTGACGGGCGAGTCCGTACCTGTGGAGAAAGGGCCCGGGGCGCGCTTGTTCGCGGGCACGACCGTGTTGAACGGGCGGCTGGTGATGCGGGTGACGGCCACGGGCGCGGCCACGGTGCTGGCACACATCATTGGCGCCGTGCAACGGGCGCAGCAGAGTCGGGCCGAGATTCAGCGACTCGGTGATCGGGTGAGCGCGGTGTTCGTGCCGGCGGTCATCGCTCTGGCGGCGGCGGCAGGGCTGTGGTGGGGAGTCTGGCCGGAGTCGGCGCGCCGGGTCCACGACGCCCTGGCGCCCTGGTTGTGGCCGGCGGCGCCTCCGGAGGGGGCTGCAGCGGCTTTCGTAATTGCGGCGGCGGTTTTGATCGTGGCCTGCCCGTGCGCGATGGGACTGGCGACGCCGGCGGCCATCATGGCCGCGGCCAACGTGGCTGCGCGCCGCGGCATTTTGATCCGGGACGGTGTGGCGCTGGAGAAGGCGGGGCGATTGACTACCGTTTTGTTCGACAAGACGGGCACGCTGACGCAGGGCCGGCCGGAAGTGGTCGCGGCGGAAGTGCTGGCAGAGGTCGAGCCCGGGCTGTGGCCCTTGGTGCTTGCGTTGGCGGAACCCTCGGCTCATCCGATGAGCCGGGCGGTGGCCGCGTACAGTCGAGAGAGACTCCGCCGCGAGGGTGCAGAGGCCGGGGCGCCCGGTCTGCAACAATGGCGCGAAGTGCGCGGTGCGGGTGTAAGGGCGCGGCTGGCCCCGGCGGGCGCAGGACCGGAAGGCGATCCGGTCGAGTTGCGCCTGGGTGCGTTGCGGTGGTTGGCAGAGGAGGGTGTGGCCGTCGATGCCGGAGCCGAGTTGGTTCGCCAGTGGCAGGAGCAGGCGGCCACGGTGCTGGGTTTTGCCCGGAACGACCGCCTGGTGGCTCTGTTCGCGGTTCGGGACGCGGTGAAGCCCGGCGCGGTTGAAGTCGTCCGGGCATTGCATCGAATGGGGCTGCGCGTCGGGATGGTGACCGGGGACAGCGCAGCGGTGGCGCAGGTGCTGGCCCGGGATCTGGGCCTGGACGCGACGCAAGTGCTGGCCGAGGTTCGGCCCGAGGCCAAGGCACGGGAGATCCAGCGGCTGCAGGCGCAAGGGGAACGGGTGGCCTTCGTGGGGGATGGGATCAACGACGCGCCGGCCCTGGAGCAAGCCGACCTGGGGATTGCCGTGGCCCGTGCCACGGATGTGGCCCGCGAGGCCGCGGACCTGGTGTTGCTTCGGGCGGATTTGCGGGCGGTGCCGGAGGCACTCGCTCTGGCCCGGGCGAGTTTACGGACGATTCATCAGAACCTGTTCTGGGCGTTTTTTTACAACGCGCTGGGTGTGCCGCTGGCGGCGCTGGGGTTTTTGAGCCCGGTTCTGTGCGCGCTGGCGATGGGGCTGTCGGATTTCCTGGTGATCGGCAACGCGCTGCGGCTGCGACGCTGGTGGCCCGCGGTCGTCTAGCCGTCAGGGCTGCGCACAGGGGGTATCGAGGGCCACTGCGTGCATGCGCCGGCCGCGCGGCTCCGTTTCCAAATCTCCGGCGGGGGCAGGTTCGCCCAGTCGTTGCAGGAGCAGTTGGCGCAGCCGCGCCGGGTTGGGGATGGTGATGGTCCGCCCCTTCACGAGGGCGAGTCGGTCCCGCCGGAACCGGGCAAAGGTGCGGGAGAGGGTTTCGCTCACGGTGCCGAGCTCCGACGCCAACACCCGCTTGGTGACATCCAACTGGATGGTCACCGGTTGATCGGAGGCGGCCGGGCAGCGTTTCAACAGCCAGTTGGCAAGCCGGGTCTCGACGTCCTTGAGTGCCAGATCCTCCAATTGCCCCACCAGGGTGCGCAAATGCAGGCTCATGGAGGCCAGCATGCGCAGGCCCAGCTCGGGATGTCGCCGCAACAGTGCCAGGAATCCCTCCTTTTCCACCAGCAGGACCTGGGAGGCTTCGACCGCGCGAGCATCGGCCGGATAGCCTCCCGGCGAAACCAGGGCGGCCTCGGCGAAACTTTCGCCGGCGCGAAAAACGCAGATTACCTGTTCTTTGCCCGTGGGGGTCACGCGATGCACGCTCACCGCCCCTTTCTGGACGATGTAAAACCCGCGGGCGGGCTGTCCCTGGCGGAACAAATACTCACCCTTGGCCAGGGGTTTGACCGTGGTGATCGCGGCCACTTCCGACAGGTCCTCGGAGGGCAGCCCTCCGAACAGCCGGGTGGTTCGCAGGGTGCTTACGATGACCGTGCGTCTGAGTTCTTCGAGAGACATCGCACCGAGATCCAGGGTCCGTCCCCGTGGAGGCGTCGGGGCCACAGGGATCGATGGGCCGGTGTGAAACGCGCTCGCCAACGAGTCGGGGGCAGGCGCCGCACTGCCATGGAGGCGGACGAGGTGCCTGAGAACCGTGCCCTCGCCGGGGCACGCCGCGCCCTCGCCGCATCGGTTTCCGTCTGATCCTCTCGGGCCAAGCCCGTTGGCCAGGGCCCCGAAGGCGCGGGCCTGCTTTTGGCGCAGCCCCCGGTCATGGCCAATCGCTTGTAAGATTTGCAATGCATCGTCACCCGCCCGCAACCGCTTAACTTTGGACTCGAAACACGCGAGGGGCAACCGCATTCGCTCGGACCGTGCCGGGCGTTCCGATCTCCATTCGAGGGGCGCGCCGGCAGAATCGCATTGCCCACGGCGGGCGTTGCGTTAGAAGGGAGTCGGTTTTGCTGCCGCACCGCCCGGGGCGACGATTGCCCCCATGACGAACCAACGTGAAATCGAGGAAATGAAAGCGTTCCGCCGGCCAGCCCGATTCATTTCGACCCCTGACGGCGCCCGGTACCGGGCCGTCTCCGGACTTTGCCAGGTGCTCGTGCTTCTCGTTTGTGGCGGAAGCGAAGTGCGCCTGGCCGCGGCGCCCGCTTCTGCGGCGTGGTACGAGACGGGTTTCGAGGAGGCCGAACCTGCCGCGGGCTGGGAGGGACCCCTGGCTTGGGGACCCGGTTACCAGGGAGGTCGGGCGCTGACATTGCAACGCGCAGCCGGCGCGGCGGGCGGTTCGACGGTGGTGCGGCGGAGCCTGCCGGTGGAGTCGGCGCGCGGCTGCCTGATCCGTGGCACGGCCCGGGTCCGAGCGGAGGGGATCACACCCAAGCCCCGACCCTGGAATGGCATCAAGTTCATGTTGGCGGTGGAAACTCCCCAGCGCCGGTTGTGGCCGCAGGCGGAAATCGAGTCCGGCAGTTTCGACTGGCAGCGGGTGGCCTTCACGGCGCGAATTCCGTCGGATGCGACCGCGGTGCGGCTGGTGCTCGGGTTGGAAGAAGTGGCCGGGCAAGTATGGTTCGATGACGTGCGCCTGACCATTGCCGCCCCACCCCGGCCCGCGCCGGCTTCGAGGCCGTCGGAACCGTACAAGGGACATCCGTTGCCGCGTCTGCGCGGTGCCATGGTGAGTCCGCACATCGATCCGGAAGGGCTCCGAGTGTTGGGCCGGGAATGGAATGCGAATCTGGTGCGGTGGCAGTTGGTCCGGCAGGCGGCACCCGGGGAACGGCCTTCGCTGGACACCTACGATGCCTGGCTGGAGGGGGAACTGCAGAAGCTCGAGGCGGCGCTGCCCTGGTGTGAGCGGTATGGATTGTATGTGGTGGTGGATCTGCATTCGCCGCCCGGCGGGCGTGCCATCGCGGGCGGTTACGTGGCCGCCAACGACGAGTTGTTCACGAATCCGCGGGCGCAGGCCAAACTTGTCGAGGTGTGGGAACGCATCGCGCGACGGTTCCGCGGTCATCGGATCCTCTGGGGCTACGACCTGGTCAATGAGCCGGTGGAGAATTTCGTGGAGGAGGGTTGCGACGACTGGCCGGCGCTGGCGGAGCGGGTGGCGCGGGCAATCCGGGGCGTCGATCCCACGCGAACGCTGATTGTGGAACCGGCCGGCTGGGGCGGACCAGCGGGGTTTGTGGATTTTGTGCCGCTGGCGGTCTCGAACGTGGTGTACAGCGTGCACATGTACGAGCCTCATGCCTTTACGCATCAGGGCGTTTACGATTCGGGGGAGCCGCTCCGGTATCCCGGGCCGATCCGCGGCGAGTTTTGGGACAAGCGTCGACTCGAGGCGGTGCTGGAACCCGTGCGTGCGTTCCAGCTTCGTTACGGAATGCACATCTACGTGGGCGAATTCAGCGCCATTCGCTGGGCCCCGGACGGGAGCGCTGCCCGTTATCTCCGCGACCTGATCGACATCTTCGAGGCGTGGGGCTGGGACTGGAGTTATCACGCGTTCCGCGAATGGCATGGCTGGAGCGTGGAACACGGCGAGGACCGGCGGGACACACGTCCGGCGGCGAGTCCCACGGAGCGTCAGCAGTTGCTGCGATCGTGGTTTGCCCGCAATGAAAAGCCTCGCGGCTGAAGAAACCACCGCACGGCTCAGGGCACCGTGAGGATCAGCGAACCGGTTGGCTGGGGCGGAAAGAGGTAACCCATTGCGGCATGGGCCAGGCCCGTGCGGTAGGCGCGATCATGGAGCCAGCACAACCGCCGGCTGCCCGAGGGCCGCGTGGTGGTGTAAATGCGCAGCTCGCCCGGCACGCACGTAATGAGTTCTTCGCGCCAGTCGCCCAAAACATCCCCCACGGCAACGACCCGGCCTTCATAAACGTCCATGCCGGGACCGCGGTACGGACCGATCCGCCCGCGCACCGCAACCCAGCGGATCCAGCCGTCGGCCCACCAAAGGGCGCAGGGCGACAAACTGCCCAGGTCTTCCTGCGACAACAGCCGGCCGTCCCGGGCACCGTAAACCCAGCGGTCCGGCTTGAATTTTTCCCCGGCATAGAACTCCGGCCCGGGATGGTCCGGATCAAAATCGCCGAACATCCCCTGACTGTGGACATGATCGGTGGGATGATCGCAACCCCAGATCAGGCGGCCGGTGCGGGCCTCGACCAGACAGATTCCGTGACGCGGCTGGCGGGTTTCGAAGCCGTACATGATTTCCAAACCGTGCCGATGGGGCAACACATCGGACACGTACACCGCGTCCGGGTGGCCCATGCCCAGGTTCCAGAAGAGGCGGCCGCCGGGACGCAGCACGGCCGCGCCGAGCACAATTTCATCGCGGCCGTCGCCGTCCAGGTCCACGGTATGCACCCCGTGCATGCCCTGGCCGCGGACAGGGGGTCGTTCGTCATCGCCACACCACTGCCAGACGGGCACCAGTCGGCCTTCCTGGAAATGATACGCGTGGACCACCATCTTGGTGTAGGTGCCGCGAAGGAGCAGCAGGGCGGGCCGGCGCCCGTCCAGGTAGGCCACGCCCATGAGGTGGCGCGAGGCACGGTTGTTGTTGGGATCCCCCCAGTCCGCCACATTGCCGCGTTCGGGCCAGTCCACCCGGGCCAGCTCCCGCCCGGTGCGGCCGTCGAGAATGGAGCACCATTCGGGGCCGCGCGTGACCCGGCCGGTCGCGTCGCGATAATCCACGTCCGTGGGAGCCGTTTTGACCGCGACCTCGGCGCACCCGTCCCCGTCCAGGTCGTAGACCAGCAGGGGCGACCACCAGACGCCCTGCTCGATGTTCCAGCCGAGATCGCGTCGCCACAGGAACGTGCCGTCACTGCGATAGGCTTCGAGCTTGAAGGTGTCCTCGCTGGGCCGCCACACCCCGGGGTCGCTGACCTGGTGGGGTTGTTTGATCACGAAGTCGAGGGCTGCGTCACCGTCCAAATCCCCGAGGCCGACCTTGTCGAATCGGTAGTTGCCCTGGAGACGGATGCGGCGGAAGGCGGTGGGGCCCTCGACCGGTTCGGCCCGGACCGGCGCCGAGGTTTCGACGCGCCCGTTCGGCCCCAGCGCGCGCACGCGATAAAACCACCGCCGGCCAGCGCTGTGCGGATCCACAAAGTTGCAGCGGTCGGCCAGCGGCTCGGGTGTGCACGGCTGCCAGTTCGTTTGGCCGTCCGGGCTGCGATCCACCCAGAAACGCACGGCGGGCGGGTCCCGGAGCAGGAGCCGCCAGCTCACAAATGTCTGCCCGTTGGTCTGGAGAAAGGCGATCAGGCCGCGGTCGAGCTTTTCCCCGATCATGGACGGGGGCAGGGAGCGGGGAGCCGAGCCCGGCGCCGCAGATCGCCACAAGCGGGTGGCGCCGGGCTGACCTGTGGAGGACGCACGACGCACCGGCGTCAACCGGTACAAACCCGCCGCGTGCGGTCGCAGTTCCACGCCGAAGCGACCTTCGAACCGGCCCAGGTCCTGTTGGGCCCACAAATCCCGCACGCGCACCGGCCCGGAAAAGCCCAGTTCTGTGAGGTCCACGGAGACCGTGCAGGGCGGCGAGGTGGGGAGAGGATCGTTGGTGAAGAGCAGGAATCGGACGGTGGCCCCGCGCGGCAGGCGCACTGCCTCGTCGTCCAGCGCGGCAAAGGCGCGGAAGCGGCGGACGCCGGTCGGCAGGTCATAGGCCAGCACCGAGAATGCGTGCGTGCCGATGCCGTTGGTGATGACGCGGCCCGCCACCCGCATGGGGCCGCCCCCGGCGTCGCGGCCGATGCCGATCTGGCCCCAGCCGGTCTGTGCCGAGCGCCACCGCAAATCGACCAGGGCCAGTTCACCCCCCTCCATCACAAGGCGCGGCTCGACCCAGTTGGCGTGGTCGCCGAAATTGTCATCGCCGCCATCGGTGACCACCAGGAACAATTCTCGTGCCCCGTGGAGCGCCACATCCACTTCCACGCCCTGCCCCGGCGTTTGGCCGTTCACCAAGGGGCTTTGCCAGACGGCGCGGTCGGGATCCAGGGACGCTGGCGGCGGGGCATGGAACAGGGCCAGGAACCGGTCTCCCGTGGCCGGGTCTTCCGCGATCCATGCAATGCGATGTTCCTGCCGAAACCATTGCCGGTTGCCGCGACTGCTTTGATGGACCGCCAACACCTCGCGATTGGTCAGCAACGAAAGCGTCCAGGCATCCAACCGGGTGAGATCACCCCCGAACATGAGGGGCGAACGGGCCATGCACCAGAGCGTCATCAACGTGACCTGTTCGTCCCGGGTGAACCGGGTGGTGCGCCGGCCAAACTCCAAAACCCCCAGCGGGAGCATGTCCGCATCCGGCCAGTGCCCCGGCCCGCGAAAGGGAGTCCACTGATGCAAACGCTCGAACTGCTCCCACAGGGCCGGCCAGTTGTCCCAGAAATCATCGCTGATTCGCCAAAGGTTGGCATGGCGGACGACGTGGTCGCCGGCGCTCAGCGGGGTTTCGCCCGGCGACAGACTCAGGACCATGGGCCGACCACAGCGATCGATGGCCCGGCGAATCAATTCAATTTCGCCTTCGTGATCGTGATAGGGCCGGCTGATGTCGTCCACCTTGACATAATCCACGCCCCACGCGGCCAGCAGCTCGAACACGGAATCGTACCAGGCCTGTGCGCCGGGATGGGTGGCTTGCACGCCGTACATGTCCGGGTTCCACGGGCACACGCTGTTGGTGTTGGCGATGTCGCGGGCGCGGTACGATGTACCCTTGACAGGGGTGTTTCGATGCACTGCCTGACGCGGGATGCCGCGCATGAGGTGGACACCAAACTTGAGGCCCTTGTGGTGAATGTAGTCGGCCAGGGGCTTGAAACCGGCTCCGTGGGCGGAGGAGGGAAACCGATTGGTCGCGGGCCAGAGCCGGCCCCATTCATCCATGGTGAGTTCGGCGCCTTCGCGGTAACCGTAGCCCCGTGCCTGCGGCTCGTACCATTGGATGTCCACGACGATGTATTCCCAGCCATGGGGGCGCAACAGGGCGGCCATGACGTCCGCCTGCGCACGCGTCTGGGCCTCGGTCACGGTGGTGCCGAAGCAATCCCAGCTGTTCCAGCCCATGGGCGGGCGCTGTGCGTGGGCCCAGAACGGGGGCGTTCCCTCGGATGCGTGCGCACCGTTTTCGATGGCCGCGGCCAGGAGGTGTGCCCCCACGAGGAGGCCGGGGATCCGATTCCAGACTGGAGCGAGGTTCTTCATGGTGGTTGGCCTCGGTGGGCGTGCCCGATCTTCTCCGGCGCGCCCCTCGACAGCTTGCTCGCGCACGGGGACCGAAGGCCAGTGCAAATCCCGACGCCGACTGCACACGCCGCCACGGCGTTTGCAGCGGTCGTCCGGTGGCCCTGCACCGGCGGGCGGGTCGCCCGTTCCCCGACCTGGCAGTTTTCGTTCACGGCACCTGGAGGCAGAAGAATGCGGCCGGTTGGACACCGTCAACGGGGACTGCCATCTCGATGGCGCCCGACTCGTCGAACGCCGCTTCCGCCACGACCTCCCATTCTGGCAGGGGTCGTGTCAGGTCCGCGCTGCGCAGGAGCCGCACCGGCCAGCCCGGTGTGCCCTGGTCTGCGCGAAGCACGAGCTGCTCCCCTGCCCGTGCCACATGCCTGAGCCGGGGCGGGTCGGTCCGCACCACCCAGAGGGTTCCATCCACGCCGAGCCGGTCGGTGCGCCATCTCAGGCCCGGCTCGATTTCGGGAAGCTCGTATTCGGCGAAGCTGCCCCACAAGGTTGCGGCCTGAATGAGGCGGAACCGCTGTCCGGCCTGGAAGGGATCGGGGCTCAGGGCCACGACGCGGAGCCGGCCTCCCAACCGACAGGTGCCTTCCACGACCAGGCGGTCGTGCAAGGGCGGGGCCCCGGCGAGCTTCATCGAAGTCTCTGCCCCCGACGTCAGCACCAGGTCGCGCGCGAAGGTGAGTGTACCCGGCTCCGGACCACCTGGACGCAGGGATCCTTCCACCGTGGTCACGCCACCGATCACTCCCGTGCCCGCCAGGACAGCTCCGGGCAGCACCTGCACCATGCCCGTGGCGGCCCGTTGGTCACCGGACACGACCAGGGTCCCGCGCCGCACGAAGGTCGAGCCCGTGTAGCTGTTGGAACCGCTCAACGCCCATGTGCCGGTGCCCTCTTTGACAAGTGCGATGGCGCCACTGAGGAGGGCGGCGTTCGTTGCAGAGGTGTCGAGGCCGCCGACCTGCCAGGTCACCGCGTTTTGCGCGCCCAAACCGGATCCGCCGCCGGCCAGCATCAGGGCCCCTTCCTCGGCGGCGAGTTCGCCGATGGGGATCACGCTGTTGGCGGGCGCGCGACTGTACATGGCCACACCGGTGCCCAGATGAACCCGGGCCCGTGGGAAACCGGCCGCGGTGCCCACCCGGAAATCGTCGTAGGTCGAGGAGGCCGGTGTGCCGGTGGAGGCCCGGACCAGCAGTCGACCGGAAAAGGTTGTCCAGTCGCCGGTGACCTCGCCCCGAACATAATCGACGTGGAGCTCCAGTGTGCCGCTGCCGGTCACGGGGCTGGCCAGCGTCTGACGCGGTCCGGCGCGAACGATCCCGCGCTGTCCGGGCGGCACCACCAACTGGTTGGTCAATCGTCCGTAGGTACTGGTATTGTCGCGGAGACCGTAACCGTACAGTTGGAGCGTGCCGCCGTGGAACAGGATCGGGCCGGTTCCCGGCGCGAACTCGTTGGCGGTCAGACCCCCCGGCTCCGGTCCGGAGAGCGCCAGGACTCCGTTGCTCAAAACAACGCCGCCACGGAAGGTGTTGGTCGTGGCCAGGGTCAAGGTGCCGGCTCCGGCTTTGACCAGGCGGGTCGCGCCTGCAAGCCTCCCGGGCCCTGTGAACGCGTAATCCGTCGCGGCGTCCACGACCACCTGCGCCGGTTCCAGCGTCCCCGTCAACACAACCTGGGCGGCTGCCGCGCCCGTGTCGTCAAACCGCACCTGATCGCCGTTGCGGAAGCCGGTCGGCTGTCCGGCGTCCAACCAGTTCGGCGTCAGCCCCAGGTCCCACTGCGACCCGGAACCCCTCCAGACCAGAAGGCGGCCTCCCGGCGGAAGCGGGTGGGGCATCCACAGCCCGATGAAACCGGCCCCCTGTGTGAGCACCAGACCCGGCACCGGCGGTTGAACCAGCTCCAATTGCGGCAGGCCCCCGGTGATCGGACCGGTGTACTCCAACAGCGGGTAAACCCCCGGAGCCAGTTGCCCGGCCAGGAGGTTCAGCTCGATGCGATTGGTTCCGGCAAGAGTGAGCGAACCGAACACTCGCACGCGATCCCCGGGGCTGAGGGTTCCGGACGGGTCCGAGGACAGATCGAACCACAGCCGCGCATTCTGCAGGACCAGGTGATTCGAAATGGTCAGGACTCCGGCCGCGCCGCGGGACGGCCCCGGATCGAGAATGCAGTTGCGTCCCAGCACGGCACCTGCGCCCAGGACCCCCGCCCCCGCCAGGCGGCTGTTCAACCACACCCCGGGCCGGACCCGCACCGGGCTGGCCACCAGGGCCCCGTTGACCACCAGCCCGCCCTCGGCCACCTCCGTGGGACCGGTGAATGCGTTCGTGTTGGCCAACGTGAGCGTGCCCGTCCCGGCCTTGGTCAGGGACATCGAACCCGCCAACCCGCCGCCCGCCAACTCGTAATCGGTGGGGGCATGAACGGTCACCTGGACAGGTTGCCATACCCCGGACAGGGTAACCCGGGATGCGCCGGCGCCCCGCTGATCGAAAAGCACGGACTGGCCGTTTTGAAAGTTGGTGACCACGGTTTGGGTCCAGAGGTTGTGGACCACCCAGCGCGCCGCTGTGGCGTCCCAGCGATTGTCCCCGCCACCGATCCAGGCCACGGTTGCATCGGACACGGGAAGGACCGGCGGTTCGTCCATGCCGGGCCCCACGTAGAAACCGGGATGTGGCGGCTGATTATAGGCCACGTTTTGCCAGGCCAGTGCCAGCCGATACGTGGGGTCGTGCAGAAACGTGCGGAACCGATTGGTGGCGGGGCTGACCGGGACGAACAACATCAGTCGCGAGTTGTCGGCACTGCGCAGAAGGATCTCCTCGCGCCAGTCCCCGAGGATGTCCCCGCTGAGGCAGGGATTGGCCTTGGTGCCGTTGATGTTGTACGCCCCTCCGTCGACCGTGTAGAAGCTCAGGAGGCGCTGCACGCCATTGCCCGTCCACTTGTCCAATTTGGCATCCCGACCGCCGCTGCCGGCGCTGTCGTGCAGCTCGCGCAACACATCCGCGTCCCACCAGACGGCAAAATTGATGGAAGGCCGACTCGAGGAAATCGGCTGGCCGGAACGGTTGAGTACGCCGGGCGAGACCGACGACCAAAACTGGTAGCCGGGGTAACGTCCGTCGATGGGTGCGGCCAGGCC
Organism: Limisphaera sp. VF-2; assembly: GCF_049537125.1. NCBI lineage: Bacteria > Pseudomonadati > Verrucomicrobiota > Verrucomicrobiia > Limisphaerales > Limisphaeraceae > Limisphaera > Limisphaera sp. VF-2. Next base: position 1,820,307 of record NZ_JBMVQY010000001.1, read on the forward strand.
CCGCCCCGTGTCGCCCGTGCTTTCCAGGCCCCAGATCAACTCTCCGGTTCCGGCGTCTCGAAAGGAGCCGCCGCCCACGGCGGAGGGGCTTTCGTGAACCTGCCAGACTTCCAAGCCGGGCCGATCGGGGTCCATGTCGGAAACGTGCATCGCATCGCCATGGCCCCACCGGGTGGAGTAAAGGCCGCGGCCGTTGTCATCGATCACACAGGCTCCATACACGATCTCGTCGCGCCCGTCCCCGTCCACGTCGGCCACCGACAAATTGTGATTCCCCTGGCCGGCGTACGCGCTCCAGCCGCTGGCATTGCTGTCGAAGGTCCAGCGATGCGTCAGCCGGCCGTTCCGCCAGTCCCAGGCCACCAGCACCGTGCGGGTGTAGTAGCCGCGGCACATGACCAGGCTGGGACGCACCCCGTCCAGATACGCCACGCACGCCAGAAACCGGTCGACACGGTTGCCGTAACTGTCGCCCCAGGAACTGACCGAGCCGCGCGGGGGCAGATAGTTGGTGGTCCACAGGGCCGCCCCGGTTCGCCCGTCAAAAATGGTCAAATACTCCGGCCCGCTCAGAATGTAGCCGGAACTGTTTCGATAATCGGCGTTGGGATTGTCTCCGGGCATCAACACCCAGTTGCCCTGACCGTCCCGCGTGCCCGGTGCCGTTTTGCACGCCACTTCGGCCCGGCCGTCGCCGTCCAGGTCGTAAACCATGAATTGCGTGTAATGCGCCCCCGCCCGGATGTTCCGCCCCAGGTCGATGCGCCACAGCAGCGTTCCGTCCAGACGGTAGGCGTCCAAATACACGTTGCCGGTGTAGCCCGATTGCGAGTTGTCCTTGCTGTTGGACGGGTCCCACTTCACCACCAGTTCGTATTCACCGTCGCCTGTCAGGTCTCCCGGGCTCACGTCGTTCGGGGAGTACGTGTAACTCACCCCGTCGGGCGTGGTCCCACCCGGCGGCACCTGCAGCGGGATGCTCAGGTACGGCGCCACGCGTCCCTGAGCGTCCGTGGGCACCGGCGCGTTCGGCGGCACGGTGAATGCCGAGCGCCCCTGCGGATGCGCCCAGACATCATCCACTTCCACCCCGCCCCGCACGGTGCGAACAAAGTAGGTATGGGCCAGGGCGAATCCCGGCGGGCGATCCACGTAATCGGTGGTCTGGGCGAGCGGCGCGGCATTGAGACGATTGGTCGTGGTGCCGGTGACGCGGTACAAGTTGAAAGCCAGATCTTGCGGGTCGTTGCCCAAGTGCCGCCAGGAGACGTAAACCTCGGTGGAGCTTCTTCGCAGTGCCACCAGGCCACGGCCCAGCGATTCCATTTGCCTCTGGGCGTGCGCCGGCTCCTCGAATCCGCAGATGAACAGGGCCAACAGGAAGACGGGAAACATTCGTGCCCGAGAAAACAGCCCCGATTCGTAGCCGGGGAGCAAACCTGGCTTCCACCCCCTGTTGAGAGCTGTTTCAAGCACAGGCAAAAGTTTTCCGACCCTTTACCACGCGTCAATGGCCAGGATTGGTCATCGGGTCAGCAGCGCGAGCCCTCTTTCGCCCGCATCGGATTTGGCTGCCCTGACCCACCTGCTTGTCGGGCGCCACGGGTCGCAACGCGGCACCTCGTGGGTGCGCCTGTGCCTCCTCCACGGGTCGAGGCCCAATTCAACCCCGGGCCTTCCGATTGGCCAAAGCGCTTCTGTTTGGACGATCCCTGGAGAACGGCCCGGTTTTCTCCACACCTCGAAGCAAACCGTCTGCCCTGCTGTGCCCCGCAGGGTGCAGGATGCTTGAAAGAGACGGCAACGCCCCTGGGCCGAGGGCCACCGCCGCCAGGCCTGGCGGTGGTTTCCTCCACTCGTTTCCGTCAGCTCAGGTTCGCAATCGCCGCAGTTCCCGGTGGGGGGCGGAGGATTCCTCCAAGAGACTGCACCCGGCACCTAACCACGCGGGCGTTGCGCCTCCGGCAGGCGGTCGTTAGTTTCCGATCGAATGGAGTGCGGCTTCAAGGCATGGCTGACGCTGCTGATGGCGGGCCTCTGGCTGATGGCGACCGGTTGCACGCCGGGATCGCCCGGGCTGCTGGAGGAGCAAAAAGAGCCCCATTACCGGGCGGGCAAGGCCCGCGTCAACAGCATGGATTACGCGGGCGCCGTGGAGGCCTTTCAACGGGCGCTGGAGGTTAACCCGCGTTCGGCCTCGGCCCATTTCGAGCTTGGCTGGCTTTACGATGTCAAAGTGCCCGACCCGGCCGCGGCCATTTACCATTACGAACGGTACTTGCAGCTCCGCCCCAGGGCCGAGAATGCCGACATCGTCCGGCAGCGGATCCTGGCCTGTAAACAGGAGCTGGCGCGCGCGGTCCTCCCGCTGCCGATCACGCCGGGACTGCAGCGAGAATTCGAGCAGCTGGCCGAGGAAAACCGGCGGCTCAAAACTGAACTGAGCCGGTGGCAGGCCTATGCCTCGGACCTGACGCGAGCCCTGTCCAACGCGGTCGCGGCTGCCCAGGCCCCGCGCGCGGAGGCCCCGCGCGCGGATTCCGTCGGCCCTCTGCCAGGTGCTCCTCGGGCTGTAGCGATTGCACCGGAAACGCAGGTTCGCCCGGGTCCGACCGCATCCGAAGCCACGCCCGCTCCGGGCAGTACCGCCTTCTCCAGTTCGCGCGTCCACGTGGTACAGCCGGGCGAGACCCCCACCGGCATCGCCCGCCGTTACGGCGTCAGCCTCCAGGCGTTGCTCGAAGCCAATCCGGGGTTGGAGCCCCGTCGCATGCGAGTCGGCCAGCGAATCACCATACCGGCGCGTTGAGCTCGTGGCATTGAATGGCCCGCCTCGGGAGGACCGGCCCTGCGCGAGTCAGACCTTGGGTTCACGGTCTGCCGGGTTCCGGACCACAGGGAGGACCGGTTTTTGCAGTTTGGGCCCCAAGTGGAAGCGCAAGCCAGTGTCCCGCTGCACAGCCCGCTCGACGCCCCGCCGCTGCATGGACGAACCTGCGGCCCGGCAAGGTTCTTCGGTGGCCTGCGCACACTCGGACCGCGAGGTGCCGAAGCGCTCGCTGGCTTGACGAGGATCGGAACCGGGCCTCGCGTTGCGGGCTTTCCACCGCCATGAGAGCGAAACAACTCTCACGAGCTCACGGAGGTCCGGGACGGCCCAATGCGTTCCCATGGAGAGCACGATCCACTGCCTGGAAAAAGAGGGGCGGGATGTTCGGCGCAGGGCCGGCTGCGCAGGGGATCGACCTTCTGGCTCGAACGCGGGAACCGCGACCCGGTTGCGCTGGAAGCCGACTGCGTCACCTTCACGGCTATCGGCACTCCGCTTGGGCGTTGCGATCGGGCGAGGGCGCATGGTAGCGCCACGTTTTGCGCCCGGCCGGCCGTCGGTCTTTGTTCGGTTTTGCGGGCGGAGAACAACCGAAAGACCGAAGGTGTAGAATTGGGGAGGCGGGCACGCGTACCCGGCATTTGCATCTTTTGCCGTCGTGGCGGCTGCAGAATGGTCGGGACCCGCGGCTTTTCCGCTCGGAGTGCTGCGCGATTGCGACATGGGTAAACCCGGGGCCAAGCCTCGGACCAGAGGTGTTGGCCTGGCAGCGTTGCGGCCCTTCCCTCGGGGGTCCCACGGCCCGGGGCTGCGTTTTTTGTCGGGGGCCACTTTTCCCCTTGCGCGGGTCCACCGAACCCGTTAAAAGTGAGGCGGATTTGTTGACAGACCCAGCAGGAGACAGTACACAGTGAGGCGGCTTCGGTGCCGTGGCAACGTGACGCCGGGGCGTGCATCCAACAACCAGAGAGCAGTGCCTATGAAAAGAATCGTCGCATCTGTGGGCTTGGTAGCGGTGGGGATTTCCGGTGCATCCGCGTACTCTCCGGGGCTCGCGGGGGTGGACGCAACCAAGACGTGGAGCGTCTCGGCGACGTTGCGTGGTTTTTACGACGACAACTACGCCTACGGTTACAGCAACCAGAACGAGCGGGACAGCTTCGGGTTCAACATCAGCCCGTCGGTTCAGTTCAACCTGCCTTTGGAACAAACGTACCTCGGACTTCGGTACCTGTACTCCGGCAAGTACTTCGAGGATCGCAGCAGCGATGCCTGGGATCACAGTCATCAAGTGGACCTGCGCTTCAATCACGCCTTTACCGAGCGCTACAGCATTGACCTGGACAACTCGTTCGTTGTGGCCCAGGAGCCGGAATTGTTGGACAACGGGGTGCCCTATCGGACCGAGGGGGACAATCTTCGCAACCGTGCGCGGTTCCTCGCCAACGCGCAATTGACCCGGCAGCTCGGGTTGCAGCTCGGTTACAACAACGTTTACTGGGATTATGATCACGACCGTGTGACCACGGTGGGCGGAGTATTCCAGCGGGCCAGCCTGTCCGGCCTGTTGGATCGGGATGAACACCTCATCGTGGCCAACCTGCGTTGGCAGGCGCTGCCCGAGACCACGGCCCTCATCGGTTACAACCTGGGGATCACGCATTACCTGGGGGACCAACAGATTGCCTGGTTGAACCCCATCCTCCAAACGGGCCCGGTATACTCCGAGGATCGCGACAATATTTCGCACTACATCTACGCGGGCGTAAATCACGCATTCCTGCGGAATGCCAGCGCCTCGCTGAAGATGGGTGCCACCCACATTGATTACGATAACGATCGGGTCAACCAGGACAGCTGGATCCCGTACGTGGATGTCAGCGCCAGCTACGGGTACGCCCGGGGCGGCAACGTCCAAATCGGTTTTGTTCACTCCTTCTACCCCACCGACGTGGTTGCTCCCTTCGGCGGCCGCATTACCGGCTCCCAGGAGAGCAGCACGGTGTATGGACTGATCAGCCATCAGCTCACTCCGAAACTGGTCGCCATCGGGAACATTCGCTACCAGGATTCCACGTTCGACGGCGGCCTCTACGGGGACCAGAGCGATCAATTCTTCTCGGCAGGCATCAACCTGACCTATCAGATCAGCCGTTTCCTCTCCTGCGAAGCCGGCTACAATTTCGACCGGCTGAACTCGGACATTCCGGGTCGGTCCTATGACCGCAACCGGGTGTACATCGGAGTCACTGCCACCTACTGAACCGAGTGTGAGTTGCAGGGGGCTGGGTCGAAGCGCACGCTAGCCCCCTGCTTTTTTGTATGGACGCCACGAAAGTTGCCACTCCTCCTCCCGAGACCAAGCTGCACTTCCTCGACTACTGGCGGATCATCCGAATCCGCAAGACGGTGATCTTGGCGGTCTTTTTCCTTGTGGTGCTGACCGCCACGCTGGTCACCTACATGTTGCCGCAGCGGTATGCCAGCACCGCGCGGATCAAGGTCGAACGCGACATCACCGATATTCGAGGGCTTACCGATCCCCTTTACTCGCCGGGGTACGACCCGTACTTCATCGAGACAGAGTTCGAAGTCATCAATTCCGAACTGATTCTTACCAACGTCATTCATGACCTGAACCTCATGGTCAAATGGGGGGCCAAATATGCCGGGGGCGAGCCCCTCAAGATGCAGGAAGCCCTCATGCTCCTGCGTAGTCGCATGGATCTGCGGCCCCGGCGCAATACCAGCATCATCGAAATCCGCGTCGTCAGCGAGGACGCTCAGGAGGCCGCGGACATCGCCAACGCCATTGCCCTCAGCTATCAGCAACACCGGATCGAGCAGCGAAAACAGCTCAGCATGGGCGGCATCGCCGTGTTGGTCGAGCGGCTGGAAGAACATCAGAGACGAATCGACGAAACGCAGAAGGAACTCGATCGCCTGCGGCGGGAACTGGAGATTTCGGACGTGGATGCGGCGGGCACGGGCCCCAGCCTGCTGCTGGAGGCCGAGACGGTGCGCCGGCTGGAGGCCCTCCGCATCGAAGCCAAGTCCCAGTACGAGGCGGAGGCGAAACTGCTGGAGCAGCTGAAGTCGGTGCCCCGCGAGGAACTGCCCCAGGTGCTTTCCGCGGCCATGCGGGACGATCCGCAACTGACGGAGTTGGCCCAAAGTCTCAACCTGGCGGAGCAGACCCTCATCCAATTGCGGCGCGATTATGCGGACGAACATCCCACGGTCGTGACCGTCAAACGCCAGATCGAAGATCTCAAGCGGAAGATCAACAACCGGGTCGACGGCCTGATTCGGGGCCTCGAGGTGCGCGTGGCGTCCCTGAAAGAGCGGCTCGATTCCATCGTCGCCGAGTTCGAGGACGCCCGGCGCAAGGACATCGAGAAGGTCGAGAAAAGCCGCCCCTACTTCGAGAAAAAGCGCGAACTGGAAAACCTCATCGCATTCCAGCGGCTTCTGGAGAACAAGCTGAAGGCGGAAAAAATCGATGTGGACCTGCCCAAGACCGCCATGGTCACGATCGTCGAACGGGCCGAACCCGGCCTGCGGCCCGTCCAGCCCAACAAAACACTCAACATCATGCTCGGCGTGATCATCGGCCTGGTGGTGGGCGTGGGCCTGGCCTTCTTCATCGAGTATTTGGACACCAGTGTGAAGACCATCGACGACGTGGAGCGCGCCCTGGGTGCACCGGTGCTGGGCGTGATCCCGCAGAATGTCGGGCTCCTGCTGGAAGAGGGGGCCGAAAGTCCCCACGCGGAGGCCTACCGGGTGTTGCGCACGAATCTGTTGTTCTCGCGCAAGGATGAGCGGCTGAACACTCTGGTGGTGGTCAGTGCCGGCGCCGGCGAGGGCAAGACCACGACCGTGCTGAACCTGGCCACCGTGTTTGCCCAGAGCAACCAGCGTGTGCTGATCGTGGACTCCGACCTGCGTCGGCCCGCCATTCACAAGCGCCTGAAGGTCAGCAATGCCATCGGCCTGACCAATTACCTCCTGCGCCAGAACAAACTGGAAGAGGTCATTCAGACCACGCAGTTGCCGACCCTCGACTTCATGCCCAGCGGCAAACTGCCCAGCAGCTCGCTCGGGATCTTGAGCTCCGCGGCCATGCGCGATCTCATCAACGAGCTGAAACAGCGCTACGACTTCGTCTTCTTTGATTCCCCGCCCATCATGGGGGTGAGCGACGCGTCCATCCTGGCCAGCGAAGTGGACCTGACGCTGCATGTCATCCAGTATCGGCGTTATCCGCAGCCCATGAACATTCGGGCCAAGCAGCTGATTGAGAAGGTGGGGGGCAACCTCATTGGCATCGTTCTCAACAACATCAACCTTTCGCAGGACGAGAGCTACTACTACTACAGCGGGTACTACCACGATTACTACTATCGCAGCGAGGATTCGGAAAAGATCGGCTCCGACAAGGACAAGGAGAAGGCCGGCAAGACGGCCTCGGCGGACACGGCCCGCGTGGAGATCAAGTCCAAATACTGACCGGCGCCGCCGAGCGGCACCTGATCTTCTTCAGGCATGAACAGCGCACACACGCGTTTGGGAAGATGGACCGCATTGGCATGCGGCTTGGGTTTGGTTCTTTCACTGGTCGGTTGCGGCACGGCCGGCCCGGAGACGGCCGCGTTCCCTGATTCCCCGACTTGGACGGGGCCCCTCTCCACCGGCCCCACCAATGGAACCAGCGGTTCCTCTCCCGCCGCGGCCGTGGAGCGGTTCCGGGTGGGGGACACCGTGACCGTCACATTCTCCGGGGTGGAACCGCCACCTCCGCCTCATGAGGAGCGAATCAAAGAAGACGGCACGATCACGTTGCCGATGATTGGCTCGGTGCTGGCCGCGGGCAAAACCGCCGGGGAGTTGCAGAAGGAGATTCAGGAGCGCTATTCGCGCTACTACACGCGCCTCACCGCCACCGTGAAATCGCTGGAGCGGTTTTATTACGTGGGCGGGGAGGTGCGGAGCCCCGGCCGGTTTCCCTGGCTGGGGGAACTCACCGTCACGCAGGCGATCCAGTCAGCCGGCGATTTCACTGACTTTGCGCGCAAGACGCGCGTCCTGTTGGTGCGCGCGGACGGGTCGACAGTGGTGGTGGACTGCCGCAAGGCCATCGAGCGTCCCGAGCTGGATCCCAAGGTGATGCCGGGCGATCGAATCCACGTGCCGCGTCGATTCTGGTAATGGTCGAGCTGCAGGGACTGGTCGGTCCGGTCGCGGGCCGGCACCTCCGGATCCGGCGCTTGCCGGCCACGTTGGGGCGAAGCCCCGCTTGTGACATCCAAGTGGACGCCCCGGGCGTGTGGGATGAACACCTGCGGTTTCACTGGGACCGCGCCCATGGAATTTGTGTGACCGCGGTCGGCCGGGCGGGCCTCCTCGTCAACGACCAGCCCGCCTCCGAGGTGCGGCTGCGCAACGGCGATGTGCTCGCGGTCGGAGGCATACGGTTCCGGTTTGCGCTTTCCCCCGTCCAACCCCGGCGGTTGTGGGTCGCCTCGGCTTTCTCGTGGTTCCTGATCCTGGGCACCTTGATCCTCCAAGGGTTGCTCCTGCAGTTACTTTGATCCTCCGACGGCATCTCGGCGGGGGTTCGGAAGGCTCTCGTCGCAATGCCAGAACGCCCGGCCCTGCCCGCCACGGAAAGAACCCTTCAAGATCGCATGCGGGTGCTCTCGCAGGGCGCGAAGGGAAGCCGATCTGACCTTGGTCGGACGGGTAGTCTGGGCCGTCAGCACTGCCCGCCGGGCGATCTGATGCCGCAATTCCGCATCCGGTTTTCGGCAATTCCACGGTCCACGTACGTTTGGGATGGTTCAGGGCCAAGGGTCCGGGCGGATCCGCGCCCAAGCCCTGCCTGCTGCGCCCGATTCGTCGGCCGGGCGGGCAGCGTGTTGTTCTTGCACACCCAGCAGCCCCTCTGCCGAGCCACCGGTCCTCACGCAGTTTCAGTGTTCCGGCCTCCTCTCGCAGTCGGCCCGGCCCGGTTCGTTTCGGCGCCAGTCCCCGGGGACCGGAGTGCGCGTGGGGAGACGAGCCCAGCGAACCCGTCGCAGGGCTGATGTCTGCGGCGCGAACCGGTGCTTCCCGCATGCGCCGGCAAGGGGGCACTGAATGCTCGAACGGGCCGCTCTTGCTTGACATTCGCCGGGATCGTTGCCGACGATGCGCGCCATGCAAGGCGCGAGCCAGCTTGCCCAAACGGCGTCTTCCTCCCAGCAAGAGCGGATCACTCTTTACCACTGGCTGGTGGTCATCATCGCCTCGGCAGGCTGGTTGTTCGATTGCATGGATCAGCGCCTGTTTGTGCTGGCCCGGGAATCGGCTCTGCGGGAGTTGCTGGGACCGGAAACCGCGTCCGAAGTCATCAAACAATACATCGGTTACGCCACCACTTCGATGATTCTGGGCTGGGCCACGGGCGGCATCTTTTTCGGCATGCTCAGCGACAAGTGGGGTCGCGTCAAAACCATGGTCACCACCCTGCTGGTCTACTCGGGGTTCACGGGGCTGTGTGGGCTGGCGCAGAGCTGGGTGGACTTTACGATCTACCGCTTTTTGGTGGGCCTGGGCGTGGGAGGCATGTTCGGTGCAGCCACCACGCTGGTGGCGGAAAGCGTGCCGGGCCGGGTCCGTGCGGTGGCTCTGGGTGCGTTGCAGGCCCTTTCGGCGGTGGGCAACATGATGGGGTCGCTCATCAGTCTTTGGATTCAACCGGGAGCCGAGAACTTCTGGGGGAACTGGAGCGGATGGCGCATCCTCTTTTTCGTGGGGATTCTGCCTTCGCTTCTGGCCGCGCCGATCCTCCTTGTGCTCCGCGAACCGGAAGCCTGGAAACGCGCCAAGGAACTGGCCCGCAGCGGCCAGGCCCAGCGGCAGGTCGGATCGCTCAAGGACCTGTTCGGACATCCGCGGTGGCGACGACATGCGATCATCGGGCTGTTGTTGGGGGTCTCCGGCATGGTGGGTTTGTGGGGGATTGGTTTTTTCTCGCCGGAGCTGATCTCCACGGCCCTGAAGGGGGCGCCGCAGCATGCGGTGGACACCGTGCGGGGCTGGGGCACGTTCTTCCAGGATCTGGGGGCCTTTGTGGGGATGACGGCCTTCACCGTGGTGGCGGCCTGGTTGAGCCGGCGTCTGGCGTTCTTGCTCGCATTTCTGCTCTGTCTGGTCACCACGGCCTACGTGTTTTTGAACCTGCGCACGGCCACGGACGCGTACTGGATGCTGCCCATGATGGGGTTTGCCCAACTGGCGGTGTTTGCCGGTTATTCGATTTATTTCCCGGAGATCTTTCCCACGCGTCTGCGGGGCACGGGCGTGGGCTTTTGTTACAACACGGTGCGGTATTTGGCCGCGCCGGCGCCGATGTTGTTGGGCCAATTGAGCGTGCTGCTCAGCCAACAGGCGGTGGCCGAACCCTTCCGGATGGCCGCGGTTATCATGTGCTCCGTCTATTTGATCGGGATGGTGGCGCTCATCTGGGCGCCGGAGACCAAGGGCCGGCCCCTGCCGGAGGAATAGCGGGGCCCTCGTTCGAAGTGCGCCGGGCTACGGGTCTCTTTCGTCCCTTCAAAGCGCGAGCAACCCGGGGTCGGCGAAATCTGGTACCCCCACCCTGAATCGAACAGGGATCCGCGGTTTAGGAAACCGCTGCTCTATCCATTTGAGCTATGGGGGCAGTCCGTTGAACTGCGCCTCTGTAGTGTATCGCGGAGCTGCCCCCGCGTAAACCTTGCGCCTGGCCTGCCGGCCGTCCGGGGACACGCGGGCAGGTTTCACCCGGAGCAAACCAGCATGGACGCCCGAGAGAGTTGCCCGGCGGCGGCCCGCGTGGAACCGGCTCTGAGATTGGGGCCCCTGGGGAGGTCTTCCACGATGTGCCGTGGGGAGACGGTTGGACCGCCCTCGGCCGAGTATGCGGACGGGATCGCGCATGGACTCGGCGGGCAGCTTCCGAGCAGTGAGTCTCGCGGAATCAAATGGGCCGGTGTTTGCAATTGTGCCAGTCGCAGTTTGCCCGTGGGATTTGCAGCCCCGGTGCAGGAAGGTGGGATGCCGTGGGACGGCGCTTCGGGAGGAAGGCGGCCGTTACTGGCCGTAGGTGGGCTCCAGGGCTTTCAGGTAAGGGTAGACCGGTGAGTTGGTTCCCACCCGCTGGCGCACCCGTTCGAACACGCGCCGGGCCTCTTTGGGATCGGACCGCGCCACCAGGACGCAGTAGTCCAATTCAATCCAGGCCTTGCGGGGGTCCTGAACATACGGGCCGTAGATGTCCAGCCATTGTCGGAAGCTGTTGATGCCGGCTTTTTGGGCGGCGGCCAGGGAGTCCTCCCACTGCGGCGGCAGGCCGCTGAGGGAGCGCGGATCCACGTGTGCGGGCTTGGCGGCCGTGGCGGCCCGCCGCTGTTGGCGTTCCTCCCAAACCACTGTCAATCGATACCCGACCCAGACGAGCCCTATCATGAGAAGGATGCCCCAGAGCCGATTCATGACTCCGGCACGCGTTCGATGCGCGCCCCCAGGGCGCGCAGTTTGCCGTCGATGTTCTCGTAGCCGCGGTCGATGTGGTACACACGCAACACGCGCGTGGTCCCTTTGGCGGCCAGCCCGGCGATGACCAGGGCCGCGGAGGCACGGAGGTCGCTGGCCATGACGGGGGCACCGCTGAGGGGTCGGCCTCCCTTGACGATGGCGCTGGGACCTTCCAGCTCGATGTCCGCTCCGAGTCGGGCCAGCTCACTGACGTGCATGAAACGCGATTCGAAGATGCGCTCGGTGATGATGCTGATCCCCGGGGCCAGGGTGAGCAGGGCCATCATTTGGGCCTGCGCGTCGGTGGGAAAGCCCGCATAGGGCAGCGTGGTGACATCCACCGGTTTGAGCCGACCGCCGCGGCGGACGATCAGATCGGGTCCCCGCCGTTCGATCTTCACGCCGGCTTCCTGGAGTTTGTCCAGCACCGCGGTCAGATGGCCCGGGTTGGAGCCGTGGATGGTGATCTCGCCGTTGGTGGCCGCGGCGGCGATGGCATAGGTGGCCGTCTCGATGCGGTCGGGAATGACCTCGTGCTCGGCGCCGTGCAGCTCTTTGACTCCCTGGATGGTGATGGTGGGGCTGCCGGCGCCCGTGATGCGGGCCCCCATGGCATTCAGGAAGTTGGCCAAATCGACAATTTCGGGCTCGCACGCCGCACTTTGGATGACGGTGATGCCCTCGGCCAGCGTGGCCGCCATCATCACGTTGGCCGTGCCCAAGACGGTCGAACCCGCCCGACCGCCGAGAAAAATCTCCGTGCCCACCAGCTTGCGGGCGCGGGCATGCACATAGCCACCGGAGATCTGGATTTTGGCGCCCAGGGCCTCGAATCCCTTCAGGTGCAAATTAATGGGCCGCGCTCCGATGACGCACCCACCCGGCAGGGAGACCGTGGCACTTTTCAACCGGGCCAGCAGTGGGCCCATGATGCAGATGGAACCGCGCATTTTGCGCACCAGATCGTAGTCCCCGATGCCCTTGATTTTGCGGGCTTCGATGCGCAGCTCGTCGCCCTGGAATGTCACCTTGGCCCCCAACCAGGTGAGAATCTGCGCCATGAAGCGCACATCGGTCAGTTGCGGGACGCGTCGAATGATGCACGGTTCGGACGTCAACAACGCCGCGGCCATGATGGGCAGCGTGGCGTTTTTCGATCCGCTGATGGTGACCTCGCCGTGCAACGGGACACCACCTTTGATCAGCAAACTGTCCATGACCGCGTCTTGTGTCTAGGGAACCTCGACCGCGGCATTCAACCCGGGGGTCCGGGCCGGGCCTCCACGAATCGAGGTTTTCCCGCGTAATCCGAATGCTTGCCCGTGACCTTCCAGCCGTACTCTTGGAACAATGCCGACACCGCTTCGGCTTGTCCATCCCCGCATTCCACCAGGAGCAGGCCGTCCGGCAGGATTCGGGAACGCGCTTCGCTGGCCAGCCAGCGAAACGCCTCCAGGCCGTCCGGGCCCCCGTCGAGGGCCAGACGGGGCTCGTAGTCGCGGACCTCGGGTTGCAAGGTCGTCAGCGCACCGGTGGGAATGTAGGGCGGATTGCTGATGACCAAATCGAACCGCGGCTCGGCAGGCACGGCGGACAGCCCGTGGCTCTGCACCAGTTCGATGCGGTCCGAGAGCCCCGCGGCAGCCACGTTCCTGCGCGCCACCGCCAGTGCTTCCGGTGAGGCATCCACGGCCACGCACCGGGTGTCCGGACAGTGCTCCACCAGCGCGATGGCCAAGCAACCGCTGCCCGTGCCGACATCCAGCACGCGGCGCGGAGCCGGCCGCTGGCGCAACCAGGTCCAACCCCGCTCGGCCAACTGTTCGGTCTCGGGGCGCGGGATGAGCACATGACGATTCACTTCCAGCTCCCGGCCGCAAAAGGCTGCGCGCCCCAGGATGTACTGCAACGGTTCCCGTTGTCCGCGGCGACGAACCAACTCGCGCAGGGCATCGACCTCGGCCGGGCTCAGGGGGCGTTCAAATTCCAGGTACAGTTGCAATCGCGGCCGTTGGAGCACATGGGCCAGCAACAGCTCCGCCTGCAGCCGGGGTGAGTCGACGCCTTTCCGGCTGAGGAACTCCGTGCTTTTTTGAATGGCCTCCAAAACCGTCACAGCGGTCTCGCAAGGAGCGCGGCCCCGGGGCCGACAATCGAATCGTCACACGGTCCAGCCGTGCTGCCGGAGCGCGTTGGTTCACCGGCGCTGATGATACTCGGGCCGACCATACTTTGTCTCCAGCAGGCTTCGCATGGTGCCTTCCATCGAAAGGGGCGGGGTCCAGGATTCCCATTTGACCGACCAGACTTCGCGCGCGGCTTCGAGCATCGCTTGATGCCATTGCGTGCGCGTGATGCCGAATGCGGGGGGAGGCTGCACGGAGCCCTGGATGAGCAGGCCGGCGCGGGTGCGGCGCTGGGCCGCACCGGCCAGTTTGCGTCCCTGCCAGAGCAGATCGTTGCGTTCGTATCCTTCGAAGCAGCAGCCGGGCTGGACCTGCCGCGGTTCAGCGGCCAGTCGGGTCTCGATGCCCAGGCGGGCGAAGGCTGCCTGGAGCCACCGGTGCAATCGCAAATAGCTCGCCTCGGCACGGAGGGCATACCACGGGTGCCCGGCCGGAAGGACCACCGCGTAGGTCCAATCGGCGTCGTGCGGGACCAACCCGCCGCCGGTGGGTCGGCGCACGATCGGTCGCAAGGGGGTCTGCCGGGCCACGTCGGCGAATCGTTGAAAATAGCCGAAAGAGGCGGCCGGCTCCGTCCAGCCGTAGAAGCGCAGGACGGGACGGCTCGTTTCCCCCGCGTGGAGCAGCAACGCTTCGTCCCAGGCCATGTTCGCAGCGGCGTTCCCCGCGCCGGATTCCCAGACATTCCAAATCTCGAACGGCTCCGGCCCTGGATCCCGGGCGCCCCGGGGCTCCTGAGAGACACCCGGGAGCGCAGGGCGAGGTTGGGATTCGGAAGGAGTCATCCGTGGAAAGGCTGCATGAAGTCGACCTGGGGCAGAATCGACAAGGTCAGACCTTGCCCGCCGAAGGGCACCATTGTCGCAGTTCGCAGTGGGGACAGTCCGGCTTGCGCGCGTAGCAGCGGCGTCGGCCGTGCCAGATCAGCCAGTGACTGAACTGCGTCCATAAATCGCGGGGGACCTGTTGCATCAGCTCCTGCTCGATCTTGTCGGGGTTGGTTTGCCGAGTGAGCCCGAGCCGTTGGGCGACGCGGCGGACGTGGGTATCGACGACGATGCCCTCGTTGATTCCGAAGGCGTTGCCCAGCACGACATTGGCGGTCTTGCGTCCCACGCCGTCCAAGGCGGTCAATTCTTCCATGGTGCGCGGGACCTGGCCGCCGTGTTTTTCGACCAGCGCGCGGCAGCAGGCCTGAATGTTCCGAGCCTTGTTGCGGTAAAAGCCGGTGGGTCGAATGGCTTCTTCCAGTTCGGACAGCGGAGCCTCTGCGTAATCGGCGGCGGTGCGATAGCGTTGAAAGAGCGTGCGCGTCACTTCGTTGACCCGGGCGTCGGTACACTGGGCCGACAGGATGGTGGCGATGAGGAGCTCGAGAGGGTTGGAATAGCGCAGTTCGCAGTGCGCCCGGGGATAGGTGCGCTGCAGTGCGGTCAAAATCGACTTGATGCGGCTTGCATCCGCCTGACGGGATTGTCGTGCCATCGCGAGGGGCAATCTGCCCGAGGATCGGTTGGTGCATCAAGTACGCCCTTGGCGGTCGTCAGGGCCGGAAAGGGGCGGTTGGGTTCTGGCGGCAGAGCAGCTCGCGCGGCTCGGCCGGGGTTGTGGGGGTCGAGGGGCAACCGGAGCCCTTCCGGACAACGTCGGACCCAACCCTTGGCGAAGGCCTTCCAAGGCCCGGTCCACGACCTTTTTCCGAGGCCGGGCTTGGCAGCCGAGCGAAGCCCCGCAGGACGCAAAGGAATCCGGCCCTGGACACGCCAGGGGTGTTTGGTCCTGGGGATTTGTTGTGAGCCAAGGCCGCCGGGCTCGGCGCTTCTGCTGGGAAGGGTCGACCGGCCCGTTCCGAAGGCGGCTTGTGAACCGGACATGGCCGCTGGCTGCCGGCGGGGATGCGAAAGGGGGCCGGGCCGCATGCCGGGCTGCGGGCGAACTCGGAACCTCGCCGGAGGTGGCCGCTCCGGGCTTGGCCCTCGCGCGAGCGCCGGGGACGGAGCGCAGCAGCCCCCTTTTTGTGCTTTGTCAGGGGGCTTGCTGGCGCGAAGGGCCTCCCCGTGGGTCTCCACCCGTGCGGCCGTGCCGGCGGCAGTGCCGAGAGGTTAGGGCTTCTCGATCGGGGCCCCGACCAAGTTCCCGTACTCGGTCCAGCTGCCGTCGTAGTTGCGGACGTTGTTGAGACCGAGCAGGTATTTCAACACGAACCAGGTGTGGCTGGAACGCTCGCCGATGCGGCAATACGCGATGGTGGGCTTGTTGGGGTCCACGCCTTTTTGCTCCAGGTACAGTGCACGCAGTTCTTCGACGGATTTGAAGGTCCCGTCGGGGTTGACGGCCTGACTCCAGGGGATGTTCTTGGCCCCCGGAATGTGGCCGCCGCGCTGAGCTGTTTCGGTCATGCCGGGCGGGGCGATGACCTTTCCGGTGAATTCGTCCGGACTGCGCACGTCCACAAGGTTGTACTTGCCGGTTTGGGAAGCTTCGAAGACCTGCGGGAGCAGGGCGCGCAGTTCGGTGTGAACGGATCGGACCTTGTACTGGGTGGGCGTAATGTTGGGTTTCTCGGTCGTCAGGGGCTTGTCGGGTTCGTTGAGCCACTTGACGCGGCCGCCGTTCATGAGTCGGACGTCTTCGTGGCCGTAGATTTTGAAGAGCCAAAAGCCGTAGGCGGCGAACCAGTTGTTGTGGTCGCCGTAGAGGATCACGGTGTCCTCGTTGCGGATGCCGGACTGGCTCATGAGACGTTCGAAGGCCTCGGCGCTGATGATGTCGCGCCGAACGGGATCCTGGAGCTGAGTTTGCCAGTTGAACCCGATCGCGCCGGGGATGTGGCCGGCGTCGTAGGCCTGGGTATCCACGTCCACCTCGACGATTTTGATGTTGGGCTGGCCGAGGTGTTCCTTGACCCAATCGGTGCTGACCAGGACTTCGGGGTGTGCGTAGTTGCTGGTTGAGCTCATAGGCTTGGTTGCAGGGGTTGTGGGGTTTCTGTCATGGGGTTCAGGCGGGCGACTGCGGAGGCTCCAACCCCTCCTGCAGTTCCCGCACGTGTTTGCGCAGGTTGGTGGTGTACTTGAAGACGTTGTCGGGAAAGATCATGACCCCCAGCCCCACGGGTTCGCGTTCGATGATGCGCCGTGCACCTTCGAGGATCAGCCCGGAACTCGGGCCGGCCAACAGTCCCTCTTGGCGGCAGAGCTCCAGGGCGCGTGTGTAGGCCAGCTCGTACTCGATTTCCAAGATTTCGTCGATCAACGTGGGATCGAACAGTTTCGAAACGGCCAGTTGTTCCACGTTGCGGAGTCCGGGCACGTCATGGCCGGGGCTGGGTTGGACGGCGATGATGCGGATGCGGGGGTTCTGGCTGCGGAGGAACCGGCCGGTGCCGGTGACGGTGCCGCAGGTGCCCAGCGAGACGAACAGATGCGTGATCCGTCCCTCGGTTTGGCGCCAGATCTCCGGTCCGGTGGTCCGGAAGTGGGCTTCGACATTGGCGGGGTTTTCGTATTGGTTCGGCATGGCGTAGCGATCCGACTGGGCCCGGGCATGAGTCTTGGCCAGGTTGATCGAGCCGTCGCCGAGGCCCGGGGCCGGACAGAGTTCGTCGCTGACCACGTCCAGCTCGGCCCCGACGATTTTCAGCAGGAGCTTCTTCTCCATGGGGACCCGATTGGGGACCACCGCGCGCATGCGGTATCCTCGCGCCCCTGCCATCGCGGCCAGGCTCAACCCGGTGTTGCCGCTGGTCGGTTCCACGATGCCGCGCTGGGCATTCACTTCGCCGCGGGCCTCCAGATCGCGCAGCATGGCCCAAGCGGCGCGATCCTTGACCGAGCCAAACGGGTTGTACCACTCCAGCTTGGCGAACAGCTCGAACTGCGGCGACGGATTGAGTCGGTTGATGCGGACCAAGGGCGTGGGGTTGTCCACGTCCGGCAGCAGTTCGAAGATGCTGTTGTAAACGCGCGTTGAATGATTCATGCAGCGATGAATTGGCTTCCGGTCAATGCATGAACCAATAGGGGAGGGCGGGAATGATGTCAAATTCGGCCGGGATTTGCAGGTTCCATCCCGTGCCGACCGGGTCCGACCGCACCGGCGTGTGTGTGGAGTTGCCGACGTCCCGCCCACGATCTTAGGCTGGACAGGGCGTGCCAGGGGCAGAACGCCCCGAGCACGGAGACCGACCGAGTAGCGATATGAAGCCGTGGCTGGGCATGGCCGGGGCGGGGCTGATCCTGATGACGGGGCTGACCGTGCCCTTGCGTGCGGAGGTGCCGCGGGGTCCGGTGGAGATGACCGTGCGGACCTGGCGGCCCGAAGATGGCCTGCCCGATCGCACGGTGACTGCGGTGCTCCAGACGCGCGACGGCTACTTGTGGGTGGGCACTCCCAAGGGCCTGGTTCGGTTCGATGGAGTGCGTTTTGTGCCGGTGGACCTTGCGGGCGCAGAGGGTTCCGCGCCGCGTGCGGTGCCGGTCACGGTGTTGTGCGAAGATGGGCTGGGGCGGCTTTGGGTGGGCACGCAGGGCGAAGGGTTGTGGTGCCAGGAAGCGCAGCAGTGGCGCCGGGTGTCCCTGCCGCCGGATGGTCCCGGCGTGACGATCCACACGGTGACGGCGGCTCCGGACGGAACGTTATGGGTGGGCACCAGCGCGGGCCTGGTGCAGTGGCGAGAGGGGCGGAGCCGATGGTTCACGCGGTCCGACGGCCTGCCGCACGAAACCATCATTCAGGTCTCCGCCGCTCGGAACGGCGAGTTGTGGATCACCACCGCCGGGGGCATCTGTCGGTGGAGTGAAGGTCAGATTCAGCCCTTTCGGTTCGAGGCGGAAAGTGTGGGACGCAGTCCGGAATTCCTCGGCGTTTACGAGGACCGGCGGGGGAATCTGTGGGCCTTCGGGGACACGTACCTCGTCAATCTCACCGAGGGAAAGCGGGTGAATTATTTCCGCAGCGGGGATGTGGCCGCCGTGCGGATTTGGACGTTGTGGGAGGGCCGGGACGGTCGGCTGTGGATCGGGACCAGCGGTCAGGGCCTGTTCTATTTTTCCGGGGAGCGCTTTTTGCCGCTGACGCTCCGCTCCGGCAGCCTTCCCAACGACGTGCGTGCGTTGTGCGAGGATCAGGCGGGGAACCTCTGGTTGGGCACGGGCAACAGCGGGCTGGTTTGTTTGCGGCCGACGCAGGCCTCGTTGCAAGGCGTGGAGGCGGGTCTGCCGCCGGGCCCTGCGACCCTTGTGGCCACGGATCCTGCGGGACGGTTGTGGGTGGGGGTGGAAGGGCAGGGGTTGTGGGTGCGCAGCGGCGATCTGTTTCAGGCGCCGGGCGGCGCGTGGCGGGCCAGCGTCAAAGGTGTCATCAGTGCACTGGCTTTCGACGGTGCGGATCGGCTCTGGGTGGCCACGGCGGGAGCCGGCTTGTACGAAGTGCGGGGGAACCGGGCCGTGCGCCACGGCAGCGCGGAGGGGTTGCGGACGGAGGACGTGGGTGCGCTGGCGGTGGATGGGGAAGGTTGGCTGTGGGTGGCGCCGCGGTCGGGAGGACTGCAGCGGTGGCGACCGGGGCAAACTGCGGATGTCGGGGAGTGGGAGGCGCTGGCGGGGGAAACGGTGACCGTGCTGGTCGCCACCTCGAATGTGGTGTGGGCCGGCACGGCCCAGGGCCGGGTGTGGAAACGCGACTCGGACCGCTGGCGCGAGGTCGGTTCTGCAGAACTGCGCTCGGTGGGAGCCGTGCGCGCACTGCATCCCGATGCTCAGGGTCGGTTGTGGGTGGGCGGGGACCGCGGTTTGGCCTGTGGCGTCGGCGCCCGGTGGTGGGTGTGGCGATGGGAGGAGGCCGGCGCGGCACCTGTACGCGGGCTGACGACGGATGACCGGGGGGCGGTATGGTGGACATCGGGCACGGCCGTGTGGAACTGGCCGGCGGCGCGGGTGCGTCAACTCCTGAAGGGAGGTGAGCCGGTGCGCCCGCGGCTCTGGTATGCCGGTTCGGGGAGTGCGGAAACTCCGCTGCGCTGGGGCTGGCCCCGGGTCGCTCGAACCGGCGATGGCCGTTTGTGGTTCGCCACGGAATCTGGCCTGGTGAGTGTGCGCGGGGACGCCAGCGGCGAGGCCCCACCTGCCCCGCCGGTTTGGATCGAGTCATTGTTGGTCAACGGACATCCGCTGCCCGGATCGAAGATGGGGCGGGGCGGTCAGCGCGGCGCCGCCGCCGAGCCGGTGCGGCTGGGGGCCGGTCTGGCCTCCCTGGAGATCCAGTTCACAGCGCCCGTGCCTGCAGAAGGCGATCGGGTTCGGTTTCGGCATCGGCTGGAGAATTTCGATCCGGACTGGGTGGACAGTGGACCCGATCGGCGTGCGCGTTATGGTCGGTTGCCCGGGGGCTTTTATCGCTTCCAAGTCAAGGCCTTCAGTGCCGACGGCAGTTGGGAGAGCCCCTTGACCGAACTGGCGCTGGTGGTGCCGACGCCCTTCTGGCGCAGCGCCTGGGGAATCACCTTGTGGGCCGTGATGCTGGCCGGGATCGTGGCCGGCGTGGTCCGTTGGGTGTCCCATCAACGGTTGCGTCGGCAACTGGAGCACCTGGCCCAGCAAGAGGCGATGTACCGGGAGCGGATGCGCATCGCGCGCAACATGCACGATGAACTGGGCTCGAAACTGACGCGCATTTCTTTTCTCAGCGAGCGCGCGCTTCTGGAGATGGATGGCCGGCACGGCGCGGCGCAGAAACTGGAAGCCATCGCCAGCACCGCCCGCGCGATGCTCCAGACCCTCGATGAAATCGTGTGGGCGGTCAATCCCAGCAACGACAGCTTGGAGCACCTGATTTCGTACCTGGCCCAGTATGCGGCGGAATACTTCCAGGGCACCCAGACGGAGTGCCAGCTGCGCCTGCCCCGACAGGTGCCGGCCGTTCCCCTGACCGCGGAGGTGCGGCATCAGGTTTTCCTGGCTTGTGAGGAGGCGCTGCACAACGTCCTCAAACATGCCGGGGCCCGAAGGGTGCTGGTGGAAATGCAGGCGCGCGACGGGCTTTTTTCGATCCGCATCCAGGACGACGGGCAGGGCTTCGATGAACGGCGCCCTGTGGGACCCGGCCAGGATGGCCTGGCGAACATGCACCAGCGACTGGCCGAAATTGGCGGCACCTGTCGCGTACGGAGTCACCCGGGACAGGGCACGGTTGTGGAGTTTTGCTTTCCGTTGCCGAAGGAGAAGGCATGAAGGGTCGAACCGAACCGATTCGAGTGGCCATTGTGGACGACGAAGCCGAGCTGCGCGAACAGATCGCCGCCTATGTGGACCACGCGCCGGGGTTCCGCTGCGTGCGCGCGTGCGCCAGCGCGGAAGAGGCGCTGCGGTGGTTGCCGCAGGATCGGCCCGACGTGGTGTTGATGGACATCAACCTCGGTGCCATGGACGGGATCGAATGCGTGCAACGGCTGAAGCCGCAGTTGCCGGAAACGCAGATCGTGATGTTGACGGTGTTCGAGGATACGGAACGGATTTTTCGAGCGCTGGCCGCGGGGGCCACGGGCTACCTGTTGAAACGACTGGCGCCGCCGCGGTTGTTGGATGCCATCCGCGAAGTGCACGCCGGGGGCTCCCCCATGTCCGCCCCCATCGCCCGCAAAATCGTCACCTCCTTCCAACACCCGCCGCCCCGCCCCGACCCGGCCGCGGAGCTTTCGCCCCGGGAACGCGAAGTGCTGGAGGGCCTGGCCGAGGGCCGCGCCTACAAGGAAATCGCCGACAAACTCGGCGTGAGCATCCACACCGTTCGCAACTACATCCGACGGATCTATGAGAAACTCCACGTCCGTTCCCGTACCGAGGCGGTGGCCAAATTCCTCCGCGGCTGAGATCCGGGCGGATCGGGCACGTCGAGCCGCCCGGGCCTCTGCGGCGTCCGCGGGCCCGTCGATTCGAAAGGTGTCGTGGGTCCGCCGCCTCGGGCCCTGGCTCGGTCTGGGTTTGTGTGGGGCCACCTCGCTGGCCCCTGCTCCGGCACAGGATTGGCGACCCGTGCCGGGAACATTGATGACCCGCTGGGCCGCCACGGTGCGGCCGGACAAGGTCTGGCCCGAATACCCCCGCCCGCAACTGGTCCGGACCGACTGGCTGAACCTGAACGGCCTGTGGGAGTTCACCGTAACCCCGATGGTCCGCACTCAGGCGCCCTCGGCCTGGGAAGGTCGGATCCTGGTCCCGTTCCCGATCGAGTCCGCTCTGAGTGGGGTGGGCCGAAGGCTGCGTCCGGACGAGCGGCTCTGGTACCGGCGCACCTTCGCAGTGCCGGCTGCGTGGTCCGGGCGCCGGGTGCGGTTGCACTTCGGAGCGGTGGATTGGGCCTGCCAGGTTTGGGTCAATGGCCGCTTCGTGGGGGAACACCGCGGGGGCTACGATCCGTTCAGCTTCGACATCACCGGCGCACTCCGCTCCGAGGGGGAGCAGGAGCTTCTGGTCGCCGTCACCGATCCCACCGAGGGTGGCCAGCCCCGGGGCAAACAGGCCCACAAAAACGAGGGGATCTTTTACACGCCCGCTTCCGGCATCTGGCAGACGGTCTGGCTCGAACCCGTGCCGGATCCATGCATCAACCGGCTGGTGGTGCGGCCGGAATTGAACGGACTGCGCGTGCGGATCGAACCCTCCGTGTGGCGCGACGAGCTGTTGGTGGAAACAGTGGCGCTGGCCGAGGGTCAGGAAGTGGCTCGCGTGACGGGCCCGGTGGCGGAGGAACTCTGGATGCGCATTCCCTCGCCCCGGCACTGGTCACCCGAGGACCCGTTTCTCTACGACCTGCGCGTGACGCTGCGGCGGGGCACCGCGGTGGTGGACCGCGTCCAGAGCTATTTCGGCCTCCGCACGGTGACCCTGCGCACCGGGGAAGACGGACGCGCCCGCATCGCCCTCAACGGTCGGATCCTGTTCCAACTGGGCACACTGGATCAGGGATACTGGCCGGACGGCATTTACACGCCGCCCAGCGACGAGGCGCTGCGCCACGATCTGGAATTCCTCAAACGGGCCGGATTCAATCTGGCTCGCAAACACGTCAAGGTGGAACCGGAGCGGTGGTATTATTGGTGCGATCGGCTGGGACTGTTGGTTTGGCAGGACATGCCCAGCGGTGAGAATCACACGCCCGAAATGCGACTGCAGTTCGAAGTGGAGTTGCAACGACTCATCGAGGCGCGCCGCAATCATCCGTCCATCATTCTGTGGGTCCTCTTCAACGAGGGATGGGGCCAGTACGACACCGAACGACTCACCGCCTGGATCAAGGAACTTGACCCCGACCGATTGGTTTGCAACGCCAGCGGCTGGACCGACCGCCACGTGGGCGACGTCGTGGACGTCCACAGTTACCCCAGCCCGGTCTCGCCTCCGCCGGAGCCCAACCGTGCGTCCGTGCTGGGAGAATTCGGCGGACTGGGGCTTGGCATTCCGGGCCATACCTGGTCCACCCAGTTCTGGGGCTATGTGATGTTGCCCGACGCCGACGCCCTGGCTCAACGATATCGACGGCTCTTGCAACAGGTCTGGCACCTCCACCGCGTCACCGGACTCAGCGCTGCCGTCTATACCCAGACCACCGATGTGGAAACGGAATGCAACGGCCTGCTCACCTACGACCGTGCCGTCAGCAAACTGGATCCCGACTGGCTCCGCCTCGCCAACACCGATCCCCAAACCCCCTGGCCCGGGCAGTTCTTCTCTCCGCCTGCGTTCGTCCAGCCCGTCCTTTGGCGCTACCGCCTCCAACCGCCCTCCGGCGACTGGACCCAGCCCGACTACGACGACGCCGACTGGGCCGAGGGCGAGGCCGGTTTCGGCACCCACGGCACTCCGGGAGCCATCGTCCAAACCGTTTGGAAAACGGACCGGATCTGGTTGCGGCGAACGTTTGAATTGCCAGCGATGGATTTCAGCCGGCTGCAATTGCTGCTTCACCACGACGAGGACGCCGAGATCTGGCTCAACGGCGTGCTGGCTGCGCAAACCTCGGGCTACACCGTCGATTACGTTCCTCTCCCCATTCGGCCGGAGGCCCTCAGCGCCCTCCGAACCGGACGCAATGTGTTGGCCGTCCATTGCCGCCAAACGCGCGGCGGCCAGTATATTGACGTGGCCCTATGGATGCCCGAAGCCCGGAACGAGAACTCCACCCGTCCGGCCCCGCCGCCGGTGCCGTGACCGTGTGCAGGGAGGCGGACTCTCCGCTGCCGGGGCGCCCGAGCGCGGATTCGCATCAGCGCGCAAACCACGACGCCTCGGCCGCGCCGCCTGCCCCGCCGCGGACCTGGCCCGCCTATCTGGGCCTTCTGCAGGACGGTACCTTGCGGCAGCGAGCCGCCCTTGCCCGAGAGGCCCTTGCCGCCTGTCGGGTCTGCCCCCGCCAGTGCGGGGTGAATCGCCTCGAAAACAAGACCGGCGTCTGCGGCGTTGGCCGGCTCGCCGTGGTGGCCTCTGCGTTCCCTCACTTCGGAGAGGAAGATTGCCTCCGGGGTTGGGGTGGTTCGGGCACCATCTTTCTGTCCGGATGCAACCTCCGCTGCGTGTTCTGCCAAAACCATGACATCAGCCACACCGTCCGTGGGCAGCCCATGACCGCGGAGCAACTGGCCGACGTCATGCTGGCCCTGCAGAAGGCGGGCTGCCACAACATCAACTGGGTGACGCCTTCTCACGTGGTCCCGCAGCTCCTGGAAGCGCTGGCCCTCGCCGCCGAAGCCGGTCTGCAACTGCCCATCGTGTACAACACCAGCGCGTACGATGCCGTGGAAACCCTGCGTTGGCTCGACGGGGTGGTGGATATTTACATGCCCGATTTCAAGTTCTGGTCGCCGGCCGTGGCCCGGCGCCTTGCTCATGCCGAAGATTACCCGGAGATGGCCCGCGCCGCCCTGCGCGAAATGCATCGCCAGGTCGGCGACCTGATCCTTGACGAGCATGGCCTGGCCCGCCGCGGCTTGTTGGTGCGGCACCTGGTGATGCCCCACAACCTGGCAGGCACCGCGGAGGTCACGGCCTGGTTGGCCCGGGAATTGTCGCCGCACACGTACCTCAATCTGATGGACCAGTACCGCCCGGCCGGGCAGGTGACCGGGCCCGAGGGACACCGGCGCTTTCCCGAACTCGGTCGTCCCATTACGGCTGCCGAGTGGCGCCGTGCCCGGGCCGAGGCCGAACGCGCCGGGATTCACCGCTTCGACGTGCGCCAGTGAGCGTGGGCCGGTTCAGGAGCCGCGGCTGCGATCGCCTTCGTCGGAGCATCCCCTCCGGCCCGGGGTTTCCCTTCATTTCCCCTGCTTTCCATGAATCGCGCCTTCGATCCGGGCGTCTAAAGGGCACCATGCTGCGCCCGTGGTCCCTGATATGGTTCGCGGCCGGGATTGCGGTTTGCCAAGCCCTGACGCTGACCAACGGCGGATTCGAGGAGGGCTTGGTCGGTTGGCGCGACCTTTGGACCCGGGACCGCGGCGCGGGCCGGGTGATCCTCCTCACCAACGCTGCCCACTCGGGGAATGCCCATGCCCGCATCGAACACGACGGACCCAGAGATTGGTCCTTTGAGCCCGTGCTGCGCATTCCGTCGAAGACCGGCGAGGTGTACGAAATGACGGCGTGGGTGCGCAAAACCGGCGATGGGTCCGCGTCTCTGTGTGCCTCGACCTGGACGGCCGCGGGCTCCGTGGCGGAGTGGTCCTACGGAAGCGTGGAGATCGAGACGGACGACGGCTGGCAAATGGTTCGGACACGCTGGATCGTGCCGGAAGACGTTGCTGCCCTGCAACCGCGGTTCATAGGTCACGGCCCGGTCCGCCTCGATGTGGATGACGTAACCCTCACCCGGCTGGACGACGTGAACTTCCAGCCCGACCCGTCGCTGCCGCGGGAGCTTTCTCTGGAAAATCCTCGGCTCCGGCTGGCGTTCGACACGATCCACGCCACGTTCCATGTGGAAGATCGGCGCACGGGGCGGCAGTGGCGGCAGATCCCCCTGCATCGGGAACTGCGTGTGCTTTCCGTGCGCGCGGGCGAGCGCCAATGGCAGGTGCGCCTGCTGCATTACGGACTGGGCCGGCCTCTGGAGATGCTCGTTCGGCTCGAGCCGGATGCCCCCGAGTGGACCGTGCAACTGGATTCACCCGGACCCATGCCGACCAGTCCGGTGCGCTACCCGCACCCCTTTGAAACGCGCCCGGGCGAGTCCCTGGTCCTCCCCATGAACGAGGGCATCTCCTTTCCCGTGGACGATCCGGAGGTCGAGCTGTTCCGGCTGATTGCCTACGGCGGACACGGCTTGTGCATGGCGTTCTGGGGCGTGACCGACGGCCGGGCCGGATACAGCGCCATTTGGGAAACGCCGGATGATGCCGCCGTCCGCATGCACCGCGTGGACGGGCGCCTGCTCCTGGCGCCGGAATGGGATCCGCAGAAGCGTCAATGGGGATATCCCCGCCGACTGCGATACGTGTTTTTCGACCAGGGCGGCCACGTCGCCATGGCGAAGCGGTACCGTCGGCACGCCCAATCCCTCGGCCTGGTGCGAACCCTCGAGCAAAAACGGCGGGCCAACCCGAACGTGGACCTGCTGATCGGCGCCGTGAACGTGTGGTGCTGGGACCGGGATGCGCTCGGAATCGTTCGGGAAATGCAGCAGACCGGCATCGAGCGCATCCTTTGGAGTCATCAACAACCTGCCGGGGTGGTCCGCGCTTTGAATGAACTGGGCGTGCTCACCGGCCGTTACGACATTTATCAGGACGTCATGGACCCAGCCCGGTTCCCGCGGCTGCGCGGAATCCATCCGGACTGGCCCACGGAGGCCTGGCCGCACGATCTCATCCGGGACGCCCGCGGCCGGTGGATTCCCGGCTGGGAGGTGGAGACCCGGGACGGGGATCGCATCCCCTGCGGGGTGCTCTGTGACCTTCGTGCGCCCGAGTATGCGCGCCGCCGGATCGCTGCCGAGCTGGCCACGCATCCTTACCGGGCACGCTTCATCGACACCACCACGGCAAGTCCCTGGCGCGAATGTTACGATCCCGCCCATCCCATGACCCGCACGGAGAGCCGGCGCTGGAAGATGGAACTCCTGCGGCTGGTCTCCGAGGAGATGAACCTGGTCACCGGTTCGGAAACCGGACACGACGCCGCGGTGCCGTTTGTCCATTACTTCGAGGGGATGCTGAGCCTGGGCCCCTATCGCGTGCCGGATGCCGGCCGTAACATGAGCCGGATCTGGACCGACGTGCCCGAACCCGTCGCGAAGTACCAGGTGGGATGGCGTTACCGACTGCCCCTGTGGGAGTTGGTGTACCACGATTGCGTGGTGGCCCAATGGTACTGGGGCGATTACAACAACAAACTGCCCGCGCTGTGGGATCTGCGTGATCTGTTCAACATTCTTTACGCCACCCCGCCCATGTTCATGTTCGACCGCAAACTCTGGCAGGAACAAAAGGACCGCTTCGTACAAAGCTACCGCAATGTGTGTCCGATCGTCCGCCGGCTGGGCTACCAGGAAATGACGGATCACCGGTTTTTGACGCCGGACCGGTCGGTGCAGCAGACCCGCTTTGCCAACGGCGTCACGATCACGGTGAATTTTGCCCAGGCCGCGTGGCAGGGACCGGATGGGGAGATCGTGCCCGGGCGCAGCTTTCGCGTGGACCCGGCCGAATGAAGCGCCGCGCCACCGGGCTTGGCTCCCGGTCTGGCAAAGGCTCGTTAAGAAGCCGGGCAATCCGGTTCAGGGGAGTTGAAGCGGCCTTACCCGCACGTTGCGGAACGCGACCGGCCCGTGATCGCCCTGCAACATCAGCGGCCCCACGGCCTGCTCGTCCTCGAACAGGGCCGAGCGCGTCGGACCCGTCACTTCGACATTCTCGTGAATGACCTGTCCGTTGTGTATCACGCGCAAAAACCGCGCATTCTCCACCTTGCGGCCCGTGGAGTCGAACCGCGGCGCGCGAAACACGATGTCAAACGATTGCCATTCCCCGGCCGGCCCGCTGGCATTGACGCGGGGCGAGTGCCCTTCCACCTCCCGCTCCCCCACCCACCGCGGATAGATCCCTCCGCACTCAATCCCGGGGTACTTGTCCCGCTCCACGCCGTAACTGTCGTAGATCTGCACTTCGTATCGACCCATGACGTACACACCCGAGTTGGACCGACGCGCCAAGCAGAACTCGACGTGGATTTCAGCGTCTCCGAATTCCCGCTCCGAGACCAGGTGGACCGTCCGGCCTTTCGGACCGTTCCAAACCGCGCCGCTTCCCGGCAGGGGCCGCAGGCGGGTCGGTTGTTCCGGATCCAGTTCCACCCCGCCCACGACCTGCCAGTCCCCCAACGGGGTGCGCCAACCGGTCAAATCCCGGCCATTGAAGAGTTCGATTTCGGGCGGGGCGGAGGGAGATTGAGCCCGGACGATTCCCAGCCCCAGGCACCCGAGCAGAACGATTGCCCTCCCAATCGCCCTCAGGATTTCGTGCCTTGCTCGCGTCGCGGCCCGGAGAGGCGCCTGTCCGTGGTCGGTCTCTGCTCTGCGCATGGAGACGGCATAGGCCACGGTTTGCCCGGAGGCAATTCCGTAGATAGACCGCCCCGGCTTGTCGGAAGAGTCGGCCCGGCTTTTGAGGCAACCACCACCCAAGCGGGGATTCTGCCGGGGGACCGCAGGGACGAGTTGTCGGTTGCCACGGAGAGACGCCCGGGCCCGGCGGCCAACTTGGGGGACCGGCTGCGTCGTTCAGGCGCCCCTGACGCATGGAGCCCTGTGCGCGCCTCGAGGGACCGGTTGACCCTTCGCCAAACACGCGGTCGGTGGATCGACACCCCGGCTGACCAGGGGCCGGGTGGACGCATGCGGTTCGGGCTCGGCTCGGGTTCACCCGCTTCGTGCAGCCGTGCCGGGTTTCCCGGTTTCTCCGACCTCATCGCCAGAATTGGCCATGTGCCGAGGGCTTGTTTGCCACTATAGTGAAGTCGCTTGGAAATGAACCCGAGAGCTGTCCGCGTCCGGTTGGCCGCCGCACCGATGGCTTCCGCCGTCAGGCCCGGATCTGTTACGCTCGCGGCGATTCGGACACGGACTGCTGTCAACCCAGGAAAGGTCCTATGAACGAGCGCGGACGCAGGACTTCTTCAGCCTCCCTCTTCCACGGTCGAGCGGTATCGAAGCACTGGTGGCGATATGCGGCCCTGACGGGGTTGCTGTGGACGACGACGGCGCATCTGATGGCCCAGGCGCAAAGCGGCACTTGGATCAGCGGCGCCGGGGGGTTCTGGAACGACCCGGGCAACTGGTTGAATGGCCTGGTGGCATTCGGTCCGGATCAAACCGCGACCTTCCAGGCCGACCCCGCCAACAATGCCGCCATTTCGGTCAGTGCCGCGGCCGGGCAAGGGGACCAGCCGGTGGTGATCGGGCACCTGATTTTTCAGGACACGGATCCGAGCACGGTGGGGCACTGGCAGATCGACAACGTCGGGTATCCCCTGGTGCTCAGCAACAACGCGTCGCCGTACAGCCTTGTAAGTGTCCACCTGGCCACGGGCGACCGGGCCAACCTCATCACGGGTTGGGGTATCGCCACGATCAACGCCAACGTGATCGCCACGAACACGCTGGTGAAGGACGGACCGGGGACCCTGGTGTTGAGCCCCGTGCCGGACGGTCCTCTGGCAGGGGTGAACCAGATCAGCGGTGGGACCATCATCAGCAACGGCATGTTGCAACTGGGGCCCACGGCCCGGAACGACAGTTATAACCCGGTGAACAGCGTGGCCCTGGGCGGCGCAGCGGGCGGACCGGTCATTTTCCGCGGCGGCGCATTGCGCAGCTACCTGGCCGCCGTCCCCGGCAGCAACCCGAGCACCACGCCCACCGTGTCGGGCCTGCCCAACGACCTGGTCATCGAGCCCGGCCAGACCGGCACTCTTTACCTGTCGCCGCGGGCCTTCCCCGCCTTCAGCGGCAACGTGCACGGCGGCGGAACGTTGAACCTCTTCGTGGACTTTGTCCGCGACAACTTGGGCGGCAACTGGGGCGGGTTTACCGGCCGCGTGGTCGTGGCCGCCACGCCGCGGCAGGCCGGCGACCTGCGGTTCACTGATGACTTTGTGGTCAACGGAGGCTGGGCCGGCGCGCGCGTGTACATCACCACCAACGGGATCAATGCGAACATCGTCAACATCTACAACAACGGCGCCAGCGGGAATGTGGTCGCCTTCGGCGAGCTGGCGGCCGACGTACCCGGCATTGCCAACATCTTTGCCAACAGCACCGGCGCCGGCGCCGGCAGCTCGCTGCCCATGATCCTGCGCGTGGGCGGTCTGAACACCGACGCCTCCTTCAGTGGCAACTTTGCCGCCCCCGGCGTGGCCAATGGCATCGGCATTATCAAGGAGGGCACCGGCACGTGGATCCTGAACGGTCCCACCATCGAGTACAACGGCATCACCGTGGTCAGCAACGGCGTATTGCAGTTCGGCAGCGGCACCAGCGGCAAGCCCGGCCGGACGCCGGTGATCACCAACTATGCCACGCTGGCTTTTGGACGCAGCGATCTGCTGGTCGTCACCAACCTCATCGACGGTCCGGGCAACGTCGAGCAACGCGGCTCGGGCACACTGGTGCTCGCTCCGCTGGGCGGTGCCAATCCCTACACGGGCCGAACGATTGTCCGTCAGGGCTTCCTCAGCGTGACCAACGAGGCCGCGCTCGGACCCAATCCCGCCTCGTTTGCCGCCAATCAATTGACCCTGGCCGGTGGCGGCCTGCGCGCCCTGCAAGATCAGACGTTGAGCCATGCCAACCGCGGCATTTGGCTGGACCCGGCCGGTGGCGTTTTGAGTGCCGATGCCGGTGCCACGCTTACGGTGGCCAATGTAATCTCCGGCCCCGGACCGCTGCGCATCAGCGGCCAGGGTAACGTGGGACTTACCGGGGCCAACACCTTCACCGGACGAACCATTCTCGAGAGCGGCGTCCTTCTTCTCGGAGGGGAGTCGTTCCTGGGTTCCGCCCCGGCCAGCTTCACGCCGGATCAATTGACCTTCGATGGCGGCATCCTGCGCCCCACCGGCAGTTTCGCTCTCGATGATGCGAACCGGGGCCTCACGTTCGCCGCCGGGGGCGGCACGATTGCACCCGAGGCAGGGACGACCTTGACCCTGGGCACGCCTGTGACCGGCCCCGGAGCATTGGTGAAGAGTGGCGCGGGGACCGTTCGCCTGGCGGCGATTGATAACCGGACCGGGCCGACCCGCATCGAGGCCGGTACGCTGGAAGTGGCTCCCGGCGGCGCCCTGGCCACAACGCCCCTGATCACGGTGGCCAATGGAGCCGCGTTCGACGTGGGCACCACCGGCTACACCCTCAACGCCGGTCAGACCCTCACCGGCAGCGGCGAGATCCGCGGCCATGTCACTGCCGGCAACGGGAGCACAATCAGCCCCGGCGACAGTGTCGGGACGCTCACCTTTGCCGGCGACCTGGCTCTTGCCGGTGGCGCCACGCTGGAGATGGACCTCTCCACGACTGCCTCGGACCGCCTCACTGTGGGCGGCAACCTGAATCTCAGCGGCCAAAACACGGTCGCCGTGCGATTACTGGAAGCCCTGCCCGTGGGCTCCTACCGCCTCATCACCTACGGCGGCACCCTGAGCGGCACCACCGCCAATCTGACCCTCGCGGGCTACCCGCCTTCTCGTCTGGTGCCGTCGCTCGTGCACGATCCGGGGGCCAAGGCCATCGACCTCACCATCACGGGTCAGGCCCTGCAACTGGTCTGGCGGGGCGGGCTGAACAACAACGCCTGGGACGTCAATACCACGGCCAACTGGTTGAACAACGGTAACGCGGACGTGTTCCTGAACGGGGACAGCGTGCTCTTCAACGCGACCGGCGCAGCGAACAGCAGCGTCAACCTCGTGGGCAGCCTCTCGCCCGCCGAGGCGATCGTGGACGCCGCCACGGACTACACCTTCCAAGGGTCGGGCAGGCTGACCGGCCTGGCCTCGCTGACCAAGCGCGGCTCGGGCACGCTCACCGTCCTGACGGAGAACGACTATACCGGATCCACGCGCATCGAGGCCGGCACCTTGCGTGTCGGCAACGGCACGGCGGGCGGCAGTCTGGGGACCGGCGCGATCTCCAACAACGCCAGCCTGGTTTACAATCTGCCGGACCGCCGCACGGTGGCCTCCCCCATCCGCGGCGCCGGCTCTGTCGTTGTGGAATCCGGCACCGTGGTCTTGACGGGCGACAACAGCTATGCCGGCACAACCACCGTCGCCCCGGGTGCGCAAGTGGAAGTGGGTGACGGCGGCAGCACGGGTTCGCTCGGCACCGGGCCTGTCAATCTCCAGGGGAGCCTCGTCTTCCATCGCGATGGCGTGGTGACCAACGCCGGCAGCATCACCGGCTCCGGCAACGTGACGGTGCTCGGCCCGGGCCGGGTGGTCTTGGCAGCCAACAACAACTGGTCCGGCAGCACTTTGGTCAACGGCGGTACGTTGCAAGTGGGCGCGGGTGGCCTGACGGGCACCCTGGGGACTGCCGGCACGGTGACCCTGACCAACGGCGGCACCTTGGCCTTCAGCCGGAGTGACACCATCACCAACGCCGTGGCCGTGGTCGGCGCCGATGGCACCCTGGCCCAGCTCGGCCCTGGTACTCTGGTCCTGACCAGTGAGGCCAATGCCTACGGCCGCACCTGGATTACGGGGGGTACTCTGCAGTTGGGTGACGGGGTCAACGATTCCGGTCAACTTGGAACGGGCAGGATCACCGTGGAGGCCCCCGGCCGACTCGCGGTCCATCGGCCGCCGGTCTATACGCTGACCAACCTCGTTGAAGGGACCGGCAGTCTCGTCTTTGCCGGCCCGAGCAACCGAATCAGCACCGTGGGCGGTCCGAACACCTACAGCGGCGGCACGCTCCTGAGCAATACCTACGTCACGTTGGTCCCGCCCCCCACCAGTCCGGCGGTCGATGGTTTCGTGAGCGTCAACGGGAACGCGTTCGGGACCGGCACCTTGACCGCCGTGGGTACCAATGTGGTCGAGTTGGCTGCGGCCACTGTGAACGATCTGTCCGGAGCCGTGGCCTCCGGAAACTTCGGCGTGCCGGTCCATGTGCCGGCGGGGCAGGAGATCACGTTCTGGTTGCCCGGCCGGTTTACGTGGAGCAGCACCGTTTCTGGTGAAGGCACGGTCAACCTCGGCGTCAACTACGTGCGCGGAGACATTGCCGGCAACTGGACCAACTTCCACGGCCGCCTGAATGTGATCACCAACGCCGTCAATCCGGCACCGTCCGGGTTCGACTTCCGCGTGGCCACGGCCGGCGGGTTCCCGAACGCGAGGGTGTACCTGGCGGATAACGTAAGCATGTACTCCCGTGCCGCGGCCAACTCGATCATTCCCTTCGGCGACATCTCGGGCGGTCCCATGGCCACAATTCGAGCTGCCTCCGGCGGCGGCGGCTCCCCCGGTCAGACCATGACCATGGTGGTGGGCGGGCTCAACACCGATGCCACCTTTGCCGGCACCATTCTGGACGTGGTGCACGTGGTCAAAGTGGGGAGCGGCAAGTGGACGCTGACGGGCGCCAGCAGTTACACGGGCAACACCACCATCAGCAATGGTGTCCTGGCCCTCGCCGCAGCACCCGAAAGCGGCGACGGCTCCATCGGGTATTCGCCGGTGATCACGGTGGTGGCGCCGGGCGTGTTGGATGTCACCGGACGGAGCGACCGTTTGTTGGACGTGGGCTCGGCGGCCGAACAGTCGCTGCAGGGCAATGGCACCATCCGGGGCAACGTGCAGATCAGTTGGGCCGGCTCGATCCAGCCGGGATTCCCCAACGCCCACGGGACCCTCACGGTGGATGGCGATCTGACCGTGGGTGGCACGCTCAACTTCAGGATCAGCCGCTCGGCCGGGCCCCAGAGCGACCGGCTGGCTTTCAACAACATCACCATCCAGCCCGGCGTCACTCTGAACGTGAGCCAACTGGACACCAACAACCTGCAGACCGGCGACGTGTTCCAGCTGTTCAGCAAGCCGGTCCCGGCGGAGAACTTCGGCGCCATCAACCTGCCGTTCCAGAACGTGGACGGTTCGATTCAATATGTCTGGACGAACATGTTGGCGGTGGACGGCACCATCCGCCTGCTCAGCGGAGCAGAGCCCAGTGTGAACACCACGCCCACCAACATCACGGCGGTGCTCACTGCCGGGCAGCTCGAACTCTCCTGGCCCGCCGATCGCACCGGGTGGACGCTGCAAAGCAATGCCGTCAGCATCACCGCCTCGGATCAGTGGTACCCGGTGCCGGGCTCGCAGAACACCAATCGTGTGCTGATCGTACCGGACGCCTCCAGGACGAACGTCTTCTACCGCCTGGTTTATCCATAGGCGCAACTGCGTCCTGGCTCTGAACCCCGGGACAGGGGACGGGCTCCACGGCCTCGTCCCCTGTCTTCTTACTGGGTCGGCGCAGCGGCGAGCTGCTGAGCTCTGATCCCGAGAACCCACGTAAAACCGCCGGACGAGATCGGCCTTCCCGTCCCACGATGGGGCTCCGGCAGTTTTGCCGGGGCACCCGACGAAGCCTGTGTGGGGAATCACCTGGCAAACTGCACACAACGTGGACAGGCCCGGGGTCCTTCACCGAAGGAGCCGAAGGTTGAACAGCACCGCTGCGCCCGGCAGGCCCGTTCCGGATTCCCGGTGTGAACCGACCGTGCCGACTCACGACCGTTTCTCGGGAATCCCTGGCAGACCCAATGGCCACCCAACTCAAAAGACGTCGGGCAGGTTTCGCCCCTTCGGCGTGCCGCGAACCCGCGTCGACGGGGCGGAGATGCGACAGCTCAGAGCAGCACGCTCGGTAACCGCTTTGCCTCGATGTCGGGTCAATGGTTGCGCCCCCGGGCACGCGTCATGGCTGCCCGTCGGGCCAGAATCTGGATGGGATGCGCCTTCAGCACGTGAAATGGCCCCTGCGATCTGGAGTCAGTGGCAGACACGTTTTCTGTTGCGAGTCCCGGATTCAAGGACCTCCGGGCAGCGTCCTTTTTCCCCGGCCTTCCCGTGCCGGGGACGTTCCAAACTCCGGTAACTTCTTGGGCATGTCGAAAACCTGAGCTGCGCCGGGCCGGGCGCGGGCCTTGCGGCCGCGCTTGACAGCCATGACAAATGCGCCTACAAGGGCGGCGCTCTTTGAGAGAAGCCGCGCGCCCCTTTGCCGGCCGCGGTCGCGAATTCCACAGGCCAATGTGATGGGAACCCCGTGTAAGTCGGGGACGGTTGCGCCACTGTAACGGGTGACAAGCTCCCAAAGGCCACTGCGCGTATCGGCGTGGGAAGGCGGGAGTACGGTTTGCAGCCCGGAGTCAGGAGACCGATTGGCCTGTGCTCGTCGGGATTCCGCCCGGAGCGGGATCCACTTCTCCGCAAAAGAGAAGGATGAGGCCAGTCCGATGTCGGGGCCGACGGCACGTCCGCGGCTCCGAGCAGCACCGTTTTCTCAAGAACGCCTTCCTTCGTCGTTTGCCGGAGGAAGGCGTTTGTTGTTGGGAAACCGTGCCCGCGGCAAGCGCCTTGCCCGGTTCTGGTCTCGTCTTGGCAAACCCGGCAGTGCGGGGGCCACGCCTCCCGCACGGCCATAACCAGGGACCGGAACATGCAGAAACGAATGTTGCTTCTACGATGGGGCAGCGCCGCCTGTGCGGGGCTGCTGGGGGTGAACAGTGCAGGCGCCACGTTTGACGAGGTGCAGTTTTGGGTGGGCACCGGGACCAATCGCGCGGCCCTGGTCATCGATTGGGCCGATGGCTTGGGACCGGAGTCGCTGTTGTGGGGTTATCAATGGAACGGCCAGGCCTCCGGCCTCGACATGCTGGTGGCCGTGGTCCGCGCGGACGCACGGTTGTTTGCGCACCTGGGCCAATACGCCTGGGGCACCGCCGTGTTCGGCCTTGGTTACGACCGAAACGACAACGGTATCTTCTCGGTGACGCCAGCCCCGGGCTTTGACGCCGACGGCGTTGCATGGAGTCTGAGCCCCAACGACGCCCGCACGGCGGACGATCCGGCCGACCACTGGCGGGAGGGCTGGAACAACGGCTTCTGGGCTTACTACACGAAGAGCACGGCCGACGACCCGTGGGCCTCGTCCATGGTGGGCGCGGCCGACCGGGTCTTGAGCGACGGCGTGTGGGACGGGTGGCGGTTCGCCCCGGGCTTCGCCGGTCAACCTCCCGGCACGCCCGCGCCGGCGCCAGTGCCGGAGCCCACAGGGTGGGTCCTGTTCCTCTTGGGCGGAGGCTTGCTGGCCTGGGCGCGGCGTCAGCCTGCCTGATGCAGTGCAAAACCTGGTTCGAGTGTTCCTCTCCGTGCCGGTGCTCGCATGGGCGCCGGTTGCGCTGGCTTTGAGCCTGGACGAACTGGCAGTGTGGGCAGGCACGGGCACGAACCGGGCGGCCTTGGTCGTTGCGTGGCCCGTGCCTGCCCCGGTTTCGTCCGGCACAAACTTGTCGCGGCCGGTCGCTGTCGCATGGGCATGGGGCTTTCGCTGGAACGGCACGGCAACCGCCGCGGACCTCGTTCACGCCGTTCTGCAAACGGACCGTCGGTTGTTCATACTGACCGCGGCCGAAGTTGCAGGTGCGACGGTGGTGCGCGCCGTAGGGCTGGACGCAAACCGGAACGAGCGGTTCGGCCTGCGCGGGCCGCAGCGATGGCTGTTGCCCGAGGCCTTTGTTGCCGGGCCTGTGTCGGTTACGACGACGGAGCTGCAGAACCTCCAACCGCTGGAACCGGGCGATTGGTACGCACCTGCAGATGCTCTCCATACGTGGCACGTCTGGCGCGAAGCCGGCGGCCAGGGAGGCTTTGGGCACATGCCTGTCTCCGGCGACTGGATCCCCGTAGGACCCGCGCTGGAGGAGTGCGAACTGCGCGATGGTACCTGGGTGGCACTGGTCTGGGACGCGACTCAATCGACAGACCCGTCGTTTCCCGCCGCGGCCGCGCCCGGGCCGGTCCGTCCTTACACAACCCGTTTGCTGCAGGCCCATGGTCCTTTCGGCGCATCGCCCTATGACGATCCGACGGCCGTCCTGGGCCCGCCGACCCGTTGGTTTCACGATCTATGGGCCGTTTTCTCGGGCCGTGAGTCCATGCGGCGCGCGAGCGTGGTCGAAGCACCTTTTCATCGGGACGCACCAGAGGGTTCCCCCTTGCTGCTGACGTTTCCCGATGGCTGCCATCTGATCGCAGAGTTCGACCCGCCATTGACCAATGATCCGGCGCATCCGTTTGGCCTGGACTTCCTCGTTTTCGGGAACGCGTTTTACGTGGCCGACCGCGCGGTGTCCGACGAAAACAGCCTCGCGGCGCTCCGGTTGACGGGTACCTTGTTTGCCGAGCCACTCCTGGTGTCGGTCAGCCCCGGTTATACGGGGGCCCCGAACGAACGCGAGGACGATCCGGACACCTGGTCGTGGTACACGTATGAGTCCGGGCCTTTTGCCGACACGGCATTTCCCACTCAGGCTTACCTGTGGGACCGCGACGCCGGGCGGTGGAGCCCGGAGCCAACGGATTGCACCCTGCCGGTGAACCCTGCCCTTTCGGAGCTCTGGACCAACGGGGGTTGGTTGGCCACTGACGTCATGAAACTTTACGGCCGATCGGCCGGCGGCACCGGATTCGATCTGACTCCCTCGGGATTTCCCGCGGTTCGCTACGTCAGGATCGAGGGCCGTGCGCCGGACCGCGCCGGGGGCGAAGTGGACGCCATCACGCGGGTGCGTCCCCTCACGGTCGGGGAGGGCTTGTGGATGCTTCCCCGGAACGTGGCTGAAGGTCGGGCCGATCTGTGGTTTCAATCCCCCCACGACCCGGCACGGTGGGCCGTGCAGATTCGGCTGCTCGCATTGAATCAGCCGGTGTGGGTGAGCACCGCGCCGGCTCCACCAGAACCGGGTCCTGCACCGGATTCCGGTTGTGAGGTGGCTCGAGTGCACCTTGCCTTGCAGCCCTTCTCTCCCGACACCCCGCTCGTTTCGGAGGCCGAAGCGCGCGTGCGGTTGCCGGCAGGATGCTCGGAGGACGGACGCGATTTGGACGTCTGGGGCCAGGAGACCCCGGGAGGGGTTTGGACGCGCCTTGATTTCCTTTTCGAAACCGCGCCGCCGGCGGTTGTGGTTTCGGGGCTTACCTCGCCGGTGACGCTGGTCGTGGTTCGCATTTCGCGGCCGGTGCTGCAAATCACCCAAACCCCCGGGGGACAGTGGTTCGAGTTCGTTTCGGTGCCGGGGTGGCGACACGTTCTGGAACGCACCACGGACTGGCGCGATTGGACGGTGGTGCGCGACGAGATCCTTCCCCAGGCCACGCGGGTGCGATGGCAGGATGCACTGGCTCCGGCCGAGGCGGGTTTCTATCGGTTGCGGCTGAGCCGCCGGTAATGGCGCGAACCTTGCCGGGCGATCCGCGTCTCCAGTGGCCACCCCTTGGCGGGCGCCCGGGCACGGGGTCTCCGTGCGGTCTTCTGGGCAGGACCCCTCATGACATCGACGAAACGGGTCCGGACCCGACGTCGACCCCGCCACCTTTCCGCATCGGGCTCCGAGCAGCCCGGCCGGAGACGAATTCACCCTTGCCAAGGCCCCGATCTTCGGGCCAAATGCACCGACTGATTGCCACGGTTATGGATCTGGCTGACATCTTGAGCAAGGAGCAGATCGTCACGGACTTGCAAGCGCGGGATCGCTGGCAGGCCATTGACGAGTTGCTCGGCGTGTTGGTGGCGGCGGGCAAGATTCGCAGCGAAGACCGCGAAGCCATCGCCCAGGTCGTGCGCCGCCGCGAACAGTCCATGAGCACCGGGATTGGCTTCGGCATCGGCATCCCTCACGCCTCCACTGAGCTGATTCATGAAGTGGTGGGCGCCCTTGGCCGATCCCGCCACGGCGTGGATTTCGAGGCGTTGGACAACCAACCGGTCAAGTTGGTCATGCTCTTCCTGGTGCCGCAGGGACAGTTCCAGAAACATCTCCACACCCTGGCCAACATCGCCAAGCTCCTGCACAAGGCCGACTTCCGCAAGGCCCTCGAGGAGGCGCCGGATGCCGAAACCATGATGGCGTTGATCCGACAGCACTGCGGCAAGAAGTGATTCGATACGAACCTCGGCCGGGGCGCTGGGAAAGGACCGGTCGGTCCGCGCATCCCGCCGGGACTGTCTGCCCTGGTGACCGAACCTCTTTCTGGCTCCATGCAGTTGCCTTCTTCCATCCTGCAAGACCGTCTCCGCGCCGCCGTGGCGGCCGTTTGTCCGGAGGCGGATCTGCAATCGGTGCAGGTGCGGCCGTGTCCCGATCCCAAATTCGGCGATTACCAGGCCACGGCCTTGATGGCGCTGGCCAAGGCGCGCCGAACCAACCCGCGTCAACTGGCTTCCGAGGTCCTGGCCCGGTTGGAAGCACAGGACTTGTGTGAAACCGTGGAGGTGGCCGGCCCCGGATTCGTCAACTTCCGGTTGCGGCCCCAAGCCGTGGCCGATGCCGTGGCGGCCGCGGCGGAAGAGGAGCTGCCCTTCGTGAACCGGGCCGCGCAGCCGCGCACCATCGTCATCGACTTCAGCTCGCCCAACGTCGCCAAGCCCATGCACGTGGGCCATATCCGGTCCACCATCCTGGGCGACTGCCTTGCGCGCGTGTTCCGGCAGCTGGGCCATCGCGTCATCACGGACAATCACCTGGGGGACTGGGGCACCCAGTTCGGCATGCT
The DNA here is from genome assembly GCF_049537125.1 of Limisphaera sp. VF-2. Lineage (NCBI taxonomy): Bacteria > Pseudomonadati > Verrucomicrobiota > Verrucomicrobiia > Limisphaerales > Limisphaeraceae > Limisphaera > Limisphaera sp. VF-2. The sequence continues at coordinate 1,859,714 of NZ_JBMVQY010000001.1, forward strand.
CCTGCTGGGATGGAAACGGTTCCTCGATCCGGACAACCTGGCGCGGGACCCGATCTCCGAAATGGAGCGGCTTTACAAAACGGTGCATGCCGCCTGCCAGGAGGACCCCGCCATGATGGAAGCCGCCCGACGAGAGCTGGTGCGGTTGCAAGCCGGCGATCCCGAAAACCGGGCGATCTGGCAGGAAATGACCGCCCGTTCCCGGGCCGAATTCGATCGCATCTACGAGCGGTTGGGCGTTCGTTTCGACTACACCCTGGGCGAAAGCTTTTATCACCCCCGCCTCCAAGCCATGGTGGACGAGCTGGTCCGGCTCGGTCTGGCCCGCGAAAGCGAGGGCGCCAAGGTGATCTTTTTTGACGACCTCCCGGATCTCAAGGACACCCCGCTGATCATCCAGAAAAGCGACGGTGCCTTCAATTACGCCACCACCGACCTCGCCACCCTGGCCTACCGCATCGAAACCTGGCACCCGGACGAAATCCTCTACGTGACCGACGGGCGCCAGCAATTGCACTTCCGTCAGGTGTTCGCCGCGTTCCGCAAGTGGCGCCCCGAGGCCGCCGGCGTGAAACTGGTCCACGTCTGGTTCGGCTCAATCCTGGGCGAAGATGGCAGGCCCTTCAAAACGCGTTCCGGAGAGACCGTGAAGCTGGCGGACCTGCTGGATGAAGCCGAGGAACGTGCGCTCCAAGTGGTCAGCGCCAAACAGCCCGACCTTCCGGAAGACCTGCGCCGGCGCATCGCTCGCGTCGTTGGTCTGGGCGCGGTCAAATACGCCGACCTCCTTTCCAACCGACAGAGCGACTACGTCTTCAGTTGGGAGAGGATGCTCTCGTTGACCGGCAATACCGCTCCCTACCTCCAATACGCGTATGCCCGCATCGCCAGCATCTTCCGCAAGGGCGGCCTGAGCCCCGAAACCGCCCGCGCCGCCGTGGCTCAAGGTTTCCGCCTCCAAACCCCCGAGGAACTGGCCCTGGGCCGGCACCTGCTCGATTTCGGTCTGGTGCTGGAGGCCGTGGCCGAGGATTACCGGCCCAATTACCTGTGCAACTACCTGTTCGAGTTGGCGGGGCGATTCACTCGCTTCTATGAGACCTGTCCGGTGCTCAAGGCCCCCGAGCCGGAACGGACCCATCGACTCTACTTGTGCGAGGTAACCGCCCGCGTGCTGCGCCTGGGACTGGATGCCCTGGGGGTGGAAGTGCTGGAGCAGATGTGAACCGGGGGTGTTTCCACCCGTTGACCGTCCGACCCCATGGCGGAGACCTCCGGTTCCGCGCCCGGAAATCCCGCTGCCGCTGCGCTGGTTACCTGGAGCTGATCGTTGCACCTTCGCAGGAATCTGGGCGCAGAGTTGGTCGACGGTCCAACTCGTGCGGGGCTCTGCGCCGGGTCGTTGCCTGTGCCCACCAGATCGCCGCGATGCCGGCCACTTTCCCGACCACACCCGTCCCGCTTTTCGCCGGACCCTGCGGAGTCCGGGCGCCGCGAGGGTTGTGATTCTGGCTGCGACTGCATGCCTTCGATCAGCCGTCTTGGTGGCACGGCGCCCGGATCCCTCGGGCCCACCACGCCCCTGAGCCCGTTGGAAAACGCTTGCTGGCGCTGCATGCGCCACTTGCCTGCGATCTCGAGGCGTTCCGGTCGGCGGGGCTCTGCTTCAAAAGCGTTCACGCCTTTGCTCCGCAGTCGCAGGCGCCAACCCATGCAACTCCGGCAGCGTGGCTGGCAGGGCGCCCCGGCTCGGCCGGTGCCGACTGGAAATCTTGCCACCGTGTTTCATCCGCGGCCCTGAAGCCGCCGCGAGCGGCGAGCCCGCCTCATGCGATCGACAGCGCCCCATGGGTGCGCTTCGACCGGGAGCGCACAACGTTTCGCAGGCTCAGCGCCTATCGGGGGAACCCGCGGCGTTGCACGGGCTTTTCTCCGTCGGGTTTGGGCATCCACATATCCTGCCAGCCCAAACCGCATTCCCGCACCATGCGCAGCCCGTAGGTGTTGGGGAGGATCTGCCGATCCGGGTTGTTGGTGCCGAGGGTGAACTTCACTCCGGCCGCTTTGGCCTGGCGGATGAAATCCGGTTTGGGAAGCTCGAGTCGGCTGTTGATCTCAATGGCGACCCCATTGCGCGCCGCCGCCTCGATCACACGGCGCTTGCGCTCGGGTGTCCACAGGGTGTCGTATTCCGCCGCCAGCACGTCCGGCAGGTAGGTGGGATTGGCGTAGAAGTCGATCGGCTCGGTCTCCAGGATGCGCACGATGGTGTTCACCAGGTGGTCCATGAACGCCTGTTTGTCGCCGATGTGCACCTCTTCGGGAATCCAGAACCGGACACGCCGGCCCTGGGGATCGGTCAGGGTCATCGCGTCGGTGAACACGTAGTCAAACCTGGCCACGGTACCGGGGGAAAACAGGCGGACCCATTCGCGCCCCTCGGCTTGCATGCCGACGAAGACTGGTGCACCGCGCAGCGAAGTCAGGTAGGCCTCGGCCCCCGCATCGTTGGTGATGTCAAAGCCCACGCCGCAATTGGCCGCCAGACCATAGTTCATCCCGGTTCGTCGCATGTGAACCAGGACCTCCTCCAGGGTCACCCCGCCTTTCAGATGGGCGTGGAAATCCACCAGCGGAAAGTTGGCCATGCCCAGCTCGATCATCTGCCGCCAGGTGTCATCCACCCGGGGACGTTCCACGGCTGCAGGCGGCTCGTCCGGGAGACGGCGAACACGGATGCGCCGAAACTCAACCCGGCTCTCCGGATCGTGTCCCTGCAGGGCGAAGGTGCCGCGCCCCAGCCGTCGGCCGGGCCGGCTTCCGGGGGCCGCAGGGGGATCCGGCTCGACGTAATCGACCAGCAACTGGTCGTTGAGATGGACCTGCACGCGGGGCACCTGCACGGTGATCCGCAGGCGGAACCAGGTGTCGTCGGCCACCAACTGTTTGTAGATGTTGCGCAGCCCGTACAGGCTGCCGGTCTTTTTCAACTCCAGGTAATTGTTGTGTAGGCGGGCCGAGTTGTTGATTTGGACCTCGAAACCCCGAGCGGGCCATCCGGTTTCCTGCCAGGCGGTGTGGAAGTAGATCCCGGAATTGGCCCCGGGGGCGGCACGTACTTCGGCCTCGAATTCAAAGTTCTTGAAATCCGCGTCCTCCGGCCGGCGACCGACGTAAAAGAGATGTGCCCGGGGACCGTGGGCGACGATGGCGCCGCCGGTAACGCGGAAGGTGGCGGGATTCTCGCTGGCGCGCCAACCGTCCAGCGTGCGGCCGTCGAACAGGTCAATCCATTCCGCCGCCCCGACCACGGCGGTGGCTGCGCCGAGGACCAGCGCGCAGCGCCACAGGGTTCCCCTTCGTTTCATGCGCCGCAGTCTGCGCCGGCCTGCCGGGCAAAACAAGCGCGGCCTCGCGGCCGCGCCCGCCCGCGAGCTCTCCGGCCGTGGAATCCGGTTCCGGGACCGGGCCGGCACAGGACGGCACGCTGCGAAAATCCCTCGGTCCTGCAGCCGCTGGTTCCCGCCCCGGTTTTGCGCTTGCCACTGCGTGGCCCGCGCCTGACCATGCGAGGCACGATGGGCCCCGAAATCTTCTCGGGCGCCGCTGCGAACCGAGCCCCGGGTCGTCCCCCGCGGTCGCAGGGATCGAACACGGCGTGGGCCAGGGGACGGGACCGTGGCGCGGGCGTTCCCCGGGCGCAAGTTGAGTGGAGATGTTCAAAGGCAAGACGTTGTTGATCACGGGTGGCACCGGTTCCTTTGGCAACGCGGTGGTCCGCCGGTTTCTGCACACCGACATCGGAGAAATCCGCATCTTCAGTCGGGACGAAAAAAAGCAGGACGACATGCGCCATGAGCTGCGCAGCTCGAAACTGAAGTTCTACATCGGCGATGTGCGCAGCTATGAAAGCATCCACAACGCGATGCGCGGCGTGGATTTCGTGTTCAATGCGGCGGCGCTCAAACAGGTACCGTCGTGTGAGTTCTACCCCATGGAGGCGGTCTACACCAACGTCATCGGCACGGAAAACACCCTGAATGCCGCCATCGCCGAGGGGGTCAAAAACGTCATCGTGCTCAGCACGGACAAGGCGGTCTATCCCATCAACGCCATGGGCATGTCCAAGGCCCTGATGGAAAAAGTGGCCGTGGCCAAGGCGCGGCTGCTGGGGGATCGCAAGCCCACGATCTGTGTGACCCGCTACGGCAACGTGATGGCCTCGCGCGGTTCGGTCATCCCCCTGTTCGTCAGTCAGATTCGCAGCGGCAAGCCCCTCACGATCACCGACCCTGAAATGACGCGCTTCATGATGTCCCTGGACGATGCCGTGGACCTGGTGCTGTTCGCCTTTCAACACGGCCAGCCCGGAGACACCTTTGTGCAAAAGGCCCCGGCAGCCACGATCGGACAGCTGGCCCGGGTGCTCCTGGAGATTTTCGAAGCGGACAACGAAATCCGCATCATCGGGACCCGCCACGGCGAAAAGAAGCACGAAACCCTGCTGAACCGCGAGGAAATGGTCCGGGCCGAAGACCTGGGTCGCTACTACCGGATTCGGGCGGATACACGGGATCTGAACTACGCCCTGTACTTCGAGAAAGGGGAACGCAAGGTGGCCCAAATGGAGGACTACACCTCGGCCAACACGCGCCGGCTGACCGACGCGGAGCTGAAGGAGATGCTGTTGCAACTGCCGTACATCCAGGCGGCGCTTCGCGGCGAGGTGCTGGCCGGCGTCTGAACTCCGACTCCGCGGTTGGGTTTTCCGCCATGAAAACCGTCCTGGTCACCGGCTCGGCGGGTTTCATCGGTCGCAACCTGGTGACGGCCCTGCGGCGGCGGCCGGCTCTCGAAATCCTGGAGTTCGACCTTCCGGCACCGCCCGAACGCATGGAAGAACTGGCTGCCCGGGCGGACGTGGTGGTGCACCTGGCGGGGATCAACCGGCCACGGGAGGAGAGCGAGTTTGTGACCGGGAACGTGGAGTTGACCCGGCGCCTTTGTCGGGCCCTGGAACGCGCCGGCCGGCGTGCGGTCCTGTTGCTCAGCTCTTCCATCCAGGCGGCCCTGGACAACCCGTACGGCCGCAGCAAACGCGCCGCCGAGCAGGTCGTCGAAGAATACCAGCGCCGCGTGGGGACCGCCGTGTATGTATATCGGTTGCCCAACGTCTTCGGGAAGTGGAGCCGGCCCCACTATAACACGGTCGTGGCCACCTTCTGCCACCAGATCAGCCGCGGACTCCCGGTGCAAATCAGCGACCGCGCCCATCGACTGCGGCTGGTTTACGTGGACGACGTGGTGCGCAGCTTCGAGACCGTGATTCTGCGACCCGATCATCCGCCGGTCTGTCACCGCCCCGAGGTGCTGCCGGAGTTCACCGTCACGCTCGGCGAGTTGCATGACCGGATCGTGGCGTTTCGAGACATGGCCGCCCAGGGACGGCTGCCGGATCTTTCCGATCCCTTCACCCGCGCCCTGCACGCCACCTATCTGTCATTTTGCGACCCGGCAACCCTCGCCCGTCCCGTCGAGTTGAAGACCGACCCCCGCGGCTGGCTCTTCGAGCTGATCAAATCTCCCCATGCCGGTCAGGTGTTTGTTTCGCTCACCCGACCCGGCGTCACCCGCGGCAACCACTACCACGATACCAAGGTCGAGAAATTCTGCGTCATCCAGGGACAGGGCCGCATTCGCCTCCGACCCGTGCACGGCACGGAAATCCTCGAGTACGAGGTGAGCGACCGGGACATTCGCGTGGTGGACATCCCGCCGGGGTACACCCACTCCATCGAAAACACGGGAACCACCGACATGATCACCCTTTTCTGGGCCAGTGAAATCTTCGACCCCGCCCGACCCGATACCCATCCGGACCCGGTCCTCGCCACCGGCCCCGGCCCGACCGACCGCTCGCCCCAACCCTCCTCGCAAGCCTGAGGCATGCCTCCTGCCATGCGCAGTTCGCTCAAGGTCATGACCATCGTGGGCACGCGACCGGAACTGATCCGGCTCTCGCGGGTCATCGCCGTGCTGGAGGAAGTCACCCGGCATGTCCTGGTCCACACCGGCCAAAATTACGATTACGAGCTCAACGAGATCTTTTTCCGCGACCTGGGACTGCCGCGCCCCAAACATTATCTCAACGCCGCCGGCCGTACGGCGGCCGAGACCATCGGCAACACCATCGCCCGGGCCGACGCCGTCCTGGCCCGCGAGGAGCCGGACGCGGTGCTGGTGCTGGGCGACACCAACAGTTGCCTGGCAGTGATCCCCGCCAAACGCCGCAAGATCCCCGTGTTCCACATGGAGGCGGGCAACCGCTGTTTCGACCTGCGGGTGCCGGAGGAGATCAACCGCCGCATCGTGGACCATGTCAGCGACATCAACCTTTGTTACACCGAACACGGGCGTCGGTATCTCCTGGCCGAGGGCCTGCCGCCGGACCGGGTGATCAAAACCGGTTCGCCCATGAAAGAAGTGCTCGACTATCACCGGGCCGCCATCGAGACCAGCGACGTGCTGGCACGCCTCCGACTCACGCCCCGCCAATACTTCGTCGTCAGCCTCCACCGCGAGGAAAACGTCGACGACCCGCAGCACCTGCGCCAGTTGGTCCGTGCCCTCAACGCCCTGGCCCGTCAATACCGGTTCCCCCTCATCTTCTCCTGTCACCCGCGCACCCGCCAACGCTTGCAACAAAGCAAACTGAAACTGCAGCCGGAGGTGCGCCTGATGCCGCCGCTGGGCTTCTTCGACTACGTGGCTCTCCAAAAATCAGCCTACTGCACCCTTTCCGACAGCGGCACCATCACCGAAGAATCCTCCATCCTCGGCTTTCCCGCCGTGACCGTCCGCGAAGCCCACGAACGCCCGGAAGGCATGGACGAGGGCGCCGTCATCATGACCGGCCTGGATCCGCGCCACATCGTGGAAAGCGTCGCAGTCACCGTGCGCCTGTTCGAACAGTTCGGGCCCTGCCGACTCCCCCCGGATTACCAGGTCGATCATGTCTCGTGGAAGGTGGCCAAGATCATCCTCAGTTACACCGACTACGTAAACCGCCGCGTCTGGTACAAACATTGAGCCCGCGGGCTCCGCACCATGGCCGGCCGGACCGGCCCCTGCATGCGCCTCCACGTCCTGACTCACACGTTTCCGCCCAGCACCCACGCCAACGCCAAGCGGCCCTTTTACGTGGTCCGGCACGCCCTGGCCCAGGGATGGGAAGTGGAGGTGTTCACCAGCTCCCTGGCCCTGCCCGACAACGCTGCGGAGACCCTGCACCATCCCCGGCTCCGAATCCACCGGGTGGACGACCCCGTGCTGCGCTGGCAACAGCGGGCACGCAAGCATCCGGCCCTGTTCCGCGCGGTTGTCCTCGCCTGCTCGGCCGTGATGTTTCCCGATGCCTGCGCCGGGTGGGTGCGACGCGTTCTGCGGAGGCTGGAGCAACATGGCCCCGCGGACCGCACGCTGGCCATGGTCCTGCCGGCCTCGATGTTGCTGGCCGGTCGGCATCCGCCGGCCGTGGACCGGCGTTGGGTGTTCGATTACCAGGAACCCGTTTCGCCCCAACAGTGGCGCGTGAAACGCCGCTCCCCCCTGCAGCGGGCCTGGCGCAGACGCTTGGAGAATCTCGAGCGCACAACCCTGCACATGGTCGGACGAGTCGTCTTCACCGCGTGCTCCAACCTGGAAGCATACGTCCAAATGGGCCTGGTGCCGCGGGCGCGCACGGCTCATGTGCCCTACTTCTATGACGCGGAGGTCTTCGATGCGCTGCCCCCGCCCGCGGTACACCCGGAGTTCGGTATCGTCTATTTCGGAACCTTCGACTGGCGCGGGGCCCGGAGTCCGGAAACCTTTCTCCGCGGCCTGGCCCGGTTCCTGCAACTCCATCCGGAGGCCCGTGGCTGCACCCGGTTTCGGGTTCACGGACCATGGCTGCCGCAGCACGACGCCCTCCTCGAGTCCCTGAAGCTCCGAGAGGTCTTCGAGCAGGGCCGGTTGCTGGACTACGAGGGTTACCTCGAAGAGGTGCGGCGCAGTCCGATCCTGCTCTTGGTGGTCGCGCCGGCACACGACCTTTTCATGCCCAGCAAAATAGTGGATTACTTCGGCGCGCGCCGGCCCATTCTTGCGTTGGTGCCACCCGGCAGTGAAATGGCAGATGTGCTGGCCCGGGCCGGGTACGGAGACAGTTGTTGCCATCCGAACGACGTTCAGGGCGTGGCGCAGATTCTGGAGCGGTTCTGGGCCCGATTTCGCGCCGGAGCCCTGGGACCCGTGGCGAGTCAGACGCAGTTCTGGTCCTCCACGACGCAGCTGCCGATCTATTGGCGGCATGTGGTCGCCGCCCCGGAACTCCCGGCGGGTTGATGAAACCGGAGGGTCCCCGGCGCGGATGGATGCGCCGCCGTCCACACTGAAAAGCAAAACGGCCGCAGACATTCTGCGGCCGCTGAAATTGGGAAGCCGAGGCGGGCTTTCCTCGGTGCTGCTCCGGCGCCGCAACCGGGTCAGTGGACCCGGGGCCCCCTGGCACCGGAACCGCACCGAAGACCAGCCGTCTATTCCTTGACCCGTTTGGCTTCCCAATCCCGGGTGGTTTTCTCCCCGTCCCGGTCACGCTCCACGGTGCCCTTGATGGTATCGCCTTCCAGCTTGCCCTTGTACGACAGCACCATCTTCTGCCCGTTCCATTCGCGCGTGACCTTGAAACTCAACTCGCCCTTCTCGAACTTGAGATCCTGCACCGGGGTCTCCGTGTTGTTGCGACCGGTGACCGTGCCGGTGAGTTTGTCACCCTCCTGTTTGATGGTCAGCGTGGTTTCGATCGTCTGACCACCACGCTCGATTGACCATTTCCACTTGCCCACCACTGCCGGCTTGTCGGCGCTCCAACAGGCAGCCGTCCACGCCAACCAACTCACAACACACAGAAACGTCCAGGGAACGAACCGGGTTTTCATAGGGAAGCTTTCTTTGTCGCAGTTTCTCGTTCGACGATCGAGTGCACTCGGTTTCCACCCGAACCGCTCTACCTATGCGCCTGCTCCCGGGAAATGTCAAGCGGGCCCTCGCCGGGAACTTGGGAAGCGCGTGTTTGAGCTTTCGGACTCGCCCCAAACTCCGGAAGGATTTCGGGCGTCCCCGGTCCGCGAAAGCCGAGGGGAACCGGCATTCCTTCAGCCCGTCCAATTGGGCTCAGTAACTGAAAAGCGCCCTCCGCGGTCCACTTGGCCGCACAGGCCAATCCACGCCGCGAAGGCGCATCCCGTCCACCCGCCCGGGCCAACGCCCTCGGAACCCGGTCCCCAAACCCGCTGCACCCAGAAAGGGCCCAGCCCGAGGCGCCCCATCGCGAGGGCCGGGCCTGCCACCTCGAATTGCGCCCCTCCAGGGCGGAGGTGAATTGGGGACACATAGTTGCACAGAGCATCGCCCTGGGCTGGAGGATCCGCGCTCCGTTGGAGCAGACCCGCCACGCGCCGCCGCCCCCAACCTTTCCGACTCTGGATCGGCTCGGAGGGAAGGGATCGCCATGCGGCTGCTCTGGGAAACGTCGCTTGCAGCCTCGGCGCAGCCGGGCCTCCGCGGCGCCGGAGCTCCACCGTCCAGTTCCAACGGAAATGCAGCCCTGGGAAAGCTCGGGTGCATCGTGCGACCCGGTCGGGAACCTCAAGGTGATGAGCTCCTTACGCAAAAGCAGCTCCGGTACCGCTCCGTTCTCACTGCACCGCCGGGGTCGTCATGCAGCCGATTCTCCCTTGCTCGCTTTCCGTCAGCGCCGAACCCTCACGATTCCGGCAGGGACTCTCCACCTGTGCCTGCCGACCCTCGAACCGGCCCCAGCGAGACCGTTCAAGTCAAGAGGGACCCTTGCCGCGGGCTTCGTCCGGTTGCTCCATCCGCCGGGCCCACAACCAAAGAAGGTCGGAGAGGCGATTCAAGTACATCACCGCCTGGCGATGCGGCTCCGAATCCGGACCCGTCAGTGCGCACACGCGCCGTTCGGCCCGACGACATACCGTCCGCGCAAAATCCAGTGCGGCAGCCAACGGATTTGCCCCCGGCAAAGCCCAGCCCCGAGGGGGCGCCAGTTCCGCTTCCAACCGCCTGACCTCGGCTTCCAGGCGTTCCAAATGCCCCGGTCCCAGCGTGGGAAAACCGTCGCGACGCAGCCGCTCGTGGCAAGAAGGGTCGGTGGCCAGCTCGCCCATGAGAACAATGAGATCCTGCTGAACCTGTCGTAACGCTTCCGCCAACCACCGGGGCGGAGTTTGCGCGCGCGCCAGGCCCAGCGCCGCGTTCAGCTCGTCCACCGCACCGCACGCCTCGATGCGGGGATGATGCTTCGGCACGCGCATGCCGTACATCAAACACGTCTGTCCGCCATCGCCGTTTTTGGTGACAATGCTCATGGGCCTGCGCCCCTAGGGTGACCCCCCAGACGCCATTTGTCAAAAACCCCTCTTTTCCGGCTCCTCGAAAAGCGCACCCCGTGACCCCTTCACGGCACTTGGTTCCCGAACCCCTCGGCACGCAGTTACCTCCGGAAGGCCGGTCCGTCCCGATCAAGGCCCCGAGACTGAACCCGGCGGGCCGCATGTCAGAGTGAGAACCCTCGCCGCTACCTTGGCCGCAAACTTCTTCCCGGGAGGAAATCGAAACGGCGCAGTTCTCCGAGGGACAAGGCGCCATCCCGGTCCTCCTGCTGCGGTCAGAAGCCTGTGCCACCGAGACCGCCCCCGGAGCGGGTCAAGCAAAGCTGCATTTTGAACAAAGAATGCGAAGTCATGAATGCGAACACAACGCAATGTGTCCAAGGATAAGAGAGGCCTGGGATTGACCGATCCCGGCTCGGACTGCACGCTGCGGTTTCGTGCGGCCCATCAGGTCCGGCAAATGCACCGCCGGCTGCAAAAGCAAGGGGGCATCGGGCCCGGGCCTCGCAGAGACAAGGAACAGGAACTATGAAACGAGCATGGTGGTTGGTATGCGCGCTGGTCGCGAGCCTGGCCGTGAGCGGCCTGGCGGCGGAGGCCAAGATCAAGGCCCTGTATGACAAGGAATGCGCCAAATGCCACGGCGCCGACGGCAAGGGCGACACCAAGATGGGCAAGAAGCTGGGGGCCAAGGACTACACGGATCCCAAGGTCCAGGCGGAGTTGAAAGATGACGCCGCCTTCAAAGCCATCAAGGAAGGACTCAAAGACAAGGACGGCAAGACGCTCATGAAGCCCCTGGAAGGCGTGAGCGACGAGGACATCAAGGCGTTGGTCGCCTACATGCGCACCTTCAAGAAGCAGTGAGCGGCTTGCGTTGATCCGTCGATTCTGCGACGCGCCAGCGTCGAACCTTTCCGCCCCGTTGCCCTTCGGTTTGCGAAGGAGCGGCGGGGCTTTTCTTCAGTAGACGGCCACACAAACGGGAAGGTCGGCCGCGTTAGCCGGGGCACCCGTTGCTGTAAAGGTCCCTTCCCGGTCCGCTGGCGACGCCTGCGGCCTGACTCCTTCGGCGCCCAAGAGCGTGGACGAGGGCGAGAAGCGATGCCGTGCCGTGCCTCTGTCCGCTCCAGCCGAAGCGCTTCGTCGCGCCTGCCTCCGACTTGACCCCCGGCCAACCCCGGGACTCTGCGGATCACGATCCGGAGTCCGCAGCAAGGTCGCCATCTTCTGCGAAGGCTTCGACCTGGTAGGTGGACACGGCGGGGGACAGTCTGCGCCAATCCCCCGGCCACGCCCCCGCTTTCAAACACAACTGGTCGAGAAACTGTTCCTTGTCCGGCAACTTCTCCCACACCTGCGGGAGAAAGGTGGCGGTGAATGAACCGATCTCCAGGATCACCCCGTCCACGCCGGGGCGCAGACGCTGCAGCAATTCCTCCGGCGTCCGGTACTGCAACGGCCGAGCGGGCGTCAGTACGCTGACTTCGATTCGGAGATCCTCCAATTCCGAGGGCCGGACCGGTTCGAACCGGTAGTCCTGCACCGCGGCCGCGCGAGCGTTCTCCAACACGGCCTGGTACAGGGGCATCTGAGCCTTCAGATGCCCGATGCAGCCTCGGAGCTGACCGTCTTTCGTGAGAGTGACAAAACACGCTCGCACCGCCAGCAGCGCCAACGGCAGGGCTGTCGGGTTGACGTCCGGCAGCCGACCCGTGCGCACAACCGACTCCACCGCACGCCGTGCCAGGTGCAGCACAAGCCTGCGCTCCGCAGGCGTCAGCAAGCTGCCCACGGGCGGGTCCAGGAACACCGCCGCCTCTTCTTCCGCGGCTGAGTGTACGTGAGACTGCTCGACTCCTCCCGCCTGTCGAGGGGTCCACAAGAGGCCCTCCCAGTGCAGGCCGCGGGCCAAATGCACAAGCGTGCGGGCGATCGGATCCGCAGGAAGTCCTGACGACTCGGACAGAGCGGTCACCGCTCGGACCAGCGCTCCGGCCCGGGATTGCATTTCCCCGGCTACGTTGCCGTCAGGCAAAAGCGACACACGGCACGTCCCGGGCTCCAGCAGGCCAAGCAGGAGCGTCTCCGGCGTGAGACTTTCGGCCAACGTCCTGGCCAGCGCCCCGGCGTCCGGGGAGCCGACCAGAACCCATGTGAGGTTCCGGGGTCCGCCATGCGCCGCCAGCCACGCCGCCTCGTGCACGCCCGGCAAATGCGCATAAGGCCCCCACGGCCCTTCCTGCGCCCCCGCATCTTCCGCCCCCTTCTGGGAGACGGACGGGACCTGCTGAGGTTGAGCCACCTCAAATGCGCCCTGTTGGAGCAACTGGCGGGTCAGGGTCTTCCAGGCTGGCGTGTCCTCCGCTTGCTCGCGAAGCGGACCAGACACCACCACCTTTCGGCGGCCCAGGGCAGGGTTCCCCGCGAGAATCAGCAGGGAACGCGGCCGGGCCATCCCTGCCAGCTTCCATAACTCTTGGAGAATCGGCCGGGCCCCACCATGTCGGCTCGAGCAAACCACCAGGGCGCGCAGCCGCCTCCAGGCTTCCTCCCGGGCGGCATCCGCACGGCCACAAACCGCTTCTGCAAACGGTTCGCCCCGCGTTGCCTGTTCGGCAGAAGCTGGCGTGTGAGCCGCGGCCTCCCCGCCACACGGATACGATGCCTCCGGGCCTGGTCCCGCCCCTTCGTTCTGTGGCGCGCTTCCCGCCGGCTCTTGTGGGTGCGACGATGACATACCGGCCGGTGCAATGGCCCTCGCGGGAATGACCCCGTCTTGGATTAGCGATCCGGAGTGCCACGCCTGGTTCATGGGCCAACGTTTCGTTGCTCCCGCGCTCGACCTGTTCGTCATTACCTACCACAGCCCTGGCACTTCCGGCAAGGTGGCCGGCGACTTGCACGTCGTAGAAGTCGGTTTGCCTCCGCGTTGCGCTCCGACGGCGACCATGGCACAGGACACGGACCCGGCGGGAACAGCCGCAGCAGCCGTCGCCCACTGCGGGTCACGCGCCCCCATTCACGACGCGATTCTTCCAACGGCGAATGGATGGCGATCCGGGTACCGCGATTCGCTCTGGCTCGGAGCCGTGCTCGGCGCAGGGACGGTCCCCTCGTTCGAGCAGGGCCGCCGCCGGCCCTTCCTCCCCGATTCACTCCTCAAACAGGGCACGCGCGAATTGCTCGGCGTCGAACGGTTGCAGGTCATCCGGCTGTTCGCCCAGCCCCACGAACTTGACCGGCACGCCCAGTTCCTTCTGGATGGCCACCACGATGCCGCCCTTGCTGGTGCCATCCAGTTTGGTCACCACCAGGCCGGTCAGGCACACCGCCTTGTGAAACTCCCGGGCTTGCTGCAGCGCGTTCATGCCCGTGTGGGCGTCCACCACCAGCAAAACCTCGTGCGGTGCCCCCGGGATCTGGCGACCCACCACGCGGTGCACTTTCTGCAGTTCCTGCATCAGATTGTGCTTGGTATGAAGCCGGCCGGCGGTATCCAGAAAAACGTAATCCACCCCGCGCGCCCTGGCCGCAGCGACTGCGTCATGCGCCACCGCCGCCGGATCGGCTCCGTAGGCTCCGGCGATGACCTCCACGTTGAGGCGCTGACCCCACAACTTGAGTTGTTCGATGGCCGCAGCGCGGAAGGTGTCGCAAGCGGCCAGAAGGGCGGTGTGGCCCTGTTGCCGCACGGCGTATGCCAGCTTGGCCGCGGTGGTGGTCTTGCCGGTGCCATTGACGCCCACAATGGAGACCACCGTCGTTTGATGGGCTGCTTTGCGCAGTTCGGACCGGGGCGTGGCCAGACTGCGGGCAACCTCGCGGGCCGCCACGGAGAACACGTCCAGACCCGCCGACCCTTGCGTTTCGTAGGCCTTCCGCACCGCCTCGAGGATTTGCTGCGTCATCGCCACACCCAGATCCGCTCCGAGCAGGATCTGCTCCAGCTCTTCCAGGGTGGCGGCGTCCATGCGGGGCGACCGCGTCAGGACGCGCTTGATTTCATGGACCAGTTTGCTGTGCGTCTTTTGCAGGCCCTCCTTGAACTTGGCAAACAATCCCCTCATGACCCTTTCATCGAGCATTCGGCACGGCGCGCGGCAATCCGATGTTGCAACCGCTCCACAAACTCCGGGGCCAGGCGGATCGACCCCAGCAACGGCTGGCCTTTGTTGTAACCGTGGCAGTCGGATCCTCCGGTGACCACCAGCCCGTAGCGGCCGGCCAGCGCAAGATACCGCTCCGTCACGGTCGGAGTGTGTTTGGTGTGAAAACATTCGATGCCATCCAGGCCGGCACGCACCAGGTCCGGCAAAACCGGATCGGCATAGTACAACCCGGGATGTGCCAGCACCGCCACGCCTCCGGCCCGGTGCAACAAACGAATGGCCTCCGGCACCGACACTTTCCACTTCGGTACCCAGGCGGGCCGGTGCTTTTTGAGAAACCGCTCGAAGGCCTCGTCCAGGTCACGGCACACCCCCGCCTCCACCAGGGCCCGGGCGACGTGCGGACGCCCGGGCGAGCGACAGTTCGCCAGGGCAAACACCCGCTCCACCGGCAGGGGGATGTTCATTTCGTTGAGACGCGCCACCATTTCGTGGATCCGCTGCTGCCGAACGGCCTGGAATCGATCCATCTGTTCGAGCAGCTCCGGATGGCCGGGGTCAAATCCATACCCCAGGATGTGGACCTCCAGTCCCTCGTACTCCGCCGTCAATTCCACGCCCGGAATGAACTGCAGACCGTGCTCGGCGCAGGCGCGCGCCATGGCCGGGCAGCCCTCCACGGTGTCATGGTCGGTGATCGACAACGTCACGAAGCCCTGCCGGTGCGCCTCCGCCACCAGTTCCTCGGGTGTGTAGGTCCCGTCCGAGAAACGCGTGTGCAAATGCAGATCGGCAAACACAAATCCCACCCCCGTTCACCAAGGGAACCCCTGCCTGCGGCGCTCAGGTCACTGTTCGGGCCGGCCGCATGAGATCGTTCTTGATGCGGTCGAGGATCCCGTTGACAAACTTGCCGCTTTCCGGGGTGGAGTACTTCTTGGCGATGTCCACCGCCTCGTTGATGCTCACCACGGGGGGGATGTCCTCCCGGTAGAGCATTTCGTAAATGGCCAGTCGCATGACATTCCGGTCCACCACCGCCATGCGATGCAGGTCCCAGTTGAGGGCGTACTGGCGGATCTTGGCGTCGATTTCGTCGCGGTGTGCCAGCGTGCCGCGGATGAGCGGCTCGGCAAACTCGCGAATCTCGATCTCCTCGGCCGTCGGCGGCGGCAGTTCGACGGGTTGGCCCCACGTCGGCCCCCCCTTCTCTGCCAGGGCCGCCAGCCGTTGCGTTTCCCAAAACTCCCGCAGTGCCTCCTCGAGATCCTCGGGAGGATTCAGATCGTACTGGAACAAAAACTGCACGGCGCGTTCGCGCGCCTCACGTCGTTTCCCCTTGCCCATAGCACTGTGAACATGACCCAGACGGCCGCCTTCCGAAAACACAAAATCAAAATCTGGCCCCCTTGCAGCGCCTCCACCGGCTCCGAATCCGGCCCCTGCCGCCCACGAAGAGAACCCCGCAGCCCCGCTTACACGCACTGGGGCTCGCATTGAGGGCGCCGGGATGCTGCCCGCGGCACCTCGTCCGGCGCCTCGGGATATTCATAGAGGTCGCCCTTGTAGTTGCGCAACAACACGCGGTCGGCCGTATGGCTCACGACATACTCCGGCGTCAGCGGCACCTTGCCGCCGCCGCCCGGAGCGTCGATCACATAGGTCGGCACGGCGTAACCGGTGGTGTACCCCCGCAACTGGCGCATGATCTCCAGGCCGCGTCGCACGCTGGTGCGCAAATGGGACGAACCGGCAATCAGATCGCACTGGTACAAATAATACGGGCGCACCCGACACATCAGGAGCTTTTGCACATGGATCCGCATGATCTCCGGATCGTCGTTCACATGCCGCAGCAACACCGACTGGTTGCCGAGCGGAATTCCCGCGTCGGCCAGCCGCTCCAGCGCCGCCCGTGCCTCCAACGTCAGCTCCCGCGGATGGTTGGAATGGATGCTGATGAACAACGGATGGTACCGCCGCAACACATTGCACAGCCCGGAAGTGATGCGTTGGGGCAGGAAAATCGGAATGCGCGTGCCGATCCGCAGGAACTCCACATGCGGGATGGCGCGCAACGCTCCCAGCAAGGCCTCCAGCTTTTCGTCGCTCAACAACAGCGGATCACCCCCGCTCAGCAGCACATCCCGCACCTCCGGATGGCTGCGGATGTATGCGATCTGCT
This sequence comes from Limisphaera sp. VF-2, assembly GCF_049537125.1. Classification (NCBI taxonomy): domain Bacteria; kingdom Pseudomonadati; phylum Verrucomicrobiota; class Verrucomicrobiia; order Limisphaerales; family Limisphaeraceae; genus Limisphaera; species Limisphaera sp. VF-2. The sequence continues at coordinate 1,876,465 of NZ_JBMVQY010000001.1, forward strand.
GCTCGAAATCGGGGTGAAAGTCGTACCCGGTGGCGTTGCTCACCATGCGCGAGCGCGTGCAGTACCGACAGTAGGAGGCGCACCGGTCGGTCACGAGAAACAGCACGCGGTCCGGATAGCGGTGGACCAGCCCGGGCACGGGCGAATGCGCCTCCTCCCCGCAGGGATCGCTCATCTCCCACGGGGCGGTCACGGTTTCCTCGATCCTCGGGATGACCTGCCGCCGGATGGGGCAAAACTCATCGGCCGGGTCAATCAGGTTGAAAAAGTACGGGGTGATGCCCAGGGCCAGCTTCTGATTGGCCAGTTGCGTGCCGGCGCGCTCCTCGGGCGTAAGGGTGGGCAGCAACCGTTCCAGTTGGGCCAGGGTGGTGATCCGGTTCTTCAGTTGCCAGCGCCAGTCCTCCCATTGCTCGGCGGGCACGTCCCGCCAATACCCCCGCCCCGCGCTCACGAATGCCTTCAAGGCGGCGCGACCTCCCCCGCCCTCGCTGCCTTCCGTAGATGAAGCTGACGGCTCCATGGTGACCGAACTATAGGATGGCGCCCCCGCCTGTCAAGGAACCGACCCGCACCTTTATGGCAACCGGCTCCGAAACGCCCGGCAGGCCGCGGCCACATCCGGCGCACGCAAGATGGCCGAAACCACACAAATCCGCGTGGCGCCGGCCGCCAACACTTCGTCCACATTCTCCAGCGTAATCCCGCCAATCGCAAACCACGGCACCTGCAAATGCGACGCCGCCCAGCGCACATACTCCAACGTGACGGGCCTGGCCCCGGGTTTGGTCCCGGTCGCATACACCGGTCCCACTGCCACATAATCCGCGCCCGCGGCCACAGCCCGCAGCGCCTGCTCCGGCGCATGGGTGCTCAATCCCACAAGCAGCGCCCGGCCCTCCGGCCGCAATTCCTGCACATGGAGATGGCCCCCGTCGAAGAAGTCCTCCTGCCCCAGATGACAAAGCTCTGCTCCCACTTCCAACGCCACCTCGGGATGATCATTGATCACCAGGCCCACCCCCGCCGCGCGTGTCACCGGCAGAATCCTCCGGGCCAGCTCGCGAATCTCCGCCACGGATCGGTCCTTCGCCCTCAACTGAATCAAATCCGCACCCCCGGCACAAAGCTGCTCGGCGACCTGAACCGGATCCCGGCCCGCCAGATAGGCCGTGTCCACGAACGCGTACAGCCGACATTCCGCCAACGGTTTCACGGGACTCCCTCCGAAGTCACGACCGTTCCCCCGACGACGGGCTGCGCCTTCACAAATTGCACCGGCCGCAAATAAATCGGTTCCCACGCCTCCGGCCGACGCGGTGCCTCCCGAGCCGCCAGCCGGCCCACTTCCACAGCCGAGGGGCCCATCAAGCGCCCCTCCGAAAACCATCGGTCCACTTCCGGACCGACCCAGATCCAGTCCGCCCGGTCGTTGGCCTGTTGCAAACGCTCCACCGCCTCCAGGCGCAGCGGTTCCACTCTGCACCATCCTTCCTGCCGCAACTCGTAGCCCGCCACATAAAGCTCGCGTCGTTGAGCGTCCACCACCACCCGGACCCGACCTCGCAACCCTGCTCCCCAGGCCCGCGCTGCCACACTGTCCATGCTGTTGGCCCCGTACACCGCCACGCCCCGGGCCAAAAACCAACCTTGCGCCAGGGCCAGGGCCGCCCGAATGCCCGTGTACGAGCCCGGCCCCAGGCCCACGGCAATCGCCTCCACTTCCGACCGGTCCCACCCCGTCTCCTCCAGCACGCGCCCCACCATCGCCAAAGCCGGCACCGACCGGCCACCTCGCTGTTCCATCTCGGCCCGCACCTCCCACATGTCCGGAGGCGTCCCCTCCAGCAAGGCCACCCCGCGAGGTTCACCCGAGAAATCCAGGGCCAATATCTTCATAAAAAATGCGCCGCTCCTGCGGCCCGGTCACTTCCATCTTCACCCGACGCAGCCGCACCGGCTGCGGTGCCCAGTCCGGCCAACCCTGTGGCCCGAGCCGATCCGCCCACTCGATGATGGTCAATCCATCTGTCACCAGGAACTGATCCAAACCGGCCTCCCACAGGCCCTCCCCGGTCTCCAGACGATACAAATCCAGGTGGTACACCGGCAGTCGTCCGCCTCGATAGATGTTGATCAGATTGAACGTCGGCGAATGCACGCGGCCCCCAAATCCCAGCCCGCGTGCCACCCCACGGACCAGCTGCGTTTTGCCCGCCCCCAGATCACCCGTCAGAGCAATGACCCAGCCCGGTGCGACGGTTTCCGCCCACCGCATCCCCAACCCCTCCGTACATTCCGGGCTGCTCGAAAGCACGCACTCCACACCGGCAACATAAGGCTGATCACCCGCAGGGGGAAGCTCGGGGCTCCGCTGCGGCCGGCACACGGGAAGCGCTCGAGGCCACCAACCGCCCGCTCAACGGTACCGGCGCAACCCATCCAGCACGTCGCAGAACGACCGCAGGTCCGCATGCACGGACGCCCCGATTTGGTCGAGCACCGTCTGATACGACGGAGCGGCCCGCCCGCCCACCAGAATCGCCAGCGTCCCCGGCAGGAACTCCCGCAACTTGCGCAGTTCCTCCGGCAAGTCCGGGTCGTCGGCCGGATACACAATGCTCAACGCCACCGCACGCGCACCGCACCGGATCGCCGCCCCCGCAATCTCTGCGGCCGGCAGGTTGGTCCCCAACTGCACCGGACGCCACCCCACCTGCGCCGCCGCCGCCGCGGCCAGCAACGCCCCCAACTCGTGCATCTGTCCCGCGGGCGTCGCCACCACCAATCGAGGCGCCCGCAACGACAACTGCCCTTCCAGCCTCCCCAACATCACCCGCAACACTCCACTCAGGAAATGCTCATGCGCCGCCAGGAAAGCTCCGGATCGCCACTGCTCCCCCACCTGCTCGATCAGCGGCGCCACAATGCGACACAGAAACCCCTGCACCCCCACCGTAACGAGCGCCCGATTCAACACCTGCCGCAACCCCGGCTCATCGAACCGGGCCACCCGGTCCAGAGCCTCCTCCACAAAAGCACAGTGCGGCGCACAGCCGCTCCCCGGCCCGTGGGTGGATCCATGCCCATTGGCTAGGACCAGGGCGCGCAATCGGTCCTCCGGCAGGTGGGCAATCGTCCCGATGGGATGCCCCGCCGCCACCGCCTTGCTCAACAATACCAGTCGCTGGACCTCCCGCTCCGAGTAGCGACGGCGGTTCGACGGCGTGCGCACCGGTTGAACCGCCCCGTACCGCTTCTCCCACACCCGAATCAGATCCGGGCTCAACCCCGTGCGTTCCGCCACCACACGAATCGAATAAAAAGGCGTATCCAAGGTGCCCTCAGGACCGGACCGCATGCACTACTGTCTCCATCAACACGCCGCCCTCCCGCCGCTCCCGGCCGGACTCGTGGCGCGCCCCCTTTGGCCCACGGCAACCCCTCCGCCCGCCAACCGCCGGGGCGGCCCAGCCCCAGATCCCTTGCCAGGGGCGAGCGCGCAACTTGGACATCAAATGCAACGGCACCGCCCGGCGGCCGGGACAGGCGATGGGACCGCGTTGCGCCTGGATGCGTAACGACTTGGTGACGAAAGTGTTGGGAGCTTGCAACACCTTTTTTGTCTGGTGCGCGGCAAAAAAATTGAACAAAACATTGACCAAACGCATCGAATCTTGTAACCGTGAGTCAGGTTTTCGTGGCGAAACCGTACACCACGAACGCCCAAAAGCAACTATGCGTGCCCCAAAAACTGAAACCCAGGTCCGCCGCACGACGCGGCCGCCCCGTGCCAAGCGCTCAGCCGCGAAGCCGCGCGCCCGACAAGCGAATCACGCTCCGTCCGGCGAGGCCAAGCCGCTCCGCGCCGCCAAAGCCCCTAAGGCCGGCAGCTCCTCCGAAAAAGATTGGCTCAACCCCATCCATCGCAAAACCCTGCGAGCCACGATCCAGGCGGAAACGACCAACCCCGCCGACCCCGCCCCCGGCGCGGACCCCTTGGAAGAGCTCCGCCGTTTGGGAGGCGAGGCCGCCAGCGCCATTACCCTCTACATGCGCGAGGCCGGCCAGGTACCCCTGCTGACCCCGGAGCAAGAAGTCGAGCTGGCCGCACGCATCAAGCAGGGCGACGAAGCCGCGCGCGAACACATGATCCGCGCCAACCTCCGCCTCGTCGTCAAAATCGCCCGTGAATACGAAGGACTTGGCCTGCCGCTGCTGGACCTGATCAACGAGGGCAACATCGGCCTCATGAAGGCGGTCGAACGCTTCGATCCCTCCAAGGGCGGCAAGCTCTCCACCTACAGCTCGTGGTGGATCAAACAATCCATCCGCCGCGCCCTGGCCAACCAGGGCAAGACCATCCGTCTGCCCGTGCACGTGGCCGACAAGATCTATCACCTGCGGCTGGCCGAATTGCGGCTCCAGGAAACCCTCGGTCGGGAACCCACCGAGGAGGAGCTGGCCCAAGAACTGAACACCACGCCCAAAAAGGTCGCCGCTCTCCGATCGGCTGCCATCCGACCCGCCTCGTTGGACGCCCCCCTGGGGGACGAGGACAGCAGTCGCCTCGGCGAGGTGGTCCCGGACGAGTCTTCTCCGAATCCGGCCGAGATCCTCGAGCGACGGACCACGGCCGCCAAGGTTCTTGAACTGGTCAATCGCCTGCCGGAGCGCGAAGCCAGCATCCTGCGCTTCCGATTCGGCCTCCATGGCGGACCCGAAAAAACCTTGGAAGAGGTCGGGCGCAAATTCGGGGTCACCCGGGAGCGCGTCCGCCAGCTCCAAAACCTGGCCCTGCACAAACTGCGTCGCATGCTGGAGGAAGACCTCCACGCCCTGGGCGTCTCGACCTGAGGCCGCTCGGGCCTCTCGACTGTTTGGCTCAAAAGGCTCCCGGCGTTGCGTTGACTCCCGTCCAACGCCCGGGGTCGGCCTTTCACCCCGGCGGATCTGAGGAACCTGTGGAAGGGACAGATGGGCGGCGCACTACGCCTGACGGCGGGATCCGGAGGCACATCCACCTGCGCCTTGTGCCACTCAACTCCGCACCCCGCCCGGCGCGGCTGCGGCGGAGGCGGCGTTCCCGGACTGCCGGTCCACGCACAAAGAAACGATCCGAAATGCCCGCGCAAACAAAGCTTCCACGTTTTCCACTTGCCCGGTCCGGCGGGCACGAACAACTTCCCGCGCAACGCGGCTGTTGCGCTTCGGCTACAAGCGCCCTACGTTGAGGGCCAACGGAAACTGATATGACTGCCAACAAATCATTCACAACTCGAATCGACCTTCCGGTCCACGTGCGGGAACGGATGCGCGCCCTTTTGCAACAGCAGGTCGCCGATACTTTCGACCTCTACAGCCAGACCAAGCAGGCCCATTGGAACGTCAAGGGCGCCCAGTTTTACAGCCTGCACGAGCTCTTCGACGATTTGGCCGGTGAACTGCTGGGCCAGATCGACCTGTTGGCCGAGCGCATCACCGCCCTGGGCGGCCTGGCGCTGGGCACGGTCCGAGCCGCCGCCAGTGCCTCGCGACTCCCCGAGTACCCGGCGGCAACCGTCGACAGCCTGCCCACAGTGGAGGCGCTGGCCGAGCGGTTTGCCGCCCTGGCTGCCTCCACACGCGCAGCCATCGAGGAAGCCACCCGCGCCGGCGACGCCGGCACGGCCGACCTTCTCACGGAGATTTCCCGCGCGCTCGACAAGGCCCTCTGGTTTTTGGAAGCCCACGCCCAGAAATAGAAAGCCCAGCCGCGCCGCAGGGTTCAGGAAACACGTCGGGGGCCGCGGCCCGGCGGCTTTTTGAAAATCGGTCCGAGAATCAGCCCATCCCGGGCGGACAGGCGCCCACAAGCGGATCCCCGCTGCGGATCCGAGACCCACAGGGCCCGGCCCTCCCTTGGTTGAGGCGCTGGGCCGGTGCGTGCTGTAGCGACCCGTTCGCACCCGGGCCGTCATGAATGACTGGCCACGCCCCCCAGGCCCTCGGAAATCGGGAGACGCCCACGGTGGGGGCGTGGAACCGCAATGCGGGCGGCCCGAGAAGCTGCACGCGGCTGCCGGACAAGTCCACCTTCTCGGGCGCGGCCGCCACGGGAGCGGAATCAGGGGACCATCAACGTCGCGAAGCGTTGCACGCACCCATGCGGGCAGCGCTGGCTCACCCGTCCGGTCCCGCGGTTTCAGAAGAGCCGAAAACCTGGACGTGAGCAGCCGCAGCCCTGTGGTGCTCCTGGCGATCGACGCACGGGCGACGCGGCAGGCGCCGTAGCTCGCATCTTTAAAGACCCCGGCGGCTCTGGACAAAAGCAGGGTGAGTCGCCCAAGTTCGCAGCTCGTTGAAAAAGGCGTGCTTCCAAAAAACCGGCTTCGATTTTCGAGGTCATCCAGAGGTTTCTTGCTGCGCAAAATGACTTTTTCCGCAGCCTTTTGGGTGGGGCAAAGGAGAACAACGCCGCACGGCGGAAACATTTCCCCTCTTGGTTTCCGCGGTAAAACCGGGAGGTCAGCCCGCGCATGCGGAAAGCCCAGCGACACTGCCAGAGGTTGCGACGGCCGACATCGCCCGCTTGACGGCGGCCCGGACGTTGCCGAGGCAGCATGAGCCCTGAGGGTTGCGGATCTCGCAGGCGCAGTGGCCGGCCTTGATTTCGGCGGCGATGCGTTCCGGGATGGTGCATTTCCCCGTGGCCCGGATTTCCTCTCTCACCATCGCTTCCGTGAAGCCAAAGCAGTAACACAGGGGCACGGGATCCTCGGTTTCCTTCAGGCCCACCCGCACCCGCACGTCTTGTTTGCGCAAACAGTCACCCTCCGGATGGAAATACACCACCTCGCAGTGCGACGAGCTGCAGAACAAAAAGCCCGGTTTGTTGACGCGATCCAGGTGCCACGGCTGCACCATGTGCTTCAGCGTTCGTGTTTCGACGCGTTGCCCGGGTTGACCACAAACCGGGCAGGCCGTCGCGGCCCCCTGGCCCGGCTCCGCCAGAGCCTCTTTCGCCCGCGGTGGGGTTGAGCAACAGCTTCCCATCGGAGAACTCCCTTCGAACTCTACCAAGAGTCGTCCCAACTTGCACCAGAACAAATCCAAACCGACCCCAAGGCTGAACCTTTCCCGGCGTCCGGTGAGCTGAAGCCCGACTCCACGACCCGTCAAACCTCAGCTGCCCAACCTGGGCGGAATCATCCGCTCCACCGGATCGCGGACTCCTCATCCGCAGGTTTCGAGAAAAGGGCCGGCATGGAACGGACCGGCGTCACATCGACCGTTCGTTGGCAATCCGACCGACTGCGAACCGTGCGTTCGCATCGCAACGAACCCACGCCGTCGAGCGTTCATTCCTCACCGGCCTCTTTTCGGTTCCCGAAGCTTCCCCTTCCACCGGGACGGTCGGGTTTGAACCTCGTGGTGTTAGTCACTGCAGGGATGCTCTCCGGAGGAATCCCTGCCCGCTTGGGGCGGGAGACCGCTTTCGTGGTGTCGAAACGAAGCCGAGTGCTTCAAATGCCCGGTTGTGCCTGCAGTTTCGCCCGAAGGTTGAGCGCGCCCGCCGCCCAATCCGTGCTCCGTAGCCTCGCCGTCAGAACGGCGCGCCGTTTTCGTCGGCGACGCCGGCAGGCGCGCAACAGGCGCCCGAACCCGGCAGCTCGCCTCGCAACAGCACCGACGACAGACCCGGAAACGCCGCCGCGGCCACCACCAGCGCGGTGGCCAACCATAGAAGAGTTCTGTTCCATCTGGCGACGGGTCGGGCCGCGCAGGCGGAGCCTTCCTCGCAAGCGGCTTTCGGCTTGCGATACGTCAGATACCAGGCCGCGGCCAGCAGGACGAACGCCACGACCAGAAACACCGGGCGCCATTTCTCGAACGCCGCGGATGCGGCAAAGCCGCCCGCGCCCAGCAGCACGGCCACCAGCGGGCCGATGCAACAAAGCGATGCGGTAATGGCGGCCAGCAGGCTGCCGGCGAGAGTGACCTTTTGCAGAGCGTTCCATTTGTCCATATGCGTTCTCCATCTTCGATGTCTTGCCCGAGCCTACGGCCTCTGGTCGGCTGGAGGGTCAAGGGCTTTTGGAAAAATGTTTCGGCCTGCCCGTCCGGGGTGGCAGGGGCAGCCGCTCGATCAGATCACAGAAGGCCCTGGCGCGTTTCCGGGGACGGGAGGTCTCCTCTTCCCATTGGGACACAAAGGCTTGGAGCCCGCCCCGAAATTCCTCCAGGGCCGCAAGCTGCATTTCCAACCCCGCCAAATGCCACCTAGCGATCTCGACTACTGACCTGCACGGGGCACGCCCTTGTCGGCCCAACGTCAGAATTTCTTTAATCTCCTCCAAGGCGAACCCCAGTGCCTGGGCCTTTTTGATGAACCGCACCTGGTCGAGCAGCCCCGGCGGATAACGCCGGTAGTTGGCAGCCGACCGTTCCGGCTCGGGCAGCCGACCGAGCCGTTCGTAGGAATGCAGCGTTTGCACGCCGACGCCGGCCTCCGCGGCGAGCTGGCCCACCCTTAGAGATCGTTTGGGTTTCATCGAGCGCCAGACGAACTCGGACTCGGCGCATTCCAGGCACGCCGTACTACCGGGGAGCCCGACGGAAAGACCGGAAAGCCACTCGGGGCGCAAATGCTTGTAGCCGGGGGTCGAAAAAGCCTTCATTTCTCGCGAGCACCCGCGGAACTCGTTGGTGGGGGAGGGACGACTTTGCGAAGAAAACTTCGCAGCCTGTCGAAGGGCGAGCTTGAATGTCCCTGCCCGCCCAACCCGACTGAGCAGCGTTTGGCGGGCCCCGGGACCGGTCGGAGGCCGTGGGCGGTTTTGGGGAGTGGCTGCTGCGGGAGGATGTGGACCCGATGCGCCGCCCGCCCCGGTGGGGTTGCCCGGCGATGCAACCGGAGGCGGCGCCGATCTCGGTGCGTCGCTGGCACCAGTGGCACGCGCTTCGCACCTTCCTTCGTCCACCCCCTGCTCATGCTCGGCTGCCACGCTCGCACAGTGTCGGCCCGACTGGCCCAGTGGTATCCCTGCCCTTCGAATCCAGTCCCGAGGCAGTTGGCCAGCGTAGCTGGCTGACAGCCAAGGAGTTTCGAAAGCTATACCCCAGCCCCCTGCGCCATCTGCAGTCCGGGGCGTTTCAGCTCCTCTTCGGCTACCTCCTGCACAGGCGGGACGGCGTTGACGCTTGGGGAAAAGCCGCCGTGCCTGCGCACCGGCCTGGGTCGCGGGGCTCTGGTGATTGGGAAACGGCCTGTGCGCAGTGAGAATGAACGTGGAAATGGAAAGCCGCGGGCAGTTCGAGCGCCGGGGTCGGAGCTGGCATACGCGGGAGAGCCGAAAGGTCGTGGCCGTTCCAACCGTTGGCCGTCACTTCGAAGGGCTAGCCAGACCCATGCAACCAGCCACTTCTGGAATGTCTCCTTCTAACCGCGACGACCACTTCGCGCCATGCCTGCTGAAGATTCTGCTTGATTTTCTGAACCAATGGCTCGTATAGCGACTGTCATGCGCCATCTGTTGAACGAGATTGCTCGGCCTTGGGCTGCTTTCGCCAGGACTGCGGCCACGCCGAAGGTGTGCGCGCACATTAGTCTCCTAATCCGGCGACCGCGTATGAAGGGAGGTGAATATGGACCGCGAGATGCTCGCTAATCTAATTGGCAAACGAGTCTTTATCGCCACAATGACAGGAGCTTTCTATCACCGAGCTACGTTGGACATGCTCGGTGATGAAGCGCTGCGTGCCAAGTTGGAGGATGGCCGAACGTTAGTCGTGCGGTACGATGAGGTCAGGGAAATCGTGGAGGAAAGCGAAACCGAATGAGCCCCGCCAAAACCCCTGCCGTGGCTGAAGGATTTTGACAGAACCTTCCTCTTGGAACGAGAGTCTTGAGCACGAGCGAATTGTACGGCATCCTATAAACCCTTGGCTGTTTTTGACAACATACCAGTTCCACCGGTTGACCAGAAGGGGGGGTGACGGTCCATGATCTCAATGCCCGACGAAAAACTGACGCGGATAGGCGTGTTTTATGACGGCGGATACTTTTCTGCTGTCAGCGATTACTATCGCTACGCGCATCCGCGGAAACAACGCCTCGAGCTGAAGGGATTGCATGAGTTTATCAGACATAAGGTTGCAGAATTGGAGGGTGTACACCCATCGCACTGCCGCGTCGTCGACGCACATTACTTTCGGGGCAGATTCTCGGCCACCGAAGCTGATCGAGCCGGTAAGCTTTTGGCCGAGCGCGCCTTCGACGACGTTCTGATGCACGCTGGGATTATCACTCATTATCTGCCACGAACGGACCAAGGTGAGAAGGGGATTGACGTCTGGCTGGCACTTGAAGCATTTGAGCTCGCCGTCTATAAGAGGTTCAACGTGCTTGTGCTGCTCGCATCCGACGGTGACTTCCTGCCGCTGGTGAGAAAAATCAACACGCTCGGCACGCGTGTGATGCTCCTTGCCTGGGAGTTCGACTGCACGGACGACAAAGGTCACCGGCATTCAACACGCGTGGCTAAAGCTCTTCTCGAAGAGGTTACATACCCCGTTCGTATGGAGCAAATCATCGGCGAAGGAAGGCACAGTGATGACGCCCTTGTGGAGGCGATGTTCCTGCAGGGCGAGGAACCAATCTCTGTGGATGAGGGCAGCTCGACGGCCCGAATGCCCGTTGAGGTGGGTAGACAACACAAGGGAATCATAGACCAGCTTGATGCTGCGGGCTTCGGCTTCATTGCGGATGAGCAGGCCCGAGAGTGTCGTTGGTTCTTTATTGCTAGGAATGTCAGGTCCGGGTTATTCCAAGAGCTCAAGGTGGGAGACTCGGTCCGGTTCAAGCTGGAGCCAAACCCCCGACGTCCGGGAGCCTTTTGGGCAGTTGAGATTGAAAAGGTTGAAAAGGAGTAGGCGTGCGCCCATTGTCGCGGGGCTTTCCATCCATAGGAGTGGGCGGAGCCCGAATGGCGAGTGTGCGACGCGGTGTTGCGCACGGTGCCAAGGGGATACGCCGGCTTCTTGGGCTCGAGGCGAAACGGATCCCGACCTGCCGAGCTCAGCCGGGCATCTGGGAAGGTGGTGCCGGATCGCCCTTTCAAGGAGGGCTGAGGCGGGAGATGGTTCATGACGTCACGCTCCAGCCGGGCCATGGGGAGAAAGGGGAGGAAAGCGGAGTTGTACACAGCGTATGCCTCAGGGGGATTCGTGCTCGCCGCGAGAGGCGTCAGCCAGCAGGACTGTATATTTACGCTCGCCGCGCACAGCAGCACGTGGGGCCGGCGTCATAAGGGAGCCAGGGGTTGTCGGTGGCCGGGATCCGCCGCAGCGAGGTGTTGAATCGCGCGACCCTGGTAGGTTGTTAAAAAAGTGCTTTGTGCCGACAGAAGATATGCGAGAATGTACGAAGAACCGAGGGACATTTTCGGAGGACACCTCTTTCTCAACACCCTGCCGGATTCAGGCGTGGGATCGGAAGGAAAACACAAGCCTGCTTCCCCAAAAGGGCCCTGCAGTCCCATTTGGGCCCGGATCCGTTGGGAAGACGCTGCTAGCAGGTCCCGCCAGTGATACTGCCCAGCTTCGCGGAGAGGTTTGACGCACTTGGCTTGGCGCAGTTCCTGATGAGGCGGAACGCGCCTCAACGCCGGCCGGAGTTCCGGTTCCGCAAGGGGGCGACCAATCGTGGACGCTGGGCACAAGCCGTGACCGTTCAGCAGCGGCCGGTGCGCCCCGGAGCACAGCCGGGCTTCCTGAGCCCGGGCCTTGCGACACGGCACGCAATCCGGGTCGGGCGTGGTTCGGTCCGCGGCTTTCCAGTGCTTTTACCCGAGGAGGTTCGGATTGCGGCTGTTCGGGTCCCGTCCTTGACCGATTGCACCTTCACAGCATCCGCGGGGCCTGGGTGACGAATCTCTTCAGGCTGGCCCACGAATCAATCATCGGACCGCCCATTGCGAAATGTTACTTGCTGAGCCAGCATCGGTCGCGACCGGCCATACAGACGTTTGCTACTGAAGATGATTGCTGTGATGACGGTGGTCATCTTGCTGGCCCCGCTTTTCATTCTGGTCTTAATCCTTCTCCCCAAAGAGATACGTCGTCAATACGTGGGCTCCCTTTTGTCGGAGATGACTGTTAGTTTGTGGCGACGGATTTTCGGGCCCAGGCGAGTTCGGACCACCGACCTCGGCCCCGCCCCGGCCGCTCGCGTTCAAGATGGTTGCTTCGGAGTTGAATATGATGACGCCAACCGTTTTCGGATTCCGGTGTGCCGGCGTCAGCTTACCCACGGGCGCCCCCGTGCACCTACGCGCATTCTTCTCGCCGCCGCTCCGTTTTGGAGGCTTCGCAGCACCTAAGCAGGGCCGGTCTGTTCAGGGCTTCGGCCCTATCGGCTCTGGAAAAGCTCGGCCTTCCCCAAAAGCGCCTTCGCGGGCTCCCGATGATAAAGGGTCGTCTTCCGTTACCGGACGTCTTGCACTGTGCTGGCACGGGCGAATGGACTACCGTTGCACAGACCGTCGGCCCGAACCGTGGAGCGTAGGGAGCCGAGCGCGACGTGTCCGCAAGACCGGTGCCGCTTCAAGCGCAACGGCCCGCTCTAGAGGTAGGTGGCGGACTACACTCTGTTGTGTCCTGACGCCGCCTGTCGGCACGCCCGCTCTCACCGGTTCAGACCGCACACGCGTCGCAACCACATGTCCCAAAGGCGATCCGTGCCACTGGCAGCAAGATGTGCCTGCAAACATGACCCCTTGTTTGGATAAAACGCGTGTGCTGTCCCAAGTCCATCGTACAGGGCCGCGTTGGCCCAGCGGGGCCACCACGCCAGGGGCTGCAAGTTGTGCGCCCGAACGCCGCGCGCTGTGGGTGCGTCCGTGTGCAGTGAACCTCCGCTCTACGTTGCCTCCCGTTTTGACAGGTGTGCAGCATTGCCCATGGAGCGGACAAGACAAGTATGTGTGTCGATTGGCACTTGGCCTCGACAAGGTTGATTCGCCGGCTACAGACAACGGTTTCAGGCGACGCCGTGCCTGCATGACACGATCCCACCGCCCAACAGCGGGTCTCGGTCGCAACGTTTAGTGTCGATATTCTGGAGGTCAGCAATGTCCACCTCTTGGATCCAACTGTGCCAACGCGCCAAACTCGCGTTTTCGGTCTGTCCATACCAGCACCACTCCCACGCAGACCAACAACATCGTATTTATCCAGCGCTGCTTCGCATCCCTGACACGCTTCAGATGTCACATGGCCGCTACCCGGACATTATAGGTATCGAAATATATGACGCCAACAACGGCAAGCCGCAATGCCACAAGGATCGATCATGGCGGTATAAACGGATCCCAAGCGGCCAAACGAGGAATATCCTTGGCACCCCAAACGCGGATCGCCAGGCACGAAGCCGCGTCAACCAGCAATGTATCGATCTCCACCAGGGTCACGTGGTGCCAGGCGCCTACTACTGTGACGGCACGCACCTTCATGCCTATGCGCATTACTTCGATGCGCTCATCTATGCTTCTCCTCATTCCGCCAGGCACTTAGAGTGTTCTTCGCAGTTGGTCCTCATCGCCTACAGCCTGCAGCAAAACGCTCCCGCGGCTGACGGGGATGCGGCTAAGATCAGGGCTCTGTGGGACAGTGCCGACCGGTTGGCCCAGGTGTGCCCATATGAAGACCTCTGGGACAGCGGAATGCCCATTCAGTCGTATGTGCTTAAGCTTGAAAAGCTACGGCTTGTGCACACTAACGGGTATCCGGGTGTGCAAGGGGTCACCATATATGGGGCTCAGGGGCGGCGAATACCTCGAAACGACCCGGTTCTTCGTCCGAGCGGGCATGTACGAGAACTGGCGCGGGGAAAAACAGTGGGCGAGTGGCAGAATCGCATATGGGAATTCATCAGCCATCGCGAGAAGCGGTTGATCACCGGGGCTTTCGTTGCGACGACCGAAGGTGTGTGCGCCTTTGCCCACGAAGTCGATTGTGTGTTTGTGCATGCCTATGCGCCGCAGCTTTCGCCGATGCAACAGTTGCTGGCATTGATGGAGAAGACAAAGGTGAGTATGTACCAGGGCAAGTTATTATTCGAGGTAGTCGGAGAGACAAGCTCCCCGGTCGTTGGCCGCAGCGAGTGGATAAACTATATGAGGGCAAGGCGTCCGGGGAATCCGGGTGTAATGATCACGCCCGAGGTCCCTCGCATGGCGCTGGTGTTTACTAACTGGATGCGGTTTAGCGAATGTGACGAACATGGCGACTCGTAGCTGCGTTTGTCGGGGCGGGCCGGCCAGTGGTAGGGTATTGGCGCAGAGGACGGCCGCTCCAGAGTTGACGCCGGTCGCGGGAACAAGTGGTCGCATATGCGGTGCGCAGATTGCACTCCGGAGAAAGATTCCGGAAGTGAAGCACCGCGGCGGGCCGGGCAGGATTGGCTTGACACCAAGGGACGGCTGTGTTTGAGTCGTATTGTCAGCATGATCTCCGCGGCTGCGCAGCAGGAAAGGTCACGGCAGCGTGGCACTGCTCCCCCAGGGCAGTGGTGGGAAGTGCGGGAAGTACGAGAGTTTTCGAAGCAGGTGGAGGGACGGCGGTGGCAGGGGCGTGAGGCCTTGCTTCTGAGGGAGCAGAAGACCATTGGCAGGCCCCTGGAGGCTTATTGTGGAGCGCTAGGGATTGTCTGCCGAGGCCTGGCCTCGGATGCAGCGGAGGAGGGGGCAAGGGCTGCGTTGGGTCTGGCAGCTTCGGGGAGTGGCGGAGGGCGGCCAGGTTCACTTGAGGAGCGCCGGGCTCGATACGAGAGGCCGGCCAGGTGCTGTGGGAGCGCCTACTGCGGGGCCAACGCTGTGGGTTTCCGAGGGCTTCAGAGGCGAACCTGTGCAGTGCGGGCGCGGCTGGTCCCCGCCGGCCGCTGCGGGTTCCGGCAGCCGAGGGGGTGTGAAGGCAACGTTGTGGCCGGCGTGAAAAGTTTCTCCTGTCGCTCCGCCGAGCCTCACGGGGGTATCAGCAGCCGTTCGGCGACCGCCGGGAGGGAAAAGGCTGACGAGAACCGGCAGCGGGGGCAAGGACGCACATGGAGCGGGTCCGCCGACGCCGCGGAGTCGATGGCATTGAAGGCGGGCGGCGGACCGTGGCGTTACCGGGCCGACTGGCGGTCTTCGGGATTGGCCCGGTACCCCGGGAGCGGTTTGCCGAATGCGAGCTTCTCAAAACGCGAATCGAGATCATGGTTCGGATGCTTCGTGGTGAACTGTTCCAGGCATCTTGGCCAGCAAAGGCACTTTGGTCGAATCAACAATAGCGGCAAGGGTATGAGTACCTTTGCTGAGCCTTTGCGGGCAGCGGGAGTGCTGCCACCGCAGAAGATGCTGCGGGCGGTCAGGGGCGAAGACCGCGGTGTGTCGGCTGTGCTGCGGAGCCGCTCCCGGTTTCGGCAATTCGATCTGCGTTCCACAGCGAAGAGCCAGGGCGCGGAAATGCCGGATATGGATGGAGTCCGTGAGCAAAACGTCATGCTGCAACCGTGGAGGGACGAGATCGAATGGGAACCCGTTTGCTGGCGAGTGGACCGCAGCGCCGACGCGTGCGGATCCTCGCCGGCGCAGATGGGCCTGCGGGAGAGGAGCCACATGGTGCTCTGGATCGGTCCCGCGGCCTCGCAAGGCATCTCAGATGGTGGCTCGCGGACGGTGTGGCGGGAGGAACGCCCAACGTGAGTTTTTCCCTCTGAAACCTGAACAAGCTGCCTGTGTGCCATGCGGACCAACGAAGTGCCGATGAAAAGAAAAGACGGCATTGTAAAAAACCGGGCGGGGGAGAACCAGGAGCCTCCACGGGCGGCCCAGAATGGCCCGGCGCGCCAGATGCGCACGCTGGTGCAGAAACTCCGGCAACAAGTGTTGGAGCCGTGCCGCCGGGGCATATGGGCTGCTGAGGTCATACAAAGAGCAGCGGAGGCGCTCAGCGACCGGGTGCAAGCGGAGCTTGAAAGCATCGCCGAAAGCATCAAAAACAAAATGGAGGAGTGGGCCAAACCGCCGAAAGCGGAGGTCCAGGCGGAAGCATTGCCCCCGAATGCGAGCCAATATATGAGTGATCTTTCACACGTGTTGGCAAACCTTCTGAAGAGCGTCGAACAGGCGCTAGATCCATGGGACGTGAGTCAGCCGGAAAACACCGAGGCCTATGAGATCAGCAGAGCGAGAAGCACGGCACGTAACCGCAGATCCAAGAAAGAGTTAGTATGGCACGGTAACATTGAGAAGGTGTTAAAGAATAATGCACCCCGTGTACTCGTGACTGCGAAGGATTTAAATGCTCAGTTTTCACGCGTTTGTCATCAATGGTATTTGAGGGCATTCGATGCCGTTGGTGGAGTGGTGGTTACTGGTAGTGGATTTTTAGCTGTCATCGGTGCACTCATGCTTAGTGGAGGAACGATAATATGGCTTACAGATGGAGAAATGCCTGAAGGCTCCGTGGAGGTAGCGCTGATGGTAGGCATATGCCTAATCTGCATTGTGCCGTTAGTGTTAACAAGGATGGCGATTGGACGTGCGCTCAGGAAGAAATGCCTGAATGTTGTTCGGGCGATAGCATCGTTGAAAGTATGTGTTGCGCGCTGGCAGGAGCAGACCAGCGCTCGCTGTCAGGAGGAACTGGCCGGGCTTGAGGAAAAAGTTCTGCCCCTGCTCGAGGAAATGGGGGGAGGTATTGCGGAATTGAGCGATGCCAGTGGCTGGGGCGGGATGGACTGGGCAAGCGAGGCGTGGCGAAGCTGGGCCCCGGCGGCCTTCCCGCTATCTGCTGTGCGACTCGGAACGTTGACGATCGACGCCAGCGATCTGAGCTCCGCGTTTCCCCGGTTGCAGCCCAGGATTACGGTTCCTGCAATAATACCTTTCGCCCCCGGTCGCGGACTGTTGATCAAGGTCCACGGAGAAGCGAAGCGTCAGGCGGTCAAAGCGTTGGAGGGCACGCTGCTGCGATTGTTGGCCGGGACGCCGCCCGGCAAGCTGCGGTTTACGTTCATCGATCCGGTCGGATTGGGGCAGAATGTGGCGTCGTTCCTCCAGTTGGCCGATTATCACGAGTCGCTGATCAACGGAAAGGCGTGGACGGAGCCCCAGCAGGTTGAGGAGCGTCTGGGTGAGCTTACGGAGCAGATGGAGACGATCATTCAGAAATATCTCCGCAACGAACACCGGACGATCGAAGAGTACAACCATAATGCCGGCGAAATAGCCGAGCCGTATCGGGTATTGGTGGTGCTGGACTTTCCGGTCAACTTTACCGAGGCCGCGATCCGTCGTCTGGTGAGCATCGCGCAGCACGGGCCGCGTTGCGGGGTGTATTGCTTTGTAGTGATGGACACGGACAAACCCCTGCCTCATGGGTTCAATCTCGTGGACCTGGAACGGGCGGTTGAGACCATTGCCCGGGAGAAGGATCGGTTCGTGTGGTGCGACGAGGATTTCTGCGACTGCCGGTTGGAACTGGACACCCCGCCGCCGAAAGAGCTTTTGGATCGCATCCTTCAGGGCGTGGGCGAGCGGGCCCGGGAGGCGATGAGAGTCGAGGTTCCCTACAGCAAGCTGCTGCAGTTGGCGGGGCTGACGCAAGATCGCTGGTGGCAGGGTTGCGCCGACCAAGAGGTTCGAGTCCCCCTGGGGCCTGCAGGGGCGGGCAAACTGCAGTACCTGAGGCTGGGCAAGGACATGGAGCATCAAGTCTTGGTGGTGGGGCGCCCCGGCTCCGGCAAAAGCAACCTGATGCATGTACTCATCAACACTCTCGCTGCGGTTTATCCTCCTGATGAGGTGGAAGTCTATTTGGTCGATTTCAAACAGGGGGTGGAATTCAAGCCTTACGCCGATGTGCCTTTGCCGCACGCACGGGTGGTGGCCATTGAAAGCGAGCGAGAGTTCGGCTTGAGCGTATTGGAGAGGCTGGACATCGAACTTCAGCAACGGGGTGAAACGTTTCGCACTGTGGGGGTGCAGGACATCGCCGAGTACCGGCAGCGGGGACTCCGGATGCCGCGCATCTTGCTCCTGGTGGACGAGTTTCAGGAGTTCTTCACCCGGGAGGACAGGATCTCGCGTCAGGCGACCCTGCTTTTGGATCGGCTGGTTCGCCAGGGGCGGGCTTTTGGTATGCATGTCCTACTGGCCTCGCAAACGCTCACGGGTCAGTACACTTTGCCTCGCAGCACGGTCGATCAGATGGCCGTCCGCATTGCCCTGCAGTGTAGCGAGGCCGATTCCCGATTGATCCTGGCGGACGACAACCCTGCGGCTCGGCTGCTTTCCCGTCCCGGGGAGGCCATTTACAATGCGGCCAGTGGTCGCGAAGAGGGCAACAGTCCTTTCCAAGTTGCGCTTCTGACGGAGAAGGATCGTCTTGGGCACTTAAAGGCGGTGGCGGCCTTGGCGCACAGCAGGGGCCACACCACTACACCCATCGTTTTCGAAGGGCACGAGCCGGCGCGGCCAGAGAACTGCCGACCCCTGGGCGAACTCCTTGCGGCTGAAGATTGGCCGGATCAAAGGAGGCCCGCGGAGGCGTGGCTTGGGGAACCGATTGCCATTGGGCCGCCGGTGCGAGCCTGCCTCCGGCGTCAGAGTGGTAGTCATCTGCTGGTCGTCACCCGGGAGGAAGCTGACGGGGTGGGGGTGCTTGCTGCAGCGGTGTTGAGTGTGAGCGCTCAGCGACGTCCGGAGGCGGCCCGGTTTTGCATTGTGGATCTTACGGCTGCCGACAGCCCGTGGGCCGACCTGGCTGAAGAAATGGCTGCACTTCTTCCCCACCGGATTGAGGTTCGGGGTCGCCGGGACCTGCAGGGGCTGCTCGATGAGCTCATCAGAGTGCTCCAGCAGCGGCAGTCTGATGAGCGGATAAAAGGCCCCGAGCTATACCTCGTCATCCAGGGGCTGCACCGGGCGCGGGAACTGCGTCTGGAGGAGGGAGAATGGGGCTTTGCGTTCCACACCTCGGGAGAAGAGAGACGCCCCAGCCCGTCGGAACAGTTTGCGTTCCTGCTTCGGGAAGGACCTGAGGCGGGGGTACATGTGTTGACGTGGTGCGATACTTGTGCCAACGTAATGCGGGTGGTGAACCGTCAGGGACTTCGTGAATTCAACCTGCGCGTGGCCGGGCCCATGAGCGCTGAAGATTCCATGGCTCTCTTGGATGAACCGGCTGCGGCTCAACTGGCCAAACCCTACAGGATGCTTTTCATTGACCACGACCGACCGGGCTCGTTGCAGAAGTTCAGGCCTTTTGCGCTTCCGGAGAGAGCGTGGCTCCGGCAGGCGGCAGACCGTTTGCGTACTCGTCTCACGGGTGGATAATCACAGGAGGTGACCCAATGCCACAGGTGCATGTTGATCCGGAGAAGCTGCGGAGCTTTGCCGCAGAGCTCAAGCGTTTCGCAAAGGAGGTTGAGGGTCAAGTCAACGGCCTTGGCAACGATTTGGCACGCCTGGCGCAAACCTGGCGCGACCAGGAATACGAACGTTTTGTGGAGGAATTCGTGGCAACCCAACGCCAGTTGCAAGTTTTTGCTGAAGAGGTCAGAACCCTGGCGCCGCTTCTTGAGCAGGATGCAGAAGCGGTCGAAAAGTTTCTCCGGAGTCGTGGGTAAAGAGAGCCGGGTATGAAGGCGATCGCGGATCCTGACGAGATTCGGAAGTTTGCCGCTTCCCTCGAGGCGCGGGCGGAGGGCGTCCGGCAACGGCAAACGGCCATGATCAACAGCTTTCACAGTTTGCGCGAGGTATGGCGCGACGAGAAGTACTTGCGGTTCGAACGGGTGCTTTCGCATACCATAACCCGCTTGACCCTTTTTTACCATCGTGCTGACGCCTACGCGCGGTACCTGCGAAAAAAGGCAGAATTCCTCGATCGATACCTGGATCGGCGTTACTAGAGTGGACGTGCAAGCTCCACGGGGGCCATGAGTGGCGAAGTCCGTGTGGTTTCGTTTCAGGCGCTGGAGGATCTGGACGCCGGTCTGAGGCGCTTTGTGGCTGTGACGGGCGAGGTTCTGGAGGCCATGGAAGCCGACATCCAAAGGCGCTTGCAGCTGCTTGAAGAGCGCCGACAGGCGTTGCTGGAGCAGGTGGAACATCACCGGGAAATCCTCGACGACGAGCAGAACGATGAGTTGCAAGAGCGGGCCGCGAGCGAACTGAAAGAGGCCGAGGAAGCATTGCGGCGGCTGGAGTACTGGCAGAGGCAGGCGAACGAGCAATACCGGATCTTCCGTGTGCACGCCGGCCGATTGCAGGCCTTGTGTGCCACCAGCGCCGTGAAGGCACACGGGTTCTTGGAGAGGAAGCTGGCAGAGCTCCGGTCCTATACGGAGATCAGAACGCCCTCTTTTACAGAACCGGCCGCGGCCACGGGAGGGGTCTCCCGGACCTGGCAGGCGGTCGCACCTTGCACGCGCGACGAACTAAAGCGGGCCATTGCTGAGGGCCGGTACCAGGATGCGATTGATATCGCCATTGCGATTTATGACATCGATCCGAGTGCCATCAACGGTAAACCCCGATATGAGCCGCGCTTGGATTGTGTGGGTACCACCGACGCGGATCGCTGCGTTTTGATCGGGCCGGCGGCGTTCCGTCGGTCCCCGGGTTGGCTCGCATCCTCGATTGCGCATGAGGCCAAACATGCGAAGGATATACGGGATCGGGGGTTCCCGAGCAACGATGTGGCTTACCTGGAGTATGAGATTGCCGCGTATGATGAGGAGATTGAAAATGCCGACAAGTACGGCCTGACCCATGAAGAGGTGGAGGAATTGAGACGTCTCAAGCACTGGTACGAGGCTGAGCGGGACAGGTTCAAAGCCGGGCATAGGCCGCGATCGAGTGACCGAGAAGGGTGGTGGGGCCCATGTTAACGCTGTCGCTGGCATTGGAGAAAAGCGCCTATGCGGTGGGTGAAAGGATCATCGGCACGGTCGTGCTGCGGAATTGTGGGGCGGCGAGTGTACGGGTCAATGCCCGGTTGGCGTGGAATGTAGAGTGTGCACCTCCCCAGTGCCGGGAGATCAGGTTCATTGTCAGGGACGAGGCAGGCCGGGAGGTTCCTTGCCGGATGTTTGTGAATGTGGGAGCACCCCGGAATGCGGATGTCATCGAGCTACAGGCGGGGGAGGCGGTGGAAAAGCAGTACGAGCTGACGCGTGGGTACCGGCTGGTGAGACTGGGCGCTTATTCGGTGCAAGCGGTTTATGAAAACCTGAGTGCCTGGGAAGAGCCCGGGCCAAAACCCTGGAAGGGTCGACTTGCGTCGAACGTGGTCCGGATCACGATCGGAAGGCATCTCCTTTGAAGTCGATTATGGGGGATGCACTTGGCAAACGGAGATCAGCGAGGCGTGGAGCAGGTTGAGGATCACGGGGTTGTCCAATGAGTGCACTGGACGCAGGCTACGAGCGGCTGAAGGGAGAGTGGAGAAACCTCGAGAGCCAGTGGGCAATCACTCGGCAGCAGTGGTCCGACAGCGTTGGCGACTACTTTGAGAGGGCGTTCTGGCGAGAATGGGAGGCCGAAGTGCCGGAGGCCTTGAAAGCCATGGCGGAGCTCGAGCATGTCCTTCGGCTGGCGTTGCGGGACCCTCGGTGACAAAGAAGGCTGAGCGGTGCAGGGGATGGGTTCGCCAAGGTTTCCGGTCCGATAAGCAAACTGGCCCCAGAAAATGTGCGTCGGGATTCTCCTGGATGACGACTCCAAGGCACATCCCTGATGGATCGCGACGGTCGATGAGCTGCATAACTCAACTCTCATAAGAATCGCGGGAGAGAGGCCCAGGACATGTTGGAGATCAAGGCCGGCGCCATGAGAAGAGACGCCCTGCGCACGGCATACCCGGCAACCCCGGTCGTCCCCGCAATGCAGTCCTGGGCTCGTGAAATGCGCAGGAACCATGGGGCGTTGAAAAGGTTGTATTCAGCAAGAAATGATCGTTGGTGTTTCGGGCATGGTGTCGTTTCTTATTGGCGTGGGATCTGGTCAAGACCCGGTGAGAAGCGCGGTATCTCCACTTACGTTGGCGCGCTTCAGCTTTTGAACGGGGAAGAGCGGTGGGGAGCGGATTCAGAAACGCCATGAATCCGGGCTTTGTCTGCGTCGGTCTGTCTGTATGGGGGCCTCACGGGTCGCCCTCCTTGCAGGGCTGCAACGAGGTTGGCGGTGTACTTGGCCCCGTCCACCGAAGGGTGCCTCGCTGTCAGGGGTCACAACTTGGGGCCGGAAGCGAAAGTACTGCAGCCGCGCCGGGTGCTGCAGGCCCGGGCCGCAGAGGCTGGTGTGTGGGCCGATCACCGCCACTGTGTCCTGCTACCTGGCTTGCGGGCAGCGGCTCAACCGGGGGATCCATGGCCCTGAGGCCACCTTGCACACCTGCTCTGGGCTGGTTGGGCTTCACAGAAACGCGGCTTGCGTCGGGCCCCCGGCGACGGTAAGCGGGGCAGGTTTGGGGCGCGACGGGGGTGACCACGGCGGCTTGCTGGGAACCATCGAAGCCCCGATGGATGAACGAGTTGCCGGCAAAGGCGAGACGGCCGTGGGAGGAACTGTGGGGCGAGCCAAAAAGGCCAAGTGCGAAGCGGCGGAAGGTGGTCCGGGAACTGTCCTGCCTGCACAAGCGCGATGGAGCCGATAGATTAGGGCCAGGCCCCACAGCCCAACGAACCCTTGGGTAGCAGAGCGGTGGAGGCAACCTGGGTGCAGCATGAACGCGGGTTCAAGCGCATGGGGCACCTTTCGGGACGGGCCGGAGCCGAACGGCAGCTGTGCTTGGTGTCCCTCCGGACGCAGCGAGGCCCCGGTTCCTGCTTCCCCACCACACGGCTTTCACGGCATGCCCCAATGCATTCCGTCGGCCACGGACCTCAAGTTCGCACTCGCAAAAATGTGGGAGTTCGGAGTATGGTGCGTCTGATGTGCTGCAGCCTTGAAGGCTTACGCTGGAGTTTCGGGCGGCCCGTGAATGTCACCCGCGCATGAGCCAAGGTTGCAACCGGATCCGAAGCCTGTACCAACAGGAGCTGCGTCGAGACCTTGAACATGGGTAGCCGGCCGGTGAAACGTCTTTACCGGGTTCTCGTTGCGGCAGGGGCCGGCGATTCTGGAGGGCGAGAGGGGCGAGGACGTGGTGCTGCCGGCACGCGAACAGGCAAATACTGCTGCGCCAAACGTGAGGCCCGGCGCAACCGCATCCCTCTCGTCCATGCCGGCGAACGCACACGGGTTTGGCGTTTCGGCCCATGAGACTTCTCCGCCTTCTCCTGAGGATCGCTCTTGCGAAGGTGCTGTGCGTCTTGTTGGCTCTGGCCTTCATTTTGATCCTGATCTTTCTTCCAAGGGAGATACGCTTCCAGTACCTGGGCTCGCTCCTGTCGGAGGTGACGGTCGCTTTTTGGCGCCGGATCGTCGGGCCCGAGCGAGTCCGGATCGATCGACCTCGAGCTCGCACAGGTGGCTCGCGATTGAGACGATTCTTTCGGGGTAAAACCTGACAGCGCACGGCTCGCCCCTAGCGCTTCGCAGCTCCGCGCGGCCGGGGTGCCGACTTGTTTGTGCCTGCGCTCCTTTCAGGCCCGCTCGGCTGTAGTTACCTGGATGCTCTTAGTAGAACTGCAGTCTGGTGACAGATGCATCCTTTGCGCTGCGACCGATTACACCGTCTTGCCTCCCTAGGTCATGTGAGGGAACGTACGGGGACCGGAGCGCCCTCCGAACGCTATGGAGGAATGGGCCGGTGCGCTTTCCAAGGCGCTGTGCGGAAGCCAACGCCGACTCCCTGGTCTGCTGGTGCAGCTTCTCAAGGTTCGGCAACACCGAGGGCCGTCTGCAAGTCTCCTCAGCAATTAACGCGTCGGCGAACGGCTCGGGATGGATCTGCCTTCATTGCGACGATGTTAGGAACTGCGTCAAGAGCCGACACCCGGAAATTGAACACCCATTGTATGAGACGTACCGCCGTCTCCCGAGCTTTCAGACACGTGCTCGGCGAGGCTCAAAGGGTTGCCCGTTGTCGAAAAGGGAGTACGGAGGTTGCCGGTGTGCAAGAGTCGTTTCTCGCAGCAAACTCTACTCCAAGGTCGTGCGCATGGCATGTCAACGAACGCAGCGCGTGACTGTGCGGGCAACTCCTGCAGGGCGAGGCGGAGGTTGCATCCTGCTAGCCGTACGCCAAGCCAGTCAAAGCGCACGGGAGAAGCCCGAGTGCATGCGGAGACAACGCGCCACGGTGCCTGCGCACCATTTGCCCCGGCAACCGTTGGTCTCTGCGCTTTCAGCACTGCCTGATGAACCAAGCATCCACACCGTGGCCTATGCCGGTGGTCACATGGTCGGGTTGCAACCATGGCGCTTCCTCAAGATGAAAAGCCTCGTAGCATGTCATGCTCGCCGTATGGAGCTGTTCCTGCGAAGTCTCCAACTTTCCAGCGAAACGCCCCCGTTGTGGCCGGGTTGCACATCGACTTAGGGGCCCATTGGGGCCGGTGCCCCGGCGGGAGAGCCGTTTTCTCACCTTTGAAGGGCAAAGGCGCTAGACGTAGCAGTAAACGATGGCACAAATCCGTTGAGAGATACGATCCCATACAGCGCCATCAGCCGGCTCGTTTGGACGTGGGGATTGCCGATCAGGACGGTACTGTCCGACTGTGGGGACTTCTTCAGTGTCAGTTGCCTCGAGATGACGAGGCTGTGCAAGTGCACAAGAGGGCCGTTAGGGTGCGCAACCGGATCGCTCCGTGTGGGCAATCTGCATGGACGCATCAGGCCAGCGTCCTTGAGCATGAGCAACAGCAAGGTTCGTGCTTGACCGTCCATGCGGCTGGCCGAGTGCGCGGATGCACTCTGAGGCCATTGCACATTCGGATCTCGTGTGCCGCCGCGGCCGGCGTAGGAGAGTCCCGACGGGGCTGATCTTGTTGCTCTCCCGAACGGAGCGAGCATGCACAGTCGCACTCCGCAAAACTCGGGTTTTGCGTTGACCCGATGGCACGAACCGGGCGCCCGGATCGCCCGTTTACAAGTGTCCGGAAGATCATTGAACTGCTTTGCACCCACTTTGCACCCGGCGGCTTAGGAAGACTCGCCGCGTTTTCAGGAAGCCCGGGTCCGCTCGTATTAAAAAACTGTTGACACTGGCCATAATTCTGCTATGCGATGAACAAAGGCCGATTGTGTTCACCCCATAGGATCTCCATGAACGCGTGGCTGCACAAAAAGGTCCGGCAGCAGGCTCGCGAGGCTTCATTGATCGTTGGCTTCGTCTTCGGTTGTTCCGCCACGGGAGGCAATTCTCGACAAGAGGTGGGTCTTTCCGGGTGGTCCGATCGGGGGCAGCCCTGTCGAACGCACTCAGGCCGCCCGGGTTTGGGCAACCATTCCATCACATTCCAACTGCACTGCACGGAGTCCGTATGACGCTCGAAAGACTGAAACCCGCTGTTCTTCTCGCCGCAGCGGGTGAGGCTTGGCTCCGGTTCACGGCCTGCGCGGCTGCCGCGCGTACATTTACTGGCGCAGTCGAGACGTTCACCGGCGCGGTGGCATTCCCAAGCCCGGCCACCTTAGAACTCAACCAGCCTCCATCCTTCCAGTGTAAGAGGATGGTAACCAACATTCTTGTTGGCACATTGCACGATTACGTTAGCCACCTGCGTAAATGCATCCGAGAGGCGAGATTCCCTTTTCACTTTCCCGTTCGGACGGGAGCGACCGTCCTGCCCTGTGACGGTGCGGCCAGAACAATTCAAGGGGAGCAGACGCAGCGAGCAACCAACGCATGCCGCACTTGCTGCATTCCTTTGTGGTGTACTCCCGTTGTCGCCGGGCGACGCTCACAGAGAGCTTTCATAGCCGTATCCCGCCTTCGCGTGTGCGGTGGGGCGGGGGGCCATCGTGCACGGCAGGCGTAACAAGCACCAGGAGATGACATGACCATCCCGTTCTTTCGTCCCAATATTGACAAGCTGGCAGCACAGCGGAACGTTCCGCGCCTCCTGCATATTGTCCGCACGGCGTCCTTGGAAGACCGCATCAAAGCGTTGGAGGCGATCGGCTCTATCGGTGATCCCTGTGCGATCCAGCAGGCCGTCGAGAGCCTTTCCGATAAGTCTCTGTCTCCAGCATGGGATTCGGCAATCCGCATTCTGCGTCGACTGCCTCGGCCGGACGCCGCAAAAGTCTGTGCTCAGATTGTTACATCAGATGTTGAACCAGAACTTCAGGAGAAAGTCCTCTCGGCCGCGCTTCAGGGGGAGGCGCTATGGGATGTGGAAGAGTGGGTCCGAATCGGCACAATTCTGGCCGAGAAGCAGCGCTCGGCGCTTGCTGCCGCATGCTTTGATCAGGCTCTTGCCGTCCTAGGATCGAACAAGACATTGCTGCGCTCCATCGCATTCACCCTTTACGACAAGTCGTTGCCGGAGTACGCCCTCCGATTCTTCAAAAGGATAGCAGAGATTGATCCCGATGACGCAGGAGGGTGGGGAGGCCAGAGTAAGTGTTTGTTGACGCTTGGCAGACTCAAGGAAGCCGAACATGCTTGCCGGAAAGCACTTGAGATCGCTCCCTCCTATAGACCTTTCAAAGAATGCCTGGCAACTATTTACTACGAGATGCAGGAGTTCAAGCGCATGGCGTCCCTTGCTCGCGAGCTCCTTAGGGAGGACCCCTCTGATGTGAAAGCGCATGTAATGCTTTCGGAAGCCTTGATATTCGCAGGCGAGCTGGCGGATGCCGAAGCACAGGTCCAGGAGGGTCTAGCAAAACTCATGACAGCGAGCAGTGCGGATCCTGCAGCACTGTCCATCCTTTACCTGCAACTAGGAATACTGCGTGTAATGAAGGGGCACGAGGGCGCAGGTGAATGTTTTTAGAAAGCAATAATCGCTAACCAGAAAGATCAATGGGCTTACAAAGTGGCGCATGCGTATCGGATTCTGGAGATGGCCGGCGTCGTGTGGAACGGAACACCGCTGGAAAGAAGAGCCCGACTGTTGGCTGCTGCGGAAAAAGTAAGTGGCGACGTTGGCTCGTATTCGGAGTGGAAACGATGGGAAGGGTAGGGATCCTCACAGGGGCCAGGGATGGCCGCGTAGGAGACCGGGCCCATGCCGAAGCCAGGTGGGTAGTCACGCAGTTGAAGCATACAAGAAGTGTCTGCGATATGGCAGATCAATATTGCAGAAAATGCAGATCACGACTCACGGAGTGCCCTAAGTGCAAAGGCAAGGGGACAACGTATCAGGGATCCGTGTTAAGTGGCTATGCCGATAAACCGTGTCCTAATTGCAAGGGCACTGGCAAGCTCTGCCCCAAGCACGGTTGCGATTGGGGTTAAGCGGATCGGTATTTATTGCGTCGCCGCACGAGGGGGGCCGTTGACCCCGTGGTCCATGAGGAGGATGCGTGGTCGAAGGGCCGCTGTTGGGGCCACGTTGGCTGGGGGTACCGCGGCGCGCAGGCCTTGAGAGAAGGGCCACAGGGAACCGTTGACCCGCGCTGCCCGCAGGCCGGCGTGTAGAGAGCCCGGCGGAGAGGGCCTTGGTTGCCGCGGATCCTCTACCGGCTCCCCCCGCTGGACCCGCCGGCGCGGACGAGGCGCCAGACGGAGCAGGGCCGCGGTCTCGCGGCAGTTGGGCAGCCCGGACTCGGGCATTGTGGACCGCACGGCCACGGCGGTGGTGGCGGCCACCCTTGGCGAAGGGTTCCAGACGGCGGGCACGCAACAGGCGCCCGAACCCGGCAGCTCGCCTCGCAACAGCACCGACGACAGACCCGGAAACGCCGCCGCGGCCACCACCAGCGCGGTGGCCAACCATAGAAGAGTTCTGTTCCATCTGGCGACGGGTCGGGCCGCGCAGGCGGAGCCTTCCTCGCAAGCGGCTTTCGGCTTGCGATACGTCAGATACCAGGCCGCGGCCAGCAGGACGAACGCCACGACCAGAAACACCGGGCGCCATTTCTCGAACGCCGCGGATGCGGCAAAGCCGCCCGCGCCCAGCAGCACGGCCACCAGCGGGCCGATGCAACAAAGCGATGCGGTAATGGCGGCCAGCAGGCTGCCGGCGAGAGTGACCTTTTGCAGAGCGTTCCATTTGTCCATATGCGTTCTCCATCTTCGATGTCTTGCCCGAGCCTACGGCCTCTGGTCGGCTGGAGGGTCAAGGGCTTTTGGAAAAATGTTTCGGCCTGCCCGTCCGGGGTGGCAGGGGCAGCCGCTCGATCAGATCACAGAAGGCCCTGGCGCGTTTCCGGGGACGGGAGGTCTCCTCTTCCCATTGGGACACAAAGGCTTGGAGCCCGCCCCGAAATTCCTCCAGGGCCGCAAGCTGCATTTCCAACCCCGCCAAATGCCACCTAGCGATCTCGACTACTGACCTGCACGGGGCACGCCCTTGTCGGCCCAACGTCAGAATTTCTTCAATGTCCTCTAGGGCGAACCCCAGTGCTTGGGCCTTTTTGATGAACCGCACCTGATCGAGCAGCCCCGGCGGATAAAGCCGGTAGTTGGCAGCCGACCGTTCCGGCTTGGGCAGCAGACCGAACCGTTCGTAGGAATGCAGCGTTCGCACGCCGACGCCGGCCTCCGCGGCGAGCTGGCTCACCTTTAGGTATCGTTCGGGCCTCATCCGCCGCCAACCCAAATCAGACCCGAAGGATCGCAAAGTCGGTGCGATCATACACCCACGCTGAGGTGCCGCCGATGGTAGGTCCAGGGACTGCCGTTTGTTGAAGGATGTGGGCTCGGGGTAGCGTCCCACTGGTGGCGACGCGGGGCGCCCCG
Organism: Limisphaera sp. VF-2; assembly: GCF_049537125.1. Taxonomy (NCBI): domain Bacteria; kingdom Pseudomonadati; phylum Verrucomicrobiota; class Verrucomicrobiia; order Limisphaerales; family Limisphaeraceae; genus Limisphaera; species Limisphaera sp. VF-2. The sequence continues at coordinate 1,905,295 of NZ_JBMVQY010000001.1, forward strand.
GAGAAAAAGTAGCACCAATGCAGGTCCGCCCTTGGTAACTGTTGAAAACTGCGGATCATTCGCCAACCAGATCCGCTGATCATGCCGAACTGCTCCAGCGGCGCGTCACCGATCCAGGGGCCGGGACGACGTCAGCGCTGTTTGTGAGAGATCGAGAATGGCGGGACCGTCTCAAGCAGACCCGGGTGTCAAACGGCTCTCATAAAGGGCGCGGGTGCGGTTGCAGAGATGGCAAACCGAGAGCATCACCGGCACTTCCACCAGTACGCCCACGACGCACGCCAGCGCCGCCGGCGAGTCCGGGCCGAAGAGCGTGATCGCCACCGCGACGGCCAGCTCGAAGAAGTTGCTGGCCCCGATCAGCGCTCCCGGCGAGGCCACATTGTGCGGCACGCGGAACAGCCACATCAGCCCGTACGCCAGACCGGAGTTGAAATACACCTGAACCAGAATCGGCACGGCCAGCAGCAGCACGGCAAACCATCTCGTGGTCAGGTTCCCGGCCTGAAAGGCAAAAATCAGAACCAGCGTCGCCAGCAGGGCCAGCACAGTTACCGGATGGAATCTGGGCAGGAAACGGGTCTCGAACCACTCCTGGCCGCGCGCTCGAAGCAGGCTGGTGCGCGTCAAATATCCGGCCACCAGGGGGATGACGATGAACACGACGACCGACGTGATCAGCACCTTCGAGGGTACGATCACGTTGGCCACGCCGCAGAGGAACATGACGATGGGCGCGAAGGCAAACAGCATGATCAGGTCGTTGAGAGCCACCTGCACCAGCGTGTAGGCCGGGTCGCCGTCGGTGAGGTAGCTCCACACAAAGACCATGGCGGTGCAGGGCGCGGCGGCCAGGATGATCAGACCGGCGGTATAATCGCGGGCGACCTCGGGCTCGATCCACGGGGCAAAGACATGCTGCAAGAAGAGCCAGGCGAAAAAGGCCATGCTGAAGGGTTTGACCAGCCAGTTGACGAACAGGGTGATCAGCAGGCCCTTGGGGCGTTTGGTCACTCCGGCCAATGCGCGGAAGTCAACCTTCAGCATCATCGGGTAGATCATCAGCCAGATGAGGATCGCGATGGGGATATTTACCTGCGAACCCTGACCGAATTCGAGTTGGCTCAGGGCGGCGACGGTGTCGGGCAGAAACTTGCCCAGCGCCACGCCCACTCCCATGCAAAGCAGCACCCAGAGCGAAAGGTAGCGCTCGAAAAAGTTCAGTCGCGCGGGCAGCGCGGCCCGTGGTTCTTCAGGAACGCCGGGTCGAGAATGCAGGGTTGTGGTTGACTGATTCTGAAGCCGTGGTGCGGTTTGCGATGCGTTGTCTTTCATGAGCGGTTGCGATGCGATGACCTCGACGGAACGGCGAGTGCTCGCGGGTCTGCTGCTCGTCTTCCCCGGAGAGTGGTACGTCCGGCCCCTGTCGCTCCGGAGCGGCCGGCGATCCGTTGCGTCGGGTGCGAGCATTCAGCCGCAAGGGAGTCCTCACGGCACGGGAGTTTGGTGCCATCCAGGTCTGGCCGGCCGCGTTGCCCGGCAGGCCCACGCACCGGGGCCGGCGGCGATGCACGGTTCTGCGGGCGATTCACCCCCATGACCCGGAGACCAGCGGGTGGTGCGGAGGATTTGAAAAATCGCATTTCAACGACCTCGGCGCGATGCTCTTTGAGCCAAATCGCACGTGCACGGCCCGGAGATCCCGGGGACAGGGCTGGAACGTGATCCTCAACAGGTTCATCCGGCCCGGCGGCGGTGCCCGCTGGGGCTCGTGTCCCGCTGGCCCGCCACCAAGCACATGAAGGCGGAAGCGCGGATCGTCCGCCGCGCCCCGGAACGCGGCTCACAAGGTCTGAAACCTTCGTTCTGGTCGGTCCGCATAGCCTGCGCTTCGAAGTGTTGACCGCAAGCCTGACACGGGTACTCGTACGTTTGCATGCGCTCTTTTCCCCTTCAAACAGGTTCAGGCCGACCGAGTGGTTTTGAAAGCCGGGCGGGGTGCCGCAGTGGCAAACACCTGCCCGATCCACTTGCAGAAGCGGTGTCGCTCCTGCAGACGGCGCAAATCCTTGCGCAAAACCGGTTGGGTTTCGGCACATTCCTCCAGGCAGCGCAGATGGGCGGCCAGCTCGGGCGGCGCATGCGAAGGCAACGCATAAATCATCCACTGGCGGTGCCGCCGCGCTTCCACCATGCCCTTCTGACGCAGATAGGCCAGGTGTTTGCTGACAACGACCTGGGGCAGGCCGAGGATGTCCTGGATGTGAGAGACACAGAGCGGCCCGTGGGTCAGCAAATGCACGATCCGCAGCCGGGTCGGATCGCACAGGCACCGATAGATCTGCGCCAGTTGCATATAACCAGGCAAGCATATACGCCCATGAGGATTCGGCGTCAACAGAACGTTTGACCGTTCCGAGCAATCTTTGAAAGCGCCGCTCAGACCGTCCGGATACCGAGGACGATTGCAGGTCGATCCGGCAATCCGTTCCATGTGCACGAGCTCTCATTTGTTATGAGCCGCGGTGGCTGCGGGCGAGGTCCCAACCTTGTTGAGCCTCAGGCAGATGACCGACGTTGCCGGCTGCACTCAGCGGACGATCCGGCACCTGTTCAGCAGCCGCCGCGGGAACGGGGCGGATCGTCCGTGGAAGACTTCCCGCCGACTTCCGTCGGTGGTTCGGGTTTTCAGGGGGGCCGCCACCATTTGGCGGCGGGCCGGGGAACCAAACATGGACCCAGGGCCGCGGATCGTAACCACCGCGGTGAGGCGTTGAGCCTGGGGGCGATCCGCCGGCCCCCGAGGGAGAGTCTTTGTTGAGGTCGGCCGGTTCCCGTTGGCGGCCAGCTTGTTGAGACTGCGCTCCTACCTTTGAAGGCGTTGGGAGACCCGTATGATCGGTTCGTGGCCTTCACGGGTTGCGGCCCTCACGACCCAACGGGAATTGCCCAAGGTGGAGCGCGGCTTTTGCCACGGCTCTGCTGTCAACAGGGCACCCGGTTGCCGCCCGGCCGCGAGCCGCCGAAATCGAATCCCCGAATTCCTGAAGAGGAGAACCTTCCCCATAAGCGCCGGTGCAAGTTGTGGCTGTGGCGCGGCCGTTTTCCGAACAAACAGGTTGTTCCACAGCCTGCTTGGCGTCAGCATACCCCGGAATCGAAAGGAAACCTATGGACCAGGAAACTCTCGGACAGGTTGGCGGGTGGGTTGGGGGCATCCTTGGCGGGGTCATCGGCATTCTGGGTGGAGTGATTGGCACGTATTATGCCCTCAAGAGAACACAGGGCCCGCGCGAACGGGCTCTCGTGGTGCGCGCCAGTATTGTGTGTTGGATGGGCGTCTGTCTCTTTGCGCTCGGCATGTGGTTTTTGCCGATGCCCTACAAGTCTGCACTGATCGGCGGTTATGTCGTCGCCCTGTTGCTAGCCGTGCGCCATTGGAACAGACGCCAGGCAGCCATTCGAGCAGCCGAAGCAAACCGCGGCGCCTGAGCATGCGCTGCCACGAACGCGGCCGGGGCGTGGCGGTTGCCACCCCTGACTATCGGGTGGCAGATCGTCGGCCCAGGGTCGTGGTGTGGGGCGTTTGGAGTTCTGTGCGGATGCCGGTCCGGGGAAAATCCTTCATACCGGGCCACAACGGCCCTCGGGTTCGCTCAAGTCGTCGAGGGACGGAATGCCGCGCGCACGCAAGTCCGTCCGGAAGGGGAGCGTGCCCACTCTGCCGCCGGCGCCGTCCGAGCTGAAAGTGCATGCCGCGACGCGCGCCGACGTTCCCGACAAACCAGTGCCGGGCCGGTCCGGCCTGGCGCCGGTGCGCGGCTGCGCAACAGCTTGCGGACACTGTTGGAAAAAGGTCCGGCGGCCTCCTCACTGCGCGAGCCGGCACAGCTGCTGACAGAGGCGATGCATTGCACGGGCACGGCCCAACCGCCGCTCGATCTGGAGCGGAGAAGCGGGACGGCGGTTCGCTCCACTGATCTGGCCAGCCATCGTTCGCCTCATCTCTTACGATAATGAAGCCAAAGCCGAACGCACAACACACCGAACAGTAAGCAGAGGGCAGCCTGGCCTCCCAGCACTAGCCACAATAGGCGCACCTCCGGCAGGAACTCGCGCAGGCGTACCAACTGCCAAAGACTATAACCGCAGCCAGCGATCGCCAGCAGGGCTCCGGAGCCAAAGATCATGGCGGCCAGCCTCCGACGAACGGGCTCTGGACACTGCATGAAACCGAAGACGACCAGGCCGCTGACGATACTGAGTACGGCAACCCCGGCGATCCGACGCCAATCGGCGGAAAAGTAAGCCGGGCCTTCCGAGATGAAAACCCAGTCATACAGAGCCCATGCAGCTGCTGCTGCGATGACCAACCAACCGAGGATGAGCCTGGAACGTCGCACGGCGTATGATCCAGTCGGACGGGGAGGTCAGGCACAGGGCCGTGAACGCGAAGCCACCTGTGATCCGATGCAGGAGATGCGCAAAGTCGCGACACTACAAGCCTGAGCCGCTCTTGTTTGCACCGGTTGCATCGGCCGGCGTCGACGGTTCAATCCGTTTCGATCGCGAGAACCAACCCGTTGGTATCGAAGTAAACGCGGGCCTCGGTCAGGGGCGGCCACTTGCCATAGTCCCACACCCTTGTGCCGTTCGTCCGCTCGATTACGCGAACGGGTTCTCCGAGCAAACGGCGAACTTCCATTTGGGACATTCCCCCTCGAACAGGCCGTAGCCGTCGCTCGCTCCACCCCATGGCACAAATGCCAAGGCCAATGTAGAGCAGAAGGGCCACAAGCACTCCCTCAGCAATTTTCCCGGCGATGTTCATCAACCCATCATCCACGCTCGACCACCCGGCGCGCGGGCCGCCTGCAGGATCACCACAAAGCTGCTGGCGAATTCGATCTCGCCCCTCCGTTAGGCGGCATGATGGACCCAATGGACGTCATCTCTCCTTAACGGATTGCCAACAGCGTATTCCGTCGCGCCCGTACTGCCCTTTCCATGATTGGCTGGTCCAGTTGTCCCACCGCCCCCCTAACTGCTGGGGGACCCACTGGCTCGATCTGATAACGGTTCCCCAAAAGCCAAATAATTCCGCCGCAATCGCGGCGCCTCAGATGGCATGGCGAACGAACGCTTTCAAATCGGATCTAGGTGCGATGGCTTCCACGCGTGCGAAGCGGCCTTGTCATCCGGCTCCCCGGCGCCCCAACAAGGACCTCCGGTTCGCAAGCGGGGCGCGAGGCCGGTACGCGGTCCTGTTTGGTCTACTTGAGGCTTTCATTCTGGTAGTGCCGCGACAATCCAAAAAGTGGTGGCGGCAACGAAGCACGGGCCGACCAATGTCGGAGCGAATGCTGCCTTTGCCGTGTTGCTGGTGCTCATGGCGACTCGGGCTGATGCTCCGAGGGTCGGAGCCGTGGCGAGCATTGGCCGGCTCGAGCGAAAGATTCGAGAGCCTCTTCGAGCCCGTGGACAGACCGGAGGACATCAACCCCGTCCAAGCGCAGAATGGGACGACCACGTTGAACAGGTCCCAAGAGCGCCAGGGAACGCGCCTCCGGAGGAGAGCCGCCACTGGCGATGTGTCCACCGCTCCCAGAGCGGCGTAGATCGCGCAGGCGACCAGACATGACGGAATTTTGCTCGTGACGCGGATTGGGAGCAATCGCGTCCCGAGCCCGGCAGGTCCGCGCAGGGGAGGGGACGTCTGCAGGCGCATTGTCCTCCGTGCGGTCTGCTGCGACGCGCGGTTCCCAGGGGCCATCATCGTTTCTCCTGCATGCCTGCGAGAATGTCGCTCGTGTCCCGCATACCCAGGATCCCGATCATGTCCGCGCCGTTTGGTCGGCCCATGAGCTGGACGGCCACACCCGTGTCGGTGGTTGCTCAGACTCGCCGTGGCAGGCCCTGCATGGTGCTGGCATCGGCGATTCCCGGTGTACCGAAGCCCCCCGTCATGACTGCGCCGACGCGCTCGAAGGGTGCACCTGTTATGTGGGCGTGAGCGCGACTGCTGTCGCGCTTGATAGCCCAACGAGCCGGCGCCTCGGGAAAAACGGCGTTCGTCGGCATGGGCTGTTCATCCTTCGCAACCTGCGAGGTGATATACCCGGTCAAGTCTCCCGAACGCGAGCCACCGGATGCCAGAGCAGTGGCAGACAGAGCCGCAGTGAGAAAGGACATCCATATGGCAGGCCGACCCTTGATCAACGGGCTGCGTGGTTCTGACTCTGTGGACATCATGGAGTTTTCGCGGGATCGTGCGAGGTCCGGAGCCCTGCCTGGCAGCCAATCAGGCTGGTGAACCAACACTGGGAATCGTCCTGCAAGTCAACCGGACGCTTCGCAGCCGCCTCGGCGCGTCGGTGTTCGTCAATTGCCACTGGGGCCGGGGCCAAGGTCGGTGGAGTTCGATATCTAATGGGGGATGGAATTCCACCCATCTGGTTAGCGCGTACATTGGATCAGCAGTTGGTTGAGTGGCTGGAGCCGTCGGACCCCACATCGGGTGCCCATCCGGGCCTTGGCTTTGGCAGCGGCAGTGGATTTCCAGCTCAAGGCTCTTTTGCACAGTCCTCGAGCCGGGCTTGATGACCGGCGCTCGGCGACTTGGGGCAGTGCGCGGCCGGGCCGGGATTTGGCCTCCGGCGTTAGTGCTTTGGGGACTGCACAAACCGGCAGCCAAACAGGGCCTGAAACTCGCTGGGCCGCAGCCGGCGCAGGGGGCAGATGTGCAGGGCTTGGCAGGCCGACCTGGCTTCCGGTGTCCTACATCGGCCGCATTGGCTGAAGGAATGCCTCAAGGTGGGTGTTGCTGAAGGCGCGTGATGTCCGGGCCATGGCCCAACGCTTCAGCATCCAGGGTCCATGAGCGAAAGAATTCTGCCGCAGCCTTTCGAGACCCCCGTCGCTGTCATTCGTCAGGCTGTTGTTCGCTGGGGCAACACGCTAGTGGGGTGTCCCATCGGTTGTCCCTGGCGGCGCCCAGGGAACTCGTTTTCCCAAGATGGACCGCGCCTGAAAGGGCGGTAGCTGGTGACGTGCCATCATCAAGGCCGGAGTGCCGTATCGAGTTCCGCTCCTTCAGGGCGGGTTGACCGGACGGGTCCGGTCACCCAGGGCGTTGCCCTGGGCTGGCGGATTGCCGCCCCGTTGGGATGGACACATGGCGCGCAAAAGGTCCATCCAATCCATCGGCCCCGGGTAGAACTCCCGAGGAAATGGATCCGCCCGAGACTCAGCGCGCCCTGAAAAGGCGTCGCGCGAGGTCACCCGGTCGCCAGGACCGGGCGTGTCACGGCGAATTGCACCCTTTCAGGGCGGGGTTGGATCCGGTCACTCAAGGCGTCGCTCCGGGCTTTTGAATTCTCGCCCCGCTGGGGAGCCCACAACGCGCCAAAGGCGCAAACCGCTCATCCGGTATCGGGGCAATCCGGTTCCTCACGGCCCGGCCCTCGGTTGACAAGTCCCGAACCGGACTGCAGAGAAGCGCGACCAGCCGAAGAGTACAGCGAACCGTATCAGACCTGGGGCAACCCAGCGGCAACGGGGCGCGCCGAGGGCGCTTCCATCCACCGGCCCCGGGGCAACGCCCTGGCAACTCGGCCCCTGAAACCCGCCCCGCCCTGAGAGGGCACAACCCGAGAACGTCCTTCGGACGGGCCGGGCGTGCCCGCACCGGATTCGGCCCCTCCAAGGGTGTGGTCGATGTCGGGTTGGCTGCCTGCCCAAGGCGTTGCGCTGCGCTGGTGGATTTCCGCCCCGGTGGGGCGGACCCACGACGCACGGAAGGCGCGACCAATCATCCCATGTTGGGCGATTCAGTTTTGTCCGGGGCAGTGGCACGGGCTGGTGACTGCGCCCCCCGTTGGGGCAAGTCCACGGCGCGCCGAAGATGGGAGACGTTCCCGATCCTTGATGCGTTGCACGGAAATGATTCTGCGGCTGGATGGGAGGGATCGATGCTTGCGGCCCTGGCTCAGTCAGGGTCTTCCTCGCCGCGGATCCGCCCTGTGACGCGTTTCGGGTTTGAAAGCCGCGGTAAGCTTTCTGGAGTTTCGGGTGTCAGCGGGGGGAGAACGGAGGGAAACAGCATTTCCCTTGGGATGCTTGAGGCCGGTGCTCGAAAACTGCACTCTGCCCGGGTCGTCCAGGCAATGGCCCCTTTCGGGTCATACAGGATCCGGGGAGGCGCCGGTTCCCAAGGCACAAACGGAGAGGAACGAACGTGTCCGTGAAAGAGGTTCCTCCATGAGCAACCGGGTCGGTCTTTGATCATTTCGCTCACCACTCACAATCCAAACAAGCCGGCCCCCTTTCGGTGGACTCATCAGCGCCTTGCGCGGAGGCAGAGGAGCGGCATCTTGGGGAGGAGGCTTATGACGTTCGAAGCGGTTTTGCCACGGTTGGAACTGGTTGTGGGGGACATTACACAGCAGGCCGTGGATGCCATCGTCAACGCGGCCAACGAGTCGCTGCTGGGTGGCGGCGGTGTCGATGGGGCGATTCATCGGGCAGCAGGTCCGGAGTTGCTCGAGGAATGTCGGAAGTTGGGCGGTTGTCCCACGGGACAGGCCAAAATCACGCGCGGCTACCGGTTGCCAGCCCGTTATGTGATTCACGCGGTCGGACCGGTGTGGCGCGGCGGCCAACACGGGGAGGACGAGTTACTGGCAAGTTGTTATCGGCATGCACTGGAGTTGGCGGTGAAGCATGGTTGTCGGACGGTGGCGTTTCCCGCCATCAGCACGGGGGCGTACCGATTTCCCATGGACCGTGCCGCGCGGATTGCGCTGACCGAGATTCTTGGCTTTCTACTTCGCGAACCGTCGCTGGAAAAAGTGCGCGTGGTGTTGTTCAGTCCGGAGGCGTTGCAGACGTATCAAGCGGTTTTGAAAGAGTTGGTGAGAACGGCGCCGTGAAGTTCACGGCCGTTGCCGGCCCGAGCCACTGGGTGGTCCGGAGCGATGCGTGGTCGATGACGTCGCTCGTCGCGGCACGCGGCAAAGACTTTCTTCGTCGGGCCTCGAACGCGGGAGGGCCCATGTGGCGGTCAAACCAATCCGCGAAGGCGCGAATGTCCCACGGCAGGGTCCACCATCCGTGACGTCCCCCGGGTTTGACGCGAACTTCCACGTGGCCTCCGAGCCGGCGGGCGGCCTCCTGAAACCGCAGCGACTGTTCCAGCGGGACCAAAGTGTCGGCATCCCCGTGGAGGATCAGGATGGGCGGCAGGTGAGGATGCACATGGTAGATGGGCGAGACGCTTCGACCGATGGCCCGCCATTGAGCCAGGTTGGTGGCCTGAGGTCCGAAGGCGCGGACGAAACTGCGGGGCGGCCCGCCATCGCCGGCGTTCTCCGTGGAGGCGCCCAGATTCAAGAGATCCGTTACGGGAAAGAATACTGCTGCGGCCCGCACCAAGCCGGCAGGCGCGTCTCCTCCGGGGGTTCCCTGAGTTTCGCCCGGACATGCGCCGGTGGCGAGCATCAGGGCCAAATGCCCTCCGGAGCTGCCGCCAGTGACGCCCAGGCTCTGGGGATCCACTCCGTATTCGGACGCATGTTGGTGGACGTGCCGTGCCGCACGGCACACGTCCTCGACGATTTCCATGACGGTGGCTTCGGGCTGGGACACGTGATAGATGGCGAACACCGTGTAGCCGCGTCGCAGCAGCGGAGCCACCAGCCAAGGGCGGAAACTGCCCGGGCGCGATTTCCAGCTGCCGCTCATCATGAGCAACACGCCCCGGCCGTTCGGCGAGGCCGGGAAGGCGACGTCCATGGTCAACGGCCGGCCGTGGCGTTCTCCATAAACCAAACCGCGCAAGCAGCGCGTGGGCGGGTGGAAGTACAGGACCACCAAGCCGGTGAGGCTGACGGCGCAGGCCAGAAGAAAGAGAAGGACCTGCAGCGCGATCCGGAACCAACGATCAAGTTTCATGCGCGTCCCAGGGGCCATCGATTCGGGTCTTGCGGGCGGGAATCAGGGCCTCTCGTTTTCGACCAACCAGGCAAGCAGGTTCCATGAGGGCGGCCTGAAGCCGGGTCTTTCTTGGAGGAGGTCCGCCGGTTGCACCCAACAAGTTCCCTCGGATGGATCCAGACAAACGGTCCATGCGCGTGCGGGGCGCGGCAGGGCCGCAAGGATTTCTTCAATTGCCGTCACTGCGAATGAGGAGGAGTTCGGAAGGGACGCAGCCTTCGGGCTCCAGCGTTTGGCTCCCACCGGTGGTGGCCCCGCGAGGAAGGCCCAGGTTTGGTGTTGTGCGCCAGGGGATGCGAAAGGTTCGACGGCGAACTCGCCCGGTCCGACCTGCACGCGGACCGCCCGGCCGGTGAGCCCTTCGGCCAACAGCCATGTCGCTCGATGGGTCCAAGCGACCCGGCGGAGAAGGTCCGTGGCTGTTTCCAGGCTATCCGTGGTTTCCAGGACCTCTGCGGCTCGTACGAACGCCGGCGGGTCAGGGATTTCGTCGGGTTCGGGCTGGTCGAGCGCGACGACGGCCAATTGGCGGCGATTCAGGCCGGCGACGCAGCCAAACAATCCGGCGCGGGTGATTCCGGCCCAAGGGGAGCCGCGGTCGGGTTTGTGCACGACCAGCATTGGCGGAGAGCCTTCAGCGAACCGTGCCTCTTCCCAAGCTGCGTAGCCCAACAGAATGGTTTGGTGGCTCGAGGGTGCTGCCGCTTCCACTGCCCAGACCGAACCGCTCAGGCGCGCGGCGAGTTGATGTGTCCAGATCACCTCTTCAGGTTGCAAACCGCTGGATTCGGCCATGGCGATGGCGATTTGGTGCATCGCTGCAGTGGGTGCGGTCGCGGAGCCTTTGCGGCCCGGAAGCGGCCTCGGGCCCAGCCAATGTCCCTGCTCCAGCGACTTTTCGACGGCCCAGCCGTACGCAAGCGCCGAGACCGTCTCGTGAACCCCCCAGACCTGTTGCTGGGCCAGTTGTCGGGCTCGTTCGGCGGCTGTGCCGGAGACCTGCAACACCGGCACGAGCCGGGGCGCTCCCGATTGACTGCCATCGATGGCCGCGGGCCCGCCCGGTCGCGCCGCCGCACCCGAGGAGGTTTGGAGCGTAGAGGGCGCGGGTTGCCACCAGCGTGTCCAGTAGCGGGACAGGAGGGCCAGGGGCACTTCTTCGATGCGGTGTCCCTTGGACCATTCGGGTTGCCAGAGCTCGGCTGTCGGGGCGCGGTCCAGGTGCCATTGATCGCATTCCAACGCCAACACGCGAGTACCGGCACGGTTCCAGAACTCCACTCGGACCGGCAGACCATCCTCCTCCCGCAGCCAGAAACGAACTTCGCCCTCCGGCAGAGTTCCGGCCCTCACGACGCGCGGCTGCGGTCGCACCGCCACGGCCCAGATTCTTTGGTCGGACGGGATGGGGTCGGGCAGGGGCCGCACTTGAAGCGTGAGGGCAGCCATCCAGACCTTGCCGGGAGGAACGGGGGATCGGATTTCGGGGAGCGCGTGGATTTCCGTCTCCGGATCGGTTTCGTAGTCGAAGGAAAGGTCGGGCCGGCCCCGCAGCCCGAATCTCTTTTGGGGGGCGTGAACTTCCAAGGTCCGGCCGCGTCGGATCCAGATGCAGGTGCCCTCGGGCCGTTGCCACTCGAGGCGCGCGTGGTCGGGGGGCTGGAGGTGAAACGCAAGCACGGCACCGCGCCATGGCTGCCAGCGCCCGGCCGCGTCGGTGACGCGCAGTCGGCCGGACAGCATCAGGCCATTCGTGCCCCGGCCGGATTCGAGAAAGCCGACCCATTGCACCATGGCACCAGCCAGGCGACGGCGCGGTTCGGGGAACCACCAACGATACAGCGCCACCGCGAGGACTGCCGAGACCAGGAGGGCTGCCACAACCCAGCCCCAGCGAATGCCGCTGGCATCCGTGCGGCCGGGGGTTGGCTCCGAGGTGCCCTCCGTGGCGCGGTTTTGCCTCATTTCAGCCGCAGCTCGGCACTCCGCGCGTGTGCGGTGAGACCTTCGCGGCGGGCCATCTCCTGAATCACGGGCAGTGCCCGGCGGAGAGAGGCGCGGTCGTAGGCGACCACACTGGTGCGCCGTTGAAACTGGTCCACGGTCAGGCCGGCGAACGAAGCTCCGGCTCCACCGGTGGGCAGCGTATGACTGGGTCCGGCCACGTAATCACCGACGACCGTGGGCGACCAGGGGCCGAGGAACAGTGCGCCGGCGGTGCGAATGCCCTCGGCGACGCGGCCCGGTTGGCGAGTGAGAATCTCGCAGTGTTCCGGGGCCAGGCGATTGACCACTTCGATTGCCTGCGTCAGGTCGCGCACCAAAATCAGCCACGTGTTCCGTTGGAGGACGGTTTCGATGAGCGTCCGGCGCTCCAGTTGCCTGACCTGTCGTTGCAACTCTCGCTCCACGGCACGCAACACCCGGGCCGAAGTGGTGACCAACCAGATCCGTTCCTGACCGGAACCGTGCTCGGCTTGCGCAAGCATGTCGGCGGCGGCCAACCGGGGATCGGCCGTGTCATCGGCCACGACCAACACTTCGCTCGGCCCCGGCAACAAATCGATGGCCACTTGGCCGACCACCAAGCGCTTGGCCATGACCACGTAAGCGTTGCCCGGCCCGAAGATCTTTTGCACCGGACGGATGGTGGCGGTGCCGTAGGCCATGGCGGCGATGGCCTGGGCACCGCCGATGCGGTAGATCTCGGTGGCTCCGGCGGCGCTGGCGGCGTACAACAAGGCCGGGTGCACCGCGCCTTCCCGGTCACAGGGCGTGCAGACAACGATTTCTTCGCATCCGGCCACCTTGGCCAGGGGGATGGTCATCAAGGCGGTGGAAATCAGCGGGGCCTTGCCCCCGGGAATGTAGATGCCCACCCGACGGAAAGGGTCGAATTTCTCGCCGACGATGGCCCCGTGGGCATTGCGCATTTGCCAGTTGCGTCGGCGGGAACGGCGGGCGAATCGTGCGACGTTGCGCTGCACCTCGGCCACGGCGTTTCGGAGGGCCGGGTCTGCCTGGAGGGCGGCCGTCATTCGCTCGGCGCGGGTCACCGCCAGTTGGTCGGGGCGCAGTCGGGCTCCATCGAATCGCTCGGTGAACTCGATGATGGCCGCGTCGCCCCGATCCCTCACGGCGTCCACGATGGCCCGCGTGCGTTGTTCCACTTCGGGGTCCCAGAGGCTGGAGGCGGCGCAGGCCTCTGCCAGGCGGGCTTCGAAGTCGCTGTCGCGATACCGGACAGTTTGCATGGGCTGCAGGCTAGGCAATGCCCCCGGGGAAGTCAAAAGCCGCTCCGGTGGCGGAGATTTTTCCGGGCGCGTGAAATTGACGCCGCATGCGTGAATTTGCCCGAACCGAAAAGACGAAGTGCTGTGGGGTCAGCGTAGGACGGGCCGTTTTTGTGGGCAAATTCGCAGGTTCCGGATCGGGACCGAGGTTGGCCCGAAGCTTGCTTTCTATTGGCTTGGTTCGTCGGAGCGCCGGCGATCGCCCGGCGCGGGAGGCGAACCCAGGGTTGACTGAGCATTCGCTCTTTGAGTGCTGCCACGGAGGATGGTGGGGGTTCAGAGCGAAGGCGGGTTCGGTGGTTTCGTGTCGGGTTTCCACCGATCGCCCGCCACAGGGCCGGCGGTGGCCGCTTGAAGGGATTGCACCCTCAGGCAGCCCGCCGGCCCGTAACCCCGCACAACTGGGTTTGCAGGTGGGGAGCCACGGGGCCGGGCGCGGGGTGCCCCGGTGCCACGAAGCGGCAGGGTTCCTTCCGTATGGTTGCTGCTTGCGCTTTGCGCGCTGACACGCCTGCTGCAATCCCCGCGCAACGACGGGAAACCACGGGTGCAACGCCTCTGGTTTCCCGTCTTCTTTTTCGTGAGGACACGGGCGCGGGATCCGTGGCCCCGGATTGTGTCCTCCAGGGAGCGACTCGCCACTTGTTGTTTGCCTGAAAGGCCGGGCCCCTGCCCTGGGCATGCGGGGCGTCTGCGCTTCGCGCACAGGTTTCGAGTTTGCCATGGGGATGGTTCTCTGGCACATCAAGGCGCGATTATGCGTGGATGGTTCGCCTTCGGGCCCGTGGTTCTCTTGTTGGCAGGCTGTGGCGGCGGAGGTCCTTCGCCGGCGCCGCAGATCTGGGTGCACTGGCATTATGCCGGAAGTGCACCGGTGCGGGCGTCCGAGCAGGGTGCGCAGACCAAGCGCCTCCTGGCCATGCCCGAAAGCCAGGCCCTGCTGCAGCAGACCCTGGACAAACTGGCCCGGGCGCCGCGTCGTTGGGGAATGGACCCGGAACTGGCGGCGGCCCATCTGCGACCGTTGTTGTCCCAGCTCATTCAAGCCGAGCATGTCTTTCAGTGGCAGCCGCGAGCGGGCCAGGCCTCGGAATGGGTGCTGGCGGTTCACTTGGACAGCCGTGCGCAGGGCCTGTGGCGGACGAATCTTCAGGCCCTGTTCCAGCGATGGACGGGGCAGCCGGCCACGGTGGATCCTGCGACCGGCTCGCTGCGCTGGGCCGTGCCGAAGTCAGCCGGCGGCGGTGTGATCCTTTTGGCCCAGGTCCAAGACTGGTGTCTCATCAGCGGCGGGGCGGGAGATCCGGTTCTTTCGGGGGAATGGATTCGCGCCATTCAAGCCCGGCATCGGCCGGTGCCGGTGGCCACCAGCTATTGGGCGCGGCTGCGCGTGGACTGGCCGGCGTTGAAGGATCGACTCCCCGCCTGGCTGCGAGAGCTGGACCCGCCGATGACCGATCTGCTGGTGACCGGTTCGGGCGATCAATTGCAACTTCGTGCCGAGCTCAAGTTTCCCCGCCCGCACGGTTGGACCCCTGAACCGTGGTTGTTTCCCTCGAACCTGATTCGCGAGCCCCTGGTCGGCTTCTGTGCCGCGCGCGGGATTCGATCCCGGGTGGAACCGTGGCTGAATCGGGCCGGACTGCATCTCTCTCCGACGCCCGGCCAATTCTGCGCTTGGTCGTTGGGCAGTGCCCCTTTCCAGGTCTTTGTGGCCGTGCCGGTGCCGGACGCCACCAACGCGATGCGCGAGCTCTGTCGTGTGCTGCCGCCGTGGTTCAACACCAACAGTCAGGGGCGCGCATTGGGCTGGTGGATCGTGCCCACCAACCGCCCCGCCATCCTTTGGGATGGGATGCCGTTTTTCGGGGCCTTTTGTCGGCCGGCACACGAGGAAAGCAGTCAGGGCTTTTTGTTCGCGGGATTGTTTCCGAACAGTGCCCGCCTGCAGTCGCCTCCACCCGACCTGTTTGCGCAAATCCTCGGTCGGACCAATCTGGTGTATTATGATTGGGAGCTGGGCGGCGAACGGGTGCGGAGCTGGCGCATCATCAGTCAAGTGGCCCTGCTGTTGGCCGAACGCCAGCAACTGGCCGAGACCACGCCGGGCGCCCGCTGGCTGGAGGTCCTGACCACGAACGTGGGCAACGTGGGCACCTCCATTGTGGCTGCCGGACCGGACCGCATGGTTTTTACGCGGACGGCGCCGCTCGGATTGACCGGTTGGGAAAGCGTGCTCCTGGCGCACTGGCTGGAGGCTCCCGGGTTTCCGTGGAGCTTCGACTGGCCTCCGGAACGCCGGGCCCGGCCCCGTACGGCCCGCTCATCGGGCTCCTGATTGCGCCATGCTGAAACTCGGTGTGAACATCGATCACGTGGCAACGCTCCGGCAGGCGCGCTACCGGGGCCGTGAACACGGGGAACCCGATCCGGTGGAGGCAGCGCGCATTTGCGAAGAAGCCGGAGCCCATGGCATTACGTGTCACTTGCGCGAGGACCGGCGCCACATCGTGGACCGGGACGTCTGGGCCCTGCGCCGCAGCGTGCGGACCCGGCTCAACCTCGAAATGGCCAACACGCCGGAGATCGTGGGCATCGCGCTTCAGGTCAAACCGGACATCGTCTGCCTTGTGCCCGAGCGACGCGAGGAAGTCACCACCGAGGGCGGCCTGGACGTGGTGGCCCAGGAGGCAGCCCTGGCAGAGACGCGGCGCCGCATGAACGACGCCGGCATTCAGGTCAGCCTGTTCATCGCACCCGATCCACCGCAGATCGAGGCCGCGGCCCGCGTCGGCGCCCAATTCGTCGAACTGCACACCGGCCGGTTTGCCGAGTCCTTCGCCCACCCGGAGGCGCGGGAACAGGAGCTTCAGCGCCTGATTGCGGGCGCCGAAATGGCGCATCAACTCGGCCTGCGCGTCAATGCCGGGCACGGGCTCAACTACGAGAACGTCCGGTGGCTGTACCGCGTGCCGCATTTGGTGGAGCTCAACATCGGCCACAGCATCGTCAGCCGGGCCGTCTTCACGGGCCTGGCGCAGGCGGTGCGCGACATGCTGGCCGTCATGGCGGGCTATCCCGGTTGACATGACCAATCCGGGTCAGGTTTTGTGCTGCAAGAGGGTGGCGCTCCGACCCGAATGAGGCGCCCGGTTTCCGGTGTCCGCATGATCCTCGGGGTGGGTATTGATTTGATCGAAGTGGAACGCATCCGGGCCAGCCAGGCCCGGTTCGGGGAGCGTTTCCTGCGTCGCATCCTGCACGAGCGGGAAGTTGCCTACTGCCAGTCCCATCGCGATCCGGCCCCTTTTTTGGCGGCGCGCTTTGCCGCCAAGGAGGCCATCTCGAAAGCGTTCGGCACGGGCATTGGCTCGCAGCTCGGCTGGTTGGACATGGAGGTGGGGCGCCGCGAGACGGGCGAGCCGTTTGTGATCCTGCACGGCAAGGCGCTGGACCTTCTGGCCCGCCGCGGCGCCACCACGGTGTTGCTCAGTCTCAGCCACACGCAGCAGCACGCCACGGCGGTGGCGCTCCTGGTGCGCGAATGAGCCGTGCCGCGCGCCGGTTCGGTCGCCGCTTGCTCAGCCCGCCCGTCCGTTACCAAAGCGGGCCTTTCGCCAGGCATCCAATCTTCTCAACACCTCGCACAGCGCGTCCAGCCGCGGCGTGGCCACCCCGGCCTTGCGCGCGTGACGTCGGGGTTCCAAAAACAGGCTCTCCAGCTCCAGCGGGCGTCCGTGCTCGAAATCCAGCAGGGTCGAGGCCTTGTAGGCGCCCATGGTTCGCGTGCGCGCGATCATTTCGTCGGCCAGGGTCGGGGCCACCTCATGCCCGAGTGCGCGCGCAACCCGGATCACCTCTGCCATCAACTCGCGCACCCAACGCGTCCATTCCGGATCGGCCAGCAACTCCGCCGTCGTGAGGCATTCCGACCGACACGGTTCGATGGGCCCATCCTCGGGGTGCTTCAGACGCTCCCGACCTGCCACGCCTGCCACGCCCAACCCGTTGAACGGGATGTTCCACACCAGTTTTTCCCAGTGGGCGCGGGCAAGATCCTCACTCACCTGGCAGGGGACGCCCGCCAGTTGAAACCGGTGCGCCAGCGCCTGCGTGCGGGAGCGGGGTCGACCGACAAATTCGCCCAGGACCACCAGCCCGTGATCCAGATGCCGGATGACTCCCGGCGCGATTCGATTGAGACAGACAAAGCACAGTCCGCCCAGGATTTGTTCCGGCGCGAACAACCGCGCCAACGCTTCCTCGTTGCCCAGTCCGTTCTGCAGGGTCAGCACCATCGTCTGGGGACCGACCAATGGCGGCAGCAGGTGCGCGAATTGGTCGTTGGCCGTTGTCTTCAACCCGATCACGACCAGATCCACAACTCCGATCTGCGACGGCTCCCGCGCACAACGGGGTCGGGCCACAAAATCGCCCAGGGGACTGAGAATCCGCACTCCGTGGTGGGACACCGCCTCGTAGTCCGATCGCAGGAGGAAATGCACGTCCGCGCCGGTTTGCCAGAGCCGCGCACCGTAGTAGCTGCCGACGGCGCCGCAGCCGACGACTGCCACCCGAAACCGGGATCGAGTCTCACCGCCCGTGGCCCTCACACCCATTCGTCCCCCGGCCCGCCCGGAATGAAAAAGGGCACCCTGAACGACTCAAGGTGCCCTCGAACGTCTTCCGAGCCAATTCACTTCGAGCCCAGGATCGCCTCCTTCGCCGCTTTGGAGACGCGGAACTTCACCACGCGCTTGGCCGGGATTTGAATCACTTCGCCCGTCGCCGGATTCCGACCCTTGCGGGCCTTCCGGTTCACCAGCACCAGCTTGCCCAAGCCGGGCAGCGTGAACGTGTTTTTGGCCTGCTTGTACGCCAGTTGCGCCAGCTCATCCAGGAACAGCGTTGCCTGCTTCTTGGTGATGCCAACCTTCTCGGCCAGGGTGGACGCGATCTGCGATTTCGAGAGTGCTTTGCCCATATGACCTTTCCGTGTTGTTCGTTGCGTTGAAACTGTCCGACGTTGCGGGGCTATTAAAACGCGCCGGGCACGTCCTGCAAGCGGAAAATATCCGAAAAACCGCGGTTTTCCTGCATTGCAACGCGTGCTCGAACCGCCTCACCAGCGCTGAACCGTGAAGAACCGCGCAGCACCCGCATCCAACGCCACCGAAACGGATGCTTGGTCGCCGTCGCCCGTCCACAGCCGCTCCAACTGCCATTGCACCGGCGGCAACTGGTCCGACCCCAACAGCGCGTACTGCGCCCCGGGACAGGTGGGGAAGCGCAGCACGAGCTGTTGGCCCTGGCGGTGGACCTCGAGGGCCACTGGCGGCGCCGGCTGCAGGACACACTCCAAATCGTCGAACAACACCGAGCCGGCCGCCAGGGCCGGCTGCCGAAAGACGGCCTGAAACCGCATCCGCACACTGCCGAACGGGGCCACCAACTCCGGACCCGGCTCCCACACAACCCCTGTCGTGGGATCCACTCGATTCGTCACCCCGAGCCGCCACCAGGTGCCGGCCGGCGTAGCGGCCGTCACCGGGGCCGACCGGTACACCGCCAGCGCGTTGCCCGCGGCATCCCGAAACGACACTTCCAGCCACGCGTGGTTCTCTCCCGCCAGACGGTCGTCCGCGGGATTCATGACCCACCCGGCGGCGCGGAACCGCTGCCCCGGCAACACCGGCAACTCTTGAGACACGCCGGAATCGTTGGAAGCCCCGGTGAACTGGCCGAACACCTTGAACACGTACATCCCCGTGTGCACCGGCCGCTCCGTGCGGCTGTGCAAATACGTGTTGCCTCCGAACCGTGTCCATCCCGACCAATCCCCCGTTTCGAATCCCGGATTCGCCAGGAGATTCCCGCCGCAACCGACCGGGAGCGCCGGTGTGCGTTGATATACGCGCACGTAGTCCACCCACATGCGCTGCGGGAACTCGGTGGTGGCATCCGGGGCACCCGGCCAGTTGCCGCCCACCGCCACGTTGAGAATCAGGAAAAAGGGCCATTGATGGAACACCCAGGGCCGGCCGGTGGGCAGGGAGGCCGGCGTGGCGGTGAAGTACACCGTATCGTCGATGAACCACCGGATCCGGTTGGTTTCCCATTCCACCGCGAACACATGAAAATCGTCCGCCAGTGCCGCGCCGCCGGGCAACGTGTACCGCCCGCCCACAGCGTTCCCACCGGAGTACCCCGGGCCGTGAATCGTGCCGTGCACGGTCGAGGGCTCCCGACCGATGTTTTCCATGATGTCGATCTCCCCGCAGTTCGGCCAGCCGACCGAGGGGAAATTCGTGCCCAACATCCAGAAGGCCGGCCACAACCCCTGACCCCGGGGCACGCGGATCCGGGCTTCGATCCGGCCAAACAGCCACTCCAGGCGGCCCTGCGTCTTGATGCGCGCAGAGGTGTAGGCCCGGGTGATGCCGTCCGACCCGGTAAACGTCTCCCGATGCGCCTCGATCACGAGGCAACCGTTCTCGATCCGGCAATTGTTCGTGCGGTCGGTGTACGTCTGCAGCTCGTTGTTCCCCCAGCCGCCGCCGCCCCGATCGTACACCCACCACTCCGGGTTCGGACGGCTCCCGTTCGGACCGTCAAACTCGTCGGCCCACACCAGCGTCCAACCCGGTCGCACCTGCGCGTCTGCCCCGCAAGTCCCCAACCAGAACAACAGCGCGCCCACGCGGCTCAGCCAGGCAGCCCACCGCGTGGGCGCATGAAGGACCCAGGGCCGGTTCATCCCCGGACCGTCCCGCTCACAATGTCAACACCTGGAAGAACCGCGATTGCGGTCCCAACGGAATCCGCACGGCCTTCACCGAACCGTCTCCCTCGACCGGCGATCCGACCGGCGCCCACACCGGCTGGGCGAGATCTTCCGTGGCGATGACCTGGTATTGCGTCGCTCCCTGCGTGGGCCACGACAACTCCACTTCATTGCCCACCCGGCGCGCGGTGATCCGGACCCGCTCCTTCTTCATCAGGCGCAGGGCGTCCGCGTAGACGTTGCCCGTGCCGCCGCCCTGATTGTGCAACGTCAGTTGGAATCGCACCGTTTCGGTGCCCGGCGGCGCCACCAGGTACCGCGCGTTTTCCGTGCTGATCTGCGTCCAGCCCGCGGGCACACCGTTGGTCACCTCGAGATACAACCATTGATCCCTGGGCGAATCCTGGTTGACCGGGGCGGAGACCCACATGGCCAGCGGCACCGGCCCGGCCCGGAACTGCACTTCGATTTGCAGACTCGTATTCCCCGCCAGGGCGTCCTGGCTGGAGAGCCAGAACCAGCCATCGGCGGTGAAGATGTCGCCCGGCGCCGCCGGCTGATCCTGGAAGACCCCGTTCCACTCCCCGGCGTTGTAAATCCGCACCACATTTGTCCCGTCCTTCGCTTGCACCGGGTAGTCGATTTGGTTCCCGTAAAAGTCGTTGGTGCTGGCCAGGGCGGCGCCCGAGAAATTGAACCACGGCGGAGGCACCAGCCACGGCTGCTCCACATCCGTCTCGAAGCTCGGATTGTCCAGCCAGTTGGCGTACTCGGCCGGCGTCAGCACCCGGAGCCGCGCCGGCTGGGACTCCCGCGTTCCGGCGGTGGAGCTCACCGTGACCGTGTACAAGCCGGCGTCCTCCAACTGCGCACCGGTGATTGTCAACGTTGCGGTCCGAACCCCGCTGAAACGCCCGCCCTCCGTCAGCGGCACGCCATCCCGCTTCCACTGGTAACTCAACGGGGCCGAACTGGTGGCTGCCACCGTGAAACGGGCCGTGCCGCCCACCATGACCCGCTGGGGCAGGGGTTCCGCTGTAATGGATGGATCTTCATTGTCCACCAGGATGCTGACCCCCTCGAACGCCTCCGGCGCGTCCGGCCTTGCGTTCGGACCGTACAGCAGAAAACCGTACTGCGTAATGTTGCCGGGCCGAATGTAACGCGTCACGGCGAAGTCCGAGCCCGTCACCAACTCCGCGCGCGTGTCGCCCAGATAGGCGTAACCGGGGGCGAATTCCTTGATCACGGCCACGCATGTCCAGCCGGCGGGCAGGCTGTTGGACTCGACGCGGCCGATGAAGGTCACATCGTTGCCGGCGTACAGCGTACCCACATCCACATACAGGTTGGCCTCCAGCAGCTTGTTGGGGGTGCCATCCGGAAGATTCCAGAACCCGTTGGTGTTGAACGTGTTCGTGTTGACACGCAACACGACGCGCGTGGCGTTGGTCCGGCTCGGTTCGAAGGTGGCTCGCAAATCACCAATTCCCCAGGCCTGCCCGAACGCCCATGAGTTATCCATGTTGAACACGTTCATCCAACCCAGCCACGTCTTGGTGGAGTCCACCTTGACGGTGATCTGTGCGAGGGCATTTCCCACGGGCGCCAGCGCCGCGGCGCCCGCCAACATCAGAGAGAGGAGTCGAGGAGTGGTTTTCATGGCGATGTCTCGTGATGGCCGGGCCCGACAGTCCCGCTTGCCCCGGAGAGATCCGCGGAATCCGCATCGGGTGCGGTTGCCTCCGTGCGCAAGCCCCTTGCTTTGCCGGGCACTGACCTCCGCCAGCGTACGCGGCGCCCGGCAGTGTGTCAAATGAACGCCTGCTGCCCGTGGATGAGACCTTCAGCCGGTGCCGAGGGCCCGACCACCATGCGCCAAGGGAGCCGTCAGGTCCGAAGCCTTCCCGCGGTCTGCAAGCCGAGATGTTCCTTTGCCGTTGCCAAACGGGAATGCATCGTCGGATCTTCATCGCGATGGGTTTGAACCACGCCGTCCGCAGCGCCCGGTGCGGGGCGGCCGCCGCCGCCAGCTCCGTGTCCACATCCCGGCTTTCTCACGGCTTCCGACTCGATGCTGCTTCGGAAGTGGCCATTGTGCCTCGCGAGTGCATGGACGCCGACGCGGGCTGGCTTTCGGAACCAGAGATCGGGTCGGAAGCCGGAGCGGCGGGCCTTGGTACAAGGAGCTCCGGCTTCAAGTGCCTGACAGCCGGCCGGTGCCCCTTCTTGCCGTGTATGCCACGCGCCCGGGGAGCCCTTGCCATGATGGTCCTCGGTTCAACCCTGGTCGGGGCAATGGGGAACCCGACCCCACCGGGCCCGACCCGGGTCGGGGAATTTGAGGTCCCCCTGCCTCCGGGCGTGTACACCGAGTGGCGAACAGACCGTGCATGGTCCGAGACCACGCCCACTCGAGAGCGCATTTGTCTCAACGGCCTCTGGCGCTGGCAACCGAGCTCCGGGGAATCCGAAACGCCCCCGATTTCTCACTGGGGCTTTTTTAAAGTCCCCGGTCCCTGGCCGGGGATTACGGATTACATGCAGAAAGAGTCGCAAACGCTCCACGCCCACCCCGCCTGGCAGCACGTTCGCTTGCGCGACGTGCGAGCCGCCTGGCACGAGCGCGAGATCACGATACCCGCCCACTGGAGAGGCCGCCGCATTACGCTCCAGGTAGAGTACTTGAACTCGCGGGCCGTCGCCTTTTGGGACGGGCGGCCGGTGGGCACGATGCACTTTCCGGCCGACGAGCTGGACGTCACCTCCTTCTGTCAACCTGGGCGAACCCACCGCCTCACCCTGTTGGTGCAGGCATGGCCCCTCCAGGCCCTCCTGCAGTCGTACACGGACACCGCCGCCCCTCGAGATGTCCCGGGTTTCGTACCCCGACGGGGCCTCTGTGGCGACGTGTTCCTGGCCGCCACACCTTCCGGCCCGCGCCTCGGTGCGGTGCGCATCGTCCCTTCGGTTCGACGCTGGGACCTTACAGTGGACGCCGCCCTGGAGAACCTCCAGCCGGGGCATACGTATCGGTTGGCCGTCCGCATCACAGAGGAGGATCACGTGGTCAGGGAATTCCGGAGCCCCCCGTTTCAGGGCACGGATGTCCACGACGGCCGTTACCTGTGCCGCGAACCCTGGCGGCCGGAGAAGCTGTGGGATTTGCACACGCCGCAGCACCAGTACGAGCTCCAACTCAGTTTGCTCGATGCCGAGGGCCGGGCGCTGGACATCCTGCCGCCGCAGCGCTTTGGATTTCGGGAGTTCTGGATCGACGGCCGGGATTTCTACCTCAACGGGACCCGCCTGTATCTTTCCGTCGTGCCCCTGGACAACGCTCAGGTCAGCGCCTACACCGCCACTTACGAGGCCGCGCGGGAGAGTCTGGAACGCCTCCGCTGGCTGGGCATCAACTTCGTGTATGCGCATCACTATGACTGCCTGCCCGGGTCGCATCTGAGCTGGGCGGACATCCTGCGTGCGGCCGATGACGCGGGGATGTTGGTGGCTCTGACCCAACCGCACTTCAGCCACTACGATTGGGCCGGAGCCGACGCCGACCGCACCAACGGCTACGCCCGCCATGCCGCGTTCTATGTCCGCGTCGCCGGCAACCATCCCAGCGTGGTGGCCTATGCCACCAGCCACAACGCCGCTGGTTACAACGAGGACATGAACCCTGATTTCATGGACGGTCGATCGGCTTTCCGGGATGCTTGGGCCGAGCGCAATGTCGAACGTGCACGGCGAGCCGAGGCCATCGTGCGGGCCCTGGATCCCGACCGGCTCGTGTACCACCATGCCTCGGGCAACCTGGGCTCTCTGCACACGAGCAACTTCTATCCCAACTTTGTCCCGGTCCAGGAATTGTCCGACTGGTTCGAAGCATGGGCCACCCGCGGCATCAAGCCGCTGTTCCTCTGCGAGTACGGCGCCCCTTTCACCTGGGACTGGGCCATGTATCGCGGCTGGTACCGGGCCCGACGCGAGTTCGGAAGTGCCGTCGTGCCGTGGGAATTCTGCCTGGCCGAATGGAATGCCCAGTTCCTCGGCGACGCCGCCTTCCTTGTGTCTGAAATGGAGAAGCGCAACCTCCGTTGGGAAGCCCGCCAGTTCCGCGAGGGCCGCCTCTGGCACCGCTGGGACTATCCGCATCCCCTCAGCTCTGCCGACTTTGTGGAACGGGATCCGGTGTTCGCCTTGTATCTTACGCGGAATTGGCGTGCCTTCCGTACCTGGGGGGTCTCTGCCATCTCCCCCTGGGAACATCACATCCTTTTCCGCCTCCGTCCGGAGGTCCCGCGTCACCGCCGGGAGAATCTGCCCGCGGATTGGGCCCAACTGCAGCGACCCGGATACAGCCCGGATTTTCTGGCGGAACGATTCGAACGGTTCGATCTGGCCTACGGCCGGCAAGACTGGGAACCCACCGGAGCCGGCCGGGCCATTCTTCGCAACAACCGACCCCTGCTTGCGTATCTGGCAGGCAAACCGGCACGCTTTACCAGCCAGGACCACCTCTTCGTTGCCGGCGAAACCGTCGAGAAACAACTGATCCTGATCAACAATTCTCGCACTACGGTGGAGGCGGAGGCCGAATGGATTCTTCAGGGAGTCGAATCGCTGCGCGGCCGGGCCCGTCTGTCCGTTCCGACCGGTGAGCAGACACGAATTCCTGTACGATTTTCCCTTCCTCCAAACCTCTCTCCCGGTCCGTATCTTTTGTCGGCGCGGGTGACGTTCTCCACCGGCGAAGAGCAAACGGACGAGTTGGTGCTGCATGTCGTTTCCGCACCCGTTGCTCCCAGCGTCCGCTGCCCTGTGGCATTGTTCGATCCCGGCGGGGAAACCCGATCCCTGCTCGAAGGATGGGGCATCCCGTTTGTCCCGGTCGAGCCGGGGGCCGATCTGACAAACTTCGACATGCTGGTGGTCGGGCGGCGCGCACTTACGGAAAACGGCCCGGCCCCCCGATTGGACCGTGTTCGCCAGGGGCTAAAAGTGTTGGCCTTCGAACAAAGTCGTGAGGTGCTGGAGCGTCGGTTGGGATTCCGGGTCACTGAATACGGGCTGCGCCAGGTCTTTCCCCGCCTGCCGGATCACCCGGTGCTCCAGGGGTTGACTGCGGATCATCTTCGCGACTGGCGGGGTTCCACGACACTGCTGCCTCCCCGGTTGCAGTACCGCTCCGACCCCCGGTTCTATGGCGCACCTACCGTGGACTGGTGCGGGATTCCCGTCACCCGCGCCTGGCGGTGTGGCAACCAGGGGACTGTGGCCTCCGTGTTGATTGAGAAACCCGCCCGCGGCGATTTCCTGCCCTTGGTGGACGGTGGCTTCAGTCTGCAATACAGCCCCCTGATGGAATACCGGGAGGGCGACGGTCTGATCGTCTTCTGCCAGTTGGATGTCACCGGCCGTACTGAGCGGGATCCCGTCGCTGAGACCCTGGTCGCCCGGCTCTTGGAATACGTGGCCGCGTGGAAGCCTGACCGGCAGCGTCGTCGGGCCGTGTACGCCCGCGATCCGGCGGGTCGCCACTATCTCCAGCAGGCCGGCTTCGAACTGGCGTCCGCGGGCGAGGGGCCCCTGCAGCCACAGGATCTCCTGATCCTGAGCCCGGGTGCCGCCGAAGTTCTCCAGCCCCACCGCACGGCTCTGCCTCAATGGCTCCGCGAAGGGGGCGCCGTGCTGGCTTTGCATTGCTCGGCTGCGGACACCGATCCTCTTCTGCCTTTCCGCCTCACGTTTACCCACGCCGAACATATCAGTACGGTCTTTCCACCCCCGGCCCGGACTTCCCCCTTCGCCGGGATCGGCCCGGCGGATGTCCATTGTCGTGATCCGCGCGTCTTGCCCCTGCCCGCCGGGGGAGTCATCCCCTTGGGCAACGGCGTGCTTGCGATTGCCTCTGACGCTCCGGTGGTGTTCTGCCAATTGGTCCCGTGGCACTTCGACTACACTTCCAATTACGGGCTCAAAAGAACATTCCGACGGACGGCCTATTTGCTGAATCGACTGCTGACCGGGCTGGGTGTTCCGTGTTCCACAGCGCTCCTGTCCTACTGGGCCACCCCGCCCCAACTGGGCCAGCCCGGCCGCTGGCTGCAGAGTTACTACCTCGACCCCCCGGAGGAATGGGACGATCCCTACCGGTTTTTCCGATGGTAAAAACGGGAAGGCAATAGCACCCGGCCGGCTCCTACCAAGAGAAACCATGAAGAATCCAATGGCATTGCTCCTCCCGTTTGATTCCCCGGCCATTGGGGGAGAACCGATCCGCCGCGAAAGGGCTTCTCCAAAACGGCGTCGGTGCCTCGAGGTCAAAGACAACTCGGAGCCGGTCATTTGTGCCTGTTTGCCGAAGCGCCTCGATTCTCCACAAGAAGCGCGTGAGGCTCTGCAGCGGTTGCCCGAGCTTCTCGATTGCGTGCGCACCTTTTCTTTCAGCCCTCGCAAGCAAGTGGGCGAGCCGGCGAACCCATGGACCACGCCGCGGAGTAGACTCGCTTTGCTGCCCCCTCTCGCGGAGCGCACCCATCCCTTCGGGGTTCCCAAGGCGGCTCGTCGGTCTGCGAGTCTGGTCTGGCTTTGAAGAATGATGAAAAAGTGCCGTTTTTGCGACTGGTGAGGTTTTGCTGTCTTTTTTCCGGAACTGCGCGTGCGAACGCTCTGTTAACTCAATCGGCGGCCTGCTGCAATGGCATGTTTGCCTGCCACCGCAGGGGTCTTGCGTCTTCGGTGACCGGCGTCGGTCCTCGGAGGTCCTTCCTTGCCGCCGCGGGAACGCAGCGGTCAGCCTGGAGGTGGACTTTCCGCCGACCTCCGTCAGTGACCGCTCCATAAAGTTTAGCCGATTTCCATGGGCGGCTACGGATTTAGGGAGTGGAATCTGCCGCCCCAAGGCGGCGGGCCTCAGATCCAGGTGGAAACCCTCGCGCGGGAGAGTAGCACAGCGGCGATTGGTGTCATGAACGATCCACGGTCTCGTTTGTTGCCAGCACCATGCCGGCGGCTTACGATTTGTGCGATGCGGAACGTGAGCTTCCGTCCTCGCCTCACCCTAGCTGCCATGGTCACGGCGCTGACCCTGGCGGATCCCGAGACCAACGCCACCGTTTCTGCTGCACGTTGGTCCTGGGAAGAACCCCACGCGGAGGTGGATCCCAAAGGGGACCTTCGGTGGAAACCGCGGCCGTTCGTCTTTGCAACGGGCCGTTCCGTCCGCTACATCGACTTCGAAGCGGGCGACGACCATGCGCCGGGCGACCGACCCGACCGTCCTTGGAAACATCACCCCTGGGACCCGCAGGCCACCGGCCGGGCCGCTGTCGCCACCGGGGTGCACACCTACGTGTTCAAACGGGGCGTGGTGTATCGGGGCCGATTGCTCGTGCGCGAGTCCGGAAGACCGGACGAACCGATCCGGTTGACCAGCGATCCGAACTGGGGCACGGGCGAAGCCGTGCTGTGTGGAGCCGAACGCGTCACACGCTGGACCCGGGGCGCCACCCACAAGGACATCCCGGAACCGGAAAAGGTCTGGTGGGCCGACCTCGACTTTTCTCCCCGCAGCGTGTGGCTGGTCACGCCGGCGGGCGAAATCGTCCGAATCCCTCTGGCCCGCACGCCGAACTGGAGGGTGTCCAATCCCGACGATGTCAAAAGCGAATGGTGGACCTGGGACAATCCGGGTCGGCCGTTCGGCAACACCGTCACCAACGCCCGCGGCCAGATTCTGCATTTCGGCATCGACACCCGGCATATCCGCGACAAACCGGCCGACTACTTTCAGGGTGCCCTGGTCTGGACCGAGTTCGGCTGGGTCATGAGCGCGCCGTACCCGACCGAAGTGGAGGTCGTGGATCTCCAACGCCATGGCCTCGGATTCGCAGGCTGGACGGGCGGCGGCACCAACGGGGTCATCATGCGCGGCATGCGGTATTACCTCGAGGACAAGCCGCATTACCTGGACGATCCGCAGGGCGAGTACTGGTTCGAGAAACGCGGTCAGGGAGGCCGGCTGTACCTGCGGCTGCCCGGCGACGCCGACCCGAATCAGGCACAGATTGAAGCCGGCCGCTGGAGCAACCTTGTCGAAGGTACGCGGGTCGAACATCTCCACATCACCGGATTGACCTTCCGCTTCACCACACCGGCGTGGGAACTGACCGCGCCGCCGTGGGACTTTCGCACCCGGCCGTGGAGTCTGCGGCCCGACCAACATCCCGGCTGTATCCGGGTCTGGGGCGAGGGCCGCGACATCCGCATCGCTCATTGTCGCTTCGAACACGTGGTGATGCCGATCCGCATCCGCGCCCTGGCACCCGGCCAGCGGGTCGATGACGTTTGCATCGAGGACAACGAGATCCGATTCACCGACGAGGGGATTCTGTCCGTCTGCGACGGGGGTGCCTGGGGCTACGCAGACCTGCGGGGTCGGCTCGGAGACGTGCGGATCTACCGCAACCGTTCGTACGAGACCGGCCGCCGCCCCTCCCGCTACAGCAACGGCATCGGCATCGAAGTGGCCGGCGCCCGCACGGTCGAAATCGCCGGAAATATCATTGAACGCACGTACGCCCAGGGCATCGATGTTCACGGCGCCAAACGCAACGGCGTCTGGGGCGACGTGCCGTTCACGCGCATCCTCATCCATCACAACAAGGTGTGGGAATCCCTGCTCAACTGCAATGACTTCGGCGGCATCGAAACCTGGCAGGGGGGCCCAGCCTATGTCTTCAACAACATTTCTTACAATCCACTGGGATACCGCCACTGGAACCGGTACACGGGCACGGACGCGGGCTTCGGTCACGCCTACTATCTCGACGGAGCCTTCAAGAATTACCATTTCAACAACATCGCCTGGGGCCGGGGCCGGCATCCGTCCGACCCGGTCGTCAACTGCGCGGCCTTTCAGGAGATCATCAGCTACCAGAACACCTTTTTCCACAATACCATTTACAACTTCCACACCGGCTCGCGCCGACAGGAACCGCAGGCGGGCCGCAACAAGTATCTCGCCAACGTCTGGTACGGTATTGGGAAACATGTCTTTCGCCATGCCGATCCGGCCCGATCCCGGAGCGAGGGGGAAGCGGCCCATGCACGGCCGCCCAAGGTCCGGTACGCCCTCGAATCGAACGCGTACAGTCACAATGTCTTCTTCGACTGCGCGGAAATGGGTGTCCTGGAACCGTCGGGCCGCTGGCTCCCCCGTTTCGAGGATTTCCAGGGCGCTCTTCACAGCAACCGCTGCCTGGCCACCAACCTCGGGGTGATCAGCCCGCGGCCGCCGCTGCGGGACCCGGCCCGGGGCGACTTTCGCCCGGTTCCGGGGTCCCCGGTGATCGATGGAGGCGCGAAGGTGTTCGTCCCATGGGCCCTCTCGGGCGTGGTGGCCGAATGGCACTTTTATCCCGCGGGGAATGATCCCACTCTGATTCTGGACGAACACTGGTACATGACCGACTATCATGTATCGCGGGATATGTACCATCTGCGGCCCACGTATCCCCTGCATGCGGTCGGTGTCGAGGCCGCCGACTATGTGCAGGGCGAGCTCGAGGATTGGATCCACGGCGCTCTTCGATTCGATCCGACCCGCCATCAGTATGCCGTGGTGTCCAATGCCCAGTTGATGAAGCCCTTTACCTTCGTGGACTTCAAAAGGAGCCGACACGAGAACCCGCGGCCCGAGCCGCACACGGTCGAGGGCGAGGCTTTGAAAAACCCGCAGATCCACCGATCGAACTTTCTGATCGAAATCTATTTCCAGGCCCGGGCCGGACACACCGGAGGCGTGTTGGTCGAGAAACTGCGCGGGAGCGGGTACGGCCTCACTTTGGATGCGGAGGGACACGTGGCGTTCCGGGTGCAGGGACCCCGCCAGACCGCAGCGGTTCGGACCCCTGCGCCATTGAACGACGGTCGATGGCATCACGTCATCGCCGAGGCGGACCGGAGTAAAGCGCGCCTGACGCTTTATGTGGACGGGCGGGCCGTGGCTGCTGCCACCGGACCCGGGCCTGACGAGTCGCTGGCCAACGAAGGGGACCTGTACGTGGGCGGGACGCCGCAGGGACGTTTCTTCGATGGGACCATCGACTTTCTGCGCATTGCACTGGGCACGCTGGCGGACGCCGACACGTCGATCGAAGAACTGTACGCCTGGCAGTTCGACGGACCTTTTCTGAGGGACTTTTGCGGTCGCAAGCCCGTGGGCAAACGACGCGATGCAGGAGCCATTGAGAGCGAGGGGCAGGAACCTTGAGACTTGCCGTTAGAAGGTTGCCGGAAGAACCAGCCTGGTGGACCCCGACGGCGGTTTGTTTGGCTACTTAAAGGCCCGTCCTAGCCCGAAACCTGGCAACGTGTACGCCGTAGGCCAATCCTGCGTGTGGCCCCGGAGTACGCTACGCCTGTCCAGCGGGCACTGGACTGGTCGCGGGCCGAGGGCTCCTGGGCCGGAGGCGTGATCAGCCCGGGGGCGATTGCTCCCGCGCACGATTGGAACAAACCGACGACATAAGACCACGTGGGCATGCGTTCCCGGTTTGGCGGCCGAGGAGACGTCCCCGGGGACAGTCCCGCGAGTGAGATCGCACGGGAACAGGTCCCGGGTGGAGAACGGGAGAGCTTTCGAACCTCGGCGTCCCGGGAAAAGGCTGGTGTGTGCCCCGGAGGCTGGATCGGATAGCAAGTTCGGCACCCGTTGTTTCCCGCCGCCCCACCGACGGTACGGTGCCGCGCGTTGAACCTGGCGCGGTGGATTTGCTTTGTGGCCTGCGGCGCCACAATCCTCCGCCTCACCGAAACTCCACAAGGCACCTTCTTAACCACTGCATCGCAGAATCAGCGGCCAGCTTCTTTACAAACTGCTCGAAACGTTGGTCTTTATCGAAGCGGGGAATCTTGCGGAGTTCGGGGCCGGTATCCGGAAGGCCGTAATCCGCGGGTCTGACACCGCAGACCGCGGCCCGCACGTACAACCATTCCTCCAACCTTGGCGATACGACAATGAGCCGCTTCCGGGGATTCTTCTTGTGCACCCTCAACGTGAGGTCACCGCTCCTCTCCTGCTCAATGTACTGGCCAAGCTCCTCTGGCTGGGGGGCCCACGGATCTTCGTCGATCATCCCCTGGCCGGCCTGCAGGTTGCGAAGCCGGTTCAGAATGTTGCCTTTTCCTCGGGCGTGCCTGATCTCCCTGCGCGGCACGCCCAACAGGCGTGCCAGGAGCTCGTCCGGGTAACACTCCACGTAGAGCATTACTCAGCCTCCAGCACCGTTTCCAATCCGAGGAATGGATCCTGTTCAAGCAATCTGCTGATTTGTTTGTCCGTTAGCTGGACGACCTTGGTCTCGTGGTCCTCGTATCGCGTAACGAACACGGCCACCTGCTGTGCGTTGCCCGTTTCCAACACCGCCTCCAGCAGGTAGGGATTGTGAGTCGCGATGAAATACTGGTTGGAGGGATCCGCCGCGATTTGCTCGCCGAGCTGCCTGGTGTAGTACGGAAAGGCATGCGCTTCGGGCTCCTCGAACAGCAGCACAGAGTTCGTGCTGGAGGCGATGGCTACATGGAAAAACAGGATTCGCTGCAGCGTCTCCGAGCTCATGTGGAGAGGTAGGGCGATAAAGAGACCGCTTTGCTGCTTGACCAGTTTGATGCTCCGTTCCATCGGCTCGAGAAGCACGTCGAGGCGGAAGGGTCGAAATAGCGCCGTCAACCACTCTCGCAGCTGCCTCGAAGCATAAATGACGGAGAAAAGGTTGGGACCGTCTGGCGGAATCAGTGTGCCCGGGTCCACGGATTGGTAGTGTTCTAGGGGACGATAGCGGTACAGGCGAATCGGCCGGCCATCTGTCCAGGCCAGGTAATGGCCGCTCGCGCCCTCGTGATCAAGGTCTGTCATGTGCTTGTCATTGAGCCATAGTTGAAAGCGATCTGACTCGTACTTCAGGACCGCGCGGCCCGGAGGCTCCCCGCTGCACTCGACGAGAACGGGCTCGTCGGTGAGATTGTCGTAGAAGAGGTTCTGCGTGCGTGAAAAGCGGACGAAGCTCTTCAGGCCGACGCGGGGCCAGGCCAACCAGGAGAGCAGGCCCAGCGCCTCCAGGATGTTGGATTTGCCCGTGTTCGGCTCGCCGATGAACAGGTTGACGCGACGGCATTCCAAGTCCAGCGTTCGGATCGACTTGAAACGTTCGATTTTCAATCGGGCGATCATCGTCTCTTCCATCGGTCAGGCCCCTTCGACGGCCCGCACAGTGTTCGCAACATCTAACAGTTCCGGGATGTTGGCGCTTCTTCCCGGCAAGAGCGACCCGACGGTGGCGGAATGGATCCATGCAAACGTGCCACGAACGAGTCCCGCTTTTCTCGCACCCCATTGTGACACTGTGGCGACCCTGCTTCCAGCGGAAAGGTGTGTGCGATCAGCCGGTCGCGCGTGCCCTTCTTCGCGGCCTCGAAGCTGAAGGCGCTTGTTTCGGCTTCGTCCACGAGATTGCGCGCGATCACGTTGGTCCGACTCCGCGGCAGGGATCCCGGGGACCGGCAGTTTGCATGTCGGTGAGTCGACATCCCGGCCACAGTCCCCGAACGGGCAGGTTCGAGTTTTACGGGGTCCGCTTATGGGGCAAGGGGACGCGGAGACGCATGCGCGTTGCCTGGGGACTCCGGGTTTGTGTTCTCTTGGCGGGTGTGGGCGCGGTCGGAAAACCACGCGACCGATTCCCATGGCGTCGGAACCCACCCTTGCTTTCGAGGAATTCGGAGAACGCGCATAGCGCGTGGATGGAATCCTCAGCCTTACGGGGAAGGCGCCGGTTCGCGCCAGCGCACGCGTACCAGACGCCAGGGCAGGTTGGCGGACTGGTGGACGAACGCGCGAGGCACGGTGGCCAGAAACACCGGTTGAATGCCGCGTTGGTAGCGTGCCTTTCGCGGTCCGGCGAAACGCACCCGCCAACCTTCGGGAGTAGGTTCCACGCTTTCCAGCCGCAGGAACTCCAGCCCCACCTTGGCCCGCAATCCGTGCGGATCGGCAGGGATCGGGCTCTGTGGATTGGGCTCCAGATCCAGCTCGAGAAATACCGGATCCTTTACGAAGATATACACACACGGCATGAGTTCGCCCGTTGCCGGATGCCAACCGCAGCCGTGTTGTAACATCCCGGCAGCAGCCGCTTCCGCCGGGCTGTGGTAGGCCCCTTCCGGAGGGATCCGCACCGGTCGGCGGCGTTCCCGGGCAGCCTCCGCCTGAACCTGATCCCACGTCCGAATGCGCGGTCTCTGCCCGGCTTTCATGCCTTGCGTGGTGTCCCAGGTCCACCACGCGGCCAAAAGGGCGACGGAAACGCCGGCCCATAACCCGGGCCGCCGCGTGCGCTCCAATTGCTGCATCCCGGCCAGGGCCGCGGCAAGCATCCCGCCGGCAAACGCCGGCATGAAATCCATCATATATCGGGTGGAGATGACACAAACCCGGAGGTAAAAGGCGGCCAGAGCGGCGGTTGCCAGGAAAGAAAAGATCCCCAGCATTCCCATGGCGCGGCTAATGACTCTAGAAGTAGCCGGCTTTTCCGATCGATTATGGGTCTCGGACGGGGACGATGGCAGATTGGATTTCGGGGCCGCATTCCCGAGCTCCACATGAGGAACCCCTGGCCCGGGTGCGCTGGCCTCCGCTCGGATGCCCGGCGGCCGCGATGCGGTCGAATCATGGGGCCCCAGCGGGGTTTGGCCGCTTCGCTCCGCGGCGGTCGGGGCGACAGCTGCTGCAGGGCAACCTCGCCATCGGGACCGGCTCAGACGCCAGAGGCACAAACCGGCTGCGCCCCAACCGGCGAGGACCCAGGCGAGATATCCAAAGTCGTAAGTCTCATTGCTGACTTCTCTCCATCGCGGGGTGGGCGAGAGCGTGGGGATCGCGTCCGAATGCAACCAAAAAGCGTATGTAGGTTTTTTGGGAAGGAACAGAAAGCCGAACAGTTCGGCGGCGGCCCGGTAAAAGGGCTCGTCCTGGAAAGGATAATCGAACCGGGTCGAGTACATGTTGCCATAGATACCCGGTTGAATGTTCAGCCTGTGACCGAATTCGAATCCGCCTCCGAAGCGGAGGAGGTTGGCAAGGTAAAGGCCTCCACCCGCCAGTCCGTACAGGGTTGCGCCGATCAACACCGGGCCCCACCAGCGCCGGCGCCCTGAAGCTGCCGGGCCCGGGCAATTCCCGGAGACCATCGGAGCGGCGGCACCCCCTGCAACCGCATTTCCCCACCAAAGGCCGACCATCCCCGCCAGCACGGCCGCTGCGCCATGAAACACCAGGGTGGGTCGAATCCACATGCCATAGCCGGCCAGCCCGCAGAGGACCCAGAAACGCGCCGGGGTGGGGCAGCAGGCCAGTCGGAGCAGCGCGGCGATCAGGCACAGCCCGAGCAGGTACTCATAGACAACGGCTTCCTCGTACACCTCGAAGTTCGTCCGAAGCTGCCGGAGCAAGGGCGGAAACGCCAGCAGGCATGCGCCCAGACCGCCGAGCGCCCACCAGCGCAACGAGGCGCGGGCGGCTTGTTTCTGTGAGCTCCCCGGCCCTGATGGCAACAGCAATTCGCCGAGCGCGCTGAGCAACAGCCAACCGGCCACGACAAAGGCTGCGGCCAGCGCCAGCATGTCGGGGAAGGGCGTAAACCCCAACGCCCGGGCCAGCAGTTCGAACGGCAACCGCCACAACGGCACTCCCAAGCCCCAAACCTGATGCACCCCGCCCTCTGACCAGCAGAGATCCCCCCGCAGATCCGCCGGATCCCGACTCAACGCAAGGTCCCCGCGCAACATCGCCGCCACCTGCTGTCGATAGTAAGGACTCGCCGAATACCACCGGCCCCACTCCGGCACCAGCCCCGTCGCCCAGACCAATCCCCACCCATATGCCAGGGCCGGCAACACCCACACCCAACCGGGCAGCCGCCTCGGTTCTGCCGCAGAGACGGTTTCCTCGGCCGGGGCATGCGGCAGCGATGGTGGCGTCTGCGACGATCCTGGCAACCGGGGCGGACGACTGTACCGCCACAAACAGCGCACCGCCTCCAGCCCGTCGCGCCAGCGGATCTTTTTGCCCTCCGCCCGGCTGCGGCCCTGGTAGTGGATGGGCACCTCCACCACCCGGGCCCCCAGGCGGGCCAGCTTGGCCGTCACCTCGGGGCAGAAACCGAAACCGCGCTCCTGCAGAGTCAGGCTCTGGAGCAGCTCGCGTCGGAACACCTTGTAACCGGTGGCTTCGTCGGTCAAAGGAAGGCCGGTCAACCCGCGGGCAATGCGCGTCAGCAGCCAGTTGCCCCCGCGATGCCAGAGCGGGGTACGGGCCCGGGCGCCGGGGCCGAAGCGGGTGCCGTAGACGGCCTCGGCGCGGCCCTCCAGCAGGGGCTGCAACAGCCGGGGGTAGTCGGCCGGGTCGTACTCCAGGTCGGCATCCTGGATGAGGACGAAGGGGGCCCGGAGGTGGGGCAGGGCGGTTTGGATGGCGGCGCCCTTGCCGCGGTTGTGCGGGTGCCGCAGCAGGCGCAGGCGGGGATCGCGTCCGGACCAGGTCTGGAGGCGCTGCCAGGAATCGTCGGTGGAGCCGTCGTCCACCACGACGACCTCGGCCACCTCGGATCGTGCCAGGATGCGTCGCAAAATCTCCTCGATGGTGCCCGCCTCGTTGTAACAAGGAACAATGACCGCCAGACATGGAGGCATCCTCCCTCCTTCCACAGGACCAGGAGATTCCGGACACGTCTGCGGGGGACTCATCGGGACAGCCTTTACTTCATCATGCGCGGGCGTGCAAGACGGCAACCGCGTGTGGTAACCGGACAGAGCCCCCAGAACGGCCAGGACGATTTCAAGGAAACCTCGCCGGCCAGTGGCTGCGTCGGGGCTTTGGTCCTGGCCGAGCGGCCTCGATCAAACCCCGGCGGGTCCTTGAGCCGGGCCCGAACTGGAGGGTTCGCGCGCTGGAGGCCTGCCGTACCGGCGCCAGATTAGGTAGGTGGGGACGACGACCAGCAACGCGAACCCCATGTAGGCGACGCCCTGAATGGCGTAACGGATGGCCGCGGCCCGTTGGTGTTCCCGCAGCTTGATCCGGAACAGATTGGTCAGCTCGGCATCCGGGACGAATTTCCACTGGTCCCGGGAATGGACCTCGTAATAGACATAGTCCACTCCCCAGCGCCGGGATTGAAGTCGCCGGTCGGTGATGCCGCAATTGTCCGGGATCAGGTCACGCAACGGAATGGGGCCTGCGGCAATCCATGCGTTCGTCAGGGTCAGGAGGGTGCGACTGCGCAGAAACGTCTCGCGCACCGAACTGCCGTCTGTTATGTGACGGGGGCCGCGAGGGGTGTAGGGCTCTCCACTGAGGGCGGGCCAGCGGCCCTTCTGAAGGAAGACCGTGATTTGAGCCTGCAAGGGCAGGGTCACACCGCCGACATTGGTGCTGGCCAGGACCTTGTATTCGGTGCAAAGCAAACCGGTGGGATAAAGCTGGGAGTAATCGAGGTGACGCGTCCACTCCTCCTCGCTGTCACCCTCCAGGATTTGCAAGTAGGGGCTTTTGTTGGCGTTCTTGAGTCGTTCCTCGGTGGTGATCCAGGTGATGTGGGCGGGGATGAAATGCTCTTCGTCCAGGAGCGCGACGTGAGCCTCGCACATGTGGGCTCGTGGGTCCGTCAGGGCGCAGGCGTTGATCATGGGCAGGCTGCCCCAGTCGGGCGTGTGACGAAACCAAAGTCCGGAACAATAGGCCAGCCACGGAAAAGTGATCCCCGTTGACGCGAATAGAGGGAAATACCCGGCATTAGCTCCACCGGCGGGAGGGGCCGATGGGTTGGTGAATGTTGCGCGCAAAGTATTGTTGCTGAGGCCAAAGGCCTGCATGCCGTCGGATTCGAGGAACCAGGTATCCGCCGCCAATCGAACGACGAAGCGCATGGAAAGCTCCTGTTGAACCGCACCGTTCTCGTAGAAGAACACGTAGTCCTGGCGGCCCTGGAGGACCAGGTGATGGGTGGTCAGGTCCACTGCGGAGACGTGGGGGACCAGGGCGACACTGAGGAGTAACGCGGTTTGTCGAATCGGGGCGGAGCCGCGACCACCGAAATACCAGAACAGCCATCCGAGGGACCAAAAGACCAGCATCCCAAGGGCCATACTGGCGCCCGCCCGCTCGCCCAGACCGAACCACTTGGGCACGGCACCCAGGCAGGAGCAGCCGCCCTCCCACGGGACGCCCAGGGCGTAGCGGGTCAGGCGATAGAGCAGAAGAGCAGCTACCCACCAGCCCAGGGCCCAACAGCCCACGTCATGCCGGCGCCATTTCCAGACCCAGCCGGCCAAGAGCAGCTCGGCCAGCGCCGTCAGGCCGATGAGGGTGCGCGAGCTCAGAAAGGGAAGCACCGGGTCGGGCGGGTCAATCAGGGGCGGCAGGCGCGTCATCCA
Organism: Limisphaera sp. VF-2; assembly: GCF_049537125.1. Lineage (NCBI taxonomy): Bacteria > Pseudomonadati > Verrucomicrobiota > Verrucomicrobiia > Limisphaerales > Limisphaeraceae > Limisphaera > Limisphaera sp. VF-2. The sequence goes on from NZ_JBMVQY010000001.1 coordinate 1,942,861, forward strand.
CAGGGCGATCCCTTTACCGAGCGCACCGAGTGCCAGCAAAGCGGCCGAGAGGCCGCAGAACCAAACGGTCCAGCGCGGCAGACTGCTTGATGCGCCGGGATTTGCCGCAGTTCCGGGGCTGTCCGGGGGCGCCTGTTCCGCACTGGGCGGGCCGAGAGAGGTCGTAGCTGTCATTTGGGAATCGGCAGGGAGCAGGTTCATGGTCGGGCTCGGGGACTTGGGGCGAGCAGGGTTCGGATCCGGCAGCAGCTAGGGGATGGCCACGGGTGGCGACGGTCTCGACCCGTGCGGCAACGCGTGCTGGGGCCCGGGTATCGCACCGGCTCTATGGTATGCCGTGCACTCGAGCAGACAAGTCCATTCGAGGGCGTTGGCCGGCTCTGCTGTGAATCGGTACGGGTGGGTTTGGGGTTCTCAGCGTTATCCAGCCGCTTCAACCGAACCGAGCGCAGCCTCCGCTTGGTCCGAGGCAGAGACCAGCCGGAGGAGACGTTCGAAAAGGTTTCGGCGGCACGCCCCCGGCTCGAATCTGCCATCAAAGGGAGCAATCGGAAGTGACATAGTTGGTTCGACTTGGATTCGAGCCGGGGGGAATTTCGCAAATACAACTCCTGCTGATGGTTTGGGTCATGAACTTACAAGACCCACCAGAATAGACTCTCTGTTCGACTCGGACCGGCGGCTGCTGGTTGCAGCGGTGATCGGGGTTGCCGGTCTGGACGCAGTTGCCTCTGCGCCGTTGGTCGTACTGGTATCGTTCACACAGTCCATCGCAATAGGAGTCCTCGGCACAGGGCAATCCTTGGGCGTTCTCCTGGGTTTGGGTATCGGTGGGGAGCGGTTCGCATTTCCAACCCTGAAGCACAGCCGCCAATACCACAGCGGGCAGCAGGCAGCTGATGAACGTCAATGCGGCGATTCTACGGAGGACCGTGCGAGTGTTGGGTACGATTGTTGGGTACGATTGTTGGGTACGATTGTTGGGTACGATTGTTGGGTACGATTGTTGGGTACGATGAGCGTTTTCATGGTAGCAACAAGTCCTGTTGGGGTTTACGTGTCGGGGGTAGCTTGACTCTCTCTCTTGTCAAGTACTTTTGCGCGCCTTGAAAAAGGCTTGAAACAAGGCCCTGCCATGACCGGAGAAGGAGCGTGGAGCCAAAGGGAAGCCGGACGGTGAGCCGGCTCGCGTGAAAACCGTGGCGCGACGCGGCCATGTGTTCCTGAGCCGTCGGAGGCTGCACACGGCCGAGCCGCGAGGAGACGCCACGATCCAAGGGCTCCGCATCCGCCGGAGCTGTTGCGCAGGGGCGGCAGGTGCGGGGGAGCAGCGTGCTTTCTGGGTGCGGTGGGTTTTGCTCCGGACCGTTTGCGGGACGAAGCTTCCCAAGAGACAAGGCGACCGAGGTCTGTCGGAGCGGCAGTGCGAGGCTGGGTGCACCACCCGAGGGGTGCGTCCTGGGTACGAAGCCAAGCGGGATTGACCCCGGGAGGGCAGGGCTGGTGTTGTGGCACGCCCGGCCCGTGCGATGGGCGTCCTCGGGTTGTGCCCTTTCAGGGCGCGGTGGGTTTGGGGGACGCAGTTCCCGGGGTGTTGCCCCGGGCTGCCGAATGGAACGCGCTTTTAGCGCGGTATATGTCCCTCCGTCGGGGTGAGAAATCCCCCAGCCTGATGCCCGCTTTGCGCAACGAGGTTGCACGCCCAATGCACGGCTCGATGCGCCTTCGACGCGTGGTTTGGCCCGCGCAGTCCGCGGGCAACGCCGGGGCACTTCAGGTTCAACCCTTCGAAGCATGAATCCCGAGGACATGCGGTCTTCCTCGCCTTTCCCGCCGCCGAAGGCGCACGAAGTTCCGCAGGGCTTTCGAGGGGCGTTCGAAACCTGAAATGCGGCGCGCGGCGTACCGAAATGGCTTTTGCACTTGAGGTTCGCCACAGGACCTCGGCATTACGGAGCGCGGAGACGACAGCCAGCAGGGTGTTGAAACAGTGATGTCCTGGGGAAACGACCTTCGGTTTTTCGAGTCGATTCGCTTGTTTTCGGTGGGCAAAGGGATGTTTACAGCGCCCTGCCAGGGTTGCACGAGGGCCTGGGCCCGATCGAGGGCACCATGATCAACTCTGACGAACATGAAATGCGGGCGGTGCCGCCGGTGCGGCGATTCCAAGTGGACGAGTTGGAGGTGCGTGTGTATGCGGCGCGCGCACAGTTGGCGGCGGCAGCGGCTGCCGAAGCGGCCGAGTGGCTGCGGACGGCGATCCATCAGCGCGGGCAGGCGCGCGTGATCCTGGCCTCGGCAGCGTCCCAGATGCAGTTTTTGGAAGCGTTGACTGCTGCGCCGGACCTGGAGTGGGGTCGGGTCACGGTGTTTCACATGGACGAATACCTCGGGTTGCCGGCCGATCATCCGGCCAGTTTTCGGCGGTTTTTACGGGAACGGGTGGCGAGCAGGGTTCGGCCCCGGGCGGTCCATTGGATCGAGGGCGATGCGCTGGAGCCTTTAAAGGAGGTGGGCCGGTACGCTGCGCTGCTGCAGGAGGGACCGATCGATCTGTGCTGTCTGGGCATTGGGGAAAACGGACACATCGCGTTCAACGATCCGCCGGTGGCGGATTTTCAGGATCCGCACTGGATCAAGCTGGTCGCGTTGGACGAGGCCTGTCGGCGTCAGCAGGTGGGGGAGGGATGGTTTCCGGATCTGGATGCAGTGCCGCGGTATGCGTATACCCTGACGGTTCCGGCACTGATACGGGCGGACCGCATGATTGCGGTGGTGCCGGAACAGCGGAAGGCGAAGGCGGTTCGCGACGCCCTATGCGGGCCGGTGAGTGAGCGATGTCCGGCTTCGATTCTGCGGCGGCATCCGCGTGCGACGCTGTTTTTGGATCTCGAATCCGCCTCGTTGTTGCCCTGACTCCGGATGTGCCCGACGTTTCGGAAAGCCCGAGCGCGCCTGTCGATGGTCCGAAGGCCTGTCCTGCAGGCGCGGTTCCGTCGCAGTGGGTCCGAGGGACGGCGGGCTCGCCGATTTCGAGGGCACCCGGGGAGGCGGTCCCGCGGCTCTAGACGGCAGCCTTGTGAGGTTGGGAACCCGGGAACGCCGTTGGCTTGAGCGCGTGGGTCTTTCCCGGGGGGTGGGAATTTGACGCGGGCGCAAGCGGTGCAGGGGTTGACGGCGGACGCGGGCGGGACTAAAAATCGCGTGGATGAAAGCCCGCGGCCAAGGTGAACGGTGTCTGCGTGACGCTTTCGCGTTCACTTTGATGGAGCTGCTTGTGGTTATCGCGATCCTCGGGATTCTCGCAGCGCTGTTGTTCCCGGCACTGGCCGCGGCACGAGCACGGGCCCGCACGATCCAGTGTGCGTCGAACCTGCGGCAGTTCGGGTTGGCCCTGCAGATGTACGCGCAGGATCACAACGATCGTGTGCCGCCCAACGCAGATGGGGACTGGGACGCGCTGGGCCCGAAATGGGTGGAGGGCTGGTTGGGATTGCCCGGGCCGGACTGTACCAACACGCTGTATTTGCGCCGGAGTTTGTTGGCGCCCTATCTGGGGGGCGAAGTAAGCATCTGGCAATGTCCGGCCTCGCGTGATCCGGTTCCGCTGGGGCCTGTCCCTCTGCCCCGGGTACGAACGGTGTCCCTGAACTGTTTTGTGGGCAGCCCCGTGGTGAGCCCGGCGGCCACGACCTATCGCAAGCTCAGTGAAATGGTTCGGCCTGCACCGTCGATGTTTCTGACCTTCGTGGACGAGCGGGTGGAGACCATCAACGACGGCAGTTTCGCTCTGCAGTGGGACTTTCTCGCGGCTCAGCCGCATACCTGGGTGTTGCGCGACAAGCCCGGCGTGCGCCACCGGCAAGGGGCGAATCTGGTGTTTCTGGATACGCACGTGGAGCGCCGGGTCTGGCAGGATGCCCGGACACGGAATCCACCGCGGGACGACGCGTTGATGCCCGGGAATCCGGACATTCTGTGGATGCAACAGCGGGCCACATGGAGACCCGGACAGGAAACGGGTGCTTCCCAGCCGTGAGAGGGCCCGGGCCGCGGTAATCTGCAAGCGGGCGGCCTCAGCAGGAGCAGGTTTCGGCAACAAAGTGACGGGGTCGCGAGGCCTCGTCTGATCACTCTTCCCCATGGTCTTGCAGGTTGGGTGAAGCCGTTTTGTGCTCTGGCCCGCGAGACCGTTTGATGCTTCCTCGACAGGGGCGGCCAAGGTGCGAGCGCTCGAGTCGGCCCGGGTTTGGAGTTGTCAGGCGGCAACACCGCGAGAAATATTGCCGCTTGCGATGTCGAGGCGGCTGGGATGGTCCAAGTTGGTGTGGCCGGACCTGGCGCGGCGGTATGTGAAGTTTTGTCTGGTCGGGGCCAGTGGGATGGCGGTGGACATGGTGTGTCTTTACCTGTTGAGCTCCCCGTCCCGGCTGGGCTGGAATCTGGCGCTGAGCAAGGCGTTGGCGGCGGAGGCGGCCCTGTTGCACAACTTTGTTTGGAACGAGGTTTGGACGTTCCGTGGTCTGGGGGCGTCCCCGGCTGGCAGGGGTGCCAACGAACAAGAAGCCGGACACAGGGGGCGATGGCGCCGCCGGTTGGCGCGGCTGATCAAATTCAATCTGGTGTGTCTGGCGGGCATCGGATGGAGCGTGTTGCTCTTGTATCTGCAGGTGCACGGGCTGGGTTGGAACGTCTATCTGTCGAACTTCATCGCCATCGTGTTGGTGAGTTTTTGGAATTTCGGACTAAATTTGAAGTGGGGCTGGGGTTGGAGAGCCGCGGCGGCGTCGAAGTCGAGTTCGGGCGCAGCCGTGGGCGCTGAATCGAGCAACGCTGTCGGATCGCCGAACAGACCGGAGGCGGAACAGCCATGATGGAACCGGGGGTCCGCGAGCCGCGCCCGGGCCGCAGTGCACGGGTTTGGGCTGCGTTGGTGGCAGCGAAGCTCCTGTATGCTGCCGTGGTGGCGGGAATCCTCGCGTGGGGCGATGCCTATGACACGCGCACAGCGATTTGGATCGGACGGCATTGGTTTCCGGAAGGCTGGTTATCCGAGCCTCGAGGCCGTTGGGAACGACATTTCGCGACCTGGGACGCGGAACATTATCTGTATCTGGCGGCACGCGGATACACGGTGGAGACGCCGTCGATTGCGTTTTACCCGTTGTGGCCGGGGCTCATCCATGCCGTGGGTCGGCTGACCGGTCTAAGTCATGTTGTTGTCGGACTGATCCTTGCGAATCTGTGCTCGCTGCTGGGCTGGTGGTTGTTTCACCGTGTGACTGCACGCCGCTGGGGCGAAGAGGTGGCCGATCGGGCCACGCTGTTTCTAATTCTGTTTCCGGGGGCGTTGTTTTTTCAGTTCATTTACAGCGAGGCACTGTTCTTTTTGCTGGTGATGGTCTTGTGGTGGGGATTGGAGCAGCGTCGGTGGGGCGCGGCTTGGATCGGTGCCTATCTGGCTCCGCTGGCCCGGGGGGTGGGCGTGTTTGCGGTGCTCCCGATCGCCTGGCACGCATTGAAAACGTTGCCCTGGGAGAGATTGCGCCGGTGGCGTGGCGGGTCGGCGGCAGGCCGGGGATCGGAGGAGCCGGGCGGGAGGCGGGACGGTTGGGGACCGTGGCTCTTGCTGGCAGCGCCGGTGCTGGGTTGGGCGACGTATCTGGGGTTGATGTGGGTGTCGCGAGGGAATCCCTGGGCGGGGATCGAGGCGCAGCGATACTGGGGGGTTCACGCCATATCGAAGCTTTGGGATTTCCGAACGCTGGCGGAGGGCTTCTTCGATGTTCGGGTGTGGCATGACTTTCAGGGGTCGTTGCTCGACCGCCTGGGATTCGTGGTGCTCATGTACAGTCTGCCGGTGCAATGGCGCCTGGGCCGCGATTTAATTCCGTGGACCCTCATGCTCGGCATCGTCCCGGCGTTGAGCGGGACGTTTGTTTCCTACATTCGATTCGAGGCGTGCGTGTTTCCGTTGTTCGTGGCGCTGGGCGGTTTCTTCAGCTGGTTGCGGAGGAAGTGGCCCTTTTGGGCATTTGCCGCGTTGAGTCTGGGTGTGCATCTGCACCTGCTGTGGCGGTTTCTCAATTATCGTTGGGCCGGGTGAGGCTTTAGCGGAGCATGGCGCAGATGGCGAAGGCCCGGGGGCAGGTTCCGGCGGAGGGGTCCGCCTGAGTCAGGAGGAGCGACGTCGGGGTGAGGCGGGCCGGGTCGAGGGCCGGCGAACCCCGGCGGGCGCGCGGCGGAGGTTGGATGCGGGGGTTCGATGGGCCTTGCGGTATTCGCGCGGGCTGCAGCCGCACACTTTTTTAAAGACTTCGTTGAACCGGCTCAGACTTTGGAAGCCCGAAGCCAGGGCGATCTGGAGAATGGGCTCGTCGGTGGTGACCAAGAGGCGCTGTGCGTGACAGAGTCGGTGGCGGGTGAGGAAGGCGATGAGCGTGGTGCCGAAGGCGCGGCGAAAGAGGTTCATGGCGTAGTTGGGGTGGAGCCCGTGGGCGGCGGCGATCCGGGAGGCGGTCAGGGGCTGTTGGTAGTGACGTGCGATGTAACAGGCCAGTTGGTCGGCTCTGGAGAGTGCGGGTTCGGGACAGGGTGCTGCGGGAGCTCTTGCGACGTCGAGGGCCAGTCGGAGCAGGCGCGCCTGGATTTCCAGGCGCACGGGTCGTTCCCGGGCCGGGTCGCCGAGGCGGAGTTCCTGTTCCCATTGAGGGAAGCGGAAGCGATCGGCGGGATCGGGCCGGGGTTCCAGGAGGAGCGAGCCCTCCAGCAATGGATGAGTGAAGCTTGGGGGAAGGCCCATGCCAAGGAATTCGCCCAAGGGGACGGTGACCACGTAGTAGGGGCTGTGACCTTCGAAGGCGACGATCTGGTGGGGGATCGCGGCCCAGAAGACGGCCAGGCGCCGGGCCGGGACGGTGATACGGCGTCCTCCGAGCAGATAGGTCAGGGAGCCGGCTTTCAACCAGTTCAATTCCACTTCGCTGTGTTTGTCCGGGCGCGGCATTCGGGCCGGCCTCCAGAGTTCGCAGGTGAAACCGTAGGGCAGGAACTCGGGCCGGTTGACGTCGAACTGCTTCACGGAGCTTAGGATTCCGTGAGTTTTGCGTGCGTTCAAGGAAGATTCCCGTTTCCCGACGTGGTAGCGTGGTAGGTGGATCGAGAGGGGCCGGTTGCAGGGGCGGGGTCGGCCCCCGCGTTTGGGCGAGGCCCGGGCGGGGTTCCCGGGGCCCCGGGTGGAGCAGGAATCCGCGCGCGGGCTGCGTGCGCAGGGGATGCGGAGCGGGATCCGGGACGCGGAGCGGATCCATGGGGATGGATCGATGTAAGCGATGTTGGATGCTGTTGGCAGCGGCGTGGGCGCTGACGATGGCGGCGCCGCTGCTGATGGCCTCGGAGCCGGGCGTGCCCGAGAAACGGCGCGTGTTTGTGCTGACGGACATCGAGAACGAGCCGGATGATGCGCAGTCAATGGTGCGGCTGTTGGTTTACGCGAACCAGTTCGACATCGAGGGACTGGTGGCGACAACCTCGGTGCACCAGCGGGATCGCACAGCGGCCTGGCGCATTCGCCAAATCATCGGGGCCTATGGCCAGGTACGGGACAACCTGGGGCTCCATGAGCCGGGCTGGCCCACCGCGGAGGAGCTCCTGGCCGTGGTTCGCGAGGGATTGCCAGTGTACGGGATGAAAGGCGTGGGCGCCGGGTGCGACTCGCCGGGATCGGAGTTACTGGTGGCGGCCGGTCTGCGGGAGGATCCGCGTCCGCTCTGGGTGTTGGTGTGGGGTGGCCCGAGCGTCCTGGCCCAGGCGCTGCGGAAGGTGCGGACAACGCGGAGCATCGAGGAACAGCAACGGTTTGTGCGGCAGTTGCGCGTGTACGCCATCTCGGATCAGGACGATTCCGGCCCGTGGATTCGGCGGGAGTTCCCGGAGCTGTTTTACATCGTGAGCCCGGGGTTTCATCCGGGCGGCGCTTACCATTATGCCACCTGGAGCGGGATCAGCGGGGACAAGTTCCACGGGCGCTTTGCGGGCGCGGATTTTTCGCTGGTGGACCAGCCGTGGCTGGACCGGAACATCCGGGGCAAGGGCCCGCTGGGGGCGCAGTATCCGCGGACCGAGTATCTCATGGAGGGGGACACTCCGAGCTTTTTGTTTCTCATCCGCAATGGGTTGAACGAGCCGGATCGGCCCGACTGGGGCGGCTGGGGCGGTCGGTACGAACTCTACACCCCGCGCAAACAGAAGTGGCATTTGGCGGCGGAGACGCGGCCGATCTGGACGGACGCCATGGACGAAGTGCGCGGCGTGGACGGCAACTGGCACACGAGCAACCAGGCCACGATCTGGCGATGGCGCGCGGCGTATCAGAACGATTTCGCGGCGCGGATGGATTGGACCGTCAAACCGTATGCGGAGGCGAATCATCCGCCCGTGCCGCGCCTGGGTCATCGCGACCGGTTGAGGGCGCGTCGCGGGGAACGGGTGGACCTGAGTGCCGAGGGAACCTCCGATCCGGATGGCGACGCCGTGTCGTACGAGTGGTTTTACTACGGCGAAGCCGGCACGTTCACGGTCTCCAGCGCACGTACCGGTCAGCCGGTGGAGATTCGAAACTTCGACCAGCCGCGGGCCTGGTTCGTGGTGCCCACCGAGCGGGTGATGCCACCCGGCACGGGCACCCTGCACATCATTTTGGCCGTGACGGATCACGGCGTGCCGCGTCTGACGCGGTACCGGCGCGTCATTGTGGACGTGACGGAAGGAGAGCCATGACGGAAACGTCGAGCCGAAGCTCCGGTCGCAGGGAGGGACGGCGGTGGGGAAGGGGCACCCGTGGGAAAGAGTGAGGAGATTATGAAACGACCGCACAAAACCCCAACCCTGGGGGTGATTTACGGGAACCGGGACTTTTTCCCGGATCCCCTGGTGACGGAGGCGCGGACGGACCTGGCCAGGCTGTTCGAGGAACTGGGGATTCGGGCGGTGCAGTTGGGCGAGCACGAGACCAAGCTGGGCGGCGTGGAAACGCATGCGGATGCGCGCAAATGCGCCGAGCTGTTCCGACGGCATCGCGAGGAAATCGACGGTGTGCTGGTGTGCCTCCCCAATTTCGGGGATGAAAAAGGCGTATTGGACGCCCTGCGGCTTTCGGGCCTGGAGGTGCCGGTGCTGATCCAGGCGTATCCGGATCGGATGGATCAATTGTCGCCGGCGCGCCGTCGGGATGCCTTCTGTGGCAAGATCTCCGTCTGCAACAATCTGGTGCAGGCGGGAATCAGGTTCAGTTTGACGACGGAGCATGTCTCGCATCCGCTGTCCGCGAGTTTTCGGCGGGATCTCCAGTGGTTCCTGGGGGTGTGCCGCGTGGTCAACGGCCTGCGGGGGCTGCGCATCGGGGCGGTGGGGGCGCGGCCGGGTGCTTTCAACACGGTGCGTTACTCGGAAAAGTTGCTGGAACGATATGGGATTTCGGTGACCACGGTGGACTTGTCCGAGATCCTGGGCGTGGCGGGGCGGCTGGAGGCGGGGCACCCGGCGGTGGTGGCGAAACTGGAGGAGCTGCGCAGTTACGCCCCGGCGCCGGGAGTGCCGGAGGAGAAACTCGTGCAGATGGCGAGGCTGGGCGTGGCGCTGTGGGAATGGATGGAAAGCCAGGCGTTGGATGCCACGGCGATTCAGTGTTGGACCTCGTTGCAACGGCATTTTGGCTGCAATGTCTGCACGCTCATGAGCATGATGAGCGAGCGGTTCCTGCCCAGTGCGTGCGAGGTGGACGTGACGGGTGCGTTGACGATGTACGCCATGCAGCTGGCGAGCGGCACGCCGGCGGCGTTGGTGGACTGGAACAACAATTACGGCGACGATCCGGAAAAATGTGTGCTGTTCCATTGCGGCAACTGGGCCAAGAGTTTCCTGCCCGACATCCGCATCGCCAATGCGCCGATCCTGGGCAGCATCCTGGGGGTCGAAAACACCTACGGGGCCCTGGAGGGCCGCACCCCGGCCGGCCCCCTGACCTACGGCCGGATCAGCACGGCCGATGCAGAGGGTCGGATTCGGGCCTATGTGGGGGAAGGAGAACTGACGGCCGACGACCTGCACACGTTTGGCAACCGGGCCGTGGCGCGGGTGCCCCGATTGCAGGAGGTGTTGCGGTACATCTGCCGGCAGGGCTTCGAGCATCATGTGGTCATGACCTGTTCCCGGACGGCCTCGATTCTGGAGGAGGCGTGGGGACACTACCTGGGTTGGGACGTACAAGTGTTTCGTGGATGAAGAGGCGCGTGCGAGGGAACGAGCCATCGCCCCGGGGGCGGAGGGCTGGGTATCTCGGCGCCGGGGGCCATGCCGTGGCCCGCGGGGCGGGCCGCAAGGAACGGAGCGGAGCGGGAAGCGACCACGACGCTTGTTCGTCGCGATCGGGTGTTCGTGATCGCGCAGACCAGGAGCCGGAGGAATGAGTCCCGGACGTGTGGACACGAGGGATTGGGAGCTGGAGCTCAAGGGGATCGAGTTGCGGCGGCGCCTGTTGGAGGTGATTCATCAAGCGGGCGCCGGCCACACGGGAGGGGGATTGTCATGCCTGGACATCCTGATCGTGCTGTATCACCGGATACTGAACGTTTCGCCGGAGACGGTGGAGGATCCCGGCCGGGACCGGTATGTGCAGAGCAAGGGACATTCGGTGGAGGCGCTCTACTGCGTGCTGGCGGATCGCGGGTTCTTCCCGTGGTCGGATCTGGAAACTCTCTGTCGCTATCGCTCGCCCTATGTGGGGCATCCCACGCGGCATGTGCGGGGGATTGAAATGAACACGGGCGCGCTCGGGCATGGCCTGTCGATTTGTGTGGGAATGGCCTGGGCGGGGCAACGGGACCGGGCGACGTATCGCGTGTTCACGCTGTTGGGGGATGGGGAGCTGGCGGAGGGGTCCGTGTGGGAGGCCGCCATGGCGGCGGCGCATTACCAATTGGACAATCTGATCGCAATCGTGGACCACAACGGACTGCAGATCACGGGTCCGACGCGTCAGGTGATGAGTCCGGAACCGCTGGAGGACAAGTGGCGTGCGTTCGGCTGGACGGTGCGGCGCGTGAACGGGCATGATTATGTGCGATTGACCGAGGTTTTGCGGCAGCCGCCCGAGCACGGCCGGCCCACGGTGGTCATTGCGGACACCGTCAAGGGCAAGGGCATCTCGTTCATGGAAGGCGTGGCGCGCTGGCACCACGGCGTGCCGAACGCCGAGGAACTGGCGCGGGCACGGGCGGAGTTGGACGAAGCCGAGCGACGGCTGCGGGCGGAGCGGGCCCTGCTTGCGAGAGGAGTGTTGACCGCATGAGTGCGCCCGCCCCTCCCATGCTGAGTGCGGCAGCCCGCGCCCGGGCCGGGCGGTTGGGTCTGCGGCCGGGCCGACCCAATTTGGACGTGTTCGCCGAGACGTTGGAGGAACTGGCACGCACGGACCCGAACCTGGTGGCGCTGACCAGCGATTCGCGCGGGTCGGGGAAGCTGGGGCCCTTTGGACAGGCCCTGCCGGGCCAGCTGCTCGAGGTCGGCATCGCGGAGCAGAATCTCGTGGGGATTGCGGCGGGCCTGGCTGCGTGCGGAAAGAAACCGTTCGCCGTGTCGCCGAGTTGTTTTTTGACGGCCCGGGCACTGGAACAGATCAAGAACGACGTGTGTTATTCGGATGTGCCGGTGGTGCTGGTGGGGATCAGTGCGGGGGTGAGCTATGGGGCCCTTGGCTCCACTCATCACTCGCTGCACGATCTGGCAGCGTTGCGGGCCATTCCGAATCTCACGCTGCTGGTGCCGGCCGACAATTTCGAGACCCGGCAGGCCATTCGGGCCGCGGCGCGGGCCAGACATCCCGTGTTTGTGCGTTTTGGCAAGGCGCCGATGTACGATTTGCACCCGCCCGGCACGCGTTTCGAGGTGGGGCGGGCCTTGCGGTTGCGGGAGGGGCGCGATGTGGCCTTTGTGGCCACGGGGGAGACGGTGGTGCACGCGTTGCTGGCCGCGGCTCTGTTGGAGGAAGAGGGGATCGACGCGCGCGTGATCTCGATGCACACGATCAAGCCCCTGGACACGGAGATGGTGCTCGAGGCCGGGCGCGAGTGCCGTGCGGTGGTGACGGTGGAGGAACATTCGGTGCACGGAGGGTTGGGAGAGGCGTGTGCCGCGGTGTTGATGCAGGCGGGGGTCCGCACGCCTTTTCGGATCGTGGGGATTCCGGACGAGGAAACCGTGACCGGGGCCCAGGCGGACATCTTCCGGCATTACGGCATCAGCATGGAAGGACTGGCGGGAACGGCCCGGGAGCTGCTGGGGGCGGGTCGCCCCACTCGGGCCGCAGTGGGAGGATAGGCGGCGAAACGGAAGCAGGGCCTCATGAGCTGCGTGTTGGCCATCGACCAGAGCACCTCGGCGACCAAGGCCCTGTTGTACGACACGCAGGGACACTGCGTGGACAAGGCTGCGCGGGAGCATCGTCAGTACTATCCGCGTCCGGGATGGGTCGAGCACGATGCCGAGGAGATCTGGCAGAACGTTCTGGCAGTGGTGAACGAGCTGGTGGCGAGGCACCCGGACAAGGCCGGGGCGCTGGCCTGTTTGAGTCTGACCAACCAGCGCGAGACGTTCGTCGTGTGGGAACGCCGCACGGGGCGGCCGTTGCACCGGGCCATCGTCTGGCAGTGCCGGCGGGGCAGCCGGATTTGCGAGGAACTGGAGGCGGCCGGATGGGGTCCGAGGGTGGCCGAGCGCACGGGACTGCGTCTCGACACGTATTTTTCGGGGCCCAAGTTGCGGTGGCTCGTGCGAGAAGACCCCTCGGTGCGCGCCCGGTTGGAGCGGGGCGAGGCGCTGATCGGCACGATGGACGCGTACCTGTTGTATCGGCTCACCGGAGGCCGGGTCTTCGCCACGGATCCGACCAATGCCTCCCGGACGCTGTTGTTCGACATCGGCCGACTTCGGTGGGACGAGGAGTTGTGCGGGTGCTTCGAGGTGCCCCGGCAGGCCCTGCCCGAGGTGCGCGACAGCAGTGCGGAGTTCGGCCAAACCACCTGCGAGGGCATTCTGCCGCGCCCGGTTCCCATTTGCGGGGTGATGGGGGATTCGCAGGCTTCCCTGTTTGCGCAGCGGTGTTACGAGCCCGGCATGGCCAAGATCACCTTCGGGACCGGTTCCTCGGTGCTCTGGACGCTGGGTCCGGAACCGCGGCGCTCGCGGGGTGGGTCCGTGACGACCCTGGCATGGGTTTTGTCCGGGCGGCCCACTTACTGCCTGGAAGGGATCATCAACTTCTCTGCGGCCACGGTGGCCTGGCTGCGGGATCAACTGGGTTTGATTCGGGACGCTCGCGAGGCCGAGACCCTGGCCGCGTCGGTGCCGGACAACGGCGGGGTGTATTTGGTTCCGGCGTTTGCCGGATTGAGTGCTCCCCACTGGCGCCCGGAGGCGCGCGCGGCCCTCGTGGGCTTGACGGCTCACGCCACGCGGGCGCACGTGGTTCGGGCGGCCGAGGAATCCATTGCCTATCAGTTGCGCGATGTGCTGGAGATGATGAGAGAGGAAGCCGGCATGCCCCTGCGCTGTGTGCGAGCCGATGGGGGCCCGACGCGCGACCGGTTCCTCATGCAGTTCACAGCCGATGTGCTGGAGACCGAGCTGGAGGTGTTCGATGTGCCGGACGGGTCCGCCCTGGGGGCGGCGCTTGCGGGCATGCTCGGCATGGGCATTCATCCGGATTTGGGGGCATTGGCCGCGTTGCCGCGGTCGGGGGAGCGGTATCGACCGGGGATGGACCCGGGGACCGTGCAGCGGCTGTTGAGCGGCTGGCGGGCGGCGGTGCAAAAGGTGTTGTAGTCGGACCCGGAACCCCGGTGGAGCCGGGGACGCGGGCTGCCGTCCGGGCCCCCGGGGCCGCAGAGAGCGGGGCACCCCGGGATGGGGAGACGATTGTCGGGAGACCGACGCGGGTTTTGAAGCGAGATTGCGAGCATGAAACCGACCATACGTTGGAGCTGGGTGGGATTGGCCGTCAGCGTTGGGATGCTGGGCTGGACGGGATGCAAACCGGGGAGCGGCCCGACCGAATCGGCGGCGGGCGACAACCGGCGGGTGGCCGTGGTCATTTCCACGCTCAACAACCCGTGGTTTGTGGTGCTGGCCGAGACCGCCCGCGATCGCCTCCGCGCGCTCGGGTACGAGGCGACGGTGTTCGACTCGCAAAACGACCCGGCCAAAGAGGCGGCGCACTTCGACAACATCATCGCCTCCCGGTATGTGGCGGTGCTGTTCAATCCGACGGACGCCGACGGCTCGATTGCCAACGTGCGCCGCGCCAAAGCCGCCGGCATTCCCGTCTTTTGCATGGACCGCGAGATCAACGCCACGGACGCGGCCGTCTGCCAGATCCTCTCGGATAACTACTCCGGTGCCGTGGCGGTGGGCCGGTACTTCGTGCAGGTGGTGGGTTCCACCGGGAAGTATGTGGAGTTACTGGGCCTGGTCGGAGACAACAACACGTGGAACCGGTCCAAGGGCTTCCACAGTGTGGTGGACCGGTATCCCGGGTTGCGGATGGTGGCGCAGCAGAGTGCGGATTTCGATCGTGCCCGGGCGCTGGAGGTGATGGAGGCCGTTCTGCAGGCAAACCCGGACATTGACGCAGTGTTCTGCGGGAACGACGCCATGGCCATGGGCGCCTATCAGGCCCTGGTGGCGGCCGGAAAAGCCGAGCGGGTCAAGGTGTTCGGGTTCGACGGGGCCGAGGACGTGGTGCGGCTGATTGGTGAGGGAAAGATCGCGGCCACGGCGATGCAGTTTCCCAAGGTGATGGCGCGCACGGCCGCGGAATTTGCCGATGCGTACCTGAAGGGGAAACGGGATTTTCCGCAGAAGGTCCCGGTGGCGGTGGAACTGGTGACGCGGGACAACGTGCATGAGTATCAGGGGTACGGACGCAAGGAATAGGGGGCGGGCCGCAGGACGGCCCGGTTCGGGGGCGCGGGGGCATGCGATGGACGCCGCCGGGCTGCGGGATCATCGGCGCGGGGGCCGCCGGGACCTGCGAGTGCTGAAGCCCGTGTTGCGATGAGACCACGCTGGTGGAAATGGGCGTTGGGGATCGGCGCGGTGGGATTGTTCTGGTGGGTGTGCCCGCCGGTTCACGTGGTTCCGTTGGAGACGGGTCGCCAACGGCGGGCCGGGGACCGGTTCGATGCAGAAGCGTTTGTGGAGGAGTTCTGGGAGCGCCGATTGCTGCCCGCCGAGGCGCAAGCGATCAGGGCCGAGGTTTTGTTGGGCCTCTTGCAGACCCGGCCCGAGGAGGCGTTGGAACGGTACGGCCGTCGATTGGGGCTGAGTCGGAGCACTTGCTTTCTGGTGTCGGGACAGGGGACGGTGGTGACGGTGGACGAAGCGGCGGTGTCGCTGGCGTTGGAGCCGGGCGGGCCGGTGGCCGTGGTGATCGGGCTGGGCCCGGTGTTCGGCAACACGCTGCGCGACGGCTCCGGGCTGCTCGATGTGAACGAGTTTCCCAATTCGCAGGATTTCAACGCCATTTCAGCGGCGCTGAACCGGCGGGTGGAAGAGCGTGTGTTGCCCCTGTTGAAAGCGGGGGCGGTGCCCGGCCGGACCGTGGCGTTCGCCGGATGCGCGGAGATTCATGATCCGCGGCGGGAGCTGTTCCCGTTGCGCGTGGTGCCGTTTCAGATTCGTTTTCCATGAGTGAGAGCGATGTCGTCGTCGAGGCGCGGGGGATCAGCAAGAGCTTCCCGGGGGTCAAGGCGTTGGACGGGGTGAGTTTGGTCCTGCGCCGGGGACGGTTGACGGCCCTGCTCGGCGAAAATGGCGCGGGGAAATCCACGCTCATGAACATTCTGGCGGGCGTATTGCCGCCGGACGAGGGCACGATCCTGTTGGAGGGGCGGCCGGTGCGGTTCGCCAGCCCCCGCGAGGCCCACGCCGCCGGCATCGCCATGATCTTTCAAGAGCTCAACCTCGTTCCCCAGCTGACGGTGGCCGAGAACCTGTTTCTGGGTCGGGAACCCCGCACCCGGTTCGGGCTGGTGGATCATGCGCGGATGAATGCGGAAGCTGCCCGGCTGCTGGGCCAGTTGGATCTGGACGTACCGCCCACGGCGCGGGTGGGCGAGTTGCGGGTGGGGCAGCAGCAGATTGTCGAAATCGCCCGGGCCCTCTCGGCGCGGGCCCGCGTTCTGATCATGGACGAACCGACCTCCGCGCTCACGCAGCACGAGGTGGAGGTGCTCTATCGCATCATCGCCGATCTGAAACGGCAGGGGGTCGCGATCGCCTACATCACGCACAAGCTCGAGGAGTTGCCGCACATTGCGGACGAGGTGGCGGTCATGCGGGACGGCCGGATGATTGGCGTGGCTCCGTTGCAGGCGCTCAGCCCGGAGGACATGATCCGCATGATGGTGGGGCGGGATCTGGCAAGGGCCCGGGCCGGTCCCGGCCGTCCACGCGGCGCGGAAGTTTTGCGCGTGGAGGACCTCTCGCTGCGTCATCCGGAGCGGCCCCGGGACCTTCTGTTGGATCGGGTCTCGTTCCGTGTGCACCGCGGGGAGGTGCTGGGGATCTTCGGACTGATGGGAGCGGGTCGAACCGAACTGCTGGAGACGTTGTTTGGGTTGCATCCGCGTACGGCGTCGGGGGCGGTGTATCTGGAAAACCGGCGGGTCGAAATCCGGTCGCCGGTGGACGCAATTTCGCTCGGATTGGCCCTGGCTCCCGAGGACCGCAAGGCGCAGGGCCTCGTTCTGGACATGAGCGTCCTGGAGAACACCAGCCTGCCGAGCCTGCCCCGGCTGGTACGTTGGGGTTTTGTGCGGCGCGCGGCGGAGCAGGAGCTGGTGGAGCGGTGGGTCACGCGCTTTCGTGTCAAAACCCCCTCGCTTGGGCAACGGGTGCGCAATCTCAGCGGCGGCAACCAACAAAAAGTCATCCTGGCCCGCTGGCTGGCCATGTCGCCGAAGGTGCTGTTGTTGGATGAACCGACCCGGGGCATTGACGTTCAGGCCAAGCGGGAGATTTATCAGTGGATCGACGAGCTGGCCCGCGAAGACCTGGCGGTGATCGTCGTTTCCTCCGAGATGCCGGAGATCCTGACCGTGTCGGATCGAATCGTCGTGTTGTGCGAGGGGCGGAAAACGGCGGAGTTTCTCCGGGAGCAAGCCACCGAAGAGCGGTTGATGGAAGCCGCGCTGCCGAGGTCTCACTCGGGATTGCCGGGCGCTTCCACGCCGACGGGCCGGTGGCGCTGAAGCCTGCGATGCCCTGCGCCCGGTTCATCCCGCTTGCGCTCACCGCGAGGCCGCCCGACCGCTCTGTTTTTGCGGCAACAGAACGGGGCCCGGGGCGAGAGAAGAGCAGGACCGGAGCCGTCGCGGCTGGATGGGAGGGTCGCAGAATGGCTGCGGCGGGGTCGATTCCGGAGCACGACCGCAGGGCTTGCGCGCGGGGAAACGTTGGGAACAGGAGCAGAGAACCGTGCGTGGGCCGGCAGCTTGCGACAACTCCAACGGCCGGACCTGGGGCCGGCCGGGCGATACTCCC
The DNA here is from genome assembly GCF_049537125.1 of Limisphaera sp. VF-2. Taxonomy (NCBI): domain Bacteria; kingdom Pseudomonadati; phylum Verrucomicrobiota; class Verrucomicrobiia; order Limisphaerales; family Limisphaeraceae; genus Limisphaera; species Limisphaera sp. VF-2. The sequence goes on from NZ_JBMVQY010000001.1 coordinate 1,960,459, forward strand.
GCCTGCCCGGTCTTCGTGCGTCGGAGCCCATTGCCCGGCCCGATCGCGCAGGGAAGTGCAGCGCCGGTCCCAACAAGAAATGACCTGCCATGATGCGTGCTGATCGCAGCTGGTTGGCGCGGGTGCAGTCGCTCGTCGCCCTGACTCTCATGGTCGTGCTGATGAGCCTGCTGTCCGACCGGTTCCTGACGGCGGAGAACGGGCTCAACATCTTGCGACAGATCTCGGTCAACTTGTGTCTGTCGTTGGGCATGACGCTGATCATTCTTTCCGGGGGCATCGATTTGTCGGTGGGGGCCGTCCTGGCGTTGGCGGGCGCGGTGGCCGCGCGGTTGCTCAAGGAGGGGCTTCCCCTGCCCATGTTCGATGTGCTCCTGCAGTTCACCGTTTCGGGGGCCATTCTGGCGGGGTTAACAGTCGGGCTGATGCTGGGATGGTTCAATGGTTTGGTGATCACGCGGTTTCGGCTGCCGCCTTTTGTAGCGACCTTGGGCACGCTCAGCATCGCCCGGGGGCTGACGATGTTGTGGACCGGCGGCTATCCGATCACCGGGTTGGGACCGGCCTTCGGGTTTCTGGGCACGGGGCTGTGGCTCGGCATCCCGATGCCGGTGTGGATCTGTGCGGTGTTGGTGGCGGTGTTTGCGGTGGTGACCCGGCGCACCGCTTTTGGGCGGTATTTATACGCCGTGGGCGGCAATGAACGCGCCGCGGTGCTCACGGGGTTGGAGGTCGATCGAATCAAGCGTCGGGTTTATACGTTGGGCGGTGGGTTGGCCGGAGTGGCCGGCCTGATGGTCACAGCCCGTTTGGATTCGGCGCAGCCCAATGCCGGGTTGGGTTACGAGCTGGATTCCATCGCCGCGGTGGTCATTGGCGGGACCTCCCTCTCCGGCGGACGGGGCTCGGTCATGGGCACGGTACTGGGATGCCTGATCATTGGCGTGCTGAACAACGGCCTGTTTCTGTTGAACGTGTCGCCCTTCTGGCAACAGGTCATCAAGGGGCTGGTGATTCTCGCAGCGGTGGCGCTCGACCGGTTGAACCCGCGCAATGCGGAGGCCGGTCGCTAGCAGGAGTGGATTTCTGTTGGGTCTGGCTCCCCGGCTTCGCCGCCTGACGGCGCCGGCTGCCAAGCCCAGTCGTCGCAGTCCTCGATGGGAGTCGGCCGAAGGTCCAACCGCGGGCCATCGGCCGTGTCAGGGCGGTGGCCCCTGAATGGCCGCTTCATGACCGGGGGGCGAAATCCCGCGGTAGAGGGGCGCGACCGAGCAGGCGGGGTGCTTGCTCAGGCTGACTCGGATAACACCAGCCCCGGAAACCGGACCCGGTGGCAGACACCGCTTTCCCAGCAGCCAGCTCGGGCGTCGGCGCCGACGTCTTGCCTCGCCGACACCGGATCGAATAGGCCCACCGTCCCGGTCGTCCGAACCTCTGAACCGTGCATCCCACACCAAAACTCCGATATTCTGTCGGACGGATCCCGGCCACGCTTTCGGTGCGCTGGTGGCCGGATCGTGGCCTGCGGCGCACCCAGCGGGGCTCGGATCCCACGGCCATCCCATGACGTGCGCGAAATCCGTGGGTCATTTTTGCAGCAGGGGCGGCGAGAGACGACGGCGACGCCCGGCACCAGCGGCAGGGCGTGCATGGGCCTTTCCGCTTCTGGGCCTGGTGCAGGGCGTTTTTGCTGCCGTGTACCATGTGGCGCCGGACGGGGACGATGCCCATCCGGGCAGTCCCGAGCGACCCTTGCGCACCGTGCAACGCGCCGTGGATCGGGCGCGCGCCGGGGACACGATCGTGGTCCGGGCCGGCGTGTACCGGGAGGCCGTGGTGCTGCGCGAATCCGGAGAGGAGGGACGGCCCATTGTGCTCAAGAACCACCCCGGAGAACGCCCCATCTTGCAGCCGGGCCAGCCCGGTCAGGCACCCCCGGGGCAGGGGATTCGCCTCCAGGCCCGCGCGGGTTACCAGCACCCCATCGGATGGATCGCCCTCGAGGGTTTGGAAATCCGGCACGGTCATGACGGAATCAAGTTCTACAATGCGCATCATGTGACGATCCGGAACTGTTTCGTCCACGACAACTGGCATCAGGGAATTCTGGGCAACGGATACCGGGTGCGAATCGAAGGCAACGTAATTGCGCGAAACGGGCTTCGCCCGGACAACGAGCGCAGCAACCTGGAACACGGCATTTATGTGACGGGGACGGAAATCGAGATTGTGAACAATGTCATCCACGGCAATCGGGCTTACGGCATCCAGGTCGCCGGCTATCCCTACAACCCCGGGGCGCATGCGGGGCCGGAGTTTGCCGGGGCCCGACGTTGGCGGATCCATCACAACACGATTGCGCTACAACGAAACCGCGCCGGGGTGGTGCTCTGGCAACCGCAGACCACGGACTGTACGATTCAAAACAACATTTTCTACCGCAACGCACAAACACTCGGCCGGGGTGCGTGTCAGGGAGTGGATTTTGTGAATGCCGGGGGAGGACATCGGATTTGCCGCAATCTGTTTTTCGGTCCCGAGCGCACCGCATGGAGTCAACCCCCCGAAGGATGCCGGATCGAAGAGAATCTCGAGGGGCAGGACCCGCTGTTTATGGATGCGGACCGGGGAGATTTTCGACTTCGTGCCGGCTCGCCGGCGATTGACGCGGGCCTGACCGAGGGCGCGCCGAAGAAGGATCGCGAAGGACGCACCCGGCCGCAGGGAGGCGGGGTGGATCTGGGGGCCCATGAATTCCAGCGGGGTTTGTGAGCGGTTTGTGGTCGCGGTCTTCGCCCGTGCGGCGGGTCCATCGATCCGGGGGCGTTGCAAGACGGCGAGGGGGAGGGGCAAGGGACTTCCGCCAGCCGAGGGCACCGCGATCGCCCGAGCGGCAGCCTGTGCGGGCCCGTTGATTGCGGAGAACGGCCCGGCGCGGCCCGCGCGTCTCGGTTCGGTGAAGAATTGGAATCGCAGCCGGGCCGAGGTGCAACTGCCGAGCTTGCGCTGTGCTGCGGGCTTAGCTAGTGCCGGTTGTCGGGCGCGCGCCGGCCTGTGCGCCTGGGTGGTTTTCTTCTGGTTGGCGTATGGGCTCGGGCAGGAAGCGGATCGGGTTTGGGTGATCCAAAAAGTGCCGGTGGCGGATTGTCGGGTGGTGCGCGGTTTCGTGGGAGCCCCGGTGGACGGATCGGTGCACAGCCGGGACTACAGCGGCCGCGTCGCGGAGTATCCCGCTCGAGCCAGCGACGGAGTCCAATACAGCTTCAATGGGAACGACGGGGTCCACCTGACGCTGGCGGACGAACGGGGCTTCGACTGGGTCGTGCTCCGCGGCGGAGCGCGTACGCGGATGTATGCGGGCAGGACCACGTTGGTGGAACCCACGAACCGGTCGCCCCTGCACGTTTTCCGCGGGGGCGAGTCCGTTCAGATCGCCCGTTTCCCGCAGCGGGTGCAGGCGCAGCAGGTGAGTTTCTTTGGCACCACCAGGGGCGCGCTGGCCGAGGTGGGATTCTACCGGCTTGCACGCAGTGTGCCGCCGGCGGGTCCCGTCGGGGAATTCCATCCCGGGGAAGCAATCGCGCTGCCGCCGCCTTCTTCTGCCTACGCACCCGAGAACCTCTTGTTGGGCCTGCAGGAACGCTACGCGGAGCCGGAGCGGCAAGTCCGTGCGTTGTTGGCAGGGGATCCGAGCCGCGGGACCCTGCGGTTGCCCGCCCACCGGGCGATCCACCTGGTGACCCCCGCATTTTTGCAGGAAACCGGGCTCGCTGCGATTTCCGTGGCGGCGGCGGTTGCGGACGTTTCCGAGCCCGTCCGGGTGCAATTGATCGTCCAGGATCCCCTGAATCCGCGGCGGGACATCAGTTGGGTGGAGTGGGAGGTGGAACCGGGCCGGCTCGATCTTGTGTTGGACCTCCCTGATCAGGTGGTGCTGCCGGGCAGCCGGCTCTGGATCACGTTGCGCGCCTCCCGGGAGCTGACGTTGACCGGACCTTCCGGCGGGGCGCCGGCATTTCGAGTCCACTTCGTTCCGGTCGAGCAGGCGCGGCCCGAAGCGTTGGCATGGCGGAAGTTCTTGTTGAAAACGCTGTTCAGCGTGCTTTCCGAGCCGCGGCCGTGGGGGAGTTACGGGCGGCAACCGCGCGAAGAATTCTACGCTTCGAGCCCGTATGCAGCGCAGTGCCCGGAGTTGTTCCTGACGCTCGACCAGTGCCACGCACTGGCCCCGCAGGACGAGTTGATCCGGCAGTACCGTGAATGGGTCTACCTGCGCCATCTGCCCTCGCTGTCGCCGGTGTCCCCGCCTCCACCGCCCCCGGAAGGGGTACCGGCCTGGGCCTGGTACCCGCGGCTGGCCTGGCTGGAGGCCCGCCGCATTGCACAGTGGTGGCTGGACGAGCGGCTGGTGGACACGGGAGAGCTGGGCGGGCGCGTGGGCGATGACACCGATTGGTTCCAGCAGTTTGTGGACCTGCCGTTTTTCGAGGACGGAGGGACGGCGGCTCAATTGCGCGAGGCGGCCGCACGCCTGGCGGAGCTGGCCGATCGTGAGAACCTGCGCGAGGGCATCAATCGCGAATCCACGGATGCGCTGCACGCCTACGAGGAGGGCATCAATCACCTGGCCCTGATGGCGCGCTGGTTTTACGGCGACCCGGTGTATCTGGAACGTTGCATGGACTCCGCGCGCAATCTGGAGAAACTGACGATCCGCACCGAAGACGGCCGCCGATTCTTCCGCGATTCCGACAGCATGGGCGCGCGAGACTTGGACCGACCCCGGCCTCCCAAAGTGGACGGTCATGCGGCCCCCCTCATGTGGCACGCCGCTTTGCAATGGGCGGATTACAACCGCGCGCCGGAGGCGCTGCGGGTGGTGCGGGAGTGGGCAGACACGTGGCTGCGATATCTGCAGCCCGGCCAATGGGCCACCGCCGTGGAGGTGCCCAGTGGTCGGATCCTCGCCGCCAGCCCCGATCAACCCCTGGGCGGTGGCTACCGCGCACAGGCCACCGTGTTCACCTGGCTGTATGCCCTCACGGGGGACGCCCGGTATATCGAACCCTTTCTCCATTACCTGCGCCAGGGACGCGCCCCGGCACCGACCGACGCGTTTCTCAACGACCTCTTCAACCTGGGGGCATTGCGCGATTTTGACGCCGGAGCCCTCGGGCGCCTGGCGACGTTCCATCCGGCCCTGCCCTTGTATCTGCGCGGCGATCCCAAACCTTTGATCGACGCCGCGGTGGGTAACCCACAGCCGGGGTGGGCGGAAATCGCCTGCCTTTACGATGCCCGGCGTTGGCCGGACATGTACACGGTGACACATCAATTCACCGACCGCGTCTTTCCGAGCCTGTTACAGCATGCTTCCATCGCCTACCTGGGTGGTTTTACCCGTCGCAACAAGTTCAACCCCACGCAGGCCGTAAGTTGGGAGGGCTTTGGCACCAACTACGCCGCCCTGGTGTTGGTGAATCAACCGGACCGGTTCAAGGCCCTGGTGTACAGCTTTGCCAAGCAGCCGATGAGGGGTCGGTTGCGATTCTGGGCCCTGGCACGCGGGCGATACCGGGTTACCGTGGGGCGGGATGCAGACCACGACCAGCAGGCCGATCGGGTGGATTGGACTGTGACCCGACCGTTGGCTCGGGCGGAGCCCCTGGATCTGGTCCTGGCTCCGCGCACTGTCACGGTCATCGAGGTTACGCAGACGGAGACACTCGAACCCCTTTGGCCGCGGCCCGATTTGGCGCTTTCCCCGCGGGAAGTCCTTCGGGACGGTCGCGGCGTTTCGGGCGTGATCCACAATCTCGGCACGGTGGCGGTGCCGAAGGTGGAGATTGCAGTGCAGGACGCGCAGGGACGAATCGTAAGCCGTCTCACGCTGGGTCCGTTGGCCGCGCCGGTGGATCTTGTGCCGAAGCGACAGTCGTTTCACCTTGTGCTGCCGCGGCCTCCGGGCAGGGGTTGGAAACTTGTGGCCGATCCCGAAGACCGGGTGCCGGAGATCTATGAAGGCAACAATGCTGTGCCGATCCCGTAAAGCGGATTGGCGCGGAGCCGAACGCCCGGGCTTCATCCAGCGCGGCGGGGACGGCCTCGCGGTTTCTGCCCCGGGGCAACCGATGCAGACTGCCTCGCAGCCGCGGAGGCGGAAAGGCTCAGGCAGAATGGATCGGCTCGGTGTGCTGCTCCTGTTCCTGGGACCGTTGGCGTGCGGGGCGCAGCAGACCGAGCTGATCACCAGGGCCGAGGGGTTCGGGGCCATCGCCCGCGGCGGCGGGGGAGGGCCGGTGATTGAGGTCACCAACCTCCGCGACAGCGGACCCGGTTCGCTGCGGGAAGCGCTGGCTAGACGCGGCCCGCGCATTATCCGGTTCGCCGTGGCGGGGACCATCGAGTTACAGTCGCCGTTGGTGGTCACGGAGGGCCAGGTGACCCTCGACGGTGAGACAGCTCCCGGCCAGGGGATCACCCTCCGAAATCATGGCCTCCATTTCCGGGGGGACTGCAAGGACATCATCGTCCGTCACCTGCGCATCCGGGTGACCACGGGCGGCAGCTCGGGGGATGCCCTGCTGTTCTGGGGAACCGACGGCGGCACCGTGGAGCGCGTGCGGGTGGAGCATTGTTCGCTCATGGGCGCCACCGACGAAAACGTCAACACCTGGGGGCGCGTCCGCGACGTGACATTCCAGTGGACGATCATCGCCGAAGGGCGGCCACCCCACAGCAAGGGTTGGTTGTCGGGCAGCGGCTCGGACCGCATTACGATTCACCACTGCCTCTTTGCCCACAACGCGGATCGGAATCCGAGGGTCGCGGGCGGCTTGTACGATGTGGTGAACAACGTGATTTACAACTGGAGCCATCATAACGCCGCCAAGATCGGCGCGGGAGCCCGCGTCAACTTCCGCGGCAACGTGTTCCTGCCGGGCCCGCAATCCACAGCCGACCAGGCGTGCATTCTGCCCGAGGACCCCGAGCAGGGGACGCGCCTATACCTGGAGGAGAATCTCACTCCACTGACTCCCACCGGGGCAGAGGACCAATGGCGGAATGTGACATGGTACCAGCGGCTCGGAGATCGTTGGATCGAGCATCGGCCCGCGCCCGACTGTTTTCGTGCCGACAAACCATTTACGGTGGCGCCGGTCACGAAGCACCCGGCTCGAGAGGCATGCGAACTGGTTTTGTCCCGGGCGGGCCCCGGGGTGCGCGATGCGGACGACCAGCGGGTGATCGAGGAGGTCCGCGCGCGGATCCGCTCGTTTCTCCGAGGGCCGGCCGCGAGCGCATCACGCTGATCCAGCCAGCCGATCGCGTTATGAAGGCAGAGCTTTCGTCTCTGCGAGCGGATTCGAACGCGCGGATTCGATCCTGCTCGGCCCGGCCCCGGTGCCTGCCGGGATTCGTGGCACTGGCGCTTTTGGCGTCCGTCGCATGGGCTGCCGACTCAGTCCGCAATCCTCTGCGGGTGCATCCGGCCAACCCGCGTTATTTCACTGATGGGACCCGGGCTCCGGATGGCACCTTGCGGGCAGTGTATCTGACCGGGGCTCACACGTGGAACAACTTCCAGGACATGGGAGAGACGGATCCGCCTGCGCCCTTCGATGTCCACGCATACCTCGACTTTCTGGTGGAGCGCGGCCACAACTTTATCCGGCTCTGGCGCTGGGAGCTGTTGCTGTGGGATACCCGCGCCAGCCGGGAACAGGCACCGCGCCGCCTGGTGGCCGGGCCGCATCCCTGGGCGCGCACCGGACCGGGTACGGCGTGCGATGGCAAGCCGCGATTCAATCTCGAACAGTTCGACGATGGCTACTTCCGGCGGCTTTGGGCCCGCGTGGCGGCTGCAGCGGATCGCGGTTTGTATGTCTCAGTCATGCTGTTTGAAGGATGGGGATTGCAACATATGGCAGGGGCTTGGAAGGCCCATCCGTTCCATCCCTCCAACAACATCAACGGCCTGCTATTGGCCCCCGAGGGCCGCGGCCTGGAGGTTCACACGCTGGATGTACCGCCGGTAACCCGTCTCCAGGAGGCCTACGTGCGCAAGGTGTGCGACACCCTCAACGATTTCGGGAACGTGCTCTACGAGATTGCCAACGAGGCCGGTGCCTATTCGACCGAATTGCAGTACCATTTCATTCGATTCATCCAGACGTACGAAAAGCGCAAACGGCGTCAGCACCCGGTCGGTATGACCTTCCAGTACTCCGGCGATGCCCAGCACCGTGGTTCCAACGCCACGTTGGTCCAGAGCCCCGCCGACTGGATCTCACCGAATCCGGAAGCCGGAGCCTTCGATTATCGGGACAACCCGCCGCCGTCCGATGGACGCAAGGTGGTCCTCGCCGACACCGACCATCTCTGGGGCATCGGGGGGGATGTGGCCTGGGTGTGGAAAAGCTTCACCCGCGGGCTGAATCCGCTCTTTATGGACCCTTACCAGGACACGATTCTGGAGCGAGGCGGCATAAAACGATGGGAGCCGGTACGCCGGGCCATGGGTGTGACCCGGCGCCTGGCTGATGAAATCGCCCTGGCCACCATGAGCCCTCGTCCGGAGCTGGCGTCGACCGGGTATTGCCTTGCCGCACCGGGACGTGAATATGTGGTGTATCTGCCCGAGGGAGGCGAAGTGACCGTGGATCTAACTGCCGCCGCGGGTCCGCTGGAAGTTGCGTGGATCCACCCGGTGGACGGGACCACAACTAGGGCTCCCGTCGTGCAGGGCGGGGTCCCACGGGCTTTTCGTGCTCCGATTTTGGGAACCATGGTGCTCCACTTGAAATGGAAAGGCGGCTCGTCTCCGTGAAAGGAGCCGGTCCGACCCCCGGCTCCAGCGGCTGCCAACAGATTTCTTTGCGTGCTGGCTCGGTTTGCAGAGACAGGGACGGTGAGGATTCGTCGCCGCGTACCAATGCACGCGCAGGGTCGCGCGGCGACGCCGGCGTTTCTTTCGGGTGGGCCTCCCGGGACGGGCTCGAAACGGCACCCATTCTCATGCTGGGTCTGATGTACGCGCGGCCACGTTGGAAGGAATGTGCGCTTCGGCACAACCGCCTGTCGCCATCGTTTGCAGTGCTGGCTCGGTGAGACTTGCGCCTGATTCGAGTGCCGGTGCGGGCCCTGGCAACGGATGGATGCTTCCGAGGGGACCGAATTCCGGCGCGGACACAGGGCTGCCCGGTCTGTACTGACCGCCGTTGGGGGTCTGCTCCGTCGCTGCTGCATCGATCCGGGTCCCTCGTCTCCAGCCCCTCCGGTGAACAAAGCCAGGACCGTACCCGTTCGAGAGAGGGAGCTTGCACGCCGGCAGTTTTGGTGCCGTCCCCGAAACGGTTTCCCACCGCACGCGCCCGAGGCCGGCCATGGGCCCGAAACTTCCGTGGCAACGTCCACGTTATCCGTTGACCTTAGGTCTTCTGATAAAGCAGATTGCCCACATGCATGAAGCGCCGCGGTCGGGATCCGAGGGGGCCGGGGGGATCGGGCGCGGGGCTCGGACGGCTACGCGAATGGCCTCCGGATGCCTGCGAGCGCTCGTCGCATGTGGCGTCGTGCTGGCCCTGGCGATGGGCTGGATCTCCTGCAGCAGCCTCGGTCCGCGGGCCGATTTGAGTCCGCCTTCAATCGAAGGCGCCACGTACGTGGGGAACCAGGTTTGCCTGGACTGTCACGGCGTGTACGCTGTCGCGTTTCCCGCAAATCCGCACGCGCGATTATCCCTGGCAGTGCCGGGCACCTCCACGCCGGCCACCTGCGAAGCCTGCCACGGTCCGGGGAGTCTTCACGTGGCCGCGGGCGGCGGTCGCGGTCGGTTCATTCTCAACCCGAGTGCGGAACCGCGGATATGTCTGGACTGCCATGCCGAGGTTCGACCCGAGTTCCAACTGACGTCGCGGCATCCGGTGCTGGAGGGGCGGATGAGTTGTGCCGCTTGTCATGATCCTCATGGCATGGACGTCACCAAGCCGGCCGGGGGCCTCGGCTGGGCGCGCGTGAACGAGACCTGCCAGGGATGTCATCCGCAGCAGACGCGCCCCTTTGTCTTCGAGCACGAGGCGGTGCGGGAAGGTTGCACGGTTTGCCATCAACCGCACGGTTCGGCACATCGGGCCCTGCTGACCGAGCGCGACAGTCATCTTTGCCTGCGATGTCATGTGCAAACACCGGGACCGGGCGTGGACTCCGGTCGGATTTTCATCGGCCAGGTGGATCACACGGATCGGTTGCGGATGGGTACGTGTTGGAGCGCCGGTTGCCACACGGCCGTGCACGGGTCAGACGTTCATCCCCGCCTTTTCTACTGACATGAGCCCGCCTGCGACACGCGGAAGACACGGAGGGTGCGGTCCGCCGCGGCCCTGTTCCTCCCTCTCCCGGAAGGGCGTTTGCTGGATGGTGACCCTGATGCTGGGCCGGGCCTGGATGGCCGGAGGAACGGAGGCAATGCCCGAGCTGGAAAAGTTACCCCCGGCGGCTTCTGGCCCGGTCGATTATGTGCGGGACATCCGGCCGATCCTGGAGCGGTCGTGCCTGCGTTGTCATGGGCCGGAGCGGCCCCGGAGTGGATTGCGCCTGGACACGCGTGAGCATCTTCTGCGCGGCGGAGACGGTGGGCCGGTGGTGGTCATCAGCAACAGCGCCGCCAGCCGGCTGGTTCACGCCGTGGCACGCTTGCCGGGGGTGCCGGAAGAGTTGTGGATGCCGCCCGAGGGGAAAACGCCGCCGCTGAGTGCCGAGGAGGTGGGACTGCTGCGTGCCTGGATCGATCAGGGGTTGCCCTGGGATGCCTCTGCCACACCCGTGACGAATCGCATCGAGCTTACGGTGGGGCTTGGATGGCTCGGTGGATCGGGCCCCGCCGGTATCCTTCGGAGTCGGTGGCAGCAACCGGACGGCTGGAATGGGGGGTTGGAGGATTTGTTTTGGAGTTACGAGCCCCTGGAGGGACCTCGTTTCACACTGCGGGCACGGGCGCTCCGGGATGACGCATGGCTGCAATTCGAGGGCCGGCTGGTGCCCTGGGGCTGGCTTCGGGCCGGTGTAAGTCAGTACCGGCGGTATGACACGCACCTGGGCGACTGGCCCTGGGGGACGGGCCCCGGGGTGGGCACGCTGGATCGGGTACCGACTCTGGACGTGGGAGGGTCCTGGCTGGAGCTGGGACTGGATCGGCCCGAATGGCCCCAGCTCCGGCTGGGCTACGAACACCTTTATCGCGAAGGCACCCGGGGCAGCACGGTCTGGTCGGCCGGACCCGACCCCGCGGACCGTCGGTTGTTGTGGCCCTCGTTGTTTCATCTCGAGGAAGAGGTTCATGTCTTGCGGTTTCAGATCCGACACGAGGTGGGTGGCTGGCGCCTCGACGACGAGTTGCGGGTGCAATGGACCGAGTCGCGGACGCGCCGTACGAATGCCTTGTACAATCCCCCCGAAGGGGACGCGCGCCTTCTGACGGAGGTGACGCACCGGCACGATAGTGTTCAGGTGGCGAACGCATTTCGGTTCGAGCGCACCGTTCTACCCTGGCTTCGCGCCACGGGCGGCTATCTCTACAGTCAATATGATGCAGACGGCTCGCTGCGCCTGGACGAGGTGCCCCTGGCAGGGTCGCCCGGCTTTCTGCGCCGCTGGCGCAGCCCTGCCGTGGTGCTGGAACAGCGGGCGCATGCCGGGAACCTGAATCTCGTGGCGGAGCCGGCCCGGCAATGGCTCCTCCTGGCGGGACTGCAGACGGACTGGAATCGGGCTCACGCGCTGGGTCAGGCGTCGTTCGACTACGAGTTTGTCCCGGGGGACTGGTTCCTGCAGTCGGCCAGCCAGGAAAGCGCACGGGATCGCTGGGGGTTGACGGAGATCCTGCAGATTCGGTGGACCCCGCTTCCGCAGACGGTTCTGTATGCTGAAGGGCGGGCGGATCAGGACACCCTCGAACATTTCGAAGAGCAACTCGGGGGCGACACCCCACTGCGCCGAGACACTTTGGCGACGGGCCGCGCCTGGGAAGGGCGCATGGGCCTGGACACGACTCCGTGGCCGAGAGTGTCGATGGGCATTGGTTATCGCCACCGGCGGCGTCATACGGAGTTCGATCACCGCGTGGATGTGATCCCGACCGACTTTGGCCTGTTCCCGGGCACGAGTTACTCTGCGTTCATACGGGACCGCGAATCGCGAACCGATCAGGTGGAGGTTCGGACGGCGTGGCAGGCCACGACGCGGCTGCGTCTGTCGGCGTCTTATCGCTATACGCATGCCACCTCCCGCACGGCGACCGATCCTGTGGACGGATTCGATCCGATCACGTTCGATCCGGTGCCGGGGTTTTTCACCCCGGGAACGCGGGCTCTCGGCGCGGACACGGATCTGCACACGGTTCATGTGCAAGGTAGTTATCGGCCGGCGGCGCGGTGGTCGATGCGCCTGGCGGGTTCGTTCCACGACCTGCAAACGCGCAGTGCGGTGGATGATGTGCAAACCCTGCCGGCATGGGCGGGGAACACGTATCAGATCGAGGGGGCCGTTTTGTGGCACTGGAACGAGCAGACCGAGGTGGAGGGACAATACCGTTGGGCGTTGAGCGATTTCCACCGCGATACGGCTCCGACGGTGCTGCCGACCGGTGTGTTGTGGCGGGAGCAATGGTTCGGGGTGGGGCTGCGCCGGCGGGTGCGTGAAGACTTGTGGATTCGCGTGCGTTACGGGCTTTGGAGTTATGACGAGCCGACGGCCCGGGGGACCAGGGATGTGCTGGCGCACCTGGGCTGGCTGAGTCTCACCTGGCGGTGGCCCTGAGGGATCCGGACTCGACTCCCGACGTTGCGCGCGCAGGGGAAGGGGGAAAGTCCACGACGCGGTGCCCGCCCACGAAAAGCGACAGACGCAGCCGGTCGGGGTGGGCGACGCGGAGAGGACCCCGATAGCGGGGTGAATCGTGGCCGGGGGTGGAACCGTCGAGGGTGTAACGCACGACGGAACGCGGCAGGGGCGTGCCGTTGGGCGATCCCGCGGCGGTAAGCACCTTGAGGGAATCGCCCTCCTTCACGACGGTCAGGGCCAGGACCACCGCGGGCGGCCGGGGCCGGTCGGTGGTCAGCAGGCGTGAGGCGATGCCGGCTTCAGTCGGCAAATTCCCCTCCCCCAACAGGGTCACCGGACCGAGAGCACCGAAGGCCACCGGATGGCCATTGGTCGGGACCAGGGTCCCGTGGGCGTCGCGGAGTTCGGCGTGAACGAAGACCATGTCCCTGCCCTCCCGGGCGAAGGGCACACCCACCAGATCAAACGTGAGCGTCAACCGGTCCGGGGCTTCCGGCGTCCGGACTTCGTGAGTGGCAACCGGGCGACCGTTCCGGTAACCCACCGCCCGGAGGGTTCCGGGGACGAAGCGTGGTAACTCGAAGAGAAACGGTGGATGAGGGAGATGAGAACCGACCCGATCGCGCTCAGGGCGCCGGCGTCCCAGGGACACGCCGTTTTGAAAAAGCTCCACCTCCTCACAGTTACTGAACACGCGGACCGAGCGGGGTGAGTCGGGCTGGTAATAAGTGGCGATGAACAGGACCGGGCCGACGGGGCGTCCCCGGACGAGTTCGTCGGGGTGCCGTTGGCTGCGATAGAACCACGTGCCGAGCTTGGGCAGACGAAAGATGTCCATGCAGCCCGAGGCCTCGAGATCAGGTGCATAGCCGCGGTTGTAATCGAACATGACCCAGAGTCCGTCGGCAAAGGCCGTGGTTTGCCGGTTGTCGTTGTGGGCCTCCTGGAAATTCAGGGCTTGTTGCAGGAGACGGGTTTCGCCATCGCCGCGTCGCTGTCGGCTGTTTCGCTCGGCCGGTTGGAGATCCTTCCAGAGGTGTTGCTGGAAGCCGGCGTTTTGGGCGTAATACTCCCAGTCGCCGTACTCGCTGATGACGCAGGGCTGGTTGGTAATCCCTCGGCATCCCCCGTGTTGGCGTGCCTGGAGGAAGACGTCGTAACCCGGCTGCCAGCCGGCGGTGTACATTTGATCTCCCGGATATTCCTCGTGGGCGATGGCGTGGGCGCGCCGGATGAACGATTCCGGCTGATCGCTCTCGTTGAGCGACACCTCCCAGAGGAAGACCGAGGGATGATTGCGATCGCGACGAATGAGCTGGCGGATTTCGCGGAGTTTGAGCTCGGCGAAAGCCGGATCGGGATTGAAGTACTGCCAGCCCATGAGGCAGTTCATGACCAGCAGGCCGAGCTCGTCACAGGCGTCGAGAAAGGCCGGAGCCTGGGGGTAGTGTGAGAGGCGCACGTAGTCAAAGCCGGCCTCCTTGATTTTCCGCGCGTCGCGGGACTGGGCGGCATCGGAGAGTGCGTAGCCGATCCAGGGGTATTCCTGATGGCGGTTGACGCCGCGGAGGAAAAGCTTCTCGCCATTCAGCCAAAAGCCCTCGGGTGTGATGCGAAGGTGCCGGATCCCGATGCGGGTGGTGAGGGCGTCCACCAGGCCGTCTCCTTCGCGGATTTCAGAATCGACACGATACAGGTGGGGCGAGCCGGGCGACCAGAGGGCCGGGTTGGGCACGTGAAGTTCGTGGACCTCGGTGCAGTCGGCACCGGGGGCCAGCGACAGCGGGGTCTCGCTCCGGGCCACCCGTTGGCCGGCCGGGTTCCGCAGGGTTGTCCGGAGGGTAAAGGTGCGGGTTTGTGGGCCCTTGTTTTGGACGTGGGTTTGGACCCGCACCACTGCCGCCGTGCGAGTAACCAGGGGGAAGGTGACAAAGACACCGCCCCCTGCTGGATGGTCCACGAGCAACGGATCCGTGATATGGAGCCGGTCTTTGTACGTGAGCGAGGCGGTGCGGTAGAGGCCGCCATAGAGGTTGAAATCGAGGTCGCGCAATGGCTTGGGGCCGGTCAGGGGGTTGTCGCGGTTGTCCAGACGCACGGCGACGAGGTTCGTGGCCCCCGGGCGCAGATAAGGGGTGGCATCGAGAACATACGGCAGATAACCACCGAGAAAACGTCCCGCGAACCGGCCGTTGATCCAGATCTCGGCAACGTTCATGGCCCCTTCGAAGCGCAGAATGGCGATGCGGTTGGAAGCCGGGGCCGGGACAAAGAACGATTTCCGATACCAACAGAGGCCCTGCCACTGGGGATCCAACCGGCCGCAGACCAGGGCTTCGATCCTCGGCGTGTGCGGCAGGGTTACGGACTCCCAGGTACGATCGTCGAAGTCGGGACGTTCTGCGCCCGGGGGATCGTCTCGCAGAAATCGCCAGTGTTCATGGAACGGCTCCGCTGGCACCGCTGCCGTGAGAGGAGATGCAAGGCCAAGGACCAGGAAACACGAGGCGAAAAGCACCTTCGGGTTTGTGCGGGCAATGGCAACCATGGACGGAGAGCGCGATCGGTAACCGGGTTACTGTAGTCGGAAAAACCGGGGACCGTCTTCCAGGGGGACGCGGGTGTGGTATTGGAGTTCCTCCGCGAGCACCGGAGCGGTGACAGGGTGCCACAAGGAATGCGGCGCGAGACTGGTGGCGCTCACCAGGGAGAATCCGGCCCCGCTGAGGGGCCAGCTCAAGAGCAGTTCGGGTTCCGCAAGCCGGGCTTCCAGGCGGAGGGGGGTGGTCAGGCGGCCGAGAGCGGCGGCCGCGGGCAACACGTTGCCGCCGGGGCCGAACAGCGAACGAAGATCAAACCCCGCCAGGCGATATCCCGGCAGGCTCTGGTATTCGGCGCCCCACCAGAAGATGCCGCGGCCCAACCGCAGGGGCACGGAGTTGACGACTTCGGCGAGGGCGATGACATACTCGACTTGACCGTTCGTGGTGGCGGGAATGCCCCAGACATTCGTCGAGCCGGAGAACGGGAACGCCGTCTCCACCACCACGATCGGTTTTCGGTATCTCAGGGCCGCGTTGGTGAGGGTGTTGCGAAGGTCCGTGAGCGAACCGTGCCAGAAGGGGTAGTAACTCAGGCCGATGAGGTCGAAGGGCACGTTCTGGGCCTGCAAGCGGTCAAAAAACCAGCGGGTCCCCGCCCAGTCGCCGCCGCGGTCGATGTGAATCATGATCTGCGGTCCCCCCGTGGGGACGGCGTCGCGGATTCCCTGGATGGCGGCGCGGAGTAACTGGCCCAGTTTGGCCCATTGGAGGGGGGTGTCGTTGGTGCCGCCGACGTGCCCATGGGGCCAGAGCATGCCCTGGGTGATTTCGTTGCCTACTTGCACGTATTCCGGAACGATGCCCGCGGCGGCGAAGCTCGCCAGCACGTTGCTGTTGTAGGCTCGCAGTTCGCCGAGCAACTCGGAAAAGCTCAGGTTGGTCCAGGCCGCCGGCAGTCGTTGTTTGCCGGGGTCGGCCCAACTGTCCGAGTAATGAAAGTTGAGCAGGAGTTGGTGGCCCGCGGCCCGGGCGCGGCGGGCCAGCGGGAGCGTGTAATCAAGGTTGTTGATGGCGTTGTAGGGATCCGCGGCGGCCTGGGCGGCGCTACTGGTAAAGAGCCGCAGCCGGACGCAGTTGAGCCCCTGGCGCCGCAGGATCTCGAACGCGTTGGCGGGCTGCCCGTTTTCCCGGTACACCGCACCGCGGTCTTCGAAGAACTGCACATGGGACATGTCTGCCCCCGCCAGGAAGACGGGCTCCCGGGCGAGCGTGGCGCCGGATGACCAAACCATGGCCGCCGCTGCAGCGGTTTGCCAGGCCCGGCGCCACGGCCTCCGGCTCGTTCCTGCGGACCGGGACAACAACCGGCGCCCGACCATGGCATCAGGGACCGATCAAGCGGAAGTATCGTTGCCCGGCCTCCACGGGCACGGTGACGTTCCCTGTGTTCTCGGTGTTGGGCACGTCCTGCCACGGACCGGTCACAGAAGGGGCACTCTGCAGGCGCACGCGGGGACCGGCTTCCCAACTGATCTCCAGCTGGGACGGAGCGGTCCAGCGGTTGGTGAGCGGCCCCAGGGAGGTGACGTTGTTGAGGAAAGCCGTCGGCAGGACCACGGCGTTGGTATCGGCAAACTGCCAGGTTCGGTCGCCGGTGGTTTCCCAGGTCGCGCCGTTGATCACGAACTGGTAGAGCATGACGCTGCCGGGGGCCTGATTGGTCGTCAGGAAGGTCCCGGAGTAAATGATGGGATTGGCGGGACTGTTGGTGAGCTGGAAACCGCCGATCCATGCCCCGCCGGCCGTGGTGAGGAACGAGCCCCGGGCCTCGACGAAGTCCACGTCCGGATTGAACAGTCCGCGGGCGATGGCCACGCCCATGTTGACCGAGAAGGTGACCGGGATGGGCACCGCGGGGTTGGTGACGTCATTGAAGAAGACCACGGGGAGAACCAGGGGCTGGTTGGTCATGACGAAGGTGCGGTTGGGCCGGCTTTCCCAATTGCCGTCCATGATGAATTTGTAGTTCACCGTGGCTCCGACCGGGGCTGTGATTTCAAAGGTGCCGACCCAGAGGGCCTGGTTGGTGGGGGTGGGCGCCAGGACGTGCGTGCCCTGGTTGGCCCAGTCGTCAATCGCATCGCCGGAGACCACGACGCGTCCCCAGGAGGGATCGAACGCGCCGTTGGCGATCTGGACGCTCATGTCCACCTGAAACGTGACCGGCTGACGATTCGTGACGACCTCGCTGATGTCATCGAAATAGACCACGGGGAGCACATACGTTTCCGAGGGGACCTGGAACCACCGGTTTTGGCGCGTTTCCCACACGTAGCCGGTCCCGGCGCGGAGCATGACGAACTTGTAATTCGGCCAGGTTCCTGCCTGAAGGTCCACGGTGCCTTCCCATAGGTTGGGCTCGGTTTCGCTGCGGGTGAGCAGATTGGCCGTGGTGCTCCAGTTGTTAAAGGTACCCGCCAGATAGACCAGGTCGGTGTCCGGGTTGAACCGGCCCATCGCGATCTGGACGCTCATGTCCACGCGGAAAGTGACCTGCACGGCCGCGGATGGGGAGGCCATGCCCAGCAGGGCCAGCAGCATGCAACTGGATTTGAGGATCGTTTTCATGAGACTTTCACACTCCTTTCGCATCGGGCCACGCGGCCCGGCCGGGATTTGGGGCACGGTCAATAGAACGCCGTATCCACGCCTGTGTACTGCCATTGAATTTGGGAGCGCGGCCGGGTTTCCACGTGCCCGTCCGCAAAACCGAGGTTGACGGAGCGAAGGCGGCCGTTGGCCGAATGCCCGGCGCCGGCGCGTTGAACGTCGCGCAGGTTCCCGGGAGTGAAGCAGTAGTCGCTGATCACCGGCTGGAGGCGCGCCACCGGATCGTCGGGTCGGGTGGGCCAGCCGAGGGTTTCGCGGCTGCGGCCGCCCTGCGGACTGGGGAACACCGAGGACGGGGCGTTGGCCAGGGGTCTCGGCACCCACCAGGCATGTCGCAGCACGGCGAAGGTGCCGTTGTACAGCATGCTGGCGTAGAGATTGAGATCCTCCGGGGAAGTGATGGGACGGCGGTACCGTTGCTGGAACCAATCCTGGGCCTCCTGCCATTCCTGGGGCCGGACGGGACAGAACCACAACGGGACCGTCAACCCGTAGGGAGCCAGTCCCGGGATCATCTGGAGGGAGACGTCCCACGCGTTCTGACCCGAAACACCGCCCACGGGAAACGAGGGCAGGCGTCCCCGGGCATCGTCCCCGCTGTACATCGCATGGACTAGGCCCCACTGCCGGTAGTTGGAGGTGCAATGCACCACCTTGGCGCGGAACTTGGCGTTGCCCAGGGCGGGCAGGAGCATGCCGGCCAACAGGGCGATGATGGCGATGACCACCAGCAGCTCGATCAGCGTGAAGGCGCCTGCGGAGGATCGGGACATGCGCAGCGCGGGCGTTCCCATGGTTCGTTCAAGAGGCCCGGACGCGGCGGCTCAGGCCCCCCTGCCCGCTCGCCTGCGCTGACCGAGCCACAGAACGGCCCCGAGCCCGAGCAGCGCCGGCAGGGTCGGCTCGGGTACCAGCGTGTAGGACAGCACGTTGTTGCCGGAGTCGTAGGGATCGTTGTTCCATGAACGCGCGGCAGTGCTGCCGGCGGCGTCCAGCACGGAATTCCCGTCCGAAGTGGTGTACACGTCGAACCGGAGGGTGTCTCCGATGTTCACCCCCAGGCTGGCCAGGGGCAGGGAGAGGGTGACCGAGGAGGGGCCGGTGGCCACAGTGATCCCGGAGCCTGAAACGATGGGCCACGCCGAGCCATCCCAATGACGCAATTCTGCGCCGGTGCCGAAGTTCATCCAACTGCCGATGAAATAGTCCATGCCGCCGACGCTCATCGAAATGGGTTTGCCCCAGCCGTCCGGCCCGGTGGTATTGCCTCCCGGGGCGGTGTCCAGGCCAATGAGATACTTGGCCCAATCGACAGCCAGCGGGTTGCCGGCAAGATGGATCTGGAAACTCAGAGTGGTGGCGTCATTGTCCACGACCACGGACGTGATGTCGAGGTAGCCGAAGCCGGAGGGCGTGAAGTCACCGGTGGCGTCCGGGAAGTTGACCGCTGCAGGGGCTTCAGACACCAGCAGGGCCGTGGCGCAGACGGATACAAGCAGCGTCTTTTTCATGGCGCTTTTCCTGATTACCGGGTTTTGCGAACGTCGTTGGCCAAAGCTTACCCCGTCGTCCGCCCGGACGCCACCCTCACAAATGTATGGTTTTTGACCTTCCTGGCGGCCGGGGGCCACGGGAGGACGGCTCGAGGGCCCGACTGCACCATCGCGGACAGCACCTCGAATCTTCCGAAAGCACTCGCGCAGTCGAATGAGCCGCACAGGAACTTCTCCTCGAAACGGCCGCGGGTTTCCGGCAGCGCCGGAAAGACGGAACGCCCTTCCTTTGGCCGGGCCCGGCGGTGCTGCCGATCCGCGGGCCGCCACGGCCAGAAGCCCTGACGACGGACAGGGGTCCCTGCCGCTGCAGGCGCTGTGCAGGATCCATCGGATTCATCATGCGGCCTCGCCCCGTTGCAACGCTGCATCCGATCTGCAAGGAGGCACGACGAAAGGTACGGGATCCACGTACAGACGCCGGAGCGCCGCAAGCCCTGCGGGTTCGCCCTTGCGCGCCGAGACCATCGAGCAGGCGGCGGTGGCGGCCGCTGGTCCCGTTCCCAGGGCCCGGAACCCCGAGCCTCGTGTCCGAATCCGGGCCGCTTTCCGGCCGCAACGGTTGGGAGCCGTCCGGGCGTTGTCCGACCGCGGTGGCAGTTTCTGGAGTGCTGATCGACCAACATTGCTGGTCGCGACCCTGCGGTGCGAGCGCCGGCGCCCCGAACAACGACCGGCTGCTGCGGATGCCATGCCATGTTGAGCGTACCCGGGGCATGCTGTACCCCCGCATCCGGGTCTTGCACTTGTTCCTGGCAGGTCGCGCAAGGGCCGGCCCCGCACTACTCAGGCTCTTGCCACGGACGGGCTTGGGCTGTGTGCCCGGGGCCGATTGTTGGCCGGGGCGCATCGCGGGAACCGCGGCCCGAAAACTTTGGCCGAGCTTGAGGGGCGTGGGGGCGATGGGTTCGCTTGGCCGCTGCTCCGGCCCGGCGTACTTTGGGCGGTATGAGCGAACGAGAGATCGGCTCGGGGAATTCGACGACGGGCACGCCACCCCGGCGCTGTGGCCTGGCTGTGTTGGTGGGGCGCACCAACGTGGGCAAGTCCACGCTGCTCAACGCATTGGTGGGCCGCAAGGTCTCGATCGTGACGCCCAAGCCCCAGACCACCCGCGACCCGATCCAGGGCGTGGTCAACCGGCCGCAAGGGCAGATTGTGTTCGTGGACACGCCCGGTTTTTTCAAGACGCACGCCAGTCGGCTGGTGGATCGCCTCCACGAACGAGCCCGGCGGGCGTTGCAGGGCATCGACGTGGTGGTTCACGTGGTGGATCCGACCCGGCCGGTGGGGCCGGAGGACGAGATGGTACTGGAGGCGTTGCAGGGGGTCTCGCAACCCCGGCTCTTGTGCGTCAACAAGTGCGACGTGCCGGAGCGGCCCTACCAGGAGCTCTGGAAGGCGCGGCAACACGAGTATGCCGGGTATTACGAAGTGTCCGCGTACACGGGGCAGGGCCTGGAGGCGTTGGTCGAGGGCATTCTGGCGCACCTGCCGGAGGGACCGCTGTTGTACCCCGAAGATCAGGTGACCAACGCCAACCAGCGGTTTTTGATCAGCGAGCTGATTCGGGAGAAGGTGTATCTGATGATGGATGACGAGGTGCCCTATCGGACGGCCGTGGAGGTGCATGCGGTGGAAGAGACGCAGGACAAGGCCGGCCGGCCGATGTGGCACATCAAGGCGTCGATCCTGGCGGCCAACCCGCGATATCAACGCATGCTCATCGGCGCGGGCGGGCGGCGCATCCGCGAGATCGGGCAGGCCGCCCGGATGGACCTGGAAGCGCAGTTGGGTCGGAAGGTCTTCCTGGACATGGACGTGGTGGTGGACCGCAGCCTGGAGAAGTAGGGCGGGCCCGGGCCGGCTGTGGCGGTTCGTCTCGTATTTCAGCCGGGGCGCGGGAGCGTGGTTTGGCGGTGGCTCGCGGCCGCCTTCGGAGTCAAGCGGCTTCCTGTTGATCGGCCTTGCGGCGGATCAGGGGTGGGCATTCGCCCCGGACCACCGCCCGGGTGATTTTGACGTGGGTGACATCCCGGTGTCGGGGCACGTCGTACATTACCTCGAGCATCAACTTCTCCAGCAGGCTGCGCAGGGCGCGGGCGCCGGTTCCTTTTTTGATGGCCTGGGCGGCCAGCTCCTGAAGGGCATCCGGGGTGAACTCCAGGTCGACCCCCTCCAGGGCCAGGAGCTTGGCGTACTGACGTGTCAGGGCGTTGCGGGTGGAGGTGAGCACCTCGATCAGTTGTGCCTCGGTCAGTTCGCTCAAGGTGGCGATGACCGGCAGCCGGCCAATGAACTCGGGGATGAATCCGAAGCGCAGGAGATCCTCCGGCTCCACGTAGGGCAACAGGCTGCCGGGGGTCTCGGTCCCGGCACGGACGGCAGCATGAAAGCCCATGACCTGGTGACCGAGGCGCCGTCGGATCATCTGCTCCAAGCCGACGAAAGCGCCGCCGCAAATGAAAAGGATGTCGGTGGTATCGACGCGGATGTACTCCTGTTGCGGATGCTTGCGGCCGCCCTGGGGCGGCACGTTGCAAATGGTGCCTTCCAGGATCTTGAGCAGGGCCTGTTGGACTCCTTCACCGGAGACGTCGCGGGTGATGGAGACGTTCTCGGTTTTGCGGGCGATTTTGTCGATTTCGTCGATGTAGATGATGCCGCGCTGGGCCCGGGCCACGTCGAAGTCCGCATTCTGCAGCAGGCGCAACACGATGTTTTCGACGTCCTCGCCCACGTAGCCGGCTTCCGTCACCGTGGTGGCGTCGGCGATGGCAAAGGGGACATCCAGGATGCGGGCCAAAGTGCGGGCCAGCAGCGTTTTGCCGGAGCCGGTGGGCCCGATGAGCAGGATGTTGCTTTTTTCCAGCTCAACTTCGGCGTGGGGGTCGTCCTCGGCGGGTTTGGCTCCGGCCGGCGCGCGTCGGCTCAGGATGCGCTTGTAGTGATTGTGCACGGCGACGGCCAGAGTTTTCTTGGCCTGCTCCTGGCCGACGCAATATCGGTCCAGTTCCTGCTTGATGTCGTGCGGCTTGGGGACGGTGAGGGTGCGTTCGGCGCGGGCCTGGACGGCCTGCTCGGCATCCAGCACGTTTTTGCAGAGCAACACGCAGTTGTCGCAAATGTACGCGCCGGCGCCGGCGATGAGTTTGCGAACGTCGCGGGCGGGCTTGCCGCAAAAACTGCACGAGGGGGTTGTGGAGGGTCGGGCCAAAGTGCCTCCCGGGTGGGTGCCTGGGGAATCGCTCGAGCGGGATCGGCCTCAGGAACTGCGTTCCGTGGCCCCCGGGACCTCCTTGCGCGATTGCACCACCGCGTCCACCAACCCGTAGGCCTTGGCCTCCTCGGCCGACATGAAGAAGTCCCGGTCCGTGTCGCGCGCCACTTCCTCCACGGTCTTCCCGCAGTGGAAGGCCAGGATTTCGTTCAGCCGGTCCTTCAACCGGAGGATCTCCTTGGCCTGAATGCTGATATCGGTGGCCGCGCCCTGGACGCCGCCCCACGGTTGGTGGATCATGATGCGCGCGTTGGGCAGGGCGAATCGCTTGCCCTTGGTCCCCGCGGCCAGCAGGACCGCGCCCATGCTGGCGGCCTGACCGATGCAATAGGTGTTCACGTCGCAGGTCAGGTACTGCAGCGTGTCGTAGATGGCCAGGCCCGCGGTGACGCTGCCACCGGGCGAGTTGATGTACAAATGCACGTCCTTTTTCGGGTCGCTCATTTGCAAGAACAACAGTTGGGCGATCACCAGGTTGGCCACCATGTCGTCCACCGGCGTCCCCAAAAACACGATGCGGTCGACCAGCAACCGCGAATAAATGTCATAGCCCCGTTCGCCCCGGCCGGTCTGTTCGACCACCATGGGCACCAGGAAATTGTTCAGATTCATAGGCACAATTTGCACGTTCCGGGCGAACCTACGGGACCCACGGCGGGTCGTCAAGCGAACCACCGGGGCACCGGTCCCGGGGCCGCTCGGAAAAGCACCGGACTGCGAAAGGGCGGCTTCGAGGGCGTGTGCTCCCGCGCCTACGCGCACACCCGGGCCGGGTTGACCTCGGCCAGACTGTCGGTCAGCCAGCATGGCTGATGCGCGCGCAGCTCCGCTCGCGAGCAGCCCCCGGTGGCCACCGCCAGTACCCGGGCTCCGATGGCCCGCCCACAATGGATGTCGTGCGGCGTGTCGCCGACGACCAACACTTCATCGGGTTCGAGGTCCCGTCCCAGGGCGCGCGATCCCCGGTCTCGTGCAATGGCCGCAATCGCCGCCCGATCCTCCGAGTCGTCGGCAAAGCCCCCCACCACAAAACGGTCCCACAACCCGTAATGGCGCAGCTTGATTTCGGCACCCAGCCGGATGTTGCCGGTCAACAGCCCCAGCAACGGCGGTTGGGGCAGCCGCGCCAGCCCGTCCAGAAAGTCCCACACGCCGGGGATCACTCCGCCGGAGCCGCGGTGCAAGCGATCTTCCAGCAGGAACACGTAACGATCGAAGAAGCGCTGAAACAGCTCCGGGGTGGGCCTTACACCATGAGCTTGAAACACCTCGCGCACCAGGCTGGTGTCGGTCCGCCCCGCAAACTGTAATCGCTCCACGCCGTCGCGGATGCCGAACTCGTCGGCAAACGCCTGCACAAAAGCCGCCACGCCCGCACCCCCGGTGTGGATCAAGGTGCCGTCGATGTCGAACAAGACCAATCGAACCATGGACGCCCAGCCTAGCATCTTGCCCGGGTGCCTGACCAGCCTCCGGCGGGGCGAATCCTGGAGGCGGGCGGGGGCGGGCAAAGGGGCGCAAATCGCCTCGACAGCCGATGGATGGCCCGGTCCCGGGCCTGCAACTCCCGCGGGCCGGCCGGAGTGCGGCCGGGGGCTGTCTTTGCGGCTCCGAACCCGGTCGGACACGACGGGGCCCCGGGAAAGTTTTCCGCTTTGCCGGGCGGGCCTGTTCAGTTACGTCTGAGCGTCGTCATCCCAAGGCAGAACCGAGGTCCGTTTCGCGTGGGCATGCCCGGAAAACCCAATCCATCCGGGGTCCACCCGCGTCCGGGGTATGCACGGGCGTGGGTCGTGGCGGCTTTGACCGCGGCGTTGTTCAGTCGGGTCCTGACCTGCGATTTCGTGGATTACGATGACGGGGACTATGTCACGGCCAACGAGCAGGTGCAGAAGGGACTCGACTGGCCGGCTGTTCGGTGGGCCTTCACCACGGGCCATGCCAGCAACTGGCATCCGCTGACGTGGTTGTCGCACATGACCGATGTGCAGCTGTATGGGCTGCGCCCGGCCGGTCATCACGCCACCAGCATGATCCTGCACGCGGTGAATGCCGGGTTGGTGTTCGCGTTGTTGCTTCGGTGGATTGGTCATCCCGGGGCGGCTTTTGTGGGCGCCCTGGCTTTTGCGTGGCACCCCCTGCGGGTGGAATCCGTGGCGTGGGTTTCCGAGCGGAAGGATGTGTTGAGCCTGTTCTTTGGGCTTCTGACGTTGTGGGCGTACACGAGCTTTGTCCGGGCGAACGATCCGTATCGTCGCTGGACCGCATACGGGGCGGCCTGGCTGAGTTATGCGGCGGGGTTGATGAGCAAGCCGATGCTCGTCAGCCTGCCGTTTGTCATGTTGCTGCTGGATGCCTGGCCCTTGCGGCGCACGGCCGGCATGGCAGGAGCGGCAAACCCGCAATCTTCCGTTTCGGGCGCGCTCGGTTCCGGGACGGGCCTTGTGCCCTGGCGGGTGTGGGCGCGGCTGGTCCTCGAGAAGCTGCCGTTCTTTCTGCTGGCCGCGATTTCCTGCGTCGTGACGTATCGCGTGCAACAGGCCGGAGGCGCGGTCGCTCCGGTGGACGCGTTGCCGTGGGACGCGCGGTGGGCGAATGTGCCGGTCTCGTATGCGCGGTACCTCCTCAAGACGCTGTGGCCCTTGGATTTGGCGGTGCTTTATCCGCATCCGGGGTATTGGTCGGTGGCGACCGTGCTTGCCTGTACGGTGTTCATCGCCGGGCTGGTGGTGTGGACGTGGCTCCGCCGAAGGGAAGCGCCGTATCTATGGGTGGGAGGATGCTGGTTTTTCGGCACCCTGGTGCCGGTGATCGGGCTGGTGCAAGTGGGCATTCAGTCCATGGCCGATCGTTACACCTACTTCCCGTCGGTGGGGCTTGGCCTCGCGCTGGCCGGGGCCTGGGCGCGATGGTTCCAGCGGTCGGAGCGGCGGGGTTTGTGGATCCGGGCGGCAGTGGGATTGATTCTGGCGATCTGGGCGGGATTGACGTGGCGACAGATCGGTTTCTGGCGCACGAGCGAGACGTTGTTCCGCCGCACGCTTGCGGTGACCCGGGACAACTATCTGGCCCACAACAACCTCGGATTTTATCTGGTCAGGCAGGGGCGATGGGACGAGGCGATGGAGCAGTATCGGGCCGCGCTGGCGATTCGACGCGACTATTTTGACGCGTTGAACAACCTGGGCCATGCGCTGGCGGAGTCGGGTCGGCCGGCGGAGGCGATCCCGTGGTTGGAAGCGGCGCTGCGGCTGCGGCCCACACACGTGGGGGCGCTCAACAATTACGGCAACGCACTGGCGGCGGTGGGGCGATGGCAGGAAGCGATGGCGGTCTATCGGCGGGCGCTGGCAGTGGACCCGCGTTATGCAGACACGCACAACAATCTGGGCGTGGCCCTCGGGATGCAGGGTCGGTTGGAAGAAGCCCTGCCGTACCTGCAGGAGGCGATCCGGCTGCGCCCGCGCCACGGACCGTCCTACAACAACCTGGGCAATGCGCTGGCGGCCATGGGTCGATGGGCCGAGGCGGAACAGGCCTTCCGCCAGGCCCTGGCGCTGGATCCGCACGATCCGCAGGCATGCAACAACCTCGGCAACGTGCTGTTGGAGACCGGCCGTTGGGAGGAGGCCGAACAGGCCTACGGGCGGGCCCTGGCGCTGCAGCCGCGCAACCCCGAGACCCATTTCAACCTGGCCCAACTGCATCTGCGTCGCGGCCGGGTGGCCCTGGCTCGACAACATCTTATGGAAGCGCTGCGCCTGCGACCGGACTATCCGGAGGCGCGCGCGCAGTTGGAGCGATTGCCCGAGGCTTCGGGCGAGTCGGCTCCCACCAACCCAACGCCAGTGCGGTAGGGGAATTGCGCCTCCGTCAGTGTCTCGCCGTCCGCCCGATTGTGCCGGAAGCGCTTTCGGAGGGAGGGGCCGGACCCTGGCCCGGGAGCCCGGCACGCGCACTCACACCGGTGGCGGGGCCGGGGGCGGATGCGGCACGGGGGCCGGCCGAGCCGGCAGGGGGGCCGTTCTTGTGGGAACCCGCGGGCGCCGACGCATCCCGTTCTGCAACCAGAGCCGCCACACCATGAAGAACGCCTCGCGGATGATGTGGCCGGTCATCTTCGAATGCCCCTGCAAGCGTTCGGTAAAGATGATGGGAATCTCCACGATGCGCATCCCCTGCCGCCACAGTTTGTGCGTCAGCTCGATCTGAAAGCTGTATCCGTTGGATTTGACAGCATCCAGGTCCAGCGCTTCCAACGCGTGTCTTCGAAAGCACTTGTACCCACCGGTGGGATCCGTGAACGGCATGCCAGTGATGATTTGCACATACTTTGCGGCCGCCTTGCTGAGCATCAGCCGGCTCAGCGGCCAGTTGATCACGCGAATCCCGCCCAGGTACCGGGACCCGAGGACCAAATCCGCATCCGCGGCCGCTGCCAGAAAGCGCGGGATGTCATCGGGATTGTGCGAGAAATCGCCGTCCATCTCGAAGATGAACTCGTACGACCGTGCCAGGGCCCATTTGAAGCCGGCAATATAGGCCCGCCCCAGACCCGACTTCTCCTGCCGGTGCAGCACGTGAATCTCCGGATGCCGGGCCGCCAGTTCGTCGGCCACCTGGCCGGTGCCGTCGGGAGAATTGTCGTCCACCACCAAGAGCTCCACCTTGACAGGCAGGTCCAAAAGGCGCTGGGCGATGCGGGGGAGATTCTCCCGCTCGTTGTACGTGGGCACTATGACCAGGGTTTCGCTCATTCCCGTCCCATCAAGTGCATAGACCCGGGCCGGCACACTGACAAGGAAGGAATTGACCTCGCCGCCCAGAACGGCGCATTTCAGCCGTTGGACGTCGCGAGAGCGGGGGCGTCTGGGGCGTTGGGGGCGCGGGAAAGCCGAGGGACCATGGCATTCCGTGGGGACCTTTGAGTTCGGGGTGCATGAGCAATTTGCGCCCTCCGCTTTCCACAGATCCCGGGGCCTCATCCTTGCCTCGAAGACGAACTCAGTAGCCCGAGGCAACGGCAAGGAATCTCGGCAGCCAAACCTCGTCGGGTCCTCAAAGGGCGCAACTCCATGCGCCCAGTGCGCGGGCATTTCCACCCCGAGTTCCGCCCCTTCAGGGCGGGATGAATCCGTTTCGGGTGCCTGCCCAGGGCGTTGCCCTGGACTGGCGAATCGCCGCCCCGTTGGGGCGGACACGTAACGCGCCGAAGGCGCAACCGTTCGTCAGCCCCGGGCAGCGCCCCTGGGGCGGGCCGCAAAACGCACCGCGCCCTGAAGGGGTGGAATCTGTTGGGCACGGCCCGCCCTGGCGAGGGGGCATCGGGTTGGCCCCCCTTCGGGGCGCGGCGGGTTTGGGGAACGGATTTCCCAGGTGTTGCCCCGGGCTGGCGGATCGGGGCGCCAGGGTCCCGCCATCGTTTTTTCATGGAGGGAGCGAATTACCTTTCAAGCTTGCATCGAAGGCCCTGCGGCCATCCCCTGAGGCCCGTGAAAATGCCGCGTCGCGCCTTTCTGCGGGGGGCGGTCCTCGGGCTTGCCGGGGCCTGCCTGGCCGGCTGTACCAGCATTCGTTCGGGGTCCCGCCGCTCGACTCCGGCCGTTTTTCATCCCTTGCGCATGGGCGGACCTGTCTTCCAGGGACCCGAGGATCCCGAGGCGCTGGCACAGCGTCACCGCCAACTGGGTTACGGCGCGGCGTATTGTCCGGAGGTTCGCCTCACGGACACGGATCGGATCCGTGCGGTGGCCGGGGCATTCGCGCGTCACCGGGTGGTCATTGCCGAGGTGGGCCGTTGGGTGAACCTGTTGGCCGCCGATCCCGAGGAACGCAGGCGCAACCTGCAGTATGTGACCGAGGGCCTGGCGCTGGCCGACGAGGTCGGTGCCCTGTGCTGTGTGGACATTGCCGGCTCGTTCAGCGCCACGCATTGGTTCGGACCCCACCCGGAAAACCTTTCGCAGCGTTTCTTCGAGGCCGCCGTGGAGAATGCGCGCAAGATTATCGATGCCGTCAAACCGCGCCGGGCCAGGTTCTGCTATGAAATGATGGCCTGGGCCTGGCCGCACACGCCGGACGCGGCCCTGCAACTGCTCCGTGCCGTGGACCGACCCGCCTTTGCCATCCATCTGGACCCCTGCAACCTCGTCAACTCTCCGGAAAAGTTTTACCGCAACACCGACCTCTTACAGGAGTGCTTCGACAAGCTCGGACCCTGGATTGTGAGTTGCCACGCCAAGGACCTTGCGTGGGAGGTCGAAATGAGCCTCCACTTCCGAGAGGTCCGGCCGGGTCTGGGCGCGTTGGACTACGCGACGTATCTGCGCCGGTTGGCGCAACTGCCCCATCGACCTCCGCTCATGCTCGAGCACCTGGCCACGGCGGAGGAATACGAAGCTGCCGCACGACATTTGCGGAGCCTCGGCCGGCAGTTGGGACTGCTCTGGGACCCGCCGGAACCCGAAGGCCCCGGAATCGGGACCAGCAGTGCTCCGGCCGCGCGGGCCGGATGAAATCAGGGCTGACAACGGGTGCGGCGACCGACCCCTGGCCGCCCCGGCCACCGTCGAAATGCGTTGAAAGGCTGCTGGCCACCTTGTTGCCCGATCCGCACCACCGCCCGGTTTCGATCCCGCTCCCCGCGGCAGAATCCAGCGACGCCGGCCCGTGTCGGATCAAACACAGGTGCGGGACTTGCCCGGCCCGTTTCCGGCCCTCAAAGTACCTGCATGAAGACCCGTCGGTTGCTGGCTCCATTTGTCGCCCTTCTGCCCCTGGTTCTCTGCGCGGCCCCTTGGGAGGACCGGTTTGTCTGGGTGTTCGGGTGGAATCTGGAACGCGACGCGGATGTGGCAGAGGTCGCAGCCGTCCTGCAAACCGCGGGACGCCACGGCTTCAACGGTGCGGTCGTCTCCTTTGGTCTCGACACGTTGTGCCGCAGGTCGCCCGCGTTTTTCGAGCGTCTGGCCGCGGTTCAACAGGTCTGCAAAACCAACGGGCTCGAACTGATTCCGGCCGTCTTCTCGATCGGCTACGGTGGCGGATTCCTGGCGCACAATCCGCATCTGGCGGAAGGTCTGCCCGTCAGCAACGCCGTGTTCGAGGTTCGCGGTTCCGAAGCCCGGTATGTGCCCGACTTCACCCCGCAACTGCGGAACGGCGGGTTCGAGATTTTCGACGGCCATCGCTTCGCCCACTTTGGTTTTCATGATCAACCGGGCGAGGTCAGCTTCGCGGATACCAACGTCTTTCACAGCGGCCGCGCCTCCCTGCGACTCGAGAACTTTCGTTCCAACCCGCACGGCCACGGTCGGGTCATGCAGGAAGTGACCGTGCAGCCGTATCGCTGCTACCGGGTGCGCCTGTGGGTCAGGACGCAGGATCTCGAGCCCGCTTCGGCTTTCCGTTGCCTGGCGCTGGCGGGCGATCGGGAACTGGCGCCACGGACTTTTGGGCTGCCGGCCACGACCGACTGGCGCCAGATCACCTTCCTGTTCAACAGCCTCCAGCACACCCGGGTGCGGCTGTACGCCGGGCTCTGGGGCGGCCGATCAGGACGCGTCTGGTTGGACGACTGGACCATCGAAGACGCCGGCCCCGTCAATGTCCTGCGCCGCCCCGGCACACCGGTGGTGGTCCAAAGCGAGGACGGACAGACCCTGTACGAAGAAGGCCGGGACTACGCCTCGTTCGTTTGTCCCGACTTCAACCCGTGGCGGGGCGATTCCAGTCCTGCCGGCTTGCGGCTCCTGTCCCAGACCCGGATCCGCGATGGCGACCGCTTGCGCGTGAGCTGGTATCACTCCCTGCTCATCCACGACTCACAGGTCACCGTGTGCATGGCGGAACCCATGTTGGATGAAATCCTCGACCACGAAGCGCGCCTCCTGGTGGAACGGCTCCAGCCGCGCCGCGTGTTCCTGAACATGGACGAAGTCCGCATGGGCGGCACCTGCGCCGCCTGTGCGGGCAGCGACATGGCCCGACTGCTGGGGAACTGCGTCCGGCGTCACATCGCAGCCCTGCGCCGGTACCGTCCCGACCTGCAGGTGTATCTCTGGTCCGACATGTTCGACCCCCACCACAACGCCCGACCCGGTTATTACCTGGTCCAGGGCGATTTTACCGGTTCCTGGAAGCATCTGCCCCGGGACGTGATCGTGGCCGTCTGGGGTGGCGAACCGCGCCCGGAAAGTCTCCGGTTTTTCGCCCGCGAGGGCTTCGCCACACTGGTGGCCTGTTATTACGACGCCGACGACCTGCGCGACGTGCAGGGTTGGCTCGACGCGGCCCGCCCGGTTCCGGGCGTGCGCGGTTTTATGTACACGCCGTGGACACGAAAGTACCGATTGCTGCCGGACTTTGCGCAGTTGCTCGGGTTTGCCCGGCCCGCGCCCGCGGCGGCCTCAGAGCATCGCCCCGGGGCCCGGGTGGCTCCGTGACTTGTGCGCGCCCGTCGCGGGCTTGTAACTTTCGCCCGTTCGCCGGCTCAAAGGCGGGGGACGCGTCATGAAATGTGAAGAACTGCTGCAAATCCTGAACGAGTACGTGGACGGCACGGTGGACCCCGGGCTCTGCAAGGAGTTCGAGCAGCATCTGGCGGGCTGCAATCCGTGCCAGGTGGTGGTGGACAACATTCGCAAGACCATCACGTTGTACAAGAACGGCGAGCCGTTCGAGCTGCCGGTCGAGTTCCGTCAGCGCCTCCACGCCGCCCTGCGCGAGCGCTGGAAACAGATCCACCCCGAGTCGGGTCCCCGGGCATGAGCGCGCGCCGCATCCTCATCGTCGGTGGCGTGGCCGGCGGGGCCAGCGCGGCCGCCCGTCTGCGCCGACTCGACGAGTCCGCCCAAATCGTCGTTTTCGAACGCGGTCCCCACGTCTCCTTCGCCAACTGCGGCCTGCCCTACTTCGTCGGGGGCGAAATCCCGCGACGCGATGACCTCCTCCTGCATACTCCGGACAGCCTGTGGCAGCGGTTTCGCCTCGAGGTGCGCGTCAAGACCGAGGTCGTCGCCATCGATCGGCAGGCCCGCACCGTCACTGCCCGGGATTTGACCACCGGTCGTCAGAGCGTCGAACCGTATGACGCTCTGATCCTGGCTCCGGGCTCGGTGCCCCTCCGACCGCCCCTGCCGGGGCTCGACCGGCCCGGCCACTTCTTCGTGCGCAACGTGCCCGACGTCGAGCAAATCCGGCACTGGATCACCACCCGGTCCTGCCAACGCGCCGTGGTGGTCGGCGGCGGCTACATCGGCCTCGAAATGGCCGAACAACTTCATCGCTGCGGGCTCGCTGTGGCGGTCGTGGAGGCCCTGCCCCAGGTCATGGCGCCGCTCGACCCGGAAATGGCCGGCTGGCTGCACCGGGAACTGCGCGCGCACGACGTGGCGCTTCACCTCAACGATCCGGTCACGGCCTTCGAAGAGCCCCCGGACCCCGCCACCGCTCAGGCGTCCGTGGTCTGTCTGCGCAGCGGCACGCGACTGCCGGCGGACCTCGTCATCTTGGCTTTGGGCGTGCGCCCGGAAGTCACCCTGGCCCGCCAGGCCGGTTTGGAGTTGGGCACCTTGGGGGGCATTCGCGTCAACGAACATCTCCAGACCAGCGATCCGCATATCTGGGCGGTGGGCGATGCCATCGAAGTGCGCGACCGTGTGACCGGCCAATGGACCCTGTTGCCACTGGCCGGACCCGCCAATCGACAGGGGCGCATCGCCGCCGACAACATCTGCGGTCGCCCGACCCGTTACGAAGGCTCCTGGGGCACCGCCATTCTGCGACTGTTCCGCCTCACCGCGGCCTGTACCGGGGCCAACGAAAAAACGCTGCGCCGACTCGGTCTTCCCTGCGAGGCCATCCATTTGCATCCGGGCTCCCACGCCGGTTACTACCCCGGCGCCCAGCCCATCGCCATGAAGATCCTCTTCGATCCCCACACCGGACGGCTCCTGGGCGCGCAGGCCGTCGGTCCCGAGGGCGTGGACAAACGCATCGACGTGCTCGCCACCGCCATGCAGGCGGGTCTTACGGTGGATCAATTGGCCGACCTGGAGCTGGCCTACGCACCTCCGTTCGGTTCCGCCAAGGACCCGGTCAACCTCGCGGGCATGATCGCCCAAAACGTGCGCCAGGGACTCGTCCAGCACGCCCAGTGGCACGAGATTCCCCGGCTCGATCCCGCCCGAACCTTCCTCCTCGACGTCCGCACCGAGGCCGAACGACAGCAGGGCGCCCTCCCCGGCTCGGTGCACATTCCGCTTCATCAACTGCGCCAGCGTCTCCACGAACTGCCGCGCGACCGGGAAATCATCGTCGCCTGCCAGAGCGGGCAGCGCTCGTACTTCGCCGCCCGTTTGCTCAGCCAGCACGGCTTCCGCGTGCGCAACCTGACCGGTTCCTATCGCACCTGGTCGGCCGCGCAGGAATCGCCTGCAGCCGCCCCGCCCCCGTCCTCCAGCGGCAACGGGTGAAACGCTCCCTTGCCGGGGGCTTCCCCATCGGGAAGGGGAGAATCTGGTTCGAGGGGCCGATCGATGCCGTTCTCAGTCGGTGTGTCTCAGCTCCCCGATTTCTCGGCGCTGTCTCCCACCTTCCACACCGGCAGCCAAAACCGGAACACGGCGCCCCCCTCCGGCGCGTTTTCGGCCTCGATGACGCCCCCGTGATCCTCCACGATCCGTCGGCAGATGGACAATCCCAGACCCGTGCCCTGCGCCTTTCCATGCGTGGCGAAGGGCTCGAACAGACGATCCCGAATCTCCGGGGCGATGCCCGGTCCGTTGTCCCGCACCTCGGTGACCACCTGGTCGTCCCTGCGGGCGGCACGCACCTCGATCCGGCCACCCGCCGCCAACACGTCGCACGCATTGTGCACCAGGTTCTGCAGCACCCGCCGCAACCGCCGCGGTTGCAGCCGCACCGGCGTCTGGGGAAAGGTCCGGGCCGCGTACGCCAGGGACACGCCGCGCAGGGTCGTTTCCGTCGCCAGCTCCTCCAGGACCGACTCCAAAAACGGCCCGTAGGGCGTGGGGGCGAACGTCTCGGCACCGGACCCGCCCTCGGTGAACAGCAGAATCTCGTTGATCGAATCCGTGATGCGTTCCACCTGACGCCGGATCCGTTCGCGTGCCTGGGTCCGTCGCTCTTCCGAAGCCGAGGGGTGCAGGCCCATTTCGGCCGCCAGTTGGATCACGTTCAGCGGACTTTTCAGGTCGTGAATGATGCCGCGGGCGAACCGCCCCAGCAACGCCAGTCGCTCCATTTGCAATGTCTGCTCCACATACACGCGGTTGAACTCGCGCAGCCGCCGGCTCAATTCCCGCAACAACCGCAGGCCCAGTTCGGGACTCTGTCGGATCGCGCCGAGCACGGCTTCGCGGGGCACGAACCAGACCCTCACTTCGGTTCGGGCCACGGCCGCAGCCGAGCGCGGTTTTTCCTCGAGGATGGCCATCTCGCCGAAGACGGCGCCGGGCCCCAGCTTGGCCAGCATGCGGGCCCCGGGGCTGGCTCCCGGCAGGCTGATCTCCACGGTGCCCTCCTGGAGGATGTAGAGCCCGTCGCCGGGATCGCCTTCTCGCAGCAGCGTGGTGCCCGCCGGCAAACGCCGTTCCCGGCCCGCGGCCAGGAGTTGCTGGACCGCCGCGGGTTCAAGTCCCGCCAGCAGCGGGTGTTCGGCGAAGCTTGTCATGGGCTCGAGTGTAATCCCCCCGCCCGGGTGGTAAAGCGCGCCGAATCGCGGCCGCGCGGTTTGCCGTTTCGAGCAGCTCTGTTGGAAAGAGGACCCCGACTGCCAGCGGACCCATCGGGTCACGCGAACGTTCGAGCCGCCTGATGCGTTCCTGACCGCCGCCGTGCGCCGGGTCCCGCGTCTCCCTGGCACCGATTCGGCCATTCTCCGCGTTTGCAGCGCTACGTCGTCGGCGTGTGCGCAATTCCACGATCCTTCCCTGCACCCTCCAACCGGGTCGGATGGTGCCGTGGCGCGCGGCGGAACCGGCACACCGTCCCACGATCCTTCGAGGTCATTGGATCCACTCCGACAACGACGTGCCGTCAAGCGGGGCAGGCGCCGGCAAATCCGATGGAGTTGCTGGGCTTGGGTGCATGCCCATCCGTCGGAGCGCGACCCGGCGTGGCGCGCCTTGCGGGAGGGGATTCCTCACATCGTTGGTGTCGAGATCCTTCGGCTCCCTGCGACGCCCCAGTTACGTTCGTTCTCCGAACCAGGTCTGGAGGGCATCCCGAAGGCGCAAAAAGGCGGGGTCGCGGCACCGTTTCACACTGACGATCCCGGCCAGTGCGCGGTAGAGGGCGGAGGAACGGGGTTTGCGCACCTCCCAGAGCGCGCGCTCCATTGCCCGCTTGGGATCTTGCGGCTTTGGTGTGCCGGCCACCCAAAGCCCGTTTTGCGCCAGCCAGCTCCGCAGGTCGGGAGTACGGCCGGACCATCCCAGTACCTCCGCCACGTGCGGCGAATCGCTCCATACCCAGACCTCCAGCTCGGGGGCGAGGACAACGGCTCGCGCCCACGATTCGAGCGAGGCAGCTTCTAGCGCGCGATCCAGCTGTTGCTGAGGATCCGTTGGAGCCCCGTCCCACCTGGCGTCGAGAAGCAGAAGCCCGTGGTGGAACCTTTTTTGGAACCCGCGCAAAAAATCCACGCCTTCCCGAAAGACTCCCGGGTCTCTTTTGGGATGGACAATGATTTCGAAAGAAATCCGCCGGATCTTGAAGGCTTCTGGGCGCTGGAGGAGAGCCGCGAGCGCCGCTTCCATGTCCTTATCCGCCACCAGACACACGAGGTCACTCATCCCAATAGTCCACTGGCAAAGAGGGTCCCGAGGTCGAGCGTTCCGCGCCATTGTTTGAGGCTCGGATGCTCATCGCCGGAAACGATATCCGTGGCTCCTTCTTTGTTTCGTGCGAAACAGAGAAGTTCGGAGGGATGGGCCATCCCCAGGATGACCGGCGAGTGGGTGGCAAGCAACACGTGGGCTCCGTAGACGGACGAGAGAGACTGGTAAATGGTTTCCACCGCGCGGGGGTGAATGCCGTTCTCGGGTTCCTCGACCAGGTAGAGGCCGGAAAGATTCGGGATGTAGGCCAGCAGGGTGAGGGCCAGCAGACGCAGCGTGCCATCCGAAACCAGCCAGGACGGGATCGTCAATCCGTTCTTGTAAACGAGGACGAGGTAGCGGTGGCGATCCTCCTCTCGTTCGCGGGTTTCGATTCGTTCCACGTCCGGCAACGCCTCCTGCACGTGTGCCACCCAGTCCCGCAAACGGTCCGGGTGGGATGCTTCCAGGGTGTGAACGATCCAGGGCAGGTTCGAGCCGTCGGGAAGGTACCCCTTGGCGCGACTTGGCGGGCTCGGCAGGCGCATGGCCTCGCTGGAAAGGGCAAGGCGCTGGATGCCCTCCGAGAGAAGCCTGCGAAACCACGTGGCCACGGGAAAGCGCTCTTCGTCCTCGGGCAAACTCGCCAGTGCCGCCTTGTCGGCCGGTACTCGGAATGGATTGTTCCAGCCCGAGGTTTCCGCGCAAAAGATCACCCGCTCCGGTTCTTCGCCCCGCCCGACGATCTTTTTCCACCCCGCCGGGCTGCGTTTCCGAGGAGCGTGTGCGATGCCGGTTGGGGGCGCGGGCGGTTCGGGAAACAGAGTCTTTTGGGCCGGAACGGCCGCCGGTTCCTCGGGTCGCAGCCAGAGGTTCTCTGTCACCACACGCACGGGTCCCTCCAGGCTCACGCCCAGTTCATAGCGACAGAGGTGCGCTTTCCCGTTTTTCACCCGACTGCGCAAGTCGGTGGGGATGACGGCTTCGATGGCAAGTTCGAAGCCACGGCCCTGGTTCATCCACGTGAGCTGCCTGGGATCGGAGGCCCGGTGAGGGATGGCAAGCCTGGCGTCTCCCTCGACCGCGGCGATCAAGCCGGCGCGCACAAAATCCCGAAGAAAGGCAGGAACATCCAGGAACGTGGACTTCCCGCTGGCGTTGGGGCCGACGAGGACTTGAAAGCGTCGCAGAGCACATGAAACGTAGCGCAGGCAGCGGTAGCCCAGCGCCTCGATCCGCGCAATCGATCCGGCGGCGGATTCGATGCGGCCGTCGCTCACGGACTCTGTTTCTTTTGGCTTCACGCTGTGGGTCGGGCTGCTTGACCCCGTTTCTCGGCGGAGCAGTCCGGGCCAACCTCCCGCCCGGGGAAACCCTCTCCGTTTGTGCACGTCGAGCGCGCCCACCCCTTTGACCCTGCTCGGGGCCCCTGCCGTGTTCGCGCCGGCGCGCAGTGCTGTGTCCGTCGATTCCGCATGGTCGCACGCAGGCCTGGACCATGCTGAAGGGCCATTCGCCCACCGGCAAGCCCTTCCTCCCGAAGGGCGGCTTCCGTGGGCGGTCCGGGAATGGGCATGCGACGCTTGGAGCCCTCTGAGGCCCTTCGAGGCTTCGTGAGCCCGTATGAATCCGCGCTCCGTGAATGGAGATTCTGGATCGAAATGCCAGCGGAGCGCGGAACTCGAGAGCCTCCGCATTTGGCCCCCGGGCACCGGCGTTCGTGCTACCGCGGCCTTTGGGGCAACAACTCCGCTCCGGGGTGCTGCGAGACCATTCAGCGCTCCGGCCGGTCAGATCCTGCAAGAGCTCCAGCGTCTTTTGCGCGCCGAAGGGATCCCGCTTCGGAGATGCTCTCTGCATGCCAGGGCATCGAGCGATCGCTGTGCTCCGTTGCCATTTGCGCGCAGACGATCGAGTTCAAAAACCGGAGGCTGATTGGATGTAGGGACGAGATCCGGGTTGGCTGTGTCGACAACAGGAGATCACATAAGGCTCCTTAGGTCGAGGAGCCCCTTGCCCGGGTTGTTCTGACAAGAGGCTCGACGTGTCCAGCCATGTCCAAGCTCTCAGTATTAAGACCGCCGATTGACGGAGCGGTGTTGCGAGGTGTCTCCTCGATCCACCAGGGCAGGGTCAACCAGAAGCCGGCCGGAATGGCCCAAGGTGGTGGGGCCCGGCGGCAAGCAGCGAGCACAAGCTGTGAGCCTC
This sequence comes from Limisphaera sp. VF-2, assembly GCF_049537125.1. Classification (NCBI taxonomy): domain Bacteria; kingdom Pseudomonadati; phylum Verrucomicrobiota; class Verrucomicrobiia; order Limisphaerales; family Limisphaeraceae; genus Limisphaera; species Limisphaera sp. VF-2. Next base: position 1,998,395 of record NZ_JBMVQY010000001.1, read on the forward strand.
TGTCTCCATTGGCCTTCCCGTGCCCGGGGACGGGGGTTCCGGAGCCTGCGAAAAAATCGTGCGTGGAGGGACCGGCTGGCCTAGGTTGGGGGCGTCATGCCGGAATGGGTCAGCACCCGGGATCCGAATGCCGTGGCGGCGGTGGTGCAGGCCACGTACGCAGAGATGTTTCCCGAGGGGGACCCCTTGTTCGTCTCCCGCGCGTTCAGCTGGGTGATCCAGGCGTTTCGCGGCGAACTGCCGGAGTATCAGGCGGTCGATACGCGGTATCACGATCTGGAGCATACGTTGCAGGGGACGCTCTGTTTCGCGCGCCTTCTGGGGAATCGGCATCGCGTGGGCGCGCAACCGGCGGTGCCGCAGCGGTGGTTCGAACTGGGGTTGCTGGCGATCCTGTTCCACGACACCGGGTATTTGAAGCGCCGGGAGGATCGCGAGGGGACCGGGGCCAAGTACACGCTGGTGCACGTGCACCGGAGCGCGGACTTTGCGGCAACCTTTTTGCGGGCCCGGGGGTTTGCAGAGCGGGAGATCCGTGCGGTGCAAAACATGATCCGTTGTACCGGGGTGGACGCCCGGCCCTCGGTGTTGTCGTTTCAGGATGAATTGGAACGGTTGGTGGGCTGCGCGCTGGGCACGGCGGATCTGCTGGGCCAGATGGCCGCGGAGGATTATCTGGAGAAGTTGCCGGCGTTGTACGGGGAGTTTGCCGAGGCGGCGCAGCACACGCGGGATCCGCACAGTTTCGTGGCCTCTTTTCGCAGTGCGGAGGAGCTGTTGGCCCGCACGCCGGCATTTTGGGAGGCCTACGTGAAGCCACGGTTGGAAGACGAGTTCCTGGGGCTGTACCGGTTCCTCAACGACCCGTATCCCGACGGGCCGAATCCCTACGTGATGCGGATCGAAGCGCACATGGAACGTTTGCGGCGGCGCTTCGGGGCGGCGGAGGATCCCGGGCCCGGCCCGAGGGGCTGAGGCCGGACAAGGCGTCCGGAACGACCGACGACAAGGAGACCCAAACCCTCCCGTGGGCATGAGTGCGTTGTTGAGTCCGGAGCTGCAACGGATGCTGGACCGGCTGCGGTGGAGCAGCCGGCAATGGGCGCGCAGCGCCGCGCACGGCGAGCAACGCAGTCGCGCCCGGGGTACTTCGGTCGAATTTGCGGATTATCGCGCTTATGTGCCGGGCGACGATTTTCGGCACATCGACTGGAACTTGTACGCGCGGTTGGACCGGTTGTTTTTGCGGCTGTTCGAGGAGGAACGCGAGTTGCCGGTGCATGTGTGGCTGGACGCCAGCGCCAGCATGCGGTTTGGCGAGCCGCAAAAGTTTCGTGTGGCGTGTCAGCTGGCGGGGGCGGTGGGGTACGTGGCCCTGGGAAGCGGCGCCTGCCTGACAGTGCACGTGTTTCCCGCAGCGTGGGAACGAGTGCATGACGGCGGGCCGGAAAGCGCCCCGCCGGCTGAGAGCGAGTCGGAGCCGGCCCGACCGGGCGGGAAAGTGTCCGAGGCCGAGGCGGCCCGCCAATGGGCTTGCGAGCTGGGGTTGCGTCGGTTGCGCGGGCGGGGCGTGGCCGTGCGTTTGTGGGAGGGTTTGGAGGGGCTGCGGCCGGGCGGCCGGGTGGACCTGGCGGCGTGGTTTCGGATGCGGGCCGCGCAGGTACGTGCCCCGGGTGTGGCGGTGGTGATCAGCGACTTTTTGGATGCGCAGGCTCCCACGGCGGGCCTGGCGGCCCTGGTGGCGCGTGGCCTCGAGGTGCATGCGGTTCAGGTGCTGGCTCCCCAGGAATGGGCCCCGGAGACGTTCGGGGAGCTGCGTCTGCTGGATGCCGAGACCGGTGCGTGGCGGGAGGTGACCTTCGGCCGATATCGGTGGAAAGCCTACCGGCGCACCGTAGAGCGGTACATCGAACAGCTTCGGGCCTTCTGCCGGGGACACGGGGTGGGATTTGTCAGCGTGCGCTCGGACGCGGACCTGTCGGCGTTGCTGGGGCGGGAGCTGCGTTCTTTGGGGCTGTGGTCATGAGTCGGAGGGGGATGCAGCACGGAGTCGGGCCGGGGGAGCGGCGCAGAAGGTGGAGGGCTGGCGGATGACGTTTCTGGAGCCGATGGCATGGGCGTTGGCCGTCAGCCTGGCGCTGGTGGTGCTGCTGCATTTGCTCAAGCGGCGCCGGCGTCGGGTGCCGGTGTCGAGTTTGGTGTTGTGGGAGCGGTTCCTGCAGGACACACGGGCGAGTCATCCGTTTCAGCGGCTGCGGCATTCGTGGTTGTTGGTGTTGCAATTGCTGGCCTTGACGGTGCTGGTGATGGGACTGGCCCGTCCGGCGCGTACGAGCGTGAGTCCGCCTGCGCCGCTGCGGGTCCTGATCCTGGATGCCTCGGCGTCGATGCGGGCCTCGGACGTGGCGCCGTCGCGGTTCGAGCAGGCGCGGGCGCGGGCGTTGCGGCTGGTGGCGGAGGCGGCACCGGAGGAGGAGCTGGCGGTGATTCGGGCGGGCGCGCGGCCGGAGCTGGTGCAGACGCCCACGCGCGATCACGCCGGTGTGCGAAGGGTGTTGGAAACGCTGGAGGCGTCCGATGAGCCGGGAAGGTTGCTACCGGCGCTGCGGTTGGCGGAGGCGCTGGTGCGACACCAGCCGGAAGCACGCCTCGAGTTGTTCACGGACGGGACCGCCGGGGACTGGGAGGAAGGGTATGCACGGGCCCTGCCGTTGACGGAGCACCGGGTGGGTACAGCCGGGCACAATCTCGGGGTGGTCGCGTGCGAGGCGCGGGTGGACCCCGAGCCGCCCCATCCGGTGCGCGTGGTGGCCCGGTTGAGCGCTTTTTCGGATCGTGCGCTCTCCGGGGTGGTGGAACTGCGAGCGGGGCCCGAAGTGGTGGAGCGGCGACCCGTGGTCTTGCAGGCGGGCGAGTCGGTTTCTGTTTCGTTCTTCGTGCCGGAGGCGCGACCCGGGCTTTGGGAATTGGTCGTGGAGACGCGGGACGATTTGGAGGCGGACAACCGGGTCTGGCTGGCGGTGAGTCCGCCGCGTCCGGTCCGGGTGTTGTTGGTCAGCCCCGGGAACGTGTTCCTGGAACGGGCGTTGCGGTCGCTGCCGCGGGCGCAGTGTCGAGTGGCCGCGGGGATCCCTGCGGATCTCGGGGAAGTGGACGTGCTGGTGTTGGATCGGGTGACCGTGGCCGGGCCCTTGCCCGTGCCGGTGCTGGCATGGGCCAGTTGGCCCTGGGAACCCACGGACCGGACGAAGTGGGTGGACTCCGCCACGCCGGTGCTCGATTGGGACCCTGCACACCCGGTACTGCGCCACGTGCGGCTGGACGACGTGCATGCGGCCCGGGTGGAGGTTCGCTCGCCGCCGCCCGGGGCCGAGGTGTTGGCGGAGTGTGGGGAGGGACCGATGCTGCTGGCGGGGGAACGGGGCGGGCAACGGTTCGTGTGGGCGGGGTTCAGTCCTCTGGACAGCGACTGGCCGTTGCGGGTGAGCTTTCCGATCTTCGTGGCGAACGCGGTGGAGTGGCTGGCCGCAGCTTCGGCGACGAAGGCCACGGTGCGGGCCGGGGAACCGGTGGTCCTGCGGTGGACCCGGCCCGGATCGGTCGTGCGGGTGACCGGGCCGGACCAGCGGAGCTGGTCATGGCGTGTGGAGGCGGCCGGGGATCGTGCCGTGTTCGAGGGCACGGAACGCTGCGGGGTGTATCGGTTCGAGGCCGGGGGGGAAACGTGGGAGGCGTGCGTGAATCTGCTGAATGAGGAGGAGAGCAACCTGCGGGCGCGGCGTCCGGCGCTGGGAGCTCTGGCAGAGGCCCGGTCGGCCGGGGGAACGGCCGTGCATGTGCGGCGCGAGTACTGGGCCGTGTTGGCGACCGCGTTCCTGCTCCTGTCCCTGACGGAATGGTGGTGGTACCACCGCCGATCGGTGTGAAGCCGGAGGCACCGCGGGGGCGGCTTACCCGGAGGCGTCCGCGGCCGAAACTTCCGACTCGGGTTCCGTTGTCCCCTCGGACTGGGGTCGCGTGCCGTGGATTTCGTGGAGTTTGTTGCGGAGGGTTCGGATGCTGATGCCGAGGATGCGTGCGGCGTGGGTGCGGTTGCCCTTGCAACGCTCGAGCGCGGCCAGGATGTGCTGACGTTCCAGTTCGGCCAGGGTCGGGAAATGGCCATCGGCGGCCGGGCCGGGTCGGGCCGGGGCGCCCGGGGGAGGCTGGGCCGCGGGGCCGGCGGCCTCGGAGCTCAGGAGCACGGGGGTGCTGAGGCCCAGGTGAGCGGGCTCCAGCAGGCCATCGTCGCCGCAAAGAATCACGGCCCGTTCGACCACGTTTTGGAGTTCACGCACGTTGCCGGGCCAGGAATGGGCCTGGAGGGCGGCGAGGGCGGCGTCCGAAAAGCCCTTGACGTGCACGCCGTGTTTGCGGCTGAACCGTCGCATGAATTCCTCGGCCAGCGGGATGATGTCGCTGCGGCGTTCCCGCAGCGGCGGCAGGTGGATGGGCACGACGTTCAGGCGGAAGAAGAGGTCCTGGCGGAACTCTTTGCGTTCGACGCTTTGTTCGAGGTTGCGATTGGTGGTGGCGATGACGCGGACGTCCACCTTGATGGTGCGGGTGCCGCCCACGCGTTCGAATTCGCGTTCCTGGAGCACGCGCAGCAGCTTGGCCTGCACGCTGGGGGAGATCTCGCTGATCTCATCCAGCAGGATGGTGCCGCCGTGGGCCAGCTCGAACCGGCCCTCGCGCTTGTTGATGGCCCCGGTGAAGGCGCCCTTTTCGTGGCCGAAGAACTCGCTTTCGATGAGGTTCTCGGGAATGGCGGCGCAGTTGACCTTGATGAAGGGGCCGTGGGCGCGGGGGCTTTCGCGGTAGATGGCGCGGGCGACCAGTTCCTTGCCGGTGCCGCTCTCTCCCTGGATGAGCACGGTGGCCTGGGTGCGGGCCACTTTGCGAATGAGCTGGCGCAGCTCCTGCATGGCCGGGCTGTTCCCCAGCAGCTCCTGCTCGGCCTCGTCGGTCTCCTGGGAGAGGAACCGGTTGACCTTGAGCAACTGGGTGAACTCCTCGGCCTTGCGCAGAACGACCTCGATCTGCTCGGTGGAGAAGGGCTTGATCAGGTAGTCGAATGCGCCGTTCTTCATGCATTCGACGGCGGATTCGACGCTGCCGAAGCCGGTGGTGATGACCACCAACGGCCGTTGCGGGCGTTGTTGCAGGGCCTTCAGCAGGTCGGTGCCGTCGCCGTCCGGCAGCCGCACGTCCAGGATGATGAGATCCCAGTTGTCCGCGGCGAGGTATTCCTGGGCCTCGGCAAGGGTGGCGACGGCGGCGACGTCGTACCGGCGTCGGCGCAGGGTCTGCGCCAGATTGTTGCGCAGGATGGCATCGTCTTCCAGGACTATGATTTTTTCGATCGGCATGCGTCAGGCCGGGCTGTGACGACGATAGAGATCGGCGACGAAATGCGGTTGCTGGGCGGCGGCCGGCGGCAGGTGCCGGGCCGGCAACAGGCCCCGGCGCAGGAGGGCCTGCTGATTCTCGCGGTCCAGCTGAAGGATCCGCATGAGCATGGTCTGCACTTGATCGGTGATGCGCCGCAACTCGGTGGACGGGACCCGGGGCCGGGTCGCGCCGCTGCGATGAAGCCCACGCCACCGTCGCAGTTCAGTCAACGCCGCTTCCAAGCGCGGAAGCAAGTCCTTTCTGTGGCGGTAAAACTGGAACGGCTGGTACTCCCCGCCCTGATGCAGGGCCTGATGCTCCCGCAGGTAAAGGTCCAGGGTCTCTTCGCAGAGGGCCCGGTACTGCTGGAGAACTGGCAGGAGGGGCGTCTGGTCCGGCTCGACGGGCAGGCGGGCGGTTTTCATGGGAGGGCGGGAAGGGCGCTTTCCAACGGGGTGAGACGGGCCTGGACGGGGGGCAGCAACTTGCGCAAGGCAAGTTCGGATCGGGCCTGCCATTGCACGAAATCCAAGCGCCATTTGGCCATGTTGACGACGGCTTGAAGCCCCGGCGAGGCGTTGGTGCCCAGCTCGCCGGATCGGTCGAGAATCCGCTGGTAGGTCTGGGCCGCCAGTTCGGGCTGGAGAAGTCGTTCGTAGGTCATCCCGATCTGGTAGAGGACCGGGAATTGCCAGGCCGGCGAAGGGTCCAGTTGGGCGAGGGTTAGGTAGATGTCCAGCGCCTTCGTATAGTCGCCCTCCTGGTAAAGTTGGTTGGCGATTTCGTTGCCGGTGCGGCGCTGCCAGTAGGCCCAGAGGTCCGGGCGTTCGCTGCTCCTGGCCTTTTGTTCGGTCAGGAGCCTGAGCACCTGTTGGAGCGCCTCGCTGTTGCGGCCGAGTTTCTTCAGGGAGCTGGCCAGCAGGAACCGGACCTCGGGTTGTTCGGGTGCGTCGGGGAACCGCTCCAGGAAGTCGTAGGCATGGCTGGCGGCTTCGTCGTGTCGGCCCACGGCGGCCAGCGACCGAATCAACCGGTATTGGGCCAGCGCCCGATTGAGGAAGGGGCTGTTCTGGCGCAGCAGCCGGGTGTAGAACTCGGCGGCATCGGCGAACTTGCCGCTGAGGTAGTGGGTTTCGGCAATTTCGATCTGCGCCTGCAGTACGAGGCGCTGGTAGTACTCGAAATGATCGGTCTTCAGGACCAGGGCCGCGGTCATGACGCTGTAGAACTTGGCCAGCGCCAACTGGTTGAGTCCCATCTGACGGAACAGCAGGCCCTGCCGCAACAACACCTCGGGCACGCGCGGATCGGCCGGCCATTTTTGGACGAACTGGGAATAGATCTGCTGGGCCCGGGGCAGATCGTTTTCGTCCTGGGCGACCATGGCCAGTTCCAGCAGCGCGGATCGTTGCACGACTTCGGGGACGTCCTCCGCCAGCAGTTCGACCAGCAGCGGACCGGCCTGGGCCGTTTGACGCGTCAACCGCAGGTGTCGCGCCAGTTCCAGTTGCCCCTGCAACTTCTGGAGCCGTTGCGGGTCCTCCAGGGTCGCGGTTTCCGCGGGTCGGGGTGGCCAGACCAGGGGCGTGGCCGGGGCATTCGTCAAATCGAGGCTGAGAGGTCCTTGCGGCCGTGTCGTGGATAGCAGGGTGCCCGTCAACGCCTGGGTTGCTGCCCCGGGCGCATTCGTGCCTGGCGCGTTGGTTGCGACGGCAATGGCGGCATTGGTGGGGTCCGGTCCGGGGAGGGGTGCGGCCGGCACCGTGGGCTGGCCGGACAGCGTCGCGGCGAACGAGCCGGCCAGCACGGAGGCGACTGCACTCACGACCCGGCCGGTGAGGCGGACCGCGTGCCGTCGCAGGGACGTCGTCCGAGCAGCGTTGTTCATTTTCACGGCGACCGGTAAATGGCGCGGCTGGGTGGGGCCGGTTGCACCAGGGGCGGCTGAAAGCCGATGTCCACCGGTACGAGGACGCGCACCGGGGCGGTGTTGGTGACGCCCGGTATGGGTTTGAAAAAGTCCACCAGCATCTGCGGGGTGACGAACAGCATTTCGCTTGCCGGGCCGATGGTGTTGGTGACGGCCGGGGTCGAGCTTAATGAAGAGGACCCGGGCAGCGGGTCGGGCAGGACGAATTCGTAGGCGGGGGCCGGGTTGGTGGGGGTTGGCGCGGCAGTGGCGGGCGGGGATGGTTCTACGGGACTCTGGATCGGCGCCGGTGTATTCGTCGGCCCTGGGGCAGCTTGGGGAACAGATGCAAGGACCGGATCGGCGTTGGCGGCCAAGGGGCTTGAAACGGCGGGCGGATTGGTTTGGGTTTGCTCGTTCGGCGGAGTAATGTCGTTATCGTTGGGCCAAACTCCACTTACATCCTGCTTCGATGACGATAAAAATCTCAGCGGAGGCGGTCCCGCCCATCGCAAATAACCGTCCCTGTGAGCCCAAACCGTCGAAGCCTCCAACAAAAGCCAAGCAGCCAGGCCCGCTGACCAGCGGGCCCAACGCCCCTGCCGACATTTGTCCCTGATTTGCATGCTGTCTCCTGCCGCCCGGCAATGCGGTTTCGATCCCGAGTTTCCACCTTCAGCCCTTGCCCCACGGCCATGGCCTTTTGGCCTCCGGCGCGCTCACTCGAGCCCTGCTCTGCCTTCGCGCGCGCTTTCCCGGCAAGAGCCCTATCGGCAAAACCTGCCGGGACTTGAGGAACAAAATGCAGGCAAAGCTTGCCCGGCCCCGACGATGGCGGGGCGATGTCGGTTTGGCAGAATCGGTTGGGGCAAGGTCTCGAGACTCGGGACAAGCTTTGCACTGGGGCCGGTTCCCAGTCGCGGGTCACGGGAGCTTGGTTTCAGTGAGAATCGCGCCGGCCCTTGGCAAGACACCGAAGGTGGAACGGGGGAGCGGCCGGGATTCAGAGTGTCTTCGTCTTCGGCCGGGGGACGGTTCTGCGCCGGTCGTTGGGCCGGGTTTGGTCAGTCCGTGACCGGCACCACCAGGCGTTCCATGATGTAGTCGCGGCGCTCCGGGGTGTTGCGGCCGAGGTAAAAGTCGAGGATGGCGCCGGCGTCCGGTCGGGGTGCGTATTCCACACGGCTCAGGCGCATCTCGGGACCGATGAAGCGGGCGAACTCGCGGGGGCTGATTTCGCCGAGGCCCTTGAAACGGGTGATTTCCGGTTTGCCGCCGAGTTTGCGGATGGCCTCGTCGCGTTCAGCCTCCGTGTAGCAATAAAGGGTTTGCTCCTTGTTCCGCACACGGAACAGCGGGGTTTCCAGGACGTACAGATGGCCGTCGTGGACCAGGGCGTCGAAGAACCGGAAAAAGTACGCGATCATGAGGTTGCGGATGTGCAATCCGTCCACGTCGGCGTCGGTGGCGAGGATGACTTTCTCGTAGCGCAGGCCGTCCACGGAATCCTCGATGTTGAGCGCCTGCATGAGGTTGTAGAGCTCGTCGTTCTTGTACATGACGTCGCGTTTGAGTTCCCAGACGTTGAGCGGCTTGCCCTTCAGCACAAACACGGCCTGGGTTTCGACGTCGCGGCAGCTGGTGATGGAACCGGCGGCCGACTGGCCCTCGCAGATGAAGATCATGGTTCCCTGGCCCTTGCCGGTGCGCTTGTCGTAGTGGAGCCGGCAGTCTTTGAGCTGGGGGATGCGGAGGCTGATGGCTTTGGCGCGTTCGCGGGCCAGTTTTTTGACCGTCTGGAGCTCTTTGCGGAGCTGCTGGGTGTCGCGGACCTTGGCCAGGATGGCCTCGGCAATGGGCCGATTGCGCTGGAAGAAGTGGAGCAGTTCTTCACGGACCTTGTTGACGAGTTCGGTCCGAATTTCGGTGTTGCCGAGTTTGTTTTTCGTTTGGGACTCGAACACGGGGTCCTTGAGGCGCACGGCCACCGCGCCCACCAGCGATTCACGCACATCGTCGCCCTCGAACCGGCTGTTGGCAAACTCGTTGACGGCTTTGAGCAGTCCCTCGCGGAAGGCGCTCAGGTGGGTGCCGCCGTCGCTGGTGTACTGGCCGTTGACAAAGGAATACACCGTCTCGCCGTAGCGGCTGTTGGTGTGGGTGAAGCAGAATTCGAGCGTGCGGGAGCTGTAGTGCAACGGCGGGTAGATCGGTTCGCTGCCGTCGCTGGCCAGCTCTTCCATCACCAGGTCCATCAGACCGTGCCGGGACTGGTAGATGCGGGGCGGCTCGCCATTCCAGTGCAGAACCAGTTTCAGACCGGTATTGAGGTAACTGTAGTGGCGGAGACGACGTTCCACATGTTCCAAGCGGAACGCGGTGTCCTTGAAGATCTCCGGGTCGGGGTCGAACTCGATGAACGTGCCGTCCGGGGCCCGGGGATCGCGACCTTTCCGTTCGCGTGTCAGTTTGCCCTGGCGGAAGACCGCCTCGACGAACTCTCCGTTGCGGTGGCTGCGCACGGTGAAGGTGCGGGATAGGGCGTTGACGGCCTTGGCGCCGACGCCGTTGAGGCCCACGCTGAACTGGAAGACGTCGTCGTTGTATTTGGCCCCCGTGTTGATGGTGGAGACGCAGTCGATCACCTTGCCCAGCGGAATGCCGCGGCCGTAGTCCCGCACCCGGACCCGCGTGCCTTCGATGTGGATGTCGATCTGCCGGCCATGGCCCATGATGAACTCGTCCACGGCATTGTCGATGACCTCCTTGAGCAGGATGTAGCAGCCGTCATCGTAGTGGGTGCCGTTGCCGATCCGGCCGATGTACATGCCGGTGCGCAGCCGGATGTGCTCGAGCGAAGAGAGGGTTTTGACCTTGCTCTCGTCGTACTGGTGAGGGGACCGGGGTTGTTCAGCCATGGTTCGAGCCTTCAACAGCATGAGAGAAGGGCCGGGGGCCGCTTGCCAACGGAGCGGGGTGAGGGCCCGCACCTCCTCCACGAATGCCCCGAGCGAAATCAGGGCGGCGGCAGCGGCTGCGCCCGCGTTGCCGACCGGGGATGTCGATCGCCGGCACGCTCAATGGCCACAGCCACAGCCGCAGCCGCCGTGTTTCTTGGGCGGCGCGGCCTCGCCCGGATTCCCGGTTGGACCGGCTTCTGCGGGGGCGGCACCTTCCTCCTGACCCTCCAGCAGTCGCCAGATCAGGGCCATCCCCAGCAACACGGTGCCGACGGGCAGCGTCACGTACGCGCCGACGGGGCGGCCCACGGGCACCCAACCGGCCACAAACAGCAGCCCCACGCCGAGAAAGGCGAGGGCGACCCACAGCAACCACTTGCTCGTTCGCATAACGTTCAATTCGTTTGGCCCCCGGAACCGAGGGGGTTGTCCAACGGCCCTCCCAGCATAAACACGTCCATCGGTGGCGCAACCCTGCTTGACAGAAGTCAAGGCCCCGGAAGGCGTTCTGTGGCAGAGTGCCGGCATGCAGGAACAACCGATCATTCAGCCGGACCAGGCGGTGGTGCTGGCCCTCGAGGAGGAGACGCGCTTTGCCCCGAACGGCATTGTAAGCCGGACCCTGCTCCGCCTGCCCCAGGCACGCGGAGTGTTGTTCGGATTCGCAGCCGGCCAGGAGTTGACCGAACACACCAGCACCCAGCACGCGCTGATTCTGATTTTGAGCGGCCGCTGCGAGTTTGTGCTGGCCGGGAAAACGCACGCGTTGCAGGCGGGGCATCTGGTGTACATGCCGCCCGGGCTCCCGCACGCGGTGCGGGCCACGGAAGCGTTTTCCATGCTTCTGCTCCTCTTTCCCCCCACCAGCTCTACCAGGGAAATCTTGCAGCCGTTGCGATCGGCGCAGGAGACCGGGTCGGGTCAGAGTGCACCCGGCCAGGGACATTGCTGACGCCGAATTAGCGGTGAGGGCGGGACGCTTGGCCGGGGTCCGGGCACTCGCTACGAGACGTGCTGGGAAAGGCGGCAGGGACCCTGCCGTGTCACCTCCGGCCGAGCCACGTTTTCAGACCTTCACGCAACGTGGGGCCTGAAGTGCCGATGAGCCGCGTCATGGGCGCGGGATCGCCCACGTTGTCCTCCTCCAGCATGAGGAGCTGGTCGCGGTTGAGGGGCGGGGGACGGCGCAAAAGCGCCGGATACACCCGCTCGAGCACTGTGGCCAGCGTCCGGGCCACGCCCCCCGGCACGGGGCACAGCCAGCGGCGGCGGCCGGTCACTTCCAGCAGCACTTCCAACATCTCGGCCAGGGTCAATCGTTCGGGACCGCACACGTCCAGGGTCCGGCCCTCGGCCTGGGGCGATGTCAGGGCCGCCTCCACGCATTGCGCCACGATGTCCACGGCCACCGGCTGAAAGCGTGCGTCGCGCCGGCCGATCAGGGGCAACACGGGGGAAAAACGCGCCATCCGGTCGAACCGGTTCATGAACTGATCGCCCGGCCCGTAGATCAGCGACGGCCGGAGAATGCTCCAGGTCAACCCGCTGCGGCGGACGCGTTCTTCGGCCTCCCATTTGGTTTGGTGATACCGCGACCGCGCCTGCGGTCGGGTGCCGAGGGCACTGATGTGAACGAACCGCTGCGCTCCGCCGGTCCGGGCCGCGGCCAGCACGTGCTCGGTGGCCCGCACGTGCAGGTTTTCGAACGTTTGCCGGCCGCATTCACGGATGATCCCGACCAGATGCACGACAGCCTGCGTCCCCGCGGCGGCGCGGTTCACCGCGTCGGGATCCAGGACATCCCCGGCGAACAATCGCACCGCGCTGCTCTGCGCCAGCTCTTGCGCAGGAGCCGAGGCCGGATTCCGCACCAGGGCGCGCAGGACATGGCCCGCTCGTCCCAGCCGGCGCGCCACGGCCCGGCCGACGAATCCCGTGGCTCCTGTGATCAGGACTTCCATAGACGGACCCCACGCTGCACCCGCTCCAGCATGAGCCCTGCCCGCGTTTTTGCCAACGGTGTTCGTCCCGGGGGCACGAAAGTCCGCTTTTGCCCCAGGCCGCGTCCGGAAAAGGCATTGCACCGGTGCCGGGCCCGGGGCTAGCGTAAGAGCGGTCTGTCAGGCAGCTGTCGGAGCGGCACGATCCGGGCCGTCCACACGCCCGGGCGCGCGCGGCGGGGCAGGAGCCGGTTATGGAAACGAGTTACAGCCTGGTGGTGAACGGCGAACGGCGCACGGTGGCAAGCGAGCCGGGGCGTTCGTTGTTGGAGGTCTTGCGAGAGGACCTGGGTTTGACCGGCACCAAATACGGTTGCGGCGAAGGTCAGTGCGGCGCCTGCACCGTTCTGGTCAACGGCCAACGCGCTCACGCCTGCACGGTGACCATCGAAGAGGTTGCGGGCAAAACCGTCACCACCATCGAGGGCCTGGCCATCCAGGATCGGTTGCATCCCGTGCAGGAGGCCTTTCTGCAGGAGCAGGCCTTTCAGTGCGGGTATTGCACCCCCGGGATGATCCTGTCCGCGGTGGCGTTGTTGCAGCAGCGGCCACATCCCACGGAGAAGGAAATCCTCGAGTGGATGAATGGCAACCTGTGTCGGTGCTGCGGTTACCCGCGAATCCTGCGGGCGGTGCGGCGGGCGGCTGAGCTGTGGCGGAGGGAACCATGAGTGCCGAGGTTTTGAGCTCGGGCGCGGGCCGGCGCCCGGACACTTCGGAGTCCGGTTTCGGAATGACCCTGGACCGGCGGGAGTTCCTGCAATGGCTGGGGGCAGGGGTCATTTGGGTGGTCACGGAGACGGGGGTCTGGGCCCAGGCGCGTCGAACGGGGTCAGGTGCCCGGGCCGACGGTCTGCCGTTGGGCGCGCGTCTTCACCTGGGCGAGGACGGCACGATCACCCTGTTTTGCGGCAAGGTGGAGTGCGGCCAGGGGGCGCGCACGGAGCTGACCCTGGCGGCTGCGGAGGAGCTCCGCGTGCGCCCCGAGCAGATCCGGGTGGTGCTCGCCGACACGGCAGAAGTACCGGATGACGGGATCACCGCCGGCAGCCGCACAACCCCGGCGACGGTCCCTGCCGTCCGTCGTGCGGCCGCGGCAGCGCGGGAGTGGTTGCGCCAAGTGGCGGCGCGTCAATGGCAGGTGGATGTCGCAGGGCTGAAGGTGGAGGAGGGGAAGGTCCGACATCCGGAGTCGGGACGCTCCCTCGGCTATGCGGACGCGGCGCGACTGGCCGCGGACGATCCTGCATGGCAACAACCGGTGCCCGCCCGGGTGGAGCTGACGCCGGCGTCGCAATGGCAGGTTCTGGGCCGTTCCGCCACTCGTCCGAACGCGCGCGACCTGGTCACCGGAACCCATCGTTATCCTTCGGACTTGCGCCGACCGGGGATGTGGTACGGCCGCGTCTTGCGTCCTCCGGCCTACGGAGCGCGCCTGGTTTCGGTGAACCTTTCGGCCGCCGAGAAGGCCGTGCCCGGGTCGTTGGCGGTGCGCGAGGGGGATTTCGTGGGCGTGGCGGCGCCGACGAGTGCGGCGGCGCAACGGGCCCTGAAGGCGTTGGCCGCCACGGCCGAATGGTCGGAATCGCCGCATCCATCCAGCCGCGCCGTGTATGAATATTTGCGGCGCAACGTGGAGGGTGGCGTCCCCGCCAATCCGTTTGCCGAAGAGTGGGCCGCGGCGAGCCGGCGGTTGCGGGCCACGTATCATGTGGCGTATGTGCAGCATGTTCCCATGGAGACGCGCGCGGCCCTGGCCGAGTGGGAGGGAGACCACCTGACCGTGTGGATGGGCACGCAGAATCCGTTTGGATGTCGGAACGAGCTGGCACGTGCCCTGGGGATGCCGCTGGAGAAGGTGCGGGTTGTCGTGCCCGATTTCGGGGGCGGGTTTGGCGGCAAACACACGGCGGAAGCGGGCATCGAGGCCGCTCGATTGGCGCGTGCGGCCCGGCGCCCCGTGCTGGTGCACTGGACGCGAACTGAGGAGTTTACCTGGGCGTATTTCCGACCGGCGGCGGTCATCGACGTGGAGGCAACCCTCGGTCCCGACGGCCGGCTGACATCGTGGCACTTCATCAACATCAACTCCGGGCGCGCAGCCCTGGACACGCCGTACAACGTGGGTCGGTCGCATTGCCAATTCGTGGCGGCGCGCTCGCCCATGCGCCAGGGCTCGTATCGCGTCCTGGCGGCGACCGCCAATCATTTCGCCCGCGAATCGGCCATGGACGAACTGGCTGCGATGGCGGGGCAGGATCCGTTGGAGTTCCGACGAGCGCACCTGCCGGCCGGACGACTTCGGACGGTGTTGGAGGAGGCTGCTCGTCGCTTTGGCTGGACCGAAAAAACGAAGTCCCGTCCGCCCGGCGTGGGCTACGGGCTGGCCTGCGGGACCGAGAAAGGCTCCTACGTGGCGGCCTGTGTGGAAGTGGCCGTGGACGAACCCCAGGGTCGCATCGAAGTGCGCAAAGTTTGTCAGGTCTTCGAATGTGGAGCGATCCTTCACCCGGAGAACCTGAGGGCCCAGGTGGAAGGCTGCATCCTGATGGGACTGGGCCCGGCTCTGTGGGAGGAGATGCGATTTGCCAACGGCCGGGTGGCCAACGCGGCTCTGAGTCGGTATCGCGTGCCGCGATTTACCGATGTGCCCGAGTTGGAGGTCCATCTGCTGGACCGGCCGGATCTGGAGAGTGCGGGCGGTGGTGAAACTCCCATCGTGGCGGTGGCCCCCGCCATCGCCAACGCCGTGGCGCAGGCCACGGGACGGAGGATCCGGCAGATGCCCATTCGGCTGGACGCAGCCTCCTGACCCCTGGACTCGAGTCGTGCGAACCTGTGGCATTCTTCTGGCAGCGGGTCGCGCCCGGCGCATGGGCCAGCCCAAGTTGCTGTTGCCATGGGGGCATTCCACGGTGTTGGCCACGGTGGCGGACGCGTTTTTGGGTGCGGGGCTGGATCCGGTGCTGGTGGTTGTGGGACCGGGGAGCGAGGCGCTGCGAGCGGCCCTGACCGGGCGACCCGTGCGGCTTGTGGAGAACCCGGACCCCGAAGGCGAGATGCTGCGCTCGGTGCGCTGCGGGTTGTCCGCAGCGCCGAAAGACGCGGACGCATTCGCCGTCAGCCCGGCCGACCTGCCGGGATTGACGGCGGAGTTGATCCGCGGACTGCTCACCGGCCATGAGCGTTTGGGCGGGAAGATCACGGTCCCGGTGTGGCAGGGGCGGCGCGGGCATCCGCTGATCTTCGCGGCGGAACTGCGGGCCGAGGTGCTGAGTCGGTTCGACGGGGTGGGCTTGCGGGGGCTGCTGGAAGCGCATGCAGCCGAAGTGCGCGAATGGCCTGCGCCGGATGCGTCGCCGCTGCTCGACTTCGACACGCCGGAGGACTATGCCCGGGGGCTGGCGCGGTGGAAAACGGCACGAGCCGGAGGTGACCCTCGTTGAGGGCGGGTGTGTGCGGGCCCGGCCGGTCGCCTCCGGGCGATCCGCAGCCCGGCAAAAGCTGCAGTCGGAGGTGGCAGCTTTTGCCAGCCGGCAGTGCGTTCCGTGGGCTTCTGCGGCGGGAACGGTGGCTGGCACATGCACTGCTCTGCAGCCGGGTGCATGAATGTGAGCCTCTACCAGGCCGCAGCCGCGATGAACGCTCATGCGCGGGTCCAGGAGCTGATTACGCAGAACCTGGCCATGAGCGCCGTGCCGGGCGCGCGGCGCCTGGAGACCTCCTTCTCCACGGTCGCCGCCGGGTTCGCTTCCGGCGCGCCGCAGGCCCCCGGCAATCGCTTCCACATCCCACGCGTGTCCGTGGGCACGAATTTTTCACCCGGGGAGATCACCGCCTCGGAGTCCCCCACGGACCTGGCGATCGACGGCCCGGCCTTTTTCGAGGTGCAACTGCCGGACGGCACCTTGGCCTACACGCGGCGGGGCCAGTTCCATGTGGACGCCCAGGGTTACCTGGTCACCCAGCACGGGTACCGGGTCATGGGCTTGAACGGCCCCATTCAACTGGATCCGGCCAACCGGGAGACCCTGTCGATTACGCCGGAGGGGCAGGTGTTTCAGGGACAGGAGGCGCGGGGTCAACTGCGCCTGGTGGAGTTCGACGATCCGCATCGGTTGCGTCCGCTGCCCGCCGGGTTGTTCCTGGCCGACGATCCCGCGCTGGTGGCGCAGCCGGCGCGACAGTCCCGGGTGATCCAGGGAGCCCGGGAGTCCTCGAACATTTCGCCGCTCAACGAAATGGCCAGCCTGATCACCACGCTGCGCCTGTTCGAAGCCAATCAACGCGTCCTGCAGGCGCAGGACGAACGCATGGGCCGCGTGATTGCGGAATTGGGAAATCCGGGTTGATCTGAATCTGTCCGCTCTCGGAGATTGCCATGTTGCGCGCTCTTTACTCTGCCGCTGCGGGCATGGAATCGCAGCAACTGAACCTGGACGTCATCGCCAACAACCTGGCCAACGTCAACACGACCGGGTTCAAGAAAAGCAAGGTCGAGTTTCAGGAACTGCTGTACCAGACGCTCCGTGCGCCCGGCTCGGAAAGCGGCCAGGGCAACCTGTTGCCCACGGGCCTGCAAGTGGGGCAGGGGTCCCGACCCGTGGCCACGGCGCGCATCTTCACCACCGGCGAGTTGACCCAGACGGGCGAGCGGCTCGACGTGGCCATTCAGGGCGACGGATTTTTCGAGGTGCAACTGCCGGATGGGTCGCGCGCCTACACCCGCGCCGGCGCGTTCAAAACCGCGTCCGACGGCCGCATCGTCACCAGCGAAGGCTTCACCCTGCTGGGCGGGTTCCAGGCCGTGCCCCCCGGCACCACCAACATCACCATCTCGCCCAACGGCGAGGTGACCTACAGTGGCCCCAACGGCAACACCACCTTCCGCGTGCAACTGGTCCGCTTCAACAACCCGGCCGGACTCGAGAGCATCGGACGGAACCTGTTCCGCGAAACCCTCGCCTCCGGCCCGCCGGAGCTGGGCAATCCCGGCGAAAACGGCTTCGGCGAGTTGGAACAGGGATATCTGGAGCTTTCCAACGTCAAAGTTGTGGAGGAAATGGTGAACCTCATTCTGGCCCAGCGCGCCTACGAGGTGAACGCGCGCGCGATTCAAGCGGCCGATGAGATGATGCAACAGTCCAACAACCTGCGGCGGTGATGTCCGTCCTTCTGGCCATGACCGGTTTCGCGCAAATACGTCGGTTCCCCGCCCCGGCAGGCGGCCGGCCGGGTTCGACGGTGCTCGCAGGTTTGCTGATTTGCTGTGCCTGCCTGGACGGCGGGTTCGCCGGCTCCCTTCGAGCCGGCGAGCCCGCGTCATCCGACCCATCCGCGTGGCACGGCGCCCATGTCGTGCCGTCCGAAGTCGCCGCGCGCTCGCAGGCCACGGATTCGGTTGCGGCCGGGCTCATCGCGCCCGCGGTGCCCCTGACCCTGAGCAGCAACGAACTGGTCCTGCTCCTGACCCGCGCTCTGCAGGAGCGGCTCGACCCGGAACAGGGTCGGCTCGAACTGCAGCTCCTGCGCCCTTGGACGCCGGTGAAGGTCCCCGAGGGACCACTCGAGCTGGTCGTGCGAGAACTGCCCGCCACGGGGCTGAGCCCGCAGTTCATTCTGCGTTTCGAGCTCAAGAGCGGCGACCGGTCCCTGGGGGTTTGGCAAACCGCGGTGCAGGCGCGGCTGTGGCGGGAGGTCTGGGTCGCCCGCACCACGATCCGCCGCGGGACGCCCTTGCGCGAGGCGGAATTGGTCCGGGAAACCCGCGACGTCCTGACCCTGCGAGAACCCCTGGCCGACCTCGACCGCCCGAGTCCGGTCGAACTCGAGGCCGCCGATGTAATCCCGGCCGGCGCTCCGGTGCTGGCCCGGGCCGTCCGACCCCGGCCGGTGATTCGCCGCGGGCAACTGGCGGACGCCGTGCTGCAAGACGGGGCCTTGCGCATCAGTCTCAAGGTCGAGGCCCTCGAGGACGGTGCGCCGGGCCAGATCGTGCGCATCCGCAACCCGGTCAGCCGACGCGACCTCTATGGCCGCGTGATCGATGCCCAGACTGTTCAGGTCTCGCTCTAACCATGCGACGTATCCCGTCCTTACCCGGTTTTCGCTGCCTCGCTCCGGTCCTCTTGGCCGGGGCTGTGGTCACGATTCTGCACCCGCCCGCGCAGGCCCAGTCGCTTTGGCGGGACGAGGTTTCCCGCTCCATGTACGCGGACAAGCGGGCCCTGGCAGTGGGCGACATTCTGACGGTGCTGGTGCAGGAAAGCACGGTCACCGCCAAAGACAACAAGACGGCCACCACGCGAGAGTCGGGCATGGACGCAGGCCTGAGCGCCTTTTTCTACAGTCCCACCGCCAGTCCGTTGCTGACGCGGCGGGGGCAGTTGCCGGCGTTGCGATGGAACAGCAAGAACCAGTTCAGCGGGGGCGGTTCCGTCGCCAACTCCGAGCGCATCACCGCCCGGGCCGCCGTTCAGGTGATCGAGGTGTTGCCCAACCGCAATTTGATCATCGAGGGCCGGCGCGAAACGGTCGTGGGCAACGAAATCCAAACGATGGTCCTGCGCGGCATCGTCCGGCCCGAGGACGTCCTGCCCAACAACACCGTGTACAGCTACAACATCGCCGATGCCAAAATCGAGATCATCGGCAAGGGCACCTTGATCGACAGCCAGCGCAAGGGTTGGTTCAGCCGGCTCTGGGACAAAATCACCCCGTTTTGAGTCATGTGGACTGTCATGCCCCAACCGCAGGGTGAAAGCGCAGCCCCTCCCTCAGCGAGGAGGGCCTTCCGCCTGACGGTTCTCTGGGCCGCGACTCCCCCCGCGCCGGTGCGCTGCTTCGCGGGCGGCCCGGCCGCGCGACGGGGCGCCGCAAAACCGCGGCTGCACGAATGGTTGCAACAAACCCGGGCCCGGGCGGTGGCCCTGGGTGCGGTGGTCCTGATGCTTGCATGGCCCGCCTGGGGCGCCGGCGTGCGGGTCCGCGACCTGGCCATGATTGCTGGGGCACGCGACAATCAACTGGTGGGGTTCGGCCTGGTCGTGGGGCTGGCCGGCGATGGCGACAAGGATCCGGTGTACACCAAGCAGACCATCGCCAACATGCTGCAGCGCTACGGCATCAATGTTCCGCCCACCACGCTCTCCGCCAAAAACGTCGCCGTCGTCATGGTCACGGCGGACATTCCCGCCTTCGCCAAACCCGGCACCCGCCTGGACGTGCAGGTGGCCTCCATGGGAGACGCAAAGTCGCTCCAGGGCGGCGTCCTTTTGCAAACGCCGCTGTTGGGGGCGGACAACCGCGTGTACGCCGTGGCCCAGGGGCCGCTGGCGGTGGGCGGCTTTACCGGCGGCCAGGGCGGCGCCGGCGGCGCCACCGTGACCAAGAATCATCCCACCGTCGCCACCATCATCGGCGGGGCCCTGGTCGAACGCGAAATCCCCACTCAGATCGTCCGCGACAATTCCCTGGAGCTGCTGCTGCGTGAGCCGGACTTCACCACCGCCTCCCGCATCGCGCAGGCCATCAACAACCTTTTCACCAACGCGGCCGAGGCCGTGGATGCCACCTCCGTGCGCGTCACCCTGCCCGAGCCCTGGCGGGCGCGTCCGGTCGATTTTGTGGCCCAGTTGGAAGCGGTGGAGGTGCAGCCGGACACGCCGGCCCGCATCATCATCAACGAACGCACCGGCACCATCGTGGCCACCTCCCGCATCCGCATCGCCCACTGCGCCATCTCGCACGGCAACATCACCATCAACGTCAGTTCCACGCTGAGCGTCTCTCAACCCAATCCCCTCGGGGCCGGCACCACGGTCGTCACCCCCAGCACTACCACCGAGGTCACCGAGAACAAGGCGGGTCTGGTGGCGTTGCCGGAGTTGCCAACCGTCGAGCAGGTGGCCAGCGCGCTCAACAGCCTCGGGGTTACCCCGCGCGACATCATGGCCATTTTCCAGGCCCTCAAACAGGCCGGCGCCCTGCAGGCCGAGTTGATCATCCGTTGAACCATGAGCCCCGCCCCCGTCCCGGCCCTGACCTCCGCCCCGCCTCCGCTGGAACGACTGGTGCAAAGCCCGCACCTGAGCGAGCAGGAAAAAGTGGCCGAGGCCAGCCGCCAGTTCGAAGCCCTCCTGGTGCGTCAGATCCTGCGACAGACCCAGCAGCCCGTCATTGTTTCCAGCCTGACCGAGGAGTCGGCGGCGGCCGGGATTTACCGGGACCTCTTCTGTGAGCAACTGGCCGAGGCCATCGCGCGCAGTGGAACGCTGGGCCTGGCCCGGAGCCTCCAGCAACAGCTCCTTCCGCGCAGCGCCTCCGCCTCCCCCACCGTTTTCGCCACCGCGCAGCCGGGAACGGACACCGCGTTGCCTCCCGCCTCCCCTGCCGGTCGTCCCGCCAGCACCCGACCGGCAGAACCTCCGTTCCCGGCTCGCGGCGGCGTCCCCTTTGAGCGTCCATGAACGAGCCTTTGAGCGAACTCATCGAGGCCCTGCGCCAGGAGCTGCAACACTACGGCGAAATGCTCGCCCTGCTGGACCAGCAGCAGGACAGCGTCCTGAATCGGCGCACCGACGATCTTCTTCAAACCGTCGGTGCCATTCAGACCCAGGCCCGTCTCCTTCAACAGGCCCGCGATCACCGCGACGCCTGCCGCCGACAACTGGCCGCCCGCCTGGGTCTGCCCGAGTCCGCCTCCTTCGCCGAGCTGATCCCGCAGTTGCCGGCCGATTACCAGCCCCTGGTCCAGGCCCTGGTCCAGGAAAACAACGACCTGCTGGTCCGCGTCCAACAACGCGCCCGCCAGAATCATCTGCTTCTGCACCGGGCCGTGGAGCTCATGCAACGGCTTCTGACCGCACTGTTCCCGGGCAGCGCGCCCCTCACGTACGGCGGAAACGGAAACCTGCCCGCTGCACCTCCCTGGTCCGCCTCCACCCTGTTCAACGCCGTGGGTTGATACCATGCTCGGACTCTTCGGCACGCTGAACCTCGGCGCGCGCGCCCTGCAAACCCAGCAACTGGGCGTCGAAGTGGCCGGCCAAAACCTGGCCAACGTCAACAATCCCGCCTACGCCCGCCAGAAGGTCATTCTCCAAAGTGCCCCCACCCTGCCCAGCCTCATCGGGCCTCAAGGGACCGGCGTCGAAGCCGTGGCCATCCGCCAGATGCGCAGTGCCCTTCTGGACGCCCACGTTCAAAACGAGGTGAGCGTCGGCGGTTTTTGGACCGCCCAACAAAGCGCCCTGCAAACCGCCCAGGCCAGCCTCGGCGAGCAAATCGATCGGACCGCCCAGGGGCTCAACGGGTCCGCCGCCGTCGCCGAGGCCGGAACCGTCACCGGCCTGGCCAATGAACTGACCGGGCTTTTCAACGCGTTTCGCGCCGTGGCCGCCGCGCCGCATTCGCTGCCCGAACGCCAGGTTCTCGTCGCTCAAGCGCAAACCCTGTCCAGCCGCTTCAACCAGATCGCCACCCGACTCGACCAGCTCACCGACCAACTGAACGCCGCCCTGACCCGCGACGTCGCCACCGTCAATCAGTTGCTGGCCGACATCGCCCGTCTGAACGACCAGATCGTCAATGCCGAGCTTCCCCTCGGCGGCATCGCCAACGACCTGCGGGACACCCGCCAGCAGAAGCTCGAAGAACTCAGCAAGTACGTGGCGATCCAGACCAGCCTGGCCTCCAACGGCACGGTCACCGTCTCGGTCAACGGCACCACCCTGGTCGCGGATCGCAACGTCGTCGAGCAGATCGAGACTTACGACCCGGGCAATGGCCGACTCCGGTTGCGAACGACCGGCGACGGCACGGCGCTGGATCCGGTCTCCGGTTCCCTCGCGGGCACAATCCAGGTCCGCGACACCACCCTGGCCGAGCTGCGGGCCGACCTCGACACCCTGGCCGGCGAGCTGATCACCCAAGTCAACGACCTTCATCGCACCGGCTACAGCCTGACCAACCAGACGGGCGCCGATTTCTTCACCGGCACCGACGCCCGCACCATCGCCGTCAACCCCGCCCTGGCCGACAACCCGGCCCGCATTCAGGCCGCAGGCGCCCCCGGCGCGCCCGGCGACAACGCCGTTGCACTCGCTCTGGCGCAACTGGCCGATCAACCCCTCGCCGCCCTCGACAATCGCACCTTCCAGGAGCATTACAGCCAGTTGGTCGCCCGACTCGGCCTGGCCCTCCGCAACGCCAACGGCCAAATCGCCGATCACCGCGTCGTCCTCGACCTGCTCCATCGACAACGGGACGCCCTCGGCGGCGTTTCCATCGACGAGGAAATGACCGACCTCATCCGCTTCCAAAAAGCCTACGAAGCCTCGGCACGACTCATTGTCACCCTCGACGAAATGCTCGACACCGTCCTCGGCCTGAAACGTTAACCCCACCCTCGAGCTCCCCGGCCATGCGCGTCACCGGCAACACCTTCGCCCAATCGCTGCTCCAGCAGCTCAACTCGTTGACCGGACGTCAGTACCGCCTCCAAACCCAGGTCGCCACCGGCCAACGGATCCAAAACCCGGAGGATGATCCCGCCGCCATCCAGCGCGCCCTCGGCCTCCACGCCGAAGCGGCCACCCTGCAGCAATATCGGGCCAACCTCGACACCCTCAAGGAACGCGCCAACGTCACGTTCGATGCTCTCAAAGCCCTCAAGAAGGTGTCGGACCGCGCCACCGAACTGGCCACCCTCGCCGATGGCACCCGCTCCCGGGATGAACTCCGCATCTACGCCGCCGAAGTCACCCAGCTCATCCAACACGCCGTTCAGATCCTGAACCAAAAACACCGCGGCGCCTACCTCTTCGGCGGCACCCGTACCGATCAACCTCCTTTTGTGCTGGCCACGGATGCCGATGGTCGCGTGACATCCGTCACCTACCAGGGCAACACGGAAATCGCGTCCACCCCCATCGAACAGGCCGTCACCCTCGCCCTCGACATCCCCGGAGCCAATCCCACGGGCACCGGGCCGCGCGGCCTTGTCGCCGACAGCCGCACCGGCGCCGATCTCTTCGCGCATCTCATCGCCCTCCAGGACCGCCTCCTGGCAGGCGACACCGACGCCATTGCTCGAACCGTCCGACCCGCCCTCCTTCAAGACGAGGAGAATCTGCTTTATCACATCGGCAACCAGGGTGCCCTGCAGACCCGCATCGAAACGGCCGCGAGCCTCGCCGACAAACGGCTCATGGCGCTCGATCAGGCGGTGTCGCGCGAGGTGGATGCCGACCTGGCCGAAACCCTCGTGCGGCTCAATCAGGCCCAGTACGCCTACCAGGCCGCCCTCCAGAGCGGCGCCGCCATCCTCCGACAGTCCCTGCTGAACTTTCTCCGGTAAGCGCGGCCGCAAAGGGGCGCTGCCCCCCAAGGCGCCCGACTCGGGCAGTCGCCAGAGGACAAACCCACAGAGACGCGGGCGACATGGTTTGACTCCCGGTCGGTCGCCCGGCGGCTCCCGTGACCTTGAGGCACAAGTGCGGTCGGGAGCTCCAGGATCCCTCGGGGCGAGGGTGCCCCTCGACGCCAACTTTCTTGCCTCGCCCGTGTCAAGGAGGGTGAGCGACACGACTTCAGCGACCGAAGACCCGCTGCGCTCCGGTTTGCCAATGATTCCTGCTTTGGTATGTTCCCGGCCGTGAGGTGGGGCCGGACATCCGCGATCCATCGAGTGCTGGTCGTGGGTATCACTTGTTTCCTTCTCGTCGGCGGTGCTGCCGCGGCCTCCCTGATTCGCATCGATCCCGCGCGCCCTCACCAGACGATCGAAGGCATCGGCGGTGCCCTCTGCTTCTACAACGGCTGGATCACCGCCCACCCGTACAAGGAAGAGATTTATCAACACGCCTTCGCCGGGCTGAACCTTTCCCTGCTCCGGTTGGGAAACTGGTTCCGTTACACGAACGCACCGGATACGTCCGCGTTCGAATTCGTCGCACGGGCCGAGCGCATCTTGCAGCGGCCCGTGCCGGTGCTCATGAGTTCGTGGGCCCCGCCCGCCTTTCTGAAAAGCAACGGACAGACCGGCGACGGAGGAACCCTGGCCCACCGCGATGGCCGGTTCCTCTACGAAGAGTTCGCGCAGTACTGGTACGACGCCCTGCAGTTTTACCGGTCCAATGGGGTCTCGCCCGCCTGGATCAGTATCCAAAACGAGCCGGATTGGGAGGCCGACTACGACTCGTGCATTTTTCGCCCGGTCGAAGGGTATGACCGCGGAACGAACTACGCCAGTTACGCGCGTGCGTTGGAGGCCGTGCACCGCAGGCTCTCCGGCCTGCCGGACCCGCCCCGATTGCTCGCGCCGGAAGTGGTCCACATTCGGTGGAACACCCTGGCCTCGTATGCCGCCACGCTGGATCCCCGCACCTTTTACGGAGTCGCCTATCATCTGTATGGCGACAGCATCGACGACACCGTGGACGGCTACGTGCCCAGTTTGGTCGAAGCAACCCGATACTTCCCGGACAAACCGCGGTTCATGACCGAATACGGCCTGTCGAACATGTTGGACGCGGCCATCCTGCTGCATCACTGCCTGACGGCCGGCCGCGTCAGCGGGTTTGCTTTCTGGAGCCTGATCTGGCCCGGAGCGGATGGTGGCCTGATTCAAATCGAGTTTCCCTGGGATCGCTCGCGCTGGACCAACGCCCCGCCCGGTACGCCGACGCAGGCCCGCGGGTACTGGATCGCGCCCGCCTACTGGGCGGTAAAGCACTACTCCTGTTTCATCACGCCCGGCAGCCGACGCGTCGAAGCCACCAGCGAGCATCCGCAAGTGCTGGCCAGTGCCTTCCTGACGCCGGACAACCTGCGGTTGGTGGCGGTTTTGATCAATCGACATGCCTCCACTGCGGCCACCATCCGTTGGAACCTGGGTTCGTTCCCTGCCTTTCGCTCCTCCGCTTATCAAACCACCAGCGCGCAGGCGCATGATCCCGCCAGCACGAACCGCTTCGTGCCCCTCGGCGAGATCGGGCCCGAACCGGCACTCCCGCCGTCGTCGATCACCACGGTGATCTGGGACGCGTACGTCCCGTTGGGCTCTGCGGGCGATCCCTCGCCCGCACCCGGAGCCGTGGGGGTGCCCACCGACCTGCAGTTGCGGTGGACGCCCGGTTCGAATGCGTTGGTGTCCGCCGTGTACCTGGGAGCCGACTCCAATCGCGTCGCACGCGCCGGGCCCGCCGACCCCGAGTTCCGCGGATGGAGCACGACGAACGCCCTTCCGATTCGGGGCCTGGACGGTGGAACGATCTACTTCTGGCGTGTGGACAGCATCGCCGGCGGCAACACGAATGCGGGCCCGGTTTGGTCCTTCGTGACCGCCGCCGCCCCTGCTCTCAAACATCGCTACAATTTCGATGAGGCCACCGGCAACACGGTCATCGACAGCGCCAGCGGGCCCGCCGGCAACGGCATCCTGCCCAACGGAGCTCTGCGAACCGCGGGCCGGGTGCGACTGTCGCCGGCTTCCCAACAACACGTGGCCCTGCCCACCGGTCTGGTGTCCGGTTTGAACGACTTCAGCGCGGCGGTGTGGCTGCGCCTGCACAGCGCCGCCAACTGGGCGCGCATTTTCGACTTCGGCCACAACACCCAGACGAACATGTTCCTGACCGCGCGGAACGGCAGCAACGGCCGTCTGCGTTTCGCCATCACGGTCTCCGGCAGCGGGGGCGAGCAACGCATGGACGGTCCGGTCCTGGCCACCGGCCTCTGGTATCACATCGTGGTCACCCTGCGCGGCAGCGTGGGGATGCTGTATGTCAACGGCGCGCCGGTGGCCACCAACACTGGCCTGACCCTGCGCCCGTCCTCGTTGGGTCCCACGGTGAACAACTATCTCGGCCGGTCCCAATACGCCTGGGATCCGTACCTGGATGCCGAGCTGGACGAGTTCCAGATTTACCGCGTGGCGTTGCGTCCGCAGGAAATCGCCGCCCTGTACCGGCTGGGACCGGACCGGCTTTTGGCGGAGACACCTCCCTTGCTCGAGATCCGTCGCCTGGGCAATCAGCTCAGGATCACCTGGCCGCTGGCTCACGCCGGGTTCGCCCTGCAGGTCGCGACCAATCTTACCGGTCCCGACTGGCAACCGGTGGCCGTGCCCTCGCCGGCCATCGTCGGCGATCAATGGCAGGTGGACCTTTCGTTGAGCCCCGGGCCCATGCGATTCTACCGCTTGGGGCGGTAGCCGATGGGGGGCTGCTGGGAGCGCGGACTCGCCCCACGGCCAGGGCAAGCCCTTGGATTCTGTGCCGGCTGCCTTGTGAGGCCCGAGCGGGCACCGACGTGGCCCTAGCTGCTCCGGCACTCCTTTCGCCGCGAACCGCCCGCGGGTTGCTCTCGATCTGGAAAGCTCGGGCCCTGAATCGGCCTTCGAGTTTCGCCGGTTTTGCCGGATGAAGTCCTGCGCCGCCGCAGACTGAGAAATCCTGCGCCTGACCGCACCCTGGATTTGGCCCCGAGTTGCATTTGCACCGTCCCCGCGGCCCCGATTGACCCGCCTTCGTGCGCTTTGAGATTCCAACGGTGCCTTGCCTACGAACGACCTCAGCCTGAGCGTGGACTTCTTCTCTGAGGTTGCTGCCTGTTGTGGGATCGGGGGATGTTCTCTGGTCGTTTCGCCTGCGGATCCTGCCTTCTCTGCCGGTTTCGTGGGTGCGCAGGCGGCCAGGGTCTGCCGGGCCGCGGACCGGCAGTCCGCAGGTCCTTTCAACACCCGGGAACGTCTCGAACCGCCGGTGCGCGTGCGGGTCGGGAGCCCGTGATCCGGACGGCTCGTGAATCGGGACCGTCGGTCGGCCCCCGCTTGCGCTGAGCGCCCGCGCGAAACGGACTTCGGCAGGCTCGTAAGAGGGGCTGTGTGCCTCCGGACTGTTCTGGCTGCGGGCTCCGTCCGTCGAGGCAGTTCTTCTTGCGGGGCGGCATCGACCAGGCCCGCCGGTTGCAGAGGCGTTGACCTGGTCTAGGTTTGGAGGTCACGGGTGCGGCCCGTTGCGCTGCTCGGACACAAAGCCCATGGAACATGCCGTTGTCCAAAATGTCGGCCGGCCGGCGAACCGGTTGGCCCGCGAAATTTCGCCGTATCTTCTCCAGCACGCCCACAATCCCGTGGACTGGTACCCGTGGGGTGAGGAAGCCTTCGCTCGCGCTCGCGCCGAGGACAAACCGGTCTTCCTGAGCATCGGCTACTCGACCTGCCACTGGTGCCACGTCATGGAACGGGAATCCTTCGAAAACCCCGAAGTGGCCGCCTTCCTCAACGCCCATTTCATCAGCGTCAAAGTGGACCGCGAGGAGCGGCCCGATCTGGATCGCCTGTACATGAGTTTCGTCCAGGCCACCACCGGGGAGGGCGGCTGGCCGTTGACGGTGTTTCTGACCCCGGACCGCGAGCCGTTCTTCGGCGGAACCTATTTCCCGCCCCAACCCCGATATGGCCGACCGGGCTTCCTGCAACTCCTCCAGCGGGTAGCCACTCTCTGGCGGGAACGACGCGGCGAATTGCGACAGGCCGCCGCCGAACTCCGTCAGCGCCTGGCCTCGGTCCTGGAATTGGACCCGGGCCCGCCCGGGCTGCCGGGCCCGCCCCTGCTGCGGCGCGCCGCCAGCCGGATCATGGACACCTATGATCCCGTGCACGGCGGATTCGGCGGGGCCCCCAAGTTTCCCCAGCCCTCCGTGGGATTGTTTCTCCTCAGCATGGCCTCCCGACTCTCGTTGCCGGAGGCCGTGGCGCAGGTCCTGCACACCTGCGATCGCATGGCCGCCGGGGGCATTCATGATCATCTGGGCGGCGGGTTCGCCCGTTATTCGGTGGACGCCCAGTGGCTGGTGCCGCACTTCGAGAAAATGCTCTACGACCAGGCGCAACTGGCGCACCTCTACTTGGAGGCACACCAGTGCAGTGGCCAGGCACGACACGCCGGCGTGGTTCGTGACATCCTGGAGTATGTGTTGCGCGACCTGACCGATCCCGCCGGCGGTTTTTACAGCGGGGAAGACGCCGACAGCGAGGGCTATGAGGGAAAGTTCTACTGTTGGACGACTGCGGAACTCCATCAAATCCTGACGCCGGAAGAGTACAAGGTCACCGTCCGCCATTTCGGCATCACGCCGGAAGGGAACTTCGTGGATCACAGCCATCCCCAACCGTTGCGAGGCCTGAACGTGTTGAGCATCGTTCGGCCCCTCGAGGAGGCCGATGCGGCAGAGCGGGTCCTGTTGGCTTCGGCCCTGGACAAAATGCGAGCCGCCCGCGCTCAGCGGGTCCGCCCGGCCCGCGACGACAAGGTCCTGACCTCGTGGAACGGATTGATGCTCGGGGCCATGGCCCGAGCCGGGGCGGTCCTGCAGGAGCCACGTTATTTGGAAGCCGCCGGTCGCAATTTGGCGTTTTTGCGAAGCCACCTCTGGCAGGAGACTCCCTCCACGCACGACGAGCGAGCCCCCTCAGGGCGATTGTGCCACGAATGGCGAGCCGGCCGCGTCCAGCCGGTCCGGTTCCTCGAAGACTATGCGTTCCTGCTCGACGGTGTGCTGTGGTGGTACGAGGCCACGCTGGAGGGCGATGCCCTGGCCTTCGCGGTGGAGCTGGCCGGGGAAATGTTGCGCGACTTCTTCGATCCGGCCGAGGGCGGCTTTTGGCTGACGCCGCCCGAGAGTCGCGACCTGATCCTGCGCATCAAGAACGAGGCCGACGGCGCCGAACCCGCCGGCAACAGCCTGGCCGTGCAGGGGCTACTGCGATTGGCAACCATCACGGGCTCGGACCGCTATCGCGACGCGGCCCTCCGGACGTTGCAGGCTTTTGCCGGGCGCCTGGCCGCTGCTCCCACCGGCTACTGCGCCATGTTGCGCGCCGCCGGCTTCGCGTTGTGGCCCGTGACGAGGGTCGTCGTCGAAGGGCCCCCGGAGGATCCGCGCACCCGTGCCCTTCTGGCCGCGGCACACTCGGTATACGACCCTTTCCGGGTGGTGATGGGGACCGAAGGTCCGGTGGCGTTGCCCGGGCCGACGACCTCGCGGCCGACGCTGCCCCGGGCCATGGTCTGCCGGCGGGAAACCTGTTTGCCGCCCACCGACGATCCGCAACGGTTGGTCGAGCTCTTGAGAGAGGAACCGACGCGAGCAGGGAAACTTCCGGACTGACCCCTCTCGGGCCGCCGCGCACGACGGGCGACGCCGAATTCGACAAGTCCGGCACCGGCGCGAGAGACGCTGCGGGAACTCGTTCAGCCCTGCTGCAGCGCAGCCTCCCGCTTCGCCAAAATGGCAGCCACGATGCGATTGGCCAGATCCGGCTTTTCGGCCAGGGTCCGCTGCGCCGCGTCCCGTCCCTGGCCAATGAGTTCACCCGCAAACTGCAACCAGGCGCCCTTTTTCTCGATCACGCCGCTTTCCAGGCCGGCGTCCAGGATGCTGCCCTCCTTGTTGATCCCCTGATTGAACAGGATGTCGAATTCGGCCTCGGCAAAGGGCGGGGCCAGCTTGTTCTTGACGACCTTGGCCTTGACGCGACTGCCAATGGCATTGCCGGCGGCATCCTTGATGGTGTCCTTGCGGCGAATGTCGATGCGCACGCTGGCGTAGAACTTGAGCGCCTTGCCGCCCGGAGTCGTCTCCGGATTGCCGAACAGCACACCTACCTTCTCACGGATCTGGTTGGTGAAGATGCAGGCGGTTTTGGCCTTGGCCAGCACGGCGGTCAACTTGCGCAGGGCCTGGCTCATGAGCCGGGCCTGCATCCCCATGGTGGCCATGCCCATTTCGCCCTCCAGTTCGGCCTTGGGCACGAGCGCCGCCACCGAATCCACCACGATCACATCCAGCGCATTCGAACGCGCCAGCGTTTCGCAGATGGTCAGCGCCTCTTCGCCACTGTCCGGCTGCGAGACCAACAGATCGTCCAGATTGACCCCGAGCTTCTTGGCGTAGGCCGGGTCGAGGGCATGCTCGGCATCGATGAAAGCGGCCAGACCTCCGGCGCGCTGGGCGTTGGCAATGACGTGGAGCACGAGCGTGGTCTTGCCCGAGGATTCGGGCCCGAAAATTTCGACGATGCGACCGCGCGGGATGCCGCCCACGCCCAGGGCCAGGTCCAGTCCCAGTGCGCCGGTGGGGATGACCTCGATCTTGACCTTGGCGCGTTCATCCCCCAGGCGCATGATGCTGCCCTCGCCGTAGGTCTTGGTGATGGTGGCGATGGCCGCGTCCAGGTCGCGTTGTCGTGCCGCGCTCAGGCGGGCGGACTCGGCGGGTTTGGTCTCGGCCGCGGGCTTGTCGGCCGCCGGTTTTTCATTGGTCTTGGCTGGCATGGCACCTTCGGGTCAAAGCTCGTTCAAGAATCTTGGGCCTGTTTTCGCGTGCGAGCCTAATGCGGTCGGTCGGTTCCGTCAAATCCGGCGCCCGGGAAGCCCGCGGACCGCGCGGCGCAGGCAGCAGCGGCTGGCGGGCATCGATCGCCCGTCTTCAACGTCGCCACGGCCCCGGCAGGCCTCCTCCGACGCGGCCCATGAGCTTCTGCAGCTTGCCCATCTTCTTCATCATTTCCTGCATTTGGGCGAATTTCTTGAGCAGGTCGTTGACCTCGCTGACGGGCACGCCGCTGCCGCGGGCAATCCGGTGACGCCGGCTGGCGTTGAGGATCTGCGGCTGCCGGCGCTCCTGCGGGGTCATGGCACAGAGAATCGCCTCCATGCGGCGCAGCTCCTTTTCCTGCTGCGCCAGGTCGGCCTGCTGCAGGGCTTCCGCGGCGCCGGGCAACAGTTTCATGAGATTCTCCAGCGGTCCCATGCGCCGCATCTGCCGGAGTTGTTCCAGAAAATCCTCGAGCGTGAACTGGCCCTTGCGCAGTTTCTCCTCCAGGCGTCGGGCATCCTCCAGCGTAACCGCCTCGGCCGCCTTCTCCACCAGGCTGACAATGTCGCCCATGCCCAAAATGCGCGACGCCATCCGGTCGGGATGGAACGGTTCCAAATCGTCGAGTTTCTCGCCCACCCCGACAAACTTGATGGGCTTGCCGACGACGGCGCGGAAGCTGAGGGCCGCGCCGCCGCGCGCGTCGCCGTCCAACTTGGTCAGAATGGCGCCGGTGACCTGAAGGGCCCGGTCGAAGTGCGTGGCCACGTTCACCGCCTCCTGACCGGTGGCCGCGTCGAGCACCAGCAGGATCTCGCGGGGCCGCACCAGATCGCGCAGGCGTACCAGTTCCTGCACCAGCGGCTCGTCGATCTGGAGGCGCCCGGCGGTGTCGAAGATCAGGACATTTCGCTGGTGCTCGCGGGCGAATTCCAGCGCCCCCCGGGCGATGGCCAGCACGTCCTTCTGGTCGCGCTGGGTGAAGGTGGGGATTTGGAGCTGGCGTCCCAGCGTTTCCAACTGGTCCATGGCAGCGGGTCGGTACACGTCGGCCG
Source organism: Limisphaera sp. VF-2 (assembly GCF_049537125.1). NCBI lineage: Bacteria > Pseudomonadati > Verrucomicrobiota > Verrucomicrobiia > Limisphaerales > Limisphaeraceae > Limisphaera > Limisphaera sp. VF-2. The sequence continues at coordinate 2,030,136 of NZ_JBMVQY010000001.1, forward strand.
CCACCAGCAGCGGTTGGCGCCCCTGTTTTTGGAGCAGTCGGGCCAGCTTGCCGCTGGTGGTGGTCTTGCCGGATCCGTGCAGCCCCACCATCAAGATGGCCGTGGGCGAACCGCTCAGGTCCAGACCCGTGTGCGTGTCTCCCAGCAACGCCACCAGCTCGTCATGAATGATCTTGATGACCTGTTGCCCGGGCTGGATGCTCTGGATGACCTCCTGACCGAGGGCCTTGGCCTTGACGCGCTCGATGAAGTCGCGCGCCACCTTGTAATTGACGTCGGCCTCCAACAGGGCCACCCGCACCTCGCGCAACGCGTCGGCCATGTTGGCCTCGGTCAGCTTCCCCATGCCCCGCAGGTGGCGGAACGCCTCCTGCAGTCGCTTCGTCAATGCCTCGAACATGTCGATCGGGAGGCTAGGGCAGGGGCCGGCCCGTTGACAAGCGGCGCCCGGCGTGGCTACTTTTTTGTCGCGGGTGGTGGGATACTCAAGTGGTCAACGAGGGCAGACTGTAAATCTGCTGGCCTTTCGGCCTACACAGGTTCGAATCCTGTTCCCACCACCATTTTGCTTTGCCTGAATCGCCCCGCAGGAATCCCGGGTCCGCGCATCGGCCCCATTCGGCCCGGTGCTCGCCACCGTTCAGCCCCCACCCCTCGGCCGGGATTTCGCCGGGGCGCGGGGACTTGCACCACTGGTGAACCAACGCTGACAGCCGTGTCTCCGGGCCCTGCCGGGCGATCCGACCTTCGACTTACCGAGGGCCCTGTTGCGCATCAGCAGACCCCACCGGTGGGACCAGCCACGCAAGATCGAAGGCTGAACTCACCCGGGACGTACCGCGCGAGAACCGCCATCGGCTCCGTGCGAGAGCTGCGGATCATGGCCGATACCCCGTGTGGACTGCAGGCGCCACCGCGTCCGTGAGCGTGGGCGGCCTCCGAGCCAGCGCAGACCGCGCGGAGCTGCGCCAGCCCGGCCAGGGCTTCACGCCGCGCCGCCGGGTCTGGCTCCCGATGGCGTCCCGTCTGCCCTCCGCGCCGGACTGAATTCGACTTCGCCGGCGATCAACCCCCCTGCAAAAGGAGTTGCGCCATCGCGGGCGGGTGGTCACACATTGGAAGGACGCGGGACCGGGTCTCCAGGCCCCGGACGCAAGTCACAGCCGCTGAATCATGCCGGGACAACGCACGAGCCATCCAAACCGCACGAACGCCAGCGGCGCGCTCGGCTACGAAGCGCAGTTGTGGCGCATGGCCGATGCCCTGCGCAGCCTCAGGGACGTCGCCGAGTACAAAGACGTCGTCTTGGGCCTCCTCTTCCTCAAGTACATTTCTGACGCTTTCGAGGCGCACACCGTGCCCGGCTGCAGGCCCAGCGCACCGAGGGGACTGGTTAAAGCGCGAATAGCTTGACCGGAGGTAAAGCAACAATGTGCAGGCTGCTCGGTCTGATCGCAAACAAGGAAGTCGATCTGCGATTCTCGCTCGTCGAGGGACCGACGACGCTGCGTTCGCTGAGCCAGTCCAACCAGGACGGTTGGGGTCTGGGATGGTACGAAGACGGTCGGCCCAAGGTGGTGAAGGAGCCCGCACCCGCCCATTCGAGCCAAAGCTATCGAAGGACAAGCGCAGAGGCCACGTCACGAGTTTTCATCGCCCACGTGAGGCGGGCAACCACGGGTAGCTGTTGCACGGAAAACTGCCACCCCTTCCAGTACGGCCGCTGGCTTTTTGCCCACAACGGTTCCGTGGACCGCAAGGCGCTCTTGGATCAGCTGAATGAAGTGCATCGATTGGCCATAGTCGGAGAGACCGACTCAGAGGCCTTCTTTCATTGGATCCTCCAGAAGATCGAAGAGGCTTCTTCGCCAGAGGAGGGAATCGCGAACGCGCTGGGGGCCTTGAAAGACGGCACCTATACGGCGCTCAACTTCTTGCTCAGCGATGGGGAGCATTTGTATGCCTATCGTAATGCGGCTTGCAGCCACGGCTACTACAGCCTCTCTTATCTTGTCCGTCCGCCCGGCCCTCGACAGCCAGAGACGTTTTATCCGAGGGAAGTTCGAGCGATGCTCGAGTCGAAGTGTTTGCGAGGTGAACGTGCCGTGGTCGTTTGCTCGGAAAAGCTTACGGGAGAACCTTGGAAGGACATCCCGCTGGGGAATTTACTGGTCGTGGGTCTCGATCTGAAACCGACCTTGAAGCAGCTATAGGACTGACGTCGCGCATGGCAAAGCGCTGCCCGAAACCCGGAATCGCCGGTCTCCCGATCCGCGGCATTGACGGGCGGATCGAACAGGGCGATACCTTCCACAACGAGCGCTTCCCGGACCTGAAGGCCGACTTCATCCTCGCCAACCCGCCCTTTAACGTCTCCGATTGGGGCGGGGAGCGCCTGCGGGAGGACAAACGCTGGAGGTTCGGCGTCCCGCCAGTGCGCAATGCCAACTTCTCTTGGGTCCAGCACATTATTCATCACCTGGCACCGACAGGGTATGCCGGGTTCGTGCTCGCCAACGGCTCGATGTCCTCCAACCAAGTCCGGCGAAGGTGAGATCCGCAAGAACATCATCGAGGCGGACTTGGTGGACTGCATAGCGGCGTTGCCGGACAAGTTGTTCTACACGACGCAAATCCCCGCCTGCCTGTGGTTTTTGGCACGGGGCAAAAGCGGGCGCCCTCCCTCCGGCCGGAAGGCCCCTCTGCGGGACCGGCGTGGTCAGGTGCTCTTCATTGACGCCCGAAAGCTGGGTCGCATGGTGGACCGCACGCACCGTGAGCTGACCGATGAAGAGATTGCCCGCCTCGCGAACACCTACCACAGTTGGCGCGGGGAGAAGGAAGGCGGCGAATACAAAGACGTGCCCGGCTTCTGCAAGAGCGACACGCTGGAGGAGATCCGCAAGCACGGCCACGTGCTCACGCCAGGACGGTACGTCGGTGTCGAGGCACAAGAGGACGACGCCGAGCCGTTCGAGCAAAAGATGGCGCGGCTGGTGGCGCACCTCCGGGAACAGCAGGCCGAGGCCGCCAAGCTCGACACTGCCATTGCCAAGAACCTGAAGGAGTTGGGCTATGATTGGTAAGGATCTCCTGCGCAAAAGGCGCGAAGACATTCTGCACCTCTGCGCCAAGTACGGAGCACGGAACGTTCGGGTTTTCGGCTCTGTTGTTCGGGGCGAGGAGCAGGAAGACAGCGATGTGGATCTTCTCGTAGATTTCGAGCCTGGCCGCAGCCTCCTCGACCACGCAGGCCTCGTGCTCGAGCTCGAAGAACTTCTGGGACGCAAGGCAGACGTCGTGACCGAACGGGGACTTCACTGGCTGCTGCGCCGGCGTATCCTCAAGGAGGCTCGCCCGCTGTGAAAAAAGACCCCAAAGTTTACCTGGCCCACATGCTGGAGTGCATCCAGAAGATCAAGCGGTTCACAGTCGACGGCAAGGGACGTTTCCTGGCCGACGAGCTCGTTCGGGACGCGGTCCGGCGGAATTTCGAGGGGATCGGCGAAGCGGCGAAGCGCCTGGACGACACCTATCGATCCGTGCACCCGGAGATCCCGTGGCGAGGGCTGGCCGGCTTGCGTGACGTGTTGATTCGCCAGTACGAAGGAGTGGACCTGGAGCGGGTGTGGGCCATCGTTAAAGGCCACCTGTCCGGCCTCAAGCGGGCTATCTCCGCTCTTTTGCCGCCCTTGGATCAGCTCGAGCGAGAGCTGGAAGGCGAAGATGAGCCGGTGGAAGGTGAGTAAGGAGCTGGGCTATGGCGGGTGAGTGGCGAACGATGCCCCTTGATCAGGCAGTCGAGGTAGACCCGCCGGTGCAGCTTAGACCCGGCCAGGTCTATCCCTTTGTCGACATGCAGGCGGTCAACCCGTCGTCCCGAGATGTTCGCCCCAGCGAGTACCGAGAATTTTCAGGCGGTGAATCCCGCTTTCAGAATGACGACACGCTGATGGCCCGCATCACTCCCTGCCCGGAAAATGGAACAATTGCACGATTCCGCAACTCGGATGATCAGCCCTTTGGCCACGGCTCCACAGAGTTCCTCGTCATTCGCGGTACGAACGGAGTCACCGATAACGACTTCGCCTACTACCTAATTCGCTCCGACCTAGTGCGCACCCATGCCGTGACACAGATGAGAAATACTTCGGGTCGCCAGCGGGTGCCAGTGGATTCCCTACATCACCTTCAGGTGCGCGTCCCGCCCCTCCCCGAGGAACGTGCTATTACCCACATCCTCGGCACGCTGGGCGACAAAGTCGAGCTGAACCGCCGGATGAGCGAGACGCTGGAGGCGATGGCGCGGGCGCTTTTCAAGGCGTGGTTCGTGGACTTCGAGCCGGTGCACGCCAAGATGGAGGGCCGGTGGAAGCGCGGCCAGTCCTTGCCCGGCCTGCCCCCCACCTCTACGACCTCTTCCCCGACCGCCTGGTGGACTCCGAAGTCGGCCCCATCCCGGAGAGGTGGGAGGTGGGCCGGCTGGGCGACGTTGCCGAGCAGGCACGCAACAACGTGAGCCCCTTTTCAGCTCCTGACACGCTGTTCCTCCACTTCAGCATCCCTGCCTTTGACGAGGGCCAGTGGCCCAAGCTGGAGAGCGGCGCGGACATCAAGAGCCAGAAAACACTTGTGCCACCCGGGGTGGTGCTGCTGTCAAAGCTCAACCCGGAAATCAACCGGGTATGGCTGGTGGACGTCCGGCCACAAGACCGCGTGGTGCGCTCGACCGAGTTCCTTGTGCTTCGCCCACGGTCACCTTACGGACGGTCTTTCCAGTACTGCACTCCCCGGTCGGAAGGCTTCCGGCGAGAAATCGAGGGCCTCGTCACGGGAACATCGAAAAGCCACCAGCGTGCGCAAGCCGGTGCTATTCTCGGGCTGGCAACCCTCAAACCTTCGGAGGCGCTTGTCAGAGCATTTGAAGGGGTGGCAGGGCCGTTGCTTGAACGCACGCTGCAATGCCGGTGTGAGTCCCGCACCCTGGCGGCCCTGCGCGATGCGCTTTTGCCCAAGCTCATCCGTGAGGAGCCGCGGGTGAAGGATGCAGAACGGTTTTTGAAGGAGAGAGGATTATGACACCCACTGTCACTCATGTGGGCTTTAGCGACGAGTCGAACTGGAACGCAGGGCGCTTTCGGAGCCTTGCGCTTGCAACTGCAAGTGTCGAAGGCGTGGGCCATCTCGAAGCGGGCCCTAATGGCCTGTTGGCTAAATCTGACGTGAAGGAGTTCAAGTGGAAAAAGCTAGACGCAGCCAAAGAGCGCTTCGCAGCTGAAGAAATGTGCAGGTTTGCAATAGAGAACGCTTCTGCGCGGCGGTTGCGTATTGATGTTCTGGTGTGGGATATTGAAGATACGCGGCACAAAATGGTTGGGAGGGATGACACCGCCAATCTTGAGCGGATGTACTATCATGTATTCCGAAACGTGTTGAGAGCGCGATGGCCAAATGATGCAGTCTGGAGACTTCACCCGGACGAACACACTGCCCTTGATTGGGGAACAATAGAAGACTGTCTTGAAGCAAAAAGCGTGACGGTCGAGGTAGACGATTCGCTCTGGTCCGGCAGCAGCTTTCAGATCGGAATACGCCGAGAATTCGGGATTGAAGAGATTCGGCCAGTGTCGTCTAAAGAATACCCGCTGCTTCAACTTGCGGACTTGTTCGCTGGTTTACCGGCGTTCTCGCGCGGCAAGTACGAAAAATATGAGCTGTGGCTTGAGTCGCAATCGCTGCAAATGAACTGGTTCAATGATTCCCAGCAGCCACAGAAGCTCTCACCCAGTGAGCGCCAACATTTTGAAGTGCTGAAGATGTTCGATCAAGAATGCAAAAAGCGCAAGCTTGGAGTCAGTCTTAAGAGCGGTCGCGGGCTGTGGACGCCCAACCCGGAAAATCCGATCAACTTCTGGATCTATGAACCGCAGCATCCCGAAGATAAGGCACCTGTGAGAGGGGCCGGCCTGTGACCTGCGGTCGGACCCGTCACCATCGCTGATTCATTCGGTAAAAGGGTACAAACACGCGCAGTCAGCAACATGTTTCATCAGCAACTCTACTTAGCATCGTATATGTGTGCCGGAAACGAGGCGATCGCGAGACGCGGTTGAGTGACGCCGAAGAGATGACGAAATCGGCTCGGGCGAAATGGCGGTAGGTTATCGGCGAGTCCAGACCGATGCGTTCAATGCGATGCTCGATCTTGGAAAAAGCATGAGCAGCTAACGATGCAGGGACATTGTGAAAGGAATAGCATCGATGACTTTTTCCGGGTGCGTGTGGCCCAGGGATTATTACGAGCACATCCTCTGGAATCAGGAGCCCTTGCATTATGTCTGGGACCGCAGTATAAAAAGGTCGAGCAGATTGGGCTGTGGACCGGGGAAGTCCGATGATGGGGCAGCTCGGGAAGCACGAGCGCGGGACGTACCATGGTGAATCCAAGCGAATCCGACGGTGAAGCCCCTGCCCTGGCTTGGTTGGGATTACTTGGCCGGCTGGTCAGGCGTAGCCCGACGATCGTCCTGGAAGGGCGGTTGGCTGAAGGACGGGAGCAGCGCGCGGTCGCGTTGCCGCGAGGCGTGCGGGATTCGGTGCGGCCCAGGCTGGTTCGGGGTGGAATTCGGGTGAAGGTTGTGGGGCCGTTCTCGGAAAGGTCGGGCATATGAATGAGGTCCACGGGTTTTCGGTCCGTATTTTCATTCCGTCGGGCAATCCGGAAGAACTCCGCATTGTCGAGAAGTCGAATTGGACCGGGCTGGGGCTGGTGTTCCCGCGATCTCTATTCCCAAGGGTCCGACAGCGGCCGGAACTGAAACGCGCCGGTGTGTATGTGATTTGGGGACCAGGGGAAGGCGGGCACCTTCCGCGGCTCTATGTTGGCGAGGGGGATCCGGTGCTGCCGCGGCTTGAGCAGCACGCCAAGCAGAAGGACTTCTGGACGCACGCGGTGGCGTTCACGAGCAAGGACCAGAACCTGAACAAGGCGCACGTGCAGTATTTGGAAGCGCGCCTGGTGGCGCTCGCCGTCGAGGCCAAGCGCGCCGAGGTGGATAACGGGAACGTGCCGCAGCTGCCCGCGCTGTCGGACGCCGATGCCGCCGATGCCGAGGCTTTTCTGGCCGATCTGCTGTTGTGCCTGCCGCTGGTCGGGGTCAACCTGTTCGAGAGGGCCAGGGCCGACGCGGCGAAGGAAGTGGAGTTGTTCCTGAAAGCCAAAGGAATCAGTGCGCGTGGTTTGGACAGTTCGGAAGGCTTCATCGTGCGTGCCGGATCACAGGCGGTCATCGAGGAGGTTCCCTCGATTCACGGCTTTCTCTCCGGGCTGCGCAAGGCTTTGGTAGCGCAGGGCGTGTTGGTGCCGGACGGCAAAGTGTATCGGCTGACGCAGGATTACGCCTTCAACTCGCCCTCGACCGCCGCCGGAGTATTACTGGGTCGAAATTCGAACGGGCGTACACAGTGGAAGGACGCGAACGGGCGGACGCTTAAGCAGATCCAGGAAGAGGCGATTGGCCAGTGAGATCCCTTGGTGGATCCGGCGTTGGAGAAGCCGTCCTGGCCTGGCTGGGGTCGCTCGGCTGGGCGGTCAAACATGGCCCGGAGTTCGCGCCGGAGGGGCGGTTTGCCGAGCGGCAGGACTACCGCGAGGTGGTGCTGGCACAGCGGCTGCGCGATGGCCTGGCCCGCCTCAACCCTGATCTTCCCGCCGAGGCACTGGAGGACGCCTTCCGCAAGATCCCCAACCCGGAAGGCGCCACGCTCGAAGCGCGCACCCGTGCATTCCACCGGATGCTCGTGGATGGCGTGACGGTGGAGTACCGGCGGCCTGACGGAACCATTGCGGGCTCGCAGGCGCGAATCCTGGACTTCGAGGAGCCGGAAAACAACGACTGGCTGGCGGTGAACCAGTTCACGGTGAGCGAAGGCCGGCACCTCCGCCGTCCGGACATTGTGCTCTTCGTCGATGGCCTTCCCCTTGCCATCGTTGAGTTGAAGAACCCTGTCGATGAAGAAGCCACGATCTGGACTGCGTTCCAGCAGCTCCAGACATACAAGATGGAGCTGCCGACGCTTTTTTCGTTGAACGAACTCTTGGTCATCTCTGACGGTCTCGAGACACGCCTCGGCACGCTTACAGCCGGGCGGGAGTGGTTCAAACCCTGGCGGACGATTTTGGGTGAGCAAGTGGAGGACATCGGCGTCTCGCAGCTCGAGGTGCTGCTGAAGGGGGTGTTTGACCGGTGGCGTTTTCTTCTACTCATACGGGATTTCACCGTCTTCGAGGACGACGGCAGCGGGAAACTCGACAAGAAGGTCGCCGGTTACCACCAGTTCCACGCAGTACGGGTCGCCGTGGAAGAGACCTTGCGGGCTGGTGGAGGGCAAACCGGGACCATGGCGGACGCGCGCGGGCGACACGAGGCTGGCCGACGAGCCGGCCGGAGGGCGCCCCATTGCGACCGTCGAAGCGAAGTGCTCTTTATCGACGTCTGGAAGCTGGCCGTGATGGTGGATTGCATTTAACCGACAGATGATATACAGAATGCACCGCGTTCACACGCTGGCGCAGCGCGTGGCCGCTTGCGCGACCGGGACAGACAAGGATTATATGACCAAGAAGTGGTCACATGCTCAATGGACCTTTGAGCCCGTGGGGCCCATGGGCGGCGCAACTGGAAATGCGTTCGCTAACGTGCTCCAAGCTGCGGGAATAAAGCCGGAGGACGAACTTGCTCGCGAGGCGATCCAGAATTCTTGTGACGCTGCGAGGCAGGGAGAGAGGCGGGTACGCGTGGTGTTCCGCATCGTGACGCTCGAGGGTCAGCGCAAAGAGCAATTCCTCGAGGCGCTTTCCCTCCGTACCGGCATCGGTCCGCGTGTCGGCTCAGTCAGCCTTGCCCCTGACAACTGCTTGGCACAGCCTGAGCGACCGCTTCATTTATTGTTCGTTGAGGATTACAGAACCGTGGGATTGAATGGCTCGCCCAACGACCGGCGGTCTCACTTTCACCGACTTCTCTTGTCGGTAGGGGACAGCACGAAAGCTTTCGCGCCAGGGGGTAGCGGCGGATCCTATGGCTACGGCAAGTCCGCGCTGTCACTCAATTCTCGCCTCCGCACGATAGTCGCGTATACTGCCTTCGACTCAGACGACACAGGAGCGACGGCACGATTGATGGGCTGCGCCTATTTGGAGGCTCACGAGTTCAAGGGTCAGCACTGGACAGGTCGTGGCTGGTTCGGAGTTCGGCAGCAAGGCCCTCAGCTTGTCGTGGACCCGCTTCGTGACGACGCGGCCCACGCGTTGGCGGAACGCCTCGGGTTTCGCGGCCGCCGTCGTGGAGCCCACGGAACGTCGATTCTCATCGTCGATTCCCACGTTCACGATCCCCAACGTCTTCTCCGTGGGATTGAAGAGTGGTGGTGGCCGCGGCTCTTGGATCAGGAATTGGAAGTAGTTGTGGAACATGGAGGTGCAGAGTTTTTTCCTCAGCCCAAGCAGCGTGCGGATCTTCTGCCGTTCATCGAATGCTACTCTCTGGCGCTTGGGCGCGCTCAGGCCGCCGGACCTCACCAAAAGAGCGACAGTTTCCAGCGCCTGCGGGGGTTAGCTCTCGGCGCGTACGGTTTCCAAGTGTTGCCCGACCACCTGCTTCAGGACTTCCCAGAAGAGAAGCTCGGTCGCATCGCCTTGATCCGCTCGCCCAAGATGGTGGTGGAATACGCAGAGATGGGAAAAGCGGCACCTCCGACCGTGGGTGTATTCGTCGCGGCCCCTGAGATCGACGACATCCTGAAACTGTCCGAGCCGCCGAATCATGACCGTTGGGATCCGGAGTCGAGACGTCTCGAGGTCGCGAAGCCGGACGAGGAAACGGCACGGCTTGTGGTACGCCAGCTTCGCCAGCGGTTGAAGGATCATATGCGGAGGTTTCAAGCGCAGGCAAGCCCACCGATCCCGCGAGAAAAGCGGCGCCTGCGCCTTTTGGAGAGAGAGCTCGGCGCTCTGTTCCGACCGCAGCTGTGGGGCGATGCCCCAGAAGGCCTGACGGACTTGGTAGACACCCGCTTTCGCGAGGCACCTGCCTTCCGAGCGTGTTGTGACGCCAGCATCCAAACCTTCTCAACGGTGGCGCCAAGGCTTCGGTTTGACGCAGAAGAGGATTCGACCGAGACCACCGGTCGTCTACGCGTCCATGTTTTCGACGGTCTCGGTCCGTCAGCGTAAGAAATGTTCGAGCCTGCCTACGCATGGGCTGGGGATGTCGCTACTTTCGTTGCGACTCCAGATGAGGATCTCCTGGGTGCTCTAACGCGTTTCCTAAGGGAGACTGGCGGGCCCCAGTTATTGGCATGGCATCGTAGCATCTCTGTCTTACGCGAGCAGTTTCGGACATGCCTCCCCCATGCCGCGAGTTTCGGTCTCGTCCTCGAGTTCGAATTGCCACGGAGCGGAGGTCGACGGCCGGATTTAATCGTCCTGGAAAACGGTACAGTTCTCGTGGTCGAGTTTAAGAACCGCGTCGAAGTCGAACAGGCCGATCTCGACCAAGTGCTCGGGTATGTCCGAGATTTGGAGGACTACCACGCGGGCTGCCAAGGCCGGCGGCTAGTACCCGTGGTAATTCCTATCGGTATGCGCGGCGGCCCATTCCAGCGCAACGGTGTTCGGGTAATACCGCCCTCGATGCTCGGTGATCTGATCCGTGAGTTATGTCCTTTCCCGAGTGGTAAGCCAGCCGATGTGGCTGCGTGGACCTCTGCGCCTTATTGTCCCCTCCCTTCCCTGGTTGAAGCCGCCAGGCTTCTTTTTGAACGCCAGCCGCTGCCCCGAATTCGGCGTGCGGAGTCCGCGAGGATTCCGGAGACAGTTTCATTGGTCGAATCTATCGTAGGCGAAGCCGCACGGCACAATCGCCGAACGCTCGTGCTCGTGTCTGGAGTTCCTGGTTCCGGAAAAACGCTTCTCGGTCTTCAACTCGTGCACTCGCGCGACCTGGCGCTGCCTGCTGTTTTCGTTTCCGGGAACGGTCCCTTGGTACAGGTGCTTCAGTATGCCCTGGGCGGTGGCAGAGCCCGGCGCGAGTTTGTGCAAGACCTCCGTTCATTCCTGCGAGACAAACTTATCCGTTCACAGGCACCGTCCCGCGAGCGCGTGGTCGTGTTCGACGAGGCACAGCGTGCATGGGACCGGGATCGGGTGCTTCTCAAGCACAAGGGGCAGCTCGTTGGCTCGGAGCCAGAACTGCTGGTACGCATTGCAGATCGGGGTCCTCATGAGGCGTTCGTTTTAGTGGCTCTGATCGGCGAAGGGCAAGAGATTCACGCCGGCGAAGAGGCGGGTATCGGGCAATGGGTAGAAGCAGTGTGTGGGTCTTCAGGGTGGCACGTCGTAGCGCCCGAGCACTTGGCACAGCGATTCCGCGCAGCCGGCGTAGAGACTCGGGTTGAATCGATTCTCAACCTAACGTCGACGCTACGGAGCCATCGGGCGTCTCTAGCGGCGAAATGGGTGGATCTGCTGCTAGCAGGGCAACTCGACGATGCTGCCAACATCGCGTCCCAACTTCACGAAAGTAAATTCACTTTGTATGTGGCAAGGGATCTCGAAGCACTCCGAGAGTACGTCCGCCATCGGTATGAGTCTGACCCTGCGAAGCGCTACGGTATCTTGGTCTCCTCTAAATACCGGAACGCAGGGGTGCACGGTATCCAGCCGGTGCAGGCAAGCTACTGGTACTACGGTGAGTGGTACGAAGAGGGCCCCTCGCATCCGAGGTCAGGGTGCGGCTTAAGAATTGCGGTCACCGAGTTCGGCTGTCAGGGGCTCGAACTCGATTGTCCGATAGTATGTTGGGGGCCGGACCTGACGTGGTCCGGTGCCGGGTGGGTTGTGCGAGGCTCTAGAAGCCGGCATGTGATGGACCCAGGTCGCCTCCGGAAAAATGCTTACCGTGTACTCCTAACTCGCGGAAGAGATGGGCTGTGTGTCTTTGTGCCCCAGGGACCGGATCGTGAAATGGACTTAACCTATGCCGCGCTTCTTCGGGCAGGAGCCCTTCGGTTTCCCGGATAAGCGCTGTCACCTGGCTTTTTCTTCCGCCGAAGCGCAGCAATCCCTCCAGGCGACTCAACCCCTGTGGCTGCGGAAAGCTTCCACGCAGTTCGACTATGGAGCTTGCGTGCGACTCGGCATGGATGTTGGGAAGCAGTGACGCGGTGTCTACTGGATAAAGTGCCGCCCCGGGCGGACGGTTCGCCCTGACATAGGGAGCACAGTCGACTTCCAGATCGTCGGATGGGGCGAAAGTGCTGTTTTCGCTTACGATCCAGAGCTGGTGCATAGCGCTCTGAAGGAGGTGAGGGACAGCGTGGACCTCCTCGTCGCCGGTCCACCTTGCGAAGGACATTCGAATCTTAACAATCGCACGCGGCGAGCGGACCCGCGGAACCTGCTTTACCTTGACGCGGTCGCGATCGGGATCGCGCTCCGTACCACGGCCATGGTCTTGGAAAACGTCCCGGAGATCCTGAACGACCGTCTGCGTGTCGTGGAGACTGCTACTGCCCTGCTCGAAGGGCGGGGATACCGGACGAGTCGAGGTGTGCTTGCGGCTGATGGATTAGGTCTACCGCAAACGCGCAGGCGGTTCTTCTTGGTGGCTTCCCGCCGAGGCGTGTTGGAGCTCGAAGAAGTGGCACGCTGTCTCGCCAAAGAGGCAACTACGGTCCGATGGGCCATTGAAGACCTTGTGGATGTGCATGCGGACCCGCTGCTGGACTCGGTTCCCCGGTTGTCGGAAGAGAACAAACGTCGAATTGAATACCTCTTCGAAAACGACCTCTACGAACTACCTAATCACATGCGGCCTAGGTGCCATCGCAACGGCCACACGTACCCATCTGTATATGGACGATTGAGGTGGGACGATCGCGCCGGAACTATCACGCCGGGGTTCGTAACCCCAGGGAGGGGGAGATTCATCCATCCAGCGCGGAAGCGTCCACTGACTCCGAGGGAGGCGGCTCGGCTCCAAGGCTTCCCCGATTGGTTTGACTTTCGCGCGCCAGACAGGCCCGATCCTGGGAAGCAAGCATTAGCGAAATGGATCGGCGACGCGGTGCCTCCGGTCTTGGGATATGCTGCTGCCCTCTCAGTGCTGGCTGGGGTGGTAGGAGAGGGGGGTGAAGGATGCCTGGCGAGCCAAAACGTCCTCCGCCTTCCAGCACCGAGCGGTCTCGTATCATGGGGGCAGTGAGGCGGCAGGCCACGGGGCCTGAACGAATGCTACAGTCGGCACTTCGAGCTCTCCGGGTAGGGTTCTCCACAAATTGTGGAGACCTTCCGGGGAGCCCAGACATCGTTTTCAGGCGTAGCAGAGTGGCCGTGTTCGTCCACGGTTGCTTCTGGCATCGACACAAAGGCTGTCCTCGGACCACAACGCCGAAATCGAACAAATCATACTGGCAGGCGAAATTCCAAGCGAATGTAGCGCGGGACCGCAGGAAGTTGTCCGAGCTTGCACAATTGGGATGGAAGACGATTGTCGTTTGGCAATGCGAGATTGAGTCTGACGTGAGGAAAGTCGTCAAAAAAATCATCTCGTGTCTTGGAAAGTCGCCGGGAAGACGAAGTCGCTAGTTGAGGTTTCCACTATCCGGCGCTCAAGGGTTGTCGAGGATGCTTACGGCGCAGTGGGATTGTCGACCTTGGAAGAGGTGACAGATGCCACACCTGGGAGATCTCTGAGGAGCTGTAGTTGGGGAATCCTGCGCCTTCTCCCTAGTGGCTCGACAAAGGTGACCACTTGGCGCGATCAAGGTCGTCATGACCGGCGCGGCGTCCGAGCCGCCGGACTGGCAACCCCACATCCGCAACAAACAGCGCCGCGAACGGCTTGCCCAGCGTTTCCGCAACCCGAGCGACTCCTTCAAGATGGTGATCGTGCGCGACATGTGGCTCACGGGGTTCGACTGCCCGAGTCTTCATACGATGTACATCGACAAGCCGATGCAGGGCCACGGGCTCATGCAAGCCATCGCGCGCGTCAACCGCGTCTTCCGGGACAAGCCGGGCGGGCTCGTGGTGGACTACCTGGGGCTGGCGAGCGAGCTGAAGGCGGCGCTCAAGACCTACACGGAAAGCGGCGGGAAAGGCGCGGCGGCATTGGACCAGGACGAGGCCGTGCGCGTCATGCTGGAAAAATACGAAGTTTGTTGCGACCTCTTTCACGGCTTCGACTGGTCGCGCTGGAAAACGGGAACGCCCGCGGAGCGGTTGACGTTGATTCCCGCCGCACAGGAACATGTTCTTCAGCAAGCGGACGGCAAGAACCGGCTGCTCGCGGCCGTGCAGGACCTTTCGCGCGCCTTTGCCCTGGCCATCCCGCATGAAGAGGCCCTCCGGATCCGCGACGACGTGGCCTTCTTCCAGGCGGTGCGGGCTGCCCTGGCCAGACGCGCCCCGGGAGAACCGAAGACCGACGAGGAACTGGACCGGGCCATCCGGCAGATCGTGTCCCGCGCCGTGGCGCCCGCGGGGGTGGTGGATCTCTTCGCCGCGGCGGGCCTGAAAAAGCCGGACATCTCGATCCTGTCTGAAGAGTTCTTGGCCGAAGTGCGGGGGATGGAGCACAAGAACCTCGCCGTGGAGTTGTTGCGGAAGCTCCTGACCGGCGAGATCCGGGCGCGCCGACGGAAGAACATCGTGCAGGCCCGTTCGTTTGCCGAACTGCTGGAGCAGGTCCTCCGCCGCTACCAGAACCGCGCCATCGAGGCGGCGCAGGTCATCGAGGAGTTGATTGCCCTAGCCCGGGAGATGCGCGAGGCGGAGCGACGGGGTGAGAAGCTCGGGCTCAGCGAAGAGGAGCTGGCCTTCTACGACGCGCTGGGAACCAATGACAGCGCAGTTAAGGTGCTGGGTGACGAGACGCTCCGCGCGATCGCGCGCGAGCTGGTGCAGACGGTGCCGAACAACGTCACAATCGACTGGACCCTGCGCGAGAATGTGCGAGCTCAGCTGCGCGCATAGGTCAAACGCGTTCTTCGCAAGCACGGCTACCCGCCGGACAAGCAGGAAAAGGCGACCCAGACGGTGCTGGAGCAAGCCGAGGTGCTGTCGACAGCCTGGGCGGCGGCGTAGAAGCGAAGGACATCGGCGCTGCGGGTGCGGCCGGGGTCGGGCCAATAAAATTGGCGGAGAGGGGGGGATTCGAACCCCCGATACCCTTTTGGGGTACTCACGCTCTCCAGGCGTGCGCTTTCAACCACTCAGCCACCTCTCCGCTGGTTGTCCCATGCATTCTAAAGCACACTCCGGGCCGCCCGGCAACGTTTTTCCCGGCTCGCTCGGTCGGTGCGGCGGGGAGGAGGCCCGCGAGAGGAGGCTGCCTCGAAGCCGGATCGGGAGCATCGGCGGCCATGGCCGCCACGTTGGGCGGGTTCCGACGAATGGCAGGGCCGAGCGGAAGGGACCTTCGAGCCGGGAAAGTGCGGTGGGCGCCCGCGGGCGGCCGAGATGGGGGCGGCCCACGGAGGCGACGCCGGCGTTCGAAGCGGGAACGGTTGGGTCGCCTCGGCTGTGGATAGCCGCCCCGAGAACGCGGCGGGGGCGGGTGGGTTGTCCGAGGACTGCCGCAGGGGGGACTATTTCGCGGGGGTCCGGCGCCTGCGAGTGGATTTGTCCGCCGACTGCCGTCGGCGGCTACGGGGGCTGGGTAGCCACCGCGGGGACGCGGTGGATGATGAGGCGGCTTGTGGTGGATGAGGGATCGGTCCGCCGATTGACATCGGCGGCTACTGGACTGGGGTAGTCACCGCCGGCAGGCGGTGGACGAGGGGTTTGCCGGTTGGGGCGATGGGTCCGCCGACTGACGTCGGCGGCTACGGGTTTGGGCGTGGTAGCCACCGCGGTGACGCGGTGGATCCTCTGAGTTGATCGGCTTCGTTTAAATGCTGGTCGGTGCCTGCTTTATGGAGGTCCGCCGATTGACATCGGCGGCTACGCCATAAATGGGTCCGCCGGTCGATATCGGCGGCTACGGGAAACGGGGTAGCCACCGCCGGCAGGCGGTGGATGATGGGTCGGTCCGTGGGGGGTGATGATTCCGCCGATTGACATCGGGGGCTACGGGTATGGATGCGCCGACTGAAGTCGGCGCTTACGCACCGGCTTCTGGGTGTTCTGCGTGATCTGTGGGCTTTTTTTCCGCGCCCTTGGCGGGCTGGAAGCCCGCGATACGGCAGGTTGGGAACGTGCGGTACGGGGGCGCCAGGGCTCTGACCCCGCGGGGGGGACTGACCTGCATTTCTGCGCGGCGCGTCGGGACGGCTCCGGGTTCACGGTCCGTGGAGAACGGGAGATTTGCGCGTGGACAAAGTCGGTCCGACTGGTTTGCAGGGCCGGGCGCGGTCGGGCCGGGGCAGGCGGCGGCCCGAGTCATTCCGCGGTGCGGGTCCGACGAATGGCCGAGGAGATTTTTCGTTGAACCGGATCGGAGGGGCTGGCTAGGTTGGCGGCCGTTGTGACGGACGGCCCGGTGTTCCGGGGTGGAGAATCCCGGACGCGGCAGACGCAGCCGGGACTAGCGAGGCCGTCCACATCCGCGTCCGGCGAACCGGTAGCTGACGTATGATTCCCATTCCGCTGTTGGCCGTGGCGGGCGGCAGCCCGTCGAGTTTGCTGCGCCTGAGCTTCGTCGATCTGGTCATCATCGTCATCTATTTCGCGGTCGTGCTGGGGATCGGCTATTACCTGAAGCGGTTCACCAGCACGGGGGAGGATTTCTTTCTGGCGGGGCGAAAGATGACCGCGTGGATTGCGGGGTTGAGCTTCATTTCGGCCAATCTCAGTTCGCTGGAGACGATGGGTTGGAGCGCCATGGCGTATCAGTACGGCATGCTGGGGGCGCACGCGTATTTCATCGGCGCCATTCCGGCCATCCTGTTTCTGGCCGTGGTGATGATGCCGTTTTATTACATCTGCAAGACCCATTCGGTGCCCGGGTATCTGAAGCTGCGGTACGGCGAGCCGGCGCGGGCCCTGGCGGGGATCACGTTCAGTTTTCTGACCATCATGGTCAGCGGGGCCAGCATGTTCGCGATGGCCAAGATCCTCAATCTGCTGCTGGGCTGGGACATGAACGTGAGCATCTGGGTTTCCTCGATCACCGTGGCCATTTACGTGGCCCTGGGCGGGCTGCTGTCGGCGGTGTTCAACGAGGTGTTGCAGTTTTTCCTGATCTGGGCCGGGTCGCTGTTGATCCCGATTCTGGGGTTGATTCATGCCGGGGGCTGGCGGGGGATGATGGAAAAGATTCAGCAGCATGCGCCGATCATTCATCCGACGGTTCAGAGCGCGGATTTCACCAGTCTGTGGCGGAATTTGGGCAGCTTCGACTCGAATCCGATGGGCATCGACTGGTTCGGGATGGTGTTCGGTCTGGGGCTGGCAGTGAGCTTTGGTTACTGGTGCACGGATTTCCTGCAGGTCCAACGGGTGATCGTGGCCAAGGATTTGCGGTCGGCGCAGAACGGGACGATCATCGGGGCCTTTTTGAAGATGATGGTGCCGATCATCGTGACCATTCCGGGGCTGTTGGGGCTGGCGGTGTTGTTGAATCCGGACGGTTCGCCGATGGTGCTGGTGCCGGAGAGCGATCCGCGGGCGGGGATCACGCATCGCACGTACAATGACGTGCTGCCGCTGTTGATGGGCCAGTATCTGGGGCCGGGGCTGTTGGGGCTGGGCGTGACCGCGATGATCGCGGGTTTCATGTCGGGCATGGCGGGCAACATCAGCGCCTTTGCCACGGTGTGGACGTACGATGTGTACAAGCCCTTGATTCGTCGGGAGGCCCCCGACGCCCACTATCTGGCGATGGGCCGGTGGTCGTCGATCGGCGGGATCCTGCTGTCGATCGGCACGGCCTATCTGTTGTTCTTTTTCTCCAACATCCTGGAGTACCTGCAGGTGCTGGTGTTTTTCTTCATCGTGCCGTTGTTTGCGGTGATTTTGCTGGGGATGTTGTGGAAGCGGGCCACGCCGGCGGCGGGGTTCTGGGGCTTTCTGGCGGCGATTTTGGCGTCGATCGGGATGTGGGCGTACGTGCACACGTTTCCCGAGGGGTACCGGCCGCAGCCCAAGGCCACGCTGAGTGCCGGGGCGGTGGTGCGGGTGGAGCAGGATGCGGCGGGGCAGTGGCAGCGGGTGATCGTGGAGCAGGGACAGGTAGAGCTCGTGAATGTGCCGGTAGCGACGGGTCGTGTGGAAGGCGCACCGGTCGAGCTGCCGGCCCGGGTGCGGGATCGACAGGGCGAGCGGCCGCTGCAACTGCTGGCGCCTCAGGTGGTGTTGGCGGGCACGGGGCAAACCTCGAAGTTTGGCATCGAAGGGCTTCCGGTGGTGTTGCAACCGGGGGTGACCGTGCAGGCGCAGACGGTGGAGCAGAAGTTTGCACCGGCGGCCTTCAATCCGGAGCACGCCCGCGTGATTGCGCGCTCGGAAAAGGCCAAGCCCATGGCCATCAACATGTACAGTGCCTGGTGGTCGTTCGTGGTCGGGATCGTGGTCACGGTGGTGGTGAGCCTGTTCACCCGACCGAAACCGGAGTCGGAGTTGAGGAATCTCGTGATGGGCCTGACCACGTTGCCGGACGAGGGGCCGTGTCCGTGGTATCACAAGCCTGCTTTTTGGGCCACGGTAGTGGCGGTGATTCTGGTGGCCGTGAACATCATCTTTTGGTGAGGCAGCCATGCATGCGCACGAACGTCAGATTCCGATCTGGTTTTTCATCGGCCTGGTCCTGGCGGTGTATGGTCTGTTGATCGCATCGAGCGGAGTGTATGAACTGTTCCGGCCGCCGCCGGAGGACCAGCGGGTCGCGCTGTGGCATTTGCATGCGCCGATTTGGTGGGGCGGCTTTTTACTGGCGATCGGCCTGTTTTACACGTTCCGATTCTGGCCACGAGAGGGTGAGGCGCTGACGGGCCGGGTGGGCTCCGGCGGATCGGCTTCCTGACAGCCCGGTGGCGCGGGGTCCGGGCGTGTGCGGATCTGGTGGCATGGGGCCGGTCCGTGCACGCTCGCAACGCGGGGGCGGGCTTGCATCGGGCTTGCGAGGGTTTGAGGCGGGTTCGGGCCCTGGCGCGGGCCGATGCCCGGGAGTACAGGGGTTTGCGGCAAACTCGGTAACCGGGCTGCTGTCGGTTTGGGCACGCCACCTAGGGGCTGGGGGCTTGCGGCCATCCGAGAACCGCCATGGTCGCTCGTGGCGACGTACCCGGGTGCCTGTCAGTTTCGCCAAAGGTTTTGGCGGTTTTTCGATAAGCGGACCTCGGCGGTGAGGCTACCATTTGACGTCCGGGCATCACCTTCAGAGGTGCAGCCCATGAAGATGCTTCATGTTTTGTTGGCGACCAAGGGCCCATGTGCTGGCTGCGGCGCTTTTGGCCTGGGTGGCTCCCGTGGCAGCAGCCGGGGACGGTGAAGGCACGAGTTCGGCCGTCATCACGGTGACGGCGCGGGCCCGGGGATTTGTGTTGGGGCCGGGACGGGAGGCCGGCCCGCCGGAGGCCCGCGTCCGGTTGGAACAGGCTTGGGAGACCGGGCCGCTGCCGTTTTGCCAGTCGTTTGTCAAACAGCGCACCGACGTGGCGCGGATCGGTCCTCGTCCGGACGTTCCCTATTTCCATGTGCGGTGGGCCCTGCCCATTCCGCCGGAAAACGACACGAACCTGGTGGGCTGGGTGGCGGGATTGGATCCGGAGGTCTGGGCGCACAACCATTCGCCGGGTTTCGAGGTGCTGCCGAATGGCGACGTGCTGGCGGTGTATTTCAGCGCGCGCATGGCGTCCGGTGCCGCAGAGAGCGCGCCGGACACGCGATTCATTCAGGCCCGGTTGCGGTACGGGGCCGAGGAATGGGATTTGCCGGAGTTGTTTCTGGATTTCGAGGGGTTCAACGATCAGTCGGCCCTGCTGTGGCAGGATGGGGACCGGTTGTGGTTCTTTGGCGGCGGCCGGGGGATGAGCCCCTGGGTGCCCTTCAAGTTCGCGGTTTCCACCAATCACGGGGCGGACTGGGTGTTGGAGTTGCCCCGGCTGACGGCGCCGGCGGAAGATTTTACCGCGCAGCCCATTGCCAATGCGTTTCGATCGGCGGCGGACGTGATTTATCTGGCCATGGACGCGGCCGGGGATGAGAGCTTCCTGTGGGCCAGTGCCGACGGCGGACGGAGCTGGTGGGACACGGGCGGTCGGGTGTCCGGCCGGCATGCGGCAGTGGTCCCGTTGTCGCCGGAGGGGCCTCTTCTGGCCATCAGTGGGAAAAATGTCAGCCTGGACGGTTGGGCGCCCTGCAGCGAATCGCGCGACTGGGGCCGTAGTTGGAGCGCTCCGCGGCGTTCGCCGTTTCCCGGCCTGGCGACCAATCAACGACTCAGTATGATCCGGCTGGCCAACGGCCACCTGTGCGTGGTCACGGATGGCACCAATCGGCGCACCGGGGAATCGCCGCCCGGCTGGCCGCATGGCCCGGGACCGGTGGTGGCCATTTCGACGAACGAGGGGCGGAGCTGGCATTTCAAACCGCTGCCGGTGGCTTTGCCGCATGAGCGGGATCGCCGTCGGGGTACTCTGGGTTATGCCACGGTGCGCCAGGCGCCCAACGGCGTGATTCATGTCCTGAGCACGATGACGCATCCCTGCCTTCACTACGAATTCAACGAAGCCTGGGTGTTTTCGCCGCTCGGCGACATGGTGCCCGAGTCCGAAGGGGGGCGAATTGAAACCTATCGGGAGACATATCCGGACGGGCGGCTGCGGGTGGAGTGGAGTGCACGGATCTGCCCCGGAGGTCGGTATCTGCTGCACGGGCGCCAGGTGAGTTATCATCCGAACGGTCGGCCGGCGCATGAGGTTACCTATGTCAACGGCCGCCGGAGCGGTTGGGAGACCTGCTGGGACGCGGAGGGCCGGATCCTGTGGCGGTGGAAGCATGAACCGGAACAAAACCGCAGCGTGTGGACGCGGTACGGCCTTGGAGCTTTACCGCGGATCGAGTCGACCTGGAACACGCGGCCGCTGGCGCGGGATTTGGCGCGGCGATTTTTCGGGCTGCAGGCCGAGGGTCCCGTTCGGCACTGGGACGCGCAGGGGCGTCTGACTTACGAGGGACGCTTTGTGCACGGGCAGTTGGTGACTCCGATTCCTTCGCCGCCATGAGCACCGGTCGCTGGCTGGACACTGGAGTGTTGCTGTTGTACCTGGCGGCGATGGCCGCGGTAGGGTGGCGGCTGGCCCGGCGCCAGACCAGCACGGAGGCGTATTTTGTGGCGCGGCGGTCGGTTCCGCACTGGGCCATGGGCCTGTCCTTGTTCGCCACCCTGATCAGCAGCATCACCTTCATCGCCTACCCGGGCTCGGGCTATGCGGGCAACTGGAGCGAACTGGTGCCCGGGTTCATGGTGCTGATTGTCCTCGCACTGGTGGGCGGGGTGGTGATTCCGTTCTACCGGGAGGTGGTGGGCGTCAGCGCGTATGAATACTTCGGGCAGCGGTTCGGGTACGGAGCGCGGGCGTACGCCGGGCTGGCCTTCATTGCGGGGCATTTCTCGAAGATGGGGTTTGTGTTGTATCTCATGGCGTTGACGGCCAGCAGCATGACGGGTTGGAACCTGTACCTGTGGTTGTTGCTGATCGGCTTGGTCACGTTGTTCTACACCTGGCTGGGCGGGCTGGAGGCGGTGATCTGGACGGATGTCGTGCAGGGGCTGTTGATGTGGTTGGGGGCCCTGGTGGTGCTGGGGTTGTTGTTGGCCGAGATCCCGGGGGGAGTGGGCGCGGCCATCGAGCATGCGGCCGCGGCGGACAAGTTTCAGTTGGGCCGTTGGAACTTCGATCCGGCGGATCGCACGAGTTTCTGGGTGATGTCGTTGTACGGTTTCTTTTGGTATCTGCAGAAGTACGGGGCGGATCAGACCGTGGTCCAGCGCTATCTGGTGGCGCGCTCGCATCGGGAGGCATTCCGCGGGGTGGCTCTGGGGGCGCTGTTGTGTGTGCCGATCTGGGCGTTGTTCATGTTTTTGGGGACGCTGTTGTGGAGTTATTACGAGCTGGGGGGCGCCAGCTTGCCGGAAGCGGTGAGGGATGCTCAGGGAAGAATCAAAGCGGACGCGGTGTTTCCCCATTTTTTGGCGACGCAAGTGCCCGGGGGGCTGGCAGGATTGTTCATCGCGGCCTTGCTGGGGGCGGGTATGTCGACGTTGTCTTCCGACCTGAACTGTCTGGCAGCCGTGGGGGTGCAGGACTACTACCGGCGGTTGCGGCCGGAGGCCTCGGATGCGGAACGGCTGCGGGTGGGCCGCTGGCTGGTGGTGGGTTGCGGCCTGCTGGCCACGGGCATTGCGGCACTGATTGCCTGGCGCGGGGAGCGGGTCCTGGCCTTTTACTATGCGGTGACCTCGATTGTTTCCGGTGGGCTGGCCGGGTTGTTTCTGCTGGCGTTTTTGAGTCGGCGTGCCAACCGCCGGGGCGTGTGGGTGGGAATAGGGGCAAACCTGGCGTTTACCGCCTGGGCCGTGTTGACCAGCGGTCGCGAGCCGTGGCTGGACCTGGGACGATTCAACTATCCATGGGCGGGGGTGATGATCGGGGTGATCGGGCATGGGATTGTGCTGGTGGTGGGGTATTTGGCCAGCTGGTGTTTCTCGAGGGAACCGGCCCGGGGTTGGACGGTGTGGGATTGGCGACGGCTCCGTGCGAGCCGGGGGCCGGAGGCGGAACCATGCACACGGTGACGATCCATCAGGTGCCCGTGCTGCAGGTGGGCGAGGGTTGCGCCGAGGCGGCGGGTGCATGGCTCGTGGGCCGCGGCTGCCGCCGTGCCCTGGCGGTGTCGGGTCGGTCGGTCCGACCGGTTCTGGAGCGTTTGTGCGACCGGTGGCATCGGGAGGGACTGGAGACCGTGGTTCTTCCGCCCGTGCCCGCAGAGCCGACGGTACGGCAGTATGAGGAGTTGTGGCGGGAGGCCCGCCGTCATGAGGTGGATGCCGTGTTGGGGCTGGGCGGGGGCAGCGTGTTGGACGTGGCCAAGTTATTGGCGGCCTTGCTCAAGAGGGACGAGCCGGTGACGGAGTTTTTCGGCATCGACCGCCTGCCGGGTCGGGGCCTGATGCTGGTGTGTGTGCCGACCACGGCCGGCACGGGCAGCGAAGTTTCGCCCAATGCGATTCTGTTGGACGAAACCGTGTGGCTCAAACAGGGCGTGATCAGTCGGTATCTGGTCCCGGACGCTGCGTTTGTGGATCCCGAGCTGACTTACAGCGTTCCGCCGCCGGTGACTGCGGCCACCGGGTTCGATGCCCTCACGCATTGCATCGAGGCTTATGCGAATCGCCGGGCGCATCCGTGGGTGGACATGTGGGCGTTGCAGGGGATTCGGTGGATCGGTGCCCACTTGTTGCGGGCGGTGCAAGACGGCAGGGATCGCGAGGCGCGTCGGTTTGTGGCGTTGGGGAGTTTGTGCGGGGGACTTTGCCTGGGGCCGGTGAACACGGCGGCTGTCCATGCCCTGGCTTATCCGCTGGGGGGCAGGTTTCGCGTGCCTCACGGAGTGGCGAATGCGGTCCTGCTTCCGCACGTGTTGCGATACAACCTGGAGGCGGCGCTGGACCGATACGCCGAGGTGGCTCGGGCACTGGGCGTGCCGGCGGGGAGGGATGAGCGGTCGACCGCGGCAGAAGGGCTGGCACGGCTGGAGGACCTGAGTCGGGCTTGTGGGCTGCCGCGGGGCTTGTCGGCGCTGGGGGTGCGCCGGGAGGACCTGCCCGGTATGGCCCGGGCCGCCCTGCAAGTGCAGCGGCTGTTGCGGAACAATCCGCGTTCTTTGGAGGAGGGCGACATTCTTGCGATTTACGAGGCGGCTTTCTGAGGTTTCATGAAGACAAACGGGAAATGGCAGGGCGTGGTCGTCCCGATGGTGACCCCGGTGACGCGGGAGGGACGACTGGACGAGGCCGGGGTGGAACCGATGGTGGAGTTCCTGGTGGGGGCCGGCGTGGACGGATTGTTCGTGCTGGGCACCACGGGCGAGGGGGCGGCGGTAAGTCGCGAAGATGCGGTGCGGCTGGTGCGTCGCACGGCGGCCTGCGTGCGCGGGCGCGTCCCGGTTTATGCCGGCCTTGGGGATGCCCCGGAGCCGGAGCGGGACGCCGGCACCGCCTTTCTGGAGGCGGGAGCGTGTGTGTTGGTGGCGCGCCCGCCCACCGGTCTGCCGGCCGAGGCGTTGTCCGATTGGACGGAGCGCTTGCTGGGCGCCGTCGAGGGTCCGCTGGTCCTGTACAACATTCCCACCGTCAGCGGGGTGTCGGTTCCGCTGGATTTGTTGGAGCGTTGGATGGGACACCCGCGTCTGACGGGGATCAAGGATTCCGAGAATGATCCGGACCGGCTGAGGGCATTGTTGGCGCGGTTCGGGGGGCGCCCGGATTTCTCCGTGTTCGTCGGGGTTGGAGCTCTGATGGCGGCGGGGCTGCGGCTGGGGGCGGACGGGATTGTGCCGAGCGTGGCCAACCTGATTCCGGAGGTGTGTGTCGAGATGTGGGCGGCGGCGCGGCGGGGGGACTGGGCGCGGGTGGACGCATGCGCGCAGCGCGCGTTGGAGGTGGCCGCGCTCTATCAGAACGGCCGAACCCTGGGCGAGTCGCTTGCGGCCCTGAAGGCGGCGCTGGCGGTTCGGGGGCTGTGCGGTCCGTGGGTGTTGCCCCCGTTGTTGCCGATGAATGCGGCCGAGATCGAAGCCGTCCGGGCGACCATGCAGAGCCTGCAGCTTCTGGGGTGAATGGTCATGCGCTCGAAGCCTGTGTTGGCCGTGACCCTGGGGGATCCGGCCGGGGTGGGGCCCGAACTGGCGGCCCGCGTGCTGGGGTCCCCGGCGGTGCAGGCGATGTGTGTGCCGGTGTTGTTCGGGGATGCCTGGGTGGTGGACGAGGTCATGGAGCGCGGGCTGGGGCGCTGGCCGTTCGAACGGGTGAGTTGGGAGGATTGGGAGGCCGGGGGCGAACCGCACGGCCCGTTGCTGGTGGATTGCGCGGCCCTGGATCGGGGGTCGTGGCAGCCGGGTCGTGTTTCGGCCGCCTGTGGGCGCGCGGCGTACGTTTACATCGAACGGGCCATCGCCAGCGCGCAGGCCGGACGAGTGGATGCGGTGGTGACGCTGCCGGTGCACAAGGCGGCCCTGCGGCAGGCGGGTGTGCCGTATCCGGGCCACACGGAAATCTTCACCGCGCTCACGGGTGCGCGGCGCACCTGCATGATGCTGTACAGTGAAGCTCTAACCGTGAGTCTGGTTACCACACACGTGGGGTACGCCGAGGTTCCGGGGCAACTGTCCGTGGAGCGGATCCTGGACGTGATCGAGTTGACCGGCACTGCCTGCCACCGGTTACAGGGTCGGGCACCGCGTCTGGCGGTTTGCGGACTCAACCCGCACGCCGGCGAAGGCGGATTATTCGGGCAAGGGGAAGAAGAGCGATTCATCCGGCCGGCCATTGCCGCGGCCAGGGCCCGTGGGTGGACCGTCGAAGGCCCGCTGCCACCGGACACGGCGTTTGTGCCGTTTCAACGCGAACGATTCGACGCGTGGGTGACCATGTATCACGATCAGGGGCACATTCCCTTTAAAATGCTCGCGTTCGACACGGGCGTGAACATCACGTTGGGGCTCCCCATCGTGCGGACCTCGGTGGATCACGGCACGGCCTTTGACATTGCCTGGCAGGGCAGGGCGCGCGGGCAGAGCTTTCTTGCCGCGCTTCGGGCTGCTGCGCGTCTGGCGCCGGGGTTTGAGGGTCGGTCCGACCGGCCCGGTGTGGCATGATCGGAGTTCTGGCCGATGACCTGACCGGCGCAGCCGAGCTGGCGGGCATTGCGGTGCGCCGCGGACTGGAGGCCGTGCTTGTTCGGGGAACCGCCCGGCGGTGTGCCGCGGGGGCTGTCTGTGTGGACACGGACACGCGGAGTCGGTCTCCAGACGACGCGGCTGCCTGTGTGGCGGCGGCCGCGCGGGCGCTGCGGCAGGCCGGGGCAATTCGAATCTACAAAAAGGTGGATTCGGTGCTGCGCGGTCCCGTATTGGCCGAAGTGGAGGCAGTGCGCCGGGAGCTGGGGGCTTCCCGGGTTCTGCTCCTGCCGGCCAATCCCTCGCGGCAGCGCGTGATCCGGGGGGGACACTACTTCGTCGCAGGCACGCCCTTGCACGAAACTGAATTCGCCCGGGACCCGGGGCATCCGCGTCGGTCGAGTGACGTACGAGACCTGCTCGGGAGGTTGCCCGGGGTACGTGTGGCCGTGGCCGGAGTTTCGGATCCGCTGCCCGCGGCGCAGGTGGTGGTGGCGGAAGCGACTTCCCCAGCGGATGTGAAAGATTGGGCCGCGCGGTGGCGCCCGGAGATCCTGGCCGCCGGGGGCGCGGATTTTTTCGAGGCCTTGCTGGATCGATGGGATTCGGAGACGCGGGTTGGCGGGCCGGCTTGGAACCCAACAAGGGCCGGACAAGCGTCGGGTTCGCTGCGGCCGGGGCACTCGGCAGGGCTCGCGCCCCGGCGCTTGCTGTGGGTTTCTGGTACCGCCAGTCCGGCGGCCGCGGCGTGGATTCATCGGCTCGCGGAGAATGGGATCGCGGTGGTCCGGCTGCTGGAGTTCTTCAGTGGGGGCAGCCCAGCCGGCGGCGTGGACACGAATCGGGCGATCGAACAATGCACAGCCGGATTGGAGCAGCGAGGGGCGGTCGTTCTTTGCCTGGGGAATCCTGGTGGGGCTGTGAGCCTGCCAGAGAGCTCGCTTTGGGTCATGCGGCTGGCTGAGGCGGCAGGGGAAGTGATGAGACGTGCGAAACCAGACCTGGTTTTTGCGGACGGGGGTGCCACTGCGGCCCGGCTGCTGGAACGATTGGGTTGCGAGTGCTTGCGCGTGACCCGCGAATGGGCCCCGGGCGTGGTGGAACTGGCGGGCGGGCCGGAAGCCAACCTTCCCGTGGTGGTCAAACCGGGCAGCTATCCCTGGCCGGAAGAAGTCGCACGGCTCTGGTCGATGTGCGGAGGAGGTTAAGGATACAGTCCCGTCGCCCGCGTGCCGGTCCATGGGACGGGCAAAGGGCAACTCCCAGGCGGGCTGGGTCTCTGCCTCCCCCGATAAATGCATGGAACGTTTCGTTGGCCCGTGGATGCTGCGGGATGTGCTTGAGGTTTTCCTTCGGTCGCCGGCCTCCTTTTCAGCGCGCGAAGAGGGCCGACCCGTGCCCCTCCGGTGGATCAGCAGCGGGAGGCTTGAGCGAACGCGTGCACAGGTTCATTCCGCGCAGCCCCGGGTGTGGGCGGCAGGGCCGGTTGTTTACGGGATACTGGCCAGCACATGCGCCAATGCAGCTTGTGCCTCCCGGCGGGTCTGTTCCAGTTCCCGCTCCAGTTGTTGGAGGTCGGGATCGAGGATGCGCTGGATCCATTGATGGGCCTGGATTTGGGTTTGGCTGACGAGGGCGAGCGGCTCCGGGCCGGGAGCAGGCGGCGGGCTCGGTCGAAACCAGACGGCCAGGGTCAGGGCCAGTAGCATCAAGCCTGCGCCGACCGCCACGGGGAGGCGCAAGGGGTGCCAGCTCGGCATGGCGCGCGTCTTGGCGGGGTCGATCTCAGCGCGGCGGACCGCTCGGAGAATCCGCTCGGGCAGATCGGGCGGCGGCAAGGGCCGGGTTCGTGCGGATTCCTGCAGCCTGGTATGGATGGCCAGCCAGGTTCGGACCTGCGGATCGTTCGGCTCGGAAGATCCGTGAGTATGACCGGGGGCGGCCGGCCCGGCCGGTCGGTCCAGCTCACACGAAAGCCGATAGAATTTCCACCACCGTTTCATGGGCCCAGGGATGCTTTCAGATGGGTTGGAGGAAGGGATGCAGAGTCCGCCCGAGGCTGCGGGGAGGTGGCCGCGGAAGCCGACACCGCCGATCGGTGTCGGACGGACCACTCTTCCGCCAGCACGCGTCGGATGCGAAAGAGCAAGACCTTCACGTAAACGGGTGTGAGTCGAAGGGATCGGGCGATCTCGGCCACCGAGAGATCCTCCACGTACCGGAGCCACAGGACCTGGAACTGGAGCGGGGGCAGTTGCTGTCCGGCCCAGTGCCAGAGGTCTTCGAGCAACTCGCGCTGGGCCAGGGCCTCCGAGGCGGCGTGGGGAGTTTCGCCTGCGTGCTCGAGAGGCGTGGCGGGTGGACGTTGGCTTCGGACGTGATCTACCCATTTATGGCGGGCCAACGTGTAGAGCCACGGCAGCCAGGGCCGCCCGGGATCGTAATGATGCAACTGGCGGTAAGCGGTCACGAAGGTTTCCTGGGTCAGGTCGTCCGCGGTGTGCGGATCGCGACAGCAGGCGTGGAGATACTGCCAGATGCGCTGGTGATGACGCCGGACCAGCTCGTCGAACGCGGCAGTGTCACCCCGACGGGCGGCCACCGCCAGGTCCGCGTCGGATGGGACTGGATCCCTGGGGTTCACGTCGGATCAGGGACGGTTGCCGGAGTTTTCGGTCTTTTGCGAAGCGGCCGTGGTGGCGGCCTGCATTTGCTGAATGATCTCTTGCACCGGCAGGGTCAAGTCCAGGCTGATACGGTTCTGGTTGCGTTCCACGCTCAGCGCCCGCACGAGCTTTTGGACCTCGGGCTTTTGTTGGAGCGCCAGCAGGCCGATCAGACCGCGCACCACATTTTCAACCTGAGTCGCGACCTCTTCGTTGGCGGTTTCCAGGACCAGTCGGCCGCGCAACTGCTGAGTGGCCTCGGTGACGCTCAAGGTCACCAGGTGGGACTGGCGGAATACCGCGGCCTGGGGATCGTCACCGGGCAGGGCTCCGCCCCGGGCCACGCCCACGAGGAAGGCGTTCTGTGGCACGGCGGAGACCAGCCGGGCATTGGTGGTCAGGTTCGGCTGCTTGCGATCGAGGGTGTCCAGCGCCTGCATGACGCGTTTGGGCCTTTGGCCGAAAAGGACGATGCGGCTCTGATAGATGGCGGCGTAGGTGCGGGCGGGTCCTTCCGGCGTGCGGGGCCGTTTGTCGTCCACCCAGTGATGGATGGTGTGGGTGCCGTGGGCGAGGGTTCGATGGTCTTTGGCGCCCTGCGCCAGGGCGGTCAACTGGGCGGCGTCCACGTCGGCGTACACCAGCAGGACTCCGTCTTCCTGGGCCTTGGAGACGCTGTAGAGGGTCAGGCCGTGAAGCGCGGTGCGTGGATCGAAGCGGAACACGGCCTGGAATGCCGCCAGTTTCTTGCGATGCTCCTCCTTTTCCATTTCGGCCAGGAGGTGCTGGCCGAGGGTGGTTTGCCGGAACGCGTCCAGGTCGAGGTGCAGGACCCAGGCGGGTTCGTGGGGCACGTCGGCGGTCTGGAGGGGGGCTCCGTGCGTCTGCAGGCAGGGGAGGCAGCCGACCAGCGCACAGCCGGTCAGCCGGCGGATCCAGCGGAGGTTACGTTTCATGGCTTGCCTCGGATGTTGATGGTCCAGCTTTGTTTTTCGCCCCTCATTACGTGCAAAGGGAGGAGCCGGTTACACGGGCAGGTCTCAAAATCGAAAGAACCTGCCCCGGACACGCGCTCGGGCCGGAAATGTCATCGGAGGGCCACGGGGCCCGTGGTCGCGGCGCGGGGAGGGGGATACCCGCCCGGGTCTCGCGTGGGCAAGGATTTCGTCTCGAGAAGGGCGAGCGCATGGATGGAGTGTTTCGGCGCGGATTGTCCCGTCGATTCCCGACGCCCGCGCCGGTCAGGGGCGAACCGCCGGGATCCTTCCGTCGTGGTTGGGGGTTGGGGCGAGGCGGTGGGAAAAGCGAGGCGGGGCCTGCCGTTGCGACAGGCCCCGCCGCGGAAGAAACTCCGGTTGGTTCGACCGGTGAAGATCAGTAATCCATGTCGCTCATGTCACCGTGTCCCCGGCCGGAGCTCTTCTTCTCCTTCTCGGGGATTTCGGTGATGAGGCACTCGGTGGTCAGGAGCAGGCCGGCGATGGAGGCCGCGTTTTGCAGGGCGGTGCGGGTGACCTTCTTGGGATCGACCACACCGGCCTTGACGAGGTCCTCGTATTCGCCGGTGACCACGTTGTAACCCTCATTGCCCTTGCGGCGCTTGACCTCCTCGACGATGACCGAGCCCTCGACACCGGCGTTGTTGGCCAGCTCGCGCAACGGGCTTTCGATGGCACGCTTGACGATGTCGATGCCGATTTTCTCGTCCTCGTTGGCGGGCTTGACCGCTTCGATGGCCGGCAGGCAGCGCAGCAGGGCCACTCCACCGCCCGCCACGATGCCCTCTTCGACCGCGGCGCGGGTGGCATGCAGGGCGTCCTCCACGCGGGCCTTCTTCTCCTTCATTTCGGTTTCGGTGGCGGCCCCGACATGGATGACGGCCACGCCCCCGGCCAGTTTGGCCAGGCGCTCCTGCAGTTTCTCCCGGTCATAGTCCGAGGTGGTCTCCTCGATTTGCCGGCGGATCTGGTTGACGCGGCCCTGGATTTCGGAGGGTTTGCCATCGCCTTCGACGATGGTGGTGTTTTCCTTGTCCACGATCACCGTCTTGGCCCGGCCCAGGTCGCTGAGCTCGACATTTTCCAGTTTGATGCCGAGGTCTTCGCTGATGAACTTGCCGCCGGTGAGGATGGCGATGTCCTCGCACATGGCCTTGCGGCGATCGCCGAAGCCCGGGGCCTTGACGGCGCAGCACTGGAGGGTGCCCCGCAGCTTGTTGACCACCAGCGTGGCCAGCGCCTCGCCCTCGACCTCCTCGGCAATGATCAGCAGCGGCTTGCCCGCCTTGGCCACCTTCTCCAGCAGCGGCAGGATGTCCTTCAGGCTGGTGATCTTCTTCTCATAGATGAGGATGTAGGGTTCCTCGAGCTTGCACTCCATCGTCTCGGCATTGGTGACGAAATAGGGCGACAGGTAGCCCTTGTCGAACTGCATGCCTTCGACGACTCCCAGAGTGGTCTCGATGGTCTTGGCCTCCTCGACGGTGATGGTGCCGTCCTTGCCGACCTTGTCCATGGCATCGGCGATGATTGCGCCGATGGCGGTGTCCCAGTTGGCCGAGACGGTGGCCACCTGCTTGATTTCCTCCTTGTCCTTGACCTTCTTGGCCAGTTTTTCGAGGTGGGCCACGGCGGCGTCCACGGCCTTCTGGATGCCGCGCTGGATGCCGATGGGGTTGGCGCCGGAGGTGACGAACTTGAGGCCCTCGCGGTAGATGGCCTCGGCCAGGACGGTGGCGGTGGTGGTGCCATCGCCGGCGGCGTCACTGGTCTTGCTGGCCACCTCGCGCACCATCTGGGCGCCCATGTTCTCGTAGGGATCCTCCAGCTCGATTTCCTTGGCCACGGTCACCCCGTCCTTGGTGACGATGGGCGAACCGAATTTCTTGTCGATGACCACGTTGCGGCCCTTGGGACCGAGCGTGGCCGTGACGGCCTTGGAGAGTTTGGTCACGCCGCGCAGGATGGCCATGCGCGCGGCTTCATCGAAGAGCAATTGTTTGGCTGCCATAGGTTACAGGTTTGGATGTGCGATGTCTCAGACTGCCAACGGTTGCGCGGATCACTCCAGAATCGCCAACAGGTCGTCGGAGCTCATCAGCTTGTACTCCTTGTCGTCCACCTTGATTTCGGTGCCGCCGTACTTGCTGACGAGCACGCGGTCGCCGACCTTGACCTCGAAAGGAATCCGTTTGCCGTTTTCATCGAGCTTGCCCGTGCCCAGGGCGCGGACAATGCCCTCCTGGGGTTTCTCCTTGGCGGTATCGGGGATGATGATGCCGCCTTTCTTGACTTCCTTCTCTTCGACCGGCTCGATCAGCACCCGGTCGCCGAGCGGTTTGATGTTCAGTGCCATAGTCTGACGTTGACCACGTTCTACGGTTCTTGGGTTTGGTGAAGCAGCAGCCCCGCCGCAAACCCCACGGCGGGCTTCTTGCCGGCCCCGCCAAACCGGGCGGAACCGGTTGTGCAAACCCCGGCCCCGCGGCCGGGGGTTGGAAATCTCCTACCTCTTGTTGTCATCGACGACCTCGGCATCGATGATGGGCCCCTCTTCCGAGCGGCCCTTCTTGGGCTCGGATTCGGAGGTGCGGCCCGACTCGGTGCCGCTGCTCTTGCCGGCGCGCGCCCGTTCGGCGGCCGACCGATACAGCGCCTCGCTGACGGACTGCCAGACTTCCATGAGCTTTTCGGTGGCCGACCGGATGGGCCCGGCGTCGTCGTTCTTGAGGGCCTCCTTGACCGCCTGCACGGCCCGCTCGATGCGCTCCCGGTCGCTGGCGCTGATCTTGTCGCCGTTTTCGCGGAGGAACTTTTCGGAGCGATAAACGGCGTTGTCGGCTTCGTTGCGCGCCTCGGCGGCCTCGCGGCGCCGGCGGTCCTCCTCGGCATGCAGCTCGGCCTCCCTTCGCATGCGCTCCACCTCTTCTTTGGAGAGGCCGCTGCTGGCGGTGATGGTGATTTTCTGTTCCTTGCCGGTGCCCAGATCCTTGGCGCTGACGTGGAGGATGCCGTTGGCGTCGATGTCAAAAGTGACCTCGATTTGCGGCACCCCGCGGGGTGCGGGCGGGATGTCGGTGAGGGTGAAGCGGCCGATGGTCTTGTTGTCGCGGGCCATGGGCCGCTCGCCCTGCAAGACGTGGATTTCGACGCTGGTCTGGTTGTCGCTGGCCGTGGAGAAGATTTCGGATTTGCGGGTGGGGATGGTGGTGTTGCGCTCGATGAGCTTGGTGAACACACCGCCCAGCGTCTCGATCCCCAGCGACAGCGGCGTCACGTCCAGCAGGAGCACATCCTTGACCTCGCCCTTCAGCACGCCGCCCTGAATGGCCGCGCCCACGGCCACCACTTCGTCCGGGTTGACGCCCTGGTGGGGTTGCTTGTTGAAGAGCCGTTTGGCCGTCTCGACCACCCTGGGCATGCGGGTCATGCCGCCGACCAGCACCACTTCGTCCACGTCCTCGGGCCGCAGGCCCGCGTCCTTGAGGCAGGCCTGCACCGGCCCCACGGTCCGCTCGAACAGGTCGTCGCAAAGCTGCTCCAGCTTGGCCCGGGTCAGTTTCATGCTGATATGTTTCGGGCCGCTGGCATCCGCGGTGATAAAGGGCAGGTTGATTTCGTAGACCTGCGCGGAGCTGAGGGCGATCTTGGCCTTCTCGGCCTCTTCCTTGATGCGCTGGAGGGCGTCGGGTTGCTTGCGCAAATCGATCCCGTGCTCCTTGCGGAACTCCTCCAGGATCCAGTCGATGATGCGGTTGTCCCAGTCATCGCCTCCGAGGTGCGTGTCGCCGTTGGTGGCCTTGACCTCGAAGACGCCGTCGCCGATTTCGAGCACGGAGATGTCGAAGGTACCCCCGCCCAGGTCGTACACGGCGATGATTTCATCTTTCTTTTTGTCCAAGCCGTAGGCCAGGGAGGCGGCGGTCGGCTCGTTGATGATGCGCAGAACCTCCAAGCCCGCGATGCGTCCGGCATCCTTGGTGGCCTGACGCTGCGAGTCGTTGAAGTAGGCCGGCACCGTGATCACGGCCTGGGTGATCTTCTCGCCCAACCGCATCTCGGCGTCGGCCTTCAGCTTCTGCAGGATCATGGCGGAGATCTCGGGGGGACTGAACTGCTTGCGCTGCCCGCCGACTTCGACCTCGACCCAGGCGTCGCCATTGGGGCCCTCGATGACCTTGTAGGGCATGCGCTTGGCTTCTTCCTGGACCTCGCTGAATTTGCGGCCCATGAAGCGCTTGATGGAGTAGATGGTGTTGCGCGGGTTGGTGATCGCCTGGCGCTTGGCAGCGTCCCCCACCAGCCGCTCCCCGCTCTTGGTGAAAGCCACTACCGAGGGGGTCACCCGTCGGCCTTCCGAGTTCTCCAAAACGACGGGCTCGCCCCCTTCCATCACTGCCATGCACGAGTTGGTCGTGCCCAGATCGATTCCGAGTACTTTCGGCATAATCCAAAATCCTTTCGTTGCGTGGCCGCCCCGGAGGGCTCGAAGCCACTGGGTTCTAAGCTAGCCGAATGCCAGCCACGGCTTCGATTTCCAAGTTGCTGTACATTAAGACCTTATGTAGGAACCGGACCGTTGCTATCGCGCAAAAAACTGTGCCAGTCGAGTCAACCTGACACAAAGTGGACCCGAGGGCGGGTTGCTGTGTCACAAGGCGGTTCGTCCAATGGCATCGGGTCGGGGGGAACACTGACGAGCCACCAAAGGGGTCGCGGAAGCCTGTTCCGGCCATGGGGTCCGACGGGGATTGGTTGAACGTGTTGAGCGTAGGATCTGTAGATGGACGTTACCGGGGCGAAAGGCCTCCGACTTTGACGATTTTCGGAGGGCTTCGAAAAGCCTGAGCCTCAGAGCCGAGGGGGTCTGGTTCTTCGCCCGGCTGGGTGGACAGGTGATCGAAATGGGAAGTTTTTCAGCCCGCCGGGGAAGGTGGCTGGCCTCATTGAGGAGCCATCGGAGAGGCTCTGGCCTTCTACCGGCGCGCCCAAGCGGATGCTCGGGCCGATTCCCCGCATCCGGCCAAGGTGGCGTGCAGGCTGATGGTTTCGGGGCTTAACGCGTGCGGGTAAAGGGCGACCTCGTCCAAGTACCCGGCCAGACACCGGATGTCTTCGGGGGGCACGGGCTGGTAGCGCAATCGTCCCAACAAGATCCGGCACGACTCCCCGGTCCTCGGCAGGTCGACCTCAGCTGCCGTGGCCAGCGCACCGTCAATGTACAGCTCCAACCGGTGTCCACGGCGCTGAGCCACGATGTGATGCCAACGGTAGGGGAAAAAGACCCGGGTGGAGAAGAGGTTGACGCCGCCGTAGGTGGCGGGCGGGCTGCGGTGGACGAACCGCAGCGTGCCGGGCTTGTGCACGAGGTGTTCCGGTTCGCGGGCGGTCAACTCCACCATCGCCAGATGGCGGTCGTCGCCGGTGAGCAGACTGACCAGGGCGCTGTTCTTGTATTGTTCGGAGGAAAACAGGAATTCGATGGCGTAGTCCGAAGAGGGCACTTCCCAGGGTTCTGCGCTTTCCAGGTATGGGGCGGCCTGGCGGGGATCGAAGAAGGCCGCGGTGTTGTCGGAGCCGACTTCGCGTAAGCGAACGTTGCCCTGGAGACGCAGGGCGGGACTTCCGGACACCTCGCTGGGTACGGTGCCGGCGGTGACCTCTTCGAATCGCCAGTAGGCCCAGGGGCGCTGGGTCATCACGGCCCGGGGGTAATCGGGGCTCAGACGAAGGGGCCGGGTGTCGACTCGCGGGGGTTGCACGAATCCGACCGTGGGGAGGGCGGTCTGTTCAATGACCCCGCGCTCGGGCACGATCCGGGCCGTGGCATGTTCCGGGAGCACCTCGCTGCGGAGTGTGGTGCCGTTGGGGGCCAGGACGGACGCCTCGGCGGCGCCGCGGAACACCAGGAGCTCCGCGGGCCGGTCGGGGTAAACATTGAACCCGAACTCCGTGCCCATGTCCCGGATGGCGGCTCCCGGGGAGGCGATGGTGAAATCTTTGATTTCCGATTGGGGTGGCACGTGTACGGCCAGGCGGCCCTGCTCGCAAAAGACGTAGGAGAGGGATCGCAATTGAAGGGCTGCCGGTCCCTCGACGTGCAGCCGCACGCCGTTGAAGAGGGCCAGCGAGACGAGTCCGGAGCGCAGTCGCAGCCATCCCGGCTCCAGCAGGTCGTCCCGGCGCGGCCGCAGCTCGGTGGCGGGGTCCCAGACGGCCCGTTCGATCTGCACGACCACGCCCAAGGTGTCGCGCAGATGGAGCGGGACGGGCGGGGCGGGGGCTCGCCGGGTCAGGGTCCACAGTCCCAAGGCCATCAGCAGCCCTGCCGCGCCGGCTGCTACGGCTGGAGCAAGCCACCGTTTCCAGGGTTGGATCGATCTGTGCAGCGCGGCCATCACGGAGCCTTCCAAACTCTCGACCGGCTCGGGAGGCGTTGTGGCCGTCTCGGGTCGAAGTTCCTCTTCCAGCCGCAGCCAGCGCGGGGAGGGCGCCTGCACCACCTTCAGCATCCCGAGCATGTGCAGCTCACGGGCGCAAGCCTGACGAAAGGCGGCGTCGGAGCGCAATCGGGCCAGCAGCGCCTCGTAGCGGGCCTCGTCCAGCGGGCTTCCACTCCAGACGGTCAGGACATCTCGCAGGTCGTCATCCATGAGCCAGTTCTTTCCTCACACACTCGCGGAGCAGTTGATTGGCCCGGTAATGCAGGTTGTAAATGGCCCCCACCGAGGTGGAGAGCGCCTGGGCAAGCAGGGCCGGCTTGGTCCCGTCCAGGCCGGCGCGGACGACCCGGCGCAGTTTCTCGGGCAGCCGGCTGATACAGCGGAGCAGAGCCTCGATCGCGGCCGCGTGATGTCGCGCCGCCTCTTGTTCGAGTTCTTCTTCCATCAACCGGGCCACTTCCTGTCGGAATCGCTCCATCGCCTTCTGGCGGCGCGCCGTGGCGCGGAAGTACATTTGCAGCTTCAACCGCGCGATGCCGCGCAACCAGCGACCGAAATCCTGCCCGCGTTGGAACGTGTCGAGGCTGCGGTAGGCGGCAATGAACACCTCCTGCGCCAGGTCGTCCACCACGTCCAGGTCGTAAACCTGGCTGCACAGGTAGCTGCGCAGGGGCAGTTCGTACTCGCGGATGATCCAGCGGAATGCGTCCACATTGCCGCTGGCGACCTGGTCCAGAACCTGTTCCAAGGTTGACTTGCCGTCCATAGGACACGTTCCCCTGAGAGAATTTGCCAGGCGGGGTGGTTTTCTCACTTCACACGGGGTGGGCGAGGCCCTTGGGCCGGCCGGGGCCCCCCGATTTCGCCGCCGTTCGCGCGTTTCGACACGGGTCTTCCAGCGCCGGGTGTTCCGCACACTCCGGGCTGTGAGATTCTCACAAGTCCGGCAAATACAGAAGTGCAAAAGCCCGAATGCGGACCACGTGAATCCTGTACGAACAGTGCGGGGAGTGCGGGGCGTGCGCCCCCGGGGTGTCCAGCCAGAGCCGCTGGCTCCCCCGTGGCCCCGGGTGGTCCGCGGCGACCTCGGTTTCCCAACCAACAACACGAAACCCGCTACCAGCCTGACAACCCACCGGAGCAAAACCATGAAAGCAAAATTCTCGTCTCTGGGATGGTCCCTGAATCTCGGACTGGCCCTGGCGGTCTTGCCGACCCTGGTTCCGGCACAGACCACGCGTTACTGGACCGGGGCGGGGGATGGCGTTCGCCTTGACCTGGACACGAACTGGGACCCTGTGGGCGTTCCGCAGCCGACCGACATCATGGTGTGGGACGGTCGCACCTCCAGCAATCTCTTCCTGACCTTTACCACCGGGGGCGTCCAAGGGGCTTTTGGCCAGCTGGGCCGGGATGTCTATTTGACGTCGCAGCAAACCCATGCGGTGACGTTTTACGGAGCGGTGGGACTTCAGTTTGCGATTCGCGTCAACAACATCACCATCGAACCCGGGGCCGGGGCTTTTACCTTGGGTCTTCCCGAAACCAACATTCTCGATTTGCTCTGGGGCGGCCAAAGCGGTCAAACCCACACCTTGCTCAATGACTCCACCAACCCGGCCACCATCCAACCGAACGTCCGGATCCGGTATGGGGGCGGAGGCGCGCATACGTTGATCTTCACCGGCAGCGGCGACTGGGTGGTGAATCATCATCTCCGGGCCGATAACAACTCGCCCACTATCATTACCAAACAGGGCACCGGGCGGCTGCTCTGGACCCGCGTGAACGTGGCCACCTTCGACAGCCCAATCCAGGGCCCCCTGACCGTCGAGGACGGGACGGTAGTGCTCAAAAGCGCAAACTTGCTGGACGGCATGACCGGCAACGCGAGCATCGCTCTCAACGGCGGTCTTCTCGAGTACGACGCCCCCACCGGCACGGCCAACTTCCCTTATCCGATCAACGGCGCCGGCCAACTGAAGGTCAGCAGCGGCATCCTGATGCTTTCGGGCGCCAGCACGTTCAGTGGGAACCTTCAGCTCGCCGGGGGCACCCTGGTGGCCAACGGACCGGAGACGACCGGGGTTTCGGGGCCGTTGGGCCAGGGCGGCATGATCCTTTTCCAGGGCGGCACCCTGCGGTGGAGCGCGGCCAACACATTTGACTACTCCAGCCGATTCAGCAACGACCCGGGGCAGCAGTACCGCTTGGACACGGGCGGGCAGGAGGTGACCCTCGCCACCTCCCTGACCAGCCCGGGTGGATCCCTGACCAAACTCGGCGCCGGCACCCTCACCCTGGCGGGCTCGGCCGGCTACACGGGCCCGACCCTTGTGGGAGCCGGCCGGCTGGTATTTGCCGGGGGCAAAAGCGGCAACGGGGACATCACCGTGGCAGACGGAGCCGCTCTGACAGTGCGGGCCGGTACCACTCCGATCACCCCGAACACGCTCACACTCGGCAACGCCAACGGTTGCACCCTGGAATTCGACAACATTACCAGCACAACCGCCGCGCCCTTGTCGGCCAACACGCTCGTGGCCAACGGCACCATCGTGGTCAACGTGTTGGGCGGGACCTTCGCCATCAACCAGAGTTATCCGCTGCTTACCTGGAACAACGGGCCGGCGCCCAATGTGACCCTGGGTCTGGTCCAGGGTGCGGTGGGTACACTCACGATCCAGGGCAACACGCTTTACCTGAACGTTTCGGACCTCGCCTATGTTTGGACCGGCGCCAACAACAACTCGTGGGATCTTACCACGCCCAACAACTGGACGTACGGCGGCGCGCCGGCCGTGTTCGCCAATGGCGGCTGGGCACTGTTCAGCGATGCGGCCACGGGTCCGACCGCGGTGGTGGTGAATGCGCCGGTGGCCCCCTTCCAGACCCTGGTCAACAACACCGCCAAGCCCTACACCATCACTTCCAGCGGTGCCAATAACATCGGGGGCAGCGGCGGCCTGACCAAGAGCGGGTCTGGCACGCTCACCCTCGCCGGCGGAGCCAACACCTACACTGGTCCGACGGTCATTTCAGGAGGCATCCTGAGCGTCGGCTCTCTGGCCAATGGCGGCGCCTCCAGCGATATTGGCGCCGCCGGCGCGGATGCAGCCAATCTTGTTCTCAATGGAGGCACCCTTTCGTACACCGGGGCGGGCGCCACGGTGGATCGTCTGTTCACGCTGGGCACCAGCGGCGGCGTTTTGGACGCCTCGGGCTCGGGCGCTCTGCACTTCGCCAATCCCGGTGTCATCGGCCTGAGCGGGTCCGGGCAGCGCGTGCTCACGCTTGCCGGGAGCAGTGAGGCCGACAACACGCTGGCTTCGGTGCTGCAGGACGGCGGCGGCCCCACGGCCGTGGCCAAGGTGGGCACGGGCAAGTGGGTGTTGGCGGGCGACAACACGTATTCCGGAGGCACGACGGTCCAGGGCACCCTCCAGATCGGCAACGGCGGTGGCGCGGGCAGTCTTGGCAGCGGCCCGGTGATCAACAATGGCAGCCTGGTCGTGCGCCGCACGGGCACGCTGGTGGTGCCCGGTGTCATCAGCGGTACGGGTTCGCTGCTTCATGAAGGTCCGGGGACCCTGGTGCTCGAGGCGGACAACACCTACAGCGGCGGGACCACCAACCACGGCACGCTGCAAATCGGCAACGGCGGCGCCACGGGCAAACTGGCCTCCACCTCGCCGGTCGAGAATCATGGGACACTGATCTTCGACAGCACCGGCCAGTGGTCGCTCACCGGGAACGGCATTCTCACCGGGCCGGGCCACTTGATCGTGCGGCGCGGCTGGCTCATGGCGATCGGGGCCAACAGTTACACCGGCTGGACCCTCATTGAGCCGGGGGCCATCTTCCAGCCTTCCCGGGGCAACGCCGGGCAGCTGGTGAGCTCGGTGGTGACCAACCATGGCATGCTGCGCCTCGTTCGTCAGGACGGCATTTGGCCGGAGATCCCCGTGTTCGTGTACACCAACAACATCGTGGGCACCGGTGTGGTGTTCAAAGACGTCAACAACTTCAACGACGGGGCGGTGCAGTTCCTGGGGACGAACACCTACACGGGGGGCACGCTCATCGGCGGCGGCGGCATCGTGCTGGGCGACGGTCTGACGCCCGGCGCCGGTTCGATCGTCGGCGATGTCATCTTCACCAACAGCTGGGAATACAACGACACGCGTCGGTACCTGGTCTTCAATCGGCCGGACGACCTGATCTTCAGCGGCAACATTGTCAGCGTGGTGTCTCCTGACATTGCCGCGGCCAACCGCGGCGCCGTGATCCACACGGGCCCCGGTCGGCTCACGTTGACGGGGAACAACAATTATCCGGGCGGGACCACGATCGACGTGGGCATTCTGCGCGTGGGCAACGGCGGCACCACGGGCTCCCTCGGAACCGGCAACGTCGTGAACAACGGCCTGCTCGAATTCAACCGCGCCGGGGAACTGATCGTGCCGGGTGTGATCTCCGGCAGCGGGTCCATCCTCCAAATGGGGCCCGGCATTGTGTTCTTGACCGCCACCAACACCTACAACGGGATCAACACCGTCAGCAACGGCACCCTGGTGGTGAACGGGGAGAACTGGGCCGGCGCCACGTACGTGTACGGTGGCGCACTCGGCGGAGTGGGTCCGATTCTCGGCGGCGTGCAGACCGAGGCCGGTACGACCCTGCTCCCCGGCCCGGCCCCGGGCGTGATCGGCACACTGGCCCTGGGACAGGATCTCCTGCTGGGCGGCGACCTCGAGATCGAGATCCACAAGGGGCAGTCGCCCGTGCATGACGCGATCGAGGTGGGCGGCAATGCGGTGAACACGGGCAACGGCACCGTCCGGGTGGTGAACCTCGGGCCCACGCTGTCGGTGGGCGACCGGTTTGTGCTCTTCAACAAGCCGGTGCAGAACGGGCAAAACCTCACGGTGACCGGCGGTGGCGCCACCTGGATCAACAACTTGGCAGTGGACGGGAGTATCACAGTGCAGGCGGTCACGGCGCCGCCCAGGCTGGAGTACAACCGTGTGGGCAACGCGATCCAGTTCTCTTGGACCGGGAATTACAAGCTCCAGGTTCAGACCAACAGCCTGGCGGTGGGCCTGAGCACCAACTGGGTGGACTATCCCGGAGGCGCCACCAGCCCGGTGACCGTGCCGGTGGACACGCTGCCCGGAAGCGTGTTCTTCCGGCTGATCAGCCGACCGTGATCGCAGCTGCATCGAGTTTGGATCGGATGGGTTCGCACCGCGTACAGGCATAGGGGACAAGGTCCACACGCGCCC
This sequence comes from Limisphaera sp. VF-2, assembly GCF_049537125.1. Classification (NCBI taxonomy): domain Bacteria; kingdom Pseudomonadati; phylum Verrucomicrobiota; class Verrucomicrobiia; order Limisphaerales; family Limisphaeraceae; genus Limisphaera; species Limisphaera sp. VF-2. The sequence goes on from NZ_JBMVQY010000001.1 coordinate 2,071,431, forward strand.
GTGGGTGGGTTCGGATCGGGGCCCGCCCACGGGCGTTCGTTTTGGTTTCCCCCGCACCGGCAAAGGCCAGCGGAACCCTGAGCGTGGGATGCGGAGGTGCACGTGGGGATGCCCTGCGTGCCGGACAGGTTCCCCGGCACCGGACCGGGTGGCGGTCCCACTCGAGGTGCGGTTGTCGAGGACCGGGGCGGACCTTCCGAGAGATTCCAACTTTTCGGTTCGACCCGGCTCGCCAGGTCGGCGAGGCCCGCGCGCCGCGCTCGGCGGAGGCGGCTGCCATCGGTTCGGGACTGCGCGGCAGCCGGAGGCGTGTTAATCCGCGTTGCCAACCGAAGCGAATTCGGAACCCTGGGTGCGCAGACGCAACACTGCAGGCGAGCCGACACCGATCCCCAGCAGGAGGGCCGCGTGTGCCACTGGCGGGTGGGCCAATTCTACGCCCGCGTGTGGCGGCTTCGCTACGGGGCGACCGGGGCGGATTGGCCGACTCGGCGGTGGAGGCGATTGTGCCGGGGTGGATCCGGCCGGTGCCTCCGTCAGGCGCCTTACAAAGGCTGGCGGCCGGCGTATCCGGCGTCCAGGTCGTGCCAGTAGGCGATCTGGGGCTCGCCTTCTTCCCAGCAAAGGAAGACCTCGCGACCCTCACGCAAACTGGGAAAATCCACCAGCCCCCGGTCCAGGTCGCGCACGATGATACATTGATCGTCGAGGTTGCGAAGGATGTCCTCCCATTCGAGCTGGCGGCGGATGTGACGGTGCAGTGCGGGACCGCCCAGGTCAAAGCCCAGCGGGAACTGCCGGGTGACCTGGCTGTTAAACCGGTTGATGGCCTTGCGGAGTTCTCGCAGTCGGGCCAGGGTTTGCTGGACCCTGGGCAGCAGGGCCTGGGCCTGGGCGACGGTGTAGTGACGATCGAACCGAAAGCTCATGACTTACGGGGCCTGCGAAGGGCGGGCTTGCGGGGCGGGGGGCGTGTGGAGTTTCTGGCGAACCGTCTGGTTGTGGGGCTCGATCTCGAGGGCGCGTTGCCAGGCCCGACGGGCTTCGTCGAGTCGTCCGAGCGCGGCGAGGATGTCGCCCAAATGTTCGTACAGGGTGGCGTCCGGTTCCTCCATGTGCTCCAGCGCCCGTTCCATCCAGGGGAGGGCCTGATCGGGTCGGCCCAGTTGGAACAGGACCCAGGCCATGCTGTCCAGGTAGGCGCTGTTGCGGGGCTCGGCTTGGACGGCTTTTTCGATGAGTTCACGTGCGCGCTCGAGGTTTTGGCCGCGTTCGGCCCACATGTAACCGAGGTAATTCTGGGCGGGATGGAAGTTGGGATCCAGACGCAGGCAGGTTTCAAAGTGTCGGACCGCCGCATCGAAATCCCCGGTTCGTTCGGCGGTGACGCCGAGCTGGAAGTAGAGCGGCGCGGTCAGGCGGTTGGTGTCGGTGGCCTTGGCGATGACTTCGGCGGCCGTGAAGTGTTGTCGGGCGGTGGCATAGTCGCGGCGCTGATTGCAGGCCAGGCCGGAGAGGTATTCCAGCAGGAAGGTCTGGCCGATGGTTTGTCGGGCCTGCTCGAGGATGGCCAGGGCCTCGTCGGGTCGACCGACGGCCAGGAGCGCCTGGGCCAGGTTGTAATAGGCCGGCTCGAACTTGGGATTGATCGCCAGGGCGCGTCGATAGGCATCCACGGCATCGGCCGGCCGATTGTCATCCATAGCGAGGTTGCCGAGCACGTAGTGGGCCTGAACGTTGGTGGGGTCGAGCTCCAGGAGGGCGCGGAGCGGTTCGGCGGCCTGTTGCGGGCGCGAGGATTGCAGGTGGAGATCGGCCAGCCGGGCCAGCGCCAGTCGGCGCAGCGGTGCCCGGGGTGGCATTTCCCGGAGGGCACGCTCGTACCAGGTGACGGCGGTCTCGGGCTGGCCGGCGCGCAGGAATAACTCGGCCAGGCCGAACTGGTGTTCGGGCGTTTGTGGGTTCAGGGCGGCAATGCGGGTGGCGAGGCTGCGGAGTTGGTCGCCAGCCCGGGATCGCTCCGCGGCGGAGAGCGTGGACAGGCGCGCGTACCAGTCCCCCAGGACCAGCAGCGATTCGGCGTCCGCTTCCGGCGCGTTCATCAGGGCTTTGACGAACTCGAGCAGGTCGGCATCGCCCTGCTGGGCGGAGGCCTGTTGCAACAGGGCGCCCAGCACCGGAAGCATGGCCGCCGGTGCCGCGCCCCGTTCTCGAGCGGTCTTGAGAGCCTCGAAAGCCCGGGCGTGCTGGTTGAGTTGGAGGTTCGCCTCGGCGCGCAGCAGGTGCAGTTCGGACGACTGGGAGGTGGCGGCAAAAGGTTGGAGGACTTCCAGCGTCAGCGCCGGTTGAGCATAGCGGAGAAACCGGCGGGCCACCTCGCGGGCGAGTTCCTCGTCTGCGGGAGCCGCTGCCAACGCGCGTTGGAAGGCCTGGACCGCGCCCGGCAGATCCCCGCGCGTCTCACACAGAACCCCTTCGGCGAAATGCGCGTCGGCTTCAACCTGTCCGCGCAGCTCCGCGTTTCCCCGGTCCCGGCTCCAGAGGACGGCCCGGTGCCACCGACCGGGTGCGGCACAGCCGGTGTCCCAGACCACGACCCCCGCCAGCAGGAGGGCGCTCACCCACCCAAGTTGGCAGGCAGACCTCATGAACCGAGCATACCGCCGCCAGCCCCGGAGGGCAAAATGCAGGCGGTCGCGCGTCCGAAGCCGGAACGAGAGGCAGGCCGGGCAACGCGTCAAGTCTGCCAGGTCCGCTTTTTGTGGCGGTGCATGCGCAGTTTCTTGCGTCGCTTGTGCTTGTTGATCTTGGCCTTGCGGCGCTTTTTCAGTGAACCCATAGGATGACTGGCCCTCAGTATACGACTTTGTTCAGCGGGTATTCAATAATGCCCTCGGCGCCCGCGGCCTTCAATTGGGGAATGAGTTCGCGGACGATGTGCTCGTCGATGATGGTTTCAACGGCGACCCATCCGGGTTGGCTGAGCTGCGAGACCGTGGGGTTGCGGAGCGCGGGCAGCACCTTGAGCAGCTCCGGCAGCCTGGATTCCGGCACGTTCATCTTGAGGCCCACCATCACCTCGGCGTCCAGAGCACCCTTGAGCAGCATGGCCAGGGTTTCGATTTTTTTGCGCTTCCACGGGTCGCGCCAGGCGGTGTGGTTGGCAATGAGCCGGGGCGTGGAGACCAGGATTTCGTCCACAATGCGCAGTTTGTTGGCGCGCAGGGAGGACCCGGTCTCGGTCACTTCCACGATGGCATCCACCAGTTCGTGCGCCTTGACCTCGGTGGCCCCCCAGGAGAACTCGACATGGGCCTTGACGCCGTGCTTGCGGAGGTACCGCTTGGTGATGTTGACCACTTCGGTGGCGATCCGCTTGCCCTGGAGGTCTTTCACCGAACGAATCGGCGAGTCCTCCGGGACGCACAGAACCCAGCGGGCCGGCTTGCGCGTGGCCTTGCTGAAGAGGAACTCCCCCACTTCATGGACCTTGGAACCGTTCTCGACGATCCAGTCGTAGCCGGTGATGCCGCAATCCAGGTACCCGTGCTCGACGTAGCGGCTGATCTCCTGGGCGCGGATGAGGCGCACTTCCAGCTCTTCGTCGTCCACGTACGGGATGTAGGACCGGCTGCTGAGCTGGATGTTGTATCCGGCCTTGGCCAGTTTCTCGATGGTGGCATCCTGCAGGCTGCCTTTGGGCAACCCGAACCGCAATACTCGCTTCGATTCCTGCTTTTTCTCCGCCATGTTGATCCGACCGCACCGCCGGGGCCGGGCGACGTCGGGGCCGCCGGGCTCGGCGCGGCCCCCCTATTTGCCAGCTTGACCGAAGCAAAGCCACTCTTTTTTGCGGGCCGCGGACCGTTTCGCCGCCTGCATTGTAACCCGCGGCTCGCGCACCGTGAGTCTGATCGAATCTGGGTTTCGCTGCCCGGGTCGAGCCCGGCCGATCCACTCTGGGGCTGGGCCGTGAATCGGCAACCCGCCAGCCTCCCCGGGTCGACGCACGGGCAGCTGCGGGCCGGGACCCTTGCTGTGACAGACGTTCCGGGCTTTTGATCGTGGACCTGCTGCGGCACCTCTCAACGCCCATGGGCCGATGGGCCTCGATTCCACGGTCTCCGGACTCGTGCGTCCCGGGTGGCAACGGACCGATGGCCGCCGGCCACTGGCGCAGCAGAGGGGAACTGACCATGCCGGAGCGCGGGATGGCGTGCCGTCCGCGTTTCACAGGCCCCGGGCGGGGGCAGGTTCCGTGCGCGGGGTGGCCGGGGGCGCGGATTGCCCAGTGTGGAGTCATTGCGGAAAACGGTGCGACGAGAACCCGCCACAGGAGATTTCACCGCGCGGCATGGGGCTCTGGCGGGGTGTGCCCCCGGCCTGGAGGGTTGTGGTCCGAGTCGGAGGGGGTTTTCCTCTGGCCATGTCTCGAACGACCAGGCCCTCCACAGCGCATCACCGGAATGAAACCACGCGAGGGCCAAGTTTCGATCCGGTCGGCGAACTGAGCTTGTCACGAGCATGAGATCGGGGAGGCGCCGGTTGGTCTGCGCGTGGGAAGCGCCACGCTGGGACCCGAAGTTATGATCTTCGAACCTCGCGCTTGGATTGGAAACGGCCCCGCACGAAGGGATGCGCGGACGGCTATCGGGCAAAGCAAGGAAAGCTGGATGCGATTACGACGGCATCCGCCGCCGCGATCGGCTCAGTGCGAGAATCTCCTCTGACACCTCTGGACCCTGTCTTGAGCTCGTTCGGCTCAGAACATAGGCTGCCCCGAAAAACATGAAACCAGGCCGGCACGACCTCCTTTCCATCACGACGCGGGCTGGATCGATCCTGCTGGGTCTCTGGGCTGGGGTTTGCTTTGCTCCTTCGGCCGAAGATGCGCTTTGGGACTATCGCTTCGGCCGGCCGGGCCTGGATGAGGGTGCCGGGGCAGTGGCCTGGTTTCGAGGTAATCTGTATGTCGGTGGAGTTTTTTCCACGGCCGGCCATTGGTGGACGCCAGGTGTGGCGCGATGGGACGGCACAAACTGGTGGCCCGTGGGCGAGGGATTGAATCGCAGAGAAATCGCGCTGCCCGCAGTGTCGGCGCTGACCGTCCACGGGGACCGGCTCTATGTCGGAGGTGCGTTTGATCGCTCTGGCGAAACGCCCCTGCCGGGCCTGGCCTTCTGGGACGGTGAGCGGTGGCACCCCATGCCCGGCCTCCAGGCCGCCGAGGTCCGCTCGCTGCAAAGTCGGGAGGATGGACTCTGGGTCGCCGGGCGCCTCCAAATCATCGGAGATACGAACTGGTATGGTGTGGCCCGTTGGGACGGTGAGCGGTGGGAGACTTTCGACAGTCGTATTGACACAAACGGCGTGGTGGGCCTCCTGGCAGTGTACGAAGGACAATTGTTCGTATCCGGAGGGTTCAGCCGGATCGGCGGCCAAAGCATTTCGTATCAGGCCCGCTGGGACGGCGAGGGCTGGAAACCATGGCCGGTGGTGACAAATCGATCCTTTTGGGCCATGGCAGTCCATCGAGGGCAGTTGTTTGTGAGTGGCAGCTTCACGGGCATTGCAGGGGTGGCAGCGACGAATCTGGCATGTTGGGATGGCACCCAATGGAAGCCGGTGGGCGGCGATTTTGATCAACCTCCAAGTGCGCTGATTTCCACTCCGCAGGGCTTGTTCGCGGCCGGTGGATTCACACGCATCGGGTCGCTGAACGCAGACGGTGTGGCGCGGTGGGACGGGACGCAGTGGTGGCCGCTCGGTCAGGCGATCTGGGCACGTTCTGAAGGGCCGGTGAATCTTTGCTTCGACGAGAATGGGCGGTTGTTTGTCGTGGGGGTCTTCCGCTCCGTCGGAGGCCGACCGGCCGGACACGTTGCCCAGTGGACGGGAACGCAGTGGGAACCTCTGGTGGTGGGGCCGAGCCTCATCCCGCTGGACGGCTTCCTTCAAATTCGATGCCTCGCCGCCCAAGAGGATGTCGTGGTGGCCGGCGGGGTTTACTCGGACTTCACAGGGCGGGCCGGGCGCGCCGTGTGGCAATTGCAGACCAACACGTGGACCCAACTGGGCGGGGACTTCACCGGGGCGACCGGCGTAAACATTGCCTCGTTGGTGCCCTGGCGCGGCTCCTGGGTCGTGGGAGGATCCTTCACGAATGCCGCGGGGAGCATTGCCATGAATCTGGCCCGATGGACCGGTTCCAAATGGGAGGCGTTGGGAGGGGGCACAGACGGGGACGTTGATGCGCTGGCCACGGACGGAACCAACCTGTTCGTGGGCGGCCGCTTCACCAGAGCGGGTTCCGTAGCTGCCGCCGGCGTTGCCCAATGGGATGGAACTCAGTGGAGTGCACTGGGCAGCGGAGTCAATGGAACGGTCCTTGCGTTGACCTGGGCAGAAGACCGTTTATACGCGGGCGGCACCTTTACCAATGCCGGCGGCCAGCCTGTCAACCGGGTGGCAGTATGGTCCGCGGGCCTTTGGCAGCCGCTGGGAGAGGGCGTCGATGGCGACATTGCACCCGCAGTAGAGGCTATTGCCGTGGACGGGACCCACGTGTACGTGGGAGGCCGGTTCTCGCGGGCGGGTAACATTTCGGTCCACAACCTGGCCCGATGGGACGGGAACCAATGGCATCCCGTGGGAGAGCCGCCCCATGACGGCGTGTTGGCCTCAGCGACTGCCGTGCTCGCGTTGACCGTTCGCGACGGTGTGCTTTACGTGGGAGGCCTTTTCACCAACGCCGGAGGCCGGGACATTGCCGGGTTGGCGCGGTTCGATGGAACGAACTGGACGGCCGTGGGCTCGGGCTTGCGCGGCTGGGATTCGGCGCCTTCGCCCCGGGTGTATGCGCTCCTGTGGCACGAGCATGCCCTGTGGGTGGGCGGCTTGTTTCCCGGCGCCGGGAATCGCGCCGCGGATGGCCTGGCCCGATGGATCGCCCAGCCGCGAATCCTGTGGGAGGTTCCTCAATCCACTCCAACCGGGGAAGTGCAGTTGCAGGTGCGTGGGGTGGAAGGATTACGATTCTCGGTGGAAACGTCTGCGGATCTGGTGCACTGGAGCGAGCTGGTCCAGGGGCAGGGAGAGGGACCGACGTGGGAAGCGCGGGTGCCCGGTACAGGCCCGGCGCAGTTCTTTCGGGCGGTGCTGCGCCCGTGAACGAGCGGTTGAAAGATTTGCTTTGCAAGGCCGGCGATCACCCGTCTGCCCTGCTTGGGTCCGGGAATGCACGATACCCTCGCAGAGAGCCGGACCGGGAGGTGCGTTCCCCGCCAGGATCGGAGCGAGGCCGTAGGGGACCATGCCGACGGGACTGCGCTGGGTCCCGGATTGTCTCGCGATGGCCGCAGAAGGTCTGCCTTGGCGCGAAGGCAGCCAGATTTCGCCCGGCTCAACGCAAACCGGTCGGGGCGAGTCTCCGGCCAGGTCGATCCGTCACCTGCAAATACAGTTGTCGCGCCGGCACCCAGTGACGATAGAAGAACGCTTGCATCCACTCGTCTGCGGGTACAACAGGCCGCACCCAGGTTTGTTCGTTTGCCCGGGCGCGACCTTCCAATTCGAGCCGGTGCACCCCGGGCACGGCGGAGGCGGGAACCTGAAGGTGGATCCAGGTCTGTGTTGCGCCCTCTGGGGTCTGCGCGTTGTGCAACGCCAGTCCGGGCGGCCCGCCTCGCAGGACCAACTGGATGGCATGATCGAAACCCTCGCGGCGAATTACGTGCACGGCTGCGGTGACGGTGCCGCCGGGTCGAGCGCCGAGGGCCGACGGCAAGAGACGCAATTCGAAATCGGGTCGGGGCGGGCTCAGTCGGAGTCGATACGCGTGAGCCGGGCTGCCTTTTCCCTGTGCATCGGTCAGCCGCAGGAAGTACTCGCCGTCAGCAGGGAGGGTGATGACGAGATATGGGTCAGCCTGGTGGGTGATCAGGCCAAAGGCCGGATCCGGGGCGTCGTCGGCGGTGGCCAGCACGCGCCCCTGGTTGTCGAGCCATTCGAGCCGTCCATCCAGGGGCGAATGCAATCGGCGCGCCATGACCTCGGCCACGCGTACCTCCCCGGCGCGGCCGCGAAATCGGAAAAGGTCGGCCTCGCCCGGGGCAAGGATTCGACCGTTGACGATGACCGGAGGAGAAAGAAGGGGCGCCTCCGCTGGAGTGTCGTTGGGTTCGGGCTCCGGGATCTCGGGCAGGCTGTCCACGGCGAACCAGGTCGAACCCCAATGATTCGAGCCATCGGAAAAGTGGATCTGGCGCACGCCCGGGGCCGCGGTGGTGTTGTCCACGTTCCAACGAGTGCTGGGCAGATTCCAACCCGTGAGTTCGACCTCCGTGGTTTCCCCCTGACGTCCGCCCAGGGGGAACACGTCGGTTACCCGGGGTAATTCCCCGAGGGTGAGCCGATAGACAAAATCTTCCCGGCCGCGGAACAGAGCATCGCGCACCTCCAGCACGTACTCCCCGTCCTCGGGGATCTCGCAGCTCAAAAGGGGGTCGGGATGAAATCGGAAGTCATCGTTGGCGGCAATCTCTCTGCCCCGGGAGTCGTACAGGGTGAGCACGGCTTGGAACCAACCGGGAACAGTGTCAGCCAGGTACGGGATCAGAGCTCGCGCCTGGAGGGCGGCGATCATTCGTTGTCCCCGACGCGCGGGAAACTGATAACGGTGCCGTGTGCCGGGCAGGATTTGTCCGTTCAACACCACGGGGGGCGCGACGTGGATGGTGTCCGGGGCCGCGGTCGCCTCCGTGTTCAGATCCCGCCAGCGCGCCAGGAACCGTTCCAGTTCCGGATTCGGCGGCCGGGCCGGGGGCCGACTTCGTTCCGGCCACGGACCGATGCAAAACGTGAGGGGATTGGAGATGGCCCGGGGGCCTGCCAGGCGCAGCTCCACTTCGCCCGTGGGTGCCGAACGCTCGATGGAGACGCGCAACGTGACCGTTTCCGCTAGAGCGGGCGTCGCATTTCGGTTGGGGGCATTCCGTCGGATCTCGTCGAGAATCTGCCTGAAACGTCGGGCATCGGTTTCGGTCCATGTGTTGGTGGCTTGCGGGGCACCGCCGCGGGGCCGTCCGGCGCGCAGCCATGCCTGGCGTTTGGCCTGGAGCTGTTGCAATTCCTCCCGCAGTGCGTTGAACTGGCGGATGGACATCGGGTGTCGATACTCGAGCACCTCGGCGGTTACGTGCGGACTGCTGAAAATGGCGCGGTTCATCTCCTGCAGTCCACGGCCGCCGATCGTGACCTCCAGGGTCGTGCCCGCCTGTCCTCCGGCGGGGTACACGTAGCCCAGCCGCGGCGCGGGCTGCGCACCGGCGGTGCCGAGGCCCCAGCCCACAAGCAATGCCGTGGCGGCCAGGGCGGGCAACAAACGGGGCGGCCTTCGAACGATGCGTTTCCCGGTCTGGAACCGACCCACCCGCATTTGGATCCTCCGGGCAGGGTTGGCCATCACATGCCGGCTTACATGATCTCGCGGAGCAACCGCAGGGGGCCGGTGCCCTCCTCCGGGCCCGGCAACACGTGCGTCGCCCGCCCTTCCGGATGCGGCAGTCGTGCTTGCGGATCGATTCCGAGCAGGGCGTAGATGCTGGCCAGCAGCTCTGCCGGGTGCACGGGCCGCTCTACGACTTCCTCGCCGGTCCGATTGGTGGCGCCGACCACCTGACCTCCCTTGAAGCCGCCCCCGGCCACCAGCGCTGCGAAGGCGCGGCCAAAATGATTGCGCCCGCCATTCCAGGGCGGGTCCCACTGGATCCTGGGCGTGCGGCCGAACTCGCCGGAAACCCACACAATGGTTTGCGACAACAACCCGCGATCGGCCAAATCCTGCAGGAGCGCGGAAAGTCCCCGGTCCAGCTCCGGCAACTTCCGATTCATGACCTGGAAATGTTGTTTGTGGGTATCCCACCCTTTGTAGTTGATGGTGATGTAAGGAACGCCCTGCTCGACCAACCGGCGTGCCATCAAACAACTTTGACCAAAGGTATTGCGTCCGTAGCGGTCGCGGACTTCATCCGGCTCGCGGCTCAGATCGAACAGTTTGCCCGCCTCTCCCAGGATCAGTTCGTAGGCCTGCTCTTCGGACGCGTAAAAGGTTTCCAGCGTGGCGTCGCCGGGCAGGGATCGACCCAGCGTATTCAGTTGGTGAAGCAACTCCCGTCGGCGCCGCTGGCGTTCGTCAGAAACTCCGGGGGCCACGATGCCCTCCACTTCGAAGCGCGGCCGGGCGGGATCGCCGCCCGTGGCGAACGGCTTGTATTTGCTCCCCAGGAAACCGGCCTCGGAAAACCGGCCCTGGGGCTCGGTCAGGACAATGTAAGGCGGGAGAAGGCCCGTCTGCGCGCCACCTTTGAAGTAGGCCACGACGGCTCCCGCGGCCGGGTACACATCGCGACTGCCCGGGTTGCGGCCGGTTTGCACGATGTACGACGCGGTTTCGTGGGCGTTGCTTTCGTGCGTGAGGCTCCGAATGAGAGCGTATTTGTCGGCATGGCGCGCCAGGTTCGGCAGCAACTGGCCGATGCGGATGCCGGAGACGTTGGTTTCGAGCGCAGCGTCCAGCGGACCACAGTAGTCGCGCCCGGCTTCCGGTTTGGGATCGAACAGGTCGATGTGGCAGGGACCGCCCCAGAGCCAGATCTGAATCACCGAGCGCGCCCTGGCCACCGCGGCAGGCGCGGCGGCCCGGAGTCCCCAGCCGTTGAGCAGCAAAAGACCGCCGGCCCCGAACAGGCAGCGGCGCAGCATTTCCCGGCGGGAGAGGGGCAGGCCGAGCGCATCGAGCAATCGTGACGCTTCTTGTCGCAACGAGTGTTCCCGAAGCAGGTCCTTGAGGTTCATGAATGCCTCCTCCTCTTTCTCAGTGACGGTGTACAAATTCGGCTGTGTTGATCAGGGCCCACACAAGATCGACCACCGCTTCGCGCCTCGAGCCGGCCGTCTGCAGGTACCGGGCGACCATCTGCTGTTCTGTCCCGGTGGGAAAGCGCGAAAGCACCGTCAGATACAGCGTTTCCGCCACTTGGGGCGGGTGGAGGTGGGGACGCGAGACCCCTTCCACCAGCGGGCTCTGCTCGATCTTGCGCAGCACCTGCGACGCGTTCAGCAGGTGGAGTCGTTGGGCGGCTGTGGAGCGAAGGTTGCGCTCGGATTCCAACCCGGTATCGCGGGCCGACCGGCCGAAGAGTTCCAGAAACGGGCTGGTGATGCTGCCGTCGGGCAGCGTGATGGCCCGGGTGCCGGCGGGCATCACGGTAAAGGGCTCGGGGATGGGGCTCGTGTAGGAGTCAGCAGCTCCGGTGACCTGATTCAGGGCATCCAGCAACACTTCGGCCTCCAGTCGGCGGACCGGGTAACAGGCAAAGTGCGCCGCGGCGCGGGTCAGGGGTGCGACGGGAACACAGGATTGCCGGTAAGTGGCCGAGTTCAGGATCAGGCGGAACACGTGTTTGAGATCGTATCCGGCCCGCACCAACTGGTGTTGCAGGTACTGCAACACGGCCGGGTGCACCGGCGGATTGTCGGGTCGGAAATCGTCGGGCTCGTGCACCAGGCCCCGGCCCAGCAGCCAGGCCCAGATTCGGTTGACGATGGCCGCGGTGAACCAGGGGTTGTCGGCACGAACCAGCCAGTCGGCGAATGCCACGCGCGGATCCTGCTCCGGGGTCAGCCACAGTGCGGTGCCGTCGGGCAGCACCGCGCGGCGGTCCGGGCCGACCCAGCGGTCGGCCCGAGGGGAAGCCGGATTGTGGAAGACGATTTCCTCCTTCCACTCGCCGGTGGGCTTGAAATCCACGTACGCAAAGCAGGCGGCCAGGCCCGCGACCCGATTCGAGGGCCATCGGTCCGTGCGGACTCCCATGAAGGTCAGTGCCACCGCACGCGCGATGCTGTCCGGGGTTCGACCCGGCACCGCGCGGTAGAAGTTCACCGGCGGATCCCGGAAGTTGCTGCCGCTGGCCGTGAGCAGTTCGCGGACGAATCGATCGTAGGGCTTGTTTTCCCGGAGCGAGGTTCGGATCCATCGATGGTAAGCCTGCGCGGCGTTGGGCCAGAGATTGATGGGAAACTCCGCCTTCACCCGCAGCAGGTCGCCCCATTTCAAGGCCCAATAGTCGGTAAACTCTTCGCGGGCCAGGAGTCGTTCGATCAGCGCCGCATGTTTGTCGGGCTGCCGGTCCTCCAGAAACGCGCGGACTTCCTCGGCCGTGGGAAGGGTGCCGATGACATCGAGATACACACGGCGCAGAAACACCGCATCGGAACAAGGGGGTGCCGGTCGCAGTCCGAGTTCCTGCAGCCGACCAAACACGAGGCGATCGAGCTCGCCCCGCGGTTGGGCCGGTTCGGAGGCGGTATAGGGGTCTGCGGCGCGGGCCGCCAGCACGAAAAACCACACCGCCGCTGTCCCAATCCGCAAGAGCCGCGGTTTCATCCTGCCCTCGCACGGTGAGGGCCGACAAAAGCCACACCCTCGATTTCCACTCGGAGTGCGGGGCGGCAAATGTCGGCGATCAGGTACAGCTTCGGGCATTTGGCCAGACGCCGTTCGCAAACGGCGCGACAGGCCGGCACATCTTGCGGCCGCTTCACATACACCCGGGCGGAAACCAGGTCTTCCAGGCCCGCCTCCACCCCGGGCCAGCCGTGTCGGGCGAAGTTCTCCCCGCTCAGCAGCGCCGCGATGTTATCCAGAGTCTGTTCGGTTTGGGCGGTGGGGTCATCCGGATGTTCCACCTCGGCACCGACAATGCTGGCGGTTCCAGAGATCCAGATCCACAAGCCCTCCGGCAGGCGCAAGGCCACCGCCCGTGAGAACATCGGCGGTGGCGCCGCCAGATGAGGTGGGTAGCAATAGGCGGGCATTTGCAAGGGATTCTCCAGCCCCAGCAGGGCTCCCTTGCCGGACAAGCCCGTCAATGCGACGCTGGCCAGCGCCAGGGTTCCACCCGGTTCGGCTCCAATGCCCGTACTGGCCGGGTACAGGAACTCCGAAAGCGGCGGCGGAGCGGCCGGCCCGTCGGCGGCGCCGTCCACCACGGGGGGCCGAAGGATCTGGCGGAAGGCTTCCTCTCGGGCACGATTCAATTCCGCATAACGCCGCCCCGAACCATTCGGGCCCAAAATGTCCGGGACCTGCCACCACATGCGCACCACACTCCGCCAGTTTGCCCCCGCCTCGCGCAGCTGCCATCCGCAGCGGTCGAACAACTCCTGCGCCTGGGCCATGAGAGGAGCCCCGGGCAGGCGGGCGTACAGGCCTGCCACATGGATCCACCGCAACCCTTCCTGTCGCACCTCCACGCGCCAGGGACTCTCCCGCTGCACCCGGACCTGCGGTCCGCCCACCGCCCACGCTTCCACCGCGACCCGCGCCCCGTCGGCGGGCGGTTGGAGCACCACGTGAGTCAAGGCCTGCGGATGACGGGGGAACGCCCCGAACACCGCCTCGCAAAACTCCCGATCCGCCGCTTCCCTCACAAACACGGTTTGCGTCACCAGCTGCAACGGGGGATGCCAGCGCGCCAACTCGCCGGCCAGTCGATGAACGGTGTCGAAAACCTCAGCGCTGGATTCGCCGCGCACGGCCGGAGTGATCGAAAACGCCGTGTAAAGAGTCGAACCGATCGCGAAGGCGGACCAGGCAAGGTTCGAATCACGCCGCGCCTCCACAGTCGCAGGCGTACCCAATCTGGTCTGGCTCCACTGCCCCGGTTTCATGCAAAGCCCGGCGCGCCCCTTCGACGGCCCGTCCTCACCATATTCGGACGCCCGCACCAGAGCAATGGTTTCAACGTCTTCGTTGCCGGGGCATTTCAATTTCTGGGCCCCCCGGACTCAAGGATCCCGGGAAAACGGCCTTGTCCCTCGGCTTTCCGGTGGCGAGGAGACCCTGAAATTCCGCCGGGCTTTCAGGGGTGTTCAAAACCCGAAATGCGCCGGACCGCGCACCCGCGGCGCCCGAGACCCTGTCTCCGCCAACGGTGCAAGCGAGGTATTCCAACGCAGCCCCATGGAGATCCCTTGCGCCAATCCCATCGGGACCGGGAAAGCTGGGTGCTCCCGCGCGCTTTGCGTTTGCCTCAACAGGTCGTAGACGCGCCGTTGCAGAGTGGCGCCTCGGGCAGCCGGGCCGCCTCGGTGCCGGGTGAACGCTTGCGCCTCCGGCGCGCCTTGTGGCTGCCCCATCGGGCCGGTAATTCACCACTCGGGGCAGCGCCTCGGGCAAGCGGGTTCCCGCACTTCACCCCGCCGAGAAGGGAGGGAATTCGGTGTGGCCACGCCCGGCCACCCCTGGGGGAGTCCCCAGCTTGGGCCCTCGACGCGCGGATGGGTCCGTGCGATCCGCTCACAGCGGAGGGAGCATTCGTCTTTGAGCCCCGGATTCGAGGATCCCAAGGAAATGCCGTGGTTCCCCGGCTTTCCCGGAGATGAGGACGCCCGAAAACTCCGCCGAGCTCTCGGGAGCGTCCAAAACCTGAAAGACGCCCTTTCGTCTCAACCGGCGGACATGATCGACACGGAGGTGGTTCTGTCCGGACGGCGGGGCTCCTCGCCCAGTTAGCGTGAGACCCTTCTTGTAAGGCCGTGCCCCTTTACCGTCGGGCCGGACGCACAGGGTGAGGCGTGTTTCGAAATGCCGACATGTGTTATCCGTCGAGCTTACGCCCCTGGGATGCGGGGCTTCCCGTCTCGAGCCATCGGCAGATCCGCGCCGGCGCGCCATCGATGCACCCCGCGGGCGCTCACCGGGCTGTGCGGACCCTGCCCCGGGTTGCCGTCGCGCTCTGGAACCGCGCGTTTACCTGTGCCCTCGGACGCACGCAGGCCCTCCGCGTCGAACTCGCCGACGTCAAGACCGTCTCAACCTCTTCCTTGTTCCCGGGCCGCCGCTTGGTTCGGAGAAGAACAACCACCAGGCGCAGGTGATGGACCGAAGCGACGGCCCCGGACAGAACGCCTCCCGGCGGTTTGTCGTTGGGCCAATCGCGCGGGATGCCACCTGTACTGCGAATCTCGGGCGCGTTTGTGAGGGAGCCGGCATTTCAGGAGCGGTTCGGCCGGCACGGCCCAAGTGATCTTCTCCTCGCCAGGGCGCCGATCTCCGGGCGGCACTCGCCCCTCGCAGGGGGAGCCCGGGGCCGGCTCGCCGCAAGTCACCGACAATTTTTCGCAACGCACCGTTAGCGGCTCTTTTCTCCCATCTGCCATTCTAAAGCCGCCATGAAAACAAAGGATCGTGCCTTGTCGGGTTTGAATCGTTGGTACACGGGATTCACCCTGGTGGAGTTGTTGGTGGTCATTGCGGTCGTGGCGCTTTTGGCAGGGCTTCTCCTGCCCGCCCTCGCGGCGGCACACGAAAAAGCCCGCCGCGCCAACTGCATCTCCAACCTTCGGCAGATTCACCTGGCCATTGCCATGTACGCGGACGATCACCACGACTGGTTACCGCCCAAGTTCGAGGTCAAGAAAACGGCTTTGAAGCCGGACGACCTCGCGAAGGGCAAACAGCTTCAGACGCTCACGAATGGCATCCATCGGGTGTTGGCTCCCTACCTGGGCGGCGCGGACGCGCTGATTGCGGATGGACGATTCGGCGCTGCCCGCCTGTTCCTCTGTCCCTCGGACCGGGGCGATGTTACCAGCCGGGTTCCGGTTTTCGAGCGCCGCGGCACAAGTTATCAAGTGGAGGGGTCCGAACCGGGGCGCAAGCCGGAGGATCAACACAAAAACCGATTCACGCTGGCGATGACCACCGACGTGGCCCGGGATTTGTTCAAACCTTGGGACTCTGATGACCCGCTCAAGGTCATGGAAAAGGTGGCCAAGGGGGAATTGGGCCCCGTCAAGTGGCACAGTCGTTACTTCAACAAGGTAATGGGGGACGGGCGAGTCATCACGCTGAGCAGCAAAGAGCAGGACAAGGAGTCCAAGGGCGACGACTAGGGTTTCCCCGGCGCGCTGGTGTCCCTTCGCTTTCGGAAGCTGTATATGAGCTCCCTTCCACAACCCAAACACGCGGGACTGATCCGCATGCGTCAGTGGCATCGCTGGGGCGGCGTGGCCGCGGCCCTTTTCCTCCTCGTGTTCAGCATCACCGGCATGATTCTCAACTACAAGGAGCCGGTGCTGAACGCGTTGGGATTGGCGCCCCGCAAGGACAAAGAGGCGGCAACCGACACCCCGGCGATAGCGGTCCAACCACCTCGGGATGGCAACGATTCCTCTTTCGTACTGACGACCGCTACCCGGTGGAGCGACCTGCCGACTCTCCCCGAGGTTGTGCTCGAGAGGGCGCAGGAGATGTGGGGCCGGGTTCCATTGGAGCGCATGGAACTGCGCATGGAGCACGGCCGTTGGGTCTGGAAACTGAAGCGTCCCGGCGGTGAAGAGTTGATCGTGGACGCCTCAACGGGGGAAGCGATGGTGCGCGGCCGGTATGAACGACTCGGGCCCCCCGATGCCACCGGGCAGCGGGCCCGCTCCGTGGACTGGGGAAAAATCCTGCTGGACCTGCACACGGGCAAAATCGCGGGTGCCTGGGGCAAGGCCATCATGACGCTGGCCGGGGGCGGTCTGTTGTTCCTCACCATCTCCGGCTTGTATGTGTGGTGCAAGCCCCTGCTCATCCGTCGGGGCCACGCGCGGGCGAGAAGGGACGCCCAGCTGCACCGAACATCCCATCGAGCCAAGGAAACCGAGGTCAAGGTGCCCGCCCAGGTGCCCTGAAGAGCGATTCGCTTCCTTTCAACGTTCCGTTCTCGGGGAGCAGGCGCAGGAGGGGTGAGTCTGGATGCCGGACGCGCAGGCGAACCTTTGGTTTGCCGGCCCACGGAACCCGGTTTCCTTGCACCCGTTACAGCCTCGAGAAACAAACCAACCGTCAAAACAGAAAGAGCATGAAGTCAGCCATCGCCATAGTTACGTCGCTTGTGTCCGGTCCCCGGGTGAAGTCGCTGCTTGCCGCGGGTCTTCTATCCGCCGGGGTCATCACATCGACCGCGCAAATCTCGCTCCTGGTGAGTTTCACAGAAGAGACCAAGATCAAGGGGCGAATGACGCCGCTGGATGGTGCTCTTTATGCCGTCGCTGACAAAGGAGGGGCCGCCAACTACGGTTACATTGGCCGGTTCGATCCCGCCCACGGCACTTGGAGCGCATTGTATGAGTTCTCCCGGGAGACCAAAGTGAAAGGCGGTTTGATGCGCGTGGGCGATGCGCTCTGGTTTGTGTGTGAGAAGGGAGGGGCGGCCAACGTGGGCTTTTTGGGAAGTTATAATCCCGCCGCCAACTCCCTGACCGTGCTGACGGAGTTTCCCCAGGACCTCAAGCCCAAGACGGCTCCCGTGCGCCTCGACGATCGGGGTTGGTACTTTTTCACGGACAGGGGCGGGACCGCAGGCTTGGGCGCCCTGGTGCGATTCGAAACGAACGGCACCCTGACCGTGGCGGCCAGCTTCGATGTGAACACGGGCGTGAAATTCGAAACACCGCCGGTCGTCTGGCAGGGGCAGGTGTGGTACGCTGCGCGCGAAGGCGGCGATCTGACCCAGGTCTCTGGCAAGGGGGCGGGCGCGGTGGGCACCGTGGACCTCGATGCTGGCACCGTGGTTCGCCAACTGGCCCTGGTCGCGGCAGTGCATGGGGCCAAGATCCGTGCACTGGTGCCGTTTCAAGGCAGGCTCTATTACGCGGCGGAAGAAGGGGGCGACCCGGGGCTCAACAACGGCAAGGGTTACGGCGGCGTTGGGTGGTTCGACCCGAACAGCGGAGAGGCGCGGTTGATCCTTGTTTGCGACGGCCCCGGCACGGGCGCAAAGCCCAGGGATCTCGTCGTCGTGGGCGACGCGCTTTACTTTGTCTGCGCCGAGGGCGGCTCGGCCGGCGGGGGTACCCTGGGGCGGATCCGGAATGGTACGGTG
The DNA here is from genome assembly GCF_049537125.1 of Limisphaera sp. VF-2. Taxonomy (NCBI): domain Bacteria; kingdom Pseudomonadati; phylum Verrucomicrobiota; class Verrucomicrobiia; order Limisphaerales; family Limisphaeraceae; genus Limisphaera; species Limisphaera sp. VF-2. The sequence goes on from NZ_JBMVQY010000001.1 coordinate 2,089,367, forward strand.
GAAATCGTGGCCTCCCTGGACGCCGACAGCGGGGCCAGGGCGGAGGCGCTGACGCCGTGGGAAGGTCGCCTGTATCTCACCACCGAACTGGGCGGAGCGAACTGGTTTGGGGGGATCGCCGCCCATGCGTTGTCCGTTCCGGGTGACGTCCTGCCGGTTTCGTTGATCTGGCAACGTTCGGCCCAACTGCTGGAGCTGCGCTGGTCCGTGCAACAACCATGGATCCTCGAGAGCGCCCCGGATCCGGACGGTCCCTGGAGCCCCGTGAACGTCACGGAGCCGGAGTCCGGCCGGGTCCTTTTCCCGATGAGCGAGGCGGCCCGATACTTCCGCCTGCGCTACCGCGGGCCTTGAGCGGGGCCGCTCGCCTGCCGCGGCGCGCGGCCTGGATGCGGCGTTCACGAGATCTGCCCCGGGCGGATACGGGTCCGCTGCAAGAATGCCTGGCGCGGCCTGCCCGCAGAAAGGCCGCGGAACCCGCGCTCTCCGGGCTCGGCAGCGCGGGCCGCCCTTGACCCAACCAGGGCTGCGCCTACCATCCCGACTCGATGAGTCCCGACGAACTGCGGGCGCGCGTGGCCGAACTGCGCTGGCATCACACCATCGACCTCGGCCATGGCATTGTGACCCCCGGCCAGGACAACAGTCCCCGTAAGCTGGCGCGCTTGAAATTGCCGGCCTCCCTGGCGGGCAAGACCGTGCTGGATGTGGGCGCCTGGGACGGCTTTTTCTCTTTCGAAGCCGAGCGACGAGGTGCCGCCCGCGTGTTGGCCACGGATTCCTATTGCTGGAACGGGTCCCATGAATGGGGGAGCAAACGCGGTTTCGACCTCGCCCGCCAGGTGCTCGGCAGCAGGGTCGAAGACAAGATCATCGACGTGCTCGAATTGTCTCCGGAAACGGTGGGGATGTTCGACATCGTGCTGTTTCTGGGCGTGCTGTATCACATGAAGCATCCGCTCTTGGCCCTGGAGCGTGTGGCCAGCGTTACCCGTGAGTTGATGATCCTCGAAACCATGGTGGATCTGCTCCACTACCGGCGACCGGCCATCGCGTTTTATCCCGGCGACGAAATGGGCCGGGACCCGACCAACTGGTGCGGGCCGAATCCGCCGGCCGTGGTGGCCATGTGCCAAACGGTGGGCTTCCGACGCGTCGAGATCGTCTCGGGCGTGCGGCCCTGGTGGTGGCGATGGGCGCGGGCGGCCTGGCTGCGTTGGAGACGCGGTTTTGCATTCTTTCCCCTGGCCCGCACGGACCGCATCGTGGTGCACGCCTGGAAGTAGAAGAACTGGCGTGCGCCCCGAGGGGACCTGTGGGACCTTTCGGGCGTGTGCTTCGGGCCCGCAAGAGGTTCCGGCTCAACCTGGAGCGGGTCCATTTGCCCGATCTGCCGGAGGACCGCGGCGCCTCCCGGGGAAGACGGATGCCGGACCTCGCGCGGATTCAGCGGGCATGCGCGTCCATCCGGCTCCGAGTTTTCCTTGACACCCCTTTCTGGCGTGTTAGACAAGGCGGCGGTATGCTCCACGCCGGGATCCAGACCCGAGTTCGTGTGAGGCATCATTACGCCGCGGGTGTACTCCCTCGCCGGCGGCGGTGCGGTCGGAGTCCCGCGGGAGTCTCTGAACCATCAAACCCGACAACCCATCTGCTCTGCCTGTCGATTCTGTGCAGGCGGCAGGAACGCCAGAAGGACCCCAGCCATGAGAATCCTCCGCAACTTGGTTCTGTGTGCGACCCTGGGAATCGGAACCACCCTGTGGGCGGCGAACATCGCGTGGGTCAGCTTCCATCCAGCCGATAACTCTCCGTCGAGCGGTGCGTCCGGCCTGGGCTTTACGAACGCGCCCGATGCACCTTACACGCAGCTCCTGCGTGCCAACGGACACACCGTGACCCGGGTCGTGGTGTTCGACAACGCCACGCCGGAAACGGTGGGCTTCCTGAACCAGTACGATCTGGTGATCATCAGTCGGTCTGTGAACAGCGGGTTCTTTGAGACGGCGACAGAGAATGCCGCATGGCACGGACTGCGTGCGCCCGTTATGATCCTGGGCGGCTACGTGTTGCGGAACAACCGCCTCGGCTTCACCACCGGCACCACCATTCCCGACACGGCCACTTATGACCTGCGCCTGCGGGTCAACGATCCGTCCCATCCCATCTTCTCGGGCATTCAACTGGATGCGAACAACGTGACGGTGCAGCCGTATGCCACGATCATGGAGTGGAACGGGGTGGTGCAGCGCGGCATCTCGGTCAACACCGATCCCGTGGCCGGTGGGGGTCGGGTCCTGGCCGTGGTCGGGAGCGAAGGCGACCCGGCGTATAATGGCATGATCATCGGGGAGTGGGACAAGGGAGCGGTGATGGCCGGAGCGGGGAATGCCACGCTGGGAGGACCGCGCATGGTGTTCCTCACCGGCAGCCGGGAGGCGGCCGGCCAGTCTTCCGAGATCGCCGGCATGTACGATCTGATCGGCATCGGCCCCCAGTTGTTCCTGAACGCCGTCAGCTACATGGCGGCCAAGGCACCTCCGCCCCCACCGGATCTGGCGGTGGTGAGCAGCACGGTGGGCGATGTCACCGGCAGTGAGGGCAGTCTGCTGACCTTCAGTTTTGTAGTGACCAACCGGACCCTGGCCAATGCACTCCTGGGTCCCGGCAATTATCAGTGGTACATCAACGACCAGCCGGTCACCAACGCGACGGGCAGCCAGTATTCGTTCATTCCGAGTGTCGTCCAGAGCGGCCTGCGCATCTACTGCCGTGCCGCTGTCGGTGAGACAGCGTTGCTGAGCGCCACTGGCACCGTCACCGTGGTCACCGGCTCGGAGAGCACCGGCTACCTCAAATGGGAGTACTATCCGGGTCGCACCCTCACTGATTTGCGCTCCGGCAACCACGGCCGGCCGGCACAGATCCGCGCTCTGACTGCGTTCGACGGTCCCCAGAACTTTGCCGACAACTACGCCAGCCGGATCAGTGGACTGTTCGTGCCGCCGGTCACGGGGAACTATGTGTTTTTCATCGCTGCGGACGATGATGCCGACCTGTATCTGGGCACCAACGCCAGCCCGGCCAGCAAACGCCTGATCGCCCAGCAGGAAGGTTGGTCGGGCCGGAACAACTGGATCACCCACGGGGGTGGTGGCAGTGCCATCGCCTGGTCGCAGAAGCGCTCCGATATGTGGAGTCCTGACGGCGGCATGAACCAGCCGTACAACGCGGGCATCCCGTTGGTGGCCGGGCAGAAGTACTGGATCGAAGCCGTTCATCGGGAAGGCGGTGGCGGAGACAATCTGGGCGTTTACTTCATCCTCAAAGGTTCGAGTGACCCGGTGGACGGCGAACCTTCGAACCTGACGAACGGCGTCATTCGGATGCTGACGTGGACGCCGAGGACGCTGACGATCACGCGGCAGCCGCAGTCGGTGACGCAGTGGGAGGGCCTGGATGTGACGTTCAGCGTGGAGGTCTCGACCGATGCGGAGCTCACGCCCGCGTACCAGTGGCAGCGCAACGGAGTGGACCTGCCCGGCCGTACAGGTCCGACGCTCAACCTCGTGGCCTCCATGGCCGACAACGGCGCTCGGTATCGTTGCGTGGTCAGCATCCCCGGCACGGGATTGACCGTCACCAGTGACGAGGCCACCTTGACGGTGCAGCAGTCGGTCTTCATCCCGGGGATTGTTCGGCGCGAGATGTGGGGGCCCGGCAACAGCAGCGTGACGCGCGTGATGGTGGAGAACAACCAGGCCGGGCCGCCCGACCTGCGGGATTTCCTGACCACGATCGACCTGGACTCGCTGGGCGACAACTACGTGCAGCGCTTGAGCACGTGGTTCGTGCCGCCGACGACCGGTCGGTATGTGTTCTACCTGTCCTCCGACGACGACAGCGACTTGTTCCTCAGCACGGATGAGAACGAGGCCAACAAGCGGCTGATTGCGCAGCAGCCTTCGTGGAACGGCACGCGTGCCTGGCAATCCGGCAACAATGTCTCGCAACGCAACTCCGACACGTTCGTGGCACCGGATGGGAGCATGCCCGGCCAGGGCGGCATCCCGCTGACCGCGGGGCAGCGATACTACTTGGAAGTCGTGCAGCATGAGGGCACGGGCGGCGACAACGTAGCAGTGTACTACACGCTGTACGGCGAGCCGGCGCCTACGGATGGGACCCCGTCGAATCTGCGGGGCAACGTGATCGGGCTGAAACTGCCGGCGCCCACCTCGCTGAGCATCACGCAGCAGCCGCAGAACACCACGGTGCGCGCTTGGCATCCGGCGGTGTTCACCATCGGCGTGGCCACGGATGCGATTTATCCGCCCACCTATCAGTGGCGGCGCAACGGCCAGCCGATCGCCAACGCCACCAGCACCGTGTACTCCTTCGTCACCTCGACCAACGACAACGGGGCGACGTTCGACTGCGTGGTGACGCTGTCGCAGTACGGATCGGTGACCAGCCAGGTGGCCGCGGTGTCGGTGTTGACCGACACCGTCTTCGTGCCGGGCCAACTGAAGGTGGAGCACTTCCCGGGTGCCGGGTTTGACGCGGTGCTCTACGGCAACGTGGGCTTGGCGCCGGTGATCACGAACTGGACGATCTTCGAGTCGCCCACCAACATGGCCGACAACTACACGCGTCGGGTGAGCGGGTTCTTCATCCCGCCGCAGACCGGCGACTATGTGTTCTTCATCAGTTCGGATGACGAGAGCCGGCTGTTCATCAGCACCAACAGCGATCAGCCGGCGGCCAAGGTGTGGGTAGCGCATCAGCCCAGTTGGAACGACGCTCGAATGTGGGTGTCTGGCGATAATGCCACTCAGCGTCGTTCGGACCAGTTCACGCCGGACGGTGGGGCCAATTATCCGTATGCCCAAGGCATCCGCTTGGAAGCCGGTCGGCGTTATTACATCGAGGCGATCCAGCGAGAAGGCGGCGGTGGGGACAACCTGGCCGTCACCTTCAAGCTGATGAATGAGAATGATCCGCTGGATGGGGATGCGCCGCGCCTGACCGGGAATGTGATCGGGTACATGGCCGAGCCTGCGCCGGTGGAGCCGCCGGTGCTGACGGTGGGGCGGCAGGGCAACAACGTGGTGATCTCGTGGAGTCCGGCCGGTGGGCGGCTGGAGAGCAGTCGGGTGCTCGGGCCGGAAGCGGTTTGGACGACGGAAACGACGGCCAATCCGGCGGTGATTCCGATCACGGACACGAACAAGTACTTCCGGGTGGTGCGGTAGGCGCGGCGGGTAAGCCGGTCTCCCAAGCCAGCCGGTAACAGGTTACGCGGGGTCGGGTCGGCGAGAAGCGGACCCGGCCCCGGTCGTTTTCCGCGGGCATTGCTGACCGCCGAATGAGGCAGTGGCGGGGATTTCTCCAGCCTCCGGTGCGTGAGCCGCATTCGATGTCGCGTTTTGCAAGCACGCTCTGAAATCTCTGGTCGCGCTGCGCAGTGGCACGGTTCGGGGGGCTCGAAGGGGTCGGGTCCTGTTTGCGGCAAATACGTCGGAGGCGCGGCTGGTCGACTCGAGCGAGTCAAGTTTTGCCATCTCCAGGGAAGGCTACATGCGGGATTTCCGTGCCGTGCAGCGGTGATGGATCAAGGCCCTCGCAGGGATGGGACCGGGCCGGCCCGGAACCAGGCCTCCGTGTACACCGGCAAAAAATGTTGCAAGATGGCCAATCACCGCGAAGCAGTCTCGAGCAAGCCGTCGCAAACTGCTGGCGCAACGTGGTTCTGGCATCCGAGTGCAAGGGTGCCGCCGCTGGGGAGTTGCGAGTGTCCGGGAAGATCGCCGGCAGCCATCTGCGGGGTTTGAGAGAGGGGTTCAGCTGCGGCGATGGTGCATGGGGTTGCATGGGGCCCGGCGCTCGAGGGTAGCGGCCGGTAGGGGTTCAGCGGGTGCCAGAACCACTCTTTTTCTCTGCAGAGCTCGAAGGTCCCGGTTCCTCATGTCCGAAGCCCCGGGCGCTCCGCGCAAGCGCGCGGGCAGAACCCGGCCTTACAGCCTGCGGGACGCTTCGGGTGGTTTCGGATCACAAGATGGACAACCTCCTTTCTTGCCGACTGCGAGCCGAAAGGGGCTGCGATGTCGGAAAAGGGTCGGGGCGATTCAGGGGACGGCAAAGGGGGATACGTGGTGGGGACGGCGCGTCCGAAGACCGCATTCCACCAGCGCGAGCAAGCCGCGCCGGACAGCCCGCGGATCATGGAGGAGAAAAAGGCGACTACGGGGCAAAAGTCCGGCCGGACGGATGCAACCTCCTCAGAGGGATCCGTCGTTTTCCGCGTGCGCCGGGCCGTTTGCCTCTGAAGGCCCGGTTTTGCCACCCCTGCCATATGGGTGGCACGACCCTCTTCTCGTGGTTGGATCGTTTTGTCTCCGAGGCGTCCTGTTCGCGACCTCCGCAGGCTGGTCTCCGTCGGTGGTGTGAAAAGCGGGTCGAACCGAACGAGCGGACGGTCCACTCGGGGATCCGTGGCCTCCGAGAGCCCCTCCTGCCAGGCTTGACAACTCCTCCACGAGCCGCGTCTGAAGCTGGTGTGTGGCCAACCCTGTGCCCCCGATCACGTCCGGACCAGTGCCTCCGGCGGGTGAGATCCCTGACGGACGGGGAATCCATGTCAGGAACCCAGGTTGGCCTGACGGGCTTTACCAAGAGCCGCGGTCGAGGCCGTTCTATTGTCCTCGGGTTCCGGCCCAGGCACCCCTCAACGGGTGCAAGGACGGGACTTGCGAAGCGAGAACTGTGCCTCATGCTCCGCGAAGTGAGCGACAGGAGATTGTGTCGGCAAAGCCTCAGCCGCCGAGTCTCTTCAGCTCCGCGTAAGTGGGGTCTGAGGTTGGCCCCTCGCTGCGCGCGGTGGGTCGAGCCCCGGCAGCCTGCGACATGCCAAGCTCGGGACTTTCGCTTCTTTCCGGTTGCGACCAGAATGCACCCATGCCTTTGCCAGTGCGCGTCTGCGGGTCCGGCGGGATTGCTCTGGGAATCGTCGTGACATGGGTTTGTGGCGTGGATTGGAGCCTCGGCGCAGCAACCTCCGCGGGCCCGGAAGCCCCGACTGCCGGTCCTGCGCCCACAACTTGGACCACCGAGCAGGATCACAGGCACATGCTGGAGCAGCTCGGAATCCGACGGTTGCGTCCCGGACCGAGTGCCCGTGTCGGCCTGCCCAACTCCGCCAACTACGATCCCGCCAGGGCCAATCCGTTCCCGGAGCTCCCTGATCCCCTGCGGTTGAACGACGGGCGCAGGGTGACCTCGGCCGAAATGTGGTGGCAACTGCGCCGACCGGAAATCGTCGAGGCATTCGAGCGCGAAATTTACGGTCGGGTGCCGAAGGATGTGCCTCCGGTTCGGTGGCAGATCACCACCCAGGCCACGGATCGCCTCGTGGGGAACGTTCCGGTGCTGGCCCGGCGGCTGGTGGGGACCGTGGACAACAGCGCCTGTCCCGACATCGAAGTCAATATCCAGCTCACCGTGGTGACGCCGCTGCACGCCGCCGAGCCTGTTCCCGTACTCATCATGTTCGGGGCGTTCGGATGGGACGGGTTTCCACGGCGACCCGAGGAAACTGGGCCAGCCTCCAGCCGGCTCGCGCCCGCCGGGCCCCGGGCCACGGATCCGCCCTCCACTGAACAATTGATTGCCGCCGGGTGGGGCTACGCGGTTCTCAATCCCACCAGCATTCAACCTGATCACGGCGCAGGCTTGACCCGTGGCATCATCGGTTTGGTCAATCGCGGTCGCCCGCGCAAACCGGACGACTGGGGGGCCTTGCGCGCATGGGCCTGGGGCGCCGCTCGGGCGCTGGACTACCTGGAGACGGATCCGACCGTGGACTGGCGCAAGGTGGGCATCGAAGGGGTCTCGCGCTACGGCAAGGCCGCGCTGGTGGCGCTGGCGTTCGAGCCGCGGTTTGCCATGGGACTGATCGGTTCTTCCGGGGCCGGGGGCGCCAAGCTGCTGCGGCGCAATTTCGGGGAAACCATCGAAAACCTTGCCTCGTCGGCGGAGTATCACTGGTTCGCGGGCAACTTTTTGAAGTACGCGGCAGCCGAGGCGGACTTCGGATTCCGCAACGCAGGGGATCTGCCCGTGGATGCCCATCAACTCATTGCGCTGTGTGCCCCGCGTCTGGTGTTTCTCAGTTACGGCATTCCGGAAAAAGGCGACGCCTTGTGGCTGGATCAGCAGGGCAGTTTCATGGCCGCGGTGGCGGCCGGCCCGGTGTTTCGGCTTTTGGGGGTCCCGGACCTGGGTGTCACCGACGACTACCGCACCGCGCAAATGCCACCGGTGAATCACGGTTTGCTGGACGGGCACCTGGCCTGGCGCCAACACGATGGCGGGCATGAAACCCGCTCGAACATGAAGCACTTCATCGCCTGGGCCAATCGATGGCTTTCCCAACGGGGCGGACCTGCGGTTCGGTGATCCCGTCTTTCCTTTCGGGATGGCGTTCCCCATCGTGCTCCGTGCCGGCTAGGCGCGCGCCGCGATGCCAACGTGGTGCCCCCGGGCCACTGCGGCTGTCCGAACTGCGGACGGCAGAATCAGGCGGCCGAGGGCGATCCTGAAGACAGCTACGGACACAGGTCCGGGCCCGCGGGTCATCCACGGGCTGGACGTGCGGCGGGGCGGCCCGGTGCAGGGGCGCGCCGCAGATGTTCCGGCAGGCCCGCCTGCACGTCGGATGTTCGTCGACTTGTCGGTCGGCGGTCCGGCGGGTGCATCCGTGTTCCAGTCGGCAATGCCTCGGGCAGTACTCGGAGCGCTGCAGCCTTCCGAGCCCGCCGCGTGTCATCATTCATCGACGGATCGCCCCTGGGCCGAAGAGGAAGCGTTGGACCGGGTGAGATCCCGGAGCAGCGCATCCATCTTGCGTTGGACCGATTCATCCATCCGGATCAGGGGCGGCCAGGGCCGCTTGAACCCTTCCCCGGGCAGTTTGCGGGTGGCGTCGATCCCCAGCTTGGTGCCAATGCCCAGCTCGCTGGTGGCGTGATCGAGGACATCGGCCGGGCCCCGGGTAAAGATGCAATCCCGGTGCGGGTCGGTATTGGCGCAGAGGCGGAACAGCACCTCCCGGGTGTCGTGTACGTTCACGTCGTCGTCCACAACCACGATGTACTTGGTGAACATCATTTGGCCCATGCCCCAGAGCCCGTGCATGATTTTGTACGCCTGCATCGGGTAGGTTTTTTTGATGCTGACAAACACGAGGTTGTGGAACACGCCCTCGGCGGGTAGGGCAATGTCCACGATCTCCGGGAAATTCATTTTGAGCACGGGCAGGAACAGTTTCACGGAGGCGCTGCCCATGTAAAAGTCCTCCATGGGCGGGATGCCCACGATGGTGGCGGGATAGACAGCGTCCTTGCGGTGCGTGATGGCGGTAATGTGAAACACGGGGTACGGCTCGGGCAGCGAGTAGAATCCCGTGTGATCGCCAAATGGACCCTCCTCGCGAAGCGGCTCCCGTGGGTCCACGTAGCCTTCCAGGACCAGATCTGCGTTGGCCGGCACTTCGAGATCGCAGGTTAGGCACGGGACCAGTTCCACCGATTTTTTGCGCAAATACCCTGCCAGGAGGAACTCGTCCAGGCCGTCCGGCAGGGGCGCAGTGGCGGCGAAGGTGTAGACCGGGTCGCCGCCCAAAAAAACCGCCACGGGCATGCGCCGACCCTGTTCGTAGTAGCGCCGTCCGTGCCGGGCCGCGACTTTTTGCAACTGCCAGTGCATGCCGGTGGTGCGGTCGTCGTAAACCTGCATGCGATACATCCCGACATTGCGTTCCCCGGTGTCCGGATCCCGCGTAACCACGCAGGGCAGCGTGATGAACCGGCCGGCGTCCAAGGGCCAGCATTTGAGAATCGGCAGGTCCAGCAAAGTCGGGACGGGTGCGGTTCGGGCTGCTTCGGGATCCGCAAGAATGTCCGGGGCTTTGGGCCAGGGTTCGCTTCGCGGCGGCGGCGGTTCGAACTTGTGGACCACTTCCTGGCAGGGGCCGTCTTTGACTCGACGGGGCTTGGCGTGACGCAGGTCCAGCGCCTGCCCGAGCAGGCGAATCGCCTCGCGGAAGGACAAGGGGGGCTTGGCCTTCAGAAGGGCACCCAATTCGGCGGCCACCGCGTCCACACTTTCCGCGCCCAGGGCCAGGGCCATGCGTTTCCATGAGCCCAGCGTGTTGATGGCCACGGGAAAGGAAGAAACCTGCCCTTGGACGGTGGGCTGTTCGATGAGCAGCGCCCTGCCTCCTTCGGGGGCTTTCATTTGGCGATCGGCCAGCGCCGTGATTTCCAGCTCCGTCGCCACCGGCTGGCGAATTCGAATCAACTCTCCTTCGGCTTCCAGGCGGGCAAGAAACTCTCGGAATGAATCATACGCCATGGCGCCAACCTAGGGGGCAAGGGTCGACCACACAAGCGCCCGTGGCGGAGTCGGGTGCGAAGGTTGCGTCGGGTTTCCCGCCTGCGGCTATTGTGCTCGGTCCGAGATGGCCCAGGGAGTCGGCGCCGGGTTTGAATGTCGAATCGCGCCACCGATTCCCTCGTTTGCAAAAACTTTTGCCGCAGCACCTCCATGGTGTCGCGGGACCCGGTCGAGCAGCGCACAGCAGGAACGCGGAGACGATCCCGAGGTTGAGCGGCGCCCTTCCCGTTTTCCACCGGACCACCCGTTCGAGGGCCTTGCGGATCCCTGAAGATTCGCGGTGGATCGCCGTTTTACACCGGGCCGGAGCCTCGAAGGCCGGTGGCGGTCTCATGCCCGGGTGCGACACCCTGGGGCGCGAGCGGCGCATTCCCCGCGCAATCGGACGCGAGCCCGGTCGCCGGCACGCACTCCGCCGGCGGCGCCCCCTGTTTTCAGGCCGTGACCAGCGTGCCGACCTTCTCTCCCAGCACCACCCTGCGGAGGTTGTGAGGTTTGAACAGGTCGAACACGATGATCGGCATCTTGTTGTCCATGCAGAGGGTGAAGGCGGTCGAGTCCATCACCTTGAGCTGCCGTTGCAGGGCCTCGAGGTAGGTGATCTGATCGAACCGGCGGGCGTCGGGATACACGAGGGGATCGCGATCGTAGATGCCGTCCACCTTGGTGGCCTTGAGGATCACCTCGGCCCCGATTTCGTTGGCGCGCAGGGCCGCGGCGGTGTCGGTGGAAAAGTAGGGATTGCCGGTGCCGCCCCCGAAGATGACCACGCGCCCCTTCTCCAGGTGCCGCACCGCCCGGCGGCGAATAAACGGCTCGGCGATCTGGTGCATGGTGATGGCGCTTTGCACCCGGGTGGGCACGCCGAGTTGCTCCAGGGCATCTTGCAACGCCAGGGCATTGATGACCGTGGCCAACATGCCCATGTAATCGGCGGTGGCCCGTTCGATACCCTTCTGGCTGCCGGCGACGCCCCGAAAAATGTTACCGCCGCCCAATACGACCACGACCTGCACGCCCAGGTCCCGGACTTCCCGGATCTGTTCGGCCATTTCGTGGACCGCCGCCGGGTCAATGCCCTGGCCCTCGGCCCCGCCCAGGGCCTCGCCACTCAACTTCAGCAGAATGCGTCGATAGCGTGGTTTTTGGCGACGTTTCATGCGCTTGCCTGCCCCCGGTTGCATCGAGCCAACCCCATGGGTGCCCGCCGTTTTAGCAGGGTCCCCGTCGTGCGTCAAACGGAAGCCCCGAACGGTCTGCGCGGCGCGGGGCCCTCGCGAGGCTCATTTTCGCGTGGGCCGGGCTGGGAAGCGCCGAGGATGGCCAGGGGGCAGTGCAGGAAAACAGCGCATCTCTGTGCCGGCGAAGCAGCTGCGAACGACGCCGCCCCCGGCCGCTTGCCGTGTCACAACCTGAGAAACCTGTGACACTCAACGAGAACGGGAACTCCGCTCGTTCGTTTTGTCTTGCCCCGCGGCGGGAGTCTCGAGCCTCCATGGATCCGCAGCTTCTTCACTGGCCGACCCCACCGCAGTGATGGGCAGCGTGCCGGTCGGGAGCAGGCACGGGGGGACCAAAACGCTCGTGCCCGGCGTTGGACCGTCAAGGAAAGGTGGATTTCTCCGGAGCTTGGCCGCTCGGCTGCAGAATCAGCCGCGTGCGCGAGCCGGTTCGGCGGTGAATCATCTCCAGCTCGATGACCTCCCAGCGTCCTTCGATCTTGCGAAATACCCGGGGCAGGAACTCCTTCACCACCCTCCCCTGGCGGTCCTGAGCTTCTGCATACACCAGGCCGCCCGTGTCGCGATCGAACCAGGCGCGGACGCGCTGGTAACCCGTGGCCGGCCCGGTGGGGTCCTCGCTTTCCAAGACGTCACAAAACTGGCCGCGGCGCATTTCGGAGCGGATCAGCCGCTGCTGCGGCCAGTACAAGAAATGCATGCCCAGGTCTGCCAGCCAAAAGTCCGTGCCCGCAAATGGTTCCATCAAGGCTTCGACCGGAACAGCTTGGCCGGCAGCCGGCAGGGATTCTCCCGGGCCGGCCTCGGCCAAAAAGTATCGGGGAGGACTGTCGGGGAAACGCTCGATCCAGAGACGCAGCCGGCGTCCCTCTCGGGAGGGACCGGCTTCGTAGAGGGAGCTCCATCCCTGTGCAGTGGGGTAAAGCGCAATGAGCACGGGCAATTCGATCGGGAGACCGGCGCCCCGGGGCGGGCGCGTCACAAACGTGCCCTGGTTGGTTCGGGCTTCGGTGGGCACCATCGCCAACACGCGCTGGACCAGGGCCCGACCGGCGGTCTCCGCGGACGAATCGGGGCCGGCCGGGGCCGGGCGGGTTCCGAGGATCAAGGCCGCTGCGGCCAGCCAGGGGAGGGCTCGGGACCGGCGTGTTGTCGGGTTCATGGGTTGCGAAACACTCGCGGGAGCACCTCCGAGACGTGTCGCACAAAGTGAGCTCGAAGTTGTCGCCGAACCTCGGCAGGCATTTCGTCCCAGTCGTTGCGGTTGGCTTCGGGCAGGATGACGTGCCGCAATCCGTGTCGGACGGCCGCCAGGAGTTTTTCCTTGATACCCCCGACGCGCAGCACTCGTCCGCGCAAAGTGATCTCTCCGGTCAGCCCCAGGTCGGATCGCACGGGGCGTTGTTGCCAGAGCGAAGCGAGAGCAACCAGCACGGCCAATCCGGCACTTGGTCCGTCCTTGGGGGTGGCCCCTGCGGGCACGTGAACGTGAAGGTCTTCCCGGTCGTGGGCCACCGGGGCCAGGCCGAGCGGCTCGGCCTGACTGCGCAAGTAACTCAGCGCGGTCCGCACGCTCTCCTTCATGACCTCGCCCAGCGATCCGGTCAGCAGCAGCTCCCCTTTCCCGGGCATGCGGGTGGCCTCGATGAACAACACCTCTCCTCCGTAAGGGGTCCAGGCCAGGGCCAGGGCAATGCCGCAGTCCCGGATCCCTTCGGCCGGTTCGTCCGGGAACCGGGGTGCCCCGAGGTAGGCCGGCAGATCGTCCGGCTCGATTCGCACCCGGGATCCGGCCGCGCCGGCGCGGCCCTGACCCAGCCGCCGCGTGGCCTTGCGGGCCAGGGCTGCCAGGTCGCGCTCCAGTTGGCGCACACCGGCTTCGCGAGTGTATTCACGGATCAGACGCCGCAGGGTGGGCGTGGGCACAATGACTTCGCGCGGGCGAAGGGCATGCTCGCGCAGTTGGCGCGGCCACAAATGACGCCGCGCAATGTGGAGCTTTTCGGACTCGGTGTAGCTGGGCAACTCGATGACCTCGAGTCGGTCGCGCAGAGCGGGTGGCACGGGCTCCAGCCAGTTTGCCGTCGTCAAAAACAGCACCCGCGACAGGTCGAACGGCAGGTCCAAATAGTGATCCACAAAGGCATGGTTCTGCGCGGGGTCCAATACCTCCAGCAGGGCCGAAGCGGGATCGCCGCGCACGTCGGTGCCCAGTTTGTCCAGCTCATCCAAGACAATCACGGGGTTTCGGCTTTCCACCCGGCGCAGGGCCTGGAGGATGCGGCCCGGCAGGGCACCCACGTAGGTGCGACGATGACCGCGGATCTCGGCCTCGTCGCGTACGCCGCCCAGCGAGAGACGCGCGAACTTGCGGCCCAGGGCCCGCGCCACACTTTGGCCCAGGGAGGTTTTCCCGGTGCCGGGAGGCCCCACCAGACACAGGATGGGCCCTTTTAATTCGCGGCGGCGCTGGATGACGGCGATAAATTCGAGCAACCGTTCCTTCACCTTCTCCAGCCCGTAATGATCTTCGTCCAGAACCCGGGCGGCCCGATCCAGATCGAGATTGTCTTCCGTGACGCGTTGCCAGGGCAGCGCCAGGATCCAGTCCAGGTAACTCCGCGCCACGGCGTACTCGGGGGACGCCGGCGTCATTTGCTCCAGTCGGGTCAGCTCCTGTTGGGCAACCTGTCGCGCCTCGTCGGGCAGAGCGACCTGGTCCAGCCGGGCGCGCAGGGCGCGGAGGTCGGGCGATCCTCCTTCCTCCTCGCCCAGTTCGCGTCGGATGACCCGCAGCTGCTCCCGCAGGAAGTAATCGCGTTGGGACTTGGAGATCGAGGAAGCGACCTCGGCCTGAATCTTGGAACTCAGAGAGAGGACCTCCCGTTCGCGGTGCAGAAGCGGCAGCAGCAGGTCCAGCCGTTCACGCACCGAGGAGGCCTCGAGAAGCTTTTGCCGCTCCTCGAGCCCCAGGTTCAAATGCGCCGCCACTAGGTCGGTAAAATGCCCCGGATCCTCCGTGTTCAATGCCAGAGCCTTGACCTGCTCCGTCAGGGCCGGGGACATCTCGCTGATGTGTTGGAACTCCGCCTGGGCATTGCGGAAACGCGCCAGGGTTTCCACCGAGTCGTCCTTTTGATCGCGGCGCAACTCGTAACGCACCACGAGGTACGGCTTTTCGCGAACGGCCTCCCGGAGACCGATCCGCCACAGGCCTTCGACCAGCACGCGGGCCGTGCCGTCCGGGAACTTCAACATTTTCAACAGCCGCGCCGCGCAGCCCACCGGATGAAGATCCTCCAGCCGCGGATTCTCCACGTCCGGCTTTCGCTGGAGGGCCACGCCCAACAACCGGTCTCCGGCCACCACGTCATCAATAAGGCGAATGCTCGCCTCTGACTCCACCATCAGCGGGGTGACCATCCCGGGGAAAATCACGATGTCCGACAGCCCCAGGATGGGCAGGGTTTCCGGCAAAACGCGGGAGGAAATGCGAGGAGGGGCTCCTGTACTGCTGGCAACGTCCAGGATGCTGACGAATTCAGTGTCCGGCGATTCCGGCGAATGGGGCATCGGTGGGGATCAGAAGGCTCCGGCGGTGGGCCGGCTCAATCCGCAGACGGCCGGGGGCCGACCCTCAGGCGTTTTTTGCCCGGGCCGGGCGGGCGGGCCAGCGGTACATCGATGCGCAGGAACCCGTTCACGTAAATCGCCTTGGCACGATCCAGATCGTAACATTCCGGCAGCTCCAACACCCGCTCGAACGGCCCATACGTGATCTCCATGATGAGAAAATTACATCGGGCCGCCCGACAGCTGTCCGGCCGGTGCCCGCGGATGCAAAGGCGGTTGCCCTCCACGGTGATCTCCAAATTCTCGCTGGACATCCCGGCCAGCTCAACCTTGATGACGAGCCCGTCTTCGGTGGTGTACAGGTCCGTGTTGGGTTGCCAGTGCGCTTGTTCTGCCGGATCGCGGCTTGTCAGTGCGGATCGCCCCAGTAAATGCACGGATGAACTCATTTTGCCCATGTCTCCCTTGTCTTCCGTCGCGCGCCGTTGAGGTGTTGCGAATGGAAACGTCAGCCAAACCGGATGGTTACGCGGGGCCGCTCTCCTTTGCGGGCGTGGTAATGAATCGTGCCCGCCCGGCCGGCGGAGGCACCCCCACGGCAACCGCAGCCGATCGCCCGCGCCCCGGACCCGCGACGCCGTCGCCACAGGCGCCAACCCATCCAAACCGCGGTGGCGGCCACGATGCCAAGTGAGGCTGCCTGCTGCCAGTCCACGATGCCAACATAACGCTTGCCTGCCAACCCGCAACCGAGAACTCCAACCAGAATTTCGAGCCTGAGTTCATTCCCAACGATTCTTGGGCGCTCCGCGAAACGCGTTCGGGACCGCGTCTGCGCCGGATGCATGGTGCGCCGGTTTTGAACCTTGGATCTCACCCCCCGGATCTCGCTGCCCCCGGGTGGAGCTGCTCGAGCGGGTTCGCGCCAGAGGGTTGTGTCATTTCCGGACACTGCATCCGGGACTTCGGGGGTCGGTTTGGGCACGGGCGCCGTTCGTTCATGGGCCCGGCCAAGACTCGGCATTCTGTCATTTTTCCGGGACAAGCCGCGGACAATTGGAGCGGGTGTGGCGAAATCGGGCCACGAGCGAGGGGGCGCCGGTGGTGCGGCAGGGGAGGTACTGGTACGGGGAGGCGGTGGTGAACAGCCGGACCGACGGGGTGTGGGTGGTGGTGACGAACCTGGGGGTGGTGCGGGGTAATCCGGACCGGGTGCAGTGGGAGGTGCGGTCGGACTTTGTGGCACAGACTCCCGAAACCCTGATCTATGACGGGGATGGCAACCTTGTGCGGGACGGGCGGTGGATGTACAGTTGGGACGCGGAGAACCGGTTGGTGCGGGTGATGAGCTACGGGGCCACAGACCGGGCCAGTTGGCGTCGGGTGGACTGGGCGTACGATGCGCTGGGCCGGCGGATCCGGCAGACGAGCTACGTGCTGAGCAACGGGGTTTGGGTGGTGACGGAGGACCTGAAATTCGTGAGCGATCCGGTGTGGTTCGGCCGGCACATTGCAGAACTGAATGCCACGAACCATGCCGTGGTGCGCAGCTACGTGTGGGGCCTGGACCTGAGCGAGACGCTGGACGGTGCCGGTGGCGTGGGCGGATTGCTGTGGGTGCGGCTGGCCGGTGGTCCGGCCTCGGGTGCGCATTTTGTCTCCTACGACGGCAACGGGAACGTATGGCAGTTGGTTTCCGCCGGCACCGGCACGGAGACAGCGCGCTATGAATATGGTCCCTTCGGCGAGCCCTTGCGCGCCACCGGCCCCGCGGCTCCCCTCAACCCTTTCCGCTTTAGCACGAAAAGGACGGATCCGGGCACGGGGCTGGTCTTATACGAATATCGGGTCTACTCACCCAGCATGGGCCGCTGGACATGCATGGACCCCATCAATGAACGTGGGTCCGAGCTAATCAACAGCACTCGTGCCGTTGTGGGTCTCGACGAGGAGAACCACCTCTATGCGTGCGTTCACAACAATCCAGTGATTACGTTTGATCCGTTCGGACTGTATTTGCCACCTCAAGCATGGCCGCAACCACCACCCTTGCCCCCGAGTCCTCCAGACGATTGGTACGATCCTCTCCAAGCAGCCGCCTGTTTCTGCAAGAACTACCGCGACATGAGGAAGGCGAACACCATCGGAGCCGACAAGTACTTCCATTGTCTGGCCCACTGCTGCTCGGCCAAAAAGGGCGCGAAACAGACTGCTGCCATAATCGGGCTGGCTCGGGAACTCTGTGACATCTGCCGAAACAAAAGCGACAACCTCCTGAAAGAGTTTCTGGATTCGATGTCGGACATGGAAGCCAACCAACACGGTTTGAATTGCCCCAAGGACAAGTCCTGCAAGGACTGGTGTGCAAAGTATCGGCCAAAGGGCCTGGACCCGAAGTATTGAGGCACATGCAACGAGTGATTGCTTTGTTATTTGCTGCCGTTGCGACCATTGGAGCCTGCATTTCTGCCTGTTTCAAAGGTTCCTGTTTCAATGCGCTGGAAGCTGCGCTGACAAACCGTTTGGGGTCCACGCATTGTGTGCTGGGCTCCACGTTGGCCAACTGGACGAACGTTCTTGGAAGCCCTTCGGTTGTAATGCAGGAGGACGGTGTAAACACCTTTTTCTATTGGCCAAATCAGGGCGTCGCTGTGTTTTGCCATCCCCTGTACCGGGGGCAGTACACGCGGAGGGAACAACCCAATTGGGTTGTGACGTCCATCTTGATCCCTCTGGAAACAAACGTTCATCCGAGAATTCCGCCGGTGAAATTGGACACGCGGATAGTGTTCACGAAACTGCTATTCGATCGCGAAGAGGTCACTCGGAAGGGATGGACGAAGCTCCCGAAGGTTGAAGCCTTCGAGGAAGCTGGAGCCTTGGAGTCATTGAAGATCGAGAAGCCGGACAGTTTGTTCGGAGACTACGATTGAACGGGGGCTGTGGGGCACAAGCGGTGTAAGTAATGTGGCTGGCCTTAACCAGCGCGGGAAAAGGTCGGCCACCGGCAACGCTGTGGTGGATGGCAAGAGCGGAAGTAAAATGGAGGAGCAAGCGGGGCTAATTGCTGCATGGCCGGGAGCGGCGGGCTTCTCCCCGAAGCGTGCGGAGAGAATTGGTGCAGGGGCAGCCACTGTGGTTTCAAGGGGTTGGCAGGCATGGTGGGTTTTGCGAGCCGGTCCACGCCGGTGGGTGCCGCCGTATGTGGCGGTGTCGGGGGAGGCAGGGACGAATGCGACGGTGACGCTGTGGTGGGGCACCAATGAATGGGCGCCGGTGGTGCAGCAGGGGAGGTACTGGTACGGGGAGGCGCAGGTGAAAAATCGGACCGGCGGGGTGTGGGTGGTGGTGACGAACCTGGGGGTGGTGCGGGGTAATCCGGACCGGGTGCAGTCGGAGGTGCGGTCGGACTTTGTGGCACAGACTCCCGAAACCCTGATCTATGACGCGGACGGCAACCTTGTTCGGGACGGGCGGTGGATGTACAGTTGGGACGCGGAGAACCGACTGGTGCGAGTGATGAGCTATGGGGCCACAGACCGGGCCGGTTGGCGTCGGGTGGACTGGGCGTACGATGCACTGGGCCGACGCATCCGACAGACGAGCCACGTGCTGAGCAACGGGGTTTGGGTGGTGACGGAGGACCTGAAATTCGTGAGCGATCCGGCGTGGTTCGGCCGGCACATTGCAGAGCTGAACGCAACGAACCTCGCGCTCGTCCGGAGCTACGTCTGGGGCCTGGACCTGAGCGAGACTCTGGACGGCGCGGGTGGAGTCGGCGGCCTGCTCTGGGTTCGAATCGCCAGCGGCCCGGGCGTGGGGACGCATTTTGTGACCTACGATGGCAACGGCAACGTCTGGCAGTTGGTTTCTGCTACCACCGGCACCGAGACTGCCCGCTACGAATACGGCCCGTTCGGCGAACTCCTCCGCACCACCGGCCCTGCCGCCGTGTCGAATCCCTTCCGCTTCAGCACCAAACGCACAGACACCGCAACGGGACTGGTGCTCTACGAATACCGCGTTTACTCGGCCACCAGAGGGAGGTGGATCAGCCGCGATCCGATCGAGGAAAGGGGTGACGTGAATCCTTATGGGTTCGCCAGCAACGCTCCCGCTGACGAAGTTGACAGGCTTGGGCTGGTGCCGCGGCGCTTGCTTACTAAGGTGCACTAAAGTATGTGAAAGATTCCGGCGACTGCGGGATGGCCGCGTGCCCGACGGCGGTATTGTGTGTTGCGGTGGGGTTAAACACATTTGCACATGGGCCGCAGATGTGGAGCCAAATCCTCGGGTGAAGGATATCTTAAGACGGTGTATCTGGGAACACGAACGCATACACTTGGCGAAGAGCCGCTGCCCCGAGTGTGATTGTGGCGTGACTCGCGTGAAAGACAGGTACATGGGTGAATTGTGCGCAGAGGAAGTTGTGGCCCACACCGTGTCGAAGGTCTGCTATGAGGCGGCCTTGCCGGAATGCGGTACGGACGAGGACTGCGCGCAGAAAATCAGACGCCGGATCCAGAAGGCCGAGCACATGATCCAGGTGTACGAATATTACTGCACGTTGTACCCATCGAACCGGTCGAAGCGATGAGCTGGGGCGTAGTACTAGTGTTGACTGCTGCCGCTGGAGTGCTGTGCGCCTGTCGTGTTTCCGAAGGACAGAAAGCAGGACCCCCAGTTGAAGTTGAGAAAGACTGTATTGTGCTTATCCCAAGAGACGCGACACCGAGGCTGATAGCGGAGGAAGTTCTGGGAATGGCATGCGAGTATATAAACAGCAGCCAGCCGCAACTTCGGGGAGCGAAGTGTGTTTTCGTCCTGTTTGCCAGTGAGCCGAATACAGCGGCCGGTGCAGACGAATGGCTGTTACTCTTCAGGTGGCAGCCATGGTCCGTGTATATGGAGTATTTAGTTGTCGTGAATGACAGGACCCGGGAGATCAGGATCTATCGGTGAGGCACGGATGGCCTAGCCGTGTGTCGAGGAAGATGTATGCGAAGTTGAGCGTCACATGAGAACTGCTCTTGCAGGTGATCGTCGAGCCCCGCAAGCCCAGGGTGTGTTTCTGTTGGTTCTGCAGGCCAGCACCGTAATAGCGGTCAAGAAATGTCTGTGGACGATCATTCAGAGCGTTGGCGCCGCGCTTGAGGTTACTGCCCTGCGGCGCTGGCAAAGCCTGGGTAGCACGCGAAGGAGGCAAAGGGGCGGCGTGCAGCAGCCCGCAGAGGTAAACAGCAAGAAGAAGAAAAGGGCAGTCAGCGGAGGGGAAATGTCGAGCCATGGGCGAGGGGCAAGCGCGGCGGCCGTGTCTCCCCGTAGAGCAGGTTTCCTGAGTCGCGGGGACTGGCTTGTTGTCGACCGAAGAAGTGGAGCTCAGAGGCTGCGCGTTCTCTTGGGGAACGGTGACGGCGCAGCATCGATGATGCGTTCGTATCTGTCCTTTCCACTAGTACTCCTTGGTCACAAACGCAACAAATTGTGCTAGAATGGTTTCATGCGAACCGCCCATCCGGGTCCAAGCCCGCAGGAAAAGCGCTTCGCGGCCTATTGGGAGGGCTTGGCCAGGGCCGCGGGGCATCGGGACCGGGAAGCGCCGCTGAAGGACTACTGCCGCGGCCTGCTGCTGCCCGGCCAGCGGCAGTCGATCGAGCCCATGGCGGCCCGGCTCCATCCCGACCGCGTGCAGCCCACCCGGCAGTCCCTGCACGATCGGGTGGCCCAAGCGGCCTGGAGCGACCAGGCCCTGCTGGACGCCGTCACCCGGTAGGTGTTGCCGGCCATGAGCCACAAGCAACCCATCGTGGCCTGGATCGTCGACGACACCGGCATTCCGAAGAAGGGCCGGCATTCGGTCGGGGTGGCGCGGCAGTCCTGCGCCCAGTTGGGCAAACAGGACAACTGCCAGGGGGCGGTGTCGCTGTCGGTGGCCACCTGGGAGGCGAGCCTGCCGGTGGCCTCGCGTTTGTATCTGCCCAAGGAGTGGACCGAGGACCGCGCCCGGCGCCGGAAGGCCGGAGTGCCCGGGGAGGTGCAGTTCCAGACCCAGCCCGAGATCGCGATCGATCTGTCGGCTGGCTGATCCGGCAGCTTCGGTGCTGCCCTTTGTGCGGGGTGAGACGTTCATGACCCAGTAGTGTTAGTGGCCTGCGGGCTTTTGCGTCGGTTGGAGATCTAGGCATTTCTGTGTATTCTGCGTGATCTGTGGGCTAAGAGGAATGCTCTGTGGACTAGCGTCGGAATCTCGAGGTGGTCTGTGGGCTGTGGCGTCACGAGACTTCAATGCGGGCAGCGGCTCTGGTGCGTGGATGGCAGACTCAAGCCGCATGGTGGTGGAGGGTGTATTGCGCCGGCGGGGTGGAGGTGGGATGATAAGGCTGGGGGTGGTGCGGGGCAGTCCGGACCCAGGTGCAGTCGGAGGTGCGCTCGGACTTCGGGGCGCAGAGTCCGGAGCCCCTGGTGTATGACGGGGATGGGAACCTTGTACGGGATGGGCGGTGGGTGTACAGTTGGGACGCGGAGAACCGGTTGGTGCGCGTGATGAACTACGGGGCGGCGGATCGGGCCGGTTGGCGTCGGGTGGATTGGGCGTACGATGCGCTGGGCCGGCGCATCCGACAGACGAGCTACGTGCTGAGCAACGGGGTCTGGGTGGTGACCGAGGATCTCAGATTTGTGAGCGATCCGGTCTGGTTCGGCCGGCACATTGCAGAACTGAATGCCACGAACCATGCCGTGGTGCGCAGCTATGTGTGGGCCCTGGACCTAAGCGAGACGCTGGACGGTGCCGGTGGCGTGGGCGGTCTGCTCTGGGTGCGGATGGCGAGCGGTCCGGCCTCGGGGACGCAGTTTGTGACCTACGACAGCAACGGCAATGTCTGGCAGTTGGTCTCTGCTTCCACCGGCACGGCGACCGCCCGCTACGAGTACGGTCCCTTCGGCGAACCCCTCCGCACCACCGGTCTTGCCGGCGCTTCTAACCCCTTCCGCTTCAGTGGCAAACGCAGCGACCCGGCCAGGGGGCTGGTACTTTTTGAGTATCGGGCGTATAGTGCACGTACGGGCTGCTGGCTCAGCGGTGACCCGATGGAGAACGACGAAAGCCTCAATGCGTATAACGCTACTCTAGACTCCCTCGCGGACTATGAAGGTCGCGATGGCCAGAAGCCGAGGAAACCACGCCCCCCAAAGCTACCTAACCCCCTAAAGCGGGCCGCATATTGCGCAGCCGAGTGTGCAGCAAAGCATGGCGTAGAAAAGATTGGCAAGTGGATTCACGCTCAGTTCTACTGCGGCAAACTCGGTGACGAGTGTCTCGATAAGGGTGGGCTCCCTGGCGTCCAGGATGTGTTCACTGGGGATTTGGGAATTGGCCGCGACCTTTGGTATAAATTTGTTGGTTGTTTTATTGACTGCATGGGTGGATCGCATTATGGCATAGTAGCGCAGCTTGGAGCCGGGAGATTCACGTGTAATGACAAGTCCAGAAGGGTCGATTGGGAGTTCGAGCTCCTTCTGAGCGTTATCATCAATGGTAAAGGTTATGTTGTGCATCAGGAGAGGATTAATGGGAGTTGTGGTACTAGACAGTACATGATCTGCTGTGTAGTATGTGGCTGAATGACATAAACAGAGTCCGAATCGCTACTGTTGGAATCTGCCTTGCGGCTTTCATTGCTGCCGGTTGCCGCACTCCGAGGGATGAGGCGGCATTGTTTCGCCGTAAGAACCCTGAAGAGGCCAAGCACTATGAGGTGTTGGAGCCGGCGTCCCTGCATGTATTACGCACTCATGAGCACCGGGCGCTCGGATATATGCGGGCGCTTGTTTCTGGTGTAGAGCGGCGAAAGGATCGGCCGGAGGAACTCGAGGAATACCTGCGGCGCGTCAGGGAGAAGCTCGCAGCGCTTGAACAACTGGTATCGAGTGAATATGAAACAATCAGAAAGCTATTGGAAAAGGAGGGGGGGACAGTGTACTATTACGAATTGCGCCGCATGGAGGAAGGCGACGGTGAAACCCGCATCGTTGTCGATAGTGGCTTGATGGTTATAAAGGACGGAAGGATTGTTTATCGTGCTTCTCTGTGATTACATAGGCAGAGTCCGTTACCGCTTGACGTTCAATGAGCGTTGGATGTTTCGGTGATTGGGTTCGTTGCGAGACGATGCGTTTCATTGGTGTTCTTCTTGACTCTCGGCTCAAGAGATCAAATTGCCGCACGAGGGCGCTATGTGCGCTCTGTTGATCGCGCTCTTGTGGGTTCAGAGTCTCTGGAGCGGGGTATCATGGCAGTTCGCCGCGGACTCGGACAGCCGAAGTCGGGCATTCGGAGAAGATCATGCGCCTCTGGCGCAAAGTGCTCCCCTGGTTGAGTGCGCGCGGGGCCGCGATAGCTGGTCGGTGGCCACCCCGGCGTCTCAGTCTACCCGAGGAGGGCTTTCCGCGGCTTTCTCTAATCCGGTGACCGGACCATTGGCGCGGTTGGTTGGTCTTGCGTCAGTGCGCCTGAGGCACCTGAGGGTAGGGTTACACGCGAATGTTGGCCAAAGACCCGGGGCTGAAACTTAGCACATGACACGTAGTCCTCCTGGGAGGGGCCTGTACCGACTCATTGGGTCTAGCCGCCTTCCTCGGTGGGCATCGATTGGACTGCAGCCCCTGCAGCGGCACCAGCACCTTGGCCGCGGTGGCTGTGCTGGTTGAAGTGGTTGAGCTGGGCCGGCTCAAGCGGCGTCAGACCGCCTCCTTAGCTGGCCTGCCGCCTTATCTGCGCCAAAGCTGTCCACGGGAGGGGGCGCATCTCAGTTTCTTGCAGAGTGGTGTAAGCTTGCGGCATGAAAACAAACTGCCTTGAGTCTGTTTCCAGTTCGGCGTCCCTTCCCGTCCCATGCGAACTGCTGGCGGTGCTGGCCGCGCGGGCGGCGTGCGCGTTGGAGCGTTCCATGCAACAGTTGGTCCAAGCCAGCGACCAAAACCTGGGCCATCTGGAAGTGCAGGCCGCCCACGACGTCCGAGAACTGCTCCGGCAGGCGGTCGCACGGGGTACGCAAACCAATGCCGACGCCACCCCGCCGACCTGTCCGGTGTGCGGCCAGCCCCTCAGGCGTCTGTCCTCCGGTCACGCCCGCACCTTCAAGTGCCGCTTCGGGTTCATCCCCGTCCAGCGCACCCGGGGCTACTGCAAGCGCTGCAAGAAGGGGCGCACCCCCGCCGACACCGCCCTCGGGCTGGAGGCCAGCGCCGTGCTGGAGCACTTGACGGGCCTCTGCCTGCCGCGCGCCACCCTCGACCGTGAAGCCAAGCGCCAGGGCCAACGTGCCCAAGCGCTGCGGCGCGGGTTGGGCCAGGCGGCCGGGGCGCTGGTCCTTGGGGACGGGGCGGTGTGGCTGTGGCGGCTGTCCGACGACCGCTGGCCGCAGGCGCGCCAGCGGCTGGACTTCTCCCATGCCGTGCAGCATCTGGCGGCGGTGGGCCGGGCGCTCGTCGGCAAGGACAAGGCGAAACTGACGGCCTGGTTCCAGCCATTGGTGCGACAACGCAAGCACGAATCCTCCGTGAAAGTAATTCGACAACTGGAAGAAGCCCTGGCCGCCCTGCCCGGCGGCGCCCGTGCGACCGCGGTGGCCAGGGAAGTGGCCTACTTCCGGGAACAGCAGGGGCGGATGGATGATCGGGCGGTCCGGCGGGCGGGCGAACCCATCGGGAGCGACCTGGTGGAAGCGACCTGTGGCCAGGATCAATGCCGCTTCAAACGCCCGGGCCAGTTCTGGAGTCCGCGGGGCGATGAAGCGCTGCTCTGTCTGGAGACCTTCTGGCGCAATCGTCGGTGGTCATTGCTCTTCCCCCACTCTGCCTTCCACCCTGCAAAAAACTCATATGCGCCCCACGGGAGGGCCCGTGCGGGATCGGTGTGGTGCTGTGCGCCTTTATAGGCCTGGCTGGGTGGCGGCGGAGGCCGCAGGGTGCTTTCTCTGTGGGGATTTCAGGACCTCGCGGCTTCCGATGCATACCCCGATGAGTCCTTTCTGCGTGCTCTGCGTGATCTGTGGGCCAAAAAATCCAGTGCTGTCTACGCCTGAAAGGGAATTTCTGCGTGCACAGCGGCCGGTTGAATCGGCGGATTTGCGTGCATGGGTGGCGTTCTGCACGAATGGCAAATTCTGGCCGCGTGGCGGTGGAGGGAACTGGGCATGGGCGGCGGGTGGGTGGTGGTGACGAACTTGGGGGTGGTGCGGGGCAATCCGGACCGGGTGCAGTCGGAGGTGCGGGGGGGCTTTGTAGCGCAGAGTCCCGAAACCCTGATCTACGACGCGGACGGCAACCTTGTACGGGACGGGCGGTGGGTGTACAGTTGGGACGCGGAGAACCGGCCGGTGCGGGTGATGAGCTACGGGGCCAGCGATCGGGCCGGTTGGGGGCGGGTGGACTGGGCGTACGATGCGCTGGGCCGGCGCATCCGGCAGACGAGCTACGTGCTGAGCAACGGGGTTTGGGTGGTGACGGAGGACCTGAAATTCGTGAGCGATCC